>NZ_JAINZY010000001.1:0-2055843 GCF_019890715.1 Nocardia coffeae | reverse complement strand
CGTCGCCGCACAACCCGCAGTACGCCTCGTCCAGGACGTTCGGGCCGGATGCGCTGTGCCAGTGAGATTTCAGGGCCCACTGGTAGGTGGTGTTGGAGTACCAGATCCCGTCGTCGCTGTGGTGCCCGAGGTGTTCGTTGAAGATGTAGGCGGTGTGCCGGTAGCCGGGGTCGAGGGTGAGCAGCACCATTTTGTCGGTGCGTAACCAGGTTTCGAGCCCGCAGCGGCCGGTCCACGAGTCCAGCGGTCCGAACGGCTGCCGGGGGAGGAAATCCTCGGCCGCGATCCGGGTGTCCGAGCGCGGATCACCGGTGAGGGGTTGCACCGTGGCGGGCAGGATCCCGTTGTGCGCCAGTACCGTTCGCTCGTCACCACCGACGTGGAAGGGGTGACAGTTGTCGGTGCCGATGTGTCCGTGGGTGGCCAGGCGGGAATGGAACAACGCCGGGGTGTGCGGGAATCGTGCACGCACGGCAGCGAATTCGTCGATCACCTCCTCGGGGTCCAGGCCGTGACCGACCAGGATCCGGTCCTCGGCGATGACGGCGTAGCCGTGCCCGTCCGGGTTGACATCCGCCCCGGCAGCAAGGGCGTCGAGGTCGGGGGTGATGCCGGGTTTGTAGAAGGTCAGGATGCACATGCCAGGTCCTCCAGTTCGGCCAGCAGCGGCGCGTAATCGGGATGGGCGCGCAGCCAGGTCACGAATGCGGTCCATTCCCAGCCGTGACGGCGGGCGATGTCGATGCTGGTGAGAATGCGGGTGTACTCGACCGAGGCGGCCACGAACCCGAGGGCGGCTTGAACCTGTTGCGGGATCAGGGAACTGGCGAAGATCCGTACCTCGAAGGTGTGCTCGGGCAGGGTGTTGATCGCCTGATAGCGGCCCCCGTCCCCGAGGCCCCATTGATGGTTGCCCTTGGCGAAATCGACGATCCCGGCCCGTGCGCCGGGCTCGAACGCCGCCCACTCGTCGCAGGAGCGCCGCGCCAACCGGGTGAGGTGGGATTCGTTGCGGTAGAAGAACTTCATCCACCGATACACGTGCACCGGCGAAGCGAACCCCGCACGGGAGACGTGCACATGGATCCCGACATCGCTATCGATGTACGCGCCACGCTCCTCGAGTCGGGGTAGCAGATCCCACGGAAACTGCTGCATCGCGTACGGGTAGGACATCGGGTGGGTGACCACCTCGAACCCGCGCCCGTACCCGATCGAACCGTCGTCCTTGAGATACCCGAGGTGACCCAACGTGCTGGTGGCCAGGCGGGCACAGTCGTAGCAATCCCCGTCGGAGGTTTTGAGTTCGAGTTCGAGGCCCAGAAACACCGGTCCGGTCCCGTGGAACAGCGGGGTGGGTTTGTAGCTGTAATCGTGGATGCCGTTGCTGCGCGAGCAATCCGAGCAGTAGTCGGCGTAGCCGGTGATCAGTGCGTCGCAGCGCTGACACGAGCAATAGTCGATCGCGCAGTGCGCGCAGATTTCGGTGCCGTTGTCGAGCTCGCGCAGGTATCGATCCAGGAGCCCGCAGTCGTCGCAGCGGCAATAGTGCGCGGCGCAGTCGTCGCAGACCGGCCCGTCCTCGACAGTGCCGTCGGTGTCCTGGGTGTAGCGGTCGCAGCGCCCGCACGCGGACCATGCGGTGACGCAGTCGCCACACAGCACCCCGTCATCGACGGTCATATGTTGTTCGGTCGCGGGCAGGGAACACTCATCGCACCAAGAGGTTTGGGTGCAGACGTCGCAGAGCGGATGGTCGGTGCTCGGATCGTCGGACCGCAGGGCAGTCGAACATGTCGAGCAACGCGCCTGAGTCACAGCAGAAGGCATGAGTAATCGCCTTTCGGGACAGAGGGATGCATGCAGACGACAGCGCCCCGTCCGGTCCGCTGGGGCGGACAGGACGGGGCGCTGTGATGGGGATCGGGCCGAAGGAACCGACCTGACGTGGACCGGCGGTATCAGCGGTGGAGCCCGCCCGAACATGGTGAGGCCGCTGGCATGTCGGCTACCGGCGGTGAGTACCTCGATGTGGTCGATGATCGGGTCTGGTACCGCACCGACCGGGCGGCCCAGCCGGGTGGCCCACTGCACGGTGTTGGCTGCGCCGCTGCGCAGGCCCGTTTCGCACACCAACACTCCGCGCGAGAGCGCCTCTGTTGATCCGATTCCTCGCCAGGAACCGAGATTTCACCGGTCCGGTGCCGGGCAGGTACTCCGCCGCTGCGGGTCGGGTGTATGCGTGGTGTCGGTCATCGACTGCACAGTGGTGCTCCTCTCGGCGAAAACGGATTGGCATGAGCGATGCGCGCGGCGGTGCCCCGCCGCCGCGGTGAACCTGGCGGGCCCGGCTGATTCGGCGACCGGCGATCAGGCGGTGAGGTATTCATTGAGGTCCGCGTATCGGTCGCGGCCGTGCAGGTCGCGGCATTCGCAGTGCGGGAAGGTCCGCAGGCACTCGGCGCAGAATCCGCAGTAGGTGCAGTGCGAGCCGGGGCGTTCGGGGTCGTATTCGCCGCAATCGAGGCAGTACACCTCGTCCTCGATGCTGTAGTCACTGCCGTATGCCCATCGCGGGGTGCGGTAGGACAGGTTCGAGTACCAGATCCCTGCATCGCTGCGGTGTCCGAGGTCTTGGTTGAACAGCAGGACACGCTGCTGATAGGCGGGATCGACCGTGAACAGCACCATCTTGTCGGTGCCGAGCCACCGCTCGAGCCGGTCATGCCCGATGCGGGAGTTCAGCGATCCGAAGGGCTGGCGGGGCAGGAAGTCCTCGGCGGCGATGCGGGTATCCGAGCGCAGATCACCGGGCCCCGGGTGCATGCTGGCGGGCAGGATCCCGTTGTGCGCGATGACGGTTCGCTCGTCGCCACCGACCGCGAAGGGATGGGTGTTGGCCAGGTCGATCGGGCCGTGCGTGGCCAGACGGGAATGGAACAACGCCGCACCCTCGGGGTATTCGCCACGCACAGCGGCGAATTCACTGATCACCACGTCGGGGTCCAAGCCGCGCCCGACCACGATCCGGTCCCCGGTGATGACGGCGTAGCCGTGGCCGTGCGGGTTGGCCAGCGCCCCACCCCACAGGGCGTCCAGGTCGGGTGCGATACCCGGGGCGAAGTAGGTCAGGATGCACATGCCAGGTCCTCCAGTTCGGTCAGCAACGGGGTGTAGGCGGGGCGGGTACGCAGCCAGGTGGTGAACGCGGTCCATTCCCAGCCGCGGCGGCGCGCGATGTCGGCGGCGGTGAGGGTGCGGGTGTACGCGACGGTGGCGTCGACGAACCCGAGGGCGGCGTGAACCTGCTGCGGGTGCAGGGAACTGGCGAAGATCCGCACCTCGAAGGTGTCCTCGGGCTCGGCGTTGACCGCCTGGCAGCGTCCGAATCCGCGCTCACCCTTGACAATGCGAGCGGTCCTCGAGCGGGCGTAGGGGTCGAAACTCGCCCAGGAGGCCGGATCCCGGCGCGCGAGCACCGTGGCCGGGCCCTGGTTGCGATACACGAACTTGAGCCACCGATACGCGTGAGTGGGGGAGGAGAATCCGGCACGGGAGACATGCACGTGCAATCCGACGTGGCGGTCGGTGTACGCGCCTCGCGCGGCCAGGGCGGGCAGCAGATCCCATGGGAACCGGTCGATCGCGTACGCGTAACTCATCGGGTGGGTGACGAGTTCGAACCCGCACCCGATCGAGGAGTCCTCCTTCAAATAGCCCAGACCGCGCAGCCGGTCCAGAGCCAGATCGACACACTCTTCCAGTGCCCGGGGCAGGGTCTTGATCTCGAGTTCGAACCCGAGGAACAGCGGCCCGGCTCCATGGAACCGGGGTGCGGGCTTGTAGAAGTAGTCGTGGATACGGTCGTCGGATCCGATTGCGTGCCCGCAGGATTCGCAGTATGTGTGCCCCTCGGCCAGCAGGGTGTAGCAGTTGCCGCACTCGTCATACAATGAGGAGCAGCCCTCGCAGATCACGTCGTCGTTATCGAGGGTGTAGGTGCTCTCGTCGTACCGGTCGCAGCGATCACACAGCCCGTAGTCCGCGCAGCAGTCCTCACACAGTTCACTACTGTCGACGGCGAGGTACAGCTCCTCGGCGGGCCGCGCGCATCCCTCGCAGACTGACCAATCCCCGCAGTCCTGGCACAAACGCGAATCGGGTGAATCCTCTGGCAGCACGGCAGAACAGTTGCGGCACTGCACATCGTCGGACACAGGCATGACAGATCGCCTCTCTTCAACGGAAACGACGACGGCCCCGCACCCCGGGGCGGATAGGGTGCGGGGCCGTCGAAAACGGTGCGAACGGGGGAACGGCGTACGACCAGACGCGGGGTGCCCTCGGATCGGTCGGACTCGTCGCCGTCAGGGCCGGGACGCAGCGCAGGTGCGCGGGCGGCGGCGGGAGGCCAGTGAGTAGCAGTCGCAGTCGGCGAAGTCGGCCAGGCAGATGAAGCACCAGCCGCACCGGCTGCAGTACCGGCTTCCTGGCTCGGGGCCGTGGGTGCGGCAGTACCGGCACGGGCCCCGCCACGACCGGGGTTGGCGGGCTTGGTAGCCGGTGTTGGAGTACCAGATGCCCGACTCCCAGATCCCGAGGTGCTCGTTGAACACATACGAGCGATGGGCGTAGGCGGGGTCGAGGGTCAGCAGGACGAGTTTGCTGTGGCCGAGCCAGGATTCCAGGCCCCGGAATCCGCGCCGGGTATCGACCGACCCGAACGGCAGCTTGGGGAGGTAGTCCTCGGCGGCGATCCGGGTGTCCGACCGCGGATCGTACGGGCGTGGATGCACGCGCTGGGGCAGGGTTCCGTTGTGTGCCAGCCAGGTTCGCTCATCGCGCCCCAGGGGGAACGGATGGCAGTTGCCGAGGGTGATGATGCCGCGGGTGGCCCACCGGGAATGGAACACCGCGGGCCCGTTCGGGTGTTGGTCCCGGGCGTGCGCGAATTCGGCGATCACCTGATCGGCGTCCATCCCGTGCCCGGTGACGATCTGTGTGTCGGTGAGCACGGCCCATCCGTGACCGTCGCGATTGATGCTCGCGCCGATCGCGAGAGCGGACAGGTCCGGGCCGACACCGCCGGGGAAGAATGTCAGGAGGCACACGCCAGGCTCACCTCTCCCAGACGCTCGGACAGGGCCGGGTAGCCGGTGTGGGCGTGCACCCAGTCGGTGAATCGCGGCCAGTCCCAACCGTGATGGGCAGCGATGTCATGCGCGGTGAGACCGCGGGTGTATTCGATCGAGGCTGCCACGAAGCTCAGCGCGGCCTGAACCCGGACCGGATTCAGCGATCCGGCGAATATCCGCACCTCGAGGGTGTGGCGGGGATGCGGGTTCACCGCCTGGTAGCGGTCCACGTCGTTTCCGTGTGGATGCCCCTTGGCGGTGTCCTTGATGCGGGTGCGCGCCTGGGGAGAGAACCGCGCGTACCGAGACCGGCGGCCAGCGAGTTCGGTGACCGCGATCTCGTTGCGGTACAGGAACGTAGCCCACCGGTAGATGTGCGCGGGGGAACAGAACCCGGCACGCGAGGCATGCACATGCAATCCGACCCGCCGATCCGAGCTGCAGCCCAGCGCGGACAGCTCACCCAGCAACGGCCACGGGAACTCACCCATCGCGAACGGGAAATCCATCGGATGGGTAACCAGCTCGAACCCCGACGGCTCGATCGAGGAATCGTTCTTCAGGTACGCCAGCCGCCCGACCGCGTCAGTGACCGCGGATATCGCTTCGTGCCGATGGCGTTGAGGGACAATGATTTCCAGCTCCATCCCCAGATATAGCGGTCCGGTGCCGTAAAAGCGGGGATCGGGTTTATAGCTGTAATTCCACACCTCTGGACCCGAATGACACGCATCACAAGCGGTGTAGTCCGGCAGCAGCGTGCCGCAGTCCTCACACGGGGCGAACCCGGCCGCGCAACCCTGGCAGACGCGACGCCCGCCGGAAACGTAGCGCGTCGTCGCGGCCCAGAGCGCGCACATGCTGCACTGATCGAAATGACGGTGTGCGCACACCGCGCACACAGTGACTCCACCCACTGCGGGGACCTGATTGTCGCTGTAGCGGCCGCAGTGCGCGCATATCGCGACCCCGGCCACGCACGCGCCGCACCAGTTCCCCGAATCGGAGGTCGTGACCAGTACCCGGCTCGGGGCCCGGCACCGGTCACACCACGACATCATGGAAAGGCATGCGGTACAGACGGTTTCGTTCTCGGCGGTGCCGTGGCGGACACCGGCAGTTCGGGATCCGCACAGCGCGCACGGCGGGGCGAGAGACACCGACAGATAGGGCATGAGGATCGCCTCCTGAAACGGGTGCAGAAACGACGAATGCCGTGACGGCGGAATCCGTCACGGCGTCAACAACATTCGGAGAGCAGGCGGCGGTCACGCCGCGGAAGGAGGCCAGAGTGAAGCCGGCATCCGAGTCGGGCGAGGCGCGTGAGCGTTCAGTGGCCGGGGGCGGTGAATTGGCAGTTCGGGTCGTGGTGTCCGGTGCAGGTGATGGTGCCCAGCGTGCGGGTAGCGGCTGCCAGTTTGCGGCGGGTCGTGGTCTCGGCATCGTCGATCAGCGGGCCCACGGCGTCTTCGTAGTAGTCGCGTGTCGAGTCGCCGACCGGAGAGAAACCGGCCTTGCGCCACATCCGCAGATACAAGCCCATGCCAGTGCTGTTGAGCGGCCCGGCGAGGCTGGTGGTCATCATCGCCGCGGCAACCTCGGCTGCGGTGCCTGGCCGGGTATCGGCGCCTGCGGCAACACGTTCGAGCAACTCGCGCACATGGCTGCGATATATGAACTCGGTCGACATCACTCGATGAGTCGGCACACACAGCCCATCGCTGTGCCACAACAGATCCCGCGTCGCAGGGTGACGTTCCTGCGCGTGGCGGATCTCATCCTCCATACACTCTCGCTGCGCGAACACAGTGTTCATCGTGGATTCGATGTGCCCGAACAGATCACGCATATCGCCGAGGGCTGACGGTTCAGGCTCACAAGTCACGGATGTCTCCTTCCTCGGTAGAGGGGATGGCCCCTGGCGCCGGTGCGAATTTGACGGATGTACGGGTCTGTTGAGCAGGCGAAACGATCGAATTCGCTTGGATGCCATGTGTGTCCGGACCTCAAGGCGTCCAGGGCGCTTGCTCAGGGGCAGGACTGCTACCCAGCGGGATCGATAGAGCCGGTCTGTGTATGCACTCGAGCCAGCGGCACCGGGTATGGTGGCGTGTGCGAGGGACTGACCGGTTTCACACGTGTCAGGAGTTCGTTATGGACGAAAATCGCCGCCCCCGCCCCGCCCGCGTCCGCCGCGGGTCATCACCGGAAGTCGCCGCACGCCTGCAACGCTCACGCCGCAGAGCCCTGGACCGCCGAGCCGCGGTGCGTGAACGCGAAAAGATCGTCACCGCAGCAGTGCGGGACTACATCAACGCATGGCACGCCATCGGGCTCGTGCAACAGCGCCGCGATACCGACATCGACGACCTCAAACGCCGGATCGAAGACGTCACCGCTCACGCCGAACAGGAGATCGCCGGTCACGAACAAGCGCAGGCAGCAGCGGCCTCCACAATCCAAGACCAAGGCCACACCGACACCGAGATCGCCGAACTACTCGAAATCAGTACGAAGCGTGCACGACAGCTGATCTCCGCATCCCGCCAGACAGAAACAACGAAACTGGTCAGAGCACAACCGGACATAGCCTCGGGGCAGCCAAACCCGCTGGCGGGAAATGGATCCGAAGATGCTGCTCTGCTGCCGGAGGTTGGCCGTACGAGTGGATCCCACCCCGGGAGTGAGGAGAAAGACGACTCCGACACTTTACGAAGCCGGACAACGGAAAAGTGAAGAGGGCAAACAGACTGGCCGAGTTCTGTGCCCGTCCAGACCGCCACGAGGGGCGACACATGCGTCGTCTCGCAGCACCGCGGGCGCGGCGGAGGTTTCGGTCGTGGCGTGACTGTACGAGAAAGGTCCGACAGGACTTGTTGCACAGCAAGACTTTTCGACATGTTTTTCCGACAGTGGTCCGGCGAGGCCGACCAGGGACTCTCCGCCGACTGGTCGAGTGTCGGAAAAACGATCGATTTCCAACACCCTCTTCACTATGAAGAGGGCAACCGTGTCACCGCGACTGGCGGTCAACCCTGGGGTTCGACATTGGCGGGTTTCAAGGTGATGTCCGCAGACCAGTCGAAGACCGGTGCCGGTGGCCCCCACCGTTTGGGTTCGGCGAACGAAATGGGCTTGGTACCGAAGTCCACGTTCTCGAACACAGCGGTGTCGGAGAACGACGCGTGGGAGAACCAGGCGGCCCCAGAGAAGTTGGCGCGGTCGAACCGGGCGTTCCCGGAGAAGGTCGCGCCATCGAACTCGGTGGTGCCCGAGAAGGTCGCGTCGTCGAACCAGGCGGTTTCAGAGAAGGTTGCGGCGGCGAACGAGACGCCGCCGGAGAAGGTCGCGTCGCGGAACGAGGCGGTTTCGGAGAAGGTCGCGTGGTCGAACCAGACGTCGCCAGGGGATATTTCAGGTCAGGTTGAGGATCGGTGGATCGCGAAAGAATTGGCCTGCCAGTCTTTTTCTGTCATGTTGAGACCTATCCGGAGAGCTGGAACCTGTGTCGGGCGGTCGTCGAATCGGTCTTGTGCGTTCCATACCGGCAGTATCGCGGGGATGCATGTCAGATGTTCGCGTAACCTCCTGCGCTCCAGACGATCCGCCGGAATTGGGCCGTGGACAGTGGTTGCCGGGCCGGGATGCGCTCGTTGGATGTGATTGGGAAGTAACAGGTTTCACAGCGATGGCAGTAGAAGCCGGTCCGCCAAACCTCGTACGCCGCGCTGCACCCGTGGGTGATCAGGCCGTTTCGGCGTATGCGGATTGCAGCGATAAGGAACGCCACAGCTGCCGGAATAGCTGCCATGAGAACGAAGATCATTCGGACGATGGTCTCGCCGAGAGTCGTTGTGATGGTTGGGTTTTGCACTCCTGGGTGCGTGATCAAGTCGCTGATGCCGCCAATGAGCACGATGGCCGCAGGGATCGTCAGCAGCAGGCCCAACACCAAGGGGCATGTCGTCGCGATCTGCGGCGGTGCGTAGGCGGTTGCCTCGGTGAGTTCCGTGGTCCGATTTTCCTCGGTCCGCGAGGTACCGATGATTGGGACGAAGCCGTTCGAGCTGAAGCCCACTGCTGTGAAGGTTTCAGAACTGGATACTTTGGATACGCCGGTGGATCGAATCGAGGGCAGGGATTGAACCCAGTCGGTTCGTCTGCACGACGGGCAGGCAATGTCGTCGATATTCATAGATATATCCGGTCCTTGCAGTGCCATGGACGTGGCGTTTGGCCGATTCAAGGGTGCTGGTCTCCGTGTGGCCGGTCTGGCGTCGGTCGGCCGCTTCAATGGAACACCTGAGTACTCGGAATGTCGAGCCTTGGCCCGGCAACTGAAGGTATTCGCCGATGCCGATCGAATACCATGCTGGACTCCTCCTTGTGGGTACTCCACCGTGATTCGTGTTGGCGGAGTCGATGCCCAATACGCACCGTTGGTCTGTGTACCGCCAGCACGGATTTCAAGGTGGTGAAGGCCGAAGAGATCGCGGCGGTGTCGTCGTCGGCGAGGAGCCCTCCTCGATCCTCCGGCGAGGAGCCTCCACGATGTTCGCCCGCGGGACGGGTTCGGGCCACAGGACCGCCCAGCCGATGACCGCCGTCGGCAGGCCGATCGTGACTATCCACCCGAGCCAGATCACCGCCGAGCCCCAATCGGACGCCATCGGGCGAAGGTCAGCCGGGGCCGCACCACCTCCACGTCGACAAAGTCCATCGTTCTGGTCAGGTCGGTAGGGGCGAGGTGATCGGGTGCGGGCAGTATCACGATGTCGGCCCCTGCCTCGCGCGCCTGGTCGGCCACAGGCAGTAGGGATCGCTCGTCGGGCCAGATGATCCGGTACCCGAGTGTCCGCGCGAGCCGGATCACCTGGGCCCGATGCCACTCGGGCGCGGAGGACACCTCGAAGTCGATCCATCCGAATGCGGTCGGCTCTGCCATAGCATCCCCTGTTGTCTACTGTCTCGCTGGATCAGCTCGCTGCCGGTTGCGAGGCTCCCGGCGGCGAGGCATGAAAAGCACGCTAAGCGGGTGAAGTTCGCGCCCGGAACAAAAGTGCGTGAGAGTGCGCAACTGGTTGTCATTTGCCGTGCAACACAACGACAATCGAAATTGGACCGCGCACTCGGCCCGCACTCGCACCACGAGAGGACAGCACCATGCAGGTTCGATTCATCGGTGGTGATTCGGGCGGCGACGGCTCCCCCCGGCTCTACGTCACTGAAACCACTCCGCCGCGCTACGCGGTGCAAGGCTGGGCGACCGACGACCCCAGCATCGTCGAAATCCCGCACCGGTTGCTCCGATACGCCGAGCCGGGCACCTGCATTTCGGGTGTGCGCGACACTGGGCACGGTTCGTTCCTGCTGTCCGGAGAACCGCTCACCGACACGGAAGCGTTGGCGATCATGGCGATTCCCGCGCACGAGAGCGCCGTGCTGGTACCGATCGGTCAGGAGGTGCTCCCGGATGCGCCTGCTTCGCGGCGCTGACGAGCTGCGGCCCGAATTCGCAACGGCGCAGCGGGCCGCGTTCCATCTGGAAACCCACGACGACTACGCGAGCGAATCGGAGTCCGAGTCGCTGGCCGCGTTTCGTGCCGACGAGACCACCGACCCCGGCGGGGAATGGTTCTCGGGCTGGACGAACCACGTCGCCACCACGGTGGCGCGCGGCGTGGCGGTGCGGCGTGCACGGATCGTCACCGAGCCGCACACCCAGTACACGCGGTATCTGCTCGCGCTGAGCCCGCACAACATCGTCGCCGGTGAGGAGATCCGTTATCTTGCAAGGCATGCGGCGCTGCCCGGCGACGCCTCGGCCGAGGATTTCTGGTTGTTCGATGAGCGAGCGGTCGCGTTCTCGCTGTTCGATGAACGCGGGATCTGGGCCGGTGCGGCGCTGACCGACGAACCGGCGATCGTCGCTCACGCGGTCGCGATCCGTGACCGGGTATGGCCTGCGGCAACACCGTTCGAGGAGTACCGCAAGGAGTGAATGGAGCAGCACGGGCGAAAGTAGCTCTCGGAGCACGCCTTCGGGAGCTACGCCAAGACGCCGGGCTGGACGGACGGCAGTTGTCCACCGCCGCCGGGTGGCACTGGTCCAAGACATCCCGCATCGAGCACGGCAAACAGATGCCGAGCGAATCCGACTTGGCGGTGTGGTGCCGGGTGTGTGATGCAACGCTCGCGCTCCCCGATCTGGTTGCGGCGCTGCGCAATGTCCGCGCGCAGTGGGCCGAGTGGCGGAGGATCACCGCTGCCGGACACACCCGCCGCCAGCAGCGCGGCCGGGAACTCGAATCCGAGACGCGAGAACTTCGCATCTACAACCCCACCATCGTGCCGGGCCTGCTCCAGACCGAACCGTATGCCCGCGCGGTGCTCGCCCAGTGCATCGGATTCCTAGGCACCCTCGATGATCTGGATACCGCTGTCCTGGCACGGATGTCACGTCAGAACATCCTGCGCACCGGTGGCACGCGGGTGGCTGTGCTGATCAATGAGGCGGCGCTACACACCACCCTCGGCGATGACGAGGTGATGGCTGGGCAACTGCGGCACCTGCTCTATGTGGCGTTCGGTAACCCACGCCTGCACTTCGGCATCGTTCCGCTGCGCGCCGAATTCGTCTATCTCTCCGGCAGCTTCCATCTATTCGATCGTCGGCAAGCCCTGATCGAAACCGCCAGCGCCGAACTCACCATCACCGCACCCAGCGAACTGGAACTGTACGAACGACTGTGGGGCGGGCTACACACTAAGGCCGTCTACGGAGATGCCGCCCGTGCGCTCATCGCGAACGCGCTCGATGGACGCACGGGCGGTGTGCAGCTGCGCTGATCTGCCCGGCAGATTGATACTCAGGTGCCGCATTGCCAGCAGCACATATGACTCTTATTTCCTGGTGGACTCCGGGATGCGCGGACCGCCCGCCGAATAGCTGTCCAGGATCTGGTTGACCTGCTCGCGCTGTTCGCGCGCGGCTCGGTCGGCCATCGCGTGTGCGGCAGTGATGGCTCGTGCGTACTCGATGTCTCGTGCTTCGAGTTGCTGGCGGTGCTGCTGTTCCTGCTCGCTGAGCCGCTGACGAAGTGCCGCTAGTTCTTCGGCGTCAGCGTGTGCCTTGGCTATGGCGCTGTCGCGTTCGTCCTCTGCGTCAGCCTGCGCAGTAAGGGCGCGCTCGCATCTCTCGCGCTGTTGCCGCACCGTCCGGTCGCACTCGATGCGAACTTGGTCCAGATCGGCGCGAGCTGCCGCAGTCTCTTCCACAGCCGTGGTGGCAATCCTTTCGGCACGTTCTATCGCTTCCTTCGCGACCGCACCTGATTCCTCGGCGGCTGCAGCTGCCAGTGCCTCGAGTTCGGTGACCTCGCCGAGTCGTCGCGACATGACCTCTGCGGCCCTCTCTGCGCCGGCCTTGGCCCGTTCGATCGCCGCCATCTTGAGTTCAGCATCCCGCTCGATCGATATGATCTCGCGTGTCAGGGCTTCAGGGTTGGTGATGGAAGCAACGACCGTGCCGACGTCGGTCACTATGGCGGCCAGCTCACCCTGCAGCTGTTCAATTCGCCCGATGAGGGCGGACAACGTGACGATTCCGCCGGCAATGGGTCGCTCTACCTGAGGCACTGGTTCGTCCCGTAATGCCTGGTCGGCCAGTTTGCGTTTGAGTCGGAGTGCCTTCTGCGCTGTGTGATCGGGATGGTCACAGTACTGCCGAGGAGCGCCTCGCACTGGCCCGGTGTTCACGATCTGTGCCCCGCACACGCTGTCGGGTCCCGTGGGGAATTGACACGTACGCGTGGAGGCGGTGGACATGATTTGGGCCCCACTTACCTCTGCCATTGAATTTCATTCCATTCCATAGCATTTCATTACCGTTGCGTAAGGAAACGGCGACATCGAAACCGCCGCCGTCGCAGTCAGGCCGCGATCTGCAGAAGGGCCCTTCGGACGCGGGGGAGTCGGCTGGCGACGACGAGCGCCGCAGATTCGCTGGCCCTGCGGTTGTTGTGTCCGTAGATGCGATCGGTGGTACTGGTCGATTCGTGGCCCGCGTCGCGTGAGACCACGAACAGCGGGATACCGTCCTGCAGTCGCCACGAGATGCCTGTATGCCGGAGTGTGTAGGGCGTCAGGCGTTTGGCGATCAAGGTCGGCACAGTGTCTTCGAACTGGTCGAGCAGCATCTCGGGATCGGCCCCAGTCCAGCCTGCCGCCCTGGTGAAGGGCCTGAAATTCAGATCATGCAGCGCTTGTAGCCGCCGTAGGGCGGGGAGCCATGCCTTCTCGTAGAAGTAGACCGACCGAATCGGGGTGTCTTGGGTGGTGTGGAACAGAAGCTCATCGCGAGGGCGATCCAAGTCGAGCCGGTCCAGGCTTTCCAGGGGGATGTTGACCGTCCGCACGCCGCGCTTGGTCTTCGGCTTGCCGAGGACCATCCGGCTTCCCTGGTCTTTCCATGCCTTGTTGATCCGCACAGCACCGGTCTTGCGGTTCACGTCCCCGACCAGCAGCGCACTGATCTCACCGGGGCGTGCCATGGAGACGAGGCCGAATTCGGCCTGCGGGCGCCACCGTGGCGGCATGAGCTGTTCGAACAGCTCCCATTCGGTGTCGTCGAAGATCTCGATTTCCGGGGTGTCCACCCGCGGCAGCCGTGTGGTCGCGCACGGGTTGAATGCGATCAGCGGTGTCGGGCGTAGTTCGGCCGCCGCGCGCATGCCCGCGGACAGGAAGCCGTGCTTGTTGTGGATTGTCTTGGGGGCGTTGCCTTTGTCCTCTTCCAGATGAACTACGAAGGAAGCGTCGGTCTCCTGTGTGACGGCCTCGATCGGCAGGTAGCCCATGAACGGGTCGATATCGTTGTCGATGTAGCGGTGATATTTGCGACGGGAATCGGACTGTATCCCCGTCCGCAGGTCCGCGTAGCGGCGCAGCCACGCCGTTACCGTGACGACCTCGCGCTGCAGGTCGTTCTGTTGGGCGTCGAGGACCTTCAGTGCCTGCTCGACGCCGATACGATCGAGCAGATCGGCCCAGCGGGAGGCGTCATCCAGCGTGTCGAACGTCTCCGAGGTCTGGCGACGGCGGCCGTACTCGTAGATGCTGAACGGCACCTGCCAGGCGACCGTTCCGTCGCTGCGAGGACGGGGACGTGGGGTGGGCATCTGTTACCTCCGGTTGGGTATCAGCCGACATCCCCTGAGATGTGCTGTTACCGACCGCTGGTAACGAGTGTTGACCGCGAGTGTTGACCTGAACGGAGACAGTCTAGCTATCCTGCCTCCGACATGCAGATTCCTGAGTGGAGCTAAGGGGACTCGAACCCCTGACCCCCACACTGCCAGTGTGGTGCGCTACCAGCTGCGCCATAGCCCCGTGAAGTTTGCCTCGGGGGTGTTCCCCTTCGGCTTGAACGAAGTTACACCACGTGGGTATTTGCCGCCAAATCGCCTGGACAACGGGGTGGTGGAACGGGTGTTCGAAAGGTAGGATCGAACACATGTTCGATGGCGGAGAGCTTCAGGGGATGACCGATGAGGGGCTGCTCGACGCGGTGCGGCGGGCGCATGGGGCGGCGGCCTTCGCGCAGGCTGCCGAGGTGCTTGCCGTGCGGGAGTTGTATCGGCGGCGGGCGGCGGCGGAGCGGGGCGCGGAGTTCGCCGCGGCCGAGGCGTCGATGGCGGTGCAGATCTCCGAGACGGTGGCGGCGGGGCTGATCGATATCGGGATCGGGCTCGACCGGCTGCCGCGGATTCGCGAGGCGTTCGCTTCCGGGCGGATCGATCTGGCGCGGACGCAGGTCCTGGTGGAAAACGTGCGGGATCTGCCGGAGGAGTTGCTCGCCGATGTCGAACCGACGCTGATCGATGTGGCGGAGCGGCTGCCGCCCGCGCGGCTGCGGCAGACGGTGCGGCGCTGGGTGGCCAGGCTCGATCCTGCGGGTGAGAGTCGTCGTCGCGAGCGGCGTGAGGGCGATCGCGATGTGCGCATCAAGGCCGTGCAGGACGGTATGGCGGTGTTCGACGGTGTGGTTCCCGCGGTGGGCGCGCAGACGGTCGCGATGCGTTTGCGGGAGATGAGTCTGCAGGTGTGCCGGTCCGATCCGCGCACGATGGCACAGCGGCGTGCGGATGCGCTGGTGGCGCTGGCCGACGGGTCGCGACATCTGCGTTGCACGTGTGGGCGCGGAAAACGCTGTACCGCACCGGAATCCGAGCCATCACGGCGGCCCTTGATCCAGATCGGTGTGCCCGCCCAGGCGTTCCTGGGTGAGCGCGATGCCCCGGCTCATCTGGCGGGCTACGGTCCGATCGATGCGGCGCTCGTTCGCCGGATCGCGGAATACGCTCGGTTCCAACTGATTCCGGAGCGAATCGACGATCCGACCAGTTCGGAGGAGGCGGCGCGGCCCGACCCGGCGCAGTGGCAGGAGCGGGATGTCCGCGCGCTCGATGGCATGTGCCGTTTTCCCGGGTGCACGATGCCGTCCTCGGAATCGCTACTGGACCACAGTGTTCCGTTCGATGCCGCGCGCCGGGGGACGGTTCTGGCGAACCTCGCCGTGTTGTGTACACGTCATCTTCGCTTGAAAGCTGCGGCCGGGCGAGGGGAGACGTCGTGGCGGATCGACTGCGTCGATGCCGATCGGCTACGCTGGAGGAGTCCCACCGGCGATGAGCGCACCACCCTCCGCGAGGGTGAGCGATATCTGTTTCCACACACCGATATCGAGGCGTTCGATGCTATATGGCCCTCCCCTGCAAGTGTTTCCGCACCACCGCACCCGTCCACTGTCGACCTGACCTACCCGATCGAGCACGGCGCGTTCGTCCATCCGGAGCTGGTCTCGATGACGCCCGAGAACGAGCCGCCCGGTCACCTTGTTGTCGAAAACCCAAGTCGCTGAGGGGGATTCACTGATGCTCGCTCTGCAGCCGGACGTCCGTCCGGTAGCGATCCACAGGACACCGCACATGTCGCACCCGGACCGCCCGCCGGCGCCGACCGTCATCGACGTCGCCGTGGAACGCGAACGAATCGCAGCGCTCGACAAACTTCGCAGTCGCCTGGAATCCGAACTCGACCGGACCCCTGCCGGATCCGGCTATGCCGCGATGGCCGGACAACTGCGCGACACCGTCAACGCCATCGCCGATGCGCGCAATCGCGTCTACGAGGCGCTGATCGATGAGGACCCCTGATCCGGAGTTTGTCCACGGGGTTGATGGACACCGCCCGGACGGCTGGGGTTGCCGTCCGGGCGGTTCGAGACCGAGCGCGGCTATCCCGCGAGCTTGGTCACCCAGGTCGAGTCCTCGGTGTCGACGTTCTTGCCGCCGTCCAGCACCGTCGGGGTCTGCACCTGCCCCGCAGCGTCTTTGAGGGCCGTCATCGCGGCTTGGGCGTGGTCGCGCGCCTCGTCGACGCGGTCGCCCTTGGCAATGCACTGCTGCACGTCCTGCGAAGCCCCGGCATCCTTGGCGATCGCGGCCAGCTCGTCGTTGCTGAGGCTGCCGCCTTCCTCGCTGGGCTGTTTGGTGGTGAACAGCGCCTGATGGAATTTCGAGAACGTCGGGCCGTCCCCGGCCGAGGCGACGCAATCACTGGCCGCGATCGCACGGGTCGAGTAATCCTTCGTGCCCGACTTCGAATCCAGGAAGTTCACGAACCGGTACCGCACGATGAGCTTGCCCGCGTCGACATTCTTGGCGATCTGCTGCCCGTAATAGTGTTCGAGCGATCCGCAATCCGGGCACAGCGGATCCTCGTACAGATCGATCGTCTTGGCGGCGTTGGATTTACCGAGCACGATCGCGCCGTCCGAATCCAGCAGTGCGCTCACCGCCGAGTCGTGCACCGGACCGTACCCGTCTTCCTGGACCTTCAGACTCTTGCTGCTGCTCGAATGCATCACGTACACCACGATCAGCACGATGACCACGAGTGCGACGCCGCCGAGGAGGTAGGCAGTGCGGCTGGACATCGGTCGCGGCTGATACGTCGATCCGGGGGAGGAGTTCACGGGCCCCACTCTGCCAAAGCAGCCGCACCCGCCGGAATCCGACACGTCCGCTGCTGCGCGATCTATCGGCTCGATCCCGCCACCGGCCACTCGTGCGCGATCGCGTCGGGGCTGTCGGGCGGTTGGACCGGGCCGAGTTCGGTGCGGATCGGTCCGGACGGTGAGGGGTGGGCGCTGTGTTTCACCGGGTTCGACCGGACGTTGCGTCGCCTGCGTCCACCGGCCAGGGTAGATCTCGAACCAGTTGTGGTAGCTCGGTGATCCGCCGGTTCGCATCTGGCGGCGTGAGCCTCGAACCGTTTGCGGCGGTTCACATTTTGCGGGCGACGCCCGCGTAGAACTGGACCTGGTTGTCCATCTTGTCGGGTGGTGTGATCGCCGGACGCCATTTGTGTGGGGTGGTGAGGGCGGGGGCTACCCATTCCAGGCCGGTGAAGAATCGGGCGAATTGGTCTCGGGTGCGGATCTGTCCGGGCATTCCGGATTCGTGGTAGACGCGTTCGACTTCTGCCATCTCCGGGCCGAAATCGGGTGTGGCGTGGGTCATCAGCAGATATGAGCCGGGGGCCAGTGCGGCGACGAGGTGTTCGACGATTTCGTAGGGGGAGTGTTCGTCTTCCACGAAATGCATCACGGCGATCAGTGACAGCGCGGTCGGCAGGGTGGGGTCGAGGGTTTCGAGTAGTTCGGGGGCGGTCAGGATCGAGTCCGGATTCCGTACGTCGGCGTGTACGTAGGTGGTGCAGCCCTGGGGAGTGCTGGTCATCAGGGCGCGGGCGTGGGCGAGGACCAAGGGGTCGTTGTCGACGTAGACCACTCGCGACGTGGGGTCGACCTTCTGGACGGCCTGATGCAGATTCGGTTCGGTGGGAATGCCGGTGCCGATATCCAGGAACTGCCGAATACCCTCTCGCGCGCAGAATTCCGCGGCGCGCAACATGAAACTGCGATTCTGCCGGGCAGTCACCCGTACGTGTGGATGGACCTGTTCGGAACGTTCACCGGCGCGGCGGTCCGCCTCGTAGTTGTCGTGTCCGCCGAGCCAGTAGTCGTAGACCCGCGCGGTGTGCGCGAGTTGGGGGTCGAGCTCCGAGGAGTCCACAATTACGCACTGTAGCGCGAAAGCTGTTGAAACACAGTGACTATTTCGAATATCTGCAGACTGCGCGGGATCAGCAAACGCGATATCGCGGACATTTCGACGGGATCGGTGAACCGGCACATCTCGGGTTCGTCGTCCGGCACGCGCATCGAATCGAGGCGCGGGTGCAGTGGGTCGGATTTGTCGGAATTGCTCTCGAATGGCGAGGTCGATGCCGGTAGTCTGGGCATCGAATCACTTGGTACGTCACCATTTCGTGGGAAGGATTCTCAGTGCATGGTTCGGGTGTGATCACCTCGCACCGCCTGATCGACGATGTGCTACAGCGGTACGTGGATGTGCTGGGCTCGCACGAGCAGATGTACCGCAACCACGTGCTGCGCTGCGTCAACTATCAACGTCTGCTGCTGCGGGCCGATCCGCCCGAGACCGCGGCACTGGCCTGGGCGATCCACGACCTGGGTATCTGGACGGCCGGGACGGTCGATTATCTGGCTCCGTCCGCGGACCTCGCCGAGCAGTTGGCCGCCGACTACGGGATCGATGACATCGAGACAGTGCGCACACTCGTACTGGACCACCATCGCTTACGCCGTTCGGCCGACGAGCTGAATGAAACATTCCGAATAGCCGACCGAATAGATGTCAGTGGTGGTTTGGTTCGTTCCGGAGTGGGCATTCGGGACGTACGCGATATCGTGGCCGAACTACCGTACCGGGGTTTCCATGCATTTCTGCTGCGGAACATCGGATCCCATGCGGTACGGAATCCGAGACATCCGCTGCCGATGGTGAAATGGTGAGATGCATGACGAAAGGTGCCCTGGCCGTTGTGATTCGACCGACGACTGCCGAATCCGCTTGGCTCGGAGCACCTTTCGCTGTCAGAACGCATGCATGGGCGCGACCCTGACGAGGGTCGGGAATCGATCGCCGACGACGTTGGCGGCGGTGATGGGCGCTCAGGCTGCGGTGGCATCCTCCCAACCGGTGAATTCTCGGTACGCCTCGATGTAGTTCTCCGAGAAGATGGGGGCGAAGGACAGGTCGGGCAGCGCGAACCCGTCGACCATGGTCGTCAGGTGATCGAGCAGAACCGTGCGGTACCCGCGGAGCTCATTGGCCACCTTCGGCATGTGCTCGTGACCGATGAACCATGCGGCGTTCGAGTGAATGCATTCCAATGCGTACGCCGCAGCCGCGGACTCGGCCAGTCTGCAGGCGGTCGGGTCCGACCCGTTGACCCATTCCAGATACAGCGCTGTGGCGGCGAGTCGTTGACTTGTCGCGTCGGCCATCTCGACCGCGGCCGATTCGGGACCGAGTGCGCAGCTCGCCGGGTCGGGTGAGCCGTTGCGCAGACTCGTCGCGATCCGATGTTCGCGGTCGATCAACATTTCCAGGTACCACGGCAGTCGGTCGGGCGTGCCCGGGAGTCGCAGGAACTCGATATCGGGACGTCCGACCTTGACCTGCAGGATCCGGTTCTCACCCTCGGCGGTGATCGCGCCCTTGGTGCCGCCGATCCAGTCGGCCAGGAGGTTGGAACGCAATGCCCCCTGGGCGCCGGCCCGCTGTTCGCACATCGTCAGGACCTCGAGCCCGGTGTAGGTGAGCAGAGGTTTGGCGATCATCGACCACACCGCGTGCGGGTGAGCATCCGCATCGGGTCCGCTGCGCAGGTCGCGGATGCGGCGACCCAGCACGCTCGTGGCGTAGACCGCGGCGAGTGCGGAGACCTGGTCGAGCTGCACATTGTCACGGTCGGCCATCAGCATCCCCTCGCCGGGCCGACGTTGCAGCGAGTAGTTGACCAGTCCGGCCAGCCCCGCCCGCGCCGCCGCGATGATGCAGTTGGCCAGGTCCAGTCGGCCGTCGCCCAGGACACCGATCGCGCGGTGGAACCGATGACGCAGTGGCACATCGCATTCGAACCGCCCGTCCGGAGTCATCACGGCCCAGTCGCCGCCGAGCAGCGCATCACGCGGCACCCATAGTCCGGTGAATCGGAAGATGCCGTGGTCCATCGCTGTCGAGGATTTGTCCGGCAGGGTGACCGCATCGACCCCCTTCGCCAGACCATCGGATGTGCGCAACCGGAACAGGAACGGCAGCACGCCCTGGTCTTCACCGTCGACGAGCAGCCGCGCGGTGACGACCGCGGTCTTGGGCACCGCCGAGGCCGCGTTCGGCATGAACTTCCATGCTTCGGCGCTGGGCGAGGAAATCCGGAAACCTCCGGTTTCGGCGTCCCACTCCGCGATGGTCTTGTGATCGTTGCCGTTGGTTCCGCCGAGTTCGGTCAGGCACAGCAGACCGATCGCCTGCGCGGAGTCCAGTTCGGTCAGGCACTCCTGCTGATAGCGAGATCCGTTGCCCAGCCGGTTGATTGCGCTGGCGGACAACGAGAAGTGTCCGGTCAGGATGGGCGCCATGTGCGGCGCGGCCACGAGAGCGTTACCGCACAGCGCGCCGCGGAGTTGATGGTCGGCGGCGATCTCCCGGGCGGGGTGGCCCAGCCGGAACAGTGCGAGCCGCAACAGTTCCGGCCCGATGAGAGCTTCTTCCGAGTGAATGAGTCCAGTCCGTGGACCGTCGCCCAGTCCGGCGATGACATCCCTGAATCGACGTTGGAGTGGCCACTGTTCGCCGAAGATCACCCGGCGCAGTGCGGCCACTGTGGGTGCTGATTCGGCGGCGAGCCGTGGATCGTGAACGGGAGGAGGGGTTTCATTGACAGAACCGGCGGGACGGGGAAGATCTGTTGTTGTCATAACACACCCACTCTGGTAACGGATTATAATCCGCGCCCAGGCCATGGAGTTATGGCACAGCAAACCCCCCCGCGCGGAATGCCCAACATCCGGGGTCATATCCTGTCGTGGCCCCGATGTTATTTCGATCAAACATTCATGGTCATCTCATATATTCTCCATGGAGTTTCAAGAGGTGTCATTCTTCTCAGCCCGAGTACTGAGAAGTCGGGGGACGCCTCGTCGGCATCATCGGTGGAGTTCTGGGGAATGTGACTGGCAGTGTCAGGAGTCCGTGAGCAAACGGTCCCGGACGCCACACCAGTGATTCGGCCGGAACGGCGAGTTGTATTTCCGGCAGAATATCGAAGAGCCAGTCGATGAGTCCGTGAACGATCTGGAGAGAGATGCTTTTCGCATCGTTGGGGCATTCGTGCGGGCCGAAACCGAAACCGGCGTGCCAACCGTCGCTGTGATAATCACCGTTGTTGATCATCGGATCGGTGCAGCAGGCCATGAGACTGACGATCACCGGCTCGTCGGCGGGCAGCCACACGCCGTCGATCGCGATCGGCTGTCGCGGATAGGTGATCTGGTAATTCGCCATCGGCGGGTCGGTGGCCAGGGTCTGGTTCAGTGCGGTCTTGGTCAGCGGCCGCTCGTGCACCGGCGTGGTCAGCAGCAGCTTGATCGTGCTGGCCGCGAGATCGCCGGGGCCCTGGGTACCGGCCGACAGGCAGGTCACCAACTGCTGGGCGATCTCCTCGTCGGTCAGTTCGCTCTCGTGCGCGATCAGGCGAGTGGTGATGTCGTCGCCGGGCTCGGTGCGCCGGAGTGTGATCAGGTCCAGCAGCGCCGAGGCGAATTGGGCGTTGGTCTCGACGGTGTCCTGTCCCTCGAACAGATCGGCGCTGGCCTTGGCGATGCGCGCCATGATCTCCGGCGGCGAGCCGACCATGTAGTTCAGCATGGTGAAGGTCAGCGGAGCGACGTAGTGCTGGATCAGATCGAGCGGTTGATCCTGCGTGGCGCCCTCGGCGCAGAACGCATTGATCAGATTGTGTGCCTCGTACTCCAACTGGTCCAGCAACGCGAACTGGTTGACTTTCGAGAGCGCGTATTGCGTCGCCTCGCGGTAGCGTTTGTGCTCCGGGCTGTCGCCATTGCTGCGCAGTGCGTTCGATCGCCACTCGACCATCGGCAGGAAATCCAGCCGCCGATCGGTGGGGAGTTTGGTCTGCCAGGTGCGCGGGTCGGCGGAGAAATGAGCGGGATCGTGTAGGATTCGTCTCGCCGTCTCGTATTTGATCACCAGCGTCGCCGGTATTCCCTCGGCAATCCACACCGGGATCAGCGGTAGGTCGCCATAATAATCGCGCATGAACTGGAAATAACCGTGCGGATTCTGCGCGAATTCCTGGGTGTGCATCGGCACGCGTTCCTCGACAGCGCCAATATCTACCGCCGAGGACGCATCCGGCCGCTGAAATTTGGTGGGCTGTGGGGAATTCACGGTGAAACGGCTCCTCGGATGACCTGATAATGGATGATGATGGCGAAGGGGTTCGGAGCGGGACGGCGCGACCGGAACCGATCCGGACCGGTCGGTTCGCTCTGCTGTCCAGGCGTAGTGGCGTCACCGGTACCGGCCGATCTGCGCGACATGTCCTGCAACTCCTGTTCGACCAACCTTCGACACGCGAAAGTCGTTCGACCGCAATGTATCTGGATGCGATCAAACGATCTCATCATAGCCCTCGGCAACTTGGCTCGCAGCACGAACCTTCGGGGACTTCATGGCGGACTCCAGGCAATGATTGCCTCCTGCTGATTTCCTATCCAGCGGTAGCTCGCCACCGTTGGGCATACCGAGGTCCGTGCTGCCGTGCTTCGGCACGCCGGAGTTCACCGCATATTTGCGTCGATGATGCGGGGGGACCGGTGGCGGGAGCCGGGCGATCACATGTCAGAAGCTCGATGCATCACACACCTTCACGTACACCACGCGCCCCTACCCGGACGCCGGGCGGCGCGCGCCGAATGCGCACTGTTCCCGGCTCTCGGGCAATCGCGTGGACACCGGGGCGAACTCTCGAAGCCGCGGTTGCTCGATCGGTCCTCGCCGAGGCGGCGAGTGGTCTGTTTCGGCCGGTTGCGCGACTATGCACCGGCGATGGCGAGCGGAAATGTCGATCGTGCGGACAGCAGGCATTGCCTTTGCCGCAGAGTAGCTTTCGACCGACCTAGTCACGAATTGTATTGTGCCACAAATTTTCTTACGACTCACAGCGAACGGTAACAAGCGTTCGCCATCGGGCGAATCCGATTCGGGGCCGGTCGCTCGGGCGCAGGTCACCGCATGTGCTCGGGCGGGTTGCCGGAGTTCGCGGAGTGGGCGTTCGGGTGAGCGTCGTTGCGGTGGAAGCGGTTTCCGCCGCGCGCAACCGCCTCGTTCGCGGTCGTACAGCAACCGTTCGCCTGCGATCCATCGGTTCGATCGATGCTCATCTGCTATCGATCCGCGCTGTGGCTCGTGCGGGAGAAATGGGAAACAGCTGGATTTCCCTCGTGAAATCGATGTGAAAAGTGTGACGAGAAGCTCGTGAACAATTCGTGATAGTGGTACCGGGAGGTGTCCGGCGCGGAGGTGAATTCCCCACGCGCCGTGGCGATCTACTCGGCGGATTCGTTCGAGGATCCGCGCAGGCCGTTGAGGACGACGTCGAGCAGTCCGTCGAGGTGGTCGGATTCGACGGGCTGCCGGGAGAGGGTGAGGAAGATCAGGGTGCCGATCAGCGCGTCGGCGGCGGCGAGGTGGTCCGCGTCGGGGCGTAGTTCGGCGTCGGCGGCGAGTCGCTCGCGCAGATGCTCCCGCAGTGGGCCGGTGAAATGGGTGTACAGGCGCGTGGCGGCGGTGTCGTCCACGGCCGCCGCGCCGGTGAGGGCTCGGGAGAGGGTGCGGCCGACGGGAGAGGCGATCTGCTCGCGGAATGCCAGAAGCCATTCGCGCAGCGCCTCGGCGATATCGGATCCGCTCGGTTCGGGCAGGGGCGGGGTGGGGATGAAGCCGTCCAGGACCGCGTCGACCACGACAGCGGCCTTCGAGGACCACCAGCGGTAGATCGTCTGTTTGCCGACCCCGGCCCGTCGGGCGATGCCGTCCAGCGACAGTCGGTCGTAGCCGTCGGTGCGTAGGATGTCGCGGGTCGCTTCGAGGATTGCCCGACGGGACGCCTCGTTGCGTTTGGGGCCGCGGCGGGACTGGGTCATGGCCGTCAGCGTACGAGGGGTGTACTGTCCGCTGAAAGCGAGACGATTCGTATTGTATTTAGGTAGGGAGTGCGATGAGCGAGGTTCTGGTGGTGATCGGGGCCGGCGGTATGGGTGAGGCCATCGCGCGTCGCCTCGGGTCGGGTCGGCAGGTGCTGCTGGCCGATTTCGACGCGGAGGTTCTCGACCGGGTCGCCGCCGCGCTGGACGGTGACGGATATCAGGTGCATGCGCGGAAAGTCGATGTATCCCAGCGCAATTCGGTGTCCTCGCTGGCAGGCCAGGCCGCCGCGCTGGGCTCGGTGACGGCGCTGGCGCACACCGCCGGGCTCTCTCCGGCGCAGGCGTCGACCGCGGCGATCCTGGCGGTGGACATGGTCGGTGTGGCACTCGTGCTCGAGGAGTTCGCGAAGGTCGTCGCACCGGGCGGGGCCGGTGTGGTGATCGCGAGCATGGCCGGCGCGTTCGCGATCGGGCAGCTGCCCGCCGAGGCCGAGGCCGCGCTGGCGACCACCGCTGCGGACGACCTGCTCGACCTGCCCTTCCTGGCCGGGCTCCCGAATCCGGGCGCGGCCTACAGCGTCGCCAAACGCGCGAATCAGGTCCGGGTGCAGGCGGCGAGCCTGGCCTGGGGACAGCGTGGCGCTCGGGTCAACAGCATCAGTCCGGGCGTCATCAGCACCGTGATGGGACGTCGGGAGCTGGCGGGGGAGTCCGGCGCCGGGATGCGTGCGATGGTCGAGGCGTCGGGAACCGGGCGGCAGGGCACCGCGGGCGATATCGCGGCGGCTGCGGCATTCCTGCTCGGCCCCGACGCCTCCTTCATCACCGGAACCGATCTCCTGGTCGACGGCGGGGCCGTGGCCGGTGCCCGGTACGGCGGGGCGTGATTGCCGAATCTGTTGTCCGCGTGCGGGAATCCGCATCGGCGAGCGCGGATCACCTGGTCACCGGTGGTGATCGATCGACTGCGGCGTGGCATGCCGGAATGCTCGATACTTGCCGATGATCGGCGAGGCGGCGATATCCTGTGCCGGAGATTCGACGAACACACTCCATACGCGAGGTGAACTGGTCCGATGCCGACATCTGCTGTGACTCAACGTCTGCGAGACGATCTGCGGGAGTACGCGCGACTGGCCGATGCGGCATATGACGTATCGCGGGTGGAGCCGGTACTCGATGTGCTGGCCGATATCGCGCCGGACGCACTGATGGCTGTGCGTACCACCACCGAGCCGGTCGGCGAGCGTGAAGTCAACGTGCGGTTCATGAATTTCACGGCCGATCCGACGGTCGCGCTGCGGGAGGCGGGACTGCTCGAGTTCACCGGGCATCCGCTCGAACAGGTGCTGGCCGCGGTGGCCGAGGCGGTGCCGGTGCAGTTCGGCGTCGACGTCGCGGTGGGGTCCGGCGTGCAGAAGGTCTGGCTCGCGCTCGGCGAAATGCTCGATGTACAGCAGATTTCGGCGCTACCGGGGATGCCCGACGCGGTGCGCGCCGATGCCGAGCACCTCACCCGGTGGGGTGGCGGGAAATTCCTGCTGGTGGCAGTGGATTTCGTCGGCCGGACCATGAATCTGTACTCGCAGTTGCTGACTCCCGGCCAGCTGCCGCCCGAGGATATTGCCGCGATCCTGCGCGAACTCGACTTCGCTCCGGCGAGCGATGCCGAGTTGGATGCGCTCGGTGCGCACGCCTACACGATCTACCGCACGTTCTCCTGGTCCGATCCGGGTGTGCGGCGAATCTGCTTCCCGCGCAGGTTCTCCCGGGAAACCTTTCCGGTGCATCTGGATCCGGTGCTGGAGCGTTTCGTCCGGAGCGCACCGCTGGTCGGCGACGGTGCGCACGCCTTCACCTTCTACGCCGCCTACAAACCCGACGGCCGGTACTACAAGGTGCAGGCCGACTACAATCCGCGCAGCAGTGATCTGCGGTTGCCGGGCGACGTCGCGATCCCGCCGACGCACTGAACCCTGCCGATCTGCTTGCGCCCCAGCGGGGCCGCCGTTCCCTGTTACCGGCGGTAGGTGAGGTGGATGAGGTTGTCGCCGATCGTGCGAACCTCGGCGAGGTGCAGGCGCGCCGGGGTCAGCGGGCCGGGTTCATCGGTTCGGTCGAACAGGCGGTTGCCCGCGCCCATCATCAGCGGGAAAACCGCCAGACGGAGTTCGTCGACGAGGTTCTGCTCGATCAGGGTGTGTACCAGCAGCGAGCTCGCGTAGACGCGGATCTCGCCGTCGATCGTGTCGATCAGTTGTGTAATCGATTCCAGGACTTCGCCTTTGAGGATTGTCGAATTGTTCCAGCCGGGGTCGGTGAGCGTGCTGGTGACGATGTACTTGGGCAGGTTGTTCATCGCGTCGGCGAGGGGGCCGGTGCGGGAGGGGTACCGGGCGGCGAAGAACTCGTAGGCGCGACGGCCCAGGAGTAGTGCCTGGGCGGTGCGGGCGTCGTCGAGGATCAGCCGGTTCCACGCTTCGTGGTCGCTCACGGTGAGGTCGGTGCGCCAGTCCGTTGCGCAGAAGCCCTCCGCACCGGTCGGGTCCTGGACGACCCCGTCGAGGGTGATGTTCTCGAACACGACGATCTTTCCCATTTCGATGCTCCTTGTCGGCGGGCGGGCTATCACTGAGGTAGAACCCGCGGCATCGGGGAACCGGTCGGTCGGCGAGCGACCAGTTCGGGCGCGATGCGGTGTCGATATTCGAAACGGCCTACGACCGAGGAGGGTGACACCACCGATGGTGACTGGTGACCAGGTATCGCTGGCGCGGGCGGGGGACGCGGCGGCGTTTCGCGCGGTGACCGAGCCTTATCGCGCGGAATTGCACGTGCACTGCTATCGGATGCTGGGATCGTTCCAGGATGCCGAGGACGCCCTGCAGGACACGATGCTGGCCGCCTGGCAGGGGATGAGCGGATTCGCCGGACGTTCCTCGGTCCGCACCTGGCTCTACCGGATCGCGACCAACCGGTGTCTCAACGCGCGCCGCGCGACGAGCCGCCGCCGGGCACGGGAGTGGGATGTGCCCGGCGTCGTGCCGCCCGAGCCGACCCGCCTCGGCGAGATCGTCTGGTTGCAGCCCTACCCCGACGCGCTGCTCGCGGACACGGGCGAGGCGGGACCCGAGGCGCGCTACGAACGCCGGGAGGCGATATCCCTGGCGTTCATCACCGCCGTGCAGGCGCTGCCGCCCCGCCAGGTCGCCGTCCTGCTGCTGCGTGACGTGCTGGGCTTCCATGCCGTCGAGGTGGCCGAAATGCTGGACACCACAGTCGATTCGGTGACCAGTGCGCTCAAGCGGGCCCGCGCGTCGCTGCCCCGGCCGACGGGTGATCGCCCGCCGCCACCCCATTCGAGCGCCGAGGACGCGATCGTGGCGAAGTTCGTGCACGCCTGGGAGTCCGCGAACCTGGACGCCCTGATCGAGCTGCTCACCGACGACGCCTTCATCGCCATGCCCCCGGTACCGTTCGAGTACCAGGGCCGAGATCTCGTCGCCCGCTTCTGCGCCGAAATATTCGGCGCGGGAAGAAGATTCGACCTGGTGCCCACCCGGGCCAACGGGCAACCGGCCTTCGGCGCGTACCTGCGCGACCCGAGCGGCATCGGCCACGGCACCGGACTCTACGAACTCACCCTCTCCGGCGACCGGATCAGCGCCATGACCCGGTTCGACAACACCGTCCTGCCGTGGTTCGGACTCCCGCGCTCACTACCCTGCCCCCGGCCCGCGAACTGACCTCGCTGGTACCTGCTGCTGACCGTCCAGTCCGTTGCACTGCAACGGAATCGGTATGGGATGAGTGCAGGTGCGCCTGGAGCCGGAACCGACGCAACCGGCTGATGCGGGTCTCGCTGAGCGGTACCGACACGGGCCGGTGGCGCTGGTAGGTGCCATTGTGTGCCTGGTACGAGTGGCAGGGACGAAAGGTCGGCACGATGAGTGGGCGAACGGATTCAGCGCGGGACCCGAATCTGGCGATAGCCGCGCTGATGGGGCCCGGGGGACCGTTCGAACTCGTCGAGGAGACGGTGCTCGGTGCGCGGATGCCGGTGATGCGACATCGGGGTCGTGCGGTGGGGGAGTTGCTGACCGAGTCGTTGCGGTGGGGTGAGCGGGACTATCTCGTGACCGCGGACCGCAGGATCTCCTTCACCGAGCACGCGGCGGCGGTCGCGGCGCTGGCGGTTGCGCTGCGCGACGACTTCGGCGTCGGGAAGGGCGACCGGGTCGCGATCTACGCGGCCAATACGCCCGAATGGGTGATCGCGTTCTGGGCGACGCAGATGCTCGGCGCGGTCACCGTGTGCATGAACGGCTGGTGGGTGTCGCGGGAGGTCGCCTTCGGCATCGAGCACAGCCGTCCCACGGTGGTGATCGCCGACGCCAAGCGCGCCGCTGTGCTCGCCGCGGCCGATACCGGCGTCCGGGTGCTCACGATGGCCGAGGACCTGCCCGCGATCTTCGCGCGCAACGCCGGAGTTCCGTTGCCGCACACCGAGGTCGACGAGGACGACCCGGCGGCCATCGTCTACACCAGCGGGACCAGTGGTCGGCCCAAGGGCGCGCTGCACTCGCAGCGGAACATCCTGGCCGTCGCCGACTACCACCGGTTCAACGATGCCGCACTCGCCGCGTTCACCGGGCAGCCCTACGACCCGGATGCGCCGAGTTCGCTGCGCTATCTGCTCACCTCGCCGCTGTTCCACATCGCGAGCCTGCACAATCTGGTGGTGCCGCGTCTGGTCACCGGCAGCGCGGTCGTGATGCATCAGGGCGCGTTCGACGTGGCGGCGGTACTGCGTCTGGTCGAACGTGAGCGCGTCACGAGCTGGGGTGCGGTGCCCTCGATGGCCGCACGCCTGGTCGAGTACGGCGAGTTCGACGCCTACGATCTGTCCTCGCTCACCGCCTTCGCCCTGGCCTCCGCACCGTCCTCGATCGCCTTCAAAGAGCGTCTGCGAGAACGGGTTCCGTTCGCCCGCGCGGCGCTGGTGGACAGTTACGGCCTGACCGAATGCAGTACGGCGGTCGCGGTCGCGACTCCCGCTGAGCTCGAGCAGTTCCCGGGCACACTGGGGCGTCCGATCATCGGCGTGAATCTGGAAATCCGTGACCCGGAAGGGAATCCGGCGCCCGAGGGTGTCGAGGGCGAGGTCTGCGTGCGGAGTCCCTACGTGATGCTCGGCTACTGGGCGGATCAGGCGGCCACCGATGCGGCGATCACACCCGAACGATGGCTCCGGACAGGCGATTTCGGTATCGTCGAGAACGGTCTGCTGCGTCTGGTCGGCCGACGTTCGGATCTGATCCTGCGCGGCGGTGAGAACGTCTATCCCACCGAGATCGAACAGTGCCTGGACGAACATCCCGACGTCCTGGAATGCGTCGTGATCGGCACTCCGCACGAGGATCTCGGCGAGGAGGTCTCCGCGGTCGTGGTCGTGCAACCCGGCAGTGTGGTGACTTCGGAGGATCTGCGCGGTTACGCGGCCGAGCGGCTGTCGTATTTCAAGGTGCCCAGCCGCTGGCGTTTCACCGGGGAACCGTTGCCGCGCAACGCAACCGGCAAACTGATCCGCCGCGGCATCGAGGTCTGAGCGGTACTCACGACGGCGGAGCGATGCCGTTCGCATCGCCCGGTCCGTCCCGGCGCGGATCGCGCAGGTCGACCAGTAGCAGCTCACAGGCCCGGCGGATATCCGATTCCGCCTGGGGCAGCGAGATCTGCCCGTTGAGGCAGGACTGCACCACGCCGAACCACAGCTGGATCAGCAGTCGCACCGAGGTCACCTCCACCTCGGTCGGCTGTGCGATACCCGCCGCGTCCAGCAGCATCTGCCGGAACATCCGGTCCACCCGGGCCGCGTCGGGCACCAGGTCGTGATTGGCGGTGGAGGTCGACATGACCATCGCCGTGGACAGCGCGGGCCGGCGCAGCAGCCCGCGGGTGGCCCGGACAAGTACGGCGCGCATCGCGTCCTGCGGTGCGTCGTACGTGGGTTTGCGGGCGGACCTGCTGGCCAGTCGTTCGAGCTGATCGACCATGACCGCCGCGAACAGGTGTGTCTTGGAAGGGAAATACCGATACAGCGTGCCGATCGCGACACCGGCGCGTTTGGCCACCTCGTGCATCTGCACGCGGGCCAGTTCCTTCTCCGAGGCCAGTTCGGCGGCGGCGGTGAGCATGCGGACGTGGCGTGCGCGCTGCTCCTGCGAACTCGGCTCGGCGGCGTCGCGCGCTTCGGCGATTCTCGGCACTCTCATCCCTTCGGTCCTGCCACGGCGACGAATCCGGTCGTAGCGGACCGGTTCGGCGCCACTGGCCCGAGGCCCGGCTCGGCGGTCGTCGATGGTCCGGAGGACATCGCGGGACCGCCGGTTCGTCCAGGCTAGCAACGAACCGGGTGTCGGCGTCCACCACCGCGAACCCGATGTCCGATTCACTTCCGGGTCGGGGTGCCCGCTGCTAGTATTTCAAGAATTAATTTCAGTTTTGTCAAGATGCAGGTCTTCGACCAGGGCATTTGGAGGTGTCGATGACGCTCGTCGATTCGTGTGACGCACCGTCGGCGGTCACCGGGAAGCAGGATCTGCCGCCCTCGATGGTGGAGCGGATGACCCTGATCCTGGATGCCATCGATGGGCCCGACTCGCGGCTGACTCTCCAGGAGGTCGCGCGGCGGACCCATCTGCCGCGCTCCACGGTGCACCGGATACTCGATCAGCTGGTTCGGCTCGGCTGGGTCGATCACCTCGATCTGGGGTACTGCCTGGGCCGGCGCGCCCGGCGGCTCGGCGGCAGCGACAACCGGCACGGCCTGATCCGCGCGGCCGCGGCGCCGCTGCTGCACGAACTGCACATGCAGACGGGATTGGTTGTGCACCTTGCGGTTCTGGAGCGCGACGAGAGCGTCTACCTGGACAAGGTGGGCGGGCGACTGGCCACGACGCTGCCCTCGCGGGTCGGCGGCCGGGTGCCCGCGCACACCACCGCGGGCGGCAAGGCGATGCTCGCGTGGATCGATCCGGAGCAGGTGGATCGGCTGTGTGGCAGGCGCCTGGTCGGCAGCACCGACCGGACGATCACCGAACTGCCACTGCTGCACCAGGATCTGAACCGGATCAGGCAGCGGCACGGTATCGCCTACGAGCGGGGTGAGGCGGTCTCCGGGATCGGCTGCGTCGGCGTCGCGGTCCGTGGGCCCGATGGTCCGGTGGCCGCGGTGTCGCTGTGCGGCGATGTGCGCAGCGTCCGACTCGAACGGGTCGCTCCGCTGGTGCTCACCGCGGCTCGTGCGGTGACCGATGCGCTGTATTCGGAATCTCGGTGAGCGGGACCTGCGCACCGAACGACCTGGCGCGTAGGCACTCTGGGTCCACTTCGACCTCCGGTGCGAGCCGTGGAGCCGATGTCTTGATCACCGAATCCGAACCGCGGGAGACCATTTCATGAAATCGATCCATGCCGGAGTTCTGGCTCTCGCCGTCCTGATCGCGGGAACAGCCTGCAGCACATCGAAATCCGATGACAGCGCCGGTGCGGCCGAGCTGCGCCCGGGAGAGTTGCTGACCTCCCGGACCGTCGACGGCAGTGTGGCACTACCGAGCGCCGCGCGCACCGAACTCGTCACGTACGTCTCGCAGGACGCCGCAGGCAAGCCGGTCGTGGTCTCGGGGACCGTGGCGATTCCCCGCACTCCGCCCCCGTCCGGCGGGTATCCGGTGATCAGCTGGGCGCACGGGACGACCGGTGTCGCGGACGGGTGCGCACCCTCGGCGGACTTCCCCGGCGGTCCGACGCACGACTACATCACCGAGATGGACACCTCCCTGAACGACTGGGTGGCCAAGGGTTACGTCGTGGCGAGCACCGACTACGAGGGACTGGGCACGCCCGGAATTCATCCGTACGTCAACGGCGTCACCGAGGTCAACGCGGTCACCGATATCGTCCGGGCCGCCCGGCACACGGATTCCTCGGTCGGCTCGACGTGGTTCGCGATCGGCCACAGCCAGGGCGGGCAAGCCGCGCTGTTCACCGCCGCGCAGGGGCCCAAGCGCGCACCCGAGTTGCATCTCGCCGGTGCGGTGGCCATCGCACCGGGCAGCGGCTTCGATCAGGTCGTGCGGTACTTCGCCGCGGGCACTCCCGGGGCCGAGGTCGCCGAACCGTTCCTGCCGCTGATCCTGCTCGGCGCGCAGGCCGCGGATCCGGCCCTCGATCCGTCCCGCTGGGTCACCCAGGACGCACAGCCGCTGCTGTCGGCGGGGAAGGTGGACTGCATCGATGCGCTGCGGAAGGTGACCCCGGTGCCCGCGGACCGGATTTTCCGGACCGACGCCGACCTCGGGCCGCTGACCGCGTATCTCGTCCAGCAGGATCCGGGCAGGCTGCACCTGTCGGTTCCCACGATGCTCGCGCAGAGCGCGGGCGACGCGGTGATATCGAAGGCATCGACCGATCTGCTGGTGAAGACGTTGCGGGACAACGGCAATACCGTCGACTACCGCGAATATCAGGGCGCGGATCACCGCGGCACGGTCGGGGTGTCACTGCAGGATGCGGAGAGCTTCGTCGCCCACGCGCTCGGCCACTGAGCCGTAGCCGGGCGAGGAGCTCAGTCGCGCGGGGTGGCGCGGATCTTGATGACCTCCATCGTCGACCAGCACCGGACGGGTTCGGGAGCGCCCTGCTCCCGGACGTTTCCGTGCATCCAGGCGATGCCCATGGACACCGCGGCCGCCGCGGCATTGTGCGTGGCGTCGAAGGTGAAGGTGCGTCCGCCGAACTCCAGTCTCGCGTGCACAGGCTGGCGCACATCACCTTTCGCCTCCCAGACCACCTTGGAGCCGACCTCGCGGTTGGTGGCGATGATCGGGTCCTCGCCCTGGCGGTGGAAGGTGGCGGTGGCGTAGTCGCCCGCGCCCAGCATGGCGTTGCCGGTCTCCCAGTGCCCGTCGGCGAACACCGCTCCCCAGACGAACCAATAGTGTTCCAGCTCAGCGATCTTGGAGACCTGGGCGCTCATCCCCGGCAGGCAGTACATGCGGTCGAGTCCGCCGTAGCCGCCGACGATCGGTGAGCCCTGGATACTGCCGGACACCGAGCAGCCCGAGCTGGTGTAGCCGACGTCGTCGGGCGGGCCGGGCACGTAGATGGTGGTGACGTTCATCGGCAACGGCGTCAGCACGATGTCGACGCCGTCGCGGTGCTCCTTCCACACGTACCGCTCGGGGCCCAGGGAAACCCGGATCGGATGTTTGGCGCGCATGTCCAGATTCGCCGGGAAGAGGGTCTGCTCGCCCTCGCGCTCGATCCACAGGATCGGGCCCCAGTACAGATCGTTCTCACCCGGGAACCAGACGTTGCGCGGATCGGACCACAGCTCGGTAGAACATTCGTGCACCGTGAAATCGTATGTGGCACTGGCGGACAACGTTCGAACCAGTTCGTAGCGCTTCCCGTCCGCGGTATCGGCCATCGCCCACAGGAACAGCAGATCGTTGTGCAGTCCGGGGAACTGCTTGTCGCGCGTGGAGTGGTCGTGCACCGAGGCGTCCGCCATCGAGACGTACGGGATCACGGTGACCTTGGCGCGCATCTGCTCTGCACGCGACATCGGCGGGGTCTCGGTCGGGGTGTTGTCCGCGGTCATCGGCGTCGGTCCTCTCCGGCGTAGCTGCGGTCGCTCCCGGATATGATACTGCGAACACTACTGTTAATGCGACAGTATTGGCTTCCGGATTCGGAGTGGATCGAGCCGCAGGAGGTTCGGTCAGTACTGGGCGGACCCGAGATCGACCGCGATCTGTGCGCCGGTGACGAAGCGCGCGTCGTCACTGATCAGCCAGGACACCGTCGCGGCGATGTCCTCCGGTTCGGCATGTCCCTCCGGCAGGAACGGTGCATTCATCTGCGTCAGTTGGGGATTCGTCGCGAAGACGCGGCGTAGTCCGTTCACCATGTCGCCGCCGCCCATCGGTGTGTCGACCGCGCCGGGGTGCACGCTGTTGACCCGGACGGAGTGTTTGCCGAATTCGGCCGCGAGGGCGCGGGCCATCCCGGTCACCGCGTGCTTGCTGGCGGTGTAGTGAACCATGAACGGCTGCGGCTTGAGTCCGGCCGTGGAGCTGATCAGCACGATAGACCCGCCGCGGCCGCCGTCGATGATCTGCTGCGCACCCGCGACGACGGTGTTCCACGTGCCGGTGACGTTGATGTCCATGACATCCCGGAAGGACTCCGGGGTGATCTCGTCCCAGGTCTCGGGGACGCAGATCCCCGCATTGGCCACGATGGCATCGAGTCGCCCGAAGGTCTCCACGCCCTCCTGCACGGCCTTGCGCAGGCCGTCCAGATCCCGGGTGTCGGTCTGCGCGGTGACGATGCCCCGGCCGGTCCGTTCGACCAGGCGGGCGGTTTCGGCGAGGTCGTCCGGGGTGGCGGACTCGTACTGCACCTGTGGGAGGGGACCGGCCAGGTCGACGGCGATGATGTCGGCTCCCTCGCTCGCCAGCCGCACCGCGTGCGCACGTCCCTGTCCTCGTGCGGCTCCGGTGATGAATGCCACCTTGCCGTTCAGTCGGCCGCTCACATGCCCTCCTGCAGTTCTCGGAATGTGGACGGCTATATCGTAAGCGCAACGGTAATTGTCCGGCAGGTCGTCGGGGGCCGCGTGACGCACGCATCACCTCCGGCTCCGGTATCGAATCACCAACGCCTACTGTGGAAAAGATGGTCACCGCGACGCCGAGGGCGCGACTGCTACCGCTGTATGCGGCCGGTTTCGTCACCGCGTTCGGCGCGCACAGCATCGCGGCCGGCCTCGGCCGCTACCTGTCCGCCGAACACGCCGACCTGCTGACTCTCGGTGTGCTGCTGGCCGTGTACGACGGCGCGGAAGTGCTGCTCAAACCCGTGTTCGGAACCCTGGCCGACCGGATCGGACCTCGTCCGGTGCTGCTCGGCGGTCTCATCGCCTTCGCCATCGCCTCGGTCGCGTTCGTGCCGACGGCCGACCCCGCCTTCGTCGGCGTCGCTCGTCTCGGGCAAGGTGCTGCGGCAGCAGCGTTCTCGCCTGCGGCCGGGGCGATGGTGGCCCGTCTGACGCCAGATACCGGGCACGGTCGCGCGTTCGGTGGGTACGGGGCGTGGAAGGGCCTCGGATACGCGCTCGGTCCTCTGCTCGGTGGGGTCCTGGTCGTTTTCGGTGGCTACAGATTGCTGTTCGCGACCCTCGCCGTGTTGGCCGCGGCCGTCGCGGTCTGGGCGGCCTTGGCGGTGCCTGCCGTGCCCGCGTTGCCGCGGGCCCGCGAGACCGTACTGGGTCTGATCCGCCGCCTGGGCAGCGGTAACTTCCTGCGCCCGACCACAGCCCTCGCCGGAGGAACGGCCGCGCTCGCGGTCGGGGTCGGATTCCTGCCCGTGGTCGGCGCAGGGCACGGGCTCGGTCCGCTGGCCACCGGCGCCGCAGTCTCCGTGCTCGCTGCCAGTGCCGCGCTCGTTCAACCGCGTGCCGGACGCGCCCGCGATACCGGACGCCTGCGCGACCGCACCGGGATGACAGCGGGACTGATGGTGACCGCGACCGGAATCGTGCTCGCGACCATGCTGCCCGGCCTCATCGGAGTTCTCGCCGCCGCCATCCTGATCGGTACCGGAACCGGCCTGCTGACCCCGCTGGGTTTCGCCCACCTGGCCGCCACCACACCGCCGGAACGGCTCGGTCAGACCATGGGCGCCGCCGAGATCGGTCGCGAACTCGGCGATGCCGGCGGCCCACTGCTGGTCGGCGCGGTCGCCACCGCCGCCACGGTCGACCTCGGATTGCTCACTCTGGCCGGCCTCGTCGCGGCCATCGCCGTGGCAGTATCCCTGTCCTTCCACCGAGATCGATGACATCGCCAGCACACCGGCTGTGCGGCAGGACAATCGGATTCTCGACTGCGTGCCCGGCGAAGAAATGTCGAACTAGGCTGTGGCAGTGGGGATTTCTCGTCGAACATCCGGTATGCGGTGGGTCGGCTGTTGCACGCTGATCGTCCCGTTCGTACTGAGCTTCTTCACCCGCTTCGCCCCGGGGACGTTCTCGGGTTCGGTGGCCGCACTGGGCTTCATCCACAGCTTCGTCGACCATCTGCCGTCGGGCCAAACGCTGGCCCGACGACTCGACGACGAGTAGTGGCTAGAGGGCGCCCTTCGCCGGGTCGCCCGCGGGAAGAGCTTCGAGGACCTGGACGTCTAGCGGGCCGGCCACCAGATCTTTGAGTCCTTCGTTCAAGGCTTTGATGCTCGGCGCGCCGCTGTGGGCGCCCAGTGCTGCCATGTCCCGCCACTTCTCGACGAACACGAAACGGTCCTTGCCTTTGTGCAGGGCGTACACCTCACACCCGTCCTCGTTGTGGACTTCGGGAATGAGGCGGGTGAGAACCGCCGCGACCTCGTCGACTTTGTCGGGCTTCGGCGTAATGGTGGCAACGATCACTGGCATGAGGCGAGGCTACCAGCCGGTCACGGCGGCCGGACCCCTTGCTCAGGTCAGTGCCATTCCCGGGATCCTGGCGCGGATCGCGTCGAGTTCGGCCTCGTCGGAGACGCCCTGCCAGTCGTATCGCGGCGTGTACGGCGCGATCAGCGCGCGCACCTCGTCGCCGCCGTCTTCTCCGGTCTGGAATGGGTACCGCAGTCGAGCTGACGCGACTGATGTCGTTATGGCGCTTCGACTTTCAAGGTTGTCGGTAAGTTTCGAGGGTGATCCAGGGGCGTGGATGTCGGTCTGGCCACCGCGCATCGGGGAGGGCTGGGACCTGTCCCCGATACGCGGATTCGCCGACAGCCCTTACCGTCTGCCGTCGGCCCGACGGCCCGGCCTCACCTCAGATGCCGCGCGAAGAACCGGTCCCCGGAGTCCCCTTCGAACTGCGGGACGCCGGTGTGCCCGCCCATATTGGCGTGCAGCGTCTTCTCCGCGGAGCCGAAGGCGTCGAACAGGTCCAGGGCCAGTTGCCGGTCGTTGCCTTCGTCGTCCCACTGCAGCAGGACCAGCAGCGGAACGCTGACCTGCCGGGCCTCCTCGAACATGGTGCGGGGCACGAAACTTCCGGCGAACAGAACCGCGGCCGAGATGCGCGGCTCGACCACCGCCAGCCGGAGGGCGATCGAGATCACCCCGCCCGCGAACCCGACCGGGCCGCCGATCCCGGGCAGCTCGAGCAGGGCGTCCAGGGTGGCCCGCCATTCCGGGACCGCCTGGTCCACCAGCGGGAGGATCAGCCGCTCGACGATCTCGTCGTCGACCGGCGCACCGGCGGCCAGCGCCTCGCGCAGATCGGCGCGGGCCTGCTCGGCGGCCGCGGAGCGAGGTCGTTCGCCGCTCTCGGGCAACTCGATGGTGGCCGCGGCGAAACCCTGCGCGGCGGCGCGCTGTGCCCGGGCCACCAGCCGGGGGTACATCTTGCGCAGTCCGCCGGGGTGGCCCAGCAGGATCAACGGTGTCGGTGCGGATGCGGATCCGGGCGTCCACACGATGCCGGGGATCTCGCCGAGGGTGAATTCGCGTTCCAGGACCCCGTCGTCGAGGCGCTGTTCGGAAGTGAATTGCATGGTCGTGCCTTTCGGGAGTGCTCACGAGCGGCGCTCCCGGACGACCTATCGCCCGACCGTGACCCCGGAGGGGAGCACCCATGTCGATACTGCGTTCACGGGTACCACCTCCTCGTTCTCTCGCACGGTCTCCGGAAAGGTAGCAGTGGCCGCCGGGCATCGCCAACAGGTTTTCGCGGAGGCCCCGGCCGCTATCGTGAACACCAGCTCAGCTTTTCGACTGTTCGCTCGTCGCGTCCTGCGGGAGGATCCGAATGCCATCGGCCGGTCGCCGCCTCGACCCGCGTCGCAAGCCCCGCCAAGTGCGCGCCGAACTCACCCGCGAACGCATCCTCGACGCCGCTGCGCACATCTTCGTCGAGCACGGCTACGCCGCGGGCACCACGAACCGCATCGCCGAACACGCCGAGATCTCCATCGGCTCGCTGTACCAATACTTTCCGAACAAGGACGCGATCCTCGCCGAATTGCTGGTGCAGCACGTCGACCGCGGCACGTGGACCCAGGCCGACCAGCTCGATCTGTCCGCTGGGAGCCTCGAGGCGATGGTGCGAGCACTGGTCCGCGACGCCATCGACAACCACCGCGACGACCCGCAGCTGCTCCGGATCATGATCGAGCAGGCGCCGATGTCGCAGGATCTGCGCGACACGATCGCCCGGCACGGGAAGCTGCGCGTCGGTCAGGTGCGCGAGTTGCTCGCCCGGCACCCGGACGTCGGCGTGCGCGACCTCGACACTGCCGCGGAGCTGATCGTGTTGACGGTGGAGATCAACACACACAAGTTCATGGCCGATCCACGCACCACCACGGTCGAGCCGATGGAGAACGAGCTGGTGGACATGGTGACTCGGTACCTGCGCGGATCTCGATAGACGCGCGGTCAGGCCACGCGGATCGAGACTTCGGTGCCGCCCTTGTACGGCACCCGAACCGATACGAAGCCATTGGCCGGATCCCGCACCCACGACACGTAGTCGGCGTAGTCGCCGCGCATCACCCCGACGTTGTCGGTGATCACCACAGCGCCCGTGCGCAGGTGCGGTGCGACGAGGCGCAACACGCCCAGGGCCGCGTCCGGGAAGCCGTCGTTGAGCATGAGATCGACCGGCCCGTCGAGGTCGCGCAACGTTTCCAGGGCATCGCCGGTGCGGATGTCGACCTGATCCGCCAAACCTGCCTCGCGCACGTGGGCGCGAGCGCGTTCGGCCTTCGCGGGCACCATCTCGGTGCCGATCACCGTGCCACCCCCGTTGTCACGCACGGCCGCCGCCAGCCAGATCGTCGAGACGCCGAACGACGTCCCGAACTCGACCACGCGGCGGGCGCGCACGGCGCGAGCCTGGGCGTAGCAATAGGCGGCCTGCTCCCGCCCGAGTGCGAGGAACGCGTCGTCGAAGCGCTCGGGCGCATCGTCCGAGGCTCGCCGTGGACGCCCGAGCGCGAGCGCGGGCAGGTCACCGGCGAGCCGTGCGAGCATCCGCGGCAACTGCCGATCGTTCGCCGAGTGCAGCCGGCGCAGCACCCCGGCGGCTCGGGTGTCCAGGAGTGCGAAAGGATCACGTTTGGTCATGGCTCAATTCTGAATACATCTGCACCCCAACGAAACTCGCTTTCACGGTCGGTCGTGGGCAGCGGTATGCGACTGAAGCGTCGCCGCTCGGAACTGCGAAAACAGCCCCCGTCGGGACCTGGCCGAGCGCACTGAAAGCGCGCATTTGCCGCGGCTGCTCACATTTCGTCGAGCTCGAGTACCACGCGGCGCCAGAGCCTGGAGAGACGCGGCGATATTCATCCGAGCACGCGCCGTTCGGCGAAATAGTGTCGAGTGAAATCTCATGTGCCAGAGGGCATGTACGCACAGCTTGCGGGACCGCGGTTGAAAACCATTGGTGCGGAGAGCGCTCGAATGGTTACGGTCGATCGGTGCCGGATCCGATCTTCGCCGATTCACGCCTCGCCTTGCTCTACGACGAGTTCGAGGGGGATCGTGCGGATTTGGGTCTCTATATGGGAATTGCCGACGAGATCGGCGCTGAGCTTGTGGTCGATATCGGTTGCGGGACAGGGAGTCTCGCTGTGCAGTTAGCGCACAGCGGTCGATCGGTGGTGGCGATCGATCCGGCCGAAGCATCGCTGGAGGTCGCGAAGGCAAAGCCTGCGTCGACCGGTGTCACCTGGCTGCGCGGCCGCGCCACAGACCTTCCCGCAGCAGGTGCCGACCTCGCGGTGATGACCGGCAACGTGGCACAGGTCTTTCTCACCGACCAGGACTGGGCCGACGCGCTGGACAGCATCCACTACGCCCTGCGTGGCGGCGGTCATCTCGCGTTCGAGACCAGACGTCCCGAACGCCGCGCCTGGGAGGATTGGGCAGAGAGCACAGGTGCGGTGGTTCGCGAAATTCCGGACGTCGGGCGGGTGGAGCAACGCCTGGAAGTAACAGCGGTCGACCTCCCGTTCGTATCGATCCGGCATACGTACACCTTCACAGGAGATGATTCGGTCGTCGTATCGGATTCGACCCTGCGGTTCCGCGCGCGTGTCGAAATCGAATCCGACTTGAGAGCCCGCGGCTACCGACTCCGGGACGTTCGCGACGCTCCCGACCGGCCCGGCCGTGAGTTCGTGTTCATCGCCGAAGCGGTATCGTGACCCGCATACGGATCGGTATAAGGCACTGAGATGTGCTCGGGCGGTGCAGGTTTCGAGGTAGTCGGATCCGGGGACGTGTTCCGTATCTCGACAGCACTCGCGCTGTCAGTTCGAATACCCTTGCTTCGCAAGATATTTCGCTTCAGCAACGGTGGAATCAGGGGGTAGATGAGTCGAGTGTCCGGCCCGGGACTTCGGCCGCTGCGGCAGTGGCGATGCAGAAGGGGTGCCCAGCGGGGTCGATCAGCACGCGGAAGCGTCTGCCGCCGGGCTGGTGCGGCGCAAGTGTGGCGCCGAGGTCGAGCAGGTGCTGTTCGGCCTGCGCCAAGTTTTCGACGCAGAAGTCGAGGTGGAGTCGACGCGGTGCGGAGGAATCGGGCCATGGGGGTGGCTGATGGTTGGCGACACGTTGGAAGTCCAACCGCACCGCGTCGTCACTGGTCAGTACAACGAAATCCCTACTGGCCGAACGAAGTTCACCACCGAGGAACGCTTGATAGAACCGGGCAAGCTGGGCGGGATCCGGACAGTCGACGGTGATGGCGAACAGGCGTGCGGTGACGGTCATCCGCACATGCTGTCAGCTGTAGACGGATCTATAACAGTGCTCGGACCTGTCAGTGTGCGGTGAGGCCGCCGTCGACGACGAGTTCCGTGCCTGTCACGTAAGAGGATTCGTCACTGGAAGGTAGAGCATCGCGTACGCGATCTCCGTGGCCAGGTCCGTCCGGCCTGCGATGGCCGCGTTGTGGCGATCTCGTGATCCGAAACATCCGCGAGTAGGCGGATATCAACGAATTACGTGGCACTCGGATGCGGGGGTTGTTTACGATTTGGGAGAGCGGATCGGGAGGAGACCACTCGATGGTAATGTCATTGCAGGACGAGTTGGAGCCGCTACTAATCAAGCTTGCGTCGGCCGCCAACAGTTTATTTGAATACAATATCTCCCAGCCACCGGAGCCGACCCCAGAGCAATATCAACAGGCGGTGGCTGGTTTCAAAAGTGACCTGTCGGAGCTCCTTGTCCGGTTTCGCGGGTACTATTCCCTGGATGGGCCCGATCTGGCTCAGATTGCTGATCAGTTCGCTGTTCCGTCGGATCGGGCGACGTCGCCGACGGGTTCTTCCGCGTACTGCTGCATCGTGCGGGCCAAAGAGACCGTACGCGGTACGGAAAGCTTGGTCAGCCGTGGACAATGGCATGGCGAGGGGACGAAAAAATTTTTCGACAATTTCTTGCGTCCGTTCCAGCAAGCCGCTCAGATCCACGCCCTGTGTGCGCGAGAACTGGCAATCAGCGCGAAGGCCCTCGCCGATGCGGTCGAGCTGGCCAAGGAATCCGTCATATGGATCTGCAAGTCATTGCTTTTTTATCTCGGCGGAGGGAGCGCCCCCGGGCTGGCTCCCGGTGTGCGCCAACCGGGTGGACAAGATGTGGCTGGATTCGAGTCGATCCTGTTCAGCACGGTCTCGCTGTTCAGCGCGGTACTCGCGCCTGAACTCGACGCCGCCGATGTGATCATCAGCATCGGCGGGTGGATCACCGGCATGCAATCCGAATCGGACATTCCATTTTTCTCGTCGCCCTTCGAAGTTGAACCCAACGGCCCGATACCAGCCGCAATCCCGCTCATCTACAGCGCGTGGACGGCGCTGAACGAATTCGACCAGAACCTCGCCGAATTCGACACGAAGATCGACCAGGGACTCGAAAAGGACCTCACCGATTCTGAGCTGTTCGACAATCCGCTCGCTCGGCTGGGGCGCCCGCAGCTGCAGTCGTCGGCGTACCAACAGTTGAATTCCAAGGGAATCGATGACACCACGGACCCGATCAGTAACACCCACGATCCGGTTATCATCGCCATCGCCCAGCTGTTCGAGGTCGGGTATCGCCTTCTGCCGGAGGCTGCTGAGCAATACGGTATCGCGGCGGGGATCAGTTCGGGAGCGCATATCATCGGTGTGGATCACCAGTTCCCGATGGCGGTGGCAAAATTCAACGAGGCGGCGCATCTACTCGACGGGCTGGTGACCACAGTCACCGACGCCCTCACCGATTCCGCGGCAGCAATAGTGAAGGCGGCATCGACGTATCGAGACGTCGACGCTTACGAAGCCGGGCAGATCCGCGAGCTGCAGCGCGAATTCGTGGCACCGGTCAGCTCGCAGAGCAGCTTCCAAGCCCAGGAACAGACACCGCCGATTGACAACTGACCCCTTGGGACCGGCCCCCGCGTTGGCGAGTGTGTGCATGTCGACGTGTGGTGGTCCTGGAAACATCCTCATCACGGCGGTGGCGTGCAGGCGATCACCGTGCCCGTGAGCGTCGCGGTCGAGAAGCCCGCCGTAGGGAAGCTGAACCCCACGACACACCGCTTACCGGGAAGGCTCACTGTGCGGTCCACCCGCCGTCGACGGCGACGAGTGCGCCGGTGATGAAGCTCGCGGCGTCGCTGCACAGGAAGGCGACGGTCTCGGCGACCTCTTCGGGCCGCCCGATGCGCCCGATCGGGTGCGCGGAACCGAAGGAGGCGAGCATCTCGCGGCCGTTGTCGACCACGCCCTCCATGATGTCGGTGTCGATCACACCGGGAAGCACTGCGTTGGAACGTATCCCGTGCGGGCCGCCCTCGATCGCGAGCACTCGGGTGATCTGTGCCAGAGCACCTTTGGATGCGGCATAGGCGGTCTGAGTCGAGAAGGCGACGACGGACGAGACCGACGCGATCGAGACGATCGCCCCACCGCCCTGGGTCTGCATCACGCGGAACGCCTCCCGGGCCTGCAAGAAATTACCGCGCGCATTGATCCGCAGAATCTCGTCGAATTCCTCGGCACTGGTGTCGGTGATCGGCTTGTTCAGGGTGCGTCCGGCGTTGTTCACCAGAATATCGAGGCGACCGAACCGCTCGACAGCCAATTGCATGGTGGCGCTTGCCAATTCCGCCTCGGCGACATCGCCGACGAGCGCGGCCACATGGTCCGGATCCTCGGCCGCGAACTCCTCCACGGTGTCCCGGCGGTCGGTGACGACCAGCCGGGCGCCGCGCTCACGCAACAGGGTGGCGGTGGCGCGTCCGATGCCGCGCGCGGCTCCGGTGACGACGGCAACGCGCCCGGTGAGGTCCCAGGACGCGGGAATGGCTGTGTTCGACGTGGTCATGATTTTCCCTTCGATGATTGTCAACGCTGCCGGGCCGGCCGCACGACGATCTCGTTCACGTCGACGTCGGCGGGCTGATCGATGGCGTAGGAGACGGCCGCGGCGATGGCATCGGGTGCGATGGCGTGTGCTCGGTAGGTGTGCATCGCCTGTGCCGCAACGGGTTCGGTGATGGAGTCGGCCAGTTCGGAAGTGACGACCCCGGGTGAGATGGTGGTGACCCGGATCCCGCATTTCACTGCTCGGGGCTCCGGTCACTTCGTCACGAATCTCCGGAAGTTCCGCGCGGACGAAATTTTCTCACGATGAGGTACCGGGCGGTTATCCGTGCGACGATAACGCCTGGTCGACGCATTGGAATGGGAGGCGTTCGAATGTCCGCGAGAATGTGGGTTTTCACTTTCCGCTGACACCGTTGACGTTTGCGGGAATGCCCGGAGACTCTTGATGCGTGGTAGTTCTCAACGAGGCGATCGACTTGTTCAGCGTCGAGGGTGTGCAGGATCCTTATCCGCTGTATGACCGGTTACGCAGCCGTGGGCCAGTTCGTCGTATCGGTGATTCGGCGTTCTATGCCGTCTGCGGCTGGGACGCGGTGATCGAAGCGGTCGGGCGCACCGAGGAATTCTCCTCCAATCTCACGGCTGCGATGGTGTATCGCGACGGCGCGGTGACCGCCCTGGATATGGTGCCGCTCGACGCGCCCGCGCAGGTGCTGGCCACCGCCGACGACCCGACACACCTCGTGCACCGCAAGGTGCTGATACCGCATCTGTCCGCACGCCGGATCAACGAGCTGGAATCGTTTGCCGCCGACACCGCTCACCGGTTGTGGGAACAGGCGAAAGGTGACGGGCCGATCGAATGGATGGGCGCACTGGCCAATCGGCTTCCCATGATGGTGGTCGCCGAGCTCATCGGTGTACCCGCCGATGACGTCGACCAGCTGATCCGGTGGGGATGCGCCAGCGCCAGCATCCTGGACGGGATCACCACGCAAGATCGGCTCGAAGCCGCGGGGGTCGCGGCCCTGGAACTGAGCGGTTATGTCACAGAGCATTTCAACCGCGCCGCCGCCGTGCCGGAACCGAACCTCATGGGCGACATCGCAACCCGCTGCAACTCCGGCGATATGGACCAGCTGACCGGATTGGCGATGATGCTGACCTTGTTCAGCGCCGGAGGAGAATCCACCGCCTCCCTTCTCGGCAGTGCGATGTGGATTCTCACCGCCTTTCCGGAGATTCAGCGCCGGCTCCGCGGCGATCCGGCCCTGCTCGGACGTTTCATCGAGGAGGTGCTGCGGTATGAGCCGCCTTTCCGCGGTCATTACCGGCATGTGCGTCACGACACCACTTTGGCCGGCACCGAACTGGCCGCTGGTTCGCACTTGCTGCTGCTGTGGGGAGCCGCCAACCGAGACCCGGAGCGTTTCGACTCGCCTCACGAATTCAGCCTCGACCGCGGATCGACCAGAGGGCACCTGGCTTTCGGTCGCGGCACCCACTTCTGCGTCGGCGCGGCTCTGGCACGTCTCGAGGCGCGGATCGTGCTGGGAATGCTGCTCGAGGGTACGACCTGGCTCGACGCGGCCGAGGTCGGTCCTTGGCTGCCGAGCATCCTGGTCCGCCGTCTGGAATACCTACGGGTCACCATCGGATAGCGGTCGATCGCGGTCGGCGTGTATTCCGTGCCGGTCTCGTCGCCCACGGCAGCAATGTGTATCTGTAAGGCGACCGCAAGTCCGTTCCTCGGCCTCGGGAGGGTCGAAATCAAGAGGGTGCAGAAGTTGGGCTGTAGGGCTGTCGGGCAATGTCGGTGAGTGTCCATGCACGCGGCGTTGGGCGCGGCGCGGGCTATGCGGGGGTGAGCCGGATCGGCAGGGTGGTGGGGCCGCGCAGGGAGCTGTTTGTGGACCATGTGGTGGGTCCGGCGAGAGAGATTCGTGTGACGCGTTGGACGAGTTCGCGCAGGACTGCTTGGGCTTCCATGCGGGCGAGGGGGGCTCCGAGGCACATGTGGGGTCCGTATCCGAAAGCGATGTGGGAGCGGGGGTTTCGGTCGGCTCGGTATTCGTCGGGGGCTTCGAATGCGTGTGGGTCGCGGTTGGCGGCGCCGAAGGACAGCAGTACCCGGGATCCGGAGGGGATGGTGACGTCGCCGATCTGGTAGTCGGTGCGGGTGTAGCGGTAGAGGTTCTGTAGTGGGCTGGTGTACCGCAGGTGTTCCTCGACGGCGAGGGGGATCAGGTCCGGGTCGGCGCGGATGCGGTCGTATTGTTCGGGGTTCTGTGCGAGTGTGTGGAACATCCCGCCGAGCAGGTTCGTGGTTGTCTCGTTGCCCGCGATGAGCAGGAGCATCGCGACGTGGAACAGGTCGTCGTCGGTGAGGGCGCCTTCGGTGTTGTATTCCAGTAGTCGTCCGAGCACGGTGTTCGAGCCTTTGAGGTGGCCGGTTGCCAACTGGTGCAGGAAGTATCGGCGTAGATCCATGACCGCGCGGATCGATCGGGCGGTGTTGGCGATTCCCGCTGGGGTGAGGGAGAAGTTGATGATTTGGACGCAGCCTTCGGACCAGCGTCGAAAGTCGGCGATGTCGGTGTCGGGGACACCGAGGATGCCGGCGATCAATCGCAGGGGCAGCGGGATCGCGAGTCGTTGGACGACATCGGAGCCGGGGGCGGCCAGCAGGTCGCTCACGCATTCGGTGGCGAGTTGGTCGACGATCGTGCTCCAGTTGTCCAGTGCGCCTTTGGTGAATCCGGGCTGGGCTTGTTTGCGCAGGCGTAGGTGCTGATCGCCGTCGGTGAGTACGACCACGTCGCCGGCCATCCGTATCCGCGTCACGCCTTGGGTGCTGGTGATCTTCTCGGTGTCGCGGAGCGCGGCGCGGACATCGGCGTTGCGGGTCAGGATCCATGTGGCGCGTGCGGGGTTGTAGTGGACCCGCCCGCCTCGGTGGAGTTCTCTGTAGGCGGCGAAGGGATCGGCGGCGGTGTTCGGGTCGAGGGGGTCGTAGTCGGTGTTGATCGCGCCGGTCCACCCGCGCACGCCACGCCGCCGGGTCCGCACGGCACCGGCGAGATTCAGTTGCACGGCCGAGACCAGTGGTTTCATCGCCGAGGCCGCGCCTCGCGCGTGGTGAACAATTGTCATGGCCGAGTACCTTTTCCGTGAGGGTGACCGAGCGTGCCGGGCGGATTCGGTCCGGATCGATGTGATCGCGCGTGCGTGTTCAGTGGTCGCCGCGCGGGGTCGGCAGTGCCTGGCCCTGTGGGTGAAAGTCCTTGTAGGACACTGGGACTCCTTAGCGTGAACTGGGCCGAGGCGGCGATGTGTGCAGTCGGCGTCGAGACGGCCACCGCCGGGCGGGTGCCCGCTGGCACGCCTTGGTACCGACGTGGCCCAGCTGGGCCGATCACAGCCCGCCGCGCACACTCACTTCAGATGACACGGTCCTGCTCCGTCAACGATCTGGCGCCAACTCGCAATGCGCCCGGCGCGGACCCCGCGCAACCGATTCGCACACACCCTCACTGACCGGCCCGTATGCGAGCAGTCAGTCGACGGGGACTCGCACGGTGACAAACATCGAGTTCGAGCCGGGCCTGACGACCGGCGGTCCGGGGCCCTGCTGCCGAGGTCGTATTCGGCTTGCACCTCGCACCGCAGCCGATGGGCAAGCAGCTCGTATCGAACATGGCGCGCTGCGGGGAATCCGCCGCGATCAATGCGTCTGTTTTCCTTGTCTCGAGAGAAGCGCGAGGTTCTGTTACCCATTGATCCCCAGGTCGGGGGGCCCGTGTGAGAGACGGGTAGCCGGTTCGGTCACCGCGGAGATTTCAACTTCCCCTCATGCGATTGACCAGTCTGATCAGGGCCGGTCACGCTGGCTCCCATGTCACCGTCGACCCGGTCCGGATTGCGTACCGCCGCGGGATGCCGACCTTCGACCGGCCCCGTCCCGGCTGTCGGCCGACGTGCCCGGTTCGCGACCGGCTGTCCACGACAGCGACTGCGCACGGGTGTCGGAGCGGCTGCCGGAAGTGGTGTGCGGGCGAGTCGCGAGGTAGTGATCGTCGTGGATCCGGTGAGTGCGTTCATGCTCGGCGGCTCGGTCGTCGGCGCGGGTGCAAGCGGGTAGATCGATGTCGATCGCATTCGAATCCGACGGCAAGATGTTGTCGAATACGCGCTTGTTTGTGCGGGGCGTCGGTGTGCTGGCGGTGATCGCGATCGCCTTGGCGGCGGTGGTGGCCAAGTTCGAGGGTGCGTTCGAGCACAGTGTGCGGGTGACCGCCGAGCTGGTCGATGTCGGGGATGGTCTGCCGCCGATGGCGGATGTGAAGTACCGCGGTGTGCTGGTCGGCCGCGTTGGATCGGTGAGCGCCCCGGTTGGCGGCGGCTCGAACATCGTGCGGATCGACCTGGATCCCGGGTATGTGTCCGCGATTCCGGATACGGTGACCGCACGAGTGGTGCCCAGCAACGCGTTCGCGGTGCCGTCGGTGCAGTTGGTCTACAACGGTCCCGGCGCCCCGTTGAGTGCGGGGGCGCATATCGGTCAGGATCGCAGCTCGGCGACGGTGCAGTTGCAGACCTCGTTGACGGCGCTGGCCCGGATCGCGGGCGCGGCCGGGCGGTCCGGCTCGGATCCGGCGCTGGGAATCCTCGCGGTTGTCGAGCGCGCGACATCGGGGGAGGGAGCGGCGGCCCTACAGGCCGGGGCGAATCTGTCTCGCATCGCTGGAGTGCTCAACTCCCAGATGGCTCCCGGCGGAACCGGTTCCACGCTCGATGCGTTGTCGCGGGCGCTCACGGGCTTGCGGGCCTCATCGCCGGATCTGCTCGGCGCGGTGCACAACGCGATCGGCCCGATGCAGGTGCTGGCCGAGCGCAAGGACCAGCTCAGGGCTCTGCTGACCGGCGGGTTGACCACGTCGTCCACGGTGGCCACGGCGTTGGACAACAACACGGCGAAGATCACCGGTATCACCGCGAATATTTCCCCGGCATTGGCGGTGATCGCCGATGGCAGTAGCCATTTCACCCAGATGGAGCTGTCGTTGCAGCGACTGGTCCCGCCGTTCGCCGGTGCCTGGGATCCCAAGACGCAGAACCTCACGGCCAAGGCCATCATCGAATTGACGCCACACCGGCAGTACACGCGCGCGGATTGCCCGCGGTACGGGGCGCTGGCCGGGCCCAGTTGCGCGACCGCACCCGCCGGTGCGGTCAAGATCATCGGGCCGCAGGCGGGGGCCCCGTTGGAAGATCTGAGCCTGATCGGCGGGAACGTCGGCCAGGTCGGCAGCAGCCAGGAACAGCAGAAGATCGCCGCATTGCTCGGCGGTGTCCCCAATCCGGCCGCGGATCTGCTGTTCGGCCCGTTGCTGCGTGGTTCGGACGCGACTGTCGTCCCCGCGCCGGGCGCACCCGTCCCCGCGGCCCCGGCCGGCCCTACAGCGAAGGAGGGGCCGCGGTGAGTGATCGCAAACCCTTGGCATGGCTGATCGTGTTCCTGGCGGCCTGCGTGGCGGCGACGTGGACGATATATGTCACGCTCGCGCGCAGTGTCAGCGGACAGACCGACACGTATTCGGCGATCTTCACCGACGTGTCGGGTCTGCACGCCGGTGACGACGTGCGCATGGCGGGCGTGCGAGTGGGCCGGGTCACCACGGTCGACCTCGACGGAATCCACGCCAAGGTGACTTTCGCGATCCAGCACCGGCAAAAGGTGTACGGGAATACCGCGGCCTCGATCACCTACCAGAACCTCATCGGGCAGCGGTATGTCGGCCTGTCACTGCGTGCGTTCGGCGACCCGCGCGTAGTGCGGCCCGGCGGGCAGATCCCCCTGGCTCATACCGAACCCTCGTTTGATATCTCCAAGCTGCTCAACGGTTTCGAACCACTGTTCAGCACCCTGGATCCCCGGCAGGTCGACAACATCAGCAACGCACTGGTGCGTGCGTTGCAGGGCGACAACGGCGCGATCACCACTCTGATCACCGAAACCGCTTCGCTGGCACAGGCATTCGCCGGCCCCGATCAGATACTCGGCCAGGTCATCACCAACCTCAGCGCGGTACTGGCCGAGCTGGCGCACCAGAGCGGCAACCTGACCACGGTCATGCAGCAGACCCGCAGAATCTTCGACAGCCTGGCCCAGGACCGTGACGCGTTGTTCGGGCAGGTCGAGTCGCTGTCCGGGGTGCTGGGGCGGGCCTCGCAGACCGTGGCGGGCGCGGCGCCGGCGATGAACCAGTTCCTCGACCGCCGGCCCGGATTCGCCCAGCACTTCATCGACAACCAACGCAAGTTCGCCTACCTCGGATACAACCTTCCGCTGCTGATGAAATCCCTGGCCCGCATCACCGACAGCGGCGCGTATCTCAATGCGTACGTGTGCAACGTGACCGCGAGCATCATTCCCGGCATGGATCCGCTGATCGCCACCATTCTCGGCGCCACCACACCGAGTCATCGGCCCGAATACTCCCCGATCTGCAGGTAGAGGAACCAGACGATGATCACACGATGGACACGGGGCCGGCGGCGGATGCGCGCGCGTCCGCTTGCCGAGCACAGCACGGCCGGTATCGGTATGGCCGCGGTGACGGCGCTGGCCGTGATGATCGGTGTCACCGTCTTCGTTCATTCGCTGCACGCCGGACAGGACGAATACCAGGCGGACTTCGCGCAGGCTGCCGGGGTCGAAGCGGGCAACGCGGTCACCCTCGCCGGTATCGAGGTCGGCACGGTCACCGGAATGCGCCTGGCCACCGATCACGTGGTGGTGACGATGAAACTGCGCCACGGGCTGCCGCTGGGCACCGGAACCCGTGCGGCGATCAAACTCACCACGCTGCTGGGCTCCCGTTATGTCGAGCTGCAACCCGCGGGCGCCGGCCATCTGGCCGGCAATCGGATCCCGCTGGCCGGCACCCAGGTGCCCTATGACCTGCAAAGCGCCTTGCAGGACGCCACTACCACCTTCGGCTCGATCGACGCGGACCGGATCGCGCAGACGATGACCACGCTCAGTGACCAGTTACAGGGAACCCCTGCCGCGATTCCCCAGGTGCTGACGAACATGCGGTCTCTGGCCACGATCATCGCCGATCGCCGCAACCAGATCGGCGCGTTGCTGACCAGCACCGATCAGGTGACCACGACGCTGCGCAACCAGCAGGGCGAATTGGCGGCCATGATCGGTCAGGGGCGAAATGTCCTGCATCAGATCATCTCCCGGCAACACGCGATAGAGAGGCTCCTGAGTGCCACCACCACCCTGGTGCATCAGCTCGAACCGATCGCCGCGGGCGATCAACCCGAGATCCAGCAGTTGCTGGACAACCTGACCACGATGACCTCGATGCTCGCCGGACGCGACGACCTGCTGCGCAATATCCTGCAGATCCTGCCTGTGCCGTGGCGGCTGTTCGCCAATGCCCTGGGCAATGGCCAGGAACTGGTCGGCAACGGCCCCGACGGTGCCTTCATCGACTCGTTCATGTGCGCGCTGAGCGCATACGCGAAACAACTCAACCGGGCTCCCTACTTCCAGGACTGCAAATGAGAGCGGTTGTCCGTGCACTGAAGCTGGCCCTGGTCACCGCCGCGGTCGTGCTGGCCGCCGGATGTTCCAGCGCACCAGTGGGCGCACTCACCAGCACATCGAACACGATCACCGCCCAGTTCCAGAACACCAACGGCCTGTACGTCGGCAACCCGGTCTCGGTGCTGGGCATGCGGATCGGCAAGGTCGTGGCCATCCACCCCCACGCGACGTATTCCGACGTGACCTTGAATGTCGACAAGTGGGTCAAGATCCCGCGCAACGCGCAGGCGGTCACCGTGTCGACGTCGGTTCTGACCGACCGGCACATCGAACTGACCCCCGCCTACCGCGACGGCCCGACCCTGCCCGACCAGTCCGTCATCAGCCTCGACCACACCCGCACCCCGGTGGAATTCGACGGCCTGATGGCAATGGCCGACAAGCTGTCCAAAGCGCTGGGCACCCCAGGCCAGGGCACCGGCCCGGTGGCCGGGCTTCTGGATACCGGATCCCAGATCGCCGCCGGCAACGGCAACAACCTGCGCCAGGCGATGAGCGAGTTGTCCCGCGCGCTGCAACTGGGCCCCGACAACGGCGCCGCGACCCGCCAGGCCATCACCACCGTCACCGGCAATCTCGACACCCTCACCGCCGCCGCGGGCCACAACGACCAAGCGCTGCGCGAATTCGGTTCCGGCATAGCCACACTCAGCGACATCCTGGCCGATCAGAACCTGGGCGCGGGCAGTACCGGCGCCCAGCTCAACCAGATCATCATCGCGGTGACCGATCTGCTGCAACGCAACCGCGGCAACCTGCAACATCTCACGACCAACGCGACAACACTCACGACCTCGCTCGCGGACTACAACGACAACATCGCCGAGTTCCTCGACACCTTCCCCCTGGTCGCCGACAACGCCTACAACGCCATCGACCAGAAGATCGGCGCACTACGCGCCACCATCAGCCTCGACAGATTCTTCCTGGACGGTCAGATGCTCAAGGAAGCCTGCAATCTGCTGGCCCTGAAAGACCTCGGCTGCGCCACCGGTACCCCCCGCGACATGGGACCGGACTTCGGTATCGGCCACATGCTCTCGGCAATCGCCGGAGTACCCCCGAAATAACAGCGACACCGAGGAGAGGACGAGGATGCGACGACGAGTGCCACCACGTCGGCGCTTGTGCGCTGTAGCCGCCGCGGTGACCGTCTCGACCACGGCATGGACCGCCACCGGCTGCTCGGCCAGCCTGGACACCCTGCCGCTACCGGCGCCGTCGGTGGGCAGCGGCAGCTACTCGCTCACGGCCACCTTCGACAACGCGCTGAATCTGCCGGTCAAAGCGAAGGTCCGGCTCGACGGCGCCGATGTCGGTGAGGTCGCCTCGATGCAGGCCGACAACTACACCGCGGTGGTATCGATGCGCATCGAATCCGGTGTGCGGATACCGGCGGGCAGCACCGCCGAACTCCGCTCGGCCACCCCGCTGGGCGACGTATTCGTCCAGCTGGCCCCGCCCCCGCACCCGAACCCGGCCGCCCCCGACCTCGGCGACGGGGCGAACATCTCGTTGCCGTCGACCTCGGCCGCGGCCACCATCGAGGAATTGCTCACCCGGGCGTCGCTGCTCGTCAGCGGCGGCGCGATCGAGAACCTGACCCGCTTGGCCAACAACCTCGGCCGAGCCGTCGGCGGGCGCGGCGACCGCCTCGCCGACATGATCGCGCAGACAACACAACTGGTGAACAACCTCGCCGCCCGCAGCAACAACATCCGCGATGTGCTGGCCACCACCGCGAACCTCAGCGCCACCCTGGCCGCGCAACGCCCCGGCCTCGGCGACGCGGTCGCCGCGGCCGGACCCGCGCTGCTGGTCATCGGCGAGAACACCCAGAACATCGTCGACCTCATCGGACAGGTCAACCGGATCTCCCAGCAGCTGTCACATTTCCCCTCGGTCAACGGCACCAACGACGGCAGCCTGATCAGTTCGGTGAACAAACTCGCCGCCGGCCTCAACACCGCCGCGACCAACCCGAACGTCGACCTCAACGGCCTCAACAGCATCCTGCCGATCATCGTGAAAGTCACCGACGCCTCCTCGGCCCATGTCGATGTCGACGTCGCCGAACTCGCCCTCGGCGCGGCACCCGACCCGAACACCCCCGCCGACCCCGGCGCCAAGCCCCCCGACCTCACCGACTGGGTGAACTTCGTCGGATCCCTCGAATACACCCTCGACCGCGTCAACGACCACATCAGGACCCACCGATGACCACCCGCGGCCTCGTGCACACCCTGCTCGAGCCACCCGCACGAGCGATAGTGGCCACCGTCCACGTCCTGGCCCGCCACCGGCTGCTCACCGCGATACTCGGGCTGGCACTGGTCCTGGCCCTCGGCACCGGATACCTGGTCGTGGGCTCGCTGCAGATCAACCCGCTCCGATCGCAGTATCAGGTCCGGGTCGAACTGGCCGAGTCCGGTGGCCTGCTGGCCGGCCAGGACGTCGCCCTGCGCGGAATGCCGGTGGGCCGCGTGCAATCGGTACACCTCGAGCCCGACAAGATCGTCGCGATCGTCACCATCGACTCCGATATCCACATCCCCGCCAACGGCGATGTCCGAGTCACCTCACTGTCCGCGGCCGGGGAACAATTCCTGGACTTCCTGCCCACCGCAGACCACGGCCCTTACCTGTCCAGCGGCTCGGTGATCACTTCCGAGCACACCGCGACCCCGATCCCGATGGCCACCGTGCTCGGCGACGCCAGCGGCACCCTCGATCAGATCGACCCGGCCAAAATCGCCACCATCGTCCACCAGATCGGCGCCGGCCCCGCCGGACCGGACAAACTCGCCGACATCCTCAACGGCGGCACGTTCCTGCTCACCACCCTGGGATCGGTACTACCGCAGACCACCACCCTGCTGAACAACAGCAAGACCGTGCTGACCACACTCGGCAATGCCGCACCCACACTGGAATCGACCGCGGCCAACCTGAACCGCGCGACAGCCGGAACCGCCTCGATGACCGGCGGCTACCGCACCCTGGTCGGCACCGCACCGTCCACCCTCACCGGGATCGATAACGTCATAGCCGACAACTCGGCGAGCATGGTGAAGATCCTGGCCAACCTCACCGTCACCGCCCGGATGGCGCACGGGCACGCGCCCGCACTCCAGGAATTCTTCTTCCCCCAGCAACGCACCGGCTCGGTCCTGGACGCCATCAGATCCGGATTCCACGACGGCGGCATCTGGGCACTGGTCAGCATCTACCCACGCTATGCCTGCGACTACAACCTGCCACGAGCCGCAGGAAGCACCCCCGATTCCCCCGAGCCCTACCTAAACGCCCGCTGCGACAACCACAAACCTTCCGTACTGGTCCGCGGCGCGGACAACGCCCCCCGCCCGCCCGACGACCACACCGCCACCACACCTCCCGGCGCCGACCCTCGGCAAAAAGCCGACCCCACCCCGACCGGCCCACTCACCATCCCCACCCCCTACGGCGGACCATATGTTCCGAAAATCGGTGTGCCCCAACGGTGATCAACAACCGCGATCGGCACCCCGCACCACACCGAAGCACGCAGGGCACACCCAGTTCATGCCAGCAGATCATTCTCCGCCGGCGAAGGCCGGTCCGAGGAAGTTCTTCAGCATCTGATACTCCACCTCGGGATCCTTCACCGGCCAGCACCACAACGCCAGGACCACCCGCAACAACCATTGCGCCGCAACCGAATCGGCCTGCGTGCCACCGATCATCTCCTCGGCCAATTGTTCCACGACCGGCGACTCGGTCACCCATTCACCGTCACGCCCGTTGCGGATCGAACCGATCACCATCGGCCCCAACGGATGAGACCGAATCCGCCGCAATGCCACCACAACGGCAGTGACCACCCGATCCGGCCCCTCGAGCGTCCGGATATTCTCCCGCACGAGATCGACGATGCGAGCCGAGATGATGCCGATCACCGCCTCGCGAATCGCACCCTTACCGCCCGCGTGCCGATAAATGGTCGCCGGTGAGCAGTGGATCTTACTGGCCAGCGCCTCGATCGTGAACGCGTCCACCCCATCGCGGGCAATCAATTCCGCTGCCGCAGCGTAGATCCGGTCGGACGCCTCAGCCTGGCGGTTACGCCCGATCAGCCAATCCCTCGACGGCACAGCACCACACCCTCTGATAAAAAGTCTCCAACTCTCCTCGCAATGAGAAATATATCGGACAATTCTCGCGCACGGGGGTGCTTCGCGAGTTGCCGAGAGTTCTGCGGGCTGCGGATGGATACTTCCCGGCCACCGACGGTGCCCCGCCGCCCTTCGCTGGACGGACGCGAACCATCATTACCACCAACGACCACGGGTCCACCGCTCTGGGCGAGCCGGTCGATCTCGGTGTTTGCACCTGGACCGAATCGGTCGAATACCTGTGCACGGCACCTGGACTGGATGATCAGCCGTTGTCGCGCCGTAGGTTCTCCGCGGACCGGCAGCATCACCTCGTGTCGCAACGGTTGATTCCAGACTTCGGCGACGAGCCCCTCAGTCAGATGCAACTGTGATTCGTCGGTTTGCTCGTCAGGATTTCAGCGATACGGTCATCGGTCAGGAACGAGTCTGCGGCGATCGTTCACCGTGTGGCGCGAGCCGCGAAGTAGGTTCGCGCTCAGTGTGTTTCGTCGACTGTTCCCGGTGCGCGGGGGCGTGCTCGTGTCGTGATGTGGTCGTCGAGTCGTTCGAGTGCTTGTTGCAATGTCTCGACTTTGGTGTGCAGCCGGGCTTGCACGGTAAGGGCGGAGGTGAGCGCGATTTGGTGCTGTTGCTGGATCTGTTCGATCTGGTGCAGGGTGTCCAGGTCGCGGGCGATCTGGTCCAGGATCGTGCGGAGCTGCCGCAGCGCTGCGGTGCCTGGATCCGGGGGCAGTGTGCGGGACTGTGTGCCGGTCATGGGGTTTCGGGGTGGTCGCGCAGGCGGTCACGTTCGGCGGTGAGCGCGGCGTTGCTGTCCCGCAACTGGGTGTTGCTGTTTTGTAGTGCGGTGTTGGCGTCTTCGAGGTCCAGGATCCGCGCGATCGCGGCGAGGTTGACTCCTTGCCCGGCCAGGGTGGCGATGCGGGCGAGTCGGGTCAGGTCCTGGTCGCTGTAGCGGCGGGTGCCGCCCGCGCTGCGCGCGGGGGTGAGCAGCCCGTGCTGTTCGTACAGGCGCAGCGAATGCGTGCCCATCCCGGCCAGCTCGGCGGCCACCGAGATCCCGTACACCGCTTGGGCGGGCCTGGGCCGGTGGGGGTGAGCACCGCCGGGCGGGGCGTGGTGGTCGTGTCGATCCGGCAGCATGACGCATCCTCTCTTGCTTTCTTCAGGTTACCTCACCGCGAGTCTTGCGCTCGTCTCAGTAGAGTGCTAAAACAAATCTAAGTCAGATGACACAGGTTATCTGAGTTTCCTTCGATCGAGAATGGAGTGATCAGGAGGTGGCAACCATGTTGATGCGTACCGATCCGTTCCGGGATCTGGATCGTTTGACCCAGCAGGTGTTCGGCACGCCGGCCCGGCCGGTGGTGATGCCGATGGACGCCTGGCGCGAGGGTGATGAGTTCTTCGTCGAGCTCGACCTGCCCGGCATCGACCCCGACTCGCTGGACTTGGACATCGAACGCAACGTGGTGACCGTGAAGGCACAGCGGCCGGAACTGGACCAGGGCCGGTCGATGATCGCCGCGGAACGCACCCGCGGAGTGTTCTCCCGCCAGTTGTTCCTGGGGGAGAACCTGGACACCGACGCGATCCGCGCGGACTACCGCGACGGGGTGCTGCGCCTGGTGATCCCGGTCGCGGAGAAGGCCAAGCCCCGCAAGATCGAGATCAGCCGTCACGACGAACATCAGGCGATCAACGCCTGACCCCGGCTCACCTCACGAGAAGGTCTTGTGATGGTGCCCGAGACGATGTGCGCGTGCGGTCCCGCGACGAGCGAGGCCACCGAGAAGCTGTCGGAGCTCGATGCCCGGCTGCTGGGGTTGGATCCCGATCTCGAGGAGTTGTTCGCCGAGATCGACGAGGTCCTGCGCCGGGCCGAGGACCGGTGGGAGTCCCCGCCGCTGCGCGAACGCGGGACGCCCTGGCCGCGGGCCGGGCCGCGGTGCCCGCCTGCCCGCCTCCATGGACGCCGGCCCGGCCCGGCATACGCCAGGGGACGTGGCCCGCCCCGGGCAAGAGGTCGGCTCGATGCGGTATCCGATGACCAGTGAGAGCGAGGTGATGCCAGTCGCAGACATCGACAACAACGCAGATGAAACGAAACGTTCTCCTACACAACTGTTCTCGCGACCACGGGGCGGCGTCCGGCCCGATCGCCTATCCCGGCACGGTCCGCCCGGGCCTGTGGGGCCCGGCGCGTGCACGGCCACTATCGGTGGCATCAACCCGGGCACGGATCGTCGCCCGCCCGCGAGAACAGCCCCGACCATGACGTTCGAATTCGTTCCGTCCACGGGTGGGCCCGGTCAGCTGAGTCTTCCGGGCCCACCCGGCCCCTTCCACCCCGTCGACCCCTCGTGAGAAACCCCCAGGAGGGACCGCCATGCCCCACCCGTGGATCTTCGCCCCGGCAGGCAGCGACCTCGACCGTGCCGAGCAGGACATTCTCCTGCGCGAGCGCGAGCGCGACGCCGGACTGGACATCAGCACGCTGACGCCGCCGCCCGACACCGTGCGCGCCGCACTCGATCCCGCCGACCTCGCCGACCGTATCGACCAAGCCTGGATCACCCCACTGGACTGCGATGACGACTACGACCACGACACCGCCGACTGACCCCGCCGCCCGTCGGACAGTCCCCGACGCGGCCACCCGCCGGATGATCGCCGCCGCAACCGATCCCGGCGGCATCCGGGGCGTACAGCGACACCGCCCCCGCCGCCCGCGCCCCTGGTGGGCCACGATCATGGCACCGGCCATGCCCACCGACCCGGCCACACCGAGATCCCCCGACCCCCGTCACCCCCGCGCCCGCAATCCCTACCCACACCACCTCCGACCGGTCAGCAGCGCCACCCGCTGCTGACCAGGCACGCACATATCGGCACGCGACCCGACGCCCGGTTGCCGACTCGAGCACCGCTTGCCGCGAGCACCAGAACACCAGCCCGAAGGCCACCATGACATCACCAACACAGGCCGGTTCAGCTAGGCACACCACCGGCATGAACCACACGCCCACGCGCGCAACCGATTTCGATGTTCCCGAAAACTCACCAGTGGTGCACTGGCCCGACCCCAGCCCGCTGGCCCACTGGTGGACAGAGATCATGGACGGCGCCCTCATCCCGGCCGCCGCATCCCCGGCGAGGTGATGAGATCCATGCTCACCCTGCTCGCACTGCTGGTGACCGTTCCCTCGCTCGCCGCACTGGCCGGCTGGACGTGCGTTGCTGCCACCTGCTGGCACGAAATCCGCTACCACTACCGGCAACCACCACCCCACCAACCCGCAACCCGCACCCGGACACCGGCACTTCGGTGACCAACTCTCCACCGACCCGGAGGCCCAACGGTTCTACGCCGACTGGCACGACGTCGCCCGTAATTCGGTGGCCGGGTTCCGCTTCGGACACGGCGAAGCTCCCGACGATCCGCGAATCCAGCAGGTACTCGACGAACTACTCGACCGGAGCCCCGAATTCGCGCGCCTGTGGACCACCCACGACGCACGGGGAAAAGCCCTGGAAAGCAAGCGTTTCCACCACCACGACGTCGGCCCGATCACCCTGACCATGCAAACCTTCGACGTCCGATCCACCCCCGGCCAAGCCCTCGTCGTCTACCATGCCGCCCCCGGCACCCCCAGCAGCCAAGCCCTCACCCTGCTCGGCACCCTCGCCGCCACAGTCCGCGAAGAGTCCTGACCGGACGCGCTTGTCCGGCCGTTTGCAACATGATCGCCCAACAGCTGCCGATGGCTCATCCGTACTGCTCTGCTGAGCGCGCGTAGACAAACGGCTATCCTTTCGGGGTTGCTATGGTCATCGAATCCTGTTGTCCTCGTGCGAATTCCGGTGAGCGTCACGGTCTGCCCACTCGTCGAGCCCTTCCGCGATACGGATCAGGAGAGCCGCGGACGGCAATGTGGTTGGGTAGCGGGGAAATCCGGATTCGCCGGGCGTCCGGTGGGGGAGTCTGTCCGTCACGTTGGCAACTCGTGATCGGGGACGCCGTCCCGAGTCTGCTCGGGGTGGACAGGCAGTTCGATCACCGACGGCAATTCGGAACCGCCGCAGTATGCGGCTATGCATGTGGCGCAACAGAATACGCGACCGTCACATCGACGTAGTATTCGAATTTCCTTGCCGCACCAGTCGCACCATCGGTCGTCCTCCGACCCGTTTCGGCGGCTCATCGGGCCGCCGCCCAGATCGCGCGCTCGGTCGCAGTCACGTCGGAGTTCGTGGTCAGGTCGGCGTGAGAAGTCATGTCGACATCTCCGAATTGCGGGACAGCACGGCGAGGTATCACATGCGTGCTCATCGCATCTCTCCGATCCAGGGTTGCCGAGGGCGTATGTGGCCTGCGTCGACCAAGGTCATCCAGGCAGCGTCCTTACGTGCGCAGTTGCCGCGTCGGCAGGCCCGGTGCGATTGCATGATGTGGTGAGCCTCGGTCGGCGTGAACGGGATCTTCGGTGCTTCATGAGGCCATCCGGTGCCCAGGTTCGAGCTCATCGGATGAGCCTGGGCTGCCTGGGATTTCGCGAATCGCGGCCGATCGTCCGCTAGCGAGTACGCAGCGAGGGCCAGAGCCGCGACGGCGGCGGTGATACCGATCAGGAGCGATGTCGTCAGCATCGGAACCTTCGGGGTGTGCGGGGTCGGGTGGACTCTCCCGATGCCGAGGAGTTTCATTGTGAGACTGGACATCCCGGCATCGGGAGCTGACCTCAGCCTGCACGGTCCGAATCGGGTAATAACAGTGCGGAAATGGGGTGAAAGTGGCTAGAAGCAGGTAATTTGAGTTCGGACTCACTCGTAGGCAGGGAGCAACTCTATGGTTAGCATCGAGTGGACACCCGAGCAGATTCGCGCGCTGCGCGAGGCAACCCGCCGGAGCCCACTAGAATTCGCTCGCGCCGTGGGGGTAACGAAACGGACGCTTCGGCTCTGGGAGTCCGGTCAGGTCAACACTGTGCGTGAGGCGAGCAAACGCCTGCTGTACGAGTTGTTGGAGAACGCGCCTGAGGATGTCCGGACACGATTCAGGTCCGCCATCGCTCGGACGAACACGGCGCAGATCAACGAACCGGCCGACATGCTTGTCGCCACTGCTGACGTTTCTGCTGCCGTCCTGTCGTGGGCGGAGGCGAGTAACGTGGGCTCGCTGACGATTCAAGACCTCCGTGGCAACTTGCGCTGGGCTACCAAGGAATACCTCAATTCCCCCACGTTGCCGCTGTTTCGACGGGTTGTAGAGACCCGCAACCGTGCGATCGAACTGTTGCAGGGTCGGCAGCGGCCGAGTCAGGCAGCGGAGTTGTATGGGATCGCAGGATGGTCGATGACGATCCTGGGCTGGATGACCACGGATCTCGGACGGGCAGATATTGCGGATCGGCATCTGCGGGCCGCGTGGGCATTGGCGGACAACGCCGATGACGACGAACTCAGGGGATGGATCTGCGCAGCTCGGAATACATCGGCGTCGTGGCGCGGCGACTATCATTCGGCCGTCGAAGCGGCGACCGATGGGTTGGGATATGTCGGAGCCGGCACCGCGTCACTGATTTCGGCGAGTGCTTTGGCGATAGATCAGGCGCGAGTGGGTAACGCGGCGGGTTCGAGTGCAGCGTTGGAATTGGCGCTGGAAACCGCGGCTCGGCTGGCGGAAACCCCTCAGCCGGACACGCTCGCCGGGCCATTCACGTGCTCGTTCGAGCGAGCCGGAGGGTATTGGGCTGACGCCGCTCTGCTGAACGGCGATGCCGGCCAGTCCATCGAGTACGCAGCAACTGCTGTGCAGGGCTTCCAGCAGACTGCTCCCGCGCTCCGGAATCTGGGGTCGGAGCGAATGGTCCGGTGTCAGCAGATCAAGGCGTACCTCACGCTGGGGGATGTCGATATGGCTGCGGCGCATCTCGGGGAGGTGGTTGCGATGACACCATCGGAGCATCGAATGGGGCCGCTGGTGCAGCGCGTAGATGAGATCGCCGAATTGGCGAGGGCGACGTCGCGAACTTCTTCGGCGGCGCGAGAGATCGGCGAGATAGCCGCCGAGTTCCGAGCAGATCTCGATGGGTTGCCCGCCCTGGCGACACAGGCCGGTGAAGAATGAGGTGCGTGTCTGATTCGACCCGTGATCACTGGTGGTGGCGTCCGGGCTGGCGTGCGGGTAGGTCGTTCTATACCTGGCATGTGACGTTCGGGGAGAACTCCTCGGTCCGAGCGCTCGTGGACCGGTTCGCTCCACTGCTGGAAAGGATTCCGACGATGCAGCCTGTGGCTGGGGAGGGACTGCATATCACTGTGCAGGGCATCGGGTTCACCGATGAAGTTGCCCGCGCGGATGTTGAGCAGATCGTTACGGCGACAGCGGAGTACCTCGGTCGGCGTGAGCCGTTCGATGCGATATTCGGACCGCCTGCCGCCGATCGGGAGACGATCGGGCTTCCGGTCGCGGGATCGGAGTTGGTGCGGGTCCGGACAGATCTTCAACAGGCCATAGGGGATGTCTGGGGCGCACAGTGTGTGCCGGAACGGGATGCTCGTTTCGGACCGCATCTGTCGCTCGCCTACTCCACGGGGGAGGGCTCGATATCCGAATTGCAGCAGTTGATCGACGAAGCACACCTCGAACAGCTGAAAGTGACGGAACTAATTTCCGCGGTTTCGCTGATCGAGCTCAACCGTGATCACCACCGGTACGAATGGGTTGAGGTCGCCAGTGTGCAGCTGGGGTCGGGTCGGTAGGACCGGTCCGATGTCGAAGACGACACTGCCCGACCATCTCCGAGCCGACGTCGAGACGCTCTGGAATTACAACCAACTCGACCACGACATTCGGCCCGTCGACATCGGAATCGGCCTGGGCAGTCACGATCTGGGTGTTGCGACCTACACGGCTGAGCTGCACAAGCGAGGTGTCTTCCCTTCGATCGTCTTCACCGGCGCCAACGCGCCCACCACTGTCGAGCGGTTTCCACGGGGCGAAGCAGTCCACTATCGCGAGCATGCGATCGGTCTCGGGGTGCCCGAGAGTGCGATCCTCGTCGAACCCAACGCCACCAATACCGGTGAGAACATCGACTTCACACGGGCTCTCCTCGAACGGCACCGGATGCTCGAAGCGGTCCGCTCGATCATGCTCATCTGCCGTCCCTATCAGCAGCGTCGCAGCTATGCGATCGCTCGAAAGCGTTGGCCTGGTGTGGAAATCGTGTGCGGCTCGTTGCCGCTGCCACTCGATGAGTATATCGAAAGCATCGGCGATGTCGATCGTGTCATCAATATGCTCGTTGGAGACACCCAGCGAATCCGGGTATATCCGGCCAAAGGGTGGGCGGTCACGCAGGATGTGCCGGGCGATGTCGAGGCCGCGTACTCCAGGCTAGTGGAGGCAGGGTTCGTCAACCGCCTCCTGCCGTAGTGACACTCATATGTCCTCGCGGAGTCGACTGCCAATTCAGTGTTGCAGGACAACATGTTTCGGAAGTCGACTTCTCCGAGGCTGCGTACTCGTGCCGGTTTGGGCGTGATTCTTGCCGGGTTGCTTTCTGCTGAATGCGGCGAAGTGTTTGCTCTGCAAGGCCTTTCTGTCGGCGGACGAGCAGTCGGGCTAGGTCGACGCAGGGGACGAGAGGGAAGTGAGGCCGATTTCGGCGCAGGCGTCGTCGTGTTCGGGCATGCCTCCGCTGACTGCGATCGCGCCGACCACGGTGTCGCCGTGGCGAATCAGGCGAGAGCCTGCGCCTGCGATGACGGGTGTTCCTGCTAGCTGGTCCATCTGGGCGAACAGTGCGGGCCACGCTTGCTGTAGGCGCGTCAGCTCGCTGCCGTCGCGGTGGAACAATGCCACGCTGGAGGCTTTCGCGGGGGCGATTCGGGCCGACAGGGGTGGTGCGCCGTCCATGCGATCGACGAGTAGCGCGTGTCCGCCGCCGTCGACGATCGCGACCGTGACTCGTGCGCCGAGTTCGGTGGCGTGCTCGCGTACGCGGGCGCTGACGGTCCGTGCTTGTTCCGAAGTGAGTGACATCGCTTCGCCTTTCATAATCCTTGGGTAAACCAAGCTTGGTTGACCCCAGGATAATCGTATTCGTGGGGTGAACCAAGAGTTTGGCTAGACTTCCGTGCATGGAGCCGGAGGAAACGCCCACGCGTCTGCGCAACAAGCCGAGCTGGCTCATCAGCAAGGCTGCTCGACGGTCGCAGCGGCTCATCGGCGAAGCGATGGCCGCACTCGACGGTCGCGCCTACCACTTCGCGATCCTCGCCGCGCTCGACGAGTTCGGGCCGGACAGTCAGGTGCGGATCGGCCGGCGGTGCGGAATCGACCAGAGCGACATGCACGCCATGCTGCGGGAGTTGACCGAGCAGGGCCACGTCTCGCGTACCGCGGACCCTCAGGACCGGCGACGTAACCTGATCACCGTGACCCGATCGGGCCGACGACGCCTGAAAGAACTGGACTCGGCACTCTCGGCCGTCCAGGACGACCTGCTGAAACCCTTGTCGGCCACCGAACGAGACAGTCTCGCCGTACTACTCACTCGCGTTCTCGAACACGCCGACCCGGCTTCGTGATCGGGTGTGGGCGCAGCGATTTCAGCCGCACCGAGTTGGTTCACGCGTACAATTCCCCCATTTCCCGGGGAGGTGCTGTGCATTCGAATCGAACGACGATGCATCGTGACGAGGTCGGCGCGATGATCGTTCGGGACGTGGCTGCGCCGCGGACCGCGGTGTGGATCAGTCGGCACGATATCGCGTTGCGGTGGCGGCTACTCGACTTGTGGATGATCGCGGTCGGAGTCGCCGCCGCGGTCACCGTGGTTGTCGTGCTGGTCTATCGCCTTCTGTGGCTCGTGCTCGGGTGGTTCGGGGCGCCTGAGCAGTATCCCGCGTGGAACAGCATCTGGTCGGTGCTCGCGACGTTCGTCGTGATCCTGGTGCTCGTGGTGCTGTTGTTCGCGGGGTTCTCGGTGCGGGATGTGCGTCGCGGTGCGTCCTGGGTGCGACGTCATGCGAATCCCGGTGCGGTGCTGGAGATCCGCTACCTCTCGGACGCACTCGAGGTCGCTACCGCCGACGGGATCGTCGATTACTGGTACGACCATATCGAGTGGGTTCGTGTCCGGGAGCGGACCGTTGCGCTGTACGGGCAGTTCAGGTTACGGGTGCTGCCGCGCGAACTCTTTCCTCCGGGGGCTTTGGCATTCCTGGAATCCACTGTGGGAGTAAAGGTTCGGTAGAACCCTGCGATTCAGGGATACTCCGGGGCCAGGACGATGTCGAAATGTACTCGGCTCCAGGTGCTGTCGCCGAGATCGCGGCCATCGGGGGTGGGAGTTCCGGCGGGCTGGCGGTCGAATCGCTCGATCAGTGAATCCTTGACGCCGAATACGCAGTCGCCCAACGCGAGTTGCGGGTCGTCGGCATCGAAGATGTGGGTCACGAGGGTGCGGTAGCCGGGCGCGGTGACCATGAAGTGCAGATGGGCCGCGCGCACGGGCGAGCGTCCGGTCGCCTCGAGCAGGTCCCCGACCGGACCGTCGTGCGGGATGGGGTAAGGGGTGGGAGTCAGGCCCCAGAAGCGGTACGCGCCTTCGGAATCGGTGAACATGTGGCCGCGGCCGTCCAGATGCTCACCCGGGTACTGGACGTCGTAGAAGCCCTCGGCGTCGGCCTGCCACACCTCGATCCGCGCCCCGGCGACGGGTGTGCCGTCGGTTCCGTTGACCGTTCCGCTCACCCAGCACGGCTCGCCCGCCGCCGCATGCGCGATGTCGCCGCCCAGCGCGATGTGCGGTGAATCCTCGACGAAGAACGGTCCGAACACGGTAGCCTCGGTCGCCGCCCCCTGCGCCGGATTGGCCACCGCGATGGTCTGCATGGACGCACCCAGCACATCGGACAGCAGAATGAACTCCTGCCGCCGATCATCGGTGATATGCCCGGCGCGAGTGAGGAATTCGATACCGGCCTGCCACTCCTGCTCGCTCAACCGCACCTCCCGGATGAACGCGTGCAGATGCCGCGTCAACGCCTGCATCACCACTCGCAACCGCGGATCCGGCGTCCCTTCGAACGAGTCCACCACCCGCTCGATCAACTCCCGCTCCCGCCGCGCCTGCTCCGCGGAGATGGTCGGCTCCTGCGCCGCGCCATCCCCCTGCGACCCCTCCCAGGACACCATGAGGATCACCTTTCTGCGCTGATGATTCGGGACGTCGGCACCCATCCGGCGGCGCGTCGCACATCGCGCTCGGAGCTGATGGTAACGCTCGAACACCAGCCGATTGCCGGACATTCACCGATGAACGGCCACGTCCTTCGTACGAGCCGCCCGTTTCTTCGCATCCGTGCCGAAAAGTCCGTTCAGCGAAGAAGCTAGCCGGTAGGCTGCTGAAGCCCTGTCGCCCAGTACGGACATGAGGCAACACTGTTAGCCATCGGCCGACAGCGGAACCTCTGCCGCGTTTCACGGTTCATTCTCTGGAGTAACCCCTTTGACCACATCACATTCGGATCTGTTCGGAGTCCCCGCCACCGCGACCGGTTGCCCGGTCGCGCACACCGGCTCCCCGGTCGACCCCGAAGGCCCCCGAATCTTGCTGGACACACCGGAATTCGTCGCCGACCCGCACCGCGCCTATCAGGAGATGCGCGATCGCCACGGGTCGCTGGTGCCGATCGAGCTGTCACCGGGTGTACCTGCGACGCTGGTCATCGGCTATCACACCGCGCTGCGAATCCTCAACGATCCCGACCATTTCCCGGCCGACCCACGGGCATGGCAGGTGAGCGTTCCCGAAGATTGCCCGGTGCGCCCGATCATGCAGTGGTATCCGAATGTCATACGCAACACCGGTGATCTGCACCAGCGTTACCGGCAGGCGTTCACGACCGGCTTCAATGGGGTCGACCTGCACAGATTGCATGCGACGGTAGAGCGGATCGCCATCCCGCTGATCAACGAATTCTGTGAATCCGGATCGGCGGATCTGGTGTCCCAGTACGCGTTTCCGCTCGTCTTCGAGGTGCTCAATCAGATGGTCGGGTGTTCGGCGGAGCTGGGCGCGCGCGTGGCCAGCGGGATGGCGGCACTGTTCGACACCGTGAACGCCGCCTGGGGTCTGGAACATCTGAGCCGGGCGCTGATGGAGTTGGTCCAGCTGCGGCGCGCGGTACCCGGCGACGATTTCACCTCCCGGATCGCGCACCATCCGGCCCGGCTCACCGACGAGGAGATGCTCTACAACCTGATCGTCTTCTACGGCGGGGGTATCGAACCGCAGCAGAATCTGATCTCCAACACCCTGCTGCTGATGATCACCGACGGTCGTTTCGGTGGCGACATGCTCGGCGGCAGCCTGTCCACCCGCGACGCGCTGGACGAGGTGTTGTTCAAGGATCCGCCGATGGCCAACTTCTCCATAACCTATCCGCGCCAGCCGATTCTGATCGAGAACACCTGGCTGCCCGCCCATCAGCCGGTGGTGGTCAGCCTGGCTGCCTGCAACAACGATCCGCTGATCGCCGGCGGCGACCGCACCGGTAACCGGTCGCATCTGGCCTGGGGCGCGGGCCCGCATGCCTGCCCGGCCCGCACGGTCGCCTATCTTGTGGTGCAGGACGCCATCGATCAACTGCTCGACACCCTGCCCGAGATCACCTTGGCGGTTGATCCGAGCGAGATCAGCTGGCGCCCGGGACCTTTCCACCGCGCGATGGCGGCACTCCCGGTCACCTTCCCGCCGTCACCCCGACTGAATCCGGTGTGAGGACGCCGACCATGTCGCCAAGTCCCAGTTGAGGTTTGCCGCACCTCAGGCCGGAGAGGCCGAAAGTCCTCTATCCGAGGGACCAAGACCATCAGGTGCGCGTCGCACCCTCTCGCACCAGTAAACGATGGGCATACTCGACTGCGGCGGTCGTGCCAGCACAGTGTGAAACACGTTCCACCGTTAGATCTTTCAGCTTCGCCAGGGCTGGTTTCCGGCTTCGGGCCGGGGCGCGCCTCCCGGTTCGAGGCGCTCGAACAGTGGGGTTCTGGTTGTGGCTTACGCATTGTGTGAACTGCGCGACGTCATCGATTCGGTGACTGTCTCCGCGGCGGGTTCGTCGACGCTGCCGGTGTCTGTCGAGTCGGGGGCCGCGGAGGCGTCGGAGGTAGCCGGCGTTGTGCCGGAACAGGTTCGGCGAGTCGAGGGCGAGGTGCGGTTGGTGCCGGGGTCGGCCGGGGAGGTATCGGAGGTATTCGGCGTTGCGCACGAACAGGTTCGACGGTTCGACAGCGCGGCGCAGCAACAACCGTTCCCGATCACCGACGAGTTGGATGCCCTCGTCGGCGCCGCGACGCAGGGGGATCGGTCGGCTCTCGTCCGGGTGCTGGAGATCGTCCGGCCGCCGGTGGTGCGTTATTGCCGGGCGCGGATCGGGTACGCGGAGCAGCGGCAGGTGTCCGCCGACGACGTCGCGCAGGAGGTCTGCCTGGCGGTGATGACGGCTCTGCCGCGTTATCGGGATCTGGGGCGGCCGTTCATGGCCTTCGTCTACGGGATCGCCGCGCACAAGGTGGCCGATGCGCGCCGAAATATCGCCCGGGACAAGTCGTATGCGACCGATGAGGTCCCCGAGGTCGTCTGCACCGATTACGGACCGGAACAGCGTGCCATCGAATCCGAGGACAGGCGGCGGGTGCACGCTCTGCTCGCGGCGCTTCCGGAGCACACTCGCGAGATTCTGGTGCTGCGTCTGGTGGTCGGTCTGTCCGCGGAGGAGACCGCGACGACGGTGGGCAGCACCTCGGGGGCGGTGCGGGTGGCGCAGCATCGCGCGCTGACCAAGCTCAGGGCGATCGTGCGGGCCGAGGATATGGCCGGCTGAGTCGGCCGGGTTCGCTAGGGCAGCACGGCGATCGAGCCGAGTACCGCGGGCAGGATCAGCAGCACGCCGAGGGCGATATTGGTGCGCAGATGCAGGGCCAGGAAGGCGGCGAATTCCCGCAGGAAGGCCGTGAGGACGAAGTAGCGTGCGGTCCGGCCGCCGATCACCCGGGCGCGCAGACCGAGACGACGACTCAGCATCGCGGCCCGCAACACGTGGAAATCGCTGGTGACGACGACCATTCGGCGCCCCTCGCGCAGCAGGCCGCGTTCGCGCGCCGCCGCTGCCGAGTAGCGCAGATTCTCCTCGGTTGTCCGTGATTCGCGCTCGCGGACGATCCGGCTCTCCGGAATGCCTTGCTCCACAAGGTAATCGGCCATCGCGTCGGCCTCGCAGGCGCTCTCGTCGGGGCCGCGCCCACCGGAGGTGATCACGATCGGATCCGCCCCCGCGGCGACCGCTGCCCGGTAGGCCCGAACTGCACGGTCCAACCGCGAGGCCAGCAGGGGCGTCACGCGGGCGCCGTCCAGCCCGCAGCCGAGGACGACGAGAACCTCTCCGCCGACCGCCCGCGACCGCCGCGCATACAGCACCGCGTAACCGGTGTACCCGACCAACTGCACGACGAGAAATGCGCCCAGCACCACGATCACCCCGGCCACGGTGGACAACCACCCCGCATCGGGATCGACCATGTCCCGCACCGCCATCGACAGCACCAGCAGGCCCAGTCCGACCACCCCGGCCAGCGCGGTCGCCACCCGCATCCCTTCCCGGCGCACCACCACGACCCCGTTCGCCAGCAGCCCGATCCCCGCGACCAGCAGGAACACCCGAGACAACACCAGGAACAGCCCGAACCCCAGCAGATCGGCCACGCCGCGGTCCACCTCGCCGAGCGAGGACAGGACACAGGGAACCAGCGCCGCTACACCGACGAGAAAGACGAATCCCCGTGTGGAGACCGGGATTTCAGCGGAGGCCGTCGACGTTCGGCCGGGTAGGCCTGCCCCTCGTACGCTGCCGTTGGTTTCGTGCGCGGCCGATAGCAGGGTGTTCCGGGGCAGCTCCCTCTGGGCGGCCGTGAGCACTCGACTCATCCGGACACCTCCCACACCGAGCGGTGCACCCGGTCGGTCCGGGTGCCGATGAGTCCACTCTCATCGGCCGACCTGGACGTGGGACATGTGCGGGCTGGGAGCCCGCTGCGAACTCGCCGAGGAGGTGATCAGGTCACGCGGTAGGCGATGTAGCGCACGCGGTGTGCCTCGCGCACGTAGGAGGCGACGAACAGTGATCGTTCGAACTCGGGGCGGGTGGCGGATTCGAGCGTGATCGCGGCGCGGAAATAGTAGTCCGCGGGATCGACCGGCTCGCCGCGCAACAGTGCGTCCAGGACCTCCGGCGGGCCACTGCGGACGCCGACGGCGTGCAGGTACAGCAGGTCGCCGTCGGTGGCCCGCGCGGAGTAGCGGCCATCGATCTCGATCGCGCCGTCGGGGCGCACGAGCTGCCAGTCCGCGCCGCCGGGCAGGATCGTGCCCTCGAACGCGCCGTGGATCGTCCCGCCGACGACCGGAACGACGCGCCGATGCCCGGCCCGCGTCTGCCCGTGATCCTCGAGCAGCCCCAGCTCGGCCTCGACCTCGAACGCCCACTCGAGGGTGGGAACCGGTGGGACCGTCATCGCGTCCACACCGGCAGCGAGATCCCCGACGCGGTCGGGCCGGAATGGGAGATCTCCTGGTGCGCGACGACTGTCGTGGTGGCGTCGAAGGCGGGCTCCCCGGTCCCGGGGTTGCGGGCGTAGCGCGGATGGGCGCCGGAGCTCACCTGGATCCCGACGCGATGTCCGGCCGCGAAACTGTGGAACGTATGCCACAGATGCACCGGAACATCGCGGAATCCGTCGGCGTCCGGTGCGGGATCGGTGGCGGCGGTCCCGACCGAGCCGATCCGGCGGATGCCGTCGCAGACGGTGATCGCCCGCCCGTCGGGGTGCACATCGGTGATGCGCACGAAAACGTCGTAACTTGTTGCACTGGAACGGATCCTGATGTTCGCGACCGGCTCCCCGGCGAGTTCCAGCGGGGTCGTGAGCGGTTCGGAGCGGAAGGTCACGACATCCGCGCGACGCTCGTGTTCGGCGTTGTCCGCGGGCCGGTTGTCCGGTGCGAGGCTCGGGCCGCCCACCGCAGGAGTCGGGTGTTGCGGGTCGTAGGTGTAGCGGGTCGCGCCGCCCGATGCGGCCTCGGTGGACAGCCCGCCGCCCGCGTGCAGCAGCCAGTTCTGCGCGGCGACGCCCTCGGGCGGCCACACCTCGAACTCGTGCCAGGTCTGCGCGCCGGTCTCGAACATCCGCACCGGAGCCCGCCCGGCGTCCCCGCCGGTGAACACCTCGCGCAGGAATTCGATCGTATCCCGGTGTGCCGGACCGGCTTTGCCGCGCGACATGTGTCCCCACGGACCGACCGTCAGGCGCGGCGGATTACCCGCCTCGACCAACTGCCGGTAGTTGCGCAGCTGCCACGGCAGGAAGATGTCGTACCACCCGGTCACCATCAGCACCGGCGCGGTGACATCGGGCACCGAGGCGGTGTGCGACTGCGAGGTCCAGTACTCGTCGGTGAGCCGCTCGTGCCGGACCCAGTCCTGATACCAGTGGATCGGATGTCCCGTCGCGGCGCTGTCGCCCCGGCTCAGCGGCAGCGCGTCGAATGCCTTGTCCAGCTTGCGATCCGGCAGGACGATGCCCAGCAGCGCCAGCCCGCCGCGGTCCATCAGATCCATCATTCGGCTCCAGCCCAGGGCGTTGCGCAGGGAAAAAGCGCCATTGTCCCAGGTGATTTCGCCGAAATCGGGCATGGTGATCTGCAGGACCAGGGCTTCGGGGGCGTTGTCCGGATCCTCGCGCTGCATCCGGCCCGCGACGGCCCACTGCGTATAACCCATGTAGCTCTCGCCGAACGTCGCCAGATGTCCGGTGAACCACGGCTGTTTGCGCACCCAGCGGTGGGTGGCCGTACCGTCGCGCTGCTCGTCGTGCTGCGGGGTGAACCGGCCCTGGGAACCCCAAGTGCCACGGCAACTCTGGAAGAAGACGGTGAATCCCTCGTAGGCCAGTGCGCGGGCCGCACCGCCCATGACACCGCGCCGCCCGTACGGCCCGCGGATCACGATCGTGGGCAGTGAGGTGTCCGCATCGGTGGGGCGATACAGATCGCCGAGCAGTTCGACGCCGTCGGGCATCGGCACCCGCAGATCCTGGATGGTGTCGATTTCGTGTGCGCCGAGTTCGACGCCTCCTCGCGCAAGCGCGTCCACCGCGCGGATGAGCCGTTGTCGCAGCGTGGTCATGGTGTGCCTCCGTCGTCGCACCTCGAACAGCCATGAGGCTATCGTCCGAGTCGGTATGTGGGCGATGTGAGAAACGACGGAAGGTGTGCCATGGAAATCGCGGTCGGCCTGGACCGGGGCCTCGGATTGTCCTGGGATCAGTACCGGGAGCTGGGCAGACATGCTGCCCGACAGGGGTATCGGAGTGTCTGGACCAACGCCTCGATCGGTCGCGAGGCGACGCATATCTGCGCGCAGTGGTCCGCGGCGACCGCGGATCTGGTGCCCGGCGGCATCGGCACCGGCATCTCGGTCGTGCCGATCGGTTACTGGTCGGTGCCCGCGCTGGCGTCCTGCGCGGCGACGGTCGGCGAGATCAGCGGCGGCAGATTCGTGCTCGGGATCGGCTCCGGCGCGCTGCACTCGCCGGAATTCCGGCGGTCGCTGGGGCTGGCCGACGATCTGCGGCCACTGGGCACGATGCGTGAATGGCTCGTGACGTTGCGCGCGCTGCTGGCCGGTGAGACGGTCGAGCACGAGGGCCGGGCGGTGCAGTTGCACGGTGTCGCGCTCGGCTCGACGCCGCCGAAAGTGCCTGTGGCGCTGGGCGCTCTGGGGCCCAAGATGCTCGCCCTCGCGGGGGAGGCCGCCGACGCCGCGTCGTTGAACTGGTGCACCGCAGACCAGGTCGCCGCCAATCGGGAGATCGTCGCGCAAGGTGCACGGGCGGCCGGTCGCGATCCCGGCGAGGTGTCGATGATCGAGTACATCCGCATCTGCGTGGACGAGGACGAGGATCTGGCCCGCCGGGGTCTGGTGCGGGCCCTGATCGGATACGCGCTGGCCGCGCCCGGGGCGAACAAATCTCTCGGCTATCGCGGTCACTTCGGCCGGATGGGCTTCGACGAGGTGCTGACCGAGTTGGAGGAACGTCGGGATCGCGGAGCCTCGTTGGACGAGCTGATCGAGGCGTTCCCGGTGGAACTCGCCCGGCAGGTCGGATATTTCGGGCCGGCCTCGGGAGCCGCGGCCGGATTCGGCCGTCTGGCAAGGGGTTTGGACACCGCGATCGTCCGTGTGGTGGCCGCTCGGCCGGGCGAGGAATCCATCACCGCCGTCATGGACGCCTGCCGTCCGTCGGAGATCCCCGCGGTATGAGATTGCAGTTCTCTTATTTGAGAATATCGATGCTGAATTCGGTAACGGGTCTCTAGACTGGGCTCGTGGCTGAGAATGCGCGGTATCGGGTCGTCCAGTGGACGACCGGCAATGTCGGTAAGGCCTCGGTCCGGGCGATCGCCGCGAATCCGACGCTGGAACTGGTCGGCTGCTACGCGTGGTCGCCGGACAAGGCCGGACGCGACGTCGGCGAGCTGTGCGGGATCGACCCGCTCGGCGTCACCGCGACCAACGACGTCGACGCACTGCTGGCACTGAAACCGGACTGCGTGATCTACAACCCGATGTGGATCGACGTGGACGAACTCGTCCGCATCCTGTCCGCCGGGGTGAACGTCGTCGCGACCGCGTCGTTCATCACCGGCCACAATCAGGGCGGGGGCCGGGACCGGATCATCGAGGCGTGCCGCACCGGCGGTGCGACGATGTTCGGTTCCGGCATCAGCCCCGGCTTCGTGAATCTGCTGGCGATCGTGTCGGCGGGCATCTGCGATCGCGTGGACAAGGTGACCGTCAGCGAGGCCGCCGACACCACCTTCTACGATTCGCCCGCTACCGAGCGCCCGGTCGGATTCGGCCAGCCGATCGACAATCCGGATCTGCCCGCCATGACCGCGCAGGGCACCGGCGTCTTCGGCGAGGCGGTGCGGATGATCGCCGACGCGCTCGGCGTGGAACTCGACGAGGTGCGCTGCGACCCCGAATATGCCCGAACCACAACCGATCTCGTGATGGACTCCTGGACCATCCCGGCCGGGTGCGTCGCCGGTGTGTTCGCCAGCTGGAAGGGCATCGTCGGCGGTCGGACGCTGATCGACGTGAACGTCCGGTGGCGCAAAGGCCAGACGCTGGAACCGAATTGGACCATCGACGACATGGGCTGGGTACTCCAGGTGGACGGACGCCCGACGGTGAAGAACGTCGTCACCTTCCTGCCGCCGCCCGATTTCCAGGGTGAGACGCTGGCCGATTTCATGGAGTTGGGGCACATCATGACCGCCATGCCGGTGATCAACGCGGTGCCCGCGGTCGTGGCCGCCGATTCGGGCATCGCGACCTACAACGATCTGCCGCTGATCCGGGCACACGGCGTCGTGCCCGCGTGATCGGTTCCGCGGCAGGGGAATTCAATATGTCTCGTCGCCACTGGCCACGTCGAGCACCCCGGTCAGCTCACTGACCGAGGCGATGAGTTCCTGAATGTCGCCGCGTCCGCCGAGGTGGACGGTGACCTCGACCGATGTGGTCTCGGTGTGGTCGTCCGAGCGAGTGTGCGTGGTGGCCAGATCGGTGACGTGAAATCCCGATCGCGTCACCAACTCGAGGATCTCGCGCAGCAACCCGCGTCCGTCGACGTAGTGCACGGCCAGTACCGGCCACGGATTGGGTACCAGGCGCCGCAGCACCGCCGCAACCCGCGGCAACGTCAGAATCGCCAGGAAATACCCGACGACTCCGACCACGGCCAGGACCGGCAGTCCGGCGCCGGCCGCCGCGCCGACCGCCGCGGTGAGCCAGATACTGGCCGCGGTGGTCAGCCCGCGCACCGAATCCCGCTTGACGAAGATGATGCCTCCGCCGATGAATCCCAGACCCGAGACGATCTGCGCGGCCATCCGGGACGGATCCAGCACCACCTTGCCGCTGGCCAGCACATCGCCGAATCCGTACTTGCTGATCAGCATGAACAGCGCCGACCCCAGCCCGACCACCGTATAGGTCCGCAGTCCGGCGGCCTTCTGCTTCAACTCCCGTTCCAGCCCGATCAGCGCCGACAACCCGAACGCCGCGACCAGTTCGCCCACCTGCTGCCAACCCTGCCCGGTCGGTTCGCTCAACGTCCACGCCATCCGACCCACGCTAACCTCCCCCGGGGCCCGGATGATCAATCGGGCAGCAGCGGGACCGAGAGTCCTTCGCCGCGGTGCAATAGGGCGGCGCGGGTGACCGTGCCCGCGCCGAAGCGGTCGCGGAGCTGGTCGAGGGTGGTGTCCAGGGTGGAGTCGGGGCGAGGTTCGAAGGGGAGGGTGAGTTGCATGGTGTGGGCGTCGTCGAGGTTGGTCAGCGACAGGCCGATCAGGGTGAGGCCGCGTTCGCGGATCATCGGCATGGCCGCGGTGAGCAGGGTGTGCGCGGCCTGATCGATGACGCGGCCGTGGTCGGTGGCCGCGGGCAGGGAATGGGACCGGGTGGCTCGCGTGAAATCGTCGAATCGTAAGCGCAGCACCACTGTTCGGCACACCCGATCGGCGGCGCGCAGGCGGTGGCCGAGATGGTCGGCCAGGCCGGACAGGTAGGCCTGGATCTCCTCGGGAGTGCGGGTGCGTCGGCCCAGGGCTCGTTGTGCGCCGATGGAGCGGCGCCGGCGGCCGGTGTCGACGCGACGGGGATCGCGGGCCCAGGACAGCGCGTACAGGTGGCGGCCGGCCGCGGGACCGAGCAGACCGGACAGGCCCTTCTCGCCGAGTTCGGCGAGCTGGCCGATCCGGGTGATCCCGTGCTCGTGCAGCGTGCGGGCGGTGACTTCGCCTACGCCCCAGAGTCTTTCGACCGGCAGCGGATGCAGGAAGTCCAGCTCGCCGCCGGGCGGCACCTCCAGCAGCCCATCCGGTTTGGAGACCGCGCTGGCGACCTTGGCGAGGAATTTGGTGCCCGCCACGCCCACCGAGATCGGCAGGCCGACCTCCGCGCGCACCCGCTCGCGCAGGGTGCGAGCGATCTCGACCGGACTCCCGGCGATCCGCAGCAACCCGCCGACGTCCAGGAACGCCTCATCGATCGAGATGCCCTCCACCTCGGGCGTGGTGTCCCGGAAGATCTCGAACACCGCCCGGCTCGCCCGCGCATACGCGGACATCCGCGGCGGCACCACGATCGCATGCGGACACAGCCGCAACGCCTGCCGCCCGTTCATCGGCGTGCGAATCCCGTGCGCCTTCGCCTCGTAACTGGCCGCCAGCACCACCCCGCCACCCACGATCACGGGCTTGCCGCGCAGCCGCGGATCATCCCGCTGCTCGACCGAGGCATAGAACGAATCCAGGTCCGCATGCAGGATCGACGCCCGCGCGGCAGCACCCCGCGACGAGGCCGCCGAACCGTCCGAACCACCTGACCGTGACACGAACATATGTTCGCATAGGGGTGTGACAACGATGCCGGACTGCTCGGCGGGTACCGCAGTGGTTCGCGGCGGAAGGGGCCGATGTTAAGAATATTGGCCATGAGCGAAAACGTGTATTTCGATATTTCGGCCGATGGCGAGAAGCTCGGCCGGGTCGTGTTCCGGCTGTTCGACGATGTCGTGCCCAAGACCGCCCGCAACTTCCGTGAGCTGGCCACGGGCCAGAACGGATTCGGCTACAAGGGTGCGCCCTTCCACCGCGTGATCCCCGAGTTCATGCTGCAGGGCGGTGACTTCACCAACGGCAACGGCACCGGCGGCAAGAGCATCTACGGCGAGAAGTTCGCCGACGAGAACTTCCAGATCAAGCACGACAAGCCGTTCCTGCTGAGCATGGCGAACGCCGGACCGGGCAGCAACGGCTCGCAGTTCTTCATCACCACGGTCGTCACCCCGTGGCTGGACGGCAAGCACGTCGTCTTCGGCGAGGTCGTCGAGGGCTCGGACGTCGTCAAGGCGGTCGAGGCCCTGGGCAGCCGCTCGGGCAGCACGGCCAAGAAGATCGTCATCGACGACAGCGGCGTCGTCGCCTGACCGACCCGCATTCGGCGAGCGGCTCGGCGTGAGGTTCACGTCGAGCCGCAACCGGCCGTTCGGCCGGAGTCGTCGATCCCACCGATTCACCGTGCGCCGCAGTCGATGTCGATGCGGCTGCTCAGGCGTGGGTGGGTAGCTGGTCGCGCAGCATCGCGTCGATGCCGAGGGGATCGCGGCCGATCAGGTTCTGCAAGGTCGGATCGACGGTCGCGAATTCGCCCGCGCGGGCAGCGGTGAACATGCCGAGGAACAGGTCCGCCAGTTCGGCCGGGACTCCTACGTTCGTCAGCTGGTCGCGGAATTCGTTGTCGGACACGGTGATCCGTTCGATCTCGCGGCCCAGGAGAGTGCCGGTCCGGGCGGCCAGATCCTCGAAGGTCAGGGTGTGGGCGGCGGTCAGGGGCGGGGTGGGGCCGTCGAAGGAGCCTTCCCCGGCGAGAATGGCGGCGGCGGCCTCGGCCAGGTCGTCGTGTGCGGTCCAGGCGACCGGGCCGTCCGCGGGGACGGTGATTCGGCCGGATTCCGCTGCGTGCTCGAAGAATCGCATCGCGCTGGATATGTAGAAGCCGTTGCGCAGAGCGGTGTACGGCACGCCGCAGGTGCGCAGGATCTCCTCGGTGGCCGCGTGGTTGCGGCAGGGCTCGAAATGCGAGTGCGGATTCGCGCCCGCGTGGCTGGTGTACAGGATGCGCCGCGCGCCCGCGGCGACCGCGCCCTCGATCGCGGTGCGATGCCGGCGCACCACCTCTTCGCCCAATTTGTCGACCGAGACGACGAGCACCTGAGTCGCGCCCTCGAAGGCATGCGCGAGGCTTGCGGGATCGGCGAAATCGGCTGGGCGGACCCGGATTCCGCGTTCCGCGAGTGCCCGCGCCCGGCCCGGATCGCGAGCGGTGGCCCCGATCTGCTCGGCGGGCACCCGCGTGAGCAGCCGCTCGACGATGCGACGGCCGAGTTGTCCGGTGGCTCCGGTCACGATGATCATCACACACTCCTGTGTTTCCGTTGATATCAGAATCAGAGTATCACCGATATTAACGATGGAACCGGCAAGCCGCTATCGTTGATACATGCCCGCACATCCGCCCGCCGAGCACGCCTCGGCCGAATCTCGTACCGGAACCGCAGGTCAGGAGCAGTCCCGGCAGCGGGTCATCGAGGCCGCGATCGATCTGCTGGAACGCGAGGGCCGCGATGCGGTGACCACCCGGGCGGTCGCGGTGGCCGCGGGCATGCAGCCCCCGGCCATCTACCGCCTCTTCGGCGACAAGGACGGACTGCTCGACGCGGTGGCCGAACACGGCTTCGCCACCTTCCTCGCGGCCAAACACGTGGACCCCGAACCCGCCGACCCGATCGCGGATCTGCGGGACGGCTGGGATCTGGCGGTCGAATTCGGCCTGGCCAATCCGGCCCTCTACACGCTGATGTACAGCGAGCCACAGCGCAGCGACTCGCCTGCGCTGCGGGCCGGAATGGACATTCTGCGGGGTCGCGTCGGTCGTCTGGCCGCGGGTGGGTGGCTGCGGGTGAACGAGGAACTCGCGGTCATGGTCATCCATTCCTCGGCCCTCGGGGCGGTGCTCACCTGGCTGTCGCTGTCACCGGATCGACGCGATCCGGCGCTGCTGCGCGTCCTGCGCGAGTCCATGGTCACCGCCGTGACGAATGAGCAACCGGCAGTTCAGGATTCGACAGTGTCCGGGACCGCTCGCGCGCTGCGCGCGATCCTGCCCGAACGCACCTCGCTGAGCGCCGCCGAGCAGCATCTGCTGACCGAATGGCTGGACCGACTGGGTTCCGACCAGTGACGATCGCCGTGAGTGAGGTCGAGCGACTACCGTCGCGGTCTGAGGATCGACCGATTCGAAGGGATGGCATGAGCCTCGAGGAACAGTGGGATCGGATCCGTGACGTGGTGTCCCGCGGCAAGCGCTCGACGGGGCATTTCGCGATCGCCTCGGTCGATCCGACCGGAGCGCCGCATGTGACGCCGGTGGGGACGGTGTACCTGCGGGACGATTGCACCGGTTTCTACTTCGACCAGTACACCCGGGTACTCGCGGACAACCTCGACGCCGATCCGCGAGTCTGCCTGATGGCGGTCGACAGCGGCCGGCTGTTCTGGTTGCGCGCGCTGGTCACGGGACGTTTTCCGGCCGGGCCCGGGGTGCGGCTGTACGGGACCGCCGGGCCGCGACGTCCGGCCGAAGCCGCGGAACTCGACCAGGTCCGCCGCAGCGTGCGCCCGGCGCTGCTCTCGCGGGGCGGCCGGATGCTGTGGGGCGATTTCACCCACGTGCGGGATCTGACGTTCACCGATTTCCGGCCGGTCCGCTATCCGGTGATGATGTCGCATCTGTGGCAGGGAGTTCCCTGATCCGCGTTGCCCTGCCGGTCGGTGCGTGCCAGCCTGGACCGCGAGGATGCGGCGGTGCGCAGGCGCGCGAGGAGGAAAGTCGTGAGGGATCGGGTCGGAAGGCGGGAGACGCTGCGGGTCGTCGTCGACGCCGCCGATCCGGACGTGCTGGACGTGCGGTGGGCGCCCGCCTCGGAATCGCCCTCGCGCAAGACATTCGAGTACGCACGGGTCTTCCTGGTGGGGCCGGGGGATACGCGCCGGTATCTGGACATCGTCGACCGGCACGCATCCGCGTCGGTGCGACTGCCCGCGGAGTTGATCGCGGGGGAGTACGCGATCGAGATCGATGCCTATGCCGGGGCGAGTTGGGGAGACGGCCGTCTGGACGCGCGCGGACGTAGTGCGACGTTCACGATCCCGCGATGACGTGCGGCGCAGGAGGATTCAGCGCAGCGCGACCCGAGCGCCCGCGGCTTCCAGCTTGCCCTTGGCGGTCTCGGCCGAACCCCGGTCCAGCCGTTCGGCGATCGGCGTCGGCGCGGACTCCACGAGATCCTTGGCCTCCTTCAGACCCAGCCCGGTGATGATCTCCCGGACGGCCTTGATCACCTGAATCTTCTTGTCCCCGAAGGATTCCAAGATCACGTCGAACTCGTCGGGTTCCTCTGCGACCTCCGTGGCCGCGGGCGCGTCGGCCCCTGCCGGGGCGAATATCTGCGCGGCGGCGGAGACGCCGAACTCCTCCTCGAACGCACGGGTGAATTCCGAAAGTTCCAGCAGCGTCATACTTCTGAAGACTGCGAGTAATTCGGCGATGCTCATCTCGGCCATGATGTTCCCCTTGCGACGCTGACCATGGCGGCATCTCCATGGTAGGCGCGCGTGCCCGCCGGGCCAGGGGTTTCGGGACGTTCGGCACCGAGTCGTGCCGCATCCGTGATGATCAATTCCCCTGTCCGGGTGGGGGACTGGTCGCTGCGAGTGAGCTATTCGGCTGCCGCGGCACGCCGGGCTGCGGCGTTGACCCGCCCGAGGACCGAGTGCAACTCCTCGAGGTCTTCGAGCGTCACGCCCAGGCGTGCCACGACGGCGGGCGGAATCTGCTCCGCGCGGGCGCGCAGCGCACGGCCTGCCGCGGTCAGATCGATGACCAGGGCGCGTTCGTTGTGGGCATCGCGGCGGCGGCTGATGTATCCGGCGGATTCGAGACGTTTGAGCAGCGGGGACAGCGTCGGCGAATCGAGTTGGACCAGTTCGCCGATCTCCTTGACCGAGAGCGGCGCCTCACCCCACAGGGCGAGCATGACCAGATACTGCGGGTGGGTCAGGCCCATCGGCTCGAGCAAGGGGCGGTAGATACTCAGCACCGCGCGGTTCGCCAGTGCCAGCGCGAAGCAGACCTGGCGGTCCAGGCGCAGCGGATCATCGATGCGGGATGTCACGACTCCGCCTCTCGTCGAGTGGGGAAACTACACCAACCATTAGTACACGAATCGTAGGTGTGCGGAACTGGTGGTGCAACCATAATCACAGTTCAACTGCGCTGATGATCCTATCTGCGAGGATGTGTCGGTAGTATTTTTGTGTTAATAGTTAGTGCACGACCTTTTGGTATGCGAAGGAGAGGGCGATGAGCGACCGGACGCCGAACCCGCTACAGCGGTTGCGCTACATCTGCGGCGGCACCCTGCCCGAGTCGATGTCCGGGTGGGTGCTGAACGATCTCACCGGTCCGGGCGCGTCCCGCCGCTACCTGTTGCGGCTGATGATTCCGCTGCTGGTGGTGTTGAGTCCGTTCCTGCTGGTACCGGGCCCGCTGTGGATGGGCGGGGCGATGATGGCGCTGATCTTCCTGCCGCTGATGTTCTTCGCGATCGCGCTGACCTACGTCTACCGCCGCTACCGGCTGGCCAAGCACGGTCTGGATCCGGCGCTCGCCGATGCGGCCGCGCGCAGCCGGGCAGCGCTCGAACGTGACGCCTACGAACGCAGCCACGGTCGCGGTTGAGCCTCGTTCCGGCCGGTAGGTGAGAAGATTCCCTGCATGAGTGAGAGTCTTCGGTTCGTCTCCACTGCCGGTGAACTCGACGCATTACCGTTGATGTCGGTCATCATGGCCGCCAAACCGGCACGGTCTGTCTTTCAGAAGTGGCTCGATCAGCAGGGCGGGCCGCCGACCTGGGTACGCACGATGAGCAGCGACCGGTACACCTGCGAGGAGTTGAGCGTCGGGCCGTTCCCGCTCTCGGCCCCGCGGCAGTTCCGGTTCGTCGTGCTCTACGACCCGTCGGTGGACGGTCAGCCCTGCGAATGGGAGCCGCGTCTCGAGTGAGGCGCGCGGCGGCCGGGTGAGGTCGTCGGGCGGGGGCTACGGTGTTGGGCGCACGGGCGTCGAATGCTGGAGTGGATGTGTCGTTGCCGACGATCGAGAAACCGACAGTTCCGTCCGCGGTCGGCGCTGCGCCGCCGCGTCGCGCGATTCCCCTTCCGGTCTGCTGCGCCGTCGCTGTGGTGGGTGTGATCGCGGGCGGGTACTACCTCGATCTGGTGCTGCGCGAACCGGGGTTCATGCTGCACCTCACCGATCTAGGGGTGTACCAGATCGCGGGACATCGTGTGTCCCAAGGCGTCTCGCTGTACGACACACCGCTGCTGGGGCATACCCGCGGGGTGATGGAGTTCGTCTACACACCGTTCGCGGCCCTGCTGTTCGTGCCGTTGGCCGGACTGGCCGGTGTGGCGCGATACTGCGTCGCGGGGCTGGGCAATGTCGCGATGGTCGTCGTCTCGGCGTGGGCGGGGTTGTCCACGCTGGGGTATCGGCGGGATCTGCGGATGGGGCTGCTGGGCGTGCCGATCGCCGGTCTGGCCCTGTGGTGTGAGCCGATTCGGCAGACCATGGCGTTCGGGCAGGTCAACATTCTGCTGCTGATGCTCGTGGTGGTGGATATGGCGCTACCGGATTCGGTGCGGTGCAAAGGTGTGCTGACCGGCGTCGCGGCGGGCATCAAGCTGACGCCCGCGTTCTTCGTGCTGTATCTGCTGGCCACCAAGCGGTATCGGGCGGCGGGAATGGCCGTCGGCGGATTCGTCGCGACGGTGCTGGTCGGTGCGCTGATCATGCCGCGCGATTCGCTGACGTTCTGGAGTGGCGCGTTCGCCGATCCCGCGCGAGTCGGCGTGCCGCAGAACAACTCCAACGAGTCGTTGCGCGGATTGCTCGCTCGCACCATCGGCGTCGCGGGAATTCATCAGGTGCTGTGGCTGATCGCGGCGCTGGCGGTCGCGGGGCTCTGCCTGATGCTGGCCCGGCGGTTGTCGCGGGCCGGGGACGAACTGGCCGCCGTCGCGCTGTGCGGGCTGACCATGACGACGGTCTCCCCGTACAGCTGGGTGCATCACTGGGTATTTCTGTTCCCGGCGCTGATCGTCCTGGCCGACATGGTGATCCGGCGGCCGGGTGTGGTGACGGCGCCGATCGCGGTGGTGACGGCGGTGATCGCTTCGGGTGGGGTGTTACCGCTGCTGGATGTGCGAGCGAGCAGCGTCTTCGATTATCACCAGCATTCGACGCTGTACCACAACGCCTACATCTGGCTCACGCTCGCGCTGCTCGTGGCCGCGGTGGGGTATCTGCGGTCCGGTGACCGGGCGGCCCGGGAGATCGCGTCCGCCGACACCTTGTGACCTTTCCATCCGAAAGCGGTTGCGCGGTGCTATCTTCGGGTTACTGGACGTTCGTCCATTAATTCTGCTCGGGGTCGGGTGAGGGAGACGCGATGCGTAAGATCTCAGCACTGCTGATCGCCGGTGCGGCGGTGGTGGCCGGATGGCCGGGCGCCGGGCCCGCTTCGGCCGCACCCGGGTTCGGTGAGTATGTCGCACTGGGGGATTCGTGGGCGGCCGATGCCACCGTGACCACCCCGAGCACCGAATTCGTCCCGCTGGGTTGCGCGCAGAGTGCGCACGATTACGCCAAGCAGGTGGCGGCCGCGCTGGCGATTCCGAATTTCCGCGACGCGACCTGCGGTGGTGCGACCGTGCACGACCTGACGCGGCCACAGGAGGTCACCGGCGGCGTCAACGCACCGCAATTCGATCGCCTCACGTCCTCGACCGATCTGGTGACGCTCGAAATCGGCGGCAACGACACGGGATTGGCCCCCGCGGTACAGGATTGCCTGACCCTGGATCCGGCGGTGTCGCCCTGCCAGGCGAAATGGGTGCCCGGCGGCGTGGACCGGATCTCGGCGCAGATCAGCGCCTACGAGCCGACAATCGTTGCGGCCGTGCGCGATATCCGCGAACGGTCGCCGCATGCGCGGATCCTACTGGTGGACTATCTGGAGGGCATCGGCATCTCCAGCGGCTGCTTCCCGCGGATCCCGATCTCCGACACCGATGCGGTCTGGGTCGGCCGCAAGCTGATCGAACTCGATGCCATGCTGGCCCGCGCCGCCACCGAGTCCGGCGCGCGGTTCGTCGACACCTACCGGGGCAGTGCCGGCCACGATGCCTGCCAGCCGCCCGGCACCCGCTGGGTCGAGGGCCTGATCCCGTTCTCCACCGACCCGGCCGGCCTGGTGGTTCCGTTCCACCCCGACCAGCTCGGAGCCGACCACCAGGCTCGTGCCGTGCTCGCGGCGTTGGGGCGATAGCGCGCACCCGCGATCATCGGGTGAGTCGGGACACGGAATGCGCGGTGGGCTCCGCAGCGTTGCACTTCAGGAATCCCACCGGGTTACCGATCTTCGAAAGGCGGCGACGTATGCCCCTCGCCCTGTCCATCCTCGATCTCGCGTCCATCGCACCCGGTGGGACCGCGCGGGACAGCTTCGACAACAGCGTGGCCCTTGCCCAGGCTGCCGAGCGCAGCGGATATCGCCGGGTCTGGTATGCCGAGCATCACAACATGGGGTCGATCGCGTCGAGTGCGACGAGTGTGCTGATCGGGCACGTCGCGGGGCAGACCGAGAGCATCCGGCTCGGCGCGGGCGGGATCATGCTGCCCAATCACTCGCCGCTGGTGATCGCCGAACAGTTCGGCACCCTCGAGACGCTGTATCCGGGTCGGATCGACCTCGGACTGGGCCGCGCGCCGGGCAGTGATCAGAAGACCATGTTCGCGCTGCGCCGGGACCACTCCTCGGCCGATACCTTTCCGCAGGACGTGCTCGAATTGCAGGGATATCTGACCGGGGATTCCCGCATTCCCGGCGTGCAGGCGGTGCCTCGTGCGGAAGGCGTTGTGCCGCTGTACATTCTGGGCTCCTCGCTGTTCGGCGCGCAGTTGGCCGCACAACTGGGGCTGCCGTACGCCTTCGCCTCCCACTTCGCCCCCGACGCGCTGCACCGCGCCGTCGAGGTCTATCGCGAACACTTCCGGCCCTCGGAACAGCTCGCCGAACCGTATGTCATGGCCGGAGCGAACGTCTTCGCCGCCGACACCTACGAGGACGCGGCGCAACAGCGCGCCGTCGCCTACCGGGCCCGCGCGCGGATGATGATCCGGCGCGGCGCGGGTGATCTCCCGTTCACCGACGAGGAGATCGACGCCTTCCTCGCCACCCCCAACGGCCGCCACCTCTCGGAGATGACCAAGTACACCGCCGTCGGCCTGCCCGAGGACGTCCGCGCCTACCTGACCGAATTCGCCGACTCCATCGGTGCGGACGAACTCATCCTCGCCCACCACGCCACCGATATCGCGGACCGCATTCGCTCGGTCGAACTCACCGGCGCCACGATCGCCGCGCCTGCCGGCTGATCCTGATCGGAATTGTCGGATTTGTTGTGAATCCAGCACTATTCGGATTCTTGCCTCCCGGAAATGGGGTGCGCAGTGGTGTTCACTCGGAGGCGGAGCAGTGTTAACTTGGCCGGGGTGTCGGGACGGGTCCGGCGCTGAGTTTTCATTGTTCTGCTCGGAGTAGAAGTTTCGGGGGCCGCCGATGTCGATCGGGGAGTCGATCGTTCATGTACCGGCGATCGGTGAGATACCGGACGAGCCGATGGGTTTCGTCGATCGCGAGGTCGTCGGGCGGGTGCGCGAGGCGCTCGGGCGCAGTCAGGTAGTGGTGCTGGTCGCGCCGGACGAGGGTGCCGGGGTGGGGCGCACGCAGGTCGCCGCCGCCTGTGCGCGGGCGGCGATCGCCGCTGCCGAGGGTGTGGTCGGGTGGGTCTGTGCCGCAACCGAATCCGAACTGCTCACCGATCTGCTCGCCGTCGCCGAGGGGCTCGGGGTCGCCGAACCGGGCGATGCGGTGGGGTCCGCGCGCCGCTTGGCCGCGGCCCTGTCGGAACGGCCGGGCGCGAATCTCCTGATCTTCCATACCGTGAGCGATCCGGAGATGGTGCGGCCCTATCTCCCGGCCGGACCGTCGGTGCGCGTGCTGATCAGCGGAACATCCAGCGCCGCAGCAGAATTGGGTGAGCAGGTGCTCGTCGAACCGTTCGCTCGCGCGGAGTCGGTGGCGTATCTGCGCCGTCGGGCCCAAGTGGACGACGACGCCGGAGCCGATGCGGTGGCTCAGGCACTGGGCGATCTGCCGTTGGGTCTGGCGGTGGCGGCCAGCGCGATTCGCCTGCGTCGCCGCCATCCGTCGCAACGCCTGGACTACTCCGGATATCTCGACCTGCTCGGGTCCGGCGGCGTCGACGCCGCGCTGGCGATCGCGGTCGAGAGCGTCCTGCTGGACGACGAGTCCGGGCTGCTGCGACGCCTGCTCGAGGCGGTGGCCGTGCTGCCCGGCCGGCGGGCCCCGTTGTCCGCGCTGTACGGCCTGGTCGGCGGCGACGACGCCGGTCGTGATGTGGTCGAGATGGCGATCGATGACTGTCTGCGCGGTGCGCTGCTGGTCTATTCGATCGATCGCCGCACGGTACTCATGCATCCCCGCGCGGCCCGGGTGATCCGGGGACGCCTGGGGGAGAGCGGTGCGCTGGATTCGGCGATCGAGACCGTTCGCGCGCTCGCCGGTCCGGACGATTGGGCCGATCCCGCGGCGACCGATGTCGCCGCGCTGCTGCGCACCCTTACCGAGCGTTCGGCCATGCTGGGCGAACTGCATCCCGAGACCGCCGCGGCGCGGAACAACCTCGCCGCGGCGTATCACCTTGCCGGGAACCATGATTCGGCGGTCCGGCTCTACGAGAGCGCACTGAGCGTCACGGAAGGTGAACTGGGCGAAGAACATTCCGATACGATCGGCGCTCGTCGCGGTCTGGCCCGTGCCTACCGGGGCGCGGGCCGGCACGCGGAGGCCGTCGCTCAGCTCGAGCGCGTGGTAGCCGATCAGGAGCGTCTCGCGGGCCCTGATGACTCCGAAACGCTCACGGCCCGTGAGTTTCTCGCCACGACCTACTTGCAGGCGGGTCGGCGTGAACCGGCGCTGACACTGTTCGAACGCATCGCCGATGATCGGCTGCGACTCCTCGGCGCCACGGATCCGCTGGCGCTGAATGCCTGCGAGCAACTGGCTCGGGCACATCATCACATCGGCGACCACGACACCGCCCTGCTGCTTCTGGAGGGCCTGCTGGCCGAGTGGGAGAAGTTGCTCGACCCCGACGGCCGGGACCTGTATCTGCACCGTGCGGACCTCGGGCGGATGTACCAGGAGGCGCGACGGTACGAGGAATCGCTGCCGCTGCTCGAACAGGCCCTGGCCGCGGCCGAACGCACGCACGACCTCGACCACGGCGAAATCGCGGACGCCTGTAGCCTGCTCGCTTTCTCGCTGGTCAACCTCGGGCAGTACGCGGCGGCGATACCGCTGGGCGAACGTGCCCTGCTGCTGAACGAGCGTGCGCGCGGCACCGACGGCGAGCAGACCCGCGAATGCCGAAAACGTCTCGCGCAGTCGTACATCGGCGTCGGCGATCGTGCGGCGGAGGGTGTCGCGCTGTTGACGGACATGCTCGCGGAACGGGAAAGCCGCAGCGGCCCGGACGATCTCGAGGCGGCCAAGCTGCGCTGGGAGCTGGTCCACGCGCATGTGAAGGCCGAACGGCACCCCGCGGCGATCCCGCTGCTCGAACAACTCCTCGCCACGTACCAGCGCTGCCTGCCCGATCGGGAGGAGCAGATCGCCAACGTGTGCCTGGCCCTGGCGCGCAGCCATCGAGCAGTCGGCCGGTACGGCGACTCGATTCCGTTGCTCGAACGTGCACTCGCCGAACGGGCGGACCGGCTCGGCGGGAGTCACACCGAAACCGATGAAATCCGAATGCTGTTGGGGGCGAGCCTGTCCGGGGTGGATCGGTACCAGGAGGCGATTCCGGTCCTGGTGCGCGTGCTGACCGATCGGGAGGCTCGCCTGGGCTCGAACCACGACGATGTCGACACCGTCCGGCTGTTCCTGGGCGCCGCCTATCGCAAGGCCGACCGGCACGAGGAGTCCATCCCCTTGCTGCAACGCTTCTTCTCCTTGCGCGAACGTCGGTACGGCACCGACCACGCCAACACCCTCACGGCCGGGCAGATGCTCGCTCACGCCTATGCCGAGTCGGGCCGCAACACCGATGCTCTGGCGCTGAACGAAACCCTCGTGGTCCGGCGGGAACGGGCCTGGGGCCCCGATCATCAACTGACCCTCACCGTCCGCAACAATCTGGCCTTCGCCCTCGGGCAGGCCGGGCGCCTGCGCGAGGCGGTGACGATGCACGAGAGCATCCTGGCCGCCCGGGAGCGCACCCTCGGACCCGACCATCCCGATACGCTCATCTCCCGGAACAATCTGGCCGACGCCTATCAGTCGACGGGCCAGAAGGATCTGGCCATCATGCTGTTCGAGCAGACGCTGTCCGCCCGCGAACGCGTGCTGGGCCCCGACCACCCCGACACCGTCAGCTGCCGGGGCAATCTCGCCGTCGCCTACAGCGGTGTGCGCCGCTACGCGGAGGCGCTCGAGCTGCACACACGCAATACCGAGATCCGCGAACGGCTGCTGGGCCCGGAGCATCCCGATACGCTCACCAGCCGCCACTACCTGGGCGCCGCCTACACCAATGCCCGGCGTTTCACCGAGGGCATCGATGTGATCGGGAAAACCCTGGCCTCCAGGCAACGCGTGCTGGGCGCGGAACATCCGAACACGCTCAACACCCAGCACAACCTCGGCGTCGCCTACCACCTGTACGGTGACCGCGAGCAGGCCGTGCAGATCCTAGAGCAGACTCTCGCGGCCCGGACCCACGTGCTGGGCCCCGACCATGCGCTCACGGTGTCCACCCGAAAGTATCTGGACGACAACCTCACTCGCCACTGGGGTCGCTGAATCCGGTGAGCGATCGATGAATCCGGTCGGTGGCCAGAGCGGTGCGTCCTAGTCGATGAATTCGACCAGCAACGGGAGCAGTGCGTCGGGTCGGTCCAGCGGGATGATGTGGCCGCAGTCCGGGATCAGGTGGGATCTCAGATCGTCGGCGACGGGCCGGAGTTGGCTCGCCAGCGCATCGCCGACCGGATGCGCGCCGATCGCCAGGGTCGGCACGGTCAGCCGGGTCGCGGTGACGGCCGCGCGGATCTGCTCGGCGGTCTCGGGCATCGCGCGATAGTAGGAGAACGCGCACCGTAGCGATTCGACCCCGGTGTACGCCTCGACGAACGCGTCCCGGATCGCTTCGGGGACACCGCGGCCCAGGGTTCCGGTGTGCAGAAACCAGTCGAGGTACGCGGGTTCGTGCCCGCCCAGCACTCGTTCGGCCAGGCCGGGGACCGCGTGGAAGCCGAACCACCAGGGCGGGCCGCCGGCCAGAAAGGGTTCGGCGCCCGGCAGCGTGCCGACCAGCGATTCCATGAGTACCAGCCGGTCGACCGGGCCGGGGCGCCGCAGAGCCAGCAGGAAGGCCGCGGGGACGGCGGCGTCGATCGCGACCACCGTGGCGCGCGGCTCGCCGAGCGCGGTCAGGAGTGCGGCCGCGTCGTCGGCCAGGGTCCGCGCGTCGTAGCCGTCGGTGGCGCGAGTGCTGCCGCCGAGACCGCGCAGGTCCGGCGCGATCACCCGATGTCGTTGTGCCAGTGGGCCGATCACCGCGCGCCACAGCTGCCAGGTGTGCGGAAATCCGTGCAGCAGCAGCACCGCGGGCCCGTCTCCAGCGAGGGCGACGGAGATCTCGATGCCATTGGCCGCGATCTGTCGTACGGCGATATCGGACTGCGCTGCGGACATCTGGCCTCCAGGTCACTAATGGTTACCAAGTGACCATAGGTAGGATCGCAGGTCCGGCCAAGAAGGCACTTTCGACACAGGTGGTGAGCTCCAGGTGACTGCCCCGACCGGTCCGCGCGGCGATCTGTTCGACCCCGGCTGCCCGACCCGGCGGTTACTGGACCGACTGGGCACCAAATGGGTGTCGATGGTGGTCAAACTGCTCGCCGAGGCCGCGCCCGAAGAGATCCGATTCGCCGAACTCCGGCGGCGCATGCCCGGCGTCTCCCAGAAGATGCTGTCGGTGACCCTGCGCGATCTGACCCGCGACGGGCTGGTCGCGCGGCGGGTCGAACCCACCGTGCCACCCCGGGTGCACTACCGGCTGACCGAACTCGGCACATCGCTCGAGGTACCGCTGTCCGCGCTGCGCGCCTGGGCGCAGGACCACATGGCCGAGATCGACGTGGCCCGTCGCGCATCGGAGGTGTGAGCGCCGCGCGCGGGGGTAATTTCCATCGAAGCGCCCCGCCCGGAGGCGTCCGTACGTCAGGATCGACACGGCGTGACGGGCCGTCCCGGGTGAACCGACCCGCGGGCACGGCGGCGCCTTCGCACCGTTGCGAGCCGGGCGTACAGGAGGTACCGATGCGACGACGCATCTCGAAAGCCGATGTGTGGCACCACATCATGTCCGGACTGATCATGCTGGGGGGCACCCTCGGCGCGGCCGAGGTCTACGGCGAGTACCTGCGCGAACAACATCGGCCCGCGCAACCCGAGGCGGAGTGGGACTGGTCGATCCCGCACCGGTGGTACGACCAGGCGCGGCACCCCGGCAGCGCCTGACAACGGGTCCGGTAGCGCGCGCCGATCGGCTCGGGACACGCCGAATCGGGGGTGTGCCGCCGGGTCGCATTCGCGGGTGTTGCATGCTGGGGCGATGCGGGTGCTGGTCGTCGAGGACGAACCACGTTTGGCGCAGACGTTGCGTCGCGGTCTCGAGCTGGAGGGTTTTCTGGTCCAACTGGCCGCGACCGGCACCGACGGGCTCTGGTGGGCCACCGAACACGATTTCGACGTCGTCGTGCTGGACATCATGCTGCCCGGGATGAGCGGGTACGAGGTGCTGCGGCGAGTCCGCGCGCAGGACGTGCGGACTCCGGTGCTGATGCTCACCGCCAAGGACGGCGACTACGACCAGGTCGACGCCCTGGATCTGGGCGCGGACGACTACCTGACCAAACCGTTCTCGTTCGTCGTGCTGATCGCCCGGTTGCGCGCGCTGCTGCGGCGGCGCGCTCCCCAGCAGCCCACGCAGTTGCGGGCGGGTGATCTTGTGCTCGATCCGTCCCGGCGCTCGGTGCACCGCGGCGACGCCGTGCTGACCCTCACCCCACGAGAGTTCGGGCTGCTGGAATTCCTGTTGCGGCACAAGGGAAATGTGCTGACCAAGGCTGAAATCCTGCAAAACGTCTGGGATGTGCACTACGACGGCCCGGAGAACGTGGTCGAGGTCTACGTGGGATATCTGCGCAAGAAGATCGATACGCCCTTCGGCCGCAGCAGTATCGAGACCCTACGCGGTGTCGGCTACCGGATGCTCGACCCCGACGGGACCGGCGGCGGGCAGCTCGAGCACGAAGCGGGCACCACCCCAGGGTGATTCGCCGACGGTGACCGAACCGCCGTGTGCCGCCACGATTTCCGAGACGATGGCCAGTCCGAGGCCGGATCCGCCGCTGCTGCGGGCCCGGTCGTCGTCCAGGCGCACGAAACGCCCGAACACCCGCTCGCGGTCGGCGGGCGCGATGCCGGGGCCGTCGTCGTCGACGACGATGCGGGCGCACCTGTCGTCCCCCTCCAGCTCGATCGAGACTCGGGCTCTGGCGTGCGCGGCGGCGTTGTCGGCGATATTGCGCAGCACCCGAGCCAGCCTCGGCCGGTCGCCGATCACCCGGACCGGCACGATCGCGGTATGCACCCACACATCGCCGCGCAGCCGCAACGTGGCCGCTTCGGCGGCGGCCAGATCGTCCAGATCCACCTCGCCGGTGCGTAGTTCGAGGCCGTGCTCGTCGGCGGCGGCCAGGGTCAGCAGATTCTCCACCAGCTGGCGCATCCGCTCGGTCTCCGGCAGCAGCGCGCCCTCGATCAGGTCGCGGTCCAGTGCCTGCGGGCGATCCCGGGCCAGTTCCAGGGCCGCGGTGATGGTGGCCAGCGGGCTGCGCAGCTCGTGCGAGGCGTCGCCGACGAAGCGCTGCTGGGCTCGATGCCCGGCCTCGACCCGGGCGAGCATCTCGTTCATCGTGTCGGCCAGACGGGCGATCTCGTCGCGGGCCACGGGCACCGGCACCCGCTGCGACAGGGCCGTGGCCCCGATCCGCGCGACCTGCGAGCGGATCGCCTCGACCGAGCGCAGTGAGCGTCCGACCAGCAGGTACGTCGCCGCCGCTGCGGCGAGGACGACCAGCGGTCCGCCCATCGCCAGGAGTACCGCGACCTCGGTCATCGCATGTTCGACCGATTCGGTGTTCGCCGCCACCAGGATCGTGTAGTCCCCGCGCGAGGTGTTCGCGGTGCGTGCCGCGACGCGCAGGTCGTCGTCGTAACCGTCGGTCGGGGGCAGGCCGACGGCCTGGGTGCCGACCGAACGCGGGTCGGTCAGGGGCGCACCGAGTTTCCCGGCGGACCGCCAGGCGATCTGCCCGTCGGGGGCGATCACCTGGACCGCCACCACCTGGCCCTCGACGGCGAGCAGCCCCTCCGGGACCCGGTGACCGTCGCTGTGCCGCAGTTCGTCGGCGATCTGCGTGGTCCGGGTGTCGGCGGCGGCATCCAGCTGGTGGGTCAGCGATCGGCGCAGCAGTCCGAGCATCGCCCCGGCCGCGATCAGCAGCACCACGCCGACCACCAGTGCGGCCGTCACGGCCGAACGGATCCGTACACCCCATCGCGAGGGGCGCAGCCAGAGCAGGATCCTATTCACCTGCCCATCATGCGATATCGCGGTGGTTCCGGCACGCACGGTTCACCGGCGGTTTGCGGACGCGTCGCGTGGGCGGTTCGGGCGAGGACCGTTCGACTTGTCGAGTTTCCTTGTGCGCCACCGGGGATTCACCGAAGTCCGATGTCCTGATAGGTAGAACTCGGCGGCGGAGGGGAGCGTGGGGGAGGTGGATCGATGACGCTCGAGATGCCGCCCGAATTGCGTTGGCTCGGCTGGATCGCCGGTACCGCCTGGCCCGACGGCGACGAGGACGCCATGTGGGCCCTCTCGGACGCGTGGAAGGCCGCCTCGCAGGCGCTGTCCGCGTTGGAACCGGACGTGGAGACGGCCAAATCCGATACCGAGCGGGCCTATCCCGCCGGTGAGGGTGCGGACAACATGGGCGCGAAGTTCGACGACCTGATCAACGGCGACCATTCGGTCAAGACGCTCGCCGAGATGTTGCAGGAAGTGTCCGACTCCACCTTCGACATGGGCACCCAGTTGCAGGCGACCAAGTTGACCATCATCCTGTCGCTGGCCTGGCTGGCGGCCGAGATCATCTGGGCGTGGATGTTCCCGCCGACCGCCCCGGCCGTGGAGGCCGGCGCCATCGCGACCACTCGTTCGATTCTGAAGATCGTCGAGGACTACATCCAGAACTTCATCGAGCGGCTGGCTCAGCGGCTGGGCGCCTCGGCGTACAAGGAGCGGTACTTCTTCAAGGAACTGCTCAGCGGCGGCAAGCTGATCATGCCGAGCGCCAAGGGATTCGGCGTGTATTCGGTCAAGCTGATCGAGGGGGCGGCGACCTCGGCGCTGCTGGACGGCGCGGTGCAGGCCGGTCAGATGGCTGCGGGTAAGCGGCACAGCTTCGACTGGAAGGAGTTCGGAGTCTCGATGGCGGCCTCGGCCGCCGGTGCGATCCCCGGTCGTGAGGTCGCGCGCTACATGGGCTTCGGGATGGACAAATATCTGGGCAGTTCGCTCGGCAAGATGAACATCCCGCTCGGCAAAGGCATCGCCTATCCGGCGGGTTCGGTGTTGCGCGGGGCGAGCATCGGTGCGGTCGCGGGTGCGACCAGCACGCTGTTCGGAAATATGGTCGCTGCGGCCGCGTACGGACCGGGCGCGTTCGGTTCGCCGATGGGCTGGGTCGGCGGCATCTCGCGCGGCGCGATCGTCGGCGCGGCGCGTGGCACGTTCGTCAAGCGGACCGTGCCGACCACGGATGATCTGCGGTACTCGGTGTGGGCGAAGAATCAGGCGACGAACAAGGTCAAGCGGTTCGATCGTCCGACGGACGATACCGATACGACCGGCAATACGACCACCACCGGCAATACCAACACCACCCGGAACACCGGTCCACAGACCAACACCACGACGGCAAACACCACTCGGAACACCGGACCGCAGACCAACACCACGACGGCAAACACCACTCGGAACACCGGACCGCAGACCAGCACGACGACGGGCGACACCAACCAGATCGTCGCCACGAGAACGACCAATCGTCCTGTACCGCAGAGCAGTTCGAGAACCGGCAGCGGTGCGCAGGATATTCGGATGCAGCCCGTCAGGTCGGGCCGCACCGGCAATTCACAACTCGCTTCGTCATCGGGTATGCAGGGGACCGGGGGCCCGCGGGACGGCACGTCGACGATGATCCGGCCGAATGCGAACAGCTCACAACTGGGCGGGAGTTCGGGCCGGCACGGGAACACCGGTCTGCAGCGCAGCAACGTGGTCTACGGCCGTGGCCAGGGACCGCTCGGCGACGGGCGCTACACCTCGGGCACGATCCGCCCGACCGCGTCGACGCAGGTGGGCGAGTCGTCGCTGATGGGCGGCAGGTCGAACCCGACTTCCGGCCTGGGGACCGGCAAGTCCGAGCTGACCCCCGGTCCGGTCGGCGGGAAGACCGGTCCGAACTCGCAACTCGGTGGCGGGAGGTCCGGGCCCGGACTCGGTGAGTCGTCCAATCCGCTCGGCGGCCGGACGACCGGGCGCGCGGGCCTGCTCGGGGACGGGTCCGCGAACAACACCGGCATGCGCGGCAGGTCGACCGGAACCGGGGTCAACGGCGGCCGGTCGCTGTCCGCACCTCCGCAGCTCCGCCAGACCAATCCGACCATCCGGCCGCTCGAGGAGAGCGAGCACGGCTCGGGCAACACCCGGTCCAATCAGTCCTCGCTCAACGAGTTCCTGCGCATGGTGCCGGACGACGACCTGATCCGTCCGCCCCGCTCGGAGTCGATCAACTCGGGTAGCTCCGAGGGCGGCATGTTCCGGATGGGTCCGGAAGGTGATCTGTTCCGCACCGGTGACGAATCGCAGATTCAGCCCGGCACCGGCGGAAGCCATGAGGTCACGCCGTCGGTCCGCGGTAATCGTGACGACGAGTCGATCGGGTCGGACAACGAGAGTTACGGTTTCCGGCCGAACTTCGACGAGACGCTGTTCCCCGGCGGCGGATCCGCGCCCGCCTCGTTGGGCGGTGGCCGCGACAATGAGGTGATCGGCCCGGTCGACACCGGGTTCCGCCGCGGGTTCCTCGGCGGGTCCGCGCCCGGGTCGCTGCGTGGTGGCGACGATCAGATATTCCGGCCGAACGAGCAGCAGACTCCGGTTCCGCCGCGGGCGGGCCCGAGCAACGAGTCGGAGCAGACGCCGAAGAAGCCGCCGACCTCGTGGGAGTCCTCGGTGGACGGCGGATTCAAGCCCTCGTCGCCGCTGCGCGGCGGTCCCCAGCAAGGTGGTTCGAACCTGCGCGGCGGCCCGCTGTCCCGCCGCGGTTCGGACGACGAGTCGGACTTCTACGACTACCTGTCGGATTACCGGGGTTCCCGTGGCGGTGGCGACGAGTTCCCGGGATACACCGGCAAGCGCGGCGATTTCGACCAGATCTCCGACTACGAGGTATTGCTCCGGCCCAACGGCCGAGGCTACGAGGATTTCGGGCTGTACCGGGGGGACGACGGTCGGATGTACTACGGCCCGCCGCCGGCCCGCACAGGCGGCTCCGACGTCGAGGACATCCCGCACCCCTTCGGCACCGGCGGTGCGGTGCGCGGCGGCGGTGGCGACAACCTGAGCATCCGGTCGTCTCCCGGCCGACTGGGCGGCGGCAACGAGCAGGGCGTACCGCGGCCGTTCCGGGGTGGTGGTTCGGATGACGAGTTCGGGAACCACATGACCAGCGCGCTTCCGCCCAGGCCGTCGCGTCCCGGGCCGCTCAGGATGCCGAGCTTCGGAAGTAGTGACGACGACAGCCTGGTGTACCCCCGTCCGGGCGGCAATTTCCGGTTCGGTGGAGGCGAGGACGATCTCGGCTACCACCCGGGTCGCTCCGGGTTCGACGACGACGGCAGTGACCTCGGCTACCGGCCAGGTCGCTTCGGGTTCGATGAGGATGGCGGCGGTTCCCTCTTCCGGACCGGCGGCTTCGGGCGTGATGGATATGAGGGCGGGTTCTTCCGGGGGCCGAATTTCCGGACCGGCCGGGGCGAGGAGGACTCGCTCTTCTCCTCGGGAAGTATGCGCGGTCGCTTCGGGAGTGACGACGAATCGCTCTACCCGCCGCCGAGGAGAGGTGACGGCGAGGATTCGCTGGCCCCGCCGCCGAGGAGAGGTGGGGACGACACGGCTCCGGTGGTTCCGCCTCGGAATCCGAATCGTCCGGCACCCCCGGTCCCGCCGCGGAATCCGGCGCGTCTGGCTCCGCCGCCCCCGCCGCCGGTTCCCCCGCAGAATCCGGCACGTCTGGCGCCACCCCCTCCGGCCGCGCCGCCCCGGGACGACTCCTTCCTGGGCAAGGCCACGGATATGAAGGCCAAGACTCGTCCGAAGCGGGAGCCCGAATGGCGGGAGCTGCCGGGGCCCTACGAGGCTCCGACCGCGCCGAGCGCCGACGACTGGCTGGACGGGGCCAGTGGTCCCTCCGGTGCGACGGGCCCGGGAGGCGCTACCGGTCCCGGCGCGTCGGGCCCAGGTGCGACGGGTTCGGGTGCGACCGGAGCTGGTGCGACGGGTTCGGGCGCCACCGGTTCGGGCGCGACGGGATCCGGTGCGTCCGGCTCCGGCGACAACCCGTTCGGTGACAATCCGTTCGGCGACAACCCCTTTGGTGACAACCCGTTCGGGAACAATCCTTTCGGAACGGACCCCGGCGGGAGCGGATCCTCCGGCCCGTCGAATGTGGACAAGTCCTTCACCCTCTAGTGACGATCGAAGATCGTGTCGACGTCGTATCGGATTTCCTTGCGGGACATGTCGTATTCACCGTCGTGCGATGAGCTTGGTTGGCAGAGCCTACGGTGGAGGTGACATGGTCAACGAGCGGTTGGCGGCCAACGTGGCCACGATGCTCGAGGGACTGCAGGACCAGATGCGCGATATCGCCGACCTGCAGCAGCGACGTTCCGAGCTGACGGCCACGGCGTCGATCGGGGAGGACCGCGTCCAGGTGACGGTCAATGCCGACGGCATGGTGGTGGAAACCAAGTTCGGCAGCGAGGTCTCGGATCTGAGCTACGAGGAGCTCGCCGAGTATGTGACCGCGGCCGCACAGGCGGCGATGCAGGGTGTGCAGAATCGCAGCCGCGAACTCATGCAACCGCTGATCGAGCGCAAATCCCGATTGCCGAAATTATCCGAGATCATCGAGGGCGCACCGGATCTGGAAGACATCCTGCCGCCCGCGCCACCCCCTTCGACGGAGCCGCCACATCTGCGGGGCAGGGTCGAGGAGGGCGACGAACGACGACCGTTGATCACCGATACGGACCAGTGAGGACGGAACGATGACCAGTGTCGAGATCAATCCCGAACAGCTGCGTACCGCCGCATCGGATTGCGATCGGATCCACAGCGCCATCCTGACCGCCATGAAATCTCTGCAGACCGCCGTCGACGCCAAACAGGCGCCCTGGGGCAGCGACTCGTTCGGCAAGAAGTTCGCCGACGGGGAGAAGGGGTACGTCGCGGTCAGCAAGAACCTGCTCGACGGCATCAACGATCTGGCCACCACGTTCGGCACCTTCGCCTCCGGTCAGCGCGAGGCCGCCGACGAACTGAGCAATGCCGATACCGGGAACGCGAACCACTGACGGTGTAGCGCCGCCGGCGAGGTTATCGTGGGGATATGGGTGTCATCGGCGAAATGTTCCCGGGTAGGAAGCTGACCGACGAGGGCAGCGAGGACAGCAACGGCCAGCCGCACCGGCCACGTCTCGAGCTGGACCTGGACGGCGGTGTCGTGCGCTTGTCCGCCCCCGCGCGGCCGCGCTCAACCGAGCAGGGCGTGCGCGACGGTGAAGCCGAGTAGCGCCGCGCCCAACCCGGAAATCACACTGACCAGGACGTTCGCCGTCGCGTAGAAGTACGCGCGCTGTTCGAGCAGCCGCAACGTCTCGAAGCTGAACGTGCTGTACGTGGTCAGCGCACCGCAGAAACCGGTGCCGAGCAGGGCCACCACCGGAACGTCCGCGGCCGCGCCGGTCAGCGCCCCCAGGACCAGACAGCCGGTCAGATTGACCGTGAGGGTGCCCCACGGAAACGGGCTGTCGTGGCGTGCGCCGATCGCCCGATCGGTGAGGTAGCGCGCCGGTGCGCCCAACAGGGCGCCGAGGAAGATCAGGATCGGTGTCACGGGTTCAGACCTGTTCCTCGTCGGTGTCCGGGTGAATCTCCTTGCGCAACAATATTGTTCGTGTCAGCGTGACGGCCGCGAGAACCGCGAGCATCGCCGCGATCAGGGTTCCGGCCAGATAGCCGAAGGCCAGGTACACGGTCCCGGGTTCCAGGAGATTGCGGGTTTCCACGGCATAGGTGGAGAAGGTGGTGAATCCGCCCAGGAAGCCCACGCCCAGAAAGGGCCGCACCAGCCGATGCCCGGTCCAGACCTCGGTGATCAGCACCATCAGAACACCGATGGCGAAACAGCCCACCACATTCGTCAGGAAGGTCCCCCAGGGGAATTGGCCGGGGCGGGTCGGCAACAGCCGGGACACCCCGTAACGGGCTTCCGCGCCGATCCCGCCACCCACGGCCACGACGAGCAGCACCGACCCGTGTTCTCGAAACCAACTGGGTCGCGGGCCGGTCGCACCAGTTTCGGCGGCGACACCGCCGGAAAGACGCGCTTCGCTCACGGCAGACTCCTACTCGAACATGAAAACTCTGGTCAAGTAGGGACTGTTGGCGGTGCGTGACCGCGGTTGTTCCCGCTAGCGGAAGTGGCGAGCCCCACCGCCACGTCGGTACAGACTAACCGGGCTCGACGGACCATCCGACACGTTGTGGTGATCTTCACTCGGGCGAACAGATGGCTATGTTTCGGCTATCGGGTTGTCCTAGTCGACGCCCAGAGCGACCTCGGTCGATTTGATCAACACCTTGACCACGGAGCCCTCGGCCAAGCCGAGATCCTCCACCGCATCACGAGTGATCGAGGAGGTGACGACGTCTCCGCCGCCGAGCCGGATCTTCACGACCGCCATCGCCTCGCCCAGCGTGATCGAGGCGACCGTTCCGTCGAGCTGATTGCGTGTGCTGAGTCGCATGGGTCACAGCATACGCACGGCGAACCCGGCTGGCCGTGCCGAATCTGAGAGAAAACAAAGGAAAGCCACAGGCTCCGGTCAGGCGCGCGACGCATTCTGGATCGAGTAGAGGGAATCGGCGAGGGCGAGGTGCGCGATGGTCGAAATCGAGGTCACGGGGACGACGGTGACGGTCCACGTCCGCGGCGCGCACCGGTTCCTGTCGCTGCGCGAGCAGGTCACCTTCGATCTGTCGAATATCACCGAGGTCGCACCCGCCGAGGTCGATCTGCGGCCGCCGTGGGTGCGTGCTCCGGGCACCTTCTTCCCCGGTGTCATCGCGGCCGGGATCTTCCGCGGGAAGCACCGCAAGGAATTCTGGGACACGCTGTTCGACGGGCGCGGGGTGCGCATCGAGCTGGCCGGCAACGATTTCACCCGGCTGGTTCTGGACGTCGCCGATCCCGAGACGGTGTGCCGACAGCTGACCAGGGCCGCCGCGGCCTGACTCTCACCCGGCGGCGATCAGATGCCGCTGGATGAATTCGGTCAGCTGCGGTCGCAGCAGCTGTGCTCCCCAACCGCCCCACTGGCTGATGAACCCGTGGTCCACCCACGGCAGCTCGAGGGTCTGCACCGGATCCCCGGCGGCATCGAGCGCGGTGGCCAGATGTGTGGACTGGTTCGCCGGAACCAGATGATCGCTGCTGCCGTGCACCAGCAGAGTGGGCGGCAGGCCCGGCGTGACGTGTTCGGTCGGCGAGGCGGCGAGATAGCGGTCGCGGTGTTCGTCGACGCTGCCGCCGGTGTAGCGGTCGAGCATGGTGCGTATCGCGTACGGCATTCGCGTATCATCCAGTGCCGCAGGAAGATTCGTCAGGGGATAGAGCGCGATCACCGAACGCACCGGCACTTCGGGCACATCGCAGGTCGGCGGGAACTGTGGATCGCCCATCGTGTACGCGGCCATGAGCGCGAGATTCCCGCCCGCCGAATCGCCCGCGACCGAGATGTTCGACCGTGCGACCCCGAATTCCGCGGCATGTCGGCGGACCCAGCCGAGCGCGCATTTGACGTCGCCGGTGGCCTGCTGCCAGCGGGCCGGTGGCGCGAGCCGGTAGTCGACCGAGAAGACGGTGACCCCCTGGGCCGCCAGCCAGCTGAACCAGCTGTTGTTCTCGCCGCGATCTCCGTTGATGAATCCGCCGCCGTGCACGAACACGATCGCGGGCCCGCCCGCTGCGGGCTGGGTCGGGCGGTAGGCGTCGAGCTGGAGCGGCTGTCCGTCGATGGTGGCGAAAGTCGTTGTCTGCGTGGGGGACCGGTGTGGTCCCTGATCGGAGAAGGAGAACCACGACACCGAGGAGCCGTGCGCGCTCGCGGTGCGCCACGCGGTGAGCCAGGGGACCAGCACGACCGTGAGCGCCACCGCCGCCGCGATCACCCCGGCCGCCAGCCGCCAGTGTTTGCGGCTGTGCCACGACACGATGGCGATCACCACGCACAGGAAGCAGGCCACCGCGAACCACAGCGTCCCCATCGACAGCGCCAAACCAGCGGCGCCCACCACCTCCTGGATCGGCCGGACCGGAATCCTGGGCGCGAAGAAGATCACGCCGCAGACGATCACCACGACGCACAGCGCCCAGGCCACGACCGAGGCGAGGCGCGGCACGAGCGGGCGTCTGCGCGCCCGATGCGCTGCTCGTCCTTCGGCTGCAGGAGCCTGACCGCTGTTCGGCATGACTGTGTTGACCTCCGCGTGGTGGGTCCCAGCTAAGCAGACCGGCGAGGACGTTGCTGGGTGAGCGATCGGACGGGAACGCCGGGCGACGGCGGTCCGGACCGGGCGATGTGCCCGCCCGGTGCGTGTCAATGCCCCGAGACGGCGATCAGCAAATAATGAGCGACAACGAGTCGCGGTGCAATGCGGCGCGCGGGTTCGCGGCGTGGCGGGGTCCGCGACCGGCTCGTATTCGCTACAGTGCTCGCATTTGCCGCGTCGTAGCCATGATTTGCTTCATCAGCGAGGTCTTTGCCAGTAGTCCGGTTCCACCGCAAGGTTCGAGGAGGCGTGCTGTGCTCGGGTGGGTAGCTGCGGACGGACGGCCGACATGCGGATGAAGGAGCGCCGGGCCGCGATCGGATTCACCGTCTTCGGACTCGCGGCCCTGCTGGTGACGGTGATGATGTGGAATACGCTCTCCCGCACCATCTCCGGCGCGACCGACAGCTATTCCGCGACCTTCACCGATGTGCTCGGGTTGCGTCCCGGCGACGATGTGCGCATGGCCGGGGTCCGGGTCGGCAAGGTCGAGACGATCGCCGCGGTGCGCGATCCCGCGAGTCGCAAATATGTGGCCTCGGTGCATTTCCGGGTGCAGCGCGATCAGCATTTGTACCACGACACCAAAGCCCTTGTGCGATACCAGAATTTGATCGGTCAGCGATACGTCGCGCTGGAGCCCGGGACCAAGGGCGCACCCACGCTGCTCCTGCCGGGGGGCTCGATCCCGCTGGCGCAGACCGAACCGTCCTTCGACATCTCCGCACTGCTCAACGGATTCGAGCCGCTGTTCGAGACGCTGGAGCCCGCTCAGGTCAACGATCTGACCAGTACGTTGATTCAGGCGTTGCAGGGCAACGACGTCTCACTGAGCGCGTTCATCACCCAGGCCGCGGGTCTGGCGGGGGATTTCCAGCGGCGCGATGCGATCCTCACCGACATCATCGGCAATCTGTCGGCGGTGATGAAGGGTCTGGCCGCGCGCGGTGATCAACTCGAAACGCTGATCACCCAGACCCGCGCCCTGGTCGGTGGCCTGTATCAGCAGGGCAAGTCGCTGCTGTCCTCGACCGAGCAGATCGCGGGTGCGACGAATTCGCTGGAACAGCTGGTGACGCGGATTCAGCCGCAGATCGCACTGGCACAGGATTCCGCCCACGACGCGCTGACGATGTTGCTCTCGCACGGTGCGCAACTGGATCAGGCTGCGGTGGATCTGCCCGCACTGCTGTCCGATGCCGGTGGCGCCAGCCAGGACAGTGCGTCCGTGTCGGCTTATGTGTGCAGCCTGGACATCTCGCTCTACGGCATTCTGCTGCCGCGCGGAATTCTGACCCAGATCGGCGGCAACTCCCATTCGGCGGTGTGCCGCCCCTGAACCGGACCGATCGGGTGTGACCGGTCCGGCTCAGGGGTGCGCTCAGCCCTGCAGGCCGGCCTCGATCTCCAGGGTGAGGGTGATCTTGTCGCCGATCACCGCGCCGCCCTCGGGCAGCGGCATATCGATGGTGATGTCGAAATCGCGCCGGTTGATCACCGTCTTGGCCTCGAAACCGGCGACCGGCCCCGCACCCATACCCGGATTGCTCCCGAGGAATTCGACCTCGAGGGTGATCGGTTTGGTGACTCCGCGAATGGTGAATTCGCCGTCGACGTCGAATTCCCCCTTCTCGATCCGGAACGGGGCGGTGCTGAACGTCGCGACCGGGAATTCCTCGGCCTTGAAGAAATCGGCGGTACGCAGGTGAGCGTCGCGCTGTTCGTTGTCGGTGGTCACCGAGGAGACCTGGATCTGCGCCTCGGCGCGGGCGGTGCCGTCCTCGCCGACGACCAATCGGCCGGAGAAGTCGCTGAAACGCCCGCGGACCTTGCTCACCATCAGATGTCGCACGGTGAAGCCGAGAGTGGAATGCGCCGGGTCGATGACCCAGGTTCCCGCGGCCAAGGCGTTGGAGGTGCCGGTGGTCATGAGGTTCTCCTATCGGTTCGCGTCCGATGGCCTACTGCATGAAATGCCGACAGTCTAGGGTGCTTCGAGTCCCGAACAGCGGTTATTCGCCGCGCCGGGCATTCAGTGGGGTTTGCGCGGATGAAACAGCCGATAGAGGTTCAGGGTGTAACCGCTCATGGCCTCACACCTCCGACAACTCGGACCGCCGACGCGACGTCGGCGGTTCGGTCCGAGTATGCCAGTGTTGCCGCGCGCGATGCGGTCTAGGTGCGTGCGCGCACGAACTTGTAGATGACCAGGACGATGACCGCACCGACGATAGCGCCGATGAAGGTGTGTTCGATCGGCTGGCGGAAGCTGAACTTGTGCGGAGCGAATACCAGGCTACCCAGGGTGCCGCCGACGAATCCGCCGACGATGCCCAGCACGATGGTGCCTATCCAGCCGAAGTTCTCCTTGCCCGGAACGAGCAGACGGGCGATGGCACCGGCGATGAGGCCGATGATGATCATCCAGACGATGCTCATGATGTCGTACTCCTCAGCGAACTACTGGACGGGTGTTCTCAAGGTAGCAAGACTCGAACGGGCATAGGGCGATTCGGACCGACGGACCTGACGTGTCGGGTACGGTTGAGCCGAGGGAGAGTGGGGCAACCGTGCAGGGTCTTCTCGTCGACAGCTCCGATCAGCGCCTGCTTCGCGACAGCGTCGCGCAGATCGCGTCGAAATATGGTGCGGAATACTTTCTGGAGCGCTCCCGCGCCGGTGCGAAGCTCGATGAACTGTGGGCCGATCTGGGGTCCGCGGGCATGCTGGGTGTGCATCTGCCGGTCGAATACGGTGGTGGTGGCGCCGGTCTGACCGAATTGTCGATCGTCGTGGAAGAGCTTGCCGCGCACGGCATCCCGCTGCTGCTGACGGTCATCTCCCCGGCCATCTGCGGATCCATCCTGGCCGCGCACGGCTCACCGGAGCTCAAGGCCGAATGGCTGCCCGGTCTGGCCGACGGCATCCGGAAGATGGCCTTCGCGCTCACCGAACCCGATTCCGGATCCAACAGCCATGCCGTGCGCACCTTCGCCCGCGCCGATGGTCCGGGCTGGATCGTCTCGGGCGGAAAGTGTTTCATCTCCGCCGCGGACGAGGCCGATGCGTTGCTGGTCGTCGCCCGCGCGATCGATGTGCCCGACGAGCGGCGAAACCCGTTGTCGCTGTTCGTCGTTCCCGCCGACGCGAAAGGCGTTACGCTGCAACCGCTGCCGACCGCGGTGGTGTCGCCGGATCGGCAGTTCACGGTCTTCCTGGACGAGGTCGGGCTGCCGCCCGAGGCGTTGATCGGCCTGCCCGGCAAGGGATTACCGCAGGTGTTCGCCGGACTGAACCCCGAACGCATTCTGGCCTCCGCGATCAGCTGCGGCATCGGCCGCTACGCGGTGGCCAAGGCCGTGGACTACGCCAAGGAGCGTCGGGTGTGGTCGGTGCCGATCGGCGCACATCAGGGAATCTCGCATCCGCTGGCCGAATGTCACATAGAGGTCGAAATGGCCCGGTTGGCCACCCGGGCGGCCGCGCAACAGTTCGATTCCGGCCACGATGCGGCCGCCGCGGCGAATATGGCCAAATTCGCCGCCGCCGAAGCGTCGCTGCGGGCGTTGGACCAGGCCATCCAGGTGCACGGCGGGAACGGGCTCACTCCGGAGTACGGCCTGGCCGAGATGTGGTTCACCGCGCGGCTCATGCGCACCGCGCCGGTGAGCCGGGAGATGGTGCTCAACTACATCGGCGAGCACACCCTGGGCCTGCCGTCGTCCTACCGGATGCCGCAACGGCCGCCCGCGGATCATGCGGATCCGTTGCCGGAACCGCAGATTCGCTGACGGCCGTCTTGTGGTGAGCGGCTACACCGCGGCGGGCGTGTGCTTGGCCGCGCTGCGCACCTGGAACGCCTCCACGATCTCCATGATGCCCATGAACAGCAGCCACCAGCCGGTCAGGATGGTCAGTGCGGCGATCGAGTGGATCGGCCACACCACGATGACCACACCGCCGATCAGCAGCAGGATGCCGAAGACGATCGTCCAGCCCTTCCCCGGCGTGCCCGCAGGCGTTTCGGTGCCGCCGATCAGCACCGACATACCGCGGAACAGCCAGCTGATCGCGATCCACAGCGCCAGCAGCACCAGCGAGTCGCCGATGTGCCGGAAGCAGAAGACGGCCAGGATGAACGACAGGATGCCGCTGACGATCGACAACACTCGCCAGCCGGCGCCCACGTGCGGTCCCATCGCCGCGACGAGCTGCAAAATGCCGGAGATGAGCAGGTAAACACCGAACAGGATGCCGGCCACGACCAGTGTCGGCCCCGGCCAGATCAGGATCATGAGGCCGATGACCACCGACAGGATGCCGATGACCAGCAGCGACTGCCACGCGCCGCGGGCCAGTAGATGCAGTGGCCCCTCGGTTACTCCTTCTTTGCTGGTTGTCATTTGGGCAGAATAAAACGGGTTCAGTGACTAGCGGACCATTAGCTGAACTCGAATAGGTTACGAATGTCGGATCGAGTGCGCGATTGGCTAGACGCGCACGGTGGCCCGGCCCCGGTGGGCGCGGGCGAACTGCCCCGGCGACTGGCCTCGCCAGGACCGGAAGGCCGAGGTGAACGCCGAGACGCTGGAATAACCCAGACGTTCCGCGGCGTGCTCGACGGTGAGCCCGGCGATCAGCATCTCCTCCGCGAGCAGTCCGACGGTCTCGTTGCTGACCTCGCGGAACGTGGTGCCCTCGCTCGCCAGCCGCCGACGCAGCGTGCGCACGCTGACGTCCAGGTCCGCGGCGATGTGCGCCTGATCGGCGACACCGCCGTGCCGGATCAGCAACTCGCGCACGCGACCGCTCAGGCCGGTGCGGTTGCGGCGCTGTTGGATCAGGTCCGAGCACTGCCGTTCGTAGTAGCGCGCGGTGACCGGATTGGATTGCGGCATAGGCTGATCGAGGGCGCTGGAATTGCCGATCAGGACCGATCGCTCGGTGCCGAACACGAGCTTGTCGACGCCGAGCAGGGTGCCGAACATCTCGTAGATCGGATGCGGTTCCACCGCGATCTCCGCCCGGACCATCGGCAGCCGTGACCCCAGAACGTCCTGCGTCACGGTCGCGATGGCCGCGAAGTCGCGCTCGAGGACGAAGCGATGCAGGTCGGCCGGCACGGCGCTGTCATCGCGGATGAACCAGAACTCCTGGCCGTGATCCTCGAGCGTGTGGTGGGCGAAGGTGAACGACAGATCGGCGTACTGCAACACGATCTCCGCGGCCCTGCGCAGCGTCGGGCTGCTCATCGCGGCGAAGCCCAGGACGCCGAAGTTCGGTGCGTGGCAGGTGAGTCCGGCCATCAGGCCCATGCCCGGCTCGTCGTCGAGCGCGCCGACGACATTGCGGGTCAGCGCGATCTCCTGGGCGAGGGTGATCTCGGTGCTGTGATCCTGCAGCTGGTTCTCGGATATGCCGCTCCCGGACAACAGGGACGACACCGGCAGACCGCGCGATACGGCGTATTCCACCAGCAACGCCGCACCGCTGATGGACCGCAAGCGGCCGGACTCCTCCGACGTTCTCGCATCGTTCACCTGCAAATCCTCGCAGAATCGGCGGCGATTCGTGGCGAAATGCGGTGCGCCCGTACACTTTACTCACCGGTAAGTTTGCTGGCGGCGTCCCATATTCGGTGGTTCCTGGCCCAAACCGCGCTGGTTGAACGTTCACGATAGCCATACGGTTTCTCATATGCCGCGCCGCGCTCGGGCAACCCTTTCGACCCGGTCATTTGCTCTATCGGCCTGTGAGCTGCGTGTTCGCGGTGCGGTAACCCATCCCATCGCGACCGGAGTGAACCTCGAATGTTGTCGATTCCCTCGAATGCCGCCAGGGACGCCTGGATTACCGTGACCGCACCCGCCGACGGACGAATTCTGGGTACGTTGCCGATGCACACGCCCGACCGAGTGCATGCGCACGTCGCCCGTCTGCGCGAGGCGCAGAGCGAGTGGCGTGCGATGGGCGTCGTGGGCCGGGCGCACTGGCTGACCACGTTCCGGGACTGGTTGCTGGACAACGAGGATCCGATCGCCGGACTGCTCGCGGCCGAGACGGGGCGTTCGGCGACCGCGGCGCACCGGGAGTTCCGGTTGAGCATCGACGCGCTCGATTATCACCGCACCCGCGGTGCGGACTTCCTCACCCCGCCGCGCACGCGCGGCGGCCGGGTGCCGGGCACGGCGTTGCGGCTGGCTGTCGCGCATCGCCCGTGCGCGGTCGTCGGGGTGATCTCCAGTTGGACCGCTCCGATGGCCGCGCCGCTGCTGGATGTGATTCCGGCGCTGCTGGCCGGATCCGCGGTGGTGGTCAAGCCGTCCTCGGTGACTCCGCTGACGATGCGTGCGCTGGTCACCGGCTGGCTCGATCTGGGTGCGCCGCCGGTCCTCGAATTCGCCGCCGGATACGAGGCCGGAGCGGCGATCGTCGACGTCGTGGACGCCGTCCACTTCGGCGGGTCGCCGGAGACCGGAAAGGTGGTCGCTCTGCGCGCGGCGGCCCGGCTCGTCCCGTGCCGACTCGACATCGGCGGGAAGTCGGCGGCGATCGTCTTGGCCGGTGCCGATATCGGGCGCGCAGCCAGCGGAATCGCGCTGGGCGGGCTCGGGGGATCGGGGCAGAGTTGCGCGAGTATCGAGCGGGTGTTCGTCGAATCGGCGATCTACGACGCGTTTCTCGACCGGCTGGTCGAGGAGGTCATCGCGTTCGGCTCGCACGATCCGGACGACGCCACCGTGGAGGTCATGACCTCCGCGGCGCATGTGGAGTGTGTGCGAGAGCAGATCGCCGACGCCCTCGCCAAGGGTGCGCGGGTGCGCGTAGGCGGGAGCGGCCACGGACACACCGTGCAGCCGACCGTGCTCGCGGACGTCGATCCGGCGATGGCGGTGCTGCGGCAGCAGACGCTCGGTCCGGTTCTGCCGGTGGTCCGCGTCGCCGACGCCGAACAGGCGGTCGCCCTGGCCAACGACCCGTTCGCGCCGTGCGCGAGCGTGTGGACCTCCGACGATGCCGCCGCCGACGATGTGGCCGGCCGGCTGACCGCCGCGCGGATCGCGATCAATGAGGTCTCGGTGCATCTGGCCACCGCATTCCGTCTGTAACACGTTGTTCTGCAAGGAAATTCGAGCAAAGGTAAATCGGAGACACGGAAGAGAGAGATGAATACTCCCCATGGTTGTGCCTGCGGTTGCGCGTATTTCGCATCCGAGGAGGTGAAATGATGGGTAGCTGGCAGATTTTCGCGGTCACCATGTCCACAGCCGCCGCGCTGGCGCTGTTGTTGCTGATCGTGCGTCCGCCACGGCGGATGACGCCCGGCCGCAGCGTGGCGGAGATCCGGGCACGCTTGGACGCCGAGGCCGCCGGGCCGATTCTGGAACTGCTGGCCGGGCACGGTGCGCCCGATCATCCGCTCGAGGCGTCCGATGCGCATCGCGCCATGCAGGAACATCTGGACTGCGCCGCGGCGTCCTGCCCGCGCAAGGCCGCGGCCTTGCGGGTGCTGGTCGAGGTGGGGCATGTCAAGCCGCGTGCCGACGCGATCGTCGGTGGGCGTCTCGCGTCCGGGCGGCCCGCCGAGCCTGTTTCGGTGGGTTCGTAGAAAGCTGTTGTCGCGCACAGTATTCGGCTTCGCCGACGCGGCCGGTCGGGCCTGCCGGTCCGAGGCGGGGATAGGGTGGGAAATCGACGGATACCCGTCCTTTCACTCCCGCCTAGTGCGAAGGAAACGACAGTAATGGATCTGAGTCTGCACTACTGGAACTTCTCTACGCCGTCGGATCCGGCGCGGATCGCGCCCACCCTCGCCCGCACCGCGCAGATCGCCGAGCAGGCCGGTTTCGCGGAATTCACGGTGATGGACCACTACTTCCAGATGGAGCTGCGCGGCACCGCCGACGAGCCCATGCTCGAGGCGTACACGACCCTGGGCTATGTCGCGGCGCTGACCGAGCGCATGCGGCTTGCCGTGCTGGTGACCGGTGTGATGTACCGGTACCCGGGCCTGCTCGCCAAGATCGTGTCCACCCTGGACGTGCTGTCCGGCGGTCGCGCGCAGCTGGGCATCGGCGCGTCCTGGTACGAGCGTGAGCAGCTCGGACTGGGCGTACCGGTGGTGCCGGTGGCCGAGCGGTTCGAGCGGATGGAGGAGACGCTGCAGATCTGCCTGCAGATGTGGAGCGACAACAACGGGCCCTACAAGGGTGCGCACTACCAACTCGCCGAGACGCTGTGCGTGCCCGCGCCGCTGACCCGGCCCCGGCCGCCGATCCTGATCGGCGGTGGCGGCGAGAAGAAGACGCTGCTGCAGGTGGCGCGGTACGCCGACGCGTGCAATCTGTTCGGCACCGGCATCGACGACGTCACCCACAAGCTGGAGGTGCTGCGCGGGCACTGCGAGGCCGAGGGGCGTGATTACGGCGCCATCCGCAAGACGCTGACCTCCTTCACCTCCCCGGTCGGCGATCCGGATACCTTCCTGGCCGAGGCGGAACGCTATGCGGCCCTGGGTATTACGCAGATCGATGTGATGCCCGACGGTGATCCGATCGAATACACCGAGAAGGCCGCGGCCGTGATCGAGCGGCTGAATTCCGTGCAGTAATTCGGCCTCGCTCCGCTCTGGCGATGCGGTGGTGTCCTCGGCCGCCGCTTCGCTCGGGCGGGGCGGCGGTGTCTTCGTCCTCGGCTTCGCTCCGCCGGGTTCGCGGCGCTCTCAGGCTCGCCGCCCGGCCGCTGAGGCGGCGCCGGAACCCGCGCCGCCGTGGAGGCGAAACCCTTTTGCTGCCAGCGGACTTGCGATGAAGGGCGCGGCCGAGGCGCCCGGCGCGAAGGCCGAACCGGCTGCGGCGGATTCGGCCGAAGTTCCGGCGGCTCCCGCGCCCGCACGCGGGCGGCGAGCCGCGTCGCACACGGGGGTCTCGGTGTCCGGCGGTCGGCGGAACGAGGAGTGCGGCATGGTGTGCACTGGGATGAGGTGTAAGCGCCTCGCTAATCTCGAGGCGATGTGTCCGCGGTGGGGGAACCAGGGGAGGGCATCTTTGTTTGCTGGAATGCGGTGAATCCGCACAGCAAACCTGGAGTCGGTTGGCGGCCCCGGAGATCGAAGCCGCCGACTTGGCAACCCGGTGCTGTCGCACGCGCGGGGTCCGGGTGAACAGGGGCGGGGTGTGCGTGACCGATGCCGTGTCTACCGGGCTTGACCGGTGGGCTCCGCATCGGTGCGCTTCGGGGTGTGTTGCGTGCGCATCCGCGGGCATGGTGTGAACAGATCCAGTTGCGCTGGTCGGGGTGGCGTGCGGCTGTTGACCATATACCCATGGGGGGTATAGGTTTCTGTGCGGAGCGCGGCGCGTCCGTGCCGCGCCCATGGCGGAGGCGAGGTGGCTGATGCATGCGATAGGGCACGCGCTGGCGTTGACCGGGTCGATGACCTGGGAGATTCTGTGGGCGCTGATTCTCGGGTTCGCTCTGTCGGCCGTGGTGCAGGCGGTGGTGCGCAAATCCACGATCGTGCGGTTGCTCGGTGACGATCGGCCGCGCACGCTGGCCGTCGCGTCGGTGTTGGGTGCGGCTTCGTCCTCGTGTTCGTACGCGGCGGTCGCGCTGGCGCGGTCGCTGTTCCGCAAGGGGGCGAACTTCACCGCGGCGATGGCGTTCGAGATCGGGTCGACCAATCTCGTCGTCGAACTCGGCATCATCCTGGCGTTGCTGCTGGGGTGGCAGTTCACCGCGGCCGAATTCATCGGCGGGCCGATCATGATCGTGCTGGTGGCGGTGCTGTTCCGGCTGTTCGTGCGGTCCCGGCTGGTGGAGGCGGCGCGGGCACAGTCCGAGCGCGGGCTGGCCGGATCGATGGAAGGCCATGCGGCCATGGACATGTCGGTCGCGGGCACCGGCTCGTTCGCGCGGCGGCTGCTGTCCCCGCGCGGGCTGACCTCGGTATCGCACGTCTTCGTGATGGAGTGGGCCGCGATCCTGCGCGATCTGATCATCGGACTGCTGATCGCCGGTGCGATCGGCGCGTGGGTGCCGGATACCTTCTGGCAGCACTTCTTCCTGAGCGATCATCCACTGTTGTCGGCGATCTGGGGACCGATCGTGGGGCCGCTGGTCGCGATCGCCTCGTTCGTCTGCTCGATCGGCAACGTGCCGCTGGCCGCGGTGCTGTGGAACGGCGGCATCAGCTTCGGCGGCGTGACCGCGTTCATCTTCGCCGACCTGCTGATCCTGCCGATCCTGAACATCTACCGCAAGTACTACGGCACCCGCATGATGCTGACCGTGCTGGGCGTGTTCTACGTCGCCATGGTCGGCGCCGGATATCTGGTCGAAATCCTCTTCGGCGCAACGGGACTCGTGCCCGGACAACGCAATGCGATGGTCATGGAAGAGGGCATCCGCTGGAACTACACCACCTGGCTGAACATCGTATTCCTGTTGCTCGCAGCGGTTCTGCTGATCCGTTTCGTCCGCACCGGCGGAATTCCCATGCTGCGCATGATGGGCGGGTCACCCGATGCCCAACATGACCACTCGGCCTCCGGTCACGGTGGGCACGCCGATCATGGCGGACAGGTCGATCACGAGGCTGATCATGGTGGGCATATTGATCACCCCGGGCACGCCGATGACGCCGGGAATGCCGAGGACGCCGCGCATCCTGATGATGGTGGGCATACCGGTCACCGTGTGCACACCGATTACGCCGGCGGGCAAGCGGATCATGGTGGAAAGGCCGGTGGCGGTGGGCATGCTGGTCACACGGGTACGTGAATCAATACCCGGGTAGTGAGCCCGCTGATGGAGCCGAAGGCGACAGGGGCCGGTCGGGATAGGCTCGATCTCGCCGGAAAGCCGTGGCGGGGGCGATTCGAGCGGGTTGGGGGAGCAACTCGGCTCGTTGCGCTTGGCTCGGATCTGATGTCATGCGGGTGCGTGGTGACGTAACTGTTCGACGGTTCGGGAGAAGTGGCCGCGATGTTCTTCGGCTACGGCGAGGGCGTCGGCGGCGGTGTCGACGTCGGTGAGGATGGGGAGGCGGCGGATTCGGCATCCGCAGCGGCTCAAGGCTTCTCGGGTCAGTTCGCCGGTTCGGTCGGTCGACATGGGGACTTCGGCGAGGGTTCGGGCCGGGCGAGGGTCGGTCAGGCCCAGGGCCCACCAGCCGCCGTCGGAGGCGGGGCCCAGGACGGTGTCTCCGCATTCGAGCAGGAGCGTCGCCGACACCGCGAGCAGCGCGGGGCCCGCCTGGGGGGTGTCCATACCGATCTGGAGTACCGGCAGGCCCAGTCGGGAGGCATCGGCGTGCGCGTTGGCCAGACGTTGGCCGAAGGTGGCGCCACGCTGTGGAATGAGGTCGAATTCGCGCAGAGCCGTGGACAATTCGCCGGACAGTTCGGCTCGGGCGAGATCACCGGTCCAGGCGACCATGCGGTGCCGCACGCCGCTGTGCCGCACGGCCCGGAGCGTGTCCAGAAGTGCGGCGGCGGCGATCTGCGCCGCTTCTCGCGGTGAGAAGTCCGGTGTGAGACGGGTTTTCGCGAACCCGGCGATGGGCGCCTTGGCGATCACCAGCAGTGTGGCGGGGATGCCCTGCGATGCGGCGGAGGTGGTCATCGCACGCTCCAGAAGTCCGCGACGGCGCGCACGGTGCCGCGGACCGAACCCGACACCTTGGATACGCCATGGGTTCTCGGTCGATAACTGATATCGCGCTCGACGATCCGCCAGCCCGCTCCGCTCGCGCGGATCAGCAGTGCCAGTGGATATCCCGAGCGCGGATGCAGCGGACCCAATGCCAGCAGGCGGTCGCGACGGGCCACCCGCATGGCGGCGATGTCGTGCACCGGCAGCCCGTGCCGTCGCCGGAGCAGTCCGGCGATCAGCAGATTGCCCAGCCGGGCATGCCAGGGCCACGCCCCCGCCTGCACCGGCCGACGGCGTCCCACCACCATATCCACGTCGGCATCGAATTCACCCAGCAGACAAGGTAATTCGGCCGCATCCATGGATCCGTCGCCGTCGAGCACCGCGACCAACGCGGTATCGGCCGCGTGTACGCCCGCGTTGACCGCCGAACCGTATCCGGGCACGGGCTCGCTGACGACATTCGCGCCACCGGCCCGCGCCACCGCGGCGGTGTCATCGGTGGAGGCGTTGTCGACCACGATCACCCGGTACCCGTCCGGTACGGCCGCCAGCACACCGGGTAGCGCCCCGGCCTCGTTGTGGCACGGGATGACGACGGTGACGTCTCGCGCGCTGAGTGCATCGCTCACATCTGGCACCGTAGGCCCCTGACCACTGATTTCGTCCCAAGGAACCGGTGACGAAAGTGTGACGGGACCCGGCCGGGGCGGTGATGTGCCCGAGTTCGGTGGGTGGCGCGGCCTAGGGTGAACGGCGTGCAGCAGGTTATCTCCGCCCAGGTCCGGCGTGTCTCGGGCGTGCGCGCCGACGTCGCCTGTGCCCTGGTGGCCGCGGCGCTGGTGGTCGTGGCCTTCGCCGTGCCGCAGATCCGCGGGCAGCAGTGGACGCAGCATCTGTACGCCGCCGCCGCGCCGATCTTCGGGATCTGGGGGCCGCACATCGGCTGGGGGACCGGCCCGGCGATCCTCATCGCGGTTCTGGTCGTCATGACCGGGCCCGGACTCGCTCGCCGGTTGCCGTGGCGGCCGATGTTGCTGCTGGCCTGGGTGACCTCGATCGCGTGGATCTTCTCGCTGGCCATGATCGACGGCTGGCGGACCGGCTTCGCCGGGCGGCTGGCACGGCACGAGGAATACCTGTACGAGGCCGGGCGGGTCACCGACATCGGCGGCATGTTGCGCGGATTCTCGGGCCGCATACTGGATTTCCAGCCCGACTCGTGGGCCACCCACGTCTCGGGGCATCCGGCCGGTGCCCTGCTGACCTTCGTGCTGATGGACCGGATCGGTCTGCGCGGCGGGGCGTGGGCGGCCTGGCTGGTGGTGCTGGCCGGGGCCGGTGCGGTCGTGGCGGTGGCGGTAACTCTGCGTGCGCTGGGTGCGCGGGATCGGGCCAGGGCCGCGGTGCCCTATCTGGTCCTCGCGCCCGCCGCGGTGTGGCTCGGGGTTTCGGCCGACGCGCTGTTCGCCGGGGTGACCGCGTGGGCGGTGGCCCTGCTGGCGATCGCGACCCGTCGCGGCCCGGGGTGGCCGGGTATCGCGCTGGCATCCGGTCTGCTGTTCGGCTACGGGTTGTTCCTGAACTACGGTCTGACGCTCATGGTGATCCCGGCCGCCGCGGTCCTGTGCGCGCGAGGGTTGCGCGCCGCCATGCCCGCGGTCGTCACGCTGCTGGGCGTCGCGCTGGTCGTGGTGGCTTTCGCCGCCGCAGGATTCTGGTGGCTCGACGGCTATCACCTTGTGGTGCAACGCTATTACCAGGGCATCGCCTCCGAACGTCCGTACTCCTACTGGATCTGGGGCAACCTCGCCGCCACCGTCTGCGCCGTCGGGTTGGCCGGTGCAGCGGCCCTGCATCGCGTGGCGCGTGGCGTGCCGGCCGGGTTCGCTCCGTCCCCGAGCGATGACGTGCGGGCATCGCGCCGGGTGCAGGACGAGCAGAACCCAGTGCGCGGCGGACCATCGGGTCGCGAGGCGTCGATGGACCGCAGCGGCAGGACACGGCGCGCGTGGGCCGAACGCCTGGTCGGATGGCGAGAAAGTGTGGACCCCGCGGCGCTGCTGGCCGCGGCGGGAGTGGTGGCCATCGTGGCCGCCGATCTGAGTGGGCTGAGCAAGGCCGAGACCGAGCGGATCTGGTTGCCGTTCGATATGTGGGTGCTCGCCGGGACGGCGCTGCTGCCGCAGCGTAGCGCCCGGATCTGGCTGGCACTGCAGGCCGTTGCGGCGCTGGCCCTCAACCATCTGCTGATGACGAACTGGTGATTCGATGCGCATTCTGGTGGCCGATGACGATGCCGTGGTCCGCGAGGTGGTACGCCGCTACCTCGAACGGGACGGATTCACGGTGGTGGAGACAGCCGACGGTCCGGCGACCGCGGAAGTGCTGGCGCGCAACGAGATCGCGCTGGCCATCCTGGACGTGATGATGCCGCCGCCGGACGGTATCGAGCTGTGCCGGTCGGTGCGCGCCGGACCGCATTCGGACACGCCGATCATTCTGCTGACCGCGCTCGGCGAGGAGGAGGATCGCGTTCTGGGGCTGCAGTCCGGCGCGGACGACTACATCGTGAAGCCGTTCAGCCCCAGGGAATTGACCTTGCGGGTGGCCTCGGTGCTGCGGCGCGCCCAGCGGGCCCCGGCCCCGGCCGAACAGCCCGCGTTGCGCAGCGGTGCGGTCGAGTTGCGGCCGGATTCGCAGGCGGTGCTGGTCGAGGGCCGCCGGGTGGATCTGACCGCCCGCGAATTCGATCTGCTGGCCTTCCTGCTCGCTCATCCGCAGCAGGTGTTCGGGCGGGCGGACCTGCTCGAACATGTGTGGGGCTGGAGCTTCGGCGATCAGTCCACCGTCACCGTGCACATCAAACGTCTGCGTGCGAAACTCGGTGCCGCACATCGCATCGAGACCGTCTGGGGACGTGGTTACGCCTGGGGCCGCCCCGGGGACGAGGACGGAGAGCACTGATGCCCACCGATATTCTCGGGCTGATCGGGTACGCCCTGGCCGGATCGCTCCCGGTGACCGCGCTGGGTGCGCTCGCCATGCGCCTGACCCACAATCGCAGCCTCACCAGCAGCATGGTTCTGCTGGTGCTGATTCCGACGCTGGCCACCCTGGTCGGCGTCGTCGCGGTCAGCGGGATGATGTTCACCGACGAACTGCGCCGCATCCTGGTGGTGCTGGCCGTGGTCACCATCGTCGCGGTGCCCGCGGCCGTCGTACTGGGCCGGGCGCAGGCCCGAAAGACGGTGTGGGAGAGGCAGATGCGTGAACAGGAACGCGCCGCCGAACGTTCCCGGCGAGAACTGGTCGCCTGGGTCAGCCACGATCTGCGCACCCCGCTGGCCGGTATCCGGGCCATGGGCGAAGCGCTGGTCGACGGCGTCATCGACCGGCCCGAAACCGTCGAACGCTATGCGAATCGCATTGTCCTGGAGACGAATCGGCTCTCGACCATGGTGGACGACCTGTTCGAGATGTCGAAGATCAACTCCGGCGCCCTGCGGCTGCAACTCGAACCGGTGGATCTGCGCGAACTCGTCGACGAGGTCGCCGCGGCCAATCAGCCCACCGCCGAACGCGCCGGAGTGAGTCTCACCGCGCACCAACCGGATTCGGCGATCATGGTGACCGCCAGCGATCGCGCGCTGACCCGGGTGCTGACCAATCTGGTGGCCAACGCCATCGAGCACACCCCGCCCGGCGGCCACATCGACATCTGCTCCGGCACTCGCGACGGCCAGGCCTGGACCCATGTCACCGACACCGGTCCCGGTATCGCCCCGGAGGATCTGCCCCGCATCTTCGAGGTCGCCTACCGTGGCACCGCCGCCCGCTCGGCCACCGACATCGGCAGCAACAGCGGTATGGGCCTGGCCATCGCGTCGGGCCTGATCCAGGCCCATCACGGCGAGATCAGCGCCCACAATCAGGAGCTCGGCTGCCGCTTCGAAATCCGCCTGCCCCTGCGCCTTCCCGAGCCTTCGGCGGCCTCCCTCGCCTCGTCGTGACTTCGTGCTATCTGGGTGAACATCTGTGTCCACATCCCGACGCCCGGATCGGATGGACCTTTCCGCCGCCGCAGTGCTGAGTGTGCCGCGGCGGCAGGACTTTTCAGCGCCACTCCGGCGCACCCGCGGCAGAGACCGGGCGCAACGGGGCGGTGGCGAATTCGGTGAGCCCGTCGGCGGGGGAGATCGTGGCGGTGAAATCCAGTAGGGCTCGCGCTCTTTCGGGGCTGGCGACGATGTGACGGACATCCCCGGGGCGATATTCACCCGTGACGGCAGGGGGTTTGCCGTCGTGGGCGCGGGCGAGCAGATCGGCGACCTCGCGGATGCTGATGGGGGTGCCGGAGGCGATGTTCAGCGGAACGAAGCCGGGGAGCGGGTGGTGCAGGGCGGCGAGGTTGGCGGCGGCGATATCGCGGACGTGTACGAAATCGCGCATCTGCGCGCCGTCCTCGAAGACGCGCGGTGACTCGCCCGCCTCGAGTGCCGAGCGGAAGATCGCCGCCACCCCGGAATACGGTGTATCCCTGGGCATATCGTCGCCGTAGACGTTGTGGTATCGCAGGGCGGTCACCGTGCCGCCGGTCGCCGCGGCCCACGCGCTCGCGTAATTCTCCTGCGCCACTTTGCTCGCCGCGTACAGGCTGCGCGGGCACAGCGGGCTGTCCTCGTCGATCACGCTCCAGCGCAACGGTTCTCCGGTCCGCGGATCGAGGTGGTCGAATCGGCCGCGATCCAGATCGGCGCGCTGACGTGGCGCCGGAATCGCCGCTGTCCCCTCGGCGGTGCGATAGCGCCCTTCGCCGTAGACGACCATCGAGGAGGCCAGCACCAGCTGCCGCACCCCGGTCTCGGCCATCGCGGCCAGCAGGACCGCGGTGCCGAGATCGTTGTGACTGGCATAGGCCGGTGCGTCGGCGGCGCTGACCCCCGCGCCCACCACGGCGGCCTGATGACACACCGCATCGATGTCGCGCAGCAGTGCGGTCACCGCCTCGGGGTCGCGCACGTCGATCCGGTGCACCCCATCCGGCGGGGCCGCGTCGACGCCGTGCGCGGCCGCCAGCATGAGATCGGCGGCGATCACCTCGTCGCCCGCGGCGGTGAGCGCCTCGCGAATATGGGATCCGATGAAACCGGCCGCGCCGGTGAGCAGCACCCGCATCGCTTCAGGCCGGGTTCGGTCGTGTGGAAGTCATCCACCGATCCTCGCCTCCGCGACGCCGCGCGGGCGCGTGACGACGCCGCTCGTAAGGAATTCGTCACAAGCGCGCCCGAACGGGCCGCACCTGCTCAGCCGGCGGCGGTACCGTCCGAACTGCTTCGCTCGTGCGTGGTGAAGGTGGCCATCATCGCCATGTCCTCGTGCTCGAGATTGTGGCAGTGCAGCACATACCGCCCCGGGTAGTCGGTGAACCGGACGGCGATCTCGGCGAGTTCACTGGCTCCCAGATAGACGGTGTCCTTCCAGCCCGCATCCGTGGCCAGTGGCGGCCCGCCATTGCGGGACAGCACCTGGAACTGCTCGAGGTGCAGGTGGATCGGATGATCCAGATCGGTGGACAGCTGCCAGATCTCCACATCGCCGAGGCGCGGCCGGGCGATCGGTTCGCGCGGATCGTAGGGTTGTCCGTTGATCAGCCAGCCGCTCATCGAGCCGGAATCCCCACGGCGGAAATCGAATCGGCGCGTGGTGACGGCCGCTCGCCGGTCCAGTGGCGTGATCTCGTTCAGACGATCGGGCACCGTCGAGGTGTCCGCGATGCGCTCGGTGACCTCGAAACGCATGACGCGCGTGGTGATTCCGTCGCCGAGATCGTTGTGAATCGTCACCCGGTCACCGACCGCGCAGCCGGACAGATCCAGGATCGCCTCGTATCGTTCGCCGGGTGCGATCGTCAGCGCGTCCACTCGCTGTGGACGGTCCAGCAGGCCGCCGTCGGAGCCGATCTGCACGAAATGCCCGTCACCGCGTGGCATTTCGACTCGCAGTCGATAGACGCGGGCATTGGATCCGTTGATCAGGCGCAGCCTGTACCGGGCGGTGCCCACCCGGTGCACCGGCCACGGCACACCGTTCACCAGAATCACATCACCCAGCACGCCGCGGCCGAATTTCCCGGTCACTCCGGGCGTGTGCACGGCCGTGGGGTCCATCGCCGGATAAAGGAATGCCCCGGTCGCGTCGAAGGCTCGGTCGGTGATCAGCAACGGCAGATCCCGCTCGCCCGAGGGCAGTCCGAGTCGCTGCTCGGCCTCGTCGACGACCAGGTGGACCCCGGCCAGCCCGCGCCAGACCGACGGCCCGGTGAAATCCATCCGATGGTCGTGATACCAGAGCGTCGCGGCGGGCTGTCCGGCCGGATAGATGTAGTCGCGCTCACCGATCATGGTGTGCGCCAGCGGATCCGAGGTCATCATGTGGTCATGTGCGCTCGTCGCGTCGACCGGTAGCAGCAGATCGGTCGGATATCCGTCCGACGACTCGGGCACATGCCCGCCGTGCAGGTGGACCACCACCGGAACGGGCAACTCGTTGCGATGCGAGACCACCGTGCGGCGATTGCGCGAGGACACCAGCAGCGGTCCCGGAAATATGCCCTGGTATCCCCAGATCGGCGTCGAATAACCGGGCAGGATAACGACATTCGCGCGCCGCTGGACGATCCGATGGTAATCGGTGGTCGCATCGCGGCGGATCGGGGCGAGTGCTCGCGGTACTCGCAGTGGCAACGTGAACGGTTCGGGCAACCGGGCCGAACTGGTCAGATGCAGCCGGTCGCCTGGGGAGTCGGCGGACAATTGCCAGGCCCCGGCCGCGCCGGCGACGCCGACCGCCGCCGCGATGCGGAACAGGGAGCGGCGCGACAGCACAGGATTCATCGCGCCGCGACCTCGGCCTCGATCGTGGGTTTCGTCCACACCCGGACCAGCACCGCGGCCAGACCCGCGACGAGTGCGACGCCCAGCGGGACGTGTACGGCCAGGATCTCCCGATGTCCCAGCCCGATCTCGACTCCGGTACCGACGGTCATCGCCGCGCACTGGAGCACGCTGCGTCCCGTGGTCTGTCCGAATCGCCATGCCGCGGCGAAACACAGTGTCATGAGCAGCATTCCGGCCGCCATGATCGGACCGTTGAGCGAATGCGCGTCCAGCCCGTCGTAACTTCCGGCCATCAGACGTCCGGCGAACATGGCCTGAGCGAGGCCGTCCAGGGTGACCAGGGTCGCGATCGTACGGAGCAGCCGCTGCCACGCCCGCGGTGTCACCCCTGCCGCCGTGCGCTGAAAAGCCAAGCGGGAATGGGCGTTCGGGCCTCGGAGCCGGGCTGTCCGATATCCCATCCGGCGGACCGGACATCGGTTCCGTCGGCGGATTGGGTCCGGTAGAAGGCGCCGAAGTATTCGGCCGGGTTGGTGGACGGTGTCGTCACGATGATCCCCTTGATAGTTCAGATTTCCGAACAGTTCAGAATTCTGAACTTGTATGCTGGGTGCTGTCAAGAGGGACCGGGAGGCGTAGTGGAAGAGGCATCGGCCGACGGCGCGGATGTGACATCGACTGTGAGTGCGGAACAACGGCGTCGGCTGACGATGCTCGTGCCGATGGTCTCCGCCTACCTTCGGCGCGCCCGGAACGATATGCCGCCGGTGATCCGGAAGGTGTTCGAGCAGGCGGGACTGGGTGCGCGGCACGGCGCGGTACTGGGTTTCGTGGTGTCCTCGGGGCCGGCGAGTGTGAGTGAGGTGGCCCGGCAACTGGGACTCGGGCTCACCAATGCCAGCCAGCTCAGCGGGGAACTCACTCGCGCGGGACTGCTACAGCGGCGCAACGATCCATCCGATCATCGCCGCACACTGCTCTCGGCCGCGCCGGAATACCGCGCGGCCTTCGAGGAATTTCTCGCGCGGCGCAGTGCGGGGCTGTTCCGCGCGATGGGTCGGCTCACGCCCGAGGAGCAGCACGGCTTCCTCGCCGGACTGCAGGCGTGGGTGGACGAGATCGAGGGGGATCAGGGTGGTGCGGCGGAGCGCAGAGCTTAGAGAACGGCCTGGGTCTGGGTGGTCTTGCCGACGAGTTTGCCTGCGTCGTCGTGGATTTCGGTCTCCACGACGATGAAGCGACGTCCGGCGTGCAGCGGTCGCGCGGTCGCCGACGCGTAGCCCGAGCGGATCGCGCGCAGGAAGTTCGTCTTCGATTCCACCGTCGTCGTGCCCTGCGCGCCCTCGGGCAGATTCAGGAACGCGGACACCGCCGCGGTGGCGTCCGCCAGCGACATCAGCACACCGCCGTGCAGCGCTCCGCCCAGCGTGCACAGATCCTCCTGCCACGCCAGGCGGCTGCGCACGAGTTCGGGCCCGTGTTCGAGCACCTCGACACCGAGCTTCTCGGTGAACGGCATGGTCGTGTGGAACAGCTTGGTTCCCTCGGTATCGATCATGCGGTGAGCTTGCCGCACCCTCGGCCGCGCGTCGATGACCTCGGAGGTAATGGCCGAGCGTCATCGCCCGGCCGGATCCTCACGACTCCCGGCGCGCACCGGCGGACGGCACCGCGACGAAGGTGCGCGGCTGCGCGAAATCCTCCTTGCGGAAACGGGTTTCGATACCGGCCACGGTCGCGTCGAGCCGGTCGGTGTCGACCAGGGCGATGATGCTGCCGCCGAATCCGCCGCCGACCATGCGCGCGCCGTGCGCACCTGCTGCCAGCGCCGCGTCGACCGCGACGTCCAGTTGCGGGGTGGAGATCTCGAAATCGTCCCGCAGCGAGGCGTGCCCGGCGGTCAGGATCGGCCCGATCTCACGCGGGTCGCGGCCACTGTGCAGCATCCGCGTCACCTCGAGCACCCGGGCGTTCTCCGAGACGATGTGGCGCGCGCGTCGCCGCGGCGCGTCCGCGGTGATCCGCTCGACCTCGGCGATATCGGTGATCTCGCGCAGTGAGCGCACCCCGAGCGCGGCCGCGGCCTCCTCACATTCGCGGCGGCGCTGGGCGTATCCGCCACCGGCGTGCTGATGCGGTGTGTTGGTGTCCGCGACCAGTAGCGCCAGACCGGCCGCGGCCAGGTCGAAGGGCACCTGGGCGTGTTCGCCTCGACCGAAGTCCAGGAACAACGCGTGCCCGGCCGTGCACAGCACCGACGCGGACTGGTCGAGGGTGCCGGTGGCCGCGCCGACGTACGAGTTCTCCGCGGCCCGGCCGATATCGATCAGCTCGGCATCGGAGATCGGCAGGTCGAACAGATCGCGCAGCGCGACCGCCACTGCGCACTCCACCGCCGCCGAGGAGGACAGACCCGCGCCGACCGGCACCGCGCCGTCGAGTTCGAGCCGGACGCCCGGAATCGGGTATCCGCGCCGGACGTACTCGTGCACGACGCCGAGCGGATAACGCGCCCAGCCCTGCACCGTCGAATCCGCGAGCCCGGCGATCGGCTCGTCGATCACCTCGCCGGGATGTTGATGCGACGAAACCCGCACCTGCGCATCGGATTCGGCCTCCGCGGTACACCGCACCACATGCGGCAGCGCGATCGGCAGCGCATAGCCCTCGTTGTAATCGGTGTGCTCGCCGATGATGTTGACCCGCCCGGGGGCGACCCAGACGCCCTGCGCTCCACTCACGATGCGGCGACCTCCCGCAGTTCGGCCGCGACGGTCTCGGGAGTGGTGTCGCTGATGAAGACGTTCATACCGGACTCGGATCCGGCCAGGTACTTCAGCTTGCCCGCGGCGCGGCGGATCGAGAACAGCTGCATGTTCAGCCACCAATCATCGCGGGGCACACCGGATTTCGGTGTCGGTGCCTGATTCCAGGCGGCGATGTACGGCATCGGGGTGTCGAAGCGACGGGCGAAGCGGCCCAGGACGTCCAGATACAGTTCGGCGAACGCGTCGCGCTGGGCGTCATCGAGATCGGGGATGTCGGCGACCCGGCGGTGCGGATACAACTGCACCTCGTACGGCCACCGGGCGAACGGCGGGACGAAGGCGGTCCACTCCTCGTTGGCCGCGACCACCCGCAGTCCGGCGGCGCGCTCGGCGTCGAGCAGATCACCGAACAGGTTGCCGCCGTGAGCTTTCCGATACTCGGCGACGTTGGCGGAAATCTTCGCCACGCGCGGGGTGACGAACGGGTAGGCGTAGATCTGCCCGTGCGGATGCGAGAGCGTGACCCCGATCTCCTCGCCGTGATTCTCGAAGCAGAACACCTGGCCGACGCCGTCCAGTTCGGCCAGTTCGGCCGTGCGATGAGCCCAGACGTCGACCACCATGCGCGCGCGTTTCGGATCCAGCCGATCGAAGGAGGAGTCGTGAACGCTGGTGAAGCACACCACTTCACAACGTCCGTAGCCCTCGCGCAGCGCGGTGAGCGGCGAACCTTCCACGGCATCCGGCCATTCGGTGTGGTCGGTGGACAGCGAGGGGAAGCGATTCTCGAAAACCGCTATCTCGTAGTCGGATTCGGGAATCTCGGTGGCGCGCTCCGGAGTCGACGGGCACAGCGGGCACATATCGGCCGGGGGCAGGAAGGTGCGGGTCTGCCGGTGCGAGGCCAGGACCACCCATTCACCGAGCAGTGGATCGAATCGGGTCTGCGAATGGGTGGTGGTGTGCGGCAGGTCGCGGGTGTCGGTGGCGGTGCGGTCCACCGGGGTCCGGTCGAAGTAGAGAATCTCGCGGTCGTCGGCGAGCCGACGACGTGTGGTGATCACCGGCCGGCTCGCTGCGGTGCGCACATCTGGTCAGGTACGAGCGCCATGCCAACCTCCGATCGGGACACGTGAGAGTCGGTCCGGACAGTACACGGGGAAGTTGTGAGCGCTCACATCAGGGCCGCACGAGAACGCTCGGCGATGTGCCGGAACGTTCTCGCGACAGGCTCAGTATTCGCTGCCGAACAAGCCACCCGGACCGTAGGAGCCGGTGCTGGGCGGGGTGGGAGCCATCACCCAGCCGCCGCAGCCGGTCGCCTTGAACGCGACGTCGGTCGACTTGATCATCACCCGGACCGGAGTCTGGTGGGTGAGGTCGCTGGCGATGATGTACTGATTCGGATCGCCGTGATCTTTCGGGCCGGGAATCTTCCACAGCCGCTCCCAGAAGCATGCGTGCACCGGATCGGTCGATCCGGCCGCCTGGTAGATGCCGGGAGTGATGTCCACGCCGACGCGGTAGAGCCCGTCGCCGGGCATGGACTTCGCCGGAGCGGCGGCGGCCGTCCCCGAGGCGAGCAGTGTGGCCGTCGAAGCCACGGCCCCGGCGATCGCAAGCGTGCTGGCACGCACGGTGGTCCTCCTCGAACTTATCTGTGCCGCCGAGAACTCGGACGGCGGCGGGAGTTCCCCGCACCTTTCCCGGGGTGTTTATCAGAATCGCGAGGGCGAATTGATCGAATCGGTGAAATTTGTGGTGTTGCACCACGATGCGCCCGTATCGTTCGGCTCGATCGATCTTGCCCCGAACACCGATGGGGTGATGCGGATCGCGCTGGTACGCGCGCCCCGGTGAGGAGAACAGCCCATGTCTCAGAACGATCAGGTCACCAACCCGCTCGACCGTCGCACGGCCCTGGCCGGGGCCGGTGTGGCCGCGGCGGCGCTCACCCTGGCCGCGGCCTGCAGTTCGGACGATTCGTCCTCGTCCTCATCGGGGACGACCTCGGCGGCCGCCGCCGGCACCACGGGCGCTCAGGCGACCGCTCCGCTGACCAGTACTTCGGATGTTCCCGTGGGCGGCGGGGTGATCGTCGGCGACACCGTCGTCACCCAGCCGACCGCGGGCAACTTCTCCGGTTTCTCCACAACCTGCACTCATGCCGGTTGCAAGGTCAACAAGGTCGAAAACGCGTTGATCGAATGTCCCTGTCACGGAAGTACATTCCATCTCGACGGGACCGTCGCGCATGGTCCCGCGACCCGTCCGCTGGATTCGCATCCGGTGAAGGTGCAGGACGGCAATATCGTGCGCGCTTGAGGCGAGAGCGCCGCGAATTTCGGATGCGGAAATGTTGCGGATCGCTGTGAAAGGGGGGCGGAAGGCGACATCGGGTGGGATTGTGGCTATGCTCACCCGTAACAACCGCAACAGCAGTAACAGCTAGGGCGGTCCATCGCCCGGCTGTGCTCATTGGCACCGCGAGACCGGTACCAGCACCGGATTTGGAGGGCGTTGTGTTCTCTCGCCAGCTGTTCTACCGCAAACCGAAAATCGTTCGGGCAGGTCTGTGCCTTGTCGTCACGACCGCTGCCACCTGTGCGGGACTCGCGCCGACAGCCTCGGCCGCCCCGGCCGCGCCCGCGCAGCCCCCGTCCAATCTGTCGACCAAACTCGCAGGTAAGACGGTATTCCTCGATCCAGGCCATCAGGGATCCGGGCAGAATCTCGATCGCCCGGTCAACAACGGCTACGGCGGCACCAAGGCGTGTCAGACCACCGGAATGACGGCCTTGGACGGCACACCTGAGCACACCATCAACTGGAAGGTTGCCAACCTAGTCAAACAGTCGCTCGAGGTGCTGGGGGCTCGGGTGGTGTTGAGCCGTCAGGACGACACCGGATGGGGCGGCTGTGTGGACGAGCGGGCCGCCGCGGCCAATCGTTCCGGTGCGAATGTCGCGGTCAGCATTCACGCTGACAGCGCACCCGCGCAGGAGCACGGATTCCACCTGATCGTCCCGAAACTGCCCGTCCCGGATCTCAGGGCCGCGCAGGTGCAGGCCACGGCCGGAATGGCGGCCAGCAAATCGGTGCGTGACGCCTACAAGCGGGCCGGGTTCACCGCGGCCGGCTATGCCGGGGCTGTCGACGGTATGCAGACCCGTTCCGATATCGCGGGGCCCGCATTGACCGAGGTGCCCAATGTGTTCATCGAAATGGGCAACGGCGCCAACAAGAACGACGCGGCGCAGCTGGTTTCCAACGAGGGCCAGATCAAGCACGCGATCGCCATCACGACCGGGCTGGTGACCTATCTGCTCGGGGCCGCGTCCACCGGGTCGGCCGACAGCCCGGCCGCCTCCCCGATTCCGCAGCCGAACGCGGCTCCGGCCGGGAACGACGGCAGCGCTCCGCAGAACGCCGCCCCGGCAGTGAATTCCACGCCCGAGACCACGACACCCGCTGCGCCGCAACAGGGTACGCCCAACGCCTACACCCCGGGCGCCGCGCAGCCGCAGTCCGCGCCCGGAACCACGCCGCAGTATCAGACCGCGCCCGGGACGACGCAGTACCAGTCCGCGCCGGGCACCACGACGCAGAATCAGACCACGCCGCAGGCGGGGACCACCCCGGGCACCCAGGCACAGCCCGGTGCACCCAAGTCCGTCGATCCGAATTCGGCGGCGAGCATGCTGGTCACCTCGGCCATCCAGTTGCTCGCACCTTTGGCCACTTCACTGGGCCTGGGTGATGTGGCGAATTCGGAACTGGTCAACCTCGCCTACACCTTGGTGTCGACGCTGATCGGCGCCGCGGGTAATGCGGTGGCGACCGCCACCAAGTAAGCCTCGCTCCGCTCGCGCCCTGCCGCATGTCATATGCGGCAGGGCGCGCTGCTTCGTGCGACAACAACTTCTCAGCCGACCGCCCCCGCGGCGAGTGCGGCCTTCCAGCCGCCGTATTCGCTGATGTCCTTGCCTGCCGAGGCGGCAGCGCCGTCACAGCCGAAGGCGGTGTGCCAGGTCCCGTCGTCCAGTTCGACCGCGCCCAGTTGCATGGGGGCGGGCAGTTGCGCGAGGAAACGGCCCAGAGCGGCAGGGGAGAGCATCCAGCGTTCCCCGGCTACGGTGACTCCGGCGATATCGTCCGGCTGCCGGGTGACGGCCGGTTTCGGCGGCTCGGTGTCCAGAACGGCCAGCCGATATCGCGGCGCGGTACGCACCGGGCCCATCCACCGTGCTCCCAGGCCGGTGAGTTGATGCGCCAGCGGCTGATCTCGCAGGTGCGCGCCGAAGACGATCAGCTCGTGCGCGGGGGCGGCGCGCAGCGGCCAGGTCGTCTCCAGTTGGGGTCGGGATTCGTTGTCTCCCTCGGAAATTCGGGCGGCGATGTCGAGGGCGACCGCATCTTCGAAGGGTCTGGCGAGCACGGTGACGCCGAACTGTGCTTCGCCCGCGGTCCCGGCCGGAATCGCGACCGCGCACAGGTCGAACAGATTGCAGAAATTCGTGTAGACCCCGACCCGGGAGTTCACGCCGATCGGGTCGGCGGTCACCTCCGCGATCGTCGGCTGTCCGGGGGCGGTCGGGGTCAGCAGCACGTCCGCGCCGTCGAGGGTCGCCAGTGCGCGAGCGCGAAGGGCCTCCAGCGCAGCCAGATCCGAGACGAGCCGGTGGGCCGGTATGTCGCGGGCCGCGCGGATGATCGACCCGACCGTGGGGTCGACCGCATCGGGTCGTGCATCGACGAATTCGCCTACTGCGGCGTATCTTTCGGCGACCAACGCGCCGTCGTACAGCAGCCGTGCCGCTGCCAGGAACGGTTCGGGATCTACCGTGACGATTCGTGCGCCCGACTCCCGCAATCTCGCGACTGTCCGATCGAAGGCGCTGTGCCACAACGGATCCAGATCGGGCAGTGCGTCGAATATCGCCACGACCGGTTCCGGCGGTGCGGCGAACCGCACATCGGCGGGCCAGCTGCGGGCGCCCGCGTCCGCGGCGAGAACGCCCATGGCCCGGTTCGCCAGGTGCGCGTTCGCGGCGAAGATCGTCACGCAATCGTAGGAGCGGCAGGCCGGGACGACGCCCTCGGTCGACACCACCCCGACGGTCGGTTTGATACCGACGATGCCCTGGAACGCCGCGGGCACCCGGCCGGAACCGGCGGTGTCGGTGCCGATCGCGATGTCCGCCACGCCGCTCGCCACCGCGATCGCGGAACCGGAACTCGAACCACCCGAGACGAATTCGGGCCGTCGCAGGTCCCGCACCACGCCGTAGGGCGACCGGGTGCCGACCAGGCCGGTCGCGAACTGATCCAGATTCGTCTTGCCCACCACTACCGCTCCGGCCGCACGCAAGGCCGCGACCGCCGGTGCGTCCTGCTCGGGGGCGTAGGCGAACTGCGGACAGCCCGCGGTCGTGGGCATTTCGGCGACATCGACGTTGTCCTTCACGGCCAGCCGCAGCCCGGCCAGTTCGCCTCGGGCGTTTGCGAGCTGCGCGGCGATCGAATCGTCCGGTGGCCGATGAATCCACACGGTCATGGTCTGGTCTCCTCGGTGCGTGCAGGTGGTGGTTCGTGTGGATCGCGGGGCGGTCCGCTCATGCTGTGGAATCGGCGAGTTCACCTGCCGCACGCCAGGATTGGCGTTCAGCGGCGAAAGCTTCCTGCTGCCGGGTGCGGAACTGTTCGATCGAGGTGGCGTTGGCCGTGAGGAAGCGACGGTGGTCCGCGAGCCGGAATTCGCCGTCCTGTGCCCGCAGCTCACCGCGACCGGCGGCGAATTCCGCACGCATGTCCAGTAATTCGTCGGCCTCGACGGGGTACCACCGGATGCGATCGAAATACCGCAGCAGCCAGGGGGATTCGTCGTCGGCGGTGTGATGCCGCCATACCTGGGTGGTTCGCCCGACGAACTGGTAGCCGCCCGGACCTTCCATACCGTAGATGCACAGATATGCGCCGCCGATGCCGACCGCGTTCTGCGGGGTCCAGGTGCGTGCCGGATTGTATTTCGTGGTGACGAGCCGGTGCCGGGGATCGGTCGGAGTGGCCACGGGCGCGCCGAGGTAGACGTCACCGAGGCCCAGCACCAGATATTCGGCGGCGAAGACGGTGTCGAAAACCTCATCGACGGAGGACAATCCGTTCATTCTGCGGATGAACTCGATATTCCACGGGCACCACGGCGCGTCCGCGCGCACGCCGTGCATGTACCGGGTGATCGCCTCCCGGGTGGCCGGATCGTCCCAGGACAGCGGCAGATGCACGGTCCGGCTGGGCACCACGAGTTCGTCGGCGGGCGGCAGTAGCGACTCCGCTTCGCGCAGCAGCGTGAGCAGTTTCGCGGTCGGGAGACGTTCCGGATCGAAGCGAACCTGTAGTGAGCGCACGCCCGGCGTCAGTTCGCTGATGCCCGGTTCGCCGCGCTCGCGCAGATGTTCGTACAGCGCGTGCACGCGCGCCCGCAATTCGAGATCCAGTGTCATATCGCCGTATTCGACGAGTATCCCGTCCTCGCCCGCTCGGCGGTAGGTGACCGTGGTGGTGTCGTCGGCGTCGGCGCAGGCCAGGATGCCGTCGTCGCCGTCTCCGGCGGTGGAGCGGACGAACGGCCAGCCCGCGCGTCGGGCGGGACCCAGGCTGCGTGGTGAGGCGGCGCGATCGGCTCGCACCGGGACGAATCGAACGGTATCGCCCGGGGCGAGCTGACCGAGCTTCCATCGATCCGCGGCGGTCACCGTGACCGGGCAGACGAATCCACCGAGGCTCGGTCCGTCCGGCCCGAGCAGGATCGGTGTATCGCCGGTGAAGTCCAGTGCACCAACCGAATACGCGGTGTCGTGAATGTTGGAGGGATGCAATCCGGCCTCGCCGCCGTCGGTGCGCGCCCACTGCGGCTTGGGGCCGATGAGTCGCACGCCGGTGCGATCGGAGTTGAAATGTACCTCGTAGTCGGAGCCGACGATGGTGTCGATGTCCTCGCGCGTGAAGAACTCCGGCGCACCGTGCGGCCCCTCGGTGACGGCCAGTTCCCAGCGTTGCGAGAGCATCGGGCGATCGTCCGCGGGCACGCCGGAGGTGATCGTGCCGGTGGCCGGGCCGAGCGGCAGCCGGTCTCCGGACCGCAGTGCCGCCCCGGTGCTTCCGCCGAATCCACCGAGAGTGAATGTCGCTGTGCTGCCGAGGTATTCGGGAATGTCGAGTCCGCCCGCGAACAGGATGTAACTCCGCATGCCGGGCCCGGAGACCGGACCCACATCCAGCACGCCGCCCGCCGGAACCCGGATCGTGCGCCACTGTGGCGCCGGTGCCCCGTCCACGGTCACCGTCGCGGGCGCGCCCGTCACGCAAACCAGTGCGGATCGCTCGAATCGCAGTGCCGGACCGCCCAGCGTGCATTCGAGTCCCGCCGCGCCCTCGGCATTGCCGAGCGCCCGGTTGCCCAGCCGGAACGACAGATCGTCCATCGGCCCCGACGGTGGTACACCGACATGCCAGAATCCCACTCGTCCCGGCCAGTCCTGCACTGTCGTGAGCATTCCCGGGCGCAGTACCTCGATATCGGAAGGCGTCGTCGATTCGTGCGTCGACGACGCGGCGATGTCTCCCGGCGTGCTCACCGTCGGAACATCGCCATTCGCCGTTTGCGCATCGCGCGGTGGTACGCCAGGTGAGGTGGGCGCGAGACTGTCTCTCGCGGTGCGGAATTCGGTGTCGCCGTTGACGGCCGTGGATGGGCGTCCGGTCGGCGCGAGGGGTGGCGCGGTGTCGGTCATTTCTCGTACCTCCTGAGCGAATGCGACCGTGCTGCGGTGGATTCGGGACGTCGCGCCTGACTCAGTGCGAGACGACCATCCGTACGGGGGTGGGATCGAATCCGTTGCAGGGGTTGTTGATCTGCGGGCAGTTCGAGATCAGGACGAGCGTGTCGATCTCGGCGCGCAGCGACAGACTCTTGCCGGGGGCCGATCGGCCGTCGACGATCCCCAGCGTGCCGTCGGCCTCCACCGGGACGTTCATGAACCAGTTGATGTTCGACACCAGATCCCGTTTGCCCAGACCCCATTTCATGCCTTCGGCCAGGAAATTCTCGACGCAGGCGTGCTGGTGGCGGGTGTGGTGGCCGTAACGCAGCGTATTGGACTCCTGCGAGCAGGCCCCGGCGACGGTGTCGTGATTGCCGACCTCGTCGGCGATCACCGTCATCAGGGCGGTGCCGGTGTCGGTGCGCAGGACACTGCCGGTGGTGAGGAAGATGTTGCGCTGTGCGGTGATCGTGGCCTGGGCGCTGTAGCGGTCGGCGTGGTCGGCGGCCGAGTACAGCAGACAGTCGACGGCCTGATTGCCGTGCAGGTCGATGATGTCCAGCCGGGCTCCGGCGGGGACGACGGCCGACCAGGGACTGCGGGCGGGCACGGTCTGATCGAGTGTCACGGTGTGCGCCGATGTGGTCATATTCGAAATCCGTTCCGGGATAGGGGCTTGCGGTCGATGTGGGCCGGAGCGTTCACGCGTGCGCGGCGTGCCAGGCCAGTTCGGTGTTCTCGACGGCCCGTCGATATTCCGGTTCGTCGCCGGGGACGCGCGCGAGATCCTCCGGTGCGTGCCACGCGATGACGTCCAGTTCGGTGACCGGGGTCGGGTCGAGGGGATGTTCGGCGTCGGCGATCAGCAGTGTGACGGGCAGGTGCGTGATCAGGTCGACCGCGCGACCGGCTCCCGCGCCGCCGGTCGGCGCGAGTTCGCCGTCCGGCTCGACCCGCACACCGCGGAACAGCGATACCGTCGGGCCGATATCGCGCGGGCTCAGCCCGTGTTTCGCGGCGGCGAGCAGCAGCGCCCGGCGCGCGACGGGCCCCGGACCGCACAGCGCGTCGTGCCGCTGTGACGAATCGGCCAGAATCGTGGCCAGGATGCGTCCCTGATCCGAGAGCAGCGGATGCCCGGTTCCCAGGTACGCCTGCCACGGCACCTTCACGGTATCCGCGACATTGAGCCGCTCCCAAGGCGATTCGGCGCGCAGCAGCATGATGTGCGCGCACGCCGCGCCCGCGGGATCGGACAGCCGGATCCGGGTGCCGCGGTCCAGCACGATATTCGCGTATCCGCCCGCCGGAATCCGTTGGGTGAAGCAGATGTTCGCGGGATCGACGTCCGGAGGCAGCGCCGGTCCGATGACGTGCGCGTCCACCGCCTGTGAACGAGCGTGCGCGCGTGCCTCGGTCGTGGATGCGGTGCTGGTCATGGTTTGTCCTTTCGATGGCGTGCGGCGGTTACGGCTCGGTCGATCGCGGCGGCGATCAGCAGAGCCAGAGCCGGGCGGCCCAGCAGTCCCGGCTGTGCGGCGGCGGGGCCGGCACCGGCTCGGCGGATCATGCGGGTTGCACTGCGGGCGCGGAGGTCCGGTCCGGCACGGCGGCGAGTCGGTGCACCACCACTCCGACGGCGATGGTCAGCAGCACGAACAGCGGTGCGGCCCAGAGCATCCACCAGCTGCCGCCGTTGGGCGTGTAGACCGCGGGGCGGGGCCAGGCCAGATTCACCGCCATCGCGATGCCCCACAGCACGGCGAGCAGGTTCACCGGAATTCCCCAGCGCCCCAGGGAGAACAGGCCGTCGGGCTGCTGCGCGGTGCCGCGCAGCCGCTGGAGCAGCAGCGGTACGGTCACCAGCAGGTAGGCGAGGTACAGCATGACGATGCAGACGCTGGCCAGGGTCGCGAAGATCGCCGCGTTGCCGAGGTTGAGCACCAGCAGCGCGACGGCGAGCGCGCCGATCACCACCGACGGCAGCACCGGGGTGCCGAAGCGGGGATGCACCGTCGCCAGCCGCCGGGCGAACGGCAGCCGCCCGTCGCGGGCCATCGAGAACATCAGGCGCGACCCGGCCGTCTGAATCGCCAAGGTGCACACCGAGATCGCGATGGCCACGCAGCACAGCAGCACCTTGCCCGCCGGGCTGTCCAGGGTCGCGGAGATGACGTACGCCAGGCCGTCGGTCGACAGCTTGCCGTCGGTCAGACTCGGTGCGGCCATGAGCGCGCCGAGCAGCATGAGCCCGCCACCCAGCGCCGAGACCGCCAGCGCGGTCAGAATCGTGCGCGGCGCGACCCGGCGCGGATTGCGCGTCTCCTCGGAAAGTTCGCCGGCGGAATCGAATCCGACCATCACATACGCGGCCATCAGCCCGGACACCAGGAAGGCGGCCCAGTATCCGCCCGGTGCGGCGGTGCTGTGCTCCACGACGACGTGCGGTCCGCGATGGGTGTGCGTGAGGAACAGTGCGATCGTGGCCAGGACCCCGACGATCTCGACCGTCACGCCGATGGTGTTGATCCGGGCCATCAGCTCGATGCCGACGACGTTGACCACCGTGGTCAGCACGAGCAGAATGCTGCCCAGCAGAACCGCGTTCGCCGCACCGGATTTCGAGGTCAGCGCGGTGTCGTGGCCGATCAGCTGGAATCCGCTCCAGATCGAGGGCAGTACCACCTGAAGGGCGATCGCCGCAGCGGCGGCGGTGACGATCTGGGCGATGATCATCATCCAGCCCGCGAACCAGCCCACGACCTCACCCGCCAGCCGACGCGACCACTGGTAGATGCAGCCCGAGATCGGGTATCGCGCAGCGAGTTCGGCGAAGTTCAGCGCCACCAGGAACTGTCCGGCGAAAACGATCGGCCAGGTCCAGAAGAAGGCGCCGCCGCCGAATCCGTAACCGAATCCGAAGAATTGGAAGATGGTGGTGAGGATGGAGACGAAGGAGAATCCGGCCGCGAACGAGGCGTAGCGGCCGAGCTTGCGGTGCAGGACGGGCCGGTAGCCGAACGCCTCGAGGTCGGCGCTGTCGGACGGGGGTGCGGGCAGGGTGGTGGCCATGGGCGGGATCCTTCGGCGTCGTGGCCAATATCTATCGACTGATAGTTTTCCGAGTCCGATCGCGCGATCGGTGACGGTGATGTATCCAGTCCGCTACCGTCGGTAACTTTTGTGTTGCCTGAATTTCTGTCAAATGACAGAAATCTCTCCGCCCAGGTGACGGGCCTGCGAGCGGGGTGATGGTCCAGAATGGCAGGTGTGATGCAACCCGGACCCGGCCGCCCCCGCCACGAGGCCCGGCGGCGCCGGGGCACGACCCCGCGCGCGGAAATCCTCGACGCCGCCGCCGAACTGTTCACCACGCGCGGGTACGCGAGCACCTCGACCCGGGCGATCGCCGACGCGGTCGGCATCCGCCAGGCATCGCTGTATCACCATTTCGGCGCCAAGGACGACATCCTCGACGCGCTGCTGTCCGAAACGATCTCCGCGCCATTGGATCTGGTGGCGCTGCTGGATCGCACCGGGGAGCCGCCCGAGGTGCGGTTGTATGCCCTGGCGTGGTTCGACGTGCGTCAGTTGTGCGCGGCGCGCTGGAATCTCGGTGCGCTGTATCTCCTGCCCGAACTGCGTTCGGAGCGTTTCGCGCAATTCCGGCTGCGCCGTGCCGAATTGCGCGGGCGGTACGAGCGTCTGGCCGCCGAGGTGGCCACGGCGTGGGCGGTCGACGCGCACACACTGCCGTTCCGTCTGGTCGAGAGCGTGATCAACATTCGCTCCGATCGGGGTGCTGCACCCGACGAGGCGGATCATCTGATCCCGGACACGGTGCTGCGCATGCTCGGCCGGAACCTCGATCCGGCACCGGTTCGCCTCGCCGCTGCCGATCTGCTGGACCGACTCGCCGAGCCGGGCTCAGAGCTCGGCGTCGCTGAGTTCGCGCGGGACGTGCCGCCAGACGCCGAGTAACGCCTGTTCGTCCAGCGGTTTCGGTGCGTCGTGGACGGTCTCCTGCAGGGCGGCCGTGGCGGCGGTGGTGTCCAGGCCGGATCCGATCAGCACGAGGTCGGTTCGGCGGGATTCGCCGCGCGACCAGGTGGCCGGCTCGAACACGACGTGCCGTCCGACCATGTGCAGCAGGAACTTTCGGCGATCGTCCGCGACGCCGAAGGCGACGAAGCCCTTGGCGCGGAACAATCCGGCCGGTGGATCCTCCAGCAGCGCTACCAGCTTGCGCGGATCGAGATCGGTTGTGCTGGTGAACGATACGCTCTGGTAGTCGTCGTGCAGGTGGTGGTGATCCTCGGCGGTGTGGTCGTGGTCGTGCTCGTCGAGCAGTTCGTCGAAGCTGAGTTGTCCGGCCACGGTGGCGGTGGTCTGTTCGGGCGGATCGAACAGCAGGGTGGGATCGATCCGGCCGTGCGTGGTCGCGTGCACCGGGACTCCGCGCACCATGTCGCCGATCTCGCCCCGCAGTCGTTCGAGGTCCCCGGGCGGCACCCGGTCGGCTTTGTTCACCACGACCAGATCCGCCAGTCGCAGATGAGACGTCAATTCCGGATGCCGGGCGCGACTGTCCGGGAAATGTTCGGCGTCCACGATCTCGATCAACCCGCCGTATCGGATGCGCGGATTGTCGCTGGCGATCACCATGCGGATCAGATTGCGCGGCTCGGCCAGCCCGCTGGCCTCCACGACGATCACATCGACGCGATTGCTCTGGGCCAGGCGGGTGAACATCTCGTCCAGTTCGCCGACGTCCACCGCGCAGCACACGCAACCGTTGCCCAGTGACACCATCGCGTCGACCTGTCCGGCCACCAGCATCGCGTCGATGTTGACCGCGCCGAAATCGTTGACCACCACTCCGATTCGCGCCTGCCGCTGCCGCAGCAGATGGTTCAGCAGTGTCGTCTTTCCGGCTCCGAGAAATCCGGCCACGATCAGTACAGGGATGCGCCGACTCACGCGCCCACCCTACCGAGCAGCGTGCACCGCACCGAGAGCGCACGGGCTCATCGCCGTGCGCGCACCGGGATCCACTTCCACATCTCCACCAGCGTGCCCTGGCCGAGTTCGGACTCGAGTACCAGCCCGTCCATCAACCGGCGCGCGCCGGGCAGGCCCAGGCCGAGTCTGCGGCCCGAACCGGCCGCGTGCTCCAGGGCCGCGACCGTGTCCGGAATGCCGGGGCCCTGATCCTGCGCGTGCACGACCAGTGCCCGGCGGGCCTGGACGTCGGCGATGGTCAGGCGGATCTCGCCGTGTCCGGCATAGCTGGTGATGTTGCGGGCCACTTCGGAAATGGCGGTGGAGATCATGGTGACGTCGGTGGGGGAGAAGCCGAGTCCGATGGCGCAGTCACGCCCCGCCTGCCGCGCGGTGGCGATATCGGCCGACGTCGCGATCGGGATCGTCAGGGAGCCGCCAGGGCCCGGAAACAGGACGAATCGGGCAGCTGCGGCCGGGGAACGGGCAGCGATCGGCACGGATGCCCTTCCTGGAGGCGCGGTCTCCCACCAGTGCACGCTGCGCCCCTTTCTCGATCCACCCGCGCGGCCGGGCGATCCGATCCTCTCCCGGACCCGCCACCTGCGGGTGGGAACGCACATGCCCCCCTGGATCCACCGATGGCGAATCATTGAATCCACCCGAGCGGGGCACTCGACAGTAACCGTTGTCGACCGGGCCGGACAGGAATACCGCATATGCGCCGAACTCCGACACACCAATTCTGCCCCTTCGCCGTGCTCAGCTCAATGTGGTCGGCGCGCGGACTCCGCGAACGGCGCACAGTGGCCACCGGGCCGATCGCGGGAACGAACTCACATCGCGTGCACCTCCGGCAGCATCGCCGCGACCCCGGCCAGCCGTTTCTCGTCCCACGGACCTTGCGGGGCGAGCAGGACATGGTCGATGCCGAGGGCGGCCAGCTCGCGCATATGGGCGATGAAGTGCTTCTCGTCACTCGGGTCCAGGTGGGTGCCGATCGTCTTCTCGATCTCGTCGACATCGCGCCCGGCTTCGTCGCAGTGCGCGCGCAGCACGTCGAGTTTGTGGGTGATGTCGTCCGCGTAGCCCGCGCCGGGCATGTCGAACAGGCTGCAGGCGTCGCCGTATCGGGCGACCAGCCGCAGCGTCTTGCGCTCGCCGCTGCCCGCGATCAGGATCGGCGGACGCGGACGCTGCACCGAATTCGGTGAGTTGAGCGGCCGGGCGAGCTCGTAATGTTTTCCGCGGAAAGGCGTTTCGTCGCCGTCCCACATCCGGTGGGCGATCTGCAGGGTCTCCTCGAGCATCTCGAAGCGCTGCCCCAGTGACGGGAAGGGGATGCCCAGGCCGTCGGTCTCGAAGATCCGGTCGAGGGTCCGGGGATTCACCGCGGCTCCCGCGCCGATGCCGAAATATGTTCTGCCGCCGCTGAGTACGTCGATCGTGGTGAGCGATTTGAGCAGTACGCCCGGGTGGCGGTACGCCACGGAGGTGACCAGGGTGCCGAGTGTGATGCGGCGCGTGATGCCGGCCAGGAAACCCAGTGCCGCATAGGCTTCCAGCATCGGGGATTCGGGCGGCTGCCCGGACAGGCCGATCTGGAAGAAGTGGTCCATCACCCACAGGCTGTCGAATCCCGACTCGTCGGCCTGCTGCGCGAGGTCGGTCACGGTCGGGCCGAGGTGGTCGGCGGGGATGGGCCAGGAGAAGTCGGTGATGCCGATGCCAAGTTTCATCGCGGTCCTCCGATAGTGTCATTAGCCGGACAACGACAATATCGTGAGTCGGCTAATGAACTCAATACCCTACGCTGAACGCACCATGACCACCGCCGACGCCGAAGACTTCCTCACCGTGTACTGGTCCACCAAGCGCGCGGTGACGATGGCTGCGACCGCGACGTACGCGCGGCACGGCGTCTACGAGGGGCAGCAGTTCATCCTGCGCAGCCTGTGGTCGCAGGACGGTCTGACGCCGGGGGAGGTGGCCAAACGCCTTGGCCTGTCCACCCCGACGATCACCCGGGCGACCACCCGGATGGAAGCCGCGGGCCTGCTGCGACGCGAACCGCACCCCACCGATCGAAGGCTGGTCCGGTTACATCTGACCGAACGTGGCCGCGATCTCGAGGCCACCATCGAGGACGAGATGGCCGGTCTCACCGATCGGGCGCTGGCCGGATTCGACGACGCCGAACGTGCGGCCGTGGTGCGGGCGCTGGACCGGATCCGGCACAACCTCACACCCGACTCGCCCGAGGGCTGATCGCGAATTCCGTTCAGCCGCAGGCGTTGACCCATTCGGACAGGCCGTCGGCGAACAGCTGGCGTTTCCAGATCGGGACCTCGTGCTTGATCCGATCCACCAGGTCGGCGCAGGTGGTGAACGCCTCGGCGCGATGCGCCGCGGCGACCGCCACGACGATGGCCGCATCGCCGATGCCCAGTGCGCCGATGCGGTGCATCGCGGCCACCGGCAGTCCGGTCGAGGTCGCCACCTCGGCGCAGATCCGGTGCAGGAATTTCTCCGCATCCGGATGCGCGGAGTACTCCAGCGACGAAACAGACTGTCCGCCATCGTGATTGCGCACCTTGCCGGTGAACACCACGACCGCGCCGTACTCGGGTCCGGTGACCGCCTGCTCCACCGCATCGGGCGAGAGCGGCCGATCGCTGATCGTCGCGAGGCGGACGGCGGGTTGCAGATCAGTCATGGCTGCCTCCTCCGGCGACCTGGGCCAGCAGATGGTCCAGCAGTGGTTCGAGCACGGCGATGCCGTCGCGCACCCCGCCCGGCGATCCGGGCAGATTGATCAGTACGGTGCGCCCGGCCAGTCCGGCGATGCCGCGACTCAACGCGGCCAGCGGGAAGGTCGCGGTGCCCTTCAGGCGGATCTGCTCGGCCACCCCGGGCAGTTCGCGATCCAGGACCCCGCGTGTCGCCTCGGGCGTGGCGTCGGTCGGCGACGCTCCGGTTCCGCCCGTGGTGATCACCAGACCCGGCTGCCCGCCCAGTGCGTCCGCCAGCCCGGCCGCGATGTCGGCATCGGCGCACACCAGTGGACCGCGCACCGAGAAACCCAGTCCCGCAAGCCAATCCCGCAGCACCGGACCGGTCTTGTCGACTCGCGTGCCTGCTGCCACTCCGGTCGAAGCCACCACGACAACTGCGGTCCGGGATCCGCTCGGCTCGGTGTCGCTTCCAGTTCTGGACGTCGTCGACTCGTGTCCGTGATGCGTTGCGGTGGTTTCGTGCGAGGTCGGAGCGGACTCCGTGGTCGTGGCATCCGGCAGTGCCGCCGAGTGTCGTACGTGTGTGGATTCGGTGGCTGTGCTCGTCGCGAGATGTGCGGTCGCCTCGGGGTGCGCATGCGTGGACGAATCGCCCGCGGCCTGTGCTTCCGGACGTTCCCAATGTCCGCGCTTGCCCCCGTCTTTGGTGAGCAGCCGGACGTTGTTCAGGACTGCGGCGGGGTCCACGGCCTTGACCATGTCGTGCAGGGTCAGCCCGGCGACGGCCACCGCGGTGAGCGCTTCCATCTCGACGCCGGTGGGGCCGGTGGTTTTGGCGGTCGCCTCGATGGTGATGGTGTCGGCGGTGAATCCGAACCGCACGTCGACCTTGGTGAGGGCCAGCTGATGACACAGCGGGATGAGCTCGGAGGTCTTCTTGGCGCCCGAGATCCCGGCCAGGCGGGCGGTGGACAGGACATCGGCCTTGGGCATGTCGTCGGCGCGCACCAGCGTGATCACCTCGGCGGTGGTGCGCAACTCACCGGCGGCCACGGCGATGCGGGCGGTGTCGGCCTTGGCGCTCACGTCGACCATGCGGGCACGGCCCTCCGAATCGACGTGCGAGAGTTCGTGTTCGCTCACAGTTCCCGAACCTTGACGATCGAACCAGCGGCCAGCTCGGTGATCTCGGGGGCGATATCGATCAGCACATCGGCATGGGCCATCGCGGCGACCAGATGCGATCCGGGCCCCGAGGCCAGCCACACCCCCGCGTCGTCCAGGCGGCCGCGCAGGAACTGCCGCCGCCCGGCCGGAGAGCGTACCGGATCCAGCAGTGCCACATCGTGTGTCGGCACCGGCGGCAGGCCCGCGAGCTCGCGCAGGATCGGCCGCGCGAACACTTCGAAGGACACCATCGTGCTGACCGGATTGCCGGGGAAGCTCAGCACCGGGACGCCGTCGGAGACCGAAAGTCCCTGCGGCCCGCCGGGTTGCACCGCGACCGAGCCGAATTCCCCACCTCGCGTGGACAATACGTCCTTGACGACCTCGAAGTCGCCCTTGGACACTCCGCCGGAGGTGAACACCACGTCCGCGCGGGCGGTCGCCGCGGCGAGGCGCTCACCGAACTCGGCCGGGTCGTCGCGGCTGTGCTCCACCGAGACGACCTCGACCCCGTTCGCGGTCAGCGCCGCGGCGAGTGCGATGCCATTGGAGTTGTAGATCTGCCCGGGGCGCAACGGAACTCCCGCGGGCATCAGTTCGTCACCGGTGGTCAGCACGGCGGCGCGCACGCGGCGGAACACCGGCAGAATCGGGAGGCCGACCGCGGCGAGGGCGGCGATGTGCCTAGGGCCCAGCGTGGTTCCCGCCGACACCAGCAGTTCCCCGGAACGCACGTCGACACCCGGTTCGCGCACGAAATCCCCGGTCTTGCGACCACGTTCGATCGTCACCGTAGGACCGTCGGTGTGGGTGTCCTCGACCGGCACCACGCAGTCCGCGCCGCTGGGGATCGGCGCACCCGTCATCACCTTCATCGCCGCGCCGGGCGGCAGCGGCGCCTGCCCGGTCTGTCCGGCCGCCACGACACCCGCGAGGGGCAGGGTGACCGGCGTCACCGACACCGAGGCGGCGCGCACGGCGTAACCGTCCATCCCGGAGTTGCGGAACACCGGCAGATCCAGTGGCGCGTGCACGTCGCGCGCCAGCCGCCGACCCAGCGTGTCGGCCATCGCCACGTCCTGGACGTCGCGAATCGCGAGTGGACGCAGCAATTCTTCGACCCGGCGCAGGTGTTCCTCGACCGACCGGGCCGGGACGGCGATCGGGCCGGTCCGCCCGCCGCCGCTCATCGAATCGCTGCGCGATAATGCCATACAAGGCACTCTAGTAGCGGCCCTGTTCCGCACAGTTCGTACGTTCCTCCGAAGCGCCTGTGGCATCGTGCGGCAATAATGGATTCTGTGAGTGTGGTCGTCATGGGGATTCCCGCCGTACGCCGCGGGCATCCCCCGTCGGCGGGACGGCCCGATACGCCGCACCTGGTGGACAAATTCGGGCGAATCGCGCGCGACCTGCGGGTATCCATCACCGAGAAATGCTCGCTGCGCTGTACCTACTGCATGCCCGAGGAGGGTCTGCCCGCCATCCCCCGCGACGAGCTGCTCTCGGCCGGGGAGATCGTGCGGGTGGTCACGCTCGCGGTGCGCGAACTGGGTGTGCGCGAGGTGCGCTTCACCGGTGGTGAACCGCTCATGCGCCGGGATCTGGAGGAGATAATCGCGGGCTGCCACGCGGCCGTACCGGATACGCCGCTGGCCATGACCACCAACGCCGTCGGGCTCGAACATCGGGCGGATGCGTTGATGCGCGCGGGCCTGAGCAGGGTCAACGTCTCACTCGACACCGTCGACCGCGCCGCGTTCGCCCGGCTGACCCGCCGCGACCGGCTCGGTTCGGTACTGGCCGGGATCCGCGCCGCCCAGCGCGCGGGCCTGGCGCCGGTCAAGGTGAATGCGGTGCTGATGCGGGAAAACCTTTCCGGGGCACCGGATCTGCTGCAGTGGTGTCTGGCCGAGGGCTGCGCGTTGCGGTTCATCGAGGAGATGCCGCTGGACGCCGATCACGAATGGGCCCGCGCGAATATGGTGACCGCCGCCGAACTGCTCGAGGTCCTGGGGGAACGCTTCGCGCTGACCGCCGCCGGTCGCGAGGATCCGGCCGCACCCGCCGAGACCTGGCTGGTCGACGGCGGCCCGGCGACCGTCGGCATCATCGCCTCGGTGACCAGGAAGTTCTGCGCGGACTGCGATCGAACCCGCCTCACCGCGGACGGCAAGATCCGCTCCTGCCTGTTCAGCGACGAGGAATACGACTTACGGGCGCCGTTGCGCGAGGGCGCGACCGATACCGAACTGGCCGAGCTGTGGCGCGGCGCGATGTGGAACAAATGGGCCGGACACGGTATCGATGCGGCCGGTTTCGTGCCGCCGGAACGGACGATGGGAGCGATCGGTGGTTGAGGTCCGATATTTCGCCGCGATCGCGGACGCGGTCGGCAAATCCAGCGAACACCTCGACCTGCCCGCCGAGGCCACCATCTCCGACCTGCGCCACACCCTCTCCCGAACCTACGGCCCCACTCTCGACCCCATGCTGCAGGTCTGCGCCTTCCTCATCGGCGACGAACTCACCCGCGACGTCACCACCCCCCTCACCCCCCGAGTGGACGTCCTACCCCCCTTCGCCGGGGGGTGAGATTCACCGGGGAGGAGACCAAAGTGATCCGACCGACGATAATGCCGTGCCCTCAGGCCGACCTGGCAGCGTTCAATTTCCGTGGCGCGGCAGCTTGCGCTCACCACAGCTCAGGGGCCGACATCGCCCCGGGGTCGACGGGCGTGGGTGTCGTTCCGGGTGATTGGAGCCGACGCCATGCCGACGTCGCTCGCGGCGCTATCGTCCGGTTCGCAAGCCGATCGTGTCGTAAACCGTTGTGAGACTGTGCTGTACGAGTGGCTACTGCCACCAGGTGTCGAAGGGGGTGGCGGGGACGGTGCGCTTGTGGCGGGTGTTGCGGAAGATGGATTCGAGGCGGTCGGCCACCTCGGGGGTGACGTCGCGGCCTTCCAGGTAGTCGTCGATGTCGGCGTACTTCACGCCGAGGGCGACCTCGTCGGGGAGGGCGGGGCGATCGTCTTCGAGGTCGGCGGTGGGGACCTTCTCCCAGACGCTCGGGGGTGCGCCGAGTTCCTGGAGCAGGGCCGCGCCCTGGCGTTTGGACAGGCCGGTGAGGGGAGTCAGGTCGACGCCGCCGTCGCCGTATTTGGTGAAGAATCCGGTGAGCGCTTCGGCCGCGTGGTCGGTGCCCACGACCAGCATGTTCAGCTGACCGGCGATCGCGTACTGGATGACCATGCGCTCGCGGGCCTTGATATTGCCGCGCACGAAATCGCGCAGGCGGGGTTCGTCGGTTCCGCTCGCGGACAGCTCGCCCAGACCGCGTGCGGCTTCGGCGGCGACCGCGTCCGCGCCGGGTTTGACATTGACCTCGATCGAGCGATCGGGCTGGATGAAACGCAACGCGACCTGCGCATCGTCCTCGTCGGCCTGGACGCCGTAGGGCAGACGCACCGCTACGAACGTGGCCTCGTGCCCCTCCTCGCGCAACTCCTGCGCGGCCAGCTGACACAGCCGCCCGGTCAGTGTGGAGTCCTGGCCGCCGCTGATGCCGAGCACGAAACCCGTTGCGGGAGTGGAGCGCAGATACGCCTTCAGGAAATCGACGCGGCGGCGCACCTCGACCTTCGGTTCGATGACCGGCTGAACACCCAATTCGGCGATGATGGCCTGGCGAAGATTACCCACGCCGGTCACTCTACCGAGGCGTCGGCCAGGACCCAGCGGACCAGGCGTTCCCAGTTGTCGGCGATCTGTTCGGTGGTGTACCCGAGCACCCGGATCTGGTGCAGGACCAGTGCGGCGTCCAGGGCGGCGATCAGGCTGTCGGCCAGCAGTGCGATCTCACCGGCCGCACCGGCCTCCCGGAGCAGCAGTGACACATGGGATTTCGTGATGTTGTACGGCGGGCTGGAGTAGCGGCTCGAATCGTCCGCAGCACGGCGCATCTCGCCCTCGACCTCGATACCGGCCAGTCGCGCCCGGCCGAAGGCGATCAGCCGTTGCACGGGTGGTGCGCCCGGCCCCAGCGGCGGCGGGCCGAACATGTACGCGGCCTGCAGCTTTCGCTCGGACTGGTCGAGCAGGGCCAGCATCAGACCCGAGCGGGTGCCGAAACGCCGGAAGACGGTACCTTTGCCGACGCCGGCACGTCGGGCGACCGCGTCCATCGTGACGCCGTCCGCGCCGAACTCACGCACCAGTTGTTCGGCCGCGTCCAGGAGAAGTTGCCGGTTGCGGGCCGCGTCGCTGCGCTCGGCCGCGGCGGTCGTGACGGGTAGCAGGGCGAGTGCCTCGGGCGGCATCCGGACGGCGACGGCCTCGATCGGCAGCCGTGTGGGACGATCGTCGCCGGACTCTCGCGCGCACGGGTCGTCGGCGGCTGTGTCGTAGTTCACGGGGTGGCCCCCCTAGGGACGGAATGAAAGCGGACCGTGGTCCGGTTATTCTACCGTGACAGCGGCGGTGACCGCCTCGGCAAATCAAGGAGTGATCATGTCTCGGACTCGTCTTCTCGCACTCGTCGGCAGCCTGCGCGACGGCTCGATCAACCGGCAGCTCGCCGAGGCCGCGGCGCAGACCGCTCCGGAGGGTGTCGAGGTCGCCATCGCCTCCGGCCTCGCCGACATCCCGTTCTACAACGAGGACATCGACGTACCCGGCAGCGTTCCCGCCGCCGCGACCGCGCTGCGCGAGGCCGTCGCCGCCGCCGACGGTCTGCTGATCTTCGTCCCCGAATACAACGGCTCGATCCCGGCCGTGCTGAAGAACGCCATCGACTGGGCCTCGCGTCCGTACGGCGCGGGTTCCATCAAGGGCAAGCCGACCGCCGTGGTGAGCGCGTCGATCAGCCAGAACGCCGCCAAGTGGTCGCACGCGGACACCGTGAAGGTGGCCGGTGTCGCGGGCGCGTCGGTGGTGGAGAGCGCGCATCTGCACTTCGGCGTCATCGGGCAGCGTTTCGGCGAGGTGCACCCGCGCGACGACGCCGAGGCGCTGACCGAACTCGCCGCCACCGTGCACGAGTTGGTCGAGGCGGTCGAGAATTCGGTCAACGCCTGACCGTGCGGCCCGGGAGGGCCGATTCTGATGTGACCGAGGTGTGATCACCGGGCCCGCCCCGTCGGATTCGACGGGGCGGGCCTCGTCGTGTCCGGGGAAGGTCGTATTCGGGGACGGTGAGCCGGGAGGGGCATCTGTTACCTGTGGGAACAGTGGGTTAGCTGAGAAGAAGCTACGCGATGAAATCGTGATCTGTGACACAGTCGTGTCGAGTTGCGAATCGACTGTCCAGGTACTTACGCCGACCGAATTTCACCTTTGTGACTCGCAACATCTCGTGTTCTAGGATTCTGTCGGCCACTAGGTGTAGTGTCTTGAGAGCTGGAAGACGGTACGGCCGCAGGGTCGTCCGAGGTCGTGTGACCTGGGGGGCTGAACCCACTTCCAGGGGTTTGCGCACGTGAGGTGAATCGCACTCAGCCACGCACTGCATACGGATTCAAGGCTCAGGTTCAGGTTCGGTTCCAAGGCCCGATCAGAGAGGGACACATGACCATCACCGTCTACACCAAGCCCGCTTGCGTCCAGTGCAACGCCACCTACCGTGCCCTCGACAAGGCCGGTATCGAATACGAAGTAATAGACATCTCGGAGAATCCGGAGGCCCGCGACTACGTGATGGCCCTGGGTTATCTGCAGGCCCCGGTCGTCGTCGCCGGTGAGGACCACTGGTCCGGATTCCGTCCGGATCGGATCAAGTCCCTGGCGGTCGCCGCGGCCTGATCGCCGGTCGAGTTCGCCGGCGAGGGAGGTAGCAGGAAGGGGAGTGCTGATGGCCGAAACGCCTGATTCCCGCAAGCGTGGGGAAGCGCCTCGCGGGAACGCACCCCTGGTCTACTTCTCGAGTGCGTCGGAGAACACGCACCGTTTCGTCGAACGGCTGGGCCTGCCCGCCGTTCGCATTCCGCTCCACACTGCCGATTCGCTTCGCGTCGAGGAGCCCTACGTGCTGATCTGCCCCACCTACGGGGGCGGTCGGCACGTTCTGGGCGGCAACAGATCCGAGAAGGAATTTGTGCCCCGTCAGGTGGCCAAGTTCCTGAACGATCCGCACAACCGTGCGCTGTTGCGCGGCGTCATCGCGGCCGGCAACACGAACTTCGGCGATACGTACTGCGCTGCGGGAGAAGTGATCTCGCGCAAATGCGGCGTTCCGTACCTGTATCGCTTCGAACTCATGGGAACTGCCGAGGACGTCGAGCGCGTCCGAGAGGGATTGGGATTGTTTTGGCAACGACAACAGCACCTGCCGGTAAGTCGGCCCGCCTAGAGCGACCGGTCACCGTGGATACCGCATCGACCGAGGGCATGGACTACCACGCCCTCAACGCGATGCTGAATCTCTACGGTCCGAACGGGGAGATCCAGTTCGACAAGGATCGCGAGGCCGCGAACCAGTACTTCCTGCAGCACGTCAACCAGAACACCGTCTTCTTCCACAATCTCGACGAGAAGCTCGACTACCTGGTGAAGGAGAACTACTACGAGGCCGAGGTCCTGGACAAGTACAGCCGGGCCTTCGTGAAGAAGCTGTTCCAGCAGGCCTACGCCAAGAAGTTCCGCTTCCCGACCTTCCTCGGCGCGTTCAAGTACTACACCTCGTACACCCTCAAGACCTTCGACGGAAAGCGCTACCTCGAACGCTTCGAGGACCGCGTCTGCATGGTCGCACTGACTCTCGCTGATGGCGACGAGATCCTCGCGAAGCAGCTGGTCGAGGAGATCATCGACGGCCGCTTCCAGCCGGCGACGCCGACCTTCCTGAATTCGGGCAAGAAACAGCGCGGCGAGCCGGTGAGCTGTTTCCTGCTTCGCATCGAGGACAACATGGAGTCGATCGGGCGATCGATCAACTCCGCGTTGCAGCTGTCCAAGCGGGGCGGCGGGGTTGCGTTGCTGCTGAGCAACATTCGCGAGCACGGCGCGCCGATCAAGAAGATCGAGAACCAGTCCTCGGGTGTCATTCCGATCATGAAGCTGCTGGAGGATTCGTTCTCCTATGCCAATCAGCTCGGGGCGCGGCAGGGAGCCGGTGCGGTGTACCTGCACGCGCACCATCCGGACATCTACCGGTTCCTGGACACCAAGCGGGAGAACGCGGACGAGAAGATCCGCATCAAGACGCTCTCGCTGGGTGTGGTGATCCCGGACATCACCTTCGAGCTGGCGAAGAAGAACGAGGACATGTACCTGTTCTCGCCGTACGACGTCGAGCGGATCTACGGTGTGCCGTTCGCCGATATCGACGTCACCGAGAAGTACCACGAGATGGTCGACGACGGGCGCATCCGCAAGTCGAAGATCAACGCGCGCGAGTTCTTCCAGACCATCGCCGAGCTGCAGTTCGAGTCCGGCTACCCGTACATCATGTACGAGGACACGGTGAACCGGGCCAACCCGGTGAAGGGCAAGATCACCCACTCGAATCTGTGCTCGGAGATCCTGCAGGTCTCCACGCCGTCGGTGTTCAACGACGATCTGTCCTATGCCACTGTGGGCAAGGACATCTCGTGCAACCTCGGCTCGCTGAACATCGCCAAGGCGATGGACTCACCGGATTTCGGGCAGACCATCGAGGTGTCCATCCGGGCGTTGACCGCGGTCTCGGATCAGACCCACATCTATTCGGTGCCCTCGATCGAACAGGGCAACAACTCCTCGCACGCGATCGGCCTGGGGCAGATGAATCTGCACGGGTATCTGGCGCGCGAATGGGTCCACTACGGATCCGAAGAAGGCGTGGACTTCACGAACATCTACTTCTACACCGTCGTGTATCACGCGGTGCGGGCCTCGAACAAGATCGCGATCGAGCGCGGTACGGCCTTCGGCGGATTCCCGGAATCCAAGTACGCCAGCGGCGAGTACTTCGACAAGTACACCGAGCAGGTGTGGGAGCCGAAAACCGAACGCGTGCGGCAGATCTTCGCTGAGGCCGGGGTGCACATCCCGACCCAGGACGACTGGCGCGAGCTGCGCACCTCGGTGATGGCGCACGGCATCTACAACCAGAATCTGCAGGCCGTCCCGCCGACCGGTTCGATCTCCTACATCAACCACTCCACCAGCTCGATCCACCCGGTCGCCTCGAAGATCGAGATCCGCAAGGAAGGCAAGATCGGCCGCGTCTACTACCCGGCCCCCTACCTGACCAACGACAATCTCGACTACTTCGCCGACGCCTACGACATCGGCTACGAGAAGATCATCGATACCTACGCCGCGGCCACCCAGCACGTCGACCAGGGCCTGTCGCTGACCCTGTTCTTCAAGGACAGCGCCACCACCCGCGACGTCAACCGGGCCCAGATCTACGCCTGGCGCAAGGGAATCAAAACGCTGTACTACATCCGCATCCGGCAAATGGCCTTGGAGGGAACCGAAGTCGAGGGTTGCGTCAGCTGCATGTTGTAAAACATCGCTGTTTCATCCAAGGCGAGCATGTCGTTTCGCTGAGACGCTGTGGCTCTGGGGTGACTACCTAGCAGCAAAACGAGTTTGGGGCGGGCATTGGCGTGCCCGCCCCAAACGAGGTCGCTACGCAACCACTTATTCGGCCAAGTGCCGCGCCGGGTGTGAAATACGGCTGGGGTTCGCCGATCCGGACTGCGATCACGTCTTGGAACGAGACATGCTGGAACAGATGGGCGGAACGCTGCCTGGCCGGATACGCAATGCGTTGTCGATGCTGGGGCCGTTGGCGGACACTCCGGGATGCAGGATCGGGCTCCACACCACACACTTGTACAACTCGGTGTTCAGGTTCGATGATCAGATGATCGTCACCCCGTATTTGTTCCGCGCCCGGGGATACCAGCACACAGCGCTGTACCTGCGAAAGTTGTCCCCGCACGGGATATTCGAATCGTTTGCGGACCAGTTCGAGCAGATATGGGAGACAGCCACCCCGTACGGCAGCCTGAATGGTGCCGCACCAAGGCAAGGAGCGGCCCATGGGCTCTCGGCGTGACTACTACAAAGATCCAGCAGCACCTACGCCCAACTCTCTCAAACCGGCTCTTCCCAGATGAGGGTGTAGCGGCTGTTCGTTGGCTCAGGGGCGCGTCGGTGACCGGATAGGGGTCGAGGTCTTCCGAGGATGGGAGTTCTGACACTGCCGATCTGGAAGCTCGACGTGCCTGACGCTACCTTCGCTTGCCCTGACCTAACCACGCTCTGCCGACTCGACGAGCTCGGCCTCGAAGCCGTTGGGCAGCGCCTCGAACCCGAGTGTGCTGTGCTTGCCTGTCGGGTGGTCGAGCCGGACCAGTGGTGCCGTCGCTGCGGCTGCGAAGGCGTGCCGCGGGACACCGTGATCAGACGGCTGGCGCACGAGCCGTTGGGCTGGCGGCCGACCACGTTGGAGGTGGTCGTGCGGCGCTACCGGTGCACCGGCTGCAGGCACGTATGGCGCCAAGACACCAGCACGGCGGCCGAGCCTCGGGCCAAGCTGTCGCGTCGTGGCCTGCGGTGGGCTCTGGAGGGTCTCGTGGTCCAGCACCTGACCGTGGCCCGGATTGCCGAAGGGCTCGGCGTGGCCTGGGACACTGCCAACGACGCCGTCCTGGCCGAGGGCAAGCGAGTCCTGATCGATGACGAGCACCGCTTCGACGGCGTCACCACGATCGGCGTGGATGAACACGTGTGGAGGCACACCCGACGCGGGGACAAGTACGTCACGGTGATCATCGACCTCACCGGGATCATCCGCGACGGCACCGGACCCGCACGCCTGTTGGACATGGTCGAGGGACGGTCCAAGCAGGCGCTCAAGACCTGGCTCGCCGACCGCCCCGAGGCCTGGCGCGACGCGGTCGAGGTGGTCGCGATGGATGGCTTCACCGGCTTCAAGACCGCAGCGGCTGAGGAACTTCCCGAGGCGGTCGCGGTGATGGATCCATTCCATGTGGTGCGCTTGGCCGGCGACGCGCTGGACCAGTGCCGGCGTCGGGTTCAGCAGGCCATCCACGGCCACCGGGGACGCAAGGACGACCCGCTCTACAAGTCGCGGCGGACGCTGCACACCGGCGCCGACCTGCTCACCGACAAGCAGAAGGACCGCCTCTCCGCGCTGTTCGCCGACGACCACCATGTCGAGGTCGAAGCCACCTGGGGCATCTATCAGCGGATGATCGCCGCCTACCGCGAGCCCGACCGGGCGAAGGGACGAGAGTTGATGGTCAAGCTCATCGGGTCTGTCAGCGCTGGCGTGCCGAAGGCCCTCACCGAGATCATCACCCTGGGCCGCACATTGAAGAAGCGAGGAGCCGACGTACTGGCCTACTTCGACCGGCCCGGCACCTCCAACGGCCCGACCGAGGCGATCAACGGCCGGCTCGAGCACCTCCGCGGCTCCGCCCTCGGGTTCCGCAACCTGACGAACTACATCGCCAGATCACTCCTCGAGTCCGGCGGGTTCAGGCCGCAACTACATCCTCGAGCGGGATGAGACCTCTATCGTCGGTCCATGACCACTCGACTGAACCCCTACCTCAGCTTCGCGGGTGATGCCTCGGCCGCCCTGGCGTTCTACCAGGACGTGTTCGGCGGCGATCTCACGATCAACCACTTCGGCGACTTCGGCACCGACGACCACGGCATGGGCGACCAGGTCATGCACGGCCAGCTGGAAACAGCGTCTGGCCTCACGCTGATGGCCGCCGACATGCTGCCGGGCGAGACGTTGCGGCCCGGGAACAACCTCGCGGTCAGCCTCGGCGGGGACGACACCGAGGAGCTGCGCGGCTACTGGCAGGCGCTGTCGGACGGAGGGACCGTGACGGTCGAGCTGGCCACCCAGCCGTGGGGCGACGAGTTCGGGATGTGCGTCGACCGGTTCGGGACCTCGTGGCTGGTCAACATCGCCGGGGGCGGCTGACCTACCCGATCCGCGCTGCGCCCGGTCGGCGATGCCGCGGCCGGCGGCAGTCCCCTTGCGCTCGAACCTCGTCACCGGCCGCTCGGCCCAGCGATCGACCCCGCCACCCTCGAAGGCCCGGCTCGGCATCGATCACCCGCACCATCTGCTCGGCGAAGTCGGCCCAGTCGGTGGCCAGCCGCCACACGCCCCCCGGACGGAGGCGACTCGCCGCGAGGGCCGCGAAGGGTGGGGTGACCAGCCGGCCCTCCGATCGAGCGGATCGCGGCCGACGTACGTCGGATCCACCACCAGCTGCTCAGCCTCCCCCCGGGGGTGCCGGCTGCCCGGCTGCGGGGCTGGCGCGCGGCCTACGACGACGTGCTCGAGACCGGCGGCTTCAGACCCCACCTACACCCTCGATTGGGATGAGCCCTCAAACCTGGTGCATCCGCACTGGTTGTAGATGATTCCGGCCGTGTGCTCATGCAACGGCGTGGCGACTCGGGCAACTGGTCGTTGCCCGGTGGAATCATGGAGGTCGGAGAAACCCTTGAAGGGTGCGCGATCCGCGAGACGAAAGAGGAAACCGGGCTCGATATCGAGATAACCGGCCTGCTCGGTATCTACACCGATCCCGAACACGTCATCGAATACTCGGACGGTGAAGTCCGGCAAGAATTCGCGATCGTCTACTACGGCTGCGTGACAGGCGGAACGATTGCGGTATCGGACGAATCGGCATCGGTGAAGTTCCTGAGCCCGACGGAACTCGAATCCGTACCGGTGCACCCGACCGTGAGACTCCGATTGCAGCACCACGTCGAACATCGGGGAAAGCCTTACCTGGGGTGATCAAGGAGACAGCGGTGGATGTTCGGGCACACCTACGCCGCGGCCACCCAGCACGTCGACCAAGGCCTGTCCCTGACGCTGTTCTTCGTTGTGGGCTGCCGTTGATCGATGTGCCACAGTTTGCCGTCGCAGATCGGTACGAGGGCTTGCGATGACTCGTCCGGGGGCGGCGGCGGGCTCGGGTTCGGCGTGGCGGCGTGTGGAGGTGTAATCTGCGAGCGGGCATGGTGTGCCCGTGCTGATGACCTGCGACGGTGCAGGTCATGTGGTGCCTGAGGGCATCGGGAGTGAAATTCTTCTGACGGTGAAGTGCTGGCGATGAGGAGGTGGGTAGCTGTGCGTAGCGAGCCCCCGAGTCGATGGCCGCGCGGTGCCGTCCTCCTGTTCTGCCGGTAGAGCTTTCGGTGGCGAGGTCGGTGCCTCGCGGTGTGATCCGTGACCCCGTACCCACTCGCTGTATGCCGAGGTTTTGTCATGTCGACCGATCTGTTCCTTGCCGCGTCCGCACGTCCCGCCGATGTCCCGGATGACGGTCACACGGTTACGCATACCGGGGCCGCTCGAGCGCGTGCCGCCGAAACGAGCGTCATCGAAACGAGCGCTACCGAAACGGACACTGCCGAAACGGGTGTCGCCGAACCGTGCGCGATTGATGCGGGCGCCGCCGACCTGGGCGGATATGACTCGCTCCTCACCGATACGAGTCCTGTCGACACTGCCCTCACCGAAATGACTGTCGCCGAACAGTATTCGGATCACGTCTCGCTGCGAGACCTGATCGCCGATCGCCGCGTCGCCGCCGCGCTGAGCTGGCTGGACGACCAGGCTCCCCACCGGATCGCCGACGAACTCGCCCGCATGGACGCCGTGCACGCGGGAATCGCTTTCCGGCTACTGGACAAGGATCGGGCGCTGGAGGTGTTCGAGGAGCTCGAACCCGTCGACCAGCAGCAGATCCTGTCCGGTATGCGGGACCAGAGCTTCCGCGAACTGGTCGAGGGTATGGATCCCGACGACCGGGCCCGGATGCTGCGTGAGGCCCCCGCGACGGTGGTGAAGAAAGTCCTGGCCGGGCTGAGCCCGCGTGAGCGTCGGATGACCGCGGCGCTGCTCGGTTATTCCGAGGGCTCGGCCGGGCACTATATGACTCCGGAAGTTGTTGCGCTGCACCGTGATCTGACGGTCGAACAGGCGCTGGGGGTGGTTCGCGCCAAGGGGGCGCATGCGGAGACCGTGTACACCTTGCCGGTGGTGGACGGGGGCCGCCGGCTCACCCGCGTGGTGGAGATGCGCGAACTGGTTCTCAGTGATCCCGGCACCCCGCTGGCCGAACTCGTCGTCACCGCACCGGTTTTCGCGCGCGCCACCGATGCCGCGGAGAAGGCTGCGCGGCTCATGCGCGAAACCAATCTGCTCAACCTGCCGGTCGTCGACAGCGAGGATCGGCTGGTCGGCTTGTTGACGATCGATGACGCGGTCGAGGTCATCGAGGCCGCCGACAGTGAGGATGTGGCGCGTCAGGCCGGGGCGAGTCCGTGGGCCGGCCACTATATGGCCGCCGGGGTTTTCCAGCTGGCCCGCTACCGCGCGATGTGGTTGCTGTTGCTCCTGGTAGCGGCCACTTTGACGGTGACCGTGACCGACGCGTTCGAGGTGACGCTGGCTCGGGCCGCGCATCTGGCGCTGTTCATTCCGCTGCTGATCGGTGCGGGCGGTAATGCCGGTGCGCAGGCAGCGACCTCCTGTGTGCGAGCGCTGGCCGTCGGCGAGGTGCGGGTCTCGGATCTGCTGAAGGTCATCTGGCGCGAATGCCGGGTCGGCCTGGTACTGGGGTCGATGCTCGCGGTGGTCGGCATGGTCATCGGAGCCGCGTTCGTCGGTGCGCAGATCGCGGTGGTCGTCGGCATCACCCTGGTGATCATCTGCGGCTGGGCGGCGACCATCGGCGGCACCATGCCGTTGCTGGCCAAGAAGTTGCGCATCGATCCGGCGGTGATCTCCGCCCCCATGGTCACCACGTTGGTCGACGCGACCGGACTGATCATCTACTTCACGACCGCGAAACTCGTCATGGGTATCTGAGACGGAGCATGCCCGATGCCACGGGATCGCGGTTTCGCCGGTTTCCTGACGTCGCCCTTGACCTCGGTGCATCCCGACCTGCGCCGGTGCGTCGAATGTCTGCTCATGGCGTCGCGATCCGATACCGCGGTGCGCGACGACTGAACTCGGTGTGCCCGAACGGGTTGTCCGGGCGAGCACGGCCGCGCCGCCGCAGTAGGTGAGCGAGCGCCGGATTCATCGATCGAACGGACCGGAAAGTAGTTGCACGCTGACACGTGACGATGACATCTCGATTATGGGTGGTCGATTTTTCGATCGGTCGCCGAATCGTTTCAGGGGAGTGTGCGATCTCGCGCAAAACCATTGCGGCCCAACGATCGAGTGCGGGTTTCGGGCGGGTCGGCACCGAATCTTATGGCGTATGGGAGATCAGCGCGAGGCATGCGGTGATGTCTGCGCCCGGGCCGAGCGTCGTGCCGCTTGTCCGGCGGCGCGGCGTTTGACCGTGTGTGGGATGAGCGCCAGTGCCGTGTCCAGCAGCTTGAATCGGGTGCTGGGCACTGTCACCGGTTCGCCGCGACGGGCTGCGGCCAGGGCCGCGGATGCCACCGTGTCGGGTGTGATCCACAGCCACGGCGGTATTCGCCGTAATTCGGGCATCCCGGCGGACAGATCGGTCCGCACGAATCCGGCCAGCACCGCGGTCACGGTGACTCCGGTGCCTCGGGCTTCTTCGTGGACAGCCTCGGAGAAGCTGTTCACGAACGCTTTCGTCGCCGCGTAGGTCGCCATTCGCGGCCACGGCTGCAGTCCGGCCATCGAGGAGATGTTCACCACCGTGCCGCCGCCGGTGCGAGCCATCGCGCCGAGGGCGGTGTGGGTCAGGCGCATCAGGGCGGTCACGTTCAAGGTGACGATGGCGGTTTCGTCGTCCACCGGCAGGGTCGAGAACCTGCCGGTTCGGGCATTACCGGCGTTGTTGACCAGGAGGTCCACCGGTGGCTCCGCGGCGAGCCGGGCCTCGACCCGGGCCAGATCGCGTGGGTCGGTGAGATCGGCGTCGAGGACCTCCACGTCGACGCCGGATCGCTGCGCGCATTCGGTCGCGACCGCGTCCAGGCGGTCGCGGTCGCGGGCGACGAGCACGAGGTCGACGCCGTCGGCTGCCAGTCGGCGGGCGATCGCCTCACCGATGCCTTTCGATGCCCCGGTCACCAGGGCTCGTCTCCATCTAGACACCCTGTCAACATATGCAGATCTAGACAGTATGTCAAGATGTTGGTGAGAACCGAGCCGGAGGGACGATGCCCCGTAAACGAACCGAGCTCGACCGTGACGAGAAGGTCGAGCAAATCCTCGAGCACGCCGTCGAACTGCTGAGTCGCGGTGGCTACGAGGAGTTGTCGATCAACCGCGTCGCCCGCGACCTCGGACTGGCCCGCGCCGCGGTCTACTGGTACTTCCCGTCCCGTGACGAGTTGTTCACCGCAGCGTGCGCCCGGCTGTTCGCCGACACCTTCACCGGACCGCCTGCCGATGGCAGCGTGATCGACCGGATCCGTTGGGGTGTCGAATGTTTCGCGGCGATCTACGACGTCTACGCGGTGCTGCTCCAGCGTGCGTCCGCCGAGCCGACCGCCGCCGAACTTCTGGCGGCATTCGACCGATCGGTCTGTGGACGCCTCACCGGAGTTCTCGCTCCGCACGTGCCGGCCGACCAGCTCGACGGCATCGTCGAGACCATCGTCGTGTTCACCGAAGGACTACTGGGCCGCCGCCTTCCCTCGGCTGAACGCGACCGTCGCCTGATCACCGCCCTGAACGCGCTGTTGCCGTCGACGCAGTGACACCGTCCGTTCCAGGCTTGCGATACTCGCCCATCGGCGTTTCGGACGATTGGTCGACACGCGGATTCGTTTGTCAGCGTGGTGGATCCCATCGATACCCCCAGGCCGAGCGATGAACGCCGCTCGCCATCCAGCCGGAGGGTTGTTCGTCCGGATGTGCGCGTGTTCGGTGAGATCGCCTGTCGGTCAACAGTTATCGACGAGTATGGACGACGGCTGTTCCGCCTGCTGTGCGGATGTCGTCCGGCAGTGACAGGTGCGGATTCTCCGACGGTGCGGATGGAGTCGTGATCTCAGTGGCGATCAGCAGGCTTGTATCCGGTCACTGCCGGAATCGAATAATGCTGTACCACAACACTTTCCCTGTGCAAAGATCGAGAGCTGCGGCTCTCTCCGGCGAGCGGTCGGCGTCAGTCGTGTGCGAAGCGCGATTGCATCGACAGGTCGATCTCCTGGTAGCTGCGGTCTTTGGTCTCCGGGACGAAGCGGGTGACGAACAGCAGGCCCACGAGGCAGATGGCGGCGAAGATGAGAAAGGTCTGTCCCTGGCCCAGGGCATTGGCCAGGGGCAGAAATGCTTGGCTGACAACGAAATTCGACAACCAGTTGACCGTGGTCGCGGCACTGGAGCCGGCGGCGCGCAGCCGCTGCGGGAAGATCTCGCCGACCAGGACCCAGAACACCGGGCCCAGTCCGGCGGCGAAAGAGGCGATGTACAGCACCATGAACACCAGCGACAGCGTGGGATTCATCCCGGCGATGAAGCTGATGCCCAGTAGCGCGACGGTGATCAGCATGCCCAGCAGCGACCCGATCAGCAGCGGGCGGCGGCCGAACCGGTCCACGGTCACGATCGACACGATCGTCATGACCAGGTTGATCGTGCCGATGAACACCGAATAGAAGATCGAGTTCGAGGCGGTCAGGCCGGTCTGCTCGATGATCGTCGGCGCGAAATAGATGATCGTGTTGATACCGCCGAACTGCTGGATCGCGGCCATGGCCAGTCCGACGATCAGCGCGGGCCGCACCTGCCGCGCGAGCAGTTCGCGCGGGCTCGCCGGAGTGTTCGCGGCGGCCGGGCGGTTCCGCTGGAATCGCTGGGACAGGTCGTCGGCCAGGTCGGTCCCGGCGACGCTGCGGACCAGCTCGTACGCCCGTTCGGCGCGGCCGTGCGTGAACAGCCAAGCGGGGGATTCCGGGACGACGAACAGCGCGCCCAGGCCCAGCACGGCCGCCGGAATCAAACCGATGCCGAACATCGCGCGCCAGCTCCCGCTGCTGGAGAACGCCAGATCGACCAGGTAGGACACCACGATGCCGACGGTGATCAGCAGCTGGTTCAGGCTAAGGATCCGTCCGCGGATCTCGGCCGGGGAGATCTCGGACAGGTAGATCGGCACCGTCGCCGAGGCCGCGCCGACCGCCAGGCCCAGCACCACGCGCGCGAGCAGCAGCACCCAGTACCCGGGCGCGGTCACCGCGATCACCGTGCCGACGATGAAGATCGCGCTCTCCAGCGCCAGCGCCATGCGGCGGCCGAGCCGGTCCGCGACGCGTCCCGCGCACAGCGCGCCGACCATCGCGCCGATCAGCAGCACGCTGACGATGCTGCCCTGCTGTGCGGAGTTCAGGTCGAATTCGCGGGTGATGAACAGCAGCGCACCGGAGACGACGCCGGTGTCGTAGCCGAACAGGAAGCCCCCGACCGCGATGACCGTCGCCCACCCGACGATCTTGCGTTTCCCGTCGGCGGGAATCTGCTCGAGCGGGCCGTGAACGCCCGGATTCTGCGAAAATCCTTGCATAGCGCCAACTCCCGTCGCAGATGAACTTCGAGGGCCGAGCGTGGCATGCGTTGCCGGTGATGCGGGCGGCATTCCCGCGGGTGATGTCATCCGCGGACCGTGCTGGAAAAACTCTAAATGACGAGTACAGGGTCCGTCTCGGCCTCGCGTCGTAAAGCGGTTGCGGTCCGGCTCGCGGTGCAGTCATGCTGACTTCGGACGGCCGGTGTTCGTACCGGTCGAATTGTCTTGGGGGAGTGTGTTATTTCGCGCAAAGCGACCGCTATCCGACGCTTGGGCGTCGATTTCGGGCGGGTCATTCAGGGGGCCGCGGCCGAGCCCGGCGCAGCGGATACCGTGTTTCTGTCCGGGGGTGTCGAACAGGCGTTGCGGACGCCGCCGAGCCTCGATGCCTTCGAGGTGCTGGCCCGCTTGGTGCCGCGTTTCGACGGCGCGTGGGTCATCTCGAAATGCGGTCCGCGCATCGAACAGCGCACCCGGCAGTGGCTCGACCACCATGACTTCTACGACCGCACCGGAATTCCCCGAGAGAACCTGCGATTCTGCCGCGCCCGGGCGGACAAGGCGATCCACTGCGCCGAACTGGGGATCACGCACATGATCGACGACCGGATCGAGGTGCACTCCGCGCTGCGGGGGTTGGTGCCGCACCTGTTCTGGTTCGGCGCGCAGACCGAGCCCCCGCCGGATTGGGTGCGAGCCACGCGTACGTGGCTCGACCTGGAAGCCGCGATATCCGAGTGTCGTGCCGGGTAGCGGTCCGTCGCACGACCGAGCATCTACGGAACCACGATCCGCAGATCGCCCCCCGGACTACGGGTTTCTCACGGACGTCAAAGCGTCCTGTCCGGGTCGTACTCGGCGTACCCGTTCAACTTCGGGAACGTAACAGCTGTGATCTCGTGTGATGCTTCGAGCAACGCATTGATCACCCGGTGCTCAGGACCGAGATACGCGCTGACTGCCTCCATCATCTGCTGAAGCTGATCACGCAAAGGAGTAGAGAAGTCTCGCGGAAGCTTGCCGGGAAACTCCGGCGGGTTCTCCGGGTCTATCGGGTACTCGACCGGCTCGATCGGTTCATCATCGAACATGCTGGACATGCTGCTCTCTCTCAGAATCGGGGGTGGCACCGCGACGAAGGTATATCCACGGTGCCGGATGCGTTGTCGTAGCGGAACTCGTGGCCTTGAATGCCGCCCCGGATCGAGACGGCTACGCGCCACGTACCGGCGTAGCACGCTGCCGACACGCGGTACTGATGCCGACCTGTTCTCCATGGTCCCGGGATAGTCGAGTCCGGCCGTGAGACGGAGGCAACCTCCCACCTACCCCGGTCTCGGTATTCCAACGCGAGTGTGACCACATGCCGGTCTGGCGGGATGTCGCACGCCGCTACACCGTCTCCGGTGATCTGTGCACCTATTACGGTGGGCCGCTCCGGGTTGAACTCGAAGTCGCAATCCTTCGCCGCGTGAGCCGGACCGGTGCCGACCGTAAGCGTGGGGCTCAGCCCGGCGAGTGCAGCGGCGAGAACCAAGATGAACCGCGCATTCATATGTCCCCCTGGGTATTTCGATCATCGCTTACGTGTTTGAGTGCGTCATGAAACCGGACGATCACGTCGACCGGCAACGGTTCTGCCTTCGCTCCGGTGGCCAACTGCGGAGTCATGTAGGTTCCAGGTTCGCTGCGTTGATCAAGCATGGCTCTCATCACTGTCTATGCGGCCAAAGCAGCAAGGCGAGGAACGTCACCAACGGCACCCCGAAGGCTAGGCACAGCCCCATCAGGCGATCTCAGGATCGTCGCCGGTCAATCATTCGCCCGAGCCGAACGTCCTCGCGTCGTTGCAGGACTGCCGGGGGCGGTACTCCAAGTACACCCCTACCCCCGGTTCGTCTCCGGGGTGCTCCTGAACTTCGAGCACTCCACCCGGAAACGTATAAAGCCTTGTGCGCCTGTCTGATTGGTCTGCGCCTGCGCTCATCTTGATCCCTGTAGTCGGCCAGTGGAAGGCAACCCGGGGCCGGGCCTCTCTCACCGACCCCGGGTGCTGATATGACGCTACGAATAGGTTGACCGTGCAATCCACAAGTTTGATAAAACTTGCTCATATTTAGTGAACAGGTGACATTGTCGTCTAGTGCGAGGGATCATCGGGACGCAGTGCGGAAAGTCCGTGCACACATGTCGGCAAGGAGCAGGATCATGCTCTTGTATTTCCTCGGTAAAGGCGGATCGGGCACCAACGATTGTCCTACGCTGTACGCCACTGACCAGGGCACATACGCCGTCATCGGGTGGGTTACCGAGACGCCGGGAATCGTAGAGATTCCTCATCTGCTGTTGGGCTTCCTCGAGCCGGACACCTTCATCGGTGCCGATCTCACCGACACCGGCCGGGGAACCTTCACCCTGTCCGGCCGGCCGATTACGGACCGTGACACGCTGGATCAAACGACCATGGAGACCTACGAAACCGTTATCGAGGTCCCGAAGCGAGAGAGGACGTTCTACGGTGCAGTTGCTTCGAGGTGATTCGTGGCCTGACCTGCTCGGGCAGTGCCAGCGGGAAGCGTTCCACCTCGAAGTCAGGGACACTTATGCGGTTTCCGACGAATCCGAACCGTTGCGTCGGTTTCTCGATGGAGAGCCGGACGACAACGCGTGGTTCAAGCCTTGGGAGCAGCTGGTAAGGGCGACGGTTGACCGTGGAGTCGCTGTCACGAGGGTTCGGGTTGTGACAGTGCCTCACGTTGATTATCAGCGGTGGTTGCTTGCGCTCGCTTCGCTGAATGCCGAAGCGGGCGAAGATATTCGGTACCTGCCGAGGCGCGATGCCGGAGATGTCCCGTCTGATGATTTCTGGTTGTTGGATGACAAACAGGTGGTGTTCAACCTCGTTGACGAAAATGGCCGTGCGGCCGGGGTTTCCGCTCTGACTACCGACACCCGGATTGCCGACCAGTGCCGACAGGTGAAAGAACGCCTGTGGACGTTGGCGACGCCGTACGCTGAATACGTGGCAGACGCCTAAAGGTGAACAACAGCGTTCATGAAGCCCGGCAGGCGCTCGGGCAGCGGCTCAGGGAAATCCGCCGCAGAGCGGGGGTTTCCGGCCGTGAGCTTGCTCGCCTGTCCGGGTGGCATGAAAGCAAAATCAGTAAGATCGAATATGGTCGAGTAAAACCATCCGATGCGGACATTCGTGCTTACTGTGCCCATACGGGCGCACATGATCAGTTGGCAGACCTGCTGGCTACCGTGCACAACATTGATGCCGCGTACATGGAGTATCGGCGTCAGCATGCGGCAGGGCTGAGCAGGGGGCAGCTGAAGTCGGTGAGGCTCGCTGAGCGATCGAAGCTCATGCGGATTTATCAGCCTGTAGTTATTCCCGGCATACTTCAAACTGCCGAGTACGCCGAAGCCATTTTGAGGCATTCGGTGGATTTTTACCAGCTTCCCGACGACATAGATGAAGCCGTATCCAAGCGGCTCGAACGCCAACAATTCTTGTACCGGGGCGAACGTCGATTTCATATCCTGATCGCAGAACAAGCCTTGTCTACGTCGGTAGGCACCGACGCTGTGATGGTTGGGCAACTCGATCGGCTCATGGCCGTGATAGGGCTTTCTCGTGTCTTGCTCGGAATTGTCCCAGCACAAGCCGGTCCGCCGATGCAAACAACGAATTTCGTACTGTTCGACAACCGTATGGTGACTGTCGAGGGGATCACAGCAGAGCTGACCATCACTCAACCGCGAGAAGTGGCAATCTACGGCCGGGCGTTCGATCTGCTGGCCGGACGGGCCGTGACCGGCGACAAGGCGCGCGAGTTGATCCACAAGGCGATAGCTGCGCGGTCAGGGATCGAATGATCAGGGGGTTCGGAGGGGGGAAACACGCAGGCTCGGTCTTCGTCCCGGTGACTGAAGATCTGAGACTGCAAGGAGGCTTGTCAGTAAGGCGCTGGTTCAGGCAGCGGGTCGGCGGACGGCTGGGGTGCGCGTCGTCGGGAGGAGGTCGTCTGGCAAACTGCGAGCGCCTCGGATGAGCGTCCTGTAGGTACGGCATTCGTGTCGCGAATCTGATGTGACGGGCCGCATTTCGTCGTGACCGGCTGTTCCGGTGTGGGTCGCCGCACGCTTGCGTGCATATCTGCAGGATGGTCGGGACACAAGGTGTTGTGCTGCTTAAGGATGTCGGCCCCTAGTAGTAGTGTCTGGGGTGAGTGATATCCGTGCGATTCGGCGAAGCGAGAAGGGTGAGTGAGGTGGGCGTGAAGCTGATCGATCGAGTGAGTGCGATCAACTGGAATCGGGTGCCCGACGAGAAGGATGCCGAGGTCTGGGACAGGCTCACCGGCAACTTCTGGTTGCCCGAGAAGGTTCCGGTGTCCAACGACATTCCCTCGTGGAACACGTTGACCGCGCATGAAAAGCAGCTCACCATGCGGGTTTTCACCGGTCTGACGCTGCTGGACACGATTCAGGGCACGGTCGGCGCGGTGAGCCTGATCCCGGATGCGATCACCCCGCACGAGGAGGCGGTGTACACCAACATCGCGTTCATGGAGTCGGTGCACGCCAAGAGCTACAGCTCGATCTTCTCCACGCTCTGCTCGACGCGCGATATCGATGACGCCTTCCGCTGGTCGGAGGAGAATCGCAATCTGCAGCGCAAGGCCGAGATCGTGCTGGACTACTACCGGGGCGACGAGCCGCTCAAGCGCAAGGTGGCCTCCACGCTGCTGGAGAGCTTCCTGTTCTACTCCGGGTTCTACCTGCCGATGTACTGGTCCTCGCGGGCCAAGCTCACCAACACCGCCGACCTGATCCGGCTGATCATCCGCGACGAGGCCGTGCACGGCTACTACATCGGCTACAAGTATCAGAAGGGCCTCGAGCAGCTCACCGAGCCCGAACGCGAGGAGCTCAAGAGCTACACCTTCGAGCTGCTGTTCGAGTTGTACGAGAACGAGGTCGAGTACACCCAGGATCTGTACGACGAGGTCGGCCTGACCGAGGACGTCAAGAAGTTCCTGCGCTACAACGCCAACAAGGCCCTGATGAACCTCGGCTACGAGGGCCTGTTCCCCAAGGACGAGACCGAGGTCAATCCGGCCATCCTCTCGGCGCTCTCACCCAACGCCGACGAGAACCACGACTTCTTCTCCGGTTCGGGCTCGAGCTACGTCATCGGCAAGGCGGTCAACACCGAGGACGAGGACTGGGAGTTCTGATCCCGCGTTCCTGAACCTCCCCGCACCGGCCGTGGCCGGTGCGGGGCTCGGTTTTTCAGTAGTAGTCGCCGTGGCGGTAGTCCCAGGACGGGAAGCTCTCGCCCAGATTCTCCATGATCCGATCGATGTCGAGACCACGACGGATCACCGTCGGAGCAGGGCTGACGAGACGCCGGCGGTCCTGCTGAGGGACCAATGTCCCGTCGCGATCCACCATCGAGACCATGACGCCCTGCTCGTGCCGACTGGCGTCGTCGCGGTCGGGCTGGATCGAGCGGACGTAGTCGTCGGCGGTGACGATCAGGTCGGCCGCATCCTCGATGCGGTCGCCGATGCCCTCGACTCGTCCCTTGTTGCCGATGCCGGACGGGTTGGCGGAGCTGGCGAAGCTCAATCGTCGGTGCTCACGCCACAACTCGCCGACGATCTGCTCGGCGGGGGTGCCGAATCTGATCACGAAACAACTGGTGCCGCGTCCGTCGCGGGCGAGGTCGGCGGCGGTCTCGTCGGGTAGCAGCGCCAGGGCCTCCGGCTGCCACGGCAGGATGCAGCCCAGCAGGATGTCGGCGTCCCAATGTTTGCGGTAGAACTCGGCGATCTCGTCGTTGAGCTCGGCCAATTCCGCCAACTGCGCCAGGGAGGCGCACAGCACCACTCCCGGCTTGCCGCGGTTGCGCTGTTTCGCCTCGAACTTGCGCTCGAGCCCGGCGCCGTCGGTGGCGATCAGGATGTAGCCGACCTTGGTCGGCGTGACGACCAAGCCGCCGTCGGCGGCCAGAATATTCACCGCGTCGGTGACAGTCGTTCCGTCCCAAGCGATTCTGCGTGTCATGGCCAGCATGAATTCCCCTCGATTGTGGTGGTGGATTGCTGTCCCCGTGGGCCCCGGCGCATTCGACGGTAGCACCGCTCTGCCACATAATGGAACGACAATCTCACATATTGGAACTCTGGCGGAGCTTGCGATACTCCCGAGCGACTGCCGCGAGCCACTCCAGATCGGTGTCCGGATGAGGTCCGGCCGACGCGGCCGCACGGGGCGGTGTGTCGGTGAGCCGACCGGCGGGTGTCTCGGACCTGGCGTGAAGTTCCGCGAAAATCGTTGCGGCGGTGCTGCGAACGTCGGTGACCTCCGATGCGTCCGCCCGCTGTAACGCGCGCGGTGCGAACCGGAGAATGCCGTCGTGAATCTCCACCGCTCGCCGGTAGACCCGAAAAGACAGGGAACCGAACCCGGCAGCTCGCGGCATCAACACGATGACCTCGTCGGCCGAGCGCAGATCCGCCCACAGCGGGTACATGACGCGGTAGCGACGATGATGCCGTATCCAGGTTCCCAGGGCGGTCGCCGTCACGTGGGCTGCGGGCAGCGTCAGGCCCACCGCCATCACCGACACCGCCACCGTCGTGATCGGCGCGGTCAGCGCCTGCAGCGCGGTGCTGTCGATCCTGGTGTGCGCCAAGATGATCGAGACCAGCCGCAGGACGCAGAAGATCAGATACAGGCACGCCCCGGCGACGGTGACCCGCATACCGGTGCGCAGCCACGGCTGCACCGGAAGGTCGGCCACCGTGCGGCAGCGCCGTGCCACCTGGTACGTGCCGAATGCCAGCGCCACATCGAAGACGGTGAGAAATGCGGTGGCCATGGGGAAATGCGCGGTGGTCACCGGAAACGCCATATCCAGTTCGTCCTGGGTGCACCGCGACCACAGCAGCGCCTGTGTCGCGACGGTGCCGGTGGCCAGCGCCCCGACCCAGACGCGCGGTATCCGAGGGGCCGGATCCCAATACGACAGCGCCACCAGAATCGCGCCGGTCCACGCCGGGCCACTGCAGACGCACAGCAGCAACCGCGACACGTTCGGCGTCTGCAACAGCCGATCGACCAGCGCGTAGACGTCCGGGATCGCGAGACTGAAGGCGATCGCCTTGAAGGTGAACGCCGCCAACAGGCTCGCCGAGGCCAGATTCCTTCCCCCGGAATGGAATCGGTACAGGTGCAGCGCTGCGCTCAGCCAGCAGAACAGGGTCGCGATGCCGTACATCGGTGTAGCGGCTGCCGCGAGGGCGGCGACGATCAAGGCTCCAGGCTGAAGGTCCGCAGTACCCGGCTGATCCGCTCGTCCGCGTCGTGCAGGTTGGGAACGGGGAATTCCGTTCCGCTGCTGACGCATTCGCCCAGGATCGTCGCGGTCAGCTCGGCCTCGAGCTCCTGTGGATCGTCGTAGGCCTGACGGCCCAGAACGGTGGCCGAGCCCCATTCGCCGCCCGGCGCCAGTGAGACCAGCGCCTCGGTGGGCGCCGGCTGGGCGTTCTGGTAGTGCCCGAACATGATGTGGCTGAATTCGTGCAGGATGATGTGATTCTGGTGCAGCGCGGTCGTGTGCTGTTCGTAGACAACGTAATCCACGGTATCGGTGGAGATCAGAATCCCGTGGATCGCGGAATCACTCAGAGGGAACGGCACCAGTGCGATCTGTCTGCCGAACCGGTCCGAGATCTTCGCGCGCACGCACTCGAGATCATCGCCCGGGATGATGTCGAGTTCGCGCACACGGTTGCGGCAGGTTCGCGCGAGCCGGTGCAGCCTGCGGTGTTCGCTACTGTGACGGCCCCAAACCGGCACCCTCATCGTTATCCCCCTCTATTGCAGGTAGACCTTGCAATTTGCGGACATGATCCAGGACTGCCGTCACCGTCGACAGGCTGTCCTGATTCAGGCCGACGGCGCGCAGCGCGATTCGCCGCACGCCGAGTTCGTTGAGCTGCGCGGCCAATTCGGCGGTGTCGCGATCGGCCGTGGACGCTGCCGCGTCCGAGTGGTGCGGTTCGGTGAAGTACGACATCGAGACGTTGAAGTAGTCGGCCAGCGCGCGTAACAGTTTCACCGAGGGTTGGGACCGTTTGCCGGAGCGTAGTGCCGACAGGTAGGCCCCGCTCACCCGAACCTCCGGGTGGGCGGCTTTGATGTCGGCGGCTACTTCGTTGTTGCTGGCGCAGCGGCCCCGCAAACTGGCAGTTGACGCGAACAAGTGATTGAGACGTTCGGCCAATCCGTCGTCGTCGGCGGGCATTTCGGCCTCCTTCGGCTCAGTACACCACTGTCCGCCCAGGTGATCAATCTGCGCCGCAGTCCGTACGTGTGATCTTAAGCACCCTTGCCATCAACTGTCAGTTGATTAAGGATGAGGTTATCAACTGGGAGTTGCCGATGTGGGCACTATTCATGATGCTCTGAACAGCGTAAACAACTGGCAGTTGAACATCAACTCCGACGTTGTCCGTCGAACGGGGGAATCGAATGACCATTCTCAACGAGGCCGCGCCGGCCGCCGCCGCCGTGGACCCGCTCGGGTTCACCGGTAGGACCGTGCTGATCCTCGGCGCCTCCAGCGGAATCGGGCAGGCCGCCGCCGCCCGGTTCAGCGCCCTGGGAGCCCAGGTGGTGGCCGGTGGCCGCGATGCGGAGCGCGTGGCGGCGGCGGTGTCGACTCTCGACCCGGAACGCACCCGGACGGTGGTCTGCGATGTCGGCGACGATGCCGCCGTGGCTCGTTCGGTCGCCTATGCCATTGCCGAATTCGGTTGCCTGGACGCCTGTTTGAACAATGCGGGCATCTTCGGCCGGTTCGGGCCGATCCACGAGGACACCGCCGACAACTTCGACACCGTCGTCGGCACGAACCTGCGCGGTGTGTGGTCGTGTCTGCGACACCAGATCCCGGCGCTGCTGGAGCGCGGTGGAGCCATCGTCAACACCACCTCGGTCGCCGCGCACCTGGGCCACGCCCGCAGCCCGCTCTACTCGGCCACCAAGCACGCCGTGGTCGGACTCACCAAATCCGTTGCGCTGCAATATGCCCGATACAACATCCGGGTCAATGCGATCAGCCCCGGGTCCACCGATACCGGCATGTTGCGCTCGATCTATCCGACAGCCGATGCGATCTCGGCTCGAGAGCAGCGCGCACCTCTGCGTCGACTGGGCACACCTGCCGAAATCGCCGAGGCCGCGGTATGGCTGGCCAGCCCGGCCAGCAGCTATGTGACCGGTCAGACGTTGATCGCCGACGGCGGTGTCACCGCCGGAGCCTCCTGACGCCCCTCGCACCGAAGGCAGCTTCATGGGAAAAACCCTGTACGACAAGGTATTCGACTTGCATACCGTCCGTGACCTGGGCGGTGGGCAGTTCCAGTTGTTCGTCGGCCTGCACCTGTTCCACGAGGCGACCAGCGCCCAGGCCTTCGCCATGCTCGACGAGCGATCGTCCGGGATCGCCTATCCGGATCGCACCGTCGGCACCATCGATCACGTCATCCCCACCGGAACGGTGGCCCGGCCCTTCTCCGACCTGCGGGCCGAGGCGCTGGTGAGCGCTCTGGAAGCGAACTGTGCACGCCGGGGCCTGCGGTATCTGTCCCCGGCCCGGGGCGAGCACGGCATCGTGCACGTGGTCGGCCCGGAACAGGGGCTGACCCAGCCGGGAATCACGGTGGCCTGCGGTGATTCGCACACCGCCACGCACGGTGCGTTCGGCGCCCTGGCCTTCGGAATCGGCACCACCCAGATGCGCGACGTCTTCGCCACGCAGACGGTGATCGCCGATCGGTCGAGGGTGCGCCGGATCGAGATCACCGGTGCGCTCGGCCTCGGGGTCGGCGCGAAGGATGTCATCCTGCACATCATCAACACGCTCGGGCCGACCAGCGGCGTCGGCTACGCACTCGAATTCGGCGGGCCGGTGGTCGATGCCATGTCGATGGACGAGCGAATGACGTTGTGCAACATGGCCGTCGAGGCCGGATCCCGGGTCGGCTACTGCAATCCCGACGACACCACCGTCGACTATCTGCGCGGGCGACCGTTCGCTCCCGCCGGCCCGGCCCTGGACCGCGCCGTGCGTTGGTGGCGATCACTCGTCTCGGATCCCGATGCGCGGTACGACGATCGGGTCGTGATCGACGGTTCCGCGATCGAGCCCATGGTCACCTGGGGCACCAATCTCGGGCAGTCGACGCCGGTGACCGGGCATGTGCCGCACGATGATCCGGCCGACGCGCGGCGCACCGCCGAACTGGCCGCGGCTCGCGAATTCATGGGCGTCACCGCCGGGCAGCCGGTCAGTGACGTCGCGGTGGACGTGGCGTTCCTCGGTTCCTGCACGAACGGCCGGTTCTCGGACTTCCTCGCGGTCGCGGAGTTGTTGCAGCGCGGGGAATTTCGTGTCGCTCCCGGTGTGCGGGCGCTGGCCGTGCCGGGTTCGCAGAAAGTGCGCGAGGAACTGGTCGCGCGCGGTGTGGACAAGGTGCTCGAAGATGCGGGATTCGAATTCCGCGAGCCGGGTTGCTCGCTGTGCATCGCGATCAACACCGATCGGCTCGTCGGACGCGAGGTGTGTGTGTCCTCGTCGAACCGGAACTTTCGAGGCCGTCAGGGCTCGCCCACCGGCCGCACCCTGATCATGTCCCCGGCGTCGGTCGCGGCCTCGGCCGTACGCGGCCACGTCGCCGATCCGCGTGAGGTCTTCGGCCTGCTGGAGGAGCTATGAGCACCGTCATCGACGAGATCCGCGGCACCGCGATCGCGCTGGAGGACGACGACATCGACACCGACCGGATCATTCCGGCCAAATACCTCAAGGACGAGACCTTCGTCGCGCTGGGTGAGCACGTCTTCGAGACCGACCGCCTGTATGCCGCGGACGCGGGAACGCTGCATCCCTTCACTGACCCGGCTCGACGCAGCGCACGAATTCTGCTGGCAGCGGCGAACTTCGGATGCGGATCATCGCGGGAGCACGCACCGCAGGCATTGCGCCGGTGGGGGATCGAGGCCATCGTCGCGGTCAGCTTCGGCGAGATCTTCCGGGACAACGCCGCCACCATCGGACTGCCGTGCCTCACCGCCGATCCGGCCGATCTGGCCGAGGCCCGCCGCCTGGTCGCGGACGCACCGGGCCGCGCGGTCACGCTGGGGCTGGCGCAGTCCGGCCTGCACGTCGGTGACCTTCGGCTGCCGGTGCGATTGAACGAGGCGCTGCGGCAACGATTCCTGACCGGGCGATGGGACTCGCTGAGCGTGCTGAGCGAGTCCGCCGATGTGGTCCGCACGGTCGCTGCCGGACTTCCCTATCTGACCGACTTCGCCGGCGGAGGTGCGCTGTGATCGTGATGCCGAACCGGCCGCGACTGGCCGCTGTCGATGCCGTACTCGATGCGCATCCGCTCGCCGCGCAGGTGGTTCGCGGCGAGAGCGGCGGCGATGCCACGGCCCTGCTGCACTTCTTCGACGCCGAGCCCATCACGGCAGAACTGCTCGAGCGGTATCGGCCGACGACGGTCGTGGTGGCCGGTCCGCATGCCGGGGCCGTCGATCTCGACGCGGCGGCCGAGCGCGGCGTCTCCGTCGTGGACACCCCCGGACTGGCGGCGAACGCGGTCGCGGAGTACACGATCACACTGCTGCTCGCCCTGCTGCGCGGACTTCCGGCCGCTATCACCCTCGGGCAGTGGCTTCCGAAACTCGGCCGCGCCGCGCAGGGCCGGGTACTCGGCATCGTCGGCCTGGGCGCGATCGGGATCCGGGTGGCGGCGCTGGCCCGTTCGCTGGGGATGCAGGTGCTGTACTGGGAGCCGGTCGATGATCCGGGGCTCGTGGACGCGACAGCGGTGGAACTCCCGGAATTGCTGCGGAGCAGCGATGTGGTCTCGGTGCACCTGCGGCTGGTCCCGGCCACCCGCGGCCTGCTCGATGCGCATCTGCTGCCGCTGCTCAAACCGACTGCCCTGCTGATCAATACGGCACGGTCGGAGATCGTCGACACGACGACGTTGCGAAAGATGCTGGCCGAGAACCTGATCGGCGGAGCTGCGCTGGACGTGTTCGATATCGAGCCGCTGCCGCCCACCGACCCGCTGTGGCAGGACCCCAGGGTGTTGGTCTCGCCGCACATGGCCTGGATGACCACCGACGCGGTCGGCCGGTTCTTCGACGCCGCACTGCGCTATCTCGTCGAGGACGACCGCGGCCGAGTCCGGGCGGTCGCCGGCACGCTGGACCGCGCGACCGGGGGCGGCGCATGAGCGCGGGCACGGTGGTGGTGGGCCGGGATCACACCCTGGGGAGTGTGCTGGACGAGGCGGCTCGTCGGCTCGAGTCGGCCGGACATCCGGTGCGGCGGCTGCCCGCCGCCGCACCGCCGCGACCACCGAGTTCTCCCCGGACCAGTGGCCTCGATACTTCGCCGACGCCGACGTCGTGCTGATCAGTTCGCGGACGGTCCTGTCCAACGACCTGTTGGACTGGGCGCCGCGGTTGCGCGGCATCGTCTTCGGCTCGATCGGCACCAATTCCTGCGACGTCGACCACGCGACGAGCCGTGGCATCCTGGTCGCCAACGGCGCCACCAGCGAAAACGTGGAAAGCGTCGCCGAGGCCACGGTTGTGCTCATGGCAGCCCTGCTGGGCGAATTGCTGCCCAAGATCGGCGAATTCCGGCATCCGCCCGGCCGTCAGGTGGCGGCGTTGTCGAGTCGGATGCTGCGGGGCAGGACGATCGGATTCCTCGGTTTCGGCCGGATCGCCCGGCAGGCGCACCGGCGTCTGCAGGGCTGGTCGGTGGGCCGGACTCTCGCCTGGACGCGCACTCCGGCGGAAGGCTTCCCGGACGTCGAATTCACAGATCTGGCAACGGTTCTCGCCCACAGTGATGTGGTCTCGGTGCACCTGCCGCTGTCCGCGCGGACCCGTGGGCTGCTCGACCACCGCGCCCTGGCGTCGATGAAATCCGGTGCGGTACTGGTGAATACCGCGCGCGGCGGCATCGTCGACGAGCAGGCGCTGGCCGAAGTGCTGCGGTCCGGACATCTGGCGGGCGCGGCGCTGGACACCTTCGCTCAGGAACCACCGCCCCCTGATCACCCGCTGGCGCAGTGCCACAACACCATTCTCACCAACCACAATGCCGGGCACACCGGCGACCTGTTCGCCTCGCTGGTCCCGGCGGCGGTGGAGAACACCACCGCGCTGCTGGACGGCCGGCTACCCGCCTATCTCGCCAACCGCGAGGCGGTCGATCAATGGAGATCACGAATTTCCAACCCTCACCGCAGATCCCGGACCGGGACGCGCGGTGCTATCGAGGAGTGACCCATGCTCTTGCCACGACTGACCGGTTCCATGGATTTCCTGACCCGAACGCACACCGCGTTGGCGATGCAGCGCGCGACCTGCCTCGACCCGGCCGCCGCCCAGCAGCAGGTGCTGGCCGACCTGCTGGACCAGGCCACCGACTCCCGATTCGGCCGGGAACACGAGTTGCACGGCGTGCGCACTCTGGCCGACTGGCAGCGAGCCGTGCCGGTGCGCTCCTACAGTGACTTTCGTCCGTACATCGACGCCGCGATCGACGGTCAGCACAAGGTGCTGACCCGGTCCGATCCCTATGCGTTCCTGAAGACCTCCGGCACCTCGGGCTCACCGAAACTCGTTCCCACCACCCGGCATTGGCGGATGAACTATCGCGGACCGGCGCTGTACGCCCAGTGGGGCCTGTACTTTCAACTGCTCGGCCTGCGCAAGGTCCATCCGTGGACGGCGTTGGATCTGTCCTGGGACCGCACCGTGCCCACCGCGGTGCAGGGTGGTTTCCCGGTGTACGGCATCTCGCAGCGGTGGGAATCGTTGGGCGGCAACGACTGGACCCCGCCGTGGTTCTCCATGCCCTGGTTCGCGGACCAGATGGACGGGATCGACAGCACCGACCGGCTCTACGCGAAGATGCGTCTGCTGGTCGGCAAGGATGTGCGCATCGTGGTGGCGGTCAATCCGTCCAAGATCGTGCTGCTCGCCGAGCAACTGCGTGACCGCGGCGAGGAATTGATCCGCGACGTGCGCGAGGGCACCCTGCTGGGCCGACCGCATCCGGCGCTGGCTCCGGATCGCGAGATGGCCGTGCGTCTTTCGGCGCTGCGCGGATTCCACCGGAGGCCGTTGCGACTGACCGATCTGTGGCCGCGGCTGGATCTGGTGGTGTGCTGGATGTCGAGTTCGGCTCGCTTCTACGAATCCTGGTTGCGCGATCTGATCCCCGACGTCGCGATCCTGCCGTTCAGCACGACCGGCACCGAGGGCATCGTGACTCTGCCCGTCGACGGGCATCCCAGTGCCGGGCCACTCGCCGCCAACCAGGGCTTGTTCGAATTCTTCGAGGTCGGCGACGACGGTGAGATCACCGGTGATCCGGTACCGGCTCCGGGACTGTCCCGCCGGGTGCACTACCGGCTGGTGATGAGCCAGGCCAATGGTCTGTACCGCTACGACGTGGGGGACACCTACCGGGTCACCGGGTGGGTCGGCGCCACCCCGCGTCTGGAATTCAGCGGCCGAGCCGGTGTCGGTAGCTCGTTCACCGGCGAGAAACTGACCGACGCGGACCTGCACACCACGGTCGCCCGGGTCACGACCGGCTGCGGTTCGAGTATGCCGATGTTCACCGCGATCCCGGTGTGGGACACCCCGCCGCGCTACGTCGTCGCACTGGAGGTCGGCGACGGTTTCGATGCCGCGGATCTGTTGCCTCTGGCCGAGCCCCTGGAAGAAACCCTGCAGCAGGTGAACATCGAATACGCGGAGAAGCGCCTGACCAATCGGCTGGCCCCGATCCAGGTACTTCCGTTGCGTCCGGGGGCGTTTCGCCGGGTCACCGAATACCGGCTCGCGCGTGGTGCGGCGCCGGCGCAGATCAAACATCACTGGCTGCAGTCGGATGCGCAGTTGCTCTCGGTATTCGCCGAGCTCGGCGTGGCCGACGACGCGGTCGTGGCAGGAGCGCGCTGATGTCGCTCGATCACCCGGCGGCCGTGGGATCGGTGCGTGCCGACCGGCTCGATGTCGCAGGTGCGGGCGGGATCGAGCTGGTGCTGCACCGATGGCGCAGTGTCCGGCCGCGGGCAGCTGTGTTCTACGTGCACGGCATTCAGTCGCACGGCGGCTGGCTGTTCGAAACCGGGCCCGAGCTGGCCCGGCGCGGGGTCAGCACCTACCTGCTGGATCGTCGTGGCTCCGGGATGAGCGGCGGTTCGCGCGGGTATCTGCCGGACGCGCTCACCGTGGTGGACGACCACGCCCACGCGCTGGAGCTGGTTCGGGCCGACACCGCAGTGCCGTTGACCGGTCTGGGACAGAGTTTCGGCGGCAGTGTCTTGGCCGCGTTGCTGGTCCAGCGCCCGGACAGCTTCGATTCGGTCGTGTTCACCGCTCCGGCCATCGGTCAGCAGCGCGCCCGGCACGAGGATTCGGCGCTGGCGGCGCGGCGGCTGCTCGATGGCGCCGAACTGCGCGCGGTTCCGCTGGACGATCGCGACTACACCGACGATCCGGGCTACCTGCGCTTCATGGCGGACGACCCGCTGATGCTGCGCGAGGTACCCGCCCGGACCCTGGCCACGATGGTGGAACTGGAGGACCGCTATCTGGCGGTCGCCGAGTGGAATGTGACAGTGCCGGTGGCCCTTGCCCTTCCGGCGCGGGATCGGATCATCGACCTCGCCGTGACGCAACGGGAACTACGAACCCGGATTCCGGGACTCGACACCGTGCGGTTCGGCGCCGCACAGCAGCACTATCTCGAATTCACTCCCGCGCGTCACGAGTACTGGGATTGGCTTGCGCACCAGGCTGTTTCGAGGGGAGTACGCGATGATCGATGAACTGTCCCTCGCGGCCGCGCGGGTGCCGTTCGCGGTCCCGTTCGCGCATGCCGCGCATCGGCGGATGACCTCGGAATCGGTGTTGTTGACGTTACGCGCCGGGCAGTTCACCGGGTGGGGCGAGGGCGCACCGCGATCGTATGTGACCGGCGAGACCATCGATTCGGTCGGTGCGGCAGTGCGCGACTTCGATCCCGCTCCGGTGGCGGCGGCGATGGCGGCAGGAAGTTTCGGTGGATCGGTGCGGGCGTTGGCCGCCCTGCGACTGGGAGACGTTCTGCCGGGGCGCAATCGGCGCGAACCAGCCGCAGCCGCGGCGGTCGAGACCGCCGCGCTGGATGCGCTGTGCCGCGCCCACGGACGGAGTGTGACCGACGCGTTACAGGCGTTGGATCTGTCCGGTGATGCTGTTGCGCGCGAGAGCTTTCCGGTGACGGTCACCGCGGACCTGACCCGGCCGATCACCGAGCTGCTCCGTTCGGCCGGTTCGGCGCGCGCGGCGCGACATCTCAAACTCAAAGCCGCGCAACCGGATCGGCTGGCCGCGGAGGTGGTGGAGCTGCGTCGCGCACTCGATCCGCAGGTCACTCTCTCGGTCGACGCCAATGGCAGCTGGACGAGATCCGAGGCGATGCGCCACGGCCCGGACCTGGTGCAGGCGGGTGTGGACTGGATCGAGGAGCCCTTGCCCGCACGGGATTGGACGGGCATGCGGGCCCTGGTGAGTCACGGCGTTCCGGTGATGCTGGACGAATCCTGCACCGGCGCGGACGATCTCGCCGAGGCTCTGGCGCACGATGCGCTCACCCATGTCAACGTGCGGATCTCGAAGGTCGGCGGCCCGCTGGCCGCGGCGCGGCTGATCGACCGGATCCGGCGGGCCGGGTTGGCCTTCCAGATCGGCGTGCAGGTCGGTGAGATCGGCCCGCTCTGGGCGTGCGGCCGGGCACTGGCGAGCTGGGCGCACGATGCGGTCACCGTCGAGGCGGGACGGCAGGACGAGTGGTTCCCGGCTCCGCTGACCGAACCCGCCTTCGTCGTCGACCGCGGTTCCGCTACCGCACAACCGATTCCGGGCCCGGGGCACGGTGTGACGCCCAGCCCGGCCCTGCACGCCCGGCTGACCCCGCTGGGCGCGTGGGCGCCGCAGCGATCGGCGTCATGAACCCGCGCGAGTCCGCACCGCCGATCGGAATCGAAGGAGGATCCACCATGACCGAACGTCCGCTGGCGATCGTGACCGGCGCCGGAAGTGGCATTCCACGTCGGGTGCTGACCCGGTTGCAGGCTCTGGGCCACGACATCCTCGCCGTGGACCGCGACGACGACGCGCTGGCCTCCCTGTCATCGGGGAGCGGTGCGCTGCAGCTGTGGTCAGTGGATGCCATCGACCATGAGCAGGTCGAAAAGCTCTTTCGTACAGTCGATTTCGACAATCGGAACATCGTGCTTGTGAACGGGGTGGGTGGTGACACCCGCCGCGTGAATCTGACCGACCTCGACGAGGCGGCGTTACACCGGTCCTATCTGCACAATGTGCAGACCGCATTCACCTTCATGCGACTGACGATTCCGCTGATGCGGGCACAGGGCTGGGGCCGCATCGTCAATCTGGCCTCGATCGCCGGCCGTACCTACAGCGTGTTCAGCAACGCCGCCTACGTCGCGGCGAAAGCGGCCGTGGTGGGGCTGACCAAACAGGCCGCCTATGAGCTCGCACCGTACGGGATCAGCGTCAACGCCGTCGCGCACGGTCCCATCCGGACCGACCGGATCGATGCTTCCTGGCAGGACAAGGCCGAGGCCGAGCGAACGGCGATCCTCGATCGCATTCCGGTCGGACGGCTGGGGTCGATCGAGGAGGCCGCGGCGATGGTCGTGCCGCTGTGCCTGCCCGCCGCCGGATACACCACCGGTGCCGTGATCGACGTCAACGGTGGTCTGTTCGTCTGAAAAGCATTGTCAGTCACAAAGTTTCGCACATGAGGAGATGATCATGGACTACCCTCCGTTCGATACCACGGTCGATGTCCTGGTGGTCGGGTACGGCTTCGCGGGCGCGGCCACCGCCCTCACCGCCGCCGATCTGGGCGCCGAGGTGCTCATCGTCGAGAAAATGCCGCACGGCGGCGGAAATTCCCGGGTCAGTGGCGGCAACTGCGTGATCGCGAACGACGATGACGCCGACGCCGCCCGATTCGCCGACTATCTGCACGCACTGTGCTTCGGGACGACCGAGCGTCCCGTGATCGATGCGCTCGTCGCCGAATCCCGCGCGCTGCGCAAGTGGTTCGCCGATCTGGGCGGTGCGCTGACGGTGCCGGAGCAGTTGATCGTCGCCGACACCTATCCGCGCACCATCGTGGGGCCCGGTTTCCCCGCCGTGCCCGGGGGACACGGCACCTTCGCCAAATACTGCATGCCCGAACCCGTCGACCTGCCGCCGAGCGCGCGCATGTGGCAATTCCTCTCGGACACGGTGGCCCGCACCGCCATCGCGGTGCGCTACGACAGCCCGGTGCGCGAACTGCTCACGGAGGCAGGGGAAGTCATCGGTGCGCGAGTCGAGACACCGGAAGGATCGCGGACCATCGGTGTCCGCCGCGGAGTGGTGCTGACGTGCGGCGGATTCGAGAACGATCCGGTCCGGAAGATCGACAACCTGCCGAGTATCGAGGTGAAGTTCGCGGGCAATCCCGGCAATACCGGCGACGGCATCCGGCTGGTGCAGCAGATCGGCGGCGATCTGTGGCATATGAGCCGGACCTCCTGCATCATCGGATTCCAGGCGCCGGAATTCGAGGCGGCCTTCGGAATCTTCTTCCCTCGTCCGGGCTTCGTCTACCTGGACAAACACGCCCGGCGATTCGTCGACGAGACCGGAATCGAGTTGCACGAGTTCTATCGTTCGCTGTCGCACTTCGATATCGAGGCGATCGACTATCCGCGCATTCCGGCCTGGGGTCTGTTCAACGAGCGCACCCGGCTGGCCGGTCCGCTGACCTGGTCCACCAGCGGCTACAACCGCGAACTGTATCGGTGGAGCGCCGACAGTTCCGCCGAGATCGAACGCGGCTGGATTCAACGGGCCGACACCATCGAGGAATTGGCGCGGCGGACCGGACTACCGGCGGACCGGTTACGGGAATCCCTGGAGCGCTACAACGGTGCCTGCGCCGCGGGTGCGGACAGCGAATTCGACCGGGCCGCAGACACTCTCGAACCTCTGGAACCGCCGTACTACGCCATCCGGCTGCATCCGACCGTGCTGAACACTCAGGGCGGGGCACGACGGGACGAACGCGCCCGGGTGATCCATGCCGACGGCGCCCCGATCGGGCGGCTGTACTCGGCGGGCGAGTTCGGTTCGGTCTGGGGCTTTCTGTATCAGGGCGCCAGCAATATCACCGAATGCCTCACCTTCGGCCGGATCGCGGGCCGCAACGTGGTCGGGGAGGCGGTGCGCGCATGACCGAGACGACTCGGGTGTCGTTGCGCGACAGGGCGACTCGGGTGGCGATGTACCTCGGCGCAGGGATGGGGCCACTCGGCGGCACGGTCGTTTCGCCGATGCTGCCGAATATCGCCCATACTCTGCACACCAGTACGGCCACCGCCGCGACCGCGCTGACGGCGTATTTCGTGCCGTTCGCTGCGGCGCAGTTGTTTTCGGGCACGCTGGGTGAGCGGTGGGGTCGCCGCAGGACCGCACGGGTGGCGTTCCTGGCCTATGCCGCCGGGGCGGTGTTGTGCGCACTGGCCCCGACGGTGAGCCTGTTCATGGTGGCTCGGGTGCTGATGGGCACCGCGAATGCGTTCACCACCCCGCTGCTGCTGGCCGGGCTGGCCGAACTCGTGCCGGCGGCGAAGTTGAGCCGTGCGGTCGGGCTGTTCTCCAGCTGCCTGGCCGCCGGTCAATCCTTCGCGCCGCTGGTCGGCGGGCTGTTCGCGGATCACGGATGGCAGTGGTCGTTCGTGGCGGTCGCAGTCGTGGCGGTCGGCCTGGCGGGTCTGCCGCCGCTCGGCGAACCGCGGCCCGGAGTGAACGCGCCGCCGTTCCGCAAACTGTTCACCCCGACGATCGGCTCGTTGTCGGTGGCCGCGTTCATGTCCTATTTCGGCGCGTCCTCGTTGCCGTTCCTGGTGGCGCTGTACGCGGAGAACCAGCTGCGCGTCGGCGAGGCCGATACCGGTGCGCTGTTGTTGGGGTTCGGCCTGGCCGGACTGCTGCTGGGGACCGTCTGGGGTCGGCTCACCGACCGATTCGGCCCGATCCGGTGCGGCGTCGTCGCCGCGGTCGGCACCGCGGCCTGCGTGATCGGCGTCGGGTTCAGTAGCAGTCCAGCGCTTCTCGCGACACTGTGGACACTGGCCGGTTGCGGCGGCTCGATGCTGACCGTGGTGATTCAGAGCCTGACCGTGCGGGCCCAGCCGGACAACAAGGCCGGTGCGCTGTCGGTGGTGTCGGCGCTGCGCTTCACCGGTTCGGCCGTGGCTCCCCTGGCACTGCTGCCGATATACGACCGCGGTCCCGGCACGGCGTTCATCGTCGCCGGATGTGCGGCCGCCCTCACCGCCCCCAGTCTGTTGCTCCTGTTGAACCGGCGCGTCGCACCCGGCGCCGTCGCTCTCGTGAAGGGATGAACCATGACCACCCGGATTCTGCTGCTCAACGGCCCGAACCTGAACCTGCTCGGGCTTCGCGACCCGCACCTGTACGGCTCGACACCGCTGCCGGTGGTCGAAAAGCGCCTGATCGAATTCGCCGCCGGACTCGGTGTGGAACTCACTGCCGCGCAACGCAATTCCGAAGGCGAACTGGTGACCCTGTTGCAGGATGCGGTCGATTCCTATGACGGCGCGATCATCAACCCCGGCCCGCTGTCGCACTACGGGCTCTCGCTGCGTGATGTCATCGACGTCATCCCGGTGCCGGTGATCGAGGTCCATCTGACGAATATCCATGCCCGCGAGGAGTTCCGGCGACATTCGATCATCTCCGCGGTGGCGCGCGGCACCATCTGCGGGCTCGGTGTCGACGGATACGAACTCGCGATCCGGGAGCTGGTCACACTGGTGAGCCGAGAAGTCTGATCATGGCTGCTCGCAAGATTGCCGCCGTCGCCCAGTGCGAATACCGCGGTGCGGAGTACCTGGCAGTGCGCTGCGCGGCCGAGCTGATCGATCTGTTCCCCTGTGCCACAGATGATTCCGCGGAGGCGTCGATCGCCGGTGATGCGTCCGCGGCGCTGCGTCCCGGCGCGACTCCGATCCGGGTGGCGGCCGCCGACGTCGTATTCCGGCCGCCCCTACTGCCTCGCACCGGTGCGGCCCTGGTCAGCGGCTTCATGCGCACCCATCATGTGAAGGCCGCCGATGACGTTCCGGCTCAGCCGAATTGGTTCTTCAAAGGATTCGGCTCGGCATTGGCCGTGGGTGACGGCCCGTTGCGCGTCCCGGCCACCTTCGAGGCGTTGTGCGAGGAGATCGAGGTGGTGCTGGTCTACGTCATCGATCCGACCGGCGCCCCGGTCTACGTCGGATACACGTTCGGCAACGACCTCACCGATATCGGCCACTTCAAGCGTCTGCCGGGGCACCTGGCCTACGCCAAACTCTGCCAGCCGGCCATCCTGCCGTGGCTGTTCCGCGAACCGCCGCCCGCCGAGGTCACCGGGACGGTCACCATCGAGCGGGACGGCGCGCCCGCGTGGCAGGGCGCCTTCCGCACCGGCGCCGATGCGCTGCACTACCGAGTGGACGATCTGGTGTCGACGCTGTTCGGCTATCCCGAACTGACCCGTCCGGGTACGGTCCACTACCTCTATCTGGGCGCTGACAAAGGCAGTTACCAGGCCGGTTTCCGGTTGGATCGTGGCGATCGGATCATCGCGCGAATCGAGGGATACGAGCTGGAGTTGTCCAACACGATCGGAACGTGAGCGTCGCTTCGCAGGCTGTCAGCGGCACCGTCGCTGGTGGCCTGCGAAGTAGCAGTCGGGTGACGTCGCGCCGAGTCGTCCGCTCGGATCGGGTGCACAGCAAGCGCACAGAAAGTACCTGGCTGGGGGCCAGCTTCGGCCGTTACTGTCGGTAACTGGACAGTAATTGGACAGGAGCGGGTCATGACGAATACTTCCGACGTGGTCGTCGGGCCGACGGCTCCCGCGGTGCTCGGGCACTCGACGGGCTTGCGGAGGGGGAGGGCGATGACCACGACCGCGCCGGTTGTCCTGCTGCACGGGCAGCCAGGGGATCATTCCGCTTGGAACGGTGTGCTCGAGCAGTTGCCGTCCTCGGTGCGGGCGATGGCGTGGGATCGGCCCGGATACGGCGCCAACGAGCGGCCCGCGGGCACCCTCGAAGAAAATGCTGTCTGGTTGCTGGATCGGTTGGAGCGCGCGGGGATTCACGATGCCGTGCTGGCCGGGCATTCCTATGGCGGCGGTGTCGCACTCGCCGCTGCCGCGATCGCGCCCGAACGGGTGCGCGGGCTGATCTCCATCGCCGGAATCGGGCCAGACTGCGCCACGAGATGGGACGAGGTGCTCGCCGCACCCGTCGCCGGACCGGCGCTGGCGCTGGCGATGTGGTCGATGATGCCGCGACTGGCCCGGTGGCATCGCACACGTCACCCGGACGCCGTCGCGTCCTGGCACGCGTTCGGCGACATCCAGCACGAGTACGGCTCGGTGTGGCGCACCGTCCTGCTCGAACAGCGCGAACTGTTCCGCAGCCTGGACCACTGGCTCGAGCGCCTCGACGCAACCGATATGCCCGCGTTGATCGTTGCCGATCCGACCGATAAAGTCGTCCCGATCTCGACCGCACGCGCGCTGCACGACCGGTTTCCGCGATCCCGCCTGGAGCTGGTCGCCGGAGGCGGACATCTGCTGCCGCAGCGGATTCCGGATGTCATCGCGGCGAAGATAGGTGAATTTGTCGATTCGGTGGGCTGAGCAGGTTTCCGCGGGTGCGCGCGGACGGCTGCGCGCATATCTGAGCGAACATGAGGTTCGCACCGCACCACCACCCCCGCCGATGGTCCCCGGAGACGGTCTGCTGCGGCGCGTGGCCGACGAGGTGCGCTGGTCGTTCGCGCCGCCGCGGCACTGGCTCGAGGGCGTCGGAGTGAACGTCGTGCTCTCGCTGCTCTATCTGCTCTACTCGCCGCTGGTCCACCCGCATCGTCAGTTCGGCTGGGTGGTGCTGGTCGGAACCTATTTCGCCACCTTCATCCTGGCCGACGTCACCACGACCAACGTGCTGGGCCTGGACGCACCGCGCGTGCGCGCGAGCCTGGCCGAGGGCATGTCGATGCGCGGCATCCTGGTGACGAAAAACCTTGCGCTGCTGGTCATCGTGGGCCTGCCGACATTGGCGTTGACCGCGATCCTCGCGCATGCGATGCGGCCGGGTCCGCTCATGGGCACCCTGTTCGTGGTGACACTGCCGCTGCTGTGCTGGCTCGGCGTCGGGAACATCGTCTCGGTCCTGCTGGCCGTAGAGACCCGGACGCTGGTGCGGCGATGGCGCGAACGGCGTGACCGGACCACGTTGCTGTGGCTCGGTCATCTGGCGTTGCCGTACGGCGTGTACTACCTCATCGCCCCGATCGACGGTGCCCAGCACGATCCGCTGCTACGACTGCTGCCGCACCTGGATCGGAATCTGCGCTTCGTCTGGAACGCCGGGGTCGGGCTGCTGGTGTGGATTCTCGGCACCGCGATCGCCCTGGCCATCGTGCGGCGTCGTGGGTTGCGGATCTACTGAGCTGTCGACTAGTCGTTCACGTACGCGTTGAGCGAGGTGCGCAGATCATCGATCAGGGCGCGGGCGGCGGTGAGGCCCGAACCGTGCCAGATGGTGTCGTCGACGACGAAGTCGCGCTTGTCCGAGACCGCGGCGAGTTTCTTCCAGTCGTCGCCGTGCATGACCTTCTGTCCGTAGGTCTCGCCGTCCTTGCCGTCGAACATCGCGTAGATGATGTCGCCCTCGACCTTGTCCCGGTCCCGCTCACTGCTCAGGCTGTTCACCTGGTACGACGCACCCCGCTGCGCTTCGGGACGTTGTACGCCCGCATCGGCCAGCACTCGTCCGGCAAAGGTGTCCGCACCCTGTACCTGCGCATCGGAGGTCCCGAATCGCAGGACCGAGGCCTGTGACAGCGAGGCCGCGATCGAGACGCCGGTGTCGTGCGCGTAGGTGTGGTAGTCGGTGATCGCCTTGGCTCCGGCGTTCGAGCGCCCCAGGGCATCGGCGAAGGCGCTGAACGATGCCTGCCAGCTGGGATCCTTGCCGATCAGCACGGTGGGCGCGGCCGTGCGCAACGCGTTCAGATCACCGTCGCCGACCGTGCCGAGCACCAGATCCGGGTGCATCGCGGCGATCTTCGCGACGTCGGGTGCGCCCGAGGCGCCCACGCTCGGCACGATCTGCAGGCCGTAACCCAGATATGACGGCTGCGGGCTGGGACCGGCGAGCGTCGTCGCGCCGACCACGCGCTGCCACAGGCCCAGCGCGCACGCCGCGTCCAGCGCGGCCGTGTCCAGGACGACGACGCGCTTCGGATCGGCCGAAACCTGAGTTGTCCCAGCGGGACTGGTCACATCGCGGGTGCCCGCGGGCTGATCCGGATCGCTCGGCAGCGGGCAGGCGCGGGTGGTGTCGCGCTCGATACCCACCACGTCCGCGCCGGCGATATTGGTGGTGGTGCGGACGATCGAACTGGCGTCGTCACCGGAGCCGTTGCTGCAGGCGGTCAATGCCGTCACGGCCACAGCAAGCATCAGGCAACCACCGCGCACACGGCGCGTGCGACGTCGGGCGTCGAGGTCCTCGCGTACACCGCTACCACGAGAACGCTTCGCCGGGTCGGAGGTTCGCTCGCTGCGCTGGCTCACGGGCATGCGGGGAAGGGTACACAAGCGGTGCCTTCGACGGCGTGTGCGGGCCCTGCGCGGTCACGCGAGCCGCCGCCTCCGGGCTCAACACAAATGCTGGTGCGTGACACCCAATTACGACACAGAGTAGGACCGGGCGTGATGCTTGCGGCAGCACGGTTTACGATCCGTAGTAGCGAAAGCCACCGTCGTTCGCCGTGCGCCTGTCCGCCGGGCCGGAGCCAGACGTACGACAACGACCAGAAGGCATACCTTCAGGAGGATCAGTGACTGCTGTAGAGCCCCAGCCAGTCCCCCAATTGGAAGCGACTCGGCCGTACCCGCAACGTCTGGGGCCGAAGGGTTCGTTCATCTACAAGTTGGTCACCACCACCGACCCGAAGGTCCTCGGGGTGATGTACCTGGTGACGGCGATGTCGTTCTTCATGATCGGCGGCCTGATGGCGTTGCTGATGCGTGCGGAACTGGCTCGTCCAGGTCTGCAGTTCCTCTCGCCCGAGCAGTTCAACCAGCTGTTCACCATGCACGGCACGATCATGCTGCTGTTCTATGCGACGGCGATCGTGTTCGGTTTCGCGAATATCGTGTTGCCTCTGCAGATCGGTGCGCCCGACGTCGCCTTCCCGCGTCTGAACGCCTTCAGCTACTGGCTGTACCTGTTCGGTGCGAGCATGGCGACCGCCGGTTTCATCACCCCCGGTGGCGCGGCCGACTTCGGCTGGACCGCCTACACCCCGCTGTCGGACATCGTGCACTCCCCGGGTGTCGGCGCCGACCTGTGGATCCTGGGTCTGGCCGTCTCCGGTCTGGGCACCATCCTCGGTGGCGTCAACATGTTGACCACCGTGGTCTGCCTGCGCTGCCCGGGTATGACGCTGTTCCGCATGCCGATCTTCACCTGGAACATCGCGGTCACCAGCGTGCTGGTGCTGCTGGCGTTCCCGCTGCTGACCGCGGCGCTGTTCGGCCTGGCCTACGACCGGCACCTGGGCGGGCACATCTACGACCCGGCCAACGGTGGCGCCATCCTGTACCAGCACCTGTTCTGGTACTTCGGCCACCCCGAGGTGTACATCATCGCGCTGCCGTTCTTCGGCATCGTCTCGGAGATCTTCCCGGTCTTCAGCCGTAAGCCGATCTTCGGTTACACCACGCTGGTCTACGCGACCCTGGGTATCGCGGCGCTGTCCATCGCTGTGTGGGCGCACCACATGTACGCCACCGGCGCGGTGCTGCTGCCGTACTTCTCCTTCATGACCTTCCTGATCGCGGTCCCGACCGGTGTGAAGTTCTTCAACTGGATCGGCACCATGTGGCGCGGCCAGCTGACGTTCGAGACGCCGATGTTGTGGTCGGTGGGCTTCCTGGTCACATTCCTGTTCGGTGGTCTGTCCGGTGTCATCCTGGCCAGCCCGCCGCTGGACTTCCACGTGTCGGACACCTACTTCGTGGTCGCGCACTTCCACTACGTGCTCTTCGGCACCATCGTGTTCGCGACTTTCGCGGGCATCTACTTCTGGTTCCCGAAGATGACCGGCCGCATGATGGACGAGCGACTGGGCAAGTGGCACTTCTGGGCGACCATGGTCGGCTTCCACACCACCTTCCTGGTGCAGCACTGGCTGGGCGCCGAGGGTATGCCGCGTCGGTACGCGGACTACCTGCCCACCGACGGTTTCACCACGTTGAACACGATCTCCACGATCGGTGCGTTCATCCTGGGCGCCTCGACGCTGCCGTTCATCTGGAACGTCTTCAAGTCCTATCGCTACGGCGAGGTCGTGACCGTGGACGATCCGTGGGGCTACGGCAACTCGCTGGAGTGGGCGACCTCCTGCCCGCCGCCGCGGCACAACTTCTACGAGCTGCCGCGCATCCGGTCCGAGCGTCCGGCGTTCGAGCTGCACTACCCGCACATGGTGGAGCGGATGCGGGCCGAGGCCCACGTCGGCTGGGGCGGGAAGTCGCACGCCGTCAAGGAGCTGGAGAAGGTGCCGAACTGATCGGCTGATCCTCACTATGACCTGCGCGGCGGTCGTCTCTTCCGAGACGGCCGCCGCGTTCGGCTTTTCCGGCAGTGATTCCGGCCACGGTGCGTGGGCCGTGTCCGGTGCGCCGGAAACAGCCTGAGACAATAAGGGGCCGTCGTCGGCGGCCGAGCATGTCGCGAGAGGGAGACAACGTGAGCACGTCCGAGCCTGAACCCGGCAACCACGGTCCGTCCGTGGTCGCACAGGCTGCCGCGGGGACGACGGTGCTGATCACCGTCACCGGCCCCGACCGGCCCGGCGTCACCTCGGTTCTGCTGGCGGCGCTGGCGCGCAACGGAGTGAGCCTCCTGGACGTCGAGCAGGTCGTGATCCGCGGCCGCCTGACCCTCGGTGTGCTGGTGTCCTGCCCGGGCGATCCGGAGGGCCTGCAGGACGAGCTCGAGGATGCGATGGTCACCGTCGGCATGCAGGTCGAGGTCGAGATCGGTGCGGAGCCCTCGGCCGGGGCGCGGTTGTCGACGCACGCGATCGTGGTGCTGGGCAGCCCGGTGACCGCGCGGGCGTTCAGCGTCATCGCCCGCAAACTGGCCGAACAGGACGTCAACATCGACGCGATCCGCGGTGTCGCGGACTATCCGGTGACGGGTCTCGAGCTGACCGTGACCGCTCCCGCGACCGAATCCGCCGAGACGCGGCTGCGCACCACCCTGGCAGAGGTCGCGGCCAAGCAGAACATCGATATCGCCGTCGAGCGCGCGGGCCTGGCCCGGCGTGCCAAGCGGCTGATCGTCTTCGACGTCGACTCCACGTTGATCCAGGGCGAGGTGATCGAGATGCTCGCCGCACATGCCGGGGTCGAGGACGAGGTGCGCAAGGTGACCGAGGCGGCCATGCGCGGGGAGCTGGACTTCGCCGAATCGCTGCGGCAGCGGGTGGCGACGCTGAGCGGGTTGCAGGAGTCGGTGATCGACGAGGTCGCCGAGGCGATCACGCTGACCCCCGGCGCGCGCACGACCATTCGCACGCTGCGTCGGCTGGGTTTTCGCTGCGGTGTGGTCTCCGGTGGTTTCCGCCAGGTCATCGAGCCGCTCGCGCACGAGCTGGAACTCGATTTCGTCCAGGCCAACACGCTCGAGGTGGTCGGTGGTCGCCTGACCGGCAAGGTGATCGGGGAGATCGTGGACCGGCCCGCGAAGGCCGTGGCGCTGCGGCGTTTCGCCGCCGAGGCCGGTGTGCCGATGGAACAGACCGTCGCGGTGGGGGACGGTGCGAACGATATCGACATGCTCAACGCGGCAGGTCTGGGTATCGCCTTCAATGCCAAGCCCGCACTGCGCGAGATCGCCGACGCCGCCCTGTCGCACCCCTACCTGGATGCGGTCCTGTTCATCCTCGGCGTCACCCGTGACGAGGTCGAAGCCGCCGACGCTCGCGACGGTCTGCTGCGTCGCGTCCCGCTGAACTGAGCAGCTCCGGAATGCTCGTAGAGTCGGAGCTCGACGACGGATTCGTCGCGCGGCACGCGGAATTGGCACGTGGTTACGGAGGCGGCGGGGATCCGGAGGATCCGGCGCTGGTTCAGGCGATGCAGATGGTGCTGCACATTCCGAAGCAGGATCCGCCGCCTCGCAGTGCACTGCTCGCCGCTGCCGCGACGGCGGCGGTCGCATTGTGCATGGATTCGCGGGTCGGCCCCGACGGCGAATGGGAGCAGCGGTATCTGACCTGGAAACGCTCACGGATTCGCAAGGTGGCGCGGCGGGCTCGCGGTGCGCAGTGGCTGGCGGCGAACGAGGTCGACGGGATCACCGTGGAGATCGACGGCGCGCAGGCTCGGGCGCTGGTGCCGGGTCCGGTCGGCGCCATCGATCAGCGAATTCGCCGGCTGCAGATCGGCGGCACCGATCTCGAAGCGGACGATCCCGGTCCGGTCGATCCGGAACTGCCTGTGCTGTGGGTGGATTCGGAGTTGGGCATGACCGTCGGCAAGGCCGCCGCCCAGGTCGGCCACGCGAGCATGTTGCTGGCCGGTGCGTTGTCGGTGGAGCAGGTGTTCCGGTGGGCCGGGCACGGTTATCGCTGTTCGGTGCGCGAGGCCGGTTCGCGCTGGCCCGAGCTGTCCCGCCTGGTCCGGGTGGGTTCGGCGACGGCGGTGCGGGACGCCGGATTCACCGAGGTCGCCCCCGGATCGATGACGGTGATCGCCGTCCCGCCAGGCGTTTCGGTCTGACCGCGGCCACGGCTGCCCCATGCGTCCGGTTGTCATGAAGGCGACAGTGTCGAATCTCACCGGCGTGATGGCGAATTCGCGGCCACTTCGGGCGTACCGCGGGATATGACATCTACGTGCAAACGGACCATGTTGGGAATGTTTCGGGTGCGTGGTCCAAGATGGAGCCCGTGTCGCAACCCGATCCCGATCTACTCATCGATTTCAACCAGGTGACCGTCCGGCGGTCGGGACATACGCTCGTAGGTCCCATCAGCTGGCAAGTGGAGCTCGACGAACGCTGGGTCGTGCTCGGTCCCAACGGCGCCGGTAAGACCTCCCTGCTCCGAATGGCCGCCGCCGAACTGCATCCGACCTCGGGTACCGCCCATCTGCTGGGTGAGGTGCTGGGCCGGACCGACATCAACGACCTGCGCCCACGCATCGGCCTGTCCTCGGCCGCGGTGGCCAGCCGGGTGCCGCTGGACGAGAAGGTCAGTGACCTCGTGGTGTCGGCGGGCTACGCGGTGATGGGCCGTTGGCGCGAGGAATACGAGGACCTGGACACCGACCGCGCGGTGGACATGCTGGAAAGTCTCGGCGCGGAACATCTTTCCGATCGCGCCTACGGCACCCTGTCCGAGGGGGAGCGTAAACGGGTGTTGATCGCGCGGGCGCTGATGACCGATCCGGAACTGCTGCTGCTGGACGAACCCGGGGCCGGGCTGGATCTGGGCGGCCGGGAGGAATTGGTGGAGCGGCTCGGCGATCTGGCGTCGAATCCGGATTCACCGGCCACCGTGCTGGTCACCCACCACGTCGAGGAGATTCCGCCGGGCTTCTCGCACGGCCTGCTGCTCAATGAGGGCAGCGTCGTCGCCCAGGGGTTGCTCGAGGACGTACTCACCGCGGAGAACCTCAGCAAGGCGTTCCGGCAGTCGATCACCCTGGACCGCATCGAGGGGCGTTATTTCGCGCGTCGGAGTCGTCGGCTGGGGCGGCACCGCGCCTGAGCCAGTACGCGGTCCGTCGTGATCGCGCGGCACTCGATCGTGCGGACCCTGGTCGAGCGGGTGCACCGGGGCGCGCGGCCGCGAGTGCGCGGAGCCGGGGCTCGCGATGAGCGGGACCAAGCACCCGTTAGGGTGCGAAGGGTGAGCGAGACTGTTGCCGTGAGTGAACCGAGGACACAGCGCGCCGGGCGTCGCGCGAACCCGAGTACCGGCACGGTGCAGCTGTGAACGATTCGACGCCCCCGGTGCCCAAGGACGCGTCCACGGTGATGCTGGTCCGTGACAGCGCGGCCGGTCCCGAGGTCTTCCTGCAGCGACGGGTCAAGGCGATGGCATTCGCCGCCGGGATGACGGTCTTTCCGGGCGGCGGGGTCGACCCGTCGGACGCGCAGGCCGAAATCACCTGGGCCGGACCGGGTCCGGCCTGGTGGGGCGAGCGGTTCGGCGTCGACGAAGCGCGCGCGCAGGCGTTGGTGTGTGCGGCGGTGCGCGAGACGTTCGAGGAATGCGGCGTGCTGCTGGCGGGCCCGACGGCCGATACCGTCGTCTCCGACACGTCGGTGTACAGCGCCGCGCGCGCCGGGCTGGAGCGTCGCGAGCTCTCGCTCGGACAGTTCCTGGCCGCCGAGAAGCTGGTGCTGCGCGCGGATCTGCTGCGGCCGTGGGCCAACTGGATCACTCCCACCGTGGAATCGCGCCGGTACGACACCCGGTTCTTCCTGGCGGTCCTGCCGGAGGGACAGCGCGCCGACGGAGCCACCTCCGAAGCTCAACAGGTCCTCTGGTGCACTCCCGCGGCGGCCATCGAGCGGTGGAAGGCCGGTACCGACGTGCTGCTGCCGCCCACCTGGTCCCAGCTGACGGCGATCGGCGAGTATTCCTCCACCGCCGAGATCTTCGCCGCCACACCGGATTTCGAGCCCATCCAGCCGGTTCTGACCACCGTCGACGGTAAACCGCGCCTGCAGTTCCCGAACAACGAGCGCTACTTCGCCGACCTCCCGGACGGTTCGCGCCTGCGCGGATCCCAGCCCGCGGACTGAGACCAGTAGGCTCCTGCCCCGTGGCCGAATTCGTGACCGTTGACCGTCCCGAGGCGGGAATCGCCGTGCTGCGCTTCGCGCGACCGCCGATGAATCTGATCGATCTGCAGGTGGCGCGCGAACTGGTCGCCGAGGCCGAGCGGATCGGCGCGGACGCCGAGGTGCGCGCGGTGCTCGTCTACGGCGACGAACGGGTGTTCTGCGCCGGTGACGAGCTGGCCGAGCTGGATCGCCTCACCCCCGAACAGGCCGCGGCGCGGGCCGGTGATCTGCAGTCCGCGCTCGGCTGCCTGGCCCGTCTGCCGCAACCCACGGTTGCCGCGATCAGTGGTTACGCACTCGGCGCCGGGCTGGAACTGGCCCTGGGCGCGGATCGGCGCATCATCGGCGACAACGTGCGCCTGGGGCTCCCGCAGATTCGCGCGGGCCTGATCCCGCTCGCGGGGATCCGGCGGCTGAGTCTGCTCATCGGGCCCGCGCGGGCGAAGGATCTGGTGTACACGGGACATTTCGTGGAGCCCGACGAGGCCGCCGCGCTCGGCTTGGTCGACGAGGTCGTCGCCCCCGACGACGTCTACCTCGCCGCGATGCGCTGGGCCCGGCAGTTCGTCGCCGGCCCGGCTCGTGCGCTGGCCGCCGCGAAGGCCGTGTTCGAGGCCGGGACGCACGGCCACGATCGGGCCCGGAGCGAGTGGGCGGAGCTGTTCGGGACCGAAGATCGCAGGATAGGAACAGGTTCTTATTTGGCGGCCGGTCCGGGGTCGGCCGAATTCGTCGGCCACTGACCGCATCGGGCGGGAATCGGCTGCCGATCCCGCCCGCGGTCGCCGGTGTTCGACCGAGCCGTCCGCCGCGGGCCTGGTGATAATGGGCACGTGAGGCTCGGCTACCCTTTCCGATCATGACCGCACGTCCTGCCGACCCCGCGCCGAACCCGCACGCCACCGAGGCGCAGGTCCAGGCCGCACTTTCCGACAACAAGCTCGCTCAGGTCCTCTACCACGACTGGGAGGCCGAGACCTACGACGACAAGTGGTCGATCTCGTACGACGAGCGTTGCATCGCCTATGCCCGTGGTCGCTTCGACGCCGTGGTCCCCGATGCTCCGCTGCCCTACGAGCGCGCGCTCGAACTCGGCTGCGGCACGGGTTTCTTCCTGCTGAACCTGATGCAGTCCGGGGTGGCGAAGGCCGGTTCGGTGACCGATCTGTCGCCCGGCATGGTCAAGGTCGCCACCCGCAACGGCCAGAACCTGGGCCTGGACGTCGACGGCCGGGTCGCCGACGCCGAGACCATCCCGTACGACGACGACACCTTCGATCTGGTCTGCGGTCACGCTGTGCTGCACCACATTCCGGATGTCGAGCTGGCGCTGAAGGAATGCCTGCGCGTGCTCAAGCCCGGCGGCCGCTTCGTGTTCGCCGGTGAGCCGACCACGATCGGCAATTTCTACGCCCGCAAACTGGGCCAGATCACCTGGAAGGTGACCACCGAGGTCACCAAGCTGCCGTTCCTGTCCGATTGGCGGCGTCCGCAGGAGGAACTCGACGAGTCCTCCCGTGCGGCGGCCCTCGAGGCCGTGGTGGATCTGCACACCTTCGATCCCTCGGAGCTCGAGAACATCGCGCGTCGCGCGGGCGCGACCGAGGTGCACGCCGAGACCGAGGAGTTCGCCGCGGCGCTGTGGGGCTGGCCGGTGCGCACCTTCGAGGCCGCGGTGCCCGACGCGAAGCTGACCTGGCGTTACCGCATGGCGCAGTACCGGGCGTGGCTGGGCCTGAGCAAGCTGGACGAGAAGGTGCTGCGGCACGTCGTGCCCCGGCAGTTCTTCTACAACGCGATGATCACCGGCGTGAAGCCGGGCGGCGCGGGAAGGTAATGCGACCGGGCGGGGTGCTCTAGTGGCGTACCGCTTCACCCGTGCGGATGTCGCGTATCTCGGGGACTCCGCCGGTCGGGCGGCGCTGGCCGAGGTGGATCGGCTGACGTTGACCACCGCGAGTCTGCTCGGCGATCTCGAGCGGGTGCGGCGCGATCACGGTGATCGTGCCGCCGCGCTGGTGGAAACAGTGCGTCTGCGTCGCCGGGCCGCGGCGAAACTGGCCGACGCGCAGGACTGGCTGTTCACCGACGAGGCATTGCAGCAGGCCACGCCGAGTGTGGTCGCGCGGCATCGGGCTCGTCGGCTGGCCGGGCGCACGGTGCATGATCTGACCTGTTCGGTCGGTGCGGAACTCGCTGCGCTGCAACAGGTTTGTCCCGCGGTGATCGGCAGTGATCTGGACGAGGTGCGCCTCGCGATGGCCGCGCACAATCTCGCCGACGCCCGGAACGTCCTGCTGGCGCGGGCCGATGCGCTCGTTCCGTGCAGTACCGGGACCGTCGTCATCGCCGATCCGGCCCGGCGCGCGGACGGCCGCCGCACGCATGATCCGGCGAAGCTGCAACCACCGCTGCCGGATCTGCTCGATGCCTACCGCGGCTGCGACATCGCCGTGAAATGCGCTCCCGGACTGGATTTCGACCAGTTCACCGAATGCGAAGCCGAGGTCGTCTCCCTCGACGGAGCGGTGCGCGAGGCGTGCCTGTGGTCACCCGGACTGACCGAACCCGGCGTCACCCGCCGGGCGACGGTGCTGCGTTCGGACGGCGGCTCCTGGACGCTCACCGACGCCGCCCCCGACGAGATCCCCGAACGACCGCCAGGGGAGTGGATCATCGATCCGGACGGCGCGGTGGTGCGCGCCGGTCTGGTGCGCCACTACGCCGCCGAGCACGGCCTGTGGCAGCTGGATCCCCGCATCGCCTACCTCACCGGCGACCGTGTCCCGGCGGGGATACGCGGCTTTCGCATCCTGGACCGGTTGGACCTGCGCGAGAAGACGTTGCGCGCCGAACTGCGCCGCCGGGACTGCGGCCCGCTGGAAATCCTCACCCGCGGCGTGGATCTGGACCCTGACGCCCTGCGTGGACGCCTCAAACCCCGTGGGAGCGTTCCGTTCACCTTGGTGATCACCAGAATCGGCCGCACACCGACGGTATTCCTCTGCCGGACGCCTCCCGTGCACTGATCGGGGCCTGTCCGTCTGTGGCTACGTCTCCGGTTCGAAGACGTAGATCTGCCCGACGCGGGAGGTCACCACGACCTCGCCCTTCTGGCCGACCGAGGTTCCCGTGGTGGTGCCCTGAGCACCGGGCAGCACGGCCGAGGCGATGGTGGTGCCGGTGCGGGTGTCGAAGGTGACCAGATTCAGCGCATCACCGATCGGGGACACCACGTATCCGGTGTCGCCCGCGGTCTGCGCGGGGCGACCGCGCAATTGCAGATCCTTACGCTCCCAGGCGATCCGGGCACTGTCGCCGTTGTCGTGCAACGCCATCAGATGGCCGTCGTCACCGCCGGGAATCAGCAGGCCGTCGTCATCGGAGACCGCGCCGCGCGGCGTGAAGCCCAATGGCTGCGCCCATTTGGTGTGCCCGTTCTCGGCCTCGACGGCGATCAGCCGACCGCTGTTGTCGCCTACGTAGACGGTCTTGCCGTCGGGGGACAGCGTCGGGCTGGTGGCGCTGCCGTCGGTCAGGATGTCGGCGCTCCAGTCCTGCTGAATTCGTTTGTCCGCGTAGCGCAGTGCCACGAGCGACGCGTTCGCCGATCCACGCTGCCACACGGTCACGTAGAAGCGCTCGGAACTCGGATCGATGGCCGAGACGTTGGCCACCGGACATTGCGGACCGCCCGAGCCGCAGTCGTCGAGGCCGTCGCCGTCGGCCGGGCGCGGCAGGTTCGGATGTGCCAGGAAGTCGGGTTCGCCCAGGAGCTGGAACGAGGGGACCGTGCGATCGCCGGTCTGCCGGTTCAGCACGTCGACCTGACCGGACTGGGTGATGGTCAGCACATTGCTGTCACCGGTGAACTGCACCGAGACCGGCACACCGGCCACGGGCGTGCGCCAGCGCGGCTCGCCCAGCGAGTTGATCGAATTCACCCCGCCGTCGTCGCCCACGTAGACGTTGGCCAGTTCGTCGACCGCCGACACGGAGTGGATCGCATTCACGCCCAGCGGATTACAGAACCGTTTGCGGCCCGTGGGCATCTGGAACGAGAACAGTGCACCGACGGCGCCCGGAGCGCCGACGCAGGCGTTGTCGATTCCGGTGGTGACGAACAGTTGCCCGTCCGGTCCGACCGTGGTGGGCGTGAGAGCGGGCCCGCCGATCGGCCTCGACCAGCTCAGCGTCAGATGCCGCGAACCGGTGACCGTGGTCGTGCCGCTGTTGCGCCCGTCGTGGAAGGCCGAGGGCCAGCCGTGGCCGGGTCCCACCGTGATGTCGTCGAGCGTCGTCCCCCCGCAGCCGCTCAGGGTCAGCACGCCGACCGCACCGAGGGCCGCGGCGGCACGAAATGCCGGGCGGCGCACAATGGTACGGAGAACGTGCGCGGGTCGCCGGATGCTGGTACGCACCTGACCTTGTCTCCCCTCTGCTCGTACGGGCTTGCACGAGACTAACCGTCCCGGCGAGCGGGTGGTGTGCCGCCTCACGCAGTGCGCCCGCTTCGGGGGATTTCCGCGCCCGGCCAGGGTAGGGGATCCGGTCGATTTCGACCGAAAGTACCCTGGTAGCTCGACGACGACACCGCGGGACGAGAGGATCGCCCGATGGACTCGAGGAGCACTTCGTGACGAGCATGTGGGGCGCACCGTTGCGCTCGCGTTGGCGGGGTTCGCGCCGCCGGGATCCGGAGCAGGCGCGTTTCCTGACCGTGGCGTCGCTGCGCTGGGTACTCGCCAATCGGGCGTACACACCCTGGTATCTGGTGCGGTACTACCGGTTGTTGAAATTCCGCCTGGCCAATCCGCACATCGTGCTGCGCGGCATGGTCTTCCTGGGCCGTCGGGTCGAGGTGCATGCGACGCCCGAGCTGGGGCGCATGGAGATCGGCCGCTGGGTGCACATCGGTGACGGCAACGCGATCCGCTGCCACGAGGGTTCGCTGCGCATCGGCGACAAGGTGGTGTTCGGCAAGGACAACGTCGTGAACACCTATCTCGACATCGAGATCGGCGCGTCCACGCTGGTGGCGGACTGGTGCTACATCTGCGACTTCGACCACAAGATGGACGACGTCACCATGCCGATCAAGGATCAGGGCATCGTGAAGGGCCCGGTGCGCATCGGCCCGGACACCTGGATCGCGGCGAAGGTCACCGTCCTGCGCGGCACCCGCGTCGGCCGCGGCTGTGTCCTGGGCGCGCACGCGGTGGTCAAGGGCGACGTCCCGGACTACAGCATCGCGGTCGGCGCCCCCGCCAAAGTGGTCAAGAACCGCAAGGACGCCTGGGATGCGGCCGCCGATGCGCGCGCCGCCCACGCTGCCGCGCTGGCCGATATCGAACGCAAGAAGGCGGCCGACGGAGATGCCGCACAAGTGGAATCTTCCAGTATCGGCGCGTCATAGGGCGGCTGGCCGCAGGAGGGTGAATCTGTCGGTGGCGGGCGGTAGCGTCTGAGCCATGAACCGATACGCCGCTCTGTTGCGAGGAATAACTCCGAGCAATCCCGCCATGCGCGGGGAGAAGTTGCGCGGCGTGTTCAGCGGTTTGGGTTTCGAATCGGTCGGCTCGGTGCTGGGCAGTGGCAACGTCGTGTTCAGCAGTGCGGAATCCGATTGTGCCGCATTGGAATCGCGGATTCAGCAGGGATTGTCCACCGAACTCGGTATCGGTGGCGGCACCCTGATCCGCTCCCGCGCCGAGTTACAGGCTCTGATCGAATCCGATCCGTTCTCGGGTCTCACGCATTCGCGGGAGACCTATCTGATGGTGACCTTTCTGAAGGATGCCGATAATCCCGGTCTGGGCGCCGAACCGCCGCCGCATCTGGCCGACCAGGTGAAGATCCTCGGGTACGACGAGCAGGTCCGGGCGATTTTCGCGGTGATGGACAACAGCACGCCGGGTACGCCGAATCATATGGTCTGGCTGGACAAGACCTTCGGCAAACAGGTCACCACCCGTACTTGGGCCACGGTGCACAAGATTTTCGCCAAGTTGTAGGGGCTCGGCGATACCCTCCGGCGATCCTTGCGGATCCAGGGGCACATCGGGAATGCCGGATCATCCGATGAGCGCACACAGTCGATGAACTGATCAGGTGAATACCGAGAGAATTCGTCTCGGGGGACCGCAATCGAAATGGATTGCAAAAAAACGAATTTGTCGGAAGACGTTTTCTCTCGGTAGTTCGGTGGTGATCCGTTGTCGGGGATCGCTCGACGCATGCCGGGTTTCTGCGTCGTCATCGAGTAGTAGGGGGATTCATGAGGGTTTCGATCGCTGCCCTGTGCGCGGTTGCGGTACTGGCATCCGTTCCGGCGGCTGGACCTGTATCGGCTCAGCCGCCCGCCACGCCCGCACTTGTGGCCGCGCCCAAGCGAATTCACCGCGATGCGGCCGGATCTGTGCGTCAGGTCGTCCCGGATCGGCCCGTCCCGCGGGCGGGTGCGTCCGGCGGTGATGCCGACGCGGCTCTCGCGCACACCGCCGCCGTCGAGCGCCTCTTCGGTGCGACCACATCGGGGAAATTGGTGGTGCAGAAGGTTTCTCGGCGCGGTCGGGGCAGTACTGTGCGGCTCACGCAGTCGATCGGTGCGGTGCCCGTCTACGGCGCGGCCGTCGCACTGGCCCTGCAACCGGACGGGGCATTGCTCTCGGCGAGCGGCGCACTCGCCGAACACATCTCGGGCCACTTCCCCGCCGGCCGGACGACGCCCCCGGCGAGTGCCCGGGACCGCGCGATCACCACCGCCATCGCACTCGCTCGTGTCCCGGCGAGCGCGGTGCGGGTGCGGGGCGGGGCGGCGGTCTGGTTCGATCCGGAGCTGACCGGCAGCGGTCCGGACAAGACCGCGGTTCCCGCGTACCGGTTCGAGGTCACGGCAGCCGGGGCCGGATGGCGGATATTCGTCGCGGCGGATTCGTCCGGCGCGGTACTGGACGCTTGGCAGACAGGCGCGAATCTGACTCGGGTGGTGTGCGATGCGAATTTCCACGGTGCGGAGGCGGAGCTGGGCATTCCGTGCGGCGCGGATGGATCGTATCCGGTCGTGCGCGCCGAGGGGCAGGACCGCGTGCGCGGAAACGACGATGCGAACAAGGTCTACGACTGGATCGGCGATACCGAGAAGTTCTACGCGCGCTACACCGATCTGGGCAGCCTCACCGATCTGATCGGCATCGATGCGCACGACGGCCGCGGCAAGGCGTTACGCGCGCATGTCCGGGTATGCCCCGATTCCTGCCCGTACGCGAACGCATTCTGGTCTGATGCCGAAGGGTTCGTGATGGGCACCGCGGTGCTCGGGCCGGACGTCGTCGCACACGAGCTGACCCACGGCGTCACCGAGAAGACCAGTGATCTGGACTACCTCAACGAGTCGGGCGCGATCAACGAATCACTGTCCGACGTATTCGGCGAATTCGCCGAACTGACCACTCGTGCAAAGCATTCCGCCGAGGATCGCTGGAAGATCGGCAACGGGACGCAGGTGGGCGTCATCCGGGATATGAAATCTCCGGCCACTGCGGCCGATCCGCAACCGGAGACCTACCGTGGGCCGGGGTGGGCGCCGGCCACGTACTCCGATCGCAATCGGGTGCCCGATCTGGGTGGCGTGCACATCAACAGCGGCGTCGGCAACAAGCTGGCCTTCCTGATCACCGACGGGGGAACCCTCGGCCGCCGGAAGATCCGGGGAATCGGCCTGGAGAAGGCTGCCGCCCTGTACTGGACCGTGCAGACCGAGCTGTACTCCAGCGCCGACTATCCGGCCCTGGCCAACACATTGCTCACGGCTTGCCACGACGCCGTCCTGGAGAAGGACGCCGACTTCACCGACACCGATTGTCAGCAGGTGCGCACCGCCGTCGAGGCGGTCCGCATCCCCCTCCGCGAGGACCGCGCCTGAGGGCCGACCGCCCTCCGTCATCGCCGGTGTCGCAGGACCACGGCTTGCTAACATCCCACTACTGAGAGGACCCACAGTGACCGCGCCGCTCGAGATCAGGGTGACCCACTTGGAACACATCACCGTCGCCACCACCGGCCGCCTCGACAAACTCGAGGTAACCGTAGCCACCAACCACGACAAGGTGCTCGAAGAATTCGGCCGAGTCCACGGCACCCTCCAAGAAATGCGTCAGGAGTTCGCTGTCGTGCACGGTGAGCTGGCGGGGATGCGTCAGGAGTTCACCGTTGTACATGGTGAGCTGGCGGGGATGCGTCAGGAATTCACTGTCGTGCACGGTGAGCTGGCGGGGATGCGTGAGGAATTCACTGCTGTGCACGGTGAGCTGGCCGGTGTGCGTCAAGAATTTGCTGTCGTGCACGGTGAATTGGCGGGGATGCGTCAGGAGTTCGCTGTCGTGCACGGTGAGCTGGCCGGGATGCGTCAGGAGTTCGCTGCTGTACACGAAGAACTCGCTGGTATGCGGGAGAAGTTCGAGGACGTGGATCGGCAGTTCGCTGCTGTGCACAAAGAGCTTGCCGGTATGCGGGAGAAGTTCGCTGATGTGGATCGGCAGTTCGCCGCTGTGCACGAGGAACTCGCGGGTGTGCGTGGAGAGCTCGATGCCATGCGAGCGGAGTTCCGGGCGGTGAACGCCAGGCTGGATCGGCACGATGCCATGTTCCGTGAACAGGGTGAGTTGATGCGGGCGCACGGCGATCTGTTGCGGGAGATTCTCGATCGGCTCCCAGCCAGGAATTGAGCAGGTACGGCTCCCGGCTGGGGTCGGGAGCTCTCGCCTGGCGACTGCATCGGAGGTCGGGCGGCGGCAAGCTGATCGTTGCCGGGCGGGGCGGGTGAATGAGCCGGATTCCGCTCTCGGATGGTTAGGCTCGGTTCGTGGGCATCGAATGGTCGAGTGTCGTCGCTGTGCCTCGTCACGAGGTTTTCGCCTGGTTCGAGCGTCCGGGGGCGTTCACTCGGCTGGCTCCGCCGTGGCAACCGGTCGGGGTGCGATCGGAGGCTCGGTCGCTGGCCGATGGGCGCGCGATCCTGGGACTACCGGGCGGGCTGTCCTGGGTGGCACAGCATCGTTCGGCGGATTACGACCCGCCGCATCGGTTCGTGGACGAAGTAGTCACCAGCGGGCTCACCACGCTGCCCGCCGGACTGCTGCCATGGCGGCACACCCACGAATTCGAGGCTCTGGACGCGGACCACACCCGGGTGGTGGATCGCGTCGATTCCCCGGTGCCGGAGTTCGCCCTGCGGCCGATGTTCGCCTACCGATCTCGCCAGCTGTCCGATGATCTGGCGGCGCATCGACGCGCGGCCCAGCACGGCCTGGCGCCGTCGGTCGTCGCGGTCACCGGTGCGCGCGGACTGGTCGGGGCCGCGCTCACGGCGATGCTCAGCACCGGCGGTCATACCGTGATCCGCCTGGTCCGCCGCGCACCGTCCGGTTCCGGCGAGCGCCGGTGGGATCCGTCCGATCCGGACCCGGCACTGCTGGAGGGGGTGGATGCGGTGGTGCATCTGGCGGGAGCCTCCATCGCGGGCCGGTTCACCGCCGCGCACAAGCGTGCCATCGCCGACAGCCGGATCGAGCCGACGCGGCGACTCGCCGACCTGGCCGCCAGGTCCGGGGTGCGCACCTTCGTCTGTGCCTCCGCGATCGGCCTGTACGGCGCCGACCGGGGTGCGGAGCAACTGACCGAGAACAGTTCGCGCGGTACGGGTTTCCTCGCGGATCTGGTCACCCGGTGGGAGTCCGCCGCCGAGGCGGTCGCGGATCGCATTCGGGTGGTTACCGTCCGCACCGGGATCGTCCAATCGCCGCGCGGCGGCACACTGCGGCTACAGCGTCCGCTGTTCGCGGCCGGACTCGGCGGACGCATCGGCGACGGCCGCCAATGGCTGTCCTGGATCGGCATCGATGATCTGGTCGACATCTACCACCGGGCACTGTGGGACACGGAGCTGACCGGGCCGGTCAATGCCGTTGCGCCCCAACCGGTCACCAATGCCGACTATGCCCGCACCCTGTCCCACGTGCTGCATCGCCCCGCCCTGCTCCCGGTCCCCGCATTCGGCCCGGCCCTGCTCCTGGGGAGTGAGGGCGTCCGCGAACTGGCCGTCGCCAGCCAGCGCGTGCAACCTGCCCGATTGCAGGCCGCCGGACACCGATTCCGCACTCCCGAACTGGATTTCGCCCTGCGCCACATCCTCGGACGCACGCTCGACAACCAGACTCACGACTGATCCCGGACCGACGCAGCGAACCGGCCCTGAGGCGAGTGGGGCACTCGCCGTCGAAGCGTTGAGCCGGTCCCACTTCCCGGACGAGCGCGAAGTAGTGTGCCACCACCGCGAACCGGGCTCGCGGACAACCGATCATCCTGCGGCAGAAGACTTGTCGAAGGCCGGACGATCGGAACCGGGGCAGGCGGCGAACACGGGGATCCTCAGGCTGCTGTGTTCCGAAGGAGGCGGGAACACCGTGATCGGTCGCCGGATTCGGCGACCGGATGATGCGACCGGTGCGAAGGCGGCGATCAGTCGAACGCATCGATTGTGCATCGATGGATCGATGTGGCCCGACATGGGTCCGCGCCGGTCAGCTGAGCGCGGTGAGGGGTGCAGCCGGATCGATGAGGGTGTGTATTTCGGCAGGAAGTCGGACGTATGCTCAGTTCGGCCCTCCAATATGGACCGCCGAGTCAACGTTGAGGCGAGCTCGTGTCGAGGAGGCCAGGGCCGTGGATTTCTGTGGGACCGCAGCGCGACCGGCGCAGGCATCACCAACATCGGTTGCGACTTTTGCATCGTTCATGCATCGAAAGCTTGCTACAGTGGGTATCTAGTCGATTCGAAGGAGAACGGTGTGATCACCGATCGACCACAGTGGCTCGGCCGTTTCGCCGGCGCGCTCGGCGTCGCAGCGGCTGCCCTCGCGATCATCGCCCCGCCGGCGTCCGCGGCCCCGCCCGCGCCGGTGCCGCGCCTCGACCTGCAGCGGTATCTGGGCACCTGGTATCAGCTCGCCGCCGTGCCGCAGTACTTCAACCTCGTCTGCGCCCGCGATACGCGAGCTGTCTATGCCCTCGACGCCCGCGGCGACGTATCGGTGCACAACAGCTGCACCACCTGGAACGGATCGTTGAACCAGATCGCGGGAACCGCGACCGTGACCGATCCGGCGACCGATGCCCAACTGCACGTCAGCTTTCCGGGGGTGCCGACCCAGGACCGTCGCGAGGGCCCAGCCAACTACATCGTGACCGCGCTCGGTGCCGACTACGACTGGGCGTTGGTGACCGATCCCGCGCGGATATCCGGTTTCGTGCTCTCCCGCACGCCTGCGCTCGACTCGGCACACTGGGCCGCGATCCGCGCCGCCATCACCGCGGCGGGCGAGAACAGCTGTATCTATCTGACCTCGCCCACGACGGGCGGGCTCGGCACGATCGCTCCGCTGTGCTCGGTCTGACCGGTGGGCGCCGAGGGTATCCGGATGTCCGACGCGATCTCGAAAGGGTAAGTGTGTCAAAGATTTTCCTGTCCACCGCTCGATCCGGAGATAGCTGCTCCGGAGGTGGGAGCCGATGACGGTCACGGTTGCGCTGTTCACCCGCGATCTGCGCGTGCACGACAACCCGATGTTGCGTGCGGCCTGTCGCGAGGGCGCTGCGGTCGTCCCGCTTTTCGTTCTGGACGACCGGATCATCACCCGGGAACCGGTGTCGCCCAATCGGATCCGGTTTCTGCTGACCGCCCTGAGCGAGCTGGACGACGAACTGCACGCCCTGGACGGGCGCCTGGTGATCCGGCGCGGAGATGTCCTGGACGAGGTGGACAAGGTGGTCGCGCACACGCACGCCGAGAGCGTGCACATCGCCGCCGACGTGAGCTGGTACAGCCGCGAGCGCGAGCGGCGGCTGCGCGAGCGGCTCGCGCGCCGGGATTGTCTGCTGCACGCGCATGACGACTCGGTGACGGTGGCCAAACCCGGCGACCCGTCGCCCGCCACCGGTCGCGGCCATTTCGCCGTTTTCACACCGTATTTCCGGCGGTGGATGGAGACGCCCGTGCGCCGACCACTCGCGCCGCCGCCGCGGTTCGTGGTGCCGCCGTTGCACGGTGCCGAACTGCCGCGGCCGCAGGAGTTGTGTGCCGAACCGGGCTCGCCGCAGATGTCTGTGGGCGGCGAGACCAGCGGTCGCAAGCTCATGAAGCAGTGGCTGTCCGGCCCGATCCGCGAGTACGACTCGATGAGCGACGACCTCGCATCCGACGCGACCTCGCATCTGTCCGCGTATCTGCATTTCGGCTGTGTCTCCGCGACCGAGCTGGTGCATCGGACCGACACCTCGACCCCCGGCGGCCACGCCTTCGTACGTCAGCTGGCCTGGCGCGATTTCCACCACCAGCTGCTGGCCGATCGGCCGGAGGCCGGGTGGACCGACTACCGGCGCCCGCCCGCCGGATGGCGCGACGACCCGGACGCCGTCGAGGCATGGCGTAGCGGTCGCACCGGATATCCGGTGATCGACGCCGCGATGCGTCAGCTGGTGGCCGAGGGGTGGATGCCGGGCCGGGCCCGGTTGATCGTGGCCGCATTCCTGACCAAGACGCTGCGGATCGATTGGCGTATCGGGGCCGCGCATTTCCGGCGCTGGCTGATCGACGCGGATGTGGCCAACAATCAGCTCAACTGGCAGTGGGCGGCGGGCACCGGCACCGACACCCGCCCGAACCGGGTGCTCAATCCGCTCCGTCAGGCCGAACGGCACGATCCGGACGGGGAGTACGTGCGCCGCTGGCTTCCCGAACTGGCGCAGTTGTCCGGCGCCTCGGTGCATACGCCGTGGCGGTCCGGTATCTCGCACTCGGTGTATCCGGCCCCGATCGTCGAGGTCAACGGTATGTAGTTGGCCCCCGCGCCGATCGATCGTCGCCGCGCCGACCCGATATCGGCCTCACCTGGCGAGATATCGGGAAGGATGGTTCGCATGAGCGACTGGAATGCGAATATCATCGCCGAGTTCCGTGCCAACGAGGGACGTGTGGGCGGGCCGTTCGAGGGTGCGCCGATGTTGCTGCTCCATCATCGCGGCCGCAAGAGCGGACGTGAGTCGGTGACTCCGACGATGTACATGGCCGACGATCAGGATCCGGATCTGGTCTACGTCTTCGCGTCCAAGGCGGGCGCGCCGACCAACCCGGATTGGTACTACAACCTCACCACCGCGGGATCCACGCAGATCGAACGCGGTACCGAGACCTATCCGGTCACCGTGGCCGAGGTCACCGGCGCGGACCGGGACCGGATCTTCGACGAGCAGGCCGGCCGCTATCCGGGTTTCGCGGAGTACGCGGAGAAGACCGCGGGCATCCGTACGATTCCGGTGCTGTCGCTGCGCCGCGCCTGACCCGACCGGCTACCCGAATCGCATTGCCGTACGCAGGATTTCCTGGTCCAGCGGCGGCCCCGGCAGGGGATGCGCGGCCTCGCTGCGCAGCCCGTCGAGCAGGATGCCGAGGTGCCGCCGCCAGGCGTCGGGCGCCTGCTCGCGTACCCCCTCGGTCGCCCGCACGGCCGACCATAGCAGCAACCCGATATCGGCGACCTCGACATCCGCGCGCAACGCACCGGAATCCCGCACCCGGGCGACCAGTTGATGAAACAGGCTGTGGCCCTGATGTTTCGCGATCTCAATGGGGCTGTCCGGCGGTAGGGAACGCACGCAGATATCGGTGAATCCGCGGTCGCGGGCCTGCCACGAGCCCAGCGTGGTCAGATGTTCGACCAGCCCCGTCCACGGATCCGCGGCCCGCAGTGCCGCCTCGGCGCTGCGCACCGACTCCCGCACCTGCTCCAGCAGTGCTTCGCCGATCAATTCCTCGCGGGTCGGGAAGTGGTTGTAGAGCGTTCCGATGCTGACTCCGGCATCGCGGGCGATCGCGTTGAGCGAGGCATCCAGTCCGTCGGTGGCGAACCGGCTGCGGGCCGCGACGACGACCCTGTCCCGATTGTCGCGGGCATCCCGGCGGCGCGGACGCGTCGATGCGGCACTCGCGATAGTTCCTCGTTCGACCGCGTCCACCATGACTTCAGCCTAACAAGTTGAACGCCCTCTCGACTTCGAGCTAAGTTGAGAGGGTGCTCAAATTGAGCGCCTTCTCAACTTCAGTGAAAGGAACTCGCCATGCCTCATCTGGCAGTGTTCGGCGCAGGTCCCGCTCTCGGTCTGTCTGCCGCGCGCCGCTTCGGCCGCGCCGGGTACTCGGTGACGCTGATCGCGCGCAACGGCGACACACTGGACACGCTCCGGCGGAGTCTGGCTGCCGACGGCATCGCCGCGGATATCCTGCTGGCGGATCTGACCGACGACGCGCAGGTGGATACCGCCCTGACGAATCTGCGTGCCCGCCATGGCATTCCGGATGTGCTGCTCTATTCGCCGGGCGGCGTCGAACGCCTCCCGGTGGACGCGCTCGCCCTCGATGCGGACACCCTGCGAACCTGGCTGCCGCTGAATCTGACCACCCCCGTCCGCATCCTGCACGCCCTGTTGCCGGAGATGGTGCGCCGCGGATCCGGCGCGGCGCTCGTCGCTCAGGGCAGTTCCCTGCATGAACCGCAGTCCGCGCTGGCCAGTGTCGGGATTCCGCAGTCCGGTCTGCTCAACTACCTGCGCTCGGCGGCTCAGCAGGTCCGCCCGGCGGGGGTGCGCGTGGGTAGTCTGCAGATCAGCAGGCTCATCGAGACGAGCGCGGCGCAGCGGTTGTACGACTCCGGGCATTTCGCCTCGGTGGAGCCGAACGAGGTCGAGCGGGTCGAGCCCGATGCGCTCGCCGACGCGCTGTTCGAGATGGCGACGACCGATACGGAGGTGGAACGCGCTGCGTGAGAGTCCGTCGCAGACGACGAGACCCTCCGGTCGATACCGGAGGGTCTCGGGGGAGTGGCTAGGCCGCTCGTCGTTGTTCGGCCGCGGGTTCGGCGGTGACCTTCTCGGTCTCGGCGAAGCCCGGACGGCCGGTGCCGATGAAGGCCACCAGCCACGACGCGACCGCGATGAACCGGTTGCGGAACCCGACCAGGTAGAACAGGTGCACCGCGAGCCAGGTGGTCCACGCGATGACGCCGGTGAACTTCAGCTTGTCGCTGACCTTGGTGACCGCGCTGAACCGGCTGATCACCGCCATGGATCCCTTGTCCCAGTAGACGAACGGGGTGCCGGGCTGCTTCTTGCGGCGGATGATGTCCGCGACGTGGCGGCCCTCCTGCATCGCCGTGGGCGACTGGCCCGGATAGCCGTTCAGCGAGGTCATATCGCCGATGGCGTAGATGTCGGCGTGGCCGCCGACGGTGCAGTCCTGGTTGATCAGCAGTCGCCCGGCGCGGTCGGTCTCGCAGCCGGTGGCCTCGGCCAGCAGTCCGGCGAATCCGCCGGCCGCCACACCCGCCGACCACACCACGGTCTCGGCGGCGATGCCCCGCTCGACGCCGTCCTTGGTCTTGACCGTCACCTTGCCGTCATCGATATCGGTGACGAACGTGTCGAGCAGCACCTCGACGCCGTTACGGGTCAACGATTCCCGCGCGTATTCCGACAGGCTGCCGCCGAACGGGGGCAGCACGGCGCCGGCGCCCTCCACGAGGGCGACCGAAATCTCTTGGTGGTAGTACCTTTTCGCGAGTTCCTTGAGCTGACCGGCGACCTCGACACCGGTCGGCCCGGCGCCGACGACCACGAAGCTCAGCAGCCGCTCCCGGGTCTGCTGGTCGGCCCCGGCGGCGTCGGCGAAGACGCGCTCGATCTGCGCGCGCAGCCGGCGGGCGTCGTCGATGGTCTTGAGCGAGTAGGTCTTCTCGGCGAAATCGTCACGGCCGAAATAGGACTGGTTGGCTCCGGTGGCCGCGATCAGCGACCCGTAGCGGATCTTGCGTGCGCCCTGCTCGGTCTCGTAGGTGAGCACCGCGGCGTCGGCGTCGATCTCGACGACCTTGCCCAGCCGCACATCCGCACCCTTGTGCCGACGCAGCACCTGCGCGATCGGCGGGGCGATGTCTGTGGCCGGGAGCACACCCGTCGCTACTTGGTACAGCAGCGGCTGGAACAAATGCTCCGGCGTGCTCGAGATGAGGACGTAATCAACCCCCGACTTGTTCAATTGCTTCGCGGCGGCGAGCCCGCCGAAGCCCGATCCGACGATGACGACATCCGCGGCTTCGATACCCGCATCCACGTTCTGCATGACAGCCTCCTTCTGTCATTAGTAAACGCGATCCGGAAGGAGACTGTTCCACGGGTCAGGGCGCATAATTCAGATGACTCTTATCTGGATCTTTCATGAATGGAGTTCGTGATGGAACTACGGCAGCTCTCGTACTTCGTCGCCGTCTGCGAGGAGCTCAGCTTCAGTAGGGCGGCTTCGCGGTGCTTCATATCGCAATCGGCTATCAGTCACCAGATCGCCAGACTCGAACATGATCTTGGCGTACAGCTCTTCGAACGCTCCACGCGATCGGTCGTCCCGACCGACGCAACCGCTCGGCTACTTCCGCTTGCGAAACAGATGCTGAGTCTGGAATCGGCCATTCGCGCAGCTGTGCGGGCATCCGGACCGCGGATTCGCCTGGCCGCCAATATGTCCTTCGCAACAAGATCGCTGTCGGCCATCGCCGGGGCGCGCGACGCGCATCCGGGGGCGGAGATCGAGTTCGTGATCAAGCCGTTCCGGCAGCGCATCGCCGCGGTAGCAGATGGCGATTGTGATCTTGCTCTCATCCGTGGCAGCGTCGATCAGCCCGGTCTGACGGTCGAACAACTGTGGGTGGAGGACCTCGAGTTGGCCGCCTCGACATCGCATCCGCTCGCCGGACGCGAGGACGTCACACTCACCCAGTTGGGTAATTACCCGTTGTTGCTGCCGCCGGAACAGGAACAGGTGCTGCTGCACAACGTGGTGCGCTCCGCGTTCGCGGATCTGCCGGTTCGGCCCACCTTCGGCCCGCCGATCCCGCCGGATCACACGGCGACGATGGAACTGATCAATCGCCCGGACGCGTGGACCATCCTGTACGCGAACAGTGCCGTCGAGGGGATCGCCCGATTGAACCTGGCCGGGAACCCGCTGCGGATACCGGTGTCCTCGGTCGTGCGCAGTGATGTGCGGCCCTCACCGATTCTGGTGACGTTGCTGGCCGCACTGCACAGCTCGTGAGCTCTAGCCGCGGATCTCGACGCGGTGGAAGAGATGTTCGACCAGGGTGATCAGTGAACGCAGACAGGTGCCGCGGTCGCGCGCGTCCAGGGCGGTCAGCGGTGTGCCGGGCTCGAGGTCCAGAGCGTCGCGGATCTCGCTGAGCGGATACCGCTGCGAACCCTCGAACTCGTTGACCGCGACCGAATACGGCACGCCACGTTCCTCGAGGACCGCGAGCACCTCGTCGGCCTTGTCGATGCGCCGGGTGTCGACCAGGACCAGCGCGCCGAGCGCGCCGCGGGACAGTTCCTCCCACAGCGGGATGAACCGCCGCTGTCCCGGCGTGCCGAAAAGGTACAGCGCCAGTTGCGGGTTCAGCGTGATGCGGCCGAAATCCATTGCCACGGTGGTGGTTACCTTGCCGGGCAAGCCGGCCATATCGTCGATGCCGACGCTGGCCTCGGTGATGGTCTCCTCGGTGCGCAGCGGCCGGATCTCGGACACGCTGCCCACGAACGTCGTCTTGCCGACGCCGAAATTACCGGCGACCAGTAGCTTCACCGACCGGGTCACGGTCTCGGGCACATAGTCGACGGTGCGGTCGGGGACCGCAGACTCAGACGGCGAGAGCGCGGAGCCCATTGAGTACCTCCTCGAGCAGAGCAAGCTCCGGCACGGATTTCGCCGGGGCCGGTGTGGCCAGGTGGCCGCTGTCCAGCAGGTCGGATGCGAGGATCTTGACCACCGAGGGTGGTAGATCCAGGTAGGCGGCGATCTCGGCCAGCGAGAGCACGCGGCGTCGATTGCACACACCCAGGACCCTCAAGGCATCCGGGCTCGCGCCGGGTGCTGGATCCTGAGCTGCGACGACGAGGGTCACCAGGTCGAGTTCTCGACTGGGACGCAGACGACCGCCTGTACGGACATACGAACGCACCAGATCCGGGTCGCGCCGGTGGTTACTCATGTCACCGGCCGCTAGTGCTGGCGCGGAAGGCTACCGAGCTCCCGGCCGACCCGGCCGGCGAGTTCGTTCATCCTGTGGGCAACCATGCTGACGTCGACCTCGCTGGTGGTCGACACGCCGATCAGGGCGCCCTCACCGGCCGCGGTGATGAAGATCATCCCGTCGTCGTACTCGGTCATGTTCTGCCGCACCGCATTCGCCGTACCGCAGAATTCGCCCAGGGCCTTGCCCAGCGAACGTAGCCCGGAGGACGCGGCGGCGAAACGCTCCGCGTCGTCGAGGCTGATGGCGCCCACATGGGCGATGCGCAGACCGTCTTCGGAGAGCAGGACGGCGAAGCGAACGCCGGGAACGTGGAGATCGTCGAGCATCCAGGCCAGTTTGTTGCCGTCTGTGACGGCTGTACCGGGTGTGCCCATCAGGATGTCATCCCTTCGCTGTGTTCGTCGAATGCGGCGCGGCCGCTCTGGGAACCGCTGTGCCACGCGGTCGCGATCTCGGGGCGGGGCAGCGCGGTGGTTTCGGAGACGGTGCCGTCCTCGGCGCTGGCCAGTCGCGCCACGCTGGAGACCGAAACGGTCCGGCGACGGCGGCGCGGCAGGCCGCCCGGGGTGATCTCGTGCACGGTCGAGGTGGTGACGGGCTCCGGATCCTGCATCGACACCGGCTCCGGCTCCCTGATCTGGGCGGGTGCGGGCATCGGCGGATTCGGTTGCGCCGCAACGGGTTCCACGGGTACGGGGGCGGACACCGCCGGTACCGCCGGCTCCGCGGCGGGTTGATCGGTGTTCTTGCGTTCGGTGAGCAGGGTTTCGGGAACGAATACCATGGCGCGCATACCCCCGTACGCGTTGGGGCCATCGACGTAAACGCTGAAGCCGTAGCGTCGGGCCAGGGCGGCGATACCGGGCAGACCGACTCGGGGTGCGGGGCCGAGTTGGTGGATGTCCACGGCGCGCTCGCCGGCCAGGATCTGCCGAGCCTCTTCCATCTGCTCGGCGTTCATCCGCACGCCGGCGTCGTCGATGATGATCGTGACGCCGTGATGGCCTTCCTGGAAGCTGACGTCCACGAAGGAGGTCGGCGGCGAGTAGCGCAGCGCGTTGTCCAGCAGGGTGGCCAGGGTGTGCACCAGCGGCTCGACCGCACGGCTGATCACCACCCGGTCGAGCTGTCCGGGCCGGACTCGGGTGTAGTCACGCACACGGCCGATGGCGCCGCCGACGATGTCGGTCAGCGACTGCTGGGGCCAGCGGCGACCGGGCAGACCACCACAGACGATCACGTAGGACTGCGCCTGACGGATCATCTGCTGGACGTTGTGGTCGATGCGGGAGAGCGTCTCGTAGACCTCGTCGCCGCGGTGGCGGCGCAGCGCGTCGCTGACCACCTGGCCGACGTCGGCGCCCAGGCTGACCACCGACGTGCCGAACGAGCGCACCGCGGCACTGGTGGCCTCGTGCGCACCGGCCTGGACGTCGTTGCGGACCTTGTCCGCTTCCGCGCGGGCAGCCTCGATCTCGGCCCGCCCGGCGCTTTCGGCTTGCGAAATTGCTTGCTGCGCTTCAAATTCCGTCTCGTGACGGGTTCGGTCGCGGGTCTCGGCCTGCACCATGTGCAGATCCGAGATGTAGCGCTCGGCCAGCCCGCGCAGCAGGCGGGGGAAGCGCTCGTTGCCGGTGGGTAGTTCCACCTGGCTGTCCGAATGTCTTGTGGACTCGACCGCGAAGGGCATCGTCGTGGTGACGAAATACTCGAGCTCGTCCTCGCGCGAGGTGACCTCGCGGGCTGCGGTCTCGGCGCGTGCGCGCTGCTGGGCCGCATAGTAGACCGCGTAGACCGCCGCGCAGACGGCCAGGAGGAGCACCACGGCGAGGATCCACGAAATCGTCACGGCAGTAGATTGATTCATCAGGTTTCCTCTTGCCGGGTGTCCGGCCGCCTCGCCTTCCTCAGCTCGTCGGTCGCGTCTTGCCCGCGACCGGATCATGCCTGTCAACTTCTCTGGAACCGGGCAGGCGCAGGCCTGCCCTTGAATGCTGGAAATGCCGCCGGGACAGGCGATCTCGCGACGGCAACGCCGATGCGGGACCCGACCACTCCCGTAACCCGACGCGGGCCAACATTAGCAGTAATTCAGGATGACAGCGACCGAACCGTTACAAACTCTTGTGATCGAAAACAACAGTGGCCCCGGCTGTTTCCAGCCGGGGCCACAGTAGTGCAGGTCCGAACGGACTAGCCCTTGTGGGTCTTGACCGCTTCGGTCAGCTGCGGGGCGACATTGAACAGGTCGCCCACGATGCCGTAATCGCTGATCTCGAAGATCGGGGCTTCCTCGTCCTTGTTGACCGCGACGATGGTCTTCGAGGTCTGCATACCCGCGCGGTGCTGGATGGCACCGGAAATGCCCAGTGCGACGTAGAGCTGCGGGGAGACCGTCTTACCGGTCTGGCCGACCTGGAACTGACCCGGGTAGTAACCCGAGTCGACCGCGGCGCGCGAGGCGCCCACCGCCGCGCCGAGGGCATCGGCGAGCGGCTCGATGACCTTGTGGAAGTTGTCCTCGCTGCCGACACCGCGGCCACCGGAGACCACGATGGTGGCCTCGGTGAGCTCCGGCCGGTCGCCGCCGACCACGGGCTCGCGGGAGGTCACCTTGGTGACGCCCTCTTCCTGCGCGGGAACCTCGACGCTCACCTTCTCGCCGGCGCCGGCCTGCGGGGCGGCCTCGATCGCGCCCGGGCGCACCGAGATCACCGGCACGTCGCCGGTGGCCTTGGCGTCCACGGTGAACGCGCCACCGAAGATGGAGTGCGTGACGATGCCGTCCGACTTGACGTCGATGACGTCGGTGAGCAGGCCCGAACCGATGCGGGCGGCCAGACGACCCGACACCTCCTTGCCTTCGGCGGAGGCGGCGACCAGAACGGCTGCCGGGGCGGCCGATTCGCTCAGGCCGGCCAGCACGTCGACCTTCGGGGTGACCAGGAAGCCGTCCACGTCGTCGGACTCGGCGACGTAGATCTTCTCGGCGCCGGCCGCGGCGAGCGCGTCGGCGAGCTTGTCACCGGTGCCGGCCGGGCCGAGCACGACCGCGGCCGGGGTGCCCAGTGTGCGGGCGGCGGTGAGGAGTTCGGTGCTGACCTTCTTGACCGCACCGTCGGCGTGCTCCACGAGCACGAGTACTTCTGCCATTGTTCTCTTCTCCTGGGAGTTGCTCGGGGGCGGTATCAGATGATCTTCTGGCCGACCAGGTAGGCGGAGATCTGGTTACCGCCCTCGCCCTCGTCGGCGATCTTCTCGCCCGCCGTGCGCGGCGGCTTGGGGGTGACACCGGTGACTGCGGAGCCCGCGTTGGCCACGCCGACGGTGGCCGGATCCACGCCCAGGTCGGCCAGGGTGAAGGTCTGCACTTCCTTCTTCTTCGCGGCCATGATGCCCTTGAAGGAGGGGAAGCGCGGCTCGTTGATCTTCTCGGTGACCGAGACGATGGCGGGCAGGCTGGCCTCGAGCTTGAACACGCCCTCGTCGGTCTCGCGCTCGCCGGTGATCTTCTCGCCGTCGACGGTCAGCTTGCGCAGGTGCGTCAGCTGCGGGATGCCGATGTACTCGGCGATGATCGCGGGCACCGCGCCGCTGCGGCCGTCGGTGGCCTCGTTGCCGGCGATGACCAACTCGACACCCTCGACCTGGCCCAGCGCGGCGGCCAGAACGTACGCGGTCTGCACGGCGTCCGAGCCGTGGATCGCGTCGTCCTTGACGTGAATCGCCTTGTCGGCGCCCATGGACAGCGCCTTGCGGATGGCCTCGGTGGCACGCTCGGGGCCCATGGCCAGGACCGTCACCTCGCCGCCCTGCGCTTCCTTGATCAGCAGGGCCTCTTCGACGGCACGCTCGTTGATCTCGTCCAGGATGGCGTCGGCGGCCTCCCGGTCGAGGGTGTAGTCACCATCGGTCAGCTTGCGCTCGGACCAGGTGTCGGGAACCTGCTTGATCAGTACGACGATGTTCGGCATTGGTCTTCGTCGACCTCCTGTTCTGGTGGACACGTGAAAGTGGGGTCGCACGAGGGCCGTACGTCCACGGAAGTAGCTCGATTCGGGACATTACCCTACGTTAAGTTACTCATGGGTAACTTACGGTGTGATGTTCTGCATCGACACCTCCGCGCGTCGGTGTGATACAGGCAACCGCTAACGTCTGTTGAATGAGTGAGGCCGTTTTCTCCCCTGAGGAAGCCAGTGTGGTGGACCCGTTACCGCTGACCGGTGAACGGACCGTGCCGGGCATTCCGGAGGAGAACTACTGGTTCCGTCGTCACGAGATCGCCTATCTGCGACTGCTTTCGCGCTGCGTCGGTCGCACCGTGCTCGAGGCCGGATCCGGTGAGGGATACGGCGCGAACATGATCGCCGGTGTCGCCGCCCGGGTGATCGGCCTGGACTACGACGCGAGCGCGGTCGAGCACGTGCGCGCGGCCTACCCGCGGGTGGAGATGCTCCAGGGGAATCTCGCCGAGCTGCCGCTGGACGACGATTCGGTCGACGTGGTGGTGAATTTCCAGGTGATCGAACACCTTTGGGATCAGGGGCAGTTCCTGCGCGAATGTCTGCGGGTGCTGCGTCCCGGTGGTGAGTTGCTGATCAGCACGCCGAATCGGATCACCTTCTCGCCCGGCCGCGATACGCCGCTGAACCCCTTCCACACCCGCGAGCTCGCCGCCTCGGAGATGGCGGAACTGTTGGTGGAGGCTGGTTTTCGGCTCGAGGTGATGACCGGTGTGCACCACGGTCCCGAAATCGTTGCGCTGGACCGGAAGTGGGGCGGATCGATCATCGACGCGCAGATCGAGCGCGCGCTCGCCGGTGAACCCTGGCCCGTCGATCTGGCCGCCGACGTCGCCGCGGTCCGCAGTGCGGATTTCGCCCTGGACATCACACCGGCGGACCACGGGCCGGAAGGTTTCGGCGGAGTATGGGATCCGCGCATCGATGCGAGCCTGGACCTGGTCGCGATCGCGGTGAAGCCGTGACCGGCGTATCCGACGCCGAGACCCACGCGGTGCCGGGGCAGTTCACCCTGGTGCTGCACTCACATCTGCCCTGGCTGGCCCATCACGGGCGGTGGCCGGTGGGCGAGGAGTGGCTCTACCAGTCCTGGGCCGCGTCCTATCTGCCCGTGGCGCGAGTGTTGAGAACCCTTGCCGCCGAGGGGCGTTCGAATCTGCTGAGCCTGGGCATCACGCCGGTGCTGGCCGCTCAGCTGGACGATCCGCACGCCCTGGCCGGAATGCATCACTGGCTCGGCAACTGGCAGTTGCGCGCCGACGAGGCCGCGATGGCCGGGAACGTCGCGCTCGGCCGCCACGAACACGGCCTCGCCGCGGCCGCGCTGGCCGATTTCGAACAGCGCTGGCGGCACGGCGGTTCGCCGGTGTGGCGGGAGCTGATCGACGCCGGGACGATCGAGCTGCTCGGCGGGCCGCTGTCGCATCCGTTCCAGCCGCTGCTGGATTCGCGGCTGCGCACCTACGAACTCGCCGAGGGCCTGGCCGACGCGCAGCACCGGTGGGGGCACACCCCCACGGGTATCTGGGCTCCCGAATGCGGTTTCACCCCGGGCATGGAAACCGAATACGCGGCCGCGGGTGTGACGCACTTCATGGTCGACGGCCCGGCCCTGCGCGGCGACACGAGTCTCGGTCGGGCGGTGCGGGATTCGGATGTGCTGGCCTTCGGCCGGGACCTGCAGGTGAGTTACCGCGTGTGGTCGCCGAAGTCGGGATATCCGGGGCACGGCGCGTACCGCGACTTCCATCATTACGACCACGCCACGGGCCTCAAACCCGCGCGGGTCACCGGAAAGCAGGTCGAAGGCCCGGACAAGGCGCCCTACGATCCGGAGCTCGCGGCCGCGGCGGTGCGGCGCGACGTCGCCGACTTCGTGGCGACCGTGCGCGAGCGCCTGATCGCCGAATCCGCGCGCATCGGACGCCCGGCGCTGGTGGTGGCCGCGTTCGACACCGAACTGTTCGGGCACTGGTGGCACGAGGGCCCACAGTGGCTCGAGCAGGTGCTGCGCGCGCTGCCCGAGGCCGGCGTCACCGTCGGCACGCTGGCCGACGCCCGCGCGAACGGTTATGTGGGACAACCGGTTCAGCTCGCGGACTCGTCCTGGGGTTCGGGCAAGGACTGGCGGGTGTGGGCCGGGGATCAGGTGCGCGATCTGGTCGAGCTCAATGCCGAGATCGTGCGCTTCACCCTGGAGACGCTGGACAAGATGCGCGCTGAGGCCGGCGGCGTGCAGGTGCGCGATCGCGTCGCCGATCAGCTGCTGCGCGAGGTCGTGCTGGCGGTGTCCAGCGACTGGGCGTTCATGGTCAGTAAGGACTCCGCCGCCGGATATGCCCGCGATCGCGCGCATCGGCATTCGCACGCGGTGCGGGAGATCGCCGCGGCGGTGTTGGGCGGGCAACTGGCCAAGGCGCGTGATCTGGCGGCAGGATGGTACGCGGCCGACGGACTCTTTCCCGCGTTGGACGCGCGGCGGCTGGGCCCTGCGGCATCGATGGCACCCTCGGCGGGCGGCCACATCGAACACAGAGGACCAGCATGAAGATCTTGATGGTGTCGTGGGAGTACCCACCGGTCGTGGTCGGCGGCCTGGGCCGCCACGTGCATCACCTGGCCACCGAATTGGCCGTCGCCGGACACGAGGTCGTCGTGCTGGCCCGTCGGCCGATGGGCACCGATGCCTCCACCCACCCCACGCACACCTATATCGAGGACCGGGTCCTGGTTGTCGCGGTCGCGGAGGACCCTCCCGCCTTCGACTTCGGCGAGGACATGCTCGCCTGGACCCTGGCGATGGGACATGCGATGGTGCGCGCGGGCGTGGCGCTGAGCAAGCCGGGCATCGCCGAGGGCTGGACGCCCGACGTGGTGCACGCGCACGACTGGCTGGTCGCGCATCCGGCCATCGCCCTGGCCGAATACTTCGACGTGCCACTGGTTTCCACCATCCACGCCACCGAGGCCGGACGGCACAGCGGCTGGGTGTCCGGCCGGGTCAACCGGCAGGTGCACTCGGTGGAGTGGTGGCTGGCCAATGAATCCGATGCGCTCATCACGTGTTCGGCCTCGATGCAGGACGAGGTGGAGCGGCTCTATCACCCCGAGCGGGTGCCGCTGCGGGTGATCCGCAACGGAATCGATGTGGGGGCCTGGCCTTTTCGCGCCCGGGGTCCGCGCTCGGGCCCGCCGCGGCTGCTGTACGTCGGGCGGTTGGAGTACGAGAAGGGCGTGCAGGACGCGATCGCGGCGCTGCCCCGGATCCGGCGCGCGCATCCGGGCACGACGCTGACCGTCGCCGGTGTGGGCACCCAGTTCGAGTGGCTGCGTGAGCGCGCCCGGGTGCATCGGGTGGCGCGGGCGGTGAATTTCGTCGGCCGTCTCGATCACGAGGAGCTGCTGGGCTGGCTGCACGGCGCCGACGCGGTGGTATTACCCAGCCGCTACGAGCCTTTCGGCATCGTCGCGCTCGAGGCGGCCGCGGCGGGTATCCCGCTGGTCACCTCGAATGCGGGCGGACTCGGCGAGTTGGTCGTGGACGGTGTGACGGGTGCGTCCTTCGCGCCCGCGGACGTGTCCGGCCTGGTCGAGGCGGCGTGCGCGGTGCTGGATGATCCGCGCGCCGCGCAGGACCGCGCGTTCGCCGCGCGGGAGCGGCTCACCGCCGACTTCGCCTGGGATGTGGTTGCGGCCGAGACGATCCTGGTCTATCAGGCCGCCAAGCGCCGGGTGCGCAATCCGATGGGACGTCCGGTCGTCGTCGAACGGCCGCTGCCGGAGCGGGATCCGAACTCGGAGTAACGCACTCGAAGGATCCGCGGCCGGGTGCTACGTTCTACTCGTTTTCGATGGACGGTCGCGGACCGGTTGCGCACGGGGAGGATTCGGCTGTGGACAAGCTGCAGTGCGACTGGTGCGGGGTGCAGACGCCGCCCGGTACGGGGCATACCTGCCCCAGTTGCGGTGCGCCGCTGGACGAGGCGAACAAGGTCAGCGATTCGGGCTGGCGGGAGGCCCCGCGGCTGCGGGACATGACCGAATTCCGGTTCGGCAACAGCGTCTGCCAGGTCGAGGGTGAGCTGGTGCCGGTGGCCGAGATCGCGCTCGGGCCAGGGGATCAGGTCTACTACGAGCATCACGTGATGTTGTGGAAGGACGAGGCCGTCCCGATCTTCGCGCTCAACACCGGCGGCGGGGTGAAACGGTCGCTGGCCGGTATGCCGCACGTCGTCACCGTGTCCCAGGGACCGGGGCGCATCGCGTTCTCCCGGGATTCGCCGGGCGAGCTGGTGGTGCTGCCGATGCATCCGGGGATGGAACTCGATGTGCGCGAGCACGCGTTCCTGCTCGCCTCGGGCAGCATCAATTATTCGTTCGTGCGGATCAAGGGCCTGGCCAATATCCTGCACGGCGGCAACGGCATGTACATGGACCGCTTCATCACCCAGGGCTATCCGGGGCTGCTGATGTTGCACGGGTACGGCAACGTCTTCGAGCGGAATCTGCGTCCGGGGGAGAAGATCCTGGTCGAGCCGGGCGGATTCCTCTACAAGGACGCGACCGTGCAGATGCAGGCGGTGCCGCAGAACATCAAGGTCGGTTTGTTCGGCCGGATGTATCTGGCCGAGATGACCGGACCGGGCCGGGTCGGCATCCAGTCGATGTACGTCCACCACCGGTCGGGGTAGGCCGAGATGAACGCCTACACCTGCCTGTTCTGTCGTCAGGCGAGCGATCCGAACGCCAGCACCTGCCCGAATTGCGGTGCGCCGGTGGATATCCGGGCTGCGGTCAGTGCGTCGGGCTGGACCAAGCAGCCCGCGATCCGCGATATGACCCGCATCCAGTTCGGCCAATCCCGTTGCCAGATCGAGGGAACGCTGGTTCCGGCCGCGGATTTCGCTCTGGCACAGGGTGATTGGATCTACTTCTCGCATCACAATCTGCTCTGGGTCGATCCGGCCGCGCAGCTGGACCGGATGAGCCTCAAGGGCGCGTGGCGGCGGATGATGGGCGGGCTGCCGCTGATCATGATGACCGGCCGCGGGCCTGGCCACATCGCGCTGTCCGGTACGCACGCCGGTGACATCGTGGTGCTGCCACTGGCGCACAATCAGCAGATGTGGGTGCGTGAGCATCGATTCCTCGCGGCCAGCGGCAATATCTCCTACGACTGGTCCAACAACAACGTCTGGTTCGTCACCGGCAGCGGCGATGATCGCAAGACGCACTATCCGCTGGGTATGTTCGGCGATATCTTCAGCGCGCAGTCCGGTCCCGGTCTGCTGTTGTTGCACGCGCCGGGCAATACCTTCATCCGGGATCTCGCGCCGGGGCAGAGTCTGTTGGTCAAACCTTCTGCGCTGCTGTATCGGGACCTGTCGGTGACCGCGCATCTGCACCTGGAATATCCGCACACTCGCGGTCTGGGCTGGTGGCGCAGTTTCAGTTATCGCAGTATCTGGTTGCGGCTGGTCGGGCCGGGACGTGTTGCGGTGCAATCGGTTTACGTGCCCGAGGAGGAGTCCGAGGCGATCCGCTCGCATTCGCAGGCGACCGTGCGGCGTTGGTGAGCCTCACGCTTCCGCCGATGACCGTCGCGCCCGCCCGACTGTGCCGGACGGGCGCGAATCATGATGTACCCGAGCGTTTATCGGGCAGATCAGCAGTTGGGCAGCTTGGTCCCGAACAGGCCACCCAGCATGCAGCCGACCTTGCCCGCGAGCAGCGTCTGCAGGATGCCGGTCGTCCCCGCCCCATTGGCGGACCCGGTGCTGGCGATCGGAGCCGACAACGTCTGTGCGCTCGCGGTGGTCGCGGCGACGGTGCTGCCGCCCGCTACGAGAGCGAGAGTTACTGCGGTACCGGCGAAAACACGTTTCATTTCGTATTTGTCCCTTTTTTACCCGGTCGGCCGGACGGCCGACGACATCCGAGTATAAGAATCGCCGGCCGGTGGGAACAGTTTCTTTTCCGTGCCCTGAGCCACATCACATTCCGCGTCCAACATGCGCCGGGCGCGCGGAACCAGCAGCCCTCGATTGATCAGGAACCACGCGGCGATCAGCACCACGAACGGCAGCTGGGAGACGAGTCCGGATTGCGCGATCTGCCCGGATGAGAAGCTGTAGATCACGACGATTCGCAGGGCCGCGTCGGCCAGCAGAACCATTCCCAGCGAGCCGTTGACCGTCCGGTAGATCGCGCGGAATCGCCTCGAACTCGCCCAGAGCCGGTCGTATGCCGCAGTGCGCAGTGGATCACCTTGTGTGGCAACGGGTTTGAGTGCAACTTGCATCATCGGCCGGTCGGTCCAGGTCGAGGCCAGCACGATCACCCCGAAGACGACGAGGTAGAACGAACCGCGGGCCAGGACGAATCGGGCGTCACCGCTGATCGAGGTGAGCACGACGCTCGTCGCGACCTCGGCCAGCACGATGATCGCGATCGTGTCGATCGGTGGTCGTGGCGCGTCGTCCGCCGTCCTGCCCAGCCGGGTGCGCGCCAGATCGGCCAGGACGATCACGGCGGCCACGATCGCGCCCGCGAGCATCGATATCCGGTCGCCGGCACCCGCCAGGTGTGCGCCGAAGACGGCGATCAGGGGGACGACCGTGGCGAGCAGCGCGAATCGCCACCGGAACTCGCCGGTCTCGATTCGGCCGCCGACCGCCTTGGCGCCCAACAGAATTCCGCCGACGGTCAGGCGCAGTGCCGCGGACAGTCCGGTCGGTGCGAGCGCCAGGTAGATCAGCGTCGGCAGCAGCATGTCCGCGGCGAGGTTTGCCACTGCGGCCGCCAGCCGGATCGCCTTGGTGCGTTTGTCGGGTTCGGACATGGATCGGGTCCCCCTTCGGATCGTCTCATCTGGAAAGTATCTTAGTTGACGAGATAATTAGAGGCTAAGATATACTCGGGACATGACGCAAGTGCCGGAGGAGAACACGCTGCCGGGCCGCGAGTTCGCGGCCGCCATGGTGAACTTTCACGAGGCGACCGGAAAACTGCTGGGGCTCAGCGCATCCGAGCGCAAATGTATGGATACGCTGTCGGTCCTGGGACCGGTCAGCGCCGGGGTGATCGCCGAACGGACCGGGTTGACCACCGGGGCGGTGACCGGACTGGTCGATCGCCTGGAGAAGGCCGGGTACGCGCGCCGCACGCGCGATCCGGGGGATCGGCGCAAGGTGCTGGTCGAGCTGATCCCGAACGCTCGTGTCGACGCGTTGCTCACTGCCGTGTTCGTGCCCTTCGGGCAGGACATGGCCGGGCTGACGGGTCGGTACAGCGCGAAGGAGTGGGCGGCGATCGCGGACTGGGTGGAGCGCGTCACGGAGATTCTCCGGAGCAACACCCGGCGGATCGGCGAGCCCGGCTTCGCGGATACGATCGAGAGTTGAAACGCCTGCGGAAGTGACGGATTCGTTTCGAGTAGCGGCGCACTTCGCAATCTGGGCGAACTGGACACGACCTCGCGGTGAACGTCGGGTGTGATGCTCGTCTCGTTCACCGGACTGGCATCGGGGCGACACTCGGCGGATGCTTCAGGGCCGATTCGGGCTGGCTTCATCGGATCATGGCGATAAAGGCAGTGTCAGATCCCGCCCTGCTCTCACTCGAGTCCGCACCCGCCGCGGTTTCGCCCGCGCCGGTGCGCAGCGCGGCCGCCGGGGACGGCCGCCCACAGTACTCGCTGGTGGTGTCCTCCGACGCCGAGCACCGCATCGCCGCACAGCGGTTGCGCTATCAGGTCTTCGCCGGGGAACCCGGATTCCGCATTCCTGAGCGGGCCGACGGCCTGGACGCGGACTCGTTCGACGACCACTGCGACCACCTGCTCGTGCGCGACGAGCTGACCGATCAGTTCGTCGGCTGCTATCGGATGCTGCCGCCGGACAAGGTCGCCGCCGCGGGCGGCTACTACACCGCCACCGAATTCGACCTCAGCGCAATGGATCCCGAAGGTCACCGCATCGTGGAGATGGGCCGGGCGTGCGTGGTGCCCGACCACCGCAACGGCTCGGTGGTGACGCTGATGTGGGCGGGCATCCTGCACTACATCCAGCTCACCGGTTACGACTGGGTGATGGGCTGCGCGTCGGTGCCCATGCAGGACGCGCCCGGCGATCCGATCGGTGCCAATGTGCGCGGCGTGCGAGACATGGTGCTGGCCAAGCACGGTGGCGATCCGGCGCGGTGGGCGCGCCCGCTGAACCCGGTCGTGGTCGACGGCCGCACCCTGGACGAGCTGGAACCGCCCGCGCGGCCGAAACTTCCGCCGCTGTTGCGCGGATATCTGCGCCTGGGCGCGGATATCTGCGGTCAGCCTGCGCACGATCCTGATTTCGCCGTCGCGGACTTCGTCGTCCTGCTCGGCCTGGACACCATCAACCGCCGGTATCTGGAGCGCTTACAGTCGGCGGCCTCGGTCATGGATGGACGGTGAATGTCGATGCCCGCGTTCGTTTCTCCGGGTTCAGCAGCGTTATCGTGCCCGCCCGCCGAGGCCGTGCACTCCTGGATGCCGTCGAGCCCCTGCGTGCCGAGTTGCGTCGAGACCGAGGCCGAGGTCGGGTCGCTGCGCGTCGCCGGTCGGGTACTGGGTGCGTTCGGCTTGCTGTTCACCTTCCCGGTCGTCAACCTGGTCACTCCGCGCAGCCGCCGCAAGGGACTGCATCGTGGTTACGCCCGAGCCGTATTGCGTTGCTGCGGAATCGGATTGCGGGTCGTCGACGAGCGCGGTGTGAACTCCGGCTCGGCGAACGCGGAGGGCGAGGATAAAGCGCTGCTGAACGTTGCGGGGCACGTCGGTTGGACCGATGTGATTGCGCTGGCCGCGGTGCAGCCGATGGGGTTCGTGGCTCGGGCGGATCTGATCGATTGGCCGGTGCTCGGCGGGCTCGCGCGGCTGATGCGGGTGATCCCGATCGAGCGGGAACGGTTGCGGGCGCTGCCGGAGGTGATCGACGCGATCGCCGCGCGGCTGTCCGCGGGTGAGCGCGTCGCGATGTTCCCCGAGGGCACCACCTGGTGTGGTCGCGCACACGGCCGGATGCGCCCGGCGCTGTTCCAGGCCGCGGTGGACACCGGCACCGCCGTACAGCCGATCCGGGTGCGGTACCTCGACCGCACGGGTGAGCTGTCCACCGTGCCCGGTTTCGTCGGCGTGGACACCTTCCTGGACTCGGTCGGCCGGGTCCTGCATGCCCGCGGCGTGGTCGCCGAGATCACCCTGCTGCCCGCCGAATCCGCCGGCGACGACCGGCACGATCTGGCCCGCCGCTGCGAACGCGCCATCCGCGGCGACGAAACCCCCGCCATCGACGCCCGCGCCACCGCCCTGGGCACCGGACCGACCCGCAAGATCGTCTCGGACAACGATATTCACCATCCGGTCGAGGTCGCCTGAGGCGTCGGGCGATCAGTGGCCCTGCCGCTCGGGAACCGACGGGATTCGCCGATTGGTGCGGCGTCGTTCCAGAAGTAGCCAAGTCACTCCGGCGATGCCGCAGACTGCGCAGATGACCGCGCAGATCACGGCCCAGCCGGCGAAACCGTATCCCGCCGCGGTGAGTGTGAGCGCGAGCGCGACCAACGCGAGTCCGCACAGGATGATGCCGGGGACGTTGTAGGTGTCCTCGATACCTTCACCGGCGTGGTGTCTGCGCCAACGCCGGGAGTCGTCGCGGCGGGGAGCCACCGGCGTGAGGCGAGGTTGCCGGCTCTGCTCCGGTGACCGCGGTCCGGCGCTGGTGCGGCCCGGTTGCGGCGCGGCAACGGCGCTGTTCGGAGCGGCCGGATCGGCCTCCACGGCATCCGGTGCGCCGGTATTCTGCGGAGGATCGTAAGTCTCTCGAGGATCGGTCACGGCTTTCTCCTTCCCACACCGACGACCTTCCCGCGGCTCGCGTCGTGAAACTCGACTTCGTGTTTCGGGACAAGATGTCGCGGCCGGGCGGCCGGCGTGGCGGGATTTTGCGGAGCCGGAGGTTTCGACTCGGGGTCGATCCGGCTATACCCGTCTGTCGATGCAACATCCGCCGTTCGTGAACGAGAGGACGCACCATGAGCACGTCCCCTGATCCGGTCGATGCAGAGCAGTCCACCGAATACGTACTCCGTTTCACCGTGCCCGCAGCCATGACCGAAGAGTTCGCACCCGCGTTCGGCCAACTCATCGGAGCCATCGAGCCCGTACTCGGCGCGATCACCGAACGCGGCGGTGAAGTGGGTCTGACCAGGAACGGCGTCGACATCACCGACGTGTTGTAGCAGGTCGCTGCCGGACCGGACGGAACATGGTTGTGTGCCAGGTCACTGTTGAAGTTGACCCGGGGGCAGGGTGCAGGCTCGTCGCGAGCGGCACGACGCCGACGGGGCACAACAGTTTCAAGGAGCACATCGCCATGTCCGTCTCCCATTCCGAGCAAGACGAACGCCTTCTGCGGACGATCGAGGAGATCGTCGATTCCGGTTTCCTCGGCGTGACGTTGCGTGTGCGCGACGACCACGGCGAATGGGTCGGCAGCGCCGGGGTGGCCGAGTTGGGTGGTGCCGAGCAGCCGCCGACCGACGGGCACGTCCGGATCAGCAGCAACACGAAAACCTTCACCGCGACCCTGGTACTGCAATTGGTGGCCGAGGGCAGGATCGCGCTGGACGCCCCCGTGACCGATCATCTGCCCGAGTTCGGGTTGGACCGGCGGATCACGGTGCGAATGTTGTTGCAGCACACCAGCGGAGTCTTCAACTTCACCGGTGAGGTCGATGCGGACGGGACGATCGTGCATGCGATCCCCGTCCCGTACGGCGCCACGGGCAGGCAGTGGCTGGACAACCGGTTCCACACCTACCGTCCCGAGGAGTTGGTGGAGGTGGCGCTGTCCGAGCCTGCGCGGTTCGAGCCGGGAACGGGCTGGAGCTATTCGAACACCAACTATGTGCTGGCCCGGCTGTTGATCGAGAAGGTCACCGGCCGCTCGCTGGCCGAGGAGATGCGGCTCAGGATCATCGGGCCGCTCGGTCTGTCGGGCACCGTGCTGCCGGACGCCTCACCGGAGATCCCCGAGCCGCACGCCCACGCCTACTACCGCTACGCGGACGACGATCGGCAGCAGACGATCGACATCACCCGGCAGAATCCCTCCTGGGTCTGCACCGGTGGTGACATGATCTCGACCACCGCGGACCTGGCCGGGTTCATCTCCGCGCTGTTGGGCGGCAAGCTCCTGCCCGCGCCGCTGCTGGCCGAGATGTGCACTCCGCATCCGACGGGCATCCCGGATATGGATTACGGCCTGGGAGTTTTCGTGCTGACCACGGAGGGTGGCGGCACCGTCATCTGCCACAACGGCGCCGCCGCGGGTTACGCGGCGCTGATGTACAGCACGCCCGATGGCAGCAAGACCCTGACTGCCGCGCTGAACTGTGTCGACGACGCCGACCTTTCGATCGCAACAGCGTTCCGGAACGCTCAGCGCAGGCTCGTCGACGAGGTGTTCTGCGTCGGGCAGGCGGATCCGGCTCGACCGGTGGGCTGAACACCCGGCGGCGTGTCCACGGTTCGCGGAAAGTTCGTGAGGAAGGCTGGGTAGGTGCGGAACGGAGTGACGATCGGGCAGGCGGCGGCATTCGTCGGCGTCACGGTGAAGACGGTGCGGCACTATCACAAGCTCGGTCTGGTCGCCGAGCCCGAACGTGACAGCTCCGGTTTCCGGCGGTATGGATCGGCCGAGCTCTTGCGGCTGGTGCGAGTCCGGACGCTGGCCGCCGCCGGGGTGCCGCTGGCCGAGGTCGGGCCGATGCTCGACGCCGACACCACCTCGTTCGCCGCCGCAGTCGCCGACGTCGACCGGCAGCTCACCGCGCGGATCGAGGAGTTGATCGCGCGGCGCGACACGCTGCACAAGCTCGCCGATGGTGACCGCGCGCTGCTGGGCGACCGCGCGGTGGCGCTGCTGGAGCGGATGCCCGGCCTCGGCTTCCCCGCCGACGAGGTGGCGGCCACCAGGGAGGGCTGGGTGTTGGCCAAAGCCCTGGTCCCGGAAGGCTTCGAGGACTACCTCACGCACCTCGAGCACGCCTTGGACGACCCCCGCTACGTCGCCTTGATCCGAGGCGCCGCCGAGGCCGCGGCCTGGCAGCCGGACGACCCGCGCATCGACGAACTCGCCACCGCCATGGCAGAGCATTACCTCGCCAACCCCGCACAGCTGAAAATCGTGACCGGCATGCAAGCCCGCACCGAGGCCGGGACGCGCTACCACCTGATCGCGCACCACGGCGAACAGCAGGGATCGGCCGCCGCTCGGGCACTCGCGCTGGTCGAGACCAAGTTGCGCTCCGCCGGGGTCCGCATCCCCGGGCCGGACTCGCACTGACCACGCCGTGCACCGGTGCTTCGCACTGACGACCGGCCAGGGCCTGACCCGGAAACACCGCTGGAGCGGCTGTGCGGTCTCGTGGTCAGGGCTCGCGGTCGGTCCGTTCGGATGCTCGAGACTGCCCCAGGGCTTGTCGCAGCCACTGTAGGGCGGTGCCGGCGGTGGTCGTTGCGGTGATCTCGCCGGTGAGTTCCCAGTACCGGTGGATGCGAGGGTCGAAATCGTCAGCGCCACAGAGGATGTGCTGCCGGAAGCGGGGGGTGTCGAGTTCGTGCCGGGCGGTGGCGTGGGCATCGAGGAAACAGTCCAGTTCGGGTCCTGGACGCGGTGGAACGCGCGCACTGAGCAGGGGTTCCACCATGGCGCAGGCTTCGGAGATTCCGGCCAGAAGTTCTCGCGGGTGACGGATGCTCGCGGGATCCGATCGCCACAGCTGGCGCGAGATCGCCTCTGCCAGTGCGGGATCGGCCGCGGTTCCGACGAGCTCGGCGTAGGCGACCACCTGCTCGGGGGTCGGGTCGGCCGGTGGGACCGGGACGTTCATCACGACGAACCCCTCGAAGACGCTCGCCGATGCGGGGGCCAGCAGCCGTTGCCAGAAGGTGACGAGACCGTCGTGAGCGCCGTGTGGATCGCCAACCGTTGCGAGCAGGTCCAGCCGCGTGGCTCGCGCGCTCGGCGGCACATCCTGAGCGGCGGCCAGTATCGCTCGCCGCCACACCAGTGCACCCAATTCGGTGTCGAGTGCCGACTGTTCGGCGGCTACGGCCTCGGTGATCGACATCGTGCCGTCCAGGACAGCGGTGATCGCGGCCAGACCGAGCCCGAGCGCGCGCAACCGGCGCACCAGCCGCAGCCGATCCACCGCAGCCGGATCGAACAGGCGGTGCCCGCCGGAGCTGCGGTGGGGTTGAACGAGCCCTTCGTCGCAGTAGAAGCGAATCGTGCGCACCGGCACACCGATCAGCCGGGACAATTCCCCGATGCCGACCAGCTCCTTACGAAGTGTGATATCGGTCACAATGCCTGGAACCTCCACCCGACTGGAATTCCTACCCTACTGAAACACCCATCGGGAAAAGGAGTCACGCGAATGACCGGACCGACATCGATGAGCACCGAACAGATCTGGCAGGCGGTGGACACCGAACGCGCCGGCCTGGCCGAAATGCTCGAGGCCCTGCCCGAGACCGAGTGGGACCACGCCTCCTTGTGCGACGGCTGGCGGGTGCGCGACGTTGTCGCGCACCTGGTGTTGTCCGCCCGGCCCAGGATCGGATGGCTACTGCTCAATCTGGCACGCGCCCGCGGCAGCCTCGACCGCGCGATCCGCGACACGGCCATCCGCCACGCGGACGCCCGCACCAGCGCCCAGCTCCTCGCCGAGCTGCGCGAGAGTATCGGCGCCCGGGTCGCGCCGATCGGCACGACACCGACCGACCGGCTGATGGATCTGCTCGTGCACGGCCAGGACATCGCGGTACCCCTCGGAATCGCGCACACCGTGCCGGTTGCGGCCGCGCGGTCGGCGCTGGACCGAATCTGGCGCACGGGCGCCCCGTTCCACGCGCCCGAGAAATTCGACGGCTACCGTCTCGAGGCAACCGACACCGACTGGGCCGTCGGCGACGGGCTGGTCATCGAAGGATCCGTGACTGCCTTGCTGCTGGTGCTCACCGGACGTGACGTCGCAGCGGATCAGCTCGCCGGAGCAGGCGCGGCGCGATGGACCTCCCGGTGAGCCGACATCGGCAATATCGGCACCGGATTCACCTCGGTCGCCCTCGATGAACTGCACGCGAGACCGACACCGCTGCAACGAAATATGGTCACGAGGCGGTGCGGTGGCAGGTGCGGCGGGTCCCCAACCTCAACGCGGCGTTCGAGTTCCAGCGCGGCGGGCCGCGCGGACGCGCCGTGTGCCTCGAATGCTCGTCGGACATGGCACTGATCGGTTCCGGATCGCGCACACGATCGGGAGATCCCCAGTACCAGGTCGCTCGTCCCTTGACCTCGAGAATGGTTGAGCTTCCATGATGGAGGTATGACGCTGACCGACATCGAAGAGACATACCTGCGCACGCAACCGCTCGCACGGCTGGCCACGGTAGCGCCCAACGGCGCTCCGCAGAACAAGCCCGTCGGGTTCGACTACAACGCCGAACTCGGCACCATCGACGTCTATGGGATGAACATGGAGAAATCGGCGAAGTTCCGCAACGTCACAATCAATCCCGACGTCGCCTTCGTCGTCGACGACGTCTTCGGAGACGGGGCCGAGGGCGTGCGATTCCTGGAGATTCGCGGGCGCGCTGAGACCGTCTCGAGCGACGCTCTTGATGACGACGGTCACCTGAGCAGGCATTTCATACGCATCCATCCGCGTCGGATCACCGGCTGGAACCTCGTCCCCGACCGCCCCGGCTTCTACACCCGCGACGTGTGAACCGTCGCCTGAGCCGTATTCGCCACAACACGTCCTCTGGAACCGGACGCCGAGCAGCAGTGCTGATCGCCGAACGAACTTCACTGTGCCACAAGGCATACCGGGCGGAGGCGGCGGCAGGCAGAGGCACAGGGCGGGGAGTTCGACCGGGCCTGAGTGCCGGAGGCAACACGAAATCGCTGGAACCCCAGGTATTCCGACACCTGGGGTTCTTGCGTTCCGGGGTGGCCATACGAACGGGTACCGCGCGCCGTGGGCCGCAGGCCGGGAAGCGAGGTCACCAGTCTGTCGGTGCCGATGTACAACCTGACAATGCCCTCGGTGTTCAAAGCATGGCTGGACCAGATCATGGTCTTCGGCCGCACCATGAGCCACGAGGCCCCCGCGCCGTCTGCCGGTCGTCCCGCCGTGGTGATCTCGGCGCGCGGCGGCGGCTACGGCCCCGGCGCACCAAAGCACGGCCTGGACTACGTCGTGCCCACCCTCGAAGCCGTGCTCGGTCGCGAGGACATGCTCGGCCTCGCCCTCACCACCGTGATCCCCGAACTGACCATGGTGCCCCACGCCCCGGCACTGGCCGCTCTGCTGCCGAAGCACGAAGCCTCCATGGCCAGCGCCCACCACCGTGCCCGCGAACTCGCCGCCACCATCGCCGACCGCACGACCGCCGCGTGAACCCCGAACCGACCACGAAGCAACCCTCGTAACTGATCTGCTCGTCCTCGGTGGCAGCGGCAGCACCCGGCGTACGTTCTCGAACAAGCCGCTCAGAATGGCCGCTGCATCTGACACTGGCTCCCAGACCCGTTGCCGTGGATAGGGAATGGATCCCCGCGCGGGGTTGGGCTGACCATCTCCAGGCAGCGATCCGACGACGCTCGCCGCAGGCGCATAATGGTGCGGGCCGGGCCACGTGAGTCCCGGCGTCGAGCTGGGTCGCATCGGTGCCACAACCGTGCAATGTCGGGGCCCGCGTATCGCAGAAGGGGCGCGATGTTGTCAGACCAGGTGGCCCGATGACGTGGTCGCACCGGCGCCCGCACGTGGTCGTCGCGCTGGCGTTGCCGGGAGTTGTGGCTTTCGATCTCTCGACCGCCGCTCAGATTTTCGGATTCCGCGATGAAGCCGAGCATTACTCGTTCACTGTGTGCGGGTTGCGACCGGGCCCTGTCCCGACCTCGACAGGGTTCACCATCGACGCAGGAGCAGGCCTCGATGCGGTGTCAACGGCCGATACGGTGATCGTGCCCGGTTTCTACCCGACCGTCGAACCGGACGCCGTCGTGCGCGCCGCGCTGCGGTCGGCGTACGACCGTGGCGCACGCCTGGTTTCGGTGTGTCTGGGTACGTTCGCGCTCGCCGCGGCCGGTCTGCTCGACGGCCGCAGAGCAACCACACACTGGCGCGAAGCCGACGAGTTCCGCCGACGTTACCCGAGCGTGTGGCTCGACGCGCAGGTACTGTTCGTCGACGGTGGGAGCATCCTGACCGGCGCGGGCCAATCCGCGAGCATCGACTTCTACATCCACCTCGTCCGCTCGGACTTCGGGGCAGCCCTCGCAGACTCGGTGGCCCGCCGCATGGTCGTAGCCACCCACCGGTCCGGCGATCATGCCCAAGCCCCCCGACGGGATGCGCGCGAGGACGCCGACCACCTTGCTCGAACGCTCGAATGGGCGATCCAGCGGATGCACCAGCCCCTGTCGCTGACCCACCTGGCCCGGCACGCGGGTATGCCCACACGCACGTTCTCGCGCCGATTCCGCGAACGAACCCGCATGACACCGATGCGCTGGCTGTCCGGCCAACGAGTGCTGCAAGCGCAACGGCTCCTCGAGACAACCGACCTGCCAATGGACCACATCGCCGAGCGTTGCGGGCTGGGCACCGCAGGCAACCTGCGCTTGCACATGGCGCGCACACTTGGCACGACACCCACCGAATACCGCCGAACCCATCGCCGTATCCCGGACCGCACACCGGCTTGAGAGTGCTGGTGGCGTAACTCTGACGACAGCTGGCCGGATCCGCACGATCACGACCCCACCGAACTGCGAGATTGGGTATGTGACCAACTTCGACGAGCTACTCGAGAACAACAAGCGTTTCGCGGCAACCGACTTCAGGGACCACCTGCCGGAAATCCCGTTCCTTCCCAACAAGCAGGTTTATATCTTGACCTGCATCGATCCTCGTGTCGACCCCGCCGCCATCCTCGGTCTGCGACTCGGCGACGCGATCGTGGCGCGCACCGTCGGCGGGCGGGCAAACCAGTCGTTCCTCGACGATCTCGCCTGGATCAGCTACCTGCACGAGACCGTGACGCCCGGCGCCGATTGGTTCGAAATGGCCGTCATCCACCACACCGACTGTGGCTCGGCCCTGATGGCTGACGACAAGCTGAGCCGCGGCTTCATCCAGCGCGGCTTCCAGCAGACGCCCCTGCGGGCCACCGCGGTCACCGATCCGGCCACCACAGTTCCCATCGACGTCGACAAGATCCTGCACTCGCCGACCGCCTCGGGCCGTATTCGAGTCTCGGGCTACAGCTACGACATCGCCACCGGTCGCCTCACCCTGGTCACGCCACCAAGAGCCAGGGCCGAACAACCGCTGTAGCCGCTCCAGCCGCTGAGCGAGCGGCATGCGTTCGAGCTCGCCGTCATCGCCGAGGTGACGGCGACGCGGGATGACTGCGAGCGCTCGGGCGACGAGACAGAGCTACTTGGGCAGTTCGGCAGTTACTTGGGCAGTTCGGTGGTGAGGTGCTGTACGGCGAATAAGGGCTCATCGCCCACCGTCGGCGATCCGCTGAGCCCCGGAATGTGTCGGTGGCGGCCCGTATCGTCCGAATTCATGACCGATATCGCGCCACTGGCCGCGTCCGCGCGCTCGCGGTTCGGTGACCCCGGTGTGCACGCGGTGGTGCGGGCCGGGCGCACCGTCCACGCGGTAAGCCTGGGCGGGTGGGTCGGTGGGGAGCAGGTGCCCGAGCTGCTGTGCCGGACCGGCGTGGCCGGGTGGTCGCCTGACGCCTTGGAACCGACCCGAGCGCAGGTGACCTGCGCGCGGTGTCTACGTCGTCTCGGAAGAAACCCCGCCCCGGACCGCCAGTTGCCGCTGTTCGGTCAGGACTGAACCAGACTCCGGCTTATTCGACGGCCAGGACGATTCACTCGCCCCGATCTTCGTGAACCGCCACCCTGGATGTCTGCACCCAATCCGGTGGGCGGCCAGCGGGCAGTCACACGTAATGTCTTGTTGCACTGGGAGTTATCGGCCCCTGCAAATATGCGCGAAGCTCAGGCCGGGTCACAGGCCGGCCATGGTGTCTGAGCTGATCGCCGGACGTCCTGCCATATCGAGGCGCGCGTTTCGAACAGGCCAACGCGGCCCGTGTAAGAGGGCATCTGAGAACTCGGTAGCCGGTCGGCGTGTGATGCCAGGTATGTAGAGGGACTCCCCGGTACGACTGAGGTTCCCACACCAAGTCGCCGCAATCCGAGAGTCCCTGTGCCAGTGTCGCTTACCTGCTCGTGTTTGTCGTGCCTGGCTCACCGCGGGTCGCCGAAGTGCCCGTTCTACCCGTCCTCGTCGCTGACCGACCCCGAGTGGGCGTTGCTCGAACCGCTGCTGCCGCCACCGGGCAACATCGCAGGTCGCCGGGGTCGACCGGAGAAATGGCCCCGGCGGCTGGTATGCGATGCGATCTTCTGCGGTCGTGGTGACCGCCGCCTCGATCCAGGACCGCGACGCCGCGCACCGGCTGCTGACTGCGTTGCGCGCCCGCTTCACCACCATCACGCTCGTGTTCGCTGATGGCGGCTACACCGGACGACTCGTCGACTGGGCGAAATCCGTTCTGGCACTCACGATCCAGATCATCAAACGCAGCGACACCACCACCGGATTCGAAGTCCTGCCCCGCCGCTGGGTCGTCGAGCGAAGTTTCGGGTGGCTCGTCAGACACCGGCGTCTGGTCTGTGACTACGAGACCCGCCCCAGCCATCACGAGGCCATGGTCTACATCGCCGCCATCCACACCCTCACCCGTCGACTTGCACGCGGCAGCGGGCCAGCCACCTGAGTTCTCGAGTGCCTGGTCAGGAAGTGCCGAAGGCGGTGTTGTCGATCGCAGGGGTGGACCGGGTGCGGAGCCAGTGATAGAGCGCACCGAGTACCGCGACCGGCAGGAACACCATGCACGTCGCCAAAAACAAGCGGTTCTCCTGGGCGACCGCGGTGAGATAGGCGTCGTGATCGATGACCTCTACAGTGCCGTGGATGTTGAGTCCGTAGGTGTTGTGGGCACTGTCGTACTGCGGCTGTCCGGCTGGCGAGTCGAGGTTCTGCGTGATGAACGCCAGCAACGCTCCGGCGAGGATGATCGTTATGAGCGCGACAGCCGCCGGACGCGGAACGACAGCGGTAAGTGCTCGCCAGGCCATCGGAAGCTCGCCGAGTGGGCGCCGTCCGAGCCCGGTGTACCTGGTCGTCACGAAAAACGACCAGAAGAACAGCGGAAACACCAGCACAATAATCGGTACGAATACATCATGCGGCGGTGCCATCGAGCGCATCAGAGTGAGTACGTAGAGAACGCTGGCGGCCAGCAAAGCCACCGAGCCGCCGACCCAGACGATCAGGCTGATCCGCCGCGCAGCCGGCGAATCGATGAAGCGAACATAATCAGAACCAGCCACGTGCTGAATGATGAGCCGACCTGCCCACTCCGGCAAGCGGTTATATCGGGCACCACACGCCGACCAGCTCCCGGGTTCTCAGATGCCCTCTAAGAGATCAACGGGCCGAGATCATCTCGACCGGCAGAACGCACACTACTAGCCGATGAGCGCGTGTTGCGGGGAGCGATCGTTCGGTCGGCTCACTTCCGTCGGCGGTTGTGGAGTCGTGACCCGATCACCGTCGCGGTCCGTTCATATGGGTGGTGAGGCGGGTCGGAAACCGTACGCAGTCCTGCAGATCGCCTCTGGGAGCGTCACCCGCAGGTAGTGCAAGCCGAAAACATCAGCAATGTTCGGTCGGGGTGCCCGACAGGTTTGTCAACTGGCAGAGAAAACTCGCCGATCCGCTGGCGCTGCCGGTGTCGGGGGTAGTGGCGATCGGTGCAGGGGCAGTGGTGGCCGGTTCCAGCGAAATCTGCTGTGCGGCAGCGGTGGTACAGCTCAGTGCACCCAACGCGGCGCTGAAGGCGAGGGTCACGAGAACGCGCCGCACAGCGGGGGTTTCATATGATGACAGTCGGTTTGGCATGGCGGAGAGTCTATGCAGTCTCGCCACCCTCGAATATCCGCCAACTCGCTACTTTCGAAGCAGTGTCGGTCAACAGTGCCCTGTTCGGCAGTCTCGGACCGATCGATGCCGACCGCGCCACCGAACAACTGCTGCTGGTCCGGCTGTTGCCCGCCCTCGGGCTCGGACCGATCACCGAGATTCTGCACGGACAACAGTCGATCGACCAGACCATCGCCACCGAAAGTGCCCGGCTCGATGTCGAATTCAGATCCCTGGCACGGCGGCGTGCATCGCTGCGGGCAGTCCGGACAGCTCCCCGAGCACGACGAGCGGAACGACTCGCACTGCCGCTGCCACCCGCCGATCCGTCCGTTCAGGACGTTGTCGCATGGGCCGAGTTGACCGCCATCGTCACTGATCCAGAGATGAACCACACTGTGCGACAGCAACTCTGGCGCAGCCAACCCGAGCTGATCCGCGATCGCAGCGAAATCCACACTCCCCATTCGAAGTCGTTCTCCGAGTCCACGACCGGCAGGATCAGGCGGGTGCGACGACGCCATAACTGAAGGGCAGCCCATCATGTTCCTTGCCGCGGCATGAGCAGAGGATCACCGATGAACCGCCATTTCGACCACTACGAAAGCCGGACTCCGGCGCCGGGCACCGTCGCAGCCTGGCTCGTACTCGGCATCACACCCTCCGAACGCGTCCCCTGGTGGGCCGCGCAATGGCTCGCGGACGGCCATGACGGCCCAGCGCTACGGGAACTGGCGGGTCTGAACGGGCGCGAACCCTATGCGGTGCGCGACTTGCTGCCAGCGGTCTTGGCCGAGGCCGGTGTCGAACTGCCCATGACGCTCTCGGCCGCAGCGAGTGAAGCCTTCCGCCTGATCGCCGAACTGCACCTGACCGGGCAGGCCGGCGCACTATGGGTCGCCCAACAAGTCGAGCAGATCGTCGTCCATGCCGACTACGACTACGAAGTCCACGCGCTTCCCCTGGGGCAGCTCTACGGCCTCGCCGACGAATGGGAGGGCGGCTGGGGCCGCACCGTGGAGAAACTCGAAGCCGAGGTCCGCGCACGCTGCATCGAGCAAACACAGGCCACCTAGCACCCGCGCGGTCCCTCGGGCAGACAGCTCCGGACATCGGTGCTCGTGACTACGGACACCGACAATCGCCGTCGAGCTCCTCAGCACAAGGGCAGGCGAAGCGCTTCGAATTCCGGTGTGCCGCCTGGAGCCCCCGATCAGCTCGGTCGAGCCGGGATCAGGCGACGCCAAACCACCAGCTCGGACACCGACAGCCGGTGACAGATACCTCGGCCGGCTGCGGTGAGTGCGTCGTATTGTGCTTCGGGTGGTGATCGCGCGTCGAGATGCGCCCGTAGCCGATTCGCATGCGGCGCGGCGTATCGCCAACCCCCGACAGCGTGCGGACCATCGCCCGACGATTCGTCTCGACTTATTCGAACGGGGCGCGCATCAAGGCAAAAATCGGTTACGTCTGAGGGGAGAGTTACATGCGCACGACTGTCCATCCGGTGTCTGCCGGTGACCTCGAAGTGGTTGCCGACGCCGTGGCCGATGCACATGTGGTCGGTGGTGACTCGGGGCGGGTCTTGCTGGACCGTCTCGGTGAGCCCGCGCCCGGCGAGCCTGTGTTCTCGTCCGATTTCGCGACGACGACTTTTCGGACGGACTCTGCACGGGGGGAGTGGGTCGCCGCGCCCGGTACCGCAAGCTCCGGCGCGGTGCTGTATTTGCATGCCCGCCGGTTCCAGTACGGCGAGCCTGCCGGTGTCTTCGCCGGCCGGCTGTCGGCGGCGACCGCCCTGCCGGTGCTGCTGGTCGACTACCGGCTGGCCCCGACGCACCCGTACCCCGCCGCCCTGGATGACGTGCTCGCCGCCTACCAAGCCCTGCTGGATCAGGGAATACCAGCCAAAAGCGTTGTGCTCGTCGGCCATTCGGCCGGAGCCACCCTCGCGCTCTCAGCGCTGCTCGCCCTGCGCGAGTCCGGTCGCCCCCTACCGGCGGGCGCTGCCGCGATCTCCCCGATCACCGACTTCACCCTCAGCGGCGACTCTCTGATCGCCAACCGCGGCAAGGACATGGTCACCGAGGCCGAGGTAAGGCAAGCCCGCGACGCCTACCTGGGCGACGCGAACCCGGCCGCAGCGCCCCAGTCCCCGCTGGCCGGGGATTGCGCCGGGCTGCCACCGCTGCTGATTGTGTGCGGCGAGGTGGAGCTGCTGCGCGACGACGCGACCCGGTTCGCACAACGGGCGGCCGCAGACGGCGTCGAAGTGAGTTTGGAGATATATGAAGGCATGCCGCACGGATTCCCGCTGCTGCCAACCGAAGCCGCACACGCCGCACTCGACCGGATAGCCGCCTTCACCGCCCGGCAACTCACCGCCGCACCCCCGGCCTCGGGCGACCGACCGCTGACAATCCGACGCATCGGATGGGCGGCCTGCGAGATTGTCACCCAGCGCGGTACCCGGGTGCTGGTCGACCCCTACCTGGCCGGCTCCGAAGGATTCCACACCGGACTTCCGCAAAGTCCAATCCGTGCAGCCGAACTCGCCCGAGCCGACATCATCGCCGTCACCCATGCCGGCTACGACCACCGTGGCCAGGCCCTGCAGATCGCCGAGGCCGGGCAGGCCACCGTGGTCTGCGGAACCGCGCTGTTTCGGGCCGCGCTGGAGGCCGGCATTCCCCTACAGCGCCTGAGCCCGATGGTGTCCGGAGTGGAGTTCCACTTCCGCGACGTCACGATCAAGGCCCTGCCGGCCCGGCACGAGTCCAGCATGACGCTCGAAGGTCAATTCCTCACCGACCAGCCGCAGAGCTTTCTGCTCACCACCGCCGACGGGCAGCGGATCTTCTGTGGCGGGGACACGTCGCTGTCGGGGGATCTGCGGACCTGGGGGCAGCTGTACCGGCCGCAGATCGCGATCCTGGGCATTGGCGGCCTCTGGGTCGGTGCGGTGAAGGTCGTCGAACTGCCGCCGGCCGACGCGGCCCTGGCCACCCGATGGCTCGGCGTGACCACGGTGATCCCGGTGCACTATCCGCCCAACGATCCCGCGCCCGCCCAGCTCGCCGCCGACCTCGCAGCCGCAGGCGCCACAGTAGAGGTCGCTGTGCTCGACTTCAACGACACCTGGACCGCACCGCCACCGGCAGGCCAGGCGTTGGATCAGCAACTGAGCTGAGTTCCCACTGCTCGCTGAACAAGCAGTCGCGGTTACGACCCTCCCGATCACCGAGCTCGCCGGGCTACTCGGCGCAGTCGGTCCTGCCCCGAAACGCCCTCGCATCTGATCAGTCGAGTTTGGATACCTGGTAGTGGCAGATCTGGCTACCGTTCGGCGAATGAGTCACCAGCACCGACAGGTACACCGAGAGGGTCGGTCGGTCGGTGAACGAGAAATCGACGCTCAGGTAGCCGAGGACGAGGTCGTCGGCGAGGCGGCGACGTTCGAGAATTCGGTACACGGCCGTCATGCCGAGCGGCTGCGAATCGTAGTAATCAGCGATTCCCTGCCGTCCGACCGTGTACGGGTGCAGTCCCTGAAAAATCGCGTCCCTGGTGAAATTGTCGGCGACGCGATGGGGTTCATGTGCATCGACCGCGGACTTCCAGCGGTCCAGTACATCCCGCAGGATCTTGTCGTCGGCTGCCTTGTTGTTTGTCATGCCGTGCTCCGTGTTGTTCATCGACACCTCTGTCTCGAGTTCAGTGGCCCGCGCTCTGGCCGCCGTCGACGTGCAGGATCTCCCCGGTGACGAACCGTGCCTGCTCGAGATAGACGATCGCTTCGACGACGTCGCCGATCTCACCCAGCCGACCGATCGGGTGCAGTGCGGCAAGGGTGTCGTACGTTTCGGGCGAGTGCATGGGCGTGCGGATGGTGCCCAGCGCCACGGCATTGACCCGGATACCACGGGCCGCATACTCGATCGCCAGCGATTTGGTCACCGCGGTCAGTCCGCCCTTGGTGAGCGAGGCCAGCGCCGAGGGCACCTGTGAGTTGGCGTGATCGACCAGCGAGGTGGAGATGTTCACCACGTGCCCCCCGCTGCCCGCGGCGAGCATCGCGGCGACGGTGCCGCGCGAGATGTCGAAGAAGCCGCGCAGGTTGACTCCGGTGACGGCGTCATAGTCGGCGTCGGTGTAGTCGGTGAACGGCTTGCCGATGAAGATCCCGGCGTTGTTCACCAGCGTGTCGATCCGGCCGAACCGGGCCAGCGCACGCTCGACGACCTGCGCGCCGGTACCCGGCCGGGAAAGATCGCCGGGCACGGCAAGTACCTCGGAATCATTGGACGGGCCGATGGAGCGGGCGGTCGCGACAACGGCGTAGCCGAGCTTGCGATAGGCGGGGACCAGTGCCGCCCCGATGCCCTGGGACGCGCCGGTGACGATTGCGACTTTTCGTGTCGAATTCATGGCAGATTGCTCATTTCTGGAATCGGATGATCAGAGTTGGTCGGAGCCGGTGACGATTTCGGCGAGGTGCCGGGAGACGGCGGTGGGCATCAGGTTCGGGTGTTCGCCGGATCGTTCGGGTGCGGGGACAGGGGGGTGACCTCGTCGGTGCGCCAGACGCGCAGCGGCATCGAGGCGAGCGTCATCTCCAACTGCTCCGCGTCCTCGGCGGCGAAGAGCCCGAGCGTTTGCCATTGGCCAGGCTGGAGCGGAGGGCGCCACAGCCGTAGCAGTCGGCCCTCGTCGGCAAGTTCGCGAGAGCGGGCGGCTTCGCGAGCGCGAACGCGTTCGACTTCTTCATTCGGCGTGCCGTCCGGCACGTGGGTGGTCATGGTCACCAGAAACTCCATCGTCGGCACCTCCTCGATCGGCGAATTCGTAAAGTCGGCCAGCGGGATCGGTTGCTGATGTCCATGCTCCCGCCTGATCTTCGGGTCGCACCAGGGCAACAGTCGGGCAATCACCTGCTTCCCGGCTCCGGGACGGTCATGACTTCTGGTGCTCACGGTGTGCGGGTGCGCGGCCGGACTGTCCTGCTCGACGGACGTCGGCGGTCGCGAGCACAGCCAGCACGGCGGTCACGCCGAACGCGATCGCGACGACCGCGAACGGCCGGTGGATCGAGACCCCTCCGGATCTGGTGGACAGCAGCGATCCGAGCAGCGCGATGCCGAGCGCGCTGCCGGTTTGGCGAGCGGCGTTCAATACGCCACTGGCCATCCCGGCCTGGCTCGCGGGCAGCGCCTGCATCGCCACCGAAGTCATCGAGGGCATGGCGAGCGAAATGAACCCGAACACCGCCGACCCGGCGAAGAACCACGCCAGCGATGTGTTGTCACCGAGGAAGGCCAGCAGCACCGCCCCCACGACGCCGGCGCTCGCGCCGAGCAGCATCGGGATCCGCGCGCCGACCCTTCCGGTGAGCTTGCCGCCGCAGAAAGCGTTGATCCCGACGATCGCGGTCATCGGCACCAGCAGCAGGCCCGCCGCCAGCGCGGACTGATGTCGGCTCTGCTGCAGGTACAACGGGATGCACAGCAGCGAACCGTAGAGGCAGAAGTTGAACAGCAAGCCGATCCCATTGGCGATGCTGAACCGATGGTTGCCGAATACCCGCAGTGGCAGCATCGGCGCCTGGGTCCGGTGTTCGGCGAGCACGAACACAGCCGCGGCGACCAGCGCGGTCACGAGCAGTGTCACCACCATCGGATGGGACCAGCCGAGTTGGCCGACCTCGATCAGACCGGCGGCGAGCGTGCCCAGCGCGACGATGCTGAGTAACTGACCGGCCCAGTCGAAGCGGGCACCGGGCTGTCGTGGTGTTTCGGACACCGTGCGCACGGTCAGCACGATCGCGGCCAGCCCCACTGGCACGTTGACCAGGAAGATCGACCGCCAGCCGATCGTAGCGACGGCGAGGCCACCGAGCACCGGGCCTGCGGTGAGCCCGATACCGCTCATCCCGCCCCAGATGCCGAGTGCGTGCGCACGTCGCTCGGGGTCGGGGAACTCGTGCACGATCAGTGTCAGCGAGGGCGGCAGCAGCCCGGCCGCGCCCACCCCCTGCAACAACCTGGCGGCGACGAGCATCGTCATGTTCGTGGCTAACGCACACATCGTGGACGCCACCACGAACACGACGAGGCCGACCAGGAAGACCTGCCGTGCCCCACGGCGGTCGGCGGCGGTCCCAGCGGTGAGCAGCACCGCCGCCAGAGCCACGGTATAGGCGTCGGCGACCCACTGCAGCGCACCGAGGCTACCGCCGATGGCGTTCTGGATCGTCGGCAACGCGACGTTAACGATCGTCGCGTCGAGGGTGATCATGAGGAATCCGATGCAGATCGCGGCCAACGCCAGGCGGTGCCGGGCAGCCTCTGATGCTGTGTGTGTCTCGGGTGTCGTCACTCGACCAGGCAAGCGCATCGCACGTAGGGAGGCCACGACCGATCTCCTACCTCTGTTCGGCGTCGCCTCTCACCCGGAGCGCTCTGTGACCCGGATTGCGCTTCGCCGGCAGCCGCGGCAGTGCCGCGCAAGACGGCGCTGACCACGCAGCCACTGCGACTCGGGTGCGTGAGCACAGGGACCGCGTCAGCCGCGATCGGACACTAGGATCGATGGATGGAACTGAGGCAACTGCGCTATTTTGTCGCTGTAGCCGAGGAACTCCACTTCGGCCGCGCCGCTGAGCGGGTGTACATTTCGGGCCCTGCGCTATCCCAGCAGATCATCGCCCTGGAACGAGATCTCGGAGTGCAACTGTTCCGCCGCGACCGGCGCAGCGTACAACTGACCGAAGCCGGGCGATCACTGCTCGAAGACGCACGTCAGGTTCTCGCCCTCACGGACGGTGCGCGGCAACGAGTCCGACAGCGAGCGGCTGAGGCGATACCGCTACGGCTGGGCTACGTCAGTTGGTTGCCTGACAACGTTATCGCCTGTCTCGGCCCCACGGTGGCTCTGCGAGTCGACGAATGGGTCCTGCCATCTCACGTGCAGGCCGACCGAGTCGCCAAAGGCAGCCTCGACCTCGCGCTGGCCTGGATCAGCGCGAGGTCCGCCCATACCCACGGGCTCAGCGCGCATCTGGTTCGCGCACAACCTCTCGGGGCGGTCTACCCCGGTGTGAGTTCAACCAAGCCGGTGTCCGCGTCCGACATCACGGTGCTGGTCGACAGCGACGAATGGGCCTGGTCGTCATGGCATCGGTTCGCCACCGAATTCGCGATCCAAGTGGGCCCCAAACACCACACTGCCGTCACACCCCCGACCCTGGGACACTGTCCCGTTGCCGACCCGATTCCGTTATGGACGTGGTCACTGTTACACCGCGCCGACGACGACCGCGTGAGCGTTCGGCACGCCGTCGAGTCGCTGGTCACGCTCGCCCGCAACAACCGCTGGACTGTCCCGCCGCCCGGCTCATGTTGGACACCGGTCGACGATCCGCACCGCGACGCGCTCGTCAGCGGCGATAATTCGTCGGCTGCAGTGGAAAGTCCGCCCGATCAAAGGTAAGAGCACCGTCCTGGACTCCGCGTCACGAGCGGAATTGAATCGTGTCGGGGATCTCGGAAGGACACCGCATGACACGCACCGTTGTCGGCGATCTAGCGGAGGCTGTGGCAGTGACCGAACGGTCACCTGCACAGTCCGATACCGATTCAACGCCCGGCATCCTGTGTCGGCCCTCATTGGTGGCCGAAGGAACGAACGGTCGATGCCGAGAACAGGGTGTGGGACATGGATGATGTGCGTCGAACCGAAGTCGACGGCCTGCGGGTGACTTGGCGCTTGATCCGCCACCACATCATCGCAGTCATTGCCGTCAACTATGCACGGGACGCCACGCCGGTCGTCTCCTTCGGTCCGGACCACTTCCCCGACCTGGCGCAGGTTCGCGAACTGTTTCCAGAACTGGCGAAGCTGTGGGACGAGGTCCGACACGAATTTTGGACCAGCTTCATTCCGCCGCAACCCCAGCCGCAATCGTGAAGTCGAAAGCAGTCGGCACTGATCCATGGGTCAGGGCAAGTCGGGGCCGAATGGCTTCTCGACCGCTACAACCGATGTCGACTGCGGGGGCGTCGCGCCGCCGGACTCACTGCCCCGAGCAGCCTGGTGAGCTCGGCGATCGGAATGTCCTGCAGGTGCTCGACTGCAGTGATGATGTCCCCCCGGAGGCCGTCATCGGCGAACGGCTCACCTAGCCAATGGAACTTGTCGACGACACGTTCCCACGACATCGGCCGCGTCGGGGATCCTTCGAAGTCGGATTGCTCACGGTCCAACCCGCGCCCGTCGTGCAAGGCGACGTGTACTCGGGCCGAAGTCCGTTCCGGGTAGGCCGCGGTCAAGTCTGCGGCCGGCCGCACGTCGACGCGGGTCAGCAGATCTTGGACATCGCTGCGGCGGACTCGCTCGGTCTCGAGCTGCTCAGGTCCGACCTGCCCGTCGAGAAGAGCCACCGCGCCGAGGTACTTCAGGTTGTAGTCGGCCTGTTCCTTGGTCCAGGGGTGGTCTTTGTCGCCATAACTACCGCCGCCCGCGAAGTCGTATGCGCCTTGGAAGACCTCGAGTGTCACGTGGGCGACATCGTCACCGCTGAGGTTGTACTCGTCACGTACGGCCAGTATCGCGTCGATGATGGCCTGGCCGTGGATCAGCGAGCAATATTGTTTGAGATAGGTCTGTTCGACAGCGGTCAGTGAATGGTCGACGGTGCGGAAGTCGATAGGCTGGTCAAGCAGTTGGACCAGGCCGAGGGGGCCATCGATCAGCGCTTTCGGGCCCGTGACCCCACGCGCGGCCAACAGCGTTGTATAAACGGCGCGCATCCCGGTAATGGCCGGCGAGATGCCCTTCCAGTTCGACACGGGTTCGGTATGCACCGCCGCCAGGGAGATGTTGTCAGCAGTAGACGCGGCGATGGCCGCCGCTGTGCGGTCCGCGTCGAGCCCGAGCAGTTTCGATGCCCCTGCCGCAACAGACATCGCCAACTGAAGCGCATGGTTGAGCCCGCGCGCCATGAGCGGAACCTGCGCGCTGAACCGGCATTGCACCTCATAGGCGAGTGCCAACGCCAGCAAGAAGTCCGCACCGGTGGCCTCGACGTGTTCGGCCATCGCCAGGACGGCGCCGAAATTGTCGGCGGGATGACACAGCCCGCCGGGAGTCAAATAGGTGTCGAGTAGATCGGGATAGCGCACCAGCACGGCGTTGAAAAACGCTGCTTGGTCAACCGAGGTGCGCCCTCCACCGATAAACGTGGTCGTGGGCCGGCTGCTGAATTGTTCGGCCTGCGCGCGTATCGCGGGAATGAGCTCGCCGTCGAGGGCTCCCAGTGCGCACGCGACGCTGTCGAGCACATTGCGCTCGAGCATCTGCAGCGACACTGCGGGAATGTCGGAGACGCTGGCGTCGACAACGAACTGACCAAGCTCGTCTACCACGTGAGTTGCCGTCATCTGCAGGGCCTTTCGTCGGACTGCGAGCCGCCGTGGGTAGATTGCGCTTGTCGAGACGGGGCACGCCCCCGAGTTCTTGCCCGGCGGGTTGGCTCGTGCTCATGTCGACGGTCTTGCCGATCTCGACAAATTGCGTGACGACACGCGACAACTCGCGGTTATCGATATGTGAATTGATTTATCCACACCGCCATTGCAACAAAGCACAGCGTGTCCGCAAAGAAACATACTGAGCAATATGGGAAGAGTTTACTCGCACCGCGTAATTCCAACAAGCAGAGAAGACGTTCGGATTGCCGAGACCCTATTCGTGGTGACCGGAGCGAGCGATTGAACGCTCGAGGATGGCGCCAGGCATCCGACGGGTTGCAATGCCACACCGACGGGCGCTGGGAGGTCTGGCCTATCAAAGGAAGGAATCGTGTCCTGGCCTAAGTGTGGATCCGCCGCCTACGGTCCGAATAGCTGCACGGTCGATTACTTTCGTCGGCTGCGGCGGTCCTTCGCACCGGCACGAAAGGCAGAACACGAAGTGCGTACCACCACTCTTGGCAGTCAGGGCCCGCAGGTCGGCGTCATCGGCCTGGGCGCGATGGGGATGAGCTTCGCCTACGACATGGCGACCCCTCGTGACGAGGCCACCTCTGTCTCGGTCATCCACCAGGCCCTCGAACTGGGGATGACGTTGATCGACACAGCCGATGTCTACGGCCCGTTCACCAACGAGGAACTCCTGGGCCGGGCCCTGGTCGGCCACCGGGACCGGGCAGTGATCGCCACCAAGGTCGGTATGGAAGCGATCGATCCGACAGGCGGACCCGGCGGCTCACCGCTGGTACGCCCCAATGGCCGGCCCGAGCACGTCCGCGCTGCCATCGACGCAAGCCTGCGCCGACTGGGCACAGACCACGTCGAGCTGTACCAGCTCCACCGCGTCGACCCCGAGGTCCCGATCGAGGAGACCTGGGGCGCCCTGGCCGAGGCCGTCACCGCCGGCAAGGCTCGCTACCTCGGCCTGTCCGAGGTGAACGTGGAGCAGATCCAGCGAGCCCAGGCCGTGCACCCGGTCACGACCGTGCAGTCCGAGTTCTCCCTGTGGACCCGGGACGTCCGAGCCGAAGTCCTGCCGTACTGCCAGGAGCACGGCATCGGCCTCCTGCCGTACTCGCCGCTGGGCCGTGGTTTTCTGGCGGGTCGTTTCACGTCCTTCGATGAACTGCCGCAGAACGACCAGCGTCGTCGTCTGCCCCGCTTCCAGCAGGACAACCTGCGCGCCAACCTGGACATTGCGGCGAAGGTCCGCCGGGTAGCCGAGCGCATCGGGGTGACTCCGGCGCAGGTGGCGCTGGCCTGGCTGATGGCTCAGGGACAGCACGTCGTGCCGATTCCGGGGACCAAGACCCCGAAGTACCTCACCGACAACGCGGGCGCGGCAAACATCCAACTGTCCGCAGCCGACCTGGCCGATCTCGACGCCATCCCGGCCCCCACCGGCGCGCGCTACTGACCTGGCGCATCCTGCGTCAGGATCGGGGCGTTCTGTGCTGGGGTGGCCGCTGGGCGGTCCACGTTCCTACTTCAGGATCTCCAGCATCCGCTCTCCCAGAACCGCGGCGGAGTGCGGGTTCTGGCCGGTGACGAGGTTACGGTCCTCGACCATGTAGGGCTCCCAGATGGGGCCGCGGCTGTAGTTGACCTTGACCTTCTCCTTCAGGTCCGTCTCCAGCAGCCACGTGGCCCGTGAGGCGAGGCCGACGGCCTCTTCCTCCTCGTTGGAGAAGCCGGTGACGTTGTAGCCCTGGAAGGGCGAGACGCCGTGGATCCTGGTGGCCAGCATCGCGGACGGCGCGTGGCACACGATGAACAGCGGGTTGCCCGACTCCAGCTGCGCCGTGAGCAGGCGGCCCGCATCGGCGTCGAACGCCAGGTCGGCCATGGGGCCGTGGCCGCCGGGCAAATAGACCGCCACGTAGTCCTCCAGGCGCACGTCCGACAACTCGAGCGGCCGACGCATAGCCTCCGCGTCGCGGATGATCGCCTCCAGGTCCAGCGCGGCCTGTTCGCCGCCCGCCATCGAAGGGCGCAGGCTCATCATGTCGACGTTCGGCGTGGTGCCGCCTGGAGTGGCGACGACGACTTCGTAGCCTGCGTCGGTAAGCATCTTGTAGGGGTTGGCGAACTCCTCGGCCCAGTAACCGGTCGCGTACCTCGTGCCGTCCTTGAGCACCCAGTACGTGGCCCCGCTCACGATGAACAAGATCTTCGGCTTCGACATGACACACTCCTCTCCGATCGGCCCCTTCCCAGCCTGACACCCGAACCGGCCCAGCGCTCGCGCCCCGGCCGTCTTCGAACTTTGAATTCGAGACATCGACAGGTGCGCACCTGCGTTGCCCGAAACGCTCGGGTTTGCAGTCGAAATATGGCACCGGTGCCGCGGGCGCAGGTGCATGAGGCAGCACCGGCAGCGCAGGGTGCGGCGCTATGGGGGCCGGCGGGCAGGAGCGTTCCCTCGGAAAGGTGCTGCACCGCGGCCTGGCGGGAATACCGGAGGGCGGCCACCGGGTTACGGATCGTGGGTAAATCGTAGAAAACTCGTAGAAGCAGGAGGGATACCCCCAGGATGCCCAGGTCAACGGTCGGTTAGGCTTACACGGTCATGAAGTCGGTCTTCCCGGGTCCGGTCGGTGCGGTGCCCCAGACGGTCTACCTCGACCACGCGGCCACAACACCCATGTTCCCCGCCGCCGTCGAGGCGATGACGGTTGTCCTGGGGGCGGCGGGCAATGCGTCCTCGTTGCACGGGTCCGGGCGCGTGGCGCGGCGGCAGCTGGAGGAGGCGCGCGAATCGATCGCCGCCGATCTGGGGGCGCGGCCCTCGGAGGTGATCTTCACCTCGGGCGGCACCGAGAGCGACAATCTTGCCGTCAAGGGGATCTACTGGGCGCGTCGTGACGCCGACCCGAAGCGCACCCGAATTCTGGTCAGCGCGGTCGAACATCATGCGGTGCTGGATGCGGTCGAGTGGCTCGAACAGCACGAGGACGCTCAGGTGAGTCTGCTCGAGGTCGACGGCGAGGGACTGGTGTCGCCCCGCACGCTGCGCGAGATTCTGACCAAGCATGCCGGCGAGGTCGCGCTGATCTCGATCATGTGGGCCAACAACGAGGTCGGCACGATCGAGCCGATTGCCGAATTGGCAGCCGTGGCACAGGAGTTCGGCGTGCCGCTGCACACCGACGCGGTGCAGGCCGCCGCGCAGCTGCCCATCGATTTCGCCGGAAGCGGCGCTGCCGCGGCAAGTTTCGCCGCGCACAAGGTCGGCGGGCCGCACGGTGTCGGCGTGCTGCTGCTGGGTCGGCAGGTCGGCTGCGTGCCGCTGCTGCACGGTGGCGGCCACGAACGTGATCTGCGTTCGGGGACCTCGGATGTGCCCGGCGCGGTCGGCATGGCCGCGGCACTGCGCGAGACCGTGCGGGGATTGCCTTCGCGCACAGCCGAACTGACGCTTCTGCGCGACGATCTGATCGCCGGTGTGCGGGCCACGGTGCCCGATGTGGTGGTCAACGGCCCCGCCGAGCTGCGGCTACCGGGTATCGCGCACTTCACCTTTCCCGGCTGCGAGGGTGATTCGCTGCTGATGCTGCTGGACGCGGCGGGGATCGAATGCTCGACCGGGTCGGCCTGCAATGCGGGTGTGGCCGCGCCCAGTCACGTCCTGTTGGCGATGGGCGCGCAGGCGCGCGCGGCGCGGGGTTCGCTGCGATTCTCGTTGGGGCACACCTCGACCCGCGCCGATATCGACAGAGTTCTGGAGGTGCTGCCGCCGGTGGTGGACCGTGCGCGGGCGGCGGGACTGGCGAGTGTGCAGGGAGGTTCGCGATGAGAGTGCTCGCGGCGATGAGCGGCGGCGTCGATTCGGCGGTCGCGGCCGCCCGCGCGGTCGAGGCCGGTCACGAGGTGGTCGGTGTGCATCTGGCGCTGTCCGCAACACCCGGGACGCTGCGTACCGGATCGCGGGGCTGCTGCTCCAAGGAGGACGCGGGTGATGCCCGCCGCGCCGCCGATGTGCTCGGAATCCCTTTCTACGTCTGGGATTTCGCCGATCGGTTCAAAGAGGACGTGATCGACGACTTCGTCGCCGCCTACGCGGCGGGGGAGACGCCGAATCCGTGCCTGCGCTGCAACGAGAAGATCAAGTTCTCCGCCCTGGCCGACCGCGCGGTCGCGCTGGGGTTCGATGCGGTGGCCACCGGCCACTACGCCCGTCTCGAGGACGGCGTGCTGCGTCGCGCGGTGGACGCGGACAAGGATCAGTCCTACGTGCTCGCGGTGCTGACCGCCGAGCAGCTCTCGCGCGCGATGTTCCCGGTCGGCGACACCCCGAAGCCGCAGATCCGCGCCGAGGCCGCCGAACGTGGTCTGGCCGTGGCGAACAAGCCCGATTCGCACGACATCTGCTTCATCCCGTCCGGTGACACCCGTGCCTTCCTGGGCGCGAAGATCGGCATCCGGCCGGGTGCGATCGTGGACTCCGACGGGCACCGGCTCGCCGAACACGACGGCGTGCACGGTTTCACCATCGGCCAGCGCAAGGGTCTGGGTCTGCCCGGCCCGGCCGCGGACGGCCGTCCCCGCTACGTCACCGATATCGATCCCGAATCCGGGACCGTGCGCGTCGGCGGCGCGGACGAGTTGGACGTGTGGACGGTGCGAGCCGATCGCGCGATCTGGACTTCCGGTGCGCGTCCCGAGGGGCCGATCGAGTGCATCGCGCAGGTCCGCGCGCACGGCGGCACCGCGCCCGCGGTGGCCGAGGCGGTCGGCGACGGCCTCGTGGCCCGGCTGCGGGAGCCGCTGACCGGCGTCGCCCGAGGCCAGGCCGTGGTGCTGTATCGCACCGACACGCTCGGCGACGAGGTCATCGGTAGCGGCACCATCACCGGCGCCGACCGGGATCGAAGCGACCTGGATGCCGCCGGTCTGGTGTCGGACGCCGGTCGGTGAGGGATTCCCCGACCACCGTCGTGCGAATTCGAGCCGATCGGACCGAACCCATACCGTGCGTGGACATTCGCCGGTCGCGCCGGTTCGACGTCGACCGAGGGGATGTGCGGTGAGCGCTGAGCAGACCGAGCAGTTGTTGCGTGGCGGCATCGCCACGGCGGTCGGGTCGTGGCCCGGGACGGATCCGCGGGAGGCGGCCGCGACCATAGCCGGTGAGTTGGGAGATCTGGCTCATCTGGTCGAATTGCCCGGCCGCGGAACGGGTTCGGACATGATCGGGCGCACGTCCGCGCTGCTGGTCGATATGCCTTTCGATGTGAGTACGCGCGGGTATCGGCTCACCCCGCGCCCCGGTGCGGTCTCTCGCCGCGCGCGCGATCTGCTGCGGGCCGATCTCGACGCGCTCGAAGAAGCTTGGGAGGGTACCGGTTCGGCGGGGGTCGGGCGCACGGTCAAGGTGCAGGCGGCGGGACCGCTGACGTTGGCCGCGCAGTTGGAGTTGGCCGGCGGACATCGCGTGCTGACCGATTCCGGTGCGGTGCGCGACCTCTCCGAGTCGCTCGCCGAGGGCCTGGCCCGGCACGCGGCGGAGGTGGCCGCGCGGCTCGGTGCGAAAGTCGTTGTGCAGTTGGATGAACCGTCCAGCACCGCCGTGCTGGAGGGATCGCTGCCCGGCACCGACATGCTGGATTCGGTGCGCGCCGTCCCCGCCCCCGAGGCGCTGTCCATCCTGGACTCGGTGATCACCGGCGTGCGGCACCCCGTCCTGGTGCACACCTGCGCGGACCGTCCCGCCCTGGAGTTCCTGCGCGGAAGTATGGCCGCCGCAATCGGTTTCGACCTCGCCACGATCCGAACCGCCGACCTGGACGACATCGGCGAACTGCTCGAGGCCGGAAAACAACTGGCGCTGGGGCTGATCGCGGTCCAGCCACCGTCCGCCCCGGTCACCTGGCGCGAGTTCGCCGAACCTGCGGTACGTCTGGTCGACCGCCTGGGCGTGGGCCGCCGCACCCTCGCCGACCGCATCCTGATCACCCCCGCCTGCGGCCTCGCGAACGCCCCGCTGTCCTGGGCCCGCCGCACGCTTCCCCTGGCCACCGAAACCGCCCGCGCCTTCACCGAAGACCCGGAGTCGCTGACCTTCGACTGAGCGTCGTGCGGACGTTCCGTCGCGTCGTCGCGCCGACGTTCGGCTGTGTGGCGCCGATGTCCGGCTGAGTTGTGGCGTCGACGTTCGACCGACCCGCTGCCCCGGCCGATCAGGAACCCAGCGGCGGCCGGGCTCCCGGATGCGCGAGCTGCCAGTGCTGCGGCTTACCGGGCGGGTAGCTGACCGGGATCTGGTCGCCGGGGCTGGGCCACTGGTTGACATCCCAGGCGTAGCGGCCGTAGACCGTCTCCCCGGACACCGACGGACCGGCGAGGGTGCCGGTGATCGTCACGTACTGCTCACCCTGCGCCGCCGGACGGGGACTCACACCCGTGACGTACAGCGTCCCGGACTCGGCGTCCGCCCGCGGCGTCCCACTGCGTCCGCGCAGGTACAACGTCACCATGGCCACCAGCGCACCGGCGATCACCACAACGAACACGATCTGCAGCAGCATGGTCACCATGCTAGGCGTTGTTCGCGGCGGGCCACGTCCGGCGCGAGGTGGATCACCACGGCCTGCCGAGGTCCGATCCGGTCAGTGGGCGGTCAGTTCGCTGGTGCCGCTCGCTGTGCGGCGCAGCTGCCAGACGGTGGTGCGGCGGGAGGAGCGGCCGTTGCCGCGGTCGACCAGGGTGCGGTTGCTGGTGGTGTAGATCAGTTGTGCGCCACGGGAATTGGTCTCCGGATTCTGGAACAGCTGGATGAGCCGGTCGGCGGTGTCGCCGGACAGGTGGGTGTCGATATCGTCCACGGCAAGGACGCGGCCGGTGTCCAGGGCGTCCAGCACGGTGGGGAACAGGCGCAGCAGAGCCAGTGTCGCGGTGGACTCGTCGGCGATGTCGAACGGCGTGTCGATGCCCTCGTGCACCAGACCCAGGCCCGCGCCGCGGCGGCTCACCATCCGGGTGTACAGGGTGTCGCGGGCCGCGCGCAGATTGCTCAACTCCCGTTCCAGGCCCGTCGGGCTGAGCCCGTGCGTGTTCTCGAATTGCACCGCGTGTGCGGGCGAGGCCAGGCAGGCGTCGAGCTGGGTTGCCGCACCGGCGATCTCGGCATCCAGATCGCGCAGGTAGTCCGCGTACATCGGATCGGGCTCGGCGATGAGCAGATCCTCGATGCCCAGCTCCGCTGAGCGCAGCAGGGTCAGCAGCCGGGCGGCGGTCTCCGGTGAGCGGGACAGATGACCGGCCAGGCGCCGGGCGGTGGTCTCCGGATCCTCCCGGCCGCGCAGCACGTCCAGTTGCGCGGAGAACCAGCGATAGGCCGGGACCAGCGCCTCGGCGTACATCTGCCCGGCGAGGCTGAGCAGCAGCGCATTCGGGCGCACCAGCGGTACCAGCGCGCCGATGCCGTAGCGCACCGGTTCGAACTGCGGGCCGATGCGGATCTGCTCGCCGTCTCGTTCGAAGACGATGCGTTTGCGATTGTGCGGGTGGCTGTGCAGCCATTCGGCGCTGACGTCGGCGTTGTCCAGCCGGAAGCCGTAGGTGTAGGGGACGCCCTCGGCGATGAACGTCGCGGCGAATTCCGAAGGGCGCTCGGCGAATCCGAGATGCGGGGCGCGGACCGGGCCGGCATACGGATCCCAGCCGGTGACCGAGTTCAGCACCGCGTCGCGCATCTGGCCCAACGCGTCCACCAGGCTCGACTTACCGGAGGCAGCCGGGCCGTGCACCGCGGTCACCGGCGCGGGCAGCGACGCGGCCCGGGTACCGACCAGTCGTAGTTCCTGCGGTTCGGCCAGCGATCTGTGATTGGTCACCTGAAAGTTGCGCAGCACGGGTGTGATCCTGCCGCCCGCTGTCCGAGGCGGTGACACCGGGCCGGTATTGACAGGCAACCATTTGGATGCCTATTGTCGAATATGCATCCAAATGGTTGCATATGGAGGATGGTGATGTGGACGAGGTGTTCAAGGCCCTGGCGGATCCCAGCCGCCGCCGATTGCTGGACAGTCTGAACGCGGACAACGGCCAGACCCTGCGGGAGCTGTGTGCCGGGCTGGCGATGACCAGACAGGCCGTCAGCAAACATCTCGCGGTGCTCGAGGCGGCGAATCTGGTCAGCACCCGCCGCCGCGGCCGGGAGAAGTTGCATTATCTGAACGCCGAGCCCATCAACGCCATCGCCGATCGCTGGATCAACCGCTACGACCGCGGGCGAGTGCATCTGCTCGCCGACCTCAAATCCACATTGGAGAGCGTGACCATGACCGACTCGAACGAATTCGTCTACACCACCTACATCAAGACCACCGACCGTCAGCTGTGGCAGGCGCTGACCGATCCGGCCTTCACCAGCCGCTACTGGGGTGCGAGTTTCGACACCGACTGGCAGCCCGGCTCGCCGATGACCTGGTCGCAGCGCGGCTGGACCGGCAAGGACCCCGAGCAGGTCGTGCTCGAGGCGCAGCCCTACCGCCTGCTGTCCTACACCTGGCATACCGTCGATCAGGCATTCGCCGACGAATTCGGTTTCAGTGCAGAGGATTTCGAGAAGCTGTCGCAGGAGCCGCGTTCACGGGTGCGCTTCGAGATCGAGCCGCTGGGTGATCAGGTGAAGCTGACCGTGGTGCACAATGGGTTCGGGCCTGGCAGTGCGATGCTCGCGGGCATCACCGAGGGCTGGCCCGCGATCCTGGCGAATCTCAAGACTCTGCTGGAAACCGGCGAGGTGCTGCCCGAACTGCCGCAGCCCGACCAGGCGTAGGGGCGCGGGTCCGCCGAGCAAGGCGGCGAACGAATTTCATCGCGACAGGGGATGGTGCGCGTGGATGACGAGACATTCCTGAATACGACCGCCGACACGCTGTTCGCGCTGCCGGGCGTCACCGCGGTGGCGCTGGGCGGCTCGCGGGCGCAGGGCACCGCCCGCCCCGACAGCGACTGGGATCTGGCGATCTACTATCGCGGCGCCTTCGCCCCGGCGGACCTGGCCGCCGTGGGATGGCCCGGACAGGTCTGCGAACTGGGCGAATGGGGCGGTGGCGTCTTCAACGGCGGTGCCTGGCTGACCATCGAGGACCGCCGCGTCGACGTGCACTACCGCGACCTGGACGTGGTGGATGCCCAACTGCGCGCGGCCGAGTCGGGCAGATTCCGGATCGAGCCGCTGGCCTTCCATCTCGCGGGCATTCCCACCTATCTGGTCGTCGCCGAGCTGGCGATCAATCGTGTCCTGTGCGGCTCACTTCCGCGCCCCGCCTACCCGGAAGCCTTGCGCCGCAACGCGCCACGCACCTGGGCGGCGCACGCCGAAATGACCCTCGACTACGCCGCCGCCAACCACGCCCCGCACGGCCGCCTCACCCCCTGCGCCGGTCAGATCGCAGTAGCCGCATCCTGTTTCGCCCACGCCATCCTCGCCGCCCGCGCCGAATGGGTCACCAACGAGAAGTCGCTGCTCACCCGAGCCGGGCTCACGGCGATAGATGAGATCGTCGAATCACTCACCACCGACCCGCAGGCCCTGCGCGACGCCATCGAAAGCGCGCGCGTGCTGTGCAGATCCGAACTCGAAAACATCTGCGGCAGTGAGGGATTCTGATAGCGGGATGGTCGAGCGCTTGCTGCCCCGGCACTCGAAACCCATGGTGGACTTGCGATTACGTCCGGGTGAGGACTTCCATGCCCCGCTCGTACTCGCCGTACGTCACGTAGACGTCGTGCGTGGTGGTGTCCACCGCGATCCCCCAGCTCGAATGGGTTCCGGCGGAGGACTTCTCGGTCACGCGCGATGCGCTCACGGTGTGTGTCCTGGTGTCGATCATCGTGATGCTCTCGAACGACAACGAGGTGAGCAGGGCGGTGTGCGTGTCGGGATCTATCGCGACCCCGTACGACCCTTCGTTCCCGAGTGAGATGCTGCCGACCGCATGGGTCGTGGTGTCCACGAACGAGACCGAATGTCCGAAGAGGTGGGTGATGTAGGCGGTATGGGTGCCGGGGTCGATCGCCATGGCATCGGTGTCTCCGGAAACCGGAATCGTGGTGCTCACCGCGAACGTGGCCGGGTCGACGACCGAGAGGGTGCCGGTTCCGGCGGCCCACAGTTGGTGGTTGCCCGGGTCGACGGCCAGCGCTGTCGGGCCGTTGGTGAGTGCGATCGTTGCCACGACCGCCCTGGTCCGGGTATCGATCGCGGTGACCTTGCGACGGTTCGTGTTCGCGACGTAAAGGGTGTGGCGCTCGGAATCGACGGTGACAGCAGCGCTGTGGCCGTCGCCGAGCGGAATCCGGGCCGTCACGGTGTTGGTGGCCGGGTCGATGACGGACACATCACCGACCGGGCCCTCGTCGGCGAAGTACACCAGGTGCGTCGCCGGGTCCACGGCGATCGATCGCGGATTGTGCACGAAGACGTCCCCCAACGGGACTGTCGCCGTGAGCGTCCGGGACCGGGTGTCGACGACGCTGACGGTGTGGTCCATGTTGGCCGTGTACGCCTGGTGCAGGCCGGGATCCACGGTCACGGCGACCGGTCCGGTGCCGACCCCCACCGTTCCGCGGCTGCGGTAGGGACCGGCGCCGAGCTGCGCGAAATCCGGATTTTCGGCAGGGTCCGAGGTTGTCGGGGCGGAGGTCGTCGCAGGCGTCGTGGCCGTGGTCGGAGAGGAGCAGCTGCTGGTCGCGATAACGACCGCCGCAAGGCCGATCCCCCCGAGAAGCCTTGTCGTGAAGCTCATTTGTCGGAATTTATCAGCACCATGAGCATGCTGTCCCGCCGCGGAATGCGCATGACCTCGGTGCCGCCTTCCTGGCCACCCCGAACAGCTTGTCGGTCCGCATGTTCCGGGACGTCAGCGCCCGTGCCCTGTACAACTGGTAAACCCCGGCGCGGTAGTGCGCGGTCGATCCGCTTGCCGTGGGTGGCCGACGGTCCAAGCCGATGGCGTGGTCGCCACGCATCGCGCGGGGTTGCCGGTTGGCTTGCGAAACAACCAGTGGCGCAGGTGATTCCGATCAGGGGAGCATGCCGTAGGCGCGGGTGGGGGTGATCCGCACGATCACTCGGCGGTCGGCGACCATGGCGCGGCGGTAGTCGTCCCAGTCCGGGTGTTCGCCGGACAGGGCGCGGTAGTAGTCGATCAGTTCGGTGACCGTGGCATCGTCGGGGTCGGCGGCGACGGGTGTGAGTTCGACGTCGCCTTCGATCACCGCGTAGGCCCAGAAATCCTCGCGGGTGATGTGCAGCGCGGCCCACGGCTCGCGAAGCAGGTTGACGTATTTGGCCCGGTCGGCGGTGATCGAGATGCGGATGAGGCCGTCGTCGGCGAGCCAGTGCGTGACGTTCGACAGCTGGGGGCGGCCGTTGCGGCGGATCGTCGTCAGGACCGAGCGGTTGTGGGTGCGGGCGAAGTCCAGGGCGGTGGCGAGTTCCATAAGGTCTCCAACCTGCGCGGCGGGGGTGGTGTTCCCGCCGCGAATCAGGGCTTGCGGGCGACGGCTGCGTAACCGGGAACCTGCGCGTCCCTCGCCTTCGGCGGTTCGACGGGGGCTCGCCAGCGATGGATCGGCACGACTCCGGGCTCGAGTAGTTCGAGGCCGTCGAAGAATTGGGCGATCTCGCTGCGGTTCCGTGGCTGGCAATGCATTCCGCGGTCCCGGTACACCGTTGCGGTGGCGGCAACTCCCTCCTGATCGAAATCCGCCGTCAGATGCGTCATGACCAGGTGCGATCCGGGGGCGAGCGCGGCGGTGAGGGTGTCGATGATCTCGTACGCGTCGGGCACGAAATTCATCAGTGCGATCACCGACAACCCGATCGGCTGGGTGAAATCCAGAGTGGCGCGCGCGGCGTCGAGGATCTCCTGCGGGCGGGTGGCGTCGGCCTGGATGTAGTTGGTGCGTCCCTCGGGAGTTCCCTTCATGAGGGCGCGCGCGTGGGCGAGCACGAGCGGGTCGTTGTCCGCGTAGACGACCCGTGCGCTGGGCGCCTGTTCCTGCGCGATCTGATGGAGGTTGGGTTCGGTCGGGATCCCGGTGCCGATGTCGAGGAACTGACGCACACCGGCCTCAGCGGCCAGATACCGCGTTGCGCGATGCATGAAACCCCGATTCGCCTGGGCGGCGATCCGGACGGCGGGCAGCGCCTCGAGCACCTTCTCGGCGGCCTCGGCATCGACCTGGTAGTGGTCTTTTCCACCCAGGTAGTAGTCGTACATCCGGGCGATGTGCGGCACATTCGGATCCACGTCGGGCGTTGGCGGCATGGTGTCAAGATACAAGACCCGCAACGGGTTTCGAGTGGGAACAATGTCCGGAGGGAATCGATCATCGGTCGGCTCGGATCACTGTCGGACATGCCGCGCTACGCGCGGTCGACGCAGGTCACGCTCGGTGTCGGTGGGTTCGGCTAATGTTCGACCCGTGAACGAGCTGACCAGGGAATCGGTGACATCGGAGGCATCCGGTAGCGGGATCAGCGCGGCCACCGGAGATGAGCGGCTGCAGTGGCAGGAGCTGGCCGAGCAGGTGCGCGAACATCAGTTCCGCTACTACGTGCGCGATGCGCCGATCATCTCCGACGGCGAGTTCGACGTGCTGTTCCAGCGCCTGCTTGCCCTCGAGGAGACGCATCCGGACCTGCGCACCCCCGATTCGCCGACGCAGCTGGTCGGCGGCGGTTTCGCCACCGAATTCACCGCGGTGGACCACCTCGAGCGGATGCTGTCGCTGGACAACGTGTTCGACGCCGAGGAGATGCGCACCTGGATCAGCCGGGTGGAGGCCGAGACCGGTCCGGACATCCACTACGTCTGCGAGGTGAAGATCGACGGCGTCGCACTCAACCTCGTCTACGAGAACGGCAAGCTGGTTCGCGGCGCGACCAGAGGCGACGGCCGCACCGGTGAGGACGTCACGCTCAACGCCCGCACCATCGAGGACATCCCCACCGAACTCACCCCCACCGCGGAGTTCCCGGTCCCCGAATTGCTCGAGGTGCGCGGTGAGGTGTACTTCCGGCTCGAGGACTTCGAGAATCTGAACGCCGCCATCGTCGCGGAAGGTAAAGCGCCGTACGCGAATCCGCGCAATACCGCGGCCGGTTCGCTGCGGCAGAAGGATCCGGCGGTCACCTCCCGGCGGCGGCTGCGGATGATCTGTCACGGCTTCGGCCGGATGACGGGTTTCAGCCCGGCCTCGCAGTACGAGGCGTATCAGGCGCTGGTCGCGTGGGGCCTGCCGGTGTCCGCGCACACCCTGCGGGTGCAGGGGGCCGATGCGGTGCTCGAGCGCATCGCGTACTGGGGCGAGCATCGGCACGATATCGAGCACGAGATCGACGGCCAGGTCATCAAGATCGATGAGATCGCGTTGCAGCGCAGGCTCGGGTCGACCTCCCGTGCCCCGCGCTGGGCGATCGCCTACAAATATCCGCCGGAGGAGGCCACCACAAAACTCCGCGACATCCAGGTCAATGTCGGCCGCACCGGCCGGGTCACGCCGTTCGCGGTGATGGAACCGGTGGCCATCGCGGGCTCGACCGTCGCGATGGCCACCCTGCACAATGCCGCCGAGGTCGTGCGCAAGGGCGTGCTGATCGGCGATACGGTGACCATTCGCAAGGCCGGTGACGTGATTCCCGAGGTGCTCGGGCCGGTGGTCGATATGCGCGACGGGTCCGAGCGCGCCTTCGTGATGCCGACGCACTGCCCCGAGTGCGGCACCGAACTGGCCCCCGAGAAGGAGGGCGACGCCGACATCCGCTGTCCGAACCAGCAGCACTGTCCGGCGCAGCTGCGCGAGCGGGTGTTCCACATGGCCGGGCGCGGTGCGTTCGACATCGAATCGCTGGGCTACGAGGCCGCGGTCGATCTGCTCGAGTCCGGTGTCATCACCGACGAGGGCGACCTGTTCGACCTGTCCGAGGAAAAGCTCCTCAGTACAAAGCTTTTCGTCAACAAGAACGGCAGCCTCTCGGCCAACGGCCGCCGCCTGCTGCAGAATCTGGATTCGGCCAAGGACCGTCCGCTGTGGCGGGTGCTGGTGGCCCTGTCCATCCGGCACGTCGGGCCGACCGCGGCGCGCGCCCTGGCCGCCGAGCTCGGCAGTATGGAACGGATCGAACAGGCAGCCGGCGAGGAGTTGGCCGCGGTCGACGGCGTCGGCCCGACCATCGCGGCGGCCCTGATCGAATGGTTCACCGTCGACTGGCATCGCGCGATCGTCGAGAAATGGCGCGCCGCGGGTGTGCGCATGCAGGACGAGCGCGACACCTCCATCGAACGCAATCTCGAGGGCCTGTCGATCGTGGTCACCGGTTCGCTGCAAGGCTTTTCGCGCGATGAGGCCAAGGAAGCGATCCTGGTACGGGGCGGTAAGGCGGCCGGATCGGTCTCGAAGAAGACAGCCTTCGTCGTCATCGGCGACGCACCCGGTTCCAAGGCGGCCAAGGCCGAGGAACTCGGGGTGCCGATCCTGGACGAGGACGGATTCCGTACGTTGCTGGAGAGCGGCCCCGAGGCGGTGACACCGCCGCAGCCGGATGCGGACGAGAGCGAGGACGAGTAATGAACCCGGGACGGCCAGCGGGAACCACGCCCGAACGCAGCCGAGCCGATCTCGCACCCGAACAGGTCGAGATCCGTTCGGCACGTGAGGAGGAGTTCGCCGATATCGGCGCGCTGACCGCCGGCGTCTACGTCGGCGAGGGGCATGTGCACGCCGAGAGTACTTATGTAGCAGAGCTTTTGGACACCGCAACGCGGGTGCGCTCGGCGCTGGTGCTGGTCGCCTCCCGGGCCGGTGCGGTGCTCGGCTCGGTGACGATCGCGCGCCCGGGGACGCCGTTCGCCGATATCGCCCGGCCGGGCGAGCTGGAGTTCCGGATGCTCGCGGTCGATCCGCAGGCCCGCGGCGGCGGTATCGGCGCCGCGCTCGTGCGTGCGGTCATCGATACCGCGCGAGCGGAGGGTTTCGACGCGGTGGTGCTCACGACCATGCCGGGCATGGCCGACGCCCGCCGGATGTACGACCGAATCGGTTTCGACCATGTGCCCGAACGGGATTGGGCCACCGATTCGGGCCTGCAGCTGACCGTCATGCGTCTGGCGTTGTAGCCCTTCGCATTTCGTGGATCGCGCCGAGAGCCGGACCGGGCGTTCAGCCCAGGGCAGTGGCGACGATGCCGGAAAGGTAACCCAGCCGGGCGATTTCGGAGGGACGGAACTCGGGCCCGCCGGGGCGACCGAGCATCAGCACCTTGCCGGTGTTGCCGAGCGGTGCGGCGGCCAGCTTGGTGTCCATGTCCTTCCAGATCTGCGGTACCCAGTCGGCCTCGCCGTCCAGGCCGACCGGCTTCTCCAGGGGCATCCAGGGCGCCGTGGACGCCTGGGTCTCGGGTGCGCTCTGGCTGCCGACCAGCCGATACGCGCCCTGCGGACCCATGTCCAGGACCGTGCACCAGCCGACGCGCAGCACCCGAGGCACGCCGTCGACGAGCACCTGTAGTCGATCATCACGCGCCCCGGCGACCTGGTCGATCAGCTCGAGTTCGCGATGGGTGTCCAGCACCCCCGAATACGGGCGCAGGGAATCGACGCGGACGTCCTCGATCGATTCGGCCGCAGTGATCAACGTGTCGGGCAGGGCGCCCGGGGTGACCTCGACGACGATGTCGTCGATGGCGTAACCGGCCCCGCGGTCGACTACGTCGAGTGAGAGAATGTCCGCGCCTACCGAGCCCAAGGCGAGGGCGAGAGATCCGAGACTTCCTGGGCGATCCGGAAGTTGCACGCGGAGCAGAAATGACACGTGCGTTCCTTCCTTCCTGTGCGACCGAAACTTTCGGACGGGTACCCGAGCCTGGTCATCTTTACACCCACAATGCCGGGCAATCGACTCGAAGTATCCGCGGTGACCTACATCACTCGCATTGTGATCCTCATCGGCCGTTCGTGCCACCGAAGCCGAGTGGACGTTGAGCGGTCAACCGAATGTCCGCCCGAAGGTCGGTTTGACGGGCTCCGGCCCGGTCGTAGCGGAGCGTAGGCCGAAGATCCAGCCTCCTGTGCGTGGGGTCTGCAGGCCGACTCGCTAGGCTATCTGTGCCAACCGGCGCGATCGTCTCGATGCCGGACCTGTTCCACGTTCGAACCTGCCGAAAGGGGTCCCGCGGTGCCCGCCATCTCCCGCGACGAGGTTGCACACCTCGCCCGGTTGTCCCGGCTCGCTCTGACCGACGAAGAGCTCGACCTGTATGCGGGCCAGCTGGATTCGATCCTGAGCCACGTCCAGGTGATCTCGGAGGTCGCCGCCGATGTTCCCGCCACCGCGGCGCCGAATCCGACCACGAATGTGACTCGTGCGGATGTGCCGGTGGATTGCCTGACGCCCGACCAGGCGCTCTCGGGTGCTCCGGCGGTCGACGAGCAGCGGTTCATGGTTCCGCAGATTCTGGGGGAGGGCGAATGAGCGAGGCCGATCTGACCCGGTTGTCCGCAGCCGAGCTGGCGGAGAAGATCCACGCCCGCGAGGTGTCTTCGGTGCAGGTCACCGAGGCGCATCTGCAGCGCATCGCCGAGGTGGACGGGGAGCTGAACGCCTTCCTGCACGTCGCGGGTGAGCAGGCGCTGCTGACCGCGGCCGAGGTGGACCGCGCGATCGCCGGCGGCGAGGTGGCCTCGGCCCTGGCCGGTGTGCCGCTGGCGCTGAAGGACGTGTTCACCACCACTGACATGCCCACCACCTGCGGGTCGAAGATCCTCGAGGGTTGGGTGTCGCCGTACGACGCCACGGTGACGAGCAAGCTGCGCGCCGCGGGCATCCCGATCGTCGGCAAGACCAACATGGACGAATTCGCGATGGGTTCGTCGACGGAGAACTCCGCCTACGGTCCGACCCGCAACCCGTGGGACACCGAGCGGATTCCGGGCGGTTCGGGCGGCGGTTCGGCTGCCGCGCTGGCCTCGTATCAGGCTCCGCTGGCCATCGGCACCGACACCGGCGGATCGATCCGCCAGCCCGCCGCGGTCACCGCGACCGTGGGCACCAAGCCGACCTACGGCACGGTGTCGCGATACGGCCTGGTCGCGTGTGCGTCCTCGCTGGATCAGGGTGGTCCGTGCGGGCGCACGGTGCTGGACACCGCGCTGCTGCACGAGGTCATCGCCGGATACGACCCGAAGGATTCGACCTCCCGCAACGCGCCGGTGCCCGGCGTGGTGGCCGCGGCTCGCGAAGGCGCGCGGGGGGATCTGAGCGGTCTGAAGGTCGGCGTGGTCAAGGAGCTGCATTCGGACAGCTATCAGCCCGGCGTGCTGGCCTCCTTCGACGCCGCCGTCGCCGCGCTGAAGGATCTGGGCGCGGATGTGCTGGAGGTGTCGTGTCCGAACTTCGAGCACGCGCTGGCCGCCTACTACCTGATCCTGCCCAGTGAGGTCTCCTCGAACCTGGCGCGTTTCGACGCGATGCGGTACGGATTGCGCGTCAGCGACGACGGTCAGCACAGCGCCGAGCAGGTCATGGCCGCCACCCGCGAGGCCGGATTCGGCCCGGAGGTCAAGCGCCGCATCATGATCGGCACCTACGCGCTGTCCGCCGGATACTACGACGCGTACTACGGCAAGGCGCTGCAGGTGCGCACCCTGATCGCGCAGGATTTCGACCGCGCCTACGAGCAGGTCGATGTCCTGGTCTCGCCGACCAGCCCGTTCACCCCCTGGAAGCTGGGGGAGAAGGTCAACGATCCGCTCGCGATGTACCTGTCCGACCTGTGCACGCTGCCGACCAACCTGGCCGGGCACTGCGCCATGTCGGTCCCGTCGAGGCTCAGCGCGGACGACGATCTGCCGGTCGGTCTGCAGATCATGGCCCCCGCCATGGCCGATGACCGCCTGTACCGCGTCGGTGCGGCCTACGAGGCGGCGCGCGGTCCGATTGCCTGATCCCGCAAGGGGTTTCGCCACTCGCGCCGGGTTGAGCCGGTCAGCCGCAGGCGCCCAGGGCGGTGCCCTGATCGGCGCCGTAGCGGTGGCCGTGACCAGGGGCGGGGGTGAGGGCGGTGAGCATGTCCACGCTGGTTTGGATGAAGCCGACGACGGGGATCCAGGGCGGGTGCGGGGCATCCGGGCGGGTGTCGGTGAGATTCGGTGCATGCCAGAGTAATTCGGGCGACCACTGGACTACCGGGTCGGAGGAGTTGGCCAGGATCCGTGCACCGGCGCGGTGGACGCGGTCCGCGGGCGGGCCCGCCCAGAGCGCGGCGCAGACGCGGTGACGTTGATCGGCGTCGTCGGTGAAGACCGAGCTTCCGGCGGTCGCGCCCAGGCTCTGGCCGTAGATGTACAGGCGCGGTGGATGTTTCAGGTCGGACAGTCGCCGTTCGAGTGCGGTGAACAGGGCTCGCTGCGACTGTTCGGCGGCGTCGCGGCCGAACAGGTAGCCGACCCAGCTCGGAGCATCCGAGTATTGCAGGGCGACCAGGGCGACGTCGCCGCCGAATCGCCGGGCCAGACCCGTCACTGCGTGCTCGTCGACCCAGCCCGATCCGGTCGGGGCCATGACGACGAGATTCGAGCGATCCAGTCCGCCCGACCGTTCGAGTTCGCGGATTGCCAGGGCGACACGGGAATTCAGGTCGGGTGTCGAATCGAGACCGGCATAGACCCGTACCGAGCGTCCGGCGTCGGCGGACATGAATTTGCGACCCTGTGTCCCCAGCGAGGACCAGTCGACCGCTGATTCGCCACTCCCGGAAAGGCTTTCGGATATCTGCCGCGCACTCGCGGAATCCGTCGGCGCGTCGGCGCGCGCGTCGGCGGGTCGCCGTCCATCGGCCATCGCGGGCATCAGCGCGATTTGTATCGCCAGCGCGGTGACAATCGTCAGCGTGACGTTCCGCGCCCGCATTGCCCACCGAACCACCCACCGCAGCGCCCGAGCGCTCCCGATCAGCGCGACGGCTACCATCAGCGCCACGACAGCACATTCGAGCCAGTAGCCGACACCCACGTCCGGAAACCCCATGGCCGCCCGCAACCGGTTCTGCCACGACTCGGCCCGCACCCCCGCAAGCGCCACCACCAGCGCACAGCCCGCCACAACCGCACTGCGAACCCACCGCTGCTCCATACCGGACCGCCTGTGCCGCAGAACCATTCGCACTCCAGCGGCCACACCGACGAACAACGCCACCAGTACTCCAGTGAGCAGCCCCTGCGCGATCGGAGTCCGCGGCAGCAGCCCGGGAGCCAGCGACACCACAGTCCCTGCCGTCACCGCAACCGCAGTGCTCAGACGCGGCATCGGAAAACGCCGCGGCCTGGAAACCCCTGCGGATTCGCCATCGGTCCGAACGTGAGCAGTTGGCGAACTCATCGAAACCCCCTGTATCCGGGCCGAACTCCTCGCTGGACGTGTGCAGTCGAGAAGCAATAGACCGCCGTGCCTGGTGCGCTTGCTGAATCGGTGATCGCTTGTGTCGGCCAGCGACGGTCGTGCGGGCTGGTCGTCTGTGGTCGGCAGGCCATGAGCTGCCGTATGGCGCGCTTTGCTGCTGTCCGGGATCATCGCGTTGTCTCGGCACGATCGGAGGAGGCAGTGTTTCGCCGCCGCCTGCCGCGCACTGATTCGGTGATGAGTAGTGCGAGAGCGCTGAGCACCAGTGCGGCGGGTGCGGCGATGGCGAGGAACTGGTAGCCGAAGTGTTCGCCCGCGAGTCGGATGCCGAACAGGTACTCGGGGCGGGGTGTCGCGTAGTTCTGGCGACGGGAGTTCAGGTCCACGGCGGTTCCGGCGACGGTGGCCATGGTCCGGCACCCGGTCCGGTGCAGGCCGTGCCGGTCGTCGCAGGCGGCCTGCATGCGCTGCTCGAGGACGGCATCGATCGCCTGCCGCGCCCACGTCCCCAGCGGCTGTCCGTGGTCATCGGCATAACGCAGCAGGTCGTATCCGAGGTCGTGTGCCTGGCACGCGGTACGGAATTCCGCGGGCAACCGCACCGGCGAGGAACAGGCGCCACCCGGATCCACCAGCAGCCCATCGGCGACCACCGGCCGATACCCCCGCTCGGCGGCGAAGTCCGCCGGCAGCGCCACATTTCCCGGATGCGGCCCGGTCAACTCCGCTACCGCCACCCGAGCCGCGGAATTCTCGCCGCCCGCAGCCCCCACTGCAGCCCCGGCAACCGGCTGCGCGACAACGAATGCCGTAACCACACCGACCGCGCCGACCCCCGCCAGCACCCGCCCCCGCCACGATCTCCCCGCGCGGTTCCGAGAGTCGGTCGCAACCCAGGCACCCGATACCTGGTCACTCGAGCGATGTGATGGCTCTGCGTCATCGGCATCCCCCGTCCGGTCGATCGATTCCGAGTGCGGCGCTCGGTGTGCGGATACGCCTACGCGTTCGCCGTCGCCGGTAGTGGCGTGCTTGTTCGGACGGTGCGATGGTTCTGTGTGCTCGCAGTCGGCATCTCGTGGCTGGTTCAACGATGTCGAGCCGTCTTTCGACTGCGGTACTCGGTCAGTTAGCCCGCGTACCCTTCCAGGGCTGTCGGTGGCGCCGTCTTCCGTCGGACGATGCGAAACGTCTGGTTCTTTGTTTGTGGATGCGATCGATTCCGAGCTGTGCTGCGCTCGCCCTGATCTTTTGGCGGGTCGTGAGGTGCACTCGTGCGGCGGCGTCGGGACATCGTGGGCGCTGTTCTCGTCTGCGTGTGGCGACTCCGCTCCGGGTGTCCGGTGCGTGGGCGGGACCGCCGGTGAGTCGGTCGGGGTCGCGTCAGGTGAGTCCGATGATGCTGGGGTGCAGGGGGATTCGTGCCGAACGGGCGTTGATTCGTGGTCTTCGGCAGGGGCCGGGATCACCGTTTCCGCAGGGGTGCTGCGCGGAACGGGGCCGGCATTCTGCGGGGTTGCGGCATGGGGCTCGCTCATGGGTTGAACGTATGAATTCGGACGCGAATCGGGCCTCACGCTGGGGGTCTGTTCGTGAGCGGACGTGGTGGGGGAGGTGGCGGTGCGTCTCGTACTGGAGTAGGGGTGCGAATTCACCCGCCGGTATGACGGAATCGGGTGGACGGGGTTTCTAGGGTCATGGGTATGGCTCGGACGATGCGGATGCTGGCGCGAACGGCGCGGGACCCGAAACGGATGCGGTTGTGGTTCGACGTATTCATCGGGGTGGTTGCCGCGATCATGTTCTCGGTGGCGTGGCCGACGTTGCATCTGACGCATCAGGTGCCCGCGGCGGCGCAACCGTTCATCGCGGGGCTGGCGGCGCTGCCGCTGGTGCTGATCCGGGTGAATCCCGCTCTGGGATGGGCGATCTCGGCGGGTTCGGCACTGCTGATCGCGCTGGCGATTCCGCATCAGCCGGGGAACGACCTGCCGTTCCAGGTGGTGCACATCCTGGTGTTCTTCCCGCTGCTGTTCGCGGTCGCGGTGCGCGCGCACGTTCAGATCGTGCTGGTCGCCTGGGTGTCCTCGGCGCTGCTGTTCGCCACGACGATGGCGGGGGCGGACGCGTCGGTCGCCTCCTCGGCCTTCGGCTGGCCGATCGCGATGACGGGGCTGGTGCTGTTCGGTCTGCTGGTGCGCTGGCTGGTGCTCTCGCGCCGGGCGCTGGTCGAACAGGAGGAGGTCAGCGAGCTCGAACGGGCCCGCCGGACCGTCCTCGAGGAGAAGGCGCGCATCGCCCGCGATCTGCACGACGTCGTCGCGCATCACATGTCGATGGTGGTGGTGCAGGCGCAGACCGCGCCCTACCGGATCGCGGACGTATCACCGGCCGCGCGTGCGGAATTCGAGTCGATCGGCGCCTCGGCGCGCGATGCGCTCAACGAGGTCCGCAGCATGCTGGGTGTGCTGCGCAGCGACGGCCAGCTCCCCGATCACGCTCCGCAGCCCGCGGCCGCCGACGTTCTCCCGCTGCTCGAGGGTGCGCGCCGGGCCGGTGTCCCGATCGACTGGACCGTCGAGGGCCCGTTGCACACCGTGCCGGACACCGTCGGTCTGGCGTTGTACCGGATCGTGCAGGAATCGCTGTCCAACGCCTCGCGCCATGCCCCGCACGCGGCCGTGCAGGCGAGCGTGGCCGTCGACGAACACTTCGTGAACCTGCGGGTCGTCAATGCCCCTGGCGAATCCCCGGCCGACGGCACCTCCGGAACCGGGATCGCCGGGATGCGCGCCCGCGCGGAATCCATCGGCGGAACCCTCACCGCCCAGCCGCGTCCCGACGGTGGATTCGAGGTCAGCGCCCGGCTTCCCTCGACCCCGTCCGCCATCACCACACCGCGCGCTCTGCTGTAAGTCGTGCCGCATCCGACACCCGGGGGAGTGTGGCAGCGCCGGTTCTGCACAGGTTCGGGGGTGCGATCGAGCGACCCGGGAACTGGTGCGGCAGATCGATGGTGCACATGGGAGACTGCTCACGATGCTCACCTACTTCCAAGCCATCGTGATCGGTGCGCTGCAAGGCGTCACCGAGTTGTTTCCCATCTCCAGTCTCGGTCATTCGGTGCTGGTCCCGGCGTGGATCGGCGGCAGCTGGCAGGAGCTGGTCACGCAGGGGGATTCCAAGTCGGGCACGCCGTACCTGGCGTTCGTGGTCGCCCTGCACGTCGCGACGGCAATCGCGCTGCTGGGGTACTACTGGCGGGACTGGCGCGACATCATCATCGGATTCGTGCAGACGCTGCGCACCCGCCGCATCGAGACCTCCACGCAGCGGCTGGCCTGGCTGATCGTCATCGCCACGATTCCGGTCGGCATCCTGGGCCTGGCTCTGGAACATCCGCTGCGCACACTGTTCGCCACCCCGATCTACGCGAGTATCTTCCTGATGCTCAACGGCGTCGTGCTGATCGTCGGCGAGGGTCTGCGCCGCCGCAACGCGCCGTCGCTGTCGGATTACGGACGCAAATTCGCCGAGGAGCAGGAGCGGGCGTCGGGCCACGGCGGCGATGTGCTGACCGAGGAGCATGTCGTCTCGAACGAACGTCTGGCGGCCCTGAGCGTGAAGGATGCGCTCGGCATCGGCCTTGCTCAGTCCGGTGCGCTGCTGGCCGGATTCAGTCGCTCGGGTCTGACCATGGTCGGTGGTCTGCTGCGCGGACTCGACCACGAGGACACCGCCAAGTTCGCCTTCCTGCTGGCCACACCGGTCATTCTGGCCGCGGGTGTGCTCAAGCTGCCCGAACTGGCCGGTCCGCAGGGACGCGACATCATCGGCCAGTCGGTGGTCGGCGCGATCGTCGCCGGTCTGGCCGCGTGGTTCGCGGTGCGGTTCCTGGAACGGTTCTTCAAGACCCGCACGATGCTGCCGTTCGCGGTGTACTGCCTGGTCGCGGGCCTGCTGTCGATCATTCGATTCGTCTGAGGCGAAGTCCGTGCCCATCACCGTGTTGATCGCCGACGACCAGGCGATGGTTCGGCAGGGATTCGGCGCGCTGCTGACCGCGCAGTCCGATATCAGCGTCATCGGTGACGCGGCGAACGGGCAGGTCGCGGTCTCCGAGGCCAAACGCCTGCGCCCCGACGTGGTGCTGATGGATGTGCGCATGCCGGAGATGAACGGCCTCGATGCCGCCCGCGCCATCCTCGCCGCCGGATTCGATCCGCCGGTGCGGGTGCTGATGCTGACCACCTTCGATATCGACGACTACGTGTACGAGGCATTGAGCCTGGGGGCCAGCGGTTTTCTGCTCAAGGACGCCCCCGCCGAGGAGTTGGTGCGCGCGGTGCGGGTCGTCGCGGACGGCCAAGCGCTGCTCGCCCCGACGGTGACCAGGCGGCTCATCGCCGACGTCACTCGACGTCGCGCCCGTCGCACTCCGTCCCCGGCGCTGAACGCCCTCACCCCGCGCGAGCGCGAGGTACTCGAACTCATCGCGCGCGGAATGTCGAACAACGAGATCGCCGAGACCCTGTTCGTCGCGGAACAGACCGTGAAAACGCATGTATCGAAGGTATTTTCGAAACTGGACCTGCGTGACCGCGCACAGGCGGTGGTACTGGCCTACGAATCGGGTCTGGTGACGCCGGGCTGAATTCCCGAGCAGGAAGTGCGGAGTCCAGGTCGAGTAGGATGCGCGTGGCATCGACTCGGATAACGCACGCCCCGCGCTCGCGGGGATGAGCCCGTCGCCGGAAGGGGAGTCGTAGGTGTTGCGCAGCGGTGACGTGTTCGCCGGTTTCTCTGTCGAGCGACTGCTCGGCCAGGGCGGCATGGGTTCGGTGTATCTGGCGCGGCATCCGCGATTGCAGCGGCAGACGGCGCTGAAACTGCTGAACCGAGAACTGTTCGCCGACGCGGAGATTCGCGCGCGTTTCGAGCGTGAGGCCGATCTCGTCGCCCAGCTCGATCACCCGAACATCGTGGCCGTCTACGACCGCGGCGTCGTGGACGAACAGTTGTGGATCAGCATGCAGTACATCGACGGGGTCGACGCGGCCACGGTGAATCCGCATACGCTGCCGCCCGCGCGCGCGGTGCAGATCATCGAAGGTGTCGCCGCCGCACTGGATTACGCGCACAGCAATGGTGTGCTGCACCGGGATGTCAAGCCCGCCAACATCATGCTCGGCCGCGACACCAACGGTAAGGGTGAGCGGGTCTATCTCACCGATTTCGGGATCGCCCGGCTGCGCGAGGATTCCACCCATCTGACGCAGGCCGGGATGTTCACCGCGACACTCGCCTACGCGTCGCCCGAGCAGATGACCGGCTCACCGCTGGACAACCACTCGGACCAGTACGCACTGGGGTGTGCGCTGTACTGGCTGCTCAGCGGTACCGGGCCGTTCGATTCGGAGGATCCGAACGAGCTGATCCACGGTCATCTGCAGTTGCCGCTGCCGCCGGTGAGCGCGCGTCGGCCCGGGGTGAATCCGGCGATGGATCTGGTGCTGGCGCGGGCGATGGCCAAGCGCGCGGTCGATCGGTTCGCCAGTTGTGCGGAATTCGCCGCGGCGGCAAAGCAGGCGCTGACCGCACCCGTTCCCGCGGTGCCGCCCGTCGCCGTGCCGCCTGCCGGCGTGCGCCCGGGGGTGCCGTTGGCTCCCGCTGGAGTGCCGCCTGTCGGAGTCGCGCCCGGAGGAGTTCCGCCCGCCGGGATCCCGGCTGGCGCGCAGGCGATGAATGGTCATCAGGTGGCGTCACCGGCGTCGCCCCCGGGGCCGCCGACCGGTGGATTTCCCCCCATTCCCGCTGTACCGCAACCGGTTTCGCGGCACACGTCCAATCTGCTGCTGTGGGGCGTGCTCGGTGCGGTCGTGCTGCTGATCGTGGTCGGTCTGGGATTCCTCGTACTCCCCGGTGGTTCGCACCAAGGGGCGGCCGGGCCGAAGGCCACCGCTCCGCCGACCGGGGCGGGGGGTGGGACACCGACGGTCACACGGCTGTCCGATCCGGTCAGCGAGATCCAGCAGTCCTTCCCGACGCTACTGCCGCAAGGGGATTCGAACGCCGGGGACGCCTACCAGGGCCGAGTGTTCTGTCAGCGCAGTCAAGCCGGTCAACCCGGCAAGGTACTGCAGAGCGACCCGATGACCGGCGTGCTCCGGCGCAGCGATCCGCTCGCCGCGGCGAATTGGATCGGCGCCTGGGAGTGCACGTCGCGCCAGACCTCGCTCAGCTACGCGATCGCGGTCTTCGACAGCCCCGCCGCCGTCCAGGCCGCCCTGGCCACGGCTCCGATGACCCGCACCACCGGCGGCACCAAGGGCGACTCGACCTTCGCCGTCCGCAACTGGATCGTGCCCGAGGACATGCGGACCGAGACGGCCGAAATGCTCGTCTCCTTCGAAAACGATCCGGCACGGGCGAATACGCTGCTCTACGCCTACGACACCGGTTCGGTGGAGATGATGGCGGACACCCCCGCGCACGAGGTGCTCGCCAGATGGTGGGACCAGACGCCGCTGTAGTGCGCGAGCTATCGCTTGCGCGCGACGCCGGCGTAGGCGGACACTTCCGCGTCCACCTTCTTCGGGTGCTCGAGGCCGTCGGGACGCCAGCGGTGCGGCACCTGCACTCCGGGATCGACCAGCTCCAGCTGCCGGAAGAACCGCAGGAACTCGTCCCGGGTTCGGACCTGGCAGGGTAAGCCGCTGCTGCGGTAGATGTCGACCACGGTGCCTATCGCGGCCGGATCGAAGTCCGGGGTCACGTGCGTCATCACCAGATACGAGCCGGGCGCGAGCCCGTCCATCAGCGTGTCGACGATGCCGTAGGCATCCTGCTCGTCGGGGACGAAATGAAACAGTGCGTTGAGACTGAGCGCGACCGGCTGGGTCAGGTCCAGCGTCTCGTGCAATCCCGGTGCGTCCAGGATCGTTTCGGGCTTGGTGACGTCGGCGGAGACGTAGTTGGTGCGACCCTCCGGTGTGCTGACCATCAACGCTCTGGCGTGTACGAGTACCAGCGGATCGTTGTCGGCGTAGACAATTCGCGCGTCGGGCGCGACCTGCTGGGCGACCTGATGCAGATTCGGCTCGGTCGGGATACCGGTGCCGATGTCGAGGAATTGACGAATGCCCTCGTTCGCGAGAAAACGTGTCACGCGGTGGATGAAGGCCCTGTTCTCCCGCGCGGCTGCCCGTACTCCGGGCCAGATGCCCAGGACTTTTTCGGCTGCCTCCCGGTCTGCGCGGTAGTGATCCTTGCCGCCGAGGTAGTAGTCGTACATCCGGGCGGTGTGAGGCTGATCCTTCTGCAGGTCGACGGGAGAGCCGGGTTCCACGGTGCAGAGTCCTTTCGAAGACGAGGCGACATCAAGGTAGCAAGCGGGCGTTGAGCGAGCATGTCGGTTCGACCTCGGGGTGGCGCGATCGAGTGACCGGCATTCGCCCGGGTCGGGGGTATGGAAGTGTGACTCTCATGATCGGCACACAGGGTGTGAGGATGCGGTGGCGGCCCGAGGCCGGGCGGCTGGTGACGTTGATGGCGGTGGCGTTCGGATTGACCGTCGTGATCACCCGGCTGTACCTGATGGCCTCCGGATATCCGAAGATCGGCGGGAGTACCTACCACATCGCGCACGCCCTGTTCGGCGGTCTGCTGCTGGTGATTTCGTGCCTGCTGCTGCTGATGTCCTCGGGGCGGACGGCGATGACCTGGGCCGCGCTGCTGTCCGGAGTGGGGCTGGGGCTGTTCATCGATGAGGTGGGCAAATTCATCACCACGGACAACAACTACTTCTTTCCGCTGGCCGCTCCGATCATCTACCTGGCCTTTCTGCTGACCGTCGCGGTGGCGCGGATGTCGGCGCGGCGGCGGAACGTGCATCCGGAGCTGGCACTGGGCGCGATCACCGAGGAGGTCGGCCAGTCCGTCGGCACCCGGATGAACGCCCAGCGCCGCGCGGAGCTGCTCGCCGAACTTCGCGCCATCGATCCGGAGCGCTGCGGTCCCGAACATCGCGAACTCGTTGTCGCACTGAACGATTACCTGAGCGCGCTGCCCTGTGACACCGAGCCGGAACTCGAGCGGCGGCTGACCCGGATCGGCCTCGCGATCGAGAAGCGGTTCCTGCCGCTGCCGATGCTGCGCGTCGTACTGATCGCGGTGCTGATCGCACACGGCGTGTGGTCGCTGCTGCGCCTGGTGCTGGCCGGTGTGGTGATCGCCGGTTGGCATTCGCACTGGGACGAAATCGACCGGATGCTCGACATGACCCAGGGTCACGGCTGGAAATCCCTGACCGCCTTGGCGATTGCGGCGGTGGCCGAACTCGCGGTCGGCATCGGGTGCGCGGTCGGTGCGACGGCATGGCTGCGCGGGAACGAGGAACTCGGTGTGCGCCTTGCCATCTGGTCCGATCTGGTGTCGTTGACCGTGGTGAATGTGCTGGCCAGTTATTTCAGTCAGTTCCTGACGGTCTTCACCGCGATCGCCGAGGCGGTGTTGCTGTGGGCGCTGGTGCGTTACCGCGATCGGCGCGCGAGGCAGCTGCGGGACGAGGCAGGTGAGCGGCCTGCCGACGCGGCGAACGGGGTGGCGGACGCCGCGTCGTGAGGCGCGTTTTCTTACGCGTGGTGATTCACGTTGGCCACGAAGGCATCCCACTCGCCCGGGGTGAAGATCAGTGCCGGGCCGGTGGGGTTCTTGGAGTCGCGTACGCCGACCATGCCGCCGTCGAGGTGGGCGACCTCCACGCAGTCCCTTCCCGTTTGGCTTCGACTGCTCTTGAACCACTGCGCGGCGGACAGGTCGATGTTCATGCCATGTACTCCCGTTCGATCGTCTGTAGAAGTGCTCTGGACTGCGATTCGTCCAGTGATACCGCCTCGATGTCCGACAGCGCCTGGCGATACCTCTCGATCTCCATCGGCTTGTCCAGATACAAAGACCCAGCATAGTTCTCGATGTAGACGATAGGGGTCTGAGTGAGCGCCGGATTCAGTTGTCGCGGAAACTCGAGCATCACGAATGAGCTCACTTGCAGTCCGAGATATCCTTCGATCGAAAAAGGCACGATTCGCACCGATATGTTCGGCAGCATGCTCAGTTCGTACAGGTGGCGCACCTGATCGCGCATCACGGATTTACCTCCGATCAGGTGACGGAACACTGCCTCGCTTATTCGTATATCGAAGATCTTCGGATTCTTCGAATCAGTCAGGCATGCCTGGCGTTTGGCGAGGAGTTCGAGATGCTGGTCGATTTGCTGATCACTCAGCGGTGGTCGGTAATCCAATGCCATTGCGCGGCGATAGTCGGCTGTCTGTGCGAGTCCGGGTATCAAAGTGAGTTGAAATGAGGCGATCCGACTCGCTGATTGTTCGAGACCGATGAACAGGTCGGTGTTGGGAAAGATCGCTTCACTGTACGGCTGCCACCAACCGTCCTTACGCGACTCGTCCGCCAGCCACAGCAGGTTGTTGAGATCCTCATCCTCGACCTCGTAGACGCGGCAGAGCGCCCGGATGGTCGGCTTCTTGACCTCCGAGGTGCGTCCGTTCTCCAAGCGCCACAGGGTTTGTCGACCGATCTCGGCGAGTTCGGCGGCGGCGTCGCGCGTGAGGCCGGTGGACTCCCGCAACTCGACCAGCCGTCTGGCGAGCAGCCTGCGTGGCACGGTGGTCGCTTCGATCGTCATGAGGCCCCCTTTGGCTGTGACTGTTGCATTCAGATTGATTGGAACGTTTTCTTTTGGCGACGAATGCCATTGACCGGACCCCAAGCTAGCACGATTCGGTGTGTACTCGATGTGTGCCGCAGGGAGAACGAATCAGCAAGCGCCCGTCGGGCATTCGCCTGCAAACTACGTCTTCGGAGAGTGCAGCCACGACTGTAATGACACCCACCGACAATCCGGAAACCCGATCACAGACAGGGTGCGACTCAGCGAACATCCCCGGCCCGAGGAGGCACCACCAACTATCCGTACTGGAATTCACCGTGCAGGAATTCCGAAGTACGAACATCGCCCCACAAACAGTGCAGAAACATATGTGCGCGAGGCGAACCGCGCGGACGCTGCCCGGTGGCGCGGCGAATGACGATCCGGCACACGCCGATTGCGGCCACTTCACCGCTCTGGAGCAGACGGCCCGGCGGTGGACATCCTGGCAAGTGATCTGCCGACGACATCGGCGTCGTCCCGCGCGGGCGCGCGATCGTCGTGTTCGGTGCTGTTGGTCGTGCTGCCGGACAACCGGCTGCTGCACGAAGTCCGAACATCGACCCGCGGCCAGCGAAGTCACGCCCAGGCCGGAAACGTCTGCACTACAGAGATTTCGACATCACCCGAGATGCACGGCACGCATTGATCGATATGACCGAAAGCCCACCGACTGGATCGGCAGTCGATCCGGAGGTGCACCGCTGTACGTCGGAACGGTCGAATACGTTGCGGAGAGGTCTGACGATCCAGCTGAAGGCGCTCGGTCCGTCGACCGTCGCTTCGGGAATCGGAAGGGCGTTGTTGCGCCCACAGTGCTCCACTACGACGATCGGCCGGATCTGCTATTGAATCCTGTTGGTTTCTTTACTGTTCCATAGACCGCCCGAGAGCAGTGGAGTCCGGTCGATCGGTGGTAGGCCGTCGTCGTAGCCGTACAGTCGGTCGTAGATCATCCGCATCTGACTTCGGTTCTGGATGTGCCCATCGATGACGCCCTTTTGCAGGATTCCAATCGTATTCACGAGCAGCAGAGTGCCGACCGGCCGCCCTTGTGCGCGAAGTCTATTCAGGCGTTGCGCTTCCGCTGTCGCGAGAGTGGCACCCGCTTGGTCATCGATGACGACGGTAACGACGGTCCCACGGTGTTCTGCCTCGGTGACCGCGTGGGCGATGACCATGAGTTCGCCGAGGTCCGAGGCGCGGGATTTGCGTTCGGCCAGACCCGTTGCGGTAATGCGCTGACAAGCCGAATCGAGTTCGTCGGTGATGTCGTCGGATAGAACCTCGATCCATTTGGGTGTCAGCTTCGACCAGGTTAGATCAACTCCTTTGAAGCGCCGGTCGGTTCCTGCTTTTTGCAGGATCTCTGCTTCGACCGTCTCTGGAGTGCTCAGTTTGCCCAGCACCCGCAACAACAACCGTTGCTGATTGGCAGCGAGAAAGTTCAGGGCCGGTCCAGCATCGATGACTGGCCGAGGGCTCACGCGGGGCCACCGTCGCCGAGCTCTGCGGCATCCAATTCGGTCAGATCGATATCGGCTGCGGGGAGGTCGGCGGGGTCGGTCCAGGCTGGAGTGATTTTCGAGCGCACGATGCCTGCGTCTCGCAGTTCACGTTCGGCGGATTCGACGTCGAGACCGCGCAAGGTGGCGATCATTTCGGCCGAGACGACGTTTTGCTGCCAACCGGAGATTGCCCGCGCCAGCAGTCGCTGCGGTGCGCGCCGCCTATTCGACTCGATCTGCAGTGCGTGGTACTGATCAGTCCAGCCGAAGCGGGCAGCTAATCGGGGGGTGGTCTCGGCTTTGAATCGAGCCTTCGTCGGAGCGTCGATGTACCCGGCCTGCTCGAGTGCGATGGCAGCAATTGACGGTGAGACCTGAAACCACTGAACAACTTTCGACAGGACCACCAGATCGGCGTGGCGGGAACTGTCTGTGACGAGGTCGTTGACGCCGGAGAGGGGGATCAGTAGGTGCCGCGCGAAAGCGTTCGCGCGACTCTCGGCCGGGCTGCTGGAATCCACCTCGGGAGTATCGGACCAGTCCTCGAACACCACATGAGCCAACTCGTGCGCAAGAGTGCTTCGTTGGCGCATCGGCCGCCGAGTGCGAGCCACCGCGATGTGCAGCCGCCCCATTTCCCCTCGCTTCATTGTCATGCCGTGCTGGTCGACCTCGGTATCGAGTACTGCGACGTCGGCGCTGGTGGTCTGTTCGATCAGCGTCACCAAATCGCCGAGCGGATGGAAGCCGAGATGATGGTTGGCCCGGAAGCGCTCGGCGGCTGCCCGCCCCTCGGATTCGGCGCTCATCCGACCGGCTCGATGCCCTGATCGTCCAGGAAAGCGTCCAGCTCGAGGAAATGGAGCAGTTGCTGATACATGGAGTCCATCGCGGCACTGTTCGCTGCGCGGGCAGCGCACCGCACCTGCCCGGAAATCGGCGAAGAACCCGTAAGTTCTTGTAGGAGAAAGCCTGTGGCGTTCGAAATTGCCACCAGCTCGTTCATCTTCGGTACTCGAGTACCGGCAATCGTCCGGGACAATGTCGGCTGGGTGATCCCAGTGCGCGCTGCCAACTCGTGCTGGCTAAGCCCGGCAGATGCGCGGGCACGATCAATGCGATCGCCGATCGACATCAGTGCTCACCGCCCTCTGAATCGTTTTTCTCTGACTGATTCAGTGTACATCAGCAAGCTGACGCAATGGGGTGGCATTGGGGGCGTGCGGATTTCACACCGCGGGCCGCTGGCTCATTGAGGCAAGTCAGCGGCCCGCAGAGGTTGGGGACGACTGGCCCGTCCATTCAATCTTTCGGGGAGTGTAGGGACACCGGCGATCCGACCTCAGGCTGATCTGGGTGTTGTGGTCCTCACCAGGGGACTGTTCCGGCGTCGTCGAAGAATCCGCCGGTCGGTCCGTCGTCGGGGAGGGTTGCGAGGTGGATTGCGATTGCCGCACCCTGTTGCGGGGTGCGGCTGCCGCGGAAGCCGTTGAGGTCTGTGGCGGTGAAACCGGGGCAGCCGGAGTTGATCAGGATGTTGGTGTCGCCCAGTTCCTTGACGTACTGGATACTCACGGCGTTGAGGAGGGATTTCGACACCGCGTAGGCGGCGGAGATCGGGCCCGTCTCGGCGCCGGGCGTGGATTGCAGGGTGAGGGAGCCGACGGTGCTGGACATGTTCACGATCCGCGGCGAGGCCGAGGCGCGCAGCATGGGCAGCATCGCGTTGGTGACTCGGATGACCCCGATCACGTTGGTGTCCACCACATCTCGCACGGTCGCGGGCGCGACGGTGGCGGGTGTCTGTGGCATACCTCCGGTGATCGCGGCGTTGTTGACCAGGACGTCGAGCCCGCCGGCGCGGTCGGCTATCAGCTCGGCCGCGGCGGCCACACTCGCGTCGTCGGTCACGTCGAGCGGTACGCCGAACGCATCGACTCCGGCCGCGCGCAGCTTGTCCACGGCGGTGTCGCGGCGCTGCGCGTCTCGCGCGCCCACACCGACGCGCCAGCCCAGAGCGCCCAAGCCCGCTGCGATCTCGTAGCCGATTCCTTTGTTCGCGCCGGTCACCAGCGCGATCGTCTGTTCACTCATACGGAAATACTGGGTCGGCTTCGGATGGGACGTCCAACACCTACCGAGTAGGCGACAATACCGCACGGGTATGGATCGCGGTCAGCGGCGGATACGATGGGACGGTGGAGACTCGGGAGTTGCGATACTTCGTCGCGGTCGCCGAGGAGTTGCACTTCGGGCGGGCGGCACAGCGTCTGGCCATCGCGCAACCACCGTTGTCGCGGGCGATCCAGCAGCTCGAACGACGGCTCGGAGTGGTTCTGCTGCACCGCACCACCCGCGCGATCGCCTTGACCGAGGCGGGGTCGGTGCTACTCAGGGAGGCCCGTGCCGCACTCGACGCGGTCGAAGCCGCCGAACGTCGCACCCGTCGCGCCGCCGCCGATCGGCCTGGCGTGGTGCTGGCCACGAAGGCCGGAGCGTCCAGCGAACTGCTGCCGAAACTGCTGAATGCCTATGCGGCCGAACCGGACTCGGTCACCGTGGAGGTGCTGCTGTGCGGGCCCGGCGAGCAGGAACGTCTGCTGCGCGACGGGCGCGCCGACGTCGCCCTGCTGCACCGGCCCTTCGACACCACCGCCGGACTCGACACCGAGGATCTGTACACCGAGCAGCAGATTCTCGTTCTTCCCGCGGGCCACCCGCTCGCCACCCGGTCCCACATCTCCTCGGCCGAGGTCGCCGCCCTCACGGACCTACCGCTGCCGCGCTGGCCCCGTCCGGACGGAAGCTATCCGGACGGGCCCGGCCCGCAGGTCCGCGACCACACCCAGCTCGCCCAGCTGATCGCGCTCGGACGCGCCTGCGCGATCCTGCCCGAGTCGGCGCGAACGCACCTGCGCGAGGGACATGCCCTCGTCCCCGTATCGGACGCACCGGCCGTCACGACCGTCATCGCCTGGCCACCGCACAGCAGATCCAGAGCCGTCGCCGACCTCGTCCGCACCGCGACACGCCTCTAGTACTGGTATCGAATGTGCTGGTCGCAGCCGATACACCGCAGGCGCACGACTCCACATCACAGGCGATCCTCGCCCGGTCGCGCTGTGCTGAATGGTCATCTCCTCCATGCAGCCGACGTGCTGGACAGACTGGCTCGGAACCTGGCGGAGCATCCCTGTCACCTGCACCGGAGCATCGCGCAAGACGTTTCGACAACTCATCGGTGACGGGCCGAACATTGTGCGGCACAACTTATTGCGGCACGTCGCAAACGAATTCCCGCCAGACGGACCATCATCCGAAGGGTGCCGGCGGAGCATCCCTGTCACCTGCACCGGAGCATCGCGCAAGACATTTCGACAACTCATCGGTGACGGGCCGAACATTGTGCGGCACAACTTATTGCGGCACGTCGCAAACGAATTCCCGCCAGACGGACCATCATCCGAAGGGTGCCAGCGGAGCATCCCTGTCACCTGCACCGGAGCATCGCGCAAGACATTTCGACAACTCATCGGTGACGGGCCGAACATCCTGCGGCACAACTTGTTCCGGCACGTCGTAATCGAATTGCGGCCAGACGGGCCATCATCCGAAGGGTGGCGGGGCATGACGCTGTAGTCGCCGCTTCAGTGTGATGCAGGTGGGTTGTTAAGGTGTCGGAGTGAGTTCTCCGGAGGCATCCAGACGGTAGCCGCTCGGCCTGTGGGCCGGGCGGCGTTGTGAGTGTGCGTGTCGCCGGTCGCTGAGCGACTGGTGCGGTTCGCGATTCTCGCAGCGCCGGATGATGTCGGTTTCCTGCTGTCGGGTGCTGGTTCGCCCGATTCTGCAACTCGTCTCGGGTGCCGTGGGAATGACTGCGGCGCCTCGTATCCGGGGAGTTCTCTCTTATGCCCATTGTGGTGTTCGTGCTGGCTGTTGCGGTTTTCGCGCAGGGCACGTCCGAGTTCATGGTGTCGGGACTGTTGGGGCCGATCGCGGCCGATGTCGGGGTGTCGCTCGGTGCCGCCGGTTTGCTGACCTCGCTGTTCGCGGCCGGCATGGTGCTGGGGTCGCCGGTGATGGCGGCGGGCCGGTTGCCCGTCAGGCATTCGGTGACAGCGTTTCTGGGGTTGTTCTGTGCCGCGCATATCGTCGGCGCCGCGACGACCGGGTTCGCGGTGCTGCTGGTGACGCGCGTCGCCGCGGCGGTCGCCAACGCCGGGTTCCTGGCGATTGCGCTGGCCGTGTTGCCGCGGTTGGTGGGCCCGGCGGTGCTCGGGCGCGCGACCTCGGTGGTGGTGTCCGGGGTGACGGTGGCCTGCATCGCGGGTGTTCCCGCGGGCACGCTGCTGGGGCAGGTCTGGGGTTGGCGTTCGGCGTTCTGGGCCGTCGCCGTCCTCAGCGCGGCAGCGCTCGTGCCGGTGTGGATGATGCTCGGTGACGTCCGCGATCGCGCCACGCCGGACGGCCGGGCACGGTCGGTGCGGCGCGAATGGTCGGTGCTGCGGCAGCGACCGGTTCTGGTCGCCGTCGTGGCCGGGGTCCTGGTCAACGCGGCGACCTTCGCCGCGTTCACCTATCTCGGCACCATCACGAACGGCATCGCCGGGGGTGATCGGTGGGTTCCGGTGGTGCTGGCCCTGTTCGGCGTCGGCTCATTTCTCGGAGTGATGGTCACCGGTCGTTACAGCGACCGTCATCAGCGGCGGATCATCGTCGTCGGAACGGCCCTACTCGCCGGAGTCTGGCTGCTGGCCGCGGTGACCGCGCATACGTTGGTCGGGGTGTTGGTCATGTCGGTGGTGGCGGGCGCGGTCGCGTTCGGTGTCGGTTCGACGCTGATCGCGACGATCGTGCAGACCGCCGCACCGGCTGCTCCGCGTATCGCCGGTGCCTTGGCGACCACCGCATTCAATGTCGGTGCCGTCCTCGGCCCGGTCGCCGCCGGTCCACTGGTCGACCGCACCGACCGCCCGGCCACGGCACTGTGGTGCAGCGCCGTCTTCACCGCTGCTGCGGTGGGTGTCGTGCTGGCGCGGCTCAGCCGAAGAAGGCGGCCGCCTCGTCATGCCGGTGTGCCGGAACGAGTTTGAGCTGTTTGGTGGCCTCGGAGAGGGGGACGAGGTCTATTTCGGTGCCGTGCAGGGCGACCATCTGGCCGAACTGGCCGTTGTGCACGGCCTCGGTGGCGTGCACGCCGAAGCGGGTGGCCAGGACGCGGTCGAAGGCGGTGGGGGTGCCGCCGCGCTGGACGTGACCCAGGACCGTGGTGCGGACCTCCTTGCCGATGCGGCGTTCGATCTCCACACCGAGCTGATGGGCCACACCGGTGAAACGTTCGTGACCGTATTCGTCGATGCCGCCCTGGCGCAGCGCGAACGAGCCCTCAGCGGGTTTCGCGCCCTCGGCCACCACGCAGATGAAATGCGAATCTCCGCGCTGGAAGCGGCGTTTGATCATCGTGCACACCTCGTCGACGTCGAACGGCACCTCGGGGACCAGCGTCAGGTGTGCGCCCGCCGCGATACCGGCGTTCATCGCGATCCATCCGGCGTGCCGACCCATCACCTCCACCAGCATCACGCGCTGATGCGATTCGGCGGTGGTGTGCAGGCGGTCGATGGCGTCGGTGGCGATGGTGACCGCGGTGTCGTGGCCGAAAGTCGTATCGGTGCAATCGATGTCGTTGTCGATGGTCTTGGGCACGCCGACCACCGGGACGCCCTCGTCGGCCAGCCAGCTGCCCGCGGTGAGCGTGCCCTCGCCGCCGATCGGGATGAGTGCGTCGATGCCGTTGTCGTCCAGGGTCTGCTTGACCCGGCCCAGGCCGTCACGCAGCACGTCCGGATTGGTGCGCGCGGTGCCGAGTATGGTGCCGCCCTTGGTGAGTATCCGGTCGGTGCGATCGTCGTTGTGGATGTGGATCTTGCGATCCTCGAGTAGTCCGCGCCAGCCGTCCTGGAACCCGACGACCGCGTCCCCGTAGCGGCCGTTCGCGGTGCGGACGACGGCTCGGATGACCGCGTTCAGTCCGGGGCAGTCTCCGCCTCCGGTCAAGACTCCGATGCGCATGCCACATATCTTGCCGTACTTTTGGCCTCCGCTCCGCTCCGGCGTGTTTTCGACGCTGTAAGGCTCGTCGTTGCACGCTCGAGACTCGGCCTTCGGCCATGCGCTTCGAGCGTGCAACGACGAGCCCGCGCCGAAAACCTCGGGGTTGGTGTTGTCGGCCTCGGGGACCGGAGGCCGGTCCACCATGTCAAACCCGCGCCGCCAGCTCCGCGTTCATCTTCGTCCAGTCGATCGCCTTCTCCCACTTCCCGACCACGACCGTGGCCAGGCAGTTCCCGGCGATGTTGGTGAACACGAAGGCTGCCGAGAGGATCTTGTGGACCCCGAGGATGAGCGCCACGCTGGCCACCGGGATGGTGTGGGTGGCGGCGAGGGTCAGTGCGAGCATCGGGATCGCCGAACCCGCGACCCCCGCGCCGCCCTTGGAAGTCAGCAGCAGCACGACCATCAGGCTCAACTGACCGGCCACGCCGAGGTGGGTATCGGTCGCCTGCGCCAGGAACACACTCGTCGCCGCCCAGTACAGGCAGGTGCCGTCGTGGTTGAAGCTGTACGCCGTCGGCAGGACCAGACCCACCACCGACTCGCTCACACCCAATTTCTCGAGTTTGGCCGTCAGCTGCGGAAAGACGCTCTCCGAGGAACTCGTCCCGATGACCAGCAGCAGCTCCTCCCGGAAATACCTGAGCAATTTCCAGAGGCTGACACCGGCGAAAAACGAAATGGGCCACAGGACGACAACGAAGAACACCGCCACGGTGAGAAAGAAGACGAGTACCAGCGAGCCGAGTGACAACAGGGTGTGCAGCCCGTAACTGGCCACCGAGTAGGCGATCGCCGCACACGCCGCCAGCGGAGCGAGCTTCATGACCTTGCCGATGACCCAGAACAGACTCTGCTGCACGGTGTCGATGACTCCCACCAGCGGTTCGGCCTTGGCGCCGAGGGCGGCGACACCACAGCCGAACAACGCCGAGAACACCAGCACCTGCAGGATGTCGCCCTTGGCGAAGGCATCGACCGCGCTGGTCGGCACCAGACCCTCCAGGAAGGTCGAGATGCTCATGGATTTCGCGGCATGCACGGACTTCGCGCCGCTCAACGATGCCGGATCCACGTGCATGCCGGACCCGGGGTGCAGCACGTTGACCACGACCAGACCGATCACCAGCGCGAAGGTGGTCACCACCTCGAAGTAGAGGATCGCCTTCACCGCGATCCGTCCGACCTTGCCGAAATCGCGAACCTTGGCGATGCCGAGGGTGACCGTGCAGAAGACCACCAGCCCGACCACCATCTGGATCAGATTGATGAAGATCGTGCTGACCACGTTGACGTTCTTGCCGACGATCGGGACGAAGACGCCCAGCAGCACGCCGAGCACCATGCCGACGAGGACCTGGAAGGTCAGGTCCTTGTACAGCGGTTTACTGAAGGGGCTCAACGCCTTCCAGTCGAATCGCCGATGCCGTGACTGCTCGGGTCGGGGCAGAGTCTCTGAAGCGGACATGCGGAACTTCTCTCTGAGCAACGCCGGTGCGGCGTTCGGGAGGGGCACGGACCGGGCGGGGCCATGCCGCTATCGGGGGATCGAGTTCACGCTCGAGGTGCGGGAATCCGGTCGAGCGATGCGAACACCTCTGCGGAGGTCAGCGGCCGGGGCAGCATGCCCTGGGCATGGCATTGTGCGGCGATGGCGTCGATCGGGCCGGCCAGCCGCGACAATCCGGCGGCGGTCACCGGGATATCCGTGGCGCGCTCGGCGGCCAGATACTCGGCGCGGGTCAGCATCTCCCAGACCCGGCCGACGGTCTCGGGGTGGGCCTGCAGGGTGGGCAGCGACACTGCCACGAGGTGGTTGACCGGGACGTAGCCATATTCGTCGTACCAACGTCGATCGCGTTGCCGCGCTTGACTTATCAGCGGGACGAACTCATCGCCGGCCGGCAGGTCGTTGCCGAAGATCGCCGCATCGATCGCACCGTCGCGCAGGGCGTCGACGAGACTTCCCGACAGGGTGCGGGAGACGAAGTCCGGATCCTCGTACTCGGGGACGTGCGCGGGATTCTGGGTCAGCCACGCCATGTCCTCGGCACGCAGGCCGTAGTCCTCGTGCAGATGAGTGCGGATCCAGAAGCCGGTGGTCTGCGTGTAGGAGCGCACACCGATGCGCCGACCGCGCAGTTCGATGGGATCCTCGATCCGATCCTCGGCCCGGCCGACCAGACATCCGCGCTGGAAGCGTCCGGCCACGACGACGGGCAGCAGCGCGATCGGATGACCGAAGGCCACCGCCTGCAGCGCGGTGACGATCGCCAGCTCGCAGACGTCGAAGCTCTGCTCGCGCACCATCGGCGCGAAGGCCCGGTGGATGGGGTCGACGTCGGCGAAGTCGAGCCGCACCATCGGGTCGCTCACCTCGCGACTGCGAAGTATCTGTGCGACAGGGTGTTTGCCCAACGCCGCAGTCAGGGTGACGGTCTGGTCAGACATGCTGCGGTCCCTGCTCGCGCAGCGCGTAGAAGTTCGCGACGCTGCCGCCGAAGAGGTTGGCGGCGTCGGCCGGATCGAGTCCGCCGAGTGCGCTGCGGGCGTCGGCGAGAAGTCCGGACAGGGCGCCCGCCGCGGCCGGGAAATTCGATCCCCACATGAGCCGCCGCGATCCGTAGGCGGAGAGCAGCGCCGCCAGGAAGTCGTCGATCGTCGAGGCTCCCTCGCGGGCCGCCTGCAGCGCGCGGTGGGTCACCTTCAGGTGCACCCCGGGGTACTCGGCGAGCTGAAAGAGCCCGCGTGCCTCGGCATACGGCGGGCCGTCCGACAGGATCGGCCGGGCGCAGTGGTCGAGGACGACCCTGACCCGCGGGAACTGCTCGAGGATGCGCCGCAGTGCCGGGATTCCCTCGATCGTCATCTGCAGACAGACCGGAATGCCCTGTGCCTGAGCGCATTCCCACACCGGATAGGAGTCCTCGTGGCCCAGCCAGTCCGCTTGTCCCGGCATGGTGGTGCCGGTGGTGAAGAGGCGGAAGCCCGAGAGTCCCTGATCCTGCCAGTGGTTGATGCGGTCCACCGCGTCGGGTGCCAGCGCGTCGAGGGAGAACACACCGGTCAGCCGATCGGGATGGGCGCGAACCGAATCGGCCAGATAACGGTTGTCGTGGCCGTACACGGTCGATGCCTGAACTACGACCGCCCGGTCGATCCCGGCTTCGTCGAGCGCGGCCAGCAGGCCGTCGACGTCGACCGGATGCTCGACCGACCAGGTGGATTGCCGTCCGCCGATGGGGTCCACCGGATACCGGTCCGCGTCGGTGGCGATGACGTGCGTATGCGAATCGATGATGCTCACAGTCGCTGTGCTCCTCGTGTTCTCAGGTCGATCGGTCCAGCGCACGGCACACCTGCGCCCAGAGCCGGTCGGTCCTGGTCGATCTGTGTGGTGGCACACGTCGTCGGCGGAAAGTGGCGCCTGGCACAGTCGCCCGAACCGCCTTGGAGCCTATATGTTCACATTATTGTTGACAATAGCGTTGGCGATCTTGAAGCTCGAAGTGACAACTGCGCTGTGTGCAGGGAAGGAAGCCGGATGACCGGGTGATTCTGCTAGTGCGCCGAAGCGCAGGAACCCACCGGAAGATCGCCGAGATGCTGGGTGATCAGTGGGGCGATCCTGTTCAGCATCGCGGTGCCGTCGTCGAAGGACCCCGAATTCGCCTGGGCGGCGACGGCGATCGCCATCTGCCCGTTCGGCGTCGTCACCAGGCCGAATTGGCGGACCAGATAGTTGCCCGACGGGTCGGGGCCCCAACCGCCCTTGAAGGTGACGTTCTCCAGATGCCCCAGACCCCACTGCTGACCGGGGACCACCTTGCCCATCAGATCGGTGACCGTATTCGCATTGGGCAGGCACGGCAGATGCGAAGCGAACCGCGCCTGATCGGCCAGTGCCCAGGTGGCCTGGCCGAACGCCGAATAATCCGCGCGAGATCGGGTCGCGGGAACCTTGGTGGTGCTGTCGCCGCCCTGCTGCAAGACCTTCTGCACCGCCTGCGCGGCCTGATCGCCGGTGCCCAGTGACTGCCACAGCGAGTCGGCGGCATTGTTGTCCGATTCGGTGATGGCCGCGGACATCGCATAACTGGGCGTGTTGCCGTTGGTGCTCAGCACCGCCAGGGTCAACGGCACCTTCATCGTCGACCAGGCCGGACCGGAGGTCCAGTCGCCCATGGAGGTCGCGGTGTCGCTACCGACCGCCATGATCGCCATCCCGGCGTGCCCGCCCAGAGTCGGCAGCAGCGAGGTGAAATCGGCGGCCAGACTTCCGGGCAACGCCACCAGCGGACCGGGACTGCTGGACGTGGTCGCATGGGTCACGACCGGATCGAGGAGGGGGGCGGCGTTGTCGGCGGCCTTGGAGCATGCCGCGCTCGCCAACAGGGCCAGCCCGCACACGGCTGCCCCGAGGCTCCTGCGCCACCTGCTCGGCTCTCTGGGTACCTGCACCCGGCCACCTCCACATCGCGCGGTGGCCCGCGTCCGGGCCACCGGTCAGTCGTGGAATTCTGTGCCGTCACGCCCCCGGGGTCAAATGCACCGACGCGCGATGGCGCATATGTGACGGAACGCGTGACGTTTCGGCAGGCCACACGACCCGATCGCGGTCCATTTGCCGGAGCGGCCCTTGTTCAGTACACGTACACCACGGCGTTGTCGCCGCCGGAGCAGGTGATCAGACGACCGGTCGCCTTGCAGGTCATGGTGTACGAGCGGCCCGTGGTCGGGCTGACCGCGACCACCGACGTCGGCGAGTCGGACTCCGCGTCGGCCTCCTTCGCGTACGCCTTGCGGACCGCTTCGGCGAAGCCACAGGTCGTCTGCGAATTGCCCGACGCCGCCCGGGTGTACTTGGTGTCCTGCCCCGACGAACTCGACGAGCACGCCGTGGACCCCTCGGGCGGTGTCGAGGTGGCCGCGGTGGTCGTGGTGTCCGCTGCCTCGGTCTGCGGAGCGGCCATCGGCGCGGTGGTGGCCGCCACCGCGGCGGTCTGCTGCGCGGCCGAGGAACTGCTCGTGGGGGATTTGCCCAGCACCTGCCAGCCGACCACGCCGACGCCGATGGCCACTGCCGCGCCCAGGAAGCCCAGTACCAGCGGCACCGCGACCGAACGCTTCTTCGGTGTGGTGCTGCGCTCGCCGTATCCGGCCGGGGTGTCGGCGTATTCGTAGTCGTCGGAGTACTCGCCGTTGTCGTCCGGGCCGTAACCGAGAACGGAATGCGGTGTGCGGTCGTCGTATTCGTCCCGGCCGTACTCGTCCTGGTCGTATTCGCCCGCGACGTAGTCGTTCTCGGCGTACTCGCCTTCCGCGTACTCGCCCTCGGCATAGGTGCCGTTGTCGTATTCGTCCCGGCCGTACCCGTTCTCGGCGTACTCGTCCTCGGAATAGTCGGCGTAACCCTGACCGGTGTGGGTGGCCTCGGAGTCGTAGTCGCCGTACTCGTCCTCGTAGCCGTCTTCGGTGCGGTAACCGGCCTGGTCGTCGTAACCGTCGTGCGATCCGTACTGCGACTCGTCCTCGTACTCGGCGTAGCCCGCACCGATCACGCCCGCGGCCGCCGCGCCGGCGGTGGTGCCGTGCGGCAGCAGTTCGGTATGTGGCGCCGGATCGGACTCCGGCGCTCGCGGTGGCAGTTTCGGCGCCGGCGAGGTCGGCTCCGATGCCTGCGGCGGCAGACTCAATGCCTGATTGGTCGACTCGGGCGCTCGCTGCGGGAGATGCTGCGTCGCTTGGGCCGACTGCGCCGCGCGTTGTGGGAGTACCGAGGTCGGAGGGGTCGGCTCCGGCGGTGGGATCGGCTGCGGTGACCGTTGCGGGAGTACCGATGTCGGAGGAGTCGGCTCCGGCGGTGGGATCGGCTGCGGTGACCGTTGCGGGAGTACCGATGTCGGAGGAGTCGGCTCCGGCGGGGGAACCGGCTGCGGCGACCGCTGCGGAAGTTGCGATGGCTGCGGCGCGCGTTGCGGGAGTTGCGCCGCCGATCGAGTCGACTCCGGTCCTCGTTGCGGGAGAGTCGGTTCCGACTGGGCCCCGCGTTGCGGCACCTTCGGCGCCGACGGGGCCGATTCGCCCGCCCGCTGCGGCAGCCCCGGTGGCTGCGGTGATTTCGGGGCGAACTCGAACTCCTCCCGGGACATCCGGGAGGGATCCGTAGGCGTGATCACCGGGAGATCGCTGCTGGTATCGCGCTCCTCCGGATCGGCGGGGGCGATGATCCGCAACGATCCGGTCGTCTCGTAACCCCGTGGGGCAGGGGCCGGTTCGTCGGGGATGTCCTGATCCGCGGAGGTCGGCACCGGGCCACGGGCCAGCGCGTTGGTCGTCTCGTCCGCATTGGACGGTATGCCCGTGCCCGCGCCGGTCCGCATGACGGTGGTCGCCGAACCCGTGGCCGGGGGGATCTCCTCGCGCGGTTCGGGTCCGGACTCGGGCAACTCGTCGCCGCGCGGCTGGAACTGCGCCGCGATCGTCGGACCGTCGGGCCCGAACGGCTGGAACGTCGTGGGTTCCAGCACCGGCCGGGCTGCACCCGGTCCGGGAGCCGCGCGCTGTGGCAGTGGCGGCAGCGGACCCGCCTGCACCGCACCGGTGTCCTGCGGCCGCGGCGGATCGACCGGGGTCGGGGTGGGCGGCGGCGGTGGTGCCGCGACAGCGGTCTCGCTCCCGCCCGACAGACCTACCGCGGCACGAGCGGCCCCGGCGAACTCCCCGGCCGAGGCGAATCGGTCCTCGGGCGACTTCGACATGGCGTGCGCGAGAACCGCATCCAGCGCCGCGGGCACGTCCGAACGCTGCAGGCTCGGCCGCGGCGGCGTCTCGGACAGGTGCGCGCGGATCAGTGCGCTCACGTTCTGCACCGGGAACGGCGTTGCACCGGTGAGGCATTCGTACAGAACACAGGCCAGCGAATAGATGTCCGAGCGGCCGGTGACCGGACCCGAGTCGAACCGCTCTGGCGCCATGTAGGTGTACGAACCCGCCGTGATGCCGACCATCGTGGTCGAACTGTCGCCCTCGCTGCGGGCGATGCCGAAATCGGTGAGGAAGGCGAAATCGGTCGGCGTGACGAGGACATTGGCCGGTTTGACGTCACGGTGCACCAGACCCGCGCCATGTGCCGCATCGAGCGCGGTGGCGATCTGCTCGACGATGTGCACCGCGCGCGCGGGCTCCATCGATCCCTGCCGACGCAGCAGCGCGCGCAGGTTGTCGCCACGGATCAGCCGCATGTCCAGATAGAGCATGCCCTCGATCTCGCCCGCGCGATTGATCGGCACGATGTGCGGGTCGGCGATGCGTGTCGCGGCATGTGATTCCCGGCGGAACCGCTCGCGATAACTCGGATCCTGGGCGAGCTCCTCGGGCAGCAACTTCAGGGCGACGACGCGATCGTTGTGGGTGTCGTACGCCTCGTAGACCTCGCCCATGCTGCCGCGGCCCAGCATGGAGCGCAGCTCGTACGGACCGAATCGGCCGCCGGTCCGCGGCCGCGATGCGTTCACCGGTGAAACCTCCGTCCCTGGGCAGGGTGCGAGACCCGTGCCCGGCTGTCTCACCGGGGTTGCCTGCCCCTCTTACGCCGACGATTCTCCAGGTGCGACTACTCCGTGGTCAAACGCGAACACGATCGCCGCGGCTCGATCCCGCAACCCGAGCTTTCCGAAAATGTGTCCGACGTGGCTCTTTACCGTGACCTCCGAGATGCCCAACTCGGCGGCGATCTCGGTGTTCACCCGCCCGCGACCGATTCGCTGCAATACTTCATACTCCCGCGCGGTCAGCTCGTCCAGGCCCGAACGGGTCTTGACCGCAGTCGGCGCAACCGTGCGGTATGCCGACAGCACTCGTCCGGTTACCGACGGATCGAGCCAGGATCCGCCGCCCGCGACCGTGCGCACCGCGCGGATCAGATCCTCGGCGGGGGAGTCCTTGAGGATGAATCCGGCCGCGCCCGCGCGCAGTGCGCCCGAGAGCAGTTGGTCGTCGTCGAAGGTGGTCAGCACCAGAACCGGCGGCGCGTCGGTGCGCGAGCGCAGAATTCGGGTCGCGTCGATGCCACCGACGCGCTTCATTCGCAGATCCATCAGCACCACGTCGGCGGGCTGCGCGGCGAGCGCGGCCGGAACCTCGTCGCCGTCGGCGCATTCACTCACCAGGAAACCGTCGCGGCGGCGCAGGATCCGGCGCAGGCCGCCGCGCACCAGCTCCTGATCGTCGACGACGAGTACGCCGAGCGCGTTCTCCTCGGACTGCGAAGTACCCGGAATCACATACCCTCCTGGAGTTTGCGGGTCAGAGCGGTGAACGCGTCGCGCACGCTCCGCAGATGATCCTCCGGGCCCGAGACCGGGCACGTCAGGCCGGTGGCGGGGTCGGTGATCGGGAATCCGGCGTGCACCTCCCACTGACCGTCGGCGGGGCCTGCGGTCAGGCTGCCGCCGATCAGGGTGGCGCGCTGGCGCATTCCGGAGATGCCCATCCCGCGGCCGCGCCGGGTCGGGGCCGGACCGGTGAGGGTGTTGGTGACGACCGCGCTGACCCGGGTGTCGGTGACCTCGATGCGCAGCGTCGCCGCGGCGTCGGGGGCGTGCTTGGCGATATTGGCCAGCGATTCCTGACTGATCCGGAACAACGCCAGACCCGTCGTCGCCGAGACGGTCGTGATATTCCCGGACACCGAGTAGTCCACGTCCAGGCCCGCGCGCACGAAATCCTCGACCAGAGCGGCGATATCGTCCATACCGGGTTCGGGGGTCAGGCTGGACGGAAGCTGATCGAGCAGGCCCACGGTGTGCCGGATGTCGGCCATTGCCTGACGGCCCAGCCGCTCGGCGTCGCTGAGCGCGTCGATCGCCTCCTCGACGTCGCGGTCGGTCTGTAGTGAATGGCGGGCCGCGGTGAGGTGCAGCAGTGTCACGCTCAGCGAATGCGCGATCACATCGTGCACCTCGCGGGCGATCCGGCGGCGTTCCTCGTCGGCGGCGCGCGCGGCGCGGATCTCCTGATTCTCGCGTTCCTGGTACAGATACAGGCGCTGGTACTGCATCATCAGCCCGACCAGCGTGCCCAGCACGATGCCGACCAGGTAGGCGGGCAGCGAATCGATCCCGGGGCCCACGATGTGGAACAGCAGCAGTTGCAGCATGGCCAGGGCCGCGAACGGCAGGCTGATCCGTTTGCTCGCGATCGCCGCGACCTCCCCGGCGACGACCACCAGCACGAAGGGCGAGGCGTCCAGCGGAACCGGCTGCAACAGGAACATGCCCTGCGCGATCAGCCCGACGATGCACAGCGGCACCGGGCGCGGCGGGACACCGAAGACGGTCAGGATCGGGAATGCGAAGGTGACCAGCAGCAGCGCCAGAATGGGCAGGGTGGTCCCGAGGTAGCCGTGCCGCTGGATCACGCCGGTCATCGCGGCGATCGACAGGGCCAGATCGGCGGTGACGATCACCGCGGGCGGATAGTCGAACGGCAGTTCGGCGATGTGTTGCTCGAATGTGCCGCGCGGGTCGTGCCAGAAGTCCACGATCCGCTGCCGCGCGTGCCGCCACCCCACGATCGCCTTCCAGGCCACCACGGCCAGTAGCACCGCGGCGGCGGTCAGCACGATGATCCGCAGCACCTCCATGTACCAAGGCTAGCCAGTCGGTGTGACACCGATCATCGTCCCTGGAGTGGGTGTGCGCTCCTACCGGAGTAGGAGTCGAACTCACGCCCTCGGCACGACGATTCGCCGACGTCGTGTCCGTAGCGTCGATGCCACAGCGTTCGGTGGACCGATGCCGGGCGCAGGAGGGAAGGGGTGAGTGCGATGACGTGGAAAGATCTGCACGCCCGTACCGAAATTCTCGATGTGGTGCTGACGCGCGCGGCGGCCGACCCGGCGAATCCGGGTCTGCTACACAGACTTCCGGACGTCGATCGGCTGTTCGGCGGGCCTGCCGGAGTGCTGGCCGCGCTGCAATACCGCTGGGACAACCATCTGCACGTGAAGCTCGATCTGGCGTTGCTGCAAGGACAATCGGCCGCCGACGCATATCTCGAACTGGCCGCCGAACAACCCGTGCTGCGCGCCGTACTCGACGCCCAGGACGTGCGCCGGTGGCGCGCGCCCGAGGTGCTCGTGCGCTGAGGCCGACCACAAACCGGAGACAGTGCCCGGTCGACGGGCAGAAACGAGGAGGGGAGCACCGATGTTGGAATTGACCGACGTCGTCAAGGAATACCGAGTGGGGCAGCAGCGGGTCCGCGCCCTCGATGGCATCAGCCTGACCATCGCCGCGGGCGAGTTCACCTCCGTCATCGGCCCGTCCGGATCCGGCAAGTCCACGCTGCTACATCTGCTGGGTGCGCTGGACTCGCCCGATTCGGGGTCGATCACCTTCCAGGGGGAGGAGATCGGCGACCTCGGCGACGACCGGCAGTCCGAATTCCGGCGGCACCGTGTCGGATTCGTCTTCCAGTTCTTCAATCTGCTGCCGACGCTGACCGCCTGGGAGAACGTGGCCATTCCGAAGCTGTTGGACGGCACCGGATTACGCAAGGCCAAACCGCGGGCGCTGGAACTGCTGGACCTGGTCGGGCTCAGCGAGCGTGCCGAGCACCGCCCGGCCGAGTTGTCCGGCGGGCAGATGCAGCGGGTCGCCGTGGCGCGGGCGCTGATCATGGATCCGCCGTTGATCCTGGCCGACGAGCCCACCGGCAACCTGGATTCCAAGACCGGCGCGGCCATCCTGGAACTGTTCGGCACGATCACCGAGCAGGGCAATTCGGTGGTGATGGTCACGCACGACATGAGCGCCGCGCACTACTGCGATCGCGTGATCACCCTGGGGGACGGGCGAATCGGATCGATCACCCGCGGCGAGCACGCCCCCGAGCGACGTTCCGCGGACGGCCGGCCGGCGGTTCGCGCATGATCGCCGCCGCGTGGGATCGCCTGCGGCTGTTCAATATCGGCGAGGTGATCGCGCATCGCGGCCGCACCATCATGTCGCTGGTCGTGATGGCCGTCTCGGCCGGGCTGCTGGTCTCGGTGCTGAGCATCTCCGGCTCGGTCACCGGCTCGGTCGACAAACTCACCCGGGCACTCGGAGGTAAAGCGGCACTGGAGATCTCCGGTGTCACCGACGGCGGATTCGACCAGGATCTGCTGCCGCGGATCCGGGCGGTGCCCGGGGTCTCGGCGGCGGTGCCGATGGTGCGATCCAGGGTCGGCACGGGTGAGGATCGCACGTTGCTGCTCGGGGCCGACGCCAGCGTGTCCGCGCTGGACAGCGCGCTGGCCGGGCCGATGAGTTCGCAGGCGGTGAAACTGCTCTCGGTGCCGGACGGAGTGCTGGTCGGCGCGGGTCTCGGGCGACACGAGGGGGAGCGGTTCACCCTCGGATCGGCCACGGTGACGGTGGCGGGCGTGCTGGACGACAACACGTCCGGACAGCTCAACGGCGGTCAGATCGTGGTGGCGGCGCTACCGGTGGCCGAGAAGATCCTCGGCCGGTCCGGTCAGCTCGACTCGATCCAGATCGTGCCGACGCCGGGAACCGATGTGGGACAACTTCGTTCGGCGCTCACCGGAGTGGTGAACGGACGTGCGGTGGTGGCCGATCCGAGTCTGCGCACCGCGCAGGCGGGCGGAGCCATTCAGCTGGTGCGCTATTCGACCACGATGGCCTCGGCCGCGGCGCTGATCGTCTCGGGCTTCCTGATCTACAACGCGATGAGTATGGCTGTGGCGCAACGACGTCCGGTGCTCTCGCTGCTGCGCGCCATCGGCGGGCGGCGCGGGCCGATGGTGCGCGATCTGATCGCCGAGGCCGCGCTGCTCGGCCTGATCGGCGGCGGTATCGGCGCGGTGGTGGGAATGTTCATGGGGCGCACCGCGATCGATCAGGTGCCTTCGGCGATGATGGCCTCGGTGCAGGGCCGGATCGAATATATGGTGCCCGGATATGCCGTCCCGATCGCCATCGCGGCCTGTGTGCTGGCCAGTACCGCCGCGGCAGCGATCGCGGCACGGCAGATCTACAAGGTGCAGCCGATCGAGGCGCTGGCCCCGGTGGGGGTGTCCAAATCCGATGCGGTGAATCCGCTGTTGCGCTGGGGCGCGGTACTTCTCGGCGGTGTGATGGTCGCCGCGGCGATCCTGATCGCCCGCTCCGACCTGGGCCGCTTGTCCCTGGCCGCGATCTCGCTGTCCATCAGCGCGGCGGTGGTGCTGTGCTTCGCGGCGACCGGACCGATCGTGCGATCCGCGGCGGCGGTCGCGCGGGTGTTCGGTGCGCCGGGAGCGTTGGGCGCCACCACGATCGAGCGCGCTCCGCGCCGGGTCTGGGCCACCGCGATGACCGTCATGATCGGTGTGACCGCGGTGGTCGCGATGGGCGGCGCGTCACACAATCTGGTCGATTCGGCGACGGCGACCTTCGCCGATGTGGGACGCCGGGACGCCTACGTCAGCACGAGTTCGATGGCGGAGTTCCCGACCGGGCCGCTGCTGCCCGCGGATCTGAAGGCCCGGATCCGGGCGCTGCCGGGGGTGGTCGATGTGGGTTCCGCGCAGATGGCATTCGCCACGCTCGGTGGCGGGCAGGTGATGTTGCAGGCTTATGAGCGCGGCATCCCGGCCGGTCCGGTCACCGAGTTGCGTCCCGGTGTGCAGGATCGGATGGCGCGCGGTGACGGTGTGGTCGTCTCGGGGGATGTGGCGCGACAGCTGGGAGTGCACGAGGGTTCCGAACTGGATCTGCCGACGCCGACCGGAATTCACAAAGTTCATGTGCTGCAAGTGATTCCGTACTTCTCGGCGATCACCGGCACGGTGCTGCTGGATCTGGACATGATGCGCCGGTGGTACGAGCGGCCGGGGGAGACCATTCTCGGAATCAATTACGCGCCCGGTGTGAACCCCGCGACCGAACTCGACCTGCTGCGACGGGCCGTGCCGCAGGGACTGGCGGTGGACACCGGTGCGGGTTCGGTGGCGGCGGTGTCCAGCAGCGTGAAACAGGGGACGTCGCTGTCCGGATCGATCCTGTGGATCGTGGTGCTGGTCTCCACGATCGCCCTGCTGAACACACTGATGCTCTCGGTGCTGGAAAGACGCCGTGAACTGGGCGTCCTGCGAGCGATGGGCACCAGCCGCCGATTCATGCTGCGCGCGGTACTCACCGAGGCCGCCGGAATCGGGCTGACCGGCGCGGTGCTCGGGCTGGCGATCGGCGCCGCGGTCCAGTACCTTGCCGACATCGCGTTCGGACGGGCCATGACCATCCCCGTGACCTACACCCCGAGCCCGATGCTGCTCGTCTACGCCTCGGCCGCACTGGTTCTCGCGCTACTGGGTTCGATCCCGCCGGCGCTGCGCGCGGCCCGCATGCCGATCGTCGAGGCAATAGCAGCCGATTGATCGGCTGTATTTTTGGCCTCCGCTTCGCTGCGGCGTGTTTTCGGCGCTGTAAGGCTCGTCGTTCAGCCCTCGAGACTCGGCCTTCGGCCATGCGCTTCGAGGGCTGAACGACGAGCCCGCGCCGAAAACCTCGGGGGTGTTCTTGTTGAGCCTTTCGCTTCGCGGGCGGCTTTCGGCGTACAGAGACGATTCGCCGCCGGGCACGTGTTTGTACGTCGGGGCGCTCGGCTCACGCCGGGGGTGGGGCTCCGCCGCACTCTTTCGCGTTGGTCGCACCCGTTGCAATGGCTGGGAATGGGTGCGGCGACCTGGACAGGGTGCGGCGACTCGACGGTGTCGGGGCTTTACATAGACTTGTCGGCATGACTGCACCAACGGTGGACTTGATGGACTATGCCGATGTCGTCGACCGGTTCGAGCCGGTGCTGGGCATGGAAGTGCATGTCGAGCTGGGCACCGCGACGAAGATGTTCTGCGGCTGCCCGACAGCCTTCGGCGCCGAGCCGAACACCCAGGTCTGCCCGGTCTGCCTGGGGCTGCCCGGTGCGCTGCCCGTGGTCAACGAGAAGGCCGTCGAGTCGGCCATCCGGATCGGCCTCGCGCTGAACTGCTCGATCACCCCGTGGGGCCGGTTCGCGCGCAAGAACTACTTCTATCCGGATCAGCCCAAGAACTACCAGATCAGCCAGTACGACGAGCCGATCGCCGTGAACGGGTACCTGGACGTCGTGCTGGACGACGGCTCCACCTTCCGGGTCGAGATCGAGCGTGCCCACATGGAGGAGGACACGGGCAAGTCCCTGCACGTGGGCGGCGCCACCGGCCGCATCCACGGCGCGAGCCACTCCCTGCTGGACTACAACCGCGCGGGCGTTCCGCTGATCGAGATCGTCACCAAGCCGGTCACCGGCGCGGGTGAGCGCGCGCCCGAGGTGGCTCGCGCCTACGTCACGGCGCTGCGCGAGGTCCTCAAATCGCTCGCCGTCTCGGACGTGAAGATGGAGCAGGGCTCGCTGCGCTGCGATGCGAACGTCTCGCTGATGGCCAAGGGCGCCAAGGAGTTCGGCACCCGCACCGAGACCAAGAACGTGAACTCGCTCAAGAGCGTCGAGGTCGCGGTGCGGTTCGAGATGCGCCGTCAGGCTGCGATCCTCGCCGAGGGCGGTGCGATCCTCATGGAGACCAGGCACTTCCACGAGACCGACGGCACCACCTCGCCCGGCCGCATCAAGGAGTCCGCCGAGGACTACCGCTACTTCCCCGAGCCGGACCTCGAGCCCATCGCCCCCGACGCGGCGTGGGTCGAGCAGCTGCGCGGCACCATCCCGGAGTACCCGTGGCTGCGGCGCGCCCGCATCCAGGCCGAATGGGGTCTGTCCGACGAGGTGTTCCGCGATCTGGTCAACGCCGACGCGCTGGATCTGATCATCGCGACCGTCGATGCGGGCTCCTCGGTCGACGCCGCCCGCGCCTGGTGGGTCAACTACCTCACCGAGCAGGCCAAGGAGCGCGAGGTGGCGCTCGAGGAGCTGCCCATCACCCCGCAGCAGGTCGCCGAGGTCGTCGCCCTGGTCGAGGCCAAGACCATCAACAGCAAGGTCGCCAAGCAGGTCGTCGATTTCGTGCTCGCCGGCGAGGGTGAGCCGGGCGCGATCGTCGAGGCCAAGGGCCTGGGCATGGTGTCCGACGATTCTGCCCTGCAGGCCGAGGTCGACAAGGCCCTGGCGGCCAATCCCGATATCGCCGAGAAGATCCGTTCGGGCAAGGTGCAGGCCGCGGGCAAGGTCGTCGGTGACGTCATGAAGGCCACCCGCGGTCAGGCCGATGCCGCCCGCGTGCGTGAGCTGGTGCTGGCGGCCTGCGGAGTCGCCGGATAGCCGCCATCGGCGGATGAAGCAGCGGTGGCGCATTCGAGCCGATGCGCCACCGGCCTTCGATCAGTCCGGCGAGCCGTTGCCCGAGCCGCCCTTCGGCGGCGGAATCCGCACGACGCGGTCGTCCAGCGGTCCGGCGGCGGACGGCTTGTTCACGGTGTCCACCCAGACGTAGCCGTCCGGGGCCAGCGACGCGCCGTTCAACTGGCCGTATTTGTTCTGCGCGACCATGGTCGGCGGGGTGGTGATGGCGTGCGTGTTCTGGTCGGCGTTGGCGAACGCCAGTGCCTTGCCCGCGGCGAGTGAGACCGCGACGCCGTCGGCGGCGGCCGCGCAGCCGCCGACTCCCGGCCGGTCCGGCCAGGTCCACCCGGTGCTCACGGTGCCGTTGGCGTCCACGCGCTGCAGCCGGTCCTCGGTCGCGGTGCGGTCTGTGAACCAGATGGTGTCCTTGTGATCCGGGCAGATGCCACCGGCCGTGCCGATGCCCGAGGCGAGAATCTTCGGATTCGCGCTGCCCGGTCCGGGGTTGTCGATGGTGAATACCTTGCCCGCCAACGAATTCGGATTTCCGGCCGCGCCCGGATCGCCCGCGTTACCTGTCTCCACCACCATCTTCGAGGCCGAGACGAAGTCGATGGCGCCGCGATTCCCGGTGGCGCCCTTGGGGATTCCGGTCAGGATCGGCTTCGGTACGCCGCCCGCGCCGATGCGCACGATGCGGTTGTCGCTCGCGGTGGTGACGTACGCGTACATCAGCCCGTCCTCGTCGTAGGTCGGCGACAGTGCGACGGCGGTGAGGCCGCCGTCACCTGCGGCATCGACATCGACCTTTGCCGCCTCGGTAGGGGTCGGCGGTATCTCGCTGGGGTCGACGTTGACCACCTTCAGGATCCGTCCGGTGACGCGCTCGGCCACCAGCGCCTGCTGCCCGTCGGGCAGGACGGTGAGCCCGCCGGTGGTGTCCAGGCAGGACACCACGACGCTCGGATCCGAGTCGACGCAGGGGCCAGCGGCGCGTTTGGGCGTGGACGGTTTGGTCTGAGGTGTGGTGGTCGGTCCCGATCCCTCGGGGCTGATGCTGGGCGCGGGGGTGAACGGTTTGGAGGCGGAATCGTCGAAGCTGGCACACCCGGCCAGCAGACCTGCGGCGACGGCCAAGCTGACAGCGATACGGCCCGCGACAACCACACTCATGGGTCAGACGTTACGGAAATACCGCGGCGTACGCTCGCAGGGGGGTGACCCGACCGGCCCGCGTGGCGCGGACACGCCGCGCGGAGACGAAGCGCGGATCCCGGCGCCGACATAGTCTGCTCGGGTGACCGACAAGCCGCATGCATTATCCGAGTCGAACACCCCGGGGCATCCCGGGGAGCCGGCGCGCAGTCCGTACGATGCGCCCACCGGGGAGTTCCCGACAATGAAATCCGCTCCCGGCTCGGATGTCCCGCGCACCGAAGACGAACTCGGCCTCGATCCCGATGTTCCCGCAAGGGGAGGCTCGTCCGCCGAACCGTATACCACCGGCCAGTACGAGTCGGTGGGCATCGGCCGGTACGAATCGGCCAAGAGTGAACTGCCCGGCGAGGACCGGGATGTGCCGGAGGGCGATTCCATGGCCGCGACGTATTCCTTCGCCACCATTCCGCCCGCGCCGAGTGGTGGCGGTGGTGACAGCACCCCGCGGCAACGTCTGACTCGCATCGACGCGCGCCGCGGCACACAGGATCTGGGCCTGCTGGTGCTGCGCCTGGTCATCGGCCTGACCTTCCTCTACCACGGCCTGCAGAAGCTGGCCGGATGGTTCCACGGACCGGGCCTGAGTGGCACCCGCGAGATGCTGTCCTCCGGCGGTTGGAAGCACGTCGAACTGTCCGCGTCGATGCTCACCGTCGCCGAGGTGGGTGGCGGCATCCTGATCATCCTGGGGCTGGCTACGCCCTTGGCCGCGGGTGCGGTCCTGGCCTCGATCAGCGACGCGTGGCTCTGGAAACAGGGCATGTCCTCCGGATTCCAGTACAAGACAGTCGAATTGGAGTCGATCCTCGCGGGCCTGGCCGCTGCGTTGATCCTCACCGGTCCCGGCCGTCTGTCTTTCGACCGCAGCCGCGGCTGGGCGACCCGCCCCAGCTACGGCTCCTTCGTTGTCCTCGTCCTCGCCCTGGTCGCCGCCGCAGGCGCCTGGTTCTACCTGCACGGCGGTAACCCGTTCCACGGCATTCGTCACTGACCTGAACCGCTGTTCCGGCGATCCGCTGTCCCGCGATTCGCCGTCCGGAAGGCCGAGCCCGCATCTGTCGGGCTCGGCCTTCCGCGTACTCTGCGCATTTCCGCCTGGTCGTCGCGGCGGCAGGTTTACAATTCCTGCATTCATCGAAATATTCAGGAAATGTTTATATTCGACAATAATTGAATTCTGGAAGGAGAACCTCCATGGCGACGATCAAGGCGGCCATCACCCAGGCCACCTGGACCGGGGACAGGGAATCGATGCTGGCCAAGCACGAGAAGTTCGTCGAGCAGGCCGCGGCCGAGGGTGTGCAGGTGATCTGCTTCCAGGAATTGTTCTACGGGCCGTACTTCGGAAATGTTCAGGACAAGAAGTACTACGAGTACGCCGAATCGGTGCCCGGTCCGACCACGACGCGATTCGCCGAACTGGCCCGTGAGCACAACATGGTCGTCGTCCTGCCGGTCTACGAGCAGGAGCAACCCGGCGTGCTGTACAACACCGCAGCGGTGATCGACGCGGACGGCAGCTATCTGGGTAAGTACCGAAAGCACCACATCCCGAACCTGCCGGGCTTCTGGGAGAAGTTCTATTTCCGGCCCGGCAACCTCGGCTACCCGGTCTTCGATACCGCGGTCGGCCGCATCGGTGTCTACATCTGCTACGACCGTCACTTCCCCGAGGGCTGGCGGGCGCTGGGCCTGGCCGGCGCGGAGCTGGTGTTCAACCCCTCGGCCACCAAACCCGGTCTGTCCAACCGGCTTTGGGAGCTCGAGCAGCCCGCCGCCGCGGCCGCCAACCAGTACTACATCGCCGCCAACAACCGGATCGGCACGGAGAGCGACGAATTCGGCGATGCGGCGGTGACCTTCTACGGCAGTTCGTATTTCGTGGATCCGCGCGGCAACTACGTCGGCGCGGTCGCCTCCACCGGCACCGAGGAACTCGTGATCCGCGAACTGGACCTGGACGTGCTGCGTGAGGTGCGCGGGGACTGGCAGTTCTACCGGGACCGTCGCCCGGATTCGTACGAGGCGATCGTCGCTCCCTGAGCCCGGCCCGCCCGCCGACTCCGCAAGCCTCACCTCTTCCGGTCCTCTTCCTAAGGAGTTTCCCGGTATGCCAACCACTTTCATCACCGGCGGCACCGTCGTCTCGGCAACCGGCCGCACCGCCGCGGACATCCTCGTCGACGGCGAACGGATCGCCGCACTGCTCGAACCGGGCAGCACCGTGCTGGGTACGGACCTGGCCCGGACCGCGGACACGGTCATCGACGCGACCGGCAAATACGTCGTCCCCGGCGGCATCGACGCGCACACGCACATGTCGATGCCGTTCGGCGGCACCACCGCCTCGGACGATTTCGAGACCGGCACCCGTGCCGCGGCCTGGGGCGGCACCACCACGATCATCGACTTCGCGGTACAGAAGTTCGGCGAGCGTCTGCAGGACAGCCTGGCGACCTGGCACGAGATGGCCGCCGGACAGTGCGCGATCGACTACGGGTTCCATCAGATCGTCGGCGACGTGAACGACGCGTCGTTGCAGGCGCTGCGCGGGCTGCCGGACGAAGGCATCACCAGTTACAAGCTGTTCATGGCCTATCCGGGCGTGTTCTACAGCGACGACGCGCAGATCCTGCGCGCGATGCAGACCGGCGCGTCGACCGGCCTGATGACGATGATGCACGCCGAGAACGGGCCCGCCATCGACGTTCTCGTGGGCCAGCTGCTCGAACAGGGCAAGACCGATCCGTACTATCACGGCATCGCGCGGGCCTGGCAGCTCGAGGAGGAGGCCACCCACCGGGCGATCATGTTGGCCGATCTGACCGGCGCCCCACTGTATGTCGTGCACGTGTCGGCGAAACAGGCTGTCGCACAGGTTGCTTCGGCGCGCGATCGCGGCCGCAACGTCTTCGGCGAGACCTGCCCGCAGTATCTGTATCTGTCACTCGAGGAGCAACTGGGCGCACCGGGTTTCGAGGGCGCCAAGTGGGTCTGCTCCACCCCGCTGCGCTCGCGCGCGGAACACCATCAGGACCACATGTGGCAGGCGTTGCGCACCAACGACATTCAGATGGTCGCCACGGACCACTGCCCCTTCTGTATGAAGGGGCAGAAGGATATGGGCGTCGGGGATTTCTCCAAGATTCCCAACGGCATAGGCTCGGTCGAACACCGGATGGACCTGATGTATCAGGGTGTGGTCGAGGGCCGGATCAGCCTCGAGCGGTGGGTCGAGATCACCTCCACCACACCGGCGCGCATGTTCGGGCTCTACGGCCGCAAGGGCGTGCTCGCGCCCGGCGCGGACGCCGACGTGGTGATCTACGACCCGAACGGGCACACCTCCATCGGCCTGGGCAAGACCCACCACATGAATATGGACCACTCGGCCTGGGAGGGTTTCGAGATCGATGGGCACGTCGACACGGTGCTCTCCCGCGGCAAGGTTGTCGTCGACGCGGGGGAGTATCTCGGACGCAAGGGCGACGGGCGCTTCGTGCGCCGCGATCCCTGCCAATACCTGATCTAGGGAGACGGCAATGCAATTCGGCGCGGTCCTGCAGTGCGATCCTCCCTCGGCGCGCACGGTGCATCTGGCGAAACTGGCCGAGGCGTACGGCTTCAGCCACGTGTGGACATTCGATTCGCATATCCTGTGGCAAGAGCCGTACGTGCTGCACAGCCGAATCCTGAACGAGACCAAGCGAATTACGGTCGGCCCGATGGTGACCAATCCCGCCACCCGGGACTGGGCGGTGACCGCGTCCACCTTCGCCACCCTCAACGAGGCATACGGCAATCGCACGATCTGCGGTATCGGGCGCGGTGATTCGGCCGTGCGGGTCGGCGGCGGTCATCCCACCACACTGCGGACGCTGCGCGAATCGATCCATGTCATCCGAGAGCTGGCGAACTCCCGCGCGGTCGAATACGGCGGGCGCACGCTGCAATTCCCGTGGAGCGTCGGCTCGCGGCTGGAGGTGTGGGTCGCGGCCTACGGCCCGAAGGCCCTGCAACTCGCGGGCGAGGTCGCCGACGGATTCATCCTGCAACTGGCCGACCCGGACATCGCCGAGTGGACGATCAGCACGGTCCGGCAGGCCGCCGCCGCGGCGGGACGTGACCCGGGGGCGGTGAAAGTCTGTGTGGCAGCACCGATGTACATCGGGACCGACTACGCGCACATGCGTGAGCAGTGCCGCTGGTTCGGCGGCATGGTCGGCAATCACGTCGCCGACATCGTCGCCCGCTACGGCGCGAACGGACAGGTCCCCGCGGCGCTGACCGACTACATCACCGGGCGGCAGGGCTACGACTACAACCTGCACGGCCGCGCGGGAAACACCCACGCGGACTTCGTCACCGACGAGGTCGTCGACCGGTTCTGCATCCTGGGCACCCCCGAGGAACACCTCGCCAAGCTGCGCCGCCTCGCCGAACTCGGCGTCGATCAGTTCGCCGGATACCTGCAACACGACGACAACGAGCAGACCATGCGCGTGTACGGGAACACCGTGATACCGCAGCTCACTCCGGCCGTGACCGCGCTACGGGTGGACTCGTGACCACCGCCGAGATGAACTGGCAGGCATACGATTTCGCCCAGATCGAGGTGTCGCCGGGGTGGTTCGTGCAGCAGTCGCGGGTGATCGGTGACGCCGTCGATGTCGGACGCGAGCCGATCGATGCGCCACCGGCACAGAGTCTTTCGCTGATCAGTGCGGTGCTTGATGGGCCGGTTTGCCTGGCCGACAGAAGGATTCACGTGGTGCAGCCGTCCCTGGTGACCGCCCGTGAGGTGGGGACCGTGGTGGGCGTGATTCGCGAGGCATCGGCCCCGCGAGCCGACCGCCTCGAGATCGAGTGAGGAATTTCCCATGACGGACACACAGCCTGCACCGGTAGTCGAACGCTCGGCGCTGGTCAATGCGGACCTGAAGCCCACGACCTCCGATTCCGACGCCTGGCGCACCTGGGACCTGTTCTGCCTGTGGATGACCTCGGCGCACAGCATCGGCAGCTACGGATTCGCCGTCGGCATGCTCGCCCTGGGCCTGACCGGGTGGCAGACCATGCTGGCGTTGTTCGTCGGCGTGCTGGTGCTGTGGGGCGGTAGCAATCTGATCGGGGTGGCCGGGCAGCGGGTCGGGGTGCCGTTCCCGGTGTTCGCCCGGGGTGCGTTCGGCATTTTCGGCGCGAACATCCCGGCACTGCTGCGGGCGCTGGTGGCGGTGTTCTGGTACGGCATTCAGACGTATCTGGCCTCGACAGCGGTGATCGTGTTGCTGCTGCGGGTCGCACCAGGACTGAAATCGCTGACGCAGCACAGCTTCATCGGCCTGTCGGAGCTGGGCTGGATCGCGTTCCTGGTGCTGTGGGCGGTGCAGCTGCTGGTCATCACCTACGGCATGGAAGTGGTGCGCCGGGTGTCGGATTTCGCGGGGCCGGTGGTGTGGATCGGGATGCTCGCGCTGGCGATCTGGATTCTCGGAAAGGCCGGTTGGAGTATCGATTTCGGCTCGCGCGCGGGTGCGGCGCTGTCGGGCGGCAAGACCGTTGCCGCGTTCGTGGGAGTGGCCTTCCTGATGGTGGCGTTCATGGCCGGGCCGCTGGTGAACTACGCCGATTTCGCGCGCTTCTCGCCGAGCAGGAAGGCCATCGTGCGCGGCAACGCGTGGGGAATTCCGTTCAACGAGACAGCTTTCGTGGTGATCTCGATCGTCATCTCACTGGCCACGTTGAAGGTGTACGGCAAGGTGCTGTCCGATCCGGTGGAGCTGGTCGCGCACATCCACAGCGATACGATCGTCATCATCGCCGCGGCGGTGTTCGCGATCGCCACGGTCGGCATCAACGTGGTGCTGAACTTCGTCTCCCCGTCCTACGACATCTCCAACACCGCACCGAAATACATCTCGTTCCGTACCGGCGGCATCATCACCGCCGTGCTGTCGATCCTGGTGCTGCCCTGGAAGTTGTGGGAGAACCAGAATTTCATCGTCTACTTCCTCGGCGGCGTCGGCGCCCTGATGGGCCCGGTGTTCGGCATCCTGATCGTCGACTACTATCTCATCCGCCGCCAGCGCACAGTAGTGGCCGACCTGTATTCCGAAGCGCCCCAAGGCATGTACCACTACACCCGCGGCTTCAACCCTCGCGCTCTGACCGCCCTGGCGATCTCGGGAACGGCCGGGGTCCTGGTCGCCCTGGTTCCGCACTCTCAGTACGTGACGGCGCTGTCCTGGCCGGTCGGTGTAATCCTCGGCGGCGGGCTGATGTATGCACTGAGCGTCGGAAGACGTTCCGCGGTTGTGTGATGCGCCACCAGCAGTCGGATCTTCAGTTCCGACACACCTCCACCAACTTCGCTGAAGCAGCCTTATTCTTCCGGCTGTTCCGGCTTGGGCGGCCAAGTCTCGCCATCGAATTCAGCCTCGGGTTCCAGGAAGTATGACTTCGACGAGTCGAAAGGGATATCTATACCTGCACGCTGCGAGATCGATCTGAGTTGATCAGCGGTCAACTCGTTGACGTACACGAGATTTTCAAAAGGGATACCCAATAGCTCGCACGCAAAGGTAGGCTCGATCGAAGTCACGTCGATCTCGCTGACCAACTGGTCGGATTCCCGGTCGAAGACTGTGACTTCCAATCTCATGGTTCAACCTTTCTATTTTTGTCTGCGGGCTTGGTTTGTACTCCGGTGTCGGGATCATACTCGCCAAGATGTTTACCGTTCTTATTGTACATTTCCACTGTTTTATGTTGGTAATCCCACTCGTATATCCGCCCTTTTGGATCCTTCCAACGCGGCCGCAGTGAACCTCCGCCTTGAACCGGAGTCTTTCGTACTGCCTTTGTCGCATCAGGGAATGCATTCAGAGTCTTTGGTGCCGGTTCGCGCTGGACCGGGCCGCGGCCCCCGGGACTCTTGCGAGCCATCGGCGAGACCATATTGCCCTGCACATCACGGGCCGAATCTGTAATGCCGCCCGCCGCCAGGCCGACACCGGCCGCGATAACTCCGGCTGAAGCAATGTTGGTGGGAACGCCGAGCACCGCTCCCAGGCCCGTAGCATCGAGCCCTGTTCCCAGGATCTCACCGCCGCCGCCCAATGTAGTCAGCGCGAATCCGGCGACCGTCGTGGCGATATCGGTTCCCATGCGCAATGGGTCATGCTGGATGGCATTTCCGTATGAAGCGGCTACATTGACCAGCTCCGCTGCCACATTATAGAGAACTATTCCCGCATATCGCGCGGCGTCGGATGCGATCTTCTCGACCTTCTCCGCCTCGGCGGCGATAATACTTCCGAGTGCATCGGCTTCGGATCCGAAATTGTCGAGTACCGTGCGGATGTCACCTGCGACGCCGCTATGATCACCTTCGATCAGGTGGATAACGCCCGAAATCAATGAGGACGGGTGGGTGACCTTCGCCGTGAGCCGCGCCAGCGCCTCGTCGATATCGTCCAAGTGCTGTGCGTACTGCTCGAGCTGCGCCGCAAGATTCGTGCAGGAGGTTGCCGTGTTTGTCAGCCAGTCAGCGATGGAACCGATCGAATCACAGATATCCTCCCCCTCGGGCATCTTCTGAGCGGCAACGTCTGCCTTGGGGCCGCTGAGACTTGTCGAGTTGGCACTGCACGTTGCGCTCATCGAACGCCACGCCGCGGCGGCGGTGCGTAACTTACCTTGGTCACCGTTCGGGCAAACCATGCCGACGAGTAATTCCGCAGTTCGCGCAACTATCGACTCGCCTACGCCCCCCTCACTTGATGGCGGGTACTTGACCTCGATCTTCGGCGTTTCGGCTGGAAAGGGAAACGGGCAACCGTCGGTGGTGCTGATATCAGATGCTGCGTTGGCGTTGCCATGATTGGCTCCGCATGCCTTGATGGCATCGCCGGTGCGTGCTGTTCCATTGACGATATTCGTCAATGCCAGCATCAGCGCATTTGTCGTCTTGTTGACAGATTTCGCCAGTACGACGCCGGATGGATCGTTGCCGCACATACCGCTGCATGCGGAAAGGCTGGTTTGAAGTGCCGTCAATTGGGCGGAAACGGCACTCGACACGTTGTTCAGGGCAGAGCCTACGCTGGTTAGCGTACCCGGCGATACGTTGACCGGCGGGCTCATATATTGAACATTCCCTTATTGCCCTTCAGAGCCGTGCCGTAATTGCCGTGTGCGGACCGCGCAGCCGTCTCGATCGAGTGCAGTCCGTCGCGAATTTCCACGGCTGCCGTACTCCACTCCGCGTGCGCGGACGAATATGCCGAGGCAGCCTCGCCCGACCAGGATTGCATCAGCTGTCCCGCTCGCTTGTCCAATTCGGCGAGATGCTCGGTCAGGAGTTCGGCAAGCGCCTTTATCCGACCGGTTACTTGATCCAGGTGATCGAGGTCTACGGAGAAATCAGCGCTGCTCACGGCAAGTCCAACGAACTCACCGCGGACGCGAATGTCGTATCGGCCTGGGAGAAGTTCTCCGCTGTAATGCCGAGCTTGTCGGCCAACCCGAACAGTGCGTCCCACACGTCCGCAGCTCCAGCGTGCAGTTCGCCCCAACCTGCCTGGTAAGAACTCGCCGCTGCACCTGTCCAGCTGGTTTCCAGACCGCGCACCTCGTTATCGAGCATCGATGCCGCAGCCCGAAGTTCCGAGGCGAGGCGATATGCGGTACGACCGAATTCCTTCACATCCTCCGGCGCAACATCGAAAGCGCTGCCAGTGGTTCCGTCCGATGACGTCAATGGATACTCATCCCCCTCGATGTCACTGTGGCACTTCGTCTTTACAGCTCTCTCGCAAGCCTACCCGCCTCGAGAAGGCTGATGCGACCTTCAGTCGGAGAGACACGGGTGGAGTCGAAGACTCCGATCATCAACCCCACCAACGAATTCGGGCCCGCTCACAGTGAGCGGGCCCGAATTCGTCGAGACTGTTTACGGCACGCGGCGCACGGCGCCCTTGTCGGCCGACGTCGCCAACGCGGCATAGGCGCGCAGGGCGGTGGTGATCGGGCGATCACGGGCAACCGGCTGCCAAGGCCGTTCGCGCGCATCCATTTTCGCGCGACGCTCGGCCAGCACCTCGTCGGAGACCAGCAGTTCCAACGCCCGGGTGTGCACGTCGACGCGGATGCGGTCGCCGTCCTCGATCAGGCCGATGGTGCCGCCGCTGGCGGCCTCGGGGGAGATGTGCCCGATGGACAGGCCCGAGGTGCCGCCGGAGAAGCGGCCGTCGGTGATCAGCGCACAGACCTTGCCCAGGCCGAGGCCCTTCAGGAACGAGGTGGGGTGCAGCATCTCCTGCATACCGGGGCCGCCCGCAGGGCCCTCGTACCGGATGACGACGACGTCGCCGGCGGTGATCTTCTTGCCGAGGATGGCCGAGACCGCGTCCTCCTGCGACTCGAGCACCACGGCCGGACCTTCGAAGGTGAACAGGTCCTCGTCGATGCCCGCGGTCTTGAGGATCGCGCCGTCGGGGGCGATATTGCCCTTGAGCACGCACAGCCCGCCCTCGACGGTGTAGGCGTGCGCCAGATCGCGGATGCACCCGCCCTCGGCGTCGGTGTCCAGCGACGACCACCGGTTCTCGGTGGAGAACGGCACGGTCGTGCGCACACCGCCGGGTGCGGCGTGGAACAGCTCCAGCGCCTCCTCGGAGGCCTTGCCCGAGCGGATGTCCCAGGTGTCCAGCCATTCGTCGAAGCTGCGGGTGTGCACGGTGGAGACGTCGGTCTCCAGCAGATCCGCGCGACGCAGCTCACCGAGGATGGCGGGAATGCCGCCGGCCCGGTGCACATCTTCCATGTGGTAGTCGGAGTTGGGGGAGACCTTCGACAGGCACGGCACGCGACGTGAGATCTCGTCGATGGTGCCCAGGTCGAAGTCGATCTCGCCCTCCTGCGCGGCGGCGAGGGTGTGCAGCACCGTGTTGGTGGATCCGCCCATGGCCACGTCCAGCGCCATCGCGTTGCGGAAAGCCTTGGCGTTGGCGATGTTTCGCGGCAGCACCGAGGCGTCGTCGTCGCGGTACCAGCGGTTGGCGGCCTCGACGATGGTGGTCCCGGCCCGCTCGAACAGCGCGCGCCGCGCGGCGTGGGTGGCCAGTGTGGAGCCGTTGCCCGGCAGCGCCAGACCCAGCGCCTCGGTCAGGCAGTTCATCGAGTTGGCGGTGAACATGCCCGAACAGGAACCGCAGGTCGGACACGCGCTGCGCTCGACCTCGGACAGGCCCTCGTCGTCCACGGCGCTCGAGGCGCTCGCGGAGATGGCGGTGATCAGGTCGGTCGGGGCCTGGGCGACGCCGTCCACGACGACGGCCTTACCGGCCTCCATCGGGCCGCCGGAGACGAACACGACCGGGATGTTGAGCCGCATGGCGGCGTTCAGCATGCCGGGGGTGATCTTGTCGCAGTTGGAGATGCACACCAGCGCGTCGGCGGTGTGCGCGTTGACCATGTACTCCACCGAGTCGGCGATGATCTCGCGGCTGGGCAGCGAGTAGAGCATGCCGCCGTGGCCCATCGCGATGCCGTCGTCCACGGCGATGGTGTGGAATTCGCGCGGTACGCCGCCCGCGGCCCGGACCGCGTCCGCCACGATCTCGCCGACGTCCTTCAGATGCACGTGGCCGGGGACGAACTGGGTGTACGAGTTCGCGATGGCGACGATCGGCTTACCGAAGTCGGAGTCGGTCAGGCCGGTGGCCCGCCACAGCGCGCGTGCGCCTGCGGCGTTGCGTCCGGCCGTGGTGGTGCGTGAACGAAGCGGTGGCATAGGTGTCGGGTCCTCGAATCTCGTCGCGGGGGCTGTTCGGCGACTGGTGACTGCCTGGACGGCCCTTTTACGGTACTCCCGAGTGAGGAGGGTGTGATGCGCCGGTGGGCGACTTCGCGGCCCGCGACATTGTTGCGCCGCGATCGGCCGATTTCTGTACTAGCACACAACCGGCGGCCGATATTCCCGCGGCATCAGCGGACGTGTCGGATCCGCTGACATGGAGCCGCACATCCAGCGCGATCCAGCGGACTCTGCTCGCCGCGATGGCCCGGGGAGATCGCATCGGGTGCGCCGAGGAGATCAGGCCGGGCGATGGAGGTCAGGTGCCGGTCGCGGGTCCGCGGCGAGAATCAACAGTGTGCGATCACGCGGTGTGCGTGGCAGAGCCGTCGGCGCTGTTCTTCTCGTCGGACTCGGCGGTGGCCTCGGCCGCGTTGGTGATCTCGGTCTCGTCGCCGGTGTCCTCGGCCGCGTCGTCCCGTGCTGCGGCGGCCTCGGCGCGGGCCTTCGCCTCGGCCTCCTCGGCCGCGGCGAACGGGTCCGGAATGCGCCCCCCGCTGGCCTCGACCAGGATCCGCAGCCGGTCGTATCCGACCGCGGGCAGCGGCACCTCGGAGCCGTCGGATAGATGCGCCCGCACGTAGCCGCGCTTGGGAATGCTCACCCCTTGCAGCTGTGACCAGTCGATATGCCGCGAGCCGAAGAACGTCCGCAGATCCAGCCCCGACGCGGACACCTTCGTCCGGGTCCGCTCGATCCAGATCACGACGGCGATCGGAATGACGAACAGAATCCACAGCACCTGGGGCCACCCGAAGAACGCGAACGCCACACAGAGCAACAGCACGAACACGGCGAGATGGCCGAGGCGCGGGTTTCTGATCACCCGACCCGTATCGGATGCCTGGTCGGCGGTGTGGGACGATCGAGCAGGTGGCACGGACTGATGCGACGAGGACACACCCACATCCTCGCATCACGGCGATCGGACACAGATACCGCCCTGTCTCACATGATGGGACACCCATGTCAGGGAATTTGACTCAACGCTGCACGCCCACATACCGTCGTGCGCGTGAATCGAATCGAGCTCCTCGTAATCGGCCGGCGCGTCCAGCGCTGAGACTGATTACCTCAGCTCGTAGCTGCGACGCGCCACCCTCGATCAGCCATCGGCTGTCGGGGGCTTTTTTGTGTTCAGGCCAAGTTCCGCTAGAGAAGACAAGCAGTAAAGGATCAAGACGGTGAGCGCACCTACCGCACGGCCCGGGCCCTCGGCCCGCAGGCCCGCGCCCTCGGCCAATCAGCCGGCATCCGCGACTACTGCCGCACCGAACCGCCGCCAGGTCCCGCCCGAGCGGGTCACCGGCGCGCAGTCGGTCGTCCGCTCCCTCGAGGAGCTCGGCGTCGACACGGTCTTCGGCATTCCGGGCGGTGCGGTACTCCCGGTCTACGATCCGTTGTTCGATTCCACCAAGGTTCGTCACGTGCTGGTTCGGCACGAGCAGGGCGCGGGTCACGCCGCGACCGGATACGCCCAGGCCACCGGCAAGGTCGGTGTGTGCATGGCCACGTCGGGACCGGGTGCGACGAACCTGGTGACGCCGATCGCCGACGCGCAGATGGACTCGGTGCCACTGGTCGCCATCACCGGACAGGTCGGCCGGAGCCTGATCGGCACCGACGCCTTCCAGGAGGCGGACATCTCCGGTATCACCATGCCGGTCACCAAGCACAACTTCCTGGTCAACGACCCGCTCGATATCCCGCGCATGATCGCCGAGGCGTTCCACCTGGCCTCGACGGGTCGTCCGGGCGCGGTGCTGGTCGACATCCCCAAGGACGTGCTGCAGGCGCAGACGCTGTTCAGCTGGCCGCCGGAGATGCGGCTGCCCGGCTACCGCCCGGTGACCAAGCCGCACGGTAAGCAGGTGCGCGAGGCCGCCCGGATGATCCTGGACTCGAAGTCCCCGGTGCTGTACGTCGGCGGCGGCGTGATCAAGGCCGAGGCGTCGAAGGAACTGCTGGAACTGGCCGAGCTGACCGGCATCCCGGTCGTCACGACGCTGATGGCGCGCGGCGCGTTCCCGGACAGCCACCGGCAGAACATGGGTATGCCCGGTATGCACGGCACCGTGGGAGCCGTTGCGGCGCTGCAGAAGTCGGATCTGCTGATCACCCTGGGCGCGCGGTTCGACGACCGGGTCACCGGTCAACTCGATTCGTTCGCCCCGAACGCCAAGGTCATCCACGCCGACATCGACCCCGCCGAGATCGGCAAGAACCGGCACGCGGACGTGCCGATCGTGGGCGACTGCCGCGAGGTGATCGCCGAGCTGATCGAGACGCTCAAGGCCGACCCCGCGCATTCGACCGCCGAGAACGCTGCGCTGCTGGAACTTTCGGACTGGTGGAGCTACCTGGACGGTGTCCGCGAAAGCTATCCGCTGGGCTGGACCCCGCCCTCGGACGGTTCGCTGTCCCCGGAATTCGTCATCGAGAAGCTCGGCCAGCTCGCCGGTCCCGACGCGATCTACTGTGCCGGAGTCGGCCAGCATCAGATGTGGGCCGCGCAGTTCATCAAGTACGAGAAGCCGCGCACCTGGCTCAATTCCGGTGGTCTGGGCACGATGGGCTACGCCGTTCCGGCGGCCATGGGCGCGAAGATGGGCGCTCCGGACAAAGAGGTGTGGGCGGTCGACGGTGACGGCTGCTTCCAGATGACCAACCAGGAGTTGGCCACCTGCGCCGTGGAGGGCGTGCCGATCAAGGTCGCGCTGATCAACAACGGCAACCTCGGCATGGTCCGCCAGTGGCAGACCCTGTTCTACGAGAAGCGGTACTCCAACACCGATCTGGGCACCCACACCCTGCGCATCCCCGATTTCGTCAAGCTCGCCGAAGCGCTGGGCTGCCACGGCATCCGGGTGGAGAAGGAAGAGGATGTGGAGGCCGCGATCCGCGAGGCACAGTCCATCAACGACCGCCCCGTGGTGATCGACTTCATCGTCGGCAAGGACGCGCAGGTGTGGCCGATGGTCGCCGCCGGCACCTCCAATGACGAGATCATGGCAGCCCGCGGTATCCGCCCGCTGTTCGACGACGACGAAGCGGCCGCGGAGCCCTCGGTGATCCACGAGGCGATGGCGCACGAGCAGGCCGGGCAGAAGGGGAACCACTCATGAGTACCACCCACACCTTGAGCGTGCTGGTGGAGGACAAGCCCGGTGTGCTGGCTCGGGTGGCGAGCCTGTTCTCCCGGCGCGGATTCAACATCGAGTCCCTCGCGGTCGGCGGCACCGAACTGCCGGACGTCTCGCGGATGACGATCGTGGTGACGGTCGAGGACCTGCCGCTCGAGCAGGTCACCAAACAGCTCAACAAGCTGGTGAACGTCATCAAGATCGTGGAGCAGGATTCGGACAACTCGGTCGCCCGTGAGCTGATCCTGGTCAAGGTGCGGGCCGATGCGAGTGTGCGCACCCAGGTCATCGAATCGGTGAACCTGTTCCGCGCCAAGGTGATCGACGTCTCGCCCGACGCGCTCACCGTCGAGGCGACCGGCACCCGGTCCAAACTCGACGCACTGCTGCGGATGCTGGAACCGTACGGCATCCGGGAGATCGTGCAGTCCGGTGTCGTGGCCGTGGGCCGCGGGCCCAAGTCGATCACCGCGACCCGGTGACGTCGATCGGGCTCCACGCCGTACGCGGTGGTAGGGGACGGGCGCTGCACCGACGCGGCGTCGCGAGGACTAGGGTTGTCGTCTGTCGATAGGTCGGCGCAACTGCTTTCCCCCGCTGGTGCGGGGTCCGATCGAAATTGATGCATTGAACTGAATGCGCCTCGTGGCGCGCATACCGAACACACTCCCCGGCATGCTCCGGGGGCCATCCGCGAAGGGATACAACCAGTGGCTATCGAGCTGTTCTACGACGACGACGCCGACCTGTCGATCATCCAGGGACGCAAGGTCGCCGTCATCGGCTATGGCTCGCAGGGGCACGCGCACTCGCTGAGCCTGCGTGACTCCGGCGTCGAGGTCCGCATCGGCCTGAAGGAGGGCTCGAAGTCGCGGGTCAAGGCCGAGGAGGCCGGGCTGACGGTCGGCACCCCCGCCGAGGTTTCCGAGTGGGCCGACGTGGTCATGCTGCTCGCCCCCGACACCGCCCAGGCGTCGATCTTCACCAACGACATCGAGCCGCACCTGAAGGACGGCGACGCGCTGTTCTTCGGCCACGGCCTGAACATCCACTTCGGCCTGATCAAGGCTCCGGGCAACGTCACCGTCGGCATGGTCGCCCCCAAGGGCCCCGGCCACCTGGTGCGTCGTCAGTTCGTCGACGGCAAGGGCGTGCCCTGCCTGATCGCCGTGGACCAGGACCCGAAGGGTGAGGGCCAGGCGCTGTCGCTGTCCTACGCGAAGGCGATCGGTGGCGCCCGCGCGGGCGTCATCAAGACCACCTTCAAGGAGGAGACCGAGACCGACCTGTTCGGTGAGCAGGCCGTGCTCTGCGGTGGCACCGAGGAACTGGTCAAGACCGGTTTCGAGGTCATGGTCGAGGCCGGTTACGCGCCGGAGATGGCCTACTTCGAGGTGCTGCACGAGCTGAAGCTGATCGTCGACCTGATGTACGAGGGCGGCATCGCGCGCATGAACTACTCGGTGTCCGACACCGCGGAGTTCGGCGGCTACCTCTCGGGCCCGCGCGTCATCGACGCGAGCACCAAGGAGCGCATGCGCGAGATCCTGAAGGACATCCAGGACGGCACCTTCGTCAAGCGCCTCGTCGCCAACGTCGAGGGCGGCAACAAGGAGCTCGAGGGCCTGCGCAAGGCCAACGCCGAGCACCCGATCGAGGTCACCGGCGCCAAGCTGCGCGGCCTGATGAGCTGGGTCGACCGCCCGATCACCGAGACCGCGTAAGGTTTTCGCTTCACCTGCGGCCCGGCACCTTCCGAAGGTGCCGGGCCGCAGTGCGTTTCGGGGCGGTGCTACGCGCCCGGACTTCTGTGCGGGGCCATTCGCCGGCGGATCGTGAGGTTCGGCGCGCCTGGGCCGAGACCGGATGCCTTCTCCTCAGGCTGGTTGCGGTTGTGTGGAGTTGGCGGGGGAGGGCTGCCGCAGCAGGGTGACGCCGACGGCGAGCAGCCACAGCATCAGTATCCCGCCGGTGGTCGCGGTGGTGCCCCAGCCGTTGGCGGCGTAGAAGTGGGCCGGGGTGTTGCCGAAGAACATCGACGGGACGAATACCCAATTCACCAGTGCCAGAACGTATGCCGACCACGCTGTCCACGTCGGGAGGATGCGGGTGAGGCGTACGGAGGTGGCGAAGGCGAACAGGAACAGGCCCATCAGCAGTTTCGAGATGGTGCCGTAGAGGATGTAGGTACCGCTGACGGCGATCGTCGGATCGATGTCGGCGGGTGACTGGATGACCGCGCCCACCTCGAGTCCCATGCTCACGAACGCGACCGCCAGCCACATCAGGCCCGCGGTGCTGGTCAACGTGCCGAGCCAGCGGTATTGCGGGCCGAGTTCGCTCACCAGGTGGCCGATGCCGGTCATGAAGACCACGTAGAACGTCAGCCCGATCAGGCCGAACAGCGACCGGGTCAGGATGTTCGAGTCCGGCGGGGCGCCGGAGTAGACGAAGTACAGCGGCAGTTCGATGAGCTGGCACACCGCTCCCAGCAGTGCGGTCGCTCCGGTGATACGGCGAATGACGGTGGTGTTCATACGGTCTCGCTGTTCGTTCGGTGAGGTGCCGGTGCACATCGACACTAAGTATATGGCTTAAACTATAAGACATATACTTAAGGTTCGGGCAAGCCTCTGTGGAAGGATGTTCGGATCATGGCTGAGCGACAGATCCCCGACGATCTGGCCCGCCTGTGGCGGCTGCCGCTCGGTACCCGCCTGGGTCGGCCGGCCGAGTTGGACGTGGACACGGTGGTCCGCACCGCGATCGACCTGGCCGACCGCACCGGCCTGTCCGGCGCGACCCTTCCGAAAATCGCTGCCGCACTCGGCGTCACGCCGATGTCGCTGTACCGCCACATCGGCTCCAAGGACGAACTGATCGCCTTGATGTCCGACGCCGCTTTCGGTCCGACTCCGGAACCAGGCCCAGACGACGAACCTTGGCGTTCGGCCCTGAGCCGTTGGGCGCGAGATCAATTCGCCGTCTTCGAACGTCATCCGTGGCTCGTGCAGATCCCGATCAGCGGCCCCCCTCGAGGCCCGCACGCCGTCGGCTGGATGGACGCGGGCCTGCGCGCGCTGCGCGCGACCGATGCCGACTGGGGCACGAAGATCGGCGTCATCACCGTCCTGAGCGGCTATGTGCGCCAAGGCTTCCTGATGGCGAACCAACTCGACACCGCCCGTCGCGCAGCCGACCTCGACGAGTCCCGTGCCCTGCGAATCTACAGCCGCGAACTCACCCAACTCGTCGACCCTGACCGCTTCCCGGACGTCGCCGAACTCCTCGCCGCGGGCCTGTTCGAATCGGTCCCCCCACCCGACACCGCCGACGAGGACTTCACCTTCGGCCTGGAACTGATCCTCGACGGCGTCGCGGGAGTGCTCGAAGGAAGTGAAACCTACAAGGGCTGAACGGTTTCTGTCGTTCGGGCGAAGTGTCAGCAGAGCACGCTGATGAAAACCCGTCGTTCGGCAGGACCTGTGGTGTGCAGGGCGACGCGTCGTGCCGGAAGCGCGTGGGCGTTTTCGACACTGACGTTTCCGTCATCGGATTTCAGGACGTCGGCCACCACCCCGGCCTCCTTGAAGTAGCCGGGAATGTCCAGCGGCACAGCGGCGCTGAAGTGCCGGAGTCCGTACCGCTGCCGAAAAGTATCCAGCTGACCCAGCGGAATATCGACGACCGCCCACAGCGTCTGCCCGGATCCGAAAAGCGCCCCAGGCTGGTCCGCAACCACATGGGGCGGACGCGCAAAGTGGATTTCCCGCGCCATTGCGTCCAAGTCGACGTATCGCCGGGCGAGCACCCGGCCGGAGGAACTTGCCGAATCTCCGCCGCACCGGCACTTCGCCTACCGAGCACTCGATCGCATGTTCTGCGCAGAGGTGTTTTCGGGAACGCGGTCTCGTGGGTCCGGTGGGGCCGGTGGCCGTGCGATGAGCCGACTGCCTCCGCGGATAGATGAGGTGTATCCGCGGAGGACAGAACGGCTGCCGGATCAGCGGCGGTTCAGGGTGACTCCCGCCAGCGGATACGGTGCCTTCAACTGGGTTCCCGCGATGTTCGGTACGCCGATCCAATGTCCGAACCGCGGGTCGATGTCCTGTAGATCCAGGCCGAACGGCCTGCCGTCGAAGGTCACGCGAGTTTCGTCGGGACCGACGGGGGACTGACGTCCGGTGACCCCGGACTCCCCGCAGACCAGTACGACGACGATGTGGTCGACGAATACCTGCAGGTCGCAGTTCTCCATCGGGGAGCCGACGACGTTGGAGGGGTGTCTGATGATGTGATAGGTGCCGGGTGGGATCACGCCGTTGCGCGGGAATTCCGGGTCGTCGGCGGAGGCGACGGCCGGGACTGTGGTGAGAGCGGCGGCGGCGAGTGCGATACCGGCGGCGATACGACCGAATTTCATCCGTTCGGCTCCTTCGGGGGTCGATTCGTGTTCGGGTCGATCTGTACGTGAGGTATGTCGTGACGAACGTTCGATTTGTTCCATTCGGAATCTAGCCGCCGATCGAGCTGTGCAGTCGATATCGGTTCGGACAGTCCGCGACCATCTCGCCTGAAATCGCTCGCCGCAGTGGCTAGCGTCGATGGCATGGACTCGCTGGTTCAGCGCGTACTGGGCCTTCAGCCGGTGTGGACGTACCTGGTTGTGGCGCTTCTGGTGTGCGCGGAGGAGGCGATGGTCTTCGGCCTGCTGGTGCCCGGTGACACCGCCGCGATCTTGGCCGGCGTCGCCGCGAACCGCGGTCGGCTGGATCTGCCGACCACCCTGGTCCTCGTGGTCGTAGCCGCAATCGTCGGCGCGAGTGTGGGATTCGGCACCGGCAGGATCTTCGGCGCGCGAATCCTGCGCTGGGCGGTGTTCGAACGCCATCGTGAGCGGTTGGACCGCTCCGGCCGATACTTCGAACGTCACGGCAGCTGGGCAGTGATCTTCGGCCGTTTCAGCACGTTCTTCCGAACCATGCTGCCGCAGCTGGTCGGCATGTCCTCGATGCGATATTCGCGGTTCCTGTTCACCAGCACACTCGGCGCGATCATCTGGGGTTGCGCGATGGTGATGGCCGGTTACGCGATCGGCGAGTCGTTCACGGTGATCCTGCAACGAGTCGATTTGTGGGCGGCGGTGGTCGTCGTCGCACTCGTCGTTCTAGGCGTCGTCTATTGGAGATGGCGACGTCACCGCCGAGTCGCGACCACCCCCGACGAGGACTGACAGACACGACGATGGCCCGGCACCCCGTGCGGTACCGGGCCATCGCCCCCGGATCTAGCTGCTCCCGAACCATCCCGGAGGTACGGATCGCTGCCATCCCCGATGATGGTGGTGACGCCGCTCGTAGGGGTAGCGATCGTCCCACCGGCCATGACGATTCCAATTGTCCCAGGTCCCCGGCACGTCCCACGGAACGTTCCAGTGCTCGTGCCGAACCTGCGTAACGTGCGGGGCAGTCGGCTCGGCCTGCGCCGGAACAGCCAGCGCCGCAAGCGGGACCGCAACGATCGCCCCCGCGAACACCGCCCGCGCCCAGTACCGTCTGCTCATCCCGACCACCTTCCAACTCGATTGCCCTGCAAGCAGTCTCGCGCAGAAACAACCGAAGGTCACCGGCCGCGGCCCGACTTCCGGGTGAGAATCCCCCGCAGGGATGAGACCCCCTCAGGGACAACCCTTACCCGACGACCCGAGCTTCCCCGTCGGGGTTGTCCGGATCGATATGCCAACTGTGGATCCGAACCGGCCGAATCCGAATGATCTTGTTGGAGAACCACTCCGGAGCGACCGGCGGCGTCTCCACGGTCAGCACCTCGGCAACTCCCCGAATGATCACCCCGCGCCCCCAGCCTGGCTTGACCGCTCCCGGCTCATCGGGAGTCATATCGTCAACGGCGAATGTGACGTTCGGATTCTTCTCGACGTTCCGGTACCGCTGAGACTCCGGGTTCGGGCCGCCGATATCGATGGTCCCGTCATCGTTCAGTTGGAAGCCAACGGGGGCGATGAGGGGCTTGCCACCTGGGGTAACAGTCGCCAGGCGGCCGAGGTTCTGGGTGCTCAGGTAGACGCGCTCGAGTGGTGTGAAGGGCATGTAGCGACTGTAAAACCTCAAGCTGAGTCGAGGTCAAGATCTCAAATGCGGATTTGATAAGGAAAGGCGCCTACAATGAGCTCTGTTCATCGACGAGTCGGGTATTGGCCCGGCTCCCCCATCTGGTGCAATAGAAACAAAATGATCAGCGATTTTTGTTGCGCCGCTGGTCTGCTCTAAGCACATCTATTATCGATCTGCCTACTGCTCGCGCAACAGGTGGAGGAAAGGCATTTCCTACCTGCCGATATTGGGCTGTCTTCCCGCCAGCGAAGTCCCATTCGTCGGGAAATCCCTGAATGATAGCAGCTTGCCGTACGGTGAGCATAGGCCCATCAGGTCCGAAGAGGTCCCGTGCTTCGGTGCCTTTCAGGGCGCAGGTGTCAATATCATTGGCGACACCCATCCCCGAGATTCCGAGTTGCTTCCATGCTGCTTTTGCACGACTGGGTCCAAGGTCTGCACCACCATGCTTCTTTGAACCGCCGACGAGAGTTGGCGCAATGCCACCTCCCTTATCGTTGAGTGCCTCGTGGCGGTCGGATGCTTTCTTGAACCATCGCTCGAAAGCTTCTTCGGCGGCTCCCGGCGCAGCGCTGTCGAAATACGGCCTGAATCGCTCGAGCATCGAAGCCTTGAGACTGTCGGCAACACTGACCGGCGTTTCCTGGGGCCATTCGCCTGGCCATTTGTAGGTGATACCTTCAATGACGTCGTTCCGGAAGGCAACCAGGACTGCGCGCGGCCGAAGCTGAGGGACTCCGAAGTGGCTGGCTTCCAGCACTTCCCATTCGCCCATCGTGTATCCGAGGCCGGTCTCAGTGACAATATTGCCATGATCGTCCTGGAAAGTGCCACCTGTCAGCTTCGCCTCGATCCAAGCTCGGTAATTGGCGAACTTCTGGTCCATAATTCCCCGTACATTCTCGATCATCACGGCCCGAGGCTCAAGCATCTCGACCAATTCGAGCATGCGCGGAAAAAGGTCACGTTCGTCATCTTTGCCGAGTTGTTTCCCAGCGTGTGAGAACGGCGGACATGGAACGCCTCCGGCGAGAAGGTCCAGCTCGCGCTTCTCGAGTGGGATGATTCTCTTCGTCAGATCATTGAACGGGTCGAATTCCTTGACATCACTAGTCAGTACGTCGCAATTTTGTCGCTCCCAGTCCCATACTTCGTGGTCCTCGATATTGAGCCGGAGAGTCTGCGCCGCATAGCTGTCGATCTCAACCAAGGCGAGGTGGCGGAAACCTGCCTGGTGCAGACCAACCGCCTGGCCACCGGCTCCTGCGCAGATTTCGATCGATGTGAACTCGCGCTTCACAGGTAATGAGTAGGCATTGCCGGTCTTCTTCGACTTCGCTGTACCACGCGAGCGTCGCTTCGCGGTAGCGGATTTGCGTTGGGAGGCAGCGTGTTTGGTCTGCACCTTCTGCTTGATACGAACCGCGGGCAGTTGGAAGAGAGGCTCGGGGTCTGCTTGGTGCGGTGTCGACGGCTCCTGCCGGCCTTCGGTCCCGGTCCCGGTGTCGGAAGCGTCGGTCACGCCGAAACCTTTCGATAGGGAAGTCTGACTTGAGTGCCTGTGCGTGCGGGAGTATCTTTCCGCACGACATGTGCTCGCCTCGAACGGGGACAGTGGTGGCGGAGAGCGTACTGGAAGAAGCGCGGAGGAAGGCCCACGAACGCGGGGTATACCCGGCCCCGCTCAACGAGGGCCGTTCGCGGAACATGCGGGCCAATCGCCGCTCCGACACTAAGCCTGAAGTTGCGCTGCGAAGCGCGCTGCATCGCATGGGGTATCGATACCGCAAGGACCTCAGGCTCGATCTCGGCTCCATGAAGGTCCGTCCGGACATCGTTTTCACGGCCCGCAAGGTCGCCGTTTTCGTGGACGGCTGCTTCTGGCATGTTTGCCCCGAACATGGTAGTCAACCAGCCACCAACGAGTGGTACTGGACGCCGAAGCTTCAGCGGAACATCGAACGAGATCGTGCGTCGAACGATGCCCTGATTGCTGGCGGCTGGCGTGTCGTTCGCCTCTGGGAGCACGAACATCTGGAGGCTGCTGTGGCTGCCGTTACCAGAGCGCTGGAGAAGGACCGACCCGAACATGTGAGCGATCATATGGGATGAGGTCGAGGTTGATCGCCAGACGCAGCATACGCGCTAGATTCGTCAATCGTGGGCGCGCCGTTCAGGATAGAGCTGCTTGGCTGGAAGCCGAGCAAGAAGAACAAGCTGGGCTGGGAGCAGGGTCCCAACTCAGCGGATGCCCATGGCGCAGCAAGCGTGGAGCTGGCCGCCTACGTGTCCGGGCTGCTGGACGAACCGAATCACCGCCGGGATAGAATCTGTTGTGCCGCCGACGAATCCGGAAAGGCTGCCCGAGACGTTAGCCCTCACAGACCCTGTCCAACGAACTTCTGACTCTGGGTTTCTAGCCGGAAGTGGGAGCTGGACTGAGGCAAGAGCATCATGGGCTGCGCCCCGTATCGGCATCGGACAGGTTGATGCCGATACTGCCAAGCCTAGGAACTGGTTACTTGATCAAACCGGATGCCTGATCGCCCTGAGTGGTAGACAGTTACGGTCAGCGTCGTCCTAGACTTTCAACAACCTCAATCGGTTTTTGGGAGATTGGTTCGTGCTCACCGAACTCAAACTCCGGTGCTCGCAAAGATAATTTCTTCGAATCTTCCTGGGAAATGAATAGCTGAGCAATAGAATTTAAACAATTCCTCTGGAGTTTCGTCTAAGGTGTATGTTGCATAATCTCTATGGACGAGCTGATTTCTCAGATTCCCTAACCGCATAAATGCGTAATGCTGTTTTTCGAATGTATCGTCTCTCTTTCTTTTTTGATCAAATAATTCACCACAGGTTTTGCCGAAGCTGCTGAAGAACGGCTTTGCCTTTTCGTTGTCCCAATCGAAGAGCTGATGGTATCCTCTGGCCATTACCCGCTTCTGTATAAAAGCCCCAAGCTCGTTTCTTCCATGGTTGCAGAAGAGGGACTCTACGACGTTCTTTACCTGATCCTCAAGGCTGCTGGCGGCCGCTACCAGTATGACCTTGTGAAAAGTGCGATTCAATGCTGCCAGTCCTGATGGGCTTCGGTCCCTTAGGTCATCCACCAAGCCGAGATAGTCTCCATAGAGAGACCCGACCGCCCCGGTTTTTTCGTGATCAACCCCCGGCTCGGTCATATTAGCGCCTTGATTTCTTCTTCAGCAAGTCTTATGCGATCTTTAATATTATTAGATTTCGTAGACCCTTGATGTAGCGATTTAGCGAACCTGTCATCAGACTTTACACGCCTGACGGCGCGGACTGCGTCCTGCGGCGCGAGTGTAGGTTTCCCTTGGCGGACCCATCCTGCAAAGAAGCTCTCAAACAAGACGCCGCTGAACTTACCTGCCCGATCGAATATTTCTGTCGTCCCTTGAGGGAAAATGGAAAAGAAAGCTCGAAGATCTGATATGGCGGCGTCTGCCTGCGGAGCCGAGAATGCTTTGACTTCTTCGCAGAAGGCATTCACAAAGGCTGTCATCGAACCGCCGAAGCTATCAAGCTTTCGTGCTAGAGCTAGACTGCGGAGCAAGAACTCGGTGTCTCGCATACGAGGGTCAGGTATTGGCTGGCCAACCAATTCTCGCCATTCATTCTGGGTGTTCAGCTCCAATACCGAGTCGATGAGATAGGAATGATAGAGGCTGGCTCGAATTTCCTGGGGTGTCAGGTTTACGCCGCCTGTGTTCAGGCGGCTGAATATTTCGTACATAGCTGAATCGCCGGCTGGGCTCATCTGCTTTACGACTACATTTCTCATGGTTCGAAGGTCGAGGACAATCTTTTCTTCGCCCAGGTTCACGTATGAGAGGCCATGGTAGCGATTCGGCTGTCCGCTCGCTGACTTTGGGAGAGTCAGACTGAAATCTGTGAACAGGGTGCTGTCTTCCAGAAGGGATGCATCTATCTTTCCTGAGCTAAGGCTTGGCCGAAGTAATCCTCTAATCTTTGGAAGTGGGAATCTTCCCTTTGCGAAGAAGTATAAAGTAAGCAGACGTTGCTGGCCATCGATGACAATAAAATTGTTTCGACTCTCTTCGTATAAGAAGACTTGAGGGACGGGGAGGCCGATTAGCAGAGACTCTATCAACTTGGAGGCTCGCTTTTTGTCCCAGACGAAATTCCTTTGGAAAGCGGGTACCTTTAATGCGCCTGATTCGATAAAGTTAACTAGAGTTGCGAAGTTCCAGTCATTTGGAGAGGAAACGATATCGTATTCAATAACTGACAGGTCATCGTCCTGTTCCTGTGACGCATCGTCGAGCCATGAAACTGGCCCGCCCGTCGGCGGCCGCCAGGCGTTTTGGTCGTCGATCGTGTCCAACTCCGCCTGGCTGTCGACGTCTTCTGCGCTGTCCCTTTCCATGCCAACGGGTCCTTCGTGTCGATGGTTTAAGTATCAAGCTAGCGTGCGCATCGTATCCGACTGCTGCGCGTCGACCGTCAGAAATGATCAGTCTTTCCCTAGTCAGGCACTGAAGCCGGTCCCTTACCTGGATGGTCGTCCGGGGTCGGAACCTTGATTTCTGGGACCATCTGGCCTTTTGCGTCCAGGAGGTCCTCGGTGCTCTGCGTGAAACCGACAGACGGTTTGGTGAGAGCTCATCGCTGCGGGAAAGGCCCTGCGGTGCGTCACCAAGATGGGAGTCGGCGTGCAACATCTTCGCCGAGCTGCGGTATCCCGTCGTCGATGACCTCGGCGGGGATCTCAAGCTTGCACGACGCCCAGCTCCCAAACGGGCCAGAATCGCATGGCACATTTTCAGCGATCCAGTCGCTAGGCACAGAGCCGACGCTGATGATCTTGAGGTCAGCGGTCAGGCGCACGGTAACGAGTACCCACTGGTCATCGCGGAGCATCACGCTGTACTCGTGCCGCGACAGGTAAGCGGTGAACCGGCCGAGCCGCAATGTGCTCTTCACTTCCAGGTGAGCGGACACCGATCCCTGGGCGAAGGCGATGTCATAGCCGAACCCATCCGACCAGGTCGACACATGGTCGACGCGGCCGTCAGTACCGTCCCTGAGCAGGGTGACGAGCGCTGCTTCGCCGGCAGTACCCACCCGCTTGCGAGCTTCGGCGTCGACCTTGCCCCAGCTGGCGACGAGTTGCTCGAATACCCCGTTTGCATCGATGCCCAGCACTTCTCCGGCCGAGACTATATCGGAGGGCAACTCGTCGGGTGATTTAACGAGCTCGTCAGCATCCTGCACCCAGGGTGGAGCTGCCTTTTCAAAGATCGTGCTAAGTATCAGGTCGGCTGCTGGGATCGTGGACCTCACATTCGCTAGGAGCGCCAGGTCGCGTAACCAGGTGAGCGCGGTCGCGTACTGGGTGGGTGTCAGGTCGCTGTACTGCGTGTGGGTCGTCAGCAGGGCCTGGGCGCGAGGAATGCCGCCGCTCGACGGTAGAATCTCCAGCCAGCGCTTAGCGGCGAGCAGGACCGGCTCAGGTGGAAGACGCACGCAGGTGTCCCATCAGCGCCTGAAGGTCGGCTCGGTCGAGACCCCCGCCGACTGCGGGCTCTTGATCAAGATCGGCGAGCTGCTGCACCGCCGGATCATCGAGGATTCCGCCCATGAACGTCAGCTTGTCCGCGAGCCTTTTCGCGACCTGCTCATCGATGGTGCCCTCCGAGACCAGAACTGTGATGCGAGTCGTGATGTCGTGCCTGAGTCCGAGGCGGTGAATGCGGTCAAGGCTCTGTAGGAAGCGGCCTGCAGCAAAATCGCGATCCACGTACACGGCGTCATGGCACTCGTGATGCAGGCTGATCCCTTCGCCGAGCGTTGCGGGGTTGGACAGCAGGACCATGCAGCCCTGGTCGGTCCGGAACCGCAGGACCTGCTCCTCACGGTCCGGGGTTCCGCCGTGCACCATGGCAGGATCAAACTGCGACAGAACTCGCTGCAGGGTGTTGAGGCTGCGGATGAAAGTCGACCACACGAGAGTCTTTCGCCCTTGTGCGGCGTTCTCACGGACGATCGCGAGTACTTCCTGGTACTTCGGCGACATCTCGTACGCCGGCAGGTCCTGCATCAGCTGATACAGCGAGGATCGCTCCGGCACAGAAAGCGGCGGCACCTGATACGCAAGCGGCTCATACCGGGTGGTCCCGACTGCGAGGAGAGCCGGACTGGTTGCAGCCATCAGCATGTAGATCAGGATTCGGCCGAGGGCCTGGAAGTCGCCCTCGGATCCTGATGCACGAGCGGAGAACTGGCCGAGGAGGGCCTCGTAGATCTCGGCGTGCAGAGGTGGGAGTGGGATAGTCCGAAGGGTCGTCTGCACCGGCGGTAGATCAAGCTCACCCTTGGTTGTCCTGGCGAAGAGTGGCCTGAGCGCTCGGCTAGCCTCGGCGAGATCGCCGCCATTGACCGCCCGGAGAACGCTCTGGCGGCCGGTCCCAGGCCACACGAACCCGAAGAGATTCTCCAAGTCTCTGACCCCGTTTGGAGCCGGGGTGCCGGTCAGGATTAGCCGCCGCCGACTGCGGGGACCAAGTGCAAGGCACGCCGCGCCATACGCCCCGTCTGCCCCGAGCTTCATCCGGTGGGCCTCGTCGAGGATGATCATCGATGGTTGCTCCGTCAGCCAGCGGCCGAGGGAGCTGACCAGGTTCGGGAGGCGCTCGTAGTTGACGATGATCGCCTCCGAGGTACCCGGCGTGACACCATCAGCGATCTCCATGGACAGGGGGGGCTGCAGGCATTCGGTGTTCTCGTCCTGCCACGCACCGTAACTTGACTTGGGTCCGACGATGAGCAGCCGCTCTATGCCCTCCTGGCGGCGTAGCGCATGGAACACGGCTAGCCCCACCCTTGTCTTGCCGGCGCCGGGGACGGAAAAGTTCGCTCCGTGCCGCAGCGACAGCAGCTTAGCGATGTCTCGACGCTGGAACGATGTGAGGTCACCGGTCCAACCTGGGCTGAGGAGGTCGGGGACTGACTCAGGACTGACCGCCCCTGGTGTGTCCGCGATGTTAAGTCTGTCGGAAACCGTCTGGGCGTCCCGGAGCGAGTCGACCACAAGCGCCTGCAACTGCGCGTCCCAGATCACCTCGCCGTCCGCCTTGTGCGGCCAGCTATTGAGGGCCTCAAGATTCGTCAGGAGATCGTCGAGCTCGATCTCGATGCTGCTCGGCGAACGCTGGGTGCTCGTCTGGAAACTGACCGCCAGTCGGCGAAGATCATCTTCCAGGCCAGGCCGAGCAATCAGCCGTGCGCGCGTCACCTCGGCTGCGAGGCCGATCGAGAGGCTCGGACCTTCATCCGCCATCACCTGGACCGGACCGCCTCGAGGAGCCAGGCTACGCCTTCCCCTGGTGCTGGGAACGTGCGTCCTGCCTGCCGGGCCAGGCTTTCGAGGCTGTCGCGGAGCACGATGAGAGCATCGTCGAACGCCTCTTCGTCCAGGGCGCGCTTGGCCTTCGCCTCGGCGAACTCGTTCGCGCACTGGGTCACGTAGTCTGCGGCGTCGGTCAGGCGCTCTGGTACGGCTGTCTGTCGCTTCACCAGTTCGGCGTTCTGCCCGGCGAGCTTCACCGCGACGTTGAATGTCTCGCGTGCCTTTCTCATCGTCGCCGACGCCTCTGCGACCTCTTCAGGGGTGGCACTGTTGCCATCGAGGGACACGGCCTTTGCTCGCAGCAGCCGGTTCGTCAGAGCTTCGGCGGCCGCTGAGTCACTGCTCTCGCTCGGCAGGGTTGCCCCTGGAATGCCCAGCACCGAGACCGGTTTCGAGGCGGGCACTATGGGCTTGAGGTCTTCAGGGAGGCGGCTCGCGAGGTACCGCGTGTGGAAGTCCGCCTCAGCGAGACGCAAGGACGTCTTAGGGTAGTCGAGAAGCACCATGGCCAGTCGTGACTGCATCAGGCGCTTCGCAGCATCGGGGTCCGTCGTGGCCAGCTTGGTGTAGTCGCGGTGGAGCTCTCGCAGCTTCTCCTGATGCTGCTCGAAGTCGATCAGCCGCAGTGACGCATCATCGTCAGTCTTGCTGCGATCGATGGCATCGAGGATCAGTTTGTAGACCCAGCGATCACGCTGCAGGGTCGCAAGCTTGATGTTGAAGTCCTTGGCGACGTCGGCCTCGGAGCGACCGCGACCGAGCTCCTCGTCGATAGCGATCAGACGGTTGATATAGGAGTAGTCGCGTCGGCGGTCCTTTCGGAGCTGGAGAGACAGCTCGACGTTGTTGATGTCCTGGCGCGAAGTGTCAGCGGGGAGGACACCGACCCTGATGTTCTGCTCGCCGAGGTCGATCAACGCTGCAGCCCGGGTGTTGCCGTCGACCAAGATCCCGTGCGGGCTCACGATGCCGGGCTCACGCTGGCCGACGTCGTCCAACTCGTCCATCAGGGCCGTGTAGTCGGGGTCGGTCTGGTCCGGATTCGCCGGCCTCTGTCTGAGCAGGTCGTGGAGGTACTCCTGGGCTACCTGCCCCCAGGGGTCTTCGTCTATGGCCCTGTTTCGCACTGGGTCGAGAGTCCGCTGAGCGCGGATGCGGTGAGTGTCCGGGTTGAAGTAGAGCATGTCGACCGGCATTGAGATCACGTACAGATGTCGCGGTTCGCCGCGCCAGTCGATCGTGACCTTCGCGCCATCTTCAGCCATCGCTTGCTTAAGGCGCTGGCTGATAACAGCGTTGATCTCCTCCCCTTTGGGAGGAATGCCGAAGTCTGGCATGGGCGCTCCTTTGGAAAAATTGAGCCTGGAACCGGTGCAACAGCAACATTACAAATGGGGCCGGAACATCGCCAGGAATCGGTAAGGTGGCGTCGGTGCATAAGGGAGGAGCCGATCGTGGAACAGCCAGTGTGGGATGATCCAGCGTTTTCAGCAGGAACTATGATCCGCGGGGCACTCTGGCTCCTGCAAGTGGTCGGCGAGGGCAATACCTTCACGAAGAATCAGCTCCGCGATGCATTCCCCGGCGTCTCGCAGGTTGACCGCCGTATCCGGGACCTTCGTGACTATGGATGGGTCGTGTACTCGAACACTGAGGATGCGTCACTGTTTGCCGAGGACCAGCGGTTCGTTAAGGCAGGCATTGCCGTCTGGGATCCGAAGGCGCGCCGAGCCGCTGCGCCGCAGAAGGCGATCTCAAACAAGGATCGCCAAGCTGTGCTCGCACGAGACAGCTTCATGTGCACGCTGTGCGGTATCGCGGGTGGCGAGCCCTATCCCGACGACGTGGTGATGACTGCGGTTCTCGCAGTTTCCCGGCGCACAGTCAGCGGTGCCGACGGACGCGAGACAGAAGTACTCATCACCGAGTGCAAGCGATGCCGGGCGGGTCGCGGCGACGCGCCTATAGACGTGAAGGAGGCGGTCGCCGCGGCACGCGAGCTCGGGCCAGGGGAACTGCGTCGCTTTCTCCGGTGGATGGAGCGGGGTCGCCGCGGTGCTACCGAGCTCGACCGCGCGTGGGCGGCCTACCTCCGGGTACCGCCAGGCCAGCGAAAGGAAATCGCTGATCAGCTCATAACGGTGAAGTAGCCCATACCTGACTACGCGGACCCTATGCGAGCCATAGGGACTCGTTTAGCCCGTGCTGCGAGGATCGGTTTCGACCAAGAACGGTGGCGTGGCTACCCCGTGGGTGATGGGGAGCCGAGGATCGATCACCGTCCGGCGGATTCACTTCCAGGGCAAGCTGAGAAGCGATGCGTTGCGTGAGTGATTAAGAGCGACATGAAGGTTCGGCTCAGCAGGATGGTTGATCGTGGCGACTGCGAGTGTGCTGGCCATCCTGTCGGCTGTGGTGGGTTCGGGCATTCGGCTACATCGCGGATCCGCAGGACTGCTACTTGCTCGCCATCGGGATCTACTGGGATCAGGGCTTTCGTCGTCGTTGCGGTGATGTTGTTGCACCGCAACGATGCCGGGCGCGGGACATTAGGTGTTTCGTCGCGGATCGGTGTGGTGGGTGGGGCGGTCTGCTTGGGGACAACCTTGTTGATGGGACGGTCTCGGCGAAGGGGCTCAGTGCGATCGCGGTCATGGTGATGGGGTGCTGATGGCGCCGACCGGCCTTGTCGGGGTCGGTTATTCGCTGGTATCAGGCCGCGTAAGGCCGAACCTCACCCCTCGGCCGGAACCCCCGGAATGGGCAGGCTCGCAGTCAAATGGTCGAGAAGCGGTGTGAGCCGCCCCAGCTCGGCGAGGTGCAACTCGCTGAGCGCCTCGATCCGCTCCTCACCCAACGCGGTGGCGATCAGACGCACTACGCGTGAGTCCTGCGGATCCCGAATACGTTCCACCAGACCGGCATCCACCGCGCGGTCCACCAGGCCGACGGCGCTGTGGTGGCGGACGGTGAGGTAGTCGGCGACCTCGCCGATGGTGGGGCCTTGGTGGTCGGTGTGGCCGGTGATCGCGAGCAGGAGTTGGTGTTGGGCGGGGGTGAGGCCTACCTGTTTGGCGCGTTCCTCGCTCCAGCGCTCGAAGCGGCGTAGGGCGGTGCGGAAGTGTAGGAGCGTGCTGTAGTCACGCGATGTCAGCTTGGGCATGCCGGTTCCAATTCCCTCATATCGCGTACCGGTCGGTGCGATTGACTGATTGTTCACACCGTACCGCCCTTGTATCGGGTCACGACATATAAGTATCGTAGTACGATATTTGTAGAAGGAGTTGAGCCCATGACATTGGACATTCTGGCTTTCGTACTGCCGGTGATCGTCTTGATCCTGGTGATCGTGGGGCTGCTGATCGGCTGGTCCGAGCTGTCCGACCCGCCGACCTCCACGAACTGTGTCAACTGTGACCGGTGGATGATCAACAAGCATCACCGGGCGCAGCCGATATGCCTGCGGTGCCGCGTGAAGTACCTGTTCACCGAGCCTCAGCCCCATCCCCGGCACAGCGATCTGTACCGGATCCACTGAGGGCGATCCGGGCTCCCGCCGATGCGACGTTGGTGAACGACCGGATCGGTCGTGGATGGTGTCGGATTCGGGCAGGTTCCGGGCTGATCGGCGGGATCAGGTCTCCCCGCCGAAATCCATTTGCTGGCGGTATGCCTCGGTCAGTACGTCGTTGGCCAGATCCTGATTGTGGTTGCGGGCGTAGCGGGAGATGCCGCGGCGCATCATCCGGATGTTCAGGCCGTACGCGAGGTCGAAGAAGTCGTAGCCGCCGGTGACCGAGTCGACGTTGATGTCCTCCTCGATCAGGTCGTACAGACCGAAGACCCACGACCAGACGCGCTGATTGCGATAGGTGCCGGGTAGGGCGTGGAACAGATCGCTCTCGATGGTCAGGTCCTCGTCGCTCATCCCCTTCGGGATGTCGACGTTCATCCGGATCGTGGTGTAGAGACTGCCGTCGTCGAGTTTGCTCTCCGAGACGAACAACGTCTCCAGGGCGCCGCAGCGCAACGTCATCAGCCGGCGCCCGCCTCGTGAACGGGTCGGCAGCGCGGAAATGTTCCACAGGTAGCGCTGGGTGTTCACCGGATCGGGAATGGTCTCGTTGATGTACAGCGCGATGGCGGCACGCAGTGCGGGATAGTCGTTGTGCCGGTGCAACTCCCAGTAGCGGTGTCGTTGCTCGCCGGCGGTTCCGGCTTCCACCGTGGTGCGTGATCCGCGGTCCCAGGGCAGCACGATCGAGCGTGCGTGCTCGACCGGGACGAATTCGTCGTCGTCGTCACCGGCGAGATAGACCCACTGCTTGTTGCGCAGTTCGGTGGTCTGCTCGAGCAGGGAGATCAGGTGACGCTCGGCGAAATCGAGGTCCTCGACCGGCCAGGGCGCGAAATCGATCGTCTCGATGTCGTTCCACATCCGGGCGTGCGCGGAGAATCTGGCCGCCACGTTGACGGACTGGCCCACATACGCCTCACCGTCCCCGAAGTGCAGGACGTACAGGCCGCAGAGCGTCGTCTCCGCGACCAGGAGCGGCGTGATGGTACCCAGACCCGACACGTTGTAGCACTTGAATCGGTACTCGGGCTCGAGCGCATCGTTCGCCATGGGTCATCGATATCAGAATTGCCAGGCGGCGGGGTAATTATGCATGCCTATCGATACCCATGAAACCCGGTGCGTCCCAGATGAACAGCCTTCGCCTGCCACGCTGTCCTGTTCGGATGCCGGGCGCGAGGCGGTGTCGGTGTGAGATCGTGTTCGGCGAATGTTCGGATCCGGAATGAAGTCTCGCATCGTGCGGGCTGGTGAGGTCGGTGGGCGGCATGAATGCCTCGTTTGAGCAAACCAGTTATACCCCTGAAGTTTTCGCCCGACCATGGCTGGCCGCCGGAGCGCTGTTCGTGCGCGAGGAGTCGGTACTGCTGGTGCACAAGACCTACGGCGACGGCTGGGACATCCCCGGCGGATTCGTGGACGTGAGCGAGGCCCCGGTGGAGGCGTGCCGACGGGAGATCGCCGAGGAACTCGGCCTCGCGCGTCCGCCCCGGCGCCTGCTGGTCTGTGATTGGGCACCGCACGACGGTACCGACCGGCTGCTGTTCGTATTCGACTGCGGTGAGCTCGGCGACGAATCGGCCATCGTGTTGCAGGACAGCGAACTGGATCGCTGGGAGTGGGCGCCCATCGAATCGGTGGAGGATTACGCGGTGCCGCGGCTGGCGAGCCGCCTGCGGCAGGCGTACGCGGCCTATCACGACGGCGGCATGCTGTACCTCGAGCGCGGGGAGCCGTTCGCCGCGGTATGAGGTGGTCGTGCCCGGGAATTCGGGCTGCGCGCAACGTGTGTCGGGTGAGGTGTTCCGGAAGCGGTTATGCTGCCGCTCGTTTCGATCTTGCGTCGTTCCGGCGGGGAAACAGCGCGCGGAACCCGACATGGCTACCATCGGTGCAATCCGTCGGAGCCCTCGGCGGTGGTGATCGGTGGTACGGGAGCGCATGAACCAGGTCCTCTTCGCGGCCATGATCGCGCTCGCGGTCTCGATCACGTTGACGCCCTTGCTGATCAAGTGGTTCACCAAGAGCGAGGTCGGCCAGGAGATCCGTGCCGAGGGTCCGGCCAGTCACCAGGCCAAACGCGGCACGCCGACGATGGGTGGCATCGCCATCCTGGTCGGCATGTGGGCGGGATATCTGGGTGCGCACCTGATCGGAGTGAGCGACCACCCGCCGGGCATATCGGCCTCGGGCCTGCTGGTGCTGGGGCTGTCCACGGCGTTGGGCGCGGTCGGATTCATCGACGATCTGCTCAAGGTCCGCCGAAGACGCAATCTCGGGCTCACCGCGGCCGGGAAGTTCATCGGGCAGATCGCCGCCGCGCTGATCTTCGGCGTGCTGGCGCTACGTTTTCCGAGCAGTACCGGGCTGACTCCGGCCAGTGAGCACGTGTCCTATGTGCGCGATATCGACACCGTCTCCTTCAGTCTCATCGCCTTCCTGGCGGTCGTGAGCTTTCTGGTGGTGGCCTGGTCGAACGCGGTGAACATCACCGACGGGCTGGACGGGCTGGCCGCCGGATCGGTCGGCCTGGCGCTGGGCGCGTACGTGGTGGTGACGTCGTGGCAATACATCAACTCCTGCGCCACCCGGCCCCAGATCGGCTGTTACGACGTGCGCGATCCGCTCGATCTGGCCGTGGTGTGCGCGGCCGGGGTGGCGGCCTGCGTCGGATTCCTGTGGTGGAATGCCGCACCGGCCAGGATCTTCATGGGGGATACCGGATCGTTGGCGCTGGGCGGAATGCTGGCCGGGCTGTCCATCACCACCCGGACCGAGTTGCTGACCGTCGTGATCGGCGCGCTGTTCGTCGCCGAGATTGCCTCGGTGTTGCTACAGATCGTGGTCTTCCGCACCACGCGCAGCCGACTGTTCAAGATGGCCCCGTTCCATCATCATTTCGAACTGAGCAAATGGGCCGAGACGACGGTCATCATCCGGTTCTGGATATTGGGCGCGGGCGCCTGCGCCATCGGGCTGATGTTGTTCTACGGGGAGTATCTGCACGTCGTCGGGTGAGCCGCGTCAACGCACCTCGGTGACCGACACCGTGCTGTTTCGCTCGCGGGACAACTCACATGCCTCCGCGACGTAGAACGCCTCGAGGGCATCGCGTGGGCCGCAAGGGCTTTCGGCCTCGCCGGTGGCCACCGCGGTGAAGACGGTCAGTTCCTCGATGTAGGCGCGGCGGAAGCGTTCCATGAAACCGGGATAGGCGGGGAACAGCGGCGGTGGATAGTCCGGCTCGACCGAGCGCAGCGGGGCCCGATCATCCAGGCCCACAATGGCGTTGGCACGCGACCCCAGGACGTCGAGGCGCACGTCGTAGCCCGCGCCGTTGTAGCGGCCCAGTGAGACCGTCGCCAGGGTGTCGTCGTCCAGGCGCAGCAGGATCGCGGCGGTGTCCACGTCACCGGCGTCGCGGAAGAACTGCTCGCCGCGGTTCGCGCCCAGCACCGACACCTCGGTGATCTCGCGGCCCGAGACCCAGCGGATGATGTCGAAATCGTGCACGCCGCAATCCCGGAACAACCCGCCCGAGCGCGGAATGTACTCGGCCGGTGGGGGAGCCGGGTCCAGGGTGGTGGCGCGCAGGGTGTGCAGGCGGCCGAGTTCGCCGGAGGCGACCGCGGCGCGGGCGGCCCGGTATCCGGCGTCGAAACGGCGTTGGAAACCGATCTGCACCGGGACGCTCGAATGCTCGAGACGTTCGATCACCGCGAGCGTCCCCGCGATATCCGCTGCGACCGGCTTCTCACAGAAGACCGGGATACCCAGATCGACCGCCGCGGTGATGAGTTCGGGATGCGAGTCCGTGGCGGTCGTGATCACGACACCGGTGAGGTCCGAGGCGAACAGGCTCTCGATGTCGGGGGCGAATTCGATGCCCAGTTTCGCCGCGGTGCTGCGGGCGCGTTCGGGCTCGGCATCGGCCACGACGACCTGGTCCACCTCGGGCAGATTGCGCAGGATCTCCGCATGGGCGACGCCGATGCGGCCGGTTCCGGCCAGACCGATCCGGATTGTCATGGGTGCGTTCTCCTTTCGGGGCGGGTCGTGCGCGTCGGGTGGACTCGCCACGACCGGCGTCGGTGGTCAATCGGCGGGTGCGGCCGTGGTCGCGCGGACGATCAGCGAGGGCTGCACGCGTCGCCGGACCGGGTCGGTACGGTCGGCGTGCAGACGTTGTGCGAGCGCTTCGATCGCGAGACGGCCGATCTCGGTGCGCGGCTGGTCGACGGTGGTCAGCGCGACGTGTCGCAGTGCGGCCAGCGAGGAGTTGTCGTAGCCGACCACCGAGACGTCCTGCGGTACACGCAATCCCGCATCCTCCAGCGCCGACATCGCGCCCACGGCGTTGAAGTCGTTGCCGCACACCAGGGCGGTAGGAAAGTTGTTGGGGGAGAACACCGTCAGGAGTTTGCGCACGGCCGCGATCCCCGCTTCGTCGGTGTGCTCGCTCGGCACGACCAGGGGTTCGAGGCCGTGCCGATGCATGGCCGCAACGTATCCCTTGCGTCGCGGCGTCGCACTGAAGGCCGCGCCGCCGTCGAAGTGCACGATGCGCCGATGCCCCAGGGCGACCAGATGATCCACGGCCAGTGCGGATCCCGTCTCGCCGTCGTCGTCGACGGTGTCCACCTCCGCCGCCGACGAGCTGCGCGAGACCAGCACCACCGGGCACTGCGTGGACGCCTCGCGGATCGCCGCCGCCGCGAGAACCGGTGAGAGCAGGATGATTCCGCCCGGATGGAAGGCCAGCAGACTGCTCAGTGCGGTGCGTTCGCGGGCGGGGCTGCGGCGGCCGGTGTTGAGGATCAGCTCGAGTCCGGCCTGCTGCGCCGCGCCGTCCATGGCCTCCACCACGTCGGCGAAGAACGCGTTGTGCAGATCGGAAACCAGGACGCCGACGATATTGGAGGTCCGGCTGGCCAGCGAGCGGGCCATGGTGTGCGGCCGATAGCCGAGTTCGGCGGCCGCGGCCAGGACCGCGCGGCGGCGGTGCTGGCTGACCTTCGGCGAATCGCGCATCACGAGCGAGACCAGGGCGCGCGAGACGCCCGCCCGAGCGGCGACGTCCTGCATCGTCGGTCGCTGCATCGTGTCCTCTTCCCGGACGTTCGGCGGAACCTGTGCGCCGACGGTACCGCGCGGCAACGCACCGAGCAATAGAGCGCTCCAATCGGACATTCGCGCCACCGAGATTTTCCCGGATTCGCCTGGCTGGGGCATATTCTCCGAGGTAGATCCGGTGGAAACGCGGTACGGCGACCTCTTGACACTATCGTGACACAGGTTACATTATTGGAGCGCTCCAATGACGCCGAGCGCGCACCGTGCACCGACAGGCCGGAGCAGGCTATGACCGAACCAATGCATCCGCTGCGGATCGCCGCCGCGCCGATCTCGTGGGGCGTGTGCGAGGTGCCGGGCTGGGGGCATGTGCTGCCCGCCTCGACCGTGTTGTCGGAGATGGCCGCGCTCGGCCTCACCGCCACCGAATTCGGGCCGCCGGGATATCTGCCCGTCGAGCCGGACCGGCTCCGGGAACTGTTGGCGCCCTACCGGATCGCCGCGATCGGCGGATTCCTGGCCCTGGCCCTGCACCGGGATCCACCGGCTGCTCGCACCGCCGCCCGCGCCAGCGCCGAACTGTTCGCCGCGGCCGGGGCCGAGGTGCTGGTACTCGCGGCGGCGACCGGGGACGAGGGATACGACACCCGTCCGCAGCTCGATGAGCACCAGTGGCGCACCCTGATCGACACGGCCACCGGCATTCGCGATATCGCCGCCGGATACGGCCTGCGCACGGTCCTGCACCCGCATGTGGGCACACTCGTGGAGACCGGTGCGGAGGTCGAGCGCCTGCTCGCCGATTCGGACCTCGAATTGTGCTTGGACACCGGACATCTGCTGATCGGCGGGACGGATCCGGTGGCCTTGGCTCGGCGGCACGCCGATCGGATCGGGCACATCCACCTCAAGGACGTGCGGGCCGATCTCGCCGAACGGATCCGCTGCGGTGCAATCGAATACAGCGCGGCGGTGCGCCAAGGCCTGTTCGTGCCGCTGGGCGACGGCGACGTGGACATCGAGACGCTGGTGCGCTGCGCCCACGCGGGCGGCTACCGAGGCTGGTACGTGCTCGAACAGGATACGGCGTTGGCCGCGGACGACACCGCGGCCGGGCCCAGCCGGGATACCGAACGGAGTCTGCGCCGACTCGAAAATATCGGCGCGGCATTGGGTTCCGCCGGACCCAGGAATGAGCGAATCAGGGCAGCAGGGGTGTAACCACGCAGGCCCCGGCTCATTCCGGATCGATTAGGAGAGAAGATGACAACGAAGTCCGCCTCGGCCCGCACCGTCCGAACACGTTGGCGGCGCGTGCTGCCCTGGTTCGCCACGGCCGCGGTGCTGGCCGCGTGCAGTGGACCTGCCGCCGAGAACACAACGACCCAGACGGCCGGTCCGACAGGCACATTGACCTCGGTCTCCGTTGTCACACACGGCAGTGCGGGTGATGCGTTCTGGAACGTGGTGAAGAACGGCGCGGCCGCCGCGGGTAAGCAGCTCGGTGTCAAGGTCGACTACCAGTCCTCCGGCGATCCGACCCAGCAGGCCAAACTCATCGACAACGCTGTCGCTCAAGGGGTCGGCGGGCTGGTGGTCTCGATGGCCAATCCCGATGCGCTGCGTCCCTCGATCCAGAAGGCCGTCGCCGCAGGCATTCCCGTGGTCACGATCAACTCCGGTGAGGCGCAGAGCGCGAGCGTCGGGGCGATCGGTCATGTCGGGCAGAGCGAGGAGTCCGCCGGCGAGGGGGCGGGCAAGCGCTTGGCCGCAGCCGGAAAACACAAGCTGCTCTGCGTGATTCACGAGGCCGGGAACATCGGCGACAACCAGCGGTGCGACGGCGCGACGAAGGGCTTCGGCGGCAGCGCGACCACGCTGCAGGTCGATATCAACAATCCGACCGACGCCCAGTCCCGGATCAAAGGAGCGCTCGACGCCGATCACTCCATCGACGCGGTGCTGACGCTCAATTCGCAGGTGGCGGCGCGGGCCGTGGCCGCGGCCGGGGAATCCGGTTCGACCGCGCAGGTCGCGACGTTCGATCTGAACAGTGAGGTAGTGGACGCCATCAAATCCGGCAAACTGCTGTTCGCCATTGATCAGCAGCAGTACGAGCAGGGCTATCTGCCGATCGTGATGTTGCAGCTGTACAAGTCCAATCGCAACACCGTCGGCGGCGGCGCGCCGGTGCAGACGGGTCCGGCCTTCGTGGACAAGGACAATGTCGACGCGATCGCGACGCTGGTGTCGCAGGGCACGCGCTGAGAGGCGATGAATTGAGTACCACCGCAACGTCATCGGACTCGTCCTCCGCACAGGCCGGTGCGCCGGACACGACCTCGGGCCCCACGCTGCTGCAACGCGCGATCGTGCGGCCCGAGATCGGGGCACTGCTCGGCGCGCTGCTGGTGTTCGTGTTCTTCAGCGTCATCACCGACCGGTTCCTGAGCCCGCTGGGCATCGCGAACTGGCTCGACGACTCCTCGACGTTGGGGATCATGGCGGTCGCGGTGGCGCTGCTGATGATCGGCGGCGAATTCGATCTGTCGGCGGGGGTGATGACCGCTTCGACCTCGCTGGTCACCGCGCTGCTGGCCGTGCACGCGGGCTGGAACGTGTGGTTCGCGCTGCTGGCCTCGCTGGTGTTCGCGCTGGCCGTGGGCGCGTTCAACGGGTGGGTCGTGATGCGCACGGGACTGCCGAGTTTCATCGTGACGCTCGGTACGTTCCTCGCGTTGCAGGGCCTGAATCTCGGTGTTACCCGGCTGGTCACCGACACAGTGCAGGTCGCCGGGATTCGCGGTGCGGCCGGATACGCCTCGGCCGGTGCGGTTTTCGCCTCCACGATCGATCTGGGCAGCACCCGCATCCAGGCGTCGGTGGTGTGGTGGATCCTGCTGGCCGTTCTGGGCTCGATCCTGTTGCTGCGCACGCGATTCGGCAACTGGACGTTCGCGGTGGGTGGTTCGCTGCCCAGTGCCCGCGCCGTCGGCGTGCCCGCGGTGCGCACGAAGATCCTGCTGTTCATGGGGACCGGCTTCGCCGGGTGGGTGGTCGGCTCGTGCAGCATTCTGCGGTTCGGCAGCGTGCAGGCCAATCAGGGTGTGGGACTGGAACTTCAGTTCATCATCGCCGCCGTGGTGGGCGGCTGCCTGCTGACCGGTGGATTCGGGTCGGTGATCGGTGCGGCCCTGGGTGCGCTGATCTTCGGGATGGCCAGGCAGGGCATCGTATTCGCTCGCTGGAACGACGACTGGTTCATGTTGTTCCTCGGCGTGCTGCTACTCGCGGCGGTCCTGGTCAACAACGCATTCAGCAAGCGCGCGGAGAGGATTCGGCGATGACCGCGACGTCCGGGGCAACCACGCTCATCGAAACCGTCGGCGTGACCAAGAGTTACGGCGGGGTGGTCGCGCTCGAGGACGTGTCCATGGTGGTGAACGCCGGCGAGGTCACCTGCGTGCTGGGTGACAACGGTGCGGGAAAGTCCACGCTGATCAAGATTCTGGCCGGCGTACATCAGCACGACGCGGGTGAGCTGCGCGTCGAGGGGGAGGCGACCCGGTTCGTCTCTCCGCGTGCGGCGCTCGATCGTGGAATCGCCACGGTGTACCAGGATCTGGCGGTGGTCCCGCTGATGAGCGTGTGGCGCAATTTCGTGCTGGGCTCGGAGCCGACCTTCGGGATCGGGCCGCTGCGCTTCCTGGATCGCGACCGGAGCCGGGAGATCGCCCGGAAGGCTTTGTCGGATATGGGAATCGAGATCCGGGATCTGGAGCAGCCGGTCGGCACCCTGTCCGGCGGGCAGCGGCAGTGCGTGGCGATCGCGCGAGCGGTGCACTACGGCGCGAAGGTGCTCATTCTGGACGAGCCGACCGCCGCGCTGGGTGTGAAACAGGCCGGGGTCGTGCTGCGCTACGTGGTCCAGGCGCGCGATCGCGGCCTCGGGGTCGTGCTGATCACTCACAATCCGCATCACGCCTATCCCGTCGGCGACCGGTTCCTGCTGCTCAAACGCGGCGCGGTGCTGGGCTCGTACGAGAAGTCCGAGATCGACCTGCCCGAGCTGACCCGCCAGATGGCCGGGGGAGCGGAACTCGCTGCGCTGCAACACGAATTGGAGCGGGTGGTGGAATGAGCGGGTCAGGGCCGAAGGCGGCAGCGGAGCGTCACCACGCAGGCCCCCCGCTCATGCCCGGTGAACACAGCATGAGCGAACTCGAGGTCCTGACCGTCGGCCGCGTCGGGGTGGATCTGTATCCGGAGCAGAGCGGGGTTCCGCTGGCTCAGGTGCGCACGTTCGCGAAATCGTTGGGAGGCACCGCGACCAACGTCGCCGTGGCCGCGGCGCGGATGGGGCGGCGCAGTGCGGTGGTGACCAAGGTCGGGGCGGACGGGTTTGGGGAGTATGTGCGAACCGCGTTGGGGGAGTTCGGGGTTTCGGCGCGATATGTGGCCACCTCCGCGGATCTGCTGACGCCCGTGGTGTTCTGCGAGTTGAATCCGCCCGCCGATCCGCCGTTGCTGTTCTATCGTGCCCCGATCGCGCCGGATCTGACCCTGACCGAGGACGATATCCCTTGGGACGTCGTCGAATCCGTGCCGCTGCTGTGGGTGACCGGGACCGGCGTCTGCGCCGAACCCGCACGCAGCACCCAGCATCGGGTGCTCGAACAGCGTGCGCGGCGGGGACATACCGTGCTCGATCTGGACTATCGGCCGATGTTCTGGCCCGATGCGATGACCGCCGGGCGTGCGATCGGTGCGCTGCTCGATCACGTGAATGTGGTGGTGGGCAACAGAACCGAGGTGCGGGTCGCGGTCGGGACCGACGATCCGGGTGTGGCCGCCGATCGGCTAGTCGAGCGCGGGGTCGAACTGGCGGTGATCAAATGCGGTGCGGACGGGGTGTTCGTCGCCGATGCGACGGGACATCGGTGGACCGTGCCGCCGTGTCGGGTCGAGGTGGTGTGCGGACTCGGCGCCGGCGACGGCTTCGGCGGCGCGCTGGCGCACGGACTGCTCGCGGGCTGGGATCCGCGGCGGGCCGCGGAATACGCCAATGCCGCCGGGGCCCTGGTGGCTTCGCGGCTGGCCTGCGCGGACGCCATGCCCACGAGTGCGGAGATCGATGAACTGCTGCGCCGAGGACGGCGCGCGGAGGAGATCGTATGAGGAGATGCGGTGTACCTGACCGACGAACGCTGGCGTGAGCTGTTGCACGTGCGCAGCACCGAACCCGCAGCGGTCGCGCGTGCCTACGCCGGGCGGCGTCGGCGCGAGCGGCTGCTGTCCGAGCAGGGCACGCTGTTCCTGGTCGCGGCGGACCATCCGGCCCGCGGCGCGCTCGGGGTCGGTTCGGACCGCACCGCCATGGCCGATCGGCGCACCCTGCTCGAGCGTTTGCTGATCGCGCTGGACAATCCGGCGGTGGACGGCGTGCTCGGCTCCCCGGACGTGGTGGAGGAATTGCTGCTGCTGGACGCGCTGCACAACAAGGTCGTCATCGGCTCGATGAATCGCGGCGGCCTGGCTGGTGCGGACTGGGAGATCGAGGATCGGTTCACCGGATACGATGCCCGATCGCTGGTCGAGTTCGGCCTGGACGGCGGGAAAATGCTGCTGCGACTGGTGGATTCGGACCCGCGCACCATCCCGACACTGCAAGCGTGCGCCCGAGCGGTCTCCGAACTGGCCGCGCACGGCCTGATGGCAATGGTGGAACCGCTGCCCTACCATCGCGACGAGTCCGGATCGCTGGTGATGCACAAGGATTCGGCCTCGCTGCAGCGGGCGATCACCGTCGCGTCGGGCCTCGGTGTCACCTCCGCCTACACCTGGCTGAAAATCCCCGCGCCGGAGGATATCTCGGTACTCGACGCCACCACGCTGCCGGTGCTCATGCTGGGCGGTGCCCCCTCCGGCGATTCGGCGGCGGATCTGGCTGCCTGGGGAGGTGCACTGCGACACGAGGTTTCGCGCGGTCTCGTGGTCGGTCGCAGTCTGTTGTATCCACCCGACGGCGATGTCGCGGGCGCGGTCGACGCCGCCGCACGAATCCTGACGGAGGCGCGATGAGCATTCTGCACCGGCCGATCGGAACATTCGCCGACGGAGGCGATCCCGTCCTGCTGTCCACCACTGCCTCGGGCCGGACCTGTTCGTGGCCGGGGCTGCCCGGCGGGCGGTCCCGAATCGTCTCCGGGAGGGCTGCCCGATGAGCCGATTGCACCGGCCCTCAGGCACGCTCGCCGACGGCCACGATCCGGTCCTGCTGACCGCCGAGGACGCTGGATGGACCTACGCCGGTCTGCGGGTGTTGAAGCTGTCTGCGGGGGAGTCGCGGACGGTACACACCGGCGAATACGAGGCGTTCGTCCTTCCACTCAGCGGTGGCTGCACCGTTCGGGTGGACGGCGAGAGCTTCGAATTGACCGGCCGGGAGACGGTTTTCGCCCGCGTCACCGATTTCGCGTACGTCCCGCGCGAGGCCGAGGTGGAGCTCACCTCCCAGGCCGGTGCGGAGATCGCGCTGCCGATGGCTCGCTGCGAGCGGCGGCTGTCCCCGAAATACGGTGCGGCCGAGGATGTTCCGGTGGAGGTTCGCGGTGCGGGCGGGGCGACGCGGCAGGTCACGAATTTCGGTACACCCGGAGTGTGGGAGCACGCCGACAAACTCAACGCCTGTGAACTCCTCACCCCGGACGGCAACTGGTCCTCCTATCCGCCGCACAAGCACGACGAGGTGAGCGAGTGCGAGGTGGTCAACGAGGAGATCTACTACTTCCGCATCGCTGGACGGGACGAGATCACCCCTTCCCGGGAGGGATTCGGCCTGCATCGCACCTACACCATCGACGGCGAGCTCGACGAGAACGTCGCGGTGCGGGACGGCGACGTATTTCTGATCCCGCGCGGCTATCACGGGCCGTGTGTGGCTGCACCGGGCTACCCGATGTATTACCTGAACGTCCTGGCGGGCCCGGCGCCCGAGCGATCCATGGCCTTCTGTGACGATCCGGCGCACGGCTGGGTTCGCGACACGTGGGCCTCCACCGCGCCCGACCCGCGCTGCCCGGTGACCGACCATCGGGGACGCATGTGATGACCCGGCCGCGGCGGGATCCGTCCGGCGTCCGGCGGCGACGATCGCTCGGCCGGAATGTTGTTGGTATGACGTGGGTCACGGTGGGTACTCGCCGAAAGCGGGCCGGAAGACGGACAAACCGGCCTCGCCCGAAACGTACGACCGGCATGACGAGGAGCGACAACAGATGCGACTGACGACCGCGCAGGCACTGGTGGCCTGGCTGATCGCCCAGCGCTCACAGACCCTGGACGGGCGTGAGGTGCCGCTGTTCCCCGCGGTGTTCGCGATCTTCGGGCACGGCAACGTCCTGGGCCTGGGGACGGCGCTCGAGGAGCGCCGCGATGTGATCCCGGTCTGGCGTGGGCATTCCGAACAGGGCATGGCCCTGGCCGCGGTCGGTCTGACCAAGGCCGTGCACCGACGGCAGGTCGGCGTGGTCACCTCCTCGATCGGGCCCGGCGCGCTGAACATGGTGACCGCGGCCGGTGTCGCGCATGCGAATCGTCTTCCGCTGCTGTTACTCCCGGGTGACGTGTTCACCGGGCGCGGTCCGGATCCGGTGTTGCAGCAGGTCGAGCACTTCGGCGATCCGACCGTGACCGCCAACGACGCGTTCCGGGCGGTGAGTCGCTATTTCGACCGGATCACCCGGCCCGAGCAACTGCTCGCGACGCTGCCGCAGGTCGCCCGGGTACTCACCGATCCCGCAGATGCCGGGCCAGTGACACTCGCTCTGCCACAGGATGTTCAGGCCGAAACCTTCGACTTCCCGGATGCGCTGTTCGAACCGGTCGTGCATACCGTGGCCCGGCCGCGCCCGGATCGCACCGCACTCGCGGCGGCGGCGCAGGCGCTGCGGTCCGCGCAACGTCCGCTACTGATCCTGGGCGGCGGCGTGCGCTATTCCGGCGCCGCATCGCAGGCGCTGGAAACCGCCGAGCGACACGGCATTCCGATCACCGAGACGACCGCCGGGCGCACCCTGGTGGCACACGATCACCCGCTGTACGCCGGACCGCTGGGCATCACCGGGTCGGCCTCGGCCGATACCCTTGCGGCGGAGGCGGATCTGGTGCTCGCGGTGGGAACTCGCCTGCAGGACTTCACCACCGCGTCGTGGACCGCCTTCGCACCCGAGGTCCGGATGATCACGATCAATGCCGCGCGTTTCGACGCGGTCAAGCACGGTGCGCTCGCGGTGGTCGGGGATGCCGCTGCGGCACTGGAGGATCTGGAGGTCGAACTGTCCGGCTGGCGCGTGGCTCGCGAGTGGACGACCCGTGCCGCGGCGGTACGCGGAGAGTGGGACGACTACATCGACACCCTGCGCACACCGGCAGCCGGACCGCCGACCTACGCCCAGATCGTCGGTGAGGTCAACGACCTGAGCGAACCGGGCGACTACGTGATGACCTCGTCCGGTGGTCTGCCGGGTGAGCTGGTCGGCGGCTGGCGGGCCGAGGGCGGTGAACCCACCATGGACGTCGAGTACGGATTCTCCTGTATGGGTTACGAACTCGCGGGCGCGTGGGGCGCGGTGATGGCGCACCGGCACGGACAGGTCACCACGTTGCTCGGCGACGGCTCGTATCTGATGCTCAACTCCGAGCTGTTCTCCGCGGCGTTCGCCGGTCACGGCTTCGTCGCGGTGGTGTGCGACAACGACGGCTACGCGGTCATCGCACGCCTGCAGGAGGGCCAGGGCGGCAACGGTTTCAACAATATGTATCGCGACTGCCGTACCAATCATCCCGCGCCGCCACGGGTGAATTTCGCCGCGCACGCGCATTCGCTGGGTTGTGTCGTATTCACCGCCTCGAGTGCGGACGAATTCCGTGAGGCATATGGCCACGCCAGAGAGGCGGCGGCCCGGCAGTCGCGCCCCGCGGTGGTCGTGGTGCGCACGCACCCGTCGTCCTGGACCGAATCCGGTGCGTTCTGGCAGGTAGGCGTGCCGGAACAGCTGTCCGGTCACGAGGCTCAGGAGGCCGCGACGGCGCGTCAGGTGCGGTATCTGCGGCCGTGAAACGCACGGCACGGCGCGCGACGCGCCGAATCGGCCTGGACTGGCGCCGATTGCCTCGCTATGGTCTGGCAGGCCCGATGGCGAGAAGGTATGTGATATGGCACAAGGCACGGTCAAGTGGTTCGACACCAAGAAGGGTTTCGGGTTCATCCGTCAGGATGACGGCAGCCCCGATGCCTTCGTCGACTACACCGAGCTGGAGGGGACCGGCTTCCGCTCGCTCGCGGAGGGACAGCGGGTGGTCTTCGAAATCCGTCATACCAAGACCGGGCCCGAGGCCAGGAACGTCCGGATCGTACAGAACTGATTGTGTGTGTCGTGGCACACAGTTTTGAAATCGTGTTGTGCGGGTCACTATCCCGCAATTGTGGCTAACGAGTGTTTCAAGTTGGTCGATATGCCTGTCGAAAGCCGGTTCGGCCGGATGACGACAATGAAAGGCAATTCCATGATCCCCGTTATCATCGATACCGGTTCCGCCGCTCTGCACGGACTGTTCAACACCGGCAGTGCTGCGTTCCACGGGATCCTGAACACGCTGTGGACCGGGTCTTTCGGCGGCTGAGCTCGCACAACGGCCGGGTGAATCGGCCGCGTGGCCGGTCCTGGACAGCCGCTGTCCAGGACCGGCCACTTCTTTTCCGACTGGGTCGCGAAGCCGGACGGAATACGGATCACCGAAATCGGATCCGCCGGCTGATCTGCCTATATCGGTACGATCACGAATGCTGGGACGGATCCGTCAGGGCTGCTGGCATATCAGGTGCAATCGCCGGTTGCGGGAAATCACAGTGGCGCGGCAGCGCCTGGGCATGGCATTCTGGAGCATCGAGACCGGGTCGAGCGGACGTTGGCCGGTCCGGCTCGTCTACACAGAAGGTATGAAATGGCGCAAGGCGTAGTGAAGTGGTTCAACAGCGAGAAGGGCTTCGGGTTCATCGCTCAGGATGACGGTGGTCCGGATGTGTTTGTGCACTACTCGGCTGTTTCCGGAAGCGGCTTCCGGTCCCTCGATGAGGGTCAGCGCGTGGAGTTCGAGATCGGCCAGGGCCAGAAGGGTCCGCAGGCCCAGGGCGTGCGCGTGATCTGAGTCACCTGACTTGGTAAGGCTCCGCACCGTTGTGGTGCGGGGCCTTTCGCGTTTCCGGGGGACGTTTCAGCCGACCGATGAATCGGGCGATCGCCACCGGCGCTGGACCACTGCCCATCTCGCGGGTGCGGGACTTCAGCTCGGTCAGCTCACCCACGGCCGCAACGAGATCCGCGGGCAGCTCGCCCGGAGCGGTCATCGTTCCGTGATGTGCGGCCGGACCGGAATCGGCTTGTGACGACCTGGACGTTTACCGTTCAACCCCTGGTCAACGGGGCCACGCAGCATGGGTGGCAGTGGTGGTAGCTGAACAGCGGCTGCCCACGGGCAGCGGAAGGCCCGACCATGGATGAAGATGTGCAGACCGACCACAAGTACACGATGCGGATCAGCCGGCTGGCCATCGACAAGCTGGGAATCCGCCTCTACGACCGGGTTTCGGCGGTTCTGGCCGAACTCATCGCCAACTCCTACGACGCCGACGCCAGCGAAGTGGCGGTGTGGTTGCCCTGGGGAGTGACCCTCGCCGGCACCGTGCGTGGCGCGCACGAGCCGCCCTACGAGATCGTCGTGACCGACAACGGTCACGGCATGACCGCGGACGAGGTCAACGAGCACTATCTGATGGTGGGTTCGGACCGTCGAATCCGCACGGGCTCGGATCTTTCGCGTGAACGCAGCCGACCGGTCATGGGCCGCAAGGGAATCGGGAAACTCGCCGCCTTCGGAATCTGCCGGACCATCGAGGTGATCAGCGCGGGCAGCGGCGAGCAGGATCGCACCGAGGCCGGATGGCCTGTCTCCCATATCGTTCTGGACCTGGACGATATGGTGCACGACACCGAGAGCGACTACTATCCGGCGGTCGGTCCGTTGGACGGCACGGTCGCCCCGAGGCGCGGCACCACCGTCATCCTGCGGGACTTCTTCCGCAAGCGGGTCAATTCGGGGGCGGAACTGAATCGCCAGCTCGCCGCGCGGTTCGGGATCGAGCGCCCGGACTGGCGGGTCGAGGTGCACAACAGCGCGGCACAGGAGACCGAGAGCTTCATCCTCAGCGATCTGCCGATCGATGTGATGGAGGAGACGCGTATCGATGTGGCCTCGCGCCCGGTGCTCACGGGTCGGCAGTATCTGCCCGTCACCGGCTGGATCGCCTACTCCCGGCACCCCTACCGCGACGAGGCGATGGCGGGCGTGCGGATCTATGCGCGCGGCAAGATCGTCGCTCAGACAAGGGATTTCGGTATCGCGGCCGGATTCACCGGTGAGTACAAACTGCGTTCCTACCTGGTCGGGGCCATCCATGTGGACTGGCTCGACGACGAGGAGGATCTGGTGCGCTCGGACCGGCAGGACATCATCTGGAATTCCGGGCGGGGTGAGGCGCTGGCCGCGTGGGGTCGCGAGCTCATCGCCGAGATCGGCCGGATGGGGGAGCGCTCGATCCGCCGTCGGGTGTGGGAGGAGTTCGTCGAACGCTCGCACATCTACCGGACGCTGGAGGCGATCGCCCCGGGCGACAAGCTGTTTCGCGAATCGGTTGCCGCGGCAGCGCGAATCCTGGTGGCCAACAAGGACCGTGCCGCACTGGACGATCCAGGGCACGTGGAAAGCATTGTGCGCCTGGCTCTCTCGCTCGGACCGCAGCGCAGCCTGCTCGACACCCTGCAACAGATCGCCGAGGACTCCGATCCGCGTCTGGACGTCGTGGTGGCGCTGTTCGAACGCGCCCGGGTGGCGGAGATCTATTCGCTCGGGCAGATCGCCGGGGAACGAGTCGCGGTGGTGGACAAGCTGCATACGCTCATCGACGATCGCCGCTCGCTCGAACGGCCCTTCCAGGAACTCATCGAGCGAGCACCGTGGCTGCTCGCACCGGAGTGGACTCCGCTGGGCATGAACGAATCGCTCACCCGCGTCCGCGCGGCCTTCGAACGCTGGTACGCGCAGAAATTCGGCTCCACCCTGGTGACCAGCGCCATCGGCAGCGCCAAGCGCGAGCCCGATTTCGTCCTGCTGCACGATGCCGGTGAGCTGTGGATCGTGGAGATCAAGCGGATGGACTACCACCTCACCGACGAGGAGTACAACCGCGCGATCAACTACCTCTACGCGCTGGACACGTTCCTGACCGAGAACCCCCGCATCGGTGACCAGTTCCCCCGGCGCCGGCTCACCTTCATCGTCGACCACATCGACCGCCTCCGCCCCGCCTCGCTCTCCTCGCTGGACAGCGACGCCCGCGTGGACCGCCGCACCTGGCGCGAACTCCTGGACTCCACCTTGCGTGCCCATCGCGACTTCCTCGAACGGGTCTACGCGATGCGCGGATTAGAGGAGGAGCGGGCGCAGGCGGGGTAGCAGACCCGGGTCGTCAGCGTGCGTCCTGGCGAATGGGCCGCGGGATCGCGCCGGTGCGGTGAGATCTTCGGCGGGGCTCGACCCGCAGCGGTGTACGCGGCGGGTAGTGGACGCGTCATGTGGCCCCGGGGTGCGGCTGCTACCCGGCGGCGGCTGCTGCCTGCGAGCGATGGTGAGACAGCGCCGCGTGGCGCGGGTGCTGCTGTCGCTGTGCCAATGAGACCGAGGTCACCCCCGGTGCGGGAGGGTACGGGCGATCGGACCACCCGCACTCCCCGCCGCAGACGAGCCCATTAAGCTTGGCCCCGGTAAATGCCGATCCCTCTTTTCCCAGGAGTGCCCCCAGTGAGCCAAAATGGCCGTCCTGTTGTTCTGATCGCCGACAAGCTCGCCCAGTCGACCGTCGATGCGCTCGGCGACGGTGTCGAGGTGCGCTGGGTCGACGGGCCCAATCGGCCCGAACTGCTGGCCGCGGTGCCCGAGGCCGACGCACTGCTGGTCCGCTCCGCTACCACGGTCGACGCCGAGGTCCTCGACGCCGGTCGGCAGCTGAAGATCGTCGCGCGCGCCGGTGTCGGCCTGGACAACGTCGACGTGCCCGCGGCCACCGAGCGCGGTGTGATGGTCGTCAACGCGCCGACCTCCAACATCCACACCGCCGCCGAGCACGCGGTCACCCTGATGCTGTCCGCCGCACGCCAGATCCCCGCGGCCGACGCCACCCTGCGCGAGCACACCTGGAAGCGCAGCAAGTTCAACGGCGTCGAGATCTTCGGCAAGACCGTCGGCGTGATCGGACTGGGCCGCATCGGCCAGCTGTTCGCCGCGCGCCTGGCCGCTTTCGAGACCAAGATCGTCGCCTACGACCCCTACGTCTCGCCCGCCCGCGCCGCGCAGCTGGGCATCGAACTGCTCGAGCTGGACGAGGTGCTCGCTCGGGCCGACCTGATCTCGGTGCACCTGCCCAAGACCCCCGAGACCAAGGGTCTGCTGTCCGCGGAGAAGCTGGCGCTGACCAAGCCGGGCGTCATCATCGTCAACGCCGCCCGCGGCGGGCTGATCGACGAGTCCGCGCTGGCCGACGCGATCAAGTCGGGTCATGTGCGCGGCGCGGGTCTCGACGTGTACGAGACCGAGCCGTGCACCGACAGCCCGCTGTTCGACCTGCCGCAGGTCGTGGTGACCCCGCACCTGGGCGCATCCACCTCCGAGGCGCAGGATCGCGCGGGCACCGATGTGGCCAAGTCCGTATTGCTCTCTCTCGCGGGTGAATTCGTGCCCGGCGCGGTGAACGTCACCGGCGGTGCGGTGGACGAGTTCGTCGCGCCGTGGCTGGAGATCGTGCGCAAGCAGGGCGCGCTGCTGGGCGCCCTGGCCGACGAGCTGCCGGTCGGCCTCGAGGTGCAGGCGCGCGGCGAGCTGAGCGCGTACGACGTTGCGGTGCTGGAACTTTCGGCGCTGCGCGGCATCTTCTCGGCGCTGATCGAGGATCCGGTCACCTTCGTCAACGCGCCGGCGCTGGCCAAGGAGCGCGGGATCGAGGCGACCGTCACGACCGTCACCGAGAGCCCCTCGCACCGCAGCGTGGTCGATCTGCGCGCGGTGTTCGGCGACGGCCGCACCCTGAACGTGTCCGGCGCGCTGACCGAGCCGGAGCTGGTGCAGAAGATCGTCAACGTCAACGGCCGCAACTACGACATGCGCGCCGAGGGCCTGAACCTGGCCGTGCTGAACTACGAGGACCGTCCCGGCGCGCTGGGCCGGATCGGCACCGCCCTGGGTGAGGCAGGCATCGACATCCAGGCCGCGCAGCTGAGCCAGGACGTCGACCAGGAGGGCGCGACGGTGATCCTGCGGGTGAACACCCAGGTCCCCGCCGACGTGCAGGCCGCCATCGCGCAGGCCGTCGGCGCGACCAAGGTCACCCAGGTCGACCTGAGCTGAGTCCGGCGCAGATGTGGTGCGCGAACCGATCCTCGACCGGATCGGTTCGCGCACACTGCTTTTCTGCCACAGCGATAGCTTTCGAGTGATCGGACGCCGCCGGTCTCGGGGCCGAATCTCACGGATTGAGAGCGGCTTGCCCTGGTGACGGGGCAGATCCGGGCTACCGATAAGGTGGCGATGCTTGCGATCGGCGCGTGTGATCGCACGGTCGATCGGCTCGGTGCCGCTGCGGCGGCCGAGATCGTGCCGGTCGGCCGGACCGGCTGATTCGGCCACATATCCGGTGTGGGCCATGAGCGTGAACGAACGGAGCGTTGTCATATGAAACTGGCTGTCATCCCCGGTGACGGTATCGGTCCCGAGGTCATCGCCGAGGCGCTCAAGGTGCTCGACGTAGTCGTGCCGGGTGTCGAGAAGACCCACTACGACCTGGGCGCCAAGCGATACCACGAGACCGGTGAGGTGCTGCCGGATTCGGTGCTGCCCGAGCTGAAGCAGCACGACGCGATCCTGCTCGGCGCGATCGGCGACCCGTCGGTGCCCAGCGGTCTGCTCGAGCGCGGGCTGCTGCTGCACACCCGCTTCGCGCTGGATCATCACGTGAATCTGCGTCCGTCGCGGTTGTTTCCGGGCGTGCGCAGCCCGCTGTCGGGTGATCCGGAGATCGATTTCGTCGTCGTGCGCGAGGGTACCGAGGGCCCGTACACCGGCACCGGCGGCGCGATCCGCGTGAACACCCCGCACGAGGTCGCCACCGAGGTCAGCACGAACACCCGCTTCGGTATCGAGCGCGTGGTCCGCTACGCCTTCGCCGCGGCCCAGCAGCGCCGCAAGCATCTGACCCTGGTGCACAAGACCAACGTGCTGTCCTTCGCCGGTTCGCTGTGGCAGCGCACGGTGACCGAGGTCGGCGCGGAATATCCGGACATCGAGGTCGCCTACCAGCACATCGATGCCGCGACGATCCACATGGTCACCGATCCGGGTCGTTTCGACGTGATCGTCACCGACAACCTGTTCGGCGACATCATCACCGACCTGGCCGCCGCGGTCTCCGGCGGTATCGGCCTGGCCGCATCGGGCAATATCGACGCCTCGGGCGTGAACCCGAGCATGTTCGAGCCCGTGCACGGCAGCGCTCCCGATATCGCGGGCCAGTCCAAGGCCGACCCCACCGCCGCGATTCTCTCGGTTTCCCTGCTGCTGAACCACCTCGGCCGGACCGACGAGGCCGCCCGTATCGAGTCCGCCGTGGCGAAGGATCTGTCCACCCGCACCGGCGCCGCGTCCACCGTCGAGATCGGCGACCGGATCGCCGCCGCGGTCTGAGTATCGGCAACCAGGCCCCGTGTCCGAATGTCTTCGGGCGCGGGGCTTTTCGGTTGTAGCCTCAACTTCGAGAATGTCATCGGGCGTGCGCTCGATTGCGAATGCCGAGGCGGACAAGCCCTTTCGGGCCTCGAGTTCGATCTTGTTCTCGCAGAGGAGATTCCGAGTGGAACGAACTCGCGCCCCCGAACCGGTCTTTTCGTCCGGCTCGGGGGCGCGATCGTGCTGGGCTAGCGGCTATCCCGAGGGACCAGCGGTACGGCGGCGATGGCGAAGGCCGCGGCTGCGAGGTAGGCGGCGGGGAAGCCCGCGGCGGTGATCAGAGCGCCGAAGACCGGGGCCACCGCGGCGGTGGCGAGGTACTGGCCGGTGTTCTGAATGCCCAGGCCACGACCGCTCCAGAAGGGGCCCGCGATTTCGGCTACGGCGGTGAAGGACAGGCCGTTGTCGGCGACGGTGATGACCGACGCGATCACCAGGATCGGCAGCGCTGCCCACCACCAGTGCAGCCATGCCGAGAAGGCCAGGGCGGCCATGGAAACCACTGCTGCGATCGCAATAGTGCGCAGGGGGCGCAGTCGGCTGCCCAGGCGATCGGACCAGATTCCCGCGCCGATACGTCCCGCCGCACCCAGGATCTGCGTCACAGTGACGAGAACGCCCGCGACCGCAAGTGACAGTCCGACACCGTGATTCAGCCACAAAAGTGCGAACGTCCACACCGTCGCCTGCGGGATCACCAGTAGGACCGAAACGGCGTGAATGCGCCACAATGTCGTATCTCGGCGGTAGGGATTGTCCGAATCGGTCTGCGCAACAGAACGTTCGGGGCGCGGTGGATCGATGATTCCGATCGCACAGCCGATCGCGGCGACCCCGGCCATCACCGCGGGAACCAGCACGGCGGTGGAAAACCCGTGTGCCGCCGCGATTGCCGGGATCGCCAGGGCCGCGATGCCGACGCCGAGGGGCTGTGCGGTCTGCCGGATTCCCATCGCCAATCCGCGTTGATCGGGTGGGAACCAGCCCGCGATCACCCGTCCGCTCGCGCCGTTGGTGCTCGCCGCGCCGATACCCGCCAGCAGCAGCAATGCGCCCAGCGCAAGGTAATTCGTGGTGGCGGCCGCGGCGGCGCCCGCGCCGAACATCAGCAGCGGGCCGACGATCAGCACCGTGCGTTCGCCGAACCGGTCCACCGCGTAGCCCCAGGCGACCAGCGTGCAGACCATGCCGACCATCGGCATCGCCACCAGCAGACCGGCTGTGGCCAAGGGCATTCCGCGTTCGGTGAGGGCGGGTAGCAGGAACGGCGCACCGTTGCTCATCACCGCGCTGGCGGCCTGGGCGAAGAGTCCGAGGCCGAGCATGACCCACCGTCGAGTGGTGCTCAGCTGGATCACGGCCACCATATTCTCACCTCTATCTCAAATATTGGGATTCAAATCTTATTCTGTGAACTCCTCGATCACGGTACACCCGGCTCGGGGCCGGATGTGCGGCGGTGGCGCGGCGGCGGTGTGCAGACCGGGTGGTCGGGCCCATACCACCTGGTGGATAGACTGCGAACCATGCGTCTAGGTCGAGTTGCCAGCCCCGATGGGGTCGCGTTCGTGAGCATCGAAGGAACCACCTCCGATGGTGTTGCCAAGGAGATCGCCGAACATCCGTTCGGCACGCCCACCTTCACCGGCCGCAGTTGGCCGGTCGCCGATGTCCGGCTGCTCGCGCCGATCCTGGCCAGCAAGGTGGTGTGCATCGGCAAGAACTACGCCGCGCACGCCCGCGAGATGGGCGGTGAGGCGCCGGCGGATCCGGTGATCTTCCTCAAGCCCAACACCGCGATCGCCGGACCGAACTCGGCAATCGTGTTGCCGCCCAGTTCCTCTCAGGTCGATTACGAGGGCGAGCTGGCGATCGTCATCGGACGGCCGTGCAAGGACGTGCCCGCCGCCCGCGCCCGCGAGGTGATCCTCGGCTACACGGTCGCCAACGACGTCACCGCGCGTGACCAGCAGCGGCACGACGGGCAGTGGACCCGCGGCAAGGGGTACGACACCTTCTGCCCGCTTGGCCCCTGGATCGAAACCGAGCTGGACCCAACGGATCTGGAGATCGTCACCGAGCTCGACGGCGAGGTCCGCCAGCGCAGCCGGACATCACTTCTGCTGCACGATATTCCGAAGCTGATCGAGTGGGTCACCACCGTGATGACGCTGCTGCCCGGCGATGTCATCCTGACCGGCACTCCCGAGGGTGTAGGACCGATGCAGGACGGGCAAACCGTCTCCGTGACGGTCGAGGGCATCGGCACCCTCACCAATCCCGTTGCCGCCAAACGTTGATCGGAAGTAGAGACATGACAGACGTACGGGTCCGTTTCTGCCCGTCGCCGACCGGCACGCCGCACGTCGGGCTGATCCGGACGGCATTGTTCAACTGGGCCTTCGCCCGGCACCACGGCGGCGCATTCGTCTTCCGTATCGAAGACACCGATGCCGCACGCGATTCCGACGAGTCGTACCACGCGCTGCTGGACGCGCTGCGCTGGCTCGGCCTGACGTGGGACGAGGGCCCGGAGGTCGGCGGACCCTATGCGCCGTACCGGCAGTCGTTGCGCCGAGACCAGCACATGGACATCGTCCGAAGGTTGCTGGAGGCGGGCGAAGCGTACGAATCGTTCTCCACCCCAGAGGAAGTCGAGGCCCGGCACAAGGCCGCAGGACGCGATCCGAAGCTCGGCTACGACAACTTCGACCGCGACCTGAGCGCCGAGCAGATCGCGGATTTCAAGGCGCAGGGCCGCGGTGCGGTGATCCGGTTGCGGATGCCCGACAAGGACATCACCTGGCACGATCTGGTGCGCGGTGAGACCACCATCCGGGCCGGCGTGGTGCCCGACTTCGCGATCACCCGGGGTACCGGCGAGCCGCTGTACACCCTGGTCAATCCGGTCGACGACGCATTGATGAAGATCACCCACGTACTGCGCGGTGAGGACATACTGTCCTCCACTCCGCGACAGATCGCGCTGTACGAGGCGCTGACCCGGATCGGGGTCGCCGAGTTCACTCCGCAGTTCGGTCATCTGCCCTTCGTGATGGGGCAGGGCAACAAGAAGTTGTCCAAACGCGACCCCGAGTCGAATCTGTTCGTGCATCGGGATCGGGGATTCATTCCCGAGGGTTTGCTGAATTACCTGGCTTTGCTCGGGTGGAGCATAGGTGAGGACCGCGACATCTTCTCGATGGAGGAGATGGTCGCGGCATTCGACATATCGAAAGTAAATTCGAATCCGGCCCGGTTCGACCAGAAGAAGGCCGACGCCGTCAACGCCGAGCACATTCGTTTGCTGGAGCCCGCGGATTTCGCTCATCGACTCCGCAGCTACCTCACCGGGCAGGGGCACATCGGCGCCGAAGTCGACGACGCACTTTTCTCGGCTTCGGCCGAGTTGGTGCAGACCCGGATCGTGGTTCTCGGGGACGCCTGGGACTTGTTGAAGTTCCTGTTCCTGCCGCCGTCGGAGTTCACCGTCGACGAGGCCGCGGCGCAAAAGAATCTGGGACCCGACGCCGCACCCGTGTTGCAGGCCGCCATCGCGGCGCTGGAGGATATTTCCGACTGGTCGGCAATCGCACTCGAAGCGGCGCTGAAAACCGCTCTGGTGGACGATCTGGGCCTCAAACCGCGTAAGGCGTTCGCACCAGTGCGAGTTGCGGTGACCGGTTCACACATCAGCCCGCCGCTCTACGAGTCGCTGGAGCTGCTCGGCCGCGAGGTGAGCATGCAGCGGCTGCGGGCCGCCGCGACCGCGATCTGACCGCCTCGGACGCCGTTCGACCCCATGTGACCAGGCGATTTGTATAAAGCGGGGAGGGGACTGGTAATCTTCTCCCCGGCCCGGAAACGAGCCTCCAGCCCACCGGGAGGGAGGCAGAACGCCCAGGTCATTGGGGTATGGTGTAATTGGCAACACAGCTGATTCTGGTTCAGCCATTCTAGGTTCGAGTCCTGGTACCCCAGCGGAGTGTGTCCGGGTCTTTCGATCCGGTTGCACTTGTCCTGGCCCCGTCGTCTAGCGGCCTAGGACGCCGCCCTCTCAAGGCGGTAGCGCGGGTTCAAATCCCGTCGGGGCTACGCGAAGATCCCCCAGCCATTCGGCTGGGGGATCTTTTCGTTGTGCGGCGGGTGCGGCGCTCAGTTGTCCAGCGGCCAGGTCGACCCGCCCGCCGGCATCTCCGGCATACCGAGCTTGCGGTGATCCCAGCTGCGGGTGCGTTCGGGCACCAGCCGGACCGCGACCCGCTTGTTCAGCATGGCGTCCACCATCGGGCGCAGTTCCTCGGTGTACGGGCCGGTGTAGCGCTCCCAGACGCTCACGCCCACCTTGAACAGCGCCTCGGGGTCGTCCACGATCTCCGCGCGGCCCTCGATGGAGACCCCGCGCAGCTGGTCGTAGCTGTCACCGGCCTCGATCAGCACCGTCACCCGGGGGTCGCGGCGGATGTTGACCGCCTTCTGCGATTTGGCCTTGGTCTCGAACCAGATCTCGCCGTTCACCAGGCCGTACCACATGGCGGTCAGATGCGGCAGGCCCTTCGGGCCGAGCGTGGCCAGCGTGATGATGCGGCTGCGCTCGAGGAATCCGGTGACCTCGTCGTCGGACATCACGATCTGTGCGCGTTGATTCACTCCCATGGGCCGACTGTAGTTTACGGCGTATGGTGCGCGTCACATGGCCGTTGTCACAGTGGTGCCGGGCCTACAGGCGTTTGTGCAGGGCATCCGCGGCCGCGACCAGATCGGCGGCCCAGCGCGCGCCCGGACGACGTCCCATCCGGTCGATCGGACCGGACACCGAGACCGCGGCGACCACGGCGCCGGACGAATCGCGCACCGGCGCGGAGATGCTGGCCACCCCCGCCGCCCGCTCGGCCGCGCTCTGCGCCCAGCCGCGTCGGCGGACCTCGGCCAGCGCGCGTTCGCCGAAGACCGCGTCGGGCAGCACGCTGCGCTGTAGTTCCGGATCCGCCCATGCCAGCAGGACCTTGGCCGCCGATCCGGCGGTCAGCGGCAGGCGAGCGCCGACCGGGACGGTGTCGCGCAGTCCCGAGGCGGGTTCCAGGGCCGCGACCGCGATCCGCGAATGGCCGTCCAGCCGGTAGAGCTGCACACTTTCCCCGGTGATCTCACGAAGCCGGGGCAGTACGACGGCCGCGGCGTCGAGCATGGGATCCTGCGCTGTGCTCGCGAGTTCGGAGAGTGCGGGTCCGGGCTGCCAGAGGCCGTTGGCGTCGCGGGCCAGCATGCGGTGCGTCTCGAGGCCGACGGCCAGCCGGTGCGCGGTCGCCCGGGGCAACCCGGTCCGCGCACACAGCTCATTGAGGCCACAGGGCTGCTCGGCCACCGCGTAGAGCACGGTCATGGCTTTGTCGAGCACCCCGATACCGCTATGCTGTCTCATAGGACGATATTTAAGTCTCAGATAATGAGATTTGCAAACCAGTCCGACCCCCACCCAGCCCGGTGGAGAACGAGCCAAGCAACAACACAACCACGCAACTTCCGCTCTCAACCCAGCCCGCACGGAGCGATCCGTCGAGCGACCGTTCGCGGCCGGCTCGCCGTTCAGCACTCGAAGCGCATGGGCGAAGCCCGAGTCTCGAGTGCCGAACGGCGAGCCTCAGGGGCCGCGAACCCGCCGGAGCGAAGCGGAGGCCGAAAATACAGAGGTGATACCGATGGCCGAACGGCCACGCACACTGGCGGAGAAGGTCTGGGACGAGCATGTCGTCGCCCGCGGCGAGGGCGAGGGCGAGGCGCGCGAGCCCGATCTCATCTACATCGATCTGCACCTGGTGCACGAGGTGACCAGCCCGCAGGCGTTCGACGGACTGCGGCAGGCCGGACGGCCGGTGCGCCGAACCGATCTCACCATCGCCACCGAGGACCACAACGTCCCGACCGTCGACATCGATAAGCCGATCGCCGACCCGACCTCGCGCACCCAGGTCGAGACATTGCGCCGCAACTGCGAGGAATTCGGCGTCCGGCTCTATCCGATGGGCGATATCGAGCAGGGCATCGTGCACGTGGTCGGTCCGCAGCTCGGGTTGACCCAGCCGGGCACGACTGTGGTGTGCGGTGATTCGCACACCTCCACGCACGGTGCGTTCGGCGCGCTGGCGATGGGCATCGGCACCAGCGAGGTCGAACATGTTCTGGCCACGCAGACGTTGTCGCTGCGGCCGTTCAAGACCATGGCGGTGAATATCGATGGTCAGCTGCCGCACGGCGTCACCAGCAAGGACGTCATCCTGGCGGTGATCGCGCAGATCGGCACCGGCGGCGGTCAGGGCTATGTCATCGAGTATCGCGGCGAGGCCGTGCGGTCGATGTCGATGGAAGCCCGGATGACGATGTGCAACATGTCCATCGAGGCGGGCGCGCGGGCCGGCATGGTGGCCCCCGACGAGACCACCTACGAATTCCTGAAGGGCCGTCCGCACGCGCCGCAGGGCGCGGACTGGGATGCGGCGGTGACGGCCTGGGATGCGCTGAAGACCGACCCGGGCGCGGAATTCGACGCCGAGGTGCATATCGACGCCTCCGCGCTGACACCGTTCGTGACCTGGGGGACGAACCCGGGACAGGGCGTCCCGCTGGGCGCGGTCGTGCCCGATCCGGCCGAAATGGCCGACGAGACCCAGCGCGAGACCGCCGAGAAGGCATTGCGTTATATGGATTTGGAGCCCGGTACTCCGCTTCGGGATGTCGCGGTCGACACCGTATTCGTCGGTTCCTGCACCAATGGTCGGATCGAGGATCTGCGTGCGGTAGCGGCGGTGCTGGAGGGGCGCACGGTGGCCGATGGTGTGCGCATGCTGATCGTCCCCGGTTCGATGCGGGTGCGCGCGCAGGCCGAATCCGAGGGCTTGGGTGAGATTTTCACCGCGGCGGGCGCGGAATGGCGGCAGGCCGGATGTTCGATGTGCCTGGGCATGAATCCCGATCAACTTTCTCCGGGCCAGCGCTGCGCGTCGACCTCCAACCGCAATTTCGAGGGCCGGCAGGGCAAAGGATCGCGCACACATCTGGTTTCGCCGCTGGTCGCGGCGGCCACCGCGGTGCGCGGAACCCTGTCCTCACCTGCGGACCTGAACTGATCGTCCATATTTCGGCATGAGCCGGGGCGCTACGTGGTTATGCTCCGCTGCCGCCTCCGCGCCTGACCGTTCATGCCGCCACATACTCAGGAGAACTCTCATGGAACCCTTCAAGGTGCACAAGGGGATCGGGGTGCCGCTGCGCCGGTCCAATGTCGATACCGACCAGATCATCCCGGCGGTCTATCTGAAGCGAGTCACACGTACGGGATTCGAGGACGGGCTGTTCGCGGCCTGGCGCTCGGATCCGACGTTCATTCTCAACGCCGAACCGTTCAACCGGGGCAGCGTGCTGGTGGCGGGCCCGGATTTCGGTACGGGATCCTCACGCGAACACGCCGTTTGGGCGTTGATGGATTACGGCTTCCGGGTGGTGATCTCCTCACGGTTCGGTGACATCTTCCGGGGCAACGCCGGTAAGGGCGGGCTGGTGGCGGCCCGCATGTCACAACATGATGTCGAATTGCTCTGGAAGTTGCTCGAGGAACGACCCGGTCAGGAATTGATCGTCGACCTCGAGGCACGCACGGTGGCGACCGGAACCGTCGTGTTGCCCTTCGAAATTGACGACTACACCAGGTGGCGTCTGCTCGAGGGCTTGGACGACATCGGCCTGACACTTCGTCAGGAACAGACGATCGACCGGTTCGAAAAGGCAAGGCCAGGTTGGAAACCCACCACCATTCCGACGCCTAATTAGCGGGGCTAATCCGCCCTAGGCGTTAGCTGAGAGCTGCCAATCGCGGTAGCTGTGCGTGTGCCACACCACATGAAATTTGGCGTGGCACATAGACTCTTGCCCATTGAAGGTTTACCGTGGTACCTAGTCGGTCCGACGACGGGCCATTAGTCTGCGGAGGATTCAATGAACAAGGCGGAACTGATCGACGTTCTGACCGAAAAGTTGGGTACTGACAGGCGCACGGCCACTGCGGCAGTCGAGCAGATTGTCGACACGATCGTGCGCGCGGTGAACAAGGGCAACAGCGTCACCATCACCGGATTCGGTGTGTTCGAACAGCGCAAGCGCGCTGCGCGAGTGGCGCGTAACCCGCGTACCGGTGAAACCGTCAAGGTCAAGCCCACTTCGGTCCCTGCATTCCGGCCGGGTGCGCAGTTCAAGGCAATCATTGCCGGGAAGCAGAAGGTCGCGGCCTCGGGTCCGGCCGTGAAACGCGGTGTGGCAGCACCGGTGTCGGGTGCGGCGAAGAAGACCGCAGCCAAGAAGGCGGCGGCCAAGAAGACCGCAGCCGCCAAGAAGACCACGGCCGCCAAGAAGGCCGTGGCGAAGAAGACGGCCAGCAAGGCTCCTGCCAAGAAGGCCGCGGCCAAGAAGACGGTGGCCAAGAAGACCACCGCCAAGAAGACCACGGCTGCCAAGGCTCCGGCCAAGAAGGCCACGGCGACCAAGGCCGCCGCCAAGAAGACCACGGCCGCCAAGAAGGCCCCGGCGAAGAAGACCGCTGCCAAGCGGACCGCTCGCCGCTGACGTCTGCACAACGAATCGGCCCCGGCCCATCAGGCCGGGGCCGATTAGTGTGTCGGCACGATGTTTCGGTGTGCTCGCGCGTCAGTGCTCGCGCAACGCCTTGTCGAGATGGTCGGCGGCGACCAACCGCCCGTCGGCCACCGACAGCACCCAGGCGCTGCCCTTGCGATTGCGCGCGGGAGGCAGTGTGACACCGTCGATTTCGGCCCAGGCGGCCATCAGCGGCGGAATCACCTTGCCCTGACTGCAGATAACGCGCACGGTGTCCGGTGACACCAGTTCCCGGATCCGCCGCAGTGCCGCGTCCGGCGCTGTGGCATAAGCGGTTTCGGACATCGTGGGCTCGATGCCGATCTCGACGCCGAGTTCGTCCGCGAGTGGTTCGACGGTCTGCGTACAGCGCAGGGGCGGGGCCGAGTAGACCTCCGCGGGCCCGAAGGCCGCCAGATTCGGCGTCAGGGCCAGGGCTTGGGCGATGCCGTTCTTGTCCAGCGGACGTTCGCCATCGGGCCCGGAGAAGCGGGCCCGGTGTCCGGCCTTGGCGTGCCGCACCAACAGCAGGGTGGCGGTGTCCGGCGGGTACCGCAGGAAATTGCGGATGATGGTGCGATCCATCGGATACGACAGTGCATCCATGACCCGGTCCATGGTGAGCCACTGCAGCCGGTCCACCTCGGAATTGGACGCGAATTCACCGTCGTCGATCCGGGCGGACCAGTAGTCCACACGCTTGAGTTTGCGGTGCCCGGTCACCGGATAGGTGACCTTGCCCAGATACCGGCCGAGCCGGGTGCTCAGACCGGTCTCCTCGGCGACCTCGCGCACCGCCGCGATCATCGCGGTCTCGCCCGGATCGAGTTTTCCCTTGGGCAGCGACCAGTCGTCGTACTTCGGGCGGTGCACCACCGCGACTTCGATCGCACCGTCCTGCCGCCGACGCCATACGACGGCGCCGGCGGCGAGGATGTTGGCGGTGACCCGGGGGTCGGGATAGCGGACGGTGCCGGAATCCTGTGTCGCCGAACGACTCACTGCTGATCCGGACGCCGCAGACGCATGAGGAATTCCTGATGGTCGCGCACCTGCTCGCCGAGCTCGGCGACCTCTTCCGGGGTCGGGCGGGCCTGCCAGGTCCCGTCCGGTTGCAGTACCCAGCAGCGCGTCGTGGGATACAGCGCGGAATCGAACATCACCGCCAGCTGCTCGCACAGCCTGGGATCCTTGACCTGCGCCATGACCTCGACGCGCCGGTCCAGATTGCGGTGCATCATGTCGGCGCTTCCGATCCAGTACTCGTCCTGAGCCTGGAAGTGCATGACCCGGGAATGTTCCAGGAACCGCCCGAGGATCGAGCGCACCTCGATGTTCTCACTCATCCCGGCCACGCCCGGTCGCAGCCCGCAGATGCCGCGCACCACGATCTGCACCTGCACCCCGGCCTGTGAGGCCCGGTACAGCGCGTCGATCACCTGTTCGTCGACGATGGCGTTGGCCTTCATCCGGATTCGGGCCGGCAGGCCCTGCTCGGCGAGTTCGACCTCGCGCTGGATCCGCTCGATGATCCCGGCCCGCACACCGGTCGGGGCGACGAGCAGATTTCGATAGGAGGCTTTACGCGAGTATCCGGTCAGCGAATTGAACAGATCGGTCAGATCCGCGCCGATTTCCGGTGCGGCGGTAAGTAATCCGACGTCCTCGTATAGTCGCGCGGTCTTCGGGTTGTAGTTGCCCGTGCCGATGTGGCAGTACCGGCGGATGGTGGCGCCCTCGCGCCGGACCACCAGGCAGGTCTTGCAGTGCGTCTTGAGCCCGATCAGGCCGTAGACCACGTGGACGCCCGCCTGCTCCAGCGCCCGCGCCCACTTGATGTTGGCCTGCTCGTCGAAGCGGGCCTTGATCTCCACCAGGGCCACGACCTGCTTACCGGCCTCGGCGGCGTCGATGAGCGCGTTGACGATCGGGGAGTCGCCGGAGGTGCGGTACAGCGTCTGCTTGATCGCCAGGACCTGCGGGTCGGCCGCGGCCTGTTCGATGAATCGCTGCACGCTGGTGGAGAACGAGTCGTAGGGGTGGTGCACCAGCACGTCGCCCTCGCGCAGGGCGGCGAAAACGTTTCGGGGCGTTTCCCTTTCGCCGAACGCGGGCGGAGTGGTCGGCACGTAGGGGGCGTCCTTGAGCGCGGGCCGGTCCACCCCGTAGACCTGCCACAGGCAGGACAGGTCCAGCAGGCCCGGCACCTGGATGACGTCGCCCGGGTCGACGTCGAGTTCGCGCAGCAGCAGATCGAGCATGTGCTCGGTCATGTCGTCGGAAACCTCCAGGCGCACCGGAGATCCGAAGCGTCGGCGGGCGAGTTCGCGCTCGAGGGCCTGCAACAGATCCTCGTCGCGGTCCTCGTCCACCTCGAAGTCGGCGTTGCGGGTGATGCGGAACGAATGGTGTTCCACCACATCCATTCCCGGGAACAGCTGATCGAGGTGGGCCGCGATCAGATCCTCCATCGGCAGGAAGGCGGCCAGGCTCGACACCGCCGGATCACCGTCGCGCAGTGCGGCCGCGGCGCGGCCCGGGACGGCCGGGGTGCTGCGGCGCACGCGCACGAAGCGGTCGACGTTGTCGGGCACCTTCACTCGTGCGAAGTGCTCACCGCCGTTGTCGGAATCCTTCACCGTCACAGCGAGGTTCAGGCTCAGGCCGCTGATGTAGGGGAACGGGTGGGCGGGGTCGACGGCCAGCGGGGTCAGCACCGGGAAGACCTGATCCTGGAAGTAGCCCGACAGGCGGCGACGCTCGTCATCGTCCAGATCGGACCAGCCGATGATGGCGATGCCCTGTTCGACGAGCGCGGGCTGCACCTCGTCCAGGAATACCCGGGCGTGCCGGGAGGCCAGTTCCTGGGTGGCGGCCGCGATCAGCTCCAGCTGTTCGGTGGGGGACAGGCCGTCGGCCGAACGCACCGAGAGTCCGGCCGTGGCACGGCGTTTGAGCCCGGCAACGCGGACCATGTAGAACTCGTCGAGGTTCGAGGCGAAGATCGCGAGGAATTTCGCGCGCTCCAGCAACGGTTCGGAATGATCTTCGGCCAGGGCCAGCACCCGCGCGTTGAAGTCCAGCCAGCTCAGTTCTCGATTGAGATAGCGATCCGCGGGCAACTGCGAAGCAGTGGTGCTCCCGGGAGGCGGTGCGGCGGCCGGCGGCGCCGCCGGCAACCGGGGCTGCTGCTGGACGATTTCTGTATCACTCACACCATCACCTCGCTGCGCTCGGTCGTAACCTGCTCGGCGCAGGCAGTGCTGCTGGTTCGCTCGCAGGCTCGATCACACTCACGATCATCCCTCATGTTCGAGCGGCACCGCGACCGGCACCGCTGGTTGCCAACCCTCGATGCAGGTCTGGCGATCATCTAGCACACATATGACCCGCGCCGCACCTCCGTATGAGATCCGTGTGAACAGGGTGCGGCCAGCCGATGTCGCGCAGCAGTGCGGTCGTGGCCGCGCCGAGGCCGAGCGTCACCGCGGCGCGCAGATCCGCGGGTGTGTCCACGTCCAGGCGCAGGCCGGGCCAGTCGCCGTCGAGATCCTTCGCGCCCGAGTCGGCATGGCGGCGAGCCGAATCCGGGCCGAACAGCGGTCTCAGCGGGGCGAGCCCGTCGCGCACCAGGAGGGCGGCGGTGCCCTGCCCCGTGTGATCGGCGACCAGGGCGCGTCCGGTCACGGGGGCGCAGGCCAGCATATCGGTCAATTCGCTCGGTCGCAGGGCGGGCAGATCCGCCTGCAACGCAAGCAGATCCACCGCACCGTGCCGACCGCGCACCGCCTCGGCAGCGTCGGCGAGTGCGGCATTGAGCCCGTCGTCGGCGGCCTCCGGGTCGGGATGGGTCGCCGCACCCAGTGCGTGCACCGCCGCCGCCACACCGGAGTCCGGGGTGACGACGGTGACCGAGCCGATCCCCGCGGCCAGCGCCGCGTGCACGGTGTCCGACAGCATGGCCAGCACCAGACGCGGCCGATCGGCGGGTGACAACTCTTCGGCGAGTCGGCTCTTGGCGCGCTCGAGGTTCTTCACCGCGATCACGGCGTGGACGGCATCCGGACGCATGCGCCCATCGTTGCATGTCCCGCACTGTGGTGGGGGTCATGACCACCGGTATTGCGACGCGAATCCGGGAACGAATGGCAGTATCGGTCTGGTGACTAGGGCGGCAGTGATGGGTGCGGGATCGTGGGGCACCGCATTCGCGAAGGTGTTGAACGACGCGGGCACCGAGGTGACGATGTGGGCCCGGCGGCCCGAGGTGGCCCGCACACTGGCCACCGAGCATCGCAATCCGGACTATCTGCCCGACGTGCGTCTGGACGGGGTGCGGGCCACCGACGACTATCTGGCCGCGCTCGACGGCGCGGAGATCGTCGTCCTGGCCGTCCCGTCCCAGTCGCTGCGCGGCAATCTGGCGAACTGGCGGCCCGCGATCGGTCCCGACGCCACGCTGCTGAGTCTGGCCAAGGGCATCGAGACCGGCACGCTGCTGCGGATGAGTGAGGTGATCGCGGAGGTCACCGGCGCGGATCCCGGCCGGATCGCGGTGCTGTCCGGGCCGAACCTGGCGCGGGAGATCGCTGCCGAACAGCCCGCGGCCTCGGTGGTGGCCTGCGGGGACGAGGCGCGCGCACAGGCCGTGCAGCACGCGTGCGCCACCGGCTACTTCCGGCCGTACACCAACACCGACGTGATCGGCTGCGAGATCGGCGGTGCGTGCAAGAACGTCATCGCGCTGGCCTGCGGTATCGCCTCGGGAATGGGTCTGGGCGACAACACCGTCGCGAGCCTGATCACCCGTGGGCTGGCCGAGATCATCCGGCTGGGCGTCGCGCTGGGTGCGAATCCGGTGACCCTGGCGGGGTTGGCCGGGGTCGGTGACCTGGTCGCCACCTGCACCTCGCCGCTCTCGCGCAACCGGTCGTTCGGGCACGTGCTGGGCACGGGCGGGTCCATGGAGGCCGCGCAGCAGGCCACCCACGGTCAGGTGGCCGAGGGCGTCAAATCGTGTACCTCGATCCGGGCACTGGCCGAACGGAACGGGGTGGAGATGCCGTTGACGACCTCGGTGCATCAGGTGTGTCACGAGGGACTGTCGGTCGCCGCCGCCGTCGGACGGTTGCTCGGGCGGTCGATGAAGCCGGAATGATTGAATCGCCGCTGTCCGGGTACGGTTCCGGGCATGACTGAGTCGATGGCGGCGGGCGCGGGGCCCTCCGTGGTTACGCAAGCTGCCGCCTCCGGGCCTGACCGCGGCCGGATTCGGGTCGGAGTCGTCTTCGGCGGCCGCAGCAACGAGCACGCCGTCTCGTGCGTCTCGGCGGGCTTCGTGCTGCGCAACCTGGACCCCGAACGATACGAGGCCGTGCCGGTCGGGATCACCCACGACGGGACCTGGGTGTTGAGCGGCTCCGAAGCCGGAACGCTCGCCATCGCCGATCGCACGTTGCCCGCGGTCGACCGATCCGGTACCGAACTGGTGTTGGCTGCCGATCCGACCCGCGGCGGCAGTCTGCTGCCGCTCGATGGTTCCACGGGCGGGCCCGGCGCGCTCGAGGTGGTGTTCCCGGTGCTGCACGGCGCGTTCGGCGAGGACGGCACCGTGCAGGGTCTGCTGGAGATGGCGGGGCTGCCCTACGTCGGGCCCGGGGTGCTGGCCAGTGCCACCGGGATGGACAAGGAGTTCATGAAGAAACTCTTTGCCGCCGAGGGCATTCCGGTCGGCGATCACGTCGTGCTGCGGCCCGGGACGGCCACGGTGAGCGAGGCGGATCGCGAGCGGCTCGGGCTTCCGGTGTTCGTCAAGCCCGCTCGCGGCGGATCCTCCATCGGCATCACGAAGGTGGACGGCTGGGACCGGCTGGACGAGGCGATCGCCGCTGCGCGCCTGCACGATCCGAAGGTGATCGTCGAGGCGGCGATCATCGGGCGCGAAATCGAGTGCGGTGTACTGGAATTCCCGGACGGCCGGGTGGAAGCCAGTGTGCCCGCGGAGATTCGGATGCCGGAGCTGAGTTCGGACGCTCCGGACTTCTACGACTTCGACACCAAATATCTCGACGACGTGTGCGAGTTCGACATTCCGGCGAAGCTGAACGACGATGTGGCCCTGCAGATCCGGGAGCTGGCGGTGCGGGCGTTCCGCGCGCTGGACTGCCAGGGACTGGCCCGTGTCGATTTCTTCATCACCGAGCAGGGCCCGGTGATCAACGAGATCAACACCATGCCCGGGATGACCGCCATCTCGATGTACCCGCGGATGTGGGCGGCGACAGGCATCGACAACGGCGCGCTGGTCAGCACGTTGATCGAGACAGCGCTCGCCCGCGGCACCGGCCTGCGCTGATTCCCGACCCGGCAGGTGTCGCCCCGACCGATCCTGACGTGCGGTTCGGTCCGGCTCGGATCCTCGGGCTGGTGTTGTTCGCAATGACGATCCCGGGTCCGGTGGGCACGGGCCGGGTCACCTTCCGCCGACCCGGCTGAGGATCAGTTCGGGATCGGCGCGGGATCGATCGGGCGGACCGGCAGCACCTTGGCGACCGTGTTCGAAATGTCCTGCAACGGAGTCGGTCCGGCCTTGTCGGGCATGGTGACGGCGATGTAGGTGCCGCGGTCGACGACGTACCAGGTGCCCGAGGTCACCCCGCTGGCCGGATCACGCACCTCGAACCAGTTGACGCCGTTGATCACCTGCAGCGCAGCGGATTTGATGAATTCGGCCGGACGGTCCAGGCCGCAGCGCAGGACGATCGGGTCGCCGCCCTCGGGCAATTGCCAGCCCACGGTCGCGGGCGGAGCGGGCTGGGCCAGATCCGCGCGGGTGTAGCTGCTCACGCTCGACGGCAGCGCCGGTAGCAGCGTCGTGCACGCCTGACCGGTGGCCTGCGGTTGCGGGACCGACCCCAGTGCGAGCGGCTCGCGCGTCGGGTGCTGCCGCGCGAACACCGCGATGGCCAGGACCGCGACGATCATCGCGACCGGCAGTGCCACGGCGGTCGCGATGAGCGCCGGCGATCGCCGGGTGTCCTCGGGTTCGACGCTGTAGCGGTCCGCGTCCGGCCCTTCCGTTTCGCTGCTCATCCCGGAGATCTTCTCCACTCGTCTCGGTACCGGATCCTGGCTGGTGGTCGTTGGTTTCGGGTCCGAGGGTAGCGTCGCGATAGTCCGTCGCCCCCGGCGCGGTTCGTGAAAGGAGACGGTCATCACTGATACCAGCCCGCGAACGGTGCGTGAACTGGGCGAGTTCGGGCTCATCGCGCGGATGAGCACCGGGCGCGCCCAGGTTCCGGCCGTCCTGCTCGGGCCCGGCGACGACGCCGCGGTGCTCGCCGCGCCGGACGGGCGATTCGTGGTCAGCACCGACATGCTGGTACAGGACCGGCACTTCCGGCTGGACTGGTCGAGTCCGTGCGATATCGGGGCCAAGGCGATCGCGCAGAACGCCGCCGACGTGGTGGCGATGGGAGCCGCGCCGAGCGGCTTCGTGGTGTCCTTCGGTTGCCCGCCCGACACCCCGGTGGACTTCGTGGACGGATTCGTCGAGGGGATGTGGGCCGAGGCGGGCCGCGTCGGCGCCTCGATCGCCGGAGGTGACGTGGTGCGCGCACCGCTGCTGATCGTCTCGGTGACCGCGTTCGGTGATCCGCGCCGCACGCCGGTGCTGCTGTCCGGTGCGCAGCCGGGTGACGTGGTCGCGGTCGCCGGACGGCTCGGCTGGTCGGCGGCCGGGCTGGCCGTGTTGAGTGCCGGACTCGATCCGGCCCGATTCCCCGGTGTGGTTGCCGCGCACCGGGTTCCGCAACCGCCGTATCGGGCCGTGCTGGACCTGCCGGACGACGCGGCGATCACCTCCCTGACCGATGTCTCCGACGGGCTGCTCGCCGATATCGGGCATATCGCCGAATCCTCGTGCGTCGCCATCGATCTCGATACCGCCGCGATTCGCGACGAGGAACTGGATCCGGTCGCTCGTGAACTGGGTGAGGATCCGTCGGACTGGGTCCTCACCGGCGGTGAGGACCACGCCTTCGCGGCCACATTCGCTGCGGGACAGGTGCTTCCGGCAGGATGGACCCGGGTCGGACGGGTCGCGGACGGCGTCGGCGTCACGGTCGACGGCGTGCGCCGGTCCGGACCGGGCGGTTGGGAATCCTTCTCGGAAGGTAGGTGAGCGGTCGTGGTGAATCGGGCCACACTAAGTTTGTCCGACATGGGTGCGAAACCACTGTCGGAGATCATCGATTCGGGCTGGGCCGAGGCATTGGAGCCGGTGGCCGACCGCATTGCGGCCATGGGCGAATTCCTGCGCGCGGAGAACGAGGCCGGGCGCGGCTACCTGCCCAAGGGCGAGAACGTGCTGCGCGCGTTCCAGCGTCCACTGGACAAGGTGCGGGTGCTGATCGTCGGCCAGGATCCCTATCCGACGCCGGGACATGCGATGGGCCTGAGCTTTTCGGTCGCGCCCGATGTCTCGCCGGTGCCGCGCAGCCTGTCGAACATCTTTTCCGAGTACTCCCGGGATCTCGGATTCCCGACGCCGTCGTGCGGTGATCTGTCGCCGTGGTCGGATCAGGGCGTGCTGATGCTCAACAGGGTGCTCACCGTCTCGCCCGGCCAGCCCGCCTCACATCGCGGCAAGGGCTGGGAAGCGGTCACCGAGCAGGCAATTCGTGCGCTCGTCGCGCGTGAGCAGCCGCTGGTGGCGATCCTGTGGGGCCGCGACGCGTCCACCCTCAAGCCGATGCTCGGCTCCGTGCCGTCCATCGAATCGGCCCATCCCTCACCATTGTCGGCCTCCCGAGGATTCTTCGGATCCCAGCCGTTCTCCCGAACGAATGAATTGCTCGGTACATTGGGGGCCGCCCCGGTCGACTGGCGCCTGCCTTGACCGGTGTTCTAACTCATCACAGTAGGAGCAGATGCATGCAGATCAAGTCCGTGCGCGGTGCCATCGTGACCGTCGCCGCCGGAGCGGCCATCCTGGGGGCGCCGGTTGCGGCACAGGCCAAGACCATTCCGCTGGAGCAGGTTCCGGCAGCGCCCGCGAACCCTGAGCAGGCCGCGCCGGTGCTGGCGCTGTACGACCCGCAGACGGGTTCCGCCTCGCTGTCGTCGAATGTCAACGCGTTCGGCCTGTGCGCAGTCCAGAGCATCAGCGCGAACGTGCAGTGCCTCGGTGGCGGTAGGTAATTCCGGTCGGTAGCGCCGCGCCCCGCGGTGCGGGTCAGCCCTGGTGGGCAGGGGCCGCATCGGCTGGGCGCAGCATCCGGACTTCGATACTGGGGGAGAAGCGCTCGGTTCGTCGAGCGCCGTCGAGTTCGAAACCGTACTTGCGATAGAAGGCCTGGGCGCGGGGATTCTCCTCGAACACCCACAGGGCGGTGTTCCTGCGGGCGTCCAGGACCTCGCGCATCAGATCGTGTGCGAGTCCGGTGCCGTACCAGGCGGCCCGGACGTACATCGCGTTCAATTCCCGCTCGGCCACCGCCGCGGGCTCGTCGATCGCGCGGATGCCGGTGAAGCCGACGACCGCGTCGTCGGCGAGGGCGACCAGGACCGCATCCGGGGCCCGGGTCGCGGCTCGGATACGTTCCCACTGTTCGGCTCGGCGGTCGACGTCGAAGGCGTCCAGGACATGGTCCGGAACCAGCCCTCGATACGCCTCACGCCAGCAGCCGATATGGCATTCGGCGAGGCCGAGGCAGTGTTCGGCGCGCAGCGGGGTGATGTGCCAGGGGCGGTCGGATGTCATCTCGGCACCTGTGTGTAAACGACGACACCCCGGACCACCCTCATCGGGTGCCGGGGCGTCGACGAACGGTTTCGTGCAGCTCAGCCGCGAACGACCTTGCCCGCCTTCAGGCAGGAGGTGCAGACGTTCATGCGGCGGGTGTTGCCGGGTGCAACCTGCGCGCGAACGGTCTGGATGTTCGGGTTCCAGCGACGGTTGGTGCGCCGGTGCGAGTGCGAAACCGACTTACCGAAGCCGGGGCCCTTGGCGCAGACGTCGCAGACGGCAGCCATAGTCGCGAGCTCCTTCATGTCATGTACGGACTGCTGCCATTCGAGACAGCCGATCCGGAAACGTATCGTCCAATGCCTGCCGACGAGAGCGTCGGCGACGCGACCGATCGACGGGCGCGTGAGGCAACCGTGCAAGAGTAGCCGCCCGCGCCGAGCCATGTCCAATCGCCTCCGGTAGCCGGGTAACGAGGTGGCCGGTCAGCAGGATAGCCAGGCGGCCGGCCGATGATTCCCGCCGTGGCGCTGCGGTGTCGGTGGAGGTGATTACCCTTGCGGGGGGATCTGGGCGGTGGTTGCCGAGGTCGTGGTCACAGGTGGGAACGGAAGGATGGTGACGGTGCCCGGGGTCCGGGAGGTGCTCGATGAATCCGCGATGGTCCGGTGGGGTCAGCTCTGCCTGTTGGGCTTGGAGCGTCACCGTGAGGAGATCAACGCGCTGAACGTTTTCCCGGTGGCCGACGCGGATACCGGGACCAACCTCCTGGCCACCATGCGCGCCGCCGTCACTGCCGCGGAAGATGCGCTGGATACCGCTGGAACGTCGGGTGTAGCCGGTCCTGACGCCGGCGACAGTGCTGCCGGTACGGGCCGTGACGCCGAGATCGACCGCGGTGCGCGTCACGACAAGTCGGGCGGCGCCGGGCGTCACGACGATTCCGGTGGCGATGCGGCGACCAGGCGTGATGGGAGTAGCGGCGTCGGTGATCTGAGCGGCCACGATGCGCGGAGCGATTCGGGGCAGGGCGGTCCGAGCAGCGCAGACGCGGGCGGGGTGCTTGCTGCGATGGCGCGCGCGGGGACGGCCGGGGCACGGGGAAACTCCGGGATCATCTTGTCGCAGGTGCTGCGGGGGTTGGCGGAGGCCGTGCGCAGCGGGCCGTTGACCGCGCAGAACTTGCGTGCCGCGCTGCGGCGGGCGGCGGTGCTGGTGCGGGCGGCGTTGAGCAACCCGGTCGAAGGGACCATGCTCAGCGTGTTGGAGGCGGCGGCGGAGCGGGCGGCGGACTGTCCGGATACGGATCTGGCGGAGGTCGCTCGTGCGGCTGCCGACGGCGCGTGCAAGGCGTTGGGGGATACGCCCTCGCAGCTGGGAGTGTTGCGGGCGGCGGGGGTGGTCGATGCCGGGGCGCGCGGGCTGCTGGTGGTCCTGGATGCGTTGGTGGCGGTGAGTGGCGGACAGGCGCCGGTGCGGCAGGAGTATCGGTCGAGCGGTGCCCCCGAATCCACAGTGCGGCCGACCACATCGGACGAGGATCCCGAATCCTCGGCGCGACAGGAGCATCGACCGGGCATGGTGGCCGATACATCCGGATCTCCAGCGCGGCACGAGCATTCGGTGACGGGTGATCCGACGGTTCCGCAGTACGAGGTGATGTACCTGCTGTCCGGGACGACCGTGTCACGCATCGACGAACTGCGTGAACATCTTGCGCTCCTGGGGGATTCGGTGGTCGTGGTGGGTGACGGCGAGGACGGCTGGTCGGCGCACGTGCACTGCGCGGATGCGGGCGCGGCCGTCGAGGCCGGGTTGGTCGCGGGCACGCTGAGCCGGATTCGCATCGAGGGTCTGACGGTGAATCCGCTTGCCGCGCAAGGCTCTACCGATCGCGGCATACTCGCGGTCGCGACGGGTGCGGGCGCGGCGCGGCTGTTCGAGGATTCCGGGGCGACCGTGCTGGACGGCGAGGTCACCGCGGAGGCGCTGTTGGCCGCGATCCGACGCATGCCGCAACGCGAGGTGCTGGTCCTGCCCAACGGCGCGCTGGCCGCACACGAACTGGTCGCGGTCGGTATGGCCGCTCGCAGCGGGGCCGGGGCCGTCCCGCGGGAGGTGCTGATGTTGCCGAGCGGGTCGATGGTGCAGGGCATGGCGGCGCTGGCCGTGCACGACGGCGGGCGGATCGCCGTGGACGACGCGTTCGCCATGTCCGAGGCCGCCGCGGGCACCCGCTGGGGTGCGCTGCGGGTCGCTCCCGAGCGGGCGCTGACCATCGTGGGCACCTGCGCCCGCGGCGACGGGCTCGGTCTGGTCGGCAACGATGTCGTCGTGATCGATCCCGATCCGCGCGCCGCGGCCCGCACGCTGCTGGACCGGATGCTCGGCCTCGGCGGCGAGCTGGTCACTCTGCTGCTGGGCGCGGACGCATCCGACGAACTGGGCCGAGATCTGGCCGAACACATCACAGCGACATTTCCCGGGGTCGAGGTGGTCGCCTACCTCGGCGGCCAGTCCGTGGATCTGGTGCAGATCGGGGTGGAATAACCATGGCGACACTGCGGGACCGGCTCGATCACGTGCTCGGGGTGAAAGCGGCCGACTCCCTGGCCGACGCCTTCGACATGCAGACGGTCGAGGATCTGCTGCGGCACTATCCGCTGCGCTACGCCACGCAGGGCCAGCCGCTGAGCGAGGAGGCCCCGGAGGAGGGCGCGCACCTGACCCTCGTCGGCGTGGTCACGAAAACCGAACTGCGGCCGATGAAGAACCGCCGCGGCCGGTTGTTGAAGGTCGAACTCGACGCCGGATCCGCGAAACCGGTGGAGATCACCTTCTTCAACGGCGACAAGGTGAGCTATCTGGTGAAACAGGGTGTGCGGGCGATGATGTCGGGCACCGTGCACTACTGGCGGCCGGACCGCTGGAATCTCTCGCACCCCTCGTACCTGATCCTGCCCGAGGCCGGGGAATCGGTGGAGAACCTCACCGCGGTGCGCGGCAGCGGCGATCTGCGCGGACTGGCGCAGAGCGCGAAAGGCGCCGAGGGCGTGGACGTGTCGTTCTTCGAGCGTGAATACATCCCGGTCTATCCGGCGACCGCGAAGGTGCAGAGCTGGGATGTCCTCGCCTGCGTGCGGCAGGTGCTCGATCAGCTGGACCCGATCGATGATCCCCTGCCGCAGGAGCTTCGGGCCGATCGCGAACTGCTCGCGGTCTCGGACGCGCTGCGCCTGATCCACCTGCCCGAACGCAAGTCCGATATCGAACAGGCCAGGGAGCGTTTGCGTTTCGACGAGGCGCTGGCCCTGCAACTGGTCCTGGCCGAACGCAGGCACGATGCCGCGGGACGCGTCGCGAAACCCTGCCCGCCCCGGACCGGCGGTATCGCAACGGAATTCGACAAACGCCTGCCGTTCGAACTCACCGCGGGCCAGAAGCAGGTGATCTCGGAGATCTCGGAGGACCTGTCCAGCCCGCATCCGATGCACCGGCTGCTACAGGGGGAGGTCGGCTCCGGCAAGACCATCGTCGCCCTGCACGCGATGTTGCAGGTGGTCGACGCCGGACAGCAGTGTGCGCTGCTCGCACCCACCGAAGTGCTTGCCGCCCAGCACTATCGATCGTTGCGCGGGATGCTCGGCGAGCTCGGCACGGCCGGTGAGCTGGGCGCGGCCGACAACGCCACCAAGGTCGTGCTGATGACCGGCTCGATGTCCACCGGCGCGAAGAAGGCCGCGCTACTGGACGCGGTGACCGGCGAGGCCGGAATCGTCATCGGCACGCACGCGCTGATCCAGGACAACGTCGAATTCCTCGACCTGGGCATGGTGATCGTCGACGAACAGCACCGTTTCGGCGTGGAGCAGCGGGATGCGTTGCGCGCCAAGGCCAAGGACGGCATCAGCCCGCACCTGCTGGTGATGACCGCGACCCCGATCCCGCGCACGATCGCCATGACGACCCTGGGCGATCTGGAGACCTCGACGCTGACCGAACTGCCGCGCGGGCGTTCGCCGATCACCACCCGCGTGGTTCCCGCCCGAATGCACCCGAAATGGGTGGACCGGGCCTGGGAACGGATCCGCGAGGAGGTCGGGCAGGGTCGTCAGGCATATGTGGTGTGCTCGCGCATCGGCGAGGAGGAGGACAAGCCGAAAGCCAAGGGGCGCAAGGCGAAACCCGAGGAGGAGAAGGAGGGGCCGACCACGCACGCGGCTCGGGACGTCTACGAGACGCTCTCGGCCGGTGCACTCGCCGGTCTGCGGGTCGGACTGCTGCACGGGCGGTTGCCGAGCGATGAGAAGGACGCGGTCATGCGCGCGTTCAACGAGGCCGAGATCGATGTGCTGGTCTGCACCACCGTCGTCGAGGTCGGCGTGGACGTGCCCAACGCCACGGTCATGGTGATCGTGGACGCGGACCGCTTCGGCGTCAGCCAGCTGCATCAGCTGCGCGGTCGCGTCGGTCGCGGCAAACACCCCGGACTGTGCTTGCTGATCACCGAGACCTCCCCGATGGGTACCGCCATGGCTCGGCTCGAAGCGGTCGCGGGCACCCTGGACGGATTCGAATTGTCGGTGCTGGATCTGCGGCAACGCCGGGAGGGTGACGTGCTCGGCTCGGCCCAGTCCGGCACCGCGCGGTCGCTGCGCCTGCTGTCGCTGCTCGACGATCTCGAGGTGATCACCGCCGCACAGCACCTCGCCCGTGAGATCGTCGAATCGGACCCGGGTCTGACCCGTCATCCCGGTCTGGCGACGATGATGCGAGCGGCGGTCGACGGAGAACGACTGGAGTACCTGGCCAAGTCGTGAGCACTCGCTCGGGTCGGCGTCGGTGCGTGCTGGTGCTGGACAAGGCGTCGGTGCGTGCGGGCGCTGGATAGGAAGGACGGCGGATTCGGTGGTCGCGATCGATTTCGAGCGGATGCGCAGGGAGGCCGCGCCGCGGTGGTTCTCCCGGGTGCCGGTGTGGCAGGGGATCGGTGGGGTACCGCCGACGCTGCTAGTGCTGGCGGGCATCGTCAGTGTGCAGGTGGGCGCGGCCCTGGCCACCGAGTTGTTCGCCGCGACCGGCCCCGCCGGTGCGGTGAGTCTGCGACTGTTCTTCGCCGGGGTCGTGCTGCTGGTGTTCTGGCGTTCGTCGCTGCGGATCGAACGCCGGGCGCTGCCGGTCGTCCTCGGTTACGGCGCGGTGCTGGCGCTGATGAACCTGTCCTTCTACGAGGCCATCGACCGCATCCCGCTCGGCATGGCCGTCACGCTCGAATTCCTGGGCCCGCTGGCGGTGGCCCTGGCCGGATCGCGCCGCTGGATCGATCCGGCGTGGGCGGTGCTGGCCGGCGCCGGGGTGTTGTTTCTGACCCGGGCGGCCGGGCAGGTGCCGTGGACGGGTGTGCTGCTCGCGCTGGGCGCGGCGACCTGCTGGGCGGGCTATATCCTGCTCGGTGCGAAACTCGGTGAGAAGACCAGCGGCGGTGGCGGATTGGCGTTGGCGATGGCGTTCGGCGGGGTGCTCATGGCGCCGATCGGCATCGCGGGCGCGGGCACGTCGCTACTGCATCCGTCGGTGCTGGCGGCCGGTTTCGGAGTCGCGATGCTGTCCTCGGTACTGCCGTATTCGGTGGAGCTCGAGGCGTTGCGCCGGATTCCGCCCCGGGTGTTCGGGGTGCTGATGAGCCTGGAACCCGCCGTGGCGGCGGTGGCCGGGCTGCTCGTGCTCGGCCAGCGAATGAACCCGATGCAGTGGGCGGGTATCGCGTGTGTGGTCGCCGCGTCGGCCGGCGCCACCCGCACCGGCCGGGCCGAACTCTAGGGACAGCTGGCCGCTAGCGCACCGCGCGGGGGTACGGCAGGTCGACCGAGGTCGTCTCGGTGACGGCCAGCGGCCGCCCGATCTGGGGGAACGCTCGCTGCGGACAGGAGGAGCGCTCGCAGACCTTGCAGCCCGCGCCGATGGGCACCGCGGCGGACGGGTCGTCGAGTTGCAGGCCGCTGGAGTACACCAGGCGGTCGGCGTATTCGATATCGCATCCCAGCCCGATCGCGAATTCCTTGGTGGCCGAGCTGAATCCGCGCGTCGCCGGGTTGGTGGTGCGCGCCACCCACAGGTAGCGACGCCCGTCGGGCATGGCGGCGACCTGGGTCAGGACCCGGCCGGGATTCGCGAACGCCTCGTGCACGACCCACAGCGGGCAACTGCCGCCGACGCGGGAGAAATGGAATGCGGTCGCGGACTGACGTTTGGAGATGTTCCCGGCGCGGTCGGTGCGCACGAAGAAGAACGGCACGCCGCGTTGCCCCTGCCGCTGCAGCGTGCTCAGCCGATGACAGACGGTTTCGAAACCCACCTCGAAGCGCAGTCCGAGGAGATCGATGTCATAGCGCAACTCCTCGGCGGAGCGCAGAAATTTCCCGTACGGCAGTACCAGTGCCCCTGCGAAGTAGTTGGCCAGCCCGACTCGGGCCAGGGCTCGCGATTCGCCGGTCAGCGACGGTGTCCCGGCGATCACCTCGTCCAGTAGCGGCCCGTACAGCAGGAATGCCAGGGTGGTGGCGATCTGGAAGGCGCGCTGTCCCGGACGCAGCCGTCGCGCCAGGGTGAGGGTGCGGCTCTCCGGATCGTAGTGCCGTTTGGGGATGGTCGGATCGGCTCCGTCGCCGCGCACCAGCACGGTCACCCGCGCGCGCTCCTCCGCGACCCGGGCCAGCTGGCGGTCCAGTGACCCGATCGTCAGGCCGGACTCCTCGAACAGTTGCTCTGCGGCCAGATCCAGCTGAGCGATGTGATTGTGGTGGTCGTAGAAGAAGTCGCGCACGTCCTCGTACGGCATCGGCACACCGGGCGCACCGGTCGGGGTGGCGACCTTGGAGGAGAGCAGATCCAGCTGATCGGTGGCCGCGCGCAGGCGGCGGTGCATGGCGACGATGGTCTTGGCGACCTCGGGTAGGCGGGTGGCCAGATCCTCGACCTCGGCGGCGGGCGGGGCGGTGCCGCCCGCGGCCTCGACCAGAACCTCGTGCAGATCCGAGACCAGACGCGCGTCGGAGTCGGCAGCGAAGAACTGCACATCCAGGTCGAATGTCGAATTCAATTTCAGCAGAACAGGAATGGTGAGTGGCCGCTGGTCGCGCTCGAGTTGGTTGAGATAGCTGGGCGAGAGCTCGAGGGACTTTGCCAGGGCGGCCTGCGTCATCCGCCGTTCCTCGCGCAATCGCCGTAGTCGGGCACCCGCATACATCTTGCGCACGTGCAAGAGGGTACCCGTGGAGATTCGCAATCATTGCAATATCTTCGGCCACGTCTGCGGGCAATCTCCCGTGCCCGCTGTTTCGGTCGATATTACTGATGCGTAGTGTGCGAATTTGCCGTGGTCGTCCGGGTTCGGGACGGCAATTGCCGACTGCTGTTCGCTCCGGGAGGCCGAGCCGTTCATCGAAGGTAACCGACGGTGAGCCGTGTCGCCGGTATCTCCGATCGGTCGGGACCGATCGGTTCGCGCTGTTCGAATGCTTCCCGCCGATGACGCCGGAGTCCGCAGTCGGTCGAAGCACAGTGACATGTCGCGGTGATGTCGGGCCACGCACCGGTCGCAGGGGCACTCGGTGAGCGTTCGGTCGAACCCGTTACAGTTTGCGTCGACCTGTATCCGGGCAGGTACCTTTATCGGATGTTCTCCAAAGTGCTCGTCGCCAACCGCGGGGAAATCGCCATTCGTGCGTTCCGCGCCGCCTACGAACTCGGCGTCGGGACCGTCGCGGTCTTCCCGTACGAGGACCGCAACTCGGTACACCGTCTCAAGGCCGACGAGGCTTACCAGATCGGCGTGCCCGGCCATCCGGTCCGGGCCTACCTGTCGATCCCGGAAATCATCTCCGCGGCCAAGACGGCCGGGGCCGACGCGATCTATCCGGGATACGGATTTCTGTCGGAGAACCCCGATCTGGCCGCGGCCTGCGCCCGGGAGGGCATCACCTTCATCGGTCCCTCGTCCGAGGTACTCGAACTGACCGGTAACAAGGCGCGCGCCATCGCCGCCGCACGGGCGGCCGGACTCCCGGTGCTCAGCTCGAGTGAGCCGTCGGCCGATGTGCCCGAACTGCTGGCCGCCGCGGAGTCGATGGAATTCCCGGTCTTCGTCAAAGCCGTCGCCGGTGGTGGCGGTCGCGGTATGCGACGGGTCGCGGATCGCGCCCAATTGCGCGAATCCATCGAGGCCGCGATGCGTGAGGCCGAATCGGCCTTCGGCGATGCGACGGTCTTCCTCGAGCAGGCGGTGATCAATCCGCGCCACATCGAGGTGCAGATCCTGGCCGACGGCAACGGCAATGTGATCCACCTGTTCGAGCGCGACTGTTCGCTGCAGCGGCGGCATCAGAAGGTCATCGAACTCGCGCCCGCGCCGAATCTGGATCCCGCACTGCGGATGCGTATTTGCGCCGACGCCGTGGCCTTCGCCCGGCAGATCGGTTACAGCTGCGCGGGCACCGTGGAATTCCTGCTGGACGAGCGCGGCAATCATGTGTTCATCGAGATGAATCCCCGTATCCAGGTGGAACATACGGTCACCGAGGAGATCACCGATGTCGACCTGGTCCAGTCGCAGCTGCGCATCGCGGCGGGGGAGACGCTGGAATCGCTGGGGCTGAGCCAGGATTCGATCAGCATTCACGGTGCGGCGCTGCAGTGCCGGATCACCACCGAGGATCCGGCCAACGGATTCCGGCCCGACACCGGCCGGATCACCGCGTACCGCAGTCCCGGCGGCAGCGGCATCCGCCTGGACGGCGGAGCCAACCTGGGTGCCGAAGTCGCCGCGTACTTCGACTCGATGCTGGTCAAACTCACCTGTCGCGGAAGGGATTTCGCCACGGCCGTGGCGCGTGCGCGACGGGCGGTGGCCGAATTCCGGATTCGCGGCGTCGCCACGAACATTCCGTTCCTGCAAGCTGTTCTGGACGATCCGGATTTCCGGGCCGGGCGGGTCACCACCTCGTTCATCGACGAGCGGCCGCATCTGCTGACCCAGCGCGGGTCCGCGGACCGCGGCACCAAGATCCTGAACTATCTGGCCGACATCACCGTCAACAAGCCGCACGGTGAACGGCCCACCGTGGTCTACCCGCAGGACAAACTGCCCGCGCTGGATCTGACCGTGCCGCCGCTGGACGGTTCGCGGCAGCGGCTGTTGCAGCTGGGGCCGGAAGGTTTCGCGCAGTCGCTGCGGCAGCAGAGCGCAATCGCGGTGACCGACACCACCTTCCGTGATGCACATCAGTCGCTGCTGGCCACTCGCGTGCGCACCAACAGCCTGTTGCAGGTCGCCGGGCACGTGGCGCGGATGACGCCGGAACTGTTGTCGATCGAATGCTGGGGCGGGGCAACGTACGATGTGGCGCTGCGATTCCTGCACGAGGATCCGTGGGAGCGGCTGGCGGCGCTGCGGGAGGCGGTGCCGAACATCAACCTGCAGATGCTGCTGCGGGGCCGTAATACGGTGGGGTACACGCCGTATCCGGAGAAGGTCACGCGCACCTTCGTATCCGAGGCGGCGGCGACCGGTATCGATATCTTCCGGATCTTCGACGCGCTGAACAATGTGGATCAGATGCGTCCGGCGATCGATGCGGTGCGCGAGACCGGGACCACGATCGCGGAAGTGGCGTTGTCCTACACCGGGGATCTGTCGGATCCGGGCGAGGATCTGTACACGCTGGACTACTACCTGAAGCTGGCCGAGCAGATCGTCGAGGCCGGTGCGCACATCATCGCGATCAAGGACATGGCCGGTTTGCTGCGCGCACCTGCGGCGCACACCCTGGTCACGGCGTTGCGGAGCAACTTCGATCTGCCGGTGCACGTGCACACGCACGACACTCCGGGCGGGCAGCTGGCGACGTATCTGGCCGCGTGGCAGGCCGGGGCCGATGCGGTGGATGGCGCAAGTGCGCCGATGGCCGGTACGACCTCGCAGCCCGCGCTGTCGGCAATCGTTGCCGCAGCGGCGAATTCGGCGTACGACAGCGGGATCAACCTGCAGCACGTCTGCGATCTGGAGCCGTACTGGGAGGCGTTGCGAAAGGGCTACGCGCCCTTCGAATCCGGGTTGCCGAGTCCCACCGGGCGCGTCTACGAGCACGAGATCCCGGGTGGTCAGCTGTCGAATCTGCGGCAGCAGGCCATCGCGCTGGGCCTGGGCGATCGGTTCGAGGAGGTGGAGGCGAAATACGCTGCGGCGGACCGACTCCTGGGCCGTCTGGTGAAGGTGACCCCGTCCTCGAAGGTGGTCGGTGATCTGGCGCTGTCGCTGGTCGGATCCGGCGTGACGGTCGACGATTTCGCCGGTGATCCGGGCCGCTACGACATTCCCGATTCGGTGATCGGTTTCCTGCGTGGGGAACTCGGCACGCCCGCGGGCGGCTGGCCCGAACCGTTCCGCAGTCGGGCGCTCGCCGGGCGGGGGGCGGCCAAACCCGAGACCGAGCTCACCGCGCAGGACGAGGCCGGGCTGAACGGTGATTCGGCGCTGCGCCGAGAGACGTTGAACCGCCTGCTGTTTCCCGGCCCTACGAGCGAATTCCTGGCCCACCGCGAGAAATTCGGCGACACCTCCGGCCTCTCGACGAACCAGTACTTCTACGGTCTGCGGCACGGCGAGGAGCATCGCGTCCAGCTGGAGAAGGGCGTCACGTTGCTGATCGGCCTCGAGGCGATCTCCGAGCCCGACGAGCGCGGTATGCGCACGGTGATGTGCATCCTGAACGGCCAGTTGCGGCCGGTCCTGGTGCGCGACCGTTCGATCGCCAGCGAGATTCCCGCCGCGGAGAAGGCCGACAAGTCCGATCCCGGCCACATCGCCGCACCCTTCGCCGGTGTGGTCACCCTGGTCGTCGCCGAGGGCGACACGATCGCCGCGGGTGACACCATCGGCACCATCGAGGCGATGAAGATGGAAGCAGCCATCACCGCGCCCCGCGCGGGCACCGTCGCCCGGGTCGCCATCGGCCGGGTGCAGCAGGTGGAGGGCGGCGATCTGCTGGTGAACGTCCGCGTGAACGAGACCGCCGCCGAGTGAACCGGAGTCGGCGGAAATCCAGGGCCGACCGGTGAGGTTCACCGGTCGTGATTCGCGAGATCTCCTGGGCGGGAGCGTATCCCGATGACACGGATCGTGGCCGGAGCCGCAGGCGGGCGGCGGTTGCGGGTGCCGCCCGCAGGGACCCGGCCGACCTCGGATCGGGTGCGTGAGGCGCTGTTCAGCATGTTGTGTGCCCGAATGGATTTCGACGGCATTCGGGTGCTCGACCTGTATGCCGGTTCGGGGGCGCTCGGACTGGAGGCGTTGTCCCGCGGCGCATCCCACGCGCTGCTGATCGAATCCGATCGCAAGGCGGCGGCGGTGGTTCGCGGCAATATCGCCGACCTGGGTCTGCCCGGCGGTGAATTGCGGATCGGCACAGTATCTTCCGTACTGGCCACACCTCCGCCCGAACCGTACGACCTGGTGCTGTCCGATCCGCCCTACGCCCTGGAGGGCACCCGGATCGCCGACGACCTGACCGCTCTCGCCGCCAACGGCTGGCTGCACACCGACGCTCTCGTCGTCGTCGAACGCGCCACCCGTTCACCCGAAACCGCCTGGCCCACCGGCTTTTCCCCACATCGCGTCCGGCGCTATGGCGAAACTCGCATCGAATCGGCCGACTACGAACCCTGAATGCAGTCGAATCAGCGCAGTGATTCGGCGGCGGCCTCGGCGATGGCGGTGGCAACGGAGGTCAGCGCGGGGGAGTCCAGTCGCCATTGCTGCCAATACAGCGCGACGTCGATGTGCAGCGATTCGTCCAAAGTGACCAGCGACTTCGCGTAGCCGTGCATGTCGATCTGGAGGTCGGGAAGCAGGCCCCAGCCCAGGCCGAGGCGGACGGCTTCGGCGTAGCCGGAGGTGGCGGGGATGTAGTGCCGGGGCGGGTCGACGGGGCGACGGGTGCGGCGGCGGATCAGGCGGTCCTGCAGATCGTCGTTGCGATCGAACACGATCACCGGGGCCGTGGCGAAGGCGCGTGCGGTCGCGCCGTCGGCGAACCAGGTGCGGGCGAACTCCCGGGTGGCCATGGGGCGGTAGCGCATCGCGCCGAGTCGGCGCACCCGGCAGCCCTGCACCGGCTGGGCGGTGGCGGTGATGGCGGCCATGACGGTGCCGTTGCGCAGCAGGCGAGTGGTGTGTTCCTCGTCCTCGCGGTGGATTTCGAAGCAGACCCCGGGCGGTGCGCCGGACAGCGCGGGCATCACCCAGGTCTCGAGTGAGTCCGCGTTGACCGCGATCGGCAGCCGGACGCGTCGGTCGGCCTCGGGTCCGACCTCGCCGTATTCGCCTGCGGCAGAGCCGAGTTCGCGGGCGGTATCGCCGGTCAGCAACTCGATCTGACGGGCCAGGCGAAGCACCGCGAGGCCGGATTCGGTGGGGCGCACGGGTTTCGTGCGCTGTAGCAGGATGCGCCCGACGGCCCGCTCGAGCGCCTTGATGCGCTGACTGATCGCCGACGGGGTGACGCGCAGTAGTCGCGCGGCCGCCTCGAAGGTCCCTTCGGCGACGGCCGCGTCCAGGGCCCGGAGCTGATCCAGCTGCAGATCCATATCAAGAAATTGTAATGATCGGTGAAAAACATTAGCTGGTCTGGCTATCCTGCCGCACTTAGCGTGGAGCCGGTGAATACGTCGTCGGCCGTGCAGGCTGCCCTGTCGGGCCTGGGTTTCGGACTCTCGCTGATCGTGGTGATCGGCGCGCAGAACACCTTCGTCCTGCGTCAGGGCATCCGCCGCGAGCACGTGCCGGCCGTGGTGGCGGTCTGTGCGGTCTCGGATGTGGTGCTGATCGCGGCGGGCGTGGCCGGGCTCGGCGCGGTCATCCGGTCGGCCCCCACGGTGCTGGTCGTGGCGCGGTATGCCGGGGCGGCATTCCTGATCGGCTACGGGATCCTGGCGGCGCGGCGGGCGTTGTCGCCGGGTGCGATCACCGGGGAACCCTCCGGCGCCTCGGTGGCCCTGGGCGCGACGCTGCTCACCTGCCTCGGGATGACCTGGCTCAATCCGAACGTCTACCTCGACACCGTGGTCCTGCTGGGTTCGTTCGCCAGCACCTACGCGGGCGCGTACCGATGGTTCCTGGCCGCCGGTGCGATGCTCGGCAGCATCCTGTGGTTCACCGGTCTCGGCTTCGGAGCTCGCCTGCTGGGCCCGCTGTTCGCGCGCCGAACCGCTTGGCGTGTACTGGATTCGGTGATCGCGCTGATCATGTTCGCGCTGGGCACCGTGCTGGTCCTACAGCATTGAGTCAGGGTGTGCCGGTGAAGGCCAGCAGTCGATCCAGCGGCCACGTGTTGACGATCCGATCCGGATCAACGCCGTTGGCCAGCGCCCGCGCGCAGCCGTAGCCCTGCCAGTCCAGCTGACCCGGGGCGTGGGCGTCGGTGTCGATGGAGAAATGGCAGCCCACCTCCACGGCCAGCTTGATCAGCCGTCCGGGCGGATCGCGACGTTCGGGGCGGCTGTTGATCTCCACGGCGGTCCCGAAACGTCGGCACGCCTCGAAGACGAGTTCGGCATCGAACTCCGATTCGGGCCGGACACCGCGCTCACCCTCCACGAGCCGCCCGGTGCAGTGTCCGAGGACGTCGACATCCGGATTCGCGACTGCGGTGACCATGCGCCGGGTCATGGTCTCGCTGTCCGCCCGCAGCTGCGAATGCACGCTCGCCACGACGATGTCGAGTTCGGCGAGCAGATCCGCGCGCTGATCGAGCGAACCGTCGTCGAGGATGTCGACCTCGATGGCGGTCAGGATCCGGAACGGCGCCAGTTGCTCGTTCAGTTCGGCGACCACGTCGAGTTGACGGCGCAGCCGGTCGGCCGACAGCCCGTTGGCGACCCGCAGCCGCGGCGAATGATCGGTCAGCGCACAGTATTCGTGCCCCAGCGCCATCGCCGTCCGCATCATCTCTTCGATCGGACTGCCGCCATCGGACCAATCCGAATGCGTATGCAGATCCCCGCGCAACAACTTCCGCAACTCCGCACCCTCCGGCGCGATCGGACTTGCCTCCGAACGCAATTCGGCCAGCTTCGCAGGCACCTCCCCGGCACACACCTGCGCGATCGCAGCGGCGGTCTTCGGCCCGATCCCCGAAATATCCTGCCACCCAACGCCTTTGCGAAACCGCTCGAACTCCGCATCCGACAGCCCCGCAACCGCATCCGCCGCCCGCCGATACGCCTTGACCCGATGCGTCTGCGCCCGCGCACGCTCCATCCAGAACGCGATCTCCCGAAGCGCCCCTCGCACTTTCAACGTCAAGGGCAACTCATCCGGCGAAGACATGGACAACTCCTGGGGTACGTCCGATACTCGGGCACGCTCTCAACTGCGACTCGGCATCGCAAGTCTCACGGCACGGACTCTCCCGGTGCCCAACGCAACAACTGATTTCATGAGCACATGGGTAACTCACCGGGGTACGTCCAGAAAGCGTTCGGTACCCAACAGTCGGCCCGATGAGTAAGCCCTCGGGTACCCAACGACACGCTGAAGTCACGGAGAGGCGGGGGAGCCCGCTGAAGTCGCGGGGCGGCGGGAAGGCGAGATTCGGACGTACTTGATGAAGGCGACGCCGTCCTCGAACACGCGACTGGTCAGCACCCGGAACCGATGTGGTTCCGGCAGACGCGATCCCGGTCCGAACAACGCCCGCCCACTACCCAGCACGATGGGATGCAGCTTGAGGAAGATCTGATCGATCTCCGGCAGCAGCGCCTGCGCGAGCACACCGCCCCCGCACAACCAGATGCCAAGGCCCGGTTCGCGTTTGAGCTCTCGCACCCGCGCGAGCGGATCGCCGGCGATGAGTTCGACGTCCGGATCGGGATCCTCGGGCAGCGTGGTGGACACCACGAACTGGCGCAGATGCGCGTACGGGCTCGACGTTCCGGTGCGTACGCCGAAATCGTGCGTTCGGCGGCCCATCAGGACCGTGTCGAAGGTTGTCGCGGGTTTGTCGAGGCCCTGTGCCTCACGCACCTTCGTCGGCAGGGTTTCCGGATACTGCGCGGTGATCGCGGGGATGTGATCACCGCCGACGGGGAAGAAATCCACCGAACCGTCGCCGGTAGCGATGAATCCGTCGATCGTCGAGGCAACGTAGTAGGTCAGTTTGCGCATCTGTCCTCCTCAACAGCCGGGACATGGCCGTAGTGAAGACGGTAGCGCGAGCAAATCCGCAGCCGCCGGGTTTTGCGCAGCTAGCGTCGCGGGCGGGGCTGACAGCGCGGGCAGGAGTAGGAGGACCGGTTCATGAATTTCTCCCGCCGGATCGGCGCACCGCACCGGCGGCACGGCTCGTCCTCGCGCCCGTAGGCGGCCAGGGAGCGTTCGAAGTAGCCGGACTGCCCGTTCACGTTGACGTACAGCGCGTCGAAGGAGGTGCCACCCGCGCGCAACGCCTCGGACATCACCGCCTGTACCTCGGTGAGCAGCCCGTGCCCCGCGGGACGGGTGAGTTTGCTCGCGATGCGCTCACCGTGGATGCTCGCCCGCCACAGCGCCTCGTCGGCGTAGATGTTGCCGATGCCCGACACCACGGTCTGATCCAGCAGCACCCGCTTCACGTCGGAGTGTTTGGCGCGCATCGCGCGCACCACCGCGTCGGCGTCGAACAGCGGATCCAGCGGATCGCGGGCGATGTGCGCGACCGCCTCGGGCAACGACGTGCCGTCGACCTCGACCAGCGGGTGCAACGCCCAGCCGCCGAAGGTGCGCTGATCCACGAACCGCAGCTGCGCACCCGAATCGAGGGTGGCCACGATGTGCGCGTGCTTCTCCAGGGGAGCGTCGGCGGGCTGCACCAGCATCTGCCCGCTCATCCCGAGATGCACCACCAGCGCGGTGTCCGGGTCGTCGAAGGTCAGCCAGAGGAATTTGCCGCGGCGCTGGGCGGATTCGACCCGCAGACCGGACATCCGCGCCGACAGATCATCCCCGCCGAGCACATGTCTGCGCACCGAGCGGGGATGTTTCACCGTGACGGATTCGACGATATGACCGACCACATGATCGGCGAGGCCGCGTCGAACGACCTCGACCTCGGGAAGTTCGGGCATCTACCCTCCTGTTCGAGCCCCAGGGGGTCGTGAACACGCCGCAGCGAAGCGGGGGCAATCAAGCACCGTTCAGGGACTGCCAGGCAGCCCCGGCGGCCTTCTGTTCGGCTTCCTTCTTGGACCGGCCGACACCCGAACCGTATGCCTGACCACCGATCACCGCGGTCGCGGTGAACTCCTTGTCGTGATCCGGGCCGGTCGAGGTGATCTCGTACGCGGGCACGCCGATACCGCGCTCGGCGGTCAGCTCCTGCAGGCTGGTTTTCCAATCCAGACCCGCGCCCATGCGGGGACCACGCTCGAGCAGTTCGGCGAACAGCCGCAGCACCACCTCACGCGCCACCTCGATGCCGTGATCGAGGTGGACCGCGCCCAGCAGCGATTCCATTCCGTCGGCGAGGATGCTCGGCTTGTCGCGACCGCCGGTCATCTCCTCGCCCTTGCCCAGCAGCAGATGCCGACCGAGGCCGCCTTCGCCCAACCCGCGAGCGACCTCGGCCAACGCGTGCATGTTCACCACGCTGGCGCGCAACTTCGCGAGCTCGCCCTCGGACTTGTCCGGGTGCTCGAGATACAGCCGCTCGGTGATGCTCAGGCCGAGCACCGAATCGCCCAGGAATTCCAGGCGCTCGTTGGTCGGCAGCCCACCGTTCTCATACGCGTAGGAACGATGGGTGAGGGCCAGGCGCAGCAGATCCTCGCGCAGGTCGACGCCGAGTGCTTCGAGCAGGCTCGTATGATCGGCGGACTCACCCACGGCGGGGGCGTCCGCGCGGTCCTTACTGGCGGTCACTTCTGCGCTGCTGCCGGTGCGATCAAACCGCCGACGCGACCTGGCGGCCCTTGTAGGTGCCGCAGTTCGGGCACGCGATGTGCGGCAGGGTCTTCTCGCCGCAGGCCCGGTTCGGGCAGGTGATCAGGGTCGGCGCGGTGGCCTTCCACTGGCTGCGCCGGGAGCGGGTGTTGGAACGGGACATCCGGCGCTTCGGAACGGCCACGACTGCTTCTCCTTAAAGTCTCTCCTGCCGGACCGGTCCGGGCCGCAGGAAATCCGTCTACGTCTAATTGAGGTCGGCGGCGGTGCCGCCGGTGCCGGGGGATTCGGCCGTGAATTTGGCGAGCCCCGCCCAGCGAGGATCCAGTATCTCATGCCGATGGTCCGAACCCGCAATCGCCATCCGCACACCGCATTCGGCGCACAATCCGGCGCAGTCCGGTTCGCACAGTGGTTGCAGCGGAAGTTCCAGGCCGACCATATCCGTGACCACCGATTCGAGGTCGATCATGTCGTCCACGACGCGGTAGATCTCGTCCTCCTCGGTGGTCTGCTCGGTGACGCTGTCCGGATACGCGAACAGCTCGGTCACCTGCAGGACGATCTCGTCGGTGAACGATTCCAGGCAGCGCGAGCACTCCCCGGCGATCGGCGCGGTCACCGAACCGGTGACCAGCACACCCTCGGACACCGATTGCAGCGTCAGATCCAAGTTGACCTCGGCCCCGGCCGGGACGCCGATCAGGTCGAGCCCGATCTTGTCCGGCACGGTCATCGAACGCTGCAGTGTCTTCATCGAGCCCGGTTTGCGTCCGAGGCTGCGGGTATCCAGCACGAAACCCGCGTCGCTGGGACGACGACGCGAACCGGAACCGGAGTCGGCGGGCATCACGAACTCACTTCACCTGTAGGCATGGATGGGTAACCAGTTCACGATACCGAATACGTATGGCCGAACCGAAATCGCCCGGATACGGCCGGTGCCTGCGACGTCAGCGGCGGAAGTCGCCGGCGTAATCCGGGATGCCGGTGCCGGTGCGCAGCTGATGCCGACCACGGTCCACGATGCGCATCGTGCCGTGCAGGATCTCCTCGAAATCGGCGAGCTTGCCGTCGACGTACTGGTCGCACTCCCCGCGCAACCGGTCCGACTCTGCCTGCGCCGAATCGATCAGCCGCGCGGACTCGGCGTGCGCGGCCCGCACGACCTCGGTCTGCTGGACCAGGCGATCCTGTTCGGCCTGGCCCTCGGCGACCGAACGTTCGTAGGAGGACTGACCGGCTGCGATCATCCGCTCGGACTCCGCTCGCGCGCGCCCGGTGACGGCCTCGAATTCGGCCTTGCCCTCGGCGACGACCCGGTCGGCCTCGCCGGTGGCGGTGGCGACCATGTGATCGGCGTGCGCGCGGGCCTCGGCGACCATGCGGTCGGCGTGTGCCTTGGCGTCGGCGAGAATCCGGTCGGCCTCCTCGCGGGCGGCCGATACGGTCTGATCGGCCTGGGCGTTGGCGCTGCTGACGGTGTTCTCGGCGGAATCGGTGGCATCGTTGACGATCTTGTCGCGGTGGTCGAGCACGTCCTGGGCGTCGTCCAGTTCGCCCGGGAATGCCTCGCGCACGTCGTCCAGGAGTTCGAGTACGTCACCGCGGGGGATGATGCAGTTGCGCGTGGGAGGGATCCCGCGTGCCTCTTCGACGATCGCGACGAGTTCGTCGAGTGCCTCGAATACGCGGTACATCTGCTGACCCCACTCTCCTGCCGAACCTGCGATGGCGAACATCTCTGCCGTCGTAGCCCAGTGTGCCTCTGATCGGCGGCCTCAACCGGGTTCGACGGCGGTGTGTCGGCTGGGTGTTTCCTATCCCACACAATCAAGTGGAGGAATTCTCTCCGGTTGGTGCTAAATTCTTACCGAGCGGTAGATCAGCCGGACTGGGTCCGGCGATGTCTCGATCGGAATGACGATGGCTGTGGTGTATCCAGCAGATCCGGGCATGGGGATGACCCCCGAGCCCGAGTCCGCCGCATCCACCGAACCCGAGCAGACCGTGACGACCCGGCTTCGGGGGGCGTTCGGCCTGATCGGGGACTATTTGCGTGGTGACCGATGGCTGGCTCAGCTGATCCGTTTCGCTCTGGTCGGTGGATTCAGCAATATCGGCTACTTCCTGTTGTTCACGGCCTGCTACGGCAGTGGACCGCAGCTTGCCAATCTGATCGGGTCGGTCGTGAGTACCGCGATCGCCAACGAACTGCATCGTCGCCTGACCTTCCACGCCGCCGATCGCGTCGGCTGGCTGACCGCCCAGATAGAGGGGGGCGGTCTGGCCTTGGCCGGGTTGGCGATCACGTCGGCGGCGCTGGCCCTGCTGGACGTGGTGGCTCCCGGGATGGGCGATATCGCCGAGGCGATCGCCGTCATCGTGATCACCGCGGCAGTGGGGACCCTGCGTTTCCTCAGCCTGCGACTGTGGGTCTTCTGACGCTCACTCGATGCTCACATCCTGTTAGCGTTCAATCATGGCTGGAGCAATGTGCCCCGGATCGTTCGATCCGGTGACGTATGGACATGTGGACGTCTTCGCCCGCGCGGCAGCGCAATTCGACGAGGTCGTCGTGACGGTGACGATCAACAAGAAGAAGCAGGGCATGTTCGATGTGGACGAGCGCGTCGAGATGTTGCGCGAGGTCACTGCCGATCTGCCGAACGTCCGGGTGGAGTCCTGGTACGGCCTGACGGTCGACTTCGCCCGGGAGCAGGGCATCACCGCCATCGTCAAGGGTCTGCGCGATGCCACCGACTTCGGCTACGAGCTGCAGATGGCGCAGATGAACAAGAAGCTCTCCGGCGTCGACACCTTCTTCATCGCCACCAATCCGCTCTACAGCTTCCTGTCCAGCTCCCTGGTGAAGGAGGTCGCCACCTTCGGCGGCGACGTCACCGACATGCTCCCGCCGAGCGTGCACAAGCGGCTGCTGGCCCGGATCGCCGAACGTCGCGGCTGAGCGTTCCTACTTCTTCGTCGGTATGCGATGAGGGACGAACGTCGAGGAGTCGTCGGTGATCAGGCCCGGGGTTTCGCGGATGCCCAGGCCCGCGGCCTCGTCGCCGACGATCCATGCGCCCAGGACCGGGCGCATACCGTCGAAATCCGGTAGCGGATCGAGCAACTGGTAGACGTAGCCCTCCTCGCCGTAGACGCCGCCGGTCGAGGTTTCCATACCGGCGCCGACGATGGTCATGTTCGCGCCCTCGCGGCCGAGTTTGGGTTTGCGGATGTATTCGGTGAGTTCGTGCGGCTCATCGATGTAGGCGGGCAACAGATTCGGGTGGCCCGGGTACATCTCCCACAGCACCGCGAGCAGCGCCTTGTTGGACAACAGGGCCTTCCACAGCGGTTCGACCCACATGGTCTCCGGGAGCGAGTCGACCACGCGTTTGCCGAAGTCGTCGTCCAGGGCCCATTCCCACGGATACAGCTTGAAGATGGATTCGATCGGCGCTTCGGCCAGATCCACGAAACGTTCCAGTTCGCTGTCCCAGCCGATCTCCTCGATCGGCAGTGCGACCGTGTCGAATCCGGCTTCGGCGGCGGTCTCCTGCATATAGGCGGTGGTGACGTTGTCCTCGCCGCTGCCGTCGGCCGAGGACCAGGTGAAATGTAGTGCGCCCTTGGGGAGTTGCGGGCGCAGCTCGCCCCAGCGCTCGACGAGCTTCTCGTGCAACGAATTCCACTGGTCGTCACCCTCGTGCACGTCGGTGAGCCAATGCCACTGCACGATTGCCGCCTCCAGCAGTGAGGTCGGCGTATCGGCGTTGTACTCCAGCAGTTTCGCCGGACCGCGGCCGTCGTAGCGCAGATCGAAGCGGCCGTAGACGAAAGGATCCGAGCGACGCCAGGATTCGGCGATCGGGCCCCAACTCCATTCGGGCAGGCCGAAATCGGCGAACCGCTCGGTCAGCACGACCTGTTCGGCGGCGTGCAGGCACATGGTGTGCAGCACCTCGACCTGCGCCTCCATCGCGAGGATCTCGTCCAGATCGAAGGCGTAGTGCACCGATTCGTCCCAGTAGGGGCGGGGCTGCCCGTTCGCGTCGCGGCCGGGGGAACCGAATACCAGGCCCTGATCGGCGATGATCCGCTGCCAGCCGGCCCGTGGCCGCTCGCGCACCCGGCGCATCTATGAACCTCCCGATTTTCCGCCGCTGCTGGAACCCAGGCCACCGCGAATCACGGTGCCGCTCTTGGTGCTGACGTGTGCATTGGACGGTGCGCTGAAGCTACCGCCGACCGGTGGACGGCCGACGGTGTTGTTGGCGCCGCCGTAGTAGTACCGGTACTGGTGACCGTTGAAGAAGAACACCGCGGGCAGTCCGCTGTGGTACGCGCCGGTGCTGGTGGCGTAATTCTGCGCGGCGACACAGTCGTTGTCGTCGACGACGGTCTGCTGGCCGTTGGTATCGGTGGTGCAGTAGGCGGTGACATCGGGTTCGGAGGGCTGACAGGCCAGATAGCCCGCGCCGACCACCGCGGCCACGCCGACGATCGCCGCGCCGCCGATGAGCATCCGCTTGCGGTTGCGCTGTTTGGTCTCCAGGGCGACCGCCGCCGCGCGTTCGGCCTCCTCGGCCCGCTTGCGCGCCTTGTCCCGGGCGCGCGCCTCGGCGACCGTCGGCGGGCGGGGTTGGGTGACGCCCGCTTCCTGACGTTCGATCCGGCCGGGTGGCGGATCGTCGGGCGGGGGATAGACCGCACCGCCGACGTCGGGGCCCGCGGTTCGGGAGCCGACCTTCGTCTCGTCGGGGATACCGAGTCCGGGGGTGGTCGCGCTCGCGTCCGGTTCGCCGGCGCCGGGCTCGCTCGCTCGCGGAAATTCGCTGCCGAGGCCGGGCATGGGCAGGGTCGGATTCGGCATTCCCGGCAGTGGGTGCGTCGGCTGGGGTTCGGCGAAGCCGGGGCCCTGCTGTCCGGGCGGATTCATGCGTTCGGTGGGCCCGGAACCCTCGGCGGGATGTGTGTTGCCTGTTTCGCCGGGGTCGGGGTTGTAGGGCCCCATACCCGGATGTTCCGTTGCCACCGATCTACTCCCTGTTCCCCACCGGTTACCGCTCCACGAAGCCCGAGAACTCGCCCTGGGCGGGACCCCAGTCTTCCACAACCAGATCCACGCGACCCGGGGTTGTTCCCGACCGCAGCAGTCCCAGCAGCTTCTCGCAATTCGCCCGCGAACCCTCCGCGATGACGTGCACCCGGCCGTCGGAGGTGTTCCGCGCGGATCCGGTCAGACCCAGTTCGAGTGCGCGGGCGCGGGTCCACCAGCGAAAACCGACACCCTGGACCAGGCCGTGCACCCAGGCGCTCAGCCGGACGTCATCGCTCACGACCGCGCCTCGCTCGCAGGCTCGCTCACGCATCCACCTGGAAGGAGAGATTCACCTGCGATCCGGCCTTGAGCGTGCGGCCGACGGTGCACACCTTGTCGATGGCCCGCTGCACGGTCACCAGCAGACGCTCGCGCCCGGCCTCGTCCAGTTCGGACAGATCGATTTCGACGATCTCGTTCAGCTCCGGATACACCTCGCTCTCGCGGTCGGCGTCGCCGGAAACCCGGATGGTGACGTCGTAGTTCTCGCCGAGCCGGTTCGACAGCGGAAAGTCCGAACTCATCCCCGTGCACGCGGCCAGTGCGATCTTGAGCAGCTCACCGGGAGTGAACACACCCTCCACCCCGTCCGATCCGACCAGCACCTCGGCGCCGCGCGAACTGCGTCCGGTGTACCGCCGCGTGCCCGTGCGCTCCACCCACAGCGAGGTAGGCGTCTTGCCACCCGCACCCGAGGTAGCCGCGGCAGTACTGGTCGAGCTCTGTTCACCCATACCCCCAATCCTGCCATGCTGGATTTTCGCCCCCGAAGCGAAGCGAGCCGGATCCCCTGAAGCGAAGCGAGCCGGATCCCCCCGAAGCGAAGCGAGGCGAAGCCCAACGCGCCCAGCGGCGAAGCGTCTCCGTCCCGCTGGAAGTCGCCCGCGAAGCGAAAGGCTCAACAACACCAACTCCAAGGTTTTCGGCGCGGGCTCGTCGTTCAGCCCTCGAAGCGCATGGCCGAAGGCCGAGTCTCGAGGGCTGAACGACGAGCCTTACAGCGCCGAAAACCCGCCGGAGCGAAGCGGAGGCCAAAAATACAGACCTACTCCCGCCGGAGCTTGCGGAGGCCGCCAGCTTCTCACTCACTCCCGCCGGAGCTTGCGGAGGCCGCCAGCCCCTCACTCACTCCCGCCGAAGCGGAGGCCATCAAACACTGAAGCGGTACCCCATCCCCGCTTCGGTGAGCAGATGCTTCGGGTGCGACGGATCATCCTCGAGCTTGCGGCGCAGCTGAGCGAGATACACACGCAGATAATGGGTTTCGGTGGCATAGGACGGCCCCCAGACCTCGCGCAGCAGTTCGCGGCGACCGACGAGTTTGCCCTGATTGCGCACGAGCATCTCCAGCACACCCCATTCGGTGGGGGTCAGGTGGACGTCGCCGCCGTGTTTGACGACCTTCTTCGCCGACAGGTCCACGGTGAACGAGGACGTCTCCACGATCGGATCGATCCCCTCGGTGGCGGTCGCGCCGCGCCGGACCGCGGCACGCAGGCGGGCCAGCAGCTCGTCCATGCCGAAGGGTTTGGTGACGTAGTCGTCGGCCCCGGCGTCCAGCGCCTCGACCTTGTCCGCGGAGTCGGTGCGCGCGGACAGCACGATCACCGGGGAGGTGCTCCACCCGCGCAGACCGGCCAGCACATCGATACCGTCCATATCGGGCAGACCGAGATCGAGCACCACCACGTCGGGATGTTTCTCCGCCGCCGCTCGCAGCGCCGCCGCACCGGTGGCGGCGGTGATCACCTCGTAGCCGCGGACCGACAGGTTGATCCGCAGTGCGCGCAGGATCTGCGGTTCATCGTCCACCACAAGGACTTTCGTCGCTGCTGCGCTGGTCTGATCGCGGGATCCGCTCTGGGGGCGCGTGGCGCGTTCCCCGTCGTTCGTGCTCGCCGGTGTCGTCACCCGAGTTCCTCCTGTTCTTCTCCTCGCACGGCCGGTAGATCGATCACCACGGTCAGACCTCCGCCCGGCGTCGGCTCGGCGTGCACGCTGCCGCCCATCGCCTCGACGAATCCGCGCACCACCGACAGGCCCAGGCCGACGCCGGTGGAGTTGTCCCGGTCGCCGAGCCGCTGGAACGGCTCGAACAGCTGGTCCTCCAGCCCGGTCGGCACCCCGGGACCGTAGTCGACGACGGTGAGCGAGACCCGGTCTCCGGTGTGCTCGGCGGTGACCCGGATGGGCGTGTCGGGCGGGGAGTAGCGCAGCGCGTTATCGATCAGATTGGCCAGCACGCGGTCCAGCAGACCACTGTCGGCGAGTACCTCGACGTCGCCGACCTCCACTTTCACCCGGTCGTGCACCGCGCGGCGCAATCCGCGCGTGCCCATGCCCACGCCGACCACCGCTCGGTTCACGACCTCCTCCAGATACACCGGCTTGAGCCGCGGGGTGACCACCCCGACGGCCAGTCGCGAGGAGTCGAGCAGGTTGCCGACCAGTCCGGTCAGCTGATCGACCGATTCCTCGACGGTCTCCAGCAGTTCGGCGGTGTCCTCGGGGGAGAACTCCACGTCGTCGCTGCGCAGACTGGACACCGCGGCCTTGGCCGCCGCGAGCGGGGTGCGCAGATCGTGACTCACCGCCGAGAGCAGTGCACGGCGCAGCCGGTCGGCCTCCATCACTCCGGCCGCGGCCTGCGCCTCGTCGGCGAGGCGGCGCTGACGGACCAGCCCGGCCGCCTGGTTGGCGACCGCGCCGAGGACGACGCGATCGGCGGCGGTGAGCGAGCGGCCGTTGAGCAGGAGCCAGTGCTGATCGTCCCCGGCCTCGATGGCGGTGTCCGCATCGCTGACCCGGCGTGCGGGATCCGTACCGACACAGGCGATCACCTCGCCGTCGGTGTACAGGGCGACCGCACGCTGGCCGTAGGTCTCGCGGGCGTGTTCGAGTAGGTCGGGCAGATCCGCGCCGTGCAGCACCGCACCCGCGAAAAGGGTGAGCAGTTCCGCCTGACGCGACGCCGTGCGCGCCTCGCTGGCCCGTCGTTTGGAGATGTCGACCAGCGCTGCCACGGCGACGGCGACCATCGCCATCACCACGATGGTGAGGAAGTTGTTCAGCTCGGCGATGGTCAGGCTGTAGCGCGGGGAGACGAAGAACCAGTTCAGCAGCAGTCCGCCCAGGACCGCGGACAGCGAGGCCGGTGCGACGCCGCCCAGCAGGGCCACCGCGATCACGCCGATGAAGAACAGTGCGCTCTCTCCGGCCAGATCCAGCCGCGAGTCCAGGAAGTAGTAGCAGATCGCGGTGATCAGCGCGGGCACCAGCAGCGCCGCTAGCCAGGAGGAGAGCTTGCGTTCCGGCGGCATCAGCGACGACCAGCGAAATCCCCGATTGGACTCCTCGTGGGTGACCATGTGGACATCGATCTTGCCCGACAGTTGCACGACGGTCGAGCCGATCCCCTCGTCGAGCATCCGCGCCCAGCGCGAGCGCCGGGAGGTGCCCAGCACCAGCTGGGTGGCATTGACCCCGCGGGCGAAGCCCAGCAGTGCGGTGGGCACGTCCTCGCCGGTCACGGTGTGCAGGCTCGCGCCCAGCCCGGTGGCCAGCTCGCGCAACCGGTTCAGTCGTTGGGTGGACACCCCGGCCAGGCCGTCACCGCGCACCACGTGCACGACGATCAGATCGGCGCTGGACTTGGCGGCGATGCGGCTGGCCCGGCGCACGATGGTCTCCGATTCGGGCCCGCCGGTGACCGCGACGACGACGCGCTCGCGGGCCTCCCAGGTTTCGGTGATCCGATGGTCCTCGCGGTATTTCGCCAGTGCCGCGTCGACCTGGTCGGCCAGCCACAGCAGCGCCAATTCCCTTAGCGCGGTGAGGTTTCCGGGACGGAAGTAGTTGCGCAACGCCGCGTCGACCTTGTCCGCGGCGTAGACGTTGCCGTGGGAGAGTCTGCGCCGCAACGCTTCCGGGGTGATGTCGACCAGCTCGACCTGGTCCGCGCCGCGAACCACCCAGTCCGGCACGGTTTCTCGCTGGACGACGCCGGTGATCTGCTCGACCACGTCGTTCAGGCTCTCCAGATGCTGCACGTTGACCGTGGAGATCACATCGATTCCGGCGGCGAGCAGTTCGTGCACGTCCTGCCAGCGCTTGTCGTTCTTCGAGCCGGGCACGTTGGTGTGCGCGAGTTCGTCGACCAGCACCACCGCGGGCGCGCGGCGCTGGACGGCCTCGACGTCGAGTTCGGTCAGCGTCGCGCCGCGATAGGTCATCGTCTTCACCGGGATCCGCTCGATGCCCTCGAGCAGTGCGGCGGTCTTGCTCCGGTTGTGCGTCTCGACCACCGCCGCGACCACGTCACGACCGCGATCCAGCCGCCGATGTGCCTCACCGAGCATGGCGAAGGTCTTGCCCACGCCCGGCGCGGCGCCGAGGTAGATGCGTAGCTGACCGCGTTTCACGCGTCCATCATCTCGCGTGGGAACCATCGTGGCTGGTGGGGCGCTGTCGCGGCGTGGTCCGGCATGCACGTCTCCTGAGGCGGTGTCGAGGAACGGCCGGGAGAATGTGCGGCCGGGCCCTATCTGTCTACCGTCGCCACACCGATCGACCGGGGAATTGACGGTTTCTTGACGGCCCGGACCTGGACCTTTACGCCCTTCGAGCGGCCCGTGCGGACCCGCCCGTAAGTGACCCGTCAAAGCCGCCGCCCCGGGCGCTAAGAAGGCGTCAAGGACCCTCGTAAAGACACCATTCGGACGCTTGACTCACAACGGCGCACTCGTGTGCGCCGCTGGTCCAAGAAAGGTTCGATCCATGTCTGTCGTGGTGTTCACGGTTCTGACCGTGGCGATCTTCGCCCTGCTCGGGCTCATCCAACGGGGAGTCGAACGGCTGTGACGCAGAACATCATCGGTCTCGTCCTCGCCGTCGGAATCGCGATCTACCTGGTCGCGGCCCTGCTGTACCCGGAAAGGTTCTAGGTGAACACGACCACTGCGGGGATCGTCTTCGTGGCGGCCCTCGTCATCGCGCTCGCCGTGGTCCACGTACCACTCGGCGACTACATGTATCGGGTCTTCGCTCGGGAGAAGCACTCTCGCGCCGAACGCGTCATCTACCGGCTCATCGGCGTGCAACCGGGGGTCGAGCAGACGTGGGGGGTCTACGCCCGCAGCGTGCTGGCGTTCTCGGCGGTCGGCGTGCTGTTCCTGTTCTTCCTGCAACTGCTGCAGGGCAGGCTGCCGCTGCATCCGCACGATCCGGGCACTCCGATGACCGGAGATCTGGCCTGGAACACCGCGATCAGCTTCGTGACGAACACCAACTGGCAGAGCTATGCCGGTGAGTCCACGATGGGACACGTCGTGCAGATGTGCGGTCTGGCCGTGCAGAACTTCGTCTCCGCCGCTGTCGGTATCGCCGTGGCGATCGCCCTGGTCCGCGGCTTCGCCCGGCACCGCACCGGCGATCTGGGCAACTTCTGGGTTGATCTCGTGAGGGGGACCATCCGGATTCTGCTGCCCATGGCGTTCGTCTTCGCGATCGTGCTGATCTCCGGCGGGGTGATCGAGAACTTCCATCTGTTCTCGCAGACCGCGAGCACGGTCGCCAACACCGGCTCCCAGACGCTGCCGGGCGGTCCGGTGGCCAGCCAGGAGGTCATCAAGCTGCTGGGCACCAACGGCGGCGGATTCTTCAACGTGAACTCCGCGCATCCGTTCGAAAACCCCACGGCCTGGACGAATTTCGTGGAGATCTTCCTGCTGCTGGTGATCAGTTTCTCGCTGCCGCGCACCTTCGGGCGCATGGTCGGCAGCAAGAAGCACGGATTCGCGATCGTCGCGGTGATGGGCACGCTGGCACTGTTCAGCACGATACTGACCAATTTCTTCCAGCTGCATCACCACGGCACCGTGCCGACCGCGGTGGGGGCGGCCATGGAAGGTATCGAAACCCGTTTCGGGGTAGCGGATTCCGCGACGTTCGCCAGTGCGACGACGCTGACCTCGACCGGTGCGGTGGACTCCGCACACGATTCGATGACCAGCACCGGCGGCATGATGGCGATGTTCAACATGCAACTCGGCGAGGTCGCACCGGGCGGTACCGGCTCGGGTCTGTACGGCATGCTGATCCTGGCGGTGATCACGGTCTTCGTCGCCGGCCTGATGGTCGGCCGGACTCCGGAGTACCTCGGCAAGAAGATCACCCCGCGCGAGATCAAGCTGGCCGCAGCCTATTTCCTGGTCACACCGCTGATCGTGCTGACCGGCACCGCCGCGGCGATGGCGCTGCCGGGTGAACGCGCCTCGATGGCCAATACCGGCCCGCACGGCCTCTCGGAAGTGTTGTACGCCTTCACCTCCGCGGCGAACAACAACGGTTCGGCCTTCGCGGGCCTGAGCGCGAACACCCCGTGGTGGAACACCGCGCTGGGCCTGGCCATGGTGTTCGGCCGTTTCGTGCCGATCATATTCGCGCTCGCCCTGGCCGGTTCGCTGGCCGCGCAGGGGCATACCCCCGTTTCCGAGGGCACGCTACCCACGCACCGGCCGTTGTTCGTCGGCATGGTCGCCGGCGTGACAATCATCCTGGTCGCACTTACCTTCTTGCCCGCGCTCGCGCTCGGGCCGCTAGGTGAAGGAATCCACTGACTTAACGCCTCTCCTGCCAGGATGCAGGAGATTTCACGCTCAGACCGCGACCGACACCAACCACCCGAAGGAGGTGATTCGATTGTCCAACGTCCTCAACACGTGTGTGGTTGCGTTCTGCCACAACCGGAATCGCCTTAGCAGCTCATCCATGCCCCAACATCTTAACCGTCACCACTGACACGATTAGGAGAAGGCGCATCCTCTCCTCCTGAACGAGAGGGTATCCGCGCCAAACACCTGATGACCACTCCAACCATTGACAAGAGCACCGCGCCGGAAAAGCAGTCAGACCCGGAGCACAAGGGGCGGGTTTCCGGCGGCCTGTTCGATCCGAAGATGCTGCTGAAGTCGCTGCCGGACGCGTTGCGCAAACTGGATCCGCGCACGCTGTGGCGAAATCCGGTGATGCTGATCGTCGAGATCGGCGCGGTCTGGACCACGGTGCTGGCCCTGGTCCACCCGACGTTCTTCGCCTGGGCGATCGTCGTATGGCTGTGGCTCACAGTGCTTTTCGCCAACCTTGCCGAGGCGGTCGCCGAAGGGCGAGGCAAGGCGCAGGCCGACACGTTGCGAAAAGCCAAGACCGACACCGTCGCCCGGCGGCTGGTGAACTGGTCACCGGGCGGCCGGGTGGTCGAGGAGAGCGTCCCGGCGCCGGAACTGCAGCGCGGCGATCATGTCGTGGTCGAGGCCGGTCAGGTCATTCCGGGTGACGGCGATGTCGTGGAAGGCATCGCGTCCGTGGACGAATCGGCCATCACCGGTGAATCCGCACCGGTGATCCGGGAATCCGGCGGCGATCGTTCCGCGGTGACCGGCGGCACCACGGTGCTCTCGGACCGGATCGTCGTGCGGATCACCCAGGAACCGGGCGGCTCGTTCATCGACAAGATGATCGCGCTGGTCGAGGGTGCGAGCAGGCAGAAGACACCGAACGAGATCGCACTGAACATCCTGCTGGCCGCGCTGACGATCATCTTCGTCTTCGCGGTCGCGACGCTGCAGCCGCTGGCGATCTTCTCGAAGGCGAACAATCCCGGCGTCGCGGACAATCAGACGCTCGATGCCGACGGCGTCACCGGAATCGTCATGGTCTCCCTGCTGGTGTGCCTGATCCCGACGACGATCGGCGCACTGCTGTCGGCCATCGGCATCGCCGGGATGGACCGCCTCGTGCAGCGCAACGTGCTGGCCATGTCCGGACGTGCGGTCGAGGCCGCGGGCGATGTGAACACCCTGCTGCTGGACAAGACCGGCACCATCACCCTCGGCAATCGCCAGGCGTCGGACTTCGTGCCGATGCCGGGTCTGTCCGCGGACGAATTGGCCGATGCCGCACAGCTTTCCAGTCTCGCGGACGAGACGCCCGAGGGGCGCTCGATCGTGGTGTACGCCAAGGAGGCGTTCGGCAAACGCGAACGCACCGCCGGTGAGCTGACCGGTGCGACCTGGGTGGAGTTCACCGCGCAGACCCGCATGTCGGGGGTGGACCTGTCCGATGGACATCAACTGCGCAAGGGTGCGGCCAGCGCGGTCACTGAATGGGTGCGTTCGCAGGGCGGGCGGATTCCGCCCGAATTGGGGCAGACCGTCGACGGCATCTCCGCCTCCGGCGGCACGCCCCTGGTCGTGGGTGAGGTGCGGGACGGTGCGGCGCGGCTGCTCGGCGTCATCCACCTCAAGGACGTCGTCAAACAGGGCATGCGCGAACGTTTCGACGAGATGCGCCGGATGGGCATCCGCACGGTCATGATCACCGGCGACAATCCCTTGACCGCCAAGGCGATCGCCGACGAGGCCGGGGTGGACGACTTCCTCGCCGAGGCCACCCCCGAGGACAAACTCGCGCTGATCCGGCGGGAGCAGGAGGGCGGCCGGATGGTCGCCATGACCGGTGACGGCACCAACGACGCGCCCGCACTGGCCCAGGCCGACGTCGGCGTCGCCATGAACACCGGCACCTCGGCGGCCAAGGAAGCCGGGAACATGGTCGATCTGGATTCGGATCCGACCAAGCTGATCGAGATCGTCGAGATCGGTAAGCAGTTGCTGATCACGCGCGGTGCGCTCACCACGTTCTCGATCGCGAACGACATCGCCAAGTACTTCGCGATCATCCCGGCGATGTTCGTCTCGCTGTTCCCGGGTCTGGACGTGCTCAACATCATGCGCCTGCACAGCCCGCAGTCCGCGATCCTGTCCGCGGTCATCTTCAACGCGCTGGTCATCGTCGCGCTGATCCCGCTGGCGCTGCGCGGGGTGAACTACCGGCCGTCCAGTGCGTCGAAGTTGTTGAGCCGCAACCTTTCCCTCTACGGCCTGGGCGGCATCATCGCCCCGTTCATCGGCATCAAGGTGATCGACCTGATCATCCAATTCTTCCCCGGGATGTCCTAATGCGTATATCGACCTGGATCAGACAGCATCTCGCGGCGCTACGCGCGTTGCTGGTCATGACGGTGATTCTCGGAATCGCCTATCCGCTACTGGTTTTCGTGGTCGCCCAGCTGCCCGGCCTGCACGACAGGGCGGAGGGCTCGCTGGTCGAGCAGAACGGAAAGGTGGTGGGCAGCAGCCTGATCGGCCAGGCGTTCACCGATGGCAAGGGCGCAGCGAAGGTGCAGTACTTCCAGACCCGTCCGTCCAACGCCGCGCCCGCGGCCGATCCGGCCACCGGCGCGAGCGCCATTCCGGACGGCTACGACCCGGCCAGTTCCACCTTCGGCAATATGGGCCCGGAGAGCATCGTGGACACCCTGGACCCGAAGGATCCGAAGCAGAACAAGCTGTCGTTGCTGTCCACCGTGTGCTCGCGCAGTCAAGCCGTGGGCGCGTTGGAGGGCGTGGACGGTGCTCGCCCGTTCTGCACCTCCGGCGGCGTCGGTGCGGTGCTGGCGGTGATGGGCCCGCGCGATTCACACGGAACCGTGATCGATCCGACCGCGGTGATCAGCGTGAACGAGGATTCGCGCAGCACGAAAATCCCGTTCCTGGCGTTCTACGAGGGTGTCGCGGTGCAACCGGCCAAGGCGGGGCAGGACTACTCGGCCGGGCAGATCGTGCCGATCCGGGGCACTGCGACGGCCGAGACCCCCGTTCCCACCGACGCGGTCACCGCCTCGGCCTCGGGCCTGGACCCGAACATCTCCCCGGCCTACGCGAACATCCAGGTCGCGCGCGTGGCCAAGGCCCGCGGTATCTCCCAGGATCAGGTGCGAACCCTGGTCGCGGCGCACACTCAGGGCCGTGATCTCGGCTTCCTGGGCGAACCCCGGGTCAACGTCCTGCAGCTCAACCTGGACCTGGACGGAAAATACCCCTTCCGGGGCTGAGAACTCACCCGAAGCAGCCGGGCCGCCCTCATCGAATGATGAAGGCGGCCCGGCTACTTCGTGGCACGAACTACTTGCTCAGTGCGCTGCCCTGCAGCCACTGGTTCCACGGCAGGGTCCAGTCGCCGTTGTCCCACACCTGCAGCGCGGGGCCACCGGTGTTGTGCACCTCGACCACGTCGCCCAGGACGGAGTAGTTGTAGAACCACTGCGCGTTGGTTTGGTTGAGGTTCAGACAGCCGTGCGAGGTGTTCCGGACCCCCTGGGCCGAGACGGTCGAGTCCAGCTGGTGCAGGTAGATCCCGTCGGCGCTGATCTGGGTGGCCCAGTTGATCTCCTCCTTGTAGCCGAGCCGGGAGTTGACCGGCAGCCCGAAGGTGGAGGAGTCCATGGTCACCGGATTGCCTCTGCCCATCACCGTGTAGTTGCCGGGCATGGTCCAGAAGTAGATGGTCTTACCGTCGACCACCTGTGTGCCGCCCATACCCATCGAGGTCGGCATGGTGCGGATCAGCTTGCCGTTCTCGAAGACCTGCACCTGGTGGGTGTTGTCGTCGGCGATCGACACGTGCGAGGGGCCGATGGTGAAGGCGGCCTTGGAGTTCTCCTGTCCGTACAGCCCGTCGCCCAGTTGCGCGCCGAAGATGTTGGCCTGCACCGTCACCTTGGTGCCCGGCGCCCAGTACTTCTCGGGCCGCCAGTGCGCGTTGCGGTCGTCGAGCCAGTACCAGGAGCCCTGCACCGGCGGGTTGGTCGTGACCGACAGCTTCTTCTCCGCGGCGACCTTGTCCGGGATCGACTCGTCGAAGTGCGCGACGATGACCGTCCCGACGCCGTAGGTCCCGCCGTCGATCTCCTTGCCACCGGTGGTGGTCAGATACGCCTTGGTCTGATTGCTCGGGGTGAGCGTGGTGAACGAGGTCTTGGCCGCGGGGATCGGACCGGTCACCGTGACGCCCTGGGCGGCCACCGAATAGGTGTGGTTGTAGCCCAGCGGCTCCGAGGGCTTCCACGCCGTCTTGTCCGGGGTGTAGATCCCGTCGATCTGCTTGCCGTCCTCGTTGGTCATCGTGACCGAGGTCAGCTGCCCCTGTGAGGTGCTGACCTCGATCTTGCCCAGCGGGTCGACCTTGTCGCCGCCACCCGGGGTCACCGAGATCTTGGCCGCGGGCGCACTGGACGCCGGACTCCCGTTGGAGGACGAACTCCCCGAGGACGAGCACCCGGCAAGCAGTGCTGCCGTCAGCGCAAGGCACAGCGCGACACCGCCCTTGCCCATGCCGAATCGGATGAGTTTGCTACGAGCCCCGCCCTGGTACCGCACGCCTGTGAGGCTGTCGCTCCATACTGGGCGACCTGACATGGTGTGTCTCCTGCGCTTGCCCGTGCGCGCGCCGGGCCTTCGCCCCCGCTGCGCACCGTCGCCGAACTGTTCGCGAACCAGCTTACGGGGCGCGCGAGAGCGGCGGCACATCGCGGTGATTGCCGAATGTTTCCGGGTGCAGTTGTGGGGTACCCCGTTATCTTTGAGCGCACGCTCGGTGACACGGGGCTGGAGTGTCGGTCGATTCGGTCCTCCCACGTCGTGACTGTGACCCACTGTGGCATTAATCACGTCGTGTTCGTTCGGTGGCAAACGCCAATGTAACAGGCCGATAACGGTTTCGCCGACCGGGTTCATCCCGACCGGCCGGTTGATGCCCTCGGCCCGATTGCCCTACGTTTACTTCAGCGTGGTCGTGGGTATTCAGATGACCGTTGCCCGAAGAGGATGCCGTGCCCGAGGGCGCCCTCGCCGCGTGCTAGCAGGGATTGGAATATGACAGCGAACCTGATGATCGTGGAGGACGACGACCGGGTCCGCGACGCACTGCGACTGGCCATGGAGGACGAGGGCTACGACGTAGCCGAGGCCGAGGAGGCCGAGGACGCCCTCGAACATCTACGCGACAACGGTGCGCCCGATGTGATGATCGTCGATCTGATGCTCGGCAACATGGACGGATTCACCTGTATCCGGGAGATCCGCCGGGACCACGACGTGCCGATCATAGTGGTCAGCGCGCGTGACGATACCCACGATGTGGTGGCCGCCCTGGAGGCCGGCGCCGACGATTTCGTGACCAAGCCCTTCGAGATCAAGGAGATCACCGCCCGGATGCGGGCGCTGCGACGGCGGGCGAATCAGATGGTCGAGCCGCAGGCTCCCCAGGAACTGGTGCTCGATTCGGATCCCGAGGTTCCGCTGGTCCTCTCGCCCGAGGCCGGCACCGTGCGCCGCGGCGAGGAGGAGTTGCATCTCACCCTCACCGAATTCCGGTTGCTGTGCGAGCTGGCCGAGACCCCGGGCCGGGTGCTCTCGCGCAGCGTCCTGCTCGAAAGGGTCTGGGACCGCGGGTTTTTCGGTGACGAGCGGATTGTGGACGTGCATGTGCGCCGGTTGCGCACCAAGATCGAGCGCGATCCGTCCGATCCCGTCATCGTGGTGACCGTGCGCGGGCTCGGCTACCGACTCGATGTGCAGCGCTGAGCTGACCCGAACCACTGCCGAACTGCCGCCGCGTCGTCGGCGGGTCCTACCGCGTCGCCAGAGTCTGCGCGGACGCGCGGTCATCGCCTTCGCGCTGACCGCGGGCCTGGTCTCCTCGGTGTTGGCGGTCGCGGTGACGGTGGTGGACCGCGGCGTGTGGATGACGTTGATCGCCTGCGCGGTGTTCGGCACCGCGATCGGCGCGATCGTCGGATTGTGGCTGAGCCGCCGGTTGCTCGAGCCGTTGCAGCGGGTCACCCGCACCGCGGCCAAGATCGCCTCGGGTGAGCTGGGCACCCGCCTGCCCGATACCGACGATCCCGACCTCGCGCCGACGGTGGACGCCTTCAACGCCATGGTGGATTCGCTGCAACGTCGCATCGATCGCGAACATCGGCTGGTCGGCGACGTCAGCCACGAACTGCGCACCCCGTTGACCACGCTGACCACCAGCGTCGGGGTGATGGTCCGGCACGAGGACGAGTTGCCCGAGCGCTCCCGCCGGGCGCTGGGGCTGGTGCGGGCCGAACTCGATCATCTGCGCAGGTTGCTGGACGACCTGCTGGCGCTGGCTCGCGCCGAGGCGCGGATCCACCGCGCGGACGCCGAACCGTTATCGGTGCGCGAATTGCTGACCCACACTCTGAAGGAGTTGCACTATCAACCCGATTTATTGACCGTCTCGGCCGATGCCACCGTCATCGGCCGCAAAATCGAACTCGAACGCGCTCTGGCGAATCTGCTGGAGAATGCCGAACGGCACGGCGGTGGCGCGGTCGCGATCACCGCGGGACCGGCGGGAGATGACGTTGTCATTACGGTCGACGACGCCGGGCCGGGTGTCGCGCCGGAGGATCGTGAACGCATATTCGATCGTTTCGTCACGGTTCGCCGAACCCGCCGCTCGGGAAGCGGAACCGGGATCGGTTTGGCGCTGGTTGCGGAAACCATTGCTGCGCATGGCGGAAACGTCGTTTGCAGTGATCGGCCGGGCGGTGGCGCGCGCTTCGTCGTCACTATGCCGTTAAGTGACGAAACTCACTGAAAACAAACCTGTAACACGACCGTAAAGTAACGGACCGGGTTCCCTCAAAGTTGGATGGGAAGCCTATAGAGGTGATGCAGACACGAACGCGGAGCACCACTTTGAGTTCCTCGCATTCCGATGATGGCAGCAGCCACCGAGCCCCCGCCGATTCCCCGGTGGTGATTCGTTCCCCGCGAATCGGCGACGGTGCCGCGATGTGGCAGATCGCAGTGGATTCCCAAGTGCTGGACGCCAATTCGAGCTATGCGTATCTCCTGTGGTGCCGGGACTTCGGATCCACATCGGTTGTTGCCGAAATCGACGGCGACATCGCGGGTTTCGTCACCGGATATCTGCGTCCTGAAGCACCGGAGGTGGTTTTTGTTTGGCAGGTGGCGGTGAACCACGCCTTCCGCGGACGCGGAGTAGGCGTGGCAATGCTCGACCACCTGGTCAATGCTGCAGCAGAACAAGGTATTTCGACACTGGAGACAACGGTCTCCCCGGACAACGAGGCATCAGTGGCGATGTTCGCCTCACTTGCGCGCCGACGCGGCGCGGAAATGAGCCGCGAGTCGTTGTTCGCACCCGAAGACTTTCCGGACGGGCATGAACCCGAAGACCTGTACCGGATCTCGCCGCTGCAACACAGTGGCGATCACATCACGGAGGATCACCGATGACCACCGCCGAACTGACAATTTTCGAGTCGATGGAATCGAACGTTCGCGGATACTGCCGGGCGTGGCCGACATTGTTCGACACCGCTCAGGGCGCGTGGCTGCGCGACGCGAGTGGCCGGGATTATCTGGACTTCTTCGCGGGCGCGGGCGCGCTGAACTACGGGCACAACAACCCGGTCCTCAAATCGGCGCTGCTGGATTACATCGCGCGTGATGGAATTACGCACGGACTGGATATGTCCACCGTTGCCAAGCGTGAGCTGCTCGAGACGATGGAGCAGGTTCTGCTGAGCCCGCGCGGCTTGGAGTACAAGGTGCAGTTCCCCGGGCCCACCGGCGCGAACGCCGTCGAGTCCGCGCTGAAACTGGCGCGTAAGATCACCGGCCGCACCACAATTCTCAACTTCACCAACGCATTTCACGGCATGACCCTCGGCGCGCTGTCGGTGACCGGTAACGCCGCCAAGCGCGCGGGCGCGGGAGTGCCTCTGGTGCATGTGAATCCGATGCCGTACGACGGTTATGTCGAGGGCGCGGACTTCACCTGGATGGAACGCGTGCTGGACGACAATTCCTCGGGCGTGGAGAAGCCGGCCGCGGTCATCGTCGAGACGGTGCAGGGCGAGGGCGGCGTGAACGTCGCGCGGCATGAATGGCTGCGTGCGCTGGCCGACCTGTGCGCCGCGCGCGGCATCCTGCTCATCGTCGACGACGTGCAGATGGGCTGCGGACGCACCGGGCCGTTCTTCTCCTTCGAGACTGCGGGCATCACCCCCGACATCGTGACGCTGTCCAAGTCCATCAGCGGTTACGGCATGCCGATGGCGCTGGTGCTGATGCGTCCCGAGCTCGACCAGTGGGCGCCCGGTGAGCACAACGGCACCTTCCGCGGCAACAACCCGGCCTTCGTGACCGCGAAGGTGTCGCTGGAGCACTTCTGGAGCGATCGAAAGCTCGAGGAGAGCACCCTTGCGAAGGGCGAGCAGATCCGAAAGTCCTTCGAGGCGCTCAGCAGCGAGTACAAGGGAATCTCCACCCGCGGTCGCGGCATGGTCCAGGGACTTGTCTTCGAAGATGCGTCCCAGGCGAGTAAGGTCTGCCGCATCGGCTTCGAGAAGGGGCTGATCGTGGAAACATCCGGCGCCGAGGACCAGGTGGTCAAGCTGCTGCCGCCGCTGACCATCACCGATGACGAGCTCTCTCACGGTTTGAGCATCCTCACCGACGCCGTGCACACCATCCGGGAAGGTCGCTGAAAATGATCGTTCGTACCACTGCTGAAATCACCGGTACCAGCCGCGATGTCGGTCAGGAACAGTGGCGCAGCAAGCGCATCGTCCTGGGCGGTGACCGGGTCGGATTCTCGTTCCACGAGACCACGATCCAGGCCGGCACCGTGCACGAGTTCCACTATCAGAACCATGTGGAAGCGGTCTGGCTCGTCGAGGGCGAGGGCACGCTCCACGACCTCACGAACGACAAGACCTACGACTTGGCCCCCGGCACCATGTATCTGCTCAACGGGCACGAACGTCATCGCGTCGAGACCCGTACGAAGATGCGGATGCTGTGTGTGTTCAACCCGCCGGTAACGGGCCAGGAGGTGCACGACGAGAACGGTGTCTACCCGTTGGTGGCCGTTCCGGATCTGTAAGGAGGAATCTGCCGGATGACGTTGGCCGACAATGGAATCGATCGCTACCCGACCCGGACCCCGTCGCCGCAGGCGGTGCTGGACCGGCTCGACCCCGCGGTGTGGGGCGGGCCGGAGTCGGGGGCGCTCGAATCGTTGGCGAGCTTCGAATCGGACGGGTACGCGATCATCGACGAACTGCTCACGACCGCCGAGGTCGCGGACTTTTCCGCCGAGATCGACCGGCTCGCAAGTGATCCGGAGTTGCGACTGGATGAACGGGTGATCGTCGAGAAGAAGTCGAACCGCGTGCGGTCGATCTTCGAGGTGCACCGGATCAGCCCCATGGTGGCCGATCTGGTGCGCGATCCCCGGGTCATCGAGCTGGCACGGCACGTTCTGGGGTCGGATGTGTACATCCACCAGAGCCGGGTCAACTACATGCCGGGTTTCGAGGGCACCGGATTCTATTGGCATTCGGACTTCGAGACCTGGCATGCGGAGGACGGGATGCCCGCGCCGCGGGCAGTGAGCCTGTCCATCGCACTGACCGACAACTACCCGTTCAACGGCAGTCTGATGCTGATGCCCGGTTCGCACCGCACATTCGTGCCGTGTCAAGGCAGCACACCGACCGACTATTACCGGGAATCGTTGCAGGAGCAGTGGATCGGTGTGCCCTCGCACGAGCACATCACCGAGATGGCCGAGAAGTACGGCATCGCCCAGTTCACCGGTGCGCGTGGCTCGGCGTTGCTGTTCGATTCGAACATCATGCACGGTTCGGCCAGCAACATCACTCCGTTCCCGCGCTCGAACATCTTCCTGGTGTTCAACAGCGTCGAGAACGAGCTCGTGGCACCGTATTCCGCGCCGGCGTCACGGCCGACATACATCGCGGCACGGGATTTCGATCCCGTTCGCTGATCGCGTCCCTCGAATGCCCCGTCGCCCTGGATATCTCGGGCGAGCGGGGCTTTCGGCTGTTCGGGGGCACCATGTTCGCCGCGCCTGAGATTCAGAACAACGTCATCGGAGAGGTCTCCGGCGGCCGGGGCAGCGGTTCGAGTTCGGGTACCAGCGTGCGCATCTGCTCGTGGAAGCGCCGGGCCAGGATCAGCGACTCGGCGTTGTCGGGCGTGTGCACGAAAACTGTGGGGGAGCGGCCTTCTCGGAGCCAATCGGCCACCACCTCGGTCCACCGCTGCCAGCCCGCGATGGTGGTCTCGGCGTCGTCGCGGCCGTGGTACCGCACGATCGGGAACTGGGTGAGCGCCCGATCGCGGCGGGGCAGGCGCGGCTTCTTGCCCCACGCCTCGCGTTCACCCGCGGTGATCGGGCGGGCGGCGAAAAGCGTTGTGGTGTCGAAGGGTATCCATTCCGCGCCGACGCGGTTCAGCACGTACTCCAGTTGTCCCGCGGCCTGCTCGTCGGTGAAGAACGCAGGGTGGCGGACTTCCACGGCGCTGCGGTACTCGCGGGGGAGCCGGCGCAGGAATCCGGCCAGCACACCGAGATCGGTGGGCCCGAACGAGGCCGGTAGCTGCACCCACAGCGCGTGCACCCGGGGGCCGAGCGGTTCGATCGCGGTGAGGAACGCGTTCAGCTCGTGCTCCGCGCCGCTCATCCGGCGTTCGTGGGTGATGATCTTCGACAGTTTCACCACGAATCGGAACTCGGCCGGAGTCTGCCGCGCCCAGGATTCCACGGTCTTGCGCGCCGGAATCGCATAGAAGGTGGTGTTGGTCTCCACGGCGGTGCACCAACCGGCGTAGCCGCGCAAACGTTCCCGCGGATCGGGCTGCTGCTCCTGCCAGGCGGTATGCGTCCACTGCGCACATCCCACGGACAATCGCATCCCCCGACGTTAGCCAATGACGACGCCGACGCCGAATCCGGCGGGCGGGCCGGATCCGGCGTCCTCAGCCCCGCCCTGAGCCCGGCGGGGTCTGGTTCAGGGGCGAGTCAGCGCGGCGTAGCGCGCGATGTGCTGGTCGGTGGTGCCCCACTCGAACTGAATCGCGGTGAGCCGCTTGAAGAAATGACCGATCGCGAGTTCCTCGGTCATTCCCATCGCGCCGTGCAACTGCACCGCGGACTGTCCGAGGAAGCGGGCCGCGCGGCCGATCGTGGCCTTGGCCGCCGCGGCGGCGCGGGCGCGCTCGTGCTTCGGGGCGCCGAGCTTCAATGTCACCAGATACGTTGCGGCGACGGCCTGTTCGAGTTCGAAGTACATATCGACCATGCGGTGCTGGAGCACCTGGAAGCTCGCGATCGGCACACCGAACTGACGGCGCTGCTTGGCGTAGTCGACCGTGTCGGCCAGCACGCGGCGCATCGCGCCGACCGCCTCGGCGGAGATCGCCGCGATCGCCTCGTCGGCGGCGGTGGCCAGCGAATCGTCCGCTGCCCCTTCCGATCCCAGCAGTGCGTCGGCCGGAACGCGCACGCCGTCCAGGATGATGTCCGCCGCGCGACGCTCGTCGATGGTGCGATAGGAGTGCAGGGTGAGCCCGGCCGCACCGGCCTCCACCAGGAACAGCGACACACCGTCCGCATCGGGGGTGCGCGCGGTCACCAGCAGGTGGGTGGCCAGCGGAGCGCTGGTCACGACGGTCTTGGCGCCGTCGAGAATCCAGTCGTCGCCGTCGCGGCGGGCGGTGGTCGAGACCTTCGCGAGGTTGTACCCCGAATCGGCTTCCAGGGCGGCCAGCGCGGTGATCACCTCGCCGGAGACGATGCCGCGCAACAACTCCTCCGCGCGCGCCCCGCCCGCGCGCCGCAGCAGACCCGCGCCGACCACGACGGTGTCGACATAGGGTTCCACGACCAGTGCGCCGCCGAACGCCTCGGCGATGATGAGCGTTTCGATCGGTCCGCCGTCGAAGCCGCCGACCTGTTCGGGCAGCGCCGCGCCGAGAATGCCGACCTCGGTGGCGAAGGCGTGCCAGATCTCCGGCTGCCAGCCGATCCCGATCCGCGCCGCGGCACGGCTCTTCTCCAGGTCGTAACGCGCCGCCAGGAATTCGGTGACGGTATCGCGCAGCAACTGCTGTTCTGCGGTGTATTCGAAGTCCATGATCAGATCCCGTCCTTCACAGGCCCAGGCCGGCCTTGGCGATGATGTTGCGCTGAATTTCATTGCTACCGGCATAGATCGATCCGGCACGGTCGTTGAAGTAGCGCAGCGGTGCGGCCGCCTGCCACTCCTGGCCGCTGAGGTAGCCGTCGGCGGGCGGGACGAAATCGGCCACCGGACCGCCGGGCATCGCCGCGTGCGGCTGATAGGCACGTCCGCGCGGGCCGGCCGCCTCGAGGATCAGCTCGGTGAGCTGCTGGCTCAGTTCGGTGCCCAGCACCTTCAGCGTCGATGCGGCCGGGCCCGGATCCTTACCGCGCGAAATCGCCGACATGGTGCGGTATTCCAGGATCTCCAGCACGTCCGCGCGAATGCGGATATCGGCCAGCTTGGCCGCGAACGCCGGATCGTCCAGTAGCGCATCGCCGTTCGGGCCGGGCTGGGAGACCGCATGGGCGGCAAGGGATTCGGCCATCACCTGCAGGGCCGGGCCCATCGCGCCGCCGCGCTCGAAGTTGAGCAGATATTTGGCCACGGTCCAGCCGTCGTCGATGCGGCCGAGCACGTTGGCCTTGGGCACCCGCACCGCGTCGAAGAACACCTGGTTCTGCACCTGCTCGCCGGAGGTCATCACCAGCGGGCGAACCTGGATGCCGGGGGTGTTCATATCGATCAGCAGGAAGGTGATGCCCTGCTGTTTGCGCTCCAGCTTCGAGGTGCGGACCAGGGCGAAGATCCAGTTCGCCTCGGTGGCGTGGGTGGTCCAGATCTTGCTGCCGGTGACGATCAGATCGTCGCCGTCGGACACCGCGGCCATGCTCAGCGAGGCCAGATCCGAACCGGACTCGGGCTCGGAGTAGCCCTGGCAGAAGAACACCTCGCCGGTCAGGATGCCGGGCAGGAAGTAGTTCTTCTGCTCCTCGGTGCCGAAGGCGACGATGGCGTGCGAGACCATCCGGATGCCCATGGGGGAGAGCAGCGGCGCGCCCGCGAGGGTCGCCTCGCGCTCGAAGATGTAGTGCTGGGTCAGGCTCCACGGGCACCCGCCGTGCTCCACCGGCCAGGCCGGGGCGGCCCAGCCGCGGGCGTGCAGGATGTGCTGCCACTGCATGCTGGCCTCGTGGTCGGGGTACACGCTCGTAGCCAGGCGCCCGGCGCGGCGAATTTCGGGGGTCAGATGCTCGTCGAGGAAGTCTCGTACCTCGTCGCGAAACGCCAGATCGGCGGGTGAGAAGTCCAGATCCACGAAGAACTCCTTGGTCGATAAGTGGAGCTCTACCTTCTCATTTGTTGGCCATCGAACGCAAATGGTCGTTAACTTAGCGAGTCGCCATTGACATTCCACTGTGGAGGTAGGATCCTGATATCAAACATTCCACTTTGGAATATTGATCTCGCCGAGAGGGACAGCTGATGGACATCACGTCCGGAACCCGCGCCGACGACGCCGAGCGACAGCAGGTCGCCGATCTGCTGGCCCGGCACCTGGGCGCGGGACGCATCGATCTGACCGAATACGACCAGCGGGTCGCGCAGGTGTGGGCCACCGCGACGCGCGAGGATCTGCACCTCGTACTCGCCGATCTGCCGAATCTGGCGGCCGAGCGGCCCGGGGGCAGAGCAGCCGGGAACCGGGGTGCGCGCATCCCCATCTGGCAGCGCATCGAAGGTGCGGCCTGGCTCGGCGTGAGTGTGCTGTGCCTGGTCATCTGGGGTCTGATCTGTCTCGGGGTGGGCCGGTTCACCTATCCGTGGCCGATGTGGGTGATCGGGCCGTGGGGTGTCGCGCTGGCGTTCCGGGCGCTGACCGGGTGGGAGGCTCGCGGCTGCCACAAGCGCGGCCTCGCCGGGTGAGTCGGGTCGATGAGCAGCACATCTGCCCGGCGTACCCGCGGCTATCTCACGGCAGCAGGTAGATTGGCGTGCTGTGCACCTGAAGAGCCTGACGCTGAAGGGGTTCAAATCCTTCGCGTCCGCGACGACACTTCGCCTCGAGCCGGGGATCACCTGTGTGGTCGGTCCCAACGGCTCGGGTAAGTCGAATGTGGTCGACGCGCTCACCTGGGTGATGGGTGAGCAGGGCGCCAAGGCGCTGCGCGGGGGCAAGATGCAGGACGTCATCTTCGCCGGAACCGCCGGTCGCGCGCCACTGGGCCGCGCCGAGGTCACGCTGACCATCGACAATTCCGACGGCGCGCTGCCGATCGACTACTCCGAGGTGTCCATCACCCGCCGCATGTTCCGCGACGGCGCGGGGGAGTACGAGATCAACGGCAGCACGTGTCGCCTGATGGATGTGCAGGAACTGCTGAGCGACTCGGGTATCGGCCGGGAAATGCACGTCATCGTCGGGCAGGGGCAGCTCTCGGCGATCCTGGAATCGCGTCCCGAGGATCGCCGCGCCTTCATCGAGGAGGCCGCCGGTGTGCTCAAACACCGCAAGCGCAAGGAGAAGGCGGTCCGCAAGCTCGAGGCCATGCAGGCCAATCTGGCGCGGCTGACCGACCTGACCACCGAATTGCGTCGCCAGCTCAAGCCGCTGGGCCGGCAGGCCGAGGTGGCGCGGCGTGCGGCCACCGTGCAGGCGGATCTGCGCGATGCGCGGCTGCGCCTGGCCGCCGACGATCTGGTCGCCCGTCGTCGCGATCTGGAGAGTCAGCAGAGCAAACAGGCGTACGCCCGCGAACAGCAGATCAACGTGCAGGCCGAACTCGATGCCGCGAATGCCGCACTCGCACAACAGGAATTCCAGCTCTCCCGGCTGACGCCGGGCGCGGAGGCCGCCGCGCAGACCTGGTTCCAGCTCTCGGCGCTGGTGGAGCGGGTCAACGCGACCATTCGCATCGCCCGCGACCGCGCCCGCAACCTGACCATCGAGCAGCCCACCGGCACCGGGCGCGATCCCGAACAGCTCGAGGCCGAGGCCGCGCGGGTGGAGGCGCAGGAGGCCGAACTGCTCGAGGCAGTCGAGATCGCCGCCGAGACGCTCGAGGCCGCCCGCGATCAGCTGCACGAGCGCGAACAGGCCGCCAAGGCCGCCGAACAGGCGCATCTGGCCGCGGTGCGCGCCATCGCCGATCGTCGCGAGGGTTTGGCGCGGTTGTCCGGGCAGGTGGACACGCTGCGGTCGCGGGCGCAGTCCGCCGAGGGTGAGATCGCCCGGCTGTCGACCTCGCTGACCGAGGCGCGCGCCCGCGGCGAGGCGGCCGAGGACGAATTCGAGCGTGTGCAAAGCGAATTGAGCGAGCTCGATGCGGGCGAGGAGGGGCTGGACGCCGCCTACGAGCACGCCGCCCAGGCCCTCGCGCAGGCCGACGAGCGCGTCACCGAACTGCGTGAGCGGGATCGGGAGGCGAGCAAGAAGGTCGCCTCGCTCGGCGCCCGGATCGAGGCGTTGACCATGGGGCTGGCCCGCCGCGACGGCGCGGCCTGGCTGGTCGAGCACCGGGCCGACGGTCTGCTCGGGCCGCTGTCGGGAATTCTGCAGGTGCACAACGGATTCGAGGCCGCGGTCGCCGCCGCGCTGGGACCGCTCGCGGACGCGGTCACCGCCGAGTCCGGTGGCGCGGCACACGCGGCGCTGCGGGCGTTGAAGGAGGCCGACGGCGGCCGGGCCGCGGTGGTGTACGGCGGTGCGGCACTGTCTAATTCGGCCCCGACCGAGTTGCCCGCCGGGGCGCGCCAGCTGATCGACGTGGTGGACTGCCCGGAAAATATGCGCGGCGCGGTCGTGGCGTTGACCGCGGGCACCGTAGTCGTGCAGGATCTGCCCGCCGCGGCCGAACTGCTCTCCGCGCGACCGGAATTGCGGGTGGTCACCCGCGACGGCGATCTGACCGGTTCGGGCTGGCTGCTCGGCGGGTCGGACCGCGCGCCCAGTCAGCTGGAGATCCAGGCCGATATCGACGCGGCCGCCGCGGAACTCACGTCCTGGCAGCGCCGGGCCGAGGAACTCGAGGCGGCGTTGTCGGGCGCGCTGGCCGAACAGACCGATCGCAAGGAGTCCGTCGATCAGGCGCTGCTGGCCCTGCACGAATCCGATCAGGCGCTCGTCGCGATCTACGACCGGCTGGGCCGGTTGGGTGAGGCGGCCCGGCATGCGCAGCGCGAATGCGAGCGCCTGCTGACCCAGCGGGACGACGCCGAGACCGCGCGCGACGAGAACTCCGAGAAACTTGCCGACCTGGAGGATCGTCTGCGGCGCGTGGAATCCGAACAGTCCGGCCTGGATTCGGACTCCGACGCGGGAACCGAGACCGCTGGCCTGCATCGCGAGGAGGCCGCCGCCGCACTCGCCGAGGCCCGTGCGATGGAGGTGGAAGCGCGCCTGTCCGTGCGCACTGCCGAGGAACGCGCGGAATCGGTTCGGGGTAAAGCGGATTCACTGCGTCGCGCGGCCCGCTCCGAACGCGAGACCCGGGCGCGCGCCGAACGGGCCCAGGCCGCGCGTCGGCAGGCCGCCGCGGTCGCCTCGGTGGTCGCCGAATCCGCGGAACGTGTTGCCGCCGAGCTGGAATCCGTTGTCGCCGAAGCCTCCGCGCGACGCGACGAACTCGTGCGCCGTCGCACCGAATGCGCCGGGCAGGTCGACCAGATCAAGGAGCGCTCCCGTGCGCTGACCACCCAGCTGACCCAGCTGACCGATGCGGTGCACCGCGACGAGGTCGCCCGCGCCGAGGCCGCCCTGCGCATCGAACAGCTGGAAGCGACCATCGGCGAACAGTTCGGCATGGCCCTGGACGCGCTGATCGGCGAATACGGCCCGGATGTGCCCACCCCGCCCTCGGCGCTGGAGTGGCAGGAGTACGAGCAGGCCAAGGAGCGCGGCGAGTCGGTCAGCGAACCCCAGCCGATGCCGTACGACCGGGCCACCCAGCAGCGCCGCGCCAAACGCGCCGAGAAGGACCTCACCACTCTCGGCAAGGTGAATCCCCTTGCGCTGGAAGAGTTCGCGGCGCTCGAGGAGCGCTACAACTTCCTGTCCACCCAGCTCGACGACGTCACCAAGGCACGTCAGGATCTGCTCGACGTGGTCGCCGAGGTGGACGCGCGGATCCTGCAGGTGTTCACCGAGGCGTGGGAGGACGTGGAGCAGGAATTCGTCGGCGTCTTCGCCAAACTGTTCCCGGGTGGCGAGGGACGGCTGGTGCTCACCGACCCGACAGATATGCTCACCACCGGCATCGAGGTGGAGGCGCGTCCGCCGGGCAAGAAGGTCAAGCGTCTGTCGCTGCTGTCCGGCGGCGAGAAATCCCTGACCGCGGTCGCCCTTCTGGTCGCCATCTTCCGCGCCCGCCCCTCCCCGTTCTACGTCATGGACGAGGTCGAGGCGGCTCTCGACGACACCAACCTGCGCCGCCTGATCGGCCTGTTCGAGCAGCTGCGCGAGAAATCCCAGCTGATCGTCATCACCCACCAGAAGCCCACCATGGAGATCGCCGACGCCCTCTACGGCGTGAGCATGCGCGGCGACGGCATCACCCAGGTCATCTCCCAGCGGTTGCGGGGAGAGAACCTGGTGGGCGCCAACGGCTGAGGACTACGGCTGCCCGGGTGCTGCGTGGGCGGTTATCAGTTGTGTGCACAGGGATTCGAACAGCGGGTAGTTCATGATGCTGCTGACATCGGCCTGGCCCAATCCGATGAGTTTTCCCTTGATCGACACACTGGCGACACCGCCGGCTCCATTGACCCGCTCGATGTCGGCCCAGGGATGTGCCTTGTCGTTCCGGCCGATCCCGTGCCGATCGATCCACCAAGGACCGAAGGTCAATCGTTCTCCGGCCTCCAAGGCTGACAGGGCGCGCGGATACTGGGCCTCGGTCACGGCTCGTTGTATGGTGGCGCCCCATGCGCTGGGCTCGACGAAAGAGTTCTGCAGGACGAACTTTTCCCCCGCCGTATCGATCAGCGTGTATGTGTAGCTGGTTCTGCCGGTTCTCTCGTAGTGGACGACTTTCTGGAAGACGCCGGTCGAGTCGTACCGGACAACTCGTGCGCGTGCCTCGATGAAGGCCACCACGCCGTCGCTGTACAGGTCGAGTCGTGCGCCTCGGAATGTCCGCTGCCATGACGAGTCTCGCATCAGTGCCACGATTGCCCCGATGCCACACAGAACACCCGCGATGCCCGCGATGCTGCCCATCACGGGCTGCTTGCCGATGAATGCCGCGATCGCTATGGCAACGAAGATCGCCGTCGCCGTCGCCGGTCCCTTCACGTTGGAGCCGCTGGAAGCGAGGGCGGGATAGGTCCGCAGATGCTGTCCGAGCCCCGCTCGCGCTGCCGCTTCGGCTTGCTGTCCAGCCGAGTTCAGCTCGGCATGTGGTTGTGGCTGCGCCATTGATTCCCCCGGGGTGCATAGTTGATCATGTTCGCGCACAGCGTAACTCACCGAGTGTGGCGCGGGAGGCCTGCCAGGCGGCGGCACGGCCGGAGAACTCCGGCTGTGCCGGGGAACCGCCTGTGTGCAGGAGCTGTTCGGGGGATTCCCCTGGGGCTAACCGGCGAGCACGGATTTCAGTTGGGCTGTACCGGTTTCGGCGAGCCAGGTGTCGAAAGTGCGTAGAGCGGGGTGGATTTCGCGGAGAGCGGGGATGTCTGCGTTCCAGCTGTCGCCCTCGCGGGTGAGCCGCCAGACGGTGTGGATCTGCGGGCCTCGCTCGGCGGCCTCCGATTCGGGAACCTCCTCGTAGCGCACCGGAATTCCGGTGGCCTCGCTGATTTTCGCGGCGGCTACCCGCATGGGGAGCTGATCGCCCGCCAGGTCCAGGGTCCGGCCGTGCAGGCGCTCCGGATCGGCGAAGGCCACGGCCGCGACGGCGGCGATGTCATCTACGGCGATCATCTGGACCGGGAAGTCCGCGGGGAACAGGTGCCGGTGCACGCCGTTGTGGATGCCGTCGACCGGGAGTCCCCGAGCCAGATAGTTCTCCATGAATCGCACCGGCCGCAGCAGGGTGTAGCGCATACCGCTGTCGGCGACGGCCTGTTCGATCCGGCGTTTTCCGTTGCTGCCCCATTGCTTGTCACGGGCGAAGGAGGCGACGCCGGTGAAGACGAACTGCTCGACTCCCGCCGCGCGGGAGGCAGCGACGAGCGCCTCGCCGCGGGTCGCCTCCGCCTCGATATTCCAGCCATCCGGCCCGAAAGCGGCCGGTGGCACACCGAATACCGCGCGCACATCGGTCACTGCGGCGGCGATGGTGTCCGGTGCGTCGAAATCGCCGATCGCCAACTCGGCGCCGAGTTCGGCCAGCGCGCGAGCGGCCGGGGTATGCGGATCGCGCACCAGGGCGCGGACGGGGATGCCGTCGGCGAGCAATGTGCGTGCTGTCGCGCCGCCCTGTTTGCCGGTGGCGCCCGTGACGAGAATCCGATCGTGCTGCGAGGACATGGTCACCTGTCTCTTGTCGGTAGAATACGGGTTGGGCAACCCGTATTTCGGACGATACGAGTGCCCCGACCGGGTTCGCCAGGTCCGCGCAGAGGGGTGCCGTAACGAAATGACCGTCGTACCGCAGAGTTCCGGGCCCGCGGCCCGCGCCGATGCCCGGCGCAACCGGGCCCTGGTGCTGACCGCCGCGCAGCGCGCCTTCGCCGATCACGGCACCTCGGTCTCCCTGGCCGAGATCGCCCGGCGCGCCGGTGTCGGCGCGGGCACCGTCTATCGGCACTTCCCGACCAAGACCGATCTGCTCGAGGCGGTGATGCAGCAGCGTATCGAGCGGATGACCGCGCGGGCGGCGGCGTGCCTGGCCGCACCCGACGTGGGCGAGGCGTTCTTCGCCTTCTGCGCCGAGATCGTGCTCACCTCGCCGCGCAGCCGGGCGGTCTGCGATCTGATCACCGCCGACGACGGCTGGCCCCGCACCCTCATGCGCGGCGCGGGCGACCGATTCCACCAGGCCCTGCACGCGCTACTCACCGAAGCGCAGCGCTGCGGTGCGGCCCGCTCCGATATCACCGTCGCCGACGTCTCCGCGATGTTCACCGGATGTGTTGCAATACAGCGCATTTCGGGATCCGATCAGGAACTCGTGACGGCCGCCCGGATCGCCCTGGACGCACTGCGTTCCCCGGCGGCGCCCGCCGTGACGAAACCCGGCCACGACGATCCGATTCGTAACGAAAGTAATAACGAAATTACTTCCGCAGCGAGTTGTCCGATGTGCGGCTCCGTCTTGAAGGCGACCGGTCTGGGCCGTCCCGCGCGCTACTGTTCGGCCGCCTGTCGCCAGAAGGCGCATCGCAGGAGAAATTCGGGCACGGAGCGGGCTGTGGTCACCCATCGGTGAATTCGAGATCCGAACAGGAATTCACCGGTATCGCGTTGTCCGGGAAGTGCTGTTGAACGTCCGCACCGGACGGCTGCTTTCCACCCGCCAACCAGCTCGTTTCCGGGTGAAATGCCATCCGGCTCGCTACACGGCAGTCCTCGAATCGATAACTTTTGCGGTGCAGCGATCACGACGCTGCCACCGAAGGTGAATCCATAGGAGGAATTCATGTCGAACGAGGATCGCACGGTTTCTGTCGACGGCGGTATCGAGCCGGGCCGGGCAGGCGGAGTGACGATGGATGTCAATTCGCTGACGCGGCAGCTCGACCACATGGTCCCGGACCCGAAGATGCAGTCCTGACATCGGTTGGACCACGGGGCTGTCGCCGCACGGGCGCAGCCCCTTCCGGGGCGTGGCGGGGAGGAAATATGTCCAGAAGTCGATACTTCGAGGATTCGGAATACAATATCGAGTGGGCGGAGAGTTTCGACGACGTCTGCCGGGAGCTGAAAACCATCTGCGACTATCTCGCGGAAAAACTGCCGTGCTCGTCCATGGGGCCCAATGAGCGGGTCGAGCGGCTGGCCCGGGTGGTCCCCGGTTCGCAGCTGCTGAGCGCGCACCACCGAACGGCGCGATCGAAACTGACCGAACTGCGTGCCCGAATCGATCAGCTGGTGCCCGGCGATTCGATGACGCATATCGAGAAGTTGCAGTTCCTGGTCGAGCGGATCGATACCCTGGTTCCAGGAGACGTTCCCATGTCGGATAAATTGCACGAAATCGGTGATCATCGATCCACCGATGCCGGATACTTCATCGGCTGAGGGATTCTCGCCATGAACCAGGCGGCCGAGTTCCTCGATAGCCGAGTCGAGCCCGATCATGCGGCGCGGCTGGCACAGATTTCCGCAATCGCCGATATCGGCGAGTTTCGATCCGGCGAGACGGATGCGGCGAAGATTCACGAGCTGGTGTCGTTGGCCCGGGAACTGTGCGCCGATTCCCGTGCCGAACTTCCGGAAGTGTATTCACCGTCGTGGTTGCGTCCGGGCACCGAACTCCTCGCCGCGGTGGCCGAGGAGGCGGAAAGTATTCTGGCCGCTCGCGGATACGAGCGGAACGGCAAGCTCAATGCGACGACAGGTCCGCAGGCCGGGCGTCTGGCATCCCGGCTGGAAAATGCGGAGTGGGCGACCGGCAGTCGCCTCCACCCGCTGGCCGGTCGGACCGCGCGAGCCGGCTCCTATCTGAAATATGTTGAGCACCAGAAGCTTCCGCTCCACATCGACAATCGGGAGTTCGGTGAACTCACCGTGCTGGTCTGCGTCCGCTACGTGCCACCCACCATCGGGGAGGCCAGTGCCACGGTGGTCGCCTCGCCCGCCGGACTGTCGCGGTTCCGGCTGCGCCCGGGGCAATTCCTCGCCTTTTCGGGCGCCACCAACCCGCACGGCAGAACGGTGCTCGCACCGGGTGAGTCGATCACACTTCTGAGTCTGGGATTCTGATCCCGGGAAGGTATGTCACGATGTCTCTTGTCGCCAGTATTCACCCGGGGTCGTTCTTCGATCTGAATCGTCTTCCCGGCGCGGACGCGGTAACCAAATCATTCACGCTGATGGAGAACATCCTCGGCGAACAGCCGGGCACATTCGCGACCGCGGGGGAGTGGGATTTCGAAGTCATCCGGGTCGGGGGTTCGGAATTCCTCTGGATGGATCGTTCGATCTCGCCGCCGGTCTCCCGGGCTCTACGGCTCGACGCCTACGCCGTCGCGGCACACACCGCGCAACGGCGAACTCTCCTGGTCGGTGCCCTCGGTCGGCTCGCCGAGGTGCATGCGGAGCAATTCCGGCACGTCGCGATGTTCGTGCGAAACCTTTTCTGGCTGTCCCTGCGCGATCCGAACACATCGATCACCCGGATCACCAGCTCCAGTGATCCGGCGCTGCCGTTCGCCATCATGTTCACCGACAAGGCCGCGCAGCACATTCCGCCGAATACCGTCATCACGGGGGCGTCGTCCAGGCTGCTGGCGGAGAACATCCTGCACGAGTCGGTTCATCAGCGCATCAGTCAGACCATCCTGACCAGGAAATTGTTCGCGCCGGAGTATTCCTCGCAGACTTCTCCGAAGATCGAGATCACCTGGCGAGCCGATCAGGGCTCCGAACGAAATCAGTGGTGGGAGGTGGACAGGGCCTTCCATGCTGCTTTCGTCTACAACTCGCTGCTGCGATTCAGACTGACCGAACTTTCCCGGAACGACCTGAACTCGCTGGAACGGCAGGCATTCGCCGACGCTCTGGCCGAGGGGGTCGATGCCGTGACATATCTGGTTTCGGAATTGCTTCGGAATCGCACCTTGTTCACGGATGAGGGAAATGTGGAACTGAATGAACTGGAAGCGGAAACAGGCATCGCTGTCGAGTTGTGGCAGAACTGGCGCGCTTGATATCCTGCATCCTCGACGAAAGGTTCGGGGGGTGAGCGGAGTGGCTGTCGTCGGACGTCTGTTCTGGTGGGTGTGGGCGGGACAACTCGTGTCGGTCATCGGGTCCGGCGCGGCCGGGATCACGCTCAGCCTGGAGATCTTCGATCGCACACATTCCGGTACCGCACTCGCGGCGATCACCGCGGCGCAATTCGTCGGCATGATCTATTGCGCACCGATTGCCGGAGCGCTCGTCGACCGATTGCGGCGTGGGACCGCGATCATCTGTCTGGATGTCGTTCTCGCCGTGATCTCGGCGACGTTGGCCTTCGCCGCATCGTCGGAGCGAACTCCCATCGCGGTTTTCGTGGCGCTGGTCGGGCTTTCCGGCTTCTGCGACTCCGCGCTGTCCACATCCATCATGGCGGCTATTCGTGAATTGAGCGCCGAAGCCGATCTCACTCGGGCAGCGGGAATTTCGGGAATTCTGGATACGGCGCCACTGCTGGTGTCACCCGCGCTGGGCGCTGCGCTCTATTCGGCATGGCACGCGACGCCCGTATTCGCCGTCGACGCCGCCACTTTCCTGTTCGCCGGTCTGCTCGTACTCGTGTGCCGCTGGCGCGGCGACCTGCCCACCAAAGCTGCCCGATCCACGTTCGCGGGATTCAAGTTCATTCTGGCGCGCCCCGAACTGGTGGCCATCCAGGTGCGATATACGCTGTTCAACCTCTTCAACGGGCTGGGTATGACGGCAGTGACCGTATTCGTGCTCGGGCATGCGCACCAGAGAAGTGTTGCCCTGGCGTCGTTCCAAACGGCCTCGGCGATCGGCGGAGTGGTCGGCGCCGCGCTGGTGGCCTGGCTGGGCTCCCGATTCTCTCGACACCTCTTGATCTGGGCGAGCGTCGTCGTGAGCGGTATTTCGCGAATTATCCTGGCGCTCACCCCGTTCGTCCTGGTCTGGTCGATATCGGGTTTCCTGCGTTCGGGAACGGTGCAGGTGAACAACGCTCCCTTGAGCGCCGTTTGGATGGAACAAGTCCCACGCGAGGTGCAAGGCACCGTATTCGGAGCACGACGTCTCCTGGGGCAGGGCCTGGTTCCCCCGGCCATTGTCATCGGCGGCATCCTGGCAGGTCACGCCGGAGCGCCGAGTCACGGCTTCCTGCACCCGGCGACGTTGCTGATCCTGTTCGGCGCCTGCGAAGTACTGATCGGATCGAGCCTGTACGCGAACAAGCGAATCGCCTCGGCAGTGGAAAAACGTGAACTGCCCGAGGAATCCACGGTCAGCCCGTCATCGGCTCCGACCGACTCGTGAACAACCCGGGGGAGAGAAGCGCACCGATCAACTCGTCCCGATGGCTCATCTGCGCCACTCGGACGGTGTACCGGTGCCCAGCGAGCGGGTCACCGGTACACCGACGTCGGCTATCCGAGACCCGATGTGTGACTCATCACACTCGGCCTGGCCGCCCGCACTCACCGCCCGACAACCAACTTCTCACCATCTGCGACACCCGTTGCAGCCCAACGAGGCCCGAAGAAGCAGGCCCCGACCCACCGACGACACACTGAAGTTCCGGAGAGACGCTCAGAGCAGGTCGCTGACGTCGTCCGGGACGTCCACGGCGTACTTGCGCAGTGTGTCCATCGGGACGACCTCGAGCGCGTTCTCGTGAGTCGCGGCCAGGATCACCGGGGCAGCGACACCGTCTTCGTGGGCGTGCAGCCAGCGCACCGCGACCACGCACCAGCGATCACCTGGCTGCAGTCCCGGGAAGTTGTTCTCCGGCCGCGGGGTGCTCAGATCGTTGCCGATCGACTTCTGGTGCTCCAGGAACTCCGCGGTAACGACAGTGCACACCGTATGACTGCCCAGGTCTTCGGGGCCGGTGCTGCAGCAGCCGTCCCGGTAGAAGCCGGTGAGAGGATCGGTGCCGCACTCCTCCAGCGGTCCCCCAAGCACATTTCGATCGGTCACATCGCCGATCCTATTGTCTCTGTGTTGGATTCGCCCCTGCTTCTGCGCCGTGACACCGAGACGAGCAGACCGGTCGGTAGGCGAACCGCGCATGTGCGGCAATTCCGGCGTGTCGTCCCGGCGTCCGCCGATCCGTGTGTTATCGCCCGCTGTCGAGGTGGTTCGTGAGAACGGCTCCGAGTCGAAACCACAGGTCGAGAGTTTCGGATTCTCCGCCCGTCGCGCGGCCCTGCGGGTTCGTAGCCGACGTTCTGTAAGGATGGGGGCGTGACTGCGCAAGCTTGGATTCTGATCGCCGTGATCGCCGCCATCCTGGTGGTGGCGCTCGTCGTCGCTGGATTCGTCCGGTACAAGCGCGGCCGGGTGACGCTGGCTCCCGCGACATCGGACAAAGAGGTGACCGACCGTTCCGGTGGGTACACCGCGTCGGGCGGATTCAGTTTCAGTCAGGGCGGTGCGGGCACGGGCACGCTGGCGCCACCCGAACCCGAACCGGTGCCGATCGAGCGCACCGATGACGAGGGGCAACCGCATATCGGCGACGACGCGGCTATTCCGCGCGATTCGGTACGTCGCGGAATCACCGATGTCCGGCTGCCGGAACCCGAGGTCGACGCGGTCGAGACGGCAGAGGCACAGGTCGAAGCGCCCGAGGCCGCCGAGGTCGAAGCGCCCGAGGTCGAAGCGAAGCCCGCGGCAGTCGAAGAACAGCCCAGCGCCGAAGCGTCGGTCGAGGCGGCTCCGACGGTCGAACCCGAAGCGGAGCCCGAGCAGGCCACAGTTGTCGAAGCGCCTCCGGCTCCCGCCGAAACCGTCGCTCCCGCACCGCAACTCGAGGAGATCGAACCCACCGCGGGGCGTCTGACCAGGCTGCGCGGGCGTCTGTCCCGCTCCCAGAACGCCGTCGGCAAGAGTCTGCTCGGCCTGCTCGGCGGCGGCGACCTGGACGAGGACTCCTGGGAGGAGATCGAGGACACGCTGGTCATGGCCGACCTCGGAACGGCCGTCACCTCGACCATCGTCGAACGCTTACGCAGCGAACTGGCCTCCCGCAGCGTCCGCACCGCCGACGAGGCCCGCGCCGCGCTGCGCTCGGTTCTGGTCGAGGCGTTGCGGCCGGAGCTGAATCGCTCGATCCGCGCGCTGCCGCACGACAACCACCCCTCCATCCTGCTGGTGGTGGGCGTCAACGGCACCGGTAAGACCACCACGACGGGCAAGCTCGCACGCGTTCTGGTCGCGGACGGCCGCCGGGTGCTGCTGGGTGCGGCGGACACCTTCCGCGCCGCGGCCGCCGATCAGTTGCAGACCTGGGGTGAGCGGGTCGGCGCGCAGACCGTGCGCGGGCGTGAGGGCGCGGATCCGGCCTCGGTCGCCTTCGACGCGGTCAGCACCGGCATCGATAACGGCGTGGACGTCGTCCTGGTCGACACCGCGGGCCGCCTGCACACCAAGACCGGCCTGATGGACGAGTTGGGCAAGGTCAAGCGTGTGGTGGAGAAGAAGGCCGCCGTGGACGAGGTGCTGCTGGTGCTGGACTCCACCGTCGGCCAGAACGGCCTGGCCCAGGCGCGCGTATTCGCCGATGTGGTCGATATCACCGGCGTCGTGCTCACCAAACTCGACGGCACCGCCAAGGGCGGCATCGTGTTCCAGGTCCAACACGAACTCGGCGTCCCGGTCAAACTCGTCGGCCTCGGTGAGGGCGCGGACGATCTGGCCCCCTTCGAACCCGGCGCATTCGTCGACGCTCTGCTGGGCTGAATTTTCTGCCTTCGCTCCGCTCCGGCGGGTGCTGTGTCGTTGGCCTTCGCTTCGCTGCGGCGGGTGCTGTGTCTTTGGCCTCCGCTCCGCTACGGCGGGTTCGCGGCCCCCTGAGTCTCACCGGTCGGCCCCGAGTCGGGTACTCGTTCCTCGCACCCGCCACGCGTCCGACCGGCGAGACGGGCCGCGAACCTCGGTGTCGGCGTTGTCCGGGGTATTGGAACCGGGTGGGTGTGGGGGGGTCCGTTGGGTAGCTGTGTGGAGTCGCTGGGGTAGCGGAGGTATTCACCGGGGGTTGGATACGATTTCAGGCTGTGTATCGGATGGTGATCTTCACTTCCGACCGGCGCCTTGCTCGAATATCGGCTGAACTGCATATTCATCGATGAGTTCCGCAACGCGACACGAACCTCACAGCGATCCGGAAACGGCTGTGTAGGAAACGAAACGTGGTAGCAACACGGGAAGCACATCCGTTCACTCATGTGAAACACGGGGGCGGCACAGATGAAACACCGAATAGCGAACCTTCTGTGCAGGCTCGTTTGCCGTATTTCAGGCCGGGCCCGAGATGAGGAGGAACAAGGTGGCGTACCCCTTGGTCGGTGTGCCGGACACCGGCGATACCGCATGGATGCTGGCGAGCTCGGCACTCGTCCTACTGATGACACCGGGCCTGGCGTTCTTCTACGGTGGCATGGTCCGTAGTAAGAACGTCCTGAACATGATCATGATGAGCATCAGCGCGATGGGCATCGTGGGCGTGCTCTGGTCGATCTACGGCTTCTCGGAAGCGTTCGGGGACAACAAATTCGGCGTGATCGGCAATCCGGCCCAGTTCTTCGGGCTGAAAGGGCTGATCGGGACGAACGGCGTCAAGGCCTCGCCCGCCGACCCCGCGACCGGTGCAGCGGCGGTGCACGGTGCGGACATTCCGCTCGCGGGCACCATCCCGATGACGGTCTTCGTCGCATTCCAGCTGATGTTCGCGATCATCACCGTCGCGCTGATCTCCGGTGCGGTGGCCGACCGCCTGAAGTTCCGCGCCTGGCTGATCTTCGCCGCGGTCTGGGCCACGGTCGTGTACTTCCCGGTCGCGCACTGGGTGTTCGACTTCAACGTTTCCGACGCCGCGGGCAACATCGTCCACCACGGCGGCTGGATCGCCAACAAGCTGCAGGCCATCGACTTCGCCGGTGGTACCGCGGTGCACATCAACGCCGGCGCCGCGGGTCTGGCGCTGTGCATCGTGCTCGGTCGGCGCAAGGGCTGGCCGAAGTCCCCGATGCGCCCGCACAACCTGCCGTTCGTCATGCTCGGCGCCGGTCTGCTGTGGTTCGGCTGGTTCGGCTTCAACGCCGGTTCCGCGGTGAGCTCGAACGGACTGGCCGGTTCGACCTTCCTCACCACCGCCTTCGCCACCTGTGCGGCGATGTTGGGCTGGTTGCTGGTGGAGAAGATCCGCGACGGCAAACCCACCAGCCTCGGTGCGGCTTCGGGTCTGGTCGCCGGTCTGGTCGCGATCACCCCGTCCTGCTCCTCGGTCAACGTTCTGGGCGCACTGGCCATCGGCGCGGTCGCCGGAATCGCGTGTGCCCTGGCGGTCGGCCTGAAGTACAAACTCGGCTTCGACGATTCGCTCGACGTGGTCGGTGTTCACCTGGTCGGCGGTGTGATCGGCACCCTGATGGTCGGGCTGTTCCTGGCCCCCGAATCGGGCGCTTCGGCCAGCCTGAACGGCGCCAAGGGCCTGTTCTACGGCGGCGGTTTCACACAGCTCGGAAAGCAGGCAGTCGGCGCGGCGTCGGTGCTGGCTTTCTCCTTCATCGTGTCGCTCGTCCTGGCGTACATCATCAAATTCACCATCGGGTTGCGGGCTACCGATGAGGACGAGTTCGCGGGTATGGACGAATCGGAGCATGCGGAAACGGCATACGATTTCGCTGCTGTGGGTGGCACGGCACGTACCGCCGTCAAGGAGGCATGACCGATATGAAACTGATCACTGCAATCGTCAAACCATTCACGCTCGAAGATGTCAAGAGCGGTCTGGAGCAGGCGGGTGTGCTCGGGATGACCGTCAGCGAGGTACAGGGCTACGGACGGCAGAAGGGCCACACGGAGGTCTACCGCGGTGCGGAGTACTCGGTCGATTTCGTGCCGAAGGTACGGGTCGAGGTCGTCGTGGACGACGCCTCGGTCGAGAAGGTCGTGGAGGTGATCGTCGAGGCCGCGCGCACCGGGAAGATCGGCGACGGAAAGGTCTGGGTGACGCCGGTGGAGGCCGTGGTCCGGGTTCGGACCGGAGAGCGTGGCGGCGACGCGCTCTAGCGCGTGCAACTCTAGAGGTCAGCGGGTCGATCGGCGGCCTCGCTCTCACCGGACGACGGTAGGGGCGAGGCCGCCCGCACGAGGGTTGGGTGGTGCAGGTGAAAAGCGACACGCCGAGCGGTGCAACGGATCTGGTACGGGCCCGGGATCAGCTCCTGGAAGGTGGCCAGGTTCGCCGTCCGCGACTGGACGCCCATGCGTTGCGGCAGGCGCTGGTGGACCTGCACGATCTGTGGCTCACCGGTAAGGGCGCCGAACTGGGCATCACCTCCGACAGCGGGCTGGCCGTGGTCGCGGTCGGCGGGCTGGGACGACGCGAGATGCTGCCGTACTCGGATCTGGATCTGGTGCTGCTGCACGACGACGTCGATCCGGAGCGGGTGGCCGAGGTGGCCGATCGGCTGTGGTACCCGCTGTGGGACGCGCACATCAAACTCGATCACAGTGTGCGCACCGTCCCGCAGGCGCTGCGGGTGGCCGCCGACGATCTCACCGCCGCGCTGGGCATGCTGGACGCCCGGCACATCGTCGGCGACGCCGAGTTGAGCAATCTGCTCATCGGCGGCGTGCGTCGCGAGTGGCGCACCGGAATCCGTTCCCGCTTCGGCGAATTGGTGGAGCAGGCGCAGACCCGGTGGCGGCGCAGCGGCGAGATCGCGCATCGCGCCGAACCCGATCTGAAGAACGGGCGCGGCGGTCTGCGCGACATCCAGTTGCTCGACGCCCTCGCCATCGCCCAGCTGACCGACGCCATGCCCGGCCTGGGACCCGACGTCCCGGGCGGTGGCCTGAAGCACGCACATCGTCGCCTGCTGGATGTGCGCACCGAACTGCATCGCGTAGCCGGACGCTCCCGCGACCAGTTGCGCGCACAGGATGCCGACGAGATCGGCGCGGCGCTGCGCATCGGTGACCGTTTCGATCTGGCCCGCACGTTGAGTGATGCCGCCCGCACGGTGGGGTATTCGGTCGACGTCGGGTTGCGCACGGCGGGTAACGCCCTGCCGCGTCGCGGGCTGGCCAGGCTTCGCCGCATGCCGGTGCGTCGACCACTCGATGAGGGGGTGGTCGAACACGCCGGTGAGGTGGTGCTGGCTCGCGACGCTCGCCCGCAACGGGATCCGGGCCTGATCCTGCGGGTGGCCGCGGCCTCGGCGCAGAACGGGTTGCCGATGTCGGCGACCACGCTGAACCGGTTGTCCGAGGATGCGCCCGAACTGCGGGAGCCGTGGCCGCGCGAGGCGCTCAACGATCTGCTGGTGCTGCTGGGCACCGGCCGCGCCGCCATCGGCGCGGTCGAGGCGCTGGATCGAACGGGCTTGTGGGGCAGGCTGTTTCCGGAATGGGGTGCGGTGCGCGATCTGCCTCCGCGCGATGCGGTGCACACCTGGACGGTGGATCGGCATCTGGTGGAGACCGTCGCGTACGCGGGTGCGTTGAGCACCCGGGTCGCGCGGCCGGATCTGCTGCTGCTCGGCGCGCTGCTGCACGATCTGGGCAAGGGCCGCACCGAGGATCACAGCATCGTCGGTGCGGAGCTGGCCACCCAGATCGGCCGTCGGCTCGGGCTGTGGCCCTCGGATGTGCGCACGCTCAGCGCGATCGTCCGGTATCACCTGCTGCTGCCCGATACCGCCACGCGCCGTGATCTGGCCGATCCGGCGACCGCCGAGGCGGTGGTGACCGCGCTGGGCGGTGATTCGCAGCTGCTCGAGCTGCTACACGCCCTGGCCGAGGCCGATTCGCTGGCCACCGGTCCGGGCGTGTGGGGGGATTGGAAAGCCTCGTTGATCGGGGAGCTGGTGCGTCGCTCCCGGTTGGCGATGGCCGGGGAACAGGCTCCCGAGCCCGATCCGATCGATCCGGATCTGCTGGTCAAGGCGAAATCCGGTGGCGTGCACGTCGAATTGTCGCCCGGTGAAGGGCGTTTCAGTCATGTGGTGACCGTCGTCGCGCCCGATACGCCCGGACTGCTCTCCGACGCGGCCGGGGTGCTGGCCCTGCATTCGCTGCGGGTGTTGTCGGCCTCGCTGGGGTCGGAGGGGGAATCGGCGATCGATATCTTCCGTGTGGCACCGAAATTCGGCGATCCGCCCGATGCCGGACTGCTACGCCAGGATCTGATCCGGGCGGTGAACGGTGACCTGGATCTGGCGGCGGTGCTCGAACGCAAGGAGCGTGAGGCGGGTCTGCCGATCAATGAGTATGCGCAGGCCGAGCCGCGCATTCTGTGGGCCGACACCGGGATTCCCGGTCAGGTGTTGCTGGAACTGCGTGCGGAGGACCGGATCGGACTGCTCAGCCGGCTCGCCGGTGCGCTCGCGAGCACGCGTGCGGATGTGCGGTGGGCGAAGGTGATCACCCGGGGCACAGCGGTTGTGGACGCGTTCTGCCTGGATCTGGGAGATACCGACAGCCCGGCGCGGCGGGACGAGATCGCGGCCGCGGTGCTTGACGTTGTTCCGCCGCAGACGCCCGCGCCGCCGCCGGAGCAGGACGCCGAATAAGCCGGACCCGGGCGGGATTTCGATTCGGAATCGAATGTGCGGGCCGAAACGGACATCCGCCCGGATTTCCGCGGCGATTCGGGGTCGGCCGTTCTGCCCGCGACTTTCCGGGCAAACTGGACGTTTGCCCGGTGATCGGATTGTTGCGTGAGATTTGCTGCAAGGTAGAGCTTTAGTGGGGTGAGCCGCTCTAGGATCAGACCGGATCTGTGCAGTCACATGGCGGAGGCGGTGTGCGCAGGGGTCGACGGCGATGTCGGCCCGCATGCCGGGTGTTGTTCGAGGCTTGTCCGAGCTTTTCGAGCATGAGGAGCGAGCCGGTGGCAATTGAAGTCGTTTCCGCATCGACAATGACCAGTGATCTGACCCAGCACATCGCCCGGTGCGTCGGTGGAGATCGCTGGGTGGTGTCCTGGCTTCCCGGGCGGACCCTGTCCGGGCAGCAGGCAGTGACCGCGATGACGATCGCCTCCACGGTGAACGGTCGGACACCGACCGAGGCCGAATGGACGATGCTCGATTCCATGGCCCTGGAACTGGGGCTGACCGCCCGTGAGGCGCTCGGTATGGTCGCGAGTGAGGATCGCGATATCCGCCAGGCTCCGCGGCCGCGGCGGCGCATGCTGGAATAGCGTCCGCGAACCGCTGCGCGAGCGCGCAGACACCGGTGCCGCGAACACCGAAACCACGAACGACTAGGCTGAATCCTTCGATCGGCATGCGCGCATTACCCTGGTATGTCGAGTGACGTCCCTCGAGATCAGGAGCGCGATCGGTGTTCGAATCCCTTTCCGACCGGTTGACCGGTGTACTGAGCGATCTGCGCGGCAAGGGGCGGCTGTCACCGGCGGATATCGACGCGACCGCCCGGGAGATTCGCCTGGCCCTGCTCGAGGCCGACGTCGCGCTGCCGGTGGTGCGCGGGTTCATCACCCGGGTCAAGGAGCGCGCCAAGGGCGCGGAGGTCTCCGCCGCGCTGAATCCGGCGCAGCAGGTCGTCAAGATCGTCAACGAGGAATTGATCGCGATCCTCGGCGGGGAGACGCGGCGGCTGCAGTTCGCCAAGACCCCGCCGACGGTGGTCATGCTCGCGGGTCTGCAGGGCGCCGGTAAGACCACCCTGGCCGGAAAGCTCGCGAAATGGCTGAAGGGCCAAGGGCATACGCCGTTGCTGGTGGCCTGCGATCTGCAGCGTCCGGGCGCGGTGACGCAGTTGCAGGTCGTCGGTGAGCGGGCCGAGGTGCCGGTCTTCGCACCGCATCCGGGCACCTCGATCGGTGGCGGCGAGAACCCGCTGGGCATCACCGCCGCCGATCCGGTCGAGGTCGCGCAGCAGGGTATCGCCGAGGCGCGCGGCAAGCAGTACGACGTCGTCATCGTCGACACCGCGGGCCGCCTCGGTATCGACGAGGAGCTGATGGCGCAGGCCGCGGGCATCCGCGACGCGGTGCAGCCCGACGAGATCCTGTTCGTGCTCGACGCGATGATCGGTCAGGACGCGGTCACCACCGCCGAGGCGTTCCGCGACGGCGTCGGCTTCACCGGCGTGGTGCTCACCAAGCTCGACGGTGACGCCCGCGGTGGTGCGGCGCTGTCGGTGCGCGAGGTGACCGGTCAGCCGATCCTGTTCGCCTCCACCGGTGAGAAGCTCGAGGATTTCGACGTCTTCCACCCCGATCGCATGTCCAGCCGCATCCTGGGCATGGGCGATCTGCTGACCCTGATCGAGCAGGCCGAACAGGTCTACGACGCGCAGCAGGCCGAGGAGGCCGCGCGCAAGATCGGCACCGGTGAGCTCACCCTCGAGGATTTCCTCGATCAGATGCTGGCCATCCGCAAGATGGGCCCGATCGGCAACCTGCTGGGCATGCTGCCCGGCGCGGGGCAGATGAAGGACGCCCTCGCGGCCGTCGACGACAAGCAGCTGGACCGGGTGCAGGCCATCATCCGCGGTATGACACCGGGGGAGCGGGCCAATCCGAAGATCATCAACGCCTCCCGCCGCCTGCGCATCGCCAACGGCTCGGGCGTCACGGTCACCGATGTGAATCAGCTGGTCGACCGCTTCTTCGAGGCGCGCAAGATGATGGCTCAGATGGGCCGTCAGATGGGTATGCCCGGCGCCGGCAACCGGCGCAACAACAAGAAGGGCAAGAAGGGCAAGAAGGGTGGGCGCGGTCCCACTCCGCCCAAGGTGCGCGGCGGTTTCCCGGGGATGCCGGGGATGCCCGCCATGCCGCCCGGGATGCCGGACCTGTCCGGGATGCCCTCCGGACTCGACCAGCTGCCCCCGGGGCTGGACGGCATCGATCTGTCCAAGCTGAAGTTCCCCAAGAACTGAAACCCTCCGGGGCGCTGAGGGATTCGAGGCGCTTGGGCCGACGTCCTCCGGTGGCGTCGCCGAACCGGCTCGCACGATTCCTCGGGGTGATGCCTACGGTTCGCCCCGCCCGATGCGTGGTTCGTCGCGGGCCGGTTCGTCCGACGGTGGTGGCAGTAGAAGGTCGACGTGAGCAGGAGGCGGTATGCGATTGCATCTGCGGGGAGTGGTTCTTCCGGACGAGGATGTGCGCGATCTGTGGATCCGCGACGGACTGATCTCCTTCGAGCCGATCGCCGACGCCGAAACCCTCTGTGCCGCAGGCTGGATCGTGCCGGGACTGGTGGACGCGCACTGCCACGTCGGCATCCGCTACGGCGGCGGGCACGAGGACGACGCGGGGGCGATCGCCCAGGCCGAGACCGAACGCGATGCCGGGGCGCTGCTGCTGCGCGATGCCGGTTCACCGATCGATACCCGCTTCGTCGACGAACGCGAGGATCTGCCGAGGATCATCCGCGCGGGTCGCCACATCGCCCGGCCCAAACGCTATATCCGCGAGTTGGGCATCGAACTGGACGACGAGCGCGATCTACCGCAGATCGTCGCCGAGCAGGCCCGTCGCGGCGACGGCTGGGTGAAGATCGTCGGTGACTGGATCGATCGTTCGGTGGGCGATCTGCGCCCGCTGTGGAGCGATGCGGTCCTGAAGGAGGCGATCGACGCCGCCCACCGCGAGGGGGCCCGGGTCACCGCGCACGTCTTCGGCGAGGACGCGCTACCCGGCCTGATCAGCGCGGGCATCGACTGCCTCGAACACGGCACCGGCCTCACCGACGAAACCATCGAGATGATGGCCCACCACGGCACGGCCCTGGTCCCGACCCTGATCAATATCGACACGTTCCCCGAAATCGCCGACGGCGCAACCAAATTCCCCGTCTACGCCGCCCACATGCGCGACCTGCACCGCCGTGTCCGCGACACCGTCGCCGACGCCCACGCCGCGGGCGTGCCCATCTACACCGGCACCGACGCGGGCGGTTCCATCCGCCACGGCCGCATCGCCGACGAGATCGACGCCCTGGCAGGTGCGGGCCTGTCCCGCCACGACGCCCTGGGCGCAGCCTCCTGGAACGCCCGCGAATGGCTCGGCCGCCCCGGCATCGAACACGGCGCACCGGCGGACCTGGTCGTGTACGACCGGGACCCCCGCACGTCGGGACAGATCCTCGCCACACCGGCCCACGTGGTCCTGCGCGGCAGGGTCCACAAACGACGTGACCCCGTCACCGGCCACCGCTGACCCTGCCGGGGCGTTCCGCGTCGTCGATCGACGGGCGTCGCCGGCCCCGGGCGAGATCCCGACGGTGCAACTGTGCTGATCACGGGCCGATTTCGAGACGTCGGGCCCGGTCTGGCAGAATGGTCGACCGTCCTCGTGGAGGACAGGTGTCAGCCCGTCTCCGGTTACGTACCGCGCGGCGGTCACACACTCAAACGCAAAACCGGGCCCGCGTTCCGTGCGGGTCGCTGAATTGCGCCGTGACCACTCAGGCTGCCTGCGGGCGGCCGTCATCGAAAGGCGATAGCCCATGGCTGTCAAGATCAAGCTCACCCGGCTCGGCAAGATCCGCAACCCCCAGTACCGCATCATCGTCGCCGATGCGCGCACCCGTCGTGACGGCCGCGCCATCGAGAACGTCGGCAAGTACCACCCGAAGGAGGAGCCCTCGCTGATCGAGGTGAACTCCGAGCGCGTGCAGTACTGGCTGAGCGTCGGCGCGCAGCCCACCGAGCCCGTGCAGCGCCTGCTGGAGATCACCGGTGACTGGCAGAAGTTCAAGGGCCTGCCGGGCGCCGAGGGCACGCTGAAGACCAAGGCGGAGAAGCCGTCGAAGCTGGATCTGTTCAACGCCGCGCTGGCCGCCGCCGACAGCGAGCCGGTTGCCGAGGCCGTGACGCCGAAGAAGAAGGCCGCGAAGAAGGACGCCGAGGCGGAGGCTCCGGCCGCGGCCGAGGCCGAGTAAATGAGTGCCGTTGTTGCCGATGCCGTGGAACATCTGGTTCGCGGCATCGTCGCCAATCCCGACGACGTCCGCGTCGAGCTGATCACCAGCCGTCGCGGCCGCACCGTCGAGGTGCACGTGCACCCGGACGACCTGGGCAAGGTGATCGGGCGCGGTGGCCGCACGGCGACCGCGCTGCGCACGCTCGTGTCCGGGATCGGCGGCCGGGGCATCCGGGTCGACGTCGTCGACACCGATGCGGGCTGATACCCGCGCCCCGCGTGAGCGGGGATGACCCCATGGAACTGGTAGTCGGGCGGGTCGCCAAATCGCACGGTGTGCGCGGTGAACTCGTCGTGGAGGTCCGCACCGACGAACCCGAGCTGCGTTTCGTCCACGGCGCCGTCCTGAAGGGGCGGCTGCCGCGGGCGACGGCAGTGCGGGAGTACACGGTCGAATCGGCTCGGGAACATTCGGGTCGGCTCCTGGTCCGGGTGCAGGGCGTCGCGGATCGCTCCGAGGCGGATGCGTTGCGCGGCATGCTCTTTCTGGTCGACACCGACGATCTGCCGCCCTCGCAGGATCCCGACGAGTTCTACGACCACGAGCTCGAGGGACTGTCGGTGCAGCTGGCCGACGGCACCGTGGTCGGCACCGTGGACGAGGTCTTGCATTCGGCTGCGGGAGAACTGCTTTCGGTGCGCGCGGCCGCGAGCTTCGACGGCGTGGAGTCCGCCGCCGAGCCGGGCCGGGAGATTCTGATTCCGTTCGTCACCGCGATCGTGCCCACCGTATCGGTCGCCGAGGGCCTGATCGTGATCGATCCGCCCGAGGGACTGCTCGACAAGGAGTAGAGCAATGCCCGAGGAAGTCGGGGAGTCCTCCGTAGCGCTGCGCATCGATGTCGTGACGATCTTCCCCGAATATCTCGAGCCGATGCGAACGGCGTTGCTGGGCAAGGCCATCGACAAGGGGCTGGTCGAACTCGGCGTGCACGATCTACGTCGCTGGACCCACGACGTGCACAAGGCCGTGGACGATTCGCCCTACGGCGGCGGGCCCGGCATGGTCATGAAACCCACGGTGTGGGGTGATGCGCTCGACGAGGTCTGCCCCGACGACGCGCTGCTGGTGGTGCCCACCCCGGCGGGTGTTCCGTTCACGCAGGCCACCGCGCACCGCTGGTCCGACGAACGCCATCTGGTGTTCGCCTGCGGTCGCTACGAGGGTATCGACCAGCGTGTCTTCGACGATGCGGCCCGGCGCGTGCGCGTCGAGGAGGTCAGCATCGGTGATTACGTGTTGATCGGCGGTGAGGCGGCGGTCCTGGTGATGACCGAGGCGGTGGTACGCCTGCGTCCCGGTGTGCTGGGCAATCAGCAGTCGCACGAACAGGATTCGTTCTCCGACGGACTGCTCGAGGGGCCCAGCTACACCCGCCCGGTCAGCTGGCGCGGACTGGACGTCCCGGAGATCCTGCTGTCCGGCAATCACGCGCGGATCGATGCCTGGCGGCATGAGCAGTCGTTGGCCCGCACGCGCGAGCGCCGCCCGGATCTGCTACCGCCGCAATAAGTTCCGATTCACCGATCACGCCGGGAGACCGGTCAGCGCGGCGCTGGTGTCCCAGAGACGGTCCAGCCGGGCCGGATCGGTGGTGTGCGGTGCGGTTCGGACTTCTCGGCGGCGCACGAAGAATCGTCCGGTGACGCCCTCCAGGTCGGGAGCGGTAGCGAGCCAGACGGGCGTGTCCGCGCCCGCCTCGGGGCCGGGTAGCAACGGATTCACCCACTGCGTCCAGGCGAAGGCGCGCAACAGTCCGCGGGCGGATTCCCGGCCCAGGCCGGTGTTGCGGATGATCCCCGGATGCGCGCCGTTCACGGTGACGCCGCTGCCTGCCAGTCGCTGCGCGAGGCTGTAGACGAACATGGCGTTCATATTCTTGGTGCGGCCGTAGGCGACGAAGGGCCGGAAACTCGGCGGGACTCCGATACTCCGTTCATCGGCCAGGCCGGGATCGTCCAGGTTCACGGGCAGCCGGCGCAATGCGGCGGGTGAGGCTCCGACCACGACCAGTCGCGCGGATCGTCCTGCGGCGGCGAGGGATTCGCCGAGCGAACGCAGCAGCAGATAGGGCGCGAGATGGTTCGTCGCCACGGTGCGCTGGATTCCTTCGGAGGTGTGATCGGCGAGCGGTGCGACCACCGCGGCGTTGCTGATCACGATGTCGATCCCGGTGGTGTCGAGCCGATCGGCGAGCGCGCGCACCTGGTTCAGCAGCGACAGATCGGCCAGTTCGGCTCGCAGGTCGGCGTCGGGGACCACGTCCCGGATTCGCCGCTGTACCGCGGCCAGGCGTGCGGCATCGCGGCCGACCAGCACGACGCTCCGGCCCGTCGCGGCCAGTCTGCGGGCGATCGCCTCCCCGATGCCGCCGGTCGCGCCGGTGACCACTGCGGATTGTGCTGTGTTCATGATTTCTCCCCGGTCAGATGAGGTTGACAACGTCAACCTAGGCGGCTGGGTTGACGTTGTCAACCTCGGATTAGGATGTTCGGATGCCGTCGAGCACTCGCGATGTTCTCCTCGATTCCGCCCTTCGTCTGCTGGACTCCGGCGGGGTGGAGGCGGTGACGCTGCGTGAGGTCGGGATCGGGGCCGGGGTGTCGCACAACGCGCCCTATAAGCATTTCGCCAACAAGGAGGCGTTGCTCGCGGCGGTCGCCGCGCGCGAGTTGTCCGAACGGGCAATGGAATTCGCGCAACTGGTGGCGCAGCAGCCGGATCCGGTGCAGCGGGTTCGCGCGGTGCTGCACGGGTACATCGCCTGGGCTCACGAGCATCCGGCGCGCTTCAAACTGGTCTTCGGTCGCTGGACCAACGAATCCCCGGAGCTGGCCGAGGTCGCGCACAACGCGCAGCAGGCGCTCACGGCGCTGGTCGCTCAGGCGCAGTCCGATCACGCACTGCCCGGGGGCGATCCGGAGCGGATGGCGGCGTTGCTGCGCGCACTCGCACACGGTGCGGCGGATCTGGCCGCCGCGGGACATCTCGCCGCGGACGGCAAGGGGCGGGCCGCGCCCGCGGATCTGATCGACGACCTGCTGGTCTACCTGGGTTCCTCGGCCCGCTGAACCCGACTTCGGGTGAGTGTTGCGCGTCCCGGATCGGCCCTGCACAACGGGGACGGCCATTCGAAAAGGGTGCGGCTGCGGCCGATTCGGCGCGGGGCTGTGGCTACCTGTCGGGGTGCGGCGGTAGTGTCTGCGGGCGTGACGACAGCCTCCGAAACCGTCAGCAGCGAATCCGGCAGCAACGATGCCGTCAACACGAGCGCCGCGGGCGGCGATGCCGCGCCGGATGCGACCGCGCCGGTCCGTCTGGCCAGCGTCGGCCGTCGCCTCGCCGACGAGTTGAATGTGCGGGACGAGCAGGTGCGCGCCGCGGTCGAGCTACTCGACGGCGGATCCACCGTGCCGTTCATCGCCCGTTACCGCAAGGAGGTCACCGGCGGTCTGGACGACGCGCAGCTGCGCCAGCTCGAGGAGCGGCTGCACTACCTGCGTGAGCTGGACGAGCGGCGCACCTCGATCCTGGAATCCATTCGCGGCCAGGGCAAACTCGACGCCGCGCTGGAGCAGCAGATCATGCTCGCCGAGACCAAGGCCCGGCTCGAGGACATCTACCTGCCCTACAAGCCCAAGCGTCGCACCAAGGCCCAGATCGCTCGCGAGGCCGGTCACGAACCGGTGGCCGACGCCCTGATCGGTGATCCGACCACCGATCCGGCCCAGTACACCGCCGAACAACTCGACGGCGCCCGCGCGATCCTGGTGGAGCGTTTCGCCGAGGATGCCGACCTCGTCGGCGAGCTGCGCGAGCTGATGTGGAGCCGCGGTCAGGTCAGCTCCCAGGTGCGCGCGGGCAAACAGGAGGCGGGTGCGAAATTCGCCGACTACTTCGAATTCAGCGAACCGTTCGACACGCTGCCCTCGCACCGCATCCTGGCGCTGCTGCGCGGGGAGAAGGAAGAGGTGCTCACCCTGCACCTCGAGCCCGACGCCCAGGAGTCCGCTGCGTCTGATGGTCGCTCCGCGAGCTCCGCTCCGGGGGGCGAACGCACCATCTTCGAGGGCCGGATCGCGCTGAAGTTCGACATCGCCGAACAGGGTCGCGCGGCGGACACCTGGCTGCTGGACACCGTGCGCTGGGCGTGGCGGACCAAGCTGCAGGTCAGCCTCGGCATCGATATCCGGATGCGGTTGCGGCAGTCCGCCGAGAAGGACGCGGTCGACGTCTTCGCCAACAACCTGCGCGATCTGCTGCTGGCCGCCCCCGCGGGCACCCGCGCCACGATGGGCCTGGATCCGGGCTTTCGCACCGGCGTCAAGGTGGCCGTGGTCGACGGCACCGGCAAGGCGGTGGCCACCGAGGTCATCTACCCGCACAAGCCGCAGGGCCAGACCGAGAAGTCCCTCGCCGTGCTGAGCGCGCTGGTCGCCCGCTTCAACGTGGAGCTCATCGCCATCGGCAACGGCACCGCCTCGCGCGAGACCGACGCCCTCGCCACGGAACTGATCTCCCGCATCCCGGAGAACAAACCCACCAAGATCGTGGTCTCCGAGGCGGGCGCGTCGGTCTACTCGGCATCGGCCTACGCGTCGCAGGAACTGCCGGATATGGACGTCTCGCTGCGTGGCGCGGTCTCCATCGCCCGCCGCCTGCAGGATCCCCTGGCCGAGCTGGTGAAGATCGACCCCAAGTCCATCGGCGTCGGGCAGTACCAGCACGACGTCTCCGAGACGCTGCTGGCCCGCTCGCTGGGCGCGGTGGTCGAGGATGCGGTGAACGCGGTCGGTGTCGACGTGAACACCGCCTCGGTGCCGCTGCTGTCCCGGGTGTCGGGCATCGCGTCGTCGGTGGCGGAATCCATTGTCGCGCATCGTGATCAGAACGGCCCGTTCCGCAACCGCAACTCCCTGCTGAAGGTGCCGCGGCTGGGCCCCAAGGCATTCGAGCAGTGCGCGGGCTTCCTGCGCATCCGCGAAGGCGACGACCCGCTGGACACCTCCGCGGTGCACCCGGAGGCGTATCCGGTCGTGCGGCGCATGCTCGAGTCCACCGGTCGCGATGTGGCCGGGCTGATCGGCAACACCACCGTGCTGCGCGCGTTGCGCCCTGGTGAATTCACCGATGAGCGCTTCGGTGTGCCCACCGTCACCGACATCATCTCCGAACTGGAGAAGCCCGGTCGCGACCCGCGCCCGGAGTTCAAGACCGCCGAATTCGCCGCCGGAATCGAGAAGGTCGCCGATCTGCAACCGGGCATGGTGCTCGAAGGCGTGGTCACCAATGTCGCGGCCTTCGGCGCCTTCGTCGACATCGGTGTCCACCAGGACGGTCTGGTGCACGTCTCGGCCATGTCGCACAACTTCGTCAAGGATCCGCGCGAGATCGTGAAGTCCGGTGACGTGGTGCGGGTCAAGGTGCTCGAGGTAGACGTGGCCCGGCAGCGCATCGGCCTGTCGCTGCGTCTGGACGACGAGCCCGGCGCCGGCAAGCCGGAGCGCGGCGATTCGCGTCCGCGGCAGCAGGGCGGTCAGCGCGGTGGCGGCAATCCGCGTCAGCAGGGCGGGCAGGGCCGTGCTCAGCAGGGCCAGGGCCGCAACCAGCAGGGGCGGAACCAGCAGCGCCGCAACGCATCCGAGCCCACCGGAGCGATGGCCGACGCACTGCGCCGTGCCGGATTCGGCAAGTAGGCTCGTCGCAGTACGCGGCGGTCCGGCCCCGGTGGTCCGCATCCCGTCCGGGATGCGCCCTGCCGGGGCTGGTGGTGCTGCACAATGTGGCTGGGCGGGTGATGCGGGCCCGGACCCGGTAGCTCGTACGCCCGGGTCGCGGAGATGACGGGACATGGCAGATATGCGACGGTGGCTGGACGAGACCGTGGTCGCGCACGGCCGTCTGCCGCTGCTGTGTTTCCTGCTCGGCTTCATCGTCGGTTTTCTGCTGATCAGGCTCAGTGTCCGATTGATCCGCAAACGGGTGCGCTGGTGGCCCGGCAATCTGCGCGCGGGCGACGTGCACATCCACCACATGGTGTTCGGCGTGGTGCTGGTGTTGCTGTCCGGGATCGGCCTGGTCACCCTCTACAACGACGGGGTCGGCACGGTCAGCGCGCTGGCCTCGGTATTCGGCCTCGGCGCGGCCCTGGTCCTGGACGAATTCGCCCTCATCTACTACCTACGCGACGTCTACTGGGAGGAGCAGGGCCGCACCTCGGTCGACGCGGTCTTCGTCGCCCTGGCGGTGACCGGTCTGCTCCTACTGGGCTTTCATCCGCTGTGGCTGCTGGACGTCGGGGATATCCGGCACGACCGCAGCCCCACGGGCCGGACCTTCCTGAGCCTGTTCGCCCTGGTGAATCTGATGCTGGCGGCGATCGTCATCGCCAAGGGCAAGATCTGGACCGGATTGTTCGGGATGTTCTTCCTGCCCCTGCTGTTCGTCGGCGCACTGCGGCTGAGCCGACCCGGCGCACCGTGGGCGCGTTGGCGGTATGCCGACCGGTCCCGGCTGATGCAGCGCGCGATCCGGCGCGAACGCCGGTACCGGCGCCCGGTGATCCGTGCGAAGATCTTCGTCCAGGATCTGATCGCCGGGAAGCCCGATGCCGTCGCGCACATGCGGGTGGCGGCCGAGGAGGAGTTGGCCCGCACGGTGGTGCCCGCACCCGCGCCGCCGCATCCGATCGGGCAATCCCTGCCGAGAATTCACGGTCACAGCCGCCGGACCGGGGCCGATTAACGGTCGCGCGCGCACCTCTGGCACAATAATCGGGTTGCCTTGGGCAGATCTGCCCAGCGCACCGCCCATATCCGGAGCACGAACCGGTCGAGTGCCCAGTGCGCGCCGCCAGGTTCCTCTGTTCACGCGAACTCCACAAGGACGGAAATGAACACCCTCGACTTCGTCGATGAAAAGTCGCTGCGCAGCGACGTCCCCGACTTCCGGCCGGGTGACACCATCAATGTGCACGTGAAGGTCATCGAAGGTAACAAGGAGCGCATCCAGGTCTTCAAGGGCGCCGTGATCCGGCGTCAGGGTGGCGGCATCCGCGAGACCTTCACGGTCCGCAAGGTTTCCTTCGGTGTCGGTGTCGAGCGCACCTTCCCCGTGCACAGCCCCAACATCGATCACATCGATGTGGTGACCCGCGGTGATGTCCGCCGGGCCAAGCTGTACTACCTGCGCGATCTGCGCGGCAAGGCCGCCAAGATCAAGGAAAAGCGCTGAACACATCCCGTTGACGGGATTGCGTTCTTCGAAAGCCTCCGGCCCGACGGCCGGAGGCTTTTCGTATTCTCAGGTCATTTTCTCAGGTCATCGATCCGCCCGTGAATGCGAAGTGCGGCTAGGTTGTTCGTCGTGACGCGGGACAGTGAGATGGTGCGCGAATCCGACGACGTGCGAGCGGGCGGATTCACGCCGCGCCGGTCACGGGTGGATTCGTCGCGCGGGAACAAGCGCAGGAAACAGCGGCCGCTCTGGCAGGAGTTGCCGATTCTCATCGTGATCGCGGCGGTGATCGCGGCGTTGGTGGTGACGTTCGTCGGCCGGCCGTATCAGATTCCGTCCGGCTCGATGGAGCCGACACTGCACGGCTGTACCGGCTGCACCGAGGACCGGATCTACGTCGAGAAGCTCAGTTACGACTTCGGTGATCCGAAGCCGGGCGATGTGGTGGTGTTCAAGTCGCCGAGCAGTTCCTGGGACGAGGGCTACCACTCGACGCGATCGAGTAACGGCGTCGTCCGGGGGATCCAGAACTTCTTCTCCTTCTTCGGTCTGGTGCCGCCGGATGAGAACGATCTGGTCAAGCGGGTGATCGCGGTGGGCGGTCAGACCGTGCAGTGCTGTGACGCCCAAGGTCGTGTGCTGGTCGACGGCAAGCCGCTCGACGAGCCGTATGCCCACTACATGTACCCGTATCAGCCGGGACTGCCGTTCGCGGTCAAGACCGCGATGGGCGTTTCGACGAACCCGACCGGGCGGGAGTTCGGGCCGATCAAGGTGCCCGAGGGCAACCTGTGGGTGATGGGCGACAACCGCAACAATTCGCTCGACTCGCGCGGACATATCGACGATCAGTACACCGGCACCGTGCCGGTGACGGACGTGCGCGGTAAGGCGGTGTTCAAGATCTGGCCGCTCAACAGGATCGGCCCGGTGCGATCGCAGAATCCGCAGACGAACTGATCGGGTCGCGCCGAACGCGTTGCGGCACTTGTCGACATCCCGGTCACCGCCGCAGGTGTGGGCGGGATAACCTGTTCGGCGTGGCAGACGAATTCGACTCGAGGGCGTCGACCGAGGTGGACGACGACGGTGCGAGCGCGCCGGTGCCGCGCCGGCGGCGATCGCGAGGGAAGAAGCAGAAGAAGCAGCGGCCGTTCTGGCAGGAGTTGCCGATTCTGATCGTGATCGCGGCGGTGATCGCGGCGTTGGTGGTGACGTTCATCGGTCGGCCGTACGTGATTCCGTCGCAGTCGATGGAACCGACGTTGCACGGTTGTCCCGGGTGTACCGGGGACCGGATCTACGTCGAGAAATTGAGCTACGACTTCGGTGATCCCAAGCAGGGTGACGTGGTCGTCTTCGTGGGCCCGAGCGGATCGTGGAACAAGGAGTACCACACGAATCGCTCCAGCAATGTCGTCGCGCGTGGGGTGCAGAACTTCTTCTCCTTCTTCGGTCTGGTGCCGCCGGATGAGAACGATCTGGTCAAGCGGGTGATCGCGGTGGGCGGTCAGACCGTGCAGTGCTGCGATGCCCAAGGTCGTGTGCTGGTCGACGGCAAGCCGCTCGACGAGCCGTACGCCCGGTACCTGTACCCGTACCAGCCGGGTCTGCCGTTCGCGGTCAAGACGCCGATGGGGTTGTCGATCAACCCGATCGGCCGGGAGTTCGGCCCGGTGAAGGTGCCCGAGGGCAATCTGTGGGTGATGGGCGACAACCGCAACGAATCCGCCGATTCGCGCGCGCATCAGGACGACGAATTCTCCGGCACCGTCCCGGTGAAGGATGTACGCGGTAAAGCGGTGTTCAAGATCTGGCCGCCGGGTCGGATCGGTCCGGTGCGATCCCAGAATCCCCAGCAGAACTGATCGCCGCGCCGGGCGTGCGGGGGGATCCGGCGGATGCGGCTGCGAGAGCGAACGGATAATCGAACGGTGGGTGCAGTGGCGCGCAACGGCCAACGAGCCGGGGATTGGCCGCCGCGAGTGGTGATGCGCAGGGCCAGTGGTCTGCGCACGCTCGAGGCGGCGCTCATTCGCAGTGGTCTGGGGCCGGTCGCCGGGGTCGACGAGGCGGGGCGCGGGTGTTGCGCGGGTCCGCTTGTGGTCGCGGCCTGCCTGCTCGCTCCCAAGGCCTACGATTCTCTCGCCGGCCTGGACGATTCCAAGAAACTCACCGAGGCCGCCCGCGAGGAGCTGTTCCCGATCATCGAGCGCCGGGCCCTGGCCTGGCGGGTAGTGGTGATTCCGGCCTGGGAGATCGATGCGATCGGCATCCACGTCGCCAATATCGAGGGGATGCGGCGGGCGGTGGCCGGACTGGATCAGCGGCCCGGCTACGTGCTCACCGACGGTTTCAAGGTGCCCGGCATCTCGGCGCCCTCGCTGCCGGTGATCGGCGGCGATGCGACGGCGGCATGTATCGCCGCGGCCAGCATCCTGGCCAAGGTGACCCGCGACCGGATGATGGTCGAGCTGGACGGGCGACTGCCCGGCTACGGTTTCGCGGCGCACAAGGGTTACAACACGCCGGAGCACACCGCGGCGCTGGATCGTCTCGGCCCCAGCAGTGAGCACCGCAGGAGCTGGCGCAATGTGCGGATGGTCGGCGGGGCCGAGGCCGAGCCGGTCCGTCGCGTCGGTTCCGGAGCGAGGCGGTTGGCTACCGACGCCGCGCATGCGAGATGATGTCAGAACACGCAGGATGGCGAGCCCGGCGGGGGCGGCGTCGTGAATTAGGAGGACTTTCCACCAGATGAGTGCCGAGGACCTCGAGAAGTACGAAACCGAGATGGAACTCTCGCTGTACCGCGAGTACAAGGACATCGTCGGCCAGTTCTCGTACGTGGTGGAGACCGAACGCCGCTTCTACCTGGCCAATTCCGTCGAACTACGCCCGCAGAACGCCGATGGCGAGGTGTATTTCGAAGTGCGCATGTCCGATGCCTGGGTGTGGGACATGTATCGTCCGGCGCGCTTCGTCAAGCATGTTCGCGTCATCACCTTCAAGGACGTGAACATCGAGGAGCTGGAGAAGCCGGACCTGCGCCTGCCCGAATAACGGCCGCCGGCCGATACCGCGTCCGGCGGGTCGGCAGCGTGTTGTCCACATTCGGGGGTTGTCCACAGGATTTCTGTTTCCCCAGTTCAGGGGTTCAGGGCGGGCGCGTGGAGCGGTGATCCTGATCGGGTGGCACATAATCTGGCGCTCGGCGCACACGGGGAGGAACTGGCGGCACAGTATCTGCGTGCGGCCGGGATGGATATCGTCGAGCAGAACTGGCGCTGCCGGTACGGCGAGCTGGATCTGATCGCGCGCGATGCGGAGGTGACCGCATTCGTCGAGGTGAAGACGCGTTCGGGCCTGAGATTCGGCATTCCGGCCGAGGCGGTGACCTTCACCAAGCAGCAACGCATCAGGCGATTGGCGCTGTTGTGGCTCAACGAGCAGCAGGGGCCGTGGCGTCAGATCCGCTTCGATGTGGTGTCGGTGCTGGTCGAACCCCGATCCGAGCCGGTCATCGAACATCTGAAAGCGGTGTTCTGATGGCGCTGGGCCGGGCGTTCTCCGTTGCGGTGACCGGTGTGGACGGGCAGTTGGTGGAGATCGAGGCCGATATCGGCCAGGGGCTGCCGTCGATTCATCTGGTCGGGCTGCCCGATACCACCCTGAACGAATCCCGGGACCGGGTGCGGGCCGCGGTACAGAACTCCGGGGAGAAATGGCCGGACGGGCGGGTCATCCTGGCGCTGTCACCGGCCACTCTGCCCAAGGTCGGCAGCGTCTACGATCTGGCGCTGGCCGCGGCGGTGCTGGATGCGGGGGATGCGGTTCCCTCGGTGCGGCTGGCGGGCTCGGTGTTGCTGGGGGAGTTGGCGTTGGACGGGCGGGTGCGGCGGGCCAGAGGGGTGCTGCCCGCGGTGCTCGCCGCGCGGGCGGCGGGCCGCACCACGGTGGTGGTCCCCGAATCGGCGCTCGCCGAAGCGGGATTGGTCGACGGGATCACGGTGCTCGGTGCGGCCACCCTGCGCGAATTGATCGACTGGTTGCGCGGTGACGGGGAGTTGCGTCCGCCCGAGGGTGCGCTGCCCTCGTCCGAGCGTCCCTGCGGCGATCTCAATGAGGTGATCGGTCAGGACGAGGCGCGCTGGGCGCTCGAGGTCGCCGCGGCGGGCGGGCATCACGTTCTGCTGACCGGACCGCCCGGGATCGGCAAAACCATGTTGGCGCAACGTCTTCCGAGCCTGCTACCGATGTTGACCGAACGGGAGGCGCTGGAGGTGACCGCGATTCATTCGGTGGCGGGCATCCTGCCCGGCGATCATCCGCTGATCACCATCCCGCCGTTCGTGGCGCCACACCATTCGACCTCGGTGACCGCGATGGTCGGCGGCGGGTCGGGCTCGGCGCGGCCGGGCGCGGTGAGCTGCGCCCACCGCGGCGTGCTGTTCCTGGACGAGTGCGCCGAGATCGGTACGAAGGTGCTCGAGGCGTTGCGAACTCCCTTGGAGGAGGGGGAGATCCGCATTGCCAGACGCGACGGCGTGGCCCGGTATCCGGCGCGTTTCCAGCTCGTGCTCGCTGCAAATCCCTGTCCGTGCGCGCCCGCGCGTGATGTCGACTGCATCTGCGCACCGCTGGCGCGGCGGCGTTATCTCGGGAAGATGTCCGGGCCGCTGATGGACCGCATCGATATCTGGGTGCAGATGCACGGGCAGGCTTCGGGTGCGTTCGCCTCCTCGGAGGCCGAGAGCAGCTCGGTGGTGCGCGGCCGGGTCGAAGCAGCACGCAAGGCGGCCGCCGAGCGTTGGCTCGAGTACGGCTGGAGCACCAATGCCGAGGTCCCCGGACATACTCTGCGCCAACGTTTCCGGCTGCCGGGCGAGGCGCTCGTCCCGGTGGAGAACGCACTCCGGCAGGGCCGGATGTCCGCCCGCGGCGCCGACCGAGCGATCAGAGTCGCCTGGACCATCTGCGACCTGCGCGGCGGCGAGATGCCCGGCACCCAGGACGTGATGCAGGCGCTGAACTTCCGGCAGCGGGGTGCGGCATGAGTACAGGGCAGTGGTCGCACGAGGACCCGACGTGCAGCGAATGCGACAGTGCCGGGCCAGTGGTGCGTGAGGAGTTGGCGCTTCGTGGTCGTGACAGTGCAGGGGTGGTCGTGGGTGAAGAGTCGGCGTTGCGCGCTTGTGGCGGTGCGGAGGTGATGGGCGAGGAATCGGCGTTGCGCGCTTGTGGCGGTGCGGAGGTGATGGGCGAGGAATCGGCGTTGCGCGCTCGTGGCGGTGCGGGGGTGGTCGTGGGTGAAGAGTTGACGTTGGGTGGTCGTGACCGTGCGGGGGCGGTGGTGCGTGAGGAGTTGGCGTTGCGTGCTTGCGACGGTGCAGCGGAAGTGATGGGCGAGGAGTTGGCGCTGCCCGCTCGTGACGGCACAAGGACAGTGGCGGTGTACAGGGAAACGACGTCGCTCGAACACGAGAATGTCGGTGCCTCAGTGGGCTTCGCCGGGGACGAGGCCGATGAGCGGCGGCTGGCATGGGTGTATCTGTCGCGAGTGGTGCAGGGGCCGTGTGCGGCATTGTCCGCGTTGATCGAGCGGGTGGGTGTCGTCGAGGCGGCGCGGGCGGTGCGGGAGTGTGATCTGCCCGAGTCGCTGCGTGGGCCGACCGAGCAGCGTCGCGGGATCGATTGTGCCGAAAGGGATCTGGAGAGCATTCTCGGATCGGGTGGGCGTGTGGTGACGCCGGATGATCCGGAGTGGCCCGCCTGGCGGATGCTGGGGCTCGGCCAGCTCGACTCGGCACGCGATCCGGGTGCGGCGGTCCCGCTGGTGTTGTGGGTGCGGGGGCCGCGATCGTTGCTGACTGCTAGCGAACAGGCTCTGGCCGTGGTGGGTGCGCGATGCAGTACCGGTTACGGCGAGCGGGTCACCGCCGAAATCGTCGGCGATCTCGCGCCCCGCGGCTGGACGATCGTCTCCGGAGCCGCATTCGGGATCGATGGCGCCGCACATCGCGCGGCGTTGGCCGCCGGTGCGCCGACGATCGCGGTCCTGGCCTGCGGTGTGGACCGGCCGTATCCGGCCTCGCACGCGCGCCTGCTGGCCGAGATCGCCGAGACCGGACTGGTGGTCAGCGAATATCCGCCCGGCACCACCGCGCACAAGCATCACTTCCTGGCGCGGAACCGGATCATCGCGGCTCTGGCCGACGGTGTGCTGGTCGTGGAGGCCGGATTGCGCAGTGGCGCCCGCAATACCGTGAAATGGGCTCGCAGGCTGGGCCGTCCGGCCCTGGCGGTCCCCGGGCCGGTCACCTCCGCCTCCTCAGTGGGTTGCCACCGCATGATCCGCGAGGGTGAGGCCGTGCTGGTCGGCCGTGTCGAGGAGATCATCGACGAGGCGGGTCCCCTGCAACTGTCGCTACCCGCCGACGCCCCCACCCCGGAACGATCCCTCGACGGTGACGAGGCCCTCGTCTACGCCGCGATCCCCAGAACCGGCGCCCGAATCCCGCTCGAACTGTCCGGCGAATCCGGACTCCCACTCCCGTCCGTCCGCGCCGCACTCGCTGCCTTGGACCTCGCGGGACTGGTCGGCTGCGACGAATCCGGCTGGTTTCGAATCACGCGGAATGGTCGATAGGGATGCGTACGTCTGTTCGGTGGTGCTGTAGGCGTGGCGGGAATCGGCGATGAATCTGGTTGGTTCGGGAGCGCGTGGAATGGTCGATAGGGATGTGTCCGCCGGTCCGGTGGTGCCCTGGCTGCGGTGTGGATCGGCGATCAATCTGGTCTGTTCAGGATCGCGCGGGATGGTCGTTAGCGATGTGCAGCCTGTCCGGTGGCGCCCTGGGGCGGTGCGAATCGGCGATGAATCTGGGTGGTCCAGAACGCGTGGGATGGTCGATGGTGATGTGTGCGCCTGTCTGGTGGTGCCCTGGGGTGAGGTGCGAGTCCGCGATGAATCTGGTTGGTTCGGGAGTGCGCGGGGCGGTCGATGGAAGTACGCACCCTTGTCCGGTGTCTTGCGTAAGGTGCGGATCCACGGTGGATGCGGTGCGGTGACTTGTCAGGTGGGCTGGGGTCGGTGAGTGTGGTGGGTATGGATGCACTGCCCGAGGATCTGGAAGCGTTGCTGCTGGAGTACGGGCGGCATCTGCGGCTCGGGCGCAACCGGTCCGCGCACACGGTGCGGGCGTATGTGGGCGATGCGCGGTCGCTGCTGATGCATTTGTGTTCTCGGGCGGCCGATTCCGGGGTGGGGGAGATCGATCTGCCGCTGCTTCGGTCCTGGTTGGCCGAGCAGTCGGGGGCAGGGGTGGCACGTACCACGATGGCGCGGCGCGCGTCGGCGGCGCGCACCTTCACCGGTTGGCTCACCCACACCGGGCGGCTGTCGATCGACCCGGGACCGCGGCTGGGATCGGCGCGGGCGCATCGGGTCCTGCCCGCGGTGCTCGGTCGAGAGCAGGCGGCCGATGTGATGGATGCCGCGCAATCCGGTGCCGCACAACATGATCCGATGGCACTGCGGGACAGATTGATCGTGGAGCTGCTCTACGCGACGGGTATCCGGGTGAGCGAGCTGTGCGGCCTCGACATCGACGATATCGATCGCGAACGCCGCCTGGTCCGGGTACTCGGCAAGGGCAACAAGGAGCGTGCGGTCCCGTTCGGCGCGCCCGCTGACGAAGCACTCGAGAGCTGGCTGCGCTCGGGCCGCCCGGCCTTCGCCAACACCGAGTCCGGTCGCGCCCTGCTGCTGGGCCGCCGCGGTCGCCGCCTCGACCAACGGCAGGCCAGAACCGTTGTGCACGAAGTTGTTTCGGCCATACCAGGCGCCCCCGACCTGGGTCCGCACGGCCTGCGGCACACCGCCGCCACCCACCTGCTCGAGGGCGGCGCGGACCTGCGCATCGTCCAGGAACTCCTCGGCCACGCCAGTATGGCCACCACGCAGCTCTACACCCACGTCTCCGTCGAACGCCTGCGAAAGGTCCACGACCAGGCCCATCCTCGGGCCTGATCCCGCCGTCCCGCCGCGAATCGGTTCGACCCGACCGCTGTCCGGCACGTACCGTCGCACTCATGTCGACAGATCCGATCGCCCAGGTATCTTCCCTGCGTGAACGTCTGCGCGCGGCCCTGCCCGACGCCATGAAACGGCGCGACCGCTGTGCGACGGCGGTCCTGCGCTCGGCGCTGGCCGCGATCGACAATGCCGAGGCCGTCACCATCGACGATCTGTCGGCCGGACCCGTCGAGGCAAGCGCCCTGGGCCCCGGCGCCGCCGAGGTCCCCCGCCGCGAACTCACCGAGTCCGAAATCGAACGCATCGTGCGCGCCGAGGTCGACGAACGCTATGCGGCCGCAGGCGAATTCGATGCGCGGGGTCGCGGGGATCGAGTGGCGGCGCTGCGTGCGGAGGCTGTGGTTCTCGAGGCATTTCTGCTCGGCTGAGCGTCGGCGACACGAACTCGTCGAGTCGGCATCCGAATCTCTCGTCGGTTCGAGTGCGGGTCAGGCCGGGCGGATGGCGTCGATGTATTTTCCGGCGATGTAGCTCTGCAGCAGGCGGGTCACCGGGCCGCCGAGGCGGGTGTACCAGGTGCCCGGGCGGGAGAAGGCGGCGATCAGGCCGTGCACCGAGTCGTCAGCGGGGTCGTATTCGACGGCGAACAGTTCCTCGCCGATCTCGGGGTGACCCGGCAGGGTGCCGTAGGCGAAACCGCGGCGATTCGGCTCGTCCAGGACGTAGACGACGCGGCAGGGTGCGGTGATGGCCAGGGGGCCGATCCCCAGGCGGACCGTGAGTGCCGTGCCGGGCGCCGCGGACGGCGTGCTCGCGGAGCCGAAGATGCCGACACCGCGTTGCATGCGATAGGTGAGCACCTCCTCGGCCGCCGACTCGAAGAGAGCACGGCCGGTGCCGATCTGCCGCCGGAGCCGGAAATGGTGGTAGCCGGCCGGGAATTCCCTGTCCGTGGCACCGGTTTCGGGATAGGTGAAGGGCGGGGTATCGGGTTCGTCGGCCATGTCCCCATCCTGGCCGATGACGTGCCCGCCCGACTGAATTATCGTTCGATGACATATCGCGAGCTATCGGCGATACTTCATGCTAATGTTCCTTAGGTAATCCTAATTACTTGGAGGTGCCTTGTGGCTCGTACACCGTTGTCCTTCGTTGTCCGGCGCACCGAACGCCTGAGCGACCATCTGATCCGGGTCCATCTGGGTGGCCCCGGATTCTCGGCCTTCACGCCCAACGGTTTCACCGACGCCTACGTCAAACTGCAGATCCCGGGACCGGACGGCCCCACCACCCGTACCTACACGGTCCGCTCGATCGATCCCGAACTCGAGCAGATCGCCATCGATTTCGTCTACCACGGCGCCGAGGGTGTGGCGGGTCCGTGGGCCGCGGCGGCGCAGCCGGGCGACGAACTCACGCTGTCGGGGCCCGGCGGCGCCTATGCGCCCAAGCTCGACGCCGACTGGCATCTGCTCGCCGGTGACGAATCGGCGCTGCCGGCCATCTCGGTGGCCTGTGCCGCGTTGCCGGAGAGCGCCGTGGGCCGGGTGTTCGTCGAGATCAGCGGTCCCGCAGACGAATTGGACTTCCCGCGGCCCGCGGGCGTGAACCTGGACTGGGTGCACCGCGGCGACCGCGAGCCCGGCGCCGCTCTCGCCGAGGCCGTGCTCGCCGAACCGTGGCGCGCCGGGCGGGTGCACGTGTTCATCCACGGTGAGGCCCAGGTCGTCATGCACGAGTTGCGTCCCTACATCCGCAAGGAGCGGGGCGTCCCCGCCGATCACGCCTCGATCTCGGGGTATTGGCGCCGCGGCCGCACCGAGGAGACCTTCCGGCAGTGGAAGCGCGAGCTGGCCGAACGCGAGGGCGCGCAGCCGACCGGCGCGCCGCGGTAGCGCACCGGCGGGATCACGGCGGCTGCCCCTGTTGCGGCAGCACCGGTTTGAGTCGTAGCGGCGCGAGGCGGATCAGCCCCAGCGGATCGAGATACTCGCGCCCACGCCGCAGCCCCCAGTGCAGGCAGGCGGCCGCGCACCCCGGATGCCCGGCCTCCAGCGCGCCGAGAACCTCGCCGCGAAACACTTTGCGCCCCAACGCAACCGATGCGCGCACCGGTTCGTAGGTGGTCCGCAACCCGCCCTCGTGATTCACCGACACCACCGGTTTTCCGGCCACCTCCCCCGCGAAGACGACGACCCCGTCCCCGGCGGCCAGTACGGGCTGCCCGGTAGCGCCGCCGAGGTCGACTCCGCGATGTCCGGGCAGCCAATCGTGCACCGGCCGGTCGAACCGCCGCAGCACCGGCGGTCGTGGATGCAGCGGCCAGTCGAACGCCCCGGGCACAGCCTCTGCCCGGGGCATGGGCAGTAGCATCGGCACCACCAGCCAGCCCAGCAGAATCGCGAATATCCGGCGCATGGATCCACGGTGCGGGCGGCAATCGTGTCGCGAAAGCCCGCCTTCGGCGAGTGTGGACAACTACGACGGTGTGAATGCACACCATTTCCGATCAACTGCTCGCGGCATCCGCTGTTCGAGCCCCCCAGCACCCCGTTTAGGAGATCCGCTCGCGGGCTCGTAGACTGGTCCGGCGGTCCGCTCATTCCGGGACCGACTTCGCGCGTCCAGCGCACAAGCCGTCGGCTGGTCCCCAGAAACGGGGTTCCGGCGGCCGTGGACGCCAGGGCAGAGGTCGCCGACCCCTGCGACAACCAGCAACGAAAGAGAGATACGCAGCCATGGCTGTCGTAACTATGAAGCAGCTGCTCGACAGCGGCGCGCACTTCGGGCATCAGACCCGCCGGTGGAACCCGAAGATGAAGCGGTTCATCTTCACCGACCGCAACGGCATCTACATCATCGACCTGCAGCAGACGCTGACGTACATCGACAAGGCGTACGAGTTCGTCAAGGAGACCGTCGCCCACGGCGGCACCGTGCTGTTCGTCGGCACCAAGAAGCAGGCGCAGGAATCCATCGCCGCCGAGGCCACCCGCGTCGGCATGCCGTATGTGAACCAGCGCTGGCTCGGTGGCATGCTCACCAACTTCTCGACCGTCCACAAGCGGCTGCAGCGCCTGAAGGAGCTGGAGGCGATGGAGCAGACCGGCGGTTTCGAGGGTCGCACCAAGAAGGAAATCCTCATGCTCACGCGTGAGAAGAACAAGCTGGAGCGCACCCTCGGCGGTATCCGGGACATGGCCAAGGTTCCCTCGGCCATCTGGGTCGTCGACACCAACAAGGAGCACATCGCCGTCGGCGAGGCTCGCAAGCTGAACATCCCGGTCATCGCGATCCTGGACACCAACTGCGACCCCGACCTGGTCGATTACCCGATCCCGGGCAACGACGACGCGATCCGTTCGGCCGCGCTGCTGACCAAGGTCGTCGCCTCTGCCGTCGCCGAGGGTGTGCAGGCTCGTGCCGCGCGCGCCAGCGGCGATGTGAAGCCCGAGGCCGGCGCCGGTGAGCCGCTCGCCGAGTGGGAGCAGGAGCTGCTGGCTCAGGCGACCCCGTCCACCGACGAGGCCGCTGCCGAGGCCCCGGCCGCAGAGTCGGCCCCGGCTGCGGAGTCGGCCCCGGCTGCAGAGCCGACTCCGGCTGCCGCCGAGAGCTGACCCAGCGTCCGATGGCGGCAGCCCCGCCGCCATGACGGATTTGTTCACCGTGCCGGCCCTTCCTGTTCGGAAGCGGTCGGCATGGTGGTGCTTCGACCTGATACCCACTCCCCGTTAAGGAGGCTCGCCAGGATGGCGAACTACACCGCCGCTGACGTGAAGCGGCTCCGCGAGCTCACCGGCTCCGGCATGATGGACTGCAAGAGGGCCCTGGAAGAGACCGACGGCGACTTCGACAAGGCCGTCGAGGTGCTGCGCATCAAGGGCGCCAAGGACGTCGGCAAGCGCGCCGAGCGCGCCACCGCCGAGGGCCTGGTCGCCGCCCAGGACGGCGTCATGGTCGAGATCAACTCCGAGACCGACTTCGTCGCCAAGAACGCCGAGTTCCAGACGCTGGCCGCTCAGGTCGTCGAGGCCGCCGCGAAGGCGCGTCCGGCCGATCTGGAGTCGCTCAAGGCCGTCGAGCTCGGCGGCAAGACCGTCGACCAGGTCGTGCAGGAGCTCGCCGCCAAGATCGGCGAGAAGCTCGAGCTGCGTCGCGTCGTGTCCTTCGAGGGCCCGGTCGCGACCTACCTGCACAAGCGCGCCACCGACCTGCCCCCGGCCGTCGGCGTGCTGGTCGAGTACCAGGGTGAGGGCGAGGGCGCCGCCGAGGCCGCTCGTGCCGCCGGTATGCAGGTCGCGGCCCTGAAGGCCAAGTACTTGAGCCGCGAGGACGTCCCCGCGGATCTGGTGGCCAAGGAGCGCGAGATCGCCGAGGCGACCGCCAAGGAGGAGGGCAAGCCCGAGGCCGCCCTGCCGAAGATCGTCGAGGGCCGCGTGAACGGCTTCTACAAGGACGTCGTCCTGCTGGAGCAGCCGTCGGTCACCGACAACAAGAAGACCGTGAAGGCGCAGTTGGACGCGGCCGGAGTCACCGTGACCCGTTTCGCTCGCTTCGAGGTCGGCCAGGCCTGACCGGGCCGGATCGACTACGGAGGGCTCCCCGTGCACTGCGCGGGGAGCCCTCCGTGCGTCGAATCAGGGTCGGCTGACCATCGCGGCCCGGCATAGGGCAGGATGGACGCAGCTTTTGTCACCATCCCGTGCTCGTTGCGACACCGGATGGTCTTTTCGCGTGTGCATGGCGTTCCGCCGAGGAGAAGGAGACAGATGTCGGACCCGGAACCGGCTCGTGAGGGCTATCGCCGAGTACTCCTCAAATTGGGAGGAGAGATGTTCGGCGGAGGCAACGTCGGGCTCGACCCGGATGTCGTGCAGACCGTTGCCGAGCAGATCGCGGAGGTGGTCGCGACCGGCGTTCAGGTGGCGGTGGTGATCGGCGGCGGCAACTTCTTCCGCGGCGCGGAGCTCGAGGACCGCGGGATGGAGCGGGCGCGCTCGGATTACATGGGCATGCTCGGCACCGTGATGAACAGCCTTGCGCTGCAAGACTTTCTGCAGAAGCAGGGGGTCGACACCCGAGTACAGACGGCGATCACCATGGGGCAGGTCGCCGAGCCCTACATCCCGCTGCGCGCCAAGCGGCACCTGGAGAAGGGCCGCGTGGTGATCTTCGGTGCGGGTATGGGCATGCCGTACTTCTCCACCGACACCACCGCCGCCCAGCGTGCGCTGGAGATCGGCGCGGAGGTCGTGCTGATGGCCAAGGCGGTCGACGGTGTGTTCAACGCCGACCCCCGGCAGGATCCGGCGGCCACGATGTACTCCGAGATCACCCACAAGGAGGTCATCGAACGTGGGCTCAAGGTGGCCGACGCCACCGCCTTCAGTCTCTGTATGGACAACCAGATGCCGATACTGGTGTTCAATCTTCTGACCAAGGGCAATATCGCCCGCGCGGTCGCCGGTGAGAAGATCGGCACACTGGTTCGGTCCTGACGAGCGTCGGGAGCGGTGTCTTCGTGGATGCCCGCCCTCGTGATCCCGGAACCGACAACGACTAACGCTGTGGAGGAAACGGTCGTGATTGAGGAAGCACTCTTCGACGCCGAGGAGAAGATGGAGAAGGCCGTCACGGTGGCGAAGGACGACCTCGGATCCATTCGTACCGGTCGGGCGAACCCGAGCATGTTCAACCGGGTTCAGGTCGAGTACTACGGATCGATGACGCCGATCACCCAGATGTCGGGTATCACCGTGCCCGAGCCCCGCATGGTCGTGATCAAGCCCTACGAGCAGGCGCAGCTGCAGGCCATCGAGACCGCGATCCGCAACTCGGACCTGGGCGTGAACCCCACCAACGACGGCAACATCATCCGCGTCTCGGTGCCCCAGCTCACCGAGGAGCGCCGCCGCGAGATGGTGAAGCAGGCCAAGAGCAAGGGCGAGGACGCCAAGATCTCCATCCGCAACGTGCGTCGCAAGACGATGGACGAGCTGAACCGCATCCAGAAGGACGGCGAGGCGGGCGAGGACGAAGTGGGCCGCGCCGAGAAGGAATTGGACAAGACCACGCAGAAGTACGTGGCGCAGATCGATGAACTGGTCAAGCACAAGGAATCGGAGCTGCTCGAGGTCTGACGGCCCAGGGCGCGAGTGCCTGCCCGGGGCGGGGACGGAGTGGACGGATACGTGAGCGACGGGACAATCGTGGCCGAACAAGCCGCGGCCGGCGAGGGCATGCCGGCGAGCGAAGCAGCCGGTGCATCCGGCGCATCGGACCAGGCGGCTTCCGCCGGTCCGGAGCAGGCGTCCGCCGAGGGTGAGCAGTCGCAGCCCGAGGCCGACCGGCCCGAGGAGGCCAAGCCCTCGCGGGCGGGCCGCAATCTACCGGCCGCGCTGGCGGTCGGCTTCGGTCTCGGTCTGTCCCTGATCGCGATCCTGCTGTTCGCACCGAGGATTCTGGTCGGCGTGATCGCGGTGGCGATCGCGATCGCCACCTGGGAGGTCGCCAAGCGACTACGCGAGGCCGATGTGCTGGTGCCGCGTATCCCGTTGCTGGTGGGCGGGCAGGCGTTGGTCTGGCTGGCCTGGCCGTACGGCGCGCAGGGGGTCGCGGGGGCGTTCGGCCTGACGGCGCTGGTGTGTATGGCGTGGCGGCTGTTCGATCACGGCCTGTCCGCGACACCGCGAAATTTCCTGCGCGACACCGCGATCACGGTGTTCGTGCTGGCCTGGATCCCGTTGCTGGCCTCGTTCGCGGTGCTGATGCTGTCCGAGCCGAGCGGCAACCTGCGGGTGCTGACCTTCATGATCCTGGTGGTCTGCTCGGACGTCGGCGGCTATGTGGCGGGTGTGCTGTTCGGGCGGCATCCGATGGTTCCGGCGATCAGCCCGAAGAAATCCTGGGAGGGTTTCGGCGGTTCCCTGGTGTTCTGCATCATCGGCGGACTGCTGACGGTGACGTTGCTGCTGCAGGCGAATTCGATGATCGGCGTGCTGCTGGGCGTTGCGGTGGTGCTGGTGGCCACCTGCGGGGATCTGATCGAATCGCAGATCAAGCGGGAGCTGGGCATCAAGGATATGGGCACGCTGCTGCCCGGCCACGGCGGCATCATGGATCGGCTCGATTCGATGCTGCCCTCGGCGTTCGTGTCCTGGTTGGTGTTGACCGCGCTGCTGTGAATTCGCCGGGCGGTGTGCCCGATTCGCCTCGTTTCGTCTTGCAATCATCGAAACTCGTTGGGTTCTGGGCGTTTTCCGCGCCGATTGCCAGGTGACTCGAAGCCTGCCGCAGTCTGATCTGGTGGTGGAGAACATCGCCGCCTGGAAAGGATCAGCATGCGCTCGTTGATGATTGCCGCCGTGGGGGCCGTGATCGCGGTGGGGCCGGTCGTCGGCGCCGGTGTCGCACTGGCCGACCATCCGCTCCCGTCCTGTGCGGATGTGAGCAACGTGCCCTGCCAGAGCCAGGACGATCCGATGCATTTTCACGGCACCGACCACAACGCGCCGGATCAACCGCACGAGGACAGCCTGTCGGCGCCTTCGACGCCGTAACCTCCCGAGGCGGGGAAGACTGCGTTCATCGCGCTGTCGGGTCTCGGTAATCTTGCGCGACTTGGATGAGTCGGATATCCGTTCCCACCCCTCGGCGCGAAGGTTTCCATCATGTTCAACCCTCCCGGCCTGGCCCCGAATACCGGAATTCCCGAGGGCCTGGCCGCCCGGATGACGATGGACGAGCAGTACGACTGGCATCGGTCGTATCTGAAACGGCATGCGGTGAGCCGTCGTTCATTCCTGCGCGGCAGTTCGGCCGCGGCGATGGCGGCGGGATTTTCCTCGTTCGGCGCGCTCGCCTATGCGGACGGTGCTCCGCTCGCGGTGGCCGGACGGCATGTCGGGTTCGGGCCGGATGCGGCGAGCCAGCTGCGGTTCTCGGCGCAGCTGTCGCGTAATCCGGGCAGCGCCAAGGTATTTCTCGAACACGGTCCCACTCCCGCGCTGGGTGGGCGGGTCGAGGCGCAGGTGCGCAATCTCCTCACCCAGATTCCGCGCACCGACGGCGGGGTGCTCGCGGCCGAACAGTTCTATGTGCACGCTCCGGTGAACGGGCTGCCCGGACGGATTCCGCACTTCTACCGTTGGCGCACCTCCGACGGCTTCGTGAGCGAGGTGGCTTCGGCGGCTCCGGCCATGCCGAGTTCGCGGGCGGCGGTGCTGCCGTTCCGCTTCACCATGATGGGCGATCAGGGTATCGATGACACTCCCGCTCATCCCGCGGGTCTGCAGCCCGGTGGCTACCGGAACAAGTACGGCAAGGGCGATGCGCCCGGCGCGCGCAATGCCGCGGCGATTCAGCGTCAGATCGTCGCCTGCAAGCCGGACTTCCACATTCTGGCCGGTGACATCAGTTACGCCGATCCTTCGCACGGTGGTGGACCGGACTGGTTCGTTCCGAGTGGCACCTCGAAGAACGAGAAGATCGACGCGTACAACCCGTTCGTCTGGGACAACTACTTCCAGGCCATCGAGGGCAGTGCCGCGCGGGTGCCGTGGATGTTCGCCACCGGTAATCACGATATGGAAGCGGTGTACGGCACGCACGGGTACGGCGGGCTGACCGCGCGGCTGGATATGCCCGACAACGGCCCGGCCGGTTGCCCGTCGGTGTATTCGTTCCGATACGGCAACGTGGCGGTGCTCTCGCTCGACGCCAACGAGACCTGCCACCAGTATCAGGCGAATCTCGGCTATTCCGGTGGGGCGCAGAAGAATTGGCTGGAGCGGACGCTGGCCGCGCATCGGTCCGATCCGGCCGTGGACTTCATCGTCTGCTTCTTCCACGAATGCGCCTATGCCACGGGTGTGGGCGGAGCCAGTGACGGCGGGGTGCGTGGGACGTTCGCGGAACTGTTCGATCGCTACGACGTGGATCTGGCGCTGCAGGGGCACAACCACTGTTTCGAACGCACGGATCCGATTCGTGGCGGCCGCGCGACCCGGGTCGCGGCGGACAACGCGATCGTCTATCCGGAAACCGATGGCACCGTGTACTACGTCGTCGGCGGGGGTGGCGCCGCACACGGCGAGTTCGAGTTCGGGGAGAGTTACCGCGGCCACGAACTGCCCGATACCGCTGTCGCGCGCAGCGGACTGTGGGACGCCGACGGGAAGCAGCAGTACGAGGCGGTGCAGTGGTCGCGGGTGCGCTACAGCCGGTATTCGTTCATCCGCGTGGATGTGCGGCCGGGGGTGTTCTCCAGTGAGATGGATGTGATCGCCATCGACGAGTTCGGGCGCGAATTCGACAAGGTGACTTTCCGGCGTCTGGTGCGCCGATGACGTTCAGGCGCGTTTGGCCGCGCGCCGCAACTGCATGATCCGCCAGCCGCCCGCCAGTCCCATCACCAGTGATCCGGCGATCAGCGACAGCAGGATGGTCACGCCCAACGGCAGCGAGAAGCTCCAGAAGAACAGCGTGACCTTCACCTGATTCAGATTCTGCAGGATGAAGACCAGCAGGATGATGCCGATGATCGCGGCGGCGACCAGGCTGACCCAGGTGGCTCCGGCGCGTGTGCGCAGAGGGTCCTTGCCTGCGGGGCGGGTGGTGGTGGCGGGAGTTTTTTCGGGAGTGGTGTCGGGTGTCGCGGTGTCCGGGACGGCGGGGGGTTCCGAGCTGGTGGCAGGTTCCGGGATCGTGGGGGATTCCGGGACCGCAGACGTCCGCGGGGGAGTGTCCGGGCCCGAGCTCGATGCGGCGTCGCTGGTCATACCTCGATGATTACCCATTGCTATCTGTTCTGCACGCAGGTTGGCGCCCGAAACCGTTTCGTGCCCCGGACCCCACCGACCCGGATGTGGATGGGACACTGGTGAGGTTATGGCTACCCCCCTTCCGCTCGTTTTCGATGCTCCGCGTCGCGGCATGCCGCCGCGGCATCTCGCCGACCTCGATGCGGACGAGCGTCGCAAGGCGGTTCAGGATCTGGGGTTGCCCAAGTTCCGGGCCGACCAGATCGCCCGGCAGTACTATGGCCGTCTGGTGGCCGATCCCGAGCAGATGACCGATCTGCCCGCGCAACTGCGGGCCACGGTGGCCGAATCGCTGTTCCCGCCCCTGCTGACCGAGGTCCGGCACGTGGTGTGTGACGAGGGCACCACCCGCAAGACGCTGTGGCGCGCGGGCGACGGCACCCTGCTGGAATCGGTCCTGATGCGTTATCCGGATCGCAACACCCTGTGCATCTCCAGCCAGGCCGGCTGCGGCATGGCCTGCCCGTTCTGCGCCACCGGCCAGGGCGGCCTGAACCGCAACCTGTCCACCGCCGAGATCGTCGACCAGGTCCGCGCCGCCGCAGCCGCCCTCCGCGACGGCGAGGTCAGCGGCGGCCCCGGTCGCCTGTCCAACATCGTGTTCATGGGCATGGGTGAGCCGCTGGCGAACTACAAGCGTGTGGTGAATGCGGTGCGGCGCATCACTTCTCCGGCTCCGGACGGTTTGGGCATCTCGCAGCGGAGTGTGGTGGTCTCGACGGTGGGTTTGGCTCCGGCGATTCGGAAGTTGGCCGATGAGGGTTTGTCGGTGACTTTGGCTGTGTCGCTGCATACTCCGGATGATGAGCTGCGGGATACGTTGGTGCCGGTCAACAATCGTTGGTCGGTGGCCGAGGTTCTGGACGCGGCAAAGTATTACGCGGACAAGTCGGGTCGTCGTGTGTCGATCGAATATGCGTTGATCCGCGATATCAACGATCAGCCGTGGCGTGCGGACATGTTGGGTTCGAAGTTGCACAAGGCGCTCGGTTCACGGGTTCACGTGAATCTGATCCCGTTGAATCCGACTCCGGGTTCGGAGTGGGATGCGTCGCCGAAACCTGTTGAGCGGGAGTTTGTTCGGCGGGTGGAGGCGCAGGGGGTGGCGTGTACGGTGCGGGATACGCGGGGGCAGGAGATCGCCGCGGCGTGTGGGCAGCTCGCCGCCGAAGGGTAGCGCCTTCGAAAAGTGTGCGAGGCTGAAAACATGTATGACGCACCATTGGCCGAGTTGCTCGGTGCTGTCCTTCGGGAGTTCGCGAGCGACCCCCTCGGGCTCGTGTCGGACAGGCCGGAATCGGCACTCGTCCGGATCGGACGCGGTGAGCGCGCGTCCGAGCCTTCGTTCGACGAGTTGCTAGTCGAGGCGTACGAGTCGGGGCACGACGAGCTGCTGGCCAGGATGCGGCATGTGACCGGAAGCAGCGCCGACGCCGAGGACATCGTCCAGAAGGCGCTCATGCGCGTCTTCGCCCGGCGACCGGAACACATTGTCGCAGTGGACAAGTTGCGTGGATACATCTGGACGGCCGCCGAGAACTGCCTCCGCGACGAGTGGCGGCGCAGGGGGAAGGAGCGCGAACGGATCGATCCCGCCGGCCATGATCAGATCCCGCTCCTCGCTGATCGGGCTCGACTGTCGTTCGACGACGCGGTGGTGATGAAGGACATGCTGCTGAGCTGCCTGAACTGTTTGCCGCCGCGCGAACGTGAGGCGGTCGTTCTCTTCACCTACGAGGGGCACACCTACCGGGAAACCGCGCTGATCCTGGAGATCGCCGAGGGCACCGTCAAGGGTTACGTGCATGACGGCCTGATCCGGATGCGGAAGTGCCTCGCAGGCCCCGACAATGGTTCGGGCGTCGGTGGCTAGCAGGTCACCTGTCGCGACATGGCGGGGTGGCATCGGCGCCGAGCGGCAGCGCGTTCCGTTCCGCGTCGGTGAAGGCGCGGTCGTTGATCGGGCAGAGTCGTCCCATGATGTCATTGCGGTCGAGGTTGATCGTGTAGACCTCGCCGTCGTACGACAGCAGGTGCAGGGTGTGCCCGAGCAACGTCGCGCCGTCGACCACCAGGTTTCGCGCGGTCTTGATTTCGAAAAGTTTCGTGCCGCGCTCGAAATCCCAGACCTCTACGCCGTCGAGGAGTTTGTTCACGACCAGCAGGCCGTCCGGGGTCATGCCGATCGGGTCGCCGGACGGAATCGGCTGCGGGGAAACCGATTCCACGCCGGTCCCGAGGTTCTGCACGACGCTTCTTCCCGAGTCGTACCTGATGTACACGATCGGGGCGCCGGGCCTGGTGAATGCTCGCCCGGTCAGCGACTCGCGTTGGTCCATCGTGATCGAGTGGAGCACATGCCCGTCGTGCACATCCCGTACGACGTAGGCGTCCGGCGTCATCGTCACGAACCGATCCGGTTGCGTAGGAACGAGATCGGCCTGCACACCCACCTGCATCGTCCACCGCAACTCGTCCTCGCTTCCCCACGTCGCGAGTTCCCGGCCGAGTTGGCGGCCGTCGTCGATTCGCCAGCGGGTCAGCAAACCCGCGTGCAGGAGGGCCAGTTCGTCGGCACCCGACTGCATGATCGATGTCACCGACCACTGCCGTAACCCGGGCACGGACGGGAACGGCAGTGTCAGCCGCCACTCGACGGTGAGGTTCGGCAGCGAATAGAGCGTGATGGCGCCGGTGCCCGAAGCCACTACGAGGTGTCTACCGTCATCGGTGATGCGCCGGGTCCGCCCGCCGTCGGCCGATACCCGCGCAACCTCACGTCGGCCGGGCGACAACGCGAGCACACGGATCATCCCGGGACTCGAGTCGGTCGCAGCCGCTTCGAAGCTGACGATGAACCGACCGTCCGGCCCCCATTCGATATCCGAGACCGACGCGAGATCGTCCGCGGGCTCGACCGGCGTCGCCGGAGCGAACCGGGAGAACCCATCGGCGGTGATGGACAACAGTCGCGGTCCGGCTTCGGTGGGAACCATGAGGTTTCCGATCGGCTTCGGGCCCTTGTTGTTTCGTGCCTGCAAGGCATACCGCCGACCGGTGCGGAGGTCGACGATATCGGCGGTCTTGACCGTGTCGCCGTCGTCCGCCTCCGCCCTGATCGCGTATCGCCCGGACGTCGTCCATTCACACGCGCCCAGCGGGCCACCGGGGGCCGGGCGGAAGCGTTCGGCGCCCGTCGTCGCGTCCCAGACCACCAACTTGTCGTCGGCGCATCCGACGATCGCCCCTGCGGAAGTGACCACCCCGGCGGGAAGGTCACGGATCCAGCTGCCGGTTCTGGCATCGCGGACCACGTTGCGCTCACCGGCCGCGCCGATTTCCTTGAACGCGATCAGCGCACCGGAGGCGTCGATGTAGGCGGGATATTGCGTAACCCCGTTCTCCGGCAGGGGCGTTGCCACCCGGGCCGGTGCGGTGCCCGAGGTGTCGTACAGCTCGAGCAGGTCGGTGTTGCCCAGGGCCAGGTCGTGCTTGCGGTCGACCCGCACCGCCAGCCACTTCCCGGTCTCGTCGAATGTCGCGAACACGGCCATCGACGGCAGCGGATCGGGCTCGGGTACTCGAATTTCGAACGGGCCCTTGCGGTCCCGCAGATTCCACACCACGACTGCGCCGTCCGCGGTGACGACGGCGAGCCGGGAGCCGTTGCCGCTCATCGTCATCGACGAGATCTCGGCGGTCGTCGGGGGAAGCCGCCATGAGGTGGGTCGCTCGGCGTCCAGCCCGGTCCAGAGTCCGATGTCGTGGCCGCGCTCGGCGACCGCGACGATCGACCCGTCTCCGCTCGCTGCGACGGATGTCCCGGCCGACCATGGCCCGGTCCTCATCTCCACGACCGAGGCGATCCGAACCTGCTGATACAGCAACGCGGTCGACACGGCCGGGTCGTTCGGCGCGTACCGCGCGGCGGCCTGCGCGAACTGCAACGCCTTGCCGGGCTCGGTGTCGGCGACGCGCATCGACTCCGCTGCCAGCGTCCGCGCGGCCTGCAACCGGAGCTGGGCCGCGCGCTCCTGACTCGTCCGGTACGCCACCACCGCGGTCGAGGCCGCGGCGACCGCGAGGACCGCAATCAGTGTCGTGACCAGCTGCCACCGCCGCACCTCCCGACGTCGCTCCTTCCGGCTGGCGGCGATGTACTCGCGATCGGGGGCCGGGATATCGGATCCGCGCTTGTCGGCCCATGCCGTGGCCGCTTCCAGCGCACCGGGCCGGAGCAGAGTGTCCTTCCTACCGTCCTTGCCGGCATGTTCCCACTTCGCCCGCTCCTGCCCGATCTGCCACTGCCACAGCCGGAAATCGCGATCGTCCCGCAGCCAGCCGAGCAGCCTGGGCCAGTGGTCGATGAGCGCCTGGTGAGCCAATTCCACGGTGTCCGCGCCCTGGGCGTCACGACCCACGACCACCAGCCGGTCCCGCGCCAGACGACCGGCCACACCGCGCAGCTCCGGATACTCGCGCATCGACACCACCGAGCGGACGAAACCCGCGCCGCTCACCGACGGCACGGCCAGCAGCGTCAGCAACCGTTGCGCGGCCTGCTGCCACTGCGGCGTGTCGAACTGCGCGAACACCTCCTCGGCCCGTCGGGTGACCGCACCGGCGACGCCGTCGACCCGTTCGTAGTCGGCCACGTCGAGGACGCCGCTCCCGCGCTGTGCCCACAGATCGGACAACAGCGACTGCAACAGCGGCAAGCCGCCCGGCTCGCCGATCGTGTCGTCGATCAAGCGCTCGACCAGTTCGTCGGCCAGCAGGGCGCCCGGTGCGCGGGCGGTGGGCCGACGGATCGCGTCGCGCAGCTGGGCTCGCCCCATCGGCGCGAGCGCCACGGTCGCGCCGTCGAGGAATGCGGCGAGTTCGTCGTCGACCAGCTCGTCGAGCGCATCCCACCGCACGGTGAGCACCACCCGCACCGGGCGGTCGGTGCCGGAGCGGGTGAGTTCGATCAGTGACCGCAACAACTCGCGCGCCCGCTGTGGCGCGGTCGAGGCCAGCTCCTCGAATTGGTCGACGAACAGCAGAACACCCTGTGCCGGAAGCTCTTCCAGCAGCCGAGGCGGCGGCGCGAGGGTGCCCGGCGCGCCCGCCGACTGCTGCGTCAGCCACGCGGCGAACGGCTCGTCCTCGCCGGCGTCGAGCCGTTCGGTGACCGCGTGTAATCCGGACCGGTCGCTACCGAGCCGGACCGTGGCGATGCGCACCCCGCGCGCCCGCAGCCAGGGAATCACCCCGGCACGAATCAGGGAGGACTTGCCGACACCGGAACGACCGGCCACCGCGACCAGCGGCCGCCGCTCGAGTGTCGACATCACCCGCTCGATGTCGTCGTCGCGCCCGAAGAACAGGTCGGCGTGTTCCTCGTCGAACGGCTCCCACCCGCGGTACGGGTTGGTCACCAGGCCCGAATCCATGCCGAGTACTTCGCCGATCGGCACCATGAACGCGGTCCTGGTGTAGCGGCGCCGGTCGGCCACGACCGCCATCCCGGTCACCGCCTCGGCCTCGGTATCCCATACCGGCGCGCCGCTGAAGCCGCCGGTGATCGGCTGCCCGCCCGTGGCCGCCTGCAGTTGCAGCCAGCCCTGTTCCTGCCGGGCGCGGAACTCACCCGATACCCACGCGCCGCCCGGCAGCTCCGCCGGAAAACCCAGCACGCGGAATTCGCGGCCCCACGGCTCCTCGTCGTGCCAGAAGGCCGGTAGCGCAACCCGATCCGGTGCCGCGCCGACCAGTTCGAGCACCGCGAGGTCACCGCGACCGTCGGCGCGGATCGGTGACCAGTGCCGCACCCGCGCCGTCGAACGCACCGGGGTGTCGCTCCAGGGGAAATCCACGATCACCGGATGCTCCGGCGCTCGGCCGTCCCCGGGATCGCAGCCGACGGCGAGCGCCACGACATGCGCGCAGGTCGCGACCAGATCCGGGCGCACGACGAATCCTGCCCCGACCACCTCACCGCCCGAGGTGAGAATGCGCACCGTTGCCGAACGCAGCCGGTCGGTGTCCTGCTGACCATTCGAAGCCATCCCGAAGACTCCTCCCCGTGGTGGCCAGGACCGTAGCATCCAACGCCCCGGTCGCGCGCCGGGATCGGTGATCGCCACTACGAGCCGTCGATCGAAACGAGCAGCATCCCACCACCAATGGCGACCAGCGCGATCTCCAGAATGAGATACGGCCAGGTGTTCAGCCCGTAGGCCAGCGCATGCGTCGTTGTGCCCACCAGCACGAAACCCATGAACATCCATATGCAGGTGCGGAAGAAGAGCAGAAGGATCCCGTCCCACCAGCCGAACAGAAGTCCCCACAACAGCATTCCGAGACCGAGGAAGGCCAGGCCGAAGCGGTATCCGAGCGCCTCGCCGGATTTCGGCAGGAACCACTCCGCGCCACCCGCCACCTGCACTCCGACGACCTCCTGGTGCCAGAGCCGGAGTGTTACCGGTGTTCTCTTCGCGGCCTTGTCGTAGAAGGACCGCGACACCTGGCGGGGCTGCCGGGACCCGTCAGCACGCTGCCAGGTGACCTCGTAGTGGGTGATCACCGTCGTTGTCATGGAGCCGTTCGAGTCGGTCTGCGTCTCGACCGTGGTGTAGGTGCGCCGATCGGCAATGGAACCCCGCTCGCTGTCGAGGCACCCACCGGAATTGTGTTCGCAGGTCATGACCGCGCGGAACTCGCGAATCTGCCGGTACGGGCCGGCGGCGGAGTACAGGGCCGCCACGATCACACCCAACCCGAGCACGACCACTATCCATCGCCCTGGGCCGGGCCGACGAGGCGGCCCGCCGTGTGGCCATCGCCGGTACCAGACCCCCTCGAACCATCGCGACATGATCACAATCACCGTGTCCAGCCGCTACGCCCGCGCCTCTTGCCATCGCTGCACTCGAATTATCAAGACCCCCAGGCAGATTGCCGAGACAGCGAGCACACCGGCGTCGATCAGCTCCACCGCGATCAGGCCGAACCCGCCCTGCGGGGCGTACCCGTACATGAAGTACTCGTCGGTTGTCTCCGACCGCATCTTCGGCATGCTCAACCGAACGCCGACCAGCGTGAGCACCCAGTTGACCAGGAAGGTCAGCCACCACACGGTGATCAGCGCATCGGTCGGACGGCCACGCAGGTCCGATGCATCCGCGGGTGTTCGCGGGTCGCTCGCCCGCACCACGTCGGCCATGATCATGTGCGGGAACCAGATGTCGACCACCGGGCAGAACCAGCTGCCGATCACCCAGCCGATCGGCAGCCGATGCCGCGCGGCGCAGATCGCCTCGGCATTGCGGCGCGCCCGCCACAGCCAGGCGATGAGGGCGACCCCCGCGCCGATCATCGAGAACGACGCGATGTCACCGGCCCAGTTGTCGGACTGCCACTCCCTGTTCGTCCCCTGCGGGTTTCCCCAGCTTCTCTCGAAGTCCTCGAGCTGTATCCAGTCGATGATCGCGCTGATGAAAAGCATGAGGACGGAACTTGCGATCAGGATGATCGTCGAGGTTCCGAGCAGCCCCAGCGGAGCAGTGCTCCGGCCCTCGTGCGCGATCTCGCCTTTTGGTTCTACTGACATGGCCTCTGTCCCTTTCGATTCCAACGATGCCGACCGCGGCCGACCGAATGCTGGAAACGGGTCGCCGGGGTGACATCGATACCAACCTCTCGACCGTGGAAATCGTTGGGTCGCGCCGTCGCGGGACGCAGGGGGTGGCGTGCGCGGTGCGTGATACGAGGGGCGGGAGATCGCCGCGGCATGCGGTCCGCCGGTTGCCGAGGGGTGATTCGGCCGGTGTGCTGGGCGGTTACTGTGGATGACGGCTCATCCGACCCTGCCAACGAACGGAACGATACGTATGCTCGACCGGCGTAGGTTCTTGACCTCGGTGTCCGCTGCTGCAGTGGGCGTCGCGGCACTTCCGGCGATGCGCGCTCAGGCTGCGGCTCTGCCTGCTGGGCGGCGCATCATTTATTCGTACAAGGGGACCCAGCCTCCGGCGGAATTGCTCACGTTGGCGTCGAAGAGCCAGATCGGGGGCGTCATCTTTTTCGCCGACAACATTGCGTCGGCTCAGCAGCTCGCCGAGGTCGCCGCGGAGCTGCGCAAGGCTTCGCCGGTGCCGTTGCTGCTGACCACGGATCAGGAGGGTGGGCAGGTCAACCGGTTGCCGGGCGGGCCGACCCAGTCCAACAAGCAGGTCGGCGCCGCCGGGGATGTCGCTCGTGCCGCGGACGCTCAGGCAGCCGGTGCTGCGCACGTGCTGGCCGCGGCGAATCTCGACACCGATCTCGCTCCTGTGCTCGATGTGTACCGTCGTCCGGGGGATTTTCTGGACCAGTACGGGCGCAGCTATTCCGACCGCCCGGCCGTGGTGGGTGACTGCGCGGAGGCGTATATCCGGACCCTGCAGGGCAATAAGGTCTCGGCCTGCGCGAAACATTTTCCGGGCCTGGGATCCGCGCCCGCGGGTGCGAACACCGACGAAAAGCCGGTCACCATCACCTCGTCGGCGCAGGACTTGACCGGGATCGATATGGTCCCGTTCGCTCGGGCAATCCGAGCCGGGGTGGCCCACGTCATGATGTCCTGGGCGGTCTATCCGGCGCTGGATGCGAACCGTCCGGCGGGTATGTCGCCGGTGATCGTGCAGAATCACCTGCGCCAGCGGCTCGGCTTCCGGGGTTCGATCATCAGCGACGCACTGGAAGCGGGAGCGCTCGCGCGCTACGGGTCGACCGGCAACCGGGCGATCGCTGCCAACCAGGCCGGGATAGATCTGCTGTGCTGTTCATCCCGCGACATCGAGCAGGGCAAGGAGGCCGCGCAGGCACTGCGCTGAGCCCCGGTGGCGTACCATCCGCCGATGGACCTCGATTGGCTTCGTGCCAACCCACGCCATCTGGGAATGTTCCTCGAGCATCAGCGAATTCGGGTGACTCCGGTGTCCGGTGGCGATGTGTGCGTCGCGGAACGACTGACGTTGGATGACGGCAGTGAGCTGTTCGCCAAACGACTGTCGATGACGCCGCCCGCGGATTTCTTCGCCGCCGAGGCAGCGGGGCTCCGGTGGCTCGCGGTGCCCGGCGGTCCGTCGCTGCCCGAGGTGATTGCGGTGGATTCGAGCGGAATCGCGCTGCAATGGATCGATCACGGTGAACCCAGTCCAGCCGGGGCCGAGGACTTCGGTCGGCGACTGGCTGTACTGCATCAGGCACCCTGTCCGGACTTCGGCGCCGACTGGGCGGGGTACATCGGCACGGAACCCTTGGACAACACGCCGACCAGCGGCGCGACCGCGTGGCTCGAGTGGTACCGGCTGCGCCGAATCGAGCCGTATCTGCGCGCATCCAGGGATTCGGGGGCTCTCACCGCCGATGACGTCGCGGCCGTCGAGACGGCTCTGGACAGGTTCGACCCGCCGGTCGAAGGCCCGGCCAGGATTCACGGCGACCTGCATCCGCACAACCTGCTCTGGGGTAGCGGCGAAGTATGGCTGGTGGATCCGGCCGCGCACGGTGGACATCGGGAGACCGACCTGGCCACTTTGCGCTTGTTCGGCGGCGCGCCGTACCTGGATCGAATCATCGCCGGTTATCAGGAGATTCATCCACTCGCGACAGGCTGGGAGGAACGAGTCGGAGTACACCAGTTGCATCTGGCCCTGGTCCATACGGCGATGGCCGGACCTGTGTATGCGGATCTGGTACGTGCCGCCGCCACGCCGACTCGCTCCGGCGAGTCGCAGCTTGACCGATGAGGGTCTGTCGGTGACTCCGGCTGTGTCGCTGCATATTTCGGACGATCATGCGATGTTCAGGTTTTGGGCAGGGGGTCCGGGATGGTTTCGATGACGGCGGCGCGAGAGGCGTCGGATGAGCGGCGGCGCCGGACGAACAGAACGGTTGCGTAGCTCAGGGCCGCGGTGAGGGAGCCGACCAGGCTCAGGGGTACCGCGTGGTAGAAGGCCGCGGGGAGGAAGTGTGTGCCCCAGAAGCTGACGATGAAGCCCGCCAGGAAACAGGTCAGGGCGGCCGGGCGCCACCGGTCGGCGGTCGTGTGCGCGGGGCGGAAGTAGCTGTCGATGTCGTGTTTGTCGCGCAGGCCCCAGAGCCAGTCGACGATCATGACGAATGTGAAGGGGCCGAGCAGTTCTCCGGCGTCGGTGACGAAAGTTTCTGCGTGCGAGAGGATTCCGGCTTGGGCGAGCAGGACGCCGAGAACGCCCAGCACGATCGTCGCGATGGGCTGTTCCCAGCTGCGCGGGGTGCGAATGGTGTTGAGGGACACCAGGATATCGACGGTCGCGGGGTAGAGGTTCATGGCGTTGATGTGCATGATCGCCAGTGCCACCCCCAGTGCCGCCACCGCACCCCACCCCGGGATGTGCGCGCCGGCGACGGCGATGTTCCAGTCGCCGGTCGCCTCCTTCGAGTACGCGCCCATGATGCCCATGGCCAGGTTGGGGACCATGATTCCCAGGCTCGGTGCGAGAAAGTACCAGCGCCGCTGGGGAGTTCGGTCGGCCGGGCGGCAGAAGCGCGAGACCGTGGAGGTCTTGTAGGTCCAGGACAGGATGCAGAATCCGCCGATCACCGAAATCGCCGTGCCCCACTGCATCGGGGTGGTCTGCGCCGGGACGTGCAGCGAATAGTGCGTTGCCAGATAGACGGTCAGCGCGCCGTAGCAGATCAGGAACAGCAGTGCGGTGTAGCGATAGAAATATTCGAGCCACTTGAACCCGAACAGCACCAGCACCACGTTCGATCCGCCGATGATCCAGTACCAGGGCGCCGCGCCGGTGTGGGTCAGCGCGGCGAGGATATGGGCGCCGCCGGCGGCATTGAGCCCGAAGAAGGCCATGTTGACGAAGGAGAACAGGGTCGAGAGCAGAAACGTCGCCGACCGGCCGTAGGTGCGGCGGGCGACCACCAGCGCGGTCAGCGGCAGCTCCCGGCCCATCTCGGAGAACAGGCCGCACGGGACGAGGAAGATCAGCCAGCTGACCACCATCGCACCGATCGTGTACCACAGGCCGTAGGGGTACAGAATCGCGCCGATCAGCGGTGTCATCGCCGAGGCCGCGGTCATGGCCCAGGTGATGAAGAGCTTTCCGGCAGTGGCATTTCGCTGGTCGTCGGGTACCGGGGCCACCCCGACCGTCTCGACCTCGTCGCTGACTCGTCGCCACCATGAGGATGCGGCGACATCGCCCTCTTTATGCACTTGTTTAATGTACCGCTATATAACGGCACGTGCAATGGGTTCTATTGGGACGGTGTTGTGGCCTGCGGCCGATTCTCCTGTAACCCACGGAATTCCAGGCATGGCAAATCTGCACGGGTGGAGATTGCGGGTGCTGGATGACGCACGGCGGCTCGGGAGAATCGGCCGCATCGGCACATGCGGGGGAGGCGTCCGATCGTTCGGCGGCCGGATGTTCCCCGGGTGCTCGCGAGCTACTTCGCGGTGGCCGGGGCGGGGTGCGGGGCGGGTTCGTTGATGGTGGTGAAGTACTGCACCGCGGCCATGATCGTGAGCGGAGCGGTCACCAGCAACTGGCCGACGACGGTGCCCAGCGCGCCGACGGCCACGATGCCGCCGAGGCAGCCGACGGCGGCCGCGGGAATGAACGGGCCGAACATGCCGACGATGGTCGCGGCGGCGACGGTGGCACCGGCGATTCCGCCGAGCACGCAGCCGACGGCCGCGCCACTCAGGCCGCCCACCATGGTGCCGACGGTCGCGCCGGTGGTGATCGTGCTGGCCATGCGGCTCCAGGCGGCCTGCTCACGGTCGTACTGATTCTTGAAGGGCGCCTGGTCCTCGAACGGCAGGGCGACCGGGCGGTAGGTGGCGTGCGCGAGGTCGAACTGGGGGGTCAGCGTCGCGGTGTGGTCACTGATCTTCGCGGCGATCGGGAAGACGAAATCGTCCACCCGGAACGACAGATCGGATCCGGCGAGCACGGTTCCCTTGGCGCTCTTGATCTCGAACACGCCGTTGTCGACGGTCATCGATCCCGCATCGGTCTTGACGACGGTCCCGGTGGGGGTAGCGGAGGTCGTGTAGTGGATCGCGTCGGTCGGCGGGGCCGCGTGCGCGGTCCCCGCGATGCCCACGGCGGCTCCGGCGACCAACGCGCAGGTCGCAGCAATTTTCCTCATCAGGTTTTCCTCTCTTCGGGCTCCTCGGCGGCATTGCCGAGAAGGTGTAGCCCCGGCGTGACGCCGGTGTGGGTCGACGGCCGTGCACCGGCCGGACCTGTTCAAGGGGTATAGGGGTCCGCCCGCTCGATCGGCGGCGCCGACTTCCAGTCGGGCAGACCGAGTTCCGGGGTTCCGACCGGGCTCTTGCCACCGGACAGATGGGTCCACTGCGCGTGCGCGAGCTGATGGATCGAGAAGCAGGAATCCAGCGCCTGGGAGAAGCCCATCGCGTCCTGGCTCTGATTCACCGAATCCTTGACCAGCAACGCGGCCATGGTCGGCACCCGCGCGATCCGGCGGGCGAAATCCAGGGTTCGCTCGCCCAGATCGTCCGCGGGGAAGATCTTGCTCACCATGCCCAGGGCGCGGGCGTCCTCGGCGTCGACGCAGTCACCGGTGAGCAGCAGCTCCTTGGTCTTGCGCGGGCCGAATTCCCAAGGGTGGCCGAAGTATTCGACGCCACACATGCCCAGCCGGGTCGCGACGACGTCGGCGAACCGCGTACCTTCCGCGGCGACGATGAGATCGCACGCCCACATCAGCATCAGGGCCGCGGAGAAGACGTTGCCGTGCACCTGCGCGATGGTGATCTTGCGGAGTTTGCGCCACCGCACGGTGTTCTCGTAGAAGTAGTGCCACTCCTGGTGGTAGCGGGATTCGACGGCGTCGTGCGTGGCGCCGGTGCAGGTGAACGACCAGTGCTGATCGGGGCCGGGAGTACGTTCGGCCCGGTATTCGGAGCTGCCGAGATCGTGGCCGGAGGAGAACATCGGCCCGTCGCCCGCCAAGATCACCACGCGCACCGTGTCGTCGGCCTCGGCCCGCAGGAACGCCTCGGTGAGCTCCACGAGCAGGCCGCGGTTCTGGGCGTTGCGATATTTGGTGCGGTTCAACACGATTCGCACGATCGTGCCGTCGTCGTGGGTCTCGTAACGCAGGTACCGGTAGTCGGCAGGGGTGGTGGGATCGTGGGACATCAGTGCATGTTCTTTCCGGTCAGCGGGTTTCGGATGACGGCCGGACGAGCCGCAGGGCCTGGTCGAGCAGGGCCTGGGAGACGCCGTGGAAGCGACGGCCGAGCGCGGCGTCGGCCTTGCCGGCGCAGGCGCGCGCATGGGTGCCTTCGAGGATGATGGCGAGGCGGTAGCAGGCGAGCACCTGATACCAGTCGAATTCGGACATGTCCCGGCCGCTGACGGCGCCGTACCGGGCGATGACCTCCGCGCGTGCGGGCAGGCCGTCCAGCCGGCGCGCGAGTCCCACGGTGCGGGATTCGGTGGGGTCGGGCCAGGTTGCCAGGAGGTGGCCCAGGTCGAGAAGCGGATCTCCGACGGTGCCCAGTTCCCAGTCGACGATGGCCGCCACTGCCGGACGGTCACGATGGAACATGACGTTTCCGAAGTGATAGTCGCCGTGGATGATTCCCTTGCGCCACTGCGCGGGCCGGTGCGCGTCGAGCCACCGGCCGATCTCGTCGACACCGTCGAGTTCGGGGCCCGGCCAGCCGTCGAGTTCGTGGTACGAGTCGAGCTGTCGCCGCCAGCGGTCGACCTGCCGCTCGATCCAGCCGTCGGCGCGAGCGAGTTGCGCCTGCCCCAGGAGCGCCGGATCGACCTGCGCGAGAGTCGCCGCGCCGTCGACGACGGACAGGCCCATCGCGTGCTGTAGATCGGGGGAGGACGCGAACGGTTCGGGCACCTCGGTGGTCGCGGTGAATCCGTCGACGGCCGCCATGACGAAGAAGACGCATCCCAGAACATCGAGGTCATCGCACACCGCGACGAGGCGCGGATGGGGTACCGCGCTGTCGGCGAGCGCGGCGAGCAGCCGTGCTTCGCGCCGCATCGTCTCGTCGCTGTTGCTGCGTTTGTGCAGTGGCGGACGGCGGAAGACGTAGTCGGAGCCGCCCCGGGAGAACCGGGCCAGGATGTTCTGGGTGCCGCCCGTCAACGCGAACAGATCGGTGACGGGGCCGGTCCCGACCTCGTTCCGGTCGAGCCACGCCGTCAGTGTGGCGACGTCCACCGGATCCCGATCGGTCATCGAATTCACCTCGTGTCTTCCCTGTCTGCCGTGTACGCGGCGCTGTCCTCGGAGTGGGCGAAGCGGAGTGACCCAGGTCATTCACGCTCACCGGAGCCTACACATCTCTAGCAACCATTGTCATGAATTATTTCAAATTGAGGCGCATGGTTGTTATCGTTTGAGGCAGGCTGCCCGGAGGTTGCCCGGTCGTACACGACCCGGCACGCTGGGCACGAATGATCAATCGAAGCGTTCTCACCAGGTGGTGCAATGGGTATCGAAATGGTTCTGGACATGGCTGTATCGGTCCATCCGGACAGGTTGGCGGTGGGGCGCCGCGCCTGCGGGATGACCTACCAGCAGCTCAGCGATGTCGCGTCCCGTGGCGCCGGGGTGCTGACCGAATACGGCGCCGCGCACCTGGTGTTCGTCGGGGTCAACGGGCCGGTACTGCCGGTGCTGACCTTCGCGGCTGCCCGCGCCGGGATCCCGATCGCGCCGCTGAACTACCGGCTCGCGAACGACCAGTTGCGCGATCTGATCGGGCAGCTCGAGCGGCCGGTGATCGTCGCCGATCCGGCATACCGGGACACACTCGACGGCGCCGCCGACACCGTGCTCACCAGCGCGCAGTTCCTCGAGCTCGCGGGTTCGGCCGGGCACACCGTGGCGGGCGTCGCCCCTGACGACGCCACCGCGGTCGTGTTGTTCACCAGCGGCACCACCTCGGCCCCCAAGGGCGTGCTGCTGCGTCACCAGCACCTGCTGTCCTATCTGCTCAATACGGTCGAATTCGGTTCCGCCGCAGAGCAGGACGCGACATTGGTCAGTACGCCGCCATATCACATCGCCGGTATGGGCGCGGTGCTCAGCAACATCTACGCGGGCCGCCGGATGGTGTATCTGCCGGACTTCACCCCGCAGGGCTGGCTGGACATCGTGCGGGGGGAGGGGATCACCGGCGCGATGGTGGTGCCCACCATGCTCGCGCGCATCGTCGAGCATCTGAACGGGGCGCCGGGTGACGCACCCACCCTGGCATCGCTGGCCTACGGCGGCGCGCGGATGCCGCAACCCGTACTCGAGCGTGCGCTCGAAGCATTCCCCGACACCGGTTTCGTCAACGCCTACGGGCTCACCGAGACCAGTTCGACGATCGCTGTGCTCGGTCCCGACGATCACCGCGAAGCCTTGGCGGATCCGAATATTCGTGCCCGGTTGTCGTCGGTCGGGCGGATCGTGCCCGGGATGCAGGCCCAGATCCGGGACGAGGAAGGCACCGTGCTGGCCGACGGCGAGACCGGTCTGCTGTGGGTGCGGGGTGCGCAGGTCAGCGGGGAATACATGGGCAAGGGCTCGGCACTGGACGCCGACGGCTGGTTCCCGACCCGGGATCAGGCCCGCATCGAGGACGGCTACCTCTACATCGGCGGCCGCGCCGACGACACCATCATTCGCGGTGGCGAGAACATCGCCCCGGCCGAGATCGAGGACGTCCTGGTGCACCACGACGATGTGCGCGAGGTCGCGGTCGTCGGCGTTCCCGACGACGAGTGGGGCGAGCGGATCTGCGCGGTCATCGTGCCCAACGCCGCCGACCACGTCGGCCCGGAGCAGATCCGGACGTGGTGCCGTGAACGGCTGCGTGGCTCCCGCACACCCGACGAGGTCGTGTTCGTGGACGAACTGCCCAGGACCGCCACCGGAAAGCTGGTCCGCCGCGATCTGGTCGCGCGGGTCGCGGGCTGACCCCGAAACATCTGTTCACCATAGATTTCCGTTCTCCTGGAGGATCCATGCGAAATGCCGTGATCGTCGACGTCGTCCGTTCGGCGTCCGGCCGGGGCAAGGCCGGTGGCGCGCTGTCCGGCGTGCACCCGATCGACCTGCTGGCCGAGGTGCTGCGCTCACTCGTGTCGCGCAGCGGTATCGACCCCGCTCTCGTCGACGACGTCATCGGCGGGTGTGTCAGCCAGGCCTCGGAGCAGGCGGGAAACATCACCCGTTCCGCGGCGCTGGCCGCGGGCCTGCCCGAATCCACACCGGCGACGACCGTGACGCGCGCGTGCGGTTCGAGTCAGCAGGCGGTCCACTTCGCGGCGCAGGGCGTCATCGCGGGCGCCTACGACGTCGTGATCGCCTGCGGCGTCGAATCGATGAGCCGTGTTCCGATGGGTACCGCGTCGATGGGGCGGGATCTGGTGGGAACCGCACTCGCACAGCGGTATCCGCAGGGGTGGATCAGTCAGGGTGTCGCCGCGGAACTGGTCGCGCGCAAGTTCGGCGCGAGTCGCGAGGACGTCGACCGGTATGCGTTCGAGTCGCATCGGCGCGCCGCCGCGGCTGCCGCCGCAGGTCATTTCGATCGCGAGATCGTTCCGGTTCCGGTGTCCGACGGAGTGCACACCGCCGACGAGACGATCCGCGCCGCCACCACCGTCGAGGGGCTGGGCACACTGCGCGCCTCGTTCCACTCCGAGGAGTCGGCGCAGCGCTTTCCGGGTCTGGGCTGGATGATCACCCCCGGCAACTCCTCGCCGCTCACCGATGCGGCCGCCGCGACCCTGATCATGTCCGAGGAGAAGGCCGCACAGCTGGGGCTGACTCCCCGCGCACGTTTCGTCGACTTCGCGGTCGCCGGTGACGACCCGGTGTACATGCTGACCGCGCCGATCCCCGCGACGCGCAAGCTTCTGGACCGCACCGGTCTGACTGTCGGCGATATCGACGTCTACGAGGTCAACGAAGCCTTCGCCTCGGTGCCGCTGGCGTGGGCGCGCGAGTTCGACGCGGACCCGGACCGGCTGAATCCGGTCGGCGGCGCCATCGCGCTCGGTCACGCGATCGGCGCCTCCGGCGTGCGGCTGCTGGCCACCATGGTCGGCGAGCTCGAGCGCACCGGCGGGCGGTACGGCCTGCAGACGATGTGTGAACACGGCGGTATGGCCAATGCCCTACTCGTCGAACGCATCTGAGCATCCGGCAACGAATTTCCGACAGCAGCCAAGGAAGGCACATTCGTGGATATCAACGGTAAGGTCACGCTCATCACCGGCGGCGCGTCCGGTCTCGGGCTGGCGACGGCGCGGCAGCTGCTCGATCTGGGATCGAAGGTGGTGTTGCTCGATCTGCCGACGTCGCAGGGTGCGGCAGTGGCCGCCGAACTCGGGGAGAACGCGGTGTTCGCTCCGGCGGACATCACCGACGAGTCCGCCGTCGCGCGGGCGCTCGACACGGCCGAGCAGTTCGGCGAGCTGCGTGCGGTCGTCAGCTGCGCGGGCACGGGCCGGTCGCTGCGGGTGGTCGGCCGCCAAGGCGTCTTCCCGCTGGAGGTGTTCACTCGTGTCGTGACGATCAATCTGATCGGAACGTTCAACGTGGTGCGGCTGGCCGCCGAGCGGATGTCGCGCCTGGATCGTGAGGGTGAGGAGCGCGGTGTCATCGTGACGACCGCGTCGGTCGCGGCCTTCGAAGGACAGATCGGCCAGGCCGCCTACGCCGCCTCGAAGGCCGGTGTCGCCGGGATGACGCTGCCGTTGGCCCGGGATCTGGCATCGCTCGCCATCCGGGTCGTCGCCATCGCGCCGGGACTGTTCGACACTCCGCTGCTCGCGGGCCTGAACGACGAGGCCAAGGCATCCCTCGGCGCGCAGACCCCGCACCCCGCCCGGCTGGGAAATCCCGCCGAATTCGGTTCTCTCGCAGCGCATATCGTATCCAACCCGATGCTCAACGGCGAGGTCGTCCGGCTCGACGGCGCGATCCGGATGGCCCCGCGCTGAGCGCGGTATTCACCTGCCCGACAAGGAGATACAACGATGACTGTTCCGCCCCTTCCGCTCGAAGGCAAGGTCGCTCTGGTCACCGGCGGCAGCCGGGGACTCGGCCGTGAGATGGTGCTCGCGTTCGCGCGGGCCGGCGCCGACACGGTGATCGTCAGCCGCAAGCTCGACAGTTGCGAGAAGCTGGCGGCGGAGGTCACCGCGTCCACCGGACGGCGCGCGCTGCCGGTGGCGTGCCACGTCGGTGACTGGGATGCGCAGGAGCGCTTGGTTTCCCGGGTCTACGACGAATTCGGCAAGGTCGACATCCTGGTCAACAACGCCGGGATGTCCCCGCTGTACCCGAGCCTCGAGGAGGTCTCCGAGGCGCTGTTCGACAAGGTGTTCGACGTCAACCTCAAGGGCGCCTTCCGGCTCACGACGCTGATCGGCCCGCGGATGGCCGCGGGCGGCGGCGGGGCGATCATCAACATCAGCTCGATCGCGTCGGAGCGGCCCACCCCGGAGGATCTGCCCTATGCCGCGGCGAAGGCCGGTCTCAACGTCCTGACCAAGGGGTTCGCCCAGGCATATGGGCCGAACGTGCGGGTGAACGCCATCATGGCCGGTCCCTTCCTGACCGATATCAGCAAGGCGTGGGATATGGACGTCGTCGCCGAGAAGATGAAGGCGCTGCCGCTGGGCCGTGCCGGTAATCCCGGCGAGATCGTCGGCGCCGCACTGTATCTCGCGGGTCCGGGTGCTGCTTACACCTCCGGCGCGATCATCCCGGTCGACGGCGGCCGCACTGCGATGCGCTGATCCTCCCTCCTGGAGGAGACACCGAAACCTTTTCCCTACCAACTGATTAGGAACCACGATATGAGCTGGGGATTCGAGACCGACCCCGAGTATCAGCAGGTGCTCGACTGGGCCGACGAGTTCGTCACCACCGAGGTCGAGCCGATCGATCAGGTCATCACCCATGCGTGGGATCTGCGGGATCCGTTGCGGCAGAAGCTGATACCGCCGCTGCAGGACAAGGTCCGGGAGAAGGGGCTGTGGGCCACACATCTGGGCCCCGAACTGGGCGGACCCGGCTACGGTCAGCTGAAACTGGCGCTGCTCAACGAGATCGTCGGGCGCACCCACTCGGGCCCGATCGTCTTCGGTTCGCAGGCGCCTGATTCCGGCAACACCGAGATCCTCGCGCACTACGGCACTCCGGAGCTCAAGCGGCGGTACCTGGAGCCGCTCATCGAGAACAAGATCGTCTCCTGCTACGCGATGACCGAACCCCAGGGCGGATCGAATCCGGTCGAGTTCGAGACCACGGCCGTGCTCGACGGCGACGAGTGGGTGATCAACGGCGAGAAGTGGTTCGGTTCCAACGCGCGTTTCGCGTCGTTCTACATCGTGATGGCCGTGACCGATCCGGCGGCCGAGCCGCACCGGCGGTTGTCGCAGTTCATCGTCCCGGCCGAGACGCCCGGACTCGAGATCGTCCGCAATACCGGTGTATGGGGCCACGACTACGAGGTCGGCACGCACGCCTACACCCGCTGGACCGATGTGCGGATCCCGAAGGACCACATCCTCGGTGGCGTCGGGCAGGGCTTCGAGGTGGCGCAGACTCGCCTCGGCGGCGGCCGCATCCACCATGCGATGCGCACGGTCGGCCTGGTCAAGCGTTCGCTCGACATGATGCTCGAGCGCGCCGTCTCGCGCACGACGCGGGGCAGCAGGCTGGGGGACAAGCAGCTGGTGCAGGAGATGATCGCCGATTCGTGGCTGCAGCTCGAGCAGTTCCGGCTGCTGGTGCTGCGCACCGCGTGGCGGATCGATCAGGAGAACGACTACCGCAAGGTCATCAAGGACATCGCGGCGGTGAAGGCGGCGATGCCGAAGGTGCTGCTCGATGTGACCTCGCGGGCGGTGCAGTTGCACGGTTCGCTGGGGGTGTCCAAGGAGCTTCCGCTGGGCAAGTGGCTGTTCGAGGCGTATCACATGGGCCTGGCCGACGGCGCCACCGAGATCCACAAGATCGGGCTGGCCCGTCAGCTGCTGCGCGATGCGACACCGCACGAGGGATTGTTCCCGAGCTACCACGTGCCCGCGCTCGAGGAGCAGGCGCGCGCGAAGTTCGCCGATGTACTGGGTGAACTCGACGGATAGCTGTGCCCGCGAGCGGGCCGCAGAGCACTTCCTCGAACCGGAAATGCGCTGCGGCCCTTCGTCGTTGCGTACCGCGCTAGATCGCGAGCACACCGGCTTTCTCCAGTGCGCTGATCTCCGGATCGCCGAGCGCGAGCACCTCGCGCAGGACATCGGGGCCGTCGCCGCCCAATCGCGCGGCCGGTCCGGTCCGCAGGTGGACGCCGTCGTAGGAGGCGGGTGCGGCCGCAGCCAGATACTCGCCGATCCGCGGCTGTGCCAGCTGGGCGAACAGCGGATTGGTGTCCAGATCCCCGGATCGGACCACCTGCTCGAAGCTGCGGTATCGCTCGTGCAGCACCGAGGACGCGCCCAGTTCCCGCCCGACGTGGTCGGCATCGTGCGTGCGGAACCAGCGCGCGAACAGCGCGGTCAGCACGTCCCGATGTTCGAAGCGGTCGGTTTCGCGGGCGAAGTCGGCGCCCAGGGCCGACTCCACCGCGGCCACGAGCTGCTCGGTTCCGGTGACGGCCATCAGGTCCCGGAAATGGCGCGAGGTCAGTGCGACGACCATGAAGCGTTCGCCGTCGGCGGTGACGAAATCGGTTCCGTACGTTCCGTATACGGCGTTGCCGGTGGCGGGCCGTGCACTGCCGTTGACCTGCACCTCGGTGAGGTAACCGAGTGCGCCCGCCGTCGCGAGGGCGACATCCTCGAGCGGTAGCACGATTCGCGAACCGGTCCCGGTGAGTGCGCGGCGATGCACGGCGGCGGTGACCGCGAGCGCCGCATGCAGGCCCGCCGCGACGTCCCACGCGGGCAGTACGTGGTTCACCACGCCGCTGTGCTCCAGCGGGCCGGTGATCTGCGGGAATCCCAGTGCGGCGTTGACGGTGTAGTCGACGGCCGGGCGGCCGTCGTGTCGGCCGAGCAGTTCCAGCGTGATGACGTCGGAGCGAAGCGCGGACAGTGTTTCGTGGCTGAGCCAGTCTCGTCCGCCCGCATTGGTCACCAGGATCCCGCCGCCGTCGCCGGGAGCGGTGATCAGGCGTTGCACGATGTCGCGCCCCGAGTCGCTGCGCAGATCCAGCGCCAGCGATCGTTTGCCGCGGTTGAGTCCGGTCCAGTAGATCGATTCCCCCGTGGCGGTCAGTGGCCACCGGTCGATGTCTGCGGCGCCGCCGAGCGGGTCGATGCGAATGACCTGCGCGCCGAGCTGGCACAGCGTGAGTCCGCACAGGGGAGAGGCGACGAAGCTCGAGATCTCGACGATGCGAAGTCCGGCGAGGGGACGATCATCCGTCCGGTTCGTGGGGGGCATCCAGGAATCCTCCGGTAGATGCTCGGAGTGAGCAAGGTTGGTAATTGATGATAATAGTTCGAACCATAACATTTGACAGCATGATTCTTTGGCGCAATACTGCGAGCATGGCAACCACTTCGGCAGTGAACCCGGAAGATTTCGCTGACATCCTGGCGCAGACTCGCGAGTTCATCCGCAAGCAAGTGGTGCCGCGCGAACAGGAGATCGCGGATACCGACAGCATCCCCGCGGACATCCGCGCGAACGCGGCGGCGATGGGTCTGTTCGGCTATGCGATCCCGCAGGAGTGGGGCGGGCTCGGACTCGACCTCACCCAGGACGTCGAGCTGGCAATGGAATTCGGCTACACGTCGTTGTCGCTGCGGTCGATGTTCGGCACCAACAACGGCATCGCGGGTCAGGTGCTGGTGGGGTTCGGCACCGATGAGCAGAAGGCGCGGTGGCTCGAGGGCATCGCCTCCGGAGCCGTCGTGGCCTCGTTCGCGCTCACCGAGCCCGGGGCGGGATCCAATCCGGCCGGGTTGCGGACCAGGGCGGTTCGCGACGGCGACGATTGGGTCATCACCGGTCAGAAGCGTTTCATCACCAATGCTCCGCTGGCGGACCTGTTCATCGTGTTCGCGCGGACTCGGCCCGCCGACGAGAAGGGCACCGGGATCGCGGTCTTCCTCGTGCCCGCCGATACGCCGGGAGTCGAGGTCGGCCCCAAGGATCGCAAGATGGGGCAGGAGGGAGCCTGGACCGCCGACGTTCATTTCACCGACGTGCGGGTTCCCGGCGCGGCGCTCGTGGGCGGGAGCGAGGACGTCGGCTACCGCGCCGCGATGACCTCGCTGGCCCGCGGCCGCGTGCACATCGCGGCATTGTCGGTGGGGACGGCGCAGCGCGCCCTCGACGAGGCGAGTGCCTACGCCGCGACCGCGACCCAGGGCGGCACTCCGATCGGGGACTTCCAGCTGGTGCAGGCGATGATCGCCGATATCGCGACCGGCGTCATGGCGGGTCGGGCGATGGTGCGTGAGGCCGCGGCCCGGTACGTCTCGGGCGAGGACCGGCGGATCGGCCCGTCCGCGGCCAAGCTGTTCTGCACCGAGATGGTCGGCCGCGCAGCCGATCTCGCCGTGCAGGTGCACGGCGGGTCGGGATATCTGCGTGAGGTTCCGGTCGAACGGATCTACCGGGACGTGCGCCTGCTGCGGCTCTACGAAGGCACCAGCGAGATCCAGCGCCTGATCATCGGCGCCGGTGTGGTGAACGCCGCCAGGAAAGCGGCGGGCGGCGCGCGCTGAGGCGGTTGCCCGCCGGTCGAATCGGATTCACGGACGAACAGGAGTGGTAGTGGGACTACTGGATGGCAGGGTCGCCGTCGTGACGGGAGCCGCGCAGGGGATCGGCCTAGAGATCGCGCGGACCTTCGTGCGCGAGGGCGCCCGGGTCGTGCTCGCGGACGTCAACGACGATGCGGGTGCGAAGGCGGAGGCCGAACTCGGTGGCGCGGGTGTCGCCAGATATGTGCGCTGTGATGTGCGGGACAGCGCCGCCGTGGAGGCGGCCGTCGATATCGCCGAGGACGTCTTCGGGCCGCTCGGGGTGTTCGTCAACAACGCGGGTATGACGCGGGATTCGACGATGCGCAAGATGAGCGAGCAGGATTTCGACGACGTCATCGCCGTGCACCTCAAGGGCGCGTGGAACGGCACCCGCTCGGCCGCGAACCGGATGCGCGAGCGCGGCGCGGGCGCGATCGTCAACATCTCGTCGATCTCGGGCAAGGTCGGCATGCTCGGACAGACCAACTACTCGGCGGCCAAAGCCGGGATCGTCGGTCTGACCAAGGCTGCCGCGAAGGAAGTGGCTTTCAGAGGCGTCCGCGTCAACGCGGTGCAGCCGGGTCTGGTGCGCACGCCGATGACCGAGGCGATGCCCGAGCGCATCTGGGAGCAGAAGATGGCCGACATCCCGATGGGTCGCGCCGGTGAGCCGAGCGAGATCGCTTCGGTGGTGTTGTTCCTGGCCAGCGACCTGTCGAGCTATATGACGGGCACCGTGCTCGAGGTGACCGGTGGACGTCTGATGTGACGGCCCGGATCCCTTGCCTTAATTCATGACTATCATTATGGTGATCTACGACAGGATTTCGCATCGGTGCGACGTGGACGCGGTCCGCTCCGTTCGATGCATTCACGGCTGAGGAGCGCAGATGTCCGACAACACACCAGGTACGCAGGCTTCCGGCGGGAGCCGCCTGCGCTGCAACGAATGCGGCTCCGAGGCGATCGTCACCACCGCGGGCGGGTCCGCGCTGACCTGCTGCGGCGTCCCCCTCGAGATCACCTTCGCCGGCAGCTGACCGGAGAGAGAACACCACGATGAACGAGATCGGTAAGCGCTACACCTGCGCCACCTGCCAGACCCAGGTCATCTGCGTCAAGAAGGGTGCGGGCCGCTTCAGCTGCCACGCAGCGCCCATGGAACTACTCACCGCCAAGCCCCTGCCGTCCTCGGACTAGGGCCTGAAGCCGGAGCCGAAATTCTTTGTGCCGCAACACCGTCGTCAGTGCGCTAACGCGCCGGACCGGTGCGGTACCCGCGTAACAGAAGGAGTGTTCAGATGGCTGGTCCACTCGACGGACTCGTCGTGATCGATGCGAGCTGGGGTATGCCGGCGGCCATCTCGACGATGATGCTGGCCGACTACGGCGCCCGTGTCGTCAAACTCGAGCGCCCCGGCGGCCCGGTCGACGCGGATTCGGCCCTGCGCAAGTCGACCGACCGGGGCAAGTGGAGTGTCGAGGCGGATCTGAACACCCCCGAGGGGCGGGCGGTCGCCGAACGACTCCTGGCCGGTGCCGACGTCTTCGTCGAATCCTTCGGCACAGGCCGGGCCGAAGCGCTCGGTCTCGGCTACGACCGGATCCACGAGCTGTTTCCCGAACTGGTGTACTGCTCGGTCACCGGCTACGGCAACGACGGCCCGCTGGCGGGACGTCCCGGCTACGAGGCACTGCTCAACGCGCGCCTCGGTCAGATGGCCGAGCAGGGTGGTCACCGCGACGGCCCGATCTTCATGGGCCACCCGACCGTCTCCTACGGCACGGCATTCATCACCACGATCGGAATCCTGGCCGCGCTGCGGGCACGCAAGCTCAACGGCGCCGGTCAGAAGGTGGACACCTCGCTGCTCGACGGAATGCTCGCGATCTCGTCGATGAACTGGTGGTGGAACGAGAAGGACATCTCCTACCTCGCCCGCAGCGGAAACCAGAAGGGTTTCGGCAACAAACGCCTAATCACCGATCCTTTCCAGTGCGCGGACGGGAAGTGGTTGATCCCGCACACCGGCGGGCCCGGCTCCTACAAGCGAATGATGGAGCTGCTGGGCTTCGGCGAGCAGACGCAGACCATCGCCGGTCCGGAGATGGCGGTTCCGCTCGATGATGTGGAACTCGACATCGCGCGGAACAAGGTGCCGCAGGCATTCCGCTCACGTCCGCGCGACGAGTGGCTCGAGCTGTTCCACGCCGCGGACATCGCGGCCTTGCCCGTGCTGCACCCCGAGGAGACCTTCGCCGACGACCAGGTGATCTACGCCGAGGTCGCGATCGATCTCCCCGATGCCGAACACGGCACGCTGCGGCAGATCGGCCCGGTGATCCGCTTCGAGAAGTCCTCGCCCGCGACCCCCGAACCGGCCCCCGGCGTCGGTGCGCACAACGAGCGCGTCGGCGAGATCACCCGATCGCCGCTGTGGGCGCCCGTGCCGGCAGGCGAGGCGATCGGCGCACCGCTGCAAGGCGTGCGGATTCTGGACTTCAGTTCCTACTTCGCGACCGGGTTCGGCGCGCGCCTGCTCTCGGATCTGGGCGCCGACGTGATCAAGATCGAGCCGCTGGTCGGTGATCAGATGCGCCCGCTCGGCGACCTGTTCGAGGCCGCCAACCGCGGCAAGCGCAATATCGCCCTGGATCTGCGCACCGCCGAGGGGCAGGAGATCGCGCACCGCCTGGTCGCCGAGGCCGATGTGGTGATGCAGAACTATCGTCCCGGCAAGGCCGAGAAGATCGGCCTGGGGTACGAGCAGCTGCGGTCGATCAACCCGGACCTGATCTACGCCTACCTCCCCGGATTCGGCTCGAGCGGACCGAAGTCGATGTTGAAATCCTTCGCTCCGCTGGTGTCGGGCCTGGTGGGACTGAACTTCGAGGGTGCGGGCGCGGGCAATGCGCCGATCCGCCGCGTGATCGGCAACGAGGATCTCTACAACGGATTCCTCGGCGCCGTCACTGTCCTGCTGGCGCTGCATCACCGCGCGAACACCGGCGCCGGGCAGTATGTCGAGAGCCCGCAACTGCATTCGAGTCTGTTCGTGATCAGCGAGCACTCGGCCACTCCTGACGGTGCCGCGGTACCCGCACATCAGCTCGACTCGCAGCAGATGGGCCTGTCCCCGCTCTATCGCCTGTACCGCACCGCCGACGGCTGGATCGCGATCGCGGTATTCGGTGACGCCGCCTTCGACAGGCTGGCCTCGGCACTGGACCTGGCCGGTCTCGCCGCCGACGAACGCTTCATGAGCACTGCGGCCCGCGCCGCGAACGCGGACGCGCTCGCGGATCTGCTCACCGCCCGATTCGCGGAACTGGGCAGCGCGCAAGCATTCACGTTGCTCGACGGCAATCGGGTCCCCGCCGAGATCCCGCTGGACTACCCGATCATGCCCGAGCTGCTGTGGGAGGAGTGGGCCGTCGAGTCGGGGCGGGTGGTCGAACATCATCATCCCGAATACGGCTGGTCGCGGGAGGTCGGCATGGTGATCCACCTGTCCGAGACGCCGGGCCGGTTCAAGGGCGGCAGTCCACGGCTGGGCCAGGATTCGGCCGACATTCTCGGCGAACTCGGCTACTCCGCCGACCGGGTCGCCACCTTGCTGGAGACCGCGTGTGGTCGACCCGCGGTCGCGGCAGCCGCGGCGAAGGAAGCCTGAACCATGGACATCACGTATCCCGCTGCGGCGGAGGCATATCGGACCGAGGTCCGCGCGCTGCTCGAGGCCGAACTGCCCGGGGACTGGCGGGGCATCGGCGCCCTGCCCGCCGCCGAACAGGAAGAGTTTCTGAAGAGTTGGCGAAAGGTCCTGTCCGACAACGATCTTCTCGCGGTGTCGTGGCCGCGGGAGTTCGGCGGGGCCGGTCTGTCGAGCATCGAACAGGTCGTGTTGAACGAGGAGCTCATGCGACTCGGCGTGCCGGACGGCACCGAGAACGACACCCTGGGCATCAAACTGCTGGGCAACACGATCACCGTGCTGGGCACCGAGGAGCAGAAGGAGTACTTTCTGCCGCGCATGCTGTCCGGGGAACACGTGTGGTGCCAAGGCTATTCGGAGCCCGAGGCCGGTTCCGATCTGGCCGGGATGCGTACCCGCGCCGTCCTGGACGGCGACGAGTGGGTGATCAACGGTCAGAAGACGTGGACGTCGCAGGGGCACAACGCGAACTGGATCTTCGTGATCGCGCGCACCGATCCGGCGGTGGCCAAGCACAAGGGATTGTCGTTCCTGCTTGTGCCCATGGATCAGCCGGGCGTGGAGGTGCGGCCGATCGTCAACGCGGCCGGTTACGTCGCCTTCAGCGAGGTGTTCTTCACCGATGCGCGGACCCCGGCGTCGCATGTGCTCGGCGGTGTGGGCGGTGGCTGGAAGACCGCCAATACGCTGCTGGGCTTCGAGCGTGGCGTGCGCGCCACCACCGATGCGGTCCGCTTCGGCCGTGAGGTCGAGCGATTGATCGAACTGGCCCGTGAACGCGGCCTGACCACCGACCCGCGGATCCGGGCCGAACTGGCGTGGTGCTGGTCTCGCGTGCAGACCATGCGTTTTCGCGGATATCGCGCCCTGACCAAACTGCTCAACGGCGGCTCGTACGGCGTGGACGGATCGTTCTCGAAGGTGATCTGGAGCGAATTCTTCCAGCGACTCACCGAGGTAGGCATGGAAGTGCTCGGCCTCGAGGCGCTCACCCCGACCGGCGGCGGCAACGACGGCATCCTGGTGACGCCCAACCCGGGCACGGACAATTCGTCGCGCTGCTGGACCGACATCGCGCTGTACGCCCGCGCCGCCACCATCTACGGCGGCAGTTCGCAGATCCAGCGCAACATCATCGGCGAGCAGTTGCTCGGGCTGCCGAAGGAACCCCGCCTCGACGGCGGCCCCTTCCAGGACATCGGCCGCCGTCGCAGCGCCTGATTCGATACTTCGCCGCAGCCACGGCGAAACGGAAGAACGGAAGACAACCGTGTACTTCGCATTCGACGAAGACCAGGAGGAGTTTCGGAGTTCGCTTCGCCGTCTCCTGACCGAACGTGCCCCCATGACCCGCGTGCGGGAGATCGTCGCGAGCGGCGGCCACGATGCCGACACCTGGCGGCTGCTGGCCTCGAATATGGGCGTTCCGGGTCTGCACGTCGCGGAGAAGTTCGGCGGCGGCGGGTTCAGCTTCCTCGAAACCGTCATCGTGGCACAGGAATTGGGGCGTGCCCTCACGCCGGTGCCGATGGTCGCCACCACCGGGGCGATCGAAGCCGTACTGCGGCTCGGGTCCGCTGCGCAGCACCGTGAACTGCTGCCGAAACTGTTGGACGGCAGCGTGATCGGCGCGTTGGCGCTGAGCGGATCGGACGACACCGCGGTCGGTTCCGTGCGGGTGCGCGCGACCGGGGATCCATCGGCACCCACGCTGACGGGCCGACTCGACTACGTCGCGTTCGGGCATGTGGCCGATCTGCTGGTCGTTCCGGCGCTGGCCCCGGCCGGTGACGAGGTGGCGCTGTATGTGCTCGACGCGCGCGCGAGCGGTGTAAGTATCACGGCGCGAACATCTTTGGATCCAACTCGTCCGGTGGCGACGGTCGAGCTGGCCGACGCTCGAGCCCAGTTCCTGGGCGCTGACCCGGCCGCGATCGGCCGCGTGGTGAACCTCGTGCGCACCCTGCTCGCGAACGAGGCGCTCGGGGCGAGCGAGGCCGTGCTCGAGATGGCCGTGAACTACGCGAAGCAGCGTGTCCAGTTCAACCGTCCGATCGGATCCTTCCAGGCCATCAAGCACAAGTGCGCCGATATGGCCATCGCGATCGATTCCGCGCAGGCGACGGTCATGTACGCCTCGATGTGCGCGAACGAGGACAACGACGAATTCCCCCGGGTCGCGGTGATGGCCAAGGCGCAGGCGTCGGAATGCCTGACTCTCTGTGCGGCACAGAACATTCAGGTGCACGGCGGGATCGGGTTCACCTGGGAGGCGGAACCGCATCTGTACTTCCGTCGCGCGAAGGCCACCGAACCGATCCTCGGCAACAACGCGCACCACACCGAACTGCTGGCCGAACTCGTCGGAATCTGATCGCCGATCCCGGATCGCCTACCGCTCGTGGACGATTCGTCCACCGACGAGCGTGCAGCGGACCGCGTCACTGCTCGGCTGTGAATACACCTCCGCGATCGGCCGGTCCATGAGTACCAGATCGGCCGCCGCGCCGGGCGCTACGGTGCGCGCCCGGCCACCCGGCTCGAGCAGCGGTGCCAGATAGCGCCCGAGAGCCTCGGACGCCCGCAGTGTCTCACCGGCTCCGACCAGGACTCCGTCGGGACCGCGACGCGCGACGGCCGCGGCGATCACCTGCCAGGGATCGGCGGGCCCGTAGGGGGCATCGCTCGAAAGAGCAAGGCCCACACCGGCATCGCACAGACTCCGGCAGCGGTAGAGATCCGGCAGATCGCGGGACTCGACGCGGCGCAGATAGTCGTCGCCGCGGTCGGCGATGAAACCGGGCTGGGTCACCACGGTGATTCCGAGGCGTCGCAGCACCTCGATGGACTCGGCCGGAATCAGCGCACCGTGTTCGATCCGATCGCCCGGGATCGATCCGGTGGCGTCGAATACGGCGAGCAGGATGAGCAGCGCCTCCCGGCTGACGCAGTGCACCGCGACCGGCCGTCGCAGCGAGTGTGCCTGCCGGACAGTGGCTTCCAGGGTTTCGATATCGGGCAGGTCGGAATCGGCGATGACGATCTTGTACGGCCCGGTCGTGACGCCGGGATCGCCCGGGTGACCGAGCGGAACGCCCAGCAGATTCAGCCGCTGCGGAATCGCCCCCGAGGCTGCCGCGTCGATCAGGCCGGTGAGCGATTCCGTGCTCAGATCCGGTGTGGCATCGGTGATTCCGGTGATCCCGAACCTTGCCAGCCGGATGCCGATCGCGGTGAGGTCGGGAGGTCCGGTGTCGGGCAGTCGCGTTCGGAGCCAGGTGTCCGCCCGCCAGACGCGGCCGGTGGCGCGACCGTCGGCATCGCGTTCCACCCCGTGTTCCGTCGCCGAATCCAGGTCGACGAGGCGGGCCGCGGCCGAGTTGAGCGTCCACATCGCGCCGCTGCGATGCTGGATGCGCACCGGCCGTTCACGTTGCAGCGCATCGAGTGTCGTCGAATCGAGCATCCCGGCGACGGTCTCGACGTAGCCGACCCCGCGGATCCAACCATCACCCGGAGCCGCGGCCAGCGCCTCGGCGAGTTCGCCGGCCGTGTGAACCCGGGGTGGACCGCAGCGGACGGAGTTCGCGTCGGCGGCCATCGCGTGCAGATGCAGATGGTGATCGTGCAGGCCCGGCAGGAGCGCTCCGCCGTCGGCGTCGATAACGCGGATCCCGGGCGTCGCCGGTGCCGTTCCGACCGCGGCGATGAGCCCGTCCCGGACCAGCACGTCGGTGCGCGTCCCGGAAACCTCGGCATCGCGAATCAGAAACTCCGTCATACCGATTGCCTGCGCAGCCGAGCCAGCACCGCGTCGGTGTCGCGGCCGCTGTGCGGCGCCTCGCCGGTCGTCTCCCGGCGGCTCGGCGCGAGGATCAGTGCTTCGTCGATCGGCTCGGTGACGGTCGCGGGATCGAGCGTCGCGGCCACGACCGAGGACATCGCGACGTCCCACAGCCGGCCGGACCCGTCGGCGGGGGCCGACATCGCCAGGACCGCCGCGGTCAGTCCGGTCAGGGGGTCGGCGATCGCGTCGCCCACGAAAACCGGTGTGCCGTCGTCGGTGTGGGCGACCAGGCCCGCGCAGGCGGCGATGTCGTCGCCGAATCCGATCCGGTTCGATGCCCGGCCGTGCGCGGTGATCGAGATCCAGGTTCCGCCGGAATCGGCGAAACCCGCTGCGTCGAGCCCGAATCCGGCGAGTGCGCGGGGGCGCGAGGCCTCGATCACGATATCCGCGGAGGCGACCAGGTCGGCCAGTGCGCTGCGCTGTTCGCGGTCGCCGGGATCCAAGACGACCGATTCGTGACCCGCGTGCAGCAGGCGATAGAAGTCCGGATTCCCGCGACGCGCACCGTCGGGTCGTGTGGGTGTCTCGACCTTGATGACGTGCGCTCCCGCCAGACCGAGGATGTGCGCGCACAGCGGCCCCGCCCACAGCGCACTGAAGTCGACCACTCGCAGCCCGTTCACCGGGCGCGGCTGTAGCGGTTCCGGCGTGGTGGTCTCCACCGGGGCAACGGGTCCCGCCGCCACTCCGAGAAGTTCTGCCCGCTCGGCCAATTCGGCCCCGGTGTGTGTGCGCAGCCAGCTCGATACCTCGGGCCACGGATCGTCGCCGACGTCCCGGCAGACGAGTGCGCCGAGCAGGACGGGATCGTCGGGGCGGGCGCAGCTGACCGCGGCCCAGCCGTCGGCGGTGGGCAGCAGGCGGCAGTGCCCGCCCGCCGAGGTGCTCCCGCCGCGTCCGAAGCCGGTGAACGCGGCCCGTTCGGAGAGCAACCGGGCCCCGTCGAGCCTGACTCGGCCGCCGGTCACCGCGGCGATCCGGTCGGTATGCCGCCGCGCGACGGTCGCCGCTGAGCCGGGAGGAATCAGCGGTGGACCGTCGGCGTGTCCGGTCAGCAGCGGCACACCGCTCTCGGCCCAGTCGCGCACGCGATGCGACAGATCTCCCGAGGCGCCGGACACCCCGCCGATCCTACACGGCGCTAATAATCATGCGCAGGAATTATCCGGAGATGTCGGGTCAGAAGGCGCTGCGGCCGCCGTCGACGGTGTAGATGCCGCCGGTGACCCAGTCGGCCTCGTCGCTGGCCAGGAACAGCGCGATCGAGGCCAGATCCTCCGGGGTGCCCAGCCGGCGCAGCGGAAAGCGTGCGGCGGCATCGGCGTCGAGGGCGGCCTGGTCCGCATCCGGTGCGGCCGCGCCGCGGTCGACGCGCGACTGGTACACCAGCGGGGTCGGAATGGTGCCGGGGCAGATCGCATTGACGCGCACGTTGTCCGGTCCGTACGTGACGGCCATCTGCTTGGTCATCGCGATGACTCCGCCCTTGGCCGCGGCGTAGGGAAAGATTCCGGGCAGCCCGATCAGCCCGCCCATGCTGGCCTGGTTGATGATCGATCCGGTCCGGCGTTCGATCAGATGGGGCAGTGCGTATTTCGAGGTGAGCCAGACGCCCTTGAGGTTGACCGCGATGACCCGGTCCCACTCCTGCTCGGTGGTGTCCGCGGCATTGCCGGCGCCGTTGATCCCGGCGTTCGCGAATACGACGTCGAGTTGACCGAACTCCGCCAGAATTTCGGCGATCATCCGCTGTGCGTCGGCGTCGGCGGTGATGTTCGCGGTGACCGGCAGCGCGCGCCCGCCCGCCGCGACGATCTGCTCGGCGGCCGAGGCCGCCGCCGCGCCGTCGAGGTCGACGACGGCGACTGCCGCTCCCTCGTTCGCGAAGCGAACCGCCGAGGCCAGGCCGAGGCCCGATCCCGCGCCGGTGATCAGTGCGACCTTGTCGGCCAGACGTCCGTTGGTACTCATGGTGCTACCTCTCGAGGGTGGTGGAATCAGGTGGCAAAGTCTCTATAAATGTTTATCATGATTGACATTTTCTTTCACCTGGCTGACGATGGCCGTACCAATCCTTACGGGCTCGGTGAGCCCGCGACATGACGAGGGCATCGGGCGTGAGCTACTACCTGAACGACGAAGAGACTCTGCTGGTGGGGACGGTGCGCGAGCGCGGCCGGATGTCGCTGTCCGGCGCGATGGGTGGAGTGTGATCGCGATGGGTACCTCGAGACGTGCAGCGCTGGTGGCCCCCGTCCGCACCGCGGTCGGACGCTTCGGTGGCGCGCTGAAGGATGTGCCTGCGGCAACGCTCGCGAAAACGGTTCTCGCCGAGACGGTCTCGCGCTCGGGAATCGATCCCGAGCGGATCGACGACGTCGCGATGGGGCAGTCCTACGCGAATTCGGAGGCCCCCTGTATCGGCCGGTGGGCGGCCCTGGACGCGGGCCTGCCCATCTCGGTGGCCGGATTGCAGACCGACCGCCGCTGCGGGACCGGACTACAGGCGGTGGTGACCGCCGCGATGATGGTGCAGACCGGGGCCGCGGACGTCGTCGTGGCCGGTGGCGTGGAGTCGATGAGCGGTATCGAGCACTACACGACCGGGGCTCGCTGGGGTACGCGCGCCGGTGGTCTGCAACTGTTCGACCGCCTCGATCGTGGCCGGGAGCGTTCGCAGCCGGAATGGCGGTTCGGCCCGATCAGCGGAATGATCGAAACCGCCGAGAACGTCGCTGCCCGTTACGAGATCACTCGCGCGGAGTCCGACATCCTCGCCGCGGAAAGTCACCGCCGCGCCCACGAGGCATGGGAGACAGGACGATTCGATGCCGAGGTTGTTCCCGTCGAGGTCACCGATCGCAAGGGTAAGGTGACGAAATTCGTTCGCGACGAAGGGATCCGGCCGGACACCACCGCCGAATCGCTCGCGAAGCTGCGAGCGATCACGCCCGGCGGAGTGGTGACCGCGGGCAATGCGAGCCAGCAGAACGATGCCGCGGCAGCGGTGCTCGTCGTCGCCGAGGACCGTCTGGACGAGCTGGGACTCGAGCCGATCGGCTTCCTCGACGGCTGGACCGCCGCCGGATGCGATCCGGCGCTGATGGGCCTGGGGCCGGTGGCCGCCGTGGAGAAACTGTTCGCGCGCAACGGATACGGCTTCGACGACTTCGAATTGGTCGAGCTGAACGAGGCATTCGCCTGCCAGGTGCTCGGCGTGCTGCGCGGCTGGGGCTGGGACGACCGGGACCGGTTGAACGTCAACGGTTCCGGAATCTCGCTCGGCCACCCGATCGGCGCGACCGGTGTGCGCATGCTGACCACGGCCTTGTACGAGTTGCAGCGCCGCGGCGGCGGTCGCGCACTGCTGACGATGTGCATCGGCGGCGGTCAGGGCATGGCGGCCGCGATCACCGCGGTCTGAGGCATCGCCCGGTCGGCCGTCGGTACTGCTGCGAGTTGGGAGAAGGGCATGAGGACAGAGCAATTCGCGCGGGCGGTCGTCCATGGCTGAGCGGAATGCGATCGTCACGGGCGGTGCGAGCGGGATCGGGGCGGCGTGTGCCGAGCGGCTGTCCGCCGACGGCTTCCATGTGCTCGTCGCGGATGTGCAGGAAGAGTCCGGGCGGGACGTCGCTCAGCGGATCGGCGGCGAGTTCGCGCGCACCGACGTGACCCGCGAGGACGATATCGAGGCGTTGGTCGACCGCGCCGGATCGCTCGACGTATTCTTCGCCAACGCAGGTGTTTTCGGCGCGCTGGGGCCGATCGAGCAGACCGTCGCCGACGACGCGGATCGCACGATCGCGGTCAACCTGCGCGGGACGCTGCTGTGTCTCAAGCACGCGGTGCGCGTCATGCGCCCGCGCGGGCGGGGTTCGATCATCGTCACGGCCAGTCCGGGCGGGATCGTCGGCGGAGTGGGCCCGCACGTCTACAGCGCGACCAAGGCCGGTGTCGCCGGGCTGGTGCGCTCGGTCGCCGCCGAGGTACGCGAGTACGGCATTCGCGTCAATTCCGTTGTGCCCGGGGCGATCGTCTCACCGATGACCGCGGCCGTGCTCGCCGACGATCCCGCCGATCTCGACGCGGCGGCGCGGGCCATGGCGCCCAGCCCGTTGGTGGGGCGGCCGGGTGTCCCCGGGGACGTGGCCGGTGCGGTCTCGTTCCTGGCGAGTGCGGACTCCGCATTCGTCACCGGCAGTGAGCTGTTCGCCGATGCGGGGTATACGAATGCCCCGGGCCCGGCGAGCTTCGCCAAGGGAAAGTTCGCCGGGCACTGAGGAATTCGTGCGGCCGGGGCTCAGTGGTCCCGGCTGAACACGAACGCGGTCGATTTCGCCAGTCCGTTGGAGACGGTCACCAGAGCCCGGGACGCGTTGGGCACCTGGCGTTCTCCGCCCCGTCCGGTCACCTGTAGGACCGCTTCGGCGAGATGGGTCATACCGTGCAGGCGGCCCTCGCCGAGCGCGCCGCCGCCGGTGTTGACCGGGAGCTTGCCGGTCAACGAGGTGTGTCCGTCGCGCGCGAACGGCACGGCCTCGCCGCGATCGACGAAACCCATCCCTTCCAGCCAGGTGTACACGAAAACGCTGAAGCCGTCGTACAACTGGGCGTTGTCGATATCCGCCGGGCCGAGGCCGCTGGTGCGCCACAGCGTCCGCGCGATCTGCTCCGAGCCCTCGACGAGATCTTCCAGCGTCATCACCGCACCGGTCGGCGCGGCATGCGTTCCCGCGGCGAATCCGGTGAGCAGTGCCGGTGGCTGCCGCAGATCCCGGGCCCGCTCCGTCGAGGTGAGCAGGAGCGCCACCGCACCGTCGACGGGTAGGTCGCAGTCCAGGATGGACATCGGGTCGGCGATCATCCGGGCGTTCAGGTAGTCCGTGGTGGTCAGGGGCTGCCCGCGCCAGTACGCGTTCGGGTTCTTCTGCGCGTTGTCCCGGTTGGCCACGATGAACGGACTCAGGTCCGCTCGGGTCAGGCCGTTCAGATCGAGGTATCGGCGCAGCACGGTCGCGGCCCACGCGGGCGGCATGCTGAAGCCGAACGGGGCCTGGAACTGGTCCGGTCCCGCGGCGATCGTGTTGTCGTAGTTGATGTATCGCCCTTTGGGCACATGCAGCGAACGGTAGACGACGGCGTGCGTGCACACGCCGGAGTGAATCGCCATCGCGGCGTCCATGAGGCTCTGCGTCACCATGCCGTTGGTGGATCCGGTCCAGGTGATCTGCGGCTTGATGCCGAGCAGTTCGGGCAGGTAGTACGGCGTGACGACGTCGATGCCCTCGCCGGTGCCCTTCGTCCCGCCGTAGCGCGGCATCGACGGGGAGGTGGCGATCCCGTCCACATCGGCGCGGGTGAGACCGGCGTCGGCGAGTGCGCGATCGCACGCCTCGACGGTGAGCGCCGCGAGCGTGCGAGGCAACCGTCGGCCGAGTTCGCTGTATCCGACCCCTGCGACGGCGACCTTGTCCCGCAGCTCCCACATATCTTTCACACTTCCGCCGGCCGGAACTGCGGGAGTACGCAGTCCTGGGAGATCTCTTCGAATTCCACGTCGACGACCGCGCCGATCCGCACCTCGTCCGGTCCCGCGCCGAGCAGGTTGGCCACCATCAGCAGTCCGGGTTGTTCCACCAGTTCCACCACGACGACCACGAGCGGTACCAGCCCGGCGAATCCGGGGCCGGGCGCCTCGTCCAGCACCGTGTAGCTGTACACGACGCCGCGGCCCGAGACCGGCTCGTAGGCCAGTTCCGCGCCGCCGCAGGCGGGACAGGTCAGGCTCGGCGCGTGGTTGAAACGCGAACAGGCGGCGCAGCGCTGAATGCTGAGCGTGCGCGCCCGGACGCTGTCCCAGAATCCCTCGGTCACATCGTCGGGGAAGGGGATCGGGCGGGTGGCCGTTGTCATCTCACATCTTCCACATCACCGGTGCGGCAAGCACTTTGGCGTAGTTCTTCTGGGTGTAGGCGGCCAGTGCCTGCATCTGCGTGGCCATCAGCTCCTCGGCGCGGTCGGCATCGTGTTCGGAGATCGCGGTGGCGATCTGGGACTGGATGTCGACGGTCAGCCGTCGCTGCTTCGGCGGGTACTCGATGCCGACCGCGGCCCCGTCGAGAATGTCGAACAGCGCGTTGAACAGTGCCGCGAAGATCAGGTTGCCGGAGCCTTCGGCCACGGTGGTGTGGAAGCGCCGCGTCTGGCTCAGGAATCCCGCGTGGTCGTCGAGGTTCTGTCGTTCGAGCTCGACGATCTCGAACAGTTTCGCGACGTCCTGCTCGCTCATCCGCTGGGCGGCGAGCCGGGCCATATGCGGTTCCAGCGCGGCGCGGGTCTCGATCACCGTCTGGAAGGGCGCTTGCTGGAACTGCAACAGCAGGCTCAGCGAGGTGGCCAGTGCGGAGCTGTCCGGTTGCTGCACGATCGGGCCGCCGCTGGGGCCGGGCTTGAGCGTGATGACGCCCTGTAATTCGAGAAACCGCAACGATTCTCGCAGCGTCCCGCGCCCGACGTCGTAGTCCTCGAGCATCGCTTTCTCCGGGGGCAGCCGGTCGCCGACCTGGTTCCCTCGGGCGTTGATGTCCTCGACGATGCGCTGTGCCACGAGCAGCGCGGTCTTCTTCGGTCGTTCCAAAGCGGTCATAATCGTTCTCCCCTGGGTGGCGCTCTTGTGCTTGCAGCTCCCACACCCTACATTCAATGCTATTCATGTGTATAGATTGGCGCGGAATTCTTCGCGTGTCACTTCCCGGGGCCTCGTCCGCCGGACGCTCGGTTTCTCCCCGGATGAAAGTAGGAAGCATGCTGGGCGACAAGCGAATTCTGGTCACCGGGGCGGCCCGGGGAATGGGCCGTGAGCTCGCGCTCGAGGCGGCCAGGCAGGGCGCGAGCCGAATCGGCATCACCGATGTCGACGACGCCGAGCTGGCGGTGACGGCCTCGCTCCTCGCCGAATCGGGCGCACAGGTCCGGCACCTGCGGGCGGACCTGCGTTCGACGTCCGAGATCCGGGACGTGGTGGCGGAATTCGCCGGCTGGGCCGGTGGCCTGGACACGCTGTTCAACAATGCGGGTGTTCTGGACCACATGTTCACCGACGCGGACCGGACCGGGCTGGAAACGCTCGAGGAAGAGGTCTGGGATGCGGTGATGGACATCAATCTCAAGGCGGTGTGGTCGGCGATCAAGTTCGCGGCTCCGCATCTGCGCGCCTCCGAGCGCGGACCTTCGGTGGTCAATGCCGCGTCGGTCGCGGGTCTGGCGGGTACCCACATGCCCGCCTACGGCGTGTCCAAGGCCGCGGTGATCCAGCTGACCAAGGTGGCGGCGGTGAACCTGGCGCCGCACGTCCGGGTGAACTGTTATTGCCCGGGGGCGATTCGCACGCCGATGAGTGACGCGCACCTGGCCGCCGCGACGGACAGACCCGCCCGAGCGCGATCGATGTACGGAACGCACCTGATTCCCCGGCTCGGCCTGCCGGTCGAGGTGGCGCGAACGGCGTGTTTCCTGGCGAGCGACGAAGCGTCGTTCCTGACCGGCGTCGCGGTCCCGGTCGACGGCGGGACGATGGCCTGGCGCGGCGTGCACGACGTGGTCGCGATCGATTGAGCGTTGTGCCGCAACCGGATCGCGATCGGGAGGACCGTCGATGAGTGGCGAGGAATTGGCCGAACTGCGCGAGCGGATGCGTCGGCTGGAAGCGGCCGAGATCGCCCGCGATCACCTGCACGCCTATGCGCGGATCCTCGACGATCCGCGGCCGGAAACGGTGACGGCGCTGTTCGCGCCCGACGCCGTACTCACCACGCCGTCGCGAAAGGCGAACGGCCGTGCGGAGATCCGGGAATTCTACGCATGGGCGTTCCGGGCCGACGCCTCGATCAAACGGCATTTCATCACCAACGCGCGCACGATCTGGCTCGGCGACTCCCGCGTGCGCGTGCAGGCTCAGGTCTTGTTCACCGGCCGCGGAGCCGAGCGTTCCGTCGTCGGGTGGGGGAGTTATGACGACATCGTGGACGTCAGCGGTCCGCAGCCGCGATTCACCGAGAAACACATGGTGATCGAGGTGAGCACCGATCTGGTCGCCGGATGGCCGCACGCTCCCGAAGTCCGCTGAGCCCGTCGGGGATCGGCTCGCCGGTCGCCCGGCTGCACGAGCGGACCTTCGGCTGATACGTGCTTAGTGTACGGGAAATCTTTGGTGCGCAAGAGGATCGGTGCTGTTGTGCGGTGGCCGATGCCCGCACGCGCTGAGCGTGTATCGCCGAAACGGCGCGGGGACAGGCGATCCGGCCCCGCGTCGCTCGAATCGATTTCAGCGAACGGGGAGTTTCGGCGGGTTGGTCCGGTACGTCGCCGGTGTCCGGGACAACCGGATCGGGTTGCGCACCTGGGCGATTCCCCGGCCCTCGGGTTCGTCGTCGGGCAGGACCACCGGCTCGAGACCGAGGCTTTCCGCGAGGGCGACGGCCTGGCCGATGTCGTTGATCGGACCGGCGGGGACGCCCGCGTCGACCAGGACGGTGAACCAGTGGTCCGCGTCGCGAGTGCGGAAGACGTTCTCCAGATCCTCGATCAGTGCCTCGCGGTGGGTCACGCGGTCGGTATTGCTGCGATACCGCGGATCCTCGGCCAGTTCAGGACGACCGAGCGCGCGGCACAGGGCGATGAACTGCTTGTCGTTCGCGGCCGCGATGGCCAGCGGCCGGTCGGCGGTGGCCACCGGCTGATACGGGGCGACGCTGGGGTGCGCGTTGCCCATCAGCTTCGGCACGTTGCCGGTGAGGATGTGCCCGGAGACCTGGTTGGTCAGCGAGGCCAGCACCGAGGACAGCAGATTCACCTCGACTAGCTGTCCCTGCCCGGTGCGCAGCCGGTGGATCAGCGCGGTCTGGATGCCGAGCGCGGCGTGCAGACCGGTGATGGCATCGACCATCGCGACGCCGACCTTGGCCGGACCGCTCTCCGGATGACCGGTGATGCTCATCAGTCCGCCGGTGGCCTGCGCGATCAGGTCGTAGCCGGGCAGGTGCGCGCCCTTGCCGGAACCGAATCCGGTCACCGAGCAGTACACCAGCGCGGGATGCTCGGCGGCGAGCTGCTCGTAGCCGAATCCGTACCGCTCCAGCGTGCCGGGTTTGAAATTCTCCACCACGACGTCCGCGTCGCTGATCAACTCCCGTGCCATCGCCCGGTCCGCCTCGCTGGTCAGGTCGAACGCGACGGAGGTCTTGTTCCGGTTGAGCCCCAGGAAGTAGGTGGACTCACCCTCGTACCAGGGCGGTCCCCAGCCGCGGGTGTCATCGCCGACGCCGGGACGTTCCAGTCGGATCACTTCCGCGCCGAAGTCCGACAGCAGCATCGTCGCGTAGGGCCCCGCGAGTACGCGACTGAAGTCGACGATGCGCATCCCGGTCAGGGCTCCTGGTTCGGTGACGGTCATGGTCGTCCTTTCCGGGGTGATTTTCTTCGAACGAGACCCTACACATTCATGCGCATGGTTGCTATGGTTCTACTGAATTTGCGAGTGACCTGGAACACGTGAGGTGAGTGTGGAACCCATGGCCGAAGACTCCGGAACGGCCGCTACCAGCGGTAACCGGACGACCGTGAAACTGGCTCTGCGCTATGACATGCGCGCCCCCGGAATCGGGGTCGGCAGTCCCGATCAGTACGCCGCCGCGCTCGAGCACGTCGCGTGGGCGGACGAACTCGGGTTCGAGACGGTGTATCTCGCCGAGCACCACGGCGCCGACGACGGCTACTGCGCCGCTCCGATGATCCTCGGGTCGGCGATGCTCGGCCGGACCCGCCGGATAACGGTGCATCTGTCCGCGCTCGTCGCGGTGCTGCACCATCCGCTGCGGCTGGCCGAGGACCTCGCCGCGCTCGACCTGGTCGGTGGGGGCCGGGTCGAGGTCACGCTCGGCCTGGGATACCGTGACTCGGAATACCGGATGTTCGGTATCGAACGTCGTCGGCGTGTGCAGACCCTCGAAGAGATCGTCGAAGTGCTGAGACAGGCTTGGACCGGGGAAGAGTTCGACTTTCGCGGGGAACCGGTCAAGGTCCGTCCCCGTCCCGCGCGCCCGCAGGGACCGCCGCTCTACATCGGCGGCTCGGCCGAGGCGTCGGCGATCCGGGCCGCCAGGATCGGTGACGGGTACCGCCCGGCCGGATCCGAGAAGGACCGGCTGTACGAGATATACGCCGCCGAGCGCGAACGGCTCGGTGCGCCGGTTCCGCCGCGTGCCCCGGTGCTCGGTCCGCTGTTCCTGTTCGTGTCCGAGGATCCGGCGCGCGATTGGGAGATCGTCGCGCCGCACGTGCTGTACACGACGAACGCCAACGCGAACTGGGCCCGCGAGCGTGGGGTGGGCACCACCGCCTACCGGCCCGCCGCGGGACTGGCCGAGTTGCGGACCGACCCGAACATTCGGGTGGTGACCCCGCAGGAGTGCGTCGAGCTGTGCCAGAAGCTCGGACCCGACGCCGAACTGGTCTTCCAGCCCCTGATGGGCGGACTGCCGCTGGAAGCGGGCCGGCGCAGCCTGCGCCTGTTCGAAACCGCGGTCCTGCCCGAACTCGTCGAGCTGGGTTACCGCCCCTAGAACCCGTCGAGCGCCGCCCCGCGGGGCGGCGTCGACACACGACTTTCCCTGACCGCCCGGACCACCGGGCATCTCCATCAACTCAACGAAGAGGCAAGATGACAACTACTGCAACGGATTCGAACGGCAGTGAGGTGTCGGCCGCGATGCCACGCGGCCTGGTCCTGATGATCGGCTATTTCGTCATCCTGGCCACCCTGGTGCTGACCATTCCGCTCAAGCTGCTCGGCCAGATCGGCCCCGCCCTCGGGGCGTCCGGCAGCCTGCTCAACTGGGTGGTGATCATCGGATCGCTCAGCGGCGCGATCGGCACATCCCTGCTCCCGCCGCTCGCGTCGCTGTTCGGGCAGCGGCGGATGGCGCTGGTCACGATGTGCCTGCTGACATTCGGCAGTCTCCTGGGAGCCTGCGCGCCGAATATGACCGTGCTGCTGATCGGCCGGTTCATCGGCGGATTCACCCTCGGCGGCATCGCGCTCGCGCTGGCGATCGCGCGGTCCAACCTGACCGGCCGGACGCTGCGCGTCGTGCTGTCCTGGATCGCGGCCGCGGAAGGGATCGCCGCCGGGCTCTCGTTCGCCATCGGCGGACTGCTGACCGACACCGTGCACGTGAACTGGCGGATCGTGTTCGTGATCCTCGCGGTGCTCGGCATCATCGGGGTCCTCGGTACGCTCGCGGCGGTCCCGGGCCGGCAGGGGCCGGGTCGCGGCCGGGTCGATTGGGTCGGCGGGCTGCTGCTGGCCGTCGCGCTCGCCCTGGTCCTGGTTCCGCTCAGCATGGGGTCGAAGTGGGGCTGGTCGTCGCCGAAGACGCTGGTGCCGCTGATTCTCGGTGTGGTCGTGGTGGTGATCTGGTGGAACGTCGAGGCGCGAGTGTCCGAGCCGCTGGTGAACACCCGCGCGCTGCGGAACATGAACTTCCTGCGCGGATGGCTGGTGTTCTTCCTGGCCGGCATGCTGGCCTGGATCGTCAACTTCACCCTGCCGACCTTCACCGAGGTGCCCGCATCGGCCGGTTTCGGTTTCGGCTACGACGAATTGTCCAGCGGTCTGCTGATGCTGATGTTCTGCTTCGGCATCGTGGCGGGTAGTGCGTCGGTCGGGCCGCTGAGCCGGATCGTCCCGGCCCGGGCGTTGTGTTTGCTGGCGTTCGTCGGATGTGGCGTCGGCATGCTGCTCATCGCGTTCGCCCACGGGTCGGCGTGGCAGCTGTGGGTGTGGCCGATCATCGTCGGTGTGTCCTACGGGCTCGCCGTCGCCAGCGCCTACCTGACGTTCATCCAGGCCCTGCATCCCGACGAGGTCGCGACGGCGGCGAGCATCGGGCAGATCAGCGGTCCGCTCGGCGGCGCGATCGGCAGCGCGGCGATCAGCGCGGTGCTGACGGCGCAGGTGATCAAGGTGGGACACAAGGCGGTTCCGACCGAGCACAGCTTCCAGCTGGGGTGGGTGATCGGAGCCGTGCTCTCGGTGGTCGGCCTGCTGCTCGTCGCGCTCATCCGGGCCCCCAGAACCGCTGCGGCCGAGACGGTCTGACGACCTCGGGCGGGGCCCCGCATCCAGCTGGATGCGGGGCCCCGCCTTCCTCGGTGAGACGACGACCCGACGCGGCATCCGCGAGAACGTGACCGACAGGTAGGACGACGATGTTCATTTCGATCGATGGTGCCCGCTGCATGGGGCACGGCCGGTGTTATGCGATGGCCGAACGGCTGCTGACCGACGACGACGAGGGATTCGTGGCCGAGCGCGGCCGCAGCTGGGAAGTCCCGGAGGGCTTGACCCCGAGGCCGAGTCGGCGGCGCACGCGTGCCCGGAATCGGCCATCGCGGTGCGCGATTCGTAACTCCCGCGGTTCCGCGGAACGGTCCGGGAAACACCACGGCCCGGCATCCTCGTGCAGGATGCCGGGCCGCCGGTCGGTGGACTGGTGTGAATCCGGTTGCGCCGCAGTCAGTCCCAGACCAGGGGGACATGCTGCAGTCGCAGCTGGCTGCCGCGCTCGCGCAGCTGCGCGCCCTCGGCGATCCGGTAGTGCGGGATCCGTTCGTGCCACTCGGTCAGTGCGACAACGAGTTCCGCACGCGCCAGATGCATCCCGAGGCAGCGGTGGTATCCGGCGCCGAATCCGAGGTGCTGTTGCAGGTTCGGCCGGTCCGGGTCGAAGACGTGCGGGTCATCGAACACCCGCGGGTCCTGGTTGGCCGCCGCCAGGCCCAGCCACACCAGATCGCCCTTGCGGATCGGCAGGCCGTGGAAGTCCATGTCGTGTGCGGCTTCCCGGCCGTCCTGGATGATCAGGCCGTAGAGCCGGATGATCTCCTCGATCGCATTCGGCCACAACTCGGGCTCGTCGAGCAGTCGCTGCCGGTCCTGCGGATGGGTGGCCATGTGCAGGAACGTGTAGCCCAGGGCGCTGCGGGTGGTGTCGAGCCCGGCCGCCATGATCGTCATGCAGATGGTCAGGATCATCTCGTCGGGGATCGGGGCGCCCTGGTATTCCGCCGTGACCAGCCGGGTCACCAGATCGGTCGTGGGATCGCCCGGATTCGCCCGGCGGTCGGCGATCGCCGCGGCGAAGTAGGCGTCGAGCTCCCGGCGGGTCTGCGCGGCGGTTTGCTGTGCCTGCGGGGACTTGTCGAAGAATCCGGTGAACTGTCCCTCCACCCAGGGCTGGAACGTCGGCCCGTCCTCGACGGGCAGACCGAGCAGCGCCAGGAACAGCTCGGTCGGGTAGGTCATGCCGAATCCGGTCGCCATATCCTCGGACTTGCGCGGTGCGATCTGTTCGACCAGTGCGACGGCGCGCTCCTGCGCCCGGTCCGCGATGCGCCGGACCAGCTTGGGCGCGAAGAACGGGTTGAGGATCCGCCGCATCTCGGCGTGCTGAGGCTGGTTCAGGTTCTCCGGCAACAGAATTCCCGGCGGTGACCGGTGCAGGGAGCTGACCTGGTCGTTGCTGAAGTCGGCGTCCCGTTGCAGCGCCTCGCGCACGTCGTCGAATCGGTTCAGGACCCAGAAACCCTCCTCGGTGGAGTCGTTCCAGGCGAATCGCGCGGCTTCCCGGTCGGCATTGAGCAGTCGGTGCGTCTCCAGCGCGGGGCGTTCCACGCGGTAGTCGGTGTGGAACACCGGACATCCGCCGAGATCGCGTACACCGGCGGAATTGTCGGCCACCTCGGTCATGGCATCTCCTCATCGAGTCCTACGGTCACTGCGAATTATTAGCATGAATGTGATCTACGTCAACGATTGACATCCAATCTAATGATGTGCATGATTCGGATAAAATCGGACGACTTTGGGAGGCCCGGCATGCGCAGGCTCGAGGACACCACCGCAGTGGTGACCGGCGGAGGTTCGGGGATCGGAGCCGCGTCCGCGCGGCGGCTGGCCGCGGAAGGGGCGGCCGTGGCCGTCGTCGATCTGCATTCCGCCGCCGCGCAGTCCACGGCCGACGACATCCGGCGGGCCGGTGGCCTGGCGGCCGCCTTCGAGGCCGACGTGCGGGACCGGGCGCGGATGCAGGAGGTCGTGGCCGAAATCGTCACGCGGTTCGGCGACGTCGGCGTGGTGTTCACCGGAGCCGGGGTCTCGGGCGCGCGGATCGACAGTCACGAACTGCCCGAACAGGATTGGCGCGGTGTGCTCGACATCAACCTGAGCGGCACCTTCTTCACCATCCAGGCCGCGCTGCCATCGATGCTGCGCCGCGGCGGCGGCTCGATCGTCACCTGCGGTTCGACGTCCTCCTTCATCGCGACCCAGGGCGGCCTCGCGCCGTACCGGGCGTCCAAGGGCGGGGTCAAGATGCTCACCCAGACGCTCGCGATCGAATATGCGCCGCACGGCATCCGGGTCAACAGCGTCTGCCCGGGTGCGGTCAAGACGAACCTGAGCAGCAATACCGCGGCGATCGTCCCGACCACCGGTGCGGTGCGCAACCCCGCCAAGCCGCTGAACGTGCCGCTGGGCCGGTACGGCGAACCGGAGGAGATCGCGGCGGTGGTCGCATTCCTCGCGTCCTCGGACGCCTCGTACGTCACCGGGCAGGCGATTCTCGCCGACGGGGGTGTCACTGCCGAATGACACGCGAATCCGGCCGGGCCCCTATCCTTTTCGACGGCGCCATCGATATGCACTGCCACTTCGGCCCGGAACCGCTGGTCGAGAAACTCGCGAAGCATCCGCACGCGGTGGACCCGATCCAGGCCGCCCGGGAGGCGGCGGCCGGTGGGATGCGCGCGATCGTGCTGAAGGCGCACGAGTTCCCCTCGACCGCGGTAGCCGACCTGGCGAACAAGGCCGTACCGGACGTCCTGTCGATCGCGGGAATGTGCTGTGACCACCCGGTCGGCGGACTGAACCCGCAGGCGGTGGAGACCGCGCTGCGCGCGGGCGCGCGGGTGATCTGGTTGCCGACGTTGTCCTCGGCCTCGAACAGCCCGCGGGCGGTCGAGGCGGCATTCGGTGTGCCGCAGGGGATTCCGGTTCTACGTCCGGACGGTGCGCTGGTGTCCGAGGTGCGCGAGATCATGGATCTCGTCGCCGCGAGCGGCGCGGTGCTGGCCACCGGGCACATCACGACCGACGAGCACTACGCGGTGGCTCGCGCGTTCTGCGGGCGCGGGAACCTGGTCGTCACCCATGCGATGCATGCGAGCGCGGGGCCGGGGCTGTCCATCGATCAGGTCGCGGAGCTGGCCGATCTGGGCGCCGTGATCGAGTTCGCCGCGCACACGTGCATGGGAAAGCCGTCGACGTTCGCCCAGGTCATTGCCGCTATCGGCCGGATCGGCCCGGAACGGGCGATCGTGTCCACCGACTACGGCTGGACCGACACCCTGCCGCACCCGGCGGCGGGGTTGCAGGGGTACGTGAATGCCCTGTGGGACGAAGGCGTCGACGAGCACGACCTGCGGCTGATGGCCGGCACGGTTCCGGCGCGGCTGTTGGGTTTGGACTGAGGACATGGAGGTTATGCGGATGGGACGGGTTACCGGGAAGGTCGCGTTCATCACCGGCGCTGCGCGCGGACAGGGCAGAGCGCACGCGATGCGGCTCGCGCAGGAGGGCGCGGACATCGTCGCGGTCGACTCCTGTTCGGACGTGCCGTCGCTGGAATATCCGATGGCCACGGTGGACGACCTGCGCGAAACCGAGAAGCTGGTGCGCGATCTGGGGCGCCGGGTGCTGGCCCGCCAGGTCGACGTGCGCGATCAGGCCGGTCTCGACCAGGTGGCCGCCGACGCGGTCGAAACCCTGGGCGGCATCGACATCGTGAGCGCCAATGCGGGCGTCTGTGGCTGCCGCCCGACGTTCGACCTGTCCGACACCGAATGGCAGGACATGCTCGACATCAACCTGACCGGAGTGTGGCGCACGGTGAAAGCCGCTGTACCGCACATGATCTCGGCCGGTCGTGGCGGTTCGGTGGTTCTGACCAGCTCGGTGGTGACCTTCGTCGGCGCCGCGAACGTCGCGCACTACAACGCGTCCAAGAGCGGAGTGGTCGGGCTGATGAAAACCCTCTCGGCGGAACTGGGTAAGCACGGGATCCGCGTCAACGCGGTGCATCCCGGCAACGTCGCCACCGACATGTTGTTCAGCGATTCCACGCTCCGGGTCTTCTGCCCGGATCTGGCGAATCCGACACCCGACGATCTGCGCGAACGTGCCCGCACCGGAGACGTTCTCGGACAGGGCTGGGTCGAAGCGGTGGATATCAGCAACGCCGTGCTGTATCTCGCCTCCGAGGAGGCGCGATTCGTGACCGGCGTATCCCTGCCGGTGGACTGCGGCCGCCGGATCGGCTGAACGGAGATGACGATGGACTACGGAAAACGATTGCGCGACAGGCGAATCCTGATCACCGGGGGAGCGGGCGGGATCGGCGCCGCGGCCGCGAGACGACTGTCCGCCGAAGGAGCCGCTGTCGCGATCCTGGACACCGACGCCGATGCGGCGCGGCAGCTGGCATCCGAGCTGGGTGATGCCACGTCGTTCGAATGCGATGTCACGCAAGAACGATCGCTCGACACCGCGGTGACGGCCGTGGCGAAGGAACTCGGCGGACTGGACGGCGTGCTGACCTGCGCGGGCATCGCCCGTTCCGGTCTGCCGCACGAAATGGCTTTGGACGACTGGTTTTCGGTGATCGCGGTCAATCTCAACGGGACGTTCCTCGCGATCCGCGCCGCGTTGCCCTACCTGCTGGAAGCGGGCGCGTCGAGCGTGGTGACCATCGGATCGGTCGCCTCGCTGGTGTCCGCGAACACCAATACCCCCAGCTACGACGCGTCCAAGAGCGGCGTGCTCGGGCTGACGCGCTCGATCGCGGTCGGCTATGCCGATCGCGGTGTGCGCGCGAACTGCCTGTGCCCCGGAGTGGTGGACACCCCGCTGGCGCGCCGTGCCCGGGAGGTGGAGGGCGTGACCAGCAACGCGGTCGCCTCGACTCCGCTGGCCCGCCGCGCCGACCCGGAGGAGATGGCGGCCGTGATCGCCTTCCTGCTATCGGCGGAGTCGTCGTACATGACCGGTTCGGTCGTCGCCGCGGACGGTGGCCTCACCGCACGGTGATCCGGCTCTGCTTGTGTGGCAACACTTCTCGCGCCGGATGACACGGCGCTCAGCCAGAAAGACGGAGATGAACCTCGAACGAGAACACGTGCTCGGCCCCCGGCGCCGCTGCCGATTCGGCATCGCGGACTCGGCGGTGTCGCGATGAGTGATGAGGTGCTGGTCGATGTCCAGGACGGCGTCCTCGTGGTCACACTCAACCGGCCCGCGGCGCGCAATGCGGTGAATCTCGCTGTCGCCGAGGCGGTTGCCGCGGCGATGACCGAACTCGATGCCCGCGCGGATCTCACGGTCGGCGTACTCACCGGCGCTGGCGGCACGTTCTGCGCCGGGATGGATCTGAAGGCGTTCGTGCGCGGGGAGTCACCCGTGATCCCGGGACGGGGATTCCTCGGCCTGGTGGAGGCCCCGCCGGAGAAACCGCTGATCGCCGCCGTGGAGGGATTCGCACTGGCAGGCGGCTGCGAGGCCGTTCTCGCCGCGGATCTCGTGGTGGCATCGCGCACAGCGACATTCGGCATACCCGAGGTCAAACGTGGGCTGGTGGCCGCGGCCGGTGGGCTGATGCGGTTGCCTCGGCGGATCCCGCCGGCCGTGGCGATGGAACTGGCGCTGACCGGCGACCTGATCGGAGCCGAGCGAGCTTTCGCTCTCGGCCTGGTCAATCGTCTTGCCGACGAAGGGAATGCACTCGACACCGCGATCGAGTTGGCCCGCTCGGTCGCGGCGAACGGGCCGCTGGCTGTGCGGGCCTCGAAGCGGATCATCCACGAGAGCGTGCAGTGGCCGCCGGACGCGATGTTCGAACGGCAGCGGGCGATCACGGGCCCGGTGTTCGCCTCGGCCGACGCGCAGGAAGGCGCCCGCGCCTTCGCCGAGAAGCGACCGCCGCGCTGGCTCGGAGAGTGACGAGCGTAGCTCGAAATATACTGGCCACGAGGCTGATTCGCCCGCAGTCGCTCAGGGCTCGGTGCTCCGGTGGCGGGTGAGGAATTGCTCGATCAGGTCGTTGACGATCTCGGGCACTTCGGCGGCGGCCAGGTGCGCGGCGTCGTCGATGACGACCAGTTCGGCGGTCGGGATGGCGCGCGCCATGGTCTGGAGTTCCGCCAGCGGGAAGGTGCTGTCCTCGCGGCCGGCGACCACGAGTGCGGGGCAGGTGATGGCACCGAAGAGGCGGCGTTGGTCGGGTCGGTGGATCACCACCGACCGCACCGCGAACGCCACCGAGGTGACCTCGTTGCGGGTGGCGGTGTCCAGCACCTGCCGGACCACGTCCGGTCGGGTGGCCCGGCTGGTCGGACCCAGGAACGCGCGCACGACCGACCGGGTCAGCGGTGGTCGGATCCCGCCCAGCAACCGGGCGACCGTGATCAACGCGGAGTATTCGATCCGCTGCAGCAGCGAGGCTCGCGATGCGGTCCCGTTCATCAGGATCACGGTGTGCACCCGGTCGGGGTAGGTCGCGGCGAGGGTGCCGCCGATCATCGCGCCCCATGAGTTGCCCACGAAGTGGGCGCGCCGGATTCCCAGCGCGTCGAGGATCGTGACCACGCAGCGCGCGCATTCGTCGAAGGTGAATTCCCGCGTCAGCGACCGGGATCGGCCGTGTCCCGGGGGATCGATCGAGACGGTGCGGTAGTTCGGTGCGAAGCGCTCGACCTGAGCACGCCACAGGTCGGCGTCCATCAGCAGGCTCGGCCACAGCACCAGCGCCTCGCCGCTCCCCGCGACCTCGACGTGCAAGCTGCCCAGCGGCGTGGCCACGGTGGTCTCGAGGTTATCCATGGGTGGTGTCATGAGTGCCCACTCTCCGGTCCCTTTCGGCGTCGATGTCGACGATCTCGTAGGCCAACCGAGCGTCGGGCGGATGGATGTGCAGGTAGAGCCGATGGTAGCTGTCCGCGCCCGCCTCTGTGTCGGCCTCGGGTGTCGGTGGTCCGGAGGCCGGGAGCGGACCTGTCATCGTGCTGTGTGGCAGGGGTGAAAAATTGCCGAAACTTGTTGAGCGCGAATGTGTCCGGCGGGTGGAGGTGTAGTGCCCGGCCGGGTCAGTGCGACTGTAGCCAGTCGCGGTAGTGGGTGCCGAACAGTCGTGCGCCCTCCGGTGCGGTGAGCACGTCGCCCTTGACGACGGCGAATAACCCGGCGGTCGGGTCGGTGACGACGTGTCGGTGATTCCCCTTGGCTTCCAGTGTGATTCGGCCCAATTCGTCGAGGGTGAAGACGTCGGGCCCGGCGATGTTCCGGATACCGTGCAGCGGGGCGCCCATGGCGACCTCGGCGACCGCGGCAGCGACCTCGGCGGAGCTGATCGGCTGTATCGGGGTGGCGGGCAGACGTACGACCTCGCCGTCGGTCGTCGATTCCATTGTCGGCGCGATGAACTCCATGAACTGGGTGGCGCGCACGATCGAGTACGGGATCGGCCCCGCCTCGACCAGATTCTCCTGCAACGTCTTCGCCCGGTAATAGGCCATGTCGGGCACCTGGTCGACGCCGACGATCGACAGCGTCACCAGGTGCCCGACGCCTGCCGCCTGCGCCGCGGCCAGCAGCTCGGTCACCGATGTGCGGAAGAAGTCGAGCGAGTCGTCGTCGAACGTGGGCGAGTTGGTGAGGTTCACCGCGACCTGCGCACCGCGCAGCGCGTCGTCGAGTCCGGCGCCGGTGAGCAGGTCGACGCCGGTCGAGCGGGAGTGCCCGCTCGCTTCGTGCCCGGCCGCGGTCAGATCGCCGACCACCTGTGCGCCGATGAGTCCGGTGCCGATAACCGAGATCTTCATGAGATTCCCCTTCGGTCGATGGTGTTCGATGTCGGCGCCCATGGCCGCGCGGAGCAGATCCGCTGCCGTGCAATCGAGTTCGCGCGGCTGTTGCGCATCGAGCAGCCGCTCCACGGTGCCCCGAATGATCTCGCCGAGCGGTTCGGGCGACATGGACAGCAGCCGGTCGGAAACTGTTCCGGGTTCCATCGTTTTCCACGATTGTTCGCTGTCTATTTGCTGTCAAGACGCGGTGTCCGGGTGCGGGGAGATCTGGTGACGATGGTCAGTTCGAACGCGGGTCGAAGGTGGGTTGTGGCGAGTCGATTCCGGGCATCGAGATGGCGGTGTCCGGATGAGGACGAACGATGTCGATCCGGCTGACGCGACCGTTCCGGAGGGTGACCTCGACGACCGCGAGCAGGTGACCGCCGGGTGCGATGACGTGGGCGGGCCGGCCGGCGACCGTCATCGGGACGGCGGCGCGGATTCGGTCGGCGAACAGCCTCGTCTCCTCGGCGACCGCGCGGGCGCCGGTGACGACCGACGGCGTACCGGGCGGCACGAGTGCGGGATCGGCGGCGCGCACGCAGTCGTCGGTCATCAGGGCGAGCATGCGGTCCATGTCACCGCCGGCGGCCGCGTCGAGGAAGGCGTCGACGACCGCGCGCTCCTCGGCGGTGGTGGCGAGTGCGGGATCGGCCTGCTCGATCCGTCGTCGTGCGCGGCTGGCGTGCTTCTTCGCGTTGTCGGAACTGGTGCCGAGAGTGTGCGCGACCTCCCGGAACGGGACGTCGAACAGATCGTGCAGAACGTAGGCGACGCGTTGCGGCGGAGTCAGGCGATCCAGGACCACCATCAGGGCCCGGGAGATGTTCTCGCGCCGCAGACAGTGCTCGTCCGCTGTGAGGGTCTCGGCCGGGATCAGGTCCGCGAGCAAGGGCTCCTCGCCGCGCCTGCGCCGCGTTCGCAACTGGTCGAGGCAGACGTGGGTGAGCACCGTGGTCAACCACGCCGCCGGGGTGCGGACATCGACCGCATCGGCGGTCGATGCCTTGATCCAGGTGGTCTGCACGGCGTCCTCGGCGTCGTGCACGGATCCGAGCAATCGGAATGCCACCGCGATCAGTTGCGGGCGGGCCGCTTCGAATTCCGCGATTGATACCACCAGGTGTCACCTTTCCGAGGCGCGCGACGTCGGGACGAACGAGACCACCATCTCGGATCCGAAGTTCACCACTACTCGAGGAAGCAACCTGCTGATGAGCGTATCGAAAGTCCGGTCTCGGACCATATCCCGACAGATTCCCGGGGTCGCCGATCGTGACCGAGCACAGACCGGGTGCGGCGCATGATCGCCCTGTTCGTCGTCACGATCGTGTGCATCGTGGCGAATGCGGCCATCGCGCTCGCCGACTATGTCCCGGTCGGGTTCGTGCTGAAGAATTCCGCCGAGGTGCACGTTCCCGCACGGGCCGTGCCCTACCTCGCGACGTTGAAACTGGCAGGGGCGATCGGACTCGTCGCCGGGCTGATCTGGTTGCCCTGGCTCGGCGTGGCGGCCGGTGTCGGTCTGATCCTGTTCTTCGTCGGCGCGCTCGTCGCACACATCAGAGCGCGCGTCTTCTACAACATCGCGTTTCCGGGCCTCTACCTGGTGTTCGCGCTGGCGTCCGCCGGCTACATGGTCCACGTCGCGGTCGGGACGTGACGTGACATGGTCGAGCGTCCCGCGTCGTAGGCCGCGGGGGTTCACCTGTGCCGCGAGGCGTCTGCGCGGCTGCCGTCGAGGAAAAGGCTCTCGGCGGCGGCGCTGCGCGTGTCGGACCGCCGTCCTGGTGACCCGGCGGCTCAGCCCGCCGCGATCAGCGGGGCGAGGCCGCCCGGCGTCATCAGGGCGCTGCTGGAGGTGATCTGCTTGCCGTTGACGGTGACCGTGGGGGTCGAGTCCACACCGCCGGCAAGCACCGCTTTGGTCTCGGTGCGGAGGTACGTGTCGTAGCTGCGGTTGATGATGCATTGCGCCACAGCGTCTTCGGTGTAACCGGCCGTCTTGGCGATGCGGATCAGCTGATCGTCGGTGAGACCGTCGCTGCCCTCTTCGGGCTGTTGGGCGAACATCGCGGCCAGCCACGACTGGTAGTGCTCGAGGCCCGAGTTGGCGACGCAGAACGAGGCATTGCCCGCGCGGGAGGAGTACTGCGTGGTGCTCGCGCGGTCCAGGAAGGTGATGACGCTGTACTCGACCGCGGCGGTGTGGTCGCGCACCGCACCCTCGAGCACCGATCCGTTGTTCGCCTCGAACATCTTGCAGTACGGGCACTGCAGATCCATGACGACCCGGACCGTCACCTTCGCATGCGGATCACCGATCCGCACCGCGCCGTCGGCGAGCACATGCTCGGCCGACGAGGCTCCGGGCGTCGCGACGGCGGTGCCCCGGATCTCCGTCGCGAACGCGGTGCGGGCCAGCAGCCCGATGCCGGTCGCGAGGGCGACGGCCAGCACCACCACGACGGGAATCACGACAGCCAGGTATTTCCGATTCGCCGTCGGTTTCGGCGGCGGTGACCAGTCGCCGGGATTGATGCTCATCTCAGGTTCCCCCGTTCGCCGGACGTTCGGAGCCTCAGCTTAGGTGGCACTTTCCGATCATGCCGATCCGACGCGACGACGCCCGCGGAGGTGAGTGACCGGCCGGACGTGGCGCAGGAGCGTCGGGCGCGCCGCGACCGCCCGGTCTTCGATGGCTGCCCGGTCTCGTATCAGGTTGTCGCTCAGCCTGGTTGGAAGAAGGCGAGCAATCGCTGGGCGGCGTCCGGCGCGTTCAGCAACTCCTGCATCTGCGCGGACATCCGGGCGGCGGCGCCGGTGCGCTCGAACATCTCGCGCTCGTATTCCTCGACGGCGGTGGGGAAGTCGTCCGGATGCGCGGCCAGTGCGAGACCCAGCAGGGCGCCGTCGAGCAACGCCATATTCGCGCCTTCGCCCACCGGCGGCATCAGGTGCGCGGCATCGCCGACCAGCGTGACGCTGGGCGACGACGGCCAGGTCAGGCCGAGCGGCAGGGTGGTGATCGACCGCGGCACGATCGTGTCGTCGCAGGCCGCGATCAGCGCGGTGAACCGCGCGTCCCAGCCGGGCAGCAGGTCGATCAGCCGCGCGCGGGCGGCGGCCGGGTCGTCGAACGGAATCCCGCTGGTGGCGAACCAGTCCTCGGGGGTGTTGTAGAAGTTCAGGCCGATGCGAACGCAGCCGTCGCCGTTGCGCTGCGCCGCCAGGGACAGTCCGTCGCCGAACACCCAGTAGCTGCCGCGCCCGACCATCGCGGCGAGGTCGGGATGCGTGCGGTCGATGTCCGCAATGCACACCTCGACGACGTTCTGGCCGATGTGTACCGGGCGGGCGTCGGTGAGCAGCGCGCGGACCCGGGACTGCGCACCGTCCGCGCCGACCAGCAGGTCGTACGTCGCACTGCTGCCGTCGGCGAAGTGCAGTACGCCGTCGTCGGCGGATTCGAATGCCCGCCCCCAGCGCACCGCGTCGTCGGGGAGCGAATCCAGCAGCAGGTCACGCAGATCGGCGCGGTCGACCTCGGGCCGAAGAAGGGGCGCGTCCTCGGGCGTGTCCTCCTGCAGCAGCAGCGTGCCGTCCGGCTCCAGCAGACGCATGTCCTGGCCTTCGCCGCGGGCGATCGCGTGGAATCCATCGATCAGACCGGCCTCGCGCAACGCTCGCTGCCCGGAATGAATATCGAGCATGCCGCCCTGACCGCGCGCGTCGCGCGATGAATCCCGTTCGTACACAACGGCATCGATGCCGTTCAGGTGCAGCATCCGGGCAAGGGTCAGACCGCCCGGCCCGGCTCCGACGATAGCGATGGTCACGACTTCCTCCGATACGTCGTTTCGACTACTGAACTGGCTCAGCGCTTTCCGGCAGGCCGGTGTGAGGAAAAGCTTGCCGTTCGGCGGAAGCGGACGGCGGTGTTTCCGCTACCAGCAGAAGTCGACGTGTTGTCGGAGTGACGGGCGGTGCCGAATGCGGTGGGTTCCGGGCCTCAGGCGACGGCGTCGAGCAGGGCCAGGATTCCGCCGACCAGCAGGGCGATCGCCTTGATCACCTCCAGGGCGATGTAGGCGAAGTGGGCGTTCGAGCGGGGAGCGTCCTCGCCCGCTAGGACGGCATCGCTGCGGCGGGTGAGCCCGGGGCGGACGAACAGGAGTTGAGCCGCCAGTATCACCACCGCGATCACCGCCGCGACCGCGACGCCGCCGAACGATGCGAACAGCAGAGCCACCACCGTGATCGCGGCGAAGCCGACCTCGACGGTGTTGAGTGCGCGAAACACCAAGCGACCGATGCCGAGTCCGATCGGCAGGGTCACCTGCGGCGCGCGGAATTTCAACGGCGCTTCCAGGAACGAGATCGCCAGCACCATGCCGAGCCAGACGAACAGGACGGCGGTGATGACGGCCTGGGCGGAACTCATGGGACAGCTCCTGTCTGTTCGACGGCGGGACGCTGCCCGCCGGTGGTGGTGAGCTGGGCCGGCCACAGAGTTCGGCGGCTGCGACTCGGCTGGTTCGGCGTTCACCATGGTCGCACGGACGGCCCGGGACGGGATCAGCGAGACTCGTGGTCCGGGAGAGGGTGATCGTCGAGCGGAACGCCCGGCCCGGCCGACGCCGAGCAGACTCCCGGAATGCCGAAGCCTCCCTCTGCAACCCGGCAGAGGGAGGCTTCGGCCACTGTCGCAGGCCCTCCGACTTCGCCTGCGCTCGTGTGAGATTCGGGCTCTCAGGCCGTGCTGAGGGCCGAGGTCAGGGCGGCGCGTTTGGGTTCGAGGCGGCGGGCCTCGTAATGCGGACGATGCACCGCGACGAAGTCCATCCGGCCCTCGCCGACCGTCTCGTGTGAATCACGCACCGTCACTTGCCAACTGCTGAAGCAGCCGCGGGCGCGGACACATCGCGCGGTGATGGTGATCTGCGCGCCGACCAGTTCCTCGCACAGTCGGATGACCGCGTACGAGGCCACGACCGGCGGCTTGTTCGACCATTCCGGGCCGGGGCCTGCAGCTTGGACGCAATCCTGCGGGCCGGTGCTGTAGCTGGCGTCGCGTTCCTCGCCGACCCGGGCCAGCGTCGGAGTGTTGCGCGATCGTCGGAATCCGTTGGGGACAGTCGCCATCGGGCGGGATTCGGGTTGGTGGGCCTGAGGTTCATGATCGTCAGGCCGTCCGGGCTACAACGGCCATGCCCGGAGCGAGGGCATCGCGCACATCGTTCACGCCGCGGAAGTAGTCGTGGATCTGAGACGAGTCCAGACCGGCCGTGGCAGCGATCTCGTCGAGGGTGGCGTCGGTGCGGGTAGTGCAGATATCCCGGGCGACATCCAGAATGTATTCGCGCATTTCTCGTGCTTTCTACGGGGAATCCGGTGCAAAACTGGGTCGGAAGTGCTTCCCGACCTCGGCGAATCGGTGCGGAGCACTCGCCGCTGAGTACCTGACGGTTGGTACCGTAAAAGTCTTGTTCGACTGACCAGTTGCCCCTCGGTTGCCTCCGGGTTACGCATTGTCGGGTTGATTGCGAACGGTCGCTGTGAGTTCGACCGGGCCGGGTGTGTGTCATGTATCACTCGGTGCGGCAAGCATTTTCGTAGACTCACTGGGTGTTGTGAGCCGCTTTGCTCATCGGTGATCGATGCTGAGGGGCGGGCGGCGTTCGGTTGGACTTGCGGAGCGGCAGTGCGCGTCGACGCGGCAGCGCGCAACCGTCGAGATCGCCCGAATCATCCGCATGCGGGCGTGGGGTTGTGGCAAGCCTGCTCGAGGCGGGTCGTTTCGACGCGGGTCGTCCGCCCGGACTCGGCGAAAGCGCGACCTACCAGGGCCGGTCTGATATTGCTATGAGTTAGCTGTGAGTCGAATGTGTATTCGCTCGGTACCGCTGTGTGCGGGGTCGCTCAGCGTGAACCGCGAGGTCGGAGCGTCGGGTGGGTGACGCGGGAGGCCGCATCGGTCACCTCGCGGATGCGGTCTGCCGCACCGTGCAGCTGCTCGCCCAGATGGGTGGTGCTGATGGAGCCTACGAAGTAGTCGACCTGCACGTCATCGGAGAAACGGACATCACAGACGAACCAGCAGCGGCCGGTGGGTGAGGTCGGTTCCAGGGCGCATCGAACGGCCAGTTCGGACAGCGCGGCGGCGGCTTGAGCAGGGGTGCCCGCATTACCGACCCGCCACCACGGCTCTCCGTAGTTGTCGGGCCGCGAGATCGTCACCTGATAGGTGAGCAACTCTCTAGCATCCGCCATCCTTCAGAACATACCCGAAGTCGGAGAATTAGTCACTAGCCAGCAAATGCTTATGTACGGATCGGCGATTCCAGGATCTCGTTTCGCGAGTCGGCGCGTTCCGGGGGATACCCGTCGGGGTGCGGGCATTGTTCGGTAGGTACCGCCCGGTACGGGAAGGGTGTGTGAACATCGGACAACAGGCCCGGCCCGACAGCCGATTTCGCGGGTCAGGTGTTCTCGCGCAGGGCCGCCAGCTCGGCTCGGGAGCGGATGCCGAGCTTGGTGTAGATCCGAGTCAGGTGGTACTGAACGGTTTTCGTGGTGATGTACAGCTCGGCCGCGACCTCCCGATTGGGCAGGCCGCGGGCGACCAGGGTCGCGACGGCGTTCTCCTGCGGAGTCAGCTGGTCGCCGGTCCGGCCCGCGCGCTGGGCTCGTACCCCTCCGGCCTTGAGTTCACGGTCGCATCGGGTCACGTAGGTGCGTGCGTCCAGGGCGGCGAAAAGGTCGCGGGCGGTGGACAGTTCGGCGTCGGCCTCGCGCCGTTTACCGGCGCGCCGCAGCATCTGTCCGTAGCTCAGGCTCACCCGGGCGCGGTCGTATCGCAGCGGCATACCGTCGAGTTGTTCGAGGGCCTCGGCGAAGGCCGCGCGGGCGCCGTCGAGATCGCCTCGCACCCCGGACAATTGGCCGCGCACCGCGCGCAGACGCGCCTGGGCCGAGGGGCGAGCCAACTCGGCGGCGTGCCGCTCGTGTCGAGTCAGGAATGCCTCGGCCTCGTCGTATCTGCCCTCGGCGATCAGCGCGTGCGCGTACATGTCGGCCCACGGCCACTGGCCCGGATCGTCGGGGCCGTTCCATGCCCACGCCTGGGTCAGCGGATGCAGTGCGCGCAGCACTCCGGCCGAGTCCGCTCGCGCCTCGGCCCACTGTGCGCGGGCCAGATAGGAAGGCACCCGCATGATTTCGTAGTCCTGCGGTCCCGTCGCCGCGTGCTGGAGGGAGATCTGGGCTGCGGTCCAGTCGCCGCGCAGGCAGTGCACGGACGTCGCGGTCCAGTGTAGAAGCGGGGCCGAGAGCACGATGCCGGTGCGCTCCACCAACTCGGCGGCCTCGGCGACGGTGTGCAGCGCGTCGTCCCAGTCGCCGGTGAGGAACTGGACGCGGGCCAGCCATGCCCTGGCCCACAGTGAGATTCGCGTGGAACCGCCGAGATAGGTTGTCGGGACGGAGCTTTCCAGATCCGAGCGGGCGTCGTCGAATTCGTCGGTGATGAGATGCAGCCAGCCGCGCCCCATGGTGATGCGCTGCACCTGAGCGCCGGTCCGGATCTGTTGGGATACTTCGGAATACGATCGCCGGGCCGCGGCGGTGTGCCCGTAGACCAGGCCGAGTCCGCGAATCGCGGCAGCCTCGACCGCCGCCGGATTACCGGACCCGACCAGCGTGATCGCCCGATCCGCCCAGTCCACCAGATCCGTCGGCCGACAACGGCACAGCGCATGCAACACATAGCGCTGACAGATCAGTGCCGCCACCTCGGGTTCCCGTTCGGCGTTCACCAGATCCCAGGCTCGGGCCAGCCGGATCTCCGCCTCGGCGGGCCGCCCTCGCACCATCGCCAGATAGCCCAGGACCGCATTGCGCAGCGGCGTCTCCCGCAGACTCTCCACCTCGGGAATCAGGGCCGTGGCGGCGAAGATGTCGCCCGCGCCGACCAGTGCGTCCACCGCCCGGGTCAATCGCCCTTCGCGGGTGAGCCGGTCGACGGTGAGGCGGCCGGCATCTCGCAACAGTGAGGCCGCGGTGCCCCACGCGCCGCGTGCGGCCTGCTCGTCGGCCAGCGCGTCCAGCCGGTCCGCCAGACCGGCGTCCGGAACCGGCGTGGCCGCGACCAGCAGTCGTAGCCGCCGTACCGGATCCTCGGTGGATTCCGCTGCACGGCAACGTAGTTCGGCCGTCGCGGCCGGACCCATATCCGCGAGTACCGCTGCCCGCAGCATCGGGTCGGCCGGGCCGATCTCGGTGAGCCCCTGCGGGCCCAGTCGCACCAACCCGGTCCGGGCTGCTTCGTCCAGCACCGTGAGCAGATCGCCGTCGATACCCGCCAGCGCCGCCGCATCACCCACCGCGGTGCCGGACCCGAGCACGGCCGTCGCCTCGATCAACCGCCGCGCCGACGCTGTGCAGTCACCCAGTGCTGCACGTGTTTTCGCGGTGATCGCGGCCGGAGCCGGAAGGTCCGGATCGAAGCCCGCCCACACCTGCGGCGGAACCTCGATCAGCAACCGCTCGACGTCGCGCACCACTCCGCGGGTATGCGTGCACAGCCGCTCGGCCATCGACGGATGTAGCGCGAGCCCGCGGCGCGCGGCGACCTGCCCGACCTCCGCGACGGTGAGCGGTGCGATTCGTATTGTGCCCGTGGCGATCCGCGGCAACAGCTCGACCGCGTCCGGTGCGACGCCCGCATCCCCGACGACCGTCGCCGCGACGATCAGCAGCCGAGTATCGCGATAGTGACGCACCGCCGAGGCCAACGCCCGCAACGAAACGACATCGGCCCACTGCGCGTCATCCACCACCGCCAGAACCGTTTCCGCGGCACCGATCCGTTCCGCGATCATCGCCGCGACCTCGACGGGCCCCCGGTTTCCACCGTGATCCGCGATCGTCGCGGCCGGACCGGCACCGACTGTTTCCTCGGGAACGGCAGCGGCCGGATTCTCGGATGCTGCGGACTCCGCCACTGCGGCAGTGGGATTCGGCGCTGCGTCGCGGCCCGGGGCCGTAGCTGTTGCGAGAGCCGTTGTGGCGCTGCGAGGTTGGGCGGCGCAGGCGAGTTCGGGGAAGAGTTGGCCGATGACGCCGAAGGGGTAACCGGTTTCCCAGGATGCGGCGGTGGACCAGCGAACCGGGCCGTCGTGCTGGGCGGCCAGTTCGCGCAGCACCGTGGTGCGGCCGTCACCGGGACGTCCGGTGAGCAGGATGAGGCCGGGGCCTCGGTCGTGGACGTCGCGCAGCCGGGTGACCAGGGCCGCGAGGGCGGCCTGATGTACCGCGCCCGACGGGTCCGTTCCAGTCACACCCTCACGGTAATCCCCGCGACCCGCGCGGGAACGCGATCGCGGGGACGTGGCGCGTGCTCGGCTCAGCCCAGATCTCCGCCCGCGACCGGCAGAACCGTGCCGGTGATGTAGGACGCCTCGTCGGAGGCCAGGAAGGTGATCGCCGCGGCCTGCTCGTCGAGCGTTCCGTAGCGCTTCATCGGGCTGGAGTCGATCGTCTGATCGATGTGCGCCTGGAACCACTCCTGCTCCTGCGCGCTCTCCAGCGCCGATCCGCCGCGCGAGATACGGCGGGGCGGGGCGTCGGTGCCGCCGGGCGCGGTCGCGACGACGCGGATTCCGGCATCGGCGTATTCCAGTGCGAGCGAGGCGGTCAGCGCGTTGATCCCGCCCTTGGCCGCCGAATACGGGATGCGATGGATACCGCGGGTGGCCGCGGAGGAGACGTTCACGATGACGCCCCTGCCGCGTTCGGCCATCCCCGGCAGGACCGCGCGACAGGCCAGCAGCGTCGTCATGAGCGAGCGGGTGATCTCGGCCTGGATCTGCGCCGGGGTGAATTCGGTGAACGGTTTGAACCAGATGGCCCCGCCGACATTGTTGATCAGCACGTCGATCCGCCCGTGCCGGGCCAGCGCCCGGGTGATCATCTGCTCGGCGCCCGCCCAGGTCTCCAGGTCGGCGGTGACCGCACTCGATCGAGGCAGCTCACCGGCCAGCTGATTCACCAGTTCGGATCGGTCGACCAGGACGACCGATCCGCCCTCGGCGCTGATCCGCCGGGCGGTGCGCTCACCGATGCCCTGTGCCGCACCGGTCACCACGACGACCTTGCCGTCGAACCGGCCGGGGGAGATGAACGCCGGACGCTTCTCCGCGACCGCGTCGGTCATGGCGCGGCGCATGGTGGTCTTGGACCGTTCGGCGTGTTCCACGATCAGTTGCCGCGCGGTCTGCCGATCACCCGATTCGAAGGCGGCGACGATATCGACATGATCCTGGGCGCAGCGCGGATGACACCACGTCGCATTGCGCAGCGTCTCTTCCATCCGGCCCTGCACTCCCAGTGCGCGATAGGCCTGCAGCAGATGTTCGTTGCCGGTGAGGGTGAACAGATAGTCGTGGAATGCGGCATTGGCCTCGGTGTACGCCGCGGCGTCGACGAACCGGTCGCCGTCCACGTACGGCAGCGTGGATTCGGCCAGCAGCCGGTATCCGGCCAGGTGCCGGGTGTCCAGGCGGCCGATGGTGAGTTCGAGTGCGCCCAGTTCGAGGGCTTCGCGGGCCTCGAACACCGCATCGGATTCGTGGATCGAGGGATGTTCCTCACCGATCTCGTATCCGCCGGTGGTCTCGCTCGGCGCGACGAGCGGTGTGCGGGCTTCGTCGGCGGGAAGTATCCGCTGCCCGGCGATATTGCGCGCCGATCCGGTCGTCAGCAGCGGATCGCCGGGATCGAGTTCACGGGAGCCGCCGGTGCCGGGCCACACGGCGTGACCGGCTATCGAGCGCAACGTGACGGAATCGTCCGGTACCCGGTTCGCCGCCTCGAGCGGAGTCAGGGAGGCCGCGGCGAAGATCTCTTGACCTGCGACCGCCCGTCCGCCGGAAGTCACTGTGGCGGAGACGGATTCGTAGAATTGTGGCGACTCCGAAACAGGTTGCTGTGCAGTGACTTTCGGTTCGGCTGCCGGGACGTGGACCGGTTGCGGCTCGGCGACGGCCGCATCATCGGCAACTTCGTCCGACGTCGCGTCGACCCGGCTCGGCGATGGCGATTTCGCGGTGCCCGAGAGCGCGAACTTCTCGTAATAGAATCCGGTGGGTTCGATTCCGCGCGTGGCGAATTCCTTGCGCACCGATTCCACCATCGCGGGCGGTCCGCACAGATATACCGCGACGTCGCCGTCGTGGAGGTGTTCGTCGCGGATCAGGCTCGTGACGTACCCCTTGTTCGGTGCGGCGCTCCCCGGCGCGGAAACGCAATAGTCCCAAGTGAATCCATCCAGCTCCAGTTCCGCGAGCGTGTCCAGCTCCACCAGATCGTCGTCGGTGCTCACGCCGTAGATCAGATGGGCCGGACGGCTCGTGCCCGCCGCCCGCATCGCCCGCAGAATCGACAGCACCGGAGCCAGCCCGGTGCCGCCGGCCAGCAGCAACACCGGACGTTCGGTCTCCCGCAGGAAGAAACTGCCGTTGGGACCGAGGAAGGTGAGCTCGTCCGACACCGCCGCGTGTTCGGTGAGGTATTGCGACATCACCCCGCCCGGGGTGAGCTTGATCAGAAAGGTCAGGCTCTTGTCGGTCGGTCCGTTGCTGAACGAGTACGACCGGCTCTGATCGGTCCCCGGCACCGCGATGTTGACGTACTGGCCGGGCAGGAAGGCCAGCTTGTCGCGGTCGGCGATCTCCGCGGTCAGCGCGATCGTGGTGGGGGAGAGCCGATCCAGGGCGGTGATCGTCGCGGTGTAACTGGTCGGCTGGGTCTTGGCCACCGCCGAGGAGCTCCGAATCTGCAGTACCAGATCGGATTTCGGCGTCATACTGCACGGCAGCACGTAGCCGTTCGCGGCCTCGTCGGAGCTGAGCGCGTCGTCGATATAGGTCCCGCCGTCGTAGTCACCGGACTCGCAGAACGCCTTGCAGGTGCCGCACGCGCCGTCGCGGCAGTCCAGCGGAATGTTGATGCGCGCCCGGTACGAGGCGTCGGCCACGGTCTGATCCGCGGCGCAGGTGATGAAGCGCGTGACGCCGTCCTCGAACGACAGCGCGATCCGGTGGTTCATGACGGGCTCTTTCGCGGCTCAGAAGTGGTACACGTCGACGACGTGGTGGATGTAGTCGTTCTTGAGCACCACGGTTTTGCGCCGGATCAGCGGCGCGGGCCCGGAGAAATCGATCGTGTAGAACGAGGTCCCGTAGTACGGATCGACGGTCTTGTACCGGAAATACATGGTGTGCCAGTTGAATCGGACGTCCACCAGATCACCGCGACGTTCGATCACCTCCACATTGCTGATGTTGTGGCTGGTGCGCGGCTCGGGAAGCGATGTGGCCGAGGACCTTTCGGTGCGAATTCGGAAGACCCGGTCCTCCAGGCCGCCCTTGTTCGCGTAGTAGATCAGCGAGATCTGGGTCTGCGGGTCCTCGGTCAGCAGATCGTCGTCACCCCAGGCGGGCATCCAGTACACGACGTCGTCGGCGTAGCAGTCCAGCCAGTTCTCGAATTCCCGATCGTCGAGGTAGCGAGCCTCGCGATACAGGAACTGCTCGATGTCGTTGTGGGTGATGAGTTTCGAGCCCGCGGGGGTGTCGGTGGTGATGATCATCGTGAACTCCTCAGGCCTCGACGCGATTGGTTGCGGATTCCCCGGCCGATCGAGATCGCTCGCGGGACAGGCTCTCTCGCATCCGGGACAGCCAGTAGCCGTGCTGGATCGGGAACAGGCCCTCGTCCTCGTTCTTCACCCCGGCCGAGACCACACCGTGCATACCGAGGGATTCGGCGACCGGATCGGGTCCGGTGAGCCAGTGCTCCGCGCCGCGGCTCATATCGTTCCAGGGGGCCGCCTCGGCGCGGAAAGTCAGTTGGCAGGAACGGAATTCCTCCAGATCGTCGGGGGTGGCCATACCGGAGGCGTTGAAGAAGTCCTCGTACTGCCGGATCCGCCAGGCCCGCGCGTCGGGGCTCTCGCCCTTGGGGGCGATGCAGTAGATGGTGACCTCGGTCTTGTCCGGCGCGATCGGGCGGAAGTGCCGGATCTGCGTGCTGAACTGGTCCATCAGGTACACGTTCGGATACAGGCACAGGTTGCGCGAGCCCTTGACCATGAATTCGCCTCGGGCCTGGCCGTATTCGCGTTTGAGTTCCTCGATCCGCGGCCACAGCGGCCGGTCCTGCGGGTTGGGCGCCCAGGTCCACAGGCACAGGTGCCCGTGCGGGAACGACCAGTAGCCGCCGCCGGCCTTACCCCATTTGCCCGCGTCCAGCGTCTTGGTGTCGTTCTTGGACGCGCCGGTGTCGCGGCGGGAGGTGGTGGCCGCGTAGTTCCAGTGCGTCGCGGTGACGTGATAGCCGTCCGCGCCGTTCTCCGCCTGCACCTTCCAGTTGCCGTCGTAGGTGTAGGTGGAGGATCCGCGCAGCACCTCGAGTCCGTGGGGGGACTGGTCGACGAGCATGTCGATCACGGCGGTGGTGTCGCCGAGATGTTCACGCAGACTCAGCACGTCCGGATTCAGGCTGCCGAACAGGAATCCGCGGTAGCTCTCGAAGCGGGCGACGCGGGTCATGTTGTGCGAGCCGTTCTTGTCGAACGTGTCCGGATAACCGGCGCCGTCGGGGTCCTTGACCTTGAGCAGGGTGCCGTCGTTGCGGAATGTCCAGCCGTGGAACGGGCAGGTCAGGGTCGTGCGGTTGTCGGTCTTGCGGCGACAGATCATCGCCCCGCGATGCGCGCAGGCGTTGATCAGGCAGTGCAGCTCACCGTCCCGGTCGCGGGTGATCACCACCGGCTGGCGGCCGATGTAGGTGGTGAAGTAGTCGCCCGGATTCGGGATCTGGCTTTCGTGCGCCAGATAGATCCAGTTGCCTTCGAAGATGTATTTCATCTCGAGTTCGAAGACTTCCTCGTCGGTGAAGATCCGGCGATTCGCGCGGAAGACCCCGGCCTCCCGATCGTCGACGATCGCGTCGGTGAGCACCTGTGCCAGGTGTTCGAACGTACTGGTCATGGGGGTCCTCCAACCGCGTCGGGAACGGCCTGCGGCGGAGTCCTCGTGCCGGGGACGATGCGTCTCCGCAGTGGCCTGTGTCCCGATCGTGGCAGCATGTGACCCCGATCACCCCAGGTGAATGCCCAGTCCTGACCCAGGGCGCTATTGATAAATCTGGCGTATCAATCGGACCGAAAATAGTATTTGTCCTGACTCAATATTCATATCTACCGTGACTGAATACACATCGAGGCGTCACGGTGCATCGGAAGGAGACCCGGAGATGGAACTTCGTCACCTGCGGTACTTCGCGACCGTCGCGGACACCAGACACTTCGGCCGGGCCGCGGAACGCCTGCACATGGCCCAGCCCGCCCTGTCGCAGTCGATCCGGCAGCTCGAGGCCGAACTCGGCGCGCCGCTGTTCACCCGCACCACCCGGCAGGTCGCGCTCACCCCGGCCGGGGAATTCCTGCTCGGTGAGGCGCAGCGCGTGCTGGACACCGTCGAGGACAGTGTGCGCGGCGTCCGCAGGATTTCCGACGGGCGGCTCGGGCAGGTCCGGATGGGTTTCACCGGGACCGCCACCCTCTCGCATCTGCCCACGATGGCCCGCCGGCTGCAGTACGAACTACCCGACGTCGCTCTGCAGATCCATTCCGATCTGCTCACCTCCGAACAGTGCGACCGGCTGCGCGCGGGCAGTCTGGACCTGGGCGTGCTGCGGCCGCCGCTGCGGGGCGATGACCTGGAACTGCGTGTGCTGGAAGTGGAACCGCTGATCCTGGCCATTCCCGCGGACCATCGCCTCGCCGTCGAACCGGTCATCGCCATGGCCGATCTGCGCGCGGAGAGCTTCGTCTGCTATTCAGGCCGCGATTCGGTGGTCAACGCCGCGGTCGTACGTAGTTGCCGCGCAGCGGGATTCGGTCCGCAGGTCGCCCACGAGGCGAGTGGAACCGGAGTGCTGCTGGCGCTGGTCGCCGGGGGTTTGGGCGTCGCGGTGCTGCCCGCATCGGCTCGCGCGCTGCCGCTGGCCGGGGTCGTGTTCCGGGAACTGGCCGACGCCGAGACAGTTGAGCTGGCCCTGGCCTGGCGGCGCGACATCGATTCCCCGGTAGTGCATTCCGTACTCGACGCGCTCGCGCCCACGCTGCCGCCCGCGAGCGACCGGACATCCCACACCCTGACACAGCACGACGAGCCCGCGGAGGCCGGACGATGAAAATCACAGCCGTGGAGGCGATTCCGTTCGCCATCCCCTATCGCAAACCGCTGACGTTCGCCTCCGGGGAGGTGCACGTCGCCGAACACGTCCTGGTCCGGGTGCACACCGACGACGGTGTGATCGGCATCGCCGAGGCCCCGCCGCGCCCGTTCACCTACGGCGAGACGCAGGACGGCGTGGTGGCGGTGATCCGGAAGATCTTCGCCCCGCAGGTGATCGGGCTGAATCTGTTGCAGCGCGAGACGATTCACGCGCGGCTCGCGCGCACGGTCGGCAATCCGGTGGCCAAGGCCGCGATCGACATGGCCGTCTGGGACGCGCTGGGCCGCACCCTGGACATCCAGGTCACCGAACTGCTCGGTGGTTACACCGACCGCATGCGCGTGGCGCACATGCTCGGCTTCGACGACCCGGCCGCGATGGTCGCCGAGGCGGAGAAGATGCGAGATCGCCACGGCATCAACACTTTCAAGGTCAAGGTCGGTCGGCGTCCGGTCGAGCTGGACGTCGCGGTGGTGCGTGCGCTGCGTACGGCGCTGGGCGAGAGCGTGGAACTCTACATCGACGGCAACCGCGGCTGGACCGCGTCGGAATCGGCCGCGGCCATGAAGCAGATGGCCGATCTGAATCTGCTGTTCGCCGAGGAACTCTGCCCCGCCGATGACGTACTGGGGCGGCGCTGGCTGGTCTCGCGCATCGACATCCCGTTCATCGCCGACGAATCGGTGCCCACCCCGGCCGATGTGACCCGTGAGGTGCTCGGCGGCTCGGCCACCGCGATCAGCATCAAGACCGCCCGCACCGGATTCACCGGATCGCAGCGGGTGCATCACCTCGCCGAAGGGCTCGGCCTCGAGGTCGTGATGGGCAACCAGATCGACGGCCAGCTCGGTTCGATGTGCTCGGTGGTCTTCGGCTCGGCCTACCGGCTCACCTCGCGCCGCGCCGGGGAGTTGTCCAACTTCCTGGATATGAGCGACGACCTGCTCACCGAACCCCTGGAGATCCGCGGCGGCGAACTCACCATCCGGCCCGGCGGCGGCCTGGGCGTCGACCTGGATCCGGACAAACTCGCCCGGTATCGCCAGGACATCTGACGCTACCTTCCGAAATCAGCAGCCCGACAACCGAATACAGGTCAGTAATCAAGGAGGATCCGATGACCACGATCAACCCGGCCCCGACCGCCGCGGACTCCGGCGCCCGCGCCACCGAACGTTTCGCCGCCGACAAGATGAACGTCGCGAACACCCCGCCCGAGCGGGTGGATCTGCTCGCCCGCGAGGTACTCGACGCGGTGGCCGGCACCATCCGGCGGCACAAGCTCACCTACGCCGAGTACAACGCGCTCAAGTCGTGGCTGATCAACGTCGGGCAGGACGGCGAATGGCCGCTGTTCCTGGACGTCTGGGTGGAGCACGTGGTGGAGGAGGTCAACACCGAGCACCGGCACGGCAACAAGGGCACCATCGAGGGCCCCTACTATGTGCCCGACGCCCCCGAACGCGGTGTCGGCGAATCGGTTCCGATGCGCGAGAACGAATCCGGCAGCCCGCTGGTGTGGACCGGGCAAGTCACCTCGACCGACGGCGCCGCGCTGGGCGACGCCACGATCGAACTCTGGCACGCCGACTCCGACGGCCTGTACTCGCAGTTCGCGCCCGGCATTCCGGAGTGGAATCTGCGCGCCGCGTTCCGCACCGACGCCGAGGGCCGCTTCGAAATCCACACCATGCGTCCCGCGCCATATCAGATCCCGACCGACGGCGCATGTGGCAAGCTGATCGCCGCGGCGGGTTGGCACGCCTGGCGCCCGGCGCACCTGCACGTGAAGGTCTCCGCCCCGGGGCACGAATTGCTCACCGCGCAGCTGTATTTCCCGAACGATCAGCACAACGACGACGACATCGCCTCCGCGGTCAAGCCCGAGCTCATCCTCGACCCGCAGCCGCGCCCGGACGGCGGTGACGCCATCACCTACGATTTCGTGCTCGACCGCGCCTGAGCGGGCCCGGTCCGAACACCTTTCGAGTCCAGGAGGACTGCATGCTGTTCCACGTGCGGATGGATGTCCAGCTGCCGCGTGACCTCGCACCCGAGGCCCGCGCGCAGATCGTGGCCCGGGAGAAGGCGTACAGCCAGGAGTTGCAGCGGGCGGGTAAGTGGCCGCAGATCTGGCGAATCGTCGGCGAGTACGCCAACTTCTCGATCTTCGATGTGGAGTCCACCGACGAACTGCACGAATTGCTCTCCGGGCTACCGCTTTTCGAGCATATGAGAATCACGGTGACGCCATTGGCCACCCATCCGTCCAAGATCTGAACGGAGCCGATCGTGTCGATACTCGCCACCGAATTCGGTCCCGTCGGATACACCGATCACGGGACCGGGCCCGCGCTGGTCCTCGTCCACGGATTCCTGTTCGACAAACGCATGTGGCAGCCGCAGATCGACTCCTTCGTGGCGATCGGCTACCGGGTGATCTGCGTCGATCTGGTCGGCTTCGGTGGCAGCGCCGCGGCCTGCGGCGTCATCACGATGGCCGCGCAGTCCCGGGCGGTACTGGCCGTCCTGGACGATCGCGGAATCGACGAGGCGGTGCTGATCGGATATTCGATGGGCGGACAGGTGGTGCTCGATCTGCTCGATCGGCATCCCGAAAGAGTAAGTGCCGCAGTCTTCTCCGACACCTTCGCCGGTTTGGACACGCCCGGGGCGGGCGCGTCGCGCCTGGCGCTGGCCGATCGGCTCGAAGCCGAGGGCGTGCACGTCTACGCGGAGGAATTCCTGCCGCTGGTGTTGAGCGAACGCAGTGTGCGCGAACGTCCGGCGGTCGTCGCACACGCCCGGGAGATGATGGCCGCCGCTCATCCGGTGACCGCCGCGGCCGCGTTGCGCGGGCGCGCGGCACGACCGGACTACACCGAAACCGCACGGGGACTGGATATTCCGGTCCTGGTGCTGGCCGGTGCGGAGGACGTGTTCGACCGTGGCGTGCTGGCCGACGAACTGGCCGGGCTGATTCCGGACGCTCGGCTCGCGATCCTCCCCGAGGCCGGTCATACACCCAGTATGGAGACGCCCGGCGCGTTCGACACCGTCGTGCAGGACTTTCTCGCGTCGATTTCGCCGGGAACTCAGCAGCACGGTCACGATTTCGCCCGCGGCTGACCGCGCGCCATCGGCCCGCACCGTCGTACGCGGTGCGGCTGGTGTTCGGTGTGGCGGGACTGCGCCGGGGGACTACCCCTGCGGCGCGTCCTGACCGGGCTGGTTCTGGCCTTGGGGTGCGACCACGAATGTGCTCTGACCCTCGTCGTCCACGCCGGTGTCGAGGATCTTGTCGTCCAGGAACGCGGCGGCCTTCTCGTCGAGGAAGATGCGCGAGCCGTCGGCGCTCAGGACCTGATCCTGTTCCGCGGGGGCCGCGGCGACCGCGAGCTGGAGGGCCTGCGCGTTCTCGGTTGCGGAGAAGATCCGCAGCCCGGCCTCCGCAGGGGAGCCGTCACCGGAGGTGATCGTGCGAACGGCCTCGATGGCTGTGGGGGTGAGCATGAGCATGTGTCTGGTTCCTTCCGCTGTCGGGACGGACGGTCACGGGTGTGACCGGTCTTCGATTGCGTGGGCCAGTTTTCGAACCCTTTCGACGCCGACCACTGTGTCAGCGTTCTCCCCCGAGTAACCGCGCGATCGATCGCGAAACATATTTTCCGACATTCGCACCCTCACCTGGGCGAATGGTCCGGGCCGCGAAGTCCGCGAGTCAGGAGGCGGCGGCCTCGGCGGCGGCGCGCGTCTGCTGGCGGTCGCGGAAGATCCAGTACACGACCGTGGCAGCCAGTGCCCATCCGGCCAGTACCAGGAATGGCGAAATATGCTGGTAGGAACGGAAATACACGGCGGTGTGCTGTGCCGACACCGAGGCGCCGGGCGGTAGCCAGCGGCCGATCAGGCCCAGCAGTTTCGGCAACATCGGCCAGGACACCGCCCCGCCGGAGGACGGATTGCCCACCAGCACCATGACCACCCAGGTCGGCACCATCGCCCAGCGGCCCAGCAGTGCGGTGAACATGGAGCACACCATGCCCGAGGTGAACATGGTCAGGGCCAGGATGAGCCAGGATTCGACGAACGGCAGCCGGATCGCGTCCAGGATCCAGTCCACGGTTACGGCGATGCCGAACCCGCCCAGCAGGGAGTATGCGGCGGTGAACAGGATGCGTTCGACGTGTCGCAGGGCCGCGGCGTTGACGTGGAGCTGGATCGCGCCGACGAATCCGACGATCACCGCGGCCAGCGTGATGTAGAACAGGCCGAGTCCGCGCGGATCGCCGTGCTGCAGCGGCACCAGGTCGGTGGTCGTCACCGGCACGTGCGTCGAGGCGGCGACGGCCGTCGCGGTGCTGGAGATGGTCTCGGCGAGCGACTCGCCCGCGGCTCCGGCCGTATCGACCGCGACATGGTCCTGTTTCGTGGAGATGATCGCGAAAATCTGCTGCTGCAACAGTGATTCGTGTGCCTGCGTCGAATCGACGCGTCGAATCGAGAGCGTGTCACCGAGCTTCTGGTTCATCGCGGCGACGACCGTCTCGGTGCGCTGATCGGAGCCGGGATCGACCACCGCCACCGGAATGTGGTGCGGCGTCGGCGCGGCCAGCACATAGGTGTACGACCCGGCGAACAGCGAGGCCGCGATCGCCAGAATGAACAGCAGCGCGGTGGCCGGAAGGAAGCGGGAGGTCCGAATTCGGTGTCGCAGTGTGCGAATCTCGTGCGGATCGAGCTTGGACCGCGCCACCGTTACCTCGCCTCGCCGTCGGACATTCGCCCCAGATTAGCTGTGACTCGGTGCGGATGACCGGCGATCGGGTTGCGGCGCGGTCGCCCGATGCCATGACGCCCAGGGATCGACCGGGACCACGCCGTCGGAATGTCCGTTTTCGTCCAGCAGGCGGCCCCAGGACTTGACCGCGCGCAGGACGAGCCGATGGTCGACGACCTCGGCCACGGGTGTGCCGGATCGGATGCGATCGAATAGGCCGGTGAGGTCGCTCGTGTGATGAACCTGCGCCATGACCAGCAGATTCGCCGGGCCCGTCGTGGCGGCGCAGATGCGCGTCTGCGGCCATCGGCCGATTTCCGTGCCGACTTCGGCGAGGGCGTGGTGCGGCACCGAGAGCCGCAGCGCGTATTCGGTGGGCCAGCCACCCTCCGAACGGGTGAAATCGGTGCGGAAGCCGAGTACGCCGTGTCGCACGAGGGTGTCCAGACGTCGCCGGACCTGCTGTTCGGTCATCTCCAGCTGGGTCGCGAGGTCCCGGTACCGGGCGCGGCCGTCGTGCTGCAGAGCCAGGAACAGTGCGCGGTCCTCGGCGGTGAGTGTCCGATTCCGGAAGGTCGGTTGCTTACCTACCGAGGGCGGTCGGTTACCGGAACTGTCGGTGACCGAATGTTGCTGGGTCGTGTCGATCGCGCCCAGTCGCCACCGGGTGCCGCTGTACCACTCCAGGCACACCTGGCTCTGCGCGGTGGCGATCCCGGGGATGCCGGTGAGATGTTCGAGCAGCAGACGGCTCAGCGACGTCACGGTGTCGGTGATCACCAGGGCTTGCAGGTCGAACGCGCCGTCGGTGGCGTAGACGCTCATCACCTGCGGGACCGCCGCCAGCGCGCGGGCGACCTCGAGGGCGCGGCCGGGCTGTGCCCGGATCTCGAGTGATGCCCCGGCCAGGGCCAGCTGCGGTCCCGGCACCGAGGAGACCCAGGCGCGTCCGGATTCGACCAGACGCTGCCAGCGCCGGGCGGCGGTGACCGCGGAGATGTCCAGCGCCGGGCCGAGCCGTTCGAAGCTGGCCCGGGGATTGGCGTGCAGGGCATCGAGCAGTTGGATGTCGGTCTCGTCGAACGCGCGAGAGACCGGGCGGTCCGGCGGTTGCGGAGGCATGTTCTTCTCGATCGGTATCGGCGGCGTGCTGCGAATACCTGCACTCTGTCGAATCACCTCGTCGAGTTCCGGCATATGCATTCGATTGTGACCATATTTCCGGCGATTTCGCGGGGCCGGGCTGGGCCGGGCGTTCACTGGGACGCATGACGGAATCGACGACATCGGGCGTGACCGTTCCGCTGGTGCGCTGGGTCGAACAGCTGACCCCGGAACAGATCCCCGACGCGGTGCTCTCCCGGGCCCGGCACCTGCTGCTCGACGGTGTGGCCTGCGGATTGGTCGGCGCGCAACTGCCGTGGTCCCGCGTGGCCACCCGCGCGGTGCTCGACCTGGAAGGCGCCGGCGATGTGGCGGTGATCGGCACCGGCCGCACCACCAGCGCGCCCGCGGCGGTACTGCTCAACAGCACGTTCGTACAGGGTTTCGAACTCGACGACTTCCATCCGCTGGCCCCGCTGCACAGCAATTCGCTGGTGCTGCCGGTGCTGCTGGCCACCGCGCACCACCTCGGCGGCGTATCCGGCCCGGACGCGCTGACGGCCGCGGTCGCCGGATTCGAGGTCGGCCCGCGCGTGGGCGCGGCGTTGCACGGTGCGCAGATGCTCTCGCGCGGCTGGCACAGCGGCCCGGTCTTCGGTACGCACACCGCCGCGGTGGTCGCCGGGAAGCTGCGCGGGTTGGACGCGGATCGACTGGAGGACGCGGTCGGCATGGCGGGTACGCAATCGGCCGGATTGATGGCCGCGCAGTACGAGGCGATGTCCAAACGCATGCAACACGGATTCGCCGCTCGGAACGGCTATTACGCCGCGGGTCTGGCCGCGGCGGGGTACACCGGGATCAAGCAGGTCTTCGATCGCCCGTACGGCGGCTACCTCGCGGTGTTCGGTGAGGGGCACGATCCGGATCCGGCGCAGGTGGTCGCCGGGCTGGGCCGAGACTGGCAGACCGAGGTGATCATGGTGAAGTCCTATGCCGCCCAGGGCGGGCTGCACGGTGTCGTCCAGGCCGCGCTGGCGCTGCGCGACGAATTCGCGATCGACCCGAAGACGGTGTCCCGCATCGAGATTCGGGTCGGCCACGCGATCTACCATCACGGCTGGTGGACGCCCGAACGTCCGCTGACGAGTATCGGCGCGCAGATGAATCTGGGCTACGCCGCCGCGGTCGCCCTGCTGGACGGACAGGTCCTGCCGCCGCAGTTCACTGCCGAGCGTCTGGACGCGGACGAGGTGTGGGATCTGCTCGGCCGGGTCGAGGTCGTCCTGGACGAGGCGATCGAGAATGCCTCCGCGCGTGAGCGATTCGCCACCGAACTCACTCTCGCCCTGGACGACGGCACCGTGCGGCGCAGGCGCGTCACCGAGCCGCACGGCGGCCCCTCGGACCCGGTCACCGATGCCGAGCTCGTCGCCAAGTACCGCTCGCTGGCCGGGCCGCTGATGTCCGCCGCCCGGCTCGACGCGATTCAGCGGGCCGTGCTGGGCATCGACGAGCTGTCCGATATTCGCGAGCTGACCGAGTTGCTGGCCGCACCCGTGGCCGGTGCGTTGGATGGAAAGGAGGGCGATCGATGACCGCCCACGATGCCCGCCGCAGACTCCGAGCTGCGCTCGACTCCGGTGAAATACTCACTGCTCCAGGAGTTTTCGATGGAATCTCGGCCTCGCTCGTCGCGCGCCTGGGATTCTCCGCCGCCTATCTGACCGGCGCGGGCGTCGCGGCATCGGGATTCGGGCTGCCCGATATCGGACTGGTCACCCAGACCGAGATGACCGAACGCGCCCGGATGATGACCCGCGTACTCGGCGACATCCCGCTGATCGCCGACGCCGACACCGGATACGGCGCGACGCTCAACGTGGTTCGCACCGTGCGCGAATACGAGGCCGCCGGTGTGGCCGCAATTCAATTGGAGGATCAGGCTTTTCCGAAGAAGTGCGGGCATCTGCCGGACAAGGAACTCATCGATACCGAGGAATTCCGCACCCGGTTGATCGCCGCGCTCGAGGCTCGCACCGACCCGAGTCTGGTGGTTATCGCGCGGACCGACGCGCGGGGTCCGCTGGGTCTGGACGCCGCGATCGAACGCGCCAACGCGTACGCGGACGCGGGTGCGGACGTGATCTTCGTGGAGGCCCCGCGCAGCATCGAGGAGATCGAGCGGATCAGTGCCGAGGTCTCCGCTCCGCTGCTGATCAACCTGGTGGCCGGTGGTCTGACTCCGATCGAATCCACCACGCGCCTGGGCGAACTCGGGTACGCGATCGCGATTCATCCCACGCTGCCGCTGGCCGCGGCCGCCTACGCCATGCTCACCGGGCTCGGCGAACTGGCCGGTCGCGAGGTGGCCGACCTGCTGCCGTCCGGCCCCATGGGATTCTTCGAACTCGTCGGTCTGGCCGAATGGTCCGCACTCGGCGAGCACTACCGCACAGGAGCACCCCAGCCATGGGTATGACCATGATCGAGAACCTGCTCGCGCGCAAGGGCGGCGTCGGGCGCGTCCGGCCCGGGGACATCGTCACCGTCGAGGTCGACATGTGCGTCATGATCGACCTGCAGTTCGCCACGCAGTGGATGACGCCGAATCGGATCCACGACCCGGACAAGATCGCGGTCGTGATGGATCACGCTGTTCCCGCGCCCACACTGAAGGACGCGGCAGGCGGTCCGCGGGCGCGAAAGTTCGTGGCCGACTTCGGGATCGAGAAGTTCTTCGACGTCGGCCGGCACGGCATCTGCCATCAGGTCATCGCCGAGAACGGACTGGCCCGGCCCGGAGAAGTGCTGGCCTGCACCGATTCACACACCTGCGCGGGTGGTGCGTACAACACCGCCGCGCGCGGACTGGGCCCGGCGGAGGTCTACTCCATCATGTGCACCGGATCGACCTGGTACCAGATCGCGCCGACCGTCCGCTACGAACTGATCGGCACCTTGCCGCCCGAAATCAGCGGTAAGGACGTCTTTCTCGCGCTGGCCGCGACCTACGGCGACGCCACCAACCAGAATCTCGAATTCGGCGGGCCGGGTCTGGCCAGTGTGCCGCTCAACGATCGCCGCACCATCGCCACGCAAGCCGCCGAGATCTCCGCCGACTTCGCCACTTTCGCGGTGGACGAGGTGCTCGCGGACTTCCTGGCCGACCGTGGCGTGCACGACTACGAACCCGCCCTCGCCGATCCGGACGCCGAGTACGCACAGGTGCGCACCATCGATCTCGATGCGCTCGAGCCGTACGTCGCGCGGCCGGGAACGGTGAGCCGCAACGGAATTCCCGTCTCGCGGATCGAGCAGCGCCGGATCGATCAGGCGTTCATCGGCTCGTGCGCCAACGGGCAGCTCGAGGATCTGCGCATCGCGGCGGACATCCTGCGCGGCCGCAGCGTCGCGGCGGGCGTGCGATTGCTGGTCACGCCCGCCTCCCAGCAGGTCTACCGGGACGCGATGCGCCTGGGATATCTGCAGGACATCGCGGATTCCGGTGCGGTGGTGACGAATTCGACCTGTGGGGCGTGCTTCGGCTACCACATGGGCGTGCTCGGGCCCGGCGAGGTGTGCCTGACCTCGAGCACCCGCAACTTCACCGGCCGAATGGGCAGCACCGAGGCCGAGATCTACATGGCCTCCCCGGCCACGGTCGCGACCTCGGCGATCACCGGCCGCATCACCGATCCCCGGAGCGTGACCGCATGAGCATGCCATCGACCATCATCTCGGGCCGGGTCTGGGTCTTCGGCGACTCGATCGACACCGACGCGATGTATCCGGCATTCGCCATGAAGATGGATGTGCCCGAGGCCGCCCGGCACGTGTTCCACCAACTCCGGCCGGGGTGGACCGATCAGGTCCGGCCCGGTGACATCGTCGTCGCGGGAAGGAATTTCGGCGTTGGGTCCTCGCGCCCGGTCGCCACCCTGTTCCGCACGCTCGGCGTCGCCGCGCTGCTGGCCGAGGATTTCAACTCGCTGTTCTTCCGCAATGCCGTCAACGCCGGTCTGCCCGCGCTGACCGTGCCCGGCGCGCGGACCGTCTTCCGCGACGGCGACGAGGTCACCGTCGACATCGCCACCGGCGAGTATCGCAACGACACCACGGCCACGACCGGCCGCACCGCCCCGCTGCCGCCGCTGATCCTGGAAATCCTGGCCAGCGGCGGAGTTCTGGCCCGACTGGCCGAACAGGGATATCTGCCGATCGAACTGCTCGAGGTGTTGCGGTCGGGTGCGGTGCCGGTGGAGAGCGGTTCCGGGGCGTAGCGCCGGGCCGGATCGATCCGGACCCGCTGTTGCACCTGTGGATTTCACCTTTCGCTGTCACACTGGCCGCATGTACGACTACGACGTTCTGGTTCTCGGATCAGGTCCCGGCGGTCAGAAGGCGGCGATCGCGACCGCGAAACTGGGCAAACGAGCCGCCGTGGTGGAACGGCGGGACATGATCGGCGGGGTGTGCATCAACACCGGCACGATCCCGTCCAAGACCTTGCGCGAGGCGGTGCTGTATCTGACCGGCCTGAGCCAGCGCGAGATGTACGGGCAGAGTTATCGGGTGAAGGAGGACATCACCGTCACCGATCTGCTCTCCCGGGCGCAGCACGTGATCGGCCGTGAGGTCGATGTGATCCGGAATCAGTTGTCCCGCAACCACGTCACGGTGCTACCCGGGATGGGGTCGTTCCTGGACGAGCACACGATCGAGGTGATGGACGGCACCGGCCGGGAGACCCGCGTGAGCGCCGAGAACATCGTCATCGCCACCGGAACCCAGCCCGCGCGGCCGGAAACGGTCGACTTCGACGGGAAGACCATCATCGATTCGGACGGAATCCTGCAACTCGAGCGGGTGCCGCAGTCGATGATCGTGGTCGGTGCGGGTGTCATCGGCATCGAGTACGCGTCCATGTTCGCCGCGCTGGGTTGCAAGGTGACCGTGGTGGAGTCGCGCGAGCGGATGCTGGACTTCTGCGATATCGAGGTGGTCGAGGCGCTCAAGTACCATCTGCGCGATCTGGCGGTGACCTTCCGATTCCGGGAGACGGTCGCCGCGGTCGAGCGGCATCCGCGCGGTGCGATCGCAGTCATGGAGAGCGGCAAGCGAATTCCCGCCGAGGTGGTGATGTACTCGGCCGGACGGCAGGGCATGACCGAGACGCTGCGCCTGGAGAAGGCGGGTCTGAGCGCGGACAAGCGCGGACGTGTCTCGGTGGACGAGTACTTCCGTACCGAGGTGCCGAACATCTACGCGGTCGGCGACGTCATCGGCTTCCCGGCGCTGGCCGCCACCTCGATGGAGCAGGGCCGCCTGGCCGCCCATCACGCCTGCGGCGAACCGGTTCAGGCGTTGTCCTCGTTGCAGCCGATCGGCATCTACACCATTCCGGAGATCAGTTTCATCGGCCGGACCGAGGACGAGCTGACCGCCGCCCGCAAGCCGTACGAGGTGGGCATCTCCCGTTACCGCGAGCTGGCTCGCGGCCAGATCATCGGCGACTCCTACGGCGTGCTGAAACTCCTGGTCTGCAGCGAGACTCGCGAACTGCTCGGCGTCCACGTATTCGGCACCGGCGCAACCGAACTCGTCCATATCGGCCAGGCCGTGATGGGCTGCGGCGGCACCGTCGACTATCTGGTCGACGCGGTGTTCAACTATCCCACCCTGGCCGAGTGCTACAAGGTCGCCGCCCTGGACGCCATGAACAAGATCCGCCAGATCGAACACATGGACTGACGAGCCTCCGATCGCCGGTGCCACAACGTGATTCGGCACCGGCGAGCCCAGTTGCGTCGGTGTGCAATAGATCTACGACGGCCGTGGTATCGGAATCAGCCCGCCCCGGGGCCGATCCCGCCGGTCGGCGTCGGGAACGCCGACCGGCGGAGTGGGTCATGCCTGGCGTAGCGCCGTGGCGGCGGTGACCATGTTGCGCAGTGAGGCGACGACCTCGTCGGTGCCCCGGGTTTTCAGGCCGCAGTCCGGATTGACCCAGAGACGTTGGGCGGGAACCGCTTTCAGCGCCCGGCTCAGCGACTCGGTGATCTCCGCCGCGCCTGGGACGCGGGGGGAGTGGATGTCGTACACACCCGGGCCCACGCCGAGGTCGAAGCCCGCGGCGTTGAGATCGTCGAGGACTTCCATGTGCGAGCGGGCCGCCTCGACGGAGGTCACGTCGGCGTCGAGTTCGGCTATGGCGCCGATGATTTCGCCGAATTCCGAATAGCACAGGTGGGTGTGCACCTGGGTCGTATCGGCCACCCCGGAGGTCGCCAGGCGGAACGCGGCCACCGCCCACGCGAGGTAGTCGGGCTGATCGGCCCGGCGCAGGGGTAGCAGTTCGCGCAGGGCGGGCTCGTCCACCTGGATGATCGCGGTGCCCGCGGCCTCCAGATCGATCGTCTCGTCCCGGATGGCCAGCGCGATCTGCCGCGCGGTGTCGGACTCCGGCTGATCGTCACGCACGAACGACCAGGCCAGGATGGTCACCGGGCCGGTCAGCATGCCCTTGACCGGTTTACCGGTCAGCGACTGCGCGTACGAGATCCACTCGACGGTCATCGCCGCGGGCCGGGCGACGTCGCCGTAGATGATCGGCGGCCGGACGCAGCGGGTGCCGTAGGACTGCACCCAACCGTTGCTCGTCGCGGCGAATCCGTCCAGCTGCTCGGCGAAATACTGCACCATGTCGTTGCGTTCCGGCTCGCCGTGCACCAGCACGTCCAGGCCGATGTCCTCTTGCAACGCAACGACTTCGGCGATCTCCGCGCGCATCCGGGCGTCGTATTCGGCGCCGTCGATCTCACCGCGGCGCAGTGCGGCGCGCGCCAGCCGGATCCGGCCGGTCTGCGGATACGAGCCGATGGTGGTGGTCGGCAGCTGCGGCAGGCTCAGGCGTGCCTGCTGGAGTTCGCGTCGCTGATCGGCCGGAGCCCGTCGGGTGTCGGCGGCCTCGAGTGCGGTCAGCCGGGCGCGAATCGGCTCGACGTGCAGACGCGGGTCCGCGCGGCGGTCCCGCAGTGCCGTGCGCGCGATCTCGAGCCGCTCGGCCACCGCGGCGGGCCCCTGCTGGACGGCCGTGGCCAGGGTGACGATCTCCGCGACCTTCTCCGCGCCGAATGCCAGCCACGAGGCCAGTCGCGGTTCCAGGTCGGTCTCCGCCTCGAGCGAATACGGCACATGCAGCAGCGAGCAGGAGCTGGACACCGCCACCGATGCGCCGCCGTCGGACAGCTCGGCGAGCGCGGCCAGGGCCGCATCCGGATCGGTTCGCCACACGTTGTGCCCGTCGACCACGCCCGCCACGATCAACGTCTCGGTCAGCGTGCGGGCGACCGGCAGACCGGCCGTCCCACCGGCCACCAGATCCACCGCGACGGCGTCCACACCGGTACGCGCCAACGGTTCCAGCGCCTCGCCGAGACGGCCGAAATAGGTTGCGACCAGGATCTTCGGTCGCGAGGACGACGCGGCGAGACGGCGGTACACCGTGTCGATGGCGGCCAGTTCGGCCGGGCTCAGGTCGGTTACCAGCGACGGCTCGTCCACCTGCACCCAGTCCGCGCGCGCCTCGGCGAACAGCGCGAGCAACTGCTCGTAGAGCGGAAGCAGATCCTCCAGCCGATCCAGCAGATCGGCGCCGTCGATCGCCTTGGCCAGCTTCAGGAAGGTGATCGGGCCGACCACGACCGGACGCGCCGGGATCCCCAGCGCCTGCGCCTCGCGCAATTCGGTGAGCGGCTTGTCCGGATGCAGCGAGAACTGTGTCCCCGCAGCGATTTCCGGTACCAGATAGTGATAGTTGGTGTCGAACCACTTGGTCATTTCCAGCGGCGCGACGGTATCGGTGCCGCGGGCCGCGGCGAAATACCGGTCCAACTCGTCCTCGATGCCCTGCACGCGTTCGGGCAGCGCACCCAGCAGCACCGCGGTGTCCAGGACGTGGTCGTAGTAGGAGAAGGTGCCCACCGGCACCGAATCCAATCCGGCCGTGTGCATCGAGGTCAGCTGCGCGGTGCGCAGGTCGGCGGCGACGCGATGCAGTTCGGCGGCGTCGATGCGCCCGCCCCAATAGGCTTCGACGGCCCGTTTGAGCTCCCGGTTCGGGCCGATGCGCGGTGCGCCCAGCACCGTCGCGGTGAATGTGGTGTTCGTATCAGGCACGGTTGTGCTCCTGGTCGACAGTGGACGGCCGCCACCCATCGAACGTGCGCTGACGGAGCCCTCACAGCATGATCACCGTGCCCGGTTCCACTCGGCGCACGCCCTGTCCACGGGGCGACGACCGCCGGATACGGCGTATCCGGCACAGACGGCAGGTCTTCGGACTCACGGGCGCCGATTCGTGTGAATCGACCACGGCAGGCAGTGCTGCCGGGCTGGTCCTAGCGGCCGTCGCTTCCCAGGTCTCGGACCCAGTGCCTCTGACGGCAGTCGTTCCCGTTCACCGCTGCGGGACAGTCCCGGATTCTCACCGGGTTCCCTCTCACCCGGCGCCGGGGTACGAGACCGTCGGCGACCGGGCTTCGACGCCGGAGGGTGAGTTCGGGGCTCCTCAGCTACACCGCGGCGAACCAGCTGCACCGTCCAGCATACGACGCCGTGCGGTGCCCGTGCATCCCGGTCGCGCGACGCGGTCGCGTCAGAGTGGCCGGGCGGTGCCGCGCACGGTCCACGAACCCCCGCGGAAATGCAGTGTGGTCGCGCTCGACGGCGGAATATCCAAGCGCCAGAAGGAGATCGGTGGTGCGTCGAGGGCGAGCAGAATGCAGGCCCGCACGATGCCGGGATGGGTGAACGCCACAATCCGGCGCTGCCGCGCCGCCACCTCGGCCAGCCACGTCTTCGTGCGCGCCAGCAGGTCGGTGACGGATTCGCCGCCGTGCGAACGGAATTCGGGATCGGTCAGCCAGCCCATCAGCTGGTCGCCGGGAATCGCGTCCATGCTCGCGCCCGCCCAGGAACCGGAATTCAGGTCTGCCAGAGCGGGTTCGGTGACGCCGTCCAATCCGAACAGGGCCGCGGTCTGCGCCGCCCGCACCTCCGGGCCGATCAGCACCAGATCGGCCCGGAGGGGTTCGGGCAGTTCGCCGCCCCGCTCGACCGCCCGCACGTCGAGCGGTTCGTCGAGCGGGAAGCGCGCTGCCCGGACGGCGTCGGTGATCGCGTGCGTCACCAGGGTCAGCCGCGTGGGTGAATTCATACGATCGGCGCGGCGGTCGTGCTGTCCGAGTTCGCGGTCCCGGTGTCCCGGCCGAACAGGCGCGGAGCCAGCGAGGCGAATCCGACGCCGATCACGGTCCACAACAGTAGTTGTGCCGCAAAGGAATACAGCCGGAACAGATACAGATCGTCGGCCGGGAATCCGGGGAAGACGATATGTCCACCCGGGTCCTTCAGCGGTTGCGGCGTCTCGGTGGCGTAGTCACCGTAGGCATGATTCACCGACAGATGTCCCAGCGAGGGCAGCAGGACGATCGCCACGGCCACGATTACGACGAAGGCCAGCGCCGAGACCAGCGCCGAATTCCAATTGCTCAGGCGTGCTTGGAGTTTGCGGCCCAGCCAGATCGCGGCCACCAGTACGACCGCGCTGATCACCACCATCAGCAGGTACAGCGCGGTTCGTTCTTTGATCGACTCGGGATGCCCGATCGACGGTGGATTCGCCGGATACTTCAGGAACGGCACCGCGTACAGGACCAGGAACATCCCCCCGGCCACCAGCAGCGCCAGATTCCGCGGCATGATCCGCCCGACCCGGCCCACGCACAGGCAGTACACGACCGCGAACAGCGCGCCCATCGCGATACCGAACACGATCATGCCGAATCCGACACCGATGCTGGACTGGACCGACCGGCTGAACAGGTCCGGGCCGTCGGCGGGCAGCGGGAGTCCCGCGGCCTTGTCCAGCGCCTGCTGGGCCTCGTCCCGGCCGCTCTCGTAGTCGATCGCCCGCTCGATGACGGGTTCGGCCAGCAGACGGGCGAACAGGAACGCCAGTAATCCGCCGAGTGCGCCGACCAGCGCACCTCGGCCGATGATTCGCTTTTCCATTGTGCTGCTCGATTCCCGCGCCTAGTGGCAGGGGAACCCGAGGAAATGCCGGGCGTCGTGCACGAATTCGTGCACGTGCATATCGCTGCCGAAGATCGACACCGCGCCCTGGTCCACGCCGATGAAGTAGTAGGCGAGCAGCGCGAGCACCGTCGTGCCGACGAGCCACAGTGCGGTGGTGGGAATGGAAAGGGGAATCGCACCGGTACCGGTGCGCGGCACGTAGGACGTGGCCACGGCAACTCCTTGCCTTCGGGGGATCTCGCGTCCCCATCGATGATGGAACCAGCGGCGCACGGGGTCTGACTCACATCCGTTCGGATGCTCACAGTGGCGCGACCGTTCCGGAGTTACACCGGATTCCTCGAATCGCCGCTGGGACAACCATACGAAACCTGAGACACAACGGTCAATCGCCCCCTTGTTCGTTCGAACGGAAGGCGGGCCACGCTCCGACCAAACCGTCGGGTGGCGCTGTGCGAAGCCCCTTGCGTCCGATCGGCCGTGAAGTTCCGCGACCGTTGCTGCGAATACCGATCATTCCGATCCGTTCGGTGGATTGTTGCAGGTGAGAGTGTTATGCAGATCGAGAATCCGGTACGCCACTCGCGATCGCGAGCCTTCGACGAAGTCGTCCGCACGAGTGCTGCCGGCCCGCTGCGGCCGGTGCAGGATGCCGATCGGCGTCACCTCGTCGAACTCCTGCACGCGGTGGGCGCCGATGACCGCACGGCGTTCACGGCGTTCTACCGGCAGACCAACCATCGAGTGCTCGGATATGCCCTGTGGCTGTTGCACAATCGCGCGATGGCCGAGGAGATCTCTCAGGAGGTGTACATGCAGGTGTGGCTGTTCGCGAGCCGTTACGACGAACAGATGTCGAGCCCGATGAATTGGCTCAGGACGCTGACCCATCGCCGATCGGTCGACCGGATCCGCGCCGAATCCGCTGCCATCGCCCGTGATTCGGACTTCGGCAGACTCAACCATGCACGGGATCACGACGTGGTCTTCGAAGCGGTCGAGCAGATGCTGGACGAGCGGGCGGTCGTGCGCGGTCTGCGCGAATTGACGCCGCTACAGCGCGAAACCATCGTCCTGGCCTATTACGGCGGACTCACCTATCCCGAGGTCGCCGAGCGGTTGGGCAAGCCGGTGGGAACGGTGAAGTCCCGGATCCGGGACGGCCTGCGCCATCTGGCGATCTGTCTCGCGGATGACGGTTCACACTGAGCGCCACCGAGATCCGGGCGTAGGCGGGTATGCGGTCAGGCGAGCATCCCGCGGCCGTACCAGTCGTCCTTGTCCGCGACGCCGGGCAGGGCGAAGAAGTACCCGCCGCCGAAGGGCTGGACGTAGTCGGTGAGCGGTTCGTCGATCAGACGCGTCTGGATGGCCTCGAACTGACGCTTCACATCCTGCTGGTAGCAGGAGAAGATGTGGCCGGTGGCGAGGTTGCCGTTCGGGTCAACGCCCAGGTCGTAGTTGTAGGACCGGCGGACCAACTGCTGGCGCGCGGTGTCGGGGGTGCGCGGATTGGCAAGGCGGATATGCGAATCCATCGGGATGACCGATCCCTTGGGGTCCGCGGCGTAGTTCGGGGTGTCGAATTCCTGGTTGCCGTCCAGCGGCGCGCCCGAATCGCGGCGGCGGCCGAACATGTTCTCCTGCTCGGTGATCCCGACGCGGTCCCAGAACTCCACCAGCATGCGGATCAGACGCACCACGTGATAGGTGCCGCCGCGGGTCCAGGCGGGCTCGTCCGAGCCGTCGGTCCAGATCAGCGATTCCGCGTCCGAGCCGGTCGGATTGGCGGTGCCGTCCTTGAAGCCCAGCAGATTTCGGCCGGTGCCCGACGGACGCGGCGGGGAGTTGTAACCCTCGATCTTCCAGCGCAACTGGAGCGCGCCGCGGGTCTGGCGGGTGATGTCGCGAATCGTGTGGTGCACCGTATCGGGATGGTTCGCGCACAGCTGCACCAGCAGATCGCCGTGCATCCAGGCCGGGTCGGGGGCGTCGTTGGGGAAGGTGCGCATCGGAGTCAGCTTGGCGGGCTTGAGTTTCGCCAGTCCGAACCGGTCGTCGAACAGGCTCGCGCCGACGCCGGTGGTGACGGTCAGGCCGTCGGCGGGGATGTCCGCGCCCAGTACCGCACTGTCCGAAGGCGGCTCTCCCACACCGAGAGCCGGTGCCGCGCCACCGGCGGTCAGGAAGCGCGCGCGGCCGGTGAGCGTCTTGAGCAGATCGACCAGCTCTGCCCGGTTCGCGGTGGTGACGTCGAATGCGGCGAAGCAGGCCGCATTCTGCTTGCCCGATGGTCCCGGGGTCAGGATCCCGGCCTGATGGGTGCCGTGGAACGGGTACGACGACGCCATCGCGCTCTGTCCGGTACCGGCCGCGGCGGCGTCCACGCGGGCGCCCTCGGCGAGTACTCCGGCGGTCAACGCGGTTCCGGCCGCACCCGCGACGGCGCCCGAGAAGAATCGGCGGCGACTGACATCCATCGTGAGGTCCTACTTACTGTGTCGGGGGTGGGGTGTGGGGCCGAAGCTCAGTGCGCGAGTGGAACTTCGAGCAACCGTGGCACCCGGGCGAGGTCTTCCAGCGCCGCGCCGAGCGCGGCTCGCACGGCCTGCTGCTGGGCCTGCGGCGTCTGCGCGGGCGCGCGCCACCTGCCGTTGTCCTGGGTGGCCAGCAGCGCGGCGTGCAGGGTGTCCAGGTGGGCGGACAGTTCGGTGCGCAGGCCGGGGGAGCGGGCGTCCAGCAGGGGACCGAGTTCGTCGAGCACCGTGCGGGTGATGTCGATATCGGCGTCGGTCAGCGGGTAGGCCGATCCGGAGCCCTCGTCGTCGTTGCCGAACAGGTGATCGCGCAGGGCGTCCTCGAGGATCTCGTGCGCGCGGACCGGCAGGTTGGTCGGATCGCCCGCCAGATCGTCGCTGCCCAGATTCTTCTGGATGTTGGCGATGTCGCCGCCGAGCCGATCGATCACCGGCATCAGCTGATCGGCGCCCTGACCGTGCCAGAGACCGTATTCGATGCGGTGCAGGCCGGTGAAACCCTCGTCGGAGGTGCCGCCGGGCAGACCGTCGGGCAGCCCGTCCACGGCGGTGCCCGCTTCGCCGAAGCTGTTGTAGGACGCGCCGACACGTTCCCATTCCATCTGCGCGTTGAGCCAATCCGCTTGCGCGGCAGGGATGTTGTCGGCCTGCACGTCGTTGCCGATCGCGGTGACCGCGCCGGCGAGCCGGCTCAGCGCCTGGGCGGCGGCTGCCTGGTAGGCGTTGTTGGCGGGGGTCAGATCATCCGCGGTGACCGGCTTGACCGAGGGCGGGGCATCCCCGGACGCGCCGCTCACCTGCACCGTCGGTGAGGTGGTCTTGGGCTTGCCGGACATCAGGCAGGTGATGGTGTAACTGCCGTTGCCCAGCGTCGCGGTCATGTCGGCGGTGGTGGCCGGGCCGATGGTCTCGATCTCGCCGACGATCGCGCCACCCGCGTCGAGCAGGTTGATCTCGCCCGCCTTGCTCGTCTTGTTCTGGATCGCGAACGTCTGCATGCCGGACTTGCCGGACTTCCACTCGGGTGCGCAGGAGCTGTCGCTGATCGACACGGCCTGGACCGAACCGTTGCTGCTCGACGGCAGCAGTGCGATCGCGATGCCCGCGGCCAGGACGGGGACCAGGACCAGCGCGGTGGCTACGAGCGGCAGGCGTGGTCCGGCGACGCGCTCCCACCAGTCCGGCGCGGGCTCGGCGTCCTGCGTGGCCGGAGCGGTCGCGGATGCGGTTGCGGTCTCGGCGGTTTCGGCGGCAGGCGCGGTGGCTGCCGCCGTCGTTGCGGCGGCAGGCGCCTTGGCCGGACGGCCCGCGCGCACGAACAGCGGGATCACCACGGCCAGGTACACCACCCACGCGACGACCTGCAGCACCCGCATCTTGGGCGTGAGTTCGGTGATGCCGGAGATGATCGCGACCCACCACGAGTTCGGGTCCGCGTGCGCGCTGATATCGAAGGCGATCCAGTTCCCGCCGGGCAACCACCCCGCGTCCTGCAGATCGCCCAGACCGTACGCGAGCACACCGGCCGCGATGACGATCAGCAGCACCGCGGTCCGGTTGAAGAACACCCCGAGGTTGAACCGCACGCTCTGCCGATACAGCAGCCAGCACAGTGCGACGGCGATGATCAGGCCCAGCGCCGCGCCGATCAGCGGAGCCACCGTCGCGCCGGACGCCTTGACCGCGGTCCAGACGAACAGCGTGGTCTCCAGGCCCTCCCGGCCGACCGCCAGGAATGCGGTCAGCGCGAGCGCGCCCGCGCCCAGGGCCGCGGCGCGCACGACCTCGCCGCGCAACTGTTTGGACAGCGTCGCCGCCGTGCGCCGCATCCAGAAGATCATCGCGGTCACCATGATCACGGCCAGCACGCTCAGGATGCCGCCGACCGCCTGCTGCGCCGAACTGGACAACACGCTGGTCGAATAGGTCAGCACCGCTGCGAAACTGCCCGCCACCGAGATCGCGCCGAGCAGGCCGAGCCAGATCGGTGCGGTGGAGACGGGACGTTCCGCGGTCGCTGCCTTGCGCACAGCCGCCAGCAGGATTGTTACGACGAGACCGGCCTCGAGACCTTCCCGAAGGCAGATCAGCAGGTTCGGTACAGCCTCAGCCCAGTTCACACTGCAAAAGGTAAGGCATACCTATATGTCAGGTCCAATCATTCGGCGCCGAATTTTGTGAATTTGCTGAAAGTCGTGGCAGAACAGTCTGTCTACCCAGCTATACGGCACGGTGTGCACGGCCAGGATGTTCCGGCCCGAGTGGCGCCGCGGGTGCGAGACGGTAGCCTGCGACGAATCAGGCCGAGGTGCGGACGGCGGTTCCGGCCAGATCGACGACGAGTTCGCCGATCATGTCGCGGGTGGCGCGGGCGCGGGCCAGGGCGGGGTCGAGCGGATCTGCGTCGAGGAGTTCGATCAGATCGTTCACCGAGCCGAAGATCGCGACGAGCCGTCGCACCGCAGCACGCCGCTCGGTAGGCGCGAGGGGTAATGACATGGTGCTCACATGACTGGTATCGCCGTGGCGGGGTACGTGTTTCACATTCGGTCGTAAGTCACTTCGCGGCCCCGCCGTGACGGGCCGCGGCCGTCGATCGGCGCGCGGCCCGCGGCACAGACCGGTCAGTCCGCTACGTGCACAACGAGTTTGCCGAGGTTCTTGCCGACCAGCAGTCCGCGGAACGCCTCGATGGTCCCGTCGAAGCCTTCGACCATGTCCTCCAGGTAGTGCACCCGGTCCCGCGCGATCCACTGCGACATCTGCTCGAGGAAGGCGGGCATCTGCTCACCGGCGAATTCGGTCTGGATGAAGCCGCGGATGGTCAGGCTCTTGCGCAGCACCGCCGACATGAGCAACGGCAGCCGGTCCGGACCCTCGGGCAGGCCGGTGGCATTGTAGTCGGCGATCAAGCCGCACACCGGAATTCGCGCGAAGGAATTGAGCCGCGGGAACACCGCGTCGAAGACCGCGCCGCCGACGTTCTCGAAGTAGACATCGATACCGTCCGGCACCGCGGCGGCGAGCTGTTCGGCGAAATCCGGTGCGCGATGGTCGAGTGCGGCGTCGAAGCCGAAACGTTCCCGCAGCAGCGCGACCTTCTGCGGACCACCCGCGATGCCGACCGCCCGAGCGCCGTGGATCTTCGCGATCTGCCCGACCGCGGATCCGACCGGCCCGGTGGCCGCCGCGACGACCACCGTCTCTCCGGGCTGCGGCCGGCCGATGGTGAGCAGACCGGAATACGCGGTGAATCCCGGCATTCCGAGCACGCCCAGCGCGGTGCTGACCGGCGCGACGGCCGGATCCAGACGGCGCAGATAGCGCACCTGCTCGACCGAATGGGTCTGCCAGCCGCCGTAACCCAGCACGATGTCGCCGGAACTCAGTGCGGGATCACGGGATTCGAGGACGCGTGAGACCGTCCCGCCGACCATGGTCTGCCCGAGCTGCACCGGGGGCGCGTAGGACGGCGCATCGCTCATCCGCCCGCGCATGTACGGGTCGAGCGAGAGGTAGAGCGTCTCGAGCAGCGCCTGACCCGTATCGGGTTCGGGCAGCTCGACGGTTTCGGTCCGGAAATTGTCGGGTTCGGGCATGCCGACCGGGCGCGAGGCCAGGACGATCCGGGTGCTCTTCATCGGTGCTGCCACCTCCGGTGAGTCGGAATCGGTACGCGCAAGAGTCTCCCACGCGTCGCCGCGGCGAGGGCGAGGACCCGCTGCTCAGTCGCAGTGCGGGGTGACCCGCAGCAGTGCGGCGTCGTGCGGCGCCAGGGTCTTCGCGGTGAGTGCGCCGGTCGTGGTGGTCGTGGTGTGCGACCACAGGTCTCGCACCGTGTAACAGGATGCCGGGGTCAGGGCGGCGGCGTGGGCGCTGGTGATGACGTCGGCGGCGGTATCGGCGCGGTTGAGCAGCGCCACGGCCGTCGACCCGTCGGACAGGCGTTTGGTCATGACTCGATCGTCGGTCGGCAGGAACGCGCCCTGCACCGAGGCGGGATCCTGATCGACCGCGATGACGTCGCGATCGGTCAGCACGGCCCGGGTCTGTGCGGACATCGTGCGCACATCGTTGCCCGCGATCAGCGGCGCGGCCAACATCGCCCACAGCGTGAAGTGCGCGCGCTGTTCGGCGGGGGTCAGGCTGTATTGCGGATTACTCAGGGCCGCAATCTGTTCCGGGCTCAGGGTGACCATTCCGGAGAGTTGTTTGACCGCTGTGCGCCCGGCCCGCTGCTGATCCTGGGTCAGCGGAAACGCCTTCAGCAGGGTGCCGGGCACCGTGCCCACATGGGTGCCGAGGAATTCCGCGAGCTGGGTGCCCACCACGAGCATGTCCGGATCGTTCCAGTGCCCCGGGCGGCTGCGCCCGGCCAGCGGTGCCACGGCGCGCACCTGATCGACCACGCCGAGGAACTGCTGCGAAACGAACTGGTTGATCGAGATCGGCGGTAATGCGTTGCGCCAGAACGGGAACAGATCGTGTGCGTTGCGGGTGACATCGGAGATGCGCGACCAGTCGTAGTCGGCCGCGGTGTCCCGATCCGAGCTGTTCGGGTTGATGCTGTAGACGATGTGACGTCCGCTGGCGCGCAACGCATCTCGCATGGCGGTGAACTTGCGCACCTGATAGATCTGGTCGCTGCTCGCGCGACACCAGTCGTACTCGAGGTAGTCCACGCCCCAGGCCGCGAAGGTCCGCGCGTCCTGGACCTCGTGCCCCGCGCTCGTATTCTGCAGGGTCTGCCCGCAGGTCTCGTTGTACGGGCTGGAATACAGGCCCAGCAGCATGCCGCGCTGGTGCGCGTAGCGGGCCAGGGCCGCCATCCCGTGCGGGAACTTCTCCGGATCGGCCTGCGGATCGCCCCGTGTATCGCGATCGGGTGCGGCCCAGCCCGCATCCAGATCGACGTAGCGGTATCCGGCGTCGCGCATGCCGGAGGCGACCATGGCATCGATCGTCGTCTCGATATTCTTCTCCGACAACGCGATTCCGGAGTTCCAGGAATTCCAGCCCATCGGCGGGCCCGCTGCGGCGGGTGCTGCCGTCGCGGACGGCAGAGGTAGCAGGCATATCGTCGCGACGACGCTGCCGAGCAGACCGGCCCATCGGCCTCTGCGAACCACGCTGCCTCCCGCCGGTCACGCCCGGCGCGTTCACCGGGTCGCGCACCACGGTGGCATATCGGTACGGGGTGTGCGCGTCCGGCAATGTGCGCGGGGTGACGTCCGGCCGCATTTTGCTGATTCAGCAAATCTACTTGCCGGAATTGGATGCCGTCCGGAGTGTGGTGTGTCGAGGAGGTGGTCATGGTGACCGAGCAATTGCAGGACGGATACGACGTGGTCGTGGTGGGTGGCGGTGCGGCCGGGCTGAACGGGGCGCTGATGCTCGGCCGGTCGCGGCGATCGGTGGCGGTGATCGATTCCGGCGCACCGCGCAACGCGCCCGCCGACGGGGTGCACGGGCTGCTGGCCCGCGAGGGCACCCCGCCCGGTGAGTTGCTGGCCCGCGGTCGCGCGGAGGTCGCCGGATACGGCGGGACGGTGGTGACCGGCGAGGTCACCGCGCTCGGACGCGACGCGGACGGATTCGTGGTGAGTCTGGGCGACGGCAGGTCGGTGCGGGCGCGGCGGCTGCTGGTCACGACCGGCGTGGTCGACGAGCTGCCCGATATTCCGGGACTGCGGGAGCAGTGGGGCCGCGACGTGGTGCACTGCCCGTACTGCCACGGCTGGGAGGTCCGCGACCAGCCCATCGGGGTGCTCGGCACCGGGCCCATGTCGATCCACCAGGCGCAGCTGTTCCGGCAGCTCAGCGACGACGTGGTCTACTTCGCGCACACCGCGCCCGCGCTGTCCACCGAGCAGGCGGTGCAGCTCGCCGCGCGTGGAATCCGCGTGGTGCAGGGCACGGTGACCGCGGTGGAGGTGACCGACGGGCACATCACCGGTGTGCGCCTGGCCGACGGCACGCTGGTTCCGCGATCGGCCGTGGCCGTCGCCTCCCGGCTGGCCGCCCGCGCCGGATTCCTCGCCGGAATCGACCTGCACCCGGTCGAACATCCCAGCGGCGCAGGCGATTACATCCCGTCCGATCCGGTCGGGCGGGCCGAGGTCGAGGGAGTCTGGTTGGCGGGCAACGTCACCGACCCCTTCGCGCAGGTCGGCGCGGCCGCCGCGGCCGGAGCCATGGCGGGTGCGCAGATCAACGCCGATCTGATCCTCGAGGAGACCGCGCAGGCCGTGGCCGCCTACGAATCGCCGTTCTCCGCGACGATGGAGGCGCAGGTCGCCGCGGCGGTCGGCGGCGAACGCGTGCACGGGATCTAGCGCGCGGCGATCGGCCGTTTCGGTCCGGAACTTTCGGAACCGCGCGTTGCCGATAGCTCTTCGACCGCGGCGGAGGCTCCGGGTCGTTGTCTTCGATACGACGGCGGCTCGAGTCTCTGCCGCGGTCGGCGTGGGCGAGTGCACGGCCGCTGGTCGACGCGGTCGGCCGGGAGTGCTCGGTGGCTGCGACCGGGAGTTTCGATCCGCGGTCGGACGTGGTCGCTCGATCCCGTTGCGGCACCGAAACTTCCTGGTGCCTGTCGGTGCCCCGTCGTACGATTGTCCTGGTCGGCGCGAGGGGTGACCGACTCGCGAGGAGGGGCCGTGACCGACGCTTCGAGGCCGGGATATCCGGTGCCGCCGGGTCATTCGTTCGGAGTTCCGCTGCCGTCGAACGCGCCGGGATTTCCGCCGTCGAATTCTCCCGGGCCGCGACGTCGTTCCCGGGGGTTGCCGATCGTTCTCTCGGTCCTGTCCGTTCTGCTGATCGTCGGGCTGGTGGTGTTCACGGCGGTGCGGATCGGGCAGGTGTCCGACACCACCGCCCAGCGGCAGCAGGTCGCCCGGGAGAACCTGGCGACGGCCCAGTTGCGGCTGACCCGCACTCCGGCCGTGCATTTCACCGGCAGGATGCTCGGGGGCGCGAGTTCGCCGTCGCAGTGGTTGCAGGTGGATCTGATGGTGACCAACGTCGGCGAGGCGACCGGCACGGTCGGTGCCTCCTCGGGTGCGTCGCTGAACTACTTCGCCACGGGCGGGAAGTCCTTCCTCGAGGGTGCGGCGGATGCCTGGGCCGCGTTCGGCGTCCCGGCCGACACCGCCGCGAACTATGCCGGGCACAAGGTGCTGATTCCGCCCAGCCTGTTCACCGCCGACCCGGCCACGGTCCTGGCTCCGATCAACCTCGCCGTCGCCCTGGATCCGGCTGCGGCACATGATAAACCGCTGCGCATCGGCACGCCGGTGACCATCGGCGGCCATCGTTCGACACCGGTGACCAGTGGGAATGTCACCGTGTATCTGAGCGATCCGGTGCGGCACACCGCGCAGGCGTCCACGCCGTCCCCCGCAGTGTCGTCCGCGCCGCAGGGGACAGCGCCGTCGTCGGCCGCATCACCGCCCCCGCCAACGCCAACTCCGGCGGCACCCGCGCCCGCAACGCCGACGCCACAACCGCCCGCGACAGCGACGCCCGCGCCACAACCGCCCGCAGCGTCGTCGGTCGCGCCGCCGCCTGCGACACCGTCGCCCGGGACGCGACCTGTGGGCATGTCGTTCCCGGGGACGCAGTCGGCCGTGGCAGCGACGATCGCGATGTCGTCGGGGACGCCGTCGCCTGCACTGCCGTCTTCAGGGCTGTCGATGCTCGCAATGTCGTCTCCGGGAACGCTTTCGGCGGCCGAGCGGCAGCTTTCTCCGGGGACGCGATCGGTCGCAACGACATTGGCTCTTACGCGGTATCCGGAGGTGCGGTCGCGGGGCACGTCGGCGGTCGCGATGCCACCGTCGCAGACCTCCGGTCCGGTGTCCCTGGGGCTTTCGTCATCATCGGCGGCCGTGGTACCCGCGCGGTACACCCCCGCACATCGCGATCCCGCTCCTTCCGGGGTGCCGAATTCCGACGAGCCGTCCTCGAATCAGTCCGGCGACCCGGTGCCCGATATCGATCGGATCGTGGTCGACGCGGGCGCGAGTGCACCGGGCGAGCCGCAGTTGCCGCAGATGGACCTGAACACCAGTTCGGCGGACGGCGACAAGGCCGAGGATCTCTACGACGCGATGCCGGACCAGGTGAACACCCTGTCCGATGCCATCGATTCCCGAGTTCAGTTGAACGGCACCGTCACCGGGCACTTCCTGCAGACTCCGTGCGACGGCGTCTGCACGGTGCAGTTCGATGTGTCCAACACCGTCACGGCCGGGCCCGGGATCACTATCGAATCGGTCGATTTCACCTATCAGGTCACCATGTCGGCCGAGGTCGCGATGAATCTCGGGCCGGAGTGTCAGGGCGAGGCGGTCATGCCCGCCAATGGTTCGAAGACGTTGACCTGCACCGCGACCTACGTCCCGCCGGTCGCGTCGTACGAGGGGGAGACCTTCCCGATCGAGGCCAGAGTCGTCTGCCATGTTCGGGCGATGGGGAACGCCCAGGTCGACGCGGTGCGCAAGCAGGTCACGGGCAATGGTCAGAAGGTTCCCGCGCTGAATCCCGACGAGCCCGAGGACGCCGCCGATGCCGCGCAGCGCCATACCGATTCGGGCAGTCCGATTCCGCGGCAGCAGTGGACCCGGGAGTACGACCGGATCTCCTCACGGGCGCCCGGCACCGGCGGGATGCGGTCCGATCAGGAGGAGGCGGTGTCCGCGGCGCTGGGTCGTCTGTCGGTCAAGCAGGGAGACCGGGCCAAGATTCTGGCGAATCTGCGCGCCGGTGATCGCACGCCCGCGGGTGCGGAGGTCGCCGAGATCGTTCGCTCGGAGCATCTGAAGGATATGGAGGGCTACGCCGATCAGGTCTCGGCGTTGGCCCAATCCAGTGCCACCGGGCGCAGCGCCGCGGCGCAGCAGCTGCGTTTCGGTGACGAACTGTATCGGCGCGGCCAGCGAAATCTGGTCTTCGAGCGGAAGGTCGACGGGGTCTACGACATCGATGTGGGGGTGAAGGGCTCCGACGGCCATCTGCTGTACGGCTATCAGCTCAAGGAGACCGGAAATCCGCGCAATGCCTCGAACAGCGTTGTGCGGCAACTGGTCAACGCACCGGCCGATCACAAGGTCGGCATCCTCGATGTGCCCTTTCCGGCCTCGCAACTGAGCGATGAGACCGCGCAGAGTCTGGCGCAGTCGGCCCAGCGCGGCGGTCTCACCTACTACCTCCGATTTACCGACGGCACCACCCGTACCATTCCCGGAGACGGATCGGTATTCCCCGGCGGGTGAGGTGAGTGATGTCTGATCGGACGCTGTTGCGCGCCCCGCATTTCAGCCTCACCTGGACGTGGTGGCCCACCGAGGTGGCCGACGGCCCCGCGGCGCAGTTCGAGGTGGCCGCCCGGCTTGCCGACATCACCGCCCGGCACGGACTGCTGCGTCCCGACCGGGTGCGTTGCCAGTGGTGTGTGGCAGGCAGGATCGTCCCCGGGGTACTGACAACGATCACCCTGGACCACCGCTTGGAGGATCCCGCCACCGCCGAGGCATTGCTCGCGGCCCGTCCCTGCGACCTGGATCCGGCTGCCACGATCTGCGACCTGGTCCTCACCGGCCCGGGAACATGGTTGGACGAGAACGCAATTCCGCACACCGAGGACGACATCCTGTTGCTGGACATCGATCTCGCGCGCCCCGACCCCACGGTCACCGCCGAGACCTTCCACGACATCTGGATGCCGCACGATTTCCACGGCACCCCCCACCCGAACATCCACCGCCACAACGCCCCCCCCCCCCCCCCCCCCCCCACCCCCACCCCCCCCCCCCCCCCCCCCCCCCCCCCCCCCCCCCCCCCCCCCCCCCCCCCCCCCCCCCCCCCCCCCCCCCCCCCACACCCCCCCCCCCACAACCCCCCCCCCCCCCCCCCCCGCCCCCCCCCCCCCCCCCCCCCCCGCCCCCGCCCCCCGCCCCCCCGCCCCCCGCCGCCGCCCCCCCCCCCCCTTCTCCCCCCCCCGCCGCAAAACCGGCTGCCCCCGCTCCGGCACCCGCGGCCCCTGCTCCCGCTGTCCCGGCCGCCACAGGCCACGCAGCGGCAGCTCCGACCCATGCGGGGCCAGCCGAGATTGCTGCTCCGGCCCCCGCTCCTTCTTCGGCGGCTCCGGCCCCTGCGCCTGCGACCCATGCGGGCCCAGCCGAGATTGCTGCTCCGGCCCCCGCTCCCTCCGCGGCGGCTCCGGCTCGCCCCGCAGCACCTGCCCCGGCGCCGGCGGGGCCATCCCGGCCTGCGCCGGCACCGGTTGCCCCGGCGGGGCCCGCTCCGGGCCGAGTAGCTCCGGCCACGGCTCCCGCTCGTGCCCCCGCACCGGCTGCTCCGGCTCCGGCCCCGGCTTCGGCCGCACCTGCTCCGGCCCCTGCGGCTCCCGCTCCGGCCCATGCCGCGCCTGCTCCCGCCCCGGCTGCGCCTGCACCAGCGCCCGGGGCGACACCGGCGGCGGGCGTGCAGCCTGCGGCTCCTGCCCCGGCCGCGCCACAGCCTGCCCCGCCACCTGCTGCTCCGGCGCCACAGGCCGCGCCTGCGCAGCCTGCCGCTCCGGCTCCCGCGCCGCAGGCTGCGCAACCGGCTCCCGCGCCGCAGGCCAAGCCCGCGCCCGCGCCGGCCCCGCTGCCGGGTGGGGCGAGCGTGCAGAAGGTGGTGTGGTTGACGAGCCGGTGGGTTTCGTTGTGGATCAATTCGCCGTCGATGGCAACGCCGGTTCAGGTGCAGCTGCTGTTGCCGCGCGATTGGTACACCCACCCGGACATGCGTTTCCCGCAGCTGATCATGCTCGACGGTCTGCGCGCGACCGACGATTTCAGCGGCTGGACCCACGACGCCGGTGCGATCGACTTCTACGCCGACAAGGATGCGCTGGTCGTACTGCCGATCGGCGGGCAGTCCAGTTTCTACTCCGACTGGGCGCGCCAGGACAACGGCAAGAACTATCAGTGGGAGACATTCCTGACCAAGGAACTGTCCCCCGTCCTCGAGAACCAGTGGCGAGCCACGGCCGTGCGCGGCGTCGAGGGTCTGTCGATGGGCGGCACGGCCGCGATGTTCCTGGCGGGACGCAATCCGAACTGGGTGAAGTACGCGGCCTCGTATTCGGGCTTCCTGACCACCACGACGCTGGGCATGCCGCAGGCGATCATGTTCGCGATGCGCGATGCGGGCGGTTTCGACGCGAACGACATGTGGGGTCCGCCGACCAGCTCGGAATGGGCCGCACACGATCCCGCCGGTCTCGCCGAGAAGTTGAAGGGAATCAGCCTGTACGTCTCGGCGGGCGCGGGCACCGCGGGCACCTTCGACACGCCGTCGGGCCTCGCGCCGGGGGTCAGCACGAACGTCACCGGGATGGGCCTCGAGATCCTGTCCCGCCTGACCACCCAGAACTTCGTCAGCAAGCTGAACAAACTGGCGATCCCGGTGACCACGGAATATCGCCCCTCGGGCACGCACTCGTGGCCGTACTGGGATTTCGAGATGCGACAGTCCTGGCCGCAGGCCGCACAAGCGCTCGGCCTGCAGGCCGACGCCCCCGCCTGCAACTCCGGCGGCGCGATCGCGGGCGCGGCGAAGATCGGCACCTGGCTCGGCCCGTGCACCACCGGCGAATACCAGGTGGCCGGTGGCAGCGCGCAGGACTTCCACGGCGGCCAGGTGTTCTGGTCCCCGTCCGCCGGTGCGCATCCGGTGGCCGGTGCGATCAGCGGCACCTATCAGGCCACCGCGGGACCCGCTGGGCCACTGGGACTTCCGGTCTCCGACGAACGCCCGCTGCCCGACGGCCACGGACGTTTCCAGAGCTTCCGCAACGGCGTGATCTATTGGACTCCGCAGACCGGCGCCCAGGTGGTGCGCGGGGCGATCCTGGAGGCGTGGGGCAAACAGGGATCCGAGCGCGGCCCGGCCGGATATCCGACCGGACCGGAGACCAGGACGCCGAACCGGGACGGTGTGGTGCAGGGCTTCCAGAACGGCCCGATGTACTTCAGCGCCAAGACCGGAGCCCATCGGGTGCTCGGGCTGATCCTGGGCAAGTACGCGCAGCTCGGTTTCGAGAACAGCTTCCTGGGCTTCCCGATCGCCGAGGAACAGCCGGTCGCCAACGCCGGACGGATCAGCCGCTTCGAAGGCGGCAACATCTACTGGAGCCCGCTCTCGGGCGCGTGGGCGGTACGCAACGGACCGATCATGGACGCCTGGGGCCGGCAGGGCTTCGAACACGGCAAGCTCGGCTACCCGATCAGCGACGAGTTCCCGGTCCCCGGCGGCGTACAGCAGAACTTCCAGACCGGCTTCATCGTGTTCCACGACGGAAAACCGGAAATCCACGGGCTGTAATTTGGCCTCCGCTGTGTCTTTGGCCTCCGCTTCGCTCCGGCGGTTCGCGGCCCCCTGAGTCTCACCGTTCGGCCCCGTGTCGGGTACTCGTTCCTCGCACCCGCCACGCGTCCGACCGGCGAGACGGGCCGCGAACAGGTGGGCGTTGTCCGGGGTTGGCGGAACGAGGTGTCCGGGTGCGGACCGTGAGATTGTGTGGCGGCGGACGTTGGGGTTGGTGTTGTCTGGGGTTGGCGTAACGAGGCGTCTGGCCGCGGACCTCGAGGTTGTCCGGGCGCGAACCTCGCTGTTCGCGGGCCGTGGACGGTGGGGGTTCTTCGTGGATGCGGCTAGCCTGGACGGCGACCTTCTGCCCTGACCCAGATCGAGGATACGAATTCATGCTTCGGACCAGTGGAAAGGCTGCCGGCCTCGCCGGACGCGGTGTGGCCGCGGGTGCGGCCGTCGCGATCGCCTCCGTCCTGTTGCTCACCGGCTGTGGCGGCAACGACTCGACCGCATCGAGCACGCCGACGCTGAAGACCTCGACCACCACGGCCGCGGCGACCACTACGACGTCCGCGCCCAGCGTCGCCGACAGCACCACGAAGGCCGCCCCCACGACGACCACGAGCGAGCAGCCACCGGCCGCCGTGACGCCGACGCTGGCCACCCCGAAGATCACCGCGAAGGATCAGGCGTTCCTGGACGCGCTCAAGGCGCGCGGGGTCTCGGTGTCCTCCCCGGACATCCCGCTGGCCGTGGCCAACTACGTCTGCCAGGCGAAGAAGAGCAACGTGTCACCGCAGGAGATCCAGACCTACGTGAACGCGATGGCCGGTCAGGATCCTTCCTATGATCCGAACAAGATGCCGATCGCTCAGCTCGGCCAGATCTATGTCGATGTAGCCAACCAGACGTACTGCAACAAGTGACGCCGCGACGTTCGGGATACGGCAGGGGCGTGCGCGGACGGCGACGCCGGGGTGCGGGATGTCTGACGGTGCTCGCGGCTCTCGCGGTGATCGTCGTCATCGTGATTCTGCTGTGGTACATGCTGGCCGGGTGTTCGCACGTGCCCGTGCCGACGCCGCCGGGAACGACCAAGAAGCCGACCTCGCAATCGGCTTCCTGTCCGGACGTGCAGTTGCTGGCGATTCCGGGCACCTGGGAGTCCAGCAGCAACGACGATCCGCACAATCCGACCGCGAATCCGGCGTCACTGATGCTGAACGTCACCAAACCGGTGCAGCAGCAGTACGCGGGTAGTCGCCTGGACGTCTACACCGTCCCGTACGTCGCGCAGTTCTCCAATCCGATCGCCTTCCCGCCGGACGGTCAGGCCTCGTACAACGTCAGCCGGTCCGAGGGCACCTCGCGGGCGGTGGCCGAACTGACCACGATGTACCAGAAATGCCCCTTGACCACCTATGTGATCGCCGGTTTCTCGCAGGGCGCGGTGATCGCCGGTGACATCGCGGCCGATATCGGCGCGGACAAGGGCCCGGTTCCGGCCGATCAGGTGCTCGGGGTGATGCTCATCGCCGACGGCCGCCGTGAGCCGGGACCCGGACAGGCGATCGAGGTCGGCCCGGTGCCGGCGGGCGTGGGCGCGGAGGTCACCCTGAAGGGGCTGAGCGTGCCGGGCATCAGCATGACCGGGGCGCGTGCGGGATTCGGCAAGGTGGCCGACCGCACCTACACCATCTGCGCGAAGGGCGATCTGATCTGCGATGCGCCGAATCAGGCGCTGACGCCGGCCAACATGATCCCGAGTGCGTTGACGCTGGTCCGCGCGGCCGGGAATCCGATCCACAGCCTGTACAACTCGTTCGTGGTCGATGCGAGCGATCGCACCACCGCGACGCAGTGGACCGCGGGCTGGGCCGAGGGTCTGGTCAAGGGTGCGCCGTATCCGAAGCACTCGTGAGCGGGTTCGCGAGGTCCTCATCGGGAGTCCTCGCAGGGAGTACCCGGCGAGAACCACTCGGTTCGCCTCATAGGCTGTAAAGTGCACCTCTGATCGCGACGCCGGAGCCGGTTCCATCGGGACCGACCGGCGTCGCACCGATTTCCGCAGGGTCAGGAGCATGGGTTCATGACACAAGTCGCTGCACCGGCCGGTCGTACGACCGCGCCGGGCACGCCGCCGCGGGTGCTCCCCGTGACGGCAGGCGAGGGCAATCAGCACCGGGGCGATGTGGACGCGTTCACCGAACGTGTCCCGCGCATCGGCGCCGGTCTCTCGCCGACTGTGGTGATCGGCACATCCGGTGAGATCAGCGAAGATATCCGTAACGTGTTTCGGGACGGGTCGATGTTCTATAGTGGAGCGTTTCCGACCCGGACGGATGTCCTCGTGCCGGAGATTTCGTCGTCACGGGGTGGCGACATCGTGACAGCAGAGCGGAATCGGGCCACGGGGTGTGGTCCGCAACAGGTTGGGTCCGCTGAGCTGACTGCCACGGTGCCCGCTCTGTACCATGTCTCTGGTTTTGAATACATCTAACCGATAGGCGGTCACCGCGCAGACCGCCGACAAAGCTGCAGGCAGGCTCTTGCACGAAGAGCGGCCGCGGGCGTAAGAGAGTCGGGGCCTCACAGGTATCAGCGGCCATGGCGCCGTGCTGCGTGTGCCTCGGAGGAGAAGGAATGACGGACGAGACTTTCGACGACTACCTGGACGAAACCGGGAACATCAGAATTCCCGAGGGTCGTACCCTGGTCGACTACGTCGAGAAGCACACCCGCAATGACGCGAACACTCTTGCTTATCGATACATCGACTACTCACGTGAGCGCGACGGTGAGTACCAGGACCTGACCTGGAAGGAATTCGGTGTCCGGCTGCGCGCGGTGGCCGCGCGCCTGCAGCAGGTGAGCAAGCCGGGCGATCGAGTGGCGATTCTGGCGCCGCAGGGTCTGGACTATGTGATCTCCTTCTTCGCCGCGATTTACGCGGGCTGCATCTCGGTGCCGCTGTTCGATCCGGACGAGCCCGGTCACACCGACCGGTTGCATGCGGTGCTGGCCGACAGCGAGCCCTCGGCGATCCTGACGGCGAGCTCCTCCGCCGCCGGCGTGCGCCAGCTCTTCCGTGCCCTGCCTGCCGCGCAACGTCCCCGCATCATCGCCGTGGACGCCGTGCCCGATGCCCTGGGCGACAAATGGGTCGTGCCCCAGGTCGACGTCGACGATATCGCGTACCTGCAGTACACCTCGGGATCGACGCGCACTCCGGCCGGTGTGGAGATCACCCACCGCGCGGTGGGCACGAACCTGCTGCAGATGGTCAACGCGATCAATCTGGACTGGAATTCGCGCGGTGTCACCTGGCTGCCGCTGTTCCACGACATGGGCCTGCTGTGCGTGATCCTGCCCGCAATCGGCGGCAAGTACATCACCATCATGTCCCCGAGCGCTTTCGTGCGGCGTCCGTACCGGTGGATCAAGGAACTGGCCGCGGTATCCGACGGTGCGGGCACCTTCGCCGCGGCGCCGAACTTCGCGTTCGAGCACGCCGCCGCCCGTGGCCTGCCGCGCAACGGCGAGACGCTGGACCTGTCGAACGTCATCGGGTTGATCAACGGCAGTGAGCCGGTGACGACCTCCTCGATGAAGAAGTTCAACGAGGCGTTCGCGCCGTACGGCCTGCCCAAGACGGCCATCAAGCCCTGCTACGGCATGGCCGAGGCGACGCTGTTCGTCTCCGCGACGCGGCACGAGGACGAGGCGAAGGTCATCTACGTCGACCGCGACGAGCTCAACGCCGGTCGCGTGGTCAAGGTCGAGCAGGGCACGCCCAACGCGATCCCGCAGGTCAGCTGCGGTTACATCGCGCTGTCGCAGTGGGCGGCGATCGTCGACGGCGACTCCATCGACAGCGCCGAGGGCGCGCGCGAGCTGCCCGAGGGCCGGGTCGGTGAGATCTGGTTGCACGGCGAGAACATCGGTATCGGGTACTGGGGTCGGGACGAGGAGACTCGCAAGACCTTCAAGAACCAGCTGACGCACCGGCAGCCCGAGGGCTCGCACGCCGAGGGTTCGCCGCAGGACGGTATCTGGCTGCGCACCGGCGACTACGGCGTGTACATCGATGGCGAGCTGTACATCACCGGCCGCGTGAAGGACCTGGTGATCGTCGACGGCCGCAACCATTACCCGCAGGATCTCGAGTACTCGGCGCAGGAGGCCAGCAACGCGCTGCGCCCCGGTTTCATCGCCGCCTTCTCGGTGCCCGCGAATCAGCTGCCGGCCGAGGTGTTCGAGGCGGGCAGCCATTCGGGTCTGCAGTTCGATCCCGAGGACTCCTCCGAACAGCTGGTCGTCGTGGCCGAGCGCGGACCGGGTGCGGGTAAGGCCGATCCGCTGCCGATCGCCGATGCGGTACGCGGTGCGATCTCGCAGCGGCACGGTGTTACCGTTCGCGACGTACTGTTGGTTCCGGCGGGTTCGATCCCCCGCACTTCGAGCGGCAAGATCGCCCGCCGCGCCTGCAAGGCCTCGTATCTGGAAGGCACGCTGCGTGGCGGTTACACACAGCAGGCATTCCCCGATGCACCCGATGAAGAGTGACGTGACGGCGATGTCGGCCGTCGTTCCCTGCCCGCGCACCACCCGGACACAGGTAGCTTGAGGATTGATGGCTGATAACGAGGGCACCCAGACGACCCAGACCGACGCTGCGCACGCGGAGTCTGCCGAAGGCACCGCCGCGGCGTCGAGCGAGAACGCGGAATCGACTGCGGCAGTAGCGAAGACGGGCGATTCGCAGCCCGCCGCGGGCGCCGAGATGTCGGTGGCCGAACTGCGCGAGTGGTTGCAGCGCTGGGTCGCCGATGCGACCGGACAGCCGATCGAGAGCATCACGGTGGACCGGCCGATGGAGGAGTTCGGCCTGGCCTCGCGCGATGCCATCGCACTCGGCGGCGATGTCGAGGAACTGACCGGCGTGATGCTGAACGCGACGATCGTGTACCAGCATCCGACGATCGCCTCGCTGGCGGAGCGAATCATCAACGGGGAGCCCGAACTTCCCGAGGAGACCACCGACGATTCCTTCTATACCGCCGGATATCAGCCGGGCGCGGCGCACGACATCGCGATCGTGGGCCTGTCCACCCGGCTGCCGGGCGCGGGCGATACGCCCGAGTCGACGTGGGAATTCCTGATCGGCGGCGGCGATGCCATCCGGGATCTGCCGCCGGGCCGATGGTCGGAGTTCACCGCCGATCCGGAGGTCGCCGGGGCCGTGGCCGCGGCCAACACCCTGGGCGGTTATCTGGACCAGGACGTCGTCAAGGGCTTCGACGCCGAGTTCTTCGCGATGTCGCCGGTCGAGGTGGCGCGGGTGGATCCGCAGCAGCGGCTGATGCTGGAACTGACCTGGGAAGCGTTGGAGCACGCCAGGATTCCCGCGAACGGGCTGAAGGGCGAGTCGGTCGGCGTGTACGTCGGCAGCTCGACCAACGACTTCCAGCTGCTCGCGGTGCTGGGCGCGGGCAAGTCCGATCCGGATGCGCCCGCCTCGGCCGACGCCTACGCGATCACCGGTAGTTCCTCGGCGATCATCTCCAACCGCGTCTCCTACTTCTACGACTTCCGCGGCCCGTCGGTCGCGGTCGACACCGCGTGCTCCTCGGCGCTGGTCGCGGTGCATCAGGCCGTGCGCGATCTGCGTTCGGGCGATGCCGACCTGGCCCTCGCGGGCGGGGTGAACATGCTGCTCGCGCCCGCGGGATCGCTGGGTTTCGACGCCATCGGGGCGTTCGCGAAGGACGGGCACATCAAGGCGTTCTCCGCCGACGCCGACGGCATGATCCGGTCCGAGGGCGCCGGTCTGGTGGTGCTCAAGCGGCTCGCGGACGCCGAACGCGACGGTGACACCATCCACGCGGTGATCAAGGGCACCGCGATCAACAACGACGGCCGGTCCAACGGCCTGCTCGCGCCCAATCCCGAGGCGCAGGCCGATGTGCTGCGTCGCGCCTACCGCGATGCCGGAATCGCGCCCTCCACAGTCGATTACATCGAAGCGCACGGCACCGGCACCTTGATCGGCGATCCGATCGAGGCGAGTGCGCTGGGCCGCATCGTGGGTCGCGGACGTGACGAGGACAAGCCCGCGCTGCTCGGCTCGGCCAAGACCAACTTCGGTCACCTGGAATCCGGCGCGGGTGCGGCGAGCCTGGCCAAGGTGATCATGTCGTTGCAGCACAACGTCATTCCGCCGAACATCCGGTTCGCGGGCCCGAACCCGTACATCCAGTTCGACGAGGCGCATCTGAAGATCGTCGACGCGCCGACCGAATTCCCGCGCTACAGCGGCACGGCCACGATCGGCGTGTCCGGCTTCGGATTCGGCGGCACCAACGCGCACGTCGTGATCCAGGAATACGTGCCCGCGACCGCCGAGGTGCAGGCCCCGGAGGCAAGCGGCACAACAGATTTGGACGACGAGACCACCGATATCGTCGCCGACGCCGAGGCCATCCTGGACCGGACCGACGAGAGCGTCGGATCCGATGCGCCGGAATGGACCGCGGAGCGCACCGAGGCGCTGCCGGTGATCCTGCCGGTCTCGGCCTATCTGCCCTCGCGTCGTCGCCATGCCGCGCAGCAGCTGGCCGACTGGCTGGAATCCGATGCGGCACAGGATGTTCCGCTCGCCGATGTGGCGCGGTCGTTGGCCAAGCGCAACCACGGTCGCTCGCGCGGCGTCGTCGTGGCGACCACTCGCGAGGAGGCCGTCGCCGGTCTGCGCGCCCTGGCCACCGGTAAGCCGGGGCAGGGTGTGTTCACCGCCGACGCGCCCGCCGCGAAGGGCGCGATGTGGGTGCTGTCGGGCTTCGGCTCGCACCACCGCAAGATGGGCAAGCAGCTGTACCTGGAGAATTCGATCTTCTCCCGCACTGTCGACGAGGTCGACGAACTGGTGCAGGACGAGGCCGGATACTCGGTGCGCGAGATGATGCTCGACGACGCGCAGGACTGGGATATCGGCACCTCGCAGGTCGGCGTGTTCGCCATCCAGCTGGGTATCGCCGCGCTGCTGCGCGCGCACGGCGCCGAGCCCTCGGCCATCGTCGGACATTCCCAGGGCGAGGCGGCCGGTTCGTATCTGTCCGGCGGTCTGCCGCTCGAGGATGCGGTCCGGGTGATCTGCGCGCGTTCGCGGCTGATGAAGGAGGGCGACGAGATGTTGCCCGACTCCGACATCCGCAACATGGCGCTGCTGGAGTACAGCGCCGAGGACGTCGACGCGCTGCTGCCGGAATTCCCGGATATCGAGGTGGCCGTGTACGCCGCGCCCACCAACACCGTGATCGGCGGCCCGCCGGATCAGGTGCACGCGATCGTCGCGCGGGCCGAGGCCGAGGGCAAATTCGCCCGCGTCCTGCAGACCCGCGGCGCGGGGCACACCTCGCAGATGGATCCGCTGCTGGGTGAGCTGGCGGCCGAGCTGGCCGGTATCGAGCCGACCAAGCCGACGGTCGATCTGTTTTCCACCGTGCACAAGAGCGTGGTGTACCGCGCCGGTTCGGATCCGGTGCACGACGTCGACTACTGGGTGACCAATATGCGTCACTCGGTGTACTTCACCAATGCGGTGCGCCAGGCCGTGGACGCCGGGATCACCACGTTCCTCGAGCTCGCGCCGAATTCCATTGCGCTGATGCAGGTTCTGGGCACCACCTTCGCTGCCGGAGTGCACAACGCGGCGTTGATCGCGACGCTCAAGCGCAAGGAGGACGAGTCCGCGGGCATCATCTCCGCGCTCGCCCAGCTGTACGTGCAGGGACACCAGGTCGATCTGTCCTCGCTGCTGGGCGACGGTGACTACGCCGACATTCCGCGAACGGCCTTCCTGCGCAAGGAATATTGGCCCAAGGTCAGTCTCGCTGCCACCGCGGCGAGCCGCGAATCGGCTACAGCGGGCAGCGGCCGGGCGCCGGGTGCGCACGTCGCGATGCCGGACGGCCGGCACGCCTGGGAGGTGCAGGCAGCGGCCGTGGCCGGACTGCCCGAACTGGTCGCCGCCGCCGCGTCGCAGGTGCTCGCCGACGCCGTTGTCGGTGCGGCCGTGGCGCATTCGCCGGCACCCGCCTCGGGCACGTTGACCACCACGCTGACCCCGCATCCCGGTGGTGCGTCGGTGCAGGTGCATGCCAAGCAGGACAACGCTTTCCGGCTGTTGTTCGAAGCGGTGATCACCTCGTCGTCGGCAGGTGCTGCCCCGGTCGCGACGACTCCGGCCGCCGTGGAAACCGTTGCGGCGCCGGCTGTTGCCGCCGAGGACGGTCCGGCCGTGCTCGCCGAATTCGGTGAGCGCTGGGATCCGGCCAGCAGTGAGACGGTCGAGGAGCGCCTGGCGATCATCGTCGCGGAATCCATGGGTTATGCCGTGGAGGATCTGCCGATGGAGATCCCGCTGATGGAGCTGGGTCTGGATTCGCTGATGGCCATGCGGATCAAGAACCGCGTCGAATACGAATTCGACATTCCGCAGCTGCAGATCGCGGCGGTGCGCGATGCCAGCCTGCACGAGGTCGGCAAGGTGCTGCACTACGCCATCGAGCACCGCGACGAGATGGTCGCCATGGCGGAGAAGCAGGCCGCCGAGGGCGGAACGCTCGCGGTGGACGACGAATTCGTCGCCGCTGCGCGGGCTGCTGTGGAGGCCGGGCACGATCCTGCGGCTGCGGTGAAGGCCAAGGTCGACGAAGCGGGGAAGTACGCCGATGCCGAAAAGGCTGCTGCGGCAACCGAATCCTCGGACGGGAATTCCGCTGCCACGGAGCCGGATTCGACTCCGGCGGATATCGCCAAGGCCGCCGAGGCGAACATCCCACCGCGTGATGCCGCCGAACGACTGGCCTACGCCACCTGGGCGACCATCGTCGGCAAGTCCGCGGGCGGGATCTTCGACGCGCTTCCGCAGTTGGACGAGTCCACCGCGCAGAAGCTGGCCGAACGGCTCACCGAGCGGCTCGGCTCGGAGGTCACCGCGGCCGACGTGCGCACCAGCGAGACCATCGAACAGCTCGCGAACATCGTGCGCGAACATCAGGAGGGCGACGTCGACGGTTACGTGCGCACCCTGCGCGCGCCCGTCGAGGGCTCGAATGCGTTGCCGGTCTTCGTCTTCCACCCCTCGGGCGGCAACACGCTGGTGTACGAGCCGCTGCTCAGGCGGCTGCCCGACGACACCCCGATGTACGGCTTCGAGCGCATCGAGGGCTCGATCGAGGATCGCTCCCGGGAGTACGCGGACAAGATCCGCGCGCTGCATCCGGATGGTCCGTACGTGCTGTACGGCTGGTCGCTGGGTGCGGTGTTCGCGCTCGGCGTCGGTCAGGTGATGCGCGCCGCCGGTGACGACGTGCGCCTGGTCGGTCTGATCGATCTCGCGATTCCGGTCGAGCCGGAGGACAACAGCCCGAAGGGCCGTCGTGCCCGCGTCGAGCGGTTCCAGGAGTTCGCCCAGAAGACCTACGGCATCAAGGGCGAACTGGACGACGACATGCTCGACGAGCTGGCCGCGGCCTCCGACGAGGAGCAGTACCAGATCATCATGGAGCTGATGAAGTTCGCCGACGTCAAGATTCCCGGCGGCGTCATCGAACATCAGCGCACCTCGTGGCTGGACGGCCGGGACCTCGAGAAGACCCGCCCGTCGCACTACGACGGCGACACCGTGCTGTACCTCGCCGATCGCTACCACGACGGCATCATCGAGATCGAACCCCGCTACGCGGACCGGCTGCCCGACGGCGGCTGGGACGATTTCATCCCGAGTCTGGAAATCATCCACATCCCGGGGGATCATCTCCAGATCATCGACGAACCACGCATCGCAACGATCGGGGCAGACCTCACCCTGAAACTCGCGGAAATTGCGAAGGGAGCCCAGTGAACACCACGGCGGAGAAGCTTGCCGATCTGCGCAAGAAGCTCGAACTTGCCCAGGAACCGGCCGGCGAAGCCGGTGTGGCCAAACGCGCCAAGAAGGGGATTCCCTCCGCGCGCGAGCGGATAGACATGTTCCTCGATCCCGGCAGCTTCGTCGAGATCGGCGCGCTGATGCGCAACCCGAACGTCAAGGACTCGCTGTACGGCGACGGTGTCGTGGTCGGCCACGGCAAGGTCGAGGGGCGTCCGGTAGCGGTGTTCTCGCACGATCAGACCGTGTACGGCGGGTCGGTCGGCGAGATGTTCGGCCGCAAGGTCGGCATGATCATGCAGTACGCGGCCAAGGTCGGCTGCCCGATCGTCGGCATCCAGGACTCCGGCGGCGCGCGCGTGCAGGAGGCCGTGGTCTCGCTGGCCTGGTACGCCAACCTCGCGCTGCTGACCGAGCCGCTGTCCGGCATGGTTCCGCAGATCTCGATCATTCTGGGCAACTGTGCCGGTGGTGCGGTGTACCAGCCGATCAACACCGATGTCGTGGTCGCCACCGAGAGTGCGCACATGTTCGTCACCGGGCCGAAGGTGCTGCGCGAGGTGACCGGTGAGGACATCAGCCTCGAGGAGCTCGGCGGCGCGTACAGCCAGGCCGAGTACGGCAACGTCCACCACATCGCCAAGGACGAGCAGGCGGCCTTCGACTGGGTGCGGCACTATCTGAGCTTCATGCCGTCGAGCTGCCAGGACGTTCCGCCGGTGATCAATCCGGGGCTCGAGCCGGAGGTCACCGAGACCGACCGCGAACTGGACTCGATCGTGCCGGACTCGGACAACGCCGGGTACGACATGCACGACATTCTGCTGCGCATCTTCGACGACGGTGATTTCCACGAGGTCGGCGGGGCGGCGGCGAAGAACATCATCACCGGATTCGCCCGCGTGGACGGACATGCCGTGGGTGTGGTGGCGAATCAGCCGATGGTGTACGCGGGTTCGCTGGACGCGCGCGCCTCGGACAAGGCCTCGCACTTCGTGCGGATGTGCGACGCGTACGACATTCCGCTGGTGTACGTCGTCGATACGCCCGGGTTCATGCCCGGTGTGGAGCAGGAGAAGATCGGCGTCATCAAGCGCGGCGGGCGGCTGCTGTTCGCGTTCGTCGAGGCCACGGTGCCGAAGGTGACCGTGGTGATCCGCAAGTCCTACGGCGGCGGTTACGCCGCGATGGGGTCCAAGCAGCTCGGCGCGGATATCAATCTGGCCTGGCCCACCGCCCGTATCGCGGTCATGGGTGCGGAGAGTGCCGTGAGCCTGATCGGCGGACGGCAGATCGCCGCCGCGCCGGAGGAGCAGCGCGAGGGCATCCGCAAGCAGATGATCGACTTCTACAACGCGACCGTCGCGACCCCCTGGGTGGCGGCCGAACGTGGATATGTCGACGCGGTCATCGAACCCTCCGCGACGCGTCTGGAGATCCGTCGCGCCATGAAGCTGCTGCGCGACAAGAAGCTCATCCGCAACCCGCGCAAGCACCACCTGCTGCCGCTGTAACAGCCGACGACACGGGTGCCCGATCACCATCCCGGTGGGCGGGCACCGGTCACGCCTGCGGCGAGGTGTCCTCACCTGTCGTGTGGGTTATGCGCACCACGACCTGCTCGTTGTCGATGGTGTAACCCTCGTAGGCGAATTCGGTGTGCGTGGCGGCCACATACTCCTTCCAGGCCCGATACTCGTGGTGCTGCCAGCCCGGATAGTTGAAGTACTCGTCGAACACGATGATGCTGCCCCGGCGCAGTCGCGGCCCGACCAATTCGAGCACGGTGCGCGCGGAGCTGTACAGGTCGCAATCGATGTGCAGGAAATCCACCGGACCGGGATGTTCGTCCAGAAATTCCGGCAGCACATCGGCGAACAGCCCGACGACGAGTTCCGCGCCTGCCACCTCCGGCCATTCCTCGGTGGCGAAGGTGCCCGCCGGAAAGCCGGTCCGCCACGTCTCGGGCAGACCGTGGAACGAATCGAATCCGTACACCCCGCCGTTGCGGTTCGCGGCGATGATCCGCAGGGTTCCGCCGGTGGACACGCCGAATTCCAAGGCCAGACCGTCGCCGGTGCACAGCGACAACGCGTACTGCAGGGTGTTGCACGGAGTGTTGAAGACCTGGCCGGTCGTCATCTCGTCGGTCGCCAGGCGGGCGCTGTCCGAGGCGGCCACGGCCTGCGCGGCGAAAGCCAGGTTGCGCCGGTGACGTCGCTCGTAACCGTCGATCGACCACAGCATCTCGTTGGCGGTGGACGTCACGTGATCGCGCAGTTCCTTGGTTATCTCCTCGCGGAGGGAATGCCGTAGCTCGTCGAGCTTCCGGGACCATTCGATCGCCGATTCCTCGTGTGATTCGACGGTCCACCGGGCCGGGCGAGCATCGTGGTCGACGACATCGTTCGACGATGCCATCACCTGTTCCGCGAGTTGCCGATATCTGCCCAGGACCGCGTCGTGGCCGAACCCCGCATCCTGCGTGAAGAATGTGAGATGGCTGACCAGCAGTTTCGGGTATATGCAATTCTGCCGGCCGAGATATTCCGGTATCTGAACGGAGAGCATCTGTTCGTCGTCCGCCACGTCGGCGGACATGAAGGACATATCCCTGCCGAGCCAGGAGACGAAGTTGATGCTGATGCGGCCGTTGAACGGGACGGGCCGGTCGGGCATCTGCTCGAACAGTTCGCGGTTGTCCAGGAAATAATTGTGCAGATCGGTCGCCATCGCGGCGCTGGTCCAGAGGAACGGGTGATGGTCGTGCGGGGAAGGGGTGACCCGGATCAGGTCCTGCGGTAACACACCCTGCTGCTGCTGGAGATCGGCGCACGCGCCATTGTTGACGACATTCGCGCTCACCAGGAAATACCGGCGTTCGCGGGCGCGGAATCGGATAAAGTCGGCGAGGTTTTCCAATTGTATGTAGACGATGTCGTCATCGCATTTGAGAAATACCGTATCGGCGTAGTGCTCGGCGCGGTTCGCGTAGCTCGCCAGTGCCTCGGACCAGCCCGACTCCGAGCGCCCGGCCGTGTGGTAGAGGTATTCCTTGACGTCCTCCCGGTCCGGGAATCGCCATTCACCCGCGGCGCCGAAACCGGTCTTCACGTGGATGTCGTACTTGCCCTGCGCCATGTCCATCTGGTGCTCGAATGCCGGGCTACCGTCGATCGACAGTGTCAGGCCCGACGAGTCCATGGTGAGTTCGATATCGCGGAACAGCACCGCGGAAAGAATTCCGGGCGTTTCCTTCTGGGCGATCACGGGTGGTTCTTCGCCGCGTTCCGCGAACAGGTCGGCAACGTCCATGCGCCGGAGTGCGGTCCGGGTGTTCGCCCATCCCCCGATGATCAATTCATAGGCCGGTGCGGACGGATAGAAGGGGTGTATCCCGATATGGACATCGCTTCCCGCGCGTACCCGGGCGGAGAATTTTCGGGTGTTCTCGAAATTCGTGTCCACCCGGACCGTCGGGTAATAGACCAGATCATCCGGAGTGCGCCCGATCACCGGAAATTGCGATTTCAGCCAACTGTCGTCGTCATCGTTCCGGGAGAAGTTCCAGACGTGCCATTCATCGATGATGCCCCGGCGCAATGCTTCTCGCACATAATCGGTCAGCAGTTCCATGCGGTCCCGACGACCGGCGAATGTGAGCATGACCACGGGTTGTCCGTCGACCGGCACGGAGATGTACGCCTTCCCATCGGCACCGCGCGGCCGAGCCGCGTCTGGATTCACCGCAGTCTACCGGAGCGGGGAATGCCTGTAATTTCGTGCGCGAGACCGCGGTTGAGCGCGGAACGCGGGTGAGGTCGTGCTGAACGGTCATCGTCGGGGTACTGAACGACAGCTGAACGGAGTGTCTTTGCCGGATTCGGCCGGTCCACCCTCCCGCATGTGAGAGCCTTCAGCTATGGGTAGCGCACCGAAGGCCGTACTAGAAGGCGGGCCCGCCGACCTGCCACAACGCATCGTTCCGATCACCCCGCCCGGTATCGAACTACGGGTGCAGTTCCACGGCGGCTACGAGCGCTTCAAGGTCACGCCCCGGCACCAGGACACCCCAGAGGGAAACCTCCCCGTGTACCAGTGGTGCGAGCGCATCGAGCCCTGAGGCGAACCGGCGGCAGGCGGCGCGGACGACCGCGCCGCCTGCCGCTCGGGTTCAGTAGGAGCGCATGCGGCCCGGAGACCACAGGCCCGAGCGGGTCGCGGTGCCCGTCGTGATGGCCGCGGGAGTGGCGTCGGGGACGTACCGGTCGTAACGCTCGAGCGAACCCCAGTCGCGGGCCCAGTTGTCCTTCAGATACGTGGGAATGGTGGTGGAGCTCGCCAGCATCTGAGTGAAGCCGAGCGGACCGCCGAATTCCTCGGCCTGCCAGGTGTCGGTGGAGCTCACCGCGAGCGGGCGGTCCGGCAGGATGCGGTAGTTCGGCATATCCGCCACGCCGTAGCGGTGCAGGAACGGCTGCTGGCAGGGGAACTGCAGGCCGACTGCCCAGTCCTGCAGCACCGGCTGCTTCGGACCCAGGAAGGTGTTCAGCGTCTGCAATTTCGGCACCCGCGGCGGGGTGAAGGCCAGCCACTGATCGCCGATCAGCACCCGGCGATCCGCGACGATGCGCACCACGTCGGTGTCGGGGGCGAGCTTGTCCAGCGGGACCCGCAGATTGCGCCACGACGGCGCCGGACCCACGTCGCGCGGCACGTAGCTGCCTTCCGAGAGCACCGTTCCGTCGGCCTGGCGCTTACCGTATTCGACCACCAGATTCTGGCCGTACTGCATCGCGCCGGTCTGGTCGTAGGACAGGATCCGCCCGGCCGCGGTCACCACGATCAGCGGGGACTGCGCCGAACGCGGCGGCAGCTGATACCAGCTCGAGGTCAGATGCGCCGGAGTCTGCAGACCCTCCTGGTAGCTGCCCATGATCGGCGTCTTCGCCGGATCCAACCCGAACGGCAGGGCGACGGTACTGCCGTTGACGCCCGGATGCTGGATCGAACCGCCGCCGGTCCCGGCGCTCTGTCCTTCCGCGAAATTCGCGCCGACCGACTGGCTCGAGGTGTTGCCGGTGCCTGGTTTCACCTCCACCGCATCGGCTTTCAGATCCGAGGGCACGCCGTTGGGCGTGAATCCGGACGGGTCGGCGCCCGCGAGCGGGTCACCCTTCGCGGGCGGATTCGTCCGGTCGATGATCGGCTGCAATCGTCCTTCGTTCGGATTCGATTCCACCAGAACGTCGTTGGCCAGACCGCAGGAATTACCGCCCACCGCATCGAAATTCGAGCGGCCCAGCGAGAACGCCGGATACTGCGAGTACGCGCCCTTGGCCAGTGAGAGCACCTCGAACAGCACCATCGCGGCGGCGATGACCGTCAGCGGGATGGCGGCGAATTTTCGAATCCGCCTGCCGCGCACGGATTTCGCGGACTCGGGTGGTTTGGCGTAGCCCTCGCGCAACGCCTGCCAGCCCACCAGGATCACCGCCAGGCCGAACAACACCAGGATCACGGTGTTCGACTTGATGCCGTGCAGTATCACCATTTTGTCGAACCACGGCACGCCGTAACTCGACACGTACCAGTAGCCGTTGATGCCCGAGAACGACACCGCCAGCGTGAACAGCAGCGCCGCAAGGAAAATCGAGCGGTTCTTGCGTGAGCGCAGCGCCGTCGCCGAGACCGCGACCGCGGTCACCGCCGCCAGCGATCCGGCGATACCGGCGTACGCGCCGAAGTGGTGCGTCCACTTGGTCGGGTTGAACATCATCAGGAAGATCGTCCCGAACACCACGCCCAGCAGCCGCCATGTCGGCGCACTCGCGATGCCGGCCACCCGGCGCCGGCGCAGCAGCACCAGCATCGTGGTGAACAGGCACAGGATCATCACCAGGAAGGCGAAGCGGCGCGACACCGAGCCGTCCACGGTCTCCACGAACAGGTAGTAGTACCGCAGATAATCCTCGTACCAGGCCAGATTCGGCCCGGTCTGCTGGCGCAGCCGGTCGGCTTCCTGGATTCCGGCGAAGGTCTGATCGCTGTAGACCACCGTCAGCACCAGGAATCCGGCCGCGGCTATCGGGGCCAGCAGCGGAAGTGTCGAACCGAGGAACGATCGATCCCACCGAGTCCGGCCCGATTCGGCCAGAACGCGTCTGCGGCGCACCACGATTCGCACCAGCGGACGGATTCCGGCCAGCAGTGCGGCGATGCAGTTCAATCCTGTCGGCGCGGCGGCCAGGGTGAACGCGGCGGCCAGTACCGCGATCGCGGCGGGCATCAGGCGTCCGGTCGCGATGGCGCGTTCGATGGACACCCAGGTCAGCAGAACGCCCAGGGCGACAATGGGTTCCGAGCGCAGGCCGTTGTTGTACGGCAGCCAGAAGGCCAGGAACACCAGCCCGCCGGTCCACAGTGCGACGCGGGAGTTACGTACGCCGCGGCCCAGTCGGGGCACCACCTCGCGGCTGATCACCATCCAACACGCGATGGCGCAGAGCGTCGCGGGGATGCGGACCCAGGGGCTGGCGGTGGAGACGTGCGCGAACGCCTGGATGACGTCGTAGTACCAGCCGAAGGGCGCCTCGGGCACCCCGTACCAGCGGAAGTAGTTCGCCAGATAGCCCGCGTGCGGTGCGACGCGCACCATGGTCAGGATGTAGCCGTCATCGGAGGTGTTCGCCCCGATGAAATGCCACACCACCAGCGCGCCGATCACCGCGCCGTCCGCCCAGGTCGGCTTCAACCAGTGCCGCGGGAAGATCCGGCGATGGCCGCGCGCGTCGCCGGAATCCAGCCGGGCCAGCGCGCCCAGGGCGATCAGCGTGCACAGCAGCGCCGCGATCGAGGCCGCCAGTTTGGTCACCGTCGGGGTGGAGGTGAAACGCGAGTCGACGGTCATGTGGAAGGACAGCCCCGCCGGGACGGCCCCCTTCAGATCGGAGAACACGCCCACCACCTGCGGTCGCAGATCGCCCGCCTGGGTGCCCTCGACCGGCACGGTCGCCTTCGTGGTCACCCCGTTCGGGCCCGGCTGATCCACCTGCGTGGTCAGGCCCCCGAACGCGGCATACGTGTGACCGATATCCGAGACGATGTGGATCGTGCTGCAACCGCGCAGCTCGGAGCGCTTGGCCGAGGCCACGATGGCATTGCGATTCACCACATCGACGGTGTCCGGGGTGACCCGGACGAACAGTCCCTCGAGCGCGGCGCGATCGCCCTGCGCCGGGGCGGTGTTGAGCACCATCGCGCCGGTCGGCAGCTTCGCCACCGCCGAACACGGAATACTCGCCTGCAGATCCACCGGGACCTGCGACATCAGCGGCGCCTCGACGTTGCCGAGCGTGCCGTTCTGCGGCCAGTTCACCTCGGAGGTGGTCTGGTTCACCGGCAGGAACGGCGTCGCGAGCGCGAACAGCGCGCCCAGGATGCCGGCGATCAGGGCGATCAGGCGCGCTGTGCGGAAGTCTCGGGACGCCGCTCGAGTAGCGGCGGGGGTCGGGTCTGTCAAGACAGCAGTAGCAGCGTCGGGCACCGGCTGATCGTAGCTGTGATTCCAGTCTCCGTTTCGCTACGGCTGGTCGTGCTGTATTTTCGCGCTCCGCTGCGCCGCGGCAGTTTTTCGGTGCTCACTTCTCTTTGATGGGCGGTTCCTTCTTCCAGCCCCAGTTGTTCCGGGTGGTGACGCCGATGGTGGCGGGGGTGGATTGCGGGGCGTACGGGGTGAAGCGGACCAGGGAGCCCCAGTCTCGGTCCCAGTCGTTGTCGAGGTAGGCGGGGACGGTTTGGGCTTTCAGGAGCAGGCCGGTCCAGCCGAGGGGGCCGCCGCCGATATCGTCCTGCCAGGCGTTGGCGGCGTCCGAGCCGGTGCGGTCCGGCAGGATGCGCCACTTCGGGACCTCGGCCACGCCGTCGCGATGGTCGTAGGGGCGCTGGCAGGGGAAGGCCAGCCCGACGTGCCAGTCCTCCAGAACCGGATCGTGGTGGCCCAGTACCGAATCCAGCGTCGCCAGCCTCGGCAGGCGGGGCGGGGTGACCGCGAGCCACTGCTTGTCGGTCAGGTCGTTAGCGACCGCGACGATGCGAACGGCGTTGGTCTGCGCGGGAATTCGGTCCAGCGGGATCCGCATGTTCCGCCAGGACGGTGCGCCGCCGATGTCCAGCGGGACGAACGAGCCGAGCGAGGTTTCGGTGCCATCCGGTGCGCGATGGGCGAATTCGACGCTCAGATCCTGGCCGTAGGTGACCACGCCGTCCTTGTCGACCGACTTGATCCGGCCCGCCGCGGTCACCACCAGCATCCGATACGCCGGATCCTGTTGTGCCCGGGCCAGGTCCAGGCCGTACCACTGCGAGGTCAGGTGGGCCTGCTGTTTGTCGCCGGTCGTGTAACTACCCATCACCGGCGTGCGGGCCGGGTCCAGGCCGAACGGGAGTGCGACCGTACTGCCGTTGACGCCCGGGTGCTCGATCGTGCCGCCGCCGGTTCCGGCCGAGGTGGTGCGGGTGGTCTTGTTCTGCGAATCCTGGTTGACCGAGTTCGCGCCGCCGGTCGAGGTCTCCTCGGCGTCGGCGGTCAGATCCTCGGCGACGCCGTTCGGGGTGAATCCGGCGCTGTCCCCGGACAGGCCGTTGGCGGCCGTACCGGAGTACGGGGTGAGCAGCGAGTCCGCGGTATTCGTCTCCACCAGAACGTCATCGGCGAGGGCGCAGGTATTGCCCGCCAGCGCACGCAGATTCGACTTCGCGATCGAATACGCCGGGTACTGCGTGATCGCGGCCTTGCCCAGCGAGGCGACCTCGAACAGCACCATGACCGCTGCGGCGATGGTCAGCGGCTGAACCGCGAATCGGTCGAAACGTCCCGTCCCGCCCGCAACGCCCTTGTGCCGGTACGGCTCCCGGTAGTACTGCCAGGCCGCGAGCAGCAGGCACAGCACGGCCAGCCCCAGGAATGCGGTGGAGAAACCCTTGCCGAGGATCAGCGGGGCCTTGTCGTACCAGGACACCCCGTAACTCGACACGTACCACCAGCCGTTGGACCCGGTGAAGGTCACCGCCAGCAGGAAGAACACCCCGGCGGCGAACACCGATCGGTTGTACCGCGCGCGAATTCCGTTGGTGCCCACCGCGACCGCGGTCAACGCGGCCATCGAACCGGCCAGCCCCGCGTACACGCCGAAGTGGTGGGTCCACTTGGTCGGCGTGAACATCATCAGCAGCAGCGACATGAACACGATGCCCTGGATGCGTGCCGACGGCCCGCGCGAGGTCCCGGGAATCCTGCCGTTCTTGCGCAACATCACCAGGACGCAGACCGCCAGGCACAGCAGCATTCCCAGGATGCCGAACCGGCGCGCGAGCGACCCGTCGGGGGACAGCGCCAGCAGCGCGTCCCAGCGGGTGCGTTCGTCGAACCAGGCGGCATTGGGCCCGATGATCGTGCGGACCCGGGTCGCCTCCATCACCGCGGCCAGCGTCTGATCTGCGAAGACCACCACCAGCACCAGCGTTCCCGCGGCCACGCCGGGCGCGAGCACCGAACCGTAACGCAAGAGGACCGAACCGATTCCGCCCCGCTTCGCATCGGACACCTCGCGCCCGGAACCGTGCCGGGCGCGCTTGACGATGATCTGCAGTACCGGACGCGATCCGGCGATCATGGCGGCGATGCAGATCAGTCCGGTCGGACCGGCGGCCAGGGAGAAGGCCGCGATGAGTACGCCGATCGCGGCCGGGAGCAGGCGTCCGGTGGCGATCGCGCGCTCGATCGAGGCCCAGGTCAGCAACGCGCCCAGGGCGATCAGCGGTTCCGGGCGCAGACCGTTGTCGTAGGGCAGCCAGGCGGCCAGGAAGATCAGCCCGCCGGTCCACAGCGCCACCCGATCCCGGCGCACCCGAGCGCCCAAGCGCGGCAACACTTCCCGGCTGATCACCAGCCAGCACAGGATTCCGGCCAGCAGCGCGGGCAGGCGCATCCACGGGCTCGAATCGCTGATCCGGGTCATCCAGGACAGCACCTCGTACGGCCAGCCGAAGGGGGCCTCGGCCACGCCGAACCAGCGGTAGTAGTTCGACATGTAGCCCGAATGTCCGGCCGTGCGAGCCATATTCAGGATGTAGCCGTCGTCGGAGGTGTTCGCGCCGATGATGTGCCACAGCACCAGCGTGCCCAGCACCACCGCATCGGCGAGGGAGAACCGCCACCAGTGCGCGGGCAGGAACCGGCGCGGGCGGCGGCCGTCGGCGGTGTCGATCAGGTGCAGGGCGATCAGCGCGATGATGGTGAACAGCACCGCGCCCACGGTCGCGGCGGTCTTCAGCACGGTCGGCGAGGAGGAGAAGCGCGCGTCGATGTCGGCGTGCAGATGGGTATCGCCGAGCTGGGCGCGGTTCAGATCGGTGAACACACCCACCACCTGCGGCCGTACATCCCCACCGACGGTGTTGGTGAACGGCGTGCCGTCCTTGCGGTGCACGTCGGTCAGGGTCGCGGTCGTCCCGGCAACCGTGGAGTCGAGGGTGAACTCACCGCATCCGGCGACCTCGGCGACCGGCGCGGACAGCACCGGAATCTCGCGCTGCAACACCGAGAACATCCGCCCGGTGCCCGGCTCGTCGCTCACCCGCACCAGCAGCCCCTTGGCCGATGCCTTGGACGCCTCGACCGGCACCGTGGACAGCACGGTCCCGTGCGACAGCTCGCGCAAAACCGTGCACGGCATCGAAAGATGCAGTTCCAGCGGCGTATACGACACCAGCGGCGCATCGACGTTCACCGACTGCGGCTGCGGCCAGTCCAGCGTCGCGTGATCCTGCCGCACCGGCAGCAGTGGCGTGATCACCGCCAACAGAACTGCCAGCACCCCCGAGACGAGAGCAACCAGCCGGACACGGGAGAATCCCGGGGAGTCAGCGCGCACGATCCCCGATGCTAGCCATCGACCTGTTCGGATCCTCGTGGTGGGCTCTACCTTGCAGTGACCTGGGCCACGTGTCGGTGAAGCGAGGTGCAGGTTCCGTCGGCGTTGCCTGTGCCCGATGTCGTGGGCGGCGAGGTGCGCGTGCCTGCTGGTTCGCCCGGACCGTGGGAATCAGCTGAGTCCGCGCACATCCCAGAGCCGGACGCCGTCGACGTATTGCTCTGGCACGTCCAGCAATTGGTTGAGGGCGTCCTGCAGGGCGTCGGCGTTGCGCGTGGGCGGGAGGACGACGATGTCGGCGTTCCAGTAGCGCAGGTCTTTTCGAGCTCGTTCGCGAGTGGCGGCGTCGATGCGGGGAAGGTGGCCGGTGCGCTTGACGTCCATGAGCAGGCCCGCGGTGGGGCGGTCGATGGGGCCGTAGCCGCCCTTCTTGTCGGCCATCGGGCCGACGAAATAGCCTCCGGCGATGGGGAAGTCGAAGTTCGCCGCGTACTGCCAGCGCAGCGGGCTCGCATCGAGGCGGGTCGGCGGCGGTGCGATGACCACCGAGCCGTCGGTGACATAGCGTTTCACGGTGCCGTCGGTGAAGAAGGCCGGTACCGCCGGGCGGTGGGTGACCGGCAGGATCGTCGGGGCCAGCGGGACCAGCGCCAGGGCCAGGGCGGCGAACCAGATCAGCGGCCGCGGTTCGGTCAGCGAAACCTGCCAATAGGCCAGTGCGCGTTCGGTGGCCAGCGCGAGTATCGCGGCGATCGCCGGGACGGCGGCCATGCTGAAGCGCGTCTCGAGCATCGTGTCCAGCAGGGGCTGGTTCGCCAGCCAATGCCATGGGAGGGTGATTCCGGTCTTGTGCGTGCCGAACATCGCCGGTGAGCCCAGGGACAGCACGCCGAAACCGAGGATCACCACCGTGCCCGCGCGCACCACGCGATATCCCGCGCGCTCCTGACCCGACCGATCGCGCCTGCGCCACAGCAGTATTGCGGCCACCGCCACCAGAATCAGCAGGGGCCAGCCGAAATACGCGTTCTGTTCGGTGGGGTTGATCGCGACGTTCTGTCCCGGCGCGAACTCCCCGCCCAGCGATTCGGACGGGAACTGCGCCAGCGTCTTCACGTCGTTTCCCATCGGCCCATGATCGATGGAGCCGTAACTCTGCGGTCCGCAGAACTGCCACCACAGCGGTATCGCGGTGAGCGCGACCGTGATCACCGCAGCCGCCACCACCGTGGGAGCCAGCCCGCGCAGCACCCGCAGTCCGGCTCGCGGCCGATGCAGGTAGTACACGAGGACGAACACCCCGAACCCGAGCGAGAAGATCAGCAGCGGTTCCTCGCCGAGAGCGATCTGCAACGTGAGCAGCGCGGCCAACAGAGCTACGTTTGATTTGCCTCCGCTTCGCTGCGGCGTGTTCGCGGCCCCTGGAGTCTCGCCGTTCGGCCCCGTGTCGGGTACTCGTTCCTCGCACCCGCCACGCGTCCGACCGGCGAGACGGGCCGCGAACTGTGTGTGATTGCCTTCGCTTCGCTCCGGCGTGTTCGCGGCCCCCTTGGTCTCGCCGTTCGGCCCCGTGTCGGGCACTCGTTCCTCGCACCCGCCACGCGTCCGAACGGCGAGACGGGCCGCGAACCTGGTGCCGGTGTTGTCTGGGGCGGAGTCCTCGGCGAGGGTGCGGCGGGCCATGCGGATGAGCAGGGCGGCGATGGCGGGCAGGGCGGCGAGCAGGACGAAATTGGGGTGGGCGTTGGCGTGCGAGATCATCGCCGGGGCGAAGCCGCCGAACAGGCCGCCGACGACCGCGGCGAAGCGTGAGCGCACCAGTTCGCGGGAGAACAGCCAGTACCAGGCGAAGGCGGTGCCGGACAGGCCCAGCGTGAGGACCAGAACGAAGGTGACCGTCGGACCGAACCGCATGGTGACCGGGATGAGCGGTACGCCGACGCCGAACATGGCCGTATTGGCCATCATGTTCACGCCGTCGGGGAAGTTCTGCAGGTGGGTGCCCAGCGGATTCTGCAGATGGGCGATCGCGTGGGCGGTCTCGGCGAAGAACCATTCCCACATGAACTGGTCCTGCCCGCTCTTGACCAGGTAACCGTTGTGGGTGTCGCGCCACTGACCGGACAGGACGTAGGTGGCCAGGACCAGATAGACGGCGCCGATGACCAGGTCGGCGCGCGACAGCGCGAGCCGCCGTCCGTGCGGGGCGACCTCGTCGCCCGCTGTGGGCCGATCCAGAACCGCGGCTCCGGCGCCTCCCGCCGTCTGGTCGGTTGGATCCGATGCCCGCCCCGATACCACTGGTAGAACTCCTCTTGCCGATCGCGATCAGCGGCCCAGGCTACCTGCGTAGCCGGGCTGCCCGCAGATCGGGCGGGGAGTTATCCACAAGAAAATGCCCTCTTCCACAAGGTTATGCACAGGCTGCCGAGTGTGTGTGCATCGCCACCATGTCGCTGTCGGCAGGATGAAACACCAGGTAGAGGCGTTATCGCGGGAGTGTTATCGGACGACGACCAGCGTGAAGGGCCCGATATCGGTGATTCGGAAATGCGGATCAGCGAACAACGTCTTCGGGAACGTCACCGAGTAGCGCCGCACGTTCGGATCGTTCGGATACACATCCGAGGACAGGCGCAGGGTGTAGCTGTCGTCGCTGGTGCGGAACAGGAAGGCATCCGGCGCGCGCCAGGGGGAGTGCGCGAGCGCGTCGCGGAGTTCGGCCGGGGACTTCAGCTTGCTCCAGCGTGTGATCTCGTCGGCGCGGGCGGAGAAGTCGGCCAGCGGGTTCGCGTAGTGCGGGGTCAGCGCCTGGAAACCGTAGTACGGGTAGTAGGACAGGAAACTGGTGTCCGCGGTCAGGACCACGGTCTGGTTACGCGGACGCCCGGTCTGGGCCAGTAGTGCCGCATCGACGTCGTGATAGTGCGATACCGCCGACGGGCTGCGCTGATCGGCGCGCACGCCGTCACCGTCGGTATCGGTGTAGGCGGTGGTGATCTCGGTGTTCAGAATGCTCGGAATGTCCTGGGTGAACGCGAGCGCGCCGACCACCCCGACCACCACGGTCACCGCGCGGAACCGCTTGGGCTCGTTGAGGGATCGGTACACCGCGCGGGTTCCCTCGGCGAATCCGAAGACCCCGGCCGAGGCCAGCAGCACCTGCAGGATCGGTTCGAGCCGGAAGGCCAGCAGGGTCGTCCCGGCGACCGTCGCGGTCATCGACAGCAGCGACCACAGGTAGATCGCCACGACCGCGATACCCAGCGACTGCGCCCGCCGCGAACTCGCCGCCCGCAGCACCAGCCAGATCGTGCCGATCAGGCACAGCACACCGAGCGGGGAGAACTGGAACATCGGGAAGGCCAGCTGCGAGCCCGCCTCGGGCAGATAGTGCAGTGCGGCGTTGGACATCTGCCCGCTCAGCGATTTCAGCAGGTAGGGCCCGTAGGTGATCAGGCCGAGCACCCCGGAGATGACGCCGATCACGATGAGCCGCAACAGGATCGGCCACGCCGGGCGCAGCCACCACACGCCCGCCCGATCCCCGTCCCGGCGTCGTCGTGCAATCGCCGCGATCCACGCGAACAGCGCCATCAGGCACACCGCGAATACCGCGATGCCGAAGAACAACGTGTAGAACATCGCCGACACGCCCAGGAAGATCCCGGTGCCGACGACCGCTCCCCAACCGCCCGCGGTCGCGACGTCCTCGGCGGTCTGCGGCCGGTGCAGCGCACCCCACGCCAGCACCATCGCCGGCGCGAACAACACCACCAGAACCGCGCTGTACGCCTCCGGCGAGGCATAGGCCACCATCACCGCGGTGGTCGCCGCGGCCACCCCGACCGCCCAGTCCGCGCGAATCAGCTTGGACCACAGGACCAATGCCAGCACCGAGGCGACCGCCAGCGAGACGATCGCCCACGGCTTGTACGCCTCCCACCCCGGCATCCCGAGCACGCTCGCCACCCGACCGCCGAGCCAGAACCAGCCGGCCGAGTAGTAGGGCGGCAGGTCCGCGTAGGTCATATCGTGCAGCGCCGCGGAATCGGTGAGCCGCGTGAGATATTCGGTCCGGAACTCCTGATCCACCGAAATTCCGTACAGATACAACTTGGTGGCCGCCAGCGGCATTCCGAGCGTTACCGTGACGAACGCCGAAATCCCTGCCCACGACAGCACTTTCGCCAGCCACGGCCACCGCCGTAGCCGCATCAGCGTCACCGCGGCGATCAGCAGTACCGCCGCCCCCACCTGTCCGACGGTCGCAATCGCGCGAGTCACGTTGGACGCGTTGAACGCCGGCCAGTGCACCATCGAGAACGCTTCGAGCCCGACGAGAGCCACGACGACGGCAACCACCGTCGCGAGCACGCCGTCGCCGACGGCCCCACCGATCCGCCGCCCGACCATCGAGAACCGCCCCGCCGAACGCACCGCACTCATCACAGCGTCCCCACCACGACCCCGGCCGGGCGATCCCCGCCGAATCGTCGCGCGGGTGAGCCGCATACCGGGAACTGCCCGATCCTGTGCACTGTGCCTCCGGAAAAGTCTTCTCGCCACGCTGCGGTGAGCGTCCGTCGCCGGGCGTCAGCCTAGCCACTCGTCATCACGCCGGTGGACGAGGTCGGTTCGGTGTCCGTCGAACGGTTCGGTCCCGATATGCACGAGATCCCGGAGCGTTTCGACGCCCCGGGATCTGTGGTGCTGGATCGGGATCTGCGGCTAGATCGGCAGACGCCGGAAGATCGGGCGCGGGATGTGGCGCAGGATCATCATGACGAAGCGGAACTGGTTGGGGGCCCAAACCAGTTCGCGGCCCTTCTGCGCGGACGAGACCGCGAGCGTCGCGATGTCTTCCTTGTCGACGGTGAGCGGGGCCTCCTTGACGTGCGCGGAGAACCGGGTGCGCACCATGCCGGGGCGGATGACCGTCACGCGCGGGCCGTGCGGGCGCAGCGCCTCTCCGAGGCCCAGGTAGAACCCGTCCAGTCCGGCCTTGGTGGAGCCGTAGACGAAGTTGGAGCGACGCACGCGCTCACCGGCGACCGAGGACATGACGATGATCCGCCCGAAGCCCTGCGCCTTCATCTTCTCGCCCAGCAGCACACCGACCGACACCGACGCGGTGTAGTTGACCTGCGCCACCCGAACGGCCTTGGCCTGGTTCTGCCAGAGTTCCTCGGGATCGCCGTCCAGGGCGAACGCGACGATGGCGACGTCGACGTCGCCCGTGCTCCACGCCGCGTCGATCACCTTGGCGTGGCTCTCGGTGTCCAGGGCGTCGAAGTCGACGACCTCGACCGCCGACGCACCCGCGGCCTCCATCTGCGCGACCGCGTCCGCGCGCAGCGGATCGTTCGGCAGCGCGGCCAGCACGATGCGCGCCGGACCCTTCTTCAGGTACTCGGCGCAGATCGCCAGGCCGATTTCCGAGGTGCCGCCCAGGAGCAGAATCGTCTGCGGGTTACCTACGGCGTTGATCACTGCAGCTCCAGCCTTCTCGCCATATCGGACATGAAAACGCCTGTGGGATCGACACTTCGGCGGATCTTGATCCACTCGTCGATCCGTGGGTACATCTTGTGGAAGGCCTCCGCGGTGGTCCGGGAGTCCTTCGCGGTGTAGAGCCGCCCGCCGAATTCCATGACGCGGCGGTCCAGATCGCTCACCAGCTCGTTGAGGCCGGGCCGGATCGGGAAATCGCAGCAGATGTTCCAGCCGGGCATCGGGAAGCTCAGCGGAGCCGGGTTACCCGGGCCGAACAGCTTGAAAACGTTCAACGCCGAAATGTGCCCGGATGCCTGGATGTCGATGATGATCCGTTTGAACTCGTCGACCGCCTCGGTCGGCACCACGAACTGGTACTGCAGGAATCCGGCCGGACCGTAGGCGCGATTCCATTCCGCGACCATGTCCAGCGGGTGATAGAACTGCGTCAGGTTCTGGATCTTGCCGGTGTAGTTGCCGCCCATCGCGTAGTACGCCTCGCCGACCGCACCCAGCGTGAGCCGGTTCGCGGTGAAGCTCGGGAAGATCGGCGGCACCGTGAGCAACTGCGGCGCATCGAATTTCAGCGGAGCCTTCTGCTTCTTCTTCGGCAGTTCGTCCAGCTTCGCCAGGCGTCCACGGGTGATGGTGGCCCGGCCCAGTTTCGGCGCGGGATTCATCACGTCGAACCACGCACTCGAGTACGTGTAGTTCGCCTCGCTGCCGTCGCTGTGCGCGGCGATGGTCTCGTCCAACGTCGCGGTCTTCAGGCCGTCGTTGATGAAGTAGGCCGTCTCGGTCGGCGCCATCTCGATGCTCGCGCGCAGGATGATGCCGGTCAGCCCGTTGCCGCCGACCGTCGCCCAGAACAACTTGGCGTTGCGCTTGGGCGTGACGTGCTGCACCTGACCATCGGCGGTGAGCAGCTCGATCGAGCGAACCCAATTGCCGAAGCTGCCTTCGCTGTGGTGGTTCTTGCCGTGGATGTCGGAGGCGATCGCGCCGCCGATGGTGACCTGCCGGGTGCCCGGCAGCACCGGAACCCACAGCCCGAACGGCAGCGCCGCCTTCATCAGCTGATCCAGGCTGACGCCGCCGTCGACGTCGACCATGTGGGTGTCGCGGTCGATGCGGTGGATGCGGTTCATCGCTGTCATGTCGACGACCAGACCGCCCGCGTTCTGCGCGTGGTCGCCATAGGAACGGCCCAGGCCGCGGGCGATGACGCCGCGGCGCAGGTGTGCGGGCTTGGACTCGTTGTCCTCGGCGACCATGGCGACGGCTCGGGCGATCACTTCCGGATCACCGGTCGTGAGCACTTCGGAGGTGGTTGGCGCGGTGCGACCCCACCCGGTCAGCCGACGGGTGTGCGTGGCGAGTGCTGGTGATCCCTGCGACTCGGCGCTGCCGATCTGCGGTTCGCCGCCCTCACTGGCGGCCGGATCCGCGGCTGTTGAGGTCTGAGCTTTCGTGGACATCGGGATAGAGGCTACAGGTATCGCCGGAGGAAGGATCGGGTGTCACCACCGCCCTGCCCGGATCGGAACCGAGGTCACAGTGTGCTGGGTGGTCACTGGATCCCGCCCACGAGTCCGGACCGCTACGCTCGTGCCCGTGACCGCGGAACCCCACCTGCCTCTGCCGCCCGAACTGCCTCTGGTCGACGAGCCCGGCGGCGAGCAAGGCAGGCCCGAAGGAGGCAGCTTGCGTAACCACGTAGGGCCCCTGGAGCACCGAGTCGAACCGAGCACGGATGTCGATCTGCTGACGCAGATCATCCGGTTCATTCTGACCGGTGTGTTGTCGGCGGTCGTGGATTTCGGGCTCTACCTGGTGTTGTGGAAGGTCGTGGGCTTCGACCGCGACATCGCCAAGGCCTGCAGTTTCATCGTCGGCACCACGACGGCGTATCTGATCAACCGTCGCTGGACGTTCAAGGCCGAACCCAGCCGCGCCCGGTTCATCGCTGTGGTCGTGCTCTACGCCATCACCTTCGCCGCCCAGGTCGGCATCAACGCGCTGCTGAACACGACGCTGCCAGCGATGAAGCTGAGCATCGCGGGCCACCAGGTGGCGCTCGCGGTGCTGGTCGCCTTCGTCATCGCCCAGGGCGTCGCGACGGTGATCAACTTCGTCGTGCAGCGCGCGGTCATCTTCAAGATGCGCTAGGGCTCGCCCGCCTCCCCGAGACTTCAGCGGGCCGTTGGGAGCGTGGAGACTCGGGGCCTCGGGCCGGCGGTCGAGAGCCGGATTACCTTTCGGGCGTGCCCGGGGAGTTACCCATGGTCTCGCGAGATCAGTGATTCTGTCGGGCGACGGTTGCTGTCGGATGGCTCAGGCGGGTGTCAGGGTTACCGGGACGCCGTTGAACACCGCATTGCCCGAGGGGACGTCGACCAGTGTGTCGTCGGTCAGGATGTTGGCGTTGACTCCGGGATGGGTGCGGGCGACCGATTGGGTGTTGTTCGCCTCGTGGCCCCAGCCGTGCGGGAGGCTGACCACGCCGGGCATGATCTCCTCGGTCGGTTCGAGCGGGACGGTGACCGTGCCCGCGGCGGATTTCACCACCGCGCGGTCGGTCAGGCCGAGGCGTTCGACGTCGTCGGGGTGGATGTGCAGGGTGCAGGTGTTGGATCCGCCGACCAGGGTGGGGATGTTGTGCATCCAGCTGTTGTTGGAGCGCAGTTGGCGGCGGCCGATGAGCAGCAGTTCGGGTGCGGTGTCGGCGAGGCGTTCGCGCAGCCGGGACAGGTCGTCCAGCAGCGGCTGCGGTGCGAGGTCCACGCGGCGCGAGGCGGTGCGCAGCACGCCGGGCAGGCGCGGACGCAGCGGTCCCAGGTCGATGCCGTGCGGATTGTCCAGCAGCACTTGCAGATTCAGATCGTGGCGGACGGCGGCGTCCTCGGGGGCCGCGGCGGAGTTCCATTCGCCGTACGGGCCCAGGCGCAGCATCATGTCGATGCGCTGTTCGGTGCTGTTCTCGCCGTGCAGCTCCTCGCGACGTTCGAGCAGTCCGGCCTTGTGCAGCGTTCCGGCGATGACCAATTCGTCCACGGCGGCGATCGGATCGCGGGTCGGTTCGGGTTGCTGACCGGAAACTGCCGTCGCCAACCGGGCGAGGATCTCCGCCTCCGACACCGCGTCGCCCAGCGGAACCAGCGGCCGGGAGTAGCGCGCGTAGTTGTGCACCGCGAATTGCAGCAGCGCGAAATCGTAGTGCGGCGACTGCACGGTGCGCGGTGGCGGCAGGATCACATCGGCGTGCCGGGTGGTCTCGTTGAGGTATCGGTCCACGCTCACCATGAACTCCAGGTCGGCGAGCGCCTCGGCGAGCCGGGCGCCGCCGGGTGCGGACAGCACCGGATTCCCGGCGACGGTGATCAGCGCCCGGATCTGCCCCTTACCCGGTGTGCGGATCTCCTCGGCGAGCGCCGCGATCGGGAATTCGCCCATGGTTTCGGGCAATTCACGCACGCGGGTGGTCCAGCGGCCGAGCCGGAACGGCCGGGTGCGCACGATGCCGAGTGCGGCGGCGGTGGCGAACATCGCCCCGCCCGGACGATCCAGATTGCCGGTGAGCACGTTGATCACGTCCACCAGCCACTGTGTCAGCGTGCCGAATTCGGCGGTGCACGTCCCGATGCGCGCGTAGACCGCGGCGCTGGGCGCGGCGGCGAGTTCGCGCGCCAGCCGGATCACGGTGTCCGCGGGGACGCCGGTGCGTTCGGCGACCACGTCGGGGGTGAAATCGGCTGCGGCCGAGCGCACCTCCGCCAGCCCGTCGACCGGCACGCGGATCTGCGTGAGATTCTCCGCGAAGAGGGTGTGCACGATCCCGAACAGCAGATAGGCGTCGCTGCCGGGACGGATGAACAGATGTTCGTCGGCCAGTTTCGCGGTGCGCGTGCGCCGCGGATCCACCACCACGAACCGTCCGCCGCGCTTGCGCAGCGCCTTGAGCCGTCCCGGATAGTCCGGCGCGGTGCACAGTGATCCGTTGGACTCCAGGGGATTCGCCCCGAGCATCAGCAGGTAGTCGGTGCGGTCCAGATCCGGCACCGGCACGGTCAGCGGATCACCGAACATCAGCCCGCTGGCGACCTGTTTGGGCATCTGGTCCGCGGTACTGGCCGAATACAGGTTGCGCGTGCTCAACGCGCGGATCAGCACCGGGACGTACAGTGCCCCGGCGACGGTGTGGGCGTTGGGATTTCCCAGATACAGCGCCGTGGCCGAACGCCCGAATTCCTGGACCAGCGCCGGAATCCGTTCGGTGATCAGATCGAACGCCTCCTGCCAGGAGGCGGTGCGCCAGCTGTCGTCGGCGCGATCGCGGATCATGGGTTCGGTGAGCCGGTCCGGGTCGGCGTCCAGATGTCCCAGACTCGCCCCCTTCGGGCACAGGAATCCGCGGCTGAACGGATCCGCCCGATCCCCGCGCACGCCGACGACGTGATCCTCGGCGTCGAGGGTGAGTTCGAGTCCGCACACGGCCTCGCACAGCGGGCAGGTGCGCAACAGGGTGCGATGCGCAGTGGTGACATCCGTCATATCCCCATCATCACCCGCACCGCCGACTGCGGATATGTAAACGGCCATCCACAACACAAAACCGCGAGAACCGGGTGGTTCTCGCGGCTTTGTTGTCAGAAATTCAGCGTTGTTGGTCCTTCGGCCCGGCTCAGCTCGCGATGCGGGCCAGCTGCGGCTTGCGTCGGCCGGTGGTGGCCGAACGGACGGCCGCGCCCAGCGCGACCACCGGCGGGATCCAGCGAGCCTCGCTCGGGGCGACGCCCCAGCAGGCGTCGCCGGTCGAGAGCTGGGTCGGCGGCAGCGGGATGCCCGCGCCGTCGGTGTGGACGATCGCGCCTGCCCTGCGCAGCGCCTCGACGGCCATGGCGGCCTTGGCGACTCCGGTGACCAGATGGATCTCGCGGCGCTCGGCGCCCGGAATCTCGATGACCGGACCCGTCAGATCGTTCGCTCGCAAGAACCGGCGCACGGCCGCGGCGAGTTCGCCGGTGACCTCGATGCCCGATACATCCTCGTCGGTGATCAGGCAGATGCCGTTGGCCGTTTCGGCGACCGTCCAGCCGCGCTGGATGTAGTCCTGCGCGCTAGCGGCACGCTCGGCCGCCTTGACGGAAGTCGGAAACGTCGTACGCACTGTCTTCTCCATTCCCCGGGTAGATCTAGTCCTGCTTTGAGGTCTTGCTGCTGTCACCAGCTGGTCACGAGTGATATCGGGCGGCAGCATCCGCGGTGTTACATATCCTCGAAACTTTTTCGCCAGCCGTAGAATTCATCACAAGATCGGCGGTCTGATTCGTAACCGCTATGACCTCGACGGTGTTGCCTCCGGCTGTCATGGCTCCTACCTTCGCGCTGCTGCCTGTGAATCTCCGAGGTGCTGCCTGTGAATCAAATCCGTTGGGACTGGCAGATTCCCAACGGATTTCTTAACGCTTGCTGGGAGCCGCCGCATTGCCGCAGGCTGCGGGCGGGTAGAGGATCACGGATATGACCGATGACACCGGCGAACCGGTGACCGTGGATCCGGACGAGGAGTACCTCGCCTGGCGTGAATCCGTGGCACAGCGGCTGCCGTTGCGTTCCCGTAATGCGAGTGAGGAGCCGCGGGCGGAGCCGTTCCGCAGTCCGGGGGCATTCCGCGAGTGGTGTGCCTCCGCCGCGCGGGCCCTGCTCGACGTGCAGTTCGCCCGGCCCGCGACGCGCACCCTGCTGCCGCTGGCCTACATCCTGGGTCTGGCCTTCGCTCTCGCGGTGCCGACCGTGCTGACGGTGCTGCTGTGGCGGCTCTCACTACCGCTGGGGATCGTATTTCTGGTGGTGGTGGCGGTGCCGCTGGGACTCACGATCGCGGCGGTGGTGCGGTTGGCGCTGGAGTTCCTGGTGAACGCCGCGCGCCTGGCCGGACGTGTGGAGCACATCACCGAACTCGCTGACGATCTGTTCCAGGCGCTGTCCGATGTGGCCGCACCGGTCAACCAGTTGTCCGAGGATGTACGGGCGGTGCAGTTCTGGCGGTTCCGCAAGCGCGCCCCGCGAAAATAACCCTGGTTGGCTCATCTGTGAGGTTGGCGTGAATGCGCCACACCCTATATCGGGAGATCGTTTTGTTGTGCGACAATCCGAGCTCGGGTCCGGCAAGCCGAATCCGGTACCGCATAAGGGTTTTGCCGTTCGGCGTGCCGCGATGGAGCGAGTGCGATCGGCGCACGTGACGCAGGGGGAAGTACATGGGCCTACCGCACGGGATCACCGGTTCGACGATGCCCCGCCGCCAGTTGGGCCGCCGCCTGCGTGATCTGCGCAACCGGGCCCGGATGACCACGCGGGTGGCGGCACAGCGGCTGGAATGGTCCGAGGCCAAGATCTGGCGCATCGAAACCGGGCAAACGTCGTTGCGCGGCTTGGATGTCGAGGCCATGTGCAAGATCTACGGCGCGTCCGCGGAATCGGCCGAACCGCTCATCGCGCTGGCCCGCGAGACCAAGGCGCGCGGCTGGTGGACCGAGTACAGCGACGTGATCGCCGAGGGTTTCGAGGTGTATCTCGGCCTGGAAGAGGCCGCCACCCGCCTGGCCACCTACGAGAACGAGCTGGTCCCCGGCCTGTTGCAGACCCCGGACTACGCTCGCGCGGTGCTGACCGGCGCGCGCCCGGACATCTCCCAGATCGACGTCGATCGGCGGGTGGCGGTGCGCTTGGCCCGTCAGTCGGTGCTGACCCGCAGCCCGAATCCGCTTCGGCTGGAAGCGATGATCACCGAGGCGTTGCTCTGGCATCGCATCGGCGGCACCGGCGTGATGGCCGCCCAGCTCGACCACCTGCGTCGCCTGTGCGAGTTACCGAATATCGAGATCCGGGTCGTGCCAACCGATTCCGGCTATCACGAGGGCATGGACTCGGGTCGCTTCGCACTACTCGAATTCGACGATGCCGCAGGGGAACTCGCCGAACCCCCGGTCGTGTTCGTCCAGAACTACACCGGCACCGCGTATTTCGACAAAGAACAGGACATCACCCGCTACCGCGAGGCCTTCGAGAGCATCCGCTCGGTCACCATCGACGCGCGCGAACCACTCGAACAGGCCCGCGCGGGTCTGAGCGCATAACCCTCCGCCTGCGCCCTGCTGTCTCGAGTGCGCCACCGCAACAACTGGTTTCGTAAGAACATCGGTAACTCCCCGGGTACGCCCAGAACGCAATCGGCTCTCAACCCCCGGCCCGACGCGAAAGTCCCTGTGCCCCCGACGACCCGCTGAAGTCGCGGAGAGGCGGGGGAGCTCACAGGAGCTCGGACAGCACCTCTCGGTGCGTGCGGGCCGACTCCGCGTGCACGGCGCGGCCCTTGTCGGTGAGGCAGACGAAGATGGCGCGGCGGTCGTCGCTGCACATGCTGCGGCTGACCAGGTCGTCGCGCTCGAGGCGGGCGACCGCGCGGGACAGGGCGCTTTGACTCAGGTAGATGTCGGCGGCCAGATCGCTCATCCGATAGGTCTCGCAGTCGGCGTCGACCAGGCGGTCGAGCGTTTCGAATTCGCTCAGACCGATGCGGTGCCGGTGCTGCAACTCCTTCTCCAGAGCGCAGGACACCGTCGCGTGCTTGTCCAGGAGCTCGCGCCATTGCCCCACCAGTGCGGTGGGTGCTGCCGCTCGCGGCGCTGACGCTGTCGACGCCTTTGTCATGTCGCCATCCTAGTGCTGCGAGCCGAACAATGCAAACGCATTAAATGCTTGCACAATTAATGCACGCGCAAGTAATGTTCCGTGTCATGACTTCCACGGCAACGTTCTCGGCAAGCTCCGCTGCCGATTCCCGGTGGTCGGCACGCCTGTGGGGCATGCTGATCACGCTGTGCATCGTGCTGTTCCTCGACGGACTCGACGTTTCGATGATCGGCGTCGCCCTGCCGTCCATCGGTAAAGATCTGCATCTGGGCACCTCGACCCTGCAGTGGCTGGTCAGCGGCTACGTGCTGGGTTACGGCGGGCTGCTGCTGCTCGGCGGGCGCACCGCCGACCTGCTCGGCCGCCGCCGCGTCTTCCTGATCGCGCTGGGCGTGTTCGCGCTGGCCTCGCTCGCGGGCGGGCTGGTCAGCTCGGCCGCACTGCTGATCGCGACCCGCTTCGTCAAGGGGCTGGCCGCGGCGTTCACCGCGCCGACCGGCCTGTCCATCATCACCACCAACTTCGCCGAGGGCCCGGCCCGCAACCGGGCGCTGTCCATCTACACCGTGTTCGGCGCGGGCGGCTACTCGATGGGCCTGGTGTTCGGCGGCCTGATGACCGGGCTGGGCTGGCGCTGGACCTTCCTGCTGCCGGTGCCGATCGCCCTGGCCGCGTTGATCGCCGCACTGATCCTGGTGCCGCGCGACCGCCGCGCGGAGGAGGGCGGACACGATCTGCTGGGCGCGCTGTTGTCCACCGCGGGCATGCTGCTGCTGGTGTACACAGTGGTCTCCGCACCGCAGGCCGGATGGGGTTCGGCCCGTACGATCGGCTCGTTCGCGGCGGTGGCGGCGCTGTTCGTCGGCTTCGTGGCGGTGGAGAAGCGGGTGCGGCATCCGCTGATCAGGCTCGGCATCCTGCGCCGCGCGACGCTGGTGCGGGCCAGTCTGGTGATCGTCGCACTGGCCGGGTCCTACTTCAGCTGGCAGTTCATCGTGACGCTGTATCTACAGGACACGCTGCACTGGTCGCCGCTGCAACTGGCCATGGGCCTGCTGCCGGTGGGTCTGCTGGTGGCGCTGTCCTCGGTGTTCTCCGACAAGCTGGTCGACCGGTTCGGCACCGGCCCGATCATCGCGGTGACCATGATCGCGATGAGCATCGGCTACCTGCTGTTCCTGCGGGTGGACACGCACCCGTCCTATCTGACGGTCATCCTGCCTGCGGTCATGTTGGTCGGCATCGGCTGGATCGGCTTCCCGTCGATCAACATCCAGGCCACCGCCGGCATCGATGACGACGAACAGGGCCTGGCCGCCGGCGTGCTGCAAACCTCGATGCAGGTGGGCGCGGCGATCATCCTGGCGGTCAACACCGCGATCATCGCCTCCGGGTCACACACCGACACCTCACCCGCTGCCGTCCTGAGCGGCTACCGTCCGGGCCTGATCTTCGTCGGCGTGGTGGCGTTCATCGGCGCACTCGTGGCGCTGACCCACTTCCTGCCCACCCGCCGAGCGGACGAACCTGTCCGGGACCTCGACGACGAGCCTCGGGAGGAACTCGCAGCCGCCTGAATCCCATGATCGGGCAACCCCCTCGGTGGACGAACATGATTCGTCCACCGAGTTGGTATTTGCGGCCCGCGCACCTGGTTCCAATACCTCGGACAACGTCAACCTCTGGTTCGCGGCCCGTCTCGCCGTTCGGACGCGTGGCGGGTGCGAGGAACGAGTGCCCGACACGGGGCCGAGCGGTGAGACTTCGGGGGCCGCGAACACGCCGGAGCGAAGCGGAGGCCAAAACTACAGCAAGCTGCGCAGGCTCGGGGCCGCCGCGTCCTTCGGGGAGCGGACGTAGGTGAGGGGTTGGCCGTCGCGGCCGGTGGTGGGCCAGTCGATGGCGAGGTCCGGGTCGAAAGCGTCCAGGTCGCGGTCGAATTCGGGGGAGTACTCCAGGGAGCAGAGGTAGGTGGCGGTGGAGCCGTTCGCGAGGGAGAGCAGGGCGTGGCCGAGGCCGTCGGACAGGTAGACCGAGCGGCGGTCCGTGTCGTCGATCAGCACGGAGTCCCAGGTGCCGAAGGTGGGGGAGCCGGGGCGCAGATCCACGATGACGTCCAGGAACGCACCGTGTACGCAGGTCACGTATTTCGCCTGTCCGGGCGGAGTTTCGGTGTAGTGGATGCCGCGCAGCACCCCGGCCGCGGACACCGAGGTGTTCACCTGCCGCAGATCGAACGGCCGCCCGACGGCCTTCTCGAACTCCGAAGCCTTGAACGACTCGAGGAAGATCCCGCGATCGTCACCGAGCAGGCGAGGGGTGAACTCCCAGGCGCCGGGGACGGACAACTCGCGAATCTGCATATCACCAATCCTGTTCGTATTCCGGCGGACTCGGCTCGCGTCCGCGCGCGGGCAGGCCGAGCAGATACTCGCCGTAGCCCGAACGGGTCAGCGGTTCGGCCAGCCGCAGGAGCTGATCGTCGTCGATATAGCCCATCCGCCACGCGACCTCTTCGGGCGCACCGATTTTCAGGCCCTGACGTTCCTCGATGGTACGGACGTAGTTGGCCGCGTCCAGCAGCGAATCGAACGTCCCGGTGTCGAGCCAGGCGGTGCCGCGGGCCAGCACGTCCACCCGGAGTCTGCCCTGTTCCAGATAGATCCGGTTGATATCGCTGATCTCGTATTCGCCACGCGCGGAAGGGCGTAGGCCCTGGGCGATCGCCACGACGTCGTTGTCGTAGAAGTACAGCCCCGGGATCGCGTAGCTCGACCGCGGCTTCGCGGGCTTCTCCTCGATGGAAATCGCACGGCCGTCGGCGAATTCGACCACGCCGTAGCGGGTGGGATCGGACACCGGGTAGGCGAAGATCGCACCGCCGGTGATCCGGTGGAACCGGCGCAGCCGGGTGCCCAGGCCGGGGCCGTGAAAGATGTTGTCGCCCAGCACGAGTGCGGCCGGCTCATGGCCGATGTGATCCGCGCCGAGCACGAACGCCCGCGCCAGCCCGTCCGGCTCGGGCTGGACGACGTAGCTGATCGCGATGCCGAACTGCGACCCGTCGCCCAGCAGCCGGGTGAACGACGGGGCGTCCTCGGGCGTGGTGATGATCAGGATGTCCTGGATACCGGCGAGCATCAGAGTCGAGAGCGGGTAGTACACCATCGGCTTGTCGTAGACCGGGACCAGCTGTTTGCTCACCCCGCGCGTGATCGGGTGCAGCCGTGTTCCGGTGCCACCGGCCAGGATGATTCCGCGCATGTCACACGAGTCTGCCAGCTGCCGCGAGATAGGGCTCGGTGAGGTTCCGACTCGGCGGCGAAACTGTCACGGCGGGTTACGCGGGACTCGATGCGGTCGATTGATATTGCGGGGATCACGTTTCCGTGGTCCTCTGAAATGGCACTGTGTGAGATGTCAGCGCCGACAACTCGCCGCCGGAACTCCGGTTGCTGGTAATGCGGCGCGCCCGGAGTGAGGTAGGTGCGTGATGGCGACCGTGCGAGTGCTGGAATCCGGCCCGGGTGTCGTGGCGAATCCGGATGGAAGCAGTCTGACTTCCCGAATGTTGCTGTTCGCTTGCCGAGGGGTCGTCGCACCGTTCGTACGGCACTATCCGGTCACCCCGCTGACCATGCCGCTCGCCCGAATGCTCGTGGACGGACTGTCCACACTGCGCCCGGGACCGTCGGGTGTGGAACGAGAACAGGTGCGGCTCAACGGTTTCCGGATGGAGATCCTGCGTCCCGCCGGAGCCCGCAAGGCATTGCGCGACGGCGCGGTCATGTACATGCACGGCGGCGGATTCTTCCTGTGTGGCCTGGATACGCATCGTCCGGTCGCGGCCGCCCTGGCCCGGCGTACCGGCCTCGCGGTGGTCAACGTCGAATACCGCCAGCTGCCGGGCACATCCATCGCCGATTCGGTCCAGGACTGCCTGACCGCGTACCGCTGGCTGCTGCGGCACGGGGCCGATCCCGCGAAGATCGTCTTCGCCGGCGACTCGGCCGGTGGATATCTCAGTTTCGCGACCGCGCTACGCGCGGTCGCGGCCGGTTTGCCGAGCCCGGCCGGACTGGTCGGCCTGTCCCCGCTGCTGGATCTGGACTGTGCGGCCAAACGCGATTACGTCAACGTCCACCGCGACCCCTACATCCCGCTGTCCGGACTCGAGCAGGTGGTCGAATACGGCGCGAAGGTCCAGGGTCGGCTGGATCCGGCGCTCTCGCCGGTCAACGGCGCGCTGGCGAGTCTGCCGCCGGCGCTGCTGGTCGTCGGCGAGGACGAATTGCTGCGCTACGACTGCGAATTGATGGCCGAACGGCTCACCGCGGCCGGGGTGCCGAACTCCCTGGAGTTGTGGCGCGGTCAGGTGCACGCGTTCATGAGCATCCTGCCGAACATGCCCGAGAGCCGGTCGGTGCTGGGCCGGGTGGCGCGTTTCGTGCGGGCCCGGATCGAGGCGGAATCGCCCGCTCGCACGGCATGAGAGTGCGCGTGCTGCTCGAACGCCGCAGCCGCACGACCTGAATGAGAAAGCACCCCCGCACTGTCGATTCGTGCGGGGGTGCTGTTCGTTTCGAGCGGTATTACTTGGTCTTGGGTGCGTTGAACGGCGCGTTGATGGTGGTGAAGTACTGCGCCGCAGCCGCGATCGCGACGGGAGCGGTCACCAGCAACTGGCCCGCGAGGGTGCCCAGGGCGCCGACGGCGATGATGCCACCGAGGCAGCCGACAGCGGCGGCCGGGATGAAGCCGCCGAACAGGCCGACGATGGCCGCGGCCGCGACGGTCGCACCGGCGATGCCGCCCAGGACGCAACCGACCGCGCCGCCGCTGAGGCCACCGACCAGGGTGCCGATGGTGGCGCCGGTGGAGATGGTGTCCTTCATGCGGTTGAACGCCGCCTGCTCACGGTCGTACGGGGTCTTCCACGGCGCGCTGTCCTGGTAGGGCAGGTCGACCGGCTTGTAGACCGCGTGCTGCATATCGAACTGCGGGGTCAGGGTCGCGGTGTGATCCGCGATGTTCGCCGCGATCGGGAACACGAAGTCGTCCACCCGGAAGTTCAGTGGCGTTCCGGCCAGTACCTTGCCGCTGGCGGCCTTGATCTTGAAGACGCCGTTCTCGACGTCCATCGAACCGGCATCGGTCTTGATGATGGTGGCGGTCTTGGTGGTGGTGGCCTTGTAGTCGACCGCGCCCTTGTCGGCGGCGGCCGGGGCCGCGTTGACGGTACCGGCGGTGATGCCGAGCGCGGCGATCACCAGGGCCGACGTCGCGGCGAATTTCCTCATCAACATGTTCGTGGAACCTCGGTGGTTTCGAATCGGGGGGACATGGAAATCGAAATCCAGGTCAGCTAACGTGCGGTGAATCGGCTGTGACCGTTAATTCAAATTCTGTTCACCGAGCGGTACCAGCGGTCTGTGCGTTTGCGGAAAAACGCAGCGCGCGTGCGGTTTTCAGGGGTCTATCGGGCCGGTGACCCAGGACTCAGTGTGGCGAACATCACAGCCAATGAAGGCATTCAGTGCTGGAAACTTGATCTGAATGGGGTATTGACACCACGCGCACGCCGGGTATCCACTCGGCCGATATGATCGGTGACCGTGCGATTGCTCATTACCGGAGGCGCCGGATTCATCGGTGCGAACTTCGTCCAGCACACCGTCGCGGAACGTCCGGATATCCGCGTGGTGGTACTCGATGCGCTCACCTATGCCGGTAACCGCGCCTCATTGGATTCGATCGCCGATCGAATCGAGTTCGTGCGCGGCGATATCGCCGACACGGAATTGGTGGATCGCCTGGTCGGCGGCGCGGACGCGGTCGTGCACTTCGCCGCGGAATCGCACAACGACAACTCCCTGGCCCGGCCGTGGCCGTTCGTGCAGACCAATATCGTCGGCACCTATACGTTGCTCGAGGCGGTGCGGCGGCACGACGTGCGGTATCACCACATCTCCACCGACGAGGTCTACGGCGACCTCGACGCCGAGGATCCGGCATTCACCGAGAGCACTCCCTACAATCCGTCCAGTCCCTATTCGGCGTCCAAGGCCTCGAGCGACATGCTGGTGCGAGCCTGGGTGCGCTCGTTCGGGGTGCGCGCGACGATCTCCAACTGCAGTAACAATTACGGTCCGTATCAGCACGTGGAGAAGTTCATTCCACGCCAGATCACCAATCTCATCGATGGTGTGCGGCCGCGGTTGTACGGCGCGGGGAATCAGATCCGGGACTGGATTCACGTCGAGGACCACAACCGAGCGGTCTGGACGATTCTGGAATTCGGGCGAATCGGACAGACATATCTGATCGGCGCGAACGGGGAGCTCGACAACAAATCCGTGGTACAGCTGATTCTGACCGAATTCGGCCGCGATCCCGGCGATTTCGACCACGTCACCGATCGGCCCGGACACGACCGTCGCTATGCCATCGATGCGAGCCTGTTGCGCACCGAACTCGGCTGGGAACCGCGGTACGGCGATTTCCGCGCCGGGCTGGCCGCCACCATCGGGTGGTATCGCGAGAACGAAACCTGGTGGCGGCCCGGCAAAGCCGCCGTGGAAAACGCCTATGTCGAAGCGGGGGAGCGGGTGCTGTGATCGCTCCCACCGCGAATTCCCGGGCTCAGCCCCAGACCATGTAGCGGTACTTCAGGATCGCGGCGACCAGCGCCACAACCGTCGCCACGACGATCACCACGGCCGGGCCGCGCGCCGGTGTGCGACCGGTCGAGTCGGCCAGCCGCAACGGCATCCAGCGCAGCAGCACCGCTAGGCCCACGATGGCCAGCGGGACGAAGTAGCGACCCTGCACCCCGTCGAGCAGGTAGAACCCGACCGGTGAGAAGGACATGTACAGCGTCACGTAGATCATCGCGACGCTCGCCACGATCACCAGCGCGACGATCGCGGTGCGCAGGTGCGCGGCGGACATCCGCTCGGCGATCCCGGCGCTCACCGCGAAGGCCAGCAGGCAGGCCAGGATCGACAGCGCCGGAACCTCCACGTAGGAGAAGCCGAGCTCACCGAAGAACTGGATGAACCAGTGCTGATCCCGGAGCCAGATGCTGTGCACGAAGATCTGCGTGAACTGCACTGGATGTTCGAGGATGAAGTGCAGCTGATCGCCCGTCCGCACCGAATACCACTGGGCGGGCGGCCGCATCAGGCCCATACCCTCGGTGGTCGGCGCGGCGATCTTCATCCACACCGCGAACAGCGCCGCACCGAGAATCGCGAAGAACCAGGGGATCCAGCGCAGCGCGCGGCGCAAGCCGTACTGCCGGGCCGGAATCAGCGCGACCAGCATCGCGAGGAGCACATAGGTGGGTTTGCTGAGTGGTAGCGCGATCGCGGTGAACAGCGCCGCGACCATCTCGCCGCGGGAGAGCCGGGCGTTCAGGAACAGGCCCTTCACCAGCAGACAGGACACCAGCACGGCCAGCGCGTTGGTGATCGTGTCGGCGGTGACCGTGCCGGCCTGGAACAGTGCGATCGGCAGCACCGCCACGGTGAACGCCAGCCACTGCACCCGATACCCGCGCAACGCGCGCAGCCCGAACGCGACGAGCACCAGATAGGCGAGCAGTCCGGCGAGCCTGGTCAGCAGGACCGTCAGCCCGACGTTCAGCCCGGCGGCCTCCGCGATGCGCAGGCCCACCGCCGCGGGTACGTACGGAACCGGAGAGTAGGCCGCGGTGTTGGTGAACCACATCTGCTTGGTCGCCGAGGACACCGGCGCGTCCCCGAGCCGGTCGTACTGCGCGCGACCGGCGGACAGCGGGGCGGGCTCGGGCGGCCTGCGGTTGTAGTCCTTGAACGCGTAATCCATCAGCGCGTCGATGCTGACCGGGATCTGCCCGCCGTAGGCCACCCCGCGCGAATCCGCGATCCGCTCCGGCCCGAAGCCGCCGTGTGCGACCTGATAGGACCTGCCGAACTGGGTGAGCTCGTCGTGTCCCCAGAACGGCGGCGTGACGGCGGTGAACACCGCGCCGAAGACCGTGGCGATCAGCAGGAAGGCGACCGTGCCGATGCCCAGGTGCCGTTGCGCCCAGCACACCACCGCACTCGTACGGCTCGACGTCGAGGACGAATCCTCGTGTGGCACAGCATCATCCGACTTGGTGTCGGTGTGCCCGGCGTCGTCGGCGGGCGAGTTGTCGGCTTCGGGCTCGGCCTGGGTGGTCATCTCGCCTGCCCGGCATGTTCGGGCACCGCGGCGCCCACCGCCGAATAGCGCAGGTACATCAGTCTCGCGGCCTCGTGCCGGGACCGGCGGATACCGTCCAGGATCAGGCCGGCGGTCCAGGCCAGACTGCCGAGCAGCAGCAGGGTGAAGGCCAGGAACAGCGTCGGGAATCGCGGCACCTGGTGGATCTCGTAGAACTCCACGATGATCGGCACCGTCAGGATGATCGAGATCAGCCACGCCAGCGTGCCGAACAGCCCGTAGAACGCGACCGGGCGCTCGTGCCGGGCCAGGCCGACGATCAACGCCAGGATCTTGAAGCCGTCGTGGTAGGTGCGCAGTTTGCTCTCACTGCCCGCGGGCCGATCGCGGAAACCGACCGGGACCTGGGTCTGCGGCACTCGCAGATGCAGCGAATGCACCGTGAGTTCGGTTTCGATCTCGAACTCGCGCGAGACCGCCGGGAAACTCTTGACGAATCGGCGCGAGAACACCCGATAGCCGGAGAGCATGTCCTCGACGTTCTCACCGAACACCTTGCCGACCACGCCGTTGAGCACTTTGTTGCCCGTTTCGTGACCGGCGCGGTAGGCCGAGGCGCCCGCGTCCTCGCGGCGCACGCCCAGCACATGGTCGTAGGGGCCGGACAGCAGTGCCTCGATCATCCGGGGTGCGGCGGCGGCGTCGTAGGTGTCATCGCCGTCGATCATCAGATAGATGTCGGCTTCGATATCGGCGAAGGCACGCCGGACCACGTTGCCTTTGCCCTTGGTCGTCTCGGTGCGCACGATCGCGCCCGCCTCGCGGGCCCGGTCGGCGGTGCCGTCGGTGCTCAGATTGTCGTAGACGTAGACGACGATGTCCGGCACGGCGGCCTTCAGGTCGCTGACGACCTTGGCGACCGCGGCTTCTTCGTTATGACACGGCACCACGGCGGCGATGCGAAATTCGGTGGGGTCCACCCCGTCAATCCCTCGGTATTTTGATCGGCCGACGAAACACAACACCGGGAGATTACAGCGCCCGCGAAAACCCCCGCCCGGTAACCCTGTATAAGAGCTGTGCCCGACCTTCGACGACACCCAGCGCACCGAACGGGTAGTGACTCCACAACCCGCCCACCTGGTTCCGATACACCCGGACAACGCCGGCCCCGAGGTTCGCGGCACGACCAGACTTGGGGGGCCGCGAACACGCCGGAGCGAAGCGGAGGCCATGATGGCAGCGTGCCTGGCAGTGAGACGGTGACCGAGGGAACCGAGAAATCGGGTGGTGCCCTGCTCGGCAAGTTGATCGCCGCATTGCGTACCGGCGGAGCGTTTCTGGTGGTCGGCGCGATCGGGTTCCTGGTCGATGCGGGCACCTACAACCTGTTGGTGTTCTGGGGCGGTCACGGTGTGCTGTACCACTCGCCGCTGGTCGCGAAGATCATCGCGATCGCGGTTGCGACCGTGGTCACCTATTTCGGCAACAAATGGTGGACCTTCGCGCACAAGAAGGGTGGCAGCGCGGCACGCGAATATGTGCTGTACACCGTGTTCAACCTGATCGCCATCGCGTTGCAGCTCGGCTGCCTGGGGTTTTCCCGGTATGTGCTGCATCTTTCGACACCGCTGTCGGACAACATCTCCGGCACACTCATCGGTCAGATCGTGGCCGTGATTTTTCGCTATTGGGCATACGACAAATTCGTGTTCACCGGCGCGTCGGCAGCCCGGCCCGACGCGGACGCGTGAGTCGGCGATAATGATTGCCGTCGCACAGGAATCACCTAGCAGACGAAACACAGAGGGAAATCCAGTATGGAACAGTCGGCTGGCCAGGCCGTGACCGAGAACGACCCGCGCTCCGTCACCCCCGCGCCCGAGGCGCGGGCCACGGAGAACCTGGCCCCGGACCGGTTGGTGTTGGCGCGCGGCGTGTTCACCGGACCGGCGCCCAAGATCAGCGACGAACTATACGCCGTGGTCAAGGGCAAATCGCAGCGCGAGCGGCAGTCGTTACGGCTGGACAAGGGCGCGAGCGCGCACACCAACACCTATTTCGGCCGGTTCGCGGCCAGTTACTGGCAGCGGTGGACGACCGTGACCGAGGTCGAGGTCGCGATGACCCTCGAGGTGGGTGATCGGGCGCGTATCCGCCTGGCCGCCTCCGACATCGCCGGGCATCGCCGCATCATCGACTCCGCCGACGTCTCCGGCGACGGCCGCGTGGTGCTGCGCGCACCGCTGGACCAGTACGTCGACGGCGGTGCGCTGTGGCTCGAATTCGACGCTGTCGGTGGGGAACTCGGCATCACCGAACTCGCCTGGACCGCGCCCGCGCCCGAGCGCGTCCGCCCGGTGGCCATCGCGATCTGCACGTTCAACCGCGCGCAGGACTGCGCGCACACCGTCGCCGCGCTGGCCTCGGATCCGGTGGTGCTGTCCGCGTTGACCGCGGTGTACGTGGTGGATCAGGGCACTGATCTGGTCGAGAACCGTCCGCTGTACCAGGAGACCGCACCGCGGTTCGGCGAGAAGCTGCACTACATCCGGCAGCCCAATCTCGGTGGCGCGGGCGGATTCACGCGCGGACTGTACGAGGTGTCCGCGTCGGGCAGTTTCACCGGTTCGGAGCACGCCGACATCATCCTGATGGACGACGACATCCTGTGCGAGCCGGAAACCGTTGTGCGACTTCAGGCTTTCGCCAATCTGACCGTGGAGCCGACGCTGGTCGGCGCGCAGATGCTGTTCCTGCTCAACCCCGACTACCTCAACGTCGGCGCGGAGGAGGTGCACCTGGGCGAGCTCAAGCACGGCCAGAAGGTGCCCAAGGCGCTGCGCAACACCAGCATGCTCAAGCGCAATCAGGAACGTCGCGTCGACGCGGGCTACAACGCCTGGTGGACCTGCCTGATCCCGGCCGAGGTGGTGGACCGGATCGGACTTCCGGTGCCGATCTTCTTCCAGTGGGACGACGTGGAATACGGCATCCGGGCCCGTGAGGCCGGTTTCGTGACGGTGACGCTGCCGAACGCCGCGGTGTGGCACGCGGACTTCTACTGGAAGGACTACGACGACTGGGCGCGCTACTTCAGTATGCGCAATTCGCTCATCGTCGGATCGATGCACGCGGACCTGGATCCCAAGGCGGTCACCCGCCAGCTGTTCCGGACGCTGGCCGAACATCTCGTCGCGATGCAGTACGGCCTGGTGCACACCACGCTGCAGGGGATCGAGGATTTCCTGAAGGGCCCGAAGGTGTTGCGGGACGGCGGAATCGACGCCCTCGCCGCCGCGCGCGGCACTCGTTCGGAGTTCGAGGAGACGGTCAAACATCCGGCCGCGACGGCTCCGATCCGGTCCGCCGACATCCAGGTGCGCCGCGACGTCGGCGATCCGAGCCGCCCGGTCCTGGTGCTGATCAAGCGCGCGATCCAGCAGTGGACCGGCCGCACCCAGCCCGGCCTCAAGGCGGTCACCCGCGAGGACGCGCACTGGTGGCACGTGGCCCTGTTCGACCACGTCATGGTCACCGACGCCTCGCAGTCCGGTGTGCGAATCCGCAAGCGGGACAAGGCCAAGGCCCGCGCCCTGCTGCTGCGCACCATCCGCGTCCTGCGTCGTCTGCGCCGCGAACTCCCGGCCCTGAGCCAGCAGTACCGCACCGCCATGCCCGAACTCACCAGCCGAGAAAACTGGGAACGCCTGTACGAGCTGTAATTTCTGCCTCCGCTTCGCTGCGGCGGGGCTGTGTCTGATTTGCCTCCGCTTCGCTGCGGCGGGCCGGGGCCCTATTAACCCCGGTCCTTCCCTCCCTCCGCTCCCCCGCTTCGCTCCTCCGCTCCGGTCAGTCCAGGACCGGGGCGGGCCCCGGCCTTGGAGTTGGCGTGCCTCGGGGCGGGCGGAACCAGGTGGCCTCCGGTTGGTTTCGCGTGGCTACCAGGTGTCGCAGCGCGTTCGGTCGGCGGTCAGCAGGATTCGGGCCGATTCGGCGACGTCCGTTTCCAGCCAGGGGGGTAGTTCCCCCTGGCGGGCGTGCCGGCGGAGGGTGGCGTTGGGGAGGTCGACCACGGCGTTGGCCACCCGGTCCAGGTCGCGGGGGGCGGTGCTGTGGAACAGGTCTCGGGTGAGGCGTTGGATGTGGCCGAACAGGGGCGCGTTCATCTGCTCGAGGCGCTGGCGCAGATCGGATTCGGGTTCGCCGTCGAGTAGGTCGCGGGGGCGCAGTTGGAGCAGGAGTTTCGCGTCCTCGGGTAGGGCGCGGGCGAAATCTATTGTGGATACCGCCATTCCGACCGCGGCCTCGAGCGGGTCGGGGTGTTCGGCGGCGGCCAGGGCGCGGGCCTGGAAACGCTCCAGGGCCCGCATCCAGGTCGCGACCAGGACGCCGTTGCGATTGCCGAACCGGTGGTAGAGCGTGCCCACCGGCGCACCGCTGGCCGCCGCGATCGCGGCGACGCTGGCCGCGCGCGGACCGTCCCGCAGTACCAGACTGCGGGCGGCATCCAGGATCGCGTCGGTGTCGTGCTTGCGGGGTGGGGCCATCTCCAGGGCATTCCTCGGTCGGGAAGCGGAACTCCGATGGCACCACAGACTAGTCCCGCCCGGACCTGGCACGAGGTCCGGGCGCGGACTGTCGATTACAGGAACAGGTCGGTGGTGAGCGGTCCGTCGCCGGGGGTCACCCGGTACTTGTCCAGATCGGTGATGCCGTGTTCGGCGAGCACCTCGTCATCGATGTAGAAGTTGCCGGTGGCGCTCTTGGCAGGTGAGGTCAGCACCAGGTACGCGGCGTCGGCGTAGATGTCGGGGGTGCGGGAGGTGGAGACCATATCGTCGCCGCCGAGCAGATTGCGGACCGCGGCGGTGGCGATGGTGGTGCGCGGCCACAGCGAGTTCACCCCGATGCCGTACTTGCGCAGTTCCTCGGCCAAACCCAGTGTGGTGAGCGACATTCCGTATTTGGCGATGGTGTAGCCGAGCGAGGCTCCGGCCCATTTCGGGTCCAGGTTCAGCGGCGGCGAGAGGGTCAGGATGTGCGGGTTGCGATCGGCTTCGGCCGAGGCTCGCAGTGCCGGAATGCTCAGTTTGGACAGCAGGAAACTGCCGCGGGCGTTGATGTCCTGCATCAGGTCGTACTTCTTCATCGCCAGCTGTTCGGTGGGCGCGAGATCGATCGCCGAGGCGTTGTTCACCACGATGTCGATACCGCCGAAGCGGTCCACGGTCTCCTGTACCGCCCGCGCGACGCCCTCGTCGTCGCGCACGTCGCCGACGAATTTGTGCACGGCGCCGCCCGCTTCCTCGAGTTCGGCGGCGGCGGTGTGGATGGTGCCGGGCAGTTTGGGATGCGGCTGATCGGTCTTGGCGATCAGGGTGATGTTGGCCCCGTCGGCGGCGGCACGCTTGGCGATCTCGAGTCCGATGCCCCGGCTGCCGCCGGACATGATCATGGTCCTGCCCGCTAGCGGCTTTGCTGCGTTCGTCATGCCTGTCTCCAATCTTCTCGGCGTCGCTCCCACTCGATGATCTCGAATGAGTCGCCGCCGGTGTCCGGATCGACCTGAATCGCAGACTAACCTGTGTCTTTGGCCTCCGCTTCGCTCCGGCGGGTTCGCGGCCCCCTGAGTCTCACCGTTCGGCCCCGTGTCGGGTACTCGTTCCTCGCACCCGCCACGCGTCCGATCGGCGAGACGGGCCGCGAACCTTGGAGTTGGCCTCCGCTCCGCTGTGGCAGTTCGGCTCCGGGCGGCTGCTACGAAATCGTATGCTGGACAAGGGGAATCACCGGCGCACAGGCCGTCGATGTTGGTATCCGCCCGCGGCGGCGCGCATGCGAGAGCCCCGAAGGTGTCGCGATTTCTGCGCCGCGTCCACAAGGATCGCGCGGGCCGGGACCCAGCCGGTATCGAACAGCCGTGCATACCCAGCGAAAGACGGCCGTATTCCAGCCGTGCGGACAGAGGTCACGTCGACGGTGAGAACGGCACAGGTGCGACCGGACCGGTAGGGCGGTCCGGTGCCTGCGCGCGGGAACTCAGCGCAACGGGTAGCGGAGTGAGATATGTGCGGCGATGGGGGTCGCCTCACCACCTCGCAGTCCGGCCACCTCTGTCCGGAAATTCGCCTTCACGTATCTCACCTCCTGCCCTTCGATGGCTGCTGAACTGTGATACCTACTGTCGCAGTCCATTACACGGACCGCAACGGAATTTAGCGTCGGCTCTTACGCGGCCAGGCCGACGACGAGCTCGAGCAGGATCAGGACCGCCAGGATGCCCCAGATGATGTACATGGCCGTGACGCCGGGCGTCTTCTGCGGTACCGGGCCGATCGCGCCCTTGAGCATCCACATCACCGGTGAGCGGTAGTAGACCTTCGTGCTCTGCCCGTCGGCGACGGGTACGACCGCGTCACCCGGGCCGAAATCCCAGAGCCATTTGGTCTTGACCTGCACGTGGTACTGACCCGCACCGACGGGGATATGCGTTGTGCCCCAACGTGATCCGGGCACTTCCTGCCCGTTCAGCAGGATTCGCGGGCTGCTCAGCGCGAGCAGGGCCTGGAGCGGGTAGTACGACGCCTCGACCACGATTCCCGGCGGTCCGGGCTGCGGCTGGAAGACATCTGCTTGCGGCGCACCGTAATTCGGCTGCGGGTACGGAGCGGGTTGGGCGCCGTAGGGATTCACCGGACCGCCGAACTGCTGTGGCACACCGGGATTCGGCGCGCCGTAACCCGGCTGGGGTGCACCCTGCGGCGGATACCCGGGCTGCGGGTAGCCCGGCTGCGGCACACCCTGCTGCGGAATTCCGGGCGACGAAACATTCTGCTGCTGTGGATAACCGGGCTGCTGATAGCCGACCTGCGGGTAGCCCGGCATGGAATTGCCTTGCGGCTGTGGATAACCCGGCTGCGGAACCGCGGCCTGTCCCGGTCCGGTCTGCGGCTGCGCTGCCCCCTGCGGGTGGTGTCCGTTGGGCGACTGTGGCGCACCGGGACTCGGCTGTGGGCTGTTCGGCTGCCAGGGCTGCCCGTAGGGTGATTGTCCGCCGTAGGGGTTGCTCACGGCCATGCCTCCAAAAAGTACTGGTCTATCCGGGTTTGTGGAACTGCTCGCGCCGCCCGAGCCGCCGCAGGCGCAACCATTCTCGCAGACCCGCCGGATCTTTCTGCTGTACCAGGAAGAACCAGGAGAATCGGGCCCACTCCTGCGGAAGCAGTTTGCGCATACCGGGTTGGGCCATGAGGTATCCGCGATTGCGGTAGGTGAAGTACCGCTTCACCGGATCGTCCGGATACTGGGTGTGCATGCGGCCGCCCAGAATCGGCTTGAATTCCGCGGACCCGTTGGGGTGCAGATAGGCCGTGCGCAGACAGGTGCCGAACGGCAGACCCGAACGCACCAGCCGCCGATGCACCTCCACCTCGTCGCCGCGCACGAACAACCGCAGATCCGGCACGCCGATCACGTCCACTGCGCGAGCGGAGATCAGCGCGCCGTTGAACAGCGAGGCGATCCCCGGCAGCAGATCCTCGTCGCCGTCCGCGGAGGTGTACAGCTCCGAACGCCGACGCCGCCACACCACGCCGCGGCGCAGCGGGAAGGCCAGCTGATCCGGGTCGTCGATATCGCAGACCACGGGGGACACCTCGGCCAGCCCGTTCTTCGTCGCGCAGTCGGCCAGCGTGGCCAGCACCTCGGGTCCCTCGGGACGTCCGTCGTCGTCGGCCAGCCACACCCAGTCCGCGCCGAGGGTCAGCGCGTGCAACATGCCGAGAGCGAAACCGCCCGCGCCGCCGAGATTGTGCTCCGAACCCAGATAGGTCGACTCCACCGGCTGCTCGCGCACCAGTTCGCCGACCTCGGGCTCGTTGGCGTTGTCCACGACGATCAGATGATCGATCGGCCGGGTCTGCGCGGTGAGCACCTTCAGCGATTCGGCGAGCAGCTCACGGCGTTTGTGCGTGACGACCACCGCGACGATCCGGGACGTTGGGCCGGGAGGAGGCAGCTGCGCGCCGTCGCCCGGGACCTGATCACTCATGAACGATTGTGCTCCAGTTCCCGTGCGAGTTCGCGCTGTATCTGGGCGACGTGGTCACCGGCCTCCGGACCCTCGTAGGCCCGCACCACTTCCTCGATGTCACCGCGCATCCGCACCGTGCCGTGATCGATCCAGATCGCGGAATCGCAGAGCTGCGCGAGGAATTCGTTGGAATGGCTGCAGAACACCAGGATGCCCGAGCGGGCCACCAGATCCTGCAGCCGGTTGCGCGCCTTCTTCAGGAACTCGGCGTCCACCGCGCCGATACCCTCGTCCAGCAGCAGGATCTCCGGGTCGATGGAGGTCACCACGCCCATCGCCAGGCGCACCCGCATACCGGTCGAATAGGTGCGCAGCGGCATGTTCAGATATTCGCCGAGTTCGGTGAACTCGGCGATCTCGTCCACCTTCGAGAGCATCTGCTTGCGGGTCTGTCCGAGGAACAGTCCGCGAATGATGATGTTCTCGTATCCGGAGATCTCCGGATCCATGCCGACGCCCAGATCGAACACCGGCGCGACCCGTCCGCGCACCTGCGCGCTGCCGCGGGTGGGTTCGTAGATCCCCGAAAGCAGGCGCAGCAGTGTCGATTTGCCCGCGCCGTTGTGCCCGACGAGCCCGACCCGATCGCCCTCGGAAAAGGACAGGGTGATCTCGCGCAGCGCCTCGACCACCACCACGTCGGATTGATTGCGTCCGATCGCGCCGCCCGCCTTGCCCAGGAACGCCTTCTTCAGCGATCGCGACTTGGCGTCGAAGATCGGGAATTCCACCCATGCGTCATGGGTTTCGATGCTCACTCGCTCGGTCATATGGCCCTTTACACCCAGTACGGGACGCGAGAACGGAACTGCTTCATGGCCAGGATCGCCACTGCCCAGCCCACCACGGTGATGCCCAGCACCACAACCCAGCTCAACAGGCTCGACGGCTCACCCAGCAGCGGCGCGCGCACGATCTCCAGGTAGTGGTAGGTGGGAATGATCTCGATCAGCCGGGCGCGTTCGCCGACGGCGCCGGCGTGGTCGGTGAGCGATTTGGTATTCCACATCACCGGCGTCAGCACGAACAGCATCAGCGTCATACTGCTCAGAATCGGCGCGATATCGCGGTAGCGGGTGGCGAAGATGCCGAACACCAGCGTCACCCACATGGCGTTGAGGAAGATCAGCGCGATCGCCGGAATCGCCAGCAGCACACTCCAATGCAGGTGATGCCACAGGCCGGCGACCGGGATCAGGATCACGTAGATGATCAGGTTGTGCGCGAAGAACAGCAGTTGCCGCCACACCAGCCGGTAGACGTGCACGCTCAGCGCCGACGGGAGTTGTTTGATCAACCCCTCGTTGGCGATGAAGATCTCCGAACCCTCGAGAATGCTGTTCGAGATGATGTTCCAGGTGATCAGGCCGACCGTCACATAGGCCACGTAGGCGCGCAGATCCTGGCCCAGCAGCGTCGAATACAGCACCGCCATCGCGCCCGCCTGGACCGCGGTCGCGATCGTGATCCAGAACGGACCCAGCACCGATCGCCGATAACGCTGTTTGATGTCCTGCCAGCCCAGCGACAGCCATAGCTCACGCTGGGAGAAGCCGTCGCGCAGATCCTTGAAGGCACGTCGGAAAGATTGGGAATCGGACACTATGGCTACCGAGACGTCGGCCGGGCTCTGTTCGGCGACCGCCGACTCGGCAGGGGCAGCTGCAGGCACAGTGCTCGACTGTAGCGGACTGTGTCGATCGCTCTACAGGTACTGACCGGAGACCCCCGAGGAACCTTGCTGACCACCGTCGCGCGGAACGTGCATACCGGGCGGCAACGCGTGACGCATCTGTTCGAGCTGGGCGCGGGCGGCCATCTGCTGGGCGAACAGCGCGGTCTGAATGCCGTGGAACAAACCCTCCAGCCAGCCGACCAGCTGGGCCTGGGCGATGCGCAATTCGGCGTCGGAGGGGATGGTGTCGTCGCCGAACGGCAGCGCCAGCCGCTCGAGCTCCTCGCGCAGCTCCGGCGCCAGGCCCTGTTCCAGCTCGCGGATCGAGGTCTTGTGGATCTCGCGCAGCCGGGTGCGGCTGGCATCGTCCAGCGGCGCGTGCCGCACCTCTTCCAGCAGCTGTTTGATCATGGTGCCGATCCGCATGACCTTGGCGGGCTGCTCGACCATATCGGCGAGCGACTCCTCCTTGGCCGCGTCGTCACCGGCCTCGGCGTCGCCCTCGCCGACCACCTGACCGGCGAGCGGCGATTCACCCCGGGAACTGGCAGGGACGACCAGCGGCTGGCCGTCGGGTCCGATCACCACGATGGAATCCGATTCTCCGTCCGAGTGCGTCATGACCTCCATCATGTCCGGTTGGAACGCGATGCGCTAAGTGAGGTTGGATCCGCGGCCGCAGCGCTACGAACCGACTGCCCGGAGACGAGACAACCCCGGCCCGGCCTGGTTCGGATACCTCGGAAAACGCCGACCGCGAACACGCCGGAGCGGAGCGGAGGCAAATTGAACCCAGTATTCTGTTGCCGTCTTGTTCGCATCAGGTGTGGTGCTCGGTTTGCTGAAAGTCGGTTACCCATGTTGCGTGATCTCCCACCCGGTAGTCCGCTCGCTGCGGGTTCCGAGGTGCCGCGTTCGTCAGTCGGCGACCGGTCGTTTGCCGTGAACACGGTTACGCCGACTTGCCCCGTGCGCTTAGAGTGGCCTGCATGACTTACGACGTCGCACGGGTTCGGGGCCTCATACCGTCCCTGGGCGACGGGTGGATCCATCTCGACCCGCAGGCAGGCATGCTTGTTCCGGATTCGGTATCGCGCGCCGTCTCAACGGGTTTCCGCACGTCGGCCTTTTCCCATACCAATCGTCACGCCGCCGCCAAGCGCAGCGGCGCCATCCTGGACGCGGCCCGCGAGGCCGTCGCGGATCTGGTCGGCGGGGATCCGGCGGGTGTGGTGCTCGGTCCGGATCGGGCGGTTCTGCTCGCCTGGCTGGCCGAGTCGCTGAGTTCCCGGCTCGGGCTGGGCACCGGGATCGTGTTGTCCCGCCTGGACGACGAGGCGAACGTCGCGCCGTGGCTGCGGATCGCGAATCGGTATGGCGCGCATGTGCGCTGGGCCGAGGTGGAGATCGAGACCTGTGAGATGCCCGCCTGGCAGTTCGAGGAGTTGATCGGGCCGACCGCGCGGCTGGTCGCGTTGACCGCCGCCTCGCCGATCGTCGGTTCGGCCCCGTCGGTGCGGGTGGCCGCCGATCGTGTGCACGAGGTCGGCGGGCTGCTGGTCGCCGACTGCTTCGGCGCCGCACCCTACGCGCTGATCGATATCGACGATCTGAACGCCGATGTGGTCGCGCTGTCCGCTCCGGCGTGGGGCGGTCCGCAGATCGGCGCCCTGGTGTTCCGCGATCCGGCCTTCCTGGACCGGATTCCGTCGATGTCGCTGAACCCGTACGCCAAGGGCGCCGAACGGCTCGAGGTCGGCGGGCATCAGTACGCCCTGCTGGCCGGGCTGACCACGTCGATCGACTATCTGGCCGGGCTGGACGAGCAGGCCACCGGGACCCGGCGCGAACGACTCGAGATGTCGATCACCTCATTGCAGGACTATCACGACCACCTGTTCGAGCACCTCATGGAGGTGCTCGATCGCATCCCGAACCTGACCGTCATCGGCCGCGCGTCCACCCGCATCCCGACGGTGAGTTTCACCATCTCCGGATTGCAGGCCGAGAAGGTGTCCGCCAAACTGGCCGATCTGCGGATCGGCACGTTGTCGGGTGCGCACGGCGGCAGCCGCCTGCTCGACGCGCTGGGCGTCAACGACGAGGGCGGTGCGGTGACCATCGGATTGGCCCCGTACACAACGAAATTCGAGATCGATCAGCTGGGCCGAGCACTCACCTCACTGGACTGACGAGCCTCCCCGAGCTCAGTCCTCACGGATTCGCAGGATGACCTTGCCGACGGTTTCCGCGGAATCGAGCAGTTGATGCGCGCCGGCGGCCTCGGTAACCGGAAGTTCGGCGTGCACGACCGGGACCACGGTGCCCTCGGCGATCAGCGGCCACAGGTGGCGGTGCAGTTCGGTGATGATCTCGGCTTTGCTGGATCGGCCGGTGGCCGGGCGTTTGCGCAGGTTGGTGGCGTGCACGGTGCCGCGTTTGCCCAGCAGCGTGGACAGATTCAGCTCGCCCTTGACCCCGCCCTGCATGCCGATGACGCACAGCTGTCCGTCCTCGGCGAGGGCCTCGATGTTGCGGCCCAGATAGGCCGCGCCCATATTGTCGAGAATGACGTCCGCGCCGCCGGATTCGGCGAGGGTGGCGACGAAATCCTCTTCGCGGTAATTGATCAGGATGCTCGCGCCGAATTCCTTGCAGCGATCCAGTTTTCCCTGAGATCCGGCCGTCACCGCGACTCGCGCACCTCGGCTGACCGCCACCTGAATGGCGTGCGTCCCGATCCCGCTTCCGCCGCCGTGGATCAGCAGCAGCTGTCCGGCGCGCAGTCCGGCCCGCATGACCAGATTCGACCAGACGGTCGCCGCGACCTCCGGAAGCGCCGCTGCCACAGCCAGATCCATCCCCTCGGGTACCGGCAGCAGTTGCGTCGCCGGAACCACCACCTGCTCGGCGTACCCGCCCCCGGACAGCAGCGCGCACACCCGGTCACCGGGATGCCAGTCCCGCACACCGTCCCCGACCTGCGCGATCACTCCCGAACACTCCAGCCCGAGCACTTCGCTGGCACCCGGAGGCGGCGGATAGAACCCCTGCCGCTGCAACAGGTCGGCCCGGTTCACCCCCGCCGCGGTGACGTCGATCAGAACTTCCCCGGCTCCCGGACCAGGCAGATCAGGGCTCTGCGCCCACCGCATCACCTCGGGCCCACCGAAGCCGTCCAGTTCGATCGCATACATGACGCTCATTGTGAACTCCGCTCGCCGCGGATGCGGCCCCGGGCCTCGCCGGGCGTGCCCGGTTCCGGCGGATTCGCAGGTTGTCCGCGTTCCGGAGTCGAGGGGGCTTGCATTCACCTTCCGGATGTCGACCTCGCGTGCCGACGATGATCGGCTCCCGCGGCGATCTGTGACGGATGTGCCGGTCGGTGGCCGTAGGCTAGCGTTCCCGGCATGAGCAGCTTCGCCGACTTCCAGAACGAGATCTATCTGGCCGGATTGTCCGGTGTGGTGCCGGATCTGCCGATGTCCGCCGCGGGTTTGGAGCAGCGGGCGCAGGAGCAGTTGGACGCGGTGGCCTACGCCTACGTCGCGGGTAGTGCGTCGGCGGAGCGGACTGCCGCGGCGAACCTGGCCGCCTTCGATCGGCATCGGCTGCTGCCGCGGATGTGGCGCGGGACCAGCGGTCCGGGCGGGCGGGATCTGTCGGTGGAGGTGCTGGGCACCAAGCTCGCCGCGCCGGTGCTCACCGCGCCGATCGGCGTGCTGGAACTGTTGCGTGAACAGGGCGAGAAGCTGGTCGCGGAGGTCACCGCGGAATTGGGTGTGGGCATGGTCCTGTCGACCGCGTCCTCCACGCCGATCGAGGAGGTCGGCGCGGCCGCTGGCGCGTGGTGGTACCAGCTGTACTGGCCGGACGACCACGACCTGGCTCGGTCACTGGTCGAGCGTGCCGCCGCGGCCGGGGCGCGGGCCATCGTCGTCACCGCCGACACTCCCGGAATGGGTTGGCGGCCACGCGATCTCGAACTCGGTCATCTGCCCTTCCTGCAGGCGAAAGGCATCGCGAACTACCTGTCCGATCCGGTGTTCCGCGCCAAACTCGCCACCCCGCCGGAGGAGAGCGAGGAGGCGATGCGGATAGCCGTGCTGACCTGGGTGGGGCTGTTCGGCAATCACACCCTGCGTCCCGCGGACCTGCGGCGACTGCGCGAATGGACCGATCTGCCGATCGCCGTGAAGGGTGTGCTGCATCCCGCCGACGCCCGCGAACTGGTCGACGCGGGTGCGGACGCGATCGTGGTGAGCAATCACGGCGGCCGTCAGGTGGACGGTTCGATCGCGGCGCTCGATGCCCTGCCGGAGGTCGTCGCGGCGATCGGCGACCGCGCCGACGTGCTGTTCGATTCCGGCGTGCGCACCGGTTCGGACGTCATGATCGCCCTGGCGCTGGGAGCCAAGGCCGTGCTCTACGGCCGTCCGTGGGCGTACGGCCTCGGCCTGGCCGGTCGCGACGGCGTGCGTCACGCGCTGCGCCTGCTGCTGGCCGATTTCGATGCGTCGATGGGACTTTCGGGCTACGCCCGCCCCGGCGACCTGGATCGCACTGTGCTGCGGAGCGCTCGGTGAGGTTCGGTTCGGCCAATACACTGTCCGGATGATCAAGGAACCGGTCGGTCGCATGGCGGTGGAGCCGAGGTGGCTCAGCTCGGCCGAGCAGCGGGCCTGGCGCGCCTACATGGACGGTCATCAGCGTCTGATGGCGGAACTGAACCGCCAACTCCAGCGCGACAACGACCTGAGCGTCGCCGAGTACCGCATCCTGGTCCTGCTGTCCGAGGCCCCCGACCGCTCCCTGCGGATGAGCGACCTGGCAGACGGCGTCCTGTCCTCCAGAAGCCGTCTGACCCACCAGATCCGCCGCATGGAAACCGCCGGCCTGGTCCGCCGCACCTCCTGCGAGGAGGACGGCCGAGGCGTCCGCGCCCACCTCACCGACGAGGGCATGGAACGCCTCCGGGCCGCCTCCGCCGGCCACGTCGACGAAGTCCGCCGCGACTTCGTAGACCTACTGACCCCCACCCAACTCCGCGTAATCGCCGAAGTCTTCGAACTCATCGACACCGAACTCTCCACGCGCCCGACGAAATAGGGTGCGAGCCGCCCGGCGGTCCGCGTTGTGATGCTGCGGACCGTCAGGCGCCGCGTCGTGATCAGTTGGTGCCCAATGTATTTCGCAGAGTGGTGACCGCCTGGGTGATGGCGGCTTCGGCGGCGTGGGTGCCGCGCAGGGCGTTGAGCATGACGAAGTCGTGGATGATGCCCTGGTAGCGGATGGCGGTGACCGGAACTCCGGCCTGGCGGAGTTTGTTGGCGTAGGCCTCGCCTTCGTCACGCAGGACGTCGGCCTCGCCGGTGATGACCAGCGCCGGGGGGAGTCCGGCGAGTTGGTCGAGGGTGGCGCGCAGCGGTGAGGCGGTGATCTGGGCGCGCTCGGTTTCGTCGGTGGTGTACTGATCCCAGAACCACTTCATGCCCTCGCGGGCGAGGAAGTAGCCCTCGGCGAACTGGTGGTAGGAACCGGTGTCGAAGCTGGCATCGGTGACCGGGTAGAACAGCACCTGCGCGACCAGCGGGACATCGCCGCGCTCCTTGGCCATCAGGGTCAGCGCCGCGGCCATGTTGCCGCCGACGCTGTCACCGGCCACGGCGATCCGGCCGGAATCCAGATTCTTCCCCGCGCCCTCGGCGACGACCCACTGCGCTACGGCGTAGTTCTGCTCGATGGCGACGGGGTAGCGGACATCGGGCGAGCGGTCGTACTCGGGGAAGACCACGGCCGCGTGCGCACCGACCGCGAGCTCGCGGACCAGGCGGTCGTGGGTGTGGGCGTCACCGAAAACCCAACCCGCCCCGTGGATGTAGAAGATGACCGGCAGGGTGCCCTCGACACCGGCGGGCCGCACGATCCGAGCCTTGACCGACCCGGTCGGCCCACCCGATACGGTGACCCACTCCTCGTCGACCGCGGGCTTGGCGATCTCCCCGGCCTGAACCTCGTCGACGGTCTTGCGGCCTTCCTCGACGGGCAGCTGAAAAAGGAACGGCGGCTTCGACGTGGCCTGGGCGAACTCGGCCGCGGCCTGCTCGAGCACCGGCGCAACGGGCGTGTACTCCGACATCTCTGCTCCTTTTCTGCGGCAACCCCGGTGGTTCCCGCTGGAGAGAAACCTATCGCACGATTACCTCGTGCACAAGTAGAATGTGCCCGTTGAAATTGCCTGATCGTCGATGTAGCGTCGATTCGATGAGTAGGAACACCGGCGAGGGGCCGCCACGGGAGTTCTCCCTGATCCTGGACGACCAACTCTGCTTCGCCCTCTACGCGGCCTCCCGCGCGGTCACCCAGCGATACCGCCCCCTGCTCGAGAACCTCGGCCTGACCTACCCGCAATACCTGGTCCTGCTGGTCCTCTGGGAACACGACACCGTCCCCGTCAAGGACATCGGCGCAGCCCTCCAACTCGACTACGGCACCCTGACCCCACTGGTGAAACGTTTGGAGACAGCAGGTTTCGTCCGCCGCGAACGCGACCCCGACGACGAACGCACCGTCCGCGTCAGCCTCACCGACCGCGGAGTCGACCTGCGCGAACGAGCCCGCGAAGTCCCCGCCGCCATGGGTGCGGCAATGGCGTTGCCGGAGAACGACTTCACCGAAGCCAAACGAATCCTCCGCCAGCTGACGATCAACGTCTCCGGGCAATCCTGATCCGGGCGGGAAGCCGCGCCCGACACCGCGAAACTCCTGCGGTACAGAGGTCTCGGTCCCCGAAGTTCGCCCCTCGTATGGATTCGCGGGCTTTTCTTTACAACGCCTGGTACGCCGCAAGCACCTGCCGCACGGCATCCGTCACGGGCGGTTCCTCGCTGAGTGCCGTCCAGGTGTAGGCGCCGTGCTCCTGGAGCAGCACAGGATCAGCGTCGGCGACGTTGACCGCGAAGTTGAACTGCCGCGACTTCTTACCGCTGCCCGACTGGTAGTCGAAGCTGCCGAGATAGGCGCTCATGGCCGTGACGTCGAGACCGGCTTCTTCCTTGACCTCGCGGACCAGAGCTTGGTCAAGGGCTTCACCGAGTTCGACCTTGCCGCTCGGCAGTTCCCAGATGCCGCCCATGAAATCGTCCTCGGGACGTTGCAGCAGAAGCACTTTGCCGTCGTGTTGAACAACGGCACCGACCACGAGTTGCTGGATGCCGTCGCCGCTCGCTTCGGTGGTGAGTCGTTCGATCAGGTCGGGTTCCATGAAACTCATCCTTTCAGGTGGTCGACATCTTCTCGGGAATGCAGATCGCTCTGTCGCTGACCGAACCGGCACCGGTCCGATCAAGCCGCTTGTCCGCCAGAGCCCGAGTTCTCTCGGTGTGCTGAGTGCTGAATGGGAAGGAGAGGCGACGAATAGTTCCCCTGGCCTGAAGCCGTGCCACGCTCGGAAGTCTTCGGTTATTTGCCCATTCTGGGTGAGAATTCGTCTCTCGGGTAGCCCTGTCTCGGGCACAGGACCCGAGTTCGGCATCCGTTCGGACGATGCATGAGCGACCTCTCGATGACAAGGGCCTGAATGCTCTATTCCTCGCCCGATCCTGATGGCAAGTTCGGTGACTCGGTGAAGATCACGGTTCGGCATGCGAGAGATCCTGCTATCGAGGGGACTTTGTGAAGATATTCGCCACCAATTCAAATTCGGTCCTTGATCCAGGAAGCAGCCGAAACCGGCCGAAAATACTGCGTTTCGCCGTGCTGACGGTCGGTATCGTCGGTGCGACTGCAGGATGTGCGGCGAGTTCCGATAGGGCTGTGCCACAGAATATTTCGGCGAGTAGCGCGGCGGTCGCGATATCGGCTTCCGTAACACCAGCATCGACCCTCGTGCCCACCTCGAGTGCGGCGACGCCGACGAACACGTCATCCGCGGGTGCCATTGCCGCCACGCGACTGATGCCCCATGTCGTATGCATGAATCTGCAGGACGCACAGAATGCGATTCATGCTGTCGGAGTCTTCTTCTCCCGCTCGCGGGATGCCACCGGCGCCGGTCGACGGCAGATCATCGATCGCAACTGGATCGTTGTCGCCCAGTCGCCAGGCCCGGGAACCCCGATCACAGAGGGAAGCGCGGTTCTTTCGGTCGTGAAGAACGGCGAACCGAACTCGTGTGGCTGAGCCGACAAGATGTGCGGTGGGTGTGGGATTTGAACCCACGGTGGCGTGAACCACGACGGTTTTCAAGACCGTTCCCTTAGGCCGCTCGGGCAACCCACCTCGCCTCGCGTGGGATGCGTGGCCGTTTCAGGGTAGCGGCGGGAGGGGTGGGTTGCCGAATCGGCGGTTCGGGGGTGCAGGAGAGGGCGTGTCGCCTCACAGGAATGATTCAGCGGACTCTGGCAGGATGTCGGCCATGAGACGCCGTTGGAACCGGCGTCGGTTAGCCGGCGCTCTCGCGTGCGCCGCACTGTTGGTCGGTGCGGCGGCGGGGACGGTGCCGACCGCGTTCGCCGGTCCGCCGGTGAACAGCGGATCCTCGGACGGTCCCGAACCACAGGCGCCGGTGGACAATCCGCGACCGGTCGCCGCGTCGATCGACCACATCCAGAAGATCACCGATCGCCGGCTGAAGGTGTTCGTGCGCTCGCCCGCGATGGGACGCACACTGCCGGTGGAGATCCTGCTGCCGAAGAACCGCAGCGCACCGCGCCCGACCCTGTACATGCTCGACGGACGCAGTGCGAGCAACGAGGTCAACAACTGGACCAAGTACGGCGGGGCGGTGCAGTTCTTCGCGGACAAGGACGTCAACGTCGTGCTCACGCTCGGCGGCCCGGCCAGTTACTACACCGACTGGCACCATCCGGACCCGGTGTTGGGCAACAACAAATGGGAGACCTTCCTCACCCGTGAGCTGCCCCCGCTGATCGACGCGAAGTTCAACGGCAACGGCCGAAAAGCCCTCGAAGGTGTGTCGATGGGCGCGGAGGCCGCGATGATGCTGGCCATGCGGCATCCGGGCGACTATCTCGCGGTCGCCGCGCACAGCGGTTGCTACGCGATGGGTTCGGACGTCGGCCAGGCGCAGGCCCGCGCGATCGTCAGCACCTACAACGGGAATCCGGACAACATGTTCGGCGGCCAGGACAATCCTGCCTGGCTCGCACACGACGTGATGACGCACGCCGGCGAGTTGCGCGGTACGGCCCTGTACCTGTCGGCGGGCAACGGTATGCCCGGCCCCTTCGACGGCCCGAGCAATCCCGATTCGCGCACCTCGGTCATCTTCGGCGGCCCGCTCGAGGCCGGTGCCTACGCCTGCACGATGGCGCTGGCCGACCGGCTCGAGCGCATGCAGATCCCCGCGACAGTGGATCTGCGCAAGGTCGGCACGCACTCCTGGCCGTACTGGGCTGCCGAGTTGCCGCGGGCCTGGCCGACGCTGGCCGGTGCGCTCGGCATTCGCTGAGGCACGAGACCTGCGGCGGGCCAGGCTCTCCGGCCGAACCCGCGGCTTCGCCGATCAGCCCAGGAAGCGTCCGGTGATCTCCGGATTCGTCGCGAACGCGAGGAACTTGTCGTTCTCGTGCGGATCACCCGCGGTCACCCGCACACCATCGGTGCCGTAAGGCCGCACCAGCACCCCGGCCTCCGCGCTCGCCTCACCGAATTCCGCACTGCGCGAACCCAGTGCGAGCCAGACGAAGTTGGCTTCGCTCGGGACGATCGGATATCCGGCCGCCACCAGCGCCGCACGCATTCGATCGCGTTCCGCGACAGTGCGGTCGGTGCGATCGAGCAGTTCGTCGCCCGCCTCGAGGCAGGCCATCGCCGCCGCCTGGGCGAGACGGTTCACGCTGAACGGGATGTGCACCTTGAGCAGCGCGGTGATCACCTCGGGATCGCCGACCGCGTAGCCGACGCGTAGCCCGGCCAGGCCGTAGGCCTTCGAGAACGTCCGCAGCACAAGCACATTCGGGCGGTCACGGCCGATCTCCACGCCGTTCGGGTGCTCCTGCGCGGGCAGCCGCAGATATTCGTAGTAGGCCTCGTCCAGGACCACCAGGATGCGCTCGGGCACCTTGTCGAGGAACCGGATCAGTTCGGCGCGGCCGACCGCGGTACCGGTCGGATTGTTCGGATTGCAGACGAAGATCAGTCGCGTGCGATCGGTGATCGCCGCAGCCATCGCGTCGAGATCGTGCCCGAGGCCCTCGGTCAGCGGCACCTGCACGGACGTCGCATTGCCCACCTGCGTGACGATCGGATACGCCTCGAACGACCGCCACGCGAACAGCACCTCGTCGCTCGGCGAATCGCAGGTGATCTGCACCAGTTCCTGGCACAGCGCGACACTGCCGCAGCCCACCGCGACCCGCTCGACCTCGATGCCGTGGAACTTCGCGATGGCCGCCCGGAGTTCGCCGGACTGGTTGTCCGGGTACCGGTTGGCCTGTTCGGCGGCTTCGGCGATGGCCTTGGCGACGGTCGGCAACGGTCCGAGAGTGGTCTCGTTGCTGGCCAGTTTCACCGCGCCGGGATGGCTGCGGCCGGGGGAGTAGGCCGGGATGGACTCGAGGTCCGGACGAATACGAGCGCTCACCCCTCCACATTAGACGTGCGGCGCGACTGCGATTACCGGGTGGATGCCGTGGGTAATTTCGCGCCCGAATATCGGGCATACGAGTTGTCCGGAACGTTACCCAACCGAACTATTCTGGTTTTCATGCCGGGCAGCTATCACGACAACGCGCCCCTGCGCGCCGGCGACCCCGCTCAGGCGCAGGACGGACAGGCCACGACAATCGCGCGAGTACCTATTCGGGTGATCGAACCGGACCGGCGTGCGCGCGGCGGAATCGTCCTGCTGCACGAATCGCGCGAATTCGCCGAAACATTGCTGGAGCTGATGACGGCGCTCTCGGCCGAGGGCTGGATCGTGGTGGCGCCCAACCTGTTCCACCGTGAGGCCGCCGACGATCAGATCTTCGGCGAGGAGTTGTTCGCCGATTTCGACGCCTGTTTCGACTGGCTCGTCGGACGTGGCGTCTACCCGGATCTGACCGGAGTTCTCGGCTTCGACAGCGCCGGAACCGCCGCATTCCTGGTCGCCACGAATCGACAGATCGGCGCGGCGGTCAGCGTCGCCGCACCCGGTATCGACGAGCCGCTCACCGAGCGCGCGGACGCGCTGATCCGGGCCGCCGCGCAATTACAGGCCCCCTGGCTCGGCCTGTACGGCGCGGACGATCCGGTCATCCCCGCCGACCAGGTCGAACGTCTGCGTGAGGCCGCCGCGGCCGCCGCCGTGGCGACCCTGGTCGTCAGCTACCCGGGTCTGGGGCACCGCCCCGATCGTCTGGCCTTCGACCCCGCGGATGCGGACGAGTTGGTCTCCGCGCACACGAGAATCTTCGATTGGTTCGATTCTCACCTACGTTGACCAGCCGTTTTGCGTCCTGAGCTGTTGCTCTGTACTCTTTCGTCTCGGCGGTTCGAAAGGACCGGGCCCTCGGAAGAGAAGGCTCCAGGAGGCGTGCCAGAGCGGCCGAATGGGACTCACTGCTAATGAGTTGTCCCTTCACGGGGACCGGAGGTTCAAATCCTCTCGCCTCCGCCACGTCCGGTTCGCCGGACACACAACTTGATAGATCTGCGCCCGTAGCTCAACGGATAGAGCATCTGACTACGGATCAGAAGGTTAGGGGTTCGAATCCCTTCGGGCGCGCTGGTAGGAGGCCCTTTTCGCTCACTGCGGAAGGGGCCTCTTCCGTCCCGTGTGCCAACGGTGGGATTGGCGACGACGGGCTCGCATTTGTGATTGCGCAGATCCGGGGCGACGGCGAGCCGATCGTGGTCGTGCGCGTGCGGGATGTTGGCGCCGTGAAGGCGACCAGCTGACCTCGGACATGAAACGGGATGCCTTGGACGGTGGGGCGCTCGCTGTATCGGGACCAAGTCCTCAGTTCGTTCGAATTCGGCACGAAACCTTGCTACTTCGTGGGTCGGGTCGCTGGCCAGGTCGGCGTGCTGGTCGCGCTGTCTCCTACCCACCCGGGTGAACTGGTCGCCCTGACCGCTGTCTCGGTCGAAGCTGTGCGCGTGAACTGAGTACGCGGGATGCTGATCGAAACCGGCGAGATCGATCGCTGTTCACTATTAAAGTGCAGTAGAGTAGATCTACTGCACTTTAATGGTAGGTGGACCATGGCCAAGCGTGAAATTGCTCCGACCCGTGGGGCAGCTGATGCGTTGAGTGTGCTCGGTGCGCACATCCGGCTTGCCAGGCATGACAAGAACTGGAGTGCTGCTGACCTGGCGGCGCGTGTCGGTGTGGGGCCGCGGACGATTACGGCCATCGAGCGAGGGGCGCCGGGAGTCGCTGTGGGGACGGTATTCAGTGCGGCCTCTGTTGTGGGCGTTCCGCTCTTCGCCGCGAGTAATGACGAGTTGGCTCGGCTTCGCAGACGAGGGCAGGAGCGCGTTGCGTTGATCCCTGCTCGGGAATACCGGCCGCGTTCCAAGGGAGACGACGATGGCCTCGATTTCTGACGGCAGTTCTCCTCGGCGAGAAGACGCCTATGTCTGGGCGTGGCTTCCCGGTCACCTGCAGCCGGTCGTCGCCGGGCGCGTTCAGCGTCATGGGAGCCGGTACCGCTTCGGATACGGACGAAGCTACCTCGAACGTCCGGATGCCATCAGCCTGTACGCGCCGGAGCTTCCGCTCATCAGCGGCTGGCAGGAGCCGTCCGGCTATATGGCCATCGCCTCGGTTCTGCGTGATGCCGGTCCGGACTCGTGGGGACAACGAGTGATTCTGGAGCGGGTTGATGGCGTCAGAGGTCGTGATGCCGACCCCGGAGATCTCGACCAGATCACCTACTTTCTCGAATCGGGCTCGAACCGTATCGGCGGACTCGATTTTCAAACCAGCCCGGAAACCTATGTCCCACGCGGCACTACCGCGTCGATCGACGAGTTGCACGCGGCCGCCGATGCGTTGCAGGAAGGACGGCCGATAGGTCCCGAACTGGCTGCGGCTCTGGTGCGGGGGACTTCCATCGGTGGCGCGCGCCCCAAAGCGCTGATCGACGTCGACGGGGTTCCGTGTATCGCGAAATTCTCGTCGACTTCCGACCACTATCCGGTGGTGAACTCCGAAGCGTTGGCCTTCGAATTCGCGCGCAGGGTCGGCATCGACACGCCGCATTCGTTCGTCACCTCGTCCTTGGGTAAAGACATCCTGGTGATCGAGCGTTTCGACCGAGGGCGAGCGGGCGACCGGCGCATCCTGGTCTCGGGACTGACAATGCTCGGCCTCGACGAAATGGAGGCTCGGTATGCCACCTACCCCGACCTGCTGGACGTCTTGCGCCGCGACGGAGCGGATCCGCAGGTCGGCCGAAAGCTGTTCGAGCGCATCGTGTTCAACGTCGCCATCGGCAACAATGACGATCACGCGCGCAATCATGCCGCGTTCTGGAACGGGCGAGATCTTCGGCTGACGCCCGCCTACGACCTGTGCCCACAGCCGCGTTCGGGTGAGACGTCCGCACAGGCGATGGCGTTCGATCGTGCGGGACAACGAGACTCGTCGTTCGCTGCCTTGCTGAATGCGTGCGCTGTATACGGCCTGAGCAAGGCCGAGGGCCGCGAGATCATCGACTACCAGATCGATGTTGTCCAACGAGATTTCTCGGAAGTCGCCGATCTTGTCGGGCTAACGCAGGCGCAGCGGAATTTCCTGTGGCACAGGCAAATCCTCAACCCTTTTGCCGGGTACGGCTACGGGTAGCGAGCCGTGCTCGTCTTCGGGCATGGCCCGAGCGGAAGGCCCGATCTTGATATCACAGATGTCCCCGACCCGCATCGTATGCCAGCCCGGCGGCATGCCTTGTGCGCCAACCTCTTTACGAGTCGTCGCCGGGGATCCGGACGGTGATTCGACGACCACTGCACGAGCCTTCTCCACCGCGTCGGCATCACTCAGGATCCGGCACAGTCAATTTGAGATGATTTTCATGTTCAGTCCCGTACCAGGCGGACCGAGGATCATGCTCCGACCGGTCCGTGCACGCACCTCGGAACCGGCAAACAGTGGAGGTGACCAATCAGCAGGACTGTAGTGTTTCTTGAACGAATCCACGACCAAGGCCGCTATGGAAATCAGCATCCCGGCCAGGCTATATACGACTACGGTAACCCTCTGGCTTCTCACTTTCTCCATACAAACGAGCCATTACTTTCCTTCGGCGTACCGGTCGAGGGCGCGTCGCGCATCCGGTCCCTGAGTCTGTCGCTGGAGGTAGTGCTGCTCGGTTGTCGACAGCTTCGCATGCGACAGCTGAGCCTGAGCCTGCGCCGGACCGAGATCATCACGAACCACTGTCGCGACCGTCCGCCGGAAGCTGTACGGCGTCACCGCAATTCTTCGCGAAGTGCACGCCGCTATTCGCCCGAAGCATCCGGCGAACTTACCCGGTACAGCGGCGGCCGGAAACTGTCCGGCCGATGCTGGGCGAGCAGGGCGCGAAGCGCGTCGGTAGCCTCCGGCGCGATCGCCGACACCATCTCGGCCACCCGCCGCACGGTGAGCGCAGTAACGCCTCGTTCGCACGCGTCGGCGGCGTACTCGTCGATCACGGCGAGCGTTTCCGGGCCGGGCATCCGGACCTTCGCACGGTCACCGGCCGCGCGCTGGCGCTCGACGTCCAGCTCGCTGCGACCGGCACGCCGGTCTCGTAGCAACTGCTCGGCCTCGGCCAGACTCGTTGTGCCCGTGAGCACTGCGGCGAGGGACGCGTCGACGAGCTGCCGCGCGTCCACTTCGTACACGCCGATCGACGCGTCGGTGAGCTCCACCGCGGCATTGCGTTGGCATTCCACCACGCCGCGCCAACCGGCCGCCGCCGCGGCGAGCAGAGCATTCGCCTCGCTCGGGTGCCATGCCCAAATGCTCTCGAACGGTGCAGCGTCCCGCGGAGTGAGGTCAGGGAGCTGGTTGGCGTGCAGCTTGTCGAGTCGCTCGGCAGCCTCGGCCGCGGACAGCTCGCCATCCATGCCGATCCCGGCCACCACGACCCGAGTGTCGATCCCGGTGCGCACGGCCGCGGCGAGCGCGAGCGAATCGGCGAGCGGGCTGCGCAGACCCACCTCATGCCCCTCGGCGAGGATGTCGCCGCCGACGTCGATCACGACGATCCCGTCGGCGTCGAATGCCGTTGCGGCGCGAGCGATCAGCGCCGACAACCCGACGGCCCCCTCGTCGGCCTCGATGAGCAGCAACGGCCGGTCGATCGCCCCGGCGAGCCTCGGCAGCGTCGACTGCCCGATCCGCAGTGCCGCGGTCGGCGGGATTTCCGCGACGCCGCCGCGGTCGATCAGCCCGTCGAAATCGCCGCGGACACGCGGGCCGGGCGACGGGTCGATCATGAAGCGATCCCAGGAATACGACATGATTGCCGCGATCCCCAGCTCCGGGCGGGCGGAGGCGAGCATGGCCGCGGAGACCGCGTCGCCACCGCCTCCCGCCGCAATAGCTATCGCAGAGCGCATCGGCGACTACCTGTTCCGTGGTCCTATAGTGGCTAGTGGCCTATGGTAGTTCAGGAGGTGTCCGGGTGTCCGAGATCAAAGAGGTGCCCGCGAAGTACTTGCAGATTGCTGGTTTCTTGCGCGATCAGATCATCCGCGGCGACCTCCAGCCCGGCGCCGAAGTACCGTCCGAGCGTCGGCTCGCCGAGCTCTACGGCGTTGCGCGACCGACCGCGAGTCGCGCGCTCGAGGTCCTGCGTCGCGAACGGCTCGTCGAAGCCCGGCAGGGCGCGGGCACTTTCGTCCGTTCTCCGAATGCGGCGCCGCGCGCACGTGAGCGCCTCGAACGCGCCGTCGAGCTGGGCAGCATGTACAGCGACAGCGAGGATTGCACGTTCCCGTTCGTCGGCATCGTGGACGGCCCCGGGTACGTGACCGAGGCGTTGAACCTACCCGCTGGCAGTCGAGTCGTTCGCCGCCAGCGGATCATCAACAACCCGACCGGGCCGGTCGAGTTTTCTACGTCGTGGTTCCCGGCCGCGCTGGCGGACGTCGCACCGCGGTTGCTCGAAACCGAGCGCGTCGGTGGTGGCACGCTCGGCTACCTCGCCCGCTCCACCGACATACAGCCCACCTATGCGCGTGACCAGGTGTGCGCCCGTTTGGGAACCGCCGAGGAAGTTGCCGCACTGCACCTGCCGGAGACATCGGCGGTGCTGGTGTACTGGCTCGTCGCCTGCGACAGCAACGATGTACCACTCGAATTCGACGAGGGTATCTATCCTCCGGAACGGTTTGCCTTCCGCCAAGAGTTCCCCGTAACTCTCTAGCTCGACACGCTGTTACTCCAGAAAAATCTCCACATTCGCGCAAGTGGACTATGCCACTGCTCTGGCAGGTGGCATAGTCCACTTATGCCTCAGTTCACATCTTGGGGCGGTTTGGACCCATCCGACCGACATCAGGAGGACGCCTCCGATGAAGAAAAACACCCCCTCATCCCGCCTCGCGATACGTTGCATCCGGCCGGACCTGATCGCCGAGGGTGACCGCGAACGCATTGAGCAGGAAATGACCGAGCTCGGCGTGCGTCTGCACCTCGCTGTCGACGACACGGTCGTCGTCATCGATCCAGACGTCATGGGGCCGTGGGCTACCGTCGCGAACGCCATCGGCCGCACCCGCGCGACGCACGTCATCGTTCCGGACATGCGAGTCGTCGAAGGCATCGAGCAGCAGATTCGCGCACGCGCCCAGCTGATCTCGGTCGCAGCCCAGCAGATCATGGACGAGGCCGACGCACGCGCCAAGGCGAAGTGGGCGGCAATCCGATGAGCCCCGAGGCAACGACGTGGTTGATCGCGGTTGCTCTCGCGTGCTTCCTGGTCGTCACCGTCGGCGGCCTGCGCTGGCAAGGCGTCCTGCACTCGCGCGCGGATTCCGCGCACCGTTTCACTCCTGCCCGGCTCACGACCGGCGTGTGCGCCGCACCGCTGCGCCGGTTCACTGTCGACCAGGCGCACCGCGCGATGCAGCTGCACATCGACTGCATCATCACCGAGTGCCCGCGCAAGCAGCACGCGTACAACGTGCTCGTCGAAGAGGGCCACGTGCGGCCGGACGCTGGACGGACGCGATGAGCGACTATATCGGGCACTACATCGGCCCTGACGGATGGAAGATCGTCGGGTCCGACGGCCAACTCTCGGACCCGGCCGAATTCGCCCGCGAACTCGAGGGCGAGTCGGGGCCCGCCGCCTTGGATGTGCCCACCACCGACGTCGAGCCGGAGATGTTGCGGGACAACGAAATTCACCGTGAGATCGGCGGCGCGGATGAATCGTGAGCTGCCGCGCCGCGCACCCGGCGCACCCCAGATTCCGCACAGATCGGGATCAGCGGCGTTCGCGCTGCTGATCCGCGTCGCGACCGGCCTAGACGAATGGGCCGAGTGCGATCGGCGCGACCAGGGGCAATCGAAACCCGATTAGCCCCAACGCAATTCAGGGAGGACAAATTGAACATCGTCACCAAGGGGGTCGCCGCGGCCGCCGCGATCATCGCGACATCGGTCGCCGCGCCAGCACACGCCAAGCCGCCGGTCACCCCGGCCAGCGGCTCGGGATGTCTGGTCCAGCCGATCGGCCCGCACAAGATCGGACCAGGCTCGACCGCTCCGATCAGCTTCGGATTCAGAGTTCACTGCTACCCGCGCGATCCCGACCTGCGCGCGACCACCGTGAAGCTGTGGCGCAAGAACGTCCACACCGGCCAGAGTTACATGCACGCCGAGCGGACCGACCACGGAACCAGGGCAGCTGATGAGAAGATCTACTACGCATCATGCTCGGACGCGTCGGTCCAGTGGGAGTTTCACACCGAGGTCGTTGTCACGGCGGTATTCGACTACTCCGGCGACCGAGACGACGGCAACAGCGATCCTGTGCTGCTCGACTGCTGACCAGAAAGGATGGCTTCCGTGAGCCGTACCGAACTTCACCCGGCGATCCCGGTCGCGCACGAAGCGCTCGCCGACTTCCCGGGCGACTTCACCACCGTGACGGTTCTCGCGCACGATGATGTCGCCGGTGTCGTCCTGGACAGTGCGCAGGCTCGGTTCGTCGTCCTGGTCGAGAACCTCGAGGGGACCTGGACCGCGCCGGGCACCATCATCGGCAGCCCTCGACCGGAGTGCCCGCGTGCAGCGGTCACGCCCGACCATTTGCCGCTGCAACGCATGAACCGCAAACGCTCGGGACAAGTTGACGCCGAGGGCAACTGGGCGGGTGATGTGTGGTTCGCGGTCACCGGTATCGCCGCCGAGGATGCAACCGAGATCGCCGTCATCGTCGACGGGCGCGAGCAGCGGGAGCCGATCGGCGACGACGGGCTCGCACTCGCGGTCACGCGGATCCGGGCCACCGACGAACCGACCGTCATCGTGCATACCCGCGACGGTCGTGCGATCTCGGCTGCCGCCTGACCTCGCACACGAAAAGTCGCCCCGGCCGAATATGGCCGGGGCGCTTGCTATGTCGAGGACTTTAGTCCTGAGTTCGCTCGAATCCATTGTGCCGGTGGCATTTCGCCGCCAGGATGGTGCCGCGCGCGACGTCTCCAGTCGGGGGGAGTCGCCCGCCTGAGGCCGCTATCGGGTCGCGCCGTACTTCTGCATTCTGCGAGGGGAATCATGGGCGGAAAGCTCATTTCTGTGTTGGTCGGTGTCCTGCTGGCGGTCGGCCTCACGGCCGGATTCGCGTCGACGGCGTCGGCCGAGACCGCGTCGACGGCACCGGTCGCTGCGCCGGTAATGGTGCTCACCGCGGCCACGCCGTCTGCCATGGTCCCGCCGGTCGGCACACAGGTCGAGCTATGCCTGATGAACGGGGACACGATGGAGGTGCGCGCGGCCATCGGCGCAGTGATCGGCGCCCTCGCTGGACTGCCGATCTTCATCGTCGGCGCGATCCCGGGCGCGCTGGTCGGCGCCGGACTCGGCGCGTTGTCGTGGCAGATTGCCTCATGGTCCGCGCACACCCAAGGTGGCTGCACGCACTGATCACACTCGCTGCTACCTGTCGTCACCGCTGGTGCGGTGAGTCCGGCAAGTCAGAATCACCACGGTCGCCCCTCACGATTCAGTCTTGAGGGCCCGGCCGTCCGTGCACGCCCCTTGCGCTGTGGCACCGTCTCCGACTTTCATCGGCACCGCGCGTGCAGTGCGTACAACTGCTGAATTTCGCTTTATAAACTCAAGGCGCGCTCCGCGCGCGAAAAAGAGCCGCACGCGGCGCGTCGGCACGTCGGCACCGCGCGGGCGACGACGCAGAACACAGATTGATCCTGTCCGAGCACTTTCAACAACGAAGGCCAGTGCTGGGCACGAGGAGAGCCGTACCCGACTGACCTCCCGCAGCCGATCCCGAATCGGCCGGCACCCAGCCCGGTACACCGGCTGTGGTTCCGTCGACCGACACCGAATTCCCGTGTGCGTCCGGTCCCATCGGTACCTAAACCCCCAGGGGGCTCCGGCCCCCTTCCGGGGCACCCAGCAACGACGCTGGGGAGCGAGTCGCCAACGACGCCGACTCCAAAGCCCTCGGGACAGCCTGCTACCGGGACCGGGATCCTTCCCCGGACCCGGTAGCGAGGCACCCGAACGCGTCACTTTCGTGCTCGAAACCGGACATTCGCCTGATCAGGACGTGGGTACACAGGAATCCCCACCCTCCTCATTGCCTGATTGTCTCGCTCCAGCCAACCGCGTCAAGGGAAAAAGCGCCCTTGACCCGGCCGTCTTCCGCTGAGAGCGGCAAGTATGAGGATGATGGGGGAAGAGCAGTCGGGGCCGGATAGACGACCTATCCGTACGAAGACTATTGGGACCGCACGTCATTCACGTCAGCGACAGTCGTGAGAAAGGAAATGTCCGGTTTGTCTGATCGCAGGGAAATCAATTGGGAGATTTACCGGCACGACCGTATCCTACATGCTCATGAAGGTAGGCGACTCGATCCGTCTAGCGATCGACGACTTCGGCCGCGGCGAAATTGAAGCCGCGATGCTCCATGCTTGCAACGCCGTTGACGGCACCGCAAGAAAGGTACATCCCACAAGGCAAGTCGGTGACCGATTCACTGCGCTGATTCGCGACAACAACGACATCTTCGGCCCCATGGTCATCAGAGGTGTGAACACTGCGGACACCCGATGGCCTGTAAAGATCAAATCGACACTCGGGAGGAATGTATGGCCAGACACTGCGGACCTCATCTATGTTCAGCACCGATGTGCTCACGGCCATGGCGACGAACTCCCCGGGGATATTGCGCTTTGGGCCGACCACATCGGGATCGCGAGTCAGCTTCACGTTGAACAAGATAAGGTCCGGCTTCCATGGAACACGATCTTCGCGCTGATCGCTGTTGCAGTCGTCGAGCCCGTGAATATCGACCAGCGGGTCAGGGACGACCAGTACTTGGATTGGGGCGATCCGAAGATCCGCTTCGATATCAATGACTGGTGGGGCCGGAAGGACGACTTTCGCGCGAAGCTGGCTACCCAACCCGGCCCCCTGGTCACGTTGGATTGGGCGGAATGGACTGCGAACCCGCCCTTCTAGCCGGGCGGGTTGGCCAGGCCGTCGCCGTGGACGGTTGGAGACGGATCGGAATCAACGAGAAGTGTTGAGCATGAGCTGTCCAGGTCAGATGATGTTTTCGGTCTATCTCCCCCGCTAACGCCAGACCGCCCGCAAGATCCTCGACATCTTCGAGGGCGCCCAAACGCACTGCGTGATGCCACGAGGAAAGAAATCCGCCGGGCTGCTGCGAGGTACGAGAGGGAACGCCGTGAAGATCAAGAGCGTCGGCGTGTGCACCAGCATCAGCAAAGTCTAATTCCGACCTCGTACACGCAAGAAATTGCCAGCTACGTGCACCACTTCGAAATCCGAGTCGTCTGGTCGGCAGCGTTGGACCAGCATCGTCAATACAACGCCAGCATCTTAAACCGGGCCTCACCGCACACCCGCCGACTTAGGTAAGCCCTAGTTATGCGGTCAGCTCTCGATACAGAATCTCTCTAACGCCCTTCTCGCCAGCTGTTTTTTTGTCTTCGCTTGATAGTTCCCGGAACGCCGTGAGCAACTCCTCTTTTCTACCGCACCACACGTGATCGTTCTCAACTTCCTCGAGAAACAAAAGAATGTCTTCCACTCCCTCCAGCTCTATCAATTCTCGCTCAGGAACCGTGTCGGAGTTGAATCTTGCCTCCGGCTTCCATTTGTAATGGACAAATCTATTCCTTCTCTCCATCAAAAGATTCAGCTTCCTAAGTAGTTCATCAGGCCAGGGCTTAAGCCGTGCGATTTCCCATAAAGCTGTGACTTTGGCGGAGATGCCGAGGCTCCTGATTAGGGTAGAAATGGTCTTGTCAGAGTATTCTCTACGCTCGAAGGAATCAGAAAGAAGAAGGTTTATGTGGTGCTCAAACAGCGTCCCGAACAGCATGGCGGCCATGTCGTTTTCACGCTGCGCCACGGCTATTCGCGCATTGTCAAGAATGGAATTTCGGTGATCAATAGAGAATTCTAACTTAGCCTCGGCATTGAGGTGAATTGGAAGCAGTACAAGAGCGTAGAAATCTAGAAGAATATCTTCGATTGATCGGCCTTCGATCGGAATCCTACCCTTTTCGACACCGCCGCAGAATGCTGCAATAAAGAACGCTTTCTTGAGGCGCTCTACCTCTTCTTCAACCTCCACTGAAGCATGATATGTTGACGAACCCCATTCCGTCCAAGGATTATCGCTCACACACCGGACGCCGCGATCCGTTTCCTAGAGCCTTGAGGAGCGGCCCACCTTATCACCATCCGACAGCGCCAACTCCACCGAAGTTTGAGCGGACCCTCCCGGCCGAAGCGAACCAGTCCGCAGTTGGTCCACAGTAGCGCACGACCGAACCGATTCCGACCAACGGTCTCAACGACCGTGTCCGCAGTTCAACCGTGCGCCACTACCGACACAAACGATCACCAACATCAGCAAACGTCGAGAACGACGAACTTGAAAACCGTCGTGGTTCACGCCACCGTGGTTGCAAATCCCACACCTCACCGATTCGCACTCCGGCGTATCCGAACTGCCAGCCCACCGCTCGGCAAGTTCCGCTTCCAATTCCGCGAGCGGGCGATCTGCCAAGTCCTCAGTGGTACGTGTAGATGATGGGCCTGCCCCGAAGGCTGGGGCACCGCACCTGAGCAGGTTGCCGTACTCCGGCCAGCTGCACCTACTCGGTGACGGCGTTACGCCCAGCAAGCCACCCGAGCAATCGGGCTACTGCTTGACATGACAAGCCTCGACCGCAATGCCTCGCAATGCTTTTCATAGCGGTGACACCGCCATACACTCTCCCGCGTGAGCGAGCAGAATCCGCCCGCTGGGGGCGCAAGTCAGACTCAGCCTGGCCGACAACAGTCGCAGCCATCCACACCAACAGTCGAACCTGAGAAGCGGTCTCGAATTCGTGATATAGGTCCGACGTGGATCACCGCGATTTCTGGCCTGATCGTGGCTCTCACCGGTGTCGCTGGCGTGTTCATCGGCCGAGCAACGGTGCCAGGCACTTCGCAGCCCGCCAGTCCGCCGTCTGTGACTGTGTCGGCCGGGCCAGCAACAGCCGCCAGCGCACCCGCGACAAGCGTGTCCGTGACGGCCAGTGCGCCCACTGTTGCGGCTGGCACCGTGTTGGTTGCGAACTGTCATATTGTTCTCGCGGATCAGTACAGCCTGCCGATCAGTAGGGGAACCCAATGTCCGTTTCCTACCAAGGAGAACGTAACTGGTGTCGACTGGAGCGGATCCGGAATTCTATTCGCTGACGACAGGTCGACGTTGGCTGAACTGGATAGCTCTTCGGCCAGTTATGACGCATGCAAAAAGAACACTCGGTACGTCAAGGACATCAGTTCCCTTGCCGCAGGTGACGTGATTTGCTACGTCAGCAAATGGGTTGTGGCTGCGATTACGTTCACGAAGACAAACAATACGATGGCAGTATCACCCCCTGCGGAGTTCGATGTCACGATCTGGCAAGGCTAGGTGGACGCTCTGGGGGAGAGATGCCCTCGAAATCGATTATCCATTACGACACGACATGACAACGCTGACGACTTTGACGTCCTCGCCGACACTGCCAACTAAGCAGTATTCGCGTTGTTCCCGCTGTTCAGGGCATCACCCTGTAACTACGAATCAGGTGTTCAGCCTTGGGAATAGTGGTTCTTGAGCCGCCCAGGCGCCCGGTCGTGCGGCGCAGTGTCGAGGTGCTGGGCCCTGCACGTCGGCCAGCTTGGACCCGCCAGTACTTTGCCTGTACAAACGCAGGCATACGGGCCCGGATTGCAGCGGACGGTCCATTGGTCAAACGAACGAAAGCCGTTGCCGGAGAACAATACTACTGGACTTCCACGGATAGTCGCGTATGCCCGAACCAATCAGAAGGTTAGGGGTTCGAATCCCTTCGGGCGCGCTGGTGAGAGGCCCTTCCGCTGAATGCGGAAGGGCATTTTCCGTATCTCGGTCCGCTCGGATCCCAGCCGACCATTCGTTTTCTCGGTCGGATCAGCGGCCGATGCGACCCAGTTGGCCGAGGTCTTCGTCGGAGAGCGAGAGACCTGCGCCGGTGACATTCTCGCGTAGGTGCGCCAGCGACGATGTGCCGGGAATCAGCAGGATGTTCGGCGAGCGCTGCAGCAGCCAGGCCAGCGCGACCGACATCGGTGTGGCGTCCAGCCGTTCGGCCACGGCCGAAAGAGCCGACGACTGCAGTGGGGTGAAGCCGCCGAGGGGGAAGAAGGGCACGTAGGCGACACCTTGCTCGGCGAGTCGGTCGATCAGGGCGTCGTCGTGGCGGTGGGCGAGGTTGTACATGTTCTGCACGCACACGATCGGCGCGATCGCCTGCGCCTCGGCGACCTGTTCGACCGTCACGTTGCTCACGCCGAGGTGCCGGATCAGGCCCTGCTGCTGGAGTTCGACGAGCGTCTCGAACGGCTCGGCGAGTGCCTCGGGTTGGGGTCCCTGGGCGTCGCCCACCCGGAGATTGACCAGATCGAGCCGCTCGACGCCGAGGGACTCGAGGTTGTCGTGGACGGCACGTCGCAGATCATCGGGCCGGCGGGCCGGGGGCCAGCCACCCTGTTGGTCACGGGTCGCGCCGACCTTGGTCACGATGTGCAACGCGTCGGGGTAGGGGTGCAGCGCCTCCCGGATCAGCTGATTGGTCACGTGCGGTCCGTAGGCATTGCTGGTGTCGATGTGGGTGATGCCCAGGTCCACGACCGCGCGCAGGACGGCGAGTGCGCCATCGCGATCGGGCGGCGGCCCCATGACACCGGGGCCGGCGAGTTGCATTGCGCCGTAGCCGAATCGGCTGACAGTCAGTTCGCCCAGGGGCCATGTGTCGCCGGGAAGTGTGTCGGACAGCATCTTCGTAACTCTGCCTCTCCTATCGAGCTGGATGGTGGTGCACAACTGCACCTTGCTTCACTATGGAGATGTAACTCTCTGACAGGAAGTAGGCACTTCGAAGTGCGTAACGCATCCACTGGTTGCAGGAGCGGTCGATGGCGACGATGACGGCAGCCCAGAAACGGGCACAGTCCAAGGCGGAGTACGACGCGTTTCTGGCGGCATGTCCGAGCCGCAAGCTGCTCGACCGGATCTCCGACAAATGGGTCACGCTGATCCTGTGCGCGCTCGGCAGCGGTGACGCCGACAGTGCCGGGGAGCCGCGGTCGATGCGCTATTCGGAGCTGGCTCGCCGGCTGGCCGGAGTCAGCCAGAAGATGCTCACCCAGACGCTGCGTTCGCTGGAGCGGGACGGGCTGCTCACCCGCACCGTGACGCCGACCGTGCCCGTCACGGTCTCCTACGAGTTGACCGAACTCGGACTCTCATTGCACCGGATGATCCGCGGTGTGAAGGGCTGGGCCGAGATGCACATGGATGATGTGCTCGACAATCGCGCGGCATACGACGCCCGCACCGCCTGACCCGAGACGTGCCGGTCAGTGTTGATGGTCCGGGTGGGCGGGCACGACGAAGTTCACGGTTTTGCTGTCCAGTACCCGGTGGGTGGGGTCGGCCAGGCCGATCCACACTTTGTGGGGTCCGGCCGGTAGGGATTGGATGATCAGGGGTTCACCGCTGGCGTCCGCCCAATGCCACGGCGCGTCGTCGACGGTGACGTGGATGTGTCCGATGCGCGGCGAAACACTCAGTGCGCCAGGGCCGTACGCGGCGACGATCCGCAGGTTCTCCGCGTGGTAACGGATGACCACCAAGCCCATCGCGAGCTGGTCGGGCAATGGTTGGTCGACGATCAGGGAGGGGGCGGGTTGCGCGGTGAGTGGCACGACCGGTGCCGGTGACCAGCTCGGTGCGCCCGATGCCGTCACGGCGGTTGTCGGGGCGACCGGTGCGGGCGTGGGAGTGCTCGACGAGCAGGCGGCCGGTGCGGTCAGCAGGGCGGTCGCCGCGATGGCGCCGAGTACGCGGATCGGGAGGTGGCGGCTGAACATCAGCTCTGCCTCTTCTGGAACGACTTCCAGATCAGCAACACGGCTTGGGCGACGAAGAAGACGCCGCCGCCGGTGGCGTAGACGGACAGCACGTCCAGGGTTGGGGACTGGCCGGTGGCCTTGGCGATATAGACGGCGCCGACCAGGAAGGACAGGCCGCCGGAGATCAGGGTGGGCCATTGTTTACCAAGGACGGGGCCGCGACGGTGGATGCCGACGGCCAGTTGGGCCGCGCCGGAAAGTATTGCCCAGGCGCCGAATACGCCTAGTACCGCGCCCTCGCCGCCGACGACACCAGCAATACCGACGGCGATGGCGGTCAGTGTGCTCAGGATGCCGTTGAGTGCGGTCACGCGACGTTCCGAGCCTTCCGGGACCGTGCGGTAGTCGATGGCGCAGGAGACCGCGTCGATGAGCGGGTAGACGACCAGGAGGACGACCGCGACGGTGTTGAGGGGGTGGTGGACCGCGGCGAACACGAGCGCCCATGCCAGCGCCAGGATGCCGCGCACCAGCGACAACCGGATCACGGACGAACGCTCGGATCCCGAAACAGGAAGTACTGCAGTGTTATTCATGAAACCTATCGATTCGATCGTTGATCGGGGGTCCCGGGCGGCGTTGGCGGGAAGGCCGATCATTCTTTCGGTGTGCGGACGAATTCCCGGATCGCTTCGGCGAAGCGTTCGGGTTCTTCCAGATGCCCCAGATGCCCGCTGTGTTCCAGGACGACCAGTCGCGATTCGGGAATCAATTCGTGCAGTTCCCGTCCCCAGCGCGGCCCGCAGATGACGTCGAAGGAGCCCACCACGACCAGCGCCGGCACGGTCGAATTCGGCAGATCGGCGCGGTCGTCGATGATGTCCGGAGACAGGTTCGCGTCCAGCCCGGAGATATAGGTGGCTCGCAGACTTTCCCGGACTGGGGCCCACTGCTGTTCATTTCCCCAGTAGTCGGCGAAATAGGACGGCAGTATGCCGCGCGCGACCGCGATGGTCTGTTCGTCGCTCGAAATATCCTGCATGGCAGCGAATGCCGCGAGCACCTCGGCCAGTTCGGGCCGGTCCGCGTGCGCGGCGGCGAATTCCTGAACTCGCCGCCCGGCCTCGTCGCCGTGTTCGGGACCGGTGACCGGCGCACCCTCGTACAGGATGACGCCCGCCAGTCCGGCCGGTCGGTGCAATGCGTGATAAGCGGCCACGAATGCTCCGTGCGAATGGCCGAGCAGATACACCTCGGGTACGCCCAGGTGATCGGTCAGCGCTTGCAGCGCACGGCTGTAGCGCTCCCGGGTGTAGCCGTGCGGATGCGTCGGCAGGCGCCCGGATTCGCCCGTCCCGAGCGCTTCGATGTACACCATGGTCAGGTGTTCCTCGAGCTCGGGGACACGAAGGTATTCCCAGTGGATTCCGGGGCCGCCGGGGTGGGCGAGGCAGACGGGCCCGCGACCGTACACGTGATATCGCTGGGTGATTCCGTCGGAGTCGAAGGTGTGCGCGCCCGGGGCGAGTGTGGACGGGGGATGAAGCGGAACCGGAGCCATGCGGATACCTTCACCGCCGCGGGCACGGCCCCGAATCTGTCGGATGACGCTGGATTGACGTAATCCCGTCGAGGCACGGCCGTGACGGGATCGTCGGCAGAGTCCCGGCGGGGTGCCGAGTGAGATTGGTCCGCCGGGACTTCGCGCTGTTGGTCAGAGGTATGCCCCGCATACCGGCCACGCGCCGCGGCCCTGGTTGGCGAGAACGGTTTCGGCGACGCGGATCTGTTCGGCGCGGCTGGCGTGTGCGGGCGAACCTGAGCCGCCGGCGGCTCCCCATGTGCTGCTGGTGATCTGGAGGCCGCCGAAGTAGCCGTTGCCGGTGTCGGCACTCCAGTTTCCGCCGCTTTCGCATCTGGCGACCGCGTCCCAGTCGTGGCCGCCGGAATTGGCCTGCGCAGCGGGAGCGATCATCATCACGGAGGCCGCGGTAATCGCTGCGGCGGCACTGAGGAAGCGGATGTCGAAGACACGCGAGTTGTGCACGGAGAATCTCCTTCCATGATCAGCCGACTCGACCTTCGGAATACCCGCGGTCGTTCGCGCGGGTATCGTCGGTGATTTTGCGAACCGTGGTGTGGAAATATCAGGTGTGCGTAGGATTCGCCGGCTTGCAGGGACCGTTATACGGTCCACTGCCGCCGGGCCACTCTTGTCGCAATCACGTAACCATCAGACGGTGAAGCGCTGGTCTACCTGGGCAACTTCGGTTTCGTCCGGGCAAAGCCTGTGGGTACGTGTGAAGAGTGGATAACGCTCGGCACTCTTTCTCCGCAAGAGACGATACGTGGAAGACCGTATAAGTGCGGGAGAGTTTATCGAATCGAAATCACTTTATGCGAATACATTCCTCACCTGCGGAAATGGCGACCGAAATTGACACGCCCGACCGTTTTGCGTGGATGTAAGGCCGTGAATGATGTGGCCGTGATGAGCGGATAGGCGTCAGTATTCCGAGGTCAGCAGCACTTTTCGCTGATCCGGCGCTGGGTGGCGGGGACACGAGTTGGTATTCGGTGTCGGTTTTCATTGCGAATACCTCCAGCGTGCGTTTCCGGCCTTCGGGGGTGCGGCCGAACAGGATGGAGCGGCGGTCGTTGGGTGCGAAATCTCTTGTGACCCAACCCTTTTGCTCCAGCAGGCGGACTCGGTTGGTTACCGCGTGTTCGGTTCCGCCCGGGGCGAACCGGCTGGGTCAGTCGGGTTTCGGACTGCTCGGCGCGTACGTCTCGCCGGTTTGCTGGGATTGGGCGGCGATGCGTTGCAGCGCTTCGATGTGGCCTTGCAACGCGCGTCGCCCGGAGTCGGTGAGGTTCAGCCACGTCCGGGGACGCTTGCCCACGTAACCCTTCTCGACCTCGACGTATCCGTGCTTGGTCAGATTGGTGATCTGTTTGGACAGCGCCGAATCGGACATCGTCACCGCGTCGCGTACCCAGCCGAACTCGGCCCAGTGGGTGGCTGCCAGCAGTGACACGATGGACAGACGCGTCGGGTCCAGCAGCAGCGGGTCCAGGTCAGTGGTGTCCATCGAGGGTGTCGCTTTCGGGGCGGTGACCGTTGTGGGCCAGGGCATTCAGGGTGTTCTGCAGCCTACGGCCGAAGACGATCAAGGTGAGTCCCAGGACGGCGCCCAGGATCGTGCGCCAGTAGGGCACGCCCGCCAGCGGATGCAGACCCAGCAGCGGGAGCGCGATCCCGAGCGCCATGACTCCGAGCAGCAGCGTCACCGCGGGGATGCTGAATCGGCGCGAGATCGCTTGTCGGCGTACCCGAGCGGGCTGGCCGAAGACGGCCGCGCCGCGCCGGGTGCGGCCCAGCCAGCTGTAGCCGACGGTGATCACCACGATGATCAGGGTCGATACCGCCGCCGCGTGCTTGCCGAGGAAGTCCGGCGCCGCGAGCATCACGAAGATCGCCACGCCGAGGACGATGTCGACCCAGCGGGCGCGCTGAGTGGAGTCCACCGCTTGGTTCGTGCGCTCGGTGACGTCGCGCAACGCACGGGCGGCTTCGCTGGGGGTCGGGTTGTTCGCCATGGCTGTCTCCTCCAAGACTTTCTTACGTCGAACTACTTGCCTGATAGGAAAGTAGCATCTCGCTTTCCTATCAGGCAAGTAGTTTCCTCAGGAGGCGTGCGCAGTGGGCTCTTGTATCTCGGCGATGGGGCGGAGGCGGCCGAGCACATCGCGGCGGCCGGTTGCGGTGAGACCGATCTGTGTGGCGACATCGAGGTCGATCACGCCCATGAGCAGGCCGAGTACGGCGTTGGCCGGCCCGTTGAGCACGAGGTCGGGGGAGTCTGCTCGTCCGACGCGGGTTTCGACTCGTCCGCCGCTGATCTCCATGACCGCGTGCGCGTCGCCGACGTCGAGCTGAACCACCGCCGGCGGCGCCTCGGGGTCGGCGTCGACGGTGAACCATGCGGGCGCGTAGGCCAGCCACTGGGGCAGGAAGGTGTCCTGCCGGTCCACCGTGCTCATGTAGCGCATGCCCCAGAGTCCGACTGCTTTGAGAGCGGGCTCCAATGCGTGGCCCGCCTCGGTGAGCCGGTAGAGGGTGGTCGCGATGGGCGGGGGTGCTTCGTCGCGTTCGATCAACTCGGCCTGCTCCAATTCGCGCAGGCGGGTGGACAGCAGGTTCGCGGCGATTCCGGGCAGCCCGTTCTTCAGGTCGGTGAACCGGCACGGGCCCTGTATCAGCAGTTCGCGCACGATCAGCAGCGTCCACCGGTCTCCCACGACGTCGAGGGCGCGAGCGATCGAGCAGTACTGGCCATAGCTTCGCATGGAACCACTCTATCAAATATAAGTAGAAGATCTGGTTTTAGTAGTTGAAAAACTCTACTTACTAGTCCTAGCATTCAACTATGACTCCTCCGCGATCCAAACCACTGATCCTGACCGCACTTCTGGCCGCCTCGTTCCTCATCAACCTCGACACCACGCTGGTGAACGTGGCGCTGCCGACGCTCACCCGTGAACTGGGTGCCGACACCGCGCAACTGCAGTGGGTGGTCGACGCCTACAACCTCGTATTCGCCGCGCTGCTGCTCACCTCGGGCAGCCTGTCCGATCGCTTCGGTCGTAAGGGCATGCTGCTGGCTGGTCTGCTGGTGTTCGGGGCCGCGAGTTTCGTCGGCGGCTACGCGAACTCCCCGGGTGAGCTGATCGCTACCCGTGCCGTGATGGGGCTGGGTGCGGCGATGACGTTCCCGGCCACGCTGTCGCTGCTGACCGGAGTGTTCACCGGTCGGAAGGAACGCGCGCTGGCGATCGGATTGTGGGGCGCGACCGGCGGCATGGCCATCGCGCTCGGGCCGATCGTGGGCGGCTATCTCCTGGAGCATTTCAGCTGGTCGAGCATCTTCTACGCGCTCGGACCGGTATCGCTGACCGTCATCGCGACGGCCGCGGCATTCGTACCCCGATCGAAGTCCGTGACCGCGCATCGGCTGGACTTCCCGGGCCTCGTGCTGTCCGGCGGTTTCATGGCGGTGCTCGTCTATACCGTCATCGAGGCGCCGAACCGCGGTTGGACCGCGCCCGCGTCGCTCCTCGGATACGCCGGCGCGGCGCTTCTGGCGATCGCATTCGTCCTTGCCGAGCGCCGGGCCGACCAGCCGATGCTCGATGTGCGGCTGTTCGCTAATCTGCGCTTCAGCGCCGCCAGCGCATCGGTGACGGTCGGATTCTTCACGTTGTTCGGGTTCATCTTCCTGATGACCCAGTACTTCCAATTCATCCGGACCTATGGCCCGCTGTCCACCGGCGTGCACCTGCTGCCCGTGGCGGTCTCGGTTGCCGTCGGGTCGGCTGTCGGCACGCGGCTGGCCATCACGATCGGCACCAAGGCCGTCGTCACGGCCGGACTCGTCCTGCAGGCGGGCTTCTACTTCTGGGTCGCGACCGGCTTGACACCCACATTTCCCTACGGGGTCATCGCCATCCAGATGGTCGTCTACGGCCTGGGCATGGGCCTGACCATCGCACCCGCGACCGAGTCGATCATGGGGGCGGTGCCCGCCCATCAGGCCGGGGTCGGCTCCGCGATCAACGACTCCACCCGGCTGCTCGGCGGGACCCTGGGCGTAGCGGTGATCGGCAGCGTCTACGCCTCGCTGTACGGGTCCCGCCTCGACACCGGTCTGCCGAAAGCACTGCCGCGGGCGCTGACCGACCTCACGCACCAGTCCGTCGGGATGGCCTATGGCGTGGCCGCCCGGCTCGCCGCCGACGGTCGAGGTCCCGCCGCGGACGCCGTTCGCCGTGCCGCGACCGACGCCTTCGACCACGGCCTGAGCATCGGGTGCGTCGTGGCGGGCGTGGTCGCGGCCGTCGGGGCGCTGCTCGCCGTCGCGTTCCTACCCGCGCAACCGCCGCAACGGCCACAGACACACCATCGTTCGGCCCGGTCCGAGACCGTCGCGCAATGAGTCCGACCCCCGTCCCTCCATCGAAGCGAGTCAGAGATGAACCACAGCCGGATCCCGTCCCAGTATTCGACGGGCACATCGCGGACCGATATCGAGCGAGCCCTGGTAGCCGCCGGAAAGGACCTCGGCCAGTTGCACATTGCGGACCTGGCGATGCTCGAGGACTATCACACCAGCGGACGCATAGCCACCGGCCAGCTGGCCGATCTGATCGCGATCGCTCCGGACAGCGCGGTTCTCGACGCGGGGACCGGCATCGGCGGCACCGCTCGATACCTGGCCGATCGATTCCGGTGCAGGGTCACCGGCGTCGATATGGTCGAGGACTACTGCGGCACCGCCCGCTGGCTCAACCGCCTCGTCGGTCTCGACGACCGGATCGAAGTCCGTCGAGCGGACGTGACCGCACTTCCGTTCGCGGACGCCACTTTCCAGGTCGTGTTCAGTCAGCACGTCCAGATGAACATCGCCGACAAGAACGGTCTCTACCGGGAAATGCGCCGGGTCGTAGAGGGCGGGGGACGGCTCGCGCTGTGGGACATCGTCTCCGCCGGTGTGGTCGGCGAACCCGATTACCCGCTCCCTTGGGCGGATGCCGCCGACCAGAGCCACCTGGCCACCCGGGACTCGCTGCGCGGGATGATCGAGGCGGCGGGATTCGGCATCGAGTATTGGGCGGATCTCACCGAGCAGGCCGTCGCCACCATGCGCATGGTGCAGGCGCTACCCCCGAGCCCGCTGGGACTCCACGCCTTCGTGCCCGATTTCCGCACACGCGCCGAAAACCTCACCGCGGCGCTCGCCGACGGACGACTGCAAGCCATCCGGGCAGTGGCCGAGGCAATGTAGACGAGGGCGCCGGATTCGCTCAGCGGTTCGAGCGGGGTGGTCCCGCGGATCCCGCCGGGTACTCGGCGAGCGGTGCCAAGTTGCGGGACCAGGCGGACAGGATCGGGGTGACGACCCGCCAGGCTTGTTCGGCCTCGTCGGCGCGGATGGCCAGCGACGGGTCGCCGTGCAGGACGTCGAGCAGGAGCCTGCCGTACGCCGGAAGTTCCGGTGGGTCCATGCGCGCGGTCAGAGTGAGCGGTTCCAGGGTGTTGACGGTGGGGCCGATGGCAGTGAGTTCGAGGGACAGGCATTCCGGATCGAGCCCGAATCGCAGCACATCGGGCGCTGCGACGCCCTGATGTCCGAACGGCATGTGCGGCACCGCGCGGAAGTGAACGGCGACCTCCTTGCGATCGGCGCCGAGCGCTTTGCCGCTGCGCAGCACGAAATTCGTGCCCGACCAGCGCCAGCTGTCGATCATCAGCTCGACCTCGGCGAACGTCTCGGCCCCGCGCTCTGGGGCGACGCCCTGTTCATCGACATAGGACTGGACGTCGCGGTCGCCGATGAGGCCCGCCAGGTAACGCCCCCGGCGAGTGCGGTGCGGGATGTCGGCATCGGTCAGCGGCCGGATCGATCGCAGCACGTCGACCTTGCGGTCGCGAAGATCGCGCTCGGACAACGTGATCGGCGGTTCCATGGCGATCAGGCACAGCAGTTGCAGCAGGTGGTTCTGCACCATGTCCTTCAGGGCGCCGACATGGTCGTAATATCCGGCTCTGCCCTCGAGCGTGAGCGTTTCGTCCCAGATGATCTCCACCTCGGCGATATGCGCACTGTTCCACACGGATTCGAGTACGCGATTGGCCAGCCTGCTGCCGAGCAGGTTCTGCACTGTGGTCATGGCAAGGAAATGGTCCACGCGGAAGACGGCACGTTCCGGTACGAGCTCCGCGAGCAGCCGATTCAGTTTCTCCGCACCGGCCAGATCCTCACCGAACGGTTTCTCGAGCACGATCCGGCTCCCCGCGGGCAGACCGGCATCGTGCAGGGTCGTGACCGCTGTGGGAAACAACGCCGGGGGCAGTGCGAGGTAGATCGCGACCGGCTGGCCATCGGGCAATAGTTCAGCTACATCCCTCGAACTCTGAATATCCGCCCGTCGATATCGCGTCGCGGCAGCGGCCGATTTCCTGGCCGCGACCGGTGTATCCGCGGCGTGACGATCGAGTTGAGCCGTGACCCACTGCTGAAACTCGGCCTCGCTACGGCCTTTTCGGTCGGCGCACACCATTTCGAAGCGACTGTCCAGATGTCCGGCAGCGAACAGTGCGCTGACAGCCGGTAGCAGATAGCGACCGGCGAGGTCCCCGGTGCCGCCGAAGACGACCAGTCGTGTGATCACGGCATCTGTCCTCGTTCGGGCGAGGTTCACGTCGTCGGGATCGTGCATGCGGACCCTTCCGAGAGTAGGACTGTCCGGCAACAGGATTCAGCCGAATCTGTTCGGTCTCTGCATGATCTCGGTGTTCGAACCCGGAACGCTGGATGGGAACCGCCGACATGGAATTCGTACGTCGTCGCGTATCGCATCGTCGGGACCTCGAGCGACGTCCTGCTCGGCCAGATTATCAGCTGACGTCATTGCGGCAAATAGTCAGCGATCTGATGTTCCGGATGCTCGGAAGGGTAATCGTTGCTCGGTATCGCCGGTGGCGCCCTCGCGTTCCTGCTCGTCGAAGGGCTTCCGGACGGTGGGCTTTTCGTTGCTCACGGCTTCGGTGGGGCCCGGGGCTTGTTCGGCGGAGTGACGGGGCGCCCGGTTGGCGGATCGCCGGAGCCGGATGCGCGGCGATCGGCGTGGTATGGGCCGTCGATCGGGGTATTCCGTTGTCCTGTCGGGGATTTCGACGGCAACCCGCGGCAGGAAGTAGCCGACGAGCGGGCCCATGGTGACCGCGATGAGTACGGTGCCGATGCCGATGGTGCCGCCCAGGAGCCAGCCGGTGGTGGCCACGGTGACCTCGATGGCGGTGCGGATCACCGGGATCGGTTTGCGGGTGAGTCGGACCAGGCCGGTCATCAGGCCGTCGCGTGGTCCGGCGCCGAACTGTGCGCCGAGGTAGAGGGCATCGAAGAAGGCCAGGCCGACGATTCCGGCCACCAGGTAGAGCGCTCGGATCTCGATGTCGGGTGGGGGTGGGACGATTCGCGCCGTCGCGTCGGCGGCGATGCCGATGAGGACGACGTTGAGCAGCGTGCCCAGGCCGGGGAGTTCGCGCATCGGGATCCAGGCGACGAGTACGACCACGGCGATGAGGTTGGTTGCGGTTCCGAACGAGATTCCGGTGGATCCGGAGATTCCTTCGGTGAGCACGCTCCAGCTGGCGGCTCCCAGACCGGAGGTGACCAGCAGCATCACCGAGGCGCCGTAACCGATGAGGCCGACCAGAAGTTGCGGGATCCTGCGCAGCTTGCGTCCGGCGCGCAGTTGTTCGGCCGCGTTCATGCGACGGAGGACGAATCGATCGGCGGCCGGGAGATGCGGTGGAGTCACCGGCTCATCCTCGGGGAAATCTGGTATTCAATTCCATAGCCAGATTTGCGATGCTGGTTCGATGAAGATCAGCGCAGCGGTGGTCGCGCAGATGTTGGGAGTCTGGCAGGTCGGGCCGGGTCCGGCGCATCAGCGCCTCTCGGACCGGCTGCGGCTATTGGTGTTGGATGGACGTCTGGTGCTGGATGCGGCGTTGCCGAGCGAGCGGGATCTGGCGCTCGCGCTGCGGGTGAGCCGCACGACCGTCGGCACCGCCTATCGGTCGCTGGCCGACGCGCAATTCATCGACACCCGGGCGCGGTCCCGGGCCGTCGTCCGGCTCCCCGACGATCCGGCGCCGCACCGGCAGGCCACGTCCTGCTCGCCGACGATCGATCTGTCGTTCGCGGCGCCGGCCGCACCCGGCCCGATACTGCACCGCGCGTTCAACACCGCATTGGAAAAACTGCCTCGCTATTTCGATCGTCGCGGGTACGAGCGCGACGGCGTGATCGAGCTGCGGGAATCCGTCGCGCGGTGGTACGCCGGACGCGGGTTGCCGACGCGGCCGAACCAGATCATGATCACCAACGGGGCCCAGCACGCGCTCGCCCTGATCGCGCGCACCCTGGTCCGCCCCGGCGACCGCGTCGTGATCGATCATCCGACGTATCCGCACGCGATCCGGGCCTTCACCGACGCCCGCGCCCGCCTCGTTCCGGTCGCGCTCGAACCCGACGGCTGGAACGTCGAACAACTGCGCGTCGCAGGCCGGAGTGCGGCGCTGGCGTACCTCATTCCCGACTTCCACAATCCGACCGGGCAGTGTATGCCCGCGCACGTGCGGCGTCGCCTGGATCCGGGCTGTCCGGTGGTGATCGATGAGACGATGGCCGATCTGGCCATCGATCTGCCCCGCCCGGTCGCATTCGCGGCCGATCATCCGGACGCGATCAGCATCGGCTCGACGTCCAAGAACATCTGGGGTGGGCTGCGGATCGGATGGATTCGCGCCGGATCATCGATCCTGACCCGCCTGTCCCGGATGCGTCCCGGTACCGACCTGGGCACTCCGATCCTGGAACAACTCGCCGCGAGCATCCTGCTCGACGGCCTCGATACGCACCTGCCCGGCCGGATCGTTCGACTTCGGGAGCAGCGCGATGGGCTGTATGCCGCACTGGCCCAGCACTTTCCGGAGTGGAACGTGTCGATTCCGCTCGGTGGGCTGTCGTTCTGGGTCGTTCTCGACGAGCCGATCAGCTCACGTCTGGCCGCGATCGCGCCGGACTACGGCCTCACCCTCGCCGCCGGACCGCGGTTCGGCATCGGCGGTGCATTCGAACGTCATGTGCGCCTGCCTTATTCGCTGCCCATGGATGAACTTGCCTCGGCGGTGGCACAGTTGGCCGCAGCGCGACGAGCTGTCGTGCGCGGGGAACGCGGGAAACACGAACCGTCGACTGTGGCGTGAAAAGCGCTTGGTGGCAACATGAACGGCCCCGGATGATCCGAGGCCGTTCGCGTCCACCGCCGGTGTCCGCTCAGAAGCAGTAGGGGAACTTACAGCGCTGCGGGTCGTCCGGGCCGAAGATGAGCAGGACGAGGCCGTTGACGATGGTGTCGGTTACTGCCGAACCGGTGTTGAAGGGCTCGGCGGCAATGGGCCGGTTGGTGACAGCGTCGGCTGTCACATCTGCGGATGCCGTCGCTGGTGCGGCGATCAGAACGCCGGCCATCATCGCCAGCAGGACCTTCCGGGTCATGGTGCCGCCTTTCGCTATTCGGTTGATTGCATCGCGAGCCTAGCGAAGCGATTGCGCGGTCGAGGGGGACTCGAAGGGCGCGCGCGGCGTTCTCAGGAAATTCTCAGCTGAGGCACAGGAGTGCTGATGAGCAGGGCGCTTTCAAGAGGAATCGAGCTGCGTAAACCCACAGGCGCCGACAGTCGAACTGGAGTCCGGGCGATGTCGACACCTCTTGTTATATGCCGCTAATCAGCGTTATATTACACAAAATAGCGGCACGGTTTGCAGTGTAGGAGGACCGTCATGGTCACCGTTCACACCTCGGTGGAGCCCGCGATCGCGGAACCCGGGTTTGTCGGCCTACTCGGTAAGATCGTTGCCCAGGGAGTCGCCCAGCCTGAATCTTCGGGTGAATTCGACTGCCCCCGTGGCGAATTCGGTATCGACATGGCGGTGGCGCAGCTCGACGGCATGGTGGACGGTAAGCCGCGTGAGACGCGCCTGGACGTACGTCACATCGTCGCGACGCTGCCCGCGCCGCGGGTGTCCGGCCGGGACCCCAGCTGTGCGCTGCTGGCCAACCTGCCGCACGCCCAGCCTCGTCATACCTTGGAACTGTTGCGGCGCATCACTGTTCGCCCACATGATGCGGCCGGCCGCTTCGAGATCGAGGTGTCACTGCAGGCCATCCGGGCGTTGCTCGAGTTGGGCCACGACAACATGGCCGAGGGGATGTTGGATGCCTTGCGGACCACCTGCGTCGGCGATTGGCGCATCGCCTGGTTCACCGGCATCGCGGCGCTGGTGCAGGCGGATTACCGGCGCGCGTACCGGCAATTCGACATTGTCCGGGTGATGTTGCCGGACGAGTCGACGCCGAACCTGGCCATGGCGGTGACCGCCGAGTTGCTGCTGCTCTCGCACGGGACGCGCGCCGACGCCGCCGACTGGCGGCGCGCGGCGATCGGCCACTACCGGCAGGCATGGCACTCGAATCACGAAACAGCAAGCGCTGCCTTCGGACTCGCGCGGATGCTGACCGCCGAGAGGGATGTGCGCGCGGCGGTGGCGGTGCTGGACGAACTGCCCGCCGGATCGGTGCACCGGGATACCGCCGGGCTCACCGGATGCCTCCTGCACGTCGGCGGTCCCGCTGCCGAGCTCACCGAGACCGATCTGCGGGTGGCCGCGGGCAGGCTGGCGAGCCTGTCCGATGCGCGACGCTATCTGCCGACTCGGCTGATCCTGCTGTGGACCGCCTTGGTGTGGCTCGAATCCGGTGGGCGCCTGCGCAATCCGGAGACATCGATATTCGGCACTCCCAACACCGTGCAGGGGCTGCGCGAAGGCGTCGAGGCAGGCTTGCGTGAGCTGGCCCGTGCGACCACCGATGCCGGCCATCGCATCCGGTTGGTGGATCTGGCCAATCAGGTCCGGCCGAGAACCTGGTTCTAGCCGGAGGGTTGTCGCCTGACCCAGGTTTGGGCGGTGTCGGTGAGGTTCCACCAGGAAACGTAGTGGGGGTCTTCGGATTTCAAGGTCCAGCCGGAGGTCAGCGCGTCGAAGAAGAGGGTGTCGGCGGTTTTTCCGCCCTGCGGTTCGCCGATGTAGACGAGGTGTCTGCCGCCGGTGGATTCGAAGGCCGCGAGTGCGTCCGAGGCCATGGGGTTGTCCCAGCCCGGGGGCCAGCACAGGAACAGGACGTCGTCGGGGCTGTGGGCGGGTGCGTTGTCCGAGGGGGCTACCGGGAACCAGACATCCGGCTGGCCTGCGGCTCTGGTGAACGAGACGTTCTCGGCACGGTCCGGCGGATGGGAATCGTAGGCTTCGACCGTCAGGCCCGCGTCGCGCAACCGGGAAGCCCAGTAGCCGCGGCCTGCGCCCAGTTCCACCACCGTGCGGCCCGCGCAGAACCGGGCCATCCAGTCGATGGTCTCGGGCGAGGGGATCGCGTAGGCGTAGGCGGATTGCAGGATGGTCTGGGCGAAGCCGAGGCGGGCGCTTCCGGTGGGGCGGCCACCGTTCACCACCCGGCGTCCGTCGTGTTCGGAAACGGACGGCGCGACGATGTCCCAATACGGGTTGGTGCTGATCGAACGGTCGCCGGTCAGATAGTGCAGCAGGCGCAGATCGAATGCGGCATCGGCTCTTTCGTCGCCGGTGCCCGGGAGGATCGGTGCTGCGTCGAGGTACTCCGCGACCTTCGGATACTCGCTGTTCAGACGCTGCTCGTCAGCCAGCAGCGCGGCTAGTTCGGTTCGACGCTCCGATGTCAGAACAAACTCGGCCATGGGTCGATTCTCCCGGGAGGCAACGGGATCCGCGAGTGGTTCGGTCGATCTGTCTCGGGGTGTGCTGTTGCAGTACACTGAGGTGGTCACGAGAGTGATGCTGGGCGGAGGGGACGCCGCTCCTAACGACGCCTCTCCTGGTGAGCTTAGCTAGCCCGCCGGATGAACCAGCGGACCAGAACGAACGCTCCGGCGATTACGGCGTAGCTTGTCAGCATGGTGCCGTAATCGACCGGGGCGTTGCTCTTTGCCCGGCGATGTTTCGCCATTCCCCACCACCTCCTTCCTGGGCGCGGTGTGTGGACCATGTCCACCGCCCCTCGGCCGGAGGTATCACCACCTTACGTCATCTATCAGCGAGATCCGTTGGGACACAACTGATTACGTGTCACTTGGAACGTCGAGACAATGGAACCGTTTCGATGCGGTTCAGCTGGTGAGGGTGGCGATGGCGTCGCCGACGGATTTGGTGCCCAGGATGGTGAGCAGGACCGCCATGATGGTGGAGTTGTGGCGGGTGGCCCAGTCCTTCCAGCTGGTCAGGACCGTGTTGGCGCGTTCCCCGGCGAACAGGTGGATGGCCAGCGGGATGGTGACGCACAGGGAGGCGATCAGGAGGAAGACGACGCCCGCGATGAGTCGCGCTCCGTGGCCGGGCGTCACCGAGCTGATGGTGACGGCCGCGGCGGCCAGCTGGGTGAGGTTCTTGGGGTTGACCACCGCCAAAGTCGTTGCGAGCGTGATGATTTTGATCGTCGTGTGCTCGCGGTTCTGAGCCCAGGCGGGTGGCGCGCTGTCGGGGGCGGGGTGTAGTGCGCGGCGGGTCTGCTGAGCGGCGATCGCCAGGGCGGCCAGGCCGATCACCAGTTTGGCCCAGCCGACCCAGGTCGCGGGGTGATCGTGGTGGTTGGCTCCGACCAGGCCGCTGATCGCGATCAGGAGCGCGACGATCGCGGCGAGGGCGACGATCCAGGTGATCGCGAAGGTGACGGCGTTGGCGCGGGCTCGGGGTGTGGCCAGCAGCAGGATGATCGCGACGAGTGCGAGCGGACTGATCGCGACACCGACACCGTGACTGAGAATCTGGCCGATCGAAGTCCCGAGCATCGCTGCGCCCCTTCACTGTTCGCTGTCGCGGCGGGTGCGAATCCATTCCTGTGCGTCGGTGACGGCCCGGTCGACCGCCCCGAAGACGTGCTCGTCGGCCGGAACCACGCCACCCTCGCCGAGCTGGGCGCTCAGACCGGTCCGATCGAGCACATGGGCCAACCCGGGACGTACCCCGGCGAGGATCAACCGCCCACCGGCCTTCTCCAATCGCGTTGCGTACCGGTGGAATTGCTTGATCAGCGCCGAGGACGGAACCTCCGGTACGACGCGCATCACGAGTACGAGCACCGCACCACGTGCCTGCGAGACCTCCGGCAACTTCCCTTCCAGCCGCGACAATTCCGCGAAAAAGCTTGCACCGCCGTACTCCACGACGGTCACCTGCCCCGGCGGCAGGATCGCCGGAACCTCTCCGGTGCGCCAGCGTTCGTCGGAATCGCGTACGAGAGCGACCAATTCGGCCTGCCGGGAGATCTGCACGCAGTACAGCAGCAACGACAGGATCGCGCCGAGTACGATCGCCTGCTGCAACGGCAGTTGCGTGGTCGCCGCGAAGGTCACCACCATCGCCAACGCCGACAGCCGGGATGTCCGCAGCACCAACATGATGTCGCCGGCCTTGCCGACGATCAGCTCCGCCCCGACGACCATGATCAGCCCGCCGATCACCGGCATCGGAATGTGTTCGGCCAGTGATCCGCACACCAGCACGACGATCGCGAGGAACACCCCGGAAATCACTCCGGCCCAGCGGGTTCGGGCGCCAACCCCGGCCGCGACCCCGGTCCGGGACAGCGAACCGCCCGAGGGCAACGCGGAGAAGAATCCGCCGCCGAGGTTGGCCAGTCCCTGAGCGCCGAAGTCGCAGTTGACGTTCGATCGACTCCCGTCGGGATTGGGCATCGACGGCGATACGCCGGCGGCCTGTGCCAGCGCCACCATCGCCACCGCGAGCGCACCACCGAACAGATGCGGCATCGCACTCCAGGTCGGCACCGAAATCGGCGGCAGGACAGCGGGAATGCGCGCGATGTCCCCGACGGTCTCCACATCGATCCGGAACACCGCCACGGCGATGCTCACCACCACCATCGACACCAGTAGGGCCAACTCCGCCAGCGGCCGCACCAGCCGAGCCGCGGCCCACACCGCGATCGTCGCCACCGCCACCAGCGTCGCGGACAACTGCCAGTGCCCGATGCCCACGACCCAGTTCCACACCTGCAGCAATTTGTTGTGGCCGGGAGGCTTGTAGGCGGTGGCGTCCTTGAACACGCCGGTGATGATGGACAGCGCGATACCGGTGGAGAACCCGGTCATCACCGCGTTGGATACGAAACTCATCACCACGCCCAGGCGCAGCACGGCCATCAATGCCATGATCACGCCGACCAGCACGGTCAGCGCGGCCACATTGCCCGCGGCGTGCGGATCCAGGCCCGCATCGGTCAGCACCGCCTGACTGGTCAGAGCGATCGCGCTGGTCAGAGTGGTGACCATCAGGACGGTCGGCGCGGCCAGCGAACCCAGGATCGGCGGCACGATGCCCGCGTACAGGCCCGCGACCGGGTTGAATCCGCCGATCGACGCGTACGCCATCCCCTCGGGAATGCTGAACAGCCCGGTCGCCATCCCCGCGGTCACATCGCGCGGCGAGGGCTTACCCAATGTGGCGGACAGCCGCCGCAGGGCCCCCGCCCGCGGTGCGGCGGGCGGGAGCGATCCGGACGGCGCGGGAGGCGGCGTCGCGCCTGGGTCGGGCACGGAATCCGCCTACGGGGTGACGATGTCGAAGTCCGGATTCGGCTTGTCCAGCGCGGAGGTCAGCTGTGCCAGCTTCGTCGGATCACCGGACACCCCGACCTCACCCGATCGGATGGCCGCGGCCAGATCCTGCCCACCGGCCAGGACACCGATGAGCGTCGCGCGGGTCAAGGTGAACGTCGCGTCGGGTTCCGGACCGGTGAAGTCGGCCGGGAGTACGTAGTGCACGAGCACGCCGTTGTTCAATTCCATTCGGTAGGTGGTGTTTTCGTCGGTGATCACCCAGTCGTCCACCAGATGCAGATCCCACGCCGCGGGACCGTTCACGAGAAACGCCGCGGCATCGAGGACCTGATCGACGGACAATGCGCCGATGACCGAATTCGACGCGGTGCCGGTCGGAGTGCCGACGTTGCCGTGCCGGAGCTCGTAGGCCGCCATCAGGTAGAAGTTGCGCCACGTGCCGTTCTCGGAGCCGTAGCCGAGCTGCTCGAATGCGTTGGCCTGCAAGGCTTTCGCATCGGCATTGGCCGGATCGGCGAAGATCACGTAGTTCACCAGCTGGACCACCCAGCGGTAGTCACCCGCGTCGTACGCCTCGCGAGCGGTGCGCAGGGCCGAGTCCGCACCGCCCATCGCCGCGACGTGCCGCACGGCCGATTCGACCGGCGGATGCTCCCACAGATGTGCCGGATTGCCGTCGAACCAGCCCATGTACCGCTGGTAGATCGCCTTGACGTCATGGCTCACCGAGCCGTAGTAGCCGTGCGTGTGCCAGGTCTTCTCCAGTGCGGGCGGCATCTGGATCATCTCGGCGATCTCGATGCCGGTGTAGCCCTGGTTGAGCAGGCGCAGGGTCTGATCGTGCAGATAGCCGTAGGTGTCGCGCTGCAGTGACAGCCACGAGGTGACCTGTTCGGTTCCCCAGGTCGGCCAGTGGTGCGAGGCGAAGGCGACATCGGTCTTGTCGCCGAACAGCGTGATCGTCTCGGTCAGATACTGCGACCAGACGTGTGCGTCGCGGACCAGCGCGCCGCGCAGGGTGAGGATGTTGTGCAGGGTGTGCGTCGCGTTCTCGGCCATGCACAGCGCGCGGTGATCGGGGAAGTAGAAGTTCATCTCCGAGGGCGCCTCGGTGCCCGGTGTCATCTGGAAGATGATCCGCACCCCGTCGAGCACCTCCTCCTGCCGCGTCTCGGTGATGTCCTTCGTCGGCGGGATCAGGGTGACGGTGCCGGTGGAGGTGGTCATGCCCAGACCGGCGCTGACCTGCCCCTGCGCGCTGCGGGGCAGCGCCGCGCCGTACATGTAGGCCGCGCGGCGACCCATCGCGATACCCGCGAACACGTTCTCCGCGACCGCGTGCTCGACGAATCCGGCGGGCGCCAGGATCGGGACGCGCCCCGCCTCGACGTCCTCGGTCGTCGTGACGCCCATGACGCCGCCGAAATGGTCGACGTGCGAATGGGTGTAGACGACGCCGGTGACCGGACGATTGCCACGCTGTTGCCGGTACAGCTCCAGGCCGGCGGCGGCCGTCTCGGTCGAGATCAGCGGATCGATCACGATCACGCCGAGGTCGCCTTCGATCAGCGTCATGTTCGACAGGTCCAGGCCCCGGATCTGATAGATGCCCGGTACGACCTCGTAGAGGCCCTGCTTGATCATCAGCTGGGCTTGACGCCACAGTCCGGGATGTACCGAGTTGGGGCAGGTTCCCTGGATGTAGGAATAGGAATCGTTGTCCCACACCACTTTCCCGTCGCCGTTGGTGACCACGCCCGGCTTCAGCTCGGCGATGAAGCCGCGGTCGGCGTCGTCGAAATCGGTGGTGTCGGACAGCGGCAGGGATTGCGCCGCTCGTTTCAGTCGGTCTTCGGTATGACCGGTGGGATCGGCCGACGATAGTTCAACCGCGTTGGTCATGTTGCTCCTGTCGTTCCGGAAATGCTCGAACCGCACTCGGGGCACGGATCGACGGCCGGGTTTGCGTGAGTGTCATCTGGTGAATGCGACTGTGCTGCACGATAATTGACCGAAGCTGGTCTGGATGTTACCAAATGGGATCAGTTCACGTAAGGGTTGCAGGCCATTCTTTACCGGGCGGAACGCCTTCCAGTAACGATTGTGCGGCTATCTTATGGCTATTGACTTTTGTGGCTCGAGTTGTCCTAGGATCAGCTCGCTGAGCGCGCCGATCTTCTCCAGGTGCTATCTATTACCCCGTCGAGAATTCCATTCGGCAATATTGTAGAAATCGGCTGCTCCGGAAATCGAATCGAGAACATCGCACATCCTCGACGGAATCCGGATGGCGTCGGGTTGCTGTTCCGCCGACGTCGGATGCGGCCAGCGGACTCGGAGGATCGCGATGTCGGCACCGGCGGTCGGGGTCGAGCCGAAATGCCCTCGGGCAGTTCACTGTCTCGCGGTGTGCCGTTGCATTACACTGAGGCGGTCACCAGAGTGATGCTGGGCGGTGGAGCGCCGCTGTCGACGACGCCCCACCTGATGGGTTTACTTAGTCCACATCCAGCGGACCAGTGTGAGCGCCCCGGCGATCACGGCAGTTGCTACCAACACCATGTCGTAGTCGATCGGGGCGTTGCTCTTTGCCCGGCGATGTTTCGCCATTCGCATCACCTCCTTCCTGGGCGCGGTGTGTGGACCATGTCCACCGCCCCTCGGCCGGAGGTGTCACCACCATACATCGTGATTTTCGGTAGATCCGTTGCGCTGCAATAGATTTGGTTCCTCTGGAACGTTGTCTATCCGGGCCTGCTTCAGTCGTGGGAGTTGCCGCCCGTTCTCCGTCTCCGTGGCGCGAAGACGAGTTGCTCGCAGGTCGCCTCACGGGACTCGAGTAATCTGCTCATCCAGGCGCCTCGATGCCGGTCGGGGTTCACGGCGAAAGGGCAGGTGTGGCTGGCGCGAGGATGGTGGGGCTGTTCGCCGGGATCGGCGGACTCGAGCTCGGCCTCGGTGCGCACGGGTGGAACACCGAATTGCTCTGTGAGATCGATTCCGGTGCGCGGGCCGTGCTTTCGGCGCATTTCGCGGACGTCGAAGTGCACCAGGACGTTACCCGGTTGCGTGCGCTGCCGGCCGGAACAGAGCTGGTCGCGGCGGGTTTTCCCTGTCAGGATCTGTCGCAGGCGGGGCGAACGGCCGGAATCACCGGTGCACGTTCGGGTCTGGTGGACGAGGTGTTCCGGCTGGTGCGGCGACGGCGCGGTCCGCGCTGGCTGTTGATCGAGAACGTGCCGTTCATGCTGCAACTCGGGCGCGGGCAGGCGATGCGGCACATCACCGCCGCCCTCGAGGAACTCGGCTACATGTGGGCGTACCGGGTGGTGGATGCGCGGGCGTTCGGGCTGCCGCAGCGGCGGTTGCGGGTGCTGATGCTGGCCTCGCGCACCGAGGATCCGCGGCCGGTGCTGTTCGGGGCCGATGCCGGGCCGCACGAGATCGGCGATCCGGCCCTGGATCCGTGCGGTTTCTACTGGACCGAGGGAGTGCGCGGGCTGGGCTGGGCGGTCAATGCCGTGCCGACGCTCAAGGGCGGATCGGGACTGGGGATCGCCAGCCCACCGGCGGTCCGCCTGCCCTCGGGCGAGATCGTGACGCCCGGGATCGTCGATGCCGAACGACTGCAGGGATTTTCGCGCGACTGGACCGCTCCCGCGCTGACCGTGCCGGGGATTCGGCCGGGACACCGCTGGAAACTGGTCGGCAATGCGGTGAGTGTGCGGATGGCGACGTGGGTGGGCGGTCGGCTGGCCGACCCGTCGGGTGTCGCGATGCCCGAGGACGGCGTGCTGTCCGGGCAGCGCTGGCCGACCGCGGCCTGGGGCCGGAACGGGACGGCGTACCGGGTGCCGCTCTCGACGTGGCCGATCCACGAACCGTACGAGGATCTGCGCTGGTTCCTCGAGGACGCCCAACTGCTGTCCGCGCGCGCCACCGCGGGCTTCCTGCGCCGGGCCGGACGCGGGACGCTGCGTTTTCCGCCGGGCTTCCTGGCCGATGTGCAGAATCATCTGCTGCGGATGGGCGGATACCCGCAGGAGGCCGCTTAGCGTGCGAGGGGTGTGCGCATGAGTTCGGAGCGACCCGCGACCGACGCGGCGACCAGCGCCCGGATGTCGCGGCAGCGGCGGGTCGGCACCAAGCCGGAGATCGCGTTGCGCAAGGAGTTGCACCGGCGCGGCCGCCGCTACTTCGTGGATCGCGCGCCGCTGCCGGGGATGCGCCGTCGCGCGGATCTGGTCTTTCCGCGCTTTCACGTCGCGGTGTACGTCGACGGCTGCTTCTGGCACCGCTGCCCCGAACACGCCACCTTCCCGAAGAACAACGCCCGGTGGTGGGCCGAGAAACTGGCCGGAAACGTCGCCCGGGACCGCGATACCGACGCCCGCCTCGCCGCGGCCGGTTGGACGGTGGTCCGCATCTGGGAACACGAGGATCCGATCCGTGCCGCCGACCGAGTCCAGGCCGCGCTGACTTCCCAATAGCGGCTTTTGCCCCGTTCATCAGGGATGATCGAGGGGAGACTCCGGTAGCGGCCGTCCAGTATGTGTGCCTTGGATCGAGGAATCGAGGGCGATGACATCGAGCAGGCAAGCGTCTTCTCCGGGCCGGGCAACTGCACGGGCCGGGCGAATTCCGGCACCGAGTGCGCATCCCTCGCGCCGGATGTCACAGGATCTGTGGACGGATCTGGCACGGTTGTCGCGGGCGGTTGTTTCGAGCGGCCGAAGGCCATGACCTCGGATGCGACCGGCGGGTCGGCGGATCCTTCGCGGTGGTGGCGGAGCCGGGGAGTGCGGTGGGCGATCGCGGTGGCGATTGCTGTTGCGGGGGTTTGCTATTCGTCGTGGGTGCTGGAGTTCGTGTTGCCGCTGGGTGCGAATCCGGTGCGGTCTTTTCTGAGTGAGCTGGATGCGCGGGGGAAGGTCGATGCGTGGGTGTTCACCGCGGGGGACACGATCACCGGGTCGTTGGCGCTGGCTGCGGGGATCGCGGGGCTGGTGGCGTTCGCGCGGCGGCGGTTGTCCACGATCGGGTGGGTGGCGCTGGCCTGTTTCGGGGCGTCGACGATCGCCGACGCGCAGTGGCCGCTGCGCACCTGTACACCGGATCCGTGCCCGCCCGAGGACGACGGCATGTTCCCGCAACTGCATCAGATCCACGCGTTGACCAGCACGCTCGCGGTGACGTCGATCTTCGTCGCGATGATCGCGTTCAGCGCGGCGGCGTTCCGGTACCGGCGCTGGCCGATTCTGCGGCACAGCGGGCTGTGGATTCTGATTCTCGGATCGGGGGTGACGATCTGGATGCTGGTCGCGGACAATCTGCCGGGGAACTACGCCCTCGGCATCGCCCAGCGCATCCAGGTGGGGGCCATGTCGCTGTGGCTGGTCGCGCTGGCCGTGCAGATCTTCGTGGCCGAACGCACGGTCAGCGCCGGCGCACCCGCACCGCGACCAGCGAACGGGGAGCCGAGGAGGCCAGGAATCCGGACGCGGCCATCGTGAGGAAGACGGCCAGTATGGCGGTCACGGCCAGGAGTTCAGCAACTGTGGTCATGAGTCCACGGTGCCAGCCCAGCCTGTATGTGATCCGTGGGGTTTATTGGTAATTCCTGAGAATCCGCCGGGCAGGGTGCGGTGTCCGGTCCGGTCGGGCGGCCGGAAAATCGGTTGGCCCGCGCGTGCATTGCTGGCAGCCTGAAAGGTCGTGCCCGGAGCGTGCGACCACGCCTTCGCTGCGCGCGCGAGCAATCTGCCGATGAGGAAGGGGGGAGCCTTGTCCGTTTCCATATCGGAGAACTCGGCTCGCCGGGATGTCGATGCGACGAAATTGGTTGTCGCACAAACTGATCCGAGCAAGGGTTCGCTGCGTCGGCTGTGGCCGCAGATCCGCTGGTACCGGCGGGCGATGTTCGTCGCGGCCGCACTGTCCGCGGTGGGCATGCTGTGCGACATCCTGCTTCCGGTGCTGACCGGGCGGATCGTGGACGGTCCGGTCGCGCATCGCGAATTCGGCGCGATCCGGGATCCGTTGCTGCTGGTCGCGATTCTCGCCGCGGTGAGCACCGTGACGGCCTGGATACGGCGCTGGATGGTCTCGGGTCCGGCCAGCCGCCTCGAAGTGGATCTGCGCGCGAACCTGTTCGCCCGCTTGCAGATTCTGTCGGTGGGCGTGCACGACGGCATGGAGTCGGGACAGCTGACCTCCCGAGCGATCACCGATATGTCCACGCTGCGAAGGTTTTTCGCCGCCGTGGCGCCCTCGCTGCTGTCCCTGGGGGCGACGCTGTGGATCGGCATCGGTCTGCTGTTCGTGTTCAGCTGGCAGATCGGGCTGGTGGAACTGGTGATCGAGGTGCCACTGGTGATCCTGGCGTTGCGGTTCGAGCGCGGCTACGGCCTCGCCTCGCGGCGGGCGCAGGACAAATCCGGTGATCTGGCGACCATCGTGGAGGAGTCGGCGCAGGGTATCCGGGTGCTCAAGGCATTCGGGCGCGGACCGTGGTTCGGTGCGCGGTTCCGGCGGCAGTCCCGCGAACTGCGCACACTCGAGCTGGCGAAGGTGCGGCTGGCCGCGACATTGTGGACGGCATTGAACGTGCTGTCCGCGTTGGGAATCGCGGCGGCGCTGGCCATCGGCGGATATCTGCTCGCCGAGCACGCGATGTCGCTGGGCGCGCTGATCGCGGGCATCACGCTCACGACCTATCTGCAGTGGCCGATCATGGGATTCGGCTTCCTGCTGGCGGAATTGGAGCATGCTCGCACGGCGGCCGAGCGGTACTGGGAGGTGATCGACACCCCGGTCGAGATCGCCGATCCGGCCGAACCGGCGGCCCGGCCCACCGAACTGCTGGGTGAATTGTGTTTCGACAACCTTCGATTCCGCTTTCCCGATGCCGAACGCGATCTGCTGCACCGGATTTCGCTGCGGCTACGTCCGGGCGAGACGGTGGCGGTGGTCGGCGCCACCGGCAGCGGCAAATCCGCGCTGCTGGGGCTGGTTCCGCGCCTGTTCGACGTGTCCGAGGGGGCGGTGCGGATCGACGACATCGATGTCCGTGCGCTCCGTCTGGCGGATCTGCGGTCGATGGTGTCGGTCGCGTTCGAGGATCCGGTGCTGTTCTCGGCAAGCGTGCGGGAGAACATCACCCTCGGCTATCCCGAGGCCACCGACTCGCAGGTCCGTGCCGCGCTCGAGGTCGCCTGTGCGGACGGTTTCGTGGACGCGCTGCCGTGGGGTCTGCGCACCCGCATCGGGGAGCAGGGGTTGAGCCTGTCCGGTGGGCAGCGTCAGCGGTTGGCGCTGGCCCGCGCGGTACTGGCCCGGCAGCGGCATCCGGGCGGCCACGTCGTCGTGCTGGACGATCCGCTCTCGGCGCTGGACGTCACCACCGAGAAACAGGTCCAGGACCGCCTGCGCGCGGCTCTGTCCGGCGCCACGGTCCTGCTGGTGGCGCACCGGCCCTCCACGGCCGCCTGGGCCGACCGGGTCGCGGTGCTGGACGGCGGCGAGATCATCGCCGACGGTCCGCACGAGGAACTCCTGGACACCTGCCCCCGCTATCGCGAACTGATGGGCGGCGAGATCACCGAGGACGCAACCCCGGCTCCCGCCCGATGATCCCGAACTCCGCAACTTGCTCGACAGGAAGTAAAGATGTCGGAAGATTGTGATAACCAACAACATTCACAACCGAATAGACCCGGGCAGGCACTGACGACGGAGTCGATCCCGGATGCGCTCACCGCCGCGACCGGTTCGGCCGACCATGGCGTGCCCGCGCAGGACTCATCGACTGCCACAATGGCTTCGGATTCCAGGAATGGAGCGTCGGGAACGGATGGCGATTCTTCCTCCGCCGCTGCGGGTTCGGATCGGGCCACGCAGGTCGGCTCCGATTCCGGCACTGCCACAACAGGTTCCGAGCGTACCGAGGAGTACGGTTGGCGCGGTGTCGCAGCCGAGGAGGCCGAGGCCACCGAGGAGGTGAATCTCGCGCTGGCGGCTCGGTCACGGCGGCTGCTGTGGTCGCTGGTTCGGCCGTATCGGGTGTGGGCCGTGGCCGCGGTGCTGCTGGTGATCGTGGACAACGCGACGATGGTGGCGGTGCCGTTGTTCGTCGCGCGCGGACTCGATTCTGGAGTGCGTAACGCACTGGGCGGGAACTGGATTCCGCTGCTGCTGGCGGTGGCCGGGGTGACCGGCTGTGCGCTGCTGGGCGGGATCACGACCTTCGCCTTCGTGCGGATATCCGGGCGGCTGAGCCAGAACGTGCTGTTCGATCTGCGGATGCGGGTGTTCGAGCATGTGCAGCGGCTCTCGATCGCGTTCCACGAGAACTACACCTCCGGCAAGATCGTCGCGCGGCTGACCAGCGATCTGGAATCGCTGGAGGATCTGCTCGACCGGGCGATCGACGATGCGCTCAGTGCGGTGCTGTCGGTGCTGACCATCGCGGTCGTACTGGTCTGGCTGGATGTTCCGCTGGCGCTGGTGGTGCTGGCCGGATTCGTTCCGCTGGTGTACGTCACGCGGTGGGCGCAGCGGCATCAGCGCGCGGGCTATCGGCGCACGCGGGGCGCGATCGCCAAGGTCGTGGTGCATTTCGTGGAGGTGATGGCGGGAATCCGTGCGGTGCAGGCATTTCGGCGCGAGGAGCGCAACGAGACCCTGCTGGAGCAGGAGGATTCGATCTACGGTGCGGCGAATACCAGTGCGTTGCGCGGAATGGCGACCTATATCGGCTGGGCGCGGCTGATCCAGAACGTCACCACCGTGCTGATCCTGGTATTCGGTGCGTGGCGAGTTATCCACGGCCACACCCAGATCGGCGTTCTCGCGGCATTCCTGCTGTATCTGCGGCAGTTCTACGGCCCGGTGGACGAACTCGCGCAGGTGTTCAATTCCTATCAGTCCGCGGCGGCCGCGCTGGAGCGCGTTTCCGGCGTGCTCGAGGAACAGCCGAGCGTGCCCGAACCCGCGCAACCGCGAGCACTGGACCGCCCGCGTGGTGAATTGCGTTTCGAGAACGTCGGTTTCGAATATCCGGCGCGCAGAACCCAGGCCGAGGAAAGCCAGGGGCAACCGATCCCCGTGCTGCCGACGTTCTCGCTGACCGTTCCGGCCGGGCAGATCGTGGCGCTGGTCGGCGCGACCGGGGCCGGGAAGTCGACGCTGGCCAAACTCGTCGCGCGGTTCTACGACCCGTCCCGGGGCAGTGTGCTGCTCGACGGCGTCGATCTGCGCGAGATCTCCGATGTGCGGCTGCGCCGGGTGGTGACCATGGTGACCCAGGAGTCCTATCTGTTCTCCGGTTCGGTCGCCGACAACATCCGGCTGGGCAAACCCGAGGCCACCGATGCGGAGGTGCACGCGGCCGCCCGCGCGGTCGGGTTCCACGACTTCGCGATGTCGCTGCCCGAGGGGTTCGCCACCGACGTGCGCAAACGCGGTGGACGGCTGTCGGCCGGGCAACGTCAGCTGGTCGCCTTCGCCCGGGTGTTCCTCGCCGATCCGGCGGTGATCGTCCTGGACGAGGCCACCTCCAGCCTGGACATCCCCGGCGAGCGTCAGGTGCAGCACGCTCTGGAGACCGTGCTGCGCGACCGGACCGCGGTCATCATCGCCCACCGGCTGTCCACCGTCGCGATCGCCGACCGGGTCCTGGTCCTGGATTCCGGCCGCGTCATCGAGGACGGCACGCCCGCGGACCTGATGGCCGGAACCGGCCATTTCGCCACCCTGCACACCGCCTGGCGCGAATCCCTGGTCTGAGTCCGGACTGCCCGCATACCGCCCCCACACCGCCCCGACAGTGCGATATCCGGTCCCCGCATCGCCTGCCGGGGTGGTAAGGCGTCCGCAGTCGCCTACGGTATAGGGGTGAGCAATCCAGCCCAGGGCAATTCGCAGGCCGCCCCGGCGAGCGGCGCCGGCGCGGATGCGCAGCCGACCGTATCGCGATGGCCCGCGATTCTGACCTGGCGCGCGCACAACGGCAGCCGGATGGAGTCGGTGCGGGTCGTGGTGACCGGCAATCGGATTCGCGCCTCGGGTCGGATCACCGGCGGCGAATGCGCCGATCATCCGGCCTTCAGCGCGTCCTACGACCTGATCACCGACGAGAACGGCGCGACCAAACGCCTGTCGCTGCGCAGCACCGTCGCCGCGGGCGAACAGCACGCCTCGATCGCTCGTGACCAGGAGAACTACTGGCTCATCGACACCGGCGGCACCCATGTGCGCTCCACCTTCGCCGGGGCGATGGACGTCGACGTGGTGCTCAGCCCGTTCTTCAACACCCTCCCGATCCGCCGCCACGCCCTGGCCCGCTCCATCGGCGACGTCGAGGTTCCGGTCGTCTACGTCCGCCTGCCGGAGCTGCTGGTCCAGGAAGCGAGCCTGACCTACTCCGCCGGTTCGGACGGCATCCACGTGCTGTCCCCGGTGTCCAGCGCCACCCTCACCGTCGATCCGGACGGATTCGTGCTCGACTATCCGGGCCTGGCCGAACGGATCTGAGCCCGGCCGAGACCTGAGGCACTTCAGTCCAGGCTGCGGATCACTCCGCCGCGCTGACCCGCCTCGTGCAGGCGGCCGAGCCAATCCTGATCGCCGGGGCGGATATCGGTGATCTCCCAGCGTTCCAGGTCCTGGTAACGGATGCGTTCGCTGTATCCGGCGTCGATCAGTTCACCGAGGGTGCCCTCGGCGGCGAGGCTGGTGCGGGCGGCGGTGAGCAGGCGCAGGGTGTCGTCCAGGGCGTCCAGCAGGGCCGTGGCGTTCGGTTCGCAGATGGCGCGGACCAGATCGGCCGCGGTGCCCGCCACACGGGTGCCGTCGCGGAACGAACCCGCGGCCAGACCCAGCGCCAGATCGCCGCCGCCCGCACCGGCCACGGCCAGCGCCTCGGCCAGCACGTGCGGTAGGTGCGAGATGCGCGCGACCGCGCGATCGTGTTCTTCGGCGAGCACCGGCACGACGTCCGCACCGCAGTCCAGCGCCAATTGCGCTACCCGCGACCAGGTCTGCGCATGCGTGCCCGGATCCACGCCGACCGCCCATGCCGCGTCTCGGAACAGGTCGGGAGTCGATGCGGCCCAGCCGGATTCGGAGGTCCCTGCCATCGGATGCCCGCCGACGTACCGTGCGCCGAGTTCGTACCGGTGAACCGCTTCGGCGACGGGCGCTTTCACGCTCACCACATCGGTCAGTGCGCAGCGGGGGGCGAAAAGCCGCACATCGGACAGGATCGAATCCAGGGCGGGCATGGGCACGCCGATCACGAGCAACGCGTCATCGGCCGCGGCGCGGCGCAATACGGTCTCGATATCGTCGGAGACGTCGAATCCGTCGGCCCGCGCGGCTCGCACGCCGGTGTGGGAGCGGTTGTACGCCCACGCCTCGTATCCGGTCGCGACGGCCGCGCGAAGCACGGAACCGCCGATCAAACCCGTTCCCAGCACACATATCGCGGATTTCGGCTCGAGGGTCACCGAACCAGATTCGCATACGACTTCAACATTTGAGCCGAAGCGGACTACCGTTGCGGCCATGGCAGCACAGCGCTCGAGCACGAACAGGGCGACGTCGGACGATTACGACGACGTGGAAGGGTTCGCAGTAGCGGTTGTCCGCGAAGAAAGCACCTGGCGGTGCAGTCCGCTCAGTTCCGCGGCACTGCATTCCCTGGCCGAGGCCGAGGACGAGTTGCGCGAGCTGCGCAGCACCGGCGCGGTATTCGGATTGCTGGATATAGACGATGAGTTCTTCATCGTGCTGCGGCCCGCACCCACCGGTTCTCGTCTACTCATTTCCGATGCCACCGCGGCGATCGACTACGACATCGCCGCCGATGTGCTCGAGGCCCTGAACGTCGAGATTCCCGATATCGATCCGGATGATCTCGACGACGTAGAGCCTTGGGAGGAGGGCGATCTCGGCGTGTTGTCGGATCTGGGCCTGCCCGAACCGGTGCTCAGCGTGATCCTCGCCGAGAGCGATCTGTACCCGGACGAGCAGCTCGGCATGATCGCCCAGCGGCTCGGTTTCGCCAACGAGCTGTCCGCGGTTCTGGACAAGCTGCCGCGCTGAGGGTGCCGTCCCGGGATGTGCGCGCCGACGAGGAGTTGATCCGCGCGGCCCTGTCCGCGGCGCGCGATGCCGATCCGCGTGACGTCCCCGTCGGCGCGGTGGTGTTCGACGCGTCCGGCCGGGAGCTGGCGCGCGCCGCCAACGCCCGCGAGGCGCTGGGCGACCCCACCGCCCACGCCGAGGTGCTGGCGTTGCGTGCCGCCGCCGCGGTTGTCGGCGACAGCTGGCGACTCGAGGGCGCGACCCTGGCGGTCACCCTGGAGCCCTGCACCATGTGTGCGGGCGCACTCGTACTGGCTCGCGTCCGGCGTCTGGTCTTCGGCGCCTGGGAGCCGAAGACCGGCGCGGTCGGCTCGCTGTGGGACGTCGTGCGTGACCGCCGCCTCAACCACCGCCCCGAGGTCCGTGGCGGAGTCCTCGAATCCGATTGCGCCGCAATGCTCGACGAGTTCTTCCGACAGCAGCGTTGACGACCGGCGGGCGGCGCTCCGAGCGGGGTGAACCTGTCGATTTCGGGATCGGCGGGGTGTTCCGGTAAAGTCACCTGCGGTGGCGTGTCCGAGCGGCCTAAGGAGCACGCCTCGAAAGCGTGTGAGGGGTAACCCCCCTCCGAGGGTTCAAATCCCTCCGCCACCGCCAAGAGCCTCTCACCTGAATTACCAGGTGGGGGGCTTTTTCTTTGTGCAGCGCTAGGCCGCGGACGCGGGACCGGTTCGCGCGGCCTCACCGGCGGCCTCGGCGAGGATCTGTAGCCCGGCGGCGACCTTGCCGGACATGATGTTCAGTTGTTCGGGCGGGACGGGTGTGCTGGTGGCGGCGGCGTCGGCCAGGTGGTCGCGGACCTGCTCCAACCACAGCTGCGCGAACTGGATGTGGCGGTCGAGTGGCATGGGCACACTCTACCGGTATTCGAACATTAGTTCGAGTGTTTCTTCTCGGGTGTCATGGCGCGGGTGACGGATTCGTGCAGCAGGGCGCGGCGGCGGTCGTGTAGTTCGGCGGATTCGTCGGCGGTGGCGGAGTAGACGTTGCTGACCGGGGACCAGGCCATCGACATCGCGATGACCACGGCCATCAGGTCGAACGGGTCGCCGGAGCGGATCAGCCCCGCGGCCTGGGCCTCGGCGATCGCGCGCAGCTTGTCGTGGTCCATGCGGTCGGTCTCCTCGACCAGATGTCCGGCGGGGCGGCGTTCGAGGCGCGCCCAGGTGGCCAGCCGGATGAGATCGGGGCGACGCAGATATTCGTCGTACAGCCGCACGGCCCAGTTGCTCGTGGGACGCAAGAAACTGAGTTCGGCAGGCAGCGGCGGCCGCCCCGCGACCGCGGCGCTGCTGGACTTCTGCGCCCGCCACGACATCACCGCCGATATCGAACTCCTCCCCTCCGCACAGGTCAACCAGGCGCTGGATCGCCTGGCGCGCAACGATGTCCGCTATCGCTTCGTACTCGACATGTCCGACCTCGAGCTGCGAGCCGACCCGCGGAGTGTGGCGTAGGTCGCCGCGACGAGGTCGTATGTTTTATCGCACCAGCTCCCGGCCGTGCTCGCGCACCGATTCGATGTCGACTTCGAGGCGGTCCAGCCCGCGCAGACCGTTGTTGATCAGGGGGCGGGAGTCGCGGATGTGGAAGCGGGTCACTCGGTCGGCCAATCGTTCCAGCAGGACGCCCATTTCGAGGCGGGCCAGGTGCATGCCGACGCAGACGTGCTCACCGCGGCCGAAGGCGAGGTGGTCGGCGGGGCGTCTGGTGATGTCGAAGCGGGTCGGATCGGGGTAGTGCCGTTCGTCGCGGTTGGCCGACGCGTACAGCAGTGCGACTCGTGCGCCGGCGGGCAGCGCGACGCCGCCGATCTCGTGGTCGTCGGTGAGTACCCGGCTGAACTGGGGCACAGGGGATTCCAGCCGCAGCGATTCGTTGATCGCGTGCGGGATCAGTGATCGGTCCGCCCGCAGCAGATCCCACTGGTCCGGGTGCTCGGCGAACAGCGCGATCGCGTTGGTGATCGCGAGAATGGTCGTGTCCAGGCTCGGGGTGATGTAGTCGAGCATCACCACCGGGCACTTCTCGCGCGGGATCTCGCCGCGGTCGGCGGCCTGGTACAGGTGCGCGGCCCAGCCGTCGGGGTCGATCTTGCCGGGGACCGCGTCGTTGACGGCGAAATCGAGGAATTCCCCGACGATCGGCGTCGCCGCGGCGGCACGATCGTCGGCCGGTCCCTGGGTGTCCCAGATCGCCGCGGCCCAGTCCAGCATCTTGGCGCGCGCATGCTCGGGCAGTCCGACCAGATCGGAGACTACGGTCATCGGCAGGTGTTCGGCCAGGTCGGTGACGACCTCGAACCGGCCCCGCTCGACCAGCTCACCGACGACGCGGTCGGCTTCCGCCTCGATCCGCGGCGTGACCTCGCGCATCCGGTCCTGGCGCAGCGGGCGGCCCAGCACCGAGCGCAGCGCCGTGTGCTCGGGCGGATCGCTGCACAGGGTGATCCCTTCGAGCTGGGCGTTCACCGCCGGATCCACGAAAACCCCGCGCGCGGAGGAGAACGTCCGCCAGTCGGTCGACGCCGCACGCACCTCGTCGTAGCGCGGCAGCGCGTAGAGGTCGTATTGGGACAGGTACACCACCGGACCGAGCTCCCGCAGCTGCGCGTAGATCGGATACGGGTCGATGCGCGCCTGCTCGGTGTAGAGGTCGACGTCGCTGGACGGAATCGTCGGCATGGAAACTCCTGGTCTTCCGGGTAGCGTTGCGGCGAAGGTCTTTTCGGATCAGGCGAACTTATCGGGGCTCAGGTAGGTGTCGGTCTTCACGTTGCCCCACTGCACGCGCATCTCGGCCTTGTAATCGTGGCCCGGAGTCGGATTGGCCAGACCGCCCGGCCGGTAGTAGTGCGGACCGGTTGCCGCGGGGAAGTCGGTCATGAAAACCCGTACACCACCGGGCTTTTCGGTGTAGTCCCACAGCCACAGGTGAACGGTACCCGTCGCGCCGTTGGCGAAATCGGTGTACCCGGTGTAGTTGAGGGTGTCGCCATCCTCGCTGATGCACACGTGGGAGAACCCCGGGCCGCCGCATCCGCCGTTCCCGTTCGCCGAAGCCGTGCCCGTCGACATCGCAACTGCCGCAGCTGTCAACGCAACTCCGCTGAACAGTGCCCCGGCGCGGCCGAACTTGGACTTCATCATCTGTTGCTCCTCACGAAAACCTGCCATTGCGAACAGGTATGGGCCTCGCACCGTGGTGGCGGTGAGCAGCCCGTACTGTCTGGACGCCTATACATCGGAGGAAAGCCGCAGAAGCGCAACACCACTCGACGGCGCGGACTCGGAAACCGGGTTCGTCGACCACCGTAGAGCTGGAGACCCGAACTAGTTCGTGCCGGTCAATGCCATCCCGGCGCCGACCCCGATGATCATCAATCCGCCTGTGCTGCCGATGGTTTCGAGGCGACGGGGCGAACGGGCGAACCAGGAGCGCGCCGTTGCCGCCAGCAGTGCCCAGGTGCCGTCCGAAAGCGCTTGGATCGCAAGAAATATCGCGCCCAGAGTCAGCAGCTGCGCGGGCAGTGCCCCTCGGCTCGGTTCCGCGAACTGCGGGAGGACGGCGGCGAAGAACACGATCGTCTTGGGATTGGTGGCCCCGACGACGAATCCCTGCCGGAACACCCGGCGGCCGTCGGCGCTCGGGACCTTCGATTGCAGTGCCGCGGCGAGCTTCTTGCGCTGCCGGATCGTCGTGACACCCAGGTAGATCAGATACGCGGCCCCGACGACCTTCACGATCAGGAAGATCATCGCCGAGGCCATCAGCACCGCGCCCAGACCGAACGACACCGCGACCAGCGGCACGAACGATCCGCTCACACCACCGGCGACCGACAGAACCGCGGACCGCAGGCCCAGACTCAGCGCCCGGCCGATGGCGAACAGCACATTGGGGCCGGGAATGATGATCAGGATCGAGGCGGCGACCGCGAAGGCGGCGATATGCGACAGCGGAACCATCTTCAGGAGCGTAGCCGCGGCCGACCGGACTCCGCGGCGGAATCCGGTGCGGCCGAACGGTGTCGGCGGGAGCCGCGCGGGGTCAGTTCGCCGCGGCGGCGAAGGTTCCCGGTTGATAGGAGCCGCCCTTGGTCCGGGTGATCACCAACAGCCGGTTGGCGGCGTTGATCATGGCGACCAGGTAGACCAGTGCGGCGATCTGGTCGTCGTCGAAGTGCTCGCGCACCAGGGCCCAGGTGTCGTCGCTGACACCGTGGTCGGCATCGGCCATCCGGGTGCCCTCCTCGGCCAGGGCCAGCGCGGCCTGCTCGGCCTCGGTGAACACCGTGGCCTCGCGCCAGGCGGCGACCAGGTTGATTCGCACGGCGGGCTCACCGCCGGCGGCCAGCTCCTTGGCGTGGGCGTCGACGCAGTAGCCGCAGCCGTTGATCTGACTGGCGCGCAGTTCGACCAGTTCGATCAGGGATTTCGGCAGCGGCGACCGCATGATCGACGCGCTGGTGTTGGCGAAGCGCTTGCCGATCTCGGCGCCGAGCGGGTTGGCATTCAGGTCGAAACGGGGTTCCATCGGATGTTCCTCACTTGCGGTGTCGGATTGGACGACCACAAGACGGCGACCGGCCGGACGGCATAACGGCGTCGCGGTGTGAGGTGGACCACGCCGATTTCCTGTTACGGCGCGGTGGTGACCGGCGTCGGATGGGGGAGACCGTCCAGAGAAAGCAGCAGCCATGGCAGACACGACGCGCACCACATCGCCCGATCCCAGCGGCCGCCGCCCGGGCATGGCCACCGAAACCTTTGTCGCACATCGCAATCTGCTGTTCACCGTCGCCTACGAACTGCTCGGCTCGGCCGCCGACGCCGAAGACGTCCTACAGGAGACCTGGCTGCGGTGGACCGGCGTCGACCTCGACACCGTCCGGGACCAGCGCGCATATCTGATCCGGATCACCACCCGCCGGGCCCTGGACCGGCTGCGCACGCTCGGCCGCCGCAAGGAGTCCTACGTCGGCCCCTGGCTGCCCGAACCCCTGCTCACCACACCCGATGTCGCCGAGGATGTCGAACTGGCCGAACACGTCTCGATGGCGATGCTGCTGGTCCTGGAAACGCTGCTGCCGATCGAGCGGGCGGTCTTCGTGCTGCGCGAGGTGTTCGATCTGGACTACGAGGAGATCGCCGAGGCCGTGGACAAGACCCCGACCGCGGTCCGCCAGCTCGCCTACCGGGCCCGCTCGCACGTCGCGGCCCGCCGCCCGCGCGGAAACGTATCCGCCGCGGACACCCGGGCCGCGCTCGCGGCCTTCCAGCGCGCGGTCGACACCGGCGACCTGCAACACCTGCTCGACATCCTCGCTCCCGACGTCGTATTCCTCGGTGACGGCGGCGGTGTCGCCCGAGCCGCGCTGTCTCCCATCCTCGGAGCTGAAGCGGTCACCGCCGTGCTTGCCGCCGGACTGGGCAATCTGGCCGCCCGAGCATCCGAACCGGCCCACGTCAACGGCCACCCGGCACTCCTGCTGCGCATCGATGGCCGGATCGACACCGTCCTGGCGCTGCGCCTGGACGACGGCCTCATCACCGGCCTCTATTCCGTGCGCAACCCCGGCAAGCTCGCGCGCCTACAGCACGAAACCGCCCTGCATCGCTGAGATCGGACCTGGCGCACCTTCGATTCGGGATGCGCGGAGGCGAGTGTGGTCGGTCTCGTGACGAGCCGGATCCAGAGTGACGGGTCGAAGCCCGACCGGTGTTCGCCTCGGAAATTCCCAGGGGTTGATCACTTCTTGCGAGGCGAAATATATTGTGGCAGCGCGTCTTCGGCTAGCGTGTGAAGGTGCGGCGGTAGGCGGTGGGGGTGGTGCCGAGGGCGCGGCGGAAGTGCAGGCGCAGATTGGCGGCGGTGCCCAGGCCGCAGTCGCGGGCGATGTGATCGATCGGGTGATCGGTGGTCTCCAGGAGTTCGCGGGCTCGGCCGAGGCGGGCGTTGAGCAGCCATTGCAGCGGGGTCGTACCGGTCTCCTCGGCGAAACGGCGCATGAGGGTGCGTCGTGAGACACCCGCGTGCCGGGCGAGCAGCCGCAGGGTGAGCGGTTCGCCGAGACGTTGCAAGGCCCAGCCGCGAGTATCGGACAGCGACGTCTCACCGGCCACCGGAACGGGTGCGGGGACGTACTGGGCCTGACCGCCTTCACGATGCGGTGCGGCCACCACGCCGCGAGCGATCCGATTGGCCGTCACCGCGCCGAGATCGCGACGCACGATGTGCAGGCACAGGTCGATACCGCAGCACACACCGGCGGAACTGAGCACTTCGCCCTCGTCGACGTACAGCACGTCGCGCTCGACCCGCACTGCCGGGAAGTCCTGTTCGAAATCGTCGATGTACTGCCAGTGGGTGGTGGCGCGCAGCCCGTCCAGGATGCCCGCGGCGGCCAGCGCGAACGCCCCGGTGCAGATCGATACCATGCGTTTGCCCTGATCACGGACCTGCGCCAACACCTCGATCGCGGCCTCGGGCGGGCGGCCGGGTGGTTCGCAGCCCGGCACGATCACGGTGTCGGCGGCGCGCACCTGCGCGGGACCTCCCGCGGCGGCCACGGTGAAACCCACGCTCGTGCGCACCGTCGGCGTGAGAGCGCACAGCGTCATCTCGTAGGGCGTCTCCGACCTGGCGCTGAAGATCTGCGCCGGAATCGACAGGTCCAGCGGCGTGACCCCGTCCAACGCCAGCACCGCGACTCGATGCACAGCCATGGCAATATCCTAACGAAACGGGGCAAATTCGCCACTCACCAGGTAGGGGCGATGAACGGCAGGCTGGAGATCATGACCGACCCGGCCCGCGACCTGATCGCACTACCGCGCACCCCGCTCGCCGATGCCGTCGTGCACCTCATCCGCGCGGCGGAATCGACCTCGGTGTTCAACCACAGCATCCGCACCTATCTGTTCGCCCGGCTGGCTGCCGCACGCCGGGCCCTGGCCGCGGGCCGCGACTACGACGACGACCTGCTGTTCGCCGCGTGCACGATGCACGACCTCGGCGTCGCCCCGGACGGCCCGCACATCCAGCGGTTCGAGGTCGAAGGCGCGGACCGGGCCGCGGCATTCCTGCGCGAACGCGGGATCGGCGAGGCCGAGGCCGATCAGGTCTGGCAGGCCATCGCCCTGCACACCTCGCCGGGTATCGCGGAACGTCGCGGAGTGCTGTGCGTGCTCGTGCGCGAGGGTGTCGCCGTGGATTTCGGCGGTCCGCTGGGCGCGGACCCGCTCGCGGATCTCACCGAGGAGCAGGCCGAGATCGTGCACACCGCCTATCCGCGACTGGACATGGTCCGCTCGCTCACCGACGCGATCGTCGCGCAGGCCGCGAAGAATCCGAAAAACGCACCGCGATACGCGATTCCGGGCGAATTCCTGCGCGAACGCGAAATCTTCGGCCGCACCAGGATGGAGCATTCCTGCCGAACGTCCCGATGGGGCGACTGACGAAGAAGGGAAGTATCACCATGACCATTCAGACCGTCGAAATCCCGGAGGGCACAGCAGCTTTCGGTAAGACCATCGATGCCTTCGCGCGCTTCGGGCATTCCGCCGCGGTTCGCGCCCACGGGCTGCTGTTCATCTCCGGCCAGATCGGCCGCCGCGCCGACGGAACCGCCGGTGAAACCGTCGAGGAGCAGACCGAACTCGCGCTGCGCCGTATCGAGGCGATCCTCCGCCAGGAGAACCTCGACCTCACCGCCCTGGTCGACGTCACCAGCTACCACGTCGATATTCGCCACAATCTGCCCGAATTCCTCACCGCCAAGCAACGTTTCATCGACTCGCCCTACCCGGCCTGGTCCATCATCGGCGTGGACGGCCTGGCCAGCCCGGAGATTCTGATCGAAATCCAGGCAACCGCAACGTATCCCGAGAACGTCTGAGCTTCGGGTCGGGTGCGTTCGGTCGGCCACCGCCGAATCGCCGTCCAGTCGGCTCGAAGTCATCCGCGCCGACTGGTCGGCGGCGACATCGGCAGGATCCGCTCGAGCTGCTCGGGGTGCCGTGCCAGAACAACGTCGGCGCGAGCGGGAAGATGTCGTTCCGGATGCGGAAAACTCTGTGCCGGAAACGATTTGCCGCCGATCGGCGCGGGCTTCGGGATTCAGTCGGCGGGCTTGCCGAACCAGCGGGACAGGTGGTCGTTCAGGTCCTGCTGGTTTTCGCCGATCCAGGCGATGTGGCCGTCGGGCCGCAGTAGCGCGGCCGGAACATCCAGTGCCGCAGTGGGATCCGCGATCAGGTCGACCCGGTCGGACCAGCCGTCGACGGACAGGTGCTCGGTGCGGTCCAGGAGTAGTCCGCGGCCCAGGTGCATCCGGTCGTAGAGACGACCCTGTTTCAGGTCGATATCGCGCAGGCGGCGGCCCAACAGATCGGGGCCCTCGCCGAAGTCGTAGCGGATGCCGATCGCGGTGATCTTCTCGATGAGGTAGCGGTTCACCTCGTCGAACTCCATCAGTTCGGTGAGCAGTTTGCGCACCGCCTGCGGGCCCGGTTCGGTGGACAGCAGTTCCATCTGGGCGCGGGTGTTGTTCAGCACCTCCGCGGCGACCGGCCGACGTTCGGCCTCGTAGGTGTCCAGCAAGGTTTCGGGAGCCCGGCCGCCGATCTGCGCGGCCAGTTTCCAGCCGAGGTTGAACGCGTCCTGGACGCCCAGGTTCAGGCCCTGACCGCCGGTGGGCGGGTGGATGTGCGCAGCGTCACCGGCCAACAGCACCCGGCCGACCCGGTAATGCTCGGCCAGCCGGGTGGCATCACCGAAGCGGGACAGGAAGCGCGGGGAGTGCACGCCGAAATCGGTTCCGGCGATGGCGCGCAGCCGCTGTGTGAAATCCTCCAGGGTGGGCGGTTTCTTGCGCTCGCTGACCTCCAGATCGGGGACCACGACGCGATAGATCTGCCCGTCGCGGGTGCCGAGGCCGAATCGCTTGACGGTCTCCCGGATTTCGCTCACCTTGGCGGCGACCTCCTCCTGCGGCACTCCCACTTCCATCTCGCCCAGCAGCGTCTCGGTCCGCGCGGGTTCGCCGGGAAAACCGACGCCGAGCAGTTTGCGCACCGTACTGCGCCCGCCGTCGCAGCCGATCAGATACCTCGAACGCAGCCGCTCACCGTCGGCCAGTTCGATGGTCACCCCTTCGTCGTCCTGCTCGAAACCGGTCACGGTACAACCGCGCCGGACCTGCGCGCCCAGTTCGATCGCTCGTTCGGTGAGCAGTTGATCGATGATCGGCTGCGGAATGCCGAGCACATAGGCGTGCGCGGAATCCAGTCCCTCGGGCGCGGGCCTGGTGATGGCGGCGAAGAAACCACCGGTCGGATGCTGTTTTCCGCGTTCGAGAAAACGATCCAGCAGTCCGCGCATCGCCATCAGTTCGATACTGCGAATATGCAGTCCGAGTGCGCGCACGAACGGCACGGGCTCGGGTTCGGACTCCACGACGAGTACCCGCACCTCGTGCAGCCGCAGTTCGGCGGCCAGCATCGCGCCGGTCGGTCCGCACCCGGCAATGATCACATCGAACATGAACCACCCATTCGCCCAATTCTCACCCGCCCAGTCGCCGCGGGGCCCCGTCGTCGGGCGCGGCAATGCGCCGCGCTGATTCCGGATTTCCGCAGGTTCTGGCTTCGGGCGCCTATTCTGCGGCACCCCCCGGGCCTTGCCGCAAGCCCCGGGGTGCGATATATCTTGAAAGGGGAGGGGAGTTCAGCGAGCCGCGAATTTCGCGATGGCCGCCTCGGTGACCGGGGTGAAGAGATTGACCAGATTGCCGTCCGGATCGCGCAGCAGCAGCGCCCGATTCCCCCACGGCATCGTCGTCGGTTCGTTCACGAAATCCGCTACCGCAGTGTGCAATCGGCGATATTCGGCGTCCACGTCCGGGACCAGGAATTCGATGATCGCGGTGTGATTGTCGGCCGGGCGCGCGCTGCCGGGCCCGAAAAGTGCCACGGTTCGAGTGCTTCCGAGTGCGAGTGTTCCGGCGGGAGTCACGATCTCCGCGAAATCTGGTGTGGCCCAAGCGGCTTCGACACCGGTCACCAGTTCGTAGAATTCGGCCAGTCGGCGGACGTCATCGGTGATGAGGCGGATCGAGACGAGGTTCACGGCAATGCCCTTCCGGTCGGTGTCGGAGGCGGATCCCCCGGCTTCTGCCAGGCTAGGGTTGAAACCGGACAGGTTCTGTCCGCAGGATTCGGGGGATCGTGGGCGTACGGTAGAAGCTCGTGGACCTACGGACCTTTACCGAACCCCAGCAAGGCGCAACCTACGACGATCTCCTGCGGGTCGCCAAGACCACCGAGGACGCCGGATACGACGCGTTCTTCCGGTCCGATCACTTTCTGAAGATGGGTGAGGTGTCCGGGCTGCCCGGCCCCACCGACGCGTGGATCACCCTGGCGGGCCTGGCCCGCGAGACCTCCCGGATCCGCCTGGGCACACTCGTCACCGCCGCCACCTTCCGGCATCCCTCGGTGCTGGCCATCTCGGTGGCGCAGGTGGACCAGATGTCCGGCGGGCGAGTCGAATTCGGCTTGGGCGCAGGCTGGTTCGCCGCCGAGCACACCGCCTACGGCATCGAGTTGTACGAGGTGAAGGAGCGATTCGACCGCTACGCCGAACAGCTCGAGATCATCACCGGCCTGTGGGAGACCCCCGAGGGCGAGAGTTTCGACTACGCCGGTAAGCACTACCGGTTGGAGAACGCCCCGGCCCTGCCGAAGACGACGCAGCGTCCGCGTCCGCCGGTGATCATCGGCGGCACCGGCAAGAAACGCACCCCGGAGCTGGTAGCCCGTTTCGCGCAGGAGTTCAACCTGCCGTTCGCCGACGTCGCCACGGCCAAGGCGCAGAGCGAGCGCGTGGACGCGGCGGCTCGGGCGATCGGCCGCGATCCCGGTGAGATCATCCGCTCGGTCGCGCAGGTGCTGTGCACGGGTCGCGACGACGCCGAAATCGCCCGTCGCGCAGCGGCAATCGGCCGCGAACCGGAGGAATTGCGGCAGAACGGCCTGGCCGGGTCGCCGGCGGAGATCGTCGACAAGATCGGCCGCTACCGCGAGGAGACCGGCATCACCCGGCTGTACCTGCAGGTGCTGGACCTCACGGACCTCGAGCACATCGAATTCTTCGCCTCCGAGGTCGCGCCGCAGCTGGACTGAGTCCTCGACGAAATGCCGCGGCCCCGCACTCGATTCGTGAGTGCGGGGCCGCGGCGTTCTCTCGCGTGATCAGCCGACCGGTACGGGCTCGCGCTCCCGCGCCGCCTCGCGCTCCCGCTCCTGCAGCGCACGCAGTTTCGTGCCCTCCACGTCGATATCGGGCAGGATCCGATCCAGCCACTTGGGCAGCCACCAGGCCGAACGGCCCAGCAGCACCAGCAGCGACGGAATCAGCACCATGCGCACCAGGAAGGCGTCGAACAGCACGCCCGCGGCCAGCGCGAAGCCCATCGACTTCGCCGTCACGTCGGGCATCATGACGAATCCGCCGAACACCGAGATCATGATCACCGCGGCCGAGGTCACCACCCGGGCGCCGTGGTGGTAGCCCGCCACCACGGCCTCCTTCGGCGACTTGCCGTGGGTGTACTCCTCACGCATTCGCGAGACCAGGAACACCTGGTAGTCCATGGCCAGGCCGAATACCAGGCCGATCAGGATGATCGGCAGGAAGCTGACCAGCGGATGGGTCTCCTTGACCAGCCCGAGCTTGCCCTCCTGGAAGATCAGCACGGTCGCACCGAAGGTCGCGGCCATCGACAACAGGAAGCCCAGGGCCGCGGTCAGCGGCACCAGAATCGAGCGGAACACCAGCATCAGCAGGATGAACGCCGCCGCGGCCACGATCGCCATATAGGGCACGATCTTGCCGAGCAGCGCACTGGACACATCGGCGTAGATCGCGGTGCTACCCGTGATGCCGTATTCCATCCCGTACTGGGACTTGAACTGGTTCTCCGCGCCGCGCGCGTTCTTGACCAGATCCTGGGTGGCCTTGTCGTTCGGCCCGGTCTTGGGCACCGCCGACAACCGCGCACCCGTCGAATGCGCGTAGTCCGGAGCCTGGGTGGCCTGATCGACGACGTTGGTGGCCGCCGGGGTGACGAAATCCATCCCCGGGTAGCCCGCCAGCTTGTCGTGCAGCGCGGTCAGCGCGGCCTGGCGCTGCTCGGGTGCGACCCCGCTCAGATCCGCGACGATGGTCAGAATTCCGTTGCTGCCCACGCCGAATCCCTCGGTGCGCAGGTCGTATGCCTTGCGCACGGTGCTGGTGGTGGGCTGGCTGTCCTCGCCGGGCAGGCCCAGGCTCAGCTTGGTGGCGGGCAGTGCGAACAGACCCAGCACGACGATGCTCAGCACCAGCGTCACCGCGGGCATCCGGCCGATCAGGCGGCCGAACCGCATGCCGTTGGTGACCGAGGAACCGTCCTCGGGGTCGTGTTTGGCGACCAGCGGCAGCTTCGGCTTGAACAGGTATTTGCCGAACGCGCCCATCAGCGCGGGCAGCAGCGTGAGCGCGACCATGATCGCGAAGGCCGCCGCGAGCGCGCCGCCCAGACCCATCCAGGTCAGGAAGCTGACCCCGACGATGCTCAGGCCGCACAGCGCGATGATGACCGTCAGGCCCGCGAACACCACCGCGGAACCGGCCGTGCCGATCGCGGTACCGGCCGCCTCCTCGGGCGAATCCTGTATCGCCAGTTCGTGTTTGTAGCGCGAGACGATGAACAGCGCGTAGTCGATGGACAGCGCGATACCGATCATCGAGGCCAGAATCGTGGTGAAACTGGGGATGTTCGCGATCGAGGTGCCGGCCATGATCAGCGCCGAGGCCGCGCCCACGCCGACGATGCCGGTCAGGATGGGCACGAAGGCGGCCAGCAGCGCGCCGAACGCGATCATCATCACGATGAAGGCCACGACGTAGCCGACCATCTCCGAGGCGCCGGTGTCGATGGCGTTGTTCTGCGCGATGGTGCCGTCCATCTCGACGGTCAGCCCGGCGCTGCGGGCGACGTCGGCCACGTCGTAGGCGGCCTTGCGGTCGGCGGCGGTGATATCGGAGAACTTCTTGATATTGAACGGAACCTGCAGGTACGCAACGGTATCCGCGGGTGCGGTGGAACCGTCGCCCTTGCCCAGGACGTTCAGCGGGGCCAGGCCGCAGCGCGCGACGAACGCCGCGTCGGCGCGATCGCCGGTGAGGCAGCCCATCTTGTCCGCGGCGTCGATCGGATTCATCACGGCGCCGGTCGGATTCATCGGCGTCGTGGTGTGCGCGACGATGTTCAGATCGCCCAGCTTCTGCACCAGTTCGGTGACCGCGGCACGGTTCGCGGGATCGGTGAGCTTCTGTCCGGCCGGTGCGCCGATCACATAGGTGCCGGTCACCGCGTCGAAGCTGAACTGCGCCGACATGCCGGGGAACTGTTTGTCGAGGATGTCCGTCGCCCGCTGGGACGGCAGGTTCGGGATGTTGAAATCATCCTTCACCGGCTTCTTCAGCCCGAGACCGAGCCCGCCGATGATCAGGAAGATCAGTAGCCAGACCGGTAACACGATCCATTTCCGGCGATAGGCGAACTTGCCCCACCGGTAGAGGTATACGGACACGAGCGGTTTCTCCTAGCGATCGCTGGGTCGTGTGCTGGGCGAGATGTGCAGGCAGCCTTTGTGCGGCCGCCGTGCGTACCGCCTCCACGAGTTTTTCCTGCCTACCGTGCGGTAGGTAGACTACCGAGCCGTAAACGGAGCAACAACCTCGACTTGGCCACGTTCGCCCGCGCCGCGTAGGGGGATGAGAGGATCGCACAATGGCAACGCGCAGTTCTGCCGGATCGGTCGCCGCAGGTAGAAGCACCAAGGATGCGATTCGGGACGCTGCGATCCGCCTGTTCTCCGCCAAGGGATTCGATCAGACGAGCCTGCGCGAGGTCGCAGATGCGGTAGGAATCACAAAGGCGTCGCTCTACTATCACTACGCTTCGAAGCTCGATCTACTCCTTGCGGTCATCCGGCCGATATTCGACGAACTGCGGGCCAACGTCGATGTCGCCGAGGGGCTCGAGCACAATTCGTCGACCGTTCGCGAGGTGCTCTCGGCCCAGTTGGGGGTGCTGTTGCGCAATCGCACCGCGGGGGCGATGTGTGTGCGGGACAGCGTCACGATCCTCAACGCGATCAGCGACCTCTACCCGGACATCATCGATAACAACCGGCGGCTGTGTACCTGGCTGGCCGGTCCCGGCGCGGACGACGCGGCGATGCTGCGGGCCAGTGCCGCGCTGGAGATGCTCACCTCGGTGTTCTGGTCGCGCGAACTCGCACCCGGCGCGGGCGACGAACTGATCGAACGGGTCCTGCTGAACGCGGCGCTCGGCGCCCTCACCGGGGAGTAGGCCGTGCACATCTCGCCGCGGGTCGACAACGCCGTTCGGATACTCCTGGAGATCGCCCGAACGCAGTCCGATTCCGTTGACGCACAACATGATTCGGTGAAGGCGGAAACCATCGCCGCGGCGCAGGAGATACCGCCGAAGATCCTCGAGGCGACCGCCGCGCAGCTGCGCCGGGCGGGCCTGCTGACCAGTCGGCGCGGACCCGAGGGCGGTTATCGGCTCGCGCGCCCGGCCGAGCGGATCAGCATCGCCGACGTCATCCGCGCGGTCGAGGGGCCGCTGGCCTCGGTACGCGGGCGACGTCCCGAGGACGTCCGGTACTCCGGTGTGGCCGAACCGCTGCAACAGGTGTGGATCGCGTTGCGGGTCAACATCCGTGCGGTACTGGAAGAGGTGTCCATCGCGCAGATCGCCACGGGGCAGCTGCCGGAATTCGTCGACGCGCTGACCGCCGATCCGGGTGCGTGGGCCCGGCGCCCCGCCCTCGAGGGGCCCGCAGGCGCAACTGCAGAGCGCGAATCCGACGCGCGGTCGAACCCGATGTGAAGCCGGCGCCGGACCGAATACCCGGTGGTGCGGGGCGGATTCGGAACTCGGGCCGGGGTGCTTCCGGTACCACGATCGGCGGCGCGCGGAGAGCTGATCCGGTTCGGAGACCGAATCCGATGTGGGAGAACGGGGTGCGCGATCCGGCGTGGGAACAGGCCGGATCCGGTGCGTCGGGTGTTGTGCGGTGTTTCCGAACCGGCCGGTGACGCAGGTGCGCCACACGCTGTCCGCCCAGGGCGGAATCCCGGCGAGCGTGTCATCGGTTGACGGTAGCCTTCAGGCACCATGTTGATCCGACTGCTTCGCACCTTCGCCGCACCGTATCGTGCCCAGCTGGCGGGTGTCGTCGTACTGCAGCTCGTCGCGGTGATCGCGATGCTCTATCTACCGACGCTGAACGCCGACATCATCGATAACGGTGTCACCAAGGGCGATATCGGCTACATCTGGCGCACCGGGCTGTGGATGCTGCTCGTCTCGGGCGTGCAGATCCTCGCCTCGGCGACCTCGGTGTATCTCGGCGCACAGGCCGCGATGGGGGCCGGGCGCGATATGCGCGCGGCGCTGCTGCACCGGGTGGGCGCTTTCTCCGCGCGGGAGGTCGGGATGTTCGGCGCGCCCTCGCTGATCACCCGCAACACGAACGATGTGCAGCAGGTGCAGCTGCTGGTCGTGATGAGTGTGACCATCCTGGTGATGGCGCCGATCATGTGCATCGGCGGCATCGTCATGGCGTTGAAGCAGGCGCTCGGGTTGTCCTGGATCCTGCTGGTCGCGGTGCCGGTGCTGGCGTTGACCATGGCGGTGATCATCTCCCGGATGGTGCCCGGCTTCCGGGCCGTGCAGTCCCGCATCGACGGGGTGAATCGTGTTCTGCGCGAACAGATCACGGGTATCCGGGTGGTCCGGGCCTTCGTGCGCGAACGGCACGAGACCGCGCGGTTCGACCTGGCCAACACCGATCTGACCAAGGCGTCGCTGTACGTCGGGCGCCTGAGCGCGCTGATGTTCCCCGCGGTCATGCTGATCAGCAACGTGACCACGGTGGCGGTGCTGTGGTTCGGCGGGCACGCCATCGACGACGGAACCATGCAGGTCGGATCGTTGACCGCGATGCTGGCCTACATCATGCAGATTCTGATGGCCGTGATGATGGCCTCGTTCCTGGCGATGATGGCCCCGCGCGCGGCGGTCTCGGCCGAACGCATCTCCACGGTGCTGGAGACCGAATCCTCGGTGGTCCCGCCGCGACAGCCGCAGGCGTTCACCCGCGATCCCGGATCGGTGGAATTCGCCGCGGCCGAATTCACCTTCCCCGGTGCGGAGAAACCGGTGGTGCGCGATGTGCGGTTCCGCGTCGAGCCGGGCGAGACCACCGCGATCGTCGGTTCGACCGGTGCGGGCAAGACCACGCTGATCAATCTCGTGCCGCGCCTGATCGACGTGACCGGCGGGGAGATCCGCGTCGGCGGCGTCGATGTGCGCCAGGTCGACCTGGAGGTGCTGCGCGCGCAGATCGGCCTGGTACCGCAGAAGGCGTATCTGTTCACCGGCACGGTCGCGGACAATCTGCGCTACGGAAAACCCGAGGCCACCGACGAGGAACTGTGGCACGCCCTGGAGATCGCCCAGGCCGCGGATTTCGTGCGAGCCATGCCGCAGGAACTGCAGACGCCGATGGCGCAGGGCGGCACCACGGTATCGGGTGGTCAGCGACAGCGGCTCGCGATCGCCCGCGCGCTGGTGCGCAGACCCCGGATCTACCTGTTCGACGACTGCTTCTCCGCACTCGACGTCGCCACCGACGCCCGGGTGCGCGAGGCGTTGCGTCCGGAGACCGCCGACGCGGCGGTGATCACTGTGGCGCAACGGATTTCCACGGTCCGCGACGCCGATCGGATCATCGTGCTGGAGGACGGCGCGGTGGTCGGGCAGGGAACCCACGACGAACTGCTGCGCGAGTGCGGTGAGTACCGCGAGATCGTGGAATCGCAGTACAGCCCGGAGGAGGCCGCGCGATGAGACCCGGTATGCCCGGACCGGGCGCTCCCGGAACCAAGGCGAAATCCTTCGGCCCCTCGCTGAAGCGGCTGCTGCGGCGGCTCGCGCCGGATCGTGTGCTGGTCACGGTGATCCTGGTGCTGGCCGTGATCGCGGTCGTGCTCAACACGCTCGGCCCGCAGATCCTCGGCCGGGCCACCAACCTGATCTTCGACGGGGTGATCGGCAAGCAGTTCCACGCGGGCCAGACCAAGGATCAGGCGATCGCCGGGCTGCGCGAGCACGGCCAGAGCCGCATGGCCGACATGCTGGCCGGAATGGACGTCGTCCCCGGCGTCGGGGTGGATTTCGGCGCGGTCGGCCGGGTGCTGCTGGTGGTACTGGCGCTGTACATCTGCGCCGGAGTGTTCGGGTGGTTGCAGGGATATCTGCTCACCACCGTGATCAACCGCGTGATCAAACGGCTGCGCGCCGATGTCGAGGACAAGATCCACCGGTTGCCGCTGAGCTACTTCGACAACAATCCGCGCGGTGACCTGCTCAGTCGCGTCACCAACGACGTGGACAACATGTCGCAGAGCCTGCAGCAGACGCTGAGCCAGATGGTGACCTCGGTGCTGACGGTGATCGGCATCCTGATCATGATGTTCTGGATCTCGCCGCTGCTGGCGTTGATCGCGCTGCTCACCGTGCCGGTCGCGGTGGTGGTGACCGCGCAGATCGCCAAACGGTCCAAACCGCATTTCATCGATCAGTGGAAGTACACCGGTCTGGTCAACGCCCAGGTCGAGGAGGCGTACACCGGGCACGAGGTGGTCACGGCGTTCGGCCGGATGAACGAGGTCGGCCGGGATTTCGACCAGCGCAACGGCAAACTCTACGAGGCGAGTTTCCGGGCGCAGTTCATCTCCGGGCTGATCATGCCGGTGATGATGTTCGTCGGGAACCTCAACTATGTGCTGATCGCCGTGGTCGGCGGGTTGCGGGTGGCCTCGGGCAGTCTGTCCCTGGGGGAGGTGCAGGCGTTCATCCAGTACTCGCGCGGTTTCAGTCAGCCGCTCACGCAGATCGGTTCGATGATCAATCTGCTGCAGTCCGGGGTGGCCTCGGCCGAGCGGATCTTCGAGATCCTCGACGCGCCCGAGCAGATCCCCGATCCGGCGCAGGAGGATTCGCGCCCGGTGGAGCGCGGGCGGGTGGCGTTCGAGGACGTCTCGTTCCGGTACGAGGCCGAAAAGCCGATCATCGAAGACCTGTCGCTGGTCGCCGAGCCCGGACATGTGGTGGCCATCGTCGGCCCGACCGGTGCGGGCAAGACCACACTGGTGAATCTGCTGGAGCGGTTCTACGAGGTGGACGAGGGCGTCATCACCATCGACGGCGTCGACATCACCCGCCTGACCCGCGATCATCTGCGGTCCAGGATCGGCATGGTGTTGCAGGACACCTGGCTGTTCGGCGGCACGATCCGGGAGAACATCGCCTACGGCAATCCCGCGGCGAGTGAGCAGGAGATGCTGGAGGCCGCCCGCGACGCCTTCGTCGACCGGTTCGTGCACTCACTGCCCAACGGCTACGACACGGTGATCGATGATGAGGGTTCGGGCGTCAGCGCCGGGGAGAAGCAGCTCATCACCATCGCCCGCGCCTTCCTGGCCAAACCGTCGATCCTGATCCTGGACGAGGCCACCAGCTCGGTCGACACCCGCACCGAACTGCTCGTCCAGCAGGCGATGGCGGCGCTGCGTCGAGATCGCACCAGTTTCGTTATCGCCCACCGTCTTTCGACGATTCGCGATGCCGACCTGATCATCGTCATGGAGTCCGGCCGCATCGTGGAACAGGGCACCCACACCCAACTGCTCGCCGCCCGCGGGCACTATCACAAGCTCTACAGCGCCCAGTTCGCCGGCGCCGCAACCGATCAGGATCTCGAGGATTCGCTCGACGCGGTGTAGTGCTCCGCCGGTGTCCGAGCCGTGACGGCCACAGCCGCTCCGCGTCATCGAACAGCGGCGCACCTCGATGCGCACCGGGCGGCGAATGTGTTCTGCCTGCCTGGCAGTATTGCGGGGTGGCCGATCCCGCTGATTTCTCGTTCTCCATCAATGCACGTCTGGAGGGGCGGCACGGGCGGTCGGGGGTATTGCGGACGCCGCACGGGGATATTTCCACTCCGGCGTTCATTCCTGTGGGGACGAAGGCGACCGTGAAGGCGGTGTTGCCGGAGACGATGCGGGAGATCGGGGCGCAGGCGCTGCTCGCCAATGCCTATCACCTGTATCTGCAGCCGGGGTCGGACATCGTGGACGAGGCGGGTGGATTGAGCCGGTTCATGAACTGGCCGGGGCCCACGTTCACCGACAGCGGCGGATTTCAGGTGATGTCGCTGGGGGTCGGCTTCAAGAAGGTGCTCGCGATGGAAGCCGTCGGCGTGCAGAGCGACGATGTGATCGCGAAGGGGAAAGAACGTCTCGCGGTCGTGGACGACGACGGGGTCACTTTCCGATCGCATCTGGACGGGTCGAAACATCGTTTCACCCCGGAGGTGTCGATGGGTATTCAACACCGACTGGGTGCGGACATAATGTTCGCCTTCGACGAGCTCACCACATTGTTCAATACCCGTGGCTACCAGGAGAAGTCGCTGGCGCGCACGCACGAATGGGCGCAGCGCTGCATCGATGAGCACGAGCGTCTCACCGCCGAACGCACCCACCGGCCGTATCAGGCGTTGTTCGCGGTGATCCAGGGCGCGCAGTACGAGGACCTGCGCCGCAAGGCATGTCGCGATCTGGAGGCGTTGCGGGGAAGTGCCGGAACGGGATTCGATGGCTACGGGATCGGCGGCGCGCTGGAGAAACACAATCTCGGCACGATCGTCGGCTGGTGCTGTGACGAACTGCCCGAGGACAAACCACGTCATCTGCTAGGCATCAGCGAACCGGAGGATTTCTTCGTCGCCATCGAGAACGGCGCGGATACCTTCGACTGCGTGAACCCCTCCCGCGTAGCCCGCAACGCCGCCATCTATGTCCCCGAGGGCCGCTTCAACATCAACACCAGCCGTTTCCGCCGAGATTTCACCCCCATCGACGAAACCTGCGATTGCTACACCTGCGCCCACTACACCCGCGCCTACATCCACCACCTGTTCAAGGCGAAGGAAATGCTCGCCGCCACCCTCTGCACAATCCACAACGAACGCTTCACAATTCGCCTGGTCGACGATATCCGCGCCAGTATCGAGGGCGGCTACTACGACGAATTCAAAGCCGAGGCCCTCGGCCGCTGGCAGGGCCGTATCACGACGCCCACGATGTGAGTCGTCGACTCGTCCAGCATCTTCGAAGTCGGGTCGGTGTTTCCAGGTGAGCGCATCTCAGCTCATCGCAGCAGGATGGCGAGTACGTCGGGTGCGGTGAAGCGTCGGCCGTAGGAGCTGTCATCGTACTGGCGAAGGACATCGGCGGCGACCAGTTGGGCGACCAGGGTCCTGGCGCGGGCTGGGGTCACGTCGAGGTGTTGACTCACGTTGCGAATGGTGAAGATCGGTTGGGCGAGTGCGTAATCAACCAGTCGCACGGCGTTTTCCGCGCGCAAACCGGCCTTGCGCACCCTGGTCTTCAGTTCGTGCTGCATCCGCATCAGATCCGTGAGTTGCCTCGCGGTGGAATTCGCCGCCGCGCCCACACCCGTTGTGAAGAATCTGATCCATCCATCCCAATCGCCCTTCGTGCTGACCGCTAGCAGGCGGTCGTAGTACTCGGCGCGGCGGGCTTCGAACCAGGGGGAAACCGTGAGCGTCGGTTCCGACAGCACGCCCGACAGGTGCAACTGCAGCACGATGAGCAAGCGACCGATACGCCCGTTGCCGTCGTTGAACGGATGCAGGGTTTCGAACTGATAGTGCGCCATCCCCGCTCGCACCAGGGGATCGATCGCATCACTCGGGTGCATGAGCCAATCGATGCAGTCTCGAACCCGGCCTTCGAGATCGATGCCGGGCGGTGGCGGAATGAACCGAGCATCGCGTACGTGCGCGCCACGGTGGCTACCGATCACCACCTGTGAGGTTCGGATACGTCCGGCTTGGCGGGTATCGGCGGATGTGCCGTCGACCAGGATTCCCTGCATCGACTCGAGCAACCCGATGGTGAGTGGCCGTCCGTCGTCGACCCAACCGAACGCGTGCTCGGCCGCGATGACGTAGTTGAAGACCTCCCGCATCGCCGCATCGGCCGGACGCTCGTCGGCATCCACTCCCAGCACCTCCTCCAGCGGTGCGTAGGTTCCTTCCAGTGCGGAGGTGCTTTGTGCCTCCTGTCGTAGTGTCGGCTGGCGCAGCAATGCCGGGTTGGGCAGCTGCCGTGCGGATGCGTCCAGTGCAGCAAGGGCGGCTCGAGCGTTCGCGACCGCGTTGAACGTTGCCGTGCTCAGCTCGGGAGTCTCGATGGGTAGCGGTTCCGGGACGAAGGCGACATGAGACCAGGCTCCCCACCGCTGGTCCGTCCCATTGATGGGTACAAGGAAACCCGTGGGGCTGTCAGCGAACATTTCGGGGTGCACAATGAAAGTGTATGCCCACTTCTGTTGCTTTTCTGGCGTACATCGCAAGTGAATGGATACTTCTGTTGCTTTTCGGACTGATTTTCGCCCTGAAGCGCAACACTGTGACAGCGGGGACGAGGCCGGCGGTCCGTGTATTCGGGCCGGGATCGATGTCGGGTGGTCACATGTGCCTCGGAGTCGACGAGGCCGAGAACTCAGTGGCGCAACATCATTCGGACACCCGATCGCTCGGGTGTCCGAAATATATTGAACCTGAGTGGATTACCGCACGCGGGATCCTGATCAGCTGTACAGGGCGGGGCGGTCCAGCGGGCCGTAGCTAGGTTCGCGCTTCTTCAGGTAGGCGATGCAGCGGTAGCTGATCGGCATGACGATGACCTCGCAGAGGGTCTTCCAGATGAAGCCCACCAGAACGTAATTCAGGAATGCGCCCCAGGTGTTGATGCCGATGGCGGTGGCGGCGATGGAGCAGAAGACCAGCGTGTCGCCGAATTCGCCGGCGACGGTGGAGCCCAGCAGGCGGGCCCACAGGTGCTTCTCCTTGGTGCGTTCCTTGATCAGGACCAGCGTCACCGAGTTCAGGAACTGGCCGATGACGTATCCGGCCAGACCCGCGGCGACCAACTGCGGGGTGGTCCCGGCGACGGTGCGGAAGGCGTCCTGGTTGCTGTAGAAGTCGGCCGCGGGCAGGCCGATGGCGATCCAGAAGCACAGCACCATCAGCGCCAGCATGCCGAAGCCGTAGTAGATGGTGCGGCGGGCGGCCTTGAAGCCGTAGACCTCGCTGAGGATGTCGCCGATGACGTAGGCCAGGGGGAACAGGAAGAACGCGCCGTCGGTGGTGATCGGCAGGATCTCCAGCGGTCCGAGCGAGAGATGCTGCCCGCCGAAGAATTGCACGCCCTTGGTGGCGCAGATGTTCGAAATCATCAGTGTGGTGGTGAAAACCACCACGATCAAGGTGTAGGGACTCCCCACGGCTCGCGCGAACGACGCGTGCTCGGCCGCGGGGCGCCCAGACTCGTCGATTTCCGGCGTTTGTCTTGTTTCGCTCACGAGGTACTGACGATACCGGGAGTCGGGCGCCTTCGAATAGGCTGGACGAATGACGAATCCCGGCGATTCCGACGAGTGGTGGAAGCAGTACGGCGGCGAGGGTGTGTCGTCGGAGTCGGGGGGCCAGCCATCGGCGCCGCCGCCTCCGCCGTCCTACAACTCGGCTCCGCAGTATCCGGCCGCGCCGCCACCGCAGGCGCAGTCGTATCCGAGTTATCCCCAGCCGCCGATCCAGCCCGCCCCGCAGCCTTATCCGCCCGCGCTCGGCTATCAGCCCTACGGTGGTTATCCGCCCGTGCGCAGCTCGAACGGGATGGCCATCGCCTCGCTGGTCACCTCCCTCGCCGGGCTCGCGACCTGCGGTGTCACCTCGATCGTCGGAGTGATCCTGGGGTTCATCGCGCTGAATCAGATCAAGGAGCGCAATCAGGACGGTCGCGGGATGGCGCTGGCCGGGATCTGGATCGGGGTCGGCATCATCGTCCTGGTCGTCGCGTACTTCGTCATCGTCTTCGTCATCATCGCGAACACTTCGTCGAACACCTATTGAGTGCCGGGAGAACGACGAGGGGCGCACCCGTGATCGGGTGCGCCCCTCGGTATTTCGTGGTGCTGCGAGTGTTCGGCCTCAGCCCTTGATCACCTGGGTGCCGCCGGCGATCCGGTCGTGCCAGCCCTGCTTGATCGGGGACTGCTCGATGGTGACCATCATGACGATGATGATGACCAGCGCGGCGATCGATCCGATGCACCACAGCAGGTTGCAGATCGCGTAGATGTTGCGGATGAGCGCCTGCTGGAAATCCGGCTTCGGCGCACCGTTGGGGCCCAGGGTCCGCAGACCGAGGATCTTCTTCCCGAGGGTGAAGCCCTGCGTGGCCTCCATCACCGGGAAGTACAGTGCGCCGACCAGGCCGAACAGCAACCCGCCGACCAGCTGAGCGCCGAAGGACATGCCCATCGACATCTGGATGAGGAAGAAGAACAGGTACCCCGGGATGGACACGATGACCATGTCGATCAGCCGGGCGCCGATCCGGATGCCCAGTTCAGCGGGCTGCGCCCCCGGCGGCAGTCCCGGAACGCCCGGCATCCCCGGAAAACCGGGCGCACCCGGTGCGCCGTAGCCGGGCTGCTGACCGTAACCCGGCTGCTGTCCGTAACCCGGCTGCTGACCGTAGCCCTGCTGCTGCCCGTAAGGGTCCTGCTGCGGATACGGCTGTCCGCCGGTCTGCTGTCCGTAAGGCTGCTGCTGGCCGCCGGTCTGTTGTCCGTACGGCTGCTGCGGCTGTTGTTGTCCGTAAGGGTCCTGCGGTGCCCCCTGCGGATACGGCTGTCCCCCCTGCGGGTACGGTTGCTGGCCGTACGGCTGCTGCTGCCCGTAGTCCGGCTGGCCCGGGTAGGGCTGCTGACCGGCCTGCGGGTATGGCTGACCGTACGGCTGGCCGCCCTGGGGGTATTGGTTGGGGTCGTACCCACCGCTTGTCATATTTCGTGTAGTCCTCGTAGATGTGGTCGTGGCTTCGGACTCGGCGTACGTTACGGATTCCGGCTCGGTTCCACCACATCACCAGACGCGAGGATCCATGGTGTGGTGGGCAACACGGCGGGCGCGAATTGCTCGAGCAACTCGTGCGGGTGGTTTGCCCGAAATCCCAGCGAGTCCGCGAGCAGTGCGAATACCTGTTGCGGTGATTCGCCGAGCGCGCGCCGATCGGCAAGCGTGACCGCGCCGTCACGCTTGGCCAATCGTTTGCCGTCCTGATTGAGCACCAGTGGAACGTGTGCGTACCGTGGCACATTCGCGCCGAGCAGAGTGGCCAGATAGGCCTGGCGCGGTGTGGAGGGCAGCAGATCGTCGCCGCGGACCACCTGATCGATACCCTGATCGGCGTCGTCGACCACGACCGCGAGGTTGTAGGCCGGGGTGTCGTCGCCGCGGCGCAGGACGAAATCGTCCACGACGCCGCGATACCGCCCGCGCAGTCCGTCGACGATCTCGAACTCGGTTGTCCGCGAGCGCAATCGCAGTGCGGCGGGACGCCCGCCGGCGCGCCGGGCGGTGCGTTCGGCCTCGGACAGGTCGCGGCAGGTGCCCGGATACGCGCCCATCGGACCGTGCGGCGCGGCTGCGGCCTGCTGGATTTCCCTTCGGGTGCAATAACATTCGTAGGTCAGCCCGGCCGCGGTGAGGCGGTCGATGGCGGCGTGGTGCAGCGTGAGCCGCTCGGACTGCCGGACCACCGGCCCGTCCCAGTCCAGGCCGAGTGCGGCCAGATCGGCCAGTTGACGTTCGTCCGCGCCGGGGCGTACGCGGTCCAGATCCTCGATCCGGATGTCGAAGGCGCGTCCGGTGGACCGGGCGAACAGCCAGGCCAGCAGTGCGGTGCGCAGGTTGCCCAGATGCAGATCGCCCGAGGGGCTCGGGGCGAATCGGCCCGCGCCGCGGTGTGCGTCCATGTTCAGCCCCGTAGACGAGGAATCAGGTCATCCTCGGGAATCTCGCGTCCGGCGGCCAGATCGGTCAGCAGACGCTCGGCATGGGTGCGCAGACCTGGTCCGTCGACGTCGTACGGCAACGGCTCCGCGGCGTCCAGCCGCCCCACGGCCCGCTCGAGCAGTGTCCTCGCACCCTTCGGATTTCCGCGCTGGATGTGCGTCAGCCCGACCGCGTATTGGGCCAGTCCCTGCCACAGCATCCTTTCGGCGAACGGTCCGGACTTCCATGCGGCCTCCAGGACCTCATGTGCGTTGAAGGCCAGACCGTCGTCCAGGAGTCGCTGTGCGTAGTCCAGCGTCTCGTTCGGGGGCAGCTCGAGATCGTCCGGAATCCGCTCGACACCGGGGCTGCCAAGCGGTAGCGGGCGCCCGAAACGGTCGCGGGGTCGGGCATTGCGGGCATGTCCGGCATCGTCTCGATCGCGTCGCACCACGGCTCCATGATCCACCGTGCCGGCGGCGGGTGCCGGTCCGGGCGGATCGGCGTGGCGGAACGTCCGTCGAATTATGTACCTAATAATGTTTGCCCGACTCGAGAAATATTTGCTAGCTATAATTGCGCAAACAATAATGATGGTTCCGGTCTGGGAAGATATGCATGGTTGGATTCGAAAAGAGGCCAGCGCAACATTGCGGAAACCTGCTAGTGTGCTCAAGGGGGCGAGCCCCCGCAAGGTGCGGAAAGTGGACACGCACCGCGAGTCATGCAGTGTGCAGACTGCGCCACGCAGGCGTAGTAACGGGGTTTTCCGTCTTTTCGAGGTGATCCCGCTGTCGGAACGAATGAAATCAGCTAATTCTCAGGCTCGAAGCAGTGAAGGAGTAAGTGCCGTGAAGGTTGATACGACCGATGCCGTGTGGTTCAAGAGCAGACACAGTGGTCCCGACGGAAACTGTGTCGAGGTGGCGTTCCTCGGCGACGGCAATGTCGCCCTGCGGGACACCAAGGATCACGGCCACGGTCCGGTGTTGGGGTTCACCCCCGGCGAATGGGATGCGTTCGTCGCGGGGGTGACGGATCGGCTGTCGGGGCGAGCCTGACCGGCCGATAGTAATCGACACATCAGGCCCCGGGCCGTGCGGCTCGGGGCCTTCGCGTGTGCGGATCAGTCCCCGTTCCCGGGCTTTCCGGAGTGCGGACCGATGCGGCTTCGCAGCACCGCGAGTTGCTCGTGTTCTCGATTGCGGTCGGCCGCCTCCAGTTGTGCGGCCTCTACCTGCGGGTCGGCGCGCAGGAAGCTCCCCGGGCCCGGTTTGCCGGAAAGACCCAATCGGTTCATTTTCTTCGGAATGGCCGCTCCCTGATATTCCAGCGGAATCGGATGTCCGTGTTCGTCGACCGGGCCCAGCGGCTGATGGATCTCGATGTATTCACCGTGCGGCAGCCGGCGCACGATTCCGGTCTCGATACCGTGCTCGAGCACCGCGCGATCGCTGCGCTGCAGGGCGATGCACATCCGGTAGGCGAGCAGGTAGGCCAGCGGCGGCGCGATCAGCAGGCCGATGCGGAAGGCCCAGGTGGTCGCGTTGAGGGAAATGTCGAATTTCAGGGCGATGATGTCGTTGACGCAGGCGAGGGTGAGGACCAGATAGAACGTCAACGCCATCGCGCCGATCGCGGTGCGCACCGGGACGTCGCGCGGACGTTGCAGCAGATTGTGCCGCGCGTGATCCCGGCTCAGGCGTTTCTCGATCCACGGATAGCCGATCAGCAGCCCGAAGACCACGCCCATCATCACCGCGACCGCGAACGGTCCCGGAACGGTGTGCCCGAACGGGTACATCTCCCAGGCCGGGAACAGCCGCAGGAATCCGTCGGTCCACATCATGTAGAAATCCGGCTGGGTGCCCGCCGAGACCTGAGACGGGTTGTAGGGCCCCATGTTCCAGATCGGATTGATCTGCAGCATGCCGCCCATCAGTGCGACGATGCCGAGGGTGAACATGAAGAACGCGCCCTGATCCGCGGCGAACACCGGGACGATGCGCGCGCCGACGACATTGCGTTCGGTGCGTGCGGGTCCGGGGAACTGGGTGTGTTTCTGATACCAGACCAGCGCCACGTGGGCTGCGATGAGCGCTAGCATGATGCCGGGCAGCAGCAGTACGTGCGCGATGTACAGACGCGGAATGATGATCGTGCCCGGGAAATCGCCGCCGAACATCAACCAGTGCAACCAGGTTCCGACCACCGGGGTGCTCATGGTGATGCCCGCGAACGCGGCGCGCAGGCCCGTGCCGGACAGCAGATCGTCGGGCAGCGAATAGCCGAAGAAGCCCTCGAACATGGCCAGGATCAGCAGCAGTGCGCCGATCACCCAATTGGCCTCGCGCGGTTTGCGGAACGCGCCGGTGAAGAAGATGCGGCACAGGTGCACGATCATCGAGGCGGTGAAAAGTAGTGCGGCCCAATGGTGTACCTGCCGCACGAACAATCCGCCGCGCACGTCGAAACTGATGTTGAGCGCCGATTCGTAGGCGCGTGACATGGCGACGCCGCGCAGTGGCTGATAGGCGCCGTGATAGACCACCTCGGTCATCGACGGGTCGAAGAACAGGGTCAGATAGATGCCCGACAGCAGCAGAATGATGAAGCTGTAGAGCGCGATCTCGCCGAGCAGGAACGACCAGTGCGTCGGAAAGACCTTGTTGATGGAACGTTTCGCGAAATTCGCCGCCCGATATCGCTGATCCGCCGAATCGGCCTGCGCAGCGAGTGTTCGGCCGATGCGCCCTTCTCGTACTGCCATGGCAGTCACCCCGCCCCGGGAGAGAGATTGGTTATGCTTCTACTACAGAGCGTAGCACTTCGGGATGTCGAGATCGATGGGCTTTTTCGGCCGAAATCGGCACTTGGATATCGTCGTCGGGTGAACTCGCTGGCGCCGCAGGATGCGACGAGATACTGGCTGTCCCGCCGGACGGTCAACGATCTGTTCCTGCTGTACTGCTTCACCGATGCCGGACATTCGTTCGAGCAGTTGGCGGACGAGGTGCTGGGGCGTGCCGCGAACATCCCCGATCTGTGTGTGCGGCTGCGGGAACATCGGTTCGCGTATCCGGAGTGGGTGCCGTGTGCGGTGTCGGCCTCGCAGATCTCCGAACCTGTCCTGGGTGCCCCGATCTGGTCGAATGTCATTGCGGCAGTGGAGGAAATGCTGTCACATGGCGTTCGAGCCGACGAGCATCCCTGGCGCCTGCACCTGTTTCGCGGCATTCGAGATGCGCCGGGTGGCGATGTGCCCGCACTGGTTGCGGTACTTCAGCTTTCGCACGCGCTGGCCGACGGACGTCGTTCGGCCGAGATCGCGCGGGCGCTGTGGGGTGACGCCCCCGGACCGGGCTCGGCTCGGCAGCAGTTGGATGTCGCGGAATCCAGCATTGCGCCGATCAGATCGGCGTGCAGAGTGGTACTCCGGCCGGTGGAAGCCGTTGCGCTGCTAGGGATGCCGGTTGCGTTGGCCCGCACGGTGAGTCGCGGACTGGGTGCCGAACGGGCCCGGCGGGAACTCGAAGCGCTCACCCATCAGGGCGAAATTCCCTCGCCTGCAACAGATTTTCCGCTGACCCGGATGAACCACCCGCCTGCGCCGAGTTCCCACGCGATCCGCATGCTCGTCCGCGAGGATCTGCGTGTCCCCGGCCACACCGTGACCGTGGTGGCCGCAACGGCGATATCCCAGGCCCTGTCCCGCTACCTGGCCGACCACGGCGAACCGAATGTGCTTCTCGGCGCGCAGGTCTCGATGGCCCTGCCCGCGGCCGACGCGCAGCCGACGAGGCTCACCTTCCGGCGACGTCGGACCCACCCGCGCAACAACTATGTCGACCTCGCCATCGAACTGCCGGCGCACGAACCCGACCCCCACCGCCGCGCCGACCGCATCGCAGCCGACCTCGCCGCCCGCCGAACTCGCGCCCTGCACCCCCTCATGACCGCCCGCAACGCGGTCACCGAGGTGATCCCCGCCCCCGTACTGCGCCGCGACATCGCCGGATACCCCCTCGACCTCACCCCCGAAGCCCTCTCCGGCCACACCGTCATCTCCAGCGTCAACCGCGGCCCCGCCGACCTGACCTTCGCCACCGCCCCCGTCCGCTGGACCGCCGGATTCCCCGCCCTGGGGACGGTGATGCACCTGACTCACGGCATCCACGGCCTCGGCAACACGGTAACCGTCTCGATCCACGCCGACCCCGACGTCATCCCGGACATCGACACCTACACTGCCCTCCTCGACACCGCCCTCACCGAGACCGTGGCGGCCCTGCGCTCTTGATTCGCAGCCGGAGCGTCCGATGCGCAGGATCCGTCCACACCGCGCGCGGTAGTCACACCGGCCGTGTAGAAAGCGGCGCGGGACGCGACCCCCAGCCTCGTGAATGGGAAAAGAGCCCAGTGAATGGGAAAACTCCCTGGTCGGATGCCGACGTACGGCTTCCGACCAGGGAGTTCCTGGCGGAGGATAGGGGATTTGAACCCCTGAGGGCGTTAACCCAACCCGCGTTCCAGGCGAGCGCCATAGGCCACTAGGCGAATCCTCCGGTCAGCAATATACCGGTTGACCCCCTCGGCGCACCAAACCGGCCTGTCGGAGGGGGTTCGGAGTCATTTGTGCAGGCCCGTGAGGACCTTCTTGAGCTGGTCCTTGCAGGTGGTTCCGGCGTCCTCCGTGCTGGGGGCGCTGTCGGCGTCGATGCGCAGCTCGATCTTCACCGAGACGTTGGAGTCCATCGCCGCGCAGGTGTAGTTGAGCACGTTGAAACTGGAGTAGTTCCGCTGCTCGATCGCGTAGTAGGCCTGCTGACCGATACCGGTGATGTCACCCGAGCTGCGACCGCTGCCGGTGGTCTTGGTGTCGGTGTCCTTCCACATGTTGTAGTCGGGCGAGCCGTACTTGCTCTGGAACTCGACGTCCAGGGACAGCTGGGAGCTGTCGGTGCTGTACTTGCCCGCGCCCTCGTACGAGCCGTCGCAATCCAGCGAACCGCCGCCGATGCTGCTGTCGGGTGCGCGCTCGGTGTGCGTCGGGTTGGGTTTGGCCGTGGGCGCCCACTTGCTCAGCACCGTCAGGTCGACCAGGCTGCACGCGTTGGTGACGCTGGACATGCTGTAGTCGCCGTCGACCTTGTTCTTGCCGAGGACCGAGTTGGAGCTGTCGTCGCCGCCGGCCACGGCCACGATGCCGATGACGACACCGATGACGACCACCAGACCCACCACACCGCCGATGACCCACAGCGCGGCATTGCTCTTCTGCGGCGGACGCGGCGCGAAGGACGGCTGCTGCGGATAGCCGCCGGTGAACTGCGGCTGTTGCTGCTGCCCGGTGTAGCCCATCTGCGGCTGGGCGACGGGTTGCGGCGTCGGCTGCGAAGGCGGCTGCGGGATCGCGGTCGGCTGCGACGCCGACTGGGCGTAGGGCTGCGGGTTGTACGCCTGCGGGTTGTACGGCTGCTGGGTGTAACCCGAGGCGCCGTAGCCCTGGCTGCCGCCCATGATGGTCGGGTCGGTGCCGGTGAGCGGTGTGCTCGAACCGGTGCTGGCCGGTGTGGACCACCATTGATTGGAGTCGTTGGGCGGCTCGTCCTGTGGCGGAGTGTTGTCCGTCATATTTTCCTTCCCTCCGGGTGTGGTAGCCGAAGCCCCCTCGGAACGTCGGACAGATCGTAGCGACTCCACCGCTCCCGCGTCTCCCGCGTTTGGCGGGGGCGCATGCGGACCGAATCCCGGCGGACCGCTACACTGGCCAACGGATCCCGCGCGGCGCGCATCCTGTGAACTCCCCCAGGGCCGGAAGGCAGCAAGGGTCAACGGGCTCTGCCGGGTGCGCGGGGTCCCCTTATTACTCGCCGGTCCGGTCCAACGAGGCCCCGATATGGCGCACTCCCCGTAGCAAACCCTAGTAACGTGGACTGCTGGACCGGCGCGGGCCGCGTCCGAGAACAATCCCCACGCTGCTTGGAAAGGCTGTTGAGTGATGCCCCGGCAAACGCAGATCGGTTTGATGAGCCATGCGGAACTCGTGTCCGAACACGAGACGCAGACCGCGAACTACGCGAAGCTCGAGACCGAGAAGCTGACACTGGATCTCACCCGCGGTAAGCCCTCGCCGGAGCAGCTCGACCTGTCGCTGGACCTGCTCGCCCTGCCCGGCAACGAATTTCGCGATGCCGCCGGGACCGACCTGCGCAATTACGGTGGCCAGCAAGGACTTCCGGAGTTGCGTGCGATCTTCGGTGATCTGCTGGGCATTCCGGTGGCCAATCTGCTGGCCGGAAACAACTCCAGCCTCGAGCTGATGCACGACGTGCTGACCTTCGCCCTGCTGTACGGCACCGCCGATTCGCAGCGCCGCTGGGTGGACGAGCCGGTGGTCAAATTCCTGTGCCCGAGCCCGGGATACGACCGGCACTTCGCGATGACGCAGGCGCTCGGTGTGGAGATGATCCCGATCGCGATCGGCCCCGACGGCCCGGACGTGCACGCCATCGCCGAGCTGGTGGCCGCCGACCCGCAGATCAAGGGCCTGTGGGCGGTGCCGAACTACGCCAACCCGACCGGTGTCACCTTCTCCGAAGAGGTTGTCCGGGAACTGGTTTCGATGCCAGCGGCGCCGGACTTCCGGCTTTTCTGGGACAACGCGTACGCGGTGCACCCACTGACCGACACCACCGAACCCTCGCTGGATGTGCTGGGCCTGGCCGCCGCGGCCGGAAACCCCAACCGCCCCTACGTATTCGCCTCCACCTCGAAGATCACCTTCGCCGGTAGCGGGGTGAGCTTCCTGGGCGGCTCGACCGCCAACCTGGACTGGTACCTGAAACACGCCGGGAAGAAGAGCATCGGCCCGGACAAGATCAACCAGCTGCGGCACGTGAGGTTCTTCGGCGACGCCGACGGCGTGCGCGCGCACATGCAGAAGCACCGCGCGATCCTGGAGCCGAAATTTGCTCTGGTGCTGCGGATTCTGGAGGATCGTCTGGGCGCGTCGAAGATCGCGTCGTGGACCGAGCCCAAGGGCGGCTACTTCATCAGCCTCGACGTGCTCGAGGGCACCGCCGCGCGGGTCGTCGCGCTGGCGAAGGCCGCCGGAATCGCGCTCACCCCGGCGGGTTCGGCCTTCCCGTACGGAAAAGACCCGGACGACAAGAACATTCGCATCGCGCCGAGCTTCCCGCCGCTGGGTGATCTGGAGAAGGCGATGGACGGCCTGGCCACCTGCGTGCTGCTCGCCGCCACGGAGAAACTGCTGTAGATCCGAGGCGAACGGGGTAGTGAGACCGAAGACCGGTACTCGCTACCCCGTTCCGATACCCGATACAACGCCAACGCCAAAGTTCGCGGCCCGTCTCGTCGTTCGGACGCGTGGCGGGTGCGAGGAACGAGTGCCCGACACGGGGCCGAACGACGAGACTCAGGGGCCGCGAACCCGCCGGAGCGAAGCGGAGGCCAAAGACTCAGCGTTTGTGGGCCAGCACCGCGAACATGGTCACCGACAGGTGGATGTCACCGGACTCCGCGCCCGCCTGCAGATCCGCCAGCAACTGCTCGCGCTGCTGTTCGGTGATCACGCCGCGTGCCACGGCCATCGCGGAGATCCGCGCGACCAGCGCACCCGCGCCGATCCCGGCGTCCTGCACCAGTGCATGCGAGCCGACCTCGTCGACGATCAGCCCGGCCTGCTGCAACTGTCCGTGCAGGCGACGTCCGGCGAACGGGTTGGTGGTGTTGCCGATCAGCGTCTCGATCACCTCGTGCACCACCTTCCGGTCGCCCGGATGCACGATCGCGGTGCCCCAATCGCTGTCGGTCACCACGACCCGGCCGCCGGGGCGCAGTACCCGGGCGATCTCGGCGGTCGCGCGCGTGGGTGCGGTCAGGTGCTGGAAGACGCGTTCGCACAGGGCCACGTCGAACGATCCCGCGCCGAAGGGCAGGCCGTACGCGTCGCCGGTGACGAATCGCGCGTGCGAGCTCGACTCGGCGGCACTGCGTTCCGCGGCGGCGAGCAGATTCGGGTCGGGTTCGACGCCGACGGCGTTGCCGTCCGGGCCGACCGCCTCGGCGAAGGCCAGGACCTCCGAACCGGTGCCGGAACCGATGTCGACCGCGCTCTCGCCAGGCTGCAGGGCCAGGGCCTCGTGGGCCCACGAGCGCAGCCGCGCGATACCGGGCAGGGCGGCCTGTAGATCGCGGACGTCGATGAGTTGATCGTGCCCCTCGCGATCGAATCGATCCGGGCGACGGGCGGAATGCGTGGTGCTGTGTGTGGGCGCCATATAACTTGCCGTTCTGTCTTTCGGCGCCTTGTCCACTGTGGGGGGTATCACCAGAGTGTCAGGCATGCGCCGAGCCTACGCGGCGCACCCGGCTACTCGCCGGTTTCGATTTCGGAGGCGTCATAATGGCCTGATGGCCCCTCAGCTGTGTCTCGCACAGGAACCCGAAGCGGATCAGCTTCTCTCGGCGGATCCGTTCGCGCTGTTGGTCGGCATGATGCTCGACCAGCAGTATCCGCTGGAACACGCGTTTCGCGGGCCGCGCAAGCTCGCCGAGCGGATGGGTGGATTCGACATTCACAAGATCGCGCAGGCCGATCCGGCGGAGTTCGAGGAGTTGGCGGCCACGCCGCCCGCGATTCACCGGTACGGGCGGTCGATGGCGCGGCGGGCGCAGGATCTGGCTCGGTACGTCATCGAGAACTACGACGGGCATACCGAACGGATCTGGACCCAGGCAGATCCGAACGGCGCGGAGGTGCTGCGCCGGTTGAAGGATCTGCCCGGGTACGGCGATCAGAAGGCCCGGATCTTCCTCGCGCTGCTGGGTAAACAGCTCGGGGTGCGGCCGAGCGGGTGGGAGAAGGCCGCCGGGGCGTATTCGGAGAAGAATTCGCGGCGGTCGGCGGCCGACATCGTGGACGGGGAGACGTTGCTCGAGGTGCGGGCCTTCAAGAAGGAACAGAAGGCGGCCGCGAAGAAGAAGGCGTGAGCGTCAGCCGACCGTGATGACGGTGCGCTCGTTGCGCACCTCGGGTGCGGGCAGTGCGGCCGCTCGCGGCCGCGGCGCCACCAGCCGCATCGTGTACCAGGTGTGTTTGCGTGCGCCCGAGGCGATCGCGGCTACCGCGCCGCCGAATGCGGCTGCGCCGCAGAGCATTGCCGCGGGGTCCAGGCCCGCGCTGGCCACCTGATGGGTGCCGTATCGGGAGGTGCCGTTGCCCAGGAACATGCCCAGCAGGCTGCCGAGGCCGTCGCCGAATCCGTTGTTGCCCTGGACCATAGAGCGTAGTTCGGGAGCCTTGCCGCTGAGGTAGAGCAGGTCGGCCAGGACGAACATCGCGGTGGCCAGGGATGCGCCGAGTACCAGATAGGACAGTGCGTCGGTGCGGATGCGCAGGTACATCAGGACGGCGGAGATGGTCACCACCGCCGCGAGTGCGGCCAGGACAGCCCAGACGCCGCTGATGCTGGGCTGGGTGTAGCCGGTCGTCAGCCAATCGGTGTAACCCCTTGTCGCGCCGTCGATTCGGCCGAGCGCATCCGAACGTAGCCGTCCGTTCGGACCCGAGGCGGTCAGCCACGGCTGGAACATCAGGATGAGGGTGAGCGCCGCCGCGACGGCCGCGGCCACATAGCCTTTGTCGGCGCGGACGGTCGAAATTCGTTGTGTCACAAGGCGGGTGTGCCGGATCGGCGGCGCGGGGAGGTTTTCCGAGTCGTCGTGAACATGCCAGGGTGTCGAAGAGGTCATTGTTCCAGTCGTAATTTTCCGCAGCGCGGATATCGCGATCCAGTGGTGCGATATGCCATCTCGTGAATGGTGCGATGCGTGTTCATCTCAATGGTTCGTGACAATGAGCGACGGCGGCCATTGCCTCGTTCACGGTAGTTCGGTTCTCCTGCCGAGGCAACGTGGTTCGAATCCCAGAGAGACTCCGCGCACAGTAAAATCTTTTCGTTTCGGAATGTGTGGATTTGCTGGTGACTGGGTTGAATCACGTTGAAGATCAACGAATTTCGCCTGCCCGCAGGTTGCCGAACATGGTCGGCCCGGGCGACGCAACTGCTGCTGAATTCGAATTCTTGTGATCGAGCAGACAGTATTCACGGCTCGGCGAAGTCGTTTATCGACATGCTACCGAATTCGAATGTTCCCAATTCTGAGAATGGCATCGGATATGCGGTATCGTGTCATGAACTCACCTATCCCGCGAGCCGCGGATACGACAGCGGCGGCCGCCCGGGATGGGACGGCCGCCGCTGTGATATCCGTGCGCGACTCAGCTGCTGCTGGCCGCCGCCGTGGCGAACGGGGTGGTCGCCACGGGACGCACCCGGCGTGTGGGGTGCTTCCACAGACCGCGGCGCTCCAGGATCGGCAGCACACCTTCGCCGAACCAGTACGCCTCCTCCACATGGGGATAACCCGAGAGGATGAACTGCGTGATCCCCAGGCGCGAATATTCGATCAGCCGCTCGGCGACCTCTTCGTGCGATCCGACCAGTGCGGTGCCGGCTCCGCCGCGCACCAGCCCGACGCCGGCCCACAGGTTCGGCGCGATCTCCAGCCGGTCGGTGGCACCGCCGTGCAGATCCAGCATCCGGCGCTGTCCCTCGGACTCGCTCTTGGCCAGATTCGCTTGGACGCGTTCGATATCCGCGGGATCGACCGCCTCGAGCAACCGGTCCGCCTCGGCCCAGGCCTGTTCGGAGGTGTCCCGGGAGATGACGTGAATGCGTAGGCCGTAGTCGAGTTTGCGGCCGTGGTCCACCGCCAGGCGACGGATCCACTCGAGTTTCTTGCTCACCGCGAACAGCGGCTCACCCCAGGTCAGATAGGTGTCCGCGTACTGCGCGGCGATCGGGCCCGCGGGCGCCGACGAGCCACCGAAGAACACCGGCGGGATCGGGTCCGGATGGTTGTTGAGCAGCGCGTTGCGGACCTGGAGGTGTTTGCCCTCGAAGCTGATCGGCTCGCGAGCGCCCCACAGCTCGCGCACGATGTGCAGGAATTCCCCGGTGCGCTCGTAACGCTGTTCCTTGTCCAGGAAGTCGCCGTATGCCTGCTGTTCGTGCGGTTCACCGCCGGTGACGACGTTGAGCAGCAGCCGCCCGCGCGAGTGACGCTGGAAGGTTCCGGCCATCTGCGCGGCCAGGGTCGGGCTGACCACGCCGGGACGGAAGGCGACCAGGAATTTCAGCGTCTCGGTCGTCTCCACCAGCATGGCCGTGGTGAGCCAGGCGTCCTCGCACCAGGCCCCGGTCGGGGTGAGCACCGCCTCGAAACCGTTTTCCTCCGCGGCCCCGGCGATCTGATTGAGATAGCGCAGCGACGCGGGCCGATCGCCCGACATGGCGGTGCCGTGACCGCCCGCGACCAGGTTGCGGGAATCGCCGTAGGTGGGCAGGAACCAGTGGAAATTCAAGCTCATTCGAGCGCAACCCTTTCAGGATGGAGCACGGGCGGTCGACGCCGAACGGTCGGCGATCCAACATCCGATACTGCGCGGGGCGGGTTCGGGAGTCACCGGTTGGAATCTGGGTGTTTCTTAACCTGGTTCGAACACCGGCAGTTGTTTCAGGCTTGCAGCCAGTCGTTCGCAGTGCGTGCGAGCGGCTGTTCTTCGGCGAACTCCGCCGATATCTCGCGACGCCCGTCATGGATGTGGCCACCGCCACACGGCGTCGCGATTCGATGATGAGGGAAACACCATGAAAATCAACAAGGCCGCGGTGGTCGCGGCTCTGGTCATCACGACGCTGGGATTATCGTCCGGCGTGGCTTCGGCCACGTCCGGCGGATCCGACGGCGTGGTCGACTACAAGGCGACCACCACCGAGAATTCGACGATCATCTCCACCGATGCCGGATCGCTGGATGTGCACGACGGCGTATTCGCGATCAAGGCTGCCAATGGCAAGACCTTGGCCGGAACCCAATTGTCTTTCCGCGTAGATGATTTCGTCTTTCCGATCGCCGCGGATATCGCCGGTCGGACCGCGACGCTGACTCCGCAGTTCGATCTGCAGCACGCGGTGTACAAGCCGGTGGATCTGCCGTATCAGAACACCGCGCCGTTCAAGACTCCGTACGACCGTGAGCTGGCGGCGTGGAACCGGTTGACCAGCACCATCAGTGCCGGCGCCACCATCGGCACCCTGGTCGGCGGTCTGACCGGCGGGGCCGTGGGTTGCTTGCTCGGCGGAATCGCGGGTGCGACCGTGGCGGCTGCGGCGATCGTGGGTCTTTTCGGTGCGTTCATTCCGGCCGCTGCTGTCGGCTGCCTCGGTGGCATCATCGCCGTCGGTGCGCTGGGCACTCTCGCCGGACAATTGCTGGTGACCGCGCCGGTGGCAGTTGCCGCGGCCATTCAATATTTCACAACGATCAACGCGCCGTTCACTCCGGCAAAGTAACGTTCGCCGTTATCGCGTCGCCGTCGAGCGCAACGACGACACGATCGGTGAATCGGACCCGGTGCTATCGCACCGGGGGGACACCGCTCCCACCCGGGAATGCAGACCCGGATGGGAACGGGTCCGGAGTGGGCCTGTGCGTGGCTGACTCACGGATTCCGTGCCGGGTGGGTTCGTCCGAATAGGTGGATTTGCCCGAATGCCGAGGCGTTGCAGCGCCTCAGTCCTGTTGCTTGATGATGAGGGAAATATCAAAGTGAAGATGAGGAAGTTCGCGGTGGTCGCGGCTCTCGTGACAACCGCCCTCGGCGTTACCGCCGGGGCTGCCAACGCTGCACCGTCGCAGAGCGCGCCGGAAGCGATCAACTACAAGGCGTGGACGACTCCGACCGCTTCGATCGTGAAGACCGATGCCGGTTCGATGGACGTCGAGAACGGCGTCTTCAAGATCAAGGCTGCCAACGGAAAGACCGTTGCCGGAACGGAACTGAAGTTCCGCGTCGATGAGTTCGAGTTCCCGATCGCGGCGAACATCGCGGATCACACCGCCACCCTGACCCCGCAGTTCGACATGCAGCACGCGGTCTACAAGCCGGTCGATCTGCCGTACCAGAACACCGCGCCGTGGAAGACCCCGTACGACCGTGAGCAGGCGGCCTGGAACCGTATGAAGGACACCATCGCCACCGGTGCCACCGTCGGCACCCTGGTCGGCGGTCTGACCGGTGGAGCCGTGGGCTGCGTGCTCGGCGGTATCGCGGGTGCGACCGTGTCCGCGGCCGCGATCGTCGGTCTGTTCGGTGCGTTCCTGCCCGCAGCGGTGATCGGTTGCTTCGGTGGCATCATCGCCGTCGGCGCCCTGGGCACCCTGGCGGGTCAGCTGCTGGTCACCGCCCCGGTCGCGATCGCGGCTGCGGTGCAGTACTTCCAGACGATCAACGCGCCGTTCACCCCGGCCAAGTAATTTCGAATCCGCAGGGCCCCGTCCGGAATCGCCGGGCGGGGCCCTGCGGCGTTCGCAGCGGTGGTGTTTCGATCCCGCTGCGCCTAAACCGTGAGCGAAATCCGGGTTCGGGCGATCGTTCGGATATGACCTCCACCGCCTCACGCCCCACCACCGATCGCGAGCTCACCGAGATCTTCGCGCCCGTCTTCGACCGGATCGCGGCCGGAGCGCTGCAGCGCGAGATCGACCGCCGCCTGCCGTACGAGGAGGTGGGCTGGCTGCGCGAGGTGAAGTTCGGTGCGCTGCGAGTGCCCGTCGAATTCGGCGGCTACGGTGCGAGCGCGCGTCAGCTGTTCGGCTTGCTGATCGATCTGGCCGCAGCGGAATCCAATCTGCCGCAGGCACTTCGGGTGCACTTCTCCTTCGTGGAAGATCAGCTGCTGGCCCAGCCGTCCGCCGCGAGCCGGCAGTGGTTGCGGGCGGTGGCGGACGGGACGCTGGTCGGCAACGCGATCACCGAACCCGGTGTGGGCGCGGTCGATCGGTATCGGACCGCACTGACCCCGGACGGGTCGGGCTGGCGGTTGAACGGCGTCAAGTACTACAGCACGGGGTCGCTGTACGCCGATCACATCCTGGTGGCGGCGGACAAGGCCGGTGAGCGGGTATCGATACTCGTCGACGCCGGGGCCGAGGGGGTGCGGCAGCACGACGACTGGGACGGTTTCGGCCAGCGGCTGACCGCCAGCGGCACAACCGAATTCGAGAACGTCGCGGTGGCCGAGGACCGGATTCTCGGACCGGGATACGGCGGGCCCGGGGCGACCTACGCCACCGCCTATCTGCAACTGGTGCAGCTCGCGGTGCTGGCGGGTATCGCCCAGCGCGCCGAACTCGACGTGCGCACCTGGGTGACCGAACGCACGCGCACGTACACCCACGCCGCCGCGGATCTGCCGCGCGAGGATCCGCTGGTGCAGCAGGTGATCGGTCAGCTCTCCGCCGCGGCGTTCACCGCGCGCGCCACCGTGCTGGCCGTCGCAGACCGTCTGGACGAGGTGCTGGATTCGGGCGCGAGCGATGAGAACGCCCTGGTCGCACTGGAACTCGCGTCCGCACAGGCGCAACTGGGCGTGATCGATATCGTGCTCGCGGCCACCACCAGGCTGTTCGAGGTCGGCGGTGCGTCCATCGTGTCCGAGCGACTGCGGCTGGATCGGCACTGGCGCAACGCCCGGACCATCTCAGTGCACAATCCGGCGATCCAGAAGGCCCGCGCCATCGGCGATCACCTGCTCAACGGCACAGCACTGCCGTTCGCCTGGAGTGCGGGCGCGCGGGGGCCGCAGGAGTCCGGCAAGTGACCCGGCGGATCCGGCTCAACGCCTTCGACATGAATTGCGTTGCGCACCAATCCCCGGGGCTGTGGCGTCATCCGAAGGATCAGTCGCATCGGTACACCGAACTGAGCTACTGGACCGAGCTGGCGAAACTGCTCGAGCGCGGGCGATTCGACGGCATCTTCATCGCCGACGTCCTGGGCACCTACGACGTGTACGGCGGTGACGACACCGCCGCGCTGCGTCAGGGCGCGCAGATCCCGCTGTCCGATCCGCTGCTGCTGGTCTCGGCGATGGCCGCTGTCACAACGCATCTCGGCTTCGGCATCACGACCGGGACCGGTTTCGAACATCCGTATCCGTTCGCCCGGCGGCTGTCCACGCTGGATCATCTCACCGGCGGACGGCTGGGCTGGAATGTGGTGACCGGCTATCTGCCCTCGGCCGCAAGGAATTTCGGCGAGGCGGATCAACTCGACCACGACGATCGTTACGACCGGGCCGACGAATACCTCGAGGTGCTCTACAAGCTGTGGGAGGGTTCCTGGGAGGAGGACGCGGTGGTGCGCGACGCCGACGCCGGGATCTACGTGGATCCCGACAAGGTGCACCACATCGGGCACTACGGGACGCATTACACGGTTCCGGGAATCCACCTGTCCGAGCCCTCGCCGCAGCGCACGCCGGTGATCTATCAGGCCGGCGCCTCGGCGCGCGGTACCCGGTTCGCCGCGGAGAACGCCGAGGCGATCTTCGTCGCCGCGCCGTCGAAACGCGTTCTGGGGCAGACGGTATCGCGCATTCGGGAGGCGTTGCGGGAGGCCGGGCGCGATCCGTACTCGGCGCGGATCTACGCGCTGGCCACCATCATCACCGATGCCACCGAGGAGGCCGCCGAACGTAAGCACCGGGAATACCTGGAGTACGCGAGCGTCGAGGGCGGGCTGGTGTTCATGTCGGGATGGATGGGGATAGATCTGTCCGAATACGATCTGGACGATCCGATCGGCCAGGTGCACAGCAATGCCATCCAGTCTGCGGTGTCGGCCTTCCAGGAGTTCGACGACGACGGCCGCGAATGGACGGTGCGTGATATCGCGCGCTGGGCCGGTATCGGCGGGATGGGGCCGGTCTTCGTGGGATCGGGCGAGTCGGTGGCGGACCGGTTGCAGGAGTGGGTCGACCAGACCGATGTGGACGGGTTCAACCTCGCCTATGCGATTACCCCGGGAAGTTTCGAAGACGTTGTGCAACATGTGATTCCGGTGCTGACCGAACGCGGCGCCTATCCCACGGAGTATGTGCCGGGCACGTTGCGCAATGCGTTGTTCGGTGCGGGTGATCGGCTGCCGCAGGAGCATCGTGGCGCGCGTTATCGTCTGGGCGGCAACGGATCCACCGCCTATCGGGCATCGGTGCGACGTCCGGATCTGTCGGTCGGCGCACAGTCCTGAGTCCGGCCCGAATTGTGAAATTGAGGATTTCACAATTCGGGCCTTTTCGTGGTGACCGAGAATGAAGGAAACGGGTTCCACAGATTGGTTCTCGGTGATTACAACACTCTGCCGCCCACCGGCTCGATTGCAGAATTTCCTTATGACTGAACACAATTCGTCTCGAACCGCAGCAATCATCGGGGCCGGGCAGACCGGCGTCACCGCCGCGCTGGGCCTGTTGGACGCGGGTTTCCAGGTCACCATCCACAGCGATCGCGATCAGCGGAGCCTGCGCGATGACGTCCCCGCCACCGGCACCGCCCTGGGCTTCGGCGAGGCCCAGGCGGCCGAGGCCGCCCTGGGCCTGGACACCTACGCCGACCGCGCCCCCAATCACACCGGGCTCAGTGTGCGTTTCGCCGGACCGGAGAATGCCGAATTGATCGGATTCGACGGCACTTTCGACGGTTTCGTCGGCATCGCGGTGGACACCCGGCTCAAGGCCGACGAGCGGCTGACCGCGTTCCAGGAGCGCGGCGGGCGATTCGTCGTGGCGGAGGTGACCCCGGAGAAGCTGGACGCGATCGCGGCCGACAACGATCTGACCCTGGTCGCCACCGGGCGCGGCGGTCTGTCGGATCTGTTCGCGATCGATACCGACCGCACCGTGTACGCCGAGCCGCAGCGCAAGCTGCTGACCGTCACCCTCACCGGATTGGGTTACGGCCCCGAGGTTTTCGCCCACCGCAGCACGGCGGGCGGTGCGCACAGCCTGTTCTCGATCTTCGCCGAGCAGGGTGAGGCGTGGTGGGGGCCGTATCTGCACAAGGATGTGGGTCCGTCGTGGGCCTTCCTGGGCTGGGCCCGGCCCGGCAGTGACTGGGACAAGCGTTTCGGCGCAGCCGATTCCGCCGCCTCGGCGCACAAGATCGTCAAGGAGATCTACCGCGACTACATCGACTGGGATCTGCCCGAGGTGCTGTCCACCCGGGTGATCGAGGAGGATCCCAAGTCCTGGCTGAAGGGTGCGGTGCGCCCGGTGGTCCGCAAGGCCGTCGGCGCGACGGCGAACGGACATCTGGTGGTCGCGATCGGCGATACCGCCGTCGCGTACGACCCGGTCGCCGGACAGGGTGCGCAGAGCGGACTGATCCAGGCACAGCGCCTGGTCGCGGCCGCGGCGGCCCACGAGGGTGCATTCGATCGGGCCTGGCTCGAGACGCAGTACGAGGACTTCCTGCGCTTGCGCTCGGACGCGGCGGCGAAGGCGACCCGGCTGTTCCTGAGCGATCCGGAACTCGCCGACATCAGCAACCGCTTCTTCCCCGCCGCCGCGGTGGACGAGAAGTTCGCCTCCGCACTGGTCTCCCTGCTGCACCGCCCGCAACCCTTCCTCGACATCGACTCGGTGGCCGCGGCCGACGCCTACATCGAGCAGGTCACCGGCGCCAAGGCCGACGAGGTCCTGGCCAAGTTCGCCCCGGCGGGCCGCTTCGAGCGTTCGCAGTACAGCGCGGCAGCGGTCCAGGTCTAGCGCACTCAACTCCGCAACACCTTCCGCGATCTATTCCAAAACACCGCAGTTCACCCGGTTCCGCCCACCTTGGTAACGCCAACCCCAAAGGTCGGGGCCCGGGTCGGTTCTGGACTGAGCGGAGCGGAGGAGCGAAGCGGGGGAGCGGAGGGAGGGAAGAATCGGCCCTTCGGGGGCCCCGACCCCGCCGGAGCGAAGCGGAGGCCAAAAATACTGCCAAAAATACTGCTGATTCAAAACCTCGTGCCGGGTAGCTCGCGGTGCTGAAGTGAAGGGCACGTGAGGTGCCCGGTCAACGAGGGCGCAGGATCCGGCCGACACCACTGGGAGCAGGAGTGAGTACCGAAAAGATTGCCGAGCAGACTCGATTCGCCTACTGGGTGCCCAATGTCAGTGGCGGGCTGGTCACCAGTGATATCGAGCAGCGCACGTCGTGGGATTTCGAGTACAACAAGAAGCTGGCCCGCACCGCGGAGAACAACGGTTTCGAGTACGCGCTGTCCCAGGTGCGCTACACCGCCTCCTACGGCGCGGAATTCCAGCACGAGTCGACCTCGTTCAGCCTCGCGCTGCTGGGGGCGACCGAACGGCTGAAGGTCATCGCCGCAATACATCCGGGGCTGTGGCATCCGGCGGTGCTGGCGAAATTCGGCGCGACGGCGGATCACCTGTCCAACGGGCGATTCGCGATCAACGTGGTCTCGGGCTGGTTCGCCGGAGAGTTCAAGGCGCTGGGCGAGCCGTGGCTCGAACACGACGAACGGTACCGGCGCAGTGCGGAATTCCTCGAAGTGATTCGCAAGATCTGGACCGAGGACGCGGTGGATTACGGCGGCGACTTCTACCGGATTCGCGATTTCACGCTCAAGCCCAAACCGCTGAACACCCCGGAGCGGCCGAATCCCGAACTGTTCCAAGGTGGTAACTCGAGCGCTGCCCGCCGCAACGGCGGACGTTTCGCCGACTGGTACTTCTCCAACGGCAAGGATTTCGACGGTGTCACCGAACAATTGGACGATCTGCGCAACGTGGCGCGTGCGCACGATCGCGAGGTGAAGTTCGGGCTCAACGGATTCATCATCGCCCGCGACACCGAGAAGGAAGCCCACGACACCCTGCGCGAGATCATCGCCAAGGCGAACAAGCCCGCGGTGGAGGGTTTCCGGGACGCGGTGCAGCAGGCCGGGGCCTCGACCGGGGACCGCAAGGGTATGTGGGCCGATTCCACCTTCGAGGATCTGGTGCAGTACAACGACGGTTTCCGGACCGGGCTGATCGGTACGCCGGAGCAGATCGCCGAGCGGATCGTGGCCTACCGCGATCGCGGCGTCGATCTGATTCTGGGTGGATTCCTGCACTTCCAGGAGGAGATCGAGTACTTCGGGCAGCGGGTGCTGCCGCTGGTGCGCGAACTCGAGGCGCAGCGCCGTCCGGCGGCTGTGGCGGGCTGATGACCGCCACAGCAGCACAACGCATCACCTCCGCCGGGCACGCCCGGCAGGTGGCGCGGGATCTGGCGGCGGAGTTCGCCGTCACCGCTGCCGAGCGGGATCGCCTGCGGCAGTTGCCCTATGGCGAGGTGGAGCGGTTGGCGGCCAGTGGATTACTGGCCGTCACCGTGCCCGCCGCGTTCGGCGGTGCGGATCTGCTGCCGAGTGAATTGGCCGAGGTGGTCCGGACTCTCGCGGTCGCGGACCCGAATATCGCGCAGATTCCGCACAGCCATTTCGTCTACCTGAATTTGCTGCGGCTGGCCGGACCGCCGGAACAGCAGCAGCGCTATTTCGCGCAGGTGCTCGATGGCGCGCAGATAGCCAACGCCCAGTCCGAGCGTGGTGGCGCGACGGTTGCGGAGGTGGCGACCACGCTGCGTCCGGACGGGCCGGAACTGCGCGTCGATGGAACCAAGTATTACTGCACCGGTTCACCTTTCGCGGGAATTCTCGCGGTGCTGGCCCGGCTGGAGGATCCCGGGAAACGTACCGGACTGGGGCCGGGGGAGTACGTGGCCTTCCTGCCCGCGAGCAGCCCCGGAGTCGAGATCGTCGACGACTGGAATGCGTTGGGGCAGCGCACGACCGGAAGTGGCACGGTGCGATTCGACGGGGTGCGGGTGCAGGCCGAGCAGCTGGTCGCGCGGGACGCGGCGGTGCGTGCGCCGACCGGATACGGGGCGTTCGCGCAGTTGCTGCACGTGGCCATCGATACCGGTATCGCGCGCGGAGCCTTGAGCGCCGCAACCGAATTCGTGCGCACCCGCAGCCGTCCGTGGTTCGAGGCGCAGGTCGAACGCGCCATCGATGATCCGCTGGTGATTCAACGCATCGGTGAGCTGGCCGTGTCGGTGACCGCTGCCGAGGCGACGCTGACCGCGGCCGGACTGGCCGTGGATGCCGCCACCGCGAGTCCGGATCCGGGACAGGACGTCGTCGCGCGGGCCTCGCTCGCGGTCGCGGCGGCCAAGATCCTCGCCGACCGCGCCGCGACCGAGGTGTCTGCCGCACTGTTCGAGGTCAGCGGAACCCGCAGTGCCGCATTGGATCTCAATCTGGACCACTTCTGGCGCAACGCCCGCACCCACACGTTGCACGACCCGGTGCGCTGGAAATACCAGCACCTGGGCCGCGCGCTGTTGCACGACACCCCGCCGCCCTCACACGGAGTGCTGTAACTATGGCCTCCGCTTCGCTCCGGCGGGGTTTGCGGCGCCCGAAAGGCGAACCGCAGCCGCGAGTTTTTCGTTCAGAGAGGTACCCCATGTCCGAACTGCAGGAGATTCCCGCCGACGCCGCCGGTTTGCGCAGCGCCTTCGCAGCATTCCCCAGTGGCGTGGTCACGGTGTGTGCCGAAATCGACGGTGCGCGTTACGGATTGGCGGTGAGTACGTTCGTGCCGGTATCGCTCGATCCGCCGCTGGTGTCGTTCTGTGTGCAGAACAGCTCCTCGACGTGGCCGCTGTTGTCGCAGGCCAGTCATCTGGGGCTGAGTCTGCTGGGCACCGATCAGCAGGCTGCGGCGCGGTCGTTCGGGTCCCGCACGGGTGATCGGTTCGCGGGAGTGGGGCTGCATCGCGGGACGGGGCATGCGGTATTCGTCGAGGGCGCGTCCGCGTGGATCGAGGGCACCGTGCACGCGCAGGTGCCGGCGGGGGATCACCAGGTTGTGCTGGTGCACATCCAGCGTCTGGCCACCCGCGCCGATGTCGATCCGCTGGTCTTCCACGACAGTCGATACCGGCGCCTGCACACCGAGGAATTGCGCGCCGCCGGGTGAGCTGACCTGGCGTGTCGGCCTTCGTGTCGGCGGTGAGATCGATCACGTGTGCGGGCGCATGCCCACAGGTGGGAAATTGTTTTCTCGGGAACTGTAAACCGGCGTGTGGTAGGGAATTCCGTCTCGTGCGGCCGGATCAGAACGAATGCGCCGGCCGGAAACACAGGCGTTCGCGCGGTCCCGCATCCGCCCGGGTATTGGTGACGACGCCGGCCGCGAGTCCCCGCGCACTCAGGCCGTGCCGCTGCATGTCCTGACTGAATCCGTCGAGGTGAATGAGGGTGTGCCGGATCAGGTCCGCGGCGATGCCGGCAGGTTCGGTGCAGGCCACACGGTAGGCCGCGACCGCCCGGGGATCCTCGGTCAACGCCGCGAGGGCGCCCAGACGCACTCGCTGCGTGAGGCTTTCCCAGAGACGTGCCTGGTCGGCGTTGCGGATGACGCGCCGACCGCCGCGGTAGTCCAGATCGCGAATAATGTTGTCTGCAGATTTGCCGAGCCTGGTTTCGCAGACCACCGCCCACAGGGCGCACAGCCAGCTCAACCCGCGCAGGATGGTGATCCGCTCCTGTGCGCCACGCAGCGCGAGATAGGCGTCGGCCGAAGCCTGCGTGGTGGTGTCCTCCCACTGGAACACCAGGGTTTCCAGCTCGATCAGGAAATCCCCGGGCAGTTCGGCCTCGTCGGGGCGGACGATCCCGACTGCCCGCTGCGACAACGGATCCCGCAGTTCGACCATCGCCGGATCCGCGGTGGGGATCCAGTCGTGCCCGTGCCCGGTCATCAGCGCAACCCTCAGGTCGATGCGGACAGGCGACCGGTAGGGGCCGCCCCTTCGCATTGAGCCACGAAATATTCGGGCGCGCAACGTCCCAGCACAGAGCCCGCGACCTCGTGTCGAGATCGCGGGCTCGTGGGGTGAGGTCAGGGCTTGCCGGACAGCACCGCGGTGAACGCGTCCATGAACGGCTGCCCGCCCATGGCGTATCCGCCGCCGATCGCGCCGATCAGCAGGCCGACGGGCCCGGTGAGCCAGCTCAGGAAGAAGAAGCCGCACACGGCGCCGATCAGGCCGCCGATCACGCCGCCGATCACCATGCCGACGATGTTCTTGTTGACCTCGGCCATCAGCCGGGCCATCGAGCTGACCGGCTGCATCTCGCCGACGTCCTTGGCGCTCGGGGCCTTGGGCTCCAGCACGAGCCGGTGGCCGTCCGAGCTGATCTGCTGCGCGAGATGCACTGTGCCGCCGTTGATCCGGAACGCCAGCGGCACCTTGGCGAGGGCGGTGCCGTCAGTGTTCTTCAGATCGACCTCGGTGCCGTTGGCGGCCAGCTCGAAGCGGCCCTTGTCGACGTCGGTGGTCAGCTTGTGCGACAGGTCCGACAGGACCGAGTGATAAGCGACGCCGTGATCGACACCGGAGGCGGTGGTCTGTTTGGCCACTGCGGGGGAATGGGGTACCGATGGGCTCGCGGTCGCGGTCCCCGCGGCGATGCCCACCGTCGCAACCGCGAGAAACGCGGTTGCGGCGAACTTGCCGAACTTCATACAGATTTCCTATCGGAGCCTACCGCCGGCATGTGCAGCCGGACGGCGAATGACTGTACCGGGTCCGAAGCTTGTTGGCAGACATGGCTATACACGAGAGGCCGTTCGGCATCGTTATTCAATTGTTATATGTAAAGGTGCATGCGGGTTCTGAGTAAAAATATGCAACTTCACAATTCGCGCAGGCCATCGTAGGTGGTGTATGCACTGTGTGATCGCAAAACACGTGTGTTCAAACTTGGAATCTCGCGATACGGGTTCGAAGTGTTACAGCTCTGGAGGACGGTTTCGTGCCGCGTCGTCGTGTCCACGCCGGAATCATCCTGGTGGGCTTCGTAATCGCTTCCGGATTGGCGATGGCGTGCCTGATCTTCGCTGCACTGTCGGTGGGCGGCCATCACGTGAACGCCGCCGACGCCAGCGCCTCACAGACCTCGGTGCCGACGACCGCGGCCACCACCACCACGACCAAGGCGTCGCACGCGTCGAAGACGGCCGTCGCCAAGACGCCGGGCACGGCCAAGTCCACCATCGCGCCGCTGCCGCCGCTGGCCGCCGCCTCCTCGGCCGCGCCGACGCCGACCTCCGCGCCGCCGACCAACAACGGCGCGAATCAGCGCGACGCCGTGGACCCGGTCAGCGCGGGCGACTGTGTGGCCGGGGTCGGCTCGGACGGTTCGCTGACCAAAACCTCTTGTGGCAGTTCGAATTCCAACTATCGGGTGAACAGCAAGGCGAGTTCGGGCGGGCAGTGCCCGACCGATTCGGATCGTTCGGTGTCCCAGACGCTGCCCGGCGGCGCGAAGGACACGCTCTGCCTGGACACCGACTGGGAGGTCGGTCGCTGCATGGCGGTCTCGGGCAATACCGCGACTCCGGCCGACTGCACCGACGCGGCCCCGGGGACGATGCGGGTGCAGGCGATCAACCGCAATACCGCGGATGTGAACACCTGCACCGACGCGAACCACGGCGTGGTCTACAAGCAGCGCAAGTTCGTCGTCTGCCTGGCCCAGATGTGATTCACCCGCGAATTGTTCAGTGCGACACCGGAGTTCGCCGCTGAGCATCGAGCAACCGGCTGAACTGCCGGTTGGCCAGCCGCATCGCGATCTCGTACGGCAGGGCGAATTTGCGGGCGAACCAGTAGCCGATCCGGATATCCGCCGAGGTGTGCACCAGATAGCGGTTGTGCTCGACGCCGGACAGGATCCGCTCGGCCACCCGTTCCGGGCTCGCGGCATGTCCTTCGAACACTCCGGTCAGCCGCTTGACCCGAGGGTCGTCCCGGTCGACGCCGACCACCCGCACCGTGCCGACCAGTGGTGTGCGCACCGCGCCCGGGACGACCAGGCTCACCCCGATGTGATGCCGCTCCAGATCGAATCGCAGCACCTCGGAGATGCCGCGTAGGCCGAATTTGCTGGCGCTGTAGGCCGCGTGCCAGGGCAGGGCGAGCAGCCCAGCGGCCGAGGACACGTTGACCAGATGTCCGCCGTGCCCGGCGCGCACCATCGGCGGCAGGAAGTTCTCGATGACGTGGATCGGGCCCATCAGATTGACCTCGACCACGGACTTCCAGTGCTGGTGCTCGAGGTTCTCCACGGTGCCCCAGATGGCGATGCCCGCGATGTTCATCACGACGTCCAGGCTCGGATACCGCTCGTGGATCCGCTCGGCCCAGGCCCGCACCGCCTCGTAGTCGGCGATGTCCAGGGCCTGCGCGTCGAGTACCTCGCCGCCCGCGGCGCGAATCTGCGCGACCGTCTCGTTCAGCCCGTCCTCGGCGATATCGGTGAGGAACAGGCGCATCCCCCGCCGCGCCGCCGCCACGGCGGTCGCGCGCCCGATGCCGCTGGCCGCGCCGGTGATCAGGCACAGGCGGCCGTTCAGGTCTTTCATGACGGACTCCCTCCGGCTTGTCCGAACAGCGTGGTTCTGCGAAGGAGTTCACGCTAGCTCATTGCGAACAACAGTGTACATAGAAAATTATGCCCCTTGGGCTCGCCCGAGGAAGCGCCCGAGGAAGCGCCCGCCAACAGTTCAATTCACGGTGAGCAGGAGTACCGACAGCCGGACGCCGCTGTTCTAGCTTCGAGGAAGCGGCCTCGCCGCCGCCGGGTGCGAGCGCTACCGCCGGGATCGCTGGAGGAGTTCATGAGCACGGTGACCGCTGTCGACAGTCCGCCGGTACCGGAGGCCGATGAGGGGGCCCTGCCGGTCGCGCGCACCTGGCATCCGTGGCGCTGGCTCGTCGCCGCGCTGGCCCTGATCGTGGTCGCGCAGTTCGCGCACGGTCTGATCACCAATCCGGGCTGGGACTGGCCGACCTTCGCGCGGTACTTCACCGCGACGTCCGTACTGTCCGCGATGCGGGTCACCCTCGAACTGACCTTCTGGGGAACGCTGTTCGGCTTCCTGCTCGGCGTCTGGGTCGCGGTCGCACGATTGTCGAGAATCCCTGTGCTGCAGGTGATCGCGTGGGCCTACGTGTGGGCGTTCCGATCGATTCCGCTGATCGTGCAACTGCTGTTCTGGTTCAACATCGCCTACCTGTACAAGCGGATGGCGATCGGAATCCCGTTCGGCCCGGCCTTTTTCACCTTCGACGTGAACGGCGTGATCAGCGGGTTCACCGCGGCGGTGATCGGGTTGGCATTGCACCAGGGGGCCTATTCGGCCGAGATCATCCGCGCCGGAATAATCTCGGTGGATCCGGGACAGTTGGAGGCGGCCAAATCGCTCGGGCTGCCGTGGCGTCGGCAGTTCTTCACCATCGTTGCGCCACAGGCGATGCGGGGCATTCTGCCCAATGCCGCCAACGAGGTGATCAGCCTGTTCAAGGGCACCTCGATCGTCTCGGTGATGGCCATCGCGGAGCTGTTCTACCAGGTCCAGGTGATCTACGGCCGCAACGGCCGGGTGGTGCCGCTGCTCATGGTGGCCACCGTCTGGTACATCGTGCTCACCAGCGTGCTGAGCGTGGTGCAGTACTACATCGAACGGCATTTCGCGAAGGGCAGTCAGCGGGATCTGCCGCCGACGCCGTGGCAGCGGGTCCGCGCGAAGATCGACGAGATCACGGGGGAGCGGCAGTGACCGAAGACGTGGACGCCGCACGCGCAGTGGCGGATCGGCCGGACCCATCCGCGAAGTCCGAGAGTGGATATGCCGTGGAATTACGCGGTGTCCGTAAGCATTTCGGTCCGCACGAGGTGCTGCGCGGGATCGATCTGGCGGTGCGCCCCGGGGAGGTGACGGTGATCCTGGGGCCCTCGGGCTCGGGCAAGTCGACGCTGCTGCGCACCATCAACCATCTGGAGAAGGTCGACGCCGGCACTGTTCGGGTGAGCGGCGAGCTGGTCGGATACCGCCGCAAGGGTGCGGTGCTGCGCGAGCTGAACGAACGCGAAATCCTGCGGCAGCGGTCGAGGATCGGCTTCGTCTTCCAGAACTTCAACCTGTTCCCGCATCTGACCGTGCTGGAAAACGTTGCGCTGGCGCCGGTTTCCGCGCAGCGCAGACCGCGTGCGCAGGCGCGGGCCGAGGCCGCCGAGCTGCTCGACCGGGTCGGGCTCGCGGACAAGGCGCAGGAATATCCGCGCCGGCTGTCCGGCGGGCAGCAGCAGCGGGTGGCGATCGCGCGAGCGCTGGCCCTGCGCCCGCGCGTGGTGCTGTTCGACGAGCCCACCTCCGCGCTGGATCCGGAACTGGTCGGCGAGGTGCTCGACGTGATCCGCGGTCTGGCCCGCGACGGCTCCACGCTGGTGATCGTCACCCACGAGATCGGATTCGCCCGCGAGGTCGCCGACACCGTGGTGCTGATGGACGACGGCCGGATCGTCGAGCAGGGCTCGCCCGCGCAGGTGCTGGACCAGCCGAAGCATCCGCGCACGAAAGCCTTTCTCGCCCATGTTCTCTGACGCCATCGGCCCACTCGCGGAGGTCCGCCACGCATGAAGTTCCTGCTGCTGACCCTCATCACCCATCAGCCCGATCCGGTGACCGGCACGACCGAGACCCCGGCGCAGCGCCTGCGCAGGGTGGTCGAGGGTGCACGGCTGGCCGAGGAGCTCGGGTACGACGGCTTCGCGGTCGGTGAGCGGCACGAGGATCCGTTCATCTCGGCCGCACCGCCGGTGGTGCTGAGTCATATCGCCGCGGTGACCTCGCATATCGCGCTGTTCACCGGGGTCACCACCTTGAGCCTGCTGGATCCGGTGCGGGCCTTCGAGGACTATTCGACGCTGGACAACCTCTCGGGCGGGCGGCTCGAACTCGTCATCGGCAAGGGAAACGGTGCGGCGCAGGCGAAGCTGTTCCACGTCACGCCCCAGGATCAGTGGGAGCGCAACCGCGAGGGGTACGAGCTGTTCCGCCGGTTGTGGGACAGCGAAAGCGTCACCTGGGCAGGTAAATTCCGGCCCTCGCTGACCGAGGCGAAGGCGCTGCCCCGGCCGCTGCAGTCGCGGCTGCGGATCTGGCACGGCAGCGCCACCAGTCGCGAATCGGTGGAATTGGCTGCCCTGCACGGTGATCCGCTGTTCTCGGCCAATGTCACCAATCCCATCGAACCGTATGCCGAACTGATCGCGCACTACCGGCAGCGCTGGGCCGCACACGGCCACGATCCGGCCGAGGCGCTGGTCGGCGCCGGGACCGCCGGGTTCTACGTGACCCGCGATTCGCAGGACGCGCTGCGGGCGTACCGGCCGATCTTCGCCGCGCGCCAGAAGGTCGCGCGTGCGCACGGCCTCCCGATCGTCTTCGAGACCGTCGAGGATTTCGTCGAACGCAGCTCCGCGCTGATCGGCAGCCCGCAACAGGTGGTGGACAAGGTATTGCGCTATCACGAGCGATTCGGGCACGAGGCGATCCACCTCAGCGCCGACAGCGACGGGCTCACCGCCGCACAGCATCGCGCGAGCCTCGAGCTGTTCCAGGCCGAGGTCGCGCCGATTCTGCGGGAGAGGATCGTGAGTCGACCACTGGGTGCTCAGCGGTATCTCGCCGAGGAGGCGGCTCGATGACCCGATATGTCGCCTTGCGGGTGTTGCAGGCGATCGGTGTGCTGTGGGCGGCGTTCACCGTCACCTTCGGTGTGCTGTATCTGCTGCCCGCCGATCCGGTGCAACTCGCGATCGGGGCGAATCCGGGGGTGCAGGTGGATCCGGCGGCCGTGGCCGAGCTGCGGGCGCGGTACGGACTGGACAAGCCGGTGTGGCAACAGTATTGGACCGCGCTCGAGCATGCGCTGCACGGCGATCTGGGGCATTCGCTGAGTACTGGTCAGAGTGTCACCGCCGCGCTCGGCCAGGCACTGCCCTCGACGCTGGCGCTGGCGGCACTGGCACTGGTGCTGGCGCTGGTCTTCGGCACCGCCCTCGCGCTGGCCGCGGCCTACACCGAACAGCGTTGGCTGCGCAGGCTACTGACCGCGCTACCGCCGATCGGTGCGTCCGCGCCCACTTTCTGGGTGGGATTACTTCTGCTGCAACTGTTCTCGTTCCGGCTGCGACTGGTTCCGGCGTTCGGCGGCACCGGATTCGCGGGGACCGTGCTGCCCGCGGTGACCCTGGCCATCCCGGTCGGCGCGGTCATCGCCCAGGTCCTGTACACCGGTCTGGTCGGGGTGTGGCGACAACCCTTCGTCGAGGTGGCGTTCGCCAAGGGCGCCTCGCGCTGGTGGGTGCAGATACATCATGTGCTGCGACCCGCGCTGGCCCCGGCGCTGGCCGTGTCCGGCGTCTGGGTCGGCACGGTATTGGCCGGATCGGTGGTCGTGGAGACGGTGTTCTCGCGCGCCGGAATCGGCCGGTTGACCCAGACCGCCGTACTCGCCGAGGACATTCCGGTCGTACAGGGCGTGGTGATGCTGACCGCACTGGCCTTCGCGGTGGTCAATCTCGTGGTCGACCTGATTCAGCCGATCGTGGATCCCCGTGTGCGACAGGAGTTCCGGCGTGTGCGCACGAATGAGCCACGGAATTCCGGCGACAACCAAGCGGAGACCGAACGGCAGGAAATATCCGGATGAGTTCACGAGCGAGTCGACCCGGTGCGCATCGCGCTTGTGGGAGCAACGTGCCGGGGTCTTGGCCGCAGACGTCGAGGCGGAGCGTCAGCGAGGTGCAAATATGAGCGAAGGACTCAGCGGCACAACGGTTTTCCGGTCCGATGAAGCGGATGTCGAGCCGCGTCCGGTGCGGCGGTTCGCTCCGGACGCGTGCGCACTGCTGACCTCCGGTCGGCCGGTGGCGCTGCCATCGATCGTGCTGCTTTTCGTGCTCGGCTGGGCGGTGGTTCCGTCGCTGTTCGCCGGAGCCGATCCGCTGCGCGGCGTTCCGGCGGAGAAATTGCGCGGACCCAGCGCGCGGCACTGGTTCGGTACCGACAATCTGGGGCGTGATCTGTATACCCGCGTGGTGCACGCCACCGAACTATCGGTCACCGCAACAGTTTTCGCGGTGCTGATCGGGTTGCTCGCGGGCTCGCTGCTGGGTCTGCTCGCCGGGGCGATCGGCGGCCGGGTCGACGCCGCGATCATGCGGCTGGTCGATGTGCTGCTGTCGATTCCGGAGCTGCTCAGCGCACTGGTGCTGGTCACCGCCCTTGGCTTCGGGACCCGCAACGTCGCGATCGCGGTCGGTGTCGCGCTGGTCCCCACCTTCGCCCGGGTGATGCGGGCCGAGGTGGTCCGCGTGCGCCGCGCGCCGTACGTGGAGGCGGCCTTCGCCGCCGGTGTGCGCTGGCCCGGCGTGCTGGTGCGGCATGTGCTGCGCAATGCGTACGCGCCGGTCGCCGCGCTGGTGGCGGTGGAATTCGGGGTCGCCGTCCTGGCGGTGTCCTCGCTGAGTTTCCTCGGCTACGGTGCGCGCCCGCCGACGCCGGAATGGGGATCGCTGATCGCCGACGGCCGCGACTACCTGGCCACCGCGTGGTGGATGACGACGTTCCCCGGACTGGTCATCGTCGCGGTCGTCCTGTCCGCGCAGCGGCTGGGCAGTATCTGGGGAAAGACGGAGTGACGGCATGAGCGACGAAACATTGTTGCGGGTACAGGATCTGCGGGTGGAATACTCCGGCAGCGGCGGGCCGGTCGTCGCCGTCGCCGGTGCTTCGCTGACGGTCTCGCAGGGGGAGACCGTCGCCTTGGTCGGTGAATCCGGTTCGGGCAAATCGACTTTCGCGCATGCGGTGATCGGATTGCTCGGCGGCGGCACGGTGACCGGCGGCCGGATCACCTTCGCGGGCGAACGGATCGATGACGCCTCCCCGAGATATCTGCGCGCCATCCGTGGCGCGCGGATCGGGTTGGTGCCACAGGATCCGGGCGTCTCGCTGAATCCGGTGCTGCGCATCGGCGATCAGGTGGCCGAAGCCTTGCGCATCCACGGCCGCGCGGACCGCCGTACGGCGCGAGCGCGAGCGGTGGAGATTCTCGCCGCGGCCGGACTGGATCGCCCGGAGCTGCGTGCGCGCCAATATCCGCAGGACCTCTCGGGCGGGCAGCGTCAGCGGGTGCTGATCGGCATCGCCCTGGCCTGCGGCCCGGAGCTGGTGATCGCCGACGAGCCGACCAGTGCGCTGGACGTCACCGTGCAGCGCCGCATCCTGGACCATCTCGCCGCACGCACCGCCGAATCCGGTACCGCGGTCCTGCTGATCACCCACGATCTGGGCGTCGCGGCCGACCGCGCGGACCGCATCGTGGTGATGCGTCGCGGTGAGATCGTCGAATTCGGGGATACCGCTGAGGTTCTCGGCAATCCCCGGCACGAATACACACGGCGGCTACTGGATTCGGTCCCGACACTGGACGCGCCGACCCGACCGTTCCGACCTCGAGCCGCGACGCCGCTGCTGTCGGCCACCGGACTTCGCCGTACCTTCCGGACCGGTGCGCACGGCAGGCTCACCGCTGTCGACGACGTCACGATGTACATCGATCGCGGCGAAACCCTCGCGCTGGTAGGTGAATCCGGCTCCGGCAAGAGCACCTCCGCTCGAATCCTGACGCTGCTCGAACGACCCGATGCGGGCACGATCACCTTCGACGGCCGGGAGGTCGGCGGGCTGCGCGGTGCACGGCTGCGCGAGTTCCGGCGACGGGTCCAGGTCGTCTATCAGAATCCGTACGCGTCGCTGAATCCCAAGCTGAGCATCGGGCAGAGTATCGCGGAACCGTTGCGGGCCTTCGGAATCGGCGATCGGCGGACGCGGCGCGAGCAGGTCGGCGAACTGCTCGAGCAGGTGGCCCTACCGCCGGACCACCGGGATCGGCTGCCCGCCGAGCTGTCCGGCGGGCAGCGTCAGCGGGTGGCGATCGCCCGTGCGCTGGCCCTGCGCCCGGAACTCGTGGTGCTCGACGAACCGGTTTCCGCGCTGGACGTCTCGGTGCAGGCGCAGATCCTCGAACTGCTCGAACGCCTGCAAAGCGAACTGTCACTGAGCTACCTGTTCATCTCCCACGACCTGGCCGTGGTGCGGCGGGTCAGTGACCGTGTCGCGGTGATGCGAGCCGGTCGCATCGTCGAAACAGCGCGTACCGCAGCACTGTTCGACCAACCGGCACACGAATACACCCGCGAGCTGCTCTCGGCCGTCCCGGGCGGACGGGACTCGTCCGAGAAGCTCACCCACCGTGAAGGAGTACCTGTCCCATGACCACGGCGATCACCGAATTCGAACAGCAGTGGCGTGCTTGGCATGCCGAACGCGAGGCGTGGGCCCGGGAGCCGCTGGGCTGGTTGAGCCTGACCGGATTGCACTGGCTGGGCGAGGCCGAGGAGAACCTCGAGAGTCTGCCCGGCCGCTGGCGCGTCGACGGTGAAACCGTGGTGGTGACAGCCGATTCCAGCGACGGATATGTTCTGGACGGGCTGGCGCTCACCGGCCGCACCACGCTGACCCCGGGGGAGGGCGCGCCCGGCATCGAGGTGCGCGTCGGCGACCGCGTCGTCGAGGTGATCCGCCGCACCGGGCAGTTCGCGCTGCGCATCCACGATCCGGCTGCCCCCGCTCTGGCAGCGTTCACCGAGATTCCCGCCTTCGCACCGGATTCGCGCTGGGTGGCCGCGGGCGAATTCACTCCCTACGGCACCGCCCGCACCGTCACCACGGGTGCGGTGGTCGAGGGGCTGGAACACCATCATCCGGCGGCGGGCACCGTGCGCTTCACCCTCGGCGGGGCGGAGCATACGGTCGTGGCCTTCGGCGACCCGAAAACCGGTCTGCGACTGCTGTTCACCGATGGCACCAGCGGTGTGAGCACCTATCCCGGCGCCCGGTTGCTGCCGATCGGGACGCCCGGGTCCGACAATTCGGTGCGGCTGGACTTCAATCGCGCACAGAATCTGCCCTGCGCCTTCACCGATTACGCGACCTGCCCGGTCGCGCCGCCGGAGAACCGGCTCGGCGTGGCCGTCGAAGCGGGCGAGCGCGATCCGCGGCGGGAGGTGCGGTCGTGACGGTCTCGGGCGGGCGCGTCCCGCTGTCGGTTCTGGACCTGTCTCCGGTCAGTGCGGGATCCACACCGCGCCAAGCGATTCGGAACACGATCGAGTTGGCCCAGCGCGCCGAGGCGTGGGGGTATCGGCGGTTCTGGGTGGCGGAACATCATTTCGTGCGGGTGGCGAGTTCGTCACCGGTGACGTTGATCGGGCTGATCGCGGCGGCCACCGAGACGATCCGGGTGGGCTCGGCGGCGGTGCAGCTGGGGCATCACGCGTCGGCCTCGGTGGTGGAGGCGTTCGGGACGATCGATGCGCTGTATCCGGGCCGCCTGGATCTCGGTCTGGGCCGGTCGGGACATCGCGCCGATCAGATTCGTTCGGCGGGCGTGCCACCCGTGCACGCCCCCGAACGGCCCATCCAGGTGCGCGACGGGGTGGTGATCCCGCCGCCGTTCAGCCCGGGACAGTTGCTGGACACCGTTCGTCTCCAGGCCGGGCTGCGGGCGCTGACGCTGCCCGGTGCACGTCCGCTGGACTACACCGAACAGGTAGAGCAGATTCGCGCCTTCCTGGACAGCGGGTATCGATCCAGCGAAGGCGTTGTGCTGCACGCTGTTCCGGGTGAGGACGCGCAGATCGAACTGTGGTTGTTCGGCAGCAGTGGCGGGGAGAGCGCGCGGCTGGCCGGACGGCTGGGACTGCCCTTCGCGGCGAACTACCATGTCTCCCCGGGCACGATTCTGGAAACCGTTGCGGCATACCGGGAATCGTTCCGACCCTCTGCCCGCTACCCGAAGCCGTATCTGGTGGTGTCCGCGGACGTCGTCGTCGCGCCGGATCATGCGACGGCCGAACATCTCGCCTCCACCTACGGGCACTGGGTGTACAGCATCCGCAGTGGTGCGGGCGCGGCCGAATATCAGGACCCCGATACCGCGCAGCCGCTGTCCGAGCAGCAACAACGTCTGGTGCGGGATCGGATCACCACGCAGTTCGCCGGCACCCCCGCCGAGGTGACCGCCCGCCTGACCGCGCTCCAGCAGCTGACCGGCGCGGACGAGCTCGTGATCACCAGCGTCACCCACCGTCAGGAGGACCGGCTCACCTCGCACCGCCTGCTCGCGCAGGAGTGGGGGTTGTCGCACGTGCGCGCGGCCTGATCCCCGGGCGCAACGCGGAGCCGCCCGCCACGCATCGGTGACGGGCGGCGGAAACGCCTGCGCCAGGGGCTATTTCGTGGGAGCCCAGTCCTCGAGGTAGGCGCGGTAGGTGCCCATCGGCAGCGCGACGTCGTAGACCAGCGCGCCGGAGCGAGTGAACTCCGAGATGTGCGGGGCCATACCCCAGCCCACCAGCGTATTGCCGCCCGGCAGGCCCTGCGCGTTGCCCATCGCCGGAGCGACCAGGTTGCTCGGGTGAATCTGGTTGCGCACCAACGTCGCCCGATGTGCCGCGGGGTCCACGTGGATCCACTGCACACTCGACACGCCCAGCGTCTGCTGACCGCTGGAATTGTCGTTGAACAGCCGGATCGTATCGGGGCCGTCGAATTCGGCGTCGTGCTGGAAGGCGAACTGCACGCCCGGACCCAGGGCGAGGGTGGAATGCTTACCGCCGAGCTGCCAGCGGATCTTCCCGGTGTGGATGTCGACGTCGTACACCGCGGAGGTGTCGCGCATCGAGATGACCAGATTCCCCTGGGGATCCAGCGCGATCGAATTCATGTGGAACGGGTCGTAGACCGCGGAACCCGGTGAGGAGGTGCTCGCGGTGGTGTCGGTGAGCGGGACGTGCTGGGCCGCACTCCACTGGAACAGCACCTTCTTGGTGGCGACGTCGACCACCGAGGCGACGGTGTCGTACATCTTGCCGTTCTTGGGGCCGCCGATCGCACTGAGATCCGCGTCGACCTCCCGGTACGCGGTGATCAGCGCGCGGCCGTCGGGGGTCAGCCGGAACTCGTGCACATCCGAATTCAAACCGTCTCCGGCACTGAGCGTTTCGATGACGTGGCCGTGTTCGTCGGCGATGTGGTCGGTGCCCGTGCCGTGCCCGCCGACGGTGCTGCCCTGCCACCAGGTCAGCACCCGCTTGCCCTGATAGGTCTGGGTCCGGAAGTTCGACACGTCCTGGCCCTTGGGCGGGGTGTACCGCCAGACCTCGTGACCGGATTTGTCCATCACCACGTTGCCGGGTGCGGCCTGCGGCACATTCGACAGCGCCTGCCCGAGCCCCGGCACCAGCGCGGCCGCACTGACACCGCTGGTGTAGTAGATGTATCCCGGACTCGCGCCGGGCTTGTTCACATCGACCGTGTAATTCAGCGCGCCCACCGGCACACTCGGCAGTGGCGCAGCGGCGGCCGACGGAGCGAGTGCGGTCCCGAGGCCGACGGCGGCCGCGGCCAGAGCGGCGGCGCCGCGTCGGATATGGTGCGAATTCCGTATCATATGATTCCTAGCCAGGCTAATGAATGGATGCGGGCGGGAGAGTACCCCCTGTTTCTGTGGTCACTCTGTGACACGCAGCGTAGGCCGACGATGAGCGGACCCCGAACCTGCACAGCATGTTCCGGTGTGTCGACCCGCTAACGGCCCACGGTCGAGCATGCCCTGCCACGGCAGGTCCGCGACGCGGAATGCCGGGTCAGCCCAGGGCGCGACGGGCATATGCCCGCACGTCGGCGTCGGAATCGTCGACGGCCTGGCGGAGTGCGTCGCGGGCGGCGGCGTTGTCGGGCCAGAGACCGAGGGTGAGGACCGCGGCCTTGCGGACGTCGGGGTGCGGGTCGGACAGGACGGTGCGCAGGGGGTCCGCGGCCAGGTCGGGACCCAGGGCGGTCCAGCCGCGGACCGCGCCCTCGCGGATCTGCCAGGCCGAATCGGTGAGGGCGGTGGTGAGGACGGGGGCGTCGGCGGGGTCGCCGAGTCGGGACAGCGCGGCCAGGGCGGCGGCGCGGACCAGGGGATCGCGGTCCGCGGCCAGGTCGCGCACGGTGTCCGCGCCGCCCTGTCCGACGGTGGCCAGGCCCTGGGCGGCGGCGATGCGGACCTCGCGGTTCTCGTCGTGTGCGGTGGCGGCCAGGGCGGTCCAGTCGTCGATCGAGACCAGGGCGCGCACACCTTCGATCCGCACGCGGTGATCCTCGTCCACCACGGCCTTGCCGAACAGTTCGGCCGAACCCGCTCGCAGCGCCCGCAGCAGATCCACCACACCGGCCCGCACGAGCGGATCCGGTGACCCGGCATGTTCGGCCAGACCTGTGGTGGCAGGCAGGATTTCGACCAGCTCCCGAAGTCCGGCCAGGGCGGCGGCACGGACCGCGGCGGCCGGATCGGCGAGCGCGGCGATCAGGGCGTCGGCGAATCCGTCCGGTGTGCCCTCGGTCAGGACCGAGACCGCGGTGGCACGCACGCGAGGGTCGGCATCGGCCAGGAAGGAGCGCAATTCGGTGAGCGAGGGCGCGTCCAGACCGAGCAACTGCGCGATGGCGGGCGCGACCTCGGCGGCGGTGTCGGTATCGATCGCCGCGGTGTGCGCCCGTGCGACGCTCGCGTCCGTCGCGGCCGTGCGGGGCGGGCCGGTGATCAGACCTGGTTGTGTCACGGATTCGGCGACCTGTGATCCGCTGAATCGTCCGGCGAGTTCGGGCACCGGCACGAAATACGGTGCGACAGGGCGTTTCAGGAATTCCATCGCCCCGTCCGCGCCCTTGCGCAGATTCAGGTGGTAGTGCCATTGCTCGTCGTCGCGCTCGGGCAGATCGGCGCGCTCGTGGTAGAGACCCCAGCGGGATTCGGTGCGGGTCAGCGAGGAGCGCGCCGCCATCTCGGCGCAGTCGCGGATGAAACTCACCTCCGCACAACGCATCAGCTCGTGCGGGGTGGTCGCGCCCATCTCGGCGATCTCCCGGCTCATCCGGTCGAACGTCTCGATCGCCAGGGACAGCTTCGTCGCCGTTTTCGGCGGCGCCACATAGTCGTTGACGAAGCGGCGGAGTTTGTACTCCACCTGTTGCTGCGGCGGACCGTCCGGATCGCGCAGCGGCCGGTACACCAGTTCGTGAGCGTCGGCCAGCTGACCGGCCGGAAGTTCCTGCGGCGCAGCGATATCAGCGCGAGTACTCGCCGCGTGCTCCCCGGCCAGATCGCCGTAGACGAACGCGCCGATCATGTAGTTGTGCGGGACGCAGGCCAGATCCCCGGCCGCGTACAGTCCGGGCACGGTCGTGCGGGCATGCTCGTCCACCCAGACGCCGGACGCGGAATGCCCACTGCACAAACCGATCTCGGAGATGTGCATCTCGATGTCGTGGGTCCGGTAGTCGTGACCGCGGTTGGCGTGGAAGGTGCCGCGGGTGGGCCGCTCGGTGGTGTGCAGAATCCCTTCCAGCGCGGTGAGCGTCTCGTCGGGCAGGTGCGAGACCTTCAGATAGATCGGCCCCCGGGCGGACTCGATCTCGTGCTTGACCTCGCTCATCATCTGCCCGGACCAGTAGTCCGAGTCCACGAACCGCTCACCGCCGGCATTCACCTGATAGCCGCCGAACGGATTGGCGACATACGCACACGCCGGACCGTTGTAATCCTTGATCAGCGGGTTGATCTGGAAACATTCGATACCCGAGAGCTCCGCGCCCGCGTGATAGGCCATCGAATACCCGTCACCGGCATTGGTCGGATTCTCGTACGTGCCATACAGATATCCCGAGGCCGGCAGACCCAGCCGTCCGCACGGTCCGGTCGCCAGGATCACCGCCTTCGCGCCGACGGCGACGAATTCCCCGGTGCGCGTGTTCAATGCGGCCGCACCGACCGCGCGCCCGCCGTCGGTGAGCACCCGCACCGGCATCAGCCGGTTCTCGATCCGGATCTTCTCGCGCATCTTGCGTTGCCGCAGTACGCGATACAGCGCCTTCTTGACGTCCTTGCCCTCGGGCATCGGCAGGACGTAGGACCCGGAGCGATGCACCCGCCGCACCGCGTATTCGCCGTAGGCGTCCTTCTCGAATTTCACTCCGTATCGTTCGAGCCGCTGCACCATGGCGAAACCGCGGGTCGCGGTCTGATAGATGGTGCGCTGGTTGACGATTCCGTCGTTGGCCCGGGTGATCTCGGCGACGTAGTCCTCCGGTTCGGCCTTACCGGGAACCACGGCATTGTTGACCCCGTCCATCCCCATCGCCAGCGCACCGGAGTGCCGCACGTGCGCCTTCTCCAGCAGCAGCACGTTCGCGCCGTTTTCCGCCGCGGTGAGTGCGGCCATGGTTCCGGCGGTGCCGCCGCCGATCACCAGGACATCGCAGTCGAGCCGGACGGTGTCGGCCAAGTCGGGAATCTTCATCAGCGGTGCTCCAAGCGGCGATGGTCAGGGATGGGCGGCGGCCAGATCGTCCGAACGATCCAGGGCGGCGAGGATTTCGGTGCGCACCCGGGTGCGGTCGACGTCCGGATCGCGGGGCCGGGGAATGTCCAGCAGTGCCCGCACCGGGCGGGCGGCCCGGTCGAGTACGGCGATCCGATCGCCCAGCAGCAGCGCCTCGTCCACGTCGTGCGTGACGAATACGACGGTGGTCGGATGTGCTCGCCAGGTGTCCACGAGCAGGCGCTGCATGGTGGCCCGGGTGGGCGCGTCCAGTGCGCCGAACGGTTCGTCCATCAGCACCGCGCGGGGTGCGCCGGCCAGGCCGCGGGCGAGTTGCACACGCTGGCGCATACCGCCGGACAGGTCCTTGGGCAGATACTTCCCGAATCCGGTCAGGCCGACCTCCTCGATCCACCGTTCGGCGCGCATCCGTCGCCCGGCCCGAGGTTCGCCGCGCAGCCGCAGGGCCAGTTCGATATTCGAGCGCACCGTGCGCCAGGGCAGTAATGCGTTGTCCTGGAACACCATTGCGCGATCCCTGGACGGGCCGGTGACCGGTTCGCCATCGGCCAGGACGCGACCCGAACGCGCGGGCAGCAGACCTGCCAGCGCTCGCAGGACGGTCGATTTACCGCAACCGGACGGCCCGGTCAGCACGAGGATCTCTCCCGGTGCGATATCCAGGGTCAGCTCACTGATCACCGGCGTTCCGGAATAGCGCAGCTCGACCCGATCCAGCTGGAGACCCATTGCGGTACCGCGGGATTCGCTCATTTCGCCTCCGCTCCTGCCCGGGGCAGCCAGGCGGTGGCGCGGCGGCCCAGCAGCTCCACCGCCGCCGACGTCGCGAAGCCCAGCATCCCGATGGTGATGATGCCGACGAACACTCCCGGATAGTCCACGATCGTGTACGCCTGCCAGGTGCGATAGCCCACACCCAGTCGGCCCGAGATCATTTCGGCCGAGACCACGCAGATCCAGGCCACCCCGATCCCCACCGACAGCCCGCCGAACACCCCGGGCAGACTGCCGGGCAGCACGACCCGAAGCAGGACGTCCCACCGGCTGCCGCCGAGGGTGCGCACCGAATCCTCCCAGATCACCGGCAGTGCCCGCACCGCGTGCCGGGTGCTGACCATGATCGGGAAATACGCGGCCAGGAAGGTGATGAACACGATTCCGGCCTCGTCGGTGGGGAACAGTAGAATGGCCACCGGCACGATCGCGATCGCCGGGATGGGCCGGGCCAGCTCGGTCAGCGGTCCGAAAATATCGGAGAACAGGCGTGAACGTCCCAGGGCCACACCGGATGCCACGCCGGCGAGCGCGGCGAGAACGAACCCGCTCAGGATCCGGATCACCGATTGCCCCAGATCCAGCCAGTAGGTTCCGGTGCCGAGCTGATGCCCGAACGCGTGCACGATCTGGGTGACCGTGGGCAGCGTGTCGAAACGTACCCAGAGGCGAATGTGGTTGGCGGTCAACACCTGCCAGACGACGATAGCCGTGACGACGGACACGAGCCGGATCGCCCGCGAACGCCACACCCGGCCGCCTTCGCCACGCCCCGATGCGCCCTCGTCGGATTCGGTCGCGACCGCCGACGGTGTCGCCACGATGATGTCGTGCCCACCGCCGGGTGCGTCGAGACGAGCGGAGACCGGGGCGTTCACGGCTGCACCTCGCCGATCGCCTGGTCGTAGGACAGCTGAACGCCGGCGGGATGTCCACTCAGATAACGCTGTACCGCGGCGGGTGTGGTGAACGGCAGGTAGGTCTGCCCGTCGCGTACCCACAGCGCCTTGTCGGCGAACCAGCGCGTACCCAACTCGGCGTCGGGAACGTAGGCCGCACGCACCTTCCGGCCCTGCGCCCGAGCGGTTTTCACCGCACGCAGCAGGCTCGTCGGATCGGCGGCGGGCTGGGTCGTGTCCTGCCCGTCGAACCAGATCTCCCCGGCCAGAGCGGGATCGGTGACCGGCCGGTTCGCGACCGGATCGGTGCCCGTGACCGGCGCGGGATCGGTGAAGTTCGCGACCGCCTTGTCGTAGTCGACGCCCCGCTCGCCGAACGCCTTCCGCAGTGGCGCGTCGTCGACGAATCCGTTCACGTCCAGATCCGCGAAATCACCGATCGACTTCAGATACGGAATGTCACCCTTCAAAGCCTGGATGAGCTGCGGTTTCAGTGGAGTGTCGAACGTGGTCCCGCCGGGGCCGTTGTAGAGGTACACCACTTCCGCCGGCAGTCCGGTGTCGTGGGACACCGTCTCGGCGGCCTCGACCGGCTTCGTGTGCAGGAAGTCGGTCGCGTCCAGCTGTGCCTGCAGGAATGCGTCGAGCACCTCCGGATGCTGTTTCGCGTAGTCCCGCCGTGCGACGACCCCGTGGAACGTCGGCACATTCAATTCCGCGCCGTCGTAGAGCAATTGGGCCTTGTTCTGGAACACCAGCAGTCCGGGCCAGGCGACGAACTGCGAAAGTGCCTGCACCTGAACGGAATCCAGCGCAGAAGCGCCGATCTGCGGCTGCTGATTGAGAATCTGCACACCCGATTTCGGATCGATCCCGGCTCGGGTCAGGCCCTGGCGCAGCGTTCCGTCACCGGCCGACCCGACACTCGCCGAGACCTTCTTCCCGGCCAGTTCCTTCAGCTCGCGGATCGGCGAATTCGGCGGAACCACAACCATATTGAGTGAGCCTTTGGGCTGAAACCCGGTGACCGACACCAATTCGGTGCGGGATCGCTCGCTCGCCTGGGTCCGCGAACCATTGATCAACAGCGGATAATCGCCCATCGAGCCGATATCGATCTTCTCCGCGACCATCTGCGCGGTGATCGGTGCGCCGGTGTCGTAATCCTGCCATTCGACCTGATACTTCGGCCCGCCCGTCGCGGTCAGCCGCGCCAGGCGCTGTTCGAGAAATCCCTTGGCACGCAGCAGCGTTCCGGCGGTGACGGTATTGATGGTCTTGGATTGATAGCCCACCACGACCCGGACGGTATTCCCGGACGTGGCCGACTCGAGTGAGCAGCCCGCGGCGATCAGGGCCACGGCTGATAAGCCCGCGATCAGGCGGGCAGGACGGTATTTCATCGAAGACCTCGGAATGCTATTCGCGCAGTGGCGATTTCGGTGCGCGGATCAGCGCAGCAGGAAGGGCATGTTGACGGTGACGGCGCCGGTGGGACAGCGGGCCGCGCACGGGCCGCAGTACCAACACTCGTCCACGTGCATGTATGCCTTGCCGTTGTCCGGGTTGATCGCCAGCGAGTCGAGCGGGCAGATCTCGACACACAGGGTGCACCCCTGAATACACAGTGATTCGTCGATGGTCACCGGGACGTCTGTGCGCTGGTTCACCAGGGCCATTCAGATCAGCCTCCAATCGCTGCTTTCCGCGGGCCGGACGAGGCTGCCGCGCATGGTGATTCGATCCCCGCGCAACCGGATGTACTCGAGGTCCACCGGGCGGCCGTCGTCGAGCCGGGTCAGTCGTTCCAGGAGCAGCAGCGCGCCGCCCTCGGGCATCTGCAACGCGGCCGCGGAATGCGGGTCCGCGGTGATCGCCTCGAGCACCAGATCGGCCGAACCCAGTGCGCCGCCGCCGATTTCCTCGATGAGGGCGAACACGTCGTTGGTCTCCAGCTCGCGGGTGATCACCTCGGCGCCGATATCCGGCGCGAGATAGGTCAGGTCCAGGCTCAGCGGCAGATCGCCGAGATAACGCAGCCGCTCGATGTACACGGCCTGTTCGCCCGGATTCAGGTCCAGCCGGCGCGCGACGGCCGGGGGCGGGGTCACCCAGGTGATCACCCGCACGTCGTTGCGGACCTCGCCGTGACCGCGCAGGGTCTCCTTCAGTCCGCGCAGCGCGTCCAGCCCGTGCTCGTATTTGCGCTGCGCGATGTGGGTGCCCACCTTCGGCGCGCGTTCGATGAGGCCCTCGTCCTTGAGCAGTGCGAGGGCATCGCGCACGGTGTTGCGCGAGACCGCGAATTCGGCGGCGAGCTCACCCTCGCTGGGCAGGGTGTGCGCGAAGGTCTGCGCGTGGATCTGCTGCCGCAGCACGTCGGCCACCTGACGGGCGCGATCGGCACGGCGGATCGGGGTGTGCGGCGGGGTCTGTTGCGGCGTCATCTCGTCCTCCTTCCGCCTGTGACCTGCGGTTTCCGAGAATAAGCGGATATCGGCGCGTCCCCGGGCGGATGTCCGGGCCGGGTGCGTGCGCCGGTGGGTAATGCGCCGCACATCGATCGCGGCAGCCTGCCGAAACGGGAGTGATTTCGGCCATTGCGCCACCCCGGCGACCGGGCCGAGATATTGGAATCCGGCTGAGCAGAATGCATGCAGACCGCTTGGTCTGGCGTCCATGACACATGGGATGATAACGTTCTCAACCATGTTCCCCAGCCGACCGAACGCCGCTCAGGTCACCTATGTGACCGTTGCGCTCGGTGTGCGGCTGCCGCGGCAACGCGAACTGTGTTGCCCTCGGCCGCGCAGCTGAGAACCGCTTCTGCTCGTTCGTGACGGCCGGTCGCGTTCTGTCCGGGCCCTTCTCACTGCCTTGTTGTCGTTGCCGAACATCGCCCGTGCGGGCTTTTCAACAAGGATTCGAAATGACGATCCCCACCATCGAGCGACCGTCGACCACCACCGCCCCCGTCCGGGTCGTATCAGCGCGTCCGGCGGTACCGCCCGAACTGCGTATCTCCGACAACCCCGCCGCCGCCGTGCTGCGTGCCGCGACGCGCGGTCCGATCTTCCGCGACTCCGCCGCGCAGACAACGGGTTCCAGCATCGCGACGGTCAATCGTCAAGTGTCCGCGCTGCTTTCGACCGGACTGCTGCGTGAGCGGGCCGATCTGACCGCGTCGGGGGCGGTCGGACGTCCGCGCATTCCGTTCGAGGTCGATACCGACACCTTCGCCACGCTGGGCGTGCACATCGGGGCCACGGTGACCCGGATCGTCGCCGCGGATCTGTCCGGACGCATTCTCGGCGGGTTGGATATCGCCACCCCGCAGGTCGGCCAGGATGCCGCGCTGACCATCATCGCCCGCAGTGCCAAGGCGTTCCTGGATCGGCTGCCGCGTCGTCGTCCGCTGTGGACCGGCGTCGCGCTGGCCGGACGGGTCGATCCGGCCGCCGGACTGGTCGATCATCCGCGCCTGGGCTGGCAGGCCGCACCGGTCGCCGCGGTCTTCGCCACCGTGCTCGATCTGCCGGTTTCGATATCCGCGCACGTGGAGGCGATGGCGGCGGCGGAACTGCTGCTCACGCCCGGTGAACAGCAGCGCCCCGGCAGCAGCCTGTACATCTACGCGCGGGAGACCGCCGGGGTCGCGGTCACCCTGCACGATCGGGTGCACACCCCGGCCAGCGGCCCCGGTTCCATCGCGCACCTGCCCACCGGCTCCGATATCGAATGCGCCTGCGGCCGTCGTGGCTGCTTGGAGGCCACCATCGGCGAGGCCGCGATCCTCGGCCGCGCCGTGCGCGCCGGAATCGTGCCCCGTCGCGAGGCTCCGCGTCGCCCGGTGATCGCCGACCTGTACCGCGCCGCCGACTCCGGATCCGACGCCGCGCGCGAGATGCTCGACGAACGCGCCGAAATCCTCGGCCGCACAGCAGCTCTCATCCGCGACATGTTCAACCCGGACCGAGTGGTCCTGGGCGGCCAGGCATTCACCGGCTACCGCCCCGGAATAGACCGCGTGGCACAGGCATTCGCGGAGAACACCAACCTCCCACCCGCCGACCTGCGCATCAGCCGCTTCGGCGGCCGAGTCCAGGAACACGCCGCCGCGGTAACCTCCCTCAGCGTCTTCTACGCCGATCCGCTCTCGGCAATGCGCCGCGCAACCAGGCAGTAATATCTGGCCTCCGCTCCACTCAGTCCAGAATCGACCCGGGCCACGGCCTCGGAGTTGGCGTTGTTCGGGGTGGTCGGAACCCAGGTGAGTTGCGGTGCGGGCGTCTTCGGTGTGACTTCATGGTGCTGGGCTCAGTGAGCGAAGGCGCGGACTGCGGTGTTGCGCAGGACTATTGCCGTGCGGGATCGGGGGACGAGCAGTTGGCTCGCGAGGATGAAGCCGCGTTGTTTGGGCTTCACCAGGGTGCGGTGGCGGCGTTCGTAGCGGCGTAGGGCCGCGGACTGGTCGTCGGGGGTGCGGGCGAGTTCCTCGGCGAGGGTGTGTGCGGCGGCGATGGCGAGGGTGGAGCCGTCGCCGAACAGGGACAGGCTCGACGCGGCGTCGCCGATCAGGCTGACGCGGCCGTTCGTCCAGGACGGCAGGCGGACCTGGCTGACCGAGTCGAAGTACATGTCCTCGGCGTCGGCGACCTGGTCGAGGAAATCCTCGAACATGCCCAGCCGGCCGCGGTACGTCTCGGTGACCAGGCGCTTGTGCGCGGCGGGATCGCGGGGATCGAAGCCGGGTACCGGTGCGTGCCGGAAGATGAACGCCGCCAACGGAATTCCGTGTGCCGGATGCACGCTGAAGGATCGGCCGGGCGCGTTGTACATGGCCACGGCGTGAGCACCGGCGAGGGTGCGGTCCACCGGCAGGGTGGCCACGAACATGCCCATGTGCCGGATGAACTCCTGCTCGGGTCCGAAGGTCAGCCGCCGCACGCCCGAGTGCAGTCCGTCCGCCCCGACGACCAGATCGAACCGGGCGGGCGCACCGTGTTCGAAGGTGACCTCGACCCCGTCCGCGCGCTGGGTGAGCCCGGTGATCGTGTCGTTCCAGCGGATCTCGGCCTCGTCCTGCGCGGTAGCGAGCAGCGCCGCGGCGAGATCGGCTCGGGCGATCTCGATTTCGCGACCGTCGGCCGAACCCTGTATCGAGTTCAAGTTCATCGATGCCCGCTCGTTCCCCGCCCCGTCGAGGAAGGCGATCCGCCGCACCGCCGTCGCGGCGGCTCGCAGCCTGGGGGCGATCCCCATCTGCTCGACCACCTCGAGCGCGGGGCCCTTGACGTCGACCGGGTTGCCGCTGGAGCGCTGCCCAGCCGCGCGCTCCGCGACGGTCACCGTGAATCCTTCTCGCGCAAGCCAATACGCCAATGTCGAACCGGCCACTCCAGCGCCGGAGATCAGCACGCTCTTGTTCATATCGGAAACCTCCGCATTAAGTGGACGAGTATCGTCCGCTTAATCCACGGTACACTAAGCGGAAGAAAATCGTCCACTTGTTTCGGAGGTGTGCGGAGTGCGAGCCGATGCGCGCAGTAACCACGACCAGATCCTGGCGGCCGCGCAGGTCATCTTTCGGGAGCAGGGCGTCGAGGTGTCGATGAAGGAGATCGCCGACCGCGCGGGCGTCGGCGTCGGCACGCTGTATCGCCGATTTCCCGATCGCGGCGCGCTGATCACCGCGGCCGCACACTCCTACCTGTCCGGTCTGGCGGATCTGGCGGCCACGGCCATCCGGGACGAGGAGAGTGCCTGGGCCACGCTGTGCCGATTCCTGCGCGAATGCGCCGAGATGAGGCTGGGCGCGCTGGCCGCGGCCATCGAGCCGACGCTGCACGCCGACATCCGCAGCGATCCCGCGCTGACCGAGGTGCGCGGCCGCATCGCCGCCCACGTCGAGGACATGACCACGCGGGCCCAGGCGTCCGGCGAACTGCGCGCCGAGGTCACCTCCCGGGACATCGCCGCCCTGATGACACTGCAGGTCTTCGTCTTCCCGGCCGAGTCCTACGGCGAAACTGCCTGCCGCACAATGGATATCGTCCTGGAAGGTTTACGCGCCCGCTGAGCGCCGCGGGCCGCGGCGGGCTCGATCAGGGCCCGAGATCCCACAGCAGCCGGTAGTAGGCCATCCGCGACGCATCGAGATCGCACCCGTAGGCGTCGAAGAACGCCGGTTCCCAACCGGGACCGTAATTCCAGTCCAGGCTCCAGGTGGCCACCGCGAGATCGGCCCAGCGATCCGCGACGCCGAGCGTGCCGAGGTCGACATGGGCCGTCCAGCGGCCGTCCTCACCGATCAGAGTGTTCGGCGCGCACGGATCGCCGTGGCACACGACCTCCCGGTCCGCCGCCGGGATGTCGGACAGGAGTCGCACGGCCGCAGGAACATCCAGCACCTGATGGTCCGAAGACCATGTCGTCGGGTCGATTCGGCCGGTTCCACCACGGGCGATTGCGGTGGACCGGACACCGGCATCATCGTGCGGCGCCGTTCGTGGCGAACAGGCCCTCGACGGCGGTGATGAAATACGGGAAATGCCCGGCGAATCGGCTCAGATCCCGATCCTGCTCGAATCCGCCGAACCAGTACAGGCCCGGTTCGCGATCGGCGGACAGATCGATCTCGCGGAAGGTGCGGATCCAGTTGTCGGAGCGCGCGCCGATGACCGTGTACGGCAGCCCGCGCGAGAACACCTGCTCGCGCTCGGCCGGCGGCACCAGCTCCACCTGCATCGTTTCGAGTCCCCGTTGCAGGCCGCGCACCCGTCCGGCCAGGGTGCGTCCGGCGGGCGTGCGGGCCGGGAGATACGCGGGCAGCAGCAGCGTGGCCAGGCCACCGAGGCCGATGGCGATGCCGACCAGCGCGTATCCGCCCGAGATCGCCAATCCGACGGTCGCGGCCAGGCCGACGAACAGGAGGATCACGCCCAGCCAGAATGTCAGGCCGCGGCGTTTGCGGTCGACCAGGATGCCGTGTGCCAGGGCGTCGGCCCGCAGTGCCGCGCGGGCGGATTCGCCGGAGGCGCGACCGCGCAGCTCCGACAGCAGCACCGATTCGGCTCCCTCGGGCAGGATGGCCCGGTAGATCTCCCGCTCGAACTCGCGCAACTGCTCGTCGGCCGGATTCAGGCGGGTGATGCGCCAGTCCGAATCGCTGACCGGCGCGACCCAGATGTACCGGCGCACAGCCAGATCCACGACGGTCGAGGCGAGATCGGCGGCGTCGACGGAATTGTCGAGCAACAGACCGGCCTCGCCCGGCAGCACACCGTCGGGCGAGACGAACTGTGCCTTACTTCCCTTGCGCTGCACCGGATCCACGACCTCGGTGCCCCCCAGGGCCGCTGCGTCCTGGCGACGCGACCACAGCACGTATCCGGCCAACGCGATGAGCGCCACGATCAGTACGCCGAAGGCGATCAGTACCGGCGCGGTGACCGAGAACGGTCCGCGCGAGCTTCCGTCGGTGATGTCGGCGTTGGCGGGTACCGTCCCGGGCGGCAACTGCAGGGTGACGTCGACGATGTCGCCCTTGTGTAAGCCTTTCTCGTGCAACATCATCACACCGTCGGGCTCGACACTCGCATCGCAGGTGTGCGCGCTCGCCTGCGGGCCGACCTTGCAGTCGATGATGCCCATCCGATAGCTGGGGCTGATCAGCGTGGCATCGAAGGAGGCCACATCGGACTGGAGGACGCCGGTCCAGCGGAAGATCTGCGTGCCCGGCGCATCGCTGACCGTGTTGTGCACGGTGTACTTGAACGAGGACGTCCCCGCCGGGGCGTCCACGGTGAACAGTTCACCGCTCACCTTGGCCGAACCGGGCCCGGTGCTGGAGATGTCGCTGACCTTGAATCGGCGCTCACCGCCCTTGTCGCCCAGGGCAACTCGCAGCGGCAGCGCCATCTGGAACTTCCCGCCCTGGGGAACGGTCACCTTCTCGGCGACCTCCAGGTTCCCGTCCCTGCTGAGTTTCACATCGGCCCGGATCGCCACGCCCTCGGCCGGTGCCTGTGCCTGCGCGGCGGGTGCTGTTATCAGCATCCCGGCCAGAACCAGCATCAAGGCGCCGAGAGCGCCCCCCCGAAAAATCAGCATGGGGCAACAGCATAGACAGCTTGGTATTCTTCGGCATCAGCTAATCAGTTGACCGAGAGACGGGGGCGTGGGGGAGTGAGCCGACCACCCTATGGGAACGGTCCTGGTACGCCCGGTGGTCCGGCCGGACCACGCGGTCCGCAGCCGGGGAACCAGCCGGGATACGGACGCAACCCGAGTTATCCACAGCAGCCCGGCTATCCCCAACAGCCTGTTTATCCACAGCAGCCTGGTTATCCCCAACAGCCCGGTCCGCACTACGGCCCCCGGCCGGGTTATCCCCAGCAGCCGGGCTACGCCGCGCCCCCGCGCCCGCCGGGATACGGCGGTCAGATGCCGCCGCGTCCCTACGGCCCGGCCGGGGTTCGCCCCGCGCCCTATGGTCCGCCGATGGGCCGCATGCCGTACGGTCCGCCGCCCGGTCGTCCGCCCGGCGGTGGGCGCGGTGGAGCGATCGGCGCACTCATCGCCGTGGTCGTTGTGGTCGTCGCCGGTGCACTGGTCCGGCTCGGGCTGTACACCGCGATCGACCACACCACCACCTCCGTGGCCGGTCCTTACACCACGTACCCCACCTCGACGACGACGCCCGGTGTCGCCGAGACCGGCAACAATCCCGTACTGGCCGATCCGGGAACGGCACTGAGCCAGGCGAATTGCCCCTACGCGAGCTGGAGCACCCAGGTCGACCAGGCGCGCAAATTCTTCGAAAGCGCCGCCGCATGTCTGGCCACGGCCTGGAAACCGGTGCTGGCCAAGGCGAATCTGCCGTTCAACCCGCCGGTGCTGAGCGTCACCGCGAGCACGACCGGACTCAGCACGCCCTGCACCGGCAGTACGAGCAACTTCGCCGCCTTCTACTGCAACGTGAATCAGACCATCTACATCCCGTTGGACCACATCCAGACCGATGTGATCGGAAATCGTTGGGAGCGTTATCTTTCGGTCTTCGCGCACGAGTACGGACATCACGTCCAGCAGGAGGCCGGCATCCTGAGCAAGGCGCACGAGGACGAGTACGACGCGGGTGTGGAGACCTCCAAGGGAATGGAGGTCTCGCGGCGGATCGAGTTGCAGGCACAGTGTTTCGACGGCATGTATCTGGCCGCGAGTGCCGGGGGCGGATCGCTGACCTCGTCGCAGATCACCATGGCGCGCAAGGACGCGTACTCCCGCGGCGACGACGATTCCGACATGCGCGATCACGGCACGAACCAGCATTCGGGCGACTGGTTCAGTCTCGGCTACGACCGGAACAACACTGCTCGGTGCAATACCTACACCGCTTCGTCGAGCCAGGTGAGCTGACTGCGGATGCGTCCCGGATACGGCGGTCCGCCACCGGGATACGGCAACAATCCCGGCATGAGGCCACCACCCGGTCCACGGCCGCCGTACGGTGCGCCGCTGCCGCCCGCCGGATACCCGCGTCGACCGCCGCCGCCACTGCCGCCTGCCGGGTACCACGGTGGGCCGCCCTCCTCGGGTGGCGCAGGTGGCGCGATCATCGCGGTGATCGCGGTGCTGTTCGTGTTCGGCATGGTCGCTTCGCTGGTGGTGTTCGCCACGATGGCCGAACGCGACAACGAATCCACCAACGCTTCCGGTATCACCCCGAGCTACAGCTACCCGTCGACGACCGACGAAACAACCACGGCCGCAGCGTCATCCGAGACCGCAACGTCATCGCGAAACGTGACGGCGAGCCGGACCGCTCTGGCGGCACCCACAACCACGGCTGCCGCCGGACCCACCCCGGTCGCGGCGACGGCGACCAATCAGCTGTTCGCGAATCGGAACAACGGTCTGATCAACATCCGCTGCAGCCTCCCGCAGTGGGCCGCGAATTCGGCTGCCGCGACCGCCTTCTTCGATGCCGCCTCCACCTGCTTGGGCAAGATGTGGCAACCGATGCTGCAAGCGCAGAATCTGCCGTTCCACAGCCCGCGGGTGGCGGCTCCCGCGCATTCCGCCGACGCGTCCTCGCCGTGTAGCAGTTCGGGAAATTTCGCCGCGTACTTCTGCAGTGCGAACGACACGATCTACATGCCGCTGGACACCATCCAGACCGATGCTTACGGCAGCCGCTGGTACGTCTACCTGGAAGTCTTCGCCCACGAATACGGCCACCACATCCAGGCGCTGACCGGGATCATGGACCGGCAGGCGCAGGAGCGCGAGGATGCGGGCGCCGGATCGGACAAGGGCCTCGAACTGTCCCGCCGGACCGAACTCGAGGCGCAGTGCTTCGCGGGCATGTTCGTCGGATCCTCGCTCTACGCCGGACTTTTCACCAACGACCAGGCCGTGTTCATGCAGCGGGATCAGTACACCCGCGGTGACGAGTCGCAGCAGACCGGTATGCACGATCACGGCGTCGGCCGACATTACGGCGATTGGTTCGTGAACGTCGGGGAGAAGTACAACCGGGTGTGGCGGTGCAATACCTGGACCGCACCATCGAGCGAAGTGAGCTGATCAGGTATCGGAATCGCGTTGTGCGCGACGCAGTTCGGCCAGCCAGCGCGCGCCCTCGTCCGGTTCGGGAACCGGATCGCAGCCGATGATGTCCAGGACCGCGTGCCCCAGGCATGCCGCGCCCAGGACGCGATCGATCATCGTGTCCACATCACCCCACGGCAGTGCGGGTTTGGCGATCAGCAGCGAGGCGATGCCGTGCGCCGCGGCCCACAGTTCCAGGACGACCGGCAGCGTATCGCCCTCGGCGATCGTGCCGGAATCCATTGCCTCCCGGACGGTTGCGGTGAACCGCACGACCGCGCCGCTGCCCAGCACCTTGTCCACCGCACTGGGCCCGTGCTCGCCGGTGGGTACGAAGGCCAGGCGGTACTGCTCGGGATTGTCCAGGGCGAATCGCACATAGGCCATGCCCTGATCGCGCAGCCGGGTGATCGGTGAGCGCGTCGGATCGGTAGCCGAACCCATTGCGGCGTCCAGGTTTTCGAAGACCTGCGCCACCGCGGCGTCGATGAGCGCGTCCTTGTCGGCGAAGTGCCGGTAGATCGAGGGCGCGCTCACCCCGACCAGCTTGCTCACTTCCCGGATGGAGACCGCCTCGGCATTTCCGGTGCGCGCGAGGAGTTCTCGGGTCGCGTCGAGAATCTCCTCGCGTAACCGCGCGCCGGATCCGCGGGCCGAACGCGGCCGCCGGGAGGACGTCACGGATGCATCACCAGTTCGGGCTCGGAGGCGGGCGGCGTGGATTCCTCATGGAATCCGAATCTTTCGTGCAGGCGGCGCAGCGGTGCGGGCGCCCACCAGTTGGCGGTGCCCAGCAGCCGCATCAGCGCGGGCACCAGCAGTCCGCGAATGACGGTGGCGTCGGCGAGCACGGTCAGGGTCAGACCGAGGCCGAACATCTGCAGGAACGACACCTTCGCGGAGATCATGGCCCCCAACACGATAGCCATCAGCACTGCGGCCGCGGTGACGATGCGCCCGGTGTGCGCGACGCCCAGGGCCACCGACCGCGTGTTGTCCGCCGCGGTGCGGTCGGAGGCGAGCCAGGCCTCCCGGATCCGCGAGAGCAGGAACACCTCGTAGTCCATCGACATGCCGAATGCCAGGCAGAACATCAGCAGCGGCATCGTCGGTGTCAGGAAGCCGGTCGTGGTGAAGCCCAACAGATTCGACAGATGTCCGTCCTGGAAGATCCACACCATCATGCCGAACATCGCGGTCAGCGAGAGGGCGTTGATGACCACCGCCTTCAGCGGTATCACCACACTGCCGGTGAACAGGAACAGCACCACGAAGGTGGCCAGCGCGATGAGTGCGATCGCCAACGGCAGTCGCGCGCCGAGCGAATGCAGTCCGTCCGCATCGATTTCGGCCATCCCGCCGAACAGTGTCGGCGCGGGCGCGGGTACCGCCCGCAGCGTGCGCAGTTGCTGCTGTCCGGCCACGGAGTACGGATCGATCGTCGAAGCGACGGTGAGGTATTGGCCCGACGCGTTGGCCATACCCGGTGGCGTCGCGGCCATTCGGCCGCCGGAGATGTACACCCCGGCGTCGGACAGCACCGCGGAGACGCCGTCCACCTTGGACAGTGCCGTCGCATAGGAACTCACATCGCCCGAATAGCCGTGCAACACGACAGTCGTCCCGTTCCCGGCATTGACGCTCGGGAAGTCGCTGCGCAACGCGTCGCCGACCGCGCGGCTGCTGGTGCCGACGGGCATCACCCGATCGTCCGGATATCCGAATTTCACGCCCAGGAACGGGGATCCGAGCGCGAGCAACACCACGATGATCACCAGCGCCACCGGAATCGCGTGTCGCATCACCCAATTCACGGTGCGATACCACCGCGACCCTTCCGCCGCGACGGGCACGGGTGCGGGCCGCCGCAGCAGCCGTCGCACCCCGGCGCGAGCGTCCAGGGCGTTCACCCGGTCGCCTAGCAGGACCAGCGCGGCCGGCAGCAGCACGATCGATGCCGCCGCCGCGGCCACCACCACCGCGACGCCCGCATAGGCGAAGGATTTGAGGAAGTACAGGTTGAACACGCTGAGCACGGCCATCGCCAGCGCCACCGTGAGCGCCGAGAACAGCACGGTGCGTCCCGCGGTCTGCACCGCGCGCACGGCCGCGTCGCGATGGGCGCGTCCGCCGCGCAGCTCCTCGCGGTAGCGACTGACGATGAACAGGCTGTAGTCGATCGCCAGCGCCAGCCCCAGCGCGGTGGTCATGTTCAGCGCGTAGATCGATACGTCGGTGAACAGGGTGAATCCGCGCAGGATCGCCATCGCGCTGGCGATCGCGAACAGGCCGACCGCCAGCGGCAGGGACGCGGCGATCACACTGCCGAAGACCAGGGTGAGCACGATCGCGGTCAGCGGCACCGCCACGCCCTCGGCGACGGTGAGGTCCCTGGTGATCTGCTTGTTCGCATCGTGGTAGACCGCCGTCTCGCCCCCCGCTCGGACGGTGATTCCGGGCCCGGCGTCCGCGAATTGCGCCGCGATGGTTCCGGCGGTCTTCTGCGCGACGTCGTCGCCGCCCTTCAGATAGGCCAGAACCAGTGCCTCGTGCCCGTTGGTGCTGCGCAGGGCCGAGGCGACCGGTCCGGGACTGGTCCAGTACGACCGCACCCCGACCACGTCGTCGCGGGACTTCAGGGTGTCGACGATCCGCGCGCCCGTGGTGCGTGCGTCCGGAGCGTCCACGCCCTGATCGGCATCGACCAGCAGGACGAAGTTCGGCTGTGCGCCGTCGAAGTCCTGCGCCAGCAGTTGCGCGGCGCGGGAGGATTCGGCGTCGTCGGAGGTGAAGCCACCGGCCTCGAGGTGCGAGGTGACCGACGCGCCGAACAGACCGCAGAACACGGCCAGCGCGAGTGCGGCGAGTAGCACCGCTCGCGGGAATCGGGTCGAGAATTGTGCGATTCGGGTCAACATGGGAGCCCCCAGTCCACGGTGAGGTAACAGCGTTAGCCTAACGCTGTTACCTCACTCGTGCGCAAGGGGTTAGTGATCTCGATCACCATGCTGGCCGTGCTGGCCCTGTGGACCGTGGCCGAACAGCCCGCGCGGGGCGTGTCCGTGCACGCCCTCGGCGTACGCGGTCTCCGCGTGCAGGGCGAAGTCGATGCCGCCGGCCTCCTCTTCCTTGCTGATCCGGAAGCCCATGACGCGATCGATGATCTTGCCCAGGGCGTACGAGATGGCGAAGGCCCACGCCGCGACCACGACCACCCCGAGCGCCTGCTTGCCCAGCTGGGTCAGGCCGCCGCCGTAGAACAGCCCGCGCGGACCGCCGGTCATCACCCGGCTGGCCAGCAGGCCGATCAACAGCGTGCCGACGATACCGCCCGCGAAGTGCACGCCCACCACGTCGAGCGAATCGTCGTATCCGGCACGGAATTTCCACCCGACCGCGAACGAACACACAACGCCCGCAACCAATCCCACGATCACGCCGCCGAGGGTGGTCACCGAACCGCAGGACGGGGTGATCGCGACCAGACCGGCCACCGCACCCGAGGCCGCACCGAAGGTGGTCGGTCGGCCGTCGCGAATCCGTTCCACCACAAGCCATCCCAGCATGCCCAGGCAGCCCGCGACGAGAGTGTTGAGGAAGGCCGCCGCGGCGATTCCGTCGACCCGGAAGGCCGATCCGGCATTGAAGCCGAACCAGCCGAACCACAGCAGGCCCGCGCCCAGCAGCACGAACGGCAGATTGTGCGGGCGCATCGCGTCGATCTTGAAGCCGATTCGCGGCCCGAGCACCAGAGCCAGGGCCAATGCCGAAGCACCGGAAGCGATCTCGACCACGAGCCCGCCCGCGAAATCGAGTGTGCCGAACGAGGCGAGCCAGCCGTGCGGACCCCACACCCAGTGCGCGACCGGCGCGAACACCAGCAGCGTCCACAGCGGGACGAACACCATCCACGCGGAGAACTTCGCGCGGTCCGCGATCGCGCCGCTGACCAGCGCCGCGGTCAGGATGGCGAAGGTCAGCTCGAAGGTGGCGTACAGCAGTTCCGGTACGCCGCCGCGCACCGTGGACGGGCTGATGCCGGACATCGCGGTGTGCGCGAGTGTGCCGATCACGCCGCCGCCCGCGTCGGGGCCGAATGCCAGGGTGTAGCCGAACAACAGCCACGTCACCGTCACGAGCGGGATCGAGATGAAGCTCATCATCAGCATGTTCAGTACGCCGGTCGAGCGCACCATGCCGCCGTAGAACACGGCCAGGCCGGGTGTCATGAGCAGAACGAGCGCGGTGCTGGCCAATAGCCAGGCGGTGGTAGCGGGGTCGAGGGTCGAGGACATGGGGACTCCTTCCACGCGCGTGAAGCGCTGCATGGAAGTTACCGAATGCCTATCTCCCGGCCTGTCGGGTGGCCAGGCGCGTCCAGATGGAAGTTATCCGCGACGGGCGCGGCGGGCCAGTGCGCGGCGGCCGCGGGGGCCGGGCACCGGCAGATCCTCGTCCAGAGCCAGCCATCCGGCGGTGTGCAGCCACTGCTGCTGGGTTCGTGCGTCGGCGGTGTCGTTGAACACCCGGCGGCCGCGGTCGTCGCGCAATTCGTGCGCGAGCACCGACCAGCGCGGCGGGCGGCCCTGCTCGGTCCGATAGTCCTCGAGGTACGCGGCCACGATCGTGCCGATGGTATTGACCGGTCGCAGCGAGACCCGGTTGCCGTATTTGGCCGAATGGAAACGCCGCGCCGCGCACAGCGATCGGGGCGTCGCGTCGAATGCGATCCACCCGGCGCGCTGCACCCGCTCGATCAGCCAGAGGTGTTTCACGGCCGACGGCGCGATATCGCCGACATGTTCGACGATGAGGTGCATGACCGGTTCGGTCTGCAGGATGTCGCGGCGGGTCGGGCCGTGGCCGTGGTCGTCCCAGTATTTCTGGGTCAGGGTTGCCAGTACTCGCCCGAATTCTTCGACATTGCGCTGTGCGCGGCGGCCGAGGCGTTCGATGCGTTCGGCCTCGGCGCGCATCTGGTTCTGCACGATGAGGGTGCGCACGGCGGCGGGCGTCGGCACCTGACCGCGGTCGAGGAGTTCCAGGATCGCCGCGGCGGTGTGCGGGTCGGCGGCGGCCGAGACAGGTAGCGAATCGCGGTTGAGGGCGAAATCCGAAGGACTGATCGCCCTGCTCAGTAGGCCCGTGGCCGCGCTGTTCCCGGCGAATTCGGTATGTGAGAGCCACGCGGCGGCGGTGGTGTCACACGACTGCACGGTGGATATTTCCTCCGGGACGTTGGCGGGAGCGCGACGCGGAGATGGGAGGACTCCCGATGCGTACTGTGGATTGCCAGGTTGTGCCCCGGTCGGGATGAGGGACCGGCCGGGACCACCAACCTGATGAAGGTTTGGCTACCGAAGTTGCCGTGGTCCACGTTAGCCAGCCAATTGCCTTGAATGCCAATCGGTTTACTCGATCGTTATGTATGTGTTGTCCGATTAAAACAGGTGTACAGTTTGTTACCTCCGATCGATACCGTTTCGAGTTCATCGATACGACAGCGATTGATTGCATTTCGAATTTCTTCGCGCCGCCGTCCGTCACACGGTTCCACTGCCCGGCTCACGAACAAGCTGAAGGAATGATTAGCTCCCCGAGCCCGACCTTCGGGTGGAACCACCCGAAAGCCGCCCGGCTCGGGACCGGCAAGTCGAAGGAACGCCGCTGTCAGCTTCGGGAGTGTTGCGCAAAGATCGCCCGCCTCACGCGGCCGCCTCGAGGAGCCGCGCAGCCAGTGAGTCACAGAGGAGAAGGCCAAGCCCAGTTCAGGCCCGTCCGCCCCGAATAACGTCAACTCCAAGGCCATGGCCCGGGTCGATTCCGGCCTGGCGATTCACTCCAGCTCACCCAGGCCCGTCCACCCGGGGGAACGCCAGCTCCGAAGGCCGTGGCCCGGGTCGATTCTGGCCTGGTGATTCACTCCGCCTCACCTAGGCCCGTCCACCCGGGGTAACGCCAGCTCCGAAGGCCGTGGCCCGGGTCGATTCTGGACTGACCGGAGCGGAGGAGCGAAGCGGGGGAGCGGAGGGAGGGAAGAATCGGCCCTTCGGGGGCCGCGGCCCGCCGGAGCGAAGCGGAGGCCAAAAATTTCTGCTGTCGGTGGTCGCCGGTACCCTCGGGCCGTGGCTCTGTACCGGAAGTATCGACCGGCAACATTCGCAGAGGTGGTTGGGCAGGAGCATGTCACCGAGCCGCTGAGTACTGCGCTCGACACTGGGCGGATCAGTCATGCCTATCTGTTCTCGGGTCCGCGCGGGTGCGGTAAGACGTCCTCGGCGCGCATTCTGGCGCGTTCGCTCAACTGCGTCGAAGGGCCGACCTCGCGGCCGTGCGGGGTGTGCTCGTCCTGTGTGGCGCTGGGGCCGGGTGGTCCGGGGAATCTGGACGTCATCGAGCTCGACGCGGCCAGTCACGGTGGTGTGGACGACACTCGCGAGCTGCGCGACCGGGCGTTCTACGCGCCCGCCGAGTCGCGGTATCGGGTGTTCATCGTGGACGAGGCGCACATGGTCACCACGGCGGGGTTCAATGCCCTGCTCAAGATCGTGGAGGAGCCGCCCGCCCACCTGATCTTCGTCTTCGCCACCACCGAACCGGACAAGGTGCTGCCGACCATTCGTTCGCGCACCCATCACTATCCGTTCCGGCTGCTGCCGCCCGCGACCATGCGCGGACTGCTCGGCACGATCTGCGAGCAGGAGGGCGTGCCGGTCGAGGAGGCGGTCTATCCGCTGGTCATCCGGGCCGGTGGCGGTTCGCCGCGAGACAGCCTGAGCGTGCTGGACCAGTTGCTCGCGGGTGCGGGGCCGGAGGGCGTGACCTATCCCCGGGCGTTGGCGTTGCTGGGCGTCACCGATATCGCGCTGATCGACGATGCGATCGAGGCGCTGGCCGTCGACGACGGCGCGGCGTTGTTCGGCACGGTGGACCGCGTGGTGGAGGCCGGGCACGATCCGCGCCGGTTTGCCGGCGATCTGCTGGAACGGCTGCGCGATCTGATCCTGCTGCGCGCGGTCCCCGACGCCGCCGACCGCAATCTGGTCACCGGGCCGGGCGATGTGCTGGAGCGGATGCGTGATCAGGCTCAGCGCCTGGGCCCCGCCGCCCTGACCCGCTACGCGGAACTGCTACACGAGGGCCTGGGTGAGATGCGCGGCGCGACCGCTCCCCGCCTGCTGCTGGAGGTCATCTGCGCCCGCATGCTGCTGCCGATCGCCTCGGACTCCGAATCGGCCACCCTGCAACGTCTGGAGCGCCTGGAGCGTCAGATGGCAGGCGGCGTGGTCGCTCCCGCGCCGAGTGCGGCTCAGGCGCCTGCCCGCGCTGCGGCTCCGGCCGAGGAGAGCGAACCGTCCGGCCGTGCTCCGGCCGAACGTCCACAATCGGGCTCGCCGCGTCGCCGTGGCGCCGAGGCGCTGGCCGCCATCCGTGACAACCGGGGCGGTGGATCGCCGAACGCGCCCAAGGACTCGCCGACGCCGGATACCGCGCCGCCCGCTCGGCAAGCGCCCGAGCAGCGCCCGCATCCGGCTCAGCGCGCTCAGTCGTCCGGCCCCGAATCGTCTCGCGCCCAACAGAACCCGGATATCGCACCGGCGAGCCCCTCGCGAGAGCCGGTACCGGACGATGCGTCCGGGGCAGCGTCGACGATGCCCGCCGAGCAGCCTGGCAGCGGTGATTCGCAAGCTTCGTCGAGGGAGCGCGCCCCGGGAAATGTGCAGCGGTCCGGGCAGCAGCCTGCCGACAACGCCACCTCCCAGTCGTCCACCAGCGGCGATCCGGCGGAGCGCGCGGCAGTGCAGTCTGCCGATGCACCCATTCGAGCGTCTTCCGGCGAACGACAGCGCGCCGAGCAGTCCTCGACCGGCGATCACGCGGAGGGTGCGTCCACGAGCGATGCGCCTGCGCGCCCGGCTGACGCCGAGTTGCGGCCGGATATCCAATCGGATTCGGAATCCCCTGCACTGCAGGATGATTCGAGCTATTCGGCTTCTCCGGAACCGGCTGCGTTCGCATTCGCTCCGGGTGTAGCAGGCACTGAATCTGATGCGCCACAAGGTGATTCGACGATGGATGCGGAATCCGAGTCGAGTCCGGTGGCTCCCGGCCCGACCTCCCCGGAACGTTCCGCAGCCGAGCCGTCTACTCCCGCGCCGCAGGCTGCCCGGTCCGATGCCGCCGCCGACGCCCCGCAACAGTCTCGGGCACAACAGTCCCGAGCCGCGACGGATGAGCCCATTGCGGCGTCATCGGCCCACGCGGCATCACGGGAGGCTGATGGTCCGGCAACCGGGCCGCAGATGGGCGGAACGTCCCAGGGCTCACGTGCATCGTCGACCGGACCCGCCGACCAGCCGTCGCAGGTGACCGAGGGCGCGTCGGCGCACGACGCGCCGATGTCCGAGCAGTCACCGATCGAGGATTCCGGGCCGGTAGGTGCGCCACCCGCGAACACCCGGGCAGCCGCTGCCGATGATGGCGCTCCCGTTTCCGCATCGCCGAGTGAATCCGATTCCAGCGCAGCGGATTCCGACTATTCGCAGGCTGCCGACGAAGCGCCCGCGGCCGCCGGTGGCGACGTGCTGCGCGAGGTCGACGCCGCGTGGCCCGAGATTCGCGCCAAGGTGCGGGAATTCGGTGCGGCCGTGCATGCGCTGCTGTCCGGCGCCTCGGTGGCGCGGCTCGAGGGTGACACGGTCGTGCTGGCTCATCAGCACGCGCCGCTGGCGCAGCGATTGGCGAATCCGAAATATGTCGAGGCCGTGCAGTCCGCGATCCATGCGGTGCTCGGGCGGCGGTACGAGGTGCGGTGGGAGGTTGCGGGTGCATCGTCCGGTGCCGCGCGGCCCGAGGCGCCCGCTCGACCGCAGCCCGCGGCGGGGCGCGGCGCTCCGGCACGATCGGCCGAGCCGCCGAAGTTCACCCGGCCCAGCCAGGCTCGTGGTGCGGCTCCCGAAACGGGTGCGACCCCGCGTGCGTCGCGTGCCTCGGGCGGGGACTCGGGTGAGCGTTCCGGTGGCGGCTCGGTGAATCGCGCCACCCCCGCGAGTGACGCTCCGGCGCCGCCGGATGACGATATTCCGCTGCCGGACGGGCCCGATCTCCCCGACGACCCGGGGCCCGTAGACTACTCGCCGGTAGGTTATGACGGTGTCCCACCTGCGTCTACGCCGGAGGAGGAGCAGGAGATGCTCGCGGAGTCGGTGCATCCGGTCCCGCAGCAGGATCGCCGCGACCCCGATGAGGTGGCCTTGGAGCTGTTGAGCGCCGAACTGGGCGCGACTCGGCTGGAGGCTTGACAGACACCCTCCCGACGACCTTAAGTTAACCGGAGTTCGCATCCGGCTGTACTATGAACGGGTGGTCGTCAGCATCGGCGCTCCGAGGTTCTATGGTATGCCCAGGTGTACGGGCGCCCGGGAGTCAGTGGGGCCGATGCGTGCCGACGTTTGTACAGCGTTATACGACGGAACCGGGGCATCACGGCCTGCGTGCGAACGCAGGGTCCCGGGAGCGTCGCCTGACAACTAGAGCGGTCGGTCACAGGGCCGGTCGGCGAGGTTACCTGCAGCGATGCCGCACTGTGCGGTGTCGGGGCACCGTAAGGAAGGAAAAACTCCGTTATGACCACAGAGGCCTACATTTTCGAGGCCATCCGCACCCCGCGTGGCCGCAACAAGAAGGGCTCGCTGCACTCGGTCAAGCCGATCGATCTCACGACCGGTCTGGTGAAGGAGCTGCGCAACCGCTTCCCGAACCTCGACGAGGATCGCATCTCGGACATCATCCTCGGTGTCGTCTCGCCGATCGGTGACCAGGGTGCGGACATCGCCCGCACCACCGTGCTCACCGCCGGCCTGCCCGACACCGTCGGCGGCATCCAGATCAACCGCTTCTGCGCCTCGGGCCTCGAGGCCGTCAACCTGGCCGCGCAGAAGGTCCGCTCCGGTTTCGACGACCTCGTCATCGCCGGTGGCGTCGAGTCGATGTCCCGCGTGCCGATGGGCTCCGACGGTGGCGCCATGTTCGCCGACCCGTGGACCAGCTACCAGAACTACATTGTCCCGCAGGGCATCTCGGCCGACCTGATCGCCACGATCGAGGGCTTCTCCCGCGACATCGTGGACAGCTACGCCGTGCAGTCCCAGGAGCGCGCGGCCGCGGCCTGGACCGGCGGCTACTTCGCCAAGTCGGTCGTGCCGGTCAAGGACATGAACGGCCTGACCGTGCTGGACCGTGACGAGCACATGCGTCCCGGCACCACCGTCGAGGATCTGGCCAAGCTCAAGCCCTCCTTCGCCACGATCGGTGAGATGGGCGGCTTCGACGCGGTGGCGCAGCAGCGGTACCACTCCGTGGAGAAGATCGAGCACGTCCACCACGGCGGCAACAGCTCGGGCATCGTCGACGGCGCCGCAGTGGTGCTGGTCGGCTCGGAGGAGGCCGGTAAGGCTTCCGGCCTGACCCCGCGCGCTCGCGTCGTCGCGACCGCCACCTCGGGTGCCGACGCGACCATCATGCTGACCGGCCCGACCCCGGCCGCGCACAAGGCTCTCGCCAAGGCCGGTCTGAGCGTCGACGACATCGACCTGTTCGAGATCAACGAAGCCTTCGCCTCGGTCGTGCTGAAGTTCCAGAAGGACCTGAACATCCCGAACGAGAAGCTGAACGTCAACGGTGGCGCCATCGCCATGGGCCACCCGCTGGGCGCCACCGGCGCGATGATCACCGGCACCATGGTCGACGAGCTGGAGCGCCGCAACGCCCGCTACGCCCTGGTGACCCTGTGCATCGGCGGCGGCATGGGCGTGGCCACCATCATCGAGCGCGTCTAACCCGACCGCGGCGCGTACCGGCGGGCCGAAGGAGGCAGCTTGCGTAACCACGTAGGCCCTCGGAAGCGCCGCTATTCAATTCAGACTTCCTTCAGGAGACACCAAAAACTATGACCGACAACATGATTGCCTGGGAGAAGGACGCCGACGGCATCGTCGTGCTGACCATGGACGACCCGAACCAGGGCGCCAACACGATGAACGAGCTCTACAAGACCTCGATGTCGGCCACCGTGGACCGGCTCGAGGCGGAGAAGGACGACATCACCGGTGTCGTCATCACCTCGGCGAAGAAGACCTTCTTCGCCGGTGGTGACCTCAAGAACATGATGCAGACCGGCCCGGACGACGCGCCCGCCATCATGGAGGAGCTCACCGTCATCAAGGGTGCGCTGCGCCGGCTCGAGCAGCTGGGCAAGCCGGTCGTGTCCGCGATCAACGGCGCCGCCCTGGGTGGCGGCCTTGAGATCACCCTGGCCACCCACTACCGCATCGCCGCCGACGTCAAGGGCCTCAAGCTCGGCCTGCCCGAGGTGAAGCTGGGTCTGCTGCCCGCCGGCGGCGGTGTCACCCGCACCGTGCGCAAGTTCGGCCTGCAGACCGCGCTGCTGCAGATCCTGCTGCAGGGCAACGAGTTCGACGCGAACAAGGCCAAGGGCATCGGCCTGGTCGACGAGGTCGTCGGCACCGTCGAGGAGCTGGTTCCGGCCGCCAAGGCGTGGATCAAGGCCAACCCGGACAAGGGCGTGCAGCCCTGGGATGTCAAGGGTTACAAGATCCCCGGCGGCACCCCGTCCAGCCCCGCGCTGGCCGCCAACCTGCCGGCCTTCCCGGCCAACCTGCGCAAGCAGCTCAAGGGCGCGAACATGCCGGCGCCGAAGAACATCATGTCCGCCGCGATCGAGGGCGCCCAGGTCGACTTCGACAACGCCTCGCTGATCGAGTCGCGCTACTTCGTCAACCTGCTGACCGGCCCGGTCGCGAAGAACATGATCCAGGCGTTCTTCTTCGACCTGCAGTCGATCAACAACGGCGGTTCGCGTCCCAAGGACGTGCCCAAGCGTGAGATCCGCAAGGTCGGCGTGCTGGGCGCGGGCATGATGGGCGCGGGCATCGCCTACGTCTCGGCCAAGGCCGGTTTCGAGGTCGTGCTGAAGGACGTCTCGCAGGAGGCGGCCGACCGCGGCAAGAACTACTCGGAGAAGCTGGAGGCCAAGGCCCTCTCGCGCGGTAAGACCACCGAGGAGAAGTCCAAGACGCTGCTGGATCGCATCCACCCGACCGCGGATGCCAAGGATCTGGCGGGCGTCGACTTCGTGATCGAGGCCGTCTTCGAGAACACCGAGCTCAAGCACAAGGTGTTCCAGGAGATCGAGGACATCGTCGAGCCCGACGCGCTGCTGGGTTCGAACACCTCGACCCTGCCGATCACCGGTCTGGCCGCGGGCGTCAAGCGCGAGCAGGACTTCATCGGCATCCACTTCTTCTCCCCGGTCGACAAGATGCCGCTGGTGGAGATCATCCGCGGCGAGAAGACCTCGGACGAGGCGCTGGCCCGGGTGTTCGACTACACCCTGGCGATCCGCAAGACCCCGATCGTGGTGAACGACAGCCGCGGCTTCTTCACCTCGCGCGTGATCGGCACGTTCGTCAACGAGGCGATCGCGATGCTGCTCGAGGGCATCGAGCCGCAGACGATCGAGCAGGCCGGTCTGCAGGCGGGCTACCCGGCCGCGCCGTTGCAGCTCTCGGACGAGCTGAACCTCAAGCTCATGCAGAAGATCGCCAAGGAGACCGAGGAGGCCGCGCAGGCCGGTGACACCACGATGGGTACCACGCGGCACCCGGCGCTGGACGTCATCGACTACATGGTCGCCGAGGGTCGTCCGGGCCGCCTCGAGAAGGCCGGTTTCTACGAGTACGACGAGGACGGCAAGCGTCTGGCTCTGTGGAACGGGCTGCGTGAGCACTTCAAGACCAGCACCGAGGACAAGGTTGCTTTCCAGGACCTGATCGACCGGATGCTGTTCGCCGAGGCGATCGAGACCCAGAAGTGCTTCGACGAGGGTGTGCTGATCACCACCGCGGATGCGAACATCGGCTCGATCTTCGGTATCGGTTTCCCGGCCTGGACCGGTGGTGTGCACCAGTTCATCGTCGGCTACCCGGGTGGACAGGCGGCCTTCGTGGCTCGCGCCGACGAGCTGGCCGCCAAGTACGGCGACCGCTTCCAGGCCCCCGCCTCGCTGCGCTGATCGGGTGAGTTCCGGCGGTGACCAGCCGCCGGGAGTTCCCACGTACGGCCCGGATCCCCGTTGACGCGGTGGTCCGGGCCGTCGTCGTCGGTGGGTGAATCGTTGCCCTGGGGGTTTGTTCGGGCGGGGCGCGCGAGAGGTGGAATTGCGGACGCGCGCCGCCGCGGCGAGCTACGTTGGACTCAGCGCAGGCATCGAGGACGGTCCTATGAATGCACGCAGGGACAAGGTCCGCGGTACTCCCTCGGAGTCGGACACACAGCAGTATCAACCGGTGAACATCGCCGAGGAGCTGGCAGCCATCGGCTTGTCCGACGCCGAGGAGATCGGCCGCGGGGGCTTCGGGGTCGTATTTCGCTGTGTCCAGGAGACGTTGAGCCGCACCGTCGCGGTGAAGGTGCTGTCCTCGGAGATCGATGCGGAGAGCCGCGAACGTTTCCTGCGTGAGGAACATGCGATGGGCCGGTTGTCCGGCCATCCCAACATCGTCGACGTGCTGCAGGTGGACGTCACGGCGAGTGGATTGCCGTGTCTGGTGATGCCGTATGCCGTGCACGGTTCGCTCGAACAGCTGGTACGCGACAGCGGGCCGTTGAGCTGGGCCGATACGTTGCGCGTCGGGGTGAAACTGGCCGGGGCGATCGAGAGTGCGCACCGGGTGGGAGTGCTGCATCGCGATGTGAAACCCGCCAATGTGCTGTTGAGCCGCTACGGCGAACCGCAGCTGACCGACTTCGGCATCGCCCGGATTCCGGGCGGTTTCCGGACCTCCACCGCCATGATCACCGGCTCGCCCGCGTTCACCGCGCCCGAGGTGCTCAAGGGCGAGGAGGCCACGGTGCTCTCGGACGTCTACGGATTGGGTGCGACGTTGTTCGCGCTGCTCACCGGACATGCGGCGTACGAGCGGCAGTCCGGGGAGAAGATCGTCGCGCAGTTCCTGCGGATCACCACCCAGCCGGTGCCGGATCTGCGCGCGCAGGACATTCCGGCCGATGTGGCCGCCTCGATCGAGCAGGCCATGTCGACGGATCCGGCCGAGCGCCCGGTCTCGGCGCTGGCGTTCGGTGAGCTGCTGCGCGCGGCACAGCACGATCACGGGCAGCCCGCCGACGAGATGGCGCTGCTGGATTCGGGGCCCGATCCGGATCTGCCCAGCGCGCTGGAGAACATGCCTTCGCGCACGGGTGTGCTGTCCAGCGGTCCGCGCACCGCGCTGACGCTGCGCTCGGACGGGGCGCTGAATCCTGTCGGGGCGTTACCGCCTACCGCCGCAACGAAATTCCGTCCGCCGACGCCTACTCGCGAACCGGTGCCGCGGTCGCGTCTGCTGGCCATCCTGCGGGCCGGTGGCCGACGGCGGCTGGCGGTCGTGCACGGCCCGGCCGGTTTCGGCAAGAGCACGCTGGCCACGCAGTGGCAGGCCGAACTCGTCGAGCACGGAAATGCGGTGGCGTGGATAGGCATCGATCGCGACGACGACAACGAGGTGTGGCTGCTCGCCCATCTGGTGCGCGCCATCCGGCGAGTGTGCCCGGATATCGGGGCCGGGCTGGAGCAGGTGCTCGAGGAGCGGTCGGACGAGGCGGTGCCGTATGCCATATCGACGCTGATCGATGAGATCCACGCCGGTGGCCGGACGGTGGTGGTGGTCATCGAGGACTGGCACCGGATCACCGACGCCGGAGCTCAGCGTGCGATGGATGCGTTGCTGGACAACGGATGTCATCATCTGCGGTTCGTGGTGACCACGCGCGAGCGGTCGGGTCTGCCGCTGAGCCGGCTGCGGGTGCGGGACGAACTGGTTGAGATCGGCACCGCGGAGCTGCGGCTCACGCAGTCCGAGATACGGCAGATTCTGGTGGAGCGCAACGGATTCGAGTTGACCGATGCGCAGCTGGAGCGGATCGGCCGGGCCACCGACGGCTGGCCCGCGGCGATCGCGCTGGTGAGCCTGTCGCTGCGGGCTCGCACGCAGACGGCCGGAAAGGGCGATTCGGGCGACGCGGTGTCGGAGGTCGACACCGATCAGCTGATCGGCCATCTGTCCGAGCGCAACGAGCCGATCGGCGAATATCTGGCCGAGAACGTCCTGGACACCCTCGAACCTCGGATGTTGGCGTTCCTGATGTCGCTCTCGGCGACGGAGAAGGTGTGCGGATCGCTGGCCGCCGCGGTCAGCGGGGAGGCCGACGCCGAGGAACTGCTCGAGGAGGCGTGCCGTCGCGAGCTGTTCGTGCGCCGACTGGGTCACGATCCCGGCTGGTTCCGATTGCAACCGCTGTTCGCCGAACAACTGCGCGCCCGCCTGGAGCGCGAATCGCCCGGTGCGTCGAAGAGTCTGCACCGCAAGGCTTCTCGCTGGTACGCCGAGCATCAGCTGCTGCGCAAATCGGTGGATCACGCCCTGGCCGCGACCGATCTGAAGTTGGCACTGGATCTGCTCGAGAGCGGCGGGATGGATCTGATCGACACCTCGAAACTGGCCACTCTGCTCGGTTCGGTGTCCAAACTTCCGGTGCAGCAGGTCGCGACGCGTTCGAAACTGATGCTGGCGCTGGCGCGGGCCAATATCAATCTGCAGCAGTCCAGCGCCGCGCGCACCGCTCTGGGCCGGGTGAGCAGTATGTTGGCCCGCACCTCGACGAACGACGCCGACACCATGCGCCAGCGCTGCGAGGCGGATGTGCTGGCCGCCGCCGATATGGTCGCCCGCGACCGCACCGACGGTGTGGCGGAACGGGTTTCGGACACCCTGGCCGCTGCCGACGAGCTGCCCGCGTGGACCGTGTCCACCGCCGCGAATCTCATGTCGTACGTGCGGCTGTGCGATTTCGACTACGACGGCGTGCGCGAGATGCAGGAGTGGGCGGCTTCGTACCACGCGCGATCCAAGGAACCGCTGGGCGAGGTGCTCGGGCTGTTGAATCTCGCGGCGGCCGGCTACGAGCAACTCGATATCGACACGGCCACACGGTGTTGCGAGCAGGCGTGGCAGGTCGCCCGGAATCGCTCGGGTCCGCGTTCGCATGCGGTGCGCGCGGCCGCGGCACTGCTGGGCGAGGTGCGGTACCGGGCCGGTGACCTCGATGCCGCCGATGAACTGCTCGACGAGAGTCATCAACTGGTCGCCCGGGTGGGGCCCGCGGATTTCATGATCACCACATTCGTGGTGGGCTCGCGGGTGAAGTCCGCGCTCGGCGATACCGAGACCGCGGTCGCGCGGCTGGCCGAAGGGGCCCGGTTCGCCGCCGACCGCAGACTGCCGCGGCTGGGCGCGCACATCCGAGCCGAACAACTGCGGCTCGGCCTGGCCCTGGATGCGCCGACCCCGTTGGGAGATCCGGGATTACGGCCGATCCGGCACCTGAGCGGGACCGCCGCGCTGACCGCCGAGGCCGAGGAGATCGCCGCGGTGCGCGCACTACTGGCCCGCACCGCCGCACACGGCGGCCTCGATCCGTCGCGAGGTTACGACCCGTACTTCGGCAATGCCGATTTCGCCCCACTCGGCGTGGATGATTCGGCCGTCAAACGAGCCCGCGCGCTCTACAGCCGGATCGCCGAACAACAGCGTCCCCGTGCAGAATTGGACGTGGCGCTGCTGCTGGCCGAATGTCTCTCGGCCGCGGGCTGGACCGGCGAATCCATCGCCATCCTCACTCCCGCCGTGGTCCGTTGCGCCGAATTGGGCTGGCGCAGGCCACTTCTGGATGCCGGGCCGGGAGTGTTCTCACTCCTGCACGCCATGCGCAACGAAATGCTCTTGGGCACAGAGCATTCCGAGGTCACCGAGGAGACTCACCGATTCCTGGACTCGCTGTAGCCGGAATCGACTCGGGCCGCCGCCGGCGGATGTACTCCACCAGGGCGACGGCCCGTATCGGTTGTGACGAGGATCAGGCGTTCCACCAGGGACGCAGCGGGACGTCCCAGGTCTCGTTCGGGCCCAGCTTCATCCCCAGGACCTGATGCAGCTGAACCACGTTGCGCTCGAAGCCGAGTCGGCTGCCCGCCATGTACAGGCCCCAGACCTTCGCGGTGCCCTCGCCGACCTCTTCGACGCAGGCATCCCAGTTCGCGACCAGGTTCTTGCACCATTCGGCGAGAGTCAGCGCGTAGTGCGGACGCAGATTCTCCTCGTGCACCACTTCCAGTCCGGTGTTCTGGATGTCGGAGATGATGCGACCCGAGCCGATCAACTCACCGTCGGGAAAGACGTAGCGGTCGATGAAATCCCCGGCCCGGGTGGTGCGGGTATTGTCCGGACGGGTGATGGTGTGGTTGAGGAACAACCCGCCATCGCGCAGCTTGCTCTTGATGAAACCGAAGTACGCCGGGTAGTTCTGCACACCGATGTGTTCGGTCAGGCCGATCGAGGACAGCGCGTCGAAATTGGATTCGCGCACGTCGCGGTAGTCGGAGTGGCGCACCTCGGCCAGATCCGACAGACCCTCCTCGACGACCTTCTTCTGACCCCACTCGGCCTGCTCCGCGGACAGCGTCGCGCCGATCACCCGCACGCCGCGCTTGGCCGCGTAACGCACCATTCCGCCCCAGCCGCAACCGATGTCGAGCAGCCGGTCGCCCGCCTTCAGGTTCAGCTTGTCGAAGACCAGGCGGTACTTGTTCTCCTGCGCCTGCTCGAGTGTCTTGCCCTCGTCCTCGTAGCACGCACAGGTGTACGTCATGGACGGGCCGAGAACGTATTCGTAGAAGGTGTTGGAGACGTCGTAGTGGTGGTGGATCGATTCCGCGTCGCGCGTCTTGGAATGCCGCAGACCTTCCATCGCGATGCGCCGCCAGCGCGGCACCGTCTCCTGCGGCGGCGGCGCGATCGGCTTGAGCGCATCCCAGCCGAGCGAGCGGGCGATCGTCACCAGCGCCAGCGCCGAGGGCCGCCGGAACTTCAGATCGCCCATCGCGCGCAGGATTTCGTACGGATCGCCCGGATGGATGCCGTCGGCGGTCATGTCACCGGCGATGTACGCGCGGGCCATGCCGAGATCGCCCGGGGCGGTGGCGATGTAGTTGATACCGCGCGGGTTGAGGATTTCCAGACCGAATGTCGAATCCTTCGGCCCGGTGCTGCTGCCGTCATGTGCGGAGAAGCGGATCGGAACCTCGCCGTCGACCAAGGTTTCGAAGATCTCGGCGATGCTGAGCTTGGTTCCCAGCTCCGCGAAAACATCGGAACGGTCCCTGAATGTGGTCACTTGCGTTGCACCGCCTTCGAATACAAGTCCAGCAAACGCTGATCTGGGTCATATCGCTTTTTGAGTTCGGTATAGATCTCGCCGCCGTAGAGTTCGGCGAACTCGTCCTTACCGTAGTAGGAATCCGAGTACAGCGACTTGTGGCCGTCCAGTTCGGAGACCTTGTTCTCGATGGCGCGATTCGCCGCGCCCTCGGGCTGACCGGGAACGGTCGGCACAGCGGACCAGAATCCCACGTTCACATAGGCGCGTTCGGGTTCGAGCGGATACAACGGCCACGGCCGGGTGCCGGATGCGCCGTCACGAAGACGCAACGGGCACAACCACAGCGGCTCGATCGGTATCTCGTCCAGGAACCACTGCACGAATTCCGCGGTGCGCTCGATCGGCACCTCGATATCCTGCACGACGCGCTCCTGCGGCGGATTGCCTTTGCGCGCTTCGAGTTTGTCGGCGATATCGTATTTGTGGTCCAGCGCGATCAGCTTCCAGTAGAAGCTGGATCGGCGGTACTGCTTGGGCCACATCCGGCGAATGCGCGGATTCTGCGTGCCGAATGCGCGTGAGCACCAGAACCAGTCGGTGTCCCAGCGCCAGATGTAATCGTGAATGGTCAGGCGGTCGCGTTTGGGCCGATCCGAATCGTGCTGGATGGAGCGGTAGAAGATGTCCATTCCGGTGTAGTCGCTGACGGGGCCGGGTTCGTCGGTCTGCCGCCCCAGCACCAGATAGCTCTCCTGCGCGGTGAACACCACGCCGTCGAGATAGTCGACCCGCTCGCCGTCGTAGGACCGGTCGGCGATGATCCGCGTCATCGTGGACTGGAGTTCGCCCAGATCGTGGAATCGCACGTGCCGCAGCGCCACATAGGGCAGCACGGATTCCAGCTCGATCTTCAGTCGCGTCGAATAACCCAGCGTCCCATAGGAATTGGGAAAACCGCGGAACAGCTCGGCATGCTCGCCGTCGGGCGTCGCGGTGAGAATCTCACCGGCGCCGGTCAACACGTCGATCTCCAGGACCGATTCGTGCGGCAGGCCGCTGCGGAATGACGTGGACTCGATGCCCAGGCCGGTGACCGCGCCACCCAGGGTGATCGTCTTGAGCTGCGGCACCACCATCGGGACCAGCCCGTACGGTAGCGTCGCGGCGACCAGGTCCTCGTACGTGGTCATTCCCGCGACGTCGGCCGTCTTGGCCGACGGGTCCACGGAGATCACCTGCGTCAGACCGGAGACGTCCAATCCGGGCGCGTTGGACTTGGCCCTCGCACGGAACAGATTCGAGGTCTTCTTGGCCAGCCGGACGTTCGCGTCCCGGGGGATCGCGCGATAGCTGGCGAGCAGACGATCGACTCCTGCACGGTGCGCGGCAAAACCTGACTCGCGTGCGGCCGGCGCGCGGCCGGCCTTCCCCAACAGACTCACTGCCACACCCAGACGCTATCGCGCAAGGGTTCAGGGGGCTACCGGGAGGGTGCCCCGAAACCTGAATTTTTCCCAGGCTGTCACATTGCGTCGATGTTGCTCGCCCGGTTCGCTCGCGTCGGCGTATGCACTGGTAGTCGTCATAGTTCCGGTCGGAAACAACTGGCGGCCGGACGCACCGCGATGCGCGGGACTGCGCCGCCGCGCCGGTCGGCGACTTTGCGACAGTGATCACAGCGCAGCCGGAAATACCGAGCTACGAGGCATATGCGGAGAATGCGTTCCGCATCATTCGGCCGATGACGGATCGCCCGGATGCCACGCGGATGCTCGCGGCGCGTGTTCGACTCGCGCCGATGCTCGTTCCGGCCGGAACGCCTTCTCGATGACGGCTGTCCGGTTTGCTGGGGATGGCCGGGGTGAGCGGGTCGGAAAGCCGATGTGGTTCATCGTCGTGTCGACGAGCCGATAGCTGTCGCCGTATCCAGGGTGATTCGGGCAACTCCGATACTCCGGCGCGGGCCGATCGCGGCGTAGCATGTCTCGGCGGCAGTCGCCTCCGCGGACTCGAATGAAGGAGCTCATTGTGGGACAGGTCAGCGCATCCAGTTCGATCGTCGTTCCGGCAGATCCGCAGCGCACGCTCGACGCGATCGCGGATTACGAGACGGTCCGCCCGCGCATCCTGACCTCGAACTACCACGACTACAAGGTGATCGAGGGCGGTAAGGGCGCCGGAACCGTCGTCGACTGGACCCTGCAGGCCACTCAGAAGCGTTCGCGCAACGTGCACGCCACGATCTCGGTCTCCGATTCCATGGTGACCGAACGGGATTCGAATTCCACCATGGTGACGACCTGGACCGTGACGCCCTCGGGCTCGGGCTCGCTGGTCACCGTTCGCACGAGCTGGAAGGGCGCGGGCGGCGTCCCGGGATTCTTCGAGGGCATCTTCGCGCCGTTGGGGCTCAAGAAGATCCAGGCCCAGGTGCTGGAGAACCTGAAGACCGAACTGGGCTGAGCTGTATTTCGGCCTCCGCGCCGCAAACAGGTCGGCGTTGTCCAGGGTTGGTGGAACGAGGTGTGCCGGGTTCTGTTTTCGCGCGACGCAGGAGCCCACCGGGAACGCGGCCTGAGCCGCATAGACCGGAATCCCCCGCCTTCAGGCGGGGAGGACGTCAAGGGTAGGTGAGGACGAACGTCAGCAGCAGCGTGGTCTGGAAATGCCCGCGCCACCACGAATAGCCGAACCACACGTTCGGGGTGACCTCGCGGATCTCGTCCAGGATCTGCGGGGTGATGGACGGGCCGTAGTCCAGGAGCCAGGCCGGGCGCTGGTCGGTGATGGCGGGCCCGGAATAGACGTTGGCGGGCCAGCCGGGGATGTTCGCGCCGGTGATGCGGTTCATCAGGGTGCCGCCGTCGGGGCCGGTGTCGAACGTCTTGCCGATCCAGAACGGCGGCGCGACGACCTGCATGAACTGCGGACTCGTCACCCAGCCGTTGGTGACGCCGTGGGGTGCCTCGCCGCGCTGGGCGGCGGCGAAGATCTGCACCTGCTGTTCGATCGAACAGCTGTTGCGCAGCGAATCCACCGTCGCCGCAGGGTTGTTCGGGTAGAGCACGCAGCCGCCGCCGAAACTGGTGTCGGCCTGCGCGTCGGGCGCCGCGACCGTCACCGGGACCACGGTCATCACCGCGAGCAGGCCCGCCGGGGCCAGGAACTGTGCGAGGGACTTACGCCAACGCTCACCGGTCATCCTCATCGCAACCTCCACCCGTACAACCGACCATCTCGATGGTAAGTGGCCGGCACCATGCCGGTAGGGCGGTAGACCGAACCGTGACTACGCTGGAGCCCACTTACTCCCGCAGAGAGGACAACCTCGTGCAACCCGGTGAACAGGTAGATATGCAGGCGTTGCTCGCGCAGGCGCAGCAGATGCAGCAGGCCGTGATGGCCGCCCAGGAGGAGATCGCCGCGGCCGAGGTGCCCGGTGAGGCCGGTGGCGGTCTGGTCAAGGTGACGATCAAGGCGACCGGTGAGGTGACCTCGCTGCAGATCGATCCGAAGGTCGTGGACCCCGAGGACGTGGAGACGTTGCAGGATCTGCTCGTCGGCGCGCTCAATACGGCGATGGCCAACGCGCAGCAACTGGCCGCGGAGAAGTTGGGCCCGCTGGCCGGCGGGATGGGCGGCGGCGGCATTCCCGGCCTGCCCTTCTGACGGGGGACGGCGCAGGTGTACGAGGGTCCGGTTCAGGATCTGATCGACGAGCTGGGCAAACTGCCCGGCGTCGGTCCGAAGAGCGCGCAGCGCATAGCCTTTCATCTGCTCTCGGTCGAGCCGCCGGAGATCGACCGGTTGCAGGCCGCGCTGCAGAAGGTGCGCGACGGGGTGCGGTTCTGCTCGATCTGCGGGACCGTCTCCGATGGGGAGACGTGCCGCATCTGTGCCGATCCGCGTCGCGACCGCACCATGATCTGCGTGGTCGAGGAGCCCAAGGACGTTCAGGCGATCGAGCGCACCCGCGAGTTCCGCGGTCGCTACCACGTGCTCGGGGGTGCGCTGGATCCGTTGTCCGGAATCGGACCCGATCAGCTGCGCATTCGGGAACTGTTGTCGCGCATCGGAAATCAGGTCGACGGGGTGGATGTCACCGAGGTGATCATCGCCACCGATCCCAATACCGAGGGTGAGGCGACGGCCACCTACCTGGTGCGGATGATGCGCGATTTCCCGGGCCTGTCGGTGACCCGGCTGGCCTCGGGCCTGCCCATGGGCGGCGATCTGGAATTCGCCGACGAGCTGACTCTAGGCCGCGCCCTGTCCGGACGACGCGCGCTCTGAGGCCGAGGCGTCGTCCGGCGCCGGACCACGTAGCCTCACCAGTCGTGAGCTACGACCACATTCTGTTGCCGTCCGGCGCCGCGGCCACGCCCGCCGAGGCCGACGCCTATCTGACCGCCCAGCAGGGCAGGCCGGGATCCGACGTGGCGGCGCAGATCGCCGCAGAGGTGAATCGGCGCAACGAGGAGCTGCCCGAACAGGACAGCTTCCTGAGCGTCGCGCCGATCGACGCGCACGGCGGCACACTGCACGTGGCGAGTCCGTACGACGCGATCGGGCACGTGCGCGCACTGCTGTTCGAACTGGCCACTCCGCGCGACTACGCGGTGTACGACCCGCAGCTGGCCTGGTTGATCGATCCGGCCGGGCACATCCCGGTGACCGTCACCCACGGCGGCGCGGGCGAATTCCCCTACCTGACAGAATCCCTTGTGCACCAATGGATTCCGGGGCTTTCCGAACCGGGCCCCTACCTCATCGTGGAACGCGAGCCCGAGGTCTACATCCAAACCTTCCGCGACGACCCGGACAGCTACATCCTGGAGTATCGCGACGGTTCCCCCGACAAGCATTTCGGCACCCGCCTGACCGGAGCCGATCGCGTCGCGGACCTGATCTGGGACTGGACCGTCGGCGACCGGACCCGGCTCGAGGCACTCGCCTGGGACAAAGTCGACCTCTGAGATCTCTGCGCTGACGCAACAGGATTCAGCAGTCGCAGCAGCTTTCTCCGCAGCAGTCGCAGCCCTCGCACGCGCAGCAGCAGCACTCTTCCTCGCAGCGACAGCATTCGCAGCAGATGACGCCCTCGCAGAAGGGCAGGCAGAAGCCGCTGCGGCGGCGGGGCGGAGGGCCGTAGCCGTAGCCGGGCGGGGGATAGCCGCCGTAACCCTGTGGGGGATAACCGTATCCGGGTGGGGGCGGTCCATATCCGCCGCCGCGACGCCAGCGTCGGCTGGTGATCTTCTGGTCGGTCCGGTGATCGACGCGGCAGCTCTCGTGGCCGGAATGCCCGAACGTGCGGCGGATCGAGCGGCCCAATTCCTTGGTCAGCAGGCGATGGACCAGTCGTCCGTCGGTGAATTCGACTTCGGCCAGGGCCAATTCGATGCCGAGCAGGGCATCGGTGCACAGCCGGTGTGTCTCCTGTGCGGGAGTTCCGGTGGCCGCCAAGGGATTCCATTTGCCATGCGCGAGATCCTCGTGCAGATCCTCCACGGCGTCGACCAGATGCGCGACGCGGCCGAACAACCGGCCCGCCTCGGTGAGCGCGGCCTCGTTTCCGGGACGCCCGGCCAGCAGCGCGGTGTGCCCGAAGGCCGCGGCGGTGGCGGCCTCGGTCGGCTCGGTGAGTTCGAGCAGGGTGGTCTGCGGTCCGGCGGCCGATTCGACGGCGATCTGCCGATCCACCGCCTCCAGCAGGACCGCGGTGTCGAAGCCCAGGCCCGCACCGGTTTCCGCGCCTTGTCGCGCCCAGCGCTGGGCGATCCGGCGCGCCGCCGGACGGATGCCCGCGGTCCCCGCGACGCCGTCACCGTCCTCGACGTGATCGCGCACCTTCGCCGCGGCCAGGACCAGGGAGACGGTCGCGGCCAGCCGCACACTGTCACCGGTGGCGACGTCCGCGGTGCGCATGGCGCGCAGCGGGCACGGCCCGGCCGATCGCCTGGTGGTGGCCGGCGCCTGCGCGTCGACCAGCGCGGAAATGATCAGACCGTCGTAATTGGTGGCCATGCGCGCGGCCTGACCGTGGTCGTCGCGTAGCGCCAGACACAGGCCGCACAGCTGCGCCATCCACGCGGAACTCAACTCTTCGCCCAACCGGTGCCTACACGGGCGGATGATGCCGAACACTGTATCTTCTGCCTCCGCTTCGCTCCGGCGGGCCGCGGCCCCCGAAGGGCCGATTCTTCCCTCCCTCCGCTCCCCCGCTTCGCTCCTCCGCTCCGGTCAGTCCAGAATCGACCCGGGCCACGGCCCTCGGAGTTGGCGTTGTTCGGGGTGGGCGGACCTCAGGTGGCCTGAGGTGGTTGTCGCGCTTGAGTTTACGGGCAGGCTGATCTGCCGGCGCGGCGATTCGTGCTGCTCCCCTCGGGTCGGTGGCGGCGAGGATTCGCTGTGTAATGTCGCAGGTACTCAGCCTGGAGGTGCTTATGACGACGTCCGCGGAACCGGGCACGGTGGATATCAATCGCTACGATCCCGAGCGCCGGCGGTGGCTGGCCGAAGCGATAGCCAAGGTTCGGGCCGATGCGCGGCGGTCCTCCGATACGCATCTGCTGCGAGTGCCGCTGCCCGCGCTGCCCGGGGTGGATCTGTATCTGAAGGACGAGTCCACCCATCCGACCGGATCGCTGAAACATCGGCTGGCGCGGTCGCTGTTCCTGCACGCGCTGTGCAGTGGTTGGGTGCGCCCGGATCGGCCGGTGATCGAGGCGTCCAGCGGGTCGACCGCGGTGTCCGAGGCGTACTTCGCGCGGCTGATCGGGGTGCCGTTCATCGCCGTGATGGCCCGCGGGACCAGTCGGGAAAAGGTGCGGCTGATCGAATTCCATGGTGGCACTTGTCATTTCGTCGACAGTGCGAATGCGGTCTACGAGGTCGCGGCGCGGCTGGCCCTCGAGCGCGGCGGGCACTACATGGACCAGTTCACCTATGCCGAGCGCGCCACCGACTGGCGCGGCAACAACAACATCGCCGAATCCATCTTCGACCAGATGGCTCAGGAACGTTTCCCGGATCCGGCCTGGGTGGTCGCGACGGCGGGCACCGGCGGCACCTCGGCGACGATCGCCCGCTACATCCGCTACACCGGCCGCTCGACCGGCCTGTGCGTGGCCGATCCGGACAACTCGGCCTTCTTCCCGGGCTGGCGTGACGACGACGCCGAGGTCACCACGGAGATCTGCTCGCGCATCGAGGGCATCGGCCGACAGCGCGTGGAACCCAGTTTCGTCGCCTCGGCCATCGACCGGATGATCCACGTCCCGGACGCCGCCGCCATCGCCGCGATCCACGTGCTCGAGGAGGTGATCGGCCGCAAGGCCGGCGCGTCCACCGGAACCGGCCTCTGGGCGGCGTTCCACATCATGTCCGAGCTCGCGCGCAAGGGGCGCGAGGGCAGCGTCGTCGGCCTGATCTGTGACCCCGGCGACCGCTACATCGACAAGTACTACGCCCCGGACTGGCTCGCCGACCAGGGCCTCGATATCGAGCCCTACCAGGCACGATTACGCGATTTCCTGACCACGGGTGAGTTGTCCGCCTGACCGGCACGGACAACATGGCCGACACGAGCGAGTCACTCCGTAGGAACACCGAGTTCCACCCGCCTCGGAGAACGCCGACACCAAGGCCGGGGCCCGGGTCGATTCTGGACTGAGTGGAGCGCCAGGAGCGAAGCGGGGGAGCGGAGGGAGGGAAGACATCGGCCCTCGGGGGCCCCGGCCCCGCCGGAGCGAGGCGGAGGCCGTATATACTGCCCACATCATGCAGCGGGCACTCCTCCTCGGCCGCCGCGACGGGGTCTGACACGGACCGGCTCCCGTCGCGGGGTTCAGCTGTGCCGGTCGACCCATTTCCCTGGGATACACCAACCCACACTTCACGGAGAATTGCATGCCATCCGCTGACGCCTTCGTAGCGCGCACCATCACCGCGCCGTCCAAGCCCGCTCCGGCCGACCAGCCCGCGTGGAACGTACAGAAGAACTCCTCGATGCCGACCTTCCGGTATCGCCCCTTCGCCGAGGAGGTCGAGCAGATCACGCTGCCCAACCGCACCTGGCCGAACAAGGTCATCGACCGCGCGCCCGGCTGGTGTGCGGTGGATCTGCGCGACGGCAACCAGGCGCTCATCGATCCGATGAGCCCGGCCCGCAAGCGCCGGATGTTCGATCTGCTGGTGCGGATGGGTTACAAGGAGATCGAGGTCGGCTTCCCGTCGGCAAGCCAGACCGATTTCGATTTCGTCCGGGAGATCATCGAGGAGAACGCGATCCCCGACGACGTCAGCATCCAGGTGCTGACCCAGTGCCGTCCCGAACTGATCGAGCGCACCTTCGAGGCGTGCCGCGGCGCGGTCAACGTGATCGTGCACTTCTACAACTCGACCTCGATCCTGCAGCGCAAGGTCGTCTTCCGCGCCGACCGCGCGGCCGTGCAGAAGATCGCCACCGACGCGGCCACGCTGTGCAAGCAGATCGAGCAGAACTACCCCGACACCAACTGGCGGTACGAGTACAGCCCGGAGTCCTACACCGGCACCGAGCTGGAGTACGCCAAGCAGGTGTGCGACGCGGTCTCGGAGATCATCGCGCCCACCCCCGACAAGCCGCTGATCGTCAACCTGCCCGCGACCGTGGAGATGGCGACGCCGAACGTCTACGCCGATTCCATCGAGTGGATGAGCCGCAATCTGGCCCGTCGCGAGTCGATCGTGCTGTCCCTGCACCCGCACAACGACCGCGGCACCGGCGTGGCCGCGGCCGAGCTGGGCTATATGGCCGGTGCGGATCGGATCGAGGGCTGCCTGTTCGGCAACGGTGAGCGCACCGGCAACGTCTGCCTGGTCACGCTGGGGATGAACATGTTCTCCCGCGGCGTCGACCCGCAGATCGACTTCTCCAGCATCGATGAGATCCGCCGGACGGTCGAGTACTGCAATCAGCTGCCGGTGCACGAGCGTCATCCGTACGGCGGCGATCTGGTGTACACCGCGTTCTCGGGTAGCCATCAGGACGCGATCAACAAGGGTCTGGACGCGATGAAGGCCACCGCCGACGCGGCGGGTTCGGATATCGCGGACATCACCTGGGAGGTGCCGTACCTGCCGATCGACCCGAAGGACGTCGGGCGCACCTACGAGGCCGTGATCCGGGTCAACTCGCAGTCCGGCAAGGGCGGTGTGGCCTACATCATGAAGACCGATCACGGGCTGGCGCTGCCGCGGCGGCTGCAGATCGAGTTCTCCCAGGCGATCCAGAAGATCACCGACGGCGAGGGCGGCGAGGTCAGCCCGAAGGAGATGTGGGACGTCTTCGCCGAGGAGTACCTGAACCCGATCCTGCCGCTGGAGCGGATGCGGCAGAAGGTCACCGCCGCCGAGACCGACACCGGGACCGATGCCATCTCCGCGGTGGTCAAGGTGGACGGCGTCGAACAGGAGATCGCCGGCACGGGCAACGGTCCGCTCGCGGCCTTCGTCGACGCGCTGGCCACGATCGGTTACGACGTGCGGGTGCTGGACTACTCCGAGCACGCCATGTCCTCCGGTGACGACGCACAGGCCGCGGCGTATGTCGAATGCGCGATCGGGGATTCGGTGAGCTGGGGCGTCGGCATCGCGACCTCCATCACCACGGCCTCGCTGCGGGCGGTCGTCTCGGCGGTCAACCGGTCGCGTCGCGAGCGGAAGTAGTTCGCGCGGAACCGCGTGTCGGGCAGTGATTCCGGCGCGTCGCGGTAGTTGTCGTACGGGGAGTTGTCCACATGTGGACAACTCCCCGTCGCATGAGGTGTCACCTGCTCTGTGGCACTACGAGCATCCGGACAGCGTGCTAGCGTTGAACAGCATCAGCGCCGAGCTCACTGCTCGAAAACTCCCGAGCAGATGGGGGATACGTGACGACCAACGACAACTCGAACTCACCGGCTTGGCTGCAAGGCCAAGGCACGGATACAGCCACCGAGCAGGACGACCCGAAAACGGCAGCGGCGCACGAGGACGCGACGGCGGACGAAGACGCCGTGAGCGCCGATACCGGATCCGAGCCGGGCGACCACGATTCGGCACCTGACCAGGAGCAGGCATCGGGGATCTTCCCGCCCGTGCCGGACTCGATGGACGAGCAGCCACCTTTCCCGACGGGCCCGCCGCCCGGTCCGGACGGGCAGTTCGCTCCGGAGCAGAACTTCGGAGCCGAGCCGCACCAGTTCGTTCCCGGGCCGCCGTTCGGCCAGGAACAGCAGGGCCCGTTCGCACCTCCGGGTGCGCCGCCGCAGATGGGCGGGTTCCCCCCGCCGCAAATGCAGTACGGCCCACCGGGAGCCGGGCAGTTCCCGCCCGATGCCGGTTTCCCGCCGCCGGGCAACTTCTCGGCACCCGAGCACGGCGGTCCGTTCGCGCCGCCCGGCGGTCCGGGCGAGCCGACCTCGTTCGCGCCGCCGAACTTCGGCGTGCCGCAGCAACAGCCGTTCCCCGAGATGCCGCCGCACAATTTCACCGAGCCGCCCGCACCGAATTACGGTGAGGTGCGCCAGGAAACGCCGTACGGCGAGGTTCGGCAGGAAATCGGCAGCGACGGTATGGTCCGGCGGACGTTCGACGAGGAGCCGCAGGGCCCCGAACAGTCTCCCGCAGGTCAGGATCCGGCGCAGTTCGCTCAGGAGCCGCACAGCTGGGCGCCGCCGCCACCGCCGCAGCCGCAGATGTATCAGCCGCCGCAGCCGCAATATCAGCCGCCGCAGCAACAGCCGCCGCAGAACGCGAACGCCGGTTGGCAGAACGGTCCGCTGAGTCAGCCGAATCATCCTGTGCAGCAACAGCATCAGCCGCCGCAGCAGCAGCCGGGATTCCAGCCGCAGCCGATGCCGCAGCTCGGTCAGCTGGGTCCGGGCGGTCAGTCGGTCAACGATCTGAATCTGCTCAAGCGGGCCCGGCGTTCACCACGCGGCGGCTGGCGTCGTGCGGTGCACAAGATGTCCGGCGGTGCGATCAATCCGGGTGAGTCCTCGGCGGACGTGCTGTTCCGCGAGATGACCGAGCGGGTGAATCAGCCGGTGCGCGGCGATTATCGGATCGCGATCCTGTCGCTGAAGGGTGGCGTCGGCAAGACCACGACAACGGTCGGCCTCGGCTCCACTTTCGCCTCCGTGCGCGGTGACCGCGTCATCGCCATCGATGCCAACCCGGACCTCGGCACGCTGGCCCATCGGGTGCCGCGGCAGACCCGGTCCACGGTGCGCAACCTGCTGGAGGATCAGCGCATCAGCCGCTACTCGGATGTGCGGGCGCACACCTCCCAGGCGCCGAGCCGCCTGGAAGTGCTTGCCAGTGAACAGGATCCGGCTGTCTCGGAGGCGTTCAGCGAGGCGGACTACCGGCGCGCGATCAACATCCTGCAGCAGTTCTACAACATCATCCTGACCGACTGCGGTACCGGTCTGATGCATTCGGCGATGTCCGGTGTACTGGATATGGCCAGCTCGCTGATCCTGGTGACCTCCCCGGCCATCGACGGTGCGCGCAGCGCCTCGGCCACGCTCGACTGGCTCGAGCACCACGGCTACAACAAGCTGGTGGAGCGAACCGTGGTGGTGGTCAACGCCTCTCGCCGCGGCGCTTCCACGGTCGACCTCGATCAGCTGCGCAAACTGTTCCTGGACCGCACCCGCGCGGTACAGGTGGTGCCGTTCGACGATCACCTCGCCGAGGGCGCGGAGATCGATCTGGAACTCGTCAGCAAACCGACCCGGATGGCACTGCTCGAACTGGCCGCCATGGTCGCCGACGATTTCGCGTACAACATCCCCACCCCCGCTTTCCAGCCGGTCCAATCGCACTATCCGGGCCCGCAGAACCCCCCGTACCCCGAGAACCCTCCGTACTCCGGTCCTCCAACCGGCCAGTACGGCATCCCGGACCAGTACGGTCGCGACCCGTACGGCCGCTAGTTCCGCTCTGCGGCACCGCATCTCGCCCAACTTCGGCGAATTGCGGTGCCGCACAAGCGGTTACTGCCGTTATCGCGCAATGCATTGATCGCATCTGAGCTGCAACGGATTCCGATGCTGTCCGCCTGTGGTTCCGTGGCGAGTCCGGGGCAAGCCGGTCAATGCGGCACCGCGAATACGGCTGCCGGTGACCGGGGGTGTCGCACTCAGTGGTGTGCAGCGTCGTCGGCGTGTGCAATTGCAGGGGCTGTCCGGGGAGTGACCGCAGCGACGACTTCGTCTGCGGCAGTGCGGAATGCGGCCAGGACCGCGGCAATGGCCGGTCGGCGGGCGGCGTGCGGGCGGGTGGCCAGGTCGTACATGCGACCGGCTCGGACGCCGGAGAGGCGTAGCACCGCCAGGCCGGGGTGCCGGACGGAGTATCGGGGCATCAGGGCTACGCCGTGGTCTGCTGCGACGAGTTCTTCGATGACTCTGAAGTCGTTGAGGCGCTGGGTAATTCGCGGTTGGACGCCGGTGACGGTGGCGATCGTGCGCAGCACGTCGTCGACGGGGAAGCCGCCGCGTTCGCTCAGCCAGGTCTCCTCGGCGAGCTCCTCGGCGGTGACCGATTCTCGACCGGCCAGGTGATGGCCGGGGGCCACGACGATATCGATCGGCTCGCGCAGCAGCGCCTCGGCGTGCACCCGCGGTCCGGCGACCGACGGTGCGTGCTCGTCCCGATTGGTCAGCACCACGTCGTAGTCGGCGAGCAGGCGCGGGACCTCGAACGGTGGCACGTCCTCGTCGCTGGCGGCGATGTCCACGCGGCTGTCCGCGAGCACGGTGAGCACCCGCGGCAGCAGCAGCGCGGCCCCGGACGGGAACATCGACACCCGCACCCGGCCGTGTGATGCGCCCCGGTACAGCGCCATCTCGGCGTCGGCGCGGTCCATCGCGGCCAGCACCTCGTCGGCGCGCACGACCAGCGCATGTCCGGCATCGGTCAGTCGCACCCGCCGCCCGTCGGGCTCCAGCAGCGGCACACCGGCCTCCCTGGCGAGCACCTTCAGCTGCTGCGAGACCGCCGAGGGCGTCATCGACAACGCCGCGGCGACGCCCGCGACCGTGCCGCGATCGGCGAGTTCGCGCAGGATGCGCAGTCGGTCGACGGACAGCGGCACCGGATTCGGCATAGGTAAGTTCTACTACATTATCCATGCATAAATATTCGATTGTTCTTATTCTTTGGCCTTCGCATGCTTGACGATGTGACTAACCGTGATCGCCTGCTCGGCTTGGCCGTCGTCTTGTTGTGGGGATTGAATTTCCTGGCTCTGCACATCGGGGTGGAACATTTTCCGCCGCTGTTCTTCGCCGGGCTGCGGTTCGTCGTCATCGCCGTCGCGGTCGTGCTGCTGGTGCCGCGCCCGCGGGTGCCGCTGCGCTGGTTGCTGCTGTACGGCCTGGGCTTCGGGGCGGCGCAGTACGCCTTCCTGTTCATCGCGATGCGGGCGGGTATGCCGACCGGGCTGGCCTCGCTGGTGGCGCAATCCTCGGCGCCGTTCACGGTGCTGCTGGGAGCGCTGTTCCTGCGCGAAAGGCTGAGGGCCACACAGGTTCTCGGTCTGGTGACGGCGGTTCTCGGGATGGCGCTGATCGGCTGGGACCGGGCTCGGCACGCGGCCCTGCTGCCGGTGCTGCTGACCTTGGCCTCCGGTTTGGGTTGGGCGTTGGGCAATATCGGTTCCCGCTTGGCCGCCGCGGGCGGGAAGTCCGGCGAGAAGGTCGATCCGCTGCACCTGAGCCTGTGGATGGCGGTGATCCCGCCGATCCCGCTGTTCGCCCTGTCCTTCCTGACCGAGGGGCCGACCGCGGACGCGCACGCCCTGCTGGCAGCGTTCTCGGCTACCGGCTGGCCCGCGCTGGCAGCCCTGGCCTACACGGTCCTGCTCGCCACGGTGGTCGCCACGGGACTGTGGACCTATCTCATGAGCCGCTATCCCGCGGGCGTGGTCGCCCCGCTGTCGCTGATGGTGCCGGTGGTGGGCATCACCTCCTCGTGGATTTTCCTCGGCGAACGTCCCACGGCGTTGTCACTGGTCGGCGGCGTGATCGTGATAGCCGGCGCGTTCGCGGTGACCTCGGGCGGCCGGGCACGCGCAACCGCGTCGCACACCGTGGCCGAGACGAGCGCGAGCGATGCCGCGCCGGCTCTCCGTGAGCGCCCGGCCGGAGCCGAGGAGCCGGTGCCCGAGGATGTGCGCGCCGTCGGCTGACGCGCCTGCCGCGCACGATGTGAGCGAAATCTCGGCAATCGGGGTCGTGATCGGCGATGTTCCGCCCGTCCACGCACGAAGCGGTATGACCGCTTACAGTGTTGCGCGGCGTGGAGGTCCGGAACGATGGTTGAGCAGTACGGGAAGGTTTCGCGGAGATCGGTTCTTCGTGGGACGGCCCTGGCAGGTGCGTTGACGGCGAGTGCGCTGAGTGTGCGAGCGGTTCCCGCGGCGGCGACGACCGGGCGACGGGTCGCGGTGTTCGGTGGCGGGGTGGCCGGTATGACGGCGGCGCACGAACTGGCCGAGCGTGGGTTCGAGGTCACCGTGTACGAGCCGCGGGCGTTGGGCGGTAAGGCGCGCAGTATCGCGGTGCCCGGCAGCGCGCGGGGCGGGCGTCCGGATCTGCCCGGGGAACACGGATTCCGGTTCTTTCCCGGTTTCTATCACCACATCCCGGACACTATGCGGCGAATTCCGTTCGCGGGCAACGCGAATGGCGTCTGGGACAATCTCGTCGCGGCGTCCGAGGCGCGTTTCTCGCGCAGCGGCGGACCGGACACCATCGTGCCGATGGGACTCGGCAAGTCGTGGTCGAATCCGGATGATTTCCGGCAGAGTCTGTCCTCGGTGATCGCGACCTCGGCGAAGCTGCCGATGAGTGACGCGGCGTATTTCGCCGAACGGCTGCTGGTCTTCATGACCAGCAGTGACGCTCGGCGGACCGGGCAGTGGGAGGACATCGCCTGGCGTGATTTCATCGGCGCGCAACGACATTCGCCGGAATTTCGAGTGTTGATGTCTCGTACGCTGACCACGCTGCTGGTTGCGGCCAAGGATGATCACGCCAGTACCCGCACGATCGGCTCGATGGGCGAGCAGTTCCTGGGCAACCCACTCCAGATCGGCAACGACGGCCCGCTGGACCGGCTGCTGAACGGGCCGACCTCGCAGGTCTGGATCGAGCCGTGGACGCGGCGGCTGGGTGAGCTCGGGGTCCGGTTCGTGACCGCGCGGTTGCGACGGCTCGAAGTGCGCGACCGCCGGATCTCCGGAGCTAGGGTGGCCGATCCGGCCGGACGCGAAAGTGCCGTCGAGGCAGATCATTTCGTGATGGCCGTGCCCGCCGACGTGGCCCGGCAGTTCTGGACGTCCGATATCCTCGCGGTGCAACCGGAGTTGGCCGCGATGGACCGGCTGGTGGTCGACTGGATGTCCGGAATCCAGTTCTACCTGCGACGCCCGACGCGGATCGCCCGCGGTCACGTCGCCTACGTCGACTCGCCGTGGTCGCTGACCTCCATCGCGCAGAACCAATTCTGGTCGCGCACATCGCTTTCCGGCTACGGAGACGGCACCGTCCAGGACTGCCTGTCGGTGGACGTCTCGAATTGGAACACCCCGGGAATCCTGTACGGCAAACCGGCCCGCGAGTGCACCCACGAGGAGGTCGCGCGGGAGGTCTGGGCGCAGATCCAGGCGCATCTGGGCGGTAAGACGGCCCTGCCCGATGCCGATCTGCATTCGTGGTTCCTGGACTCCGGCGTCACCTGGGACGCTGCGCGCCAACACAATACGAATGCCGACCCGCTGCTGATCAACACCGTCGGCTCCTGGTCCGCTCGCCCGCAACCACACGGTGCGCTGGAGAACCTTTTCCTCGCAGGCGATTACGTGCGCACCACGATCGACCTGGCCACCATGGAAGGCGCTTGCGAATCCGCCCGCCGAGCCGTGAACGCTCTTCTGGACACCGTCGGCTCGAATACCCCGCGCTGCAAGCTCTTTCCGCTCTACCGAGCTCCCGAACTCGAACCCTTCCGCCAAATGGACGCCGCCCGCTACGCCGCGGGACAACCGAACGTCTTCGACACACCGGCCTGATCCGGTGTATCCGATGTCGGACCCGCCCTTGCCGGATCCGGTACGCGATCAGAATTCTGGCTGGATACTGCTGCAGCTCAGGTGGATTCACCCCGACCGCAGGCCAGACACTGCCGAGGTCGCCTGGTGCGGTGTGCGGTAATCGCCTCGATACGCTGATTCGCCCGAGTTCCGCTGGTGGCGCCGCAGCCGATCATTGCGTTCGGCCCGCCGCGGGCGGCGATTCTGCTGCCGGGAGCGCGGCATCGTCCGTCCGCTCGGCCGAGTCCGGATTCGTTGCTCGACGGTGTGATCATGCGGCCGGTGCGAGGCCGCCACGCGTGCCGGATCGCCCGGCGGCAGTGGACTGTGACCCACGTCGCTACCCGTGATGGCGCTCCCGGGAAGTGCGGCGAGCCCGCCGGGCAATAAACTCGCGGGGTGGCAGACATCTCGATGCGCGGACGGGTCGCGTTGCGTGCGGCGGCGGCTGCGGCCTGGGCCTCGCAGCGGGCCGGGCGCGGTAAAGGGTCGATGATCGGCGGGCTGATCGCCCTGCAGATCGATCCGACGATCATGACGCAGCTGGGGCGCGGTCGGCGCACGGTGCTGGTGACCGGCACCAATGGCAAATCGACCACCACCCGGATGACCGCGGCGGCGCTGGGTGTGCTGGGGCCGGTGGCCACGCAGGCCGACGGCGCGAACATGGATGCGGGCATCGTCGCCGCACTCAACGCCCATCGTGACGCGCCGGTCGCCGCCATCGAGGTCGACGAGCTGCATCTGCCGCATGTCAGCGATGCGCTGAATCCGGCGGCGGTGGTGCTGTTGAATCTGAGCCGCGATCAGCTGGACCGGGTCGGCGAGATCAATATGATCGAGCGCAAGTTGCGCGCCGGCATGGCCCGGCATCCCGACGCGGTCCTCATCGCCAACTGTGACGACGTCCTGATCACCTCGATCGCCTACGACCACCCGAATGTAGTGTGGGTGGCCGCGGGCAGCGGCTGGGCGGTGGACGCCACCAGCTGTCCGCGCAGTGGTGAGCCGATCGTGTGGGAGGGTGCGCACTGGCGCAGCACCGGCGCGGATTTCCGGCGTCCGGAGCCGGACTGGTGGGTCGACGAGGAACATCTGCTCGGTCCCGACGGTGTGAAAATCCCTCTGCACCTTGCCCTTCCGGGGCGGGCCAATCGCGGCAACGCCGCGCAGGCGGTGGCCGCGGCGGTCGCGCTGGGCGTCGCGCCGCAGACCGCGGCCGACGCCGCCGCGACGGTGCGCGAGATCGCGGGCCGCTACCGCACCGTCCGGGTGGGCGACCACGACGCGCGCCTGCTGCTGGCCAAGAATCCGGCGGGCTGGCAGGAGGCGTTGTCCATGATCGACCCTGCCGCAACGGGTTTGGTGATCGCGGTGAACGGCCAGGTGCCCGACGGCGAGGATCTGTCCTGGCTGTGGGACGTGCGTTTCGAACATTTCGAGGGCACCCAGGTGGTGGCCGCGGGTGAGCGCGCCACCGATCTGGCGGTCCGCCTGACCTATGCCGGTGTGGAGCACACCACGGTGTCGAATCCGTTGCGCGCCATTGCTTCCTGTCCGCCGGGGCAGGTCGAGGTGCTGGCCAATTACACCGCGTTCCGCGATCTGAACCGCGATCTGGAGGCCCAGGGATGAGCGAGTCGACCGTGCGGATCGGGCTGGTGCTGCCCGATGTGATGGGCACCTACGGTGACGGCGGCAATGCGGTCGTGCTGCGGCAGCGGCTGCGGATGCGCGGCTACGACGCAGAGATCGTCGAGATCACCCTGAACGACCCGGTTCCGGACTCCCTGGACGTCTACCTGCTCGGCGGGGCCGAGGATTCCGCGCAGCGACTGGCCACCCGCCACCTGCAGCGTTATCCGGGCATGCAGGCCGCGGCCGAGCGCGGTGCGCCGGTGCTGGCGATCTGCGCGGCCATCCAGGTGCTGGGTCACTGGTACGAGACCTCCGGCGGCGAGCGCGTCGACGGCGTCGGCATGTTCGACCTCACCACCTCGCCCCGGGCCGAGCGCGCGATCGGCGAGGTGGCCACCGTCCCGCTGATCCCGGGCCTGTCCGAGCCGCTGACCGGATTCGAAAACCACCGTGGCGGAACAACTCTGGGTCCCGCCGCCACCGGACTGGCCCGCGTCACTCGCGGCGTCGGCAACGGCGTGGGCGACGGCCTCGAGGGCGTGGTCCAGGGTTCGGTCATCGGCACCTACATGCACGGCCCCGCGCTGGCCCGCAATCCCGAACTCGCCGACCACCTGCTGCGCCACGCGCTCGGTGTGGACGAACTCGCGCCGCTGGACCTTCCCGAGGTCGATCAGCTCCGCCGAGAACGCCTGCGCGTCTAGGCGCTCCGGTCCTCGGCGATCGCCGCTCTGCACAACCGGCCGAAGAGAGTAGCTCATTGCGGCCGATTGCACTAGATGTCAAGGGCGGGAAGATCGTTCAGTTGAGGCAACCTCTCTGAGCGGGTAATCTCGCGCGCGGCCATGCGTGATGAGGAGGTGGCCGCGTGTACAGGCGTGCGTTCATGAAGGCTGCGGGTGCGGCGATGCTGCTGGGGGCGGCGGGCTCTGCCACCGCGGGCGTGAGTGGTTCCACTCGCGCGTCAGCCGGGCCGATATGGGACGATCTGTTCCGGCACTGGGTTTCGGAAATCTTTGCGCCACTTCCCGATCCGCCGGATCACACCGAGGCGATCATCGTCGGCTCCGGTTTCGGCGCGTCGATCACCGCGCTGCGCCTGGCCCAGGCCGGAGTCACCAACACCGTGCTCGAACGCGGTTCGCGCTGGCCCAACGATCCGCACCGGGAGATCTTCACCGGCGACGACCTGCCCGACGGGCGTGGTTTCTGGCATCGCACCGAATTCACCGGGGTCACCAAGGTGCCCATGCATTTCGCGGATTTCGGCGGCGTGCTGGACGTGACCTCGTTCGACGGTATCGACGTGTGGCGCGGTGCGGCGGTCGGCGGCGGTTCAGTGGTGTACACCGGCGCGATGATTGCGCCCGAACGTCGATTCTTCGACCAGATCTTCCGCGGCACAGTCGCTTTCGATGAGATGGATCGGGTCTACTATCCGCGGGTGCGGCAGATGCTGCGGTTGGACACGATGCCCGGGGACATCTACAACTCCGCGCCGTTCACCCATTCGCGATGCTGGGATGCCCAGGCGCGCAAGGCCGGATACACCCCTATACGCAACGACTCGGTCTTCACCTGGGATGTCCTGCGCGCCGAACTGGCCGGGAGATCCAAGGCTTCGGCCACTGCCGCCCGCAGTAACCTGGGCAACTCCAACGGCGCGAAGTTCGATCTCAACCAGAACTATCTGAAATACGCGCAGGCGTCCGGTAAGTCGAAGGTGTTCGCCGGGCACCGGGTCGAGTCCATCGCCCAGGAATCCGGCGGCCGCTATGCGGTGACCGTCACCAAGATCGACCCGACCGGTGCGGTCCTGCGCAGACGCACCCTCACCTGCGATCGGCTGTTCCTGGGCGCGGGTTCGGTGGGCACCTCCGAACTGCTGGTGCGCGCTCAGGCCACCGGCGCGCTGCCGCACCTGAACGAGCACATCGGCGACGGCTGGGGCACCAACGGCGACGTGGTGCTCGCCCGCGGCGAGAGTTCGCTGTGCGGGCTGGGCACGGGCGTGCCCAGCGCCAGCCGCATCTTCGACGACTCCGGGATGCCGCTGAGCCTGGAGAGCTGGTACATCCCGGGCATTCCGGTGGAGACCGGTGCACTGGCCTCGCTCGGTCTGGTCTTCGATCCGACCCGGGCCCGCTTCGGCTATGACAAGGCCCGCGACGCGGTCGGGCTGCGCTGGCCCAAGCAGGCGCAGGATCGGGTCACCGCGGCCGCTCGCGCGGTCGATCACCGCATCGCCGAACGCGGCGGTTCGATGGTCGAGTACACCGCTCTGGGCTACGACGCGAACGCCGTATTCACCGCGCACCCGCTCGGTGGCGCGGTGCTGGGCCGAGCCACCGACAACTACGGCCGGGTGATCGGGCATCGCGGGCTGTACGTGATGGACGGCGCGGCGGTGCCGGGCAGCACCGGTACGGTGAATCCGTCGTTGACCATTTCTGCGCTGGCCGAACGCAATATCGAGAACATCATTCGCGCAGGTCACTGATTCCCCGGACACCGACGGGTTAGTCTCGGCGGGATCATTTCGCCGCCAGAAGGGGTCCGTTGTGCCGAAGAACATCGTCGTGTCGGCGCAGGAGTATCCGCGCAAACCACCGGTTCTGTGGACCGATTACCTCATGCTCGTCGTGGCGTTGGTCTCGGCGGCGCTGATCTTCTGGGTGGACATCCTGCCGGTGCCGCATCCGGCGGTGCAGCCGATCGTCATCGCGGACTACGCGACCTGCGGCATCTTCGCGCTGGAATTCCTGTGGCGCTGGCGGCGCGAGGACTGGTCCTGGAACTATCCGTTCCTGTACTGGTACGAGATCCTGTGCCTGATCCCCGCGACCGCAACGTATTTCGCCGACTCCCATGTGGTGCGGGTCCTGGTGTTGCTGGTCCGGCTGCTGCGCGTGGCCGATCGCGCGCTCGGCGACCGGGTCACCGTGGCGATCGTGAATCGGGCGCTGAACGCGATCGTGGAGGCGATCAAGCGCCCGGTGACGATGGCGGTGCTCGAGGAGGTCTCCGAGGTGCTGCGCGTCGGCCAGTACACCCGCAACATCGCCTTGGCGCTCGAGGAGAATCGCGCCGAGATGGACGAGATGATCCTGGATCTGATCGAGAAGGATCCGGCGCTGGGGCGGGTGCGCTACCTGCCGTTCCACGAGGACATCATCCGCGGTATCGCCAGCACCAGTTTCCGCATCGTGTTCCAGGTGCTGGCCGATCCGCGCACCGACGAACTGGTGGGAGATGTGTTGCGCGAGAACGTCCATCAGATGCGTCGCGCGGTGCACGAGGGCGTGCGCGTCGAGGAGACGGTGGACAACAAAGCGGAGTAATTTCGGTTCAGTGCGCTGTGCCGTGCCGCACGGCATCGCGCGGTTCCGCGTAACGCACTGTCTCCCAAGCGATCAGCACACCGAGTACCGCGCACAGCAGCGCGAGCGCGGCCATCGCGGGCAGGATCGAGGCCAGCGGGATGAGCGCGAGAACGACCACCGCCGCCGCCAGGCGCGGCCACAGCACGACTCTCGTCGCGTAGTGCCGGAATCCGACCAGTGCGAGCAGATATCCGGCCGCACCCCCGTACAGCGCGAACAGCGGAATCCCGTGCAGCGCATCGTGCAACGTGTGTTCCTCGGCCCCGCCGACATACTCGAGCACGTTCTTCAGACCCAGCGACATCGCGATGATCGCGACGACCATCGGGAAATGCCAGTAGGTGTAGCAGTTTCGGGCGATCTTGATCTGCTGCTGTCCGCTCGCGCGGGCCAGGTGCTCCTCCACCACGGCCGCGCCGACGTCGAAGTACGCCCACCACAGCAGACCCGAAACGGCAAGTCCCAGAATCGATCCCACCGTGATGGGCCAGGAGATCGGCAGCCCGGCCACGCCGACGCCGATGGAGACGACCGATTCGCCCAGCGCGATGATGACGATCAGGCCGTGCCGCTCGGCGAAGTGCGAGGTCGAGTTGACCCGCCATTCGTTGCCGGAGAACAGGGTCCAGGCCATATCGCCGGCGACGGCCGCGATCCACAGCCACAGTTGCGCGGTCCCGTGGTTGAGCGCCGCGATGATCAGCAGTGTCGTACCGATCGTGATCGACCCGACCGCCCAGCGCGTCACCTGTCCGCGCAACTGCGGGTCCTGCGCACTCGCGCACCAGAACATCACCAGGTGCACCAGCCGGATGAACAGGTACGCCAGGGCGAAGACCAGCGGTCCGTACCAGCCGCCGGGCATATCGTGGAACGCCTCGGGGATGGTGATGGCCACGATCAACGCCGCACCCATCGCCCCGAACATCGCGAGCCGGGCGATGCCCTCGTCGGCCTTCACGACGTTGCCGAGCCAGGCGTAGGCGATCCAGACCCACCACATGATGGCCAGCACCAGGAAGGCGCGCAGCATGTTCAGTGCGGTGGCCTCGTGGGCGGCCAACTCGTCGACCTGGGTGAAGGCGAAGACCAGCACCAGGTCGAAGAACAGTTCCAGCTGCGTCACCGAGGACTGCTCGGTGACGGCCTGCATGCGGGATACTCTGCCGCGAGTCACGCGAATCATGAGCACCATCGTGACAGGTCATCGACCATGTCGCCCGAATCCTCCGGGCGCGATGGGAAGTCAGCTCACCTCGTAGTTCTCACCGAACTGGAACTTCTCGATGAACTCGATGAGATTCTGAACCGCTTCCTCGTTGACCTTGGCCAAACTGCGTTTCATCAGGATGCCCGGAACCGGAATCGGCAGATAGACCTCGGAGTGGTACCAGACCTCGGTGCCCTCTGGGGACTGTTCGAGTTCGAACCAGCCCTTACCGCCGCCGCCCGCACCGCTCTCGACGACCTTCCAGGAGACGCGTTCGCTGGTGCAGTCGTATTCGAGCACTTGTCGGTCGGAGTTGCCCATCGGGCTCACCGTGGCGTACACACGCTGTGGGCGCCCGTACGCGTCGTGGGTTGCCACGCGCACATCCTTGTGCGAGGGGGACCAGTCGGGGATCCGCTCGACCGCGAGCAGTGCCTCCATCACTTGGTCTGGATCGACATCGACGATGAATCGGTGGTCGGTCTTCGTGCGCATAGCCTTGCCCTCCACCCCCCGAAATACTCGCACGATTGTCTCCGTGGTCACATGCGGTCGTCAACCATGGCGCGGGCTTCGGATGTCACAGACCGTCCAGTATGCACAGCTGGCTATCGAACCGCCGGAAGCGTCCGCCGCTCGCGTCGGTTCGGTCGGTGGCGCAGCCCGGCTGTGCGGTACGGGGTGCGCGAGTTGTGCTCAGTGGTGCTGAACGACCCAGTCAGGGCCGGGGAACACCAGGCTCTCGTGGCCGTCGTCGAATCGGACGATGTACGGCGGCGCGCCATCGGCCCCGCGTACCTCGAGGATTTCGCCCATCCGATCCGGCATCCCGACCATGTGGCTGTGCACAGATAATCGATCTCCGACCTTTGCCTGCATGATTCGAATTATCCGTCGGACGTGATGAACGTCACAAGGTATATGAACGTTTCAGATTACCCGATCGCGTGGGGTGCGACCCTTTCGGGGGTACTCCGGTGGCTCTGCCGAAGCGGCTGTCCAGCCCGCTTCCCGGAGCATGGCCGTCACCCGCAGGGACGTGTCGTGCAGCCGATCGAACACGCCCAGTATCAATTCGAGTTGTTCGGCGCTGTATTCACCCATGACCCTGCCGAATTCACGGGCCAGCGGCTCGTAGTGCCGGGCGATCTCGGCGGTGCGGGCCGCGGACAGCGAGATGATCACCCGGCGGCGATCGTGTTCGTCGTGTGCTCGGCTGACGAAGCCGCTCTTGATCAGTCGGTCGATCATCCGGGTGACCGCTCCGGTGGTCAGTCCGGTGCGGGCGGCGAGTTCGCCGGGAGTGGCCGGGCCGCCCAGGCGCAACAGGTTGAGACAGCGCAGATCGGTAACGTGCAGTCCCAGCCGGTCGGCTACGGCCTGATGCAGCATCACCGCGTCGGTGGCGTTGCGCTGTGCGGCGATCGAGAGTTGCCGCCCCGGATCGGTTGCTGTTGCGGTGGCATGTCGTGTCATCGGCGCTGCACTCCCGTCTCGTCGCCTTACTCGTGCAACTGTTGTGTGACACAACTAATGCCGCTTCAAACCTCGACGCGGATAATGTGACATTCCTGGCTTCTCAGCGCCGGGGCCGCGAGGTCATTCAGGCATGTCGCGCGCCGCTGACCGCCCGATTCGATGCACGGACGGCGTCTCGACCGCTGCGTCGGATCGGCGGTGTCCCGTTAACTTCCTGGCTCGAGTCGGTACTGTGGGGTGCTGGTAACAGCAAGTAAGTCGATTTTGGAGGATCCCTCGTGGCTCTCGTCGTCCAGAAGTACGGAGGATCCTCGGTGGCCACCGCCGAGCGCATCCGGCGCGTCGCTGAGCGGATCGTCGAGACGAAGAAGCAGGGCCACGACGTGGTCGTGGTCTGCTCGGCGATGGGCGATACCACCGATGAGTTGATGGACCTGGCGCAGCAGGTCTCGCCCGCCGCACCGGCGCGCGAGATGGACATGCTGCTGACCTCGGGTGAGCGCATCTCGAACGCACTGGTGGCCATGGCGATTCATTCGCTGGGCGCCGAAGCGCGTTCGTTCACCGGCTCACAGGCAGGCGTCATCACGACCGGTGCGCACGGTAAGGCGAAGATCATCGACGTGACCCCGTCGCGCCTGCGTGAGGCGTTGGACGAGGGCACGATCGTGCTGGTCGCCGGCTTCCAGGGCGTGTCCCAGGACAGCAAGGACGTGACCACGCTCGGTCGCGGCGGCTCGGACACCACCGCGGTCGCGCTGGCCGCGGCGCTCGAGGCCGACGTGTGTGAGATCTACACCGACGTGGACGGCGTGTTCACCGCCGACCCGCGGATCGTCTCGGACGCGCAGCGCCTGGAACAGGTCTCCTACGAGGAGATGCTGGAGATGGCGGCCTGCGGTTCCAAAGTGCTGATGCTGCGTTGTGTGGAGTACGCGCGCAGTTACAACGTGCCCGTGCATGTGCGCTCGTCCTACACCGACAAGCCGGGCACCTACGTTTACGGATCGATGGAGGACATCCCCTTGGAGCAAGCAATCCTCACCGGCGTCGCGCACGACCGCAGCGAGGCCAAGGTGACCGTCGTCGCGATACCGGACGAACCGGGCTACGCCGCCAAGGTGTTCCGCGCGGTCGCCGATGCCGAGATCAACATCGATATGGTCCTGCAGAACATCTCGAAGGTGGAGACCGGCAAGACCGACATCACCTTCACCATGCCCAAGACCGACAGCGCCCGCGCGGTGGAGATGCTCACCAACCGGCAGAGCGAGATCGGCTTCTCCCAGGTTCTCTACGACGATCACATCGGCAAGGTGTCGCTGGTCGGCGCCGGTATGAAGAGTCACCCGGGCGTCACCGCGACCTTCTGTGAGGCGCTGGCCGACGCGGGAATCAACATCGACCTCATCTCCACCTCGGAGATCCGGATCTCGGTGCTGGTCAAGGACGACGAACTGGACCAGGCCGTGCAGGTGCTGCACCGGGCCTTCGATCTCGGCGGCGACGAGGTCGCGGTCGTGCACGCGGGAACGGGGCGGTAAGCATGGGTGTACGCGTAGGAGTCGTCGGCGCGACCGGACAGGTCGGCGCCGTCATGCGAAAACTGTTGCAGGAGCGGAACTTCCCCGCCGACGAGGTGCGCTTCTTCGCGTCCTCGCGGTCGGCGGGCAAGACGCTGCCGTGGCGCGACGGTGAGATCGTGGTCGAGGATGCCGAGACCGCCGATCCCAGTGGCCTGGACATCGCGTTGTTCTCGGCCGGCGCCACCATGTCGCGGGTGCAGGCGCCGCGGTTCGCCGCGGCCGGGGTGACCGTCATCGACAATTCCTCGGCCTGGCGCAAGGATCCCGAGGTGCCGCTGGTGGTCAGCGAGGTCAACCCGGAGCGGACCCGCAACCTGGTCAAGGGCATCATCGCCAACCCCAACTGCACGACCATGGCCGCGATGCCGGTGCTCAAGCCGCTGCACGACGCCGCGGGCCTGCAGCGCCTGATCGTGTCGACCTATCAGGCCGTCTCCGGCAGCGGGCTGGCCGGTGTGGACGAGCTGGCCTCGCAGGCGCGTGCGGTGATCGACGACGCCGAGAAACTCACCCACGACGGTTCGGCCGTGGAGTTCCCCGCGCCGAACAAGTACGTCGCGCCGATCGCGTTCAACGTGCTGCCGCTGGCCGGTTCGCTGGTGGACGACGGCTCCGGGGAGACCGACGAGGATCAGAAGCTGCGCAACGAGAGCCGCAAGATCCTCGGCCTTCCCGAGCTGCTGGTGAGCGGCACCTGTGTGCGCGTGCCGGTTTTCAGCGGTCACTCGCTGTCGATCAATGCCGAGTTCGCCCGGTCGCTGTCGGTCGAGGAGGCCCGCAAACTCCTGGCCGACGCCCCCGGCGTGAAGTTGGTCGAGGTGCCCACCCCCTTGCAGGCCGCCGGTGTCGACGAATCTCTCGTCGGCCGCATCCGCCAGGACCCGGGCGTCCCGGACGGCCGCGGCCTGGCCCTGTTCGTCTCCGGTGACAACCTCCGAAAGGGCGCGGCGCTCAACACGATTCAGATCGCCGAGGTTCTGCTCGCCGACCGCTGAGTCGATCGCTCGCAACGGGCCGTGGGATTCCTGATGGGAATCCCACGGCCCGTTCGGCATTCGGGACCGGGTCGCGGTTCGTGCGGTCCGCCCCGGTTCAGCGAGGGCGCAGGCCGTCGAACAGGACGGCGAAGGTGCGGCGGCGTTGTTCGGCGTTCGCGCCGGTGGTGTGGGTGGCCAGGAAGCCGCCCTTGAGAATTCGCATGAGGTCGTCGATATCGATGTCCGCGCGGGTTGCGCCGGCGCCCTGGGCGCGGCGCAGCAGGACGTCGATGGCGGCGAGCAGTTCGACTGTGGGGCCCGGGTTTTCGAGGCTCTCGTGGCCGCCGACCGCCTCGGCGAGGTCGCGTTTGACCCCGGCCTCGACGACCATCACGTCCAGGTAGTCGTAGAAGGCGCGGCCGGGATCCGCGGCGTCGGCCAGGGCGCTCGCGTGCGCGACCATCCGTTCGACGCGGTCCAGCATCGCCGCGTGGAACAGCGCCTCCTTGGTGGGGAAATGCCGATAGACCGTGCCGGGGCCGACTCCGGCACGCCGGGCGATCTCGTCCAGCGGGACCGAGATGCCCTCGGCGGCGAATGCCTCCTGGGCCGCGGCCAATACGCGTTCACGGTTGCGGCGGGCGTCGGCGCGCAGTGCGCGGCCCGTCCCGGAGGTCGTGGCCGCCTTCGCCTGTGTTTCGGTCACGGCGCGAGTCTACCCGGAACGCCATTGACAAACGGGGCGTGCGTTCCGGATCATAAACGGGGCATACGTTCCGATTCTTTAGGGGTAATCATGACAGCAGATCAGGACCTCACACCACGCTCGGTGGTCGAGCAGTTGTTCACCGGCCTGGGCACACCCGACGCCGACGCCTTCGCCGACGTACTGGCCCCGGACGTGGTGTTCGAAATTCCGTGGACCGTTCCCGGCATGCCCGAACGACTCGAGGGCCGGGAGGCCGTTCGCGAACATCTCGCCCAGCGTTGGTCGAATCTGACCCGCCTCCAGGTGCACGGGGTCTATCCGGAGGTGTACGAGACCTCGGATCCGGAACTGTTCTTCGTGGAGAACGAGGTCGACATGACCCGGCCCGACGGCGTGCGCTCGCGCGGGCGGACCTCGGTCAACATCGTTCGCGTCCGGGACGGGCAGATCGTGCTGTTCCGCGACTACATGGACACCGGACGGCTCGTGGCCCTGGTCGAGCAGTGAGATCCGCCGCCCTGTCCGGTCATCGCGCCGGACAGGGCGGTCAGCGGATGCCGGGCGTACGCGGATCGGGTCCGAGGCAGGTCAGGATCACGCAGCCGGGCGGCGCGTCGGAGAACGGTGGCCGCAGCGGAGTGTTCAAGCAGGACAGCACATTACAGCCCGGATAGGCATCGGGTCCGATACCGAACAGGGCCAGGGTGATGTTCGGGTCGAAGTACGCGCGCGGATCCAACGGCAGCGGCGGCTCCACGTAGGGTCCCGGATCGGGGATCGGCGGATGAACGAAGGCCGCGAGCAGCTTGCGGAAGAACTCGTGGGACAGCTCACCCATGTTCTGCAGGGTGCCGGGCAGCCCCTCGGTGCTGTGATTGCCGAACGCTCCGGTCCACTCCACCGTCAGATCCAGGTTCGGAACGACGAACACGTCCTGCAACCCGATGCCGGACATCTGATAACTGCCGGGCAGGAATCGGGGCACCTCCGCACATCCGGGACCGACCCAGAACAGATATCCGTAACAGGGATTGGTCGCCGAGGGCCGCCGCGCGGTGTGCAGATAGTTGGCGGAAACGATCTGCCGGTTGCCCCACCGGCCCGAATTATTCAGCAGCAGACCGAGTTTGGCCAGATCATCGGGCGGAATCAGCAGATGCGCATAGCCGTAGGTGTGTCCGGAGCGGTCCCGCGCCCAGTAGTAGTCGTCGCGTTCGATGCCCAGCGGGTCGAACAGCTCGCGCTGGGCGAACTGCTGAAGTGGTTCCCGCACAGCAAGTTCCACGATATAGGTCAGCAGATCCACATTGCGCTGGCTGTACGCGAACGCGGTACCGGGCGGAGTGTCGAACGGCACGCCCAGCGCCTGCACCGCGCTGTCGGGGTCGATCGGGATGACGCCGGTGGCGCCCTCGTTCACCGCGCCCACGTGCAGCCCGGAGGTTTCGGTGAGCAGATCGGTGACGGTGATCGAGCGATGTTCCGCATCGCCCAGACCGGGCGGCAGATAGCGGCCGATGGGTGCGCTCAGGTCGAGTTTCCCCTTGTCCGAAGCGATTCCGACGATCAGCGACACCACGCTCTTGGTGACGCTCCAGACGTTCCACGGGGTGCGGCCGGACCCGTCGCCGGCCGGGGCGGCGCCCACGAGACAGTTGTGCCGGAAGACCTGGACGTTCAGGCGGTTTCGGCTCATCGCGAAGGCGAGTGCGTCGGACAGTCTGGCTGGATCGAATCCGGCCTGTTCGGGGGTGGCCCGCGGGAAGTCCCGCCCGGAGCTCACCCCGCAGTGGAGTTGGGTATCGGTCGTCGCGTGGGCGTATCCGGGCGCTACACCGATCGTCGCCAGGATCGCAATCGTCGCAAACCACCCCAGAATGCGGCACATGGTTGTGAGGCTAGCGGTTGACCGGCGACCCGGAACGCAGAACGCCGCCGGTTCCGAGGAATCCGGCGGCGTTCGTTCTGCAGCACTACTGCAACACGTTCGCGAACGCCACGCCAGCCTCGCGAACCAGGGTGCCGATGCCCAACATGCGCCTCTCGGCGAGTGGTCGCTCGTAGCGACGAATTGTGCGGCCCGGGGCTGTCCCGGCATCGGCAATAGGGGTCAACCGCGCTGGGACGGGATCTATTCCGGGTTCGGGGATGTGAGCTAGCGCATACTGCCGCAGGCCGACCGATCAGGCATAACGCCTGGTCATGCCGTGGTGCCACGGGATAGCATCGCAGGAGTCTGCCGAGCGAGGGGGAGTTGTGACCGACGATCCGGTTCTGAGCGAGATGCTGCGCATACTCGAGACCAATCCGGAACTGCTGCCGGTGCGGATCCGGGTGATCGAGTTGCTCGCGGACCGATCGCGGCACGCCGAGGCACTTCCGCACTGCGCCGCCGCGCTCGGTATCGATCCCGGAAATGCCGTGGTGCTCGAACTGCTGCAACGCTGTACCGCCGCACTCGCCGCGGGTGCCGGTACGGCGCAGGCGAAAACGCAATCCGGGCAAATTCCCGGCACACCGTCGGGCAGCGTCGCGGACGAGACGAGCGCGAACGAGACGAGCGCCGAGGAGACCACACCGGACCCCGCACCGCCCGCCCACTTCGACTGGGCCGCGGCCGAGCGCGAGGTCGGCGACATCATCGCTCCGGCCTTCGTGGACGAGGGCGAACGCGCCGACGCCGAGCTGTCCCTGAACGAAGACGGTGAGCCGGTCGCCCACGCCGAGGGCGATGTCGGGCTGTTCGAGCGCCCGAGCGTCGCGCTGGCCGATGTGGGCGGGATGGAGAACGTCAAGCAGCAGCTCGAGCTGTCGCTGCTGGGTCCGCTGCGGAATCCGGATCTGGCCAAGGCATTCGGCACCAGCGCGCGCGGCGGACTGTTGCTGTACGGGCCGCCGGGATGCGGCAAGACGTTCATCGCCGCGGCGGTCGCCGGTGAGCTGGGCGCGAACTTCTACCCGATCGAGATCGCCGACATCCTCGACATCTACACCGGCTCGAGCGAACGCAATCTGCATCAGGTCTTCGAGGTCGCCCGGCGCAACGCACCGTGCGTGCTGTTCATCGACGAGGTGGATGCGCTGGGGCACAAGCGAAGTCAGATGTCGGGTTCGGCGACCATGCGCACGGTGGTGAATCAGCTGCTCACCGAGATGGATTCGGCCACCGCCGACAACGACGGCGTGTATCTGCTGGGCGCGACGAACCATCCGTGGGATATCGACGTCGCGCTGCGCCGCCCCGGCCGCTTCGACCGGATGATCCTGGTGACCCTGCCCGACCGCGAGGCGCGTCGCGCGATTCTGCGGCACCACCTGAAGGATCGCCCGGTCAGCGGCATCGATCTGGCCGCGATCGCCAAGCGCACCGACGGTTTCTCCGGGGCGGATCTGGCGCACGTGTGCACCTCGGCGACCCAGCTGGCCATGGCCGACTCGATTCGCAGCGGGACCGTGCGTCCGGTCACCATGCGCGATATCGAGGGCGCGCTCGCGCAGGTCAAGCCCAGCGCGGGGGCCTGGTTCGAATCCGCCCGCAACGTCGTGGAATTCGCCAACAACGACGGCACCTACGACGAACTTGCCAAGTACATGCGCGAGAAGAAGCTCCGGTGAGCCGCCGGGATCACCGGCGCGATCATGGCTGATCTCGAGCGGGCGAAGGTCCTCATCGAGCTGCGTCGGCTGAGCGAGGCCCGGGAGCAACTGGCCGCGGTACTGGCCGCCGAACCCGATAATGCCGAGGCCGCAACCTATCTCGCACAGGCGGCCTATCTGGATCAGCGGTATCGCGAGGCCGCCGACCAGAGCGCCGCGGCTCTGCGGATCCAGCCGCGCAACCAGTTCGCCATGCGCATTCACGCCCTGGCGCTGCTCAACACGGGCGACGCCGGGCGCCGGCACGCGCAGCAGGTGGCCCGACAGGTGGTGGCGCTGGGACCCGAATTCGCCGAGAACCACCGGATTCTGGCGATCGTGCTGCGCGAATGCGGCCATCTGCCCGAGGCGTTGGCGGCCATCGATCGGGCCGTGGAACTCGACCCCGACGAGGCCGACATCCACGTCGCGCGGGGTTCGATCCTGCGCCGAATGGGACACTGCGGCAACCGGTTCCGGCAGGGGCCCGCAGCCGAGGCGTATCACACGGCACTGCGTCTGGAACCCGAGAGTGCCTATGCGGTCCACGATCTCGCGATCGTCGAACTCAACGGCCGTCGTCTGCGCAGCGCCCTGCGCGGTGTCCTGAACGCCGCAACCATGGATCCCGGCTTGGGAAATCTGGTGCGCACCAACGTCGCGACGGTCATCCGGCACGCGATCCGCCGCATGCACTGGGTGCTCGTCGTGGTTGCCTTCGTGGCGCTGATCATCGGTGAATTCCATGGTCCGCAAACCGCTGTCCCGCTGGATTCGAGCCAGGCGCAGGCTGTCCGCGAGTGGCATGATTCCCCTGCGCCACAATTGGTTCCGGTAGGTTCCGGGGTGCCTGCTGCACAATCGGCTACCGAGGTTCCGGCCGCCGCACCGCCATCGAGTCCCGATGTCGCCATTTCGGCCGGGACCGGTCCGGAAACCTCGGTGGCACCGGCTCCGGGGAACCTCGTGATGACGAATGCGCCTGGTGGGCAGGGTAATCCGACGACAACCACGGCCCCGTCGACGCACAGCGCTGCAAATTCTTCGACGACGTCCGATTCGAGACGGCTGGGGACGGTGGGCCGAGATCTCGGCGCGATCGGGCTGGGGCTGATCGTGGTGGTTTCGCTGTGGTGGCTGGGTGTGGTGCCGCGGCGCCGGTGGCGGTTCGTGCTGCGGGCGGCGTGGTCGAGTCCGCCCACGGCCCTGCGACTGGTGGTGTTCGGCGTCGGAATGCTCATGTGCGTGCTGGGTGTCGCGACCGGGCTGCGCGTATTCCTCAGCGTGGCGGAGCCCGCGCTGCTGGCCCTCGGGATCATCCTGCGTCGTATCGCCTGAGGTCGGCTCTGCCGCTCGGGGCCGGACTCAGGGCCAGCTGTGACGGGCCCGAACGGCGGCGATACCGAAGGCCAGGTCGGCCGCGATTTCGAACAGCGCTGCGAACCAGGAGAATCCGGTGACGTTCGCCGACGCGGGCGGGTTGATGAAACTGTCGCTGAGCGGGCCGAACCAATCCGGTAGCAGGTGGACAACGAGGAATCCGGCGGCGCTGGCGAAGCCGACGACCATGGCGGCGGTGGGGGCCCAGCGGTGGCGCAGGACGACCAGGGCGACCGTCGCCAGTGCCAGGACCAGTTGGATGAAGCCGAGCGTCATCACCAGGGGCGAGACGGTGCTCATCCCGCGGCGCAGATGGTCGGCGGCGTGTACGAGCAGTGCGACGGTGAAGATCGCGGTGACCAGGCGCAGAGTTGTCGGCGCGGACAGCGCCGAACCGGGCCGCCGGGTCGTGGATTCGATCATGGGCTGCTCCCGTCGGCAGGGCCGATAGTTCTACTATGCAGTGTAGTAGAAGTGTCGCGGCAGCGGGCCCGTTCGAGTTAGAGCAGGCCCCACCAATACACCAGGCAGGCCAGCGCGAAGACGACCGCAGTTTCCATCGTCGCTCCCAATCTAGTCGGCGTCGTCATCACCCATCATTCCCCAGGGTACGGCGACGTGCCGAGGACCAAGATCACAAGGGAGCAACGGATACGCCCGCCCGAGCCTGTCACCCCAGGGCAAGCCGGGTCAGGGAAGTTCGGGGGAGTCCACGATGAGCACGATCAGCTGCCGCTGGCGATGACGGCCGTGATTGCGGTTCTTGGCATCCGCAGGCGCGGTGGGCCCGCCACACCAGGTGATCGGGCGGCGGGCGTCGAGCTTGTCGAGCACGTCGGGCAGCGAGGAATCGATCTGCGCGGTGCGGACCACGCAGATATGGCATTGGGGCGCGAGGGTGCGATCGCGGAACCCCTGACCGGGTCCGCCGTCCAGCACTACCGCGCCGGCGTCGGCGACCGCGCCGGCGCAGGTCGTCACCATCGCGTCGGCGTCGTCCAGTTCGGTGCTGGTGAAGTGGGAGTCGTCGGTCAGGATCTGATTGTCCTGGTTCTTCGCCCAGAGCTCGAGCCACTCCTCGGGCAGGCCGTGCGGTGCGACGACGGTGGTGGCCCGCTGGGCGCGCAGGGCCGCGTCCACGGCCTCGGGAATTCCGGATTCGCTCACCCGGGCGATGCGTGCGCCGTGGTGTTCGAGACGTTCGACGAACAGTTCGACGACCGTGCTGTCGGCGGGGGAGAGATCGGCCATGCCGCGCCGATTGCCGGGGAAGAGGGTGACGGTGCGATCGTCGTCGGGCAGCGCCTTGAGGCCGTCGCGGACTCGGCGCAGGAATTCCTCCCGTGACATCAGCGGCACCCACCAGGGGCGCATCGGCCGGTCGTATCGCTGGGCGTGGACTGCGGATCGGTGCCACGGATGACGAGCGCCGTGCGCATGTGGCGGCCCCCTTTCTGACCGGCTGCGCAGCATCCTGCTGCACCGGGATCCGGGGCGTGAAGAGCTGAGCGGGTGGTGCTGGGCGCACACCCGTGTGGGCGGGCGCTCTGGTGAAGATCTTGCCCACAGGCTACCCGGGAGGGGCGACGCGTTTGCCCGAGGGACGCTCGGCGGATCGGTTCCGAAATGCTGGTGTACCTGAATCCGCTGGTCGCGATCAGTGCGCGGCGGCGCGGATCTGGGTGAGGAATTCGGTGTTCGTCTCGGTCTGCCGCAGGCCGGTCAGCAACAGGTCGACGGCCTGGCCCGGATCGCGTCCGGCGAGGGTCTGGCGCAGCGAACGGGTCGCGACGAGTTCGTCCGGGGTCAGCAGCAGCTCCTCCTTGCGGGTGCTGGAGCGCTCGATGTCGACCGCGGGGAAGGTGCGTCGATCGGCGATGTGCCGGTCGAGTTTGAGCTCGGCGTTACCGGTGCTCTTGTACTCCTCGAAGATGACGGTGTCAGCGGTCGAACCGGTTTCGACCAGGGTGGTGGCGATGATGGTGAGCGATCCGCCGTTCTCGATATTGCGGGCAGCGCCGAGGAACTTCTTCGGCGGGGCCAGGGCTCCGGCGTCCACGCCGCCGGACAGGATGCGGCCCGATCCCGCGGCCGCGAGGTTGTAGGCGCGCGCCAGCCGGGTCAGCGAATCCAGCAGCACGACGACGTCGCGGCCGGTTTCGACGAGACGTTTGGAATGTTCGATGGCCAGTTCGGCCAGGGCGATGTGATCGCGGGCGGGCAGGTCGAACGTGGCCGCGGCGATGTCGGCGGGCACCGCGCGGGACAGGTCGGTGACCTCCTCCGGACGTTCGCCCACGAGTACCAGCATCAGCTGACATTCCGGGTGATTCTTCGCGATGCCGTGTGCAATCGATTGCAGCACAGAGGTTTTGCCCGCCTTGGGCGGTGCGACGATCAGGGCTCGCTGGCCCTTGCCGATCGGCATGATCAGATCCGTTATCCGCGTGGTCATCTCGTGCGGCTCGGTCTCGAGGCGCAGGCGATCCTGTGGATAGATCGGGGTCAGATCGGCGAAATGCGGACGCCGCCGGGCATTGTCGGGCGGCAGGCCGTTGATTCGATCGATGCCGGTGAGCGGGGCGAATTTGGCGCCCTCGCGCATCGGGCCCGCGGTTCCGCTGACGGTGTCGCCGCGGCGCAGGTCGTATTCGCGGATCAGGCGCGGCGGGACGTGGATGTCGTTCGGGCCGGGCAGATAGCCTTCGACCCGCAATGCCGCGTGATTTCCGGTGATGTCGAGGATGCCGGTCACCGATGTGCCCGGCTCCTGGGTATGAGTCGTGTTGTCTTTCATGGTCTTCTACTCCTGAAGGAAGGAATGCGTGGTCTGGTGGCGGCCGATGCACGCATCGTGCGGGCAGCGCTTCGCCGAGAGAGCCCGTACCGGTTCGAATGTGGCGGATCGGTATGCGTTCCGATCGGCATGAATTCGGTGAGGGTGCGGGGGTCGAGAATTCTTGTGGGAGGGACCGTGTCCACCTACATCCACAAGCTGCGAACGATGCCAACCATAGCCGCACCCTGCACAACACGCAATGGTCCGTCGTTGTTCCCGGTGTGGCGGATCGGATCGCGGGAACGACGAAGGGCCCGGACTCGCGATGTTTCGAGTCCGGGCCCTTCGAATCGGGGTGTGGTTGTATTGCCTTGCAGCCGTTAGGTATTCGACGTCGCGGAGTTGGCGGTCCGCTCCGGCGCGGTGTGCCGGAAGCGGGGTGGGCGACGACGCGAGGTGGGACGCTGATCACGCAGTGTCAGCACTCGTTCGCGGTGATGTTCCTCGTGCAGATCCCGGCGACGGGCGTGCAGCAGCTGTTCGAACGCGATCACCCCGAGCAGGCGCGTGGGTCTGCCGCGATCGACCACCGGCGCGTAGGTGACATCGGCGGTGGCCAGTTTGTTGGCCACCTCGCGCAGGGTGTCGTCCGGATGCACGACCGCGAGCGCGGGTACCGCTGCCGCCCCGACGTTCCCGTCCGCACACGATGCCAGCCGGTTGCGAGTGGTGACGCCGACCAGTTGCTCGGATGGGTCGAGCACCGGATACAACGTCGCGAAACGGGTGCGCGGCAACGCTTCCTCGATCGGATCGTCGGCCGCGAGCACCACCGGATCGGTGTGCATCACCTCGTAGGCGAAGAACGTCTCCAGTGGATCGGTGGTGTATTCGCGGGTCAGATGCAGCCGCCGGCGAGCGATCTTCTCGGTCAGCACCGAACGTTTGAGCAGCAGCACCGACACCGCGTAGGCCGAGACCGAGGCCACCACCAGCGGCATCAGATCGTTCCAGGCGTGGGTCAGCTCGCAGGTGAACACGATGCCGGTCAGCGGCGAGCGCATCACGCCGCCGACCACCGCGGCCAGACCGCACATCGCCCAGAGCCCGGCGGTGACGTGCGGCAGCAGACCGCCCTCGGCCGCACCCAGTGCCGCACCGATCATGAACACCGGCGCGAGCACGCCGCCGGATGTGCCCGACCCCAGCGAGATCGACCAGATCAGCGTCTTGACCACCAGGATTCCGATGATCAGCGAGACCGTGCCCCGCCCGGTGAGCAACTGGTCGATGACGTCGTATCCCACACCGAGCGCACGCGGTTCGATCAGACCGCCCACGCCGATGATCACTCCGCCGATCGCGGGCCACCACATCCAGTGCACCGGCAGCCGCCCGAAACCGTCCTCGGCGAGATAGACCAGCGCGGTCGCGGCGATGGCCAGCAGACCGCCGGTGACGCCGGGAATCAGGGCCAGGCCGTCGGCCAGCGCGCCGGGTGTGGTGGCCGATGTGGGCACGGCGAACACCGGGCTGTTGCCCAGCAGCAGCCAGCGGCACATCGTGGCGATCACGACCGCCGTGGCCACGGGAACGAAACTGCGCGGCCGCCATTCGAACAGCAGCAGTTCCACCGCGAGCAGAATCGAGGCCAGCGGCGCGTTGAAGGTGGCGGCCATGCCGCCCGCCGCGCCGGCCACCAGCAGGGCCTTGCGTTCGTCGGCGGTCAGTTTCAGCAGCTGTGCAAGGATCGAGCCGATCGCGCCGCCGGTCATGATGATCGGTCCTTCGGCGCCGAACGGCCCACCCGAACCGATGCTGATCGCCGAGGACACCGGTTTGAGGATCGCGACGCGCGGAGCCACCCGGCTGCCGCCGGTGAGAATGGCCTCGATCGCCTCGGGCATGCCGTGGCCGCGGATCTTCTCCGATCCGTAGCGGGCCATGAACCCGATGATCAGACCGCCGAGGATCGGTGCGATCAGGACCAGCCACCACGGGTGATGCTGTGCGCCGGGCGCGACCATCTCGGTGCTGATGCGTTGGTAGAACACGAGATTCGTGATCAGCCCGATCAGCTTCAGCAGTCCGTAGGCCGCCAGCGCCGCGGCCGCGCCGACCGGGATCGCCAGACCGGCGATCGCCAGCATCCGCGGTCTGACGTTGAAGTCGCCCAGATGCGCCGCGTGCTCGCGCGTCGCGCGACGTGCGGAACCTTGCCGGAAATTCACAACGCACCCACCAGACTCACCGAGGTCTCGGCGGCGGCACGCACCAGATCGTGCGCGGCCGCCGTGACCGACTGCCGTTTCTCCTCGGGCAGCTGATCGAGGATGGTGCGGAATGCGGCGTGGCGGGCTTCGAGCACCTCGTCCACGACCTGCTGACCCGCCTCGGTCACCTCGACGGTGACCACGCTGCGGTTGTGCGCATCGGCGCCGCGACTCAGAAAGCCGCGGCTCTCGAGCTTGTCCGCCAGCCGGGTCACCGACGAGGCGTTGACGCCCAGCGCCGTTGCCAGACGTGAGCACGGCACCCGGCCCAGGGTTTGCAGAACCAGCAGCAGCCGCATCTGCGGGAAGGTGACTCCGGGTGGGGCGACATGTGCGCTGTCCCAGGCGATTCCGACCAGAGTCCGCGTCAGGATCTCCAACGCCGCCACGTCCGGGCGCGGTTCGCCAGCTGGTTCCTCGTCAACTTGCACTCAACAAGAGTTGCCAACAGCAAATGTTCGGTCAAGGAAAGTTGCCGGATTGTGCGGGTAGTCACACGTGTGCGGGGTCGGCCACCGGCGTGCATTCGTCCGGCAGACAGCAGCGGACCCGGGCTCGCGAGTAGTGCGGGCCCGGGTCCGTGGTTGCGCGAATTACTTTCCGGCGGTGATGAACTGGGCCGCCATCTCGCCGATCATGTAGCACGGGGCGTTGGTGTTGCCGCCGGTGATGCTCGGCATGATCGAGGCGTCCGCGACGCGCAGACCCTCGATGCCGTTGACCTTCAGCGTCGGATCCACGACCGCGCGCTCGTCCACACCCATCCGGCAGGTGCCGACCGGGTGGTACACCGAGTGGATGCGGTTGGGCAGCTCGGCGCGCAGCGCGGTCTCGTCCATCAGGTCCCGGCCGGGCGAGTACTCCTCGGTGATGTCCCCGGCGATGGTCTTGTTCGCCATGATCTCGCGGATCAGCCGGATGGCCTCGATCAGGAATTCGGTATCGGCCGAATCGGACAGGTAGCCCGGGTCGATCAGCGGCGAGGCCAGCGGATCGTTCGAGGCCAGCCGCACCTCACCGCGGCTCTTCGGGTAGATGAGCGTCGGGAACACGGTGAGCGCGGAGCGCTTGTCCACCATGTGCAGCTTGTCCTCGTCCTGGTTCGGCACCGGATAGCTCCAGGGCAGGGCGTGGATCTGCATATCGGGCACATCGCCGGTGGCGAACTTGGTCTTGACGAATCCGGCCACCTCGAACACCGTGCGGCCCATCCAGGAACTGCCCGGTTTCATCAGCTCGCGCATGATGCCGCGGGCGAAATAGGCCGGGGTGCCGTGGTGGATGGCCTTCTTCGAGACGAACGTCATCGGCACGAACAAGTGGTCGTGCAGGTTTTGGCCGACCGGCAGATCGGCATTGACGTCGATGCCGACATCGCGCAGGTGCCCGGCCGGGCCGATGCCGGAGAGCATCAGGATCTGTGCCGAGGCCATCACGCCGCCGGAGATCACGACCTCCTTGGCGGCACGGATGATCCGGCGGCTGCCGTTCTTGTCGATGACCTCGACACCGGTCGCCCGGCCCTTCTCGATCACCACCCGCGCCACGTGGGTATGGGTCAGCACGGTCAGGTTCGAATTCGGCCGCTCGGTGATGAATCCGCGAGAAGAGCTGTAGCGCAAGCCGTTTCGCACGCTCTGCTGGAAGATGCTGATGCCCTCCTGCGATTCGCCGTTGTAGTCGGCGATGCGCGGGACGTCCAGGGTCTCCGATGCGGCCTGCATGAACTGCTGCGAGATCGGGGTCAGATCCTGCTGCCGGGTGACCTGGATGGGGCCACCCGAACCGCGGTACTCGCTCGCGCCCTCCTCCCAGTTCTCCAGCTTCTTGTATGCGGCCAGGACGTTCTCGTACTCCCAGCCCGCACAGCCCTCGGCCGCCCAGGAGTCGAAGTTGGCCCGGTTGCCGCGCACGAACAGCATGCCGTTGACCGAGCTGGAGCCGCCGAGCACCTTGCCGCGGGTCATCGGGACCTTGCGATCATTGGCGTACTTCTGCGGAATCGAGTACTGACTCCAGGTCACCCGATGCTTGAGCTGGGGGACGGTGTGCACCATCGTGATCATGCCCGGGCTGGTCACCAGTCGGGTGTTGTCCTTGCGCCCGGCCTCCAGCAGGATCACGCGAGCGCCGTTCTCGGCCAGGCGGCTCGCGACCACGGCACCGGAGCTGCCCGCGCCCACGACGATGTAATCGGCCTCGCTGGTTCCCGCGCTGTGCGGAGAGTCGGTCATGGTTCGTTACCTCATCCTCGAAGTAGTCGTGGGCATATCAGGGCACCCGCCTGAGGCCACTGTAGAACAAGTTCTAGTTCCGGTGAAGATCCGGTTTGTCGAATTCATCGAGACGGGATCGATCCGGGGAGCGTGATCACTGTTGGGGAAACCTGCCCGGATGCCTGCGAAGAAGGCCCGCGAAGTGCTTCAATCGTAGAACTCGTTACATTTCCACCCCGGTTCGCGCGGTCGCGAACGGTGAGGAGGGGCCATGCCCGAGCCTTCGATTCCGGCGGGATTCGACTTCACCGACCCGGCCCTGTGGGAAGTGCGCAGCCCCGTCGCGGAGTTCGCCGAACTCCGGCGCACGGCCCCGGTCTGGTGGAACGCCCAGTCGCCGGAATACGCGGCCCCGTTCGACGACGGCGGCTACTGGGTGGTGAGCCGTCACGAGGACATCCGGGAGATCTCGCGTCATCCGGAGACCTACTCCTCGCAGGCCAACGGTGCGCTCATCCGGATCGACCCGAACGGCACGCCCGAGGAGCGCGAGGTGGCGAACACCTCGCTGATGCTGAACATGGATCCGCCGCGGCACACCAAACTGCGCCGGATCATCTCCCAGGGATTCACCCCGCGCGCGGTCGAGAACCTGCGAGCGGTGCTGACCGAGCGTGCCGAGCGCATCGTGCACGCCGCCAAACAACTCGGCGGCGGTGATTTCGTACAGCAGGTGGCGTGCGAGCTGCCGCTGCAGGCCATCGCCGAACTGCTCGGAGTGCCGCAGGAGGACCGGTTCAAGCTGTTCACCTGGTCCAACGAGCTGCTCAGCGCCGACGATCCGGAGTACCGCGACGGCAAGCTGGCCACCGTGGAGCTGATCGGCTACGCGTACGGCATGGCCGATCAGCGGCGGGGGCATCCGCTCGACGACATCGTCAGCCGGCTCGTCACGGCCGATGTCGACGGGGAGTCGTTGAGTTCGGACGAATTCGGATTCTTCATGATGCTGCTGACCGTCGCGGGGAACGAGACCACCCGCAACGCGATCACGCACGGGATGAAGGCGTTCGTGGATCATCCCGAGCAGTGGGAGCTGTACCGGGAGCAGCGTCCGGTCACCGCGCCCGACGAGATCGTGCGCTGGGCGACTCCGGTCAGCGTGTTCCAGCGCACCGCGACCCACGACGTGGAGCTGGCCGGTCAGCGGATCGCCGCCGGTCAGCGGCTCGGATTGTTCTACAGCTCAGCCAATTTCGACGAATCCGCCTTCGCTGATCCGTTCACCTTCGACATCCTGCGCGACCCGAATCCGCATCTGGGTTTCGGCGGGACCGGCACGCACTACTGCGTCGGGGCGAATCTGGCCCGGCTGGAGATCGATCTGATGTTCAACGCGATCGCCGACACCATGCCGGAGCTGCGGGAAGTCGAGGAACCGGTGCGTCTGCGGTCCGGTTGGATCAACGGAATCAAACATTGGGCTGTGCGGTATTGATGGCCTCCGCTTCGCTGCGGCTGTTCGCGGCGTCGGCGTTGTCCGAGGCTGGCGGAACGGGGCGTATTCAGCGGGGATGTCTGTGGTCGGGGGTTCGCGTACTCGGCGGAACGGGGTGATCCGCAGGTAGCCTCGGGTGTTGTGAGCATTCGAGAGATTTCCGTCAAAACCCTTGCCGACGAGCCCACCACCTTGGCCGCACTGGCCGGGGGCAAGGCGCTGCTGGTCGTCAACGTGGCCTCGAAGTGCGGGCTGACCCCGCAGTACACGGGCCTGGTCGAACTCCAGCAGACCTACGGTCCGCGCGGATTCAGCGTGGTCGGCGTGCCGTGTAACCAGTTCATGGGTCAGGAGCCCGGTACGGCCGAGGAGATCGCCGAGTTCTGCTCCACCACCTACGGGGTCGATTTTCCGCTGTTGGAGAAGGCCGACGTCAATGGCGAGGCGCGGCATCCGCTGTATCAGGAGCTGGTGCAGACCGCCGATGCCGAGGGCGAGGCCGGTGATATCCAGTGGAACTTCGAGAAGTTCCTCGTCGATGCGCAGGGCAAGATCGTGGGCCGGTTCCGGCCGCGGACCGAGCCGAAGGATCCTGCGGTCGTGTCGGCGATCGAAGCTGTTCTGCCGCAGTAACGTTCAGTAAATACAGCGCGGGCCACACCGGATTCGGTGTGGCCCGCTGTCGTTTCAGTTGTGCGCGTCAGCGACGTCGGCGGCGGTAGCGCACCGCGCAGGGCTGCTGGAGCTGCACGACCATCTTGGAATGGTCGTTGCGGTAGCTGTCCGAGGGCTGGGCCATCTCGAATTCCCAGTCCCGCAACAGGATCGAGAAGATCGCCTGCAACTGCATGGTCGCGAACGCCGCACCCACGCAGCGGTGGCGGCCCGCGCCGAACGGGATCCAGGTCCAGCGATTGATCAGATCCTGCTGGTTCGGGTCGATGTAGCGGCCCGGATCGAAGTCGTCCGGATTCGGGAAGTCCTCGGCGATCCGGTTGGACACCGCCGGGGTCGCGGCCACCAGATCGCCCGGGGCGATGAGGTTTCCGCACACGTCGAATTCGTCGCGGGCCACGCGCATCAGGATGATCAGCGGCGGGTGCAGCCGCAGCGTCTCCTTCAGCGTCGCCTCGAGCTGCGGAATCTGGCGCAGCGCATGGAAACTCACGTCCTTGCCGTCGGCGTAGAGCTCGTCGAGTTCGGTGACCACGCGGTCGAGGTGTTCGGGGTGGCGCAGCAGTTCGATGACCGTCCACGCCGCGGTGCCCGAGGTGGTGTGGTGTCCGGCGAACATCATCGAGATGAAGATGCCGGTGATCTCGCTGGCCGAGAAGCGCAGATTGCCCTCCTCGTCCTTGATCGAGACCAGGACGTCGAGCATGTCCCGATCCTCTTTGCCCTCAGGCGGATTCGCGATCCGGCCGTCCATGATGCCCTGCACCAGCTCGACCAGTTGTGCGCGCGCCTCGTCGCGGCGGCGGAAGCTGTCGATCGGGGCGTAGGGATCGACGTAGCACAGGGCGTCGGTGCCCTGCTCGAGTTCGTGGTACAGATGCGCGAAGCGGCCGTCGAGTTCGTTGCGGAACTTCTTGCCGATCAGGCACGCCGAGGAGGTGTAGATGGTCAGCTCGGCGAAGAACTCCAGCAGGTCGATCTCGCCCTCGTCGTCCCACCGCTCGACGATCGCATTCACTTCGCGCGCAATGGTTTCCGCGTGGCCGCGCATATGTTCACCGCGCAGGGCCTGATTGTGCAGCATCTCCTTGCGGCGTTCGGGGCTCGCATCGAAGACCACGCCCTCGCCGAAGATCGGCTTCATGAACGGGTAGGCCGCACCCTGGTCGAGGTCGGTATCGCTGGAGCGGAAGAAGAATTCGTTCGCCTCGGACCCCGACAGCAGGATGACGTGCTTGTCCGCGAGCCGGAACGATCCGACATCCCCGCACTCCGAGCGCACGCGCCGCATCAGGGCGATCGGGTCGGTGCGGAACTCCTCGAGATGCCCGTGTTCATGCTCGCCACCGGACACCTGCCGCGGCTTGACCAACGTCATCGTCAACACCCTTCCGACGTACCGAGCCCATCCTCATGGACACGTGTCTGGACGCTACTACAGAACTGTGAGCGGGACAACCCCGGCTCGGATCGCCGCGAGCCGCTTTGATCTTTCAGGGTTGTTTTTCCTGGGTATCTAGCGCCGAATCCTCACTGGGAACCTCAATGGCAGGGTCAAAGGTATGACTCCGGATGGCATCATCGAATTCCTCGGCGGCCTCGACAACGTGCTGATCATGCGCCCCGGTCCGGGCGACGGCTCACCCGAGATCAGCTGGGGGGATACGTTCTTCTACTACACGGGCGACGGCAGTACGCCGAGTTCGGCGCAGCCCTTCGCGACGATCGTCACCAAGAACTATCCGGGTGACGAGGCGTCGCACCTGGATCGGCCGGGCGCGTTCCGGGTGAACATCGCCGCCGGGCGCGCGGAGTTCATCCGCCGGGTCGGTCGGACCCCGCGCGAGATCGGTGATGTGCCAACCGATCACAGCCTCGAAGACACCGTGCTGCCGCATCCGGTGTACGGCTCGGCGGGCTGGCTCGCGGTGGTGAATCCGGGAACCCGGTCCGATGCGGCGACTCGCGATCTGCTGCGCACCGCCCATGCGCGCGCCCGCGCGCATCACGAACGGGACCGATGAGTTTCGGAGCAGGAATCGGGACCACGGTCGGATTCGGCTCGACCGGAATGGGCCGAGCGAGCTCGTCCGGTGAATTTCCCGGTGAATTCTCGGGCGCGGAACCTCAGTCGGTGAGGACCTGGAGAGCGGATTTCTCGAGACGGTCGGCGATTTCGGCGTAGGAGGCGTAGCCGACGCCCGCGCGGACCAATGCGCCCGCGTAGAGCAATTCCAGGGTTTCCACGATATCGAGGTCGGCGTCGGGGCCCAGAGCCTCGAGGAGCCGTTTGCGAATTTCGGTGCCGATTCGGGTGCGCAGATGCGAGACATCCGGATCGGTGCCGAGCAGGGCGCTGGTCACCGCGCCCGCGAGGGCCGGTTCGTCGGCGACGAGCATGGCGATCTGACGCAGGACCGCGACCACGCGCCGGATCGGATCGGTGAGATCGGCCAGGGGCGGCTGGGTCGCGGCCAGGCGACGCCAGAACACCTCGGCGACCAGATGCTCCTTGGAGGAGAAGTACGTGTAGGCGGTGGCCGTGCCGACGCCCGCGGTGGCCGCGACCATACGCACGGTCAGACCGGCGAAACCCTCGCGTGAGAGCACCTCCAGCGCGGCCTTGGTCAGCCGGTCGACGGTGTCGGCCTGTTTCTCGGTGAGACGGCGGCGGGTAGCCTCCATATTCACCGCGGGCGGCTCTGCGGAAAGGGGATCGGACACGTGTCCGGATGCTACTATGGTGCCGCTTCGAGGGCAACTCGCACCGCCGCGGCAATCTGCACGCCGGCTTGCCGACAGAAAGGTTCTCCGCTGATGACTCGTGCCGATTCGGTGATTTCTACGGATACGACGCGATTGTTCGACATTGCCGAGCAAACAACCGGTTTCATGCCGCCCGAAGAGGGGCGCGCGCTGTACGAGGCCGCGCGTCGCTACGCCGGTGACGGAATTATCGCCGAAATCGGTACCTATTGCGGAAAGTCGTCGATCTATCTCGGCGCTGCCGCGCGGGAAACCGGCGCGACCGTTTATACGATCGATCACCACCAGGGTTCGGAAGAACACCAGCCGGGCTGGGAATATCACGACAGCTCACTGGTCGATCCGGAAACCGGGAAATTCGACACCGTCACCGAATTCCGCCGCGCGATCGTGCGCGCCGGGCTCACCGATACGGTCGTGGGCGTGCTGGGCTCCTCGGTCACGGTCGCGAAGATGTGGCGCACCCCGATCCGGCTGCTGTTCATCGACGGCGGGCACACCGAGGAAGCCGCCCAGCGCGATTACGGCAACTGGGCACACTGGGTCGCCGCGGGCGGCGCGCTGGCGATCCACGACGTCTTCCCGGATCCGGCCGACGGCGGTCGCGCTCCGTACAACATCTATCGAAAAGCGTTGGACGGCGGGAAGTTCCGCGAGGTGTCGGCCACCGGATCACTGCGAATCCTGGAGCGCGACACCGGTTGCGGCGGCCGCAACTAGCGGCGTGGTCCGCGCCGCAACTCAGCGGCGCGGACTCCTGGCTCGCTCGCGCGGCCCTGGTTCGGCGGCGCGAACTCGGCGCCCGGCGGTGCGTATCACCGTCCGGGCAGCGTGAACTCGTTGCTCAGTGGCGCGAAGCCACACAGTCGCAGGCGAATCCGTCGGTGATATCGATCGGAGCGGCCAGTTCGCGGAAGATCCCGTTACCGGACGTCGTGCGGGACAGCGCGTCGGCGGCCAGGATCATCGCCGCCCCGGTCCAGGTGGTGCGCTCCTCGGGCCAGCGTTTACCGTCCGCGAAAACCAGTCCGGTCCAATAGGATCCGTCCTGCTCGCGCAGATGCTGCATGGCCGCGAGCAACCGGAGGGCGCGGTCGCGATCACCGAGCCGGTCCAGCGCCAGCACCAGCTCGCAGGTCTCCGCGCCGGTCACCCAGGGCCGATCCGCCACGCAGCGGATGCCCAGGTCGCCGACCACGAAATCGTCCCAGCGCGAATCGATGCGGACCATCGCGTCGGCGTCGTCGTAGGCGCCGCACAGGACCGGGTAGTACCAGTCCATCGAATACCGGTCCTTCTCGCCGAACGCCTCGGGATGATGCCGGATGGCATGCCCGAGCCGCAGCGCCGCGACCTCCCATTCGGGCTGCGAGATCCCCAGCGACTCGGCCAGCGACAGCGCGCAGCGAATGCTGTGGAACATGCTCGCGCAGCCGGTCAGCAGCGCCTCGGGCACCACGCCCTGCGGTCCGCGCAGCCAGTAGATCTCGCCGTTGCGACCCTGCTGGAGTGAGATGACGTAATCGATGGCCGCGCGCACCGTCGGCCACATCCGGGCCCCGAATCCGCGATCCCCGGTACTGCAGACGTAATGCCAGACCCCGGTGGCGATGTAGGCGCAGAAGTTGGTGTCGGCGTCCTCGGTAACCACGACCCCGGCGCGAAACTCGCTGGGCCAACTGCCATCCGGACGTTGGGTGCGCTCGGACCAGGCGTAGCCGGCGCGGGCGGCGTCCAGCAGCCCCGCCGACGTGAGCGCCATGGCGTTCTCCAGATGGTCCCACGGATCGGTGTGCCCGCCGGTGAACCAGGGCAACGCCCCATCGGATTCCTGTTGTGCTGCAATGGATTGCGCGGTTCGTCGAATCTGGTCGGCGGTCAGCACGCCGGCGATCGACGGCAGCTCAGAAGCCGCCACGCCGCACCGCCGGTTTGGTGAAGTACAGCGCTACGCTCTTGCCGATCAGCGGATCCAGCGCGGATTCCGCGGTCCGGGTCAGCCACGGTCGTTTCATCATGTCCCACACCAGCATTCGGTGATAGGAGGCGACCGCCCAGTGCTTCTCGTTGGATACCCCGGCCAGGCACTTGAGCCACCAGTACGGCGAATGCAGCGCGTGCGCGTGCGCGCTGTGGATGAATCGCATTCCGAGACCGGCGATCTTGCGCCGCAACTCGTCGGCGCGGTAGATCCGCACGTGCCCGCCCTCGTTGGCGTGGTACTCGTCCGAGAACAGCCAGCAGATCCGCTCGGGCAGCCAGCGCGGCACCGTCACCACCAGCGCGCCACCGGGTGCGAGTATCCGCACCAGTTCGGCGATGGCCCGCTCGTCCGACGGGATGTGCTCGAGGATCTCCGAGGCGATCACGACGTCGAATTCGCCGTCCTCGTACGGCAGTGCCAGCGCATCACCCTGCACCGCCTCCGCACGTGCGTGCTCGGGCGCCTCGCCCGCCTCGGCCATCGCGCCGAACATGACCTTGACCTGGGCCAGATCGTCGGCATTCTGGTCGAACGCGACGACATCCGCGCCGCGGCGATACGCCTCGAAGGAATGCCGCCCCAGGCCCGCGCCCACATCGATGACCCGGGTGCCCGGTCCGACGCCCAGCCGGTCGAAATCGACGGTCAACATCTAGCTGCTCTCCTCGTCTGTGCGGTATCTCGCGATGGCCTGCTCGTACACCGAAACAGTCTGTGCGGCAACGGCTTCCCAGCTGTATACCGACAGTGCCCGGCGTCGCCCGGCGGCGCCCAGTTCGTCCAGTCGGCGGCGCGAATCCAGCAGACCGCCGATGGCCCTGGTCAATTCGTCGACATTGCCCGGTTCGACGAGTTCGGCACAGTCTGCCACCACTTCGGGCAGGGCGCCTGCCCGGCTGGCGACCAGCGGTGTGCCACTGGCCATGGCCTCCACGGCGGGCAGCGAGAAACCCTCGTACATCGAAGGGATGCAGGAGATCTCGGCGGAACTGAGCAGTTCGGCGAGTTCGGTGTCGGACAGTCCGCTGCTGACGGTGACGACGTCGGCCAGGCCCAGTTCGGCGATCAATTTCTCGGTGGGGCCGTCGGGATCCAGCTTGGCGACGAGCCGTAGTTCCACATCGTGTCCGAGGCGCAACCGCGAAACCGCCTGCAACAGATGGGATATGCCCTTGAGCGGCTTGTCCGCGCTGGCGACCGCGACGATGCGGCCCGGGATGCGGCCCTCGCGCGGGCGGAACAGTTCGGTGTCCACACCGAGCGGCACCACGCGCAGCTGGCCGGGCGCGACCCCGAAATCGTCGGCGATATCGGTGGCCGAGGACGAGGAGACGGTGATCAGATCCGGAATCTTGCGGGCCACCCGCTGCTGCATGCCCAGGAATCCGTACCAGCGCTGCACGAACAGCTTGCGCCGCCAGGGGGCGGCGGCCAGATCCACCGCGCGGTCCCGGGTGATGGGGTGGTGGATGGTGGCCACCACCGGCAGCTGCCGGGCGATGTCCAGCAGCCCCGAACCCAGGCACTGATTGTCGTGCACGACATCGAAATCCGCTGCACGCGTTCGCAACAGCTGTGCGGCACGGATGCTGAACGTGCGTGGTTCCGGGAAACCCGCGGTCCACATGGTGCCCAGTTCGAGCAGATCGATCCGATCGCGGATCTCGCTCGGACGCGGCGTGCGGAACGGATCGTCGTCACGGTACAGATCCAGGCTGGGCACCTCGGTCAGGCGCACCCGCGGATCGAGCAGTTCGGGATAGGGCTGCCCGGAGAAGACCTCGACCTCGTGGCCCAGTTCGGCCAGACCCGAACTCAGGTACCGCACGTACACCCCCTGTCCCCCACAGTGGGTCTTGCTGCGGTAGGACAGCAGGGCGATGCGCACGCTAAGGTCTCACTCTCGAGCGATCGGGCGGGGATGTCAGGCCGGTAGACCCAGTGGCGCCAGTTTGGCAGACAGCCGGTCCAGGTAGGCCAGCACATCGGCCTCGGGCTTGTCCGGCAGGCCGAACAGTACATCGGTGACCCCGGCCTCGGCCCAGGCCGTCAGCTGCGCCGGATCGGGTTTGCCCGCCAGCGCGACCACGCGCGGGGTGTCGGTGCGCTCGGCCTCCTGCCACACCTTGCGCAGCAGCTGCAGCCGCTCGAGCAGTAGGTCCTGCTCGTACGGGGTGGTGATCCAGCCGTCGGCCGAGCGGGCGATCCAGCGGAAACCCTTCTCGGTGCCCGCGGTGCCGATCAGCACGTCGATCTTGTCCTGCGTCGGCTTGGGCCAGGCCCAGCTGGGCCCGAACTTGACGAATTCACCGTCGTAGGAGGCTTCTTCCTCGGTCCACAGCGCCCGCATCGCCTCGATGTACTCGCGCAGCGCCGTGCGCCGCTTGGCTCCCGGAATGCCGTGATCGGCGAGTTCGTCGGTGTTCCAACCGAATCCGGCGCCGAGGCTGACCCGTCCGCCCGACAGGTGATCGAGCGTGGCGATGGTCTTGGCCAGGGTGATCGGATCGTGCTCGGTGGGAAGCGCTACCGCCGTGGACAATTCGATGCGTTCGGTGACCGCGGCGGCCGTGCCCAGCGCCACCCACGGGTCCAGGGTGCGCGTGTAGCGGTCGTCGGGCAGGCTGGCATCGCCCGTGGTCGGGTGTGCCGCTTCACGTTTCACCGGAATGTGGGTGTGCTCGGGCACGAAGAACGAGGCGAATCCACGATCCTCCGCGCCCTTCGCGGCCGCGGCCGGGCTGATGTTGCGATCGCTGGTGAACAGGACGATGCCGAAACGCATGGGCCCGTACTCCTTTCAGTCTTGGGTGGCAGCCGCGGCGGCCTTACCCGCGCGACGTCCGTAGAAGCTGCCGTCACCGAGGGAGGTGCCGCTGGCGTAACCGCCGGTGCAGACGCCGGAGGTGCATCGGCCCGCCGCGTACAGTCCGGCGATCGGATCCCCGGACACGTGCAGTACTCGCGAATCCAGATCGGTCTTCAGACCGCCGAGCGTGAACCCGCCGGTGTGTTCGCGCAGGTCGAAACCGGCCAGCGGCGTGCCGATCGGCTTGACCCACTCGGTCTTCTTGTCCAGCAACGGATCCGAACCCTGCGCCGCGTGATTGTTGTAGACCTCGACGGTGGTCTGCAGGGTGCCCTCGGGCAGGCCCATGTCGGATTCGAGTTCGGCCACGGTTTCCGCGGCCCACTTGGGCGGCTGCCGGAAGAAGGTCACCGAGCTCTCGGTGGCGAGCGCGGCCTCGAGCGCCTGCTCGTCCATGATCAGGTAGGCCTTGTTGTCCTGCTGGTTCAGGGTGGCCTGGCCGACCCGGCCGCAGTAGGTGTCCTCGGTGATGTAGCGCTGGCCGCGGGCGTTGACCATGATGCCCCGGGCCACCATCTGCGGATCCACGAAGAACGCCACCTCGGCCGCGTCCATGTGCGCGACCTGCGCGCCCAGGGCCTGCGCGACCCGGATGCCGATGCCGTCGTGCTCCTCGATCGAGGCGGCGGGGCGGTTGAGCAGCCGCGGCACGTAGGCCTCGATCATCTCCTGGTTGTAGGCGAAGCTGCCGGTCGCCAGGACCACGCCGCGGCGGGCGCGCACGTGCACGAGATCGCCGTAACGCTTGGCGACCACGCCGACGACGCGGTCGTCCTCGTCCACGATCAGCCGCTGAATGCGGATGTCGTATTCCGCACGCACACCGAGACTTTCGGCGGTGTCGATCAGCGGCTTCATCAGCATGTAGCCGCCGCCCTTCTCGCCGATCCGCTTGTTCTCCATCTGCGGCAGGTGACCGCGCGGCGCGGGGGTGGCGATGTCCTTGAACGGCGCGGAGTTCTCCCCGCCGGAGTACATCAGTCCCTCGTCGTGCGCGGGCTCCCAGCCGGGCTCGCCCCAGAACTCCTCCTTGAACGGAACGCCTTGGGCGACAAGCCAATCGAAGTGTTCGACACTGCCATGGCAGTAGTCGTGGATCTTCGCGGCGTCCACGCCGGGCCCCAGGGCCGCGGTCATGAACTTCTCCATGTTCTCCGGGGTGTCCTCGAAGCCCAGCGCCTTCTGCAGTGCGGTGCCGCCGCCGAGGTAGATGAATCCGCCCGACATCGAGGCCGCGCCGCCCCAGCCGCCGGTGCGCTCGAGCACCAGCACGTCGGCGCCGGCCCGCTTGGCCTCGATGGCCGCGCAAGCACCCGCGACGCCGTATCCGGCGATCACCACGTCGGCCTCGAAATCCCATTCGGTGATCGCGTTCGCGCGCTGCGGTCGTACGGTGGTGGTTTCGGACATGAGTGCAATTCCTGTCTGGTTCATTTCGCCGGTACCGGGCGGTTGATCCGGGCGGTTCAATCCTGCTGCGTGTGGACCGGAATCACCGGCCACGGGCTCACTCCGTGGGATTCTCCGCGGCGCGCGCGGCCTGCTTCTCGTGCCGCGCCACCACCTTGCCCACCACACTGTCTAAACTGGTTCCCGCAGGCCAGCCTACGTAGTGGCACAGGAACAGTGAGATCTCCCGCAGTTGCGCCGGGGTGAGTTCCCCGTTGCCCAGGGCCGAGCCGATCTGGATCTCGGCGACGTCGAACAGGCCCTGCGCGGTGAGCGCGCCGAGCAGCAGCAGCCGGCGATCCCGGATGCTCAGTTCGGGGCGGGACCAGATATCGGCGAACAGGTGATCCGCCGTGACGGCGAAGTGCTCGCCGGGGCCGTCGGCGAAGTCCCAGCCGTACACCTCGGACATCTTCGCCAAGCCGCGGGCGCGACGTTCGGCGGCGGTCTCCTCGCTCATGCTGTTTCCCTTCCGGCATGAGCGAGGGCCTGCGTGGTGACGCTTCGCTGCCGCCTACGGCCCTGACCGCTCATGCCTGCTCCTTCGCGATGTCGCCGGGGCCCACGCCCAGGCCGGTGCCCAGGCCCTGCAGGGCCAGTCGGGCGAACGGTAGTGGAACCTCGAGCCGATCGCCGACCGCCAGGGCCAAGGCGAGATCCTTCTCGCCCAGGCCCCGGACGTGGGTCAGGATCGAATGCCAGAAGTCGTCTTCCGCGACCGGTGCGGTGGTGTCGCGCAACATGATCGCGCCCGCGCCGCCGGTGATGGCGTCGGAGTGCCGGACCACCTTGCCCAGCTCGGTGATGTCCAGGCCCGCGGCCTCGGCGAGGCGCTGCGCCTCCGCCGCGGCGGTGAAGGAGACGAAGTGCAACAGGTTGCGCGCCAACTTCATTCGCGTGCCCGCGCCGACATCGCCGGCGTGCACGACCAGTCCGGCGAAGTGGCCGAAGGGTTCGCGGACCTTCTCGTACGCGGCCTCGGTGCCGCCGACCATGATCGCGAGGTTGCCCTCCTTGGCTCCGCCCGCGCCGCCGCTGATCGGGGCGTCGACGAATTCCACACCGCGCGAAGCACATTCCTCGGCCAGCTGGACGGCGGTCTCGTCGCTGATGGTGGAGTGCACGGCGACCACGGTGCCGGGCCGGGCGGTGCTCAGGATGCCGTCCGGCCCGGAGACCACCGAGCGCACCTGCTCATCGTTGACGACCACGATCGAGATGACCGCGGCCTGTTCGGCGACCTCGGCGGCCGTGGCCGCGGCTTTCGCGCCGCGCGCCACGAACTTCTCGACCGCCTCGGCCCGCATATCGCAGACCACGAGTCCGCCGGGCCGATCCAGCAGGCGCTTCGCCATCGGCGCGCCGATATTGCCCAGGCCGATGAACCCGACAGGGGTGTCGTTCCCGGTCATGAGCGGATGATCTGTCCGCCGTCGACGTTCAGGATGTGGCCGGTCACCCAGCTCGCCTCGTCCGAGAGCAGGTACAGGCACGCGCCGACCAGGTCCTCCGGAGTTCCCATGCGCTTCAAGGGAAGTCGGTTCACCATGTCCTTGACCATATTGCCCGGGGTGACGGTCTTGGTGGCCTCGGTGTCGATCGGGCCGGGGGCGATGGCGTTGATCCGGATCTTGGAGCCGCCGAGTTCGGTGGCCAGCTGCTGGGTCAGGCCGTTGACCCCGACCTTCGCCAGGCCGTAGAAGCCGGAGTACAGCCAGGCGGCGGTGGAGGACTGGTTGACGATCGAGCCGCCCCCGTCCTTGGACATCGGCTGCCACACCGCGCGCGTCATGTTCAGCGCGCCGTCGAAGTTCACGCTCATGAACTTCTTGTAGTAGTCCCACGGGACGGTCAGCAGCAGGTCGAGCTTCATATCGCCGTAGATGGCGGCGTTGTTGACCAGGTGGTCGATGCCGCCGAATTCGGCCACGGTGAATTCGGCCAGTGCGGTGGTCGACTCCGGATCGGAGACGTCGACGCTGTGGAACACGGCGGTGCCGCCGTCGGCGACGATCTGCTTGGCGACCTCCTCGCCCTTGTCCGCGTTCAGGTCCGCGACGACGACCTTCGCACCCTCGGCGGCCAGCGCCTTGGCATAGACGGCGCCGATACCCTGGGCGGCGCCGGTGACGATCGCGGATCGTCCGGTGAAACGGGCCATGGTGAAAACTCCTCTGCGACAGATTGTTCGGCTTGTTCGGCGGTCGCGATCAGTGGTGCTCGGCGGACATTCCTCGAATCCGGCGCCTGGAACTCACGGGCGCGCGGGCGCCTGTCCGCGCACGTCGCCCCCTCGCCGGTGCCGTGCGACGTCGGACGCACACCTGCGTCGTTCGCTCGCTCACCGGTAGCTCCCATGCTGTCTGGACACGTGTACGGACTATATGGTCGAAGTCGCTGCCAGCGCAAGAACCTGTTGCAGTTTGGTTGGGTGGGAGTGCGGGTCGGGGCTGGTGTTCGGGGTATCCCGGGTGGTGAACATGGTTGGGGAGGGATTGGGGGAGCGATGGACTCCAGCGATTGGATGGCCCGTGAAGTAGGGTCGTCCAGAGTGCGATGATCCAGAAGGGACTCTGAGGAGGGGCGCGATGGGGGAGATGGACGCGGGGGTGTCCACGGCCAACAGTTTGTATCAGCAGGCTGCTGCGGGGACGTTCACGATGGAGGAGGGGGTCGCGAGGAAGTGCGCCGAGGCGTATCAGCGGCTGGTCACGAATACTATTGACCCTCAGATAGAGCTGGCGAGGAACCTCAACCGTATGGATGGGTTCGGCACCTTCCATTCATCGGATCAACTCAAGTCTGGATTCGAGGCCAAAGCTGCTGATTTGGTCAAGGTGTTGGAAAACGCCAAAGAGGCCGCTCTTCAATTGGCTGCAGCACATCTGATGGCCGCTAAGCAGGTTCAAGCGGCAGATGAACTGCATCAGCAAGCAATCAAAATTGCGACGGATGGAGTTGGCAAGTGAAGGTGTCCGTTTGGGCTTGCATCGGTGCAGCCGCGCTCACAACCGTAGTCGCTTGCTCGTCGAACGGTGGCGACAGTTCGAATGACAGTGCGTCGCCGACATCTTCGGTTGCTGCTACTGCGTCGGTGCGGCCAACACTCATGGCGTCGAATATTCAGCCTCCCTCGCAGAAGGATAATCAGTACTCGGAGGGGCTTCCCGAGGTTGTCTTCGATCCCTGCACGTGGATCGGCGACCAGACCATCCAAAAAGCAGGATTCGATCCGGCATCGCGTCACAGATTGCAAGACATGGTTGCTGAGCAGACGTTTTTGACATGCGCATTCAAATCGGAGATGAAAACTCTTACGATAAATTCCTCAAATGTTCCTTGGGATCAAGATCTGCAGAAGCATGCATCGCACACCCGTGCTACGACCGTAAATGGTAGGCAGGCCATATGGGTTGATGACAAAACATTTGCTGGAGCCTGTGAAATCGACCTCAGGACCAAGGCGGGGTTTGTGCAGATTTTCACTGACCCCACAGACAAGTCGAATGTGAATCCGTCATCTTCATGTGACGGCATGTTGAATATCGCAACGCTCATCGAGCCTGAGATCGGGAAGGGTAACTGAGCATGGCCAACTCCGACGGCAATTCGCAGAATCCTCTGCCGATGATGTTTCCTCAGGATCCCAAGGCTGTCACAGTCATGGGAGATGCGACGACGTCTAGAGCCGGCGCTCAGAGTTTGGAAAAGCAACTCTCGTACTCGGATACGGACAGTCCGTACATACCTGACCTGGAAAACTGGGATGGAAAGTCTCATCAGGATATCTATACTGGTGTTCAGGCCATGAAACCTGGTTCTATACAGATGTACGCGACGTCGTGGAATAATATTGCAAGCAGCCTCGGTGGTGGTCTGTTCGGATCGAATCTTGCGGTTCAGAACGCCCTTGCCGAAGGGGCCAAAGGGCAGATCGCGAATGCTGCAGCGGATTCCGCGCAGAAGTTCTTCCAGCAGATGACGCAGTTGCAGGACGTGGTCACCGCAGTAGCTGCGCGGATTCGATCGGTCGCTGATGGGGCCGAAGCCGTGAAGTTGTCGGTCCCACCTCCGAACAATGCCGCGGCCGTACCAACCCCTACATCACCCGACGCTGCCGAAGTCGGCGCTCTGATCGGCGTAACCGCAGCGAGCAGCGTGATGAACTCGGGCCGCTCCGAGGAGAATCTTCACCAGACCGCGATCGCGGCGATGAAGAACAACTACGACCCGACATTCGGCCCGGCAGGCACCGGTATCCCGACATTCGTCTCGGTCGACAAGCCCGGCGGCAGTACCAATCCGAACGCGAACACCGGCCCGTCGAACACCAGCCCGGGCAACGCCAAGAACGACAACACCAAGGACAACTCCCAGAACCCGAACAACTCGCAGCAGAAGGATCCGTCGAATTCGGATCAGTCCTCGCAACAGTCCCCGAGTTCAGCGAACCAGGGCACGTCGAATTCGAATACCTCGCCGCAGTCGGCGGATTCGTCGAGTTCCAACCCGTCGACCTCGACCGGGACCGCCGGATACAACGGTGGCGCGGGCGGCGGTGCCGGTGGCCTCGGCGGCCTGGACAGTGGGACGACCAGCGGTGGTTCCGGTGGTGCGGGACAGAGCATTCCGGGCACCGGCAACGGGAATTCCGCTGCGGCAGCGGCTTCGACGAACGGTGCCGCGAAGACGACCAGCTCCGGAACCTCGGGTATGCCGGGGATGGGTGGCGCCGGGGCGCGCAAGTCGGAAGACGAAGAGCGCGAACACAAGACCCCGGACTATCTGATCATGGATCGCGAGGAAGAACTGATCGGCCGGCTCGATCCCGCGTCGGGCGGTGCGCTCGGTGCGGATTTCCCTGCGGCGCAGACGCAGCGGGACAATGGTGAGGGCAATTATCGGTGAAGTGGGAGTTCACTCCCGATGAGTTCATGCATCTGTGGCGGGAGACCGACAAGGATCGGTATCCCTTTCCGCTGCGCCTGATCTCGTCGGTGCAATGGCAGAGCGAAGCGGCGAAGGCCGCCGAGGAACTGCGGGCGCGGCTTCCCGCCGGCGGTGATCCGGACCTGTCGGCCGCACTGCGCGTCGCGGCGGATCCGGAGGTCTCGGCGGCACTGCTGGGCAAGCGCCGCCATCGATTGCGCGTCTACGGGGCGATCGACGGCAACATCGGCGTCACCCTGTTCCAGCGCCCGGGCCAGACCAACGACTTCGGCGGCAACGTCGTCATCGAAATCGGTTCTCCAGCAGTGGTTTCGAACGTGTTCGCCGCAGTCGTCGGCTCCGTTCCCGCAGGCACCGGCCCCGCGCTCGTCGAGTCGGTGGACCGCATCGAGGTGAGCCTGGAATCCTGGACCGGCACCAAGGAGAACACCGCCCAGCGAATGCGCAACCTCCTCACGGTCCGCCGCGCAGGCTGGGGCCACATCGAGGTCCGCGCCGCCCGGCGCGACCGTCGTCCATTCCCGCCGCAGTACTTCAGCTGGGTCGACGTGGACAGCGACGGTTGCTACACGTTCCGCGAGCAGTACAACGACTTCCACGTCGAACCGTGCTCGCGCCAGATGGTCGCCCACGAGGTGGCACGAATGGCGTTGAGCTGGCGCGACTGACCGTCGTAACCTGTCGCGCCGTCTCCGCGAAAGCCTGTGAATGTCAGCCGCTCAGGTGTCCTCGACGGTGCGCATCTGACATCATCGAAAGATGCGGCGCACCCCGGAAGCGGTGTGCCTGTGGATGTTTGCCGAGAGGTGAGGAGGGGGAGCGATGCTGTTCGTTCCACATGCCGTGTCGGACATGGCCAAGAAGATGGAACCGCACGCGGAAGCGACGAAGGGACATGCGACGGGGATCGCGAACGCCGGGTTCGAGGCGTCTCATACTGGGCAGGACTATCAGGAGCAGGGGAAGAAGCTCGCGTCCGGTGTGAACGATATCGTCACGATGCTGCACTCGTGGTCCGAGGCATCCAGTGCGACTGTGGATGTCCTGCGGCATGCGGTGAATACGAACGTGTCCGGTGATCAACAGCACGCATCTGCGCTCAATTCTGTGACCGACGGGCTCGCTTGAGATGGCCGCTTCACCGGACTATGCCGCAGAGTATGCGCAAAGTAACTCGACAGCACATGGAGAGTTGACGCGGTGGCTACAGGACGACGGAACGAATCACCTGGAACAGGTATGGTCCAGCAATACCGATATCCGAGGCACGGATATCAAATCCATGCTGGACGAGGCTGCTTTCGGTCTGGAGTGGTTCCGCTTGGCGCTGGTGCGGTACAACCGTGCTGGACAGGTCCTGGGCGGGAATGGATTCGGCAGCTTCGTGGTCGCGCCGCTCAACATCGGCGGGATATCGGTGGGTGGGGAGACGGTCGAACCGGGCGACCCGGACGGTGAGATGCGTCGACTGGAATATAAATACTACGATCAGCAGCGTGGGATGAATCCGGAGAGTATGCGGACATTGGCAACGCAGTTGCAGGCCGCAGGCTCGGGTACGGGTACGAATGCGTCGACCGATGCGATCACCAGCGAGCTGGCCGGGGTGAAGAATGCGGTGCCGGAAGCCTGGGAGGGTTCAGCGGGAAATGCTGCCCAAGATTATCTCGCAGGCTTTCACGCGCATGCGGATCAGCAGAACAAATATTTGCAGGCTGTGGCCAGTGCAATGAGTGGACTTCCGGATGTTCTGCTACAGATAGTGCGTGAAAAGGCGGCATTTGTCGTCGGATTCAATAGTGCAGATTGTCCGGTGGCAGGCCATGCAATGCGGCTCGGCGAACATGGTGGAGAAGACCCGGTAAGTAAAATAATAACCGTGGCCGGGGAGGGGTTCTGGGGTTATCTCAACGATGCGAACGACGAAGTGGAAAGGCAGTTTCATCTCGGTGTCGGACCGGGGAGTTCGGATGGCGCGCACAAGCTTCGGGATAAATCCAAGGAGTGGTTGACCGACCACTTCGCACCCGCTGTGCGGGAGGCTTTCACGGCATTCATACATCAGTGTGCGCTGTCGGATTATTACATCAAGCAAGCGTACAAGCCCGTTATGGACCTGCTGGATAATCAGGACACGACCACCTTCCCGAAACCGCAGGACCCCGCCAAGGACACCAACCAGCAGAATGGTCCCTCGGCAAGCGGGACATCGAACTCGAACACGAGCACCGCAAGCGTGGATCAGAGCAAAGTCCCGTCCACGTCGACCACCCCGACATCGGTGAATCCGAGCTCGTCCCAGAGTAATCCGCTCTCGACGCTACTGAGCCAAGCCGAGCAGACCCTGCAGACGGCGTCCTCGGGAGTGAGTCAGCTGACCAGCGCATTGCAGTCCGGTGCGAGCCAGCTCTCGAGCGTGCTCCAGTCCGGGATGAGCGGAATCTTCGGCAACACCACCGCGGCCGCGTCATCGACGAACGGTTCGAAGAACCTGGCGAGCTTCAACATCGGCGGCGAAAAGGTCTCGATGACACAGGGTTCCGACGGATCGATAACCACTACGGTGACCGGTCTGGACGGAAAATCCCAGAAGTACACGATGGGGATCAAGAATGGTGTCCCGTACTTCACCCCGGGTGGCGGTGATTCTTCGACACAGTCGTCCACCACGCACAATTCGACGTCCTCCACCGGCAGTGGGACGGGCACGGACAGCGCTGGGAGCGGGAGCTACTCGACATCCGGGACAGGTGGCGGATCCGCGACCCAGTCGGTCACGAGCGATTCCTCGCAGCAGTCGGGTTCGTCGGTGCCGAGCACGGGCTCGTCCACGACGACGACCACGTCTGCCTACGACTCCTCGACGACGGCATCCTCGTCGTCCTCGGGAACCTCCTCGACCGGTTCGATGGGCCACATGCCCTCGACCGGAGGGGGTGGCGGAAAAGGCTCCGAGGGCGAGCACAAATCCACCGGCGTGGTGCAGTCCAAACCGATGTGGACCAAGAACCCCGGTTCCGATCGCAAACCTGTGATCGATGCCGCCGCACCGCAAACCTCCGGCGGAAAGTTCGGTATCGATGATCCGGTCGAGCAGTATGTGCCGAATCTCGATTTCGAGCCTGCGGCGGTGTACGAGCCGGATCCGGCAGAATCTCCGAATCCCCGGCAGGGTCGAGATTCCAGCCACCAGCCGAGCCCGCCGCCCGCCGCGCCGGTCCCGGCACCGACTCCCGCGCCGGCCCCCGCACCGACCGCCGCGCCACGTACCGACGGTGTGAAGATCGAAATCGACATGGGTGGTTGAAGATGAAAAACTATGCGGCACATATGGACAACCTTCTGGATGAGTATCGCGCACATTCCCGGTCGACCCAGCAGAGGTTCTTCATAGCCGACGCCCGCACCACCCGCGCCGGCTCGGCGGCATTCGACGAACTCCGCGGGCAACTGGCCGAGCAGGCCCGCCAACAGGAGATCGAAACCGCCCGGGAACTGGCCGCTCGCCGAGAACGCGAGGAACGTGATCGCGTGGCGCGCTTGGAAATCGAGCGAGCCCGCCTGGCCGAAGAACGCGCCCGCCCCGCCACCTACAGCCGCAACGCCATCGTCCAGCCGACGGACTGGACCGACGAGGACGACGCGCTGGAAGCGGGAGCACCGATATCGTGGCTGTCATGACGCGGTGGTGGCGACAGTCGTGCGAGGCTCGAATGAGCCGGCCTGCTTCGGAATCCGGTGGTGAATGAGCATGCAGGACTGGGAACGCGACGAGATCCGTTCGGCCAACGACGGTGTGAAGGCCGCGATGGAGCAGGTCCAGGCGGATTTCGATCGTGAGCTGGGCGAAGCGGGCGAGGTGTACCGCAGGTTGCAGACGATGAAGATCAAGGCGACGAGCCCGAACAACCTCGCACGGGTGACGGTGAACTCGTCCGGCGTCGTGACCGAGATCGTGATCGCCGATGACGCGTACCGGCGCAGCACACCGCAGAAACTGACCGAGGACCTGAACGCGGCGATTCACGGCGCCGCGCAGGCCGCCGCGCAGGCCCGTGCACAGGTCGTCGCTCCGATCCAGTCCATCGTGGACTCCATGCCCGATGTGAGCGAATTCGTCCCGGGCGCACCGAGTCTGCGAGATCTGCAGGCTCAGCTTTCGGGCGCGGTGGATCCGCCGGAGCAATCACAGCAATCCCGCTGAGCGGGGGACATTTTCGAGGAACCTGGAGGCACGTCCGTGCGTCCAAGGGAGAGAACCGGTCGTACGGGAGGTTGTGGACTGTGGGAGATTTCTTTGCCGATCCTGATCAATTACGTTCGATAACACCGCATTTCGAGCAATTGGGCGAGGATGTGGAGTCCGCGCTGGAGCTGTTGAAGGCGGGAATCACCAAGGAGGGCAAGTGCTGGGGCTCCGATGCCCCGGGCAAGCAGTTCGAGGAGAACTACCCGCAGGACGAGACCAAGGACGGCAGTGTCGGCAAAGGGTTGAAGGCGCTGGAGAGTTTCGCGGCGGCATTGAAGGCGACCGGGGACAACATCACCACTGTCGCCAACAAGGTACAGAGTCAGGACGAGGACAACGCGGCCAAGATCCGCAAGGTGTAACGGGGCGTTCGGATGACGTTGTGGTTCCCGCATTTCTCGGGACCTGTGGGGTGGATCGAAGACTTCCTGCTCGGTCATTGGCCAGAGGGCGACGAGGACGCGATGCGGCGCCTGTCGAAGCACTGGTCGGATATGTCCAAGGCATTGACCGAGCTGAAGGATCCCGCCGACAAGGCGATGAGCAATGCGCTGACCGCGATCGACGGCAAGACTCACGATGCGATGTCCACGTACTGGCAGGATGTCGCCGGCGGGGACGGCAGTGATCTGAACAGCATCATCGCGATGTGTGACAGCTTCGCGAAACAGTTGGAGCAGGGCGCCACCGATATCGAGCACACCAAGATCGTCATGTACATCTCGGTGGCCACGATGATCGCGATGGCATTCATTCCCGGGATCGGCGAGGCCGTCGACGCGGTGGCCTCGGCGGCGGTGAAGGTGGCGATCCGCAAGCTCGGGCAGGAGCTGATCGATAAGATCGCGATCAAGGGCGTAACGGCTCTGGCCGAGCGGACCGGATTGAAGATCGCGGAGAAGGCCGCCACGAAAGTCGCTCTCAAGGAGACGGAGAAGCTCGGGGAGGGGGCTGCGGCGAAGTTCGCGGTCAGCACATTGGCGCAGGGGGTGACCGGGGCAGCGCTGGGTGGTGCGACGGACTTGGCGGCCAACGTTGTTCAGGCCGCCGAGGGGGAGAACGTCAACTGGAACAGTTCGTTGCAGGCCGCCGGGGCAGGGGCGATTGCGGGGACTGTGGGTGGGGTTGTCAGCCATCCCTCCAATCTGGGCATGGCGAAGGTCGCGAAGAACGTCGATCTCGGCTCGAATTCCGCCAAGGCGGTCATCGCGCGAGGTGTGGCGGCTGCCCCGGGGAACGTCTTGGGCAATGCGGTGTCGACCGTGGCAACCGGGGGAAAGCTCGATCAGGGGGTGCTCGACGGGGCCGGGGGCGGACTCGGCAGAGTGAAGCCCGGGGAGGGCGGCGCGCCTACCACCCCACATGTGACCGAGACCTCGCACACCACACCGCAGGTCGAATCGCACGACACCGCGACCACGCCGAGTGCCGAACACTCCGACAGCGCAACGCAAACCACAACCGCGAGTGACTCGTCGGCGAGTGATGCCGATACGAGCAGCAAGCCGGCATCGGTCGCCGCTCCGGACAACGCAAGCGTCGCACCGTCTTCCGGTGTCGAAAATGCGAGTTCGACGCCCGTCCAGCAAGATTCGGCAGGGGCGAACTCCACACAGGACGCCCGGCCCACTGCGGCACCCGAGACTCGGTCCGCATCCAACACCGCGGGACCGGCCGCATCCGATCGAGCGAGTACGCAGAACCCCGCGGCGCAGGGAACGACAGCACCCAACACAGATCGCGCCGCAACGCCCGCATCAGCGGGTAACCAGGCCCCGACCACCCCGTCCAACCGTGACGTGGTGTCCCCGGCGGACCGTTCGGCACCGGCGACCCCCGCCCGCCCGGCTGCGGATACACCGCAACGTCCGGACAGCACACAGCGACCGGAAACCGCTGCGCCGCAGAATGATCGCAGCACGACAGCGAATTCGTCCGCGACCGAGACATCACGCGCGTCCGAGCGATCCGATACGACCGATCGAAACTCGGCGTCATCCAGCTTCCGCGATTCGAGCGACAACACGCCGCGCAACGCGGAACCGAGCGACCGCACCACGACGAGCGCGCGCGACGCGCAAGTCCGAGAACCCCGCCCCGTCACCGAGGACTCCGGCCGTCGAACCTCCGACACGTCCGACACCCATCCCGAACCGTCACGAGAGGCTCGACGTCCGGACAACCCGACCGGACCCGCGGCCGATCGGAAGAACCCGACCGAATCGTCTCGGCAACAACGGGATTCCACGCAGCAATCGGACCGTCCGCCGACACCCGGCAATTCCCGGACGCCCGCCCGCGATTCGACCCCGCGTTCCGCCGAAGCAGCGGACCGGCCCCAGCGTGACCAGCGCTCCGAGCCGGCACCCGACCGGAATATGTCGGATCGCACCGAACCCACTCGGGAGTCGATTCACTCGGATCCGCAGGATTCGTCGGTTTCGCCGGCTGAACGCTCCCCTCGGCAGGACGAGTCCGAGGCACCCCGATCGCCCGCCGATCAACCGGCCGAGACCACCGAAAACCGCTCCCACACAGGCGATTCGGCCGCCGCTGACGAGTCGCTACCGACGGACACGCTGGGTTCCTCGGAAGGCTCTGCGGATGATGTGCCGCCGGTTACCGAGTTCGACAATTACCTGGAGAACGGTGAGGGAGTCGTCTACCGGCCCGACAGCACATCCATCGGTGACGATCCCCGTACCCATCGGGTGCGAGAGAACACCCTCAACGAGGGTGAACACGACGTCATCGTGCACGGGAGCCCCGAGGGCGCGCCGATTCCCAGCCTGGGCCCGGAGGTTCATCCGGAACAGATCGTCGATGCGATTCTCGGAAATCCGAATTACGAACCAGGCACGCCGGTTCGGCTGCTGTCCTGCTTCAGCGGTAACGATATGGGCTGGGCGCAGCACGTGGCGGATCGTCTCGGCGTACCGGTGCGCGCCCCGTCGGATGCGGTCGGTACCGCGCGAAAGCCCAACTCTCCCGCGGCGGTTCGCGGCGACGGCGAATTCCGCACCTTCCATCCGAATTCGGACGAGGCACATCCCGGCCGGGAGAATCCGCTCGACCCCGCGGGTCAGTTGCCGGACGAGCAGCCGCACACCTCCGACAACCGCAGGTCCGCCTACGATGATCCGCCCGGCTGGGATTTCATGGGGGGAGACGAGCCCGGTATCGAGTCGCGGGAGACGCAATCCGGCGCGGTTGTTTCCGGACGATCGGAAGCTGTTGAGCCGCAGCATGAGCCGACTACGGACAGGTCTCGTGGTGACACCGGCAGTCTCGGCAACTTTCATGGTGATGGCCGACCTGCGCATCAACCGGACCTCACTCGGGCCGAGGTCATACGAGCCCTCAACGAGAATTCGTCGTTGGTCATACCCGATGGTGTCGGGTGGTTTGCACGAGACAAATCTGCCTTGATAGGGCGCCCGGGTCTGGACCCCGTCGAAGTGCACTTCGATGTCCGGCCGATAGACGGTGGTGCGGTCGCGGAATTCCATGTACGGGAGGATGGGAAGACATACGACGTCCATATTTCGCCGCGCGCCCGTGATGAGGACATTGTTCGAGCACTGGCTCATGAAGTCGCGGAGATCAAACTCCTGCAGGACCCGAAAGTCTCGGCGGAGCCGTCCCTCGATCACGCCGAAGGTCTGACGCCTCGCCTCGGCGGGCAGTTGGCCGAGGTAAAGGTTGTGACGGCGCATATCGAGCGTGCTGAGCTCGACCCGCAGCGAGTGCACGAACTGCCTGGACTTCGTCGAGATCTGGCCGACCTGCTCGATGGGCTCGGTATGCGCGACCCGGGCAATTCGCAAGCGCGATGGCGTCTGTTGAACGAAACAGATGCACGGATGGCGCCTCGGCTGGAACGTCAGCTCGACCGAATCCCCGCTGGCCGAGATGTGGTCGGAGAGCATTCCGGAGAACCCCGTGCGCGATCAGCGCTGGACGAGCGCGCTGATCGGAATGCCGAGGTGGCGCGGAATTCCTCGAAAACGGATGAAACGCCACGTCGTTTCGAATCTCCGCATGATGGTGCGGAATATGGTGAGCAGAACCTGGGGCAGGTCAGGGATTCGTTGTCGCCGGATCGAATCGAAGCGGTGCGCCGATATGTCCAGGGATCATGGATCAACGATGTTCTGCGAAGCCCTGATCCGGGTGGGATGCTCGATCGGCTGGTAGCCGACCGTAAAGCTTTCGACGCGATAATGAACCACGTTGATGGCCCGGAACCGACCCGCGAAACGATCAAGGAGTTGGCCGAACGTCCTGATCTGCATCCGGATGTGCGAGCTGCTGTCGAGCACGTTATCGGTCACTGGCAGTCGGAAACTCGACTCGAGGAGATGGCGGAAAACGCTGGGAGGGGACGCTATATACGTGACACTCTGGGGGGAGTCGACCCGACTGTAGATGCGGTAGCCGACTACATCAGAAACCTGGATTCGGCCGTGGACAATCCCATTTCGGAATCAATGGTGGTCGTTCGCGGGCTGAAGAGCGTGGAACATCTTGTTGTCGATGACCATGGTACGCCGTTGGGTGCGGGTGACATTTGGAAGCTGAGGAATCAGGTTCAATCCGAGCCCGGTGCGATGTCCACAGCTTTGAGTGATCGGTCCGGTTTCGGAAAATATCAACTCGAACTCGAGGCGCCGGCCGGTACCAAAGGCCTGTGGATCGGCAACAAGAACAAAAGCCGTGACGAGTTGAAACTTGGTGGCGAGAACGAATTTCTGTGTGAGCGTGGCCTGAAATATGTGATAACCGATATCGTCGATGCTCCAGCCGAATCCGGGTTGACATACATTCTCAAAGGAAAGATCGTCCCATCCGATTTCGCACTCGAGCCCGGCCCTCGAGCCGAAATCGGCGGGAGCGGAGCGTCACCTCGATATGACGGCACAACCGAGGCGGTCTCCGACAAGACTCTGCGGACCGAGAGTTCGAACGCATCCGAAGTTCCGCCGGCCAGCGTGGAAAGCGACGGTTTGCACGGGTCTCTCACACTGCCCGATGCGGTACATGCATCGCCACCGCACACTTCGGAACCCGAAGAACCTCGAGTCGGTTCACCGACAGAACCGACGAGTACACCGGAACCGACACCGGACGAATCTTCCGTGCAGCGGCCCCAGCCGGAGCGGGATCCCCGGACAGCGAACAATCCACGCGATCCGGTGGAGCCGGATCGCGCTGGGCAGCAGAATTCTTCGCGTCCACGCGAGTCCTCACCCCTCGAGCCGCAACGGACGTCGACGCCGCCGAGCCGAGAGTCTCCCGCCCCCGCCCCGCGAAAACCGGATCACCAGGAGACGCCGCGCCCCGTCGATGGACGCCGCACATCCGATCACGGTGTGGCGGTACCACCGGATCGGCAGGTGCCGCGAACGCCTGAGGTGCCGCGTAATGCGTTGCAGGACCACGTTGCTCGGCAGTCCCCTCGGCCCGAACAGTCCTCAGTTCCGGTACCGCAACAGCGTGAGCGTCCGCAAGCGCCCGAATCGAATCGGCCGCAACCTCGGCAGCCGGATCGGGAGCATCCTCCGACGCAGGAGCGTCCTCGCACCGACCGCGAGGAGCCTGCCGATCGGCAAACCCCCGAGCAGCGGGCACCGAACAATGGACCGGAGCGGGATCCGCGAGGCGCGCAGCGTGATCCGAGGTCCATGCGCCGGGATGAGCTACCTCCGCGCGGTCCGTCGCAGGATGATGTTCGCCGCGCGCAGCACGCGCGCCGGTGGCGTGATTGGCTTCGGCCGCATCGGCCCGACGCGAATCGGGTGGTTCCGGTCACCACGAAGTCCGAGCCTGATGCCAAGCCCGCGTTCGACATTCGACGGTATGCGAATACGCAGGGCGGCCCGGTCGCGGTCGCGCGGATCAAGGTTCACGTGACCGCGGATCCGAACATCCATCCACAGTGGCTGAACCACCTGTGGGAAAATGCCCAGAAGGCAACGGATTTCGGTTTCAATCACGAACAACGGCTGCTGTCCGGTGATCGGATGTTCGTCGATCTCGTGCACACCTCGGATCCGGCCGAGGCGAATCTGCACATCAACGTCGGTGAGGGCCCCGGGCAGTGGCGTCCGGACATGCCCGTCGATGCGATCACCCGGCAGTTGCGCGACCACCTCGGGCTGTTGCCGCCGGATCCGAATCATCCGGGGCTGAACCCGCACGAGATCCGGCAGCTGAGCAACGATGTCGCGCACGCCAATACACCGACACGATTCGACAACCCGTCCGAGAGTCGTGCGGTCGGGGTACGACGGTTGGACGAGGTGGAGCGGCCCGAATATCAGGCTGCGGTAGAGGACGCGTTGCGTGACGGCAATCGATTCCTCGTGGGCGCTGATCCGCGGACCAACGCATACGGAAAGTTGATCAACGACGGCGGTCTCGAGATTCCGGGTCGGGCCAACAACTGCACGGACTGCTCGCTGTCGGCGCTGTCGGCGTTCTATGGAAATCCCCAGGTCAGTGCACCTCGATGGCCGGACCCGATACCTGGCGGGGTGGACATTCGAAGCGGAGAGCGCGGTGGTCCGGAACGTGCCGCGCAGTGGCTCGGTGACGGTCTGCACACGATCGGCGGAGGCCATCCGATCCCGAATCAGTTCGGTCACCTGCACAATCTGGTCGACCGAATGGGCCCGGGATCTTCGGCGCTGGTGGTCAACGAGTGGCAGGCTCGTGACGCGAATACCGGTGAACCGCTGTACAACCCGGACGGCACACCACGTCGAGGCGGTCTGCACGCCACGGTGATCGTCTATCCCCACGACGCCGGCGGACCGGTGTGGTGGGATCCGCAGGCAGGGACCATGTCGGATCACCCGCCGCAAAATATGGCGTACGGGTCAACAGGTCTGTGGTACACACCGATCCCTTCACACCCAGGAGAAACATATGGCGGAATGCCGCACTCGGGAACAGGTCGAGGCGTACCTGGCTCAGATCTTCAACCCCGACAGGAGGTTTCAGCCGTATCCGATCGGGGAGATCGGATGGCTGGTCCTGCCGGAACAGAGTCCGGAGGAGATCAACCCGGGCGGGACGAATCTGGTGATCGACGCGGAAACCGGGGTGGTGATCGAGTACCCGAGCTGGAGCACGACGATGATCGCGGACGACTTCCGGGAGGCCAAGGCGACGGGCCGGCACCCCGCCGGGGGCCAGATCTATCCACCCCTGTGGCGGTTGAGCATCCAACGCACCCAGGAAACTCCGGAGACGATCGGATACCGAGTCCAAGCCCTGTCCCAGGCGAATCCGCCGGAGGGGAGCGAGGAGTACGAGATAACGATCGACAAGCAGACACTGCGGCGTCGGGGGTACGGGCAGAGAGCGGGGAGCGCGGTGGCCCGGGCGGAGTGGCAGAGCAGGCAGGACGGGAGCTGGCCGGAGCGGCTGACCTGGGAGGAGTAGAGCACCCGTACCGATCCGAGTCCGGCGAACCGGGACGTGCGGGGCGATTCGAAACTCCGACCGATGAGGCGCCGCAGGCCGATCACCGGGAGACTTCCCGCGCCCCGGAACCCGAATCACCGCGCGACCCGTCACCGGCGCGACGCGCGGATGGCCCTGATCGTGAACCGCCGCCGCGTGAGGCGCCGGAGCAAGGCGCCCCCGCGCGGGTGCGCGAGTCGGACGGAACGCCCGACGAGCCTCGGGACCAGACCGGCGAGCGGGACAGCTCGGTCGCAGCCGTCGAACCGGAGGAGCTCGACCGGATATTCCACGAGGAGATCGTCCCCGGCCTGCTGTCGGAGGCAGCGTCGGTGCATCCTTCCGAGAAACCGGAATTGGTGGTGGTCGGCGGCCAGATGGGTGCCGGAAAATCCACCATGATCGCGGAGATCAAGGATTCGTTCGCCGATCGCGGCAGTGTCCTGCACCTGTCGGGTGACGATTTCTTCCGATTCCATCCGCGCTATGCGGAGTTGATGGCGCAACGCGATCCCGACGCGATCCGGCACCTCGTCCGGGATTCCGGGCGCTGGTTCCGCATGGCGCGGGAGCATGCCATCGCCAACCGACAGCATGTGATCCTCGAACTGGCGATGGGTGATCCCGCGAAGGAAGCGGGCATCATGCGGGAGTTCGCCGACAACGGCTACACCGCGCGCGCCGAGGTGATGGCGGTCGCCGAACCGCAGAGTCGGCTGTCGACCATCGGCCGATACCTCGACGAGCGGATCGATCACGGCGTACACCGCTACACGCCGCCCCGGCTGCACGAGGCATCGTTCACCGGGTCGCAGGAGATGGTGGGCCATCTGGAGTCGGCCGATCCGCCGGTCCGCGTCGAAGCCCTGACGGTCCGCAGCCGCAGCGGCGTGCTGTTCGAGAACCGTCGTGGTCCGGACGGGCAATGGGCACATGTGCCGCGCGCCGCGGAAGAAATGGCGCACGAACGCGACCGTCCGTGGACCGCCGACGAAAAGCGCCGTTATCAGGAGCAATTGGCGGACGTACGTCGCCGGATCGCGCAGCTGGCAGAGCTTCGGCCCGAAGAATCGGCGACCCTGACGATGCTCGGCCAGGAACTCCGTGAAACCGAGGCCCGAGCTCTGCCCTGGCTGGACTCCGACGCGCACGACGAAGCGACAACATCGCACCATGACGATGACACGGGCCCACCCCTTGATAGCGCGGCGCCGGTTACCGCGGAGGCGGAGGCCCGGTACGACCAGGCGCACGACGCTCAGCACGACATCCAAGCGCAAACCGCCGGACAGCACGAATATCTGCGCACCGCCGAAGAACGCGACCTCGCCGAGGCACCGCCGGAGCAGCACGATCAGATCCGCGCTTCGTATGCGCGGGCACACGAACTGGTCGATCTGGCAACGGCTTCCGACAAGGCGAGCCTGCGAATTCTCGCGGTCATCGATGAATGGCATCCCAGCAAGGGCGGCGTCGTCTCGGTCAACAAGAATCTGTGCGAGGCGCTGGCCGACCTCGGGCACGAGGTCTTCGTGCGGGTCGGGCACGAGGTGACCGGACTGGAGGGCGCTGACAAGGTCACCCTGATCGCGCCCCGCGAGCCCGATTCGAGTGTCGAACTGCGGCACCAGTTGACCTCGAACATGGCTGATCTGCCGACCGGCATCGATGCGGTGATCGGGCACAGTCGCTTCTCAGGCCCGGCCGCCAGGGAGATCCGCGACGGGATGTATCCGCAGGCCCGGTTGGTACACATCGTGCACATGGTCACGGATTCGTTGGCCCGGGTGCAGGGCAAACCCGAACGGGTCGAGGTCAATCACGGCCTCGAAGCGGACCTGGTGTCCACGACCGATGTCGCGGTCGGCGTGGGGCCTGCCCTCGCCGAAGAGGCTGCCCGACTGGCCTCGATGACGGGTACCTCGCCGGTGGTGCATCAGATGATCCCCGGCATCGAGTTCTTCGACCAGGTCCGTCCGCCGGCGGATCGCGAGACGAAGCGGATGCTGGTGTTCGGCCGGGCCGATGACCCGGTGAAGGGGGCGATGCAGGCCGCGGAGATGGTCAAGAAGCTCAACGAGCAGGGAATCGACGTCGATCTGATCGTGCGTGGAGTGCCGGTAGACCAGATGCGAGCGCAACTGCGTTCGCTTCGGGAAGCGGCGGGCCGTGACGTGGACGTGCGGCCCTATACGCTCGAGCGCGATGAAATCCTCGCCGATATGCGCGATGCCAATGTGGTGTTGATGCCTTCTCGTGCCGAGGGATTCGGGCTCGTCGCCACGGAAGCCGCAGGAGCCGGGGTGCCGATCGTCGTGCCGAGTACCAGTGGCGCCGGTCGATTCTTCGGCGACCCCGACCTGTTTCCGAGCGACCTCACCGCCGGAATGCTGGTCGAACAGGGGTACGAGGACCCTGTTCCGGTCGACCGCTGGGTCGATGCTCTGGCACATCAGTTGTCGGATCAGGACGCTGCCTGGGATCGGGCATTGGACCTCCAGCAGACTCTGCGCGACCGACAATACACATGGGAATCCGCGGGAGCCGCACTCATGGACGCCACCGCAACGGTCCCGCCACGCGAGCAACCGGCGGCCGGTATGGGGAGCGATCGCCGGGAACCGAGCACATGACCGGTATTCGTTGTGGGGCAGGATTGACAGCGGCCGCCATCCTGGCCCGGACAACCGTCGGATTTTCGAGGAGTGTTGCGTGAACAGCTACGAGGGCGAGCCCGCGGGCGACGACGGGGCCGATCGCTGGTTGCGGAATGCCGCGATCAGTGCCCTCGATGTCCTCGCTGTGCCCGATTCGAGCGGGGAAGCGCGGACTGCGGTCCTGGCCGATCTCGACCGGGCACTGTCCGGATTGCCCCCTGCCACGGGCCATCGTGCCGAGCCGGTTCTGGACCCGGCTCTGCACAGCCTCGGGGCGATCGACTACCTCGGCACTCGGGGCAGGCCCATCCCGCTCGAACAGCGAGCCCTCGATATCCGCGCAATGCTCGAAGCGAAAAGCCAAGTCCGGGACCCCGTGGTCATCACCTCCATGCGCGGCATAATCATCGCTGATCTGCTGAAGGAGTTGGCGAGTCGCCTGGCGGCGGGCGAGGCGTTCGGTATCGGTGACGCCGGGAAAAATCTTGCGATCGCCGCACGTGACATCGCCGCCTGGCTGTACGACTCTCAGTCCGGTTATACCGAAATGGATTGGGCGAAGAGAAGTCCGATGCCGTTGCCTACCGAGGTCGATCCGGTCGCCATCGCCCGGCAGCTACGAGAGGCGGCCTCGGCTGTGCTGCAGGCGCACTCGGGCGATTCTCGCGATCGGGGCGACGCGCTCGTCGTCCTGCATCAGGCGGTTCGCGGCCCGATACCCGAGTTGGAGGTGCGGCCCGATCGCGTCCCGGGCGACCCGTCCCACCACCTGCTGTGGGCACTGGAATCGGCGGCCATCGGGAAGGAACCGCCGACCACTCTCCTCGAGGAAGCCGAACATTCCCGGCGCAGTCTCGCCGGGGACCGTGATGTCCGCGAACGCCGGGACGATGACTACAACATCGATTTCGGTGAGCCGCGGGCAATGGCCTGTGTCGCACTGCTCACCGAGCTGTCCTGCCGCTTGCGCCCCGGAGCGGCGTTCGGGCCCGGTCGCGAGGGGATTCCGCTGGCCATGGTCGCCGAGGAGCTTGCGCAGAATCTGTTGTCCCAGACCGTGCTCAGCTGACGCTGTTCTCCACCGAATCAGGAGTTGTCTTGTCGTCGTCCGTTCCGCCCTTGATGATCATCGCCTTCGCGCAGGCCGAGGATTCCCGCGGCGGTGCCACCGAGGCCGCTCGTATCGTGCGGGGCCTCAACGAACGCGGCTTCGACGTCGCCCTCACCGTGCGCGGGGTCGATCCCAGCGTGACTGCGCCGGTGCGGCAGACACTGTCGACCTTGGCTCACCGCGAGGTGACAGTGCTCCCGGCCGTCGAGGACGACAGGGCGACCTTCATCGCGGACCTCGAGGCCGCAGACCTCCTCGTGATGCCCGGCCAGACCGGTAAATTCGGGTTGCTGGGCCTGGAAGCAGTGATGCAGGGTGTGCCGGTGATCGCGCCCGTCGACAGCGGGATCGGCATGTATCTGGCCGACCCGGAACAGTTTCCGCAGGAACTGCGACCACCGCTGGTGCCCGAACCGTTCCGGCAGCCGATACCGGTCGACCTGTGGGTGGACCAGGTGTCCGAGGTGCTCGCCGATTGGCCGGCCACGCAGGCCCGTGCGCTGCGACTGCAGCAGTATCTGTTGCAGCGCAACAAGACCTGGGAAGGCGGCGCTGCGACGCTCGCCGCGATCGCGCGTTACACCGATGCCGTCGCAGATCTGATCACCCGATCACAACAGCCCCGCACGACCTCGCCCGCGCCTTCCGAGTCGCGCGGCCCCTACGATCCGGTCCTGTATTACGAAGCGGCCGTGGATATTCTGGGCAGCCTGATGGCCGCGTCCTCGGCGGCGGAGTGGATCGCCGAACACGGCGGTCCCGCCGATCTCCGCACACCCGAGGCCACGGTCGGGCTCCGGCGGGATTACCTGTCCGCCATGCGAAATCTCGATCCGGCGGACCGGAGTGCGATCACCGACGCGATCCACACCCACGGGGAGCAACTCGCCGCCCTCGGTGCCACGTCCGCCGTCCTGCCGCGCGAAGACCCCGATCGGTTCCGGCTCGCCCGCGGCGATCACCAGTGGGTGTTCACCCACAAGATCGTTCCCGAGCTGTACGGAAATCTCACCGCCGCAACCGATCCGACGGCGATCATCGTCACCGGCCCACCCGGGTCGGGAAAGACCACCACGATCCGCGACCTGCACGTCGCGCGGCCGGGCGCCGTGGTGATCGACCCCGAGTTGCTGTTCGCCTACCACCCCCGCAGCTGGGATCTGACCCTCGCCGACGATCCGCGGGCAGGCGATGTCGTCATGTGGGATGCGCTGGGCTGGACCGCGCTGGCGGCCGAGCACGTGGCACTGGCACGAGCGGACATTCTGCTCGAACTCACCTCGGACCGGGACACCGAGGAATTCGCGGCCACACTGCGCGACTGGGGATACCGGGTCGAGGTACAGGTGATGGCCGTGCCCTCGGAATTGTGCACCCTGCACGCCACGCTGCGGTTCCACTGCCGCCACGGGCAGTGGCGGGCGCTGGTCACCGAGGCCGGATAGCGCCGCGTTCGAGTGAGCCTGATACGTCTGCGCCATTTTCGTCGGTCTGGCTGATCACCAGTTCGCCAGTGAATCCGCATACGCTTCCCGGACAGCTTCGAGCCGGAATCTGTCGAACCGTCCGGGCTCCTCCTGGTAGATCATCCGTCCTCCGGACGACCAGAATTCCGACTCGGGCACCCGATCAGCTTGTGGTGGAATGAATTTCAGTACTTCGTCCAGCGCGGCCACGGCCGTCTCCAACGTATGTCTGGCGGTTCGGCGGGCCTGCTCATCCAATCCGCTGCTGTCCATCGGTACCTGACTGCTGCAGATGTCGGAGTATCGCAGCCAGATCGCGGGGTCGAGAAGTACGGACGGTTCCGCACCGCCGAACAGAACCCCCTCGCTCGGCGGCGGCAAAGGCTGCTCCGGCAATCGGAAGTCGTACTCGAAGGGGTTCTGGCAATGGTCACATGTGCCGCGGTACCGGCCGATGAGCAAGCCGCCCGACCTGATGACCGAGCTGCGATATGTCGCGCCGCGTTTACCGCATCGAGCGCACTGTTTGAGGTCCACGAACAATCGGGCCTCGGCATTGGTCCGCGCCAACGGGGGAACATTACTCACAGTCGAACATCCTCTATCAGCACTCGGTGTTGCCTACCGCTGGATATTGTTGGTTGGCCTCGGATCGTGCGAAGTGCTCACCGGCCGCGGTAGCCCGAGCGATTCCGCAGGTCCTGAAGGCTCGCGATGCGCTGTTCGGTCGCATCCGGTTCGATCCGGCCGAAGGTGTCTTCCGCAGGATTGCGCAGAATACGCATCCGGCGCAATGCGGCCAAAGGGGTCAAGCCCTCCGAATATGCGCCCATCAGCCGTGACCGCCACAGACCACCGGCGACGACACCGTCCGGCCCGGCCTCGGCCAGAGGTAGCCACCCGGCGGCATCGTCCGCCGCCGCAGCCCACACATACCCGATGACGGAACCGCGGAGTGAGGCTGTCAGATAGACGAGTTCGCCGACTGCTTCGTCCGGATAGGTAGAGATCGGCATAGCCGGTTCGGGTGGATGTGCGCGCGAACCGTCCGGGTACTCACCATCCTGGATCAGGGGTTCGTAGCTGGGGTCGGGGTCGAACGGTACTGTCGGGTTGAGTTGATTCCACAGCTCGGCCGAACTATCGGCGGTCGATTCTCGGGCGTTGGCAGCGACCCCGCCGTACGAAGAATGCTCGGATTCCCCGATCCAGTGCCGAATTCCGCCCCGAGGAAGCAAATCCTGCTGAAAAGACTCCCGCAGCCGGTCAGCCCAGAATCCGGTGCCCATCAATCGGCTGATGTCGTCTCGGAAGATCTCCTCATCGATTTTGGGGTGGAACCCCGCTGACAGACCATCGTCGGCGGCTGACGCCCACAAATAGCCGACCAGTCGTCCTTCGCAAGTCACGGGCAGGTAGATGACCGGTTTCCTGGTCCGGGTGTCGTACCGAGTCTGCCCTCGCGAGTAGGGTCGTCCCCGCACCGGTTCCGTCATTCTGCGCCCTCCCCATCCTTGTCCGGCTGTACTACTTCACCACGATATCGGTTGTCCGCCAGTCGAAGTGCTGTCCGCAGCGGTCCGGTCCGGCAGTTGCGGGATGTTGGTGATGACACCGAATTCGCCGGCCCCCTCGCTTGTCGTCCTCCCTGCCCGGATCCTTCGGGAGAACACCGTCCGATCCTCGCACATCTCCGTGTGCGGTGGTGCGAGTCCTGGCCGTCGGCGGAGCCATCACGCACCTGTGTCGGCACATACAGCGCACACGATAAGGTGATCACGGCAATGATCCGCTGCACGATCGCTCCGGGGGCGAGACACTACCGATGACAGAGCTGAAGACGGTCGGGATGTACCGGGAGATGTACGCCGATCGGCGCAAGGGGCGGCACGACGAGTTGCCCTCGCTGGCCGAGTCGTTCACCGATCGTGTGATCGAGGATCGTGCGGAGATCGCCGCCTATATGCGTTCTGCGCCTGGGGTTTTCGATGTGTTGGACGTGCTGACCGATCTGGTCGGCGGGACCGAGCGGATCATGAGTGCCTCGTCGCTGATCTCGGATGGTGAGTGGATCTGGCGGGTCGATTCGGTGCATTATCTGGCGAATTACGGGCTGGATATCCCGGAGGAGTTCCTGCGGCACGTGCGGGGGCGGAAGTACACGCCTCCGACGGAGGTCGACGACAGCGACGAGTTCGATTCGGCTGTGCTGCAATACTTTTGAGCTGACAGCTCGCAGGTGTGTCGCCGTTGGGCTGCCGCGTCGCGGCTCGGTGCCGACGGTTGCCGGTACTTGCGTGGTTGTCGCACCCGATGTCCGGTAGGTCGATCGCGTTGCGCGCCCGGGTGTTGCCGAGTGCTGCCTCCGATGCGGTCCTCGAGTGTGTGGTCGCTGTGGTCGGCCGGTCGGTATCCGAACTTGTTGCAATTCGCCTGATAGTCGCGGCCCAGCCGATGGCGGGTGTGTAGTGCGGCGTCCGCGCCCGAGCCCTCCCGACGACACTCCCGCTGAATGACTGAACCCCTGCCCTGAACCCCCGAACCCTGGGAAAATCGAAGAGACATTGTTCACGGGCCCTGCCGGTGGTACGGTCCAGACACATGTCCAGCTACGTGTCTCCCAAGGCGGCCGGTGGTTGTCGCGGGGGACTGAACGCGTTCTCGAATCGGAGGTGATGGCGATGACGGACGTTGCGGCGCAGCCGCTCACCTTCGACCCGTACGACTACGGCTTCCACGAGGATCCGTACCCGCTGTATCGGCGGTTGCGGGCCGAGGCGCCGCTCTATCACAATCCCGAACTCGGGTTCTGGGCGTTGTCGCAGCATGCGGACGTCGGCGCGGGATTCCGGGACAACGCCCGGTTGTCGAGTGCGAACGGGGTGTCGCTGGATCCGGCCGCGTGGGGTCCGCACGCGCACAGGACGATGTCCTTCCTGGCGTTGGACGATCCGCGGCATCTGCGGCTGCGGCAACTCGTGTTCAAGGGGTTCACCCCGCGCCGGGTCGCCGCGATGGACACCCGGATCCGGGAATTGACGTTGCAACACCTCGAACCGGCCCTGGCGGCGGGCAGCTTCGACTGGATCGAGCAGGTCGCGGGCAAACTGCCGATGGACGTGATCTCCGAACTGATGGGCGTGCCCGAACCGGATCGCGCCGAGATCCGGCGACTGGCGGATCTGGTGGTGCACCGTGAGGACGGCGTGCTGGACGTCCCGGTCGCCGCGGTCGAGGCGACCTTCGAACTGGTCGGCTACTACGCCGAGATGATCGCCCAGCGCCGCCGCGCCCGCACCGACGACCTGACCTCGGCGCTGCTGGACGCCGAGGCCGACGGGGACCGGCTGACCGACGAGGAGATCCTCGGGTTCATGTTCCTGATGGTGATCGCCGGGAACGAGACCACCACCAAACTGCTCGGCAACGCCCTGTTCTGGGCCGCGATCAACCCCGCGCAGTACGCGAAGGTCGCGGCGAATGCCGAGCTGGTGCCGGACTGGGTCGAGGAGACGTTGCGGTACGACACCTCGAGTCAGATCCTGGCCCGCACCGCCGCGGTCGACCTGGAATTCCACGGCGACACCGTGCCCGAGGGCGCGAAGGTGCTGCTGCTGGTCGGTTCGGCGAATCGCGACGAGAACGTCTTCGCCGACCCGGAGATCTACGACATCGAACGCCCGGACAAGGGCGGACTGCTGAGCTTCGGGCGCGGGGTGCACTTCTGCCTCGGGGCGCATCTGGCGCGTCTGGAGGCTTCGATCGCGTTGCGGGAGTTCGCCGATCGGGTCCGCGCCTACGAGGTGGACCTCGCGGGCATCGAACGGGTGCACTCCACGAACGTCCGCGGTTTCGCGAAACTTCCTGTGACGGTGCAGGTTCGATGACACGCCATGATGCGACCACTGCTACAGCCGACGAGATGAGCCACTGATGCCCAGATTCGAACCACACCCGCAGCGCCGTCCGGCGCTGATCGCCGGGGCCTCTTCGGGAATCGGCGCGGCCACCGCCGTGGCCCTGGCCGAACAGGGTCATCCGGTGGCCCTGGGTGCGCGCCGGGTGGAGGTCTGCCAGGAACTGGCCGAGAAGATCCGCGCCGACGGTGGCGAGGCATTCGCCCACCGGCTCGACGTCTCGGACGACGCCTCGGTCGAGGAGTTCATCACCGAGGCCGAGAAGGCTTTGAGCCCTGCGGAAATCGTCGTCTACGGCGCGGGCGATCTGGAGTTCGGGCACGTCTGGGACATGAAGCCGGACGAGTTCGGCTTGCAGGTGCAGGTGCATCTGCAGGGTGCGCAGCGCTTCGCCTATCACCTTCTGCCGCAGATGATCGAGCGACGTCGCGGTGATTTCGTGGTGATCGGCTCGGACTGCGTGGACGTCCCGCGCCCGGGTGTGGGCGCGTACAACGCCGCCAAGACCGGACTCGAGGCGATGGCCGTTCAGCTGCGAAAGGAACTGGAGGGCACCGGAGTTCGTGCCTCCATCGTCCGTCCCGGCGCGACGCAGACCGGTATGGGCATGAACGCGAATCCCGAGGTCGTCGGGCCGCTGCTGGAGGACTGGGTGAAATGGGGATTCGCCCGGCATCCGTATTTCCTGCGGGCATCGGATCTGGCCGCGGCCGTCACCGCGGTGGTCGGCACTCCGCGCGGAGCGCATCTGGTGCTGGTCGAGGTACAACCCGAGGCCCCGCTGACCGAGCCGAAATCCGATGGCGAACAAGGGAGCCGGTGATGCGCATCGTTGTGGATACCGATCTGTGCCAGGGGCATGCGGTCTGCCAGGCCGAAGCCCCCGACCTGTTCGAGGTGCCCAAGGCGGGCACCGTGCAGATTCTGCGCGAGGATCCCGGCGCGGATCTCGAGGCCGCGCGCGCCGCGGTCCGCTACTGCCCGACCCAGGCACTGTCCATCGTCGACGACTAGATCCTTCGGGCCTTGCGCCCCTCAACAGCCCTGAGAACAAAAGGAATTCGGATGGCAGGCTATTCCCGCGACGAACTCGATCGGATGATCGAGCGCTGGGTGCAGGAGAACGAGAACTGTGAGGCGCAAGGGGATTGGCGTCCCCTCGCGCAGATGTACACCACCGAGGCCACGTACGGCTGGAACTACGGTCCGCAGCAGGAATTCATGGCGGTGGGCCGAGACGAGATCCGCGATCTGGCGCTCGGGCAGGAGATGGAAGGACTGGAGGGGTGGACCTACCCCTACCAGGAGTTCGTCGTGGACGAGCGGTCCGGCAGCGTGATCGGCTTCTGGAAACAGATCAACGAGCGCACCCGCGCGGACGGCAGCCACTACAGCCCGGAGGGGATCGGCGGCAGCTGGTTCCGCTACGGCGGCGACTTCCAGTGGTCCTGGCAACGCGATTTCTTCGACTTCGGCAATGTGGCAGCGCTTTTCGTGGAGATGATGTCCGCGGACGCGCTCTCGCCGGGGATGCAGAAGCGGATCGCCCGATCGATGTCCGATGAGCCGCTGCCCGGGTGGTACCGGATCGGCGAGTCCCCGGTGCCGCTGTGGTGAGCGCGAGCCGGTTCGCCGAGTTGAGCCGGGAACAGCTCGCGATTCTGCTGCCGGAACTGCTGCTGTGCGGGCATCTCATCGACCGCTCCGGCATGGCGCATTCGATCGGGGCGTTCGGTCGCGAAGGTATGGCCGAGGTGGCGATCGAGGAATGGCAGCTGGCCAGCCCGGTCTACACCCGGCGCATGCGCGCGGCGCTGAACATCCCCGGTAACGGCGTGGAGACCATCTTCAAGGGGTTGCAGCTGGATATCGGTGCGCCCCCGCAGTTCATGGACTTCCGCTTCCGGATCACCGACGACAATCACGGTGAGTTCTGGCTCGATCACTGCGGCGCGCTCGCCGACGTCGAGCCGATGGGTGAGGATTTCGTGGTCTCGATGTGCCACACCATCGAGGATCCGACGTTCGATGCCACCGCGCTGGCTACGAATCCGCAGGCACAGGTGCGCCCGATCCACCGGCCGCCGCGGGTGCCCGCGGATCGGGTTCCGGTGTGCGCGTGGACCGTTGTCATCGATCCCTCGCACGAGCCGCCGCAGATTCCGGTGCACACGCCGGAGATCGAGGCCACCGCCGCGGCGAAACTCGAACTCGCGCCGGTGGATTCGTCCGACGAAGGGAACGGCGACTACGCCGGTCCGCTGCTGAGCGATCTCACCTTCGGGGACTTCTCCAAATCCGCGCTGGTGCGGATGGCCGATGAGGTCTGCCTGCAACAGCATCTGCTGACGCTGGGCTTCCTGATCGCGCTGCGTGATCGCGCGAGCGTGGAGCAAGCGACCGAGATCGCCCGCAAGCAGTTCACCGGTATCGCCGGACTGACCTCCGAACGGTTGCGCAACGCGCTGGGCCTGGGGACGGACGCGGCCGCGCTGGCGCAGATCCTGCGATTGCATCCGGCCTGGAATCCCTTGCCCTACACCGATATCGACATCAGCGTCGAGCAGGATGCGGTGCTGTTGCGGCTGCGCCGGAACTGCCCCGGCGTCATCGACGGCGGCTGGCCCGCGCTGGTGGACGCCGAGCATCTCGAGCCGATCAACGCCATGGCGCGCGGTGTGAATGCGCATTTCGACACCCGGGTCCGGACCGCCGGAGACGACGAGATCGTCTTCGAGATCTCCCCGGCGGCAACATCTTTCAAGGAAATTCCGGAAGTGGCGATCACCCGGTTCAGCACCGGCGCCGACTTCGGCTTCACCGAGCGGCGTTCGCTGCCGCTCACCGTCGTATGAGACCCTTTCGGGTCGCTCGCAGCGAAAGGGCCGAAATATGCCGAACAACTTCGCCGATCTGTTCGAACATTCCGTCGACATCATGCCCGACCGCGTGGCGGTCATCCAGGGTGATCGCCGGGTGACGTTCCAGGAATTGGAGAATCGCGCGAATCAGCTTGCGCACCACTTCGATTCGTCGGGCATCGGCGTGGGCGACCATGTCGGGTTCCAGATGCACAACTCCGTGGAAACTCTCGAGACGCTGATCGCCTGCTTCAAGGTGCGGGCCGTGCCGATCAACATCAACTACCGGTACGGCACCGAGGAACTGAAGTACATCTACGACAACGCGGATCTTGTTGCGCTGGTGCATCATCGGTGCTACTCGACAACGGTCGAACCGGCACGCGAAGCGGTGCCCTCGATCCGCCACGCCCTCGTCGTGGAGGACGATCAGGGCGGCGCCGACCTGCCGAGCACCTCGACGCCGTACGAATCGGCATTCGAGAATACTTCCACGACAAGAGATTTCGGCGAGCGCACCGCCGACGACCTGTTCATGATGTACACCGGCGGCACCACCGGCATGCCCAAGGGCGTGATGTGGCGGCAGGAGGACATGTGGCGGGTGCTCGGCGGCGGTATCGACTTCTACAGCAACGAACCGGTCACCGATGAATATCAGCAGTCCCGCGTGGGCGCACAGGGTGATCCGAGCAAGTGGTTCGTACTGCCGCCGCTGATCCACGCCGCGGCGATGATGCCGACCTTCACCGCGTTGTGGTCGGGTAACGCCGTGGTGTTCGAGCCGCGCTTCGATCCCGATCGGGTCTGGCAGGTCATGGCGACCGTGCAGCCGCACATCCTGGTCATCACCGGCGATGCGATGGCTCGTCCGCTGGTGGAGTCGTACCGCGCCAATCCGGTCGACGCCTCCTCGCTGCTGGCCGTCGGGTCGGGTGCGGCGTTGCTGTCGCAGTCGGTGAAGAACGACCTGATCGAACTGCTGCCGACCACCGTCATCACCGATTCCATCGGTTCGTCCGAAACCGGTTTCGGCGGAATCGGATTCGCGCAGAAGAACGACGATCCCAGCCGCGGTCCCCGGGTGCAGACCGGGCGCGGCGCGCTGGTGGTGGACGAGCAGGGCGCTCCGGTCGGCCCCGGCGGTGAGGGCTGGGTCGCCAAGACCGGTTCGGTGCCGATCGGCTACTACAAGGATCCGGTCAAGTCCGCCAAGCTTTTTCAGACCGTGGACGGCGCCCGGATGGTGGTCACCGACGACCGCGCCCGGGTCGAGGAGGACGGTTCGATCACCCTGCTCGGCCGCGGCAACATGGTGATCAACACCGGCGGCGAGAAGGTCTTCACCGAGGAGGTGGAGGCCGTGGTCAAGGCGCACGACTCGGTGTTCGACGTCCTGGTCATCGGCGTTCCGCACGAGCGCTGGGGTCAGCAGGTCGCGGCCGTGATCTCCGCCGAACCCGGCGCGACGGTCGATTTCGAGGCCCTGCGCAAACATGTCCGCGCTCATCTGGCCGGATACAAACTGCCGCGCCGGATCTGGGTCGTGGACGCGGTGGTCCGCGCGCCCAGCGGCAAGCCCGACTATCGCTGGGCCAAGGAGTACGCCGAGGCGCACGACCCGGACCACGAGGGCTGAGTCCGCACGAGCCGGGCCCGAACGGCCCGGCCCGTGTGCCGCGACGCCTTCCGCGCAAAATAAGAACGTGTTCTAATTGAAGGATGGCAGCGGTGCATTCGATTCTCGGTGAAAAGGTCACGATGCCGGTCGAGATCCGCGTCGCGGACGCGGCCTCGGCCATGTTCCTCGCGGACGCCGACGCGGCGCGAAACATCCTGGGCGGCACCGGATTGGAACCGGTCACGATCGCCGGGCGGGCGATCTGCACACTGGTCTTCGTCCGCTACATCGATGGCGATCTGGGGCCGTATCACGAGTTCGGCCTGGCCGTGATGGCGCAGCTGCCCGGCGACCGGTCGAGTATCGGCATCTACATCTCGTGGCTGCCGGTGAATCAACCCTTCACCTTGGCGGCGGGCCGCGAGATCTGGGGCTTCCCGAAGGAGATGGCCGATATCCGGATCACCTCGCACGGTCGCGGCAAACGGTGCGAGGTGCTCATGGACGGTCGTCTGGTGGTGGCGCTGGAGACCAGCGGGGGCATCCCCGCGCCGGCGAAACTGGGCGGTGCGTCGATCGCGGCGTACACCAATCTCGACGGCGTCCTGCGCAGCACGCCGTGGGTGATGAATCCGTCCGATGTGCGAATGCGGCCGGGCGGTGCGCGGGTCGAACTCGGCGAACATCCGGTCGCCGAGCAGATGCGTGCGCTGGGCCTACCCCGGCGCGCCTTGTTCACCAGCGAAATCGGTTCGCTGCAAATGACTTTCGAGGATGCTCGCGAGATTCGCTGAATCCCGGAACGACCGACCGGCGGGCGCTCGAAGCACCCGCCGGTCTCGTATTGCCAGGTGAGCCGCTCAGCGACCCTTGAACTCCGGCTTGCGCTTCTGCGCGAACGCCCGCGGTCCCTCCTTGGCGTCCTCGCTGGCGAACACCGACAGCCCCACCTTCGCGTCCAGCTTGAACGCTTCCTCCTCGTGCATCCCCTCGGTGTCGCGGATGGTCTTGAGGATGGCCTGCACGGCCAGCGGGCCGTTGGCGTTGATCATCTCGGCCAGTTCGAGGGCCTTGTCCAGCGCGGTGCCGTCCGGGACGACGTGGCCGATCAGGCCGATCTCCTTGGCCTCGGTCGCGGTGATGTGACGTCCGGTCAGCAGGATCTCCGCGGCGATGGTGTACGGAATCTGCCGCGGCAGCCGAACCGCCGACCCGCCCATCGGATACAGGCTCCAACGTGCCTCGGACACACCGAATTTCGCGCTCTCACCCGCGACGCGGATATCGGTGCCCTGCAGCAGTTCGGTGCCGCCCGCGATGGCCGCGCCCTCGACCGCGGCGATCAGTGGCTTGCTCAGCCGGTAGCCCTTGAGCAGCCCCGGAATGTTCGAGGCGTCGAACTTGCCGCCCTCGCCCATGGATTTGCTCGGATCGTTGCGGCTCATCGCCTTGAGGTCCGCGCCCGCGCAGAACGCGCCACCGGCGCCGGTGAGGATGCAGCAGTGCAGGTCCGGATCCTCGTCCACCCGCCGCCACGCGTTCAGCATGATCTCGAGCATCTCGCCGGTCAGCGCGTTGCGGGACGCGGGCCGGTTCATGGTGATGATCAGCGTCCCGCCGCGCTGTTCGACCAGCGCGTGTGGCTCGGTACTGCTACCGGTTTCAGTGGCTGCCGTGGTCATCGCCGACTCTCTTCTCTCTCGTGGATAGGGGCAAGCTACCCCGGGACGTTGTCCTGAACAATAACGTGTTCTAGTTTAGAGGAGGTGACCGCCGTCACGGGGCGGCAAGTGAGGGAGAGTGCGGATGGAGACAACCACGCAGAGCGGGGCGACCACGCTGCCGCCGCGGATCACGAAGACGCTCATCGACCGGCTGACCGCGATGGTGACCGCGGGCACCGCCGGTGACAAGCGCGAACCCTACGAAATGATCGAGGTGTACACCGGCGCGGTCGTCGGTGAACTGCCGCAGTCCTCGCCCGAGGACGTCGTCGCGGCCGCCGTTCAGGCGCGCGCCGCGCAGAAGGAGTGGGCCTCCTGGTCGGTCCGCCGCCGGCTCGAGGTGTTCCAGCGGTGGCATGAGCTGATCCTCACCGAGATCGAGACCATCGCCGACCTGATCCAGATCGGCTCCGGCAAGACCCGGCGGATGGCGATCGAGGAGTCCTGCGATCCGCCGATGGTGATCAGCCACTACCTCAAGACCGCCGAGCGGGTGCTGAAGCCGGTGCAGCGCGGCGGCTACATGCCGGTCATCTCCAGCTCTATCCAGCAGCACCGGCCCAAGGGCGTGGTCGCGGTCATCGCACCGTGGAACTTCCCCTTCGCCATCGCGATGTCCGACTCCACCCCGGCGCTGATCGCGGGCAACGGCGTGGTTCTCAAGCCGGACAACAAGACCGCGCTGTGCACGCTGTTCGGAGTGGAGCTGCTGTACAAGGCGGGTCTGCCGCGCGGGCTGATGCAGGTCGTCTGCGGCGGCGGTCCCGATGTGGGCCCGACGCTGATCGAGAACTCCGATTACGTGATGTTCACCGGATCCACCGCCACCGGACGCACCATCGGCGAACTGGCCGGGCGCAATCTGATCGGTTGCAGCCTCGAGCTGGGCGGTAAGAATCCGATGCTCGTGCTGGACGACGCGAACCTCGACGACGTGATCCCCGGCGCGGTGTTCGCGGTGTTCGGCAATACCGGTCAGGCGTGTATGCATATCGAGCGCATCTACGTGCACGACCGGGTCCACGACGAGTTCGTGCGCCGATTCGTCGCCGCGGCAGAGGAATTGGGCGCCAAGGCGGGTGCGTCGTACGGCACCGATCCGGAGTTCGGCTCCCTGGTGTCGCCCGATCAGCTCGCGCGGATATCCGAACATGTCGAGGATGCGCGCGCCAAGGGCGCCACCGTGCTGACCGGTGGCAAGGCGCGTCCGGACATCGGTCCGGCGTTCTACGAGCCGACCGTGCTGACCGGCGTGACCCCGGAGATGACCCACGCGACGATGGAGACGTTCGGGCCCGTGGTCACCATCTACAAGTTCAGCTCCGAGCGCGATGCGATCGAACAGGCCAACGCCACCACCTACGGCCTCAATGCGAGCGTGTGGAGCCGCAACCTGGCTCGTGCGGAGAAGATCGCCGGTCAGCTCGAGGCGGGGAACGTCAACGTCAACGACGGTTTCGTGGTCACCTACTCGTCCAAGGCGACGCCCTCGGGCGGTCTGAAGCAGTCCGGCGTCGGCACCCGGCACGGTGACGCGGGCCTGCTCAAGTACACCGATTCGGTCAACATCGGTGTGCAGAAGCGGCAGGTGATGGCAGCCCGCGCGGCCATGCCGTACGCCAAGCAGTTGCAGAGCACGCTGCTGACGTTGCGGATGATGCGGCGTCTGAAGCTGCGCTGACGCACCTTCCCGATCGCCCGCGCCACGTCTGCGGGCCGGTTCCTCGCCGACCGGTCCGCAGACGTGCGTTCGCGAGCGTTATTCGGAAGGGGTTACGGCCCAGCGCTTCTCGACCTTCGCGAGCCGCCAGTACGTCACCGCGGAAACCCACGCCAGCACGAACAGGCCGACGATGGCGAATCCGACGTTGTTCAGGTTGATGCCGGAGATCCAGTCGGTGACCGGATCGGTGAGCCCGACGTCGTCGTGCAGCACGGTGATCAGTTCGATCGAGCCGACCAGGATGGCGACCGCGATCGAGAGTCCGGTGATGGTCAGGTTGTAGAAGATCTTGCGGACCGGGTTCGCGAACGCCCAGTCGTAGGCGATGTTCATGAACAGGCCGTCGACGGTGTCCATCAGGCTCATGCCGGAGGCGAACAACAAGGGCAGCACCACGATCGCGTACCAGGGCAGTCCGGCGGCGGCTCCGGATCCGGCCAGGGCGAGCAGCGCGACCTCGGTGGCGGTGTCGAATCCCAGGCCGAACAGCACGCCGACCGGGTAGACGTGCGCCGGCCGGCTGACCATCCGCATCACCGGGCGCAGCAGCCGGGCCAGGAATCCTCGCGCGTCCAGCGCCGCCTCGAGTTCGGAGTCGTCGAACGCGCCGCTGCGCATCTTGCGGAACACCCGCCAGATGCCGACCAGCGCAACGATGTTGAGCAGTCCGATCAGATACAGGAACGAGCCCGAGGCCAGGGTCGAGATGGTGCCCAACGTCTTTCGTTCGGGCGAGTTGTCGTCGACCAGCGTGCCGACCACCCGGGCGCCGACCACCACCAGTGCGGCCAGCACGAACACGATCGTGGAATGGCCCATGGCGAACCAGAATCCGACCGCCTTGGGCCGCTTGCCGTCGGTCATCAGCTTGCGGGTGGTGTTGTCGATGGCCGCGATGTGGTCGGCGTCGAACGCGTGCCGCAGCCCGAAGGTGTAGGCGGTCAGGCCGAGTCCGACCCCGAAGACCTGGGTGCCGATGTGATAGCCGTGCGGTGCGATCGCGCCGAACAGCAGTCCGAATCCGATCAGATGCATCACCACGACGACGCCGAGCAGGGCGGCGGCCTCGAGCCGGTCGCGGCGATTCCAGTCGTGCAGGACGTCGCGCAGGACACGTCGGGTGGTCGCTTCGGGGGCCATGGCGGGCACCACCCTTCTGGGGATCTCGCGTCCCCGTCCGTGGTACGCGACGAGTCGGGGTCTGACTCCCAGCAAGCTGGACACAGTGGCGCGACCGCACCGGATTCACACCGGTTTCCCGTTCTCGTCGCGAAGAACTTCGATGGAATATAGCTCAGCCGCCGAGCGCTCCCGGCGTCACCTGCGGTTCCGCGACATTCGCGGGCCGTTCGCCGACTGGCCGAATATCTCGATTTTCTGGCCGCGAGGCTCTCGTTCGATGACATGTGCACTGCCTAGGGTGTGACCCATGACGCATTACGACGTGCTGGTCATCGGGTCCGGCTTCGGGGGCAGTGTCACGGCTCTGCGGCTGACCGAGAAGGGGTATCGGGTCGGCGTACTCGAGACCGGCCGTCGCTTCGCCGACGACGAGTTCGCGAAGAACTCCTGGCATATGCGCCAGTATCTGTGGGCGCCCAAGCTGGGCTGCTTCGGCATCCAGCGGATGACGTTGCTGAACGACACCTTCATCATGAGCGGATCCGGTGTGGGCGGCGGTTCGCTGGTCTACGCCAACACCCTGTACGAGGCCCCCGAGCAGTTCTACCGGGACAAGCAGTGGGCGCACATCACCGATTGGCGCGACGAACTCGCCCCGCACTACGACCAGGCCCGCCGGATGCTGGGCGTGACCACCAACCCGGCCACCACGCCCTCGGATCGGGTGCTGCTGGAGGTCGCGCAGGATCTGGGCATCGCCGACACCTATCGGCGCACTCCGGTCGGCGTGCTGTTCGCCTGTGAGGGCGCCCGGCCCGGAAGCGAGGTCGATGACCCGTTCTTCGGCGGCGCCGGGCCGCAGCGGCGGACCTGCACGCACTGCGGCGAATGTATGACCGGCTGCCGGCACGGCGCGAAGAACACGCTGGTCAAGAACTACCTGTACCTCGCCGAAAAGGCAGGCGCCACAGTGCATCCGCTGACCACCGCGGTCACCGTGCGGCCGTTGCCCGAGGGTGGCTACGCGATCGAGACCATGCGGACCGGGCGGTGGATCCGTAAGGGGCGCAAGACTTTCACCGCCGATCAGGTGGTGTTCTCCGCGGCCGCGCTGGGCACCCAGCAGCTGCTGCACAATCTGCGCGATCGCGGTGTGCTGCCGAACATCTCGCCGCGGCTGGGGCATCTGGCGCGCACCAACTCCGAGGCCGTGCTCGCCGCGCGTTCGCGGCGCAAGGACACCGATTTCACTCGGGGCGTGGCGATCACGTCCTCGATCCACCCCAACGACCACACCCATATCGAGCCGGTGCGCTACGGCAAGGGTTCCAACGCCATGAGCCTGTTGACCACGGTGCTGGTGGACGGTCAGGAGGGCAAGCGGCGCTGGGTGCTCGGCATGCGTGAAATGGTCAGGCAGCGAAGGGATCTGGCCAGGCTGCACAATCCGCGGCACTGGTCCGAGCGGATGATCGGCCTGCTGGTCATGCAGAATCTGGACAACTCGATCATCACCTACAACAAGCGCGGACTGTTCGGCCGCCGGATGACCACCAAACCGGGTTCCGGTCAGGCGCCGCCCGCGTGGATTCCCGAGGGCAACGACGTCACCCGGCGGGTCGCGGAGAAGATCGACGGCATCCCGCAGGGCAGCTGGACCGAACTGGCGAACGTCCCGATCACCGGCCACTTCATCGGCGGCTGCGCGATCGGTGATTCGCCCGAGACCGGCGTCGTGGATCCCTACCAGCGGCTCTACGGCTACGAGGGCCTGCACATCGTCGACGGCTCGACCATCTCGGCGAACCTCGGCGTCAATCCGTCGCTGACCATCACCGCCCAGTCCGAGCGCGCAATGGCCTTGTGGCCCAACAAGGGTGAGTCCGATCCTCGCCCCGCTCTCGGTCAGCCGTACCGCCGCGTCGAGCCGATCGCCCCGAAGTCCCCGGTCGTTCCCCAGGCCGCCCCGGCAGCCCTGCGCCTGCCGATCACCCCGGTCTGAGCACGCGAGATCCGTCGCACGAACAAGGGCCCCGGCTGATGCCGGGGCCCTTGTGTTTCCGGGGTCGCTCCGGCAATAGTCAAGTGAGTACTTGACTATTACGCGGCCCGGCATAACACTTAAGTATGTGCTTAACCATGCCGAGCGAATCGACCGGATCTTCCGTGCTCTCGCGGATCCCACGCGACGGCAGCTGATCGAACGGCTCAGTAGCGGTCCGGCGGCGGTCAGTGCGCTGGCCGAGCCGTTGGACATGTCGCTGGCGGCGGTCGTTCAGCACGTGCAGGTGTTGCAGGAGGCCGGGCTGGTTCGGTCCGAGAAGGTCGGCCGGGTTCGCACCTGCCAGCTGGTGCCCGACGCGCTGGCGCCGATTCAGGAATGGATCGCCGCGCGCCGGATGCCGTGGGAGAGCCGTCTCGACGCGCTCGGTGAGGTGCTCGCCGAACGTCCAGGAACCGATCAGGAGTAGTCATGTCCGAACAGTCCGTTATCCACGCCACCTTCACCCTCGAACGCGAATACCCCGTCGCCCCGGCGGCCGTCTTCGCCGCCTGGGCCGATCCCGTGACCAAGGCCCGCTGGTTCGCGGGCGGGAATTCCGATCACGAGCTCGACTTCCGGGTCGGCGGGCGCGAGATCGCGCGCGGCGCGGTCAACGACACGGTGATCACCTTCGAGACCGTCTACCGGGACGTCGTCCCGGACACCCGCATCGTCTACACCTCCTCGCTCAGCGAGGGAGAGATCCTGTCGACCGTCTCGCTCACCACCGTCGAATTCGCCGCCACCGATTCGGGAACCCGGCTCACCCTCACCGAACACGGCGCCTACCTCGACGGCCGGGAACAGCCCGCCTGGCGTGAACAGGGCACCGATGACCAGCTCACCGCGCTGGCCGAAGTCCTCGCCGCCGTGGTGAAGTAGCCCGCCGGTCACCGCGACTCCCGTCTGGACCGATGCACAGTTGGATTCGCCGACCGGCCGGCGCTGTGGCAAACTCGGAGACAGCGGTAGCAGAGTCCCCTGGGAGGGGCGGTGACGAAGAGTACGACCTCCGTCGTGCAATTGCGCGACGGAGACGAGGACTCCGGCGGGGACCCCGCAATGGCGCGTCGCCTGCTCGGTACTCGACTGCGGACTCTGCGGGTGGCTGCAGGTCTCAAGGGGTACGACGTCGGGCGCGCGATCGGCGCCTCGCATTCGAAGATCAGTCGGCTCGAGTCCGGACTGCTGGGGTTCCGGCTACCGGATCTGGAGAAGTTGCTGACGTTGTACGGGGTCGGCGACGCGGCGCTGCGGACCGAGTACGTAAACCTCGCGCGACAGGCCAATGCGCCCGGACACCGGCACATCGATGTCGAGGTCGCACCGCGCTGGTACGAGCCCTACCTCGCCTTCGAGGATTCGGCCACGCTGGTGCGGAGTTATTCGCCCGGCATCGTCCCCGAGCTGTTGCAGACCCCCGAATACGCGCGGGAACTGCTGAGCATCGCCCATCCGGGCGCGCCCGACGATCCAGCGCACACCGAACTGCTGGAACGGCGTCAGCGGCGGCTCACCGGGCCCGATCCGTTGCGGTTGTGGGTGCTGCTGGAGCAGTCGGTGCTGCGCCGCCAGCTCGGCAGTACGCAGGTCTGGCGGGATCAGCTCGGGCATCTGGGCCGGGTGGGCGAGCTGGTGAACGTGACGATCCAGATCGTGCCGGACCATGTCTGCGGTCCGGTGCTGAGCGCGGTGCCGTTCTGCCTGATGCGGTTCGGCAATCCCGATCTGTCCGACATCGTGCACCTGTATCACGCCACCGGTGCGCAGTTCCTCGACCGGTCGAGCGATCTGGATGCCTACCATTCGATCTGGGATCGCTTGTGCGTCAAGGCACTCGAGCCCGAGCGGTCGACCCGGATCATCGAAGGGGTCGCCTGCGGCGCCGCGGTCTGATCCCGCACGTCGCTCGGCTCACGGTTTACGGGCGACCGCGCCGTAGGCGTCGAGTGGTTCGGTGGTCCCGATCCGGCGTATCGGCCGCCAATCGGTGATCCGCACCATGCCCGGTTCCACCAGCTCCAAGCCTTCGAAACAGCCTGCGAGCTGTTCCGGACTGCGCAGGATGTACGGTGCGCCACCGGCTTCGACCAATTTGCGACCGCCTTGCTGAACCGCGTCGCCGGTCGCGGTGCCGTCCCACAGCACCAGATGGCTGTCCGTGCTCATCGGCGCCATCAGACGTCCGACGATATCGCGCACCACGGCGAGGTCCGGTTCGTAGCCCATGACGCCCATGAGCAGTACCGCCGTCGGCCGGGACAGGTCCAGGACCCGAGCCGCCTGTTCCAGTATCAGATCCGGGTCGTGGTAGTCGGCGGGGAAGTAGGTGGTGAGGCCCTCGGGGCTGGTGTTGGTCAGCAGTGCGCGGGCGTGGGCCAGCACGAGCGGATCGTTGTCCACGTAGACGATTCGGGATTCCGGCGCGATGTGCTGGGCGACCTCGTGCGTGTTCTGCATGGTGGGCAGCCCGGTGCCGATATCGATGAACTGCCGGATGCCCGCCACACCCGCGAGATAGCTCACCACCTGGATCAGGAACTCCCGCGACAGCTTGGCCATCCGCACGATGTCCGGGTACACCGCGGCCACCGCATCACCGGCCGCGCGATCGGACGGGTAATTGTCCTGCCCGCCCATCCAGTAGTTCCAGATCCGCGCCGCCTGCGGCGTCTCGATATCGATCTCCGCGATCGGCTCGCCCTGGTCGCCCATCCTGATCCCTACCTCGATCATCGACCCTCGACATCGATGGTACGAGCGTCCGGCATTGCCCCACAACGGATCTGCACGGGTGCGCACGCAGGCGGAAGGTGTGCTCGACCAGGTGGATTTGATCCACGGTAAGCGACGACTTTAGTCCCTCGTCCAGTTCAGGCGGGCGGCAGTAACCTTGTAGCATCCTTTCTCCAATGTCGTGGAAGGGATTCCCGCCCATACAACTTGGTGATCTTGGATCGTTCCGGCGCAGGTTGTACCGGGGCGAATTCGACAAGGCGGGCACCTCGATTGCATAAGGGCGGCCCGGGAGCCCGGCCGGTCGGCCACCGGCCAGGCTCGCAGCTATCTGATAGCGCTCATCGATCGACCAGGCATATCGAGGTATGAACCATGTCAACGAAAATGATGAAGACCGTGGCCGCCACGGCGATCGCCCTGCCGATGTTCATCGCAGTAGCTCCGGCTGCCTCCGCGGCTGCACCGGTCGCCCAGTCGACGACTTCCGTCGCCCAGTCGACAACTTCCGCGTCACCGGTACGCGGGTCGGTGAACCTGTGCTTCCCCCTCGGCAGCGTCGTCTTCTGCATCTGATCGAACCCGACCAGACAAAGAGTAAGGCCCCTGACCGCGAAGGTCAGGGGCCCTGTCGTGTCTCCACACACGAGTCGGGGTGGCGGGATTTGAACCCACGACCTCTTCGTCCCGAACGAAGCGCGCTACCAAGCTGCGCCACACCCCGTGATGTGAACCTGAAGTAGCTTACAACAGCGGGGGCTCAGACGTTAAATCGGCAGGTCACTTGGCCTGTAGGGGCCGAATGCTTGCGAGGATCCTCTGAGCGGTGGCGCGGTCGATGGAGCGGGCCACGCCGGTGTCGGCGGCGATGGTGATGACGAAATTGCCGTTCTCGTTGGGGAAGGCGAAGGTGTAGACGGCATAGGTCTTGGCGCATCCGGGAGCCGGTGGCTTGAATGTGCCATCGGTTTCGGCGAACGAGCCGTGCAGCTGGCCGTCCAGCGAGGTCAGTGGCTCGGCCTTGCCTGGGGTGGTGCCGGTGGAGGTGGCCCAGCCGATCTTGGCCAACCGGGTGCCGATGTCGACCGCGGCCGCCGCGGGATCCGGCTTCGCGGACATCGTCAGGAAGGCGTTGGTCCGGATGTAGTTGGGGCAGTAGCCCTTACCGTCCTGGACCAGTCCGGCGATCTCGGCGGTGTCGGGTGCGGTTCCCCAGGTCTTCGTGCCGCTGGAGTCGAGCTGCCACTGTTTGGGCACGTCGAACGCCGCACCCCGCTCGGGCACCTGGACGACCTGATAACCCGGAATCAGCGGCGCCAGTCCGGCGATGGTGGGTGGTGCGGTGGTCGCCGCCGGAGTGGCCAGCGGCGCGGCGCTCGCCCCGGAGCTCAGCGCGCTCACCATGGAGCTGGAATTGTTCGAATGCCGGCCGGTCAGCAACAGGGTCGCTCCGATGCCGAGGATCACGACGGCCGCCGCGCCGATCCCGGCGAACAGCCACCGCTTGCGCTCGCGCGCGGACAACGGACGGTCGGCATGTTTGGTCGCGGCGTCGGCGGATTCGTCCTCGGCGGGCTTCGGGCGGGATTCCGGCGCATCCTTGCGAGTCGAATCCGATTGCCGGGCAGACACGCCCGCACCCGCACTCGCGGCGGACTCCGAACGCGATCCGGCCTGCTCCGGCGTCCCCAACTGCCACGCCTGCTCCGGCTGCCGCGCACCCTGATCCGCGAGCGGTTGTCGCGCAATAGGACTCGTCGGACCGCCGTGCGGGCGGCCCCTGCCGACCGGCTGCGGCGGCTGCGCGGGCGGCGTGCCCACATCCTTCGCGGTCCCGGACCGAGGCCGACGACCCGATGAAACCGTCTGCTGTGGAATCGGATTCGTCCGAGCGTCGGAGCCGTCCGGGGCGTACTGCGCGATCTCCGGCGACAGCGCGAGCGGCTGCTTCCCGCCGGGCGGTCCCTGCTGACCGAAACTCAACTGGTGGAAGGCTTCGGTCTGCGCCGATTCGGACGGAACATCTTCTCGTCCAGAAAGGTTCGACTCGTTGCGGGGCGGCTGGGCACGGGGTGCGTCCGGCTGTGCGGCACGCGGTTCGGCCTGCCGGATCACCTCGGTGCGTGAGTCGTCGGCCCGCGGCCCGGCTTGCGGAATCGCCTGCGTGCGCGCGTCACTCGCCGCGCGCATATCGATCATCTCGGTATGCGTCGTATCGGCGGGTGAGGTCGGATGTGGAAGATCCAACCCGCGCAGCACCGACGCCTGCTGTGATCGGGGACGGTCCTTCGAGGAGGACTGCTCGCCGGACTCACCGCTCGTCGAACTCATAGATCACCCTCGCCCCTGACGTATCGGATCGGCGCGAGCAACCCTAACGCGCCACGGCCTCCGAAGCCGACACCCCATGGCCACTGTCGGCGGCGGGACGCTGCGGCGGCGCCGCTACCAGTGTCAGCAGGGTGGCCTCCGGGCGGCAGCAGAACCGGTACGGCGCCCACGGTGAGGTGCCCAGACCGGCCGAGACGTGTAGCCGGGTGTGTGCGCCCCAGCGCGAGGCGCCCTTGACCCGGGAACGATCGATCCCGCAGTTGGTGACCAGCGCGCCGAATCCCGGCACGCACAGCTGCCCGCCATGGGTGTGCCCGGCCAGCACCAGGTCGTAGCCGTCGGTCGCGAACCGATCCAGCACCCGCGGCTCGGGGGAATGGGTGAGTCCGATGCTCAGCTCCGCCAACGGATTCGGCGCACCGGCGATGGTCTCGTACCGGTCGCGCCGCAGATGCGGATCGTCCACACCGCCGGTCGCGATCTTGATCCCGCCCACCTCGACATCGCGTCGCACATGGGTCAGGTCGTGCCAGCCGCGTTCGGTGAAGGCCGCGCGCAGATCCTGCCAGGGCAGCGGATCGCCGTAGACGCGCTTGTGGTTCTTGTTGAAGTACTTGAACGGGTTCTTCGGCACCGGCGCGAAGTAGTCGTTGCTGCCGAACACGAACAGACCCGGCCGCGACAGCAGTCCGGACAACGCCTGCACGACCGCGGGAACCGCCCGCTGATGAGCGAGGTTGTCACCGGTGTTGATCACCAGATCCGGGTCCAGGCCCTCGAGTTCGCGCACCCAGGCCTGCTTGAGCTTCTGGCCGGGCGTCATGTGCAGATCGGACAGATGTAGCACCCGTAAACTCGACGAGCCCGGCTGTAGCACCGGCAACGTGGTCTCACGCAGGACGAAGGCGTTGCGTTCGATCAACGTGGCATAGCCGATTCCGGCGACTGCGGCCCCGGTGGCCCCCAGCGCGGCTCGTCGGAATGCGGCAGACGAGAGTACGGGCATTCGATCAGGATAGGCGACACAGGTGTGGAATACCGAGTGTGATTCCGCACAGCGTCACATCCGCGCCGCGGCAAAAGTACTGGGAGTAGCTCGCCGGACCCGATAGCGTGTGCGCTATGTCGGAACTCAAATCGAAGCTTCGGGCCGATCTGACCACCTCGATGAAGGCCAAGGACGCCCTGCGCACCAACACCCTGCGCATGCTGCTGGCCGCCGTGCAGACCGCCGAGGTCGCCGGTAAGGAAGCACGCGAGCTCTCCGATGCCGACGTGGTCGGGGTTCTGACCAAGGAGGCCAAGAAGCGCAACGAGGCCGCCGTGGTCTACGAGCAGGCCGGTCGCGGTGAACTCGCCGCCAACGAGCGGGCCGAGGAGCAGATCATCGACGAATATCTGCCCACCCAGCTCACCGACGCCGAGGTCGCCGACATCGCCGACACCGCGATCGCCGACGTCGCCGAAGAGAACGGCGAGCGCCCGGGGATGCGGCAGATGGGTCAGGTCATGAAGATCGCCACCACGCTGGCCGCCGGCCGCGCCGACGGTTCGCGGCTGTCCGCGGCGGTCAAGTCCCGGCTCTAATTTTGGCCTCCGCTGTGTCTTCGGCCTCCGCTGTGTCTTTGGCCTCCGCTTCGCTCCGGCGGTTCGCGGCCTCCGGGGTCTCGCCGGTCGGCCTCGTGTCGGGTACTCGTTCCTGGCACCCGCCACGCGTCCGATTGGCGAGACGGGCCGCGAACTTTGGGGTTGGCGTTGTCCGCTCCGTCGATTCGCCGCGGTCGAGTCTCGGCCTCCCGACACACTTCGGGCGGACCTCCTGATCCGGAGGTCCGCCCGAGATGTTTTCCGAAGGACTATCGCGGCAGCGGAATCGGGATGGGGATCGGTGGCAGCCGCGGAATCGGGATTCCGGGCAGGTTCGGCAACTGCGGCGTACCCGCCTGCGGCACTTGACGCTCGGTGCCGTCGCTGAGGTACAGCGTGATCACCGAACCCGGGATCGCCGACCCGTTGGGCGTGGTGCCCTGGACCGTGCCCTTGGCGGCCGAACCGGGCTGGGTCACCGCCGAAACCTGGAAGCCCGCGCCGACCAGCGCCGAGGTCGCCTCGGCCTGGGTCATGCCCATCACGTCCGGAATCTGCGAATTGTTCGATCCGCGAACGTATTTGTCGTCCAGTGGCGGCAGCGCCGACGGCGGGAAGTTGCCGAGCACCGGTCTGATGCCCAGGAACCAGCTGCGGGCCGGTTCGTTACCACCGAACAGGTTTCCGCTGCCGCAGTTGCGCAGCGGGAACGAGCAGATCTCGTCCGGCGTCGGTGAGTCGCCATAGATGTAGGCGGCGCCGGCCAGCGAATCGGTGAAGCCCAGGAAGGCCGAGGAGCGGTTGGTCTCGGTGGTACCCGTCTTGGAGGACACCGGGACGTTCCAGCCCGCCGCGTGTGCCGAGCCGGCCGCGGTACCGCCCGTGGCGTCCTGGCTCAGCGCATTGGCGAGGGTGCGTGCCAGACCCGGATCGATGACCTGCTCACACGCCTGCTGGGTCAGCGAGACGGGCTTGCCGTTGCGATCGAGGACCTGCTTGATCGGCGAGGGCGGGCACCACTTGCCGCCCGAGGCCAGCGTGGCCGCGACATTGGACAGCTCCAGCGGATTCACCGCGACCGGGCCCAGCGTGAACGAACCCAGATTCTGCTGTTTGAACATGTCGGCCATGCTCGTGTTGCCGTGCCCGGAGGTCCCGGCCTTGGCGTACGACCGCAGGCCCAGGCGGATGGCCATATCGACGGTCGGGGTCACCCCGACGGCCTGGATGAGCTTGACGAACGCGGTGTTCGGCGACTGGGCCAGCGCCTCGGTCACCGACATCGGCGAACGGTAGTTACCGGCGTTCTTGACGCAGTACGTCATCGCCGGACACCCCGGCGTGCCACTCGAACCCATGCCCTTGGCCGCGTAGAACGAGGGCACATCCAATTTGGCGTTGATCCCCAGGCCCTTCTCCATCGCCGCGGCCGTGGTGAAGATCTTGAAGATCGAGCCCGCACCGTCACCGACCATCGAGAAGGGTTGCGGCTGAACGGTTTGATGGACGTTCGCGTCCAGGCCGTAGGTGCGGCTGGACACCATGGCCAGCACGTTGTGCGAGTCCTGACCGGGCGCGATGATGCTGGAGACCTCGGCGATATCGGCCAGGGTCGGGTTGGTCATCGAGTTGACCGCGGCCTTCATCGAGTTCTGCACGGCCGGGTCGAGGGTGGTGCGGATCAGATAGCCGCCCTTGTCGAGCTGATCCTTGCTGATGCCCGCGTCCTCCAGGTACTGCATCGCGTAATCGCAGAAGTAGCCGCGGTCGTCGGCGGCGATGCAACCGTTGGACAGCCCCTTGGGTTCAGGCAGCACGCCCAGCGGGGTCGCCTTGGCGGCGCGGAATTCCTCGGCGCGGGCGGGGATGTTCTGGATCATCGTGTCCAGCACGGTGTTGCGGCGCGCGAGCACTTCCTTCTCGTTGGTGTACGGGTTGAAGTGCGAGGAGCTCTGCACGATGCCGGCCAGCATCGCGGCCTGCGGGACGGACAGATCCTTGGCGTCCACACCGAAGTAGGTCTGCGCGGCGTCCTGGACGCCGTAGGCGCCGTTGCCGAAGTACACCAGGTTCAGGTATCGGGTGAGGATCTCGTCCTTGGTGAGCTGCTTGTCCAGCGTCAGGGCGAGGCGGATCTCGCGCAGTTTGCGCGCGGGAGTGGTCTCGATGGCGGCGCGGCGTTCGGCGTCGGTCTTGGCCACGACCAGCAGCTGGAAGTTCTTCACGTACTGCTGGTCGATGGTGGAACCACCCTGCTGCACCTCACCGCTCGAGGTGTTGCGCAGGAAGGCGCGGAAGGTGCCCTGCCAGTCCACGCCGTGGTGTTGCAGGAAGCGGCGGTCCTCGATGGAGACCTGGGCCAGCTTCATGTTGTTGGAGATCTTGTCGCTGGGGACCTGGAACCGACGCTGGTCGTACAGCCAGGCGATCGGTGCTCCGGTGGCGTCGACCATCGTGGAGACCGCGGGCACGGTGCCCTCCAGCACTTCCGCCGAGACGTTGTCCACGGCGTCGGCGGCGCGGTTGGAGATATACCCGAAACCACCGGCGAGCGGGAACAACAGCCCGGCGATCAGAGCGGCCGCCAGGATGCACGCCCCGGCCAGTCTGGCGAGCGTTTGTGAGATCGGCACGCTCCAAGACTAAATGCAGTGCCTCGGGGTGAGCGTTGCGCGGTGCGGGCCGCCGCTTTCCGCCCTGCTCGGGGCGTGCATCTCGTCACATGTGGGCGCGTCGTGCGGAGAAAAGCCAGGCGTGTCGCCCAATTCGTTCAGACTGCCCGGTTTTATGTCGCTTTTGCATGGACGGGCGTACCAGAAATTCCAGGGACGGTCTTGCGCTCCGCCCATACCTTTACCTAGATTGAGAACCCAGTGTGATAGAGCTAACACTCAAAGTGGAATGTGGTGCAGTTCGCAGCGGGGTTGGGTTGCTGCGGACTGCTCGCGATTCCGGAGCGCCGTTGACCCGGTGTTCGGACTGCAAAGGGGCACACCAAATGCATATGACTACCCCCATCGCTCGATTGGACGTGGAGCAGGCCGAAGCAAGGATCGCCTGGGTCTCCCAGGCCCGATGCAAGGAAGTGGACCCCGACCAGCTGTTCGTACGCGGTGCAGCGCAGCGCAAAGCGGCGACGATCTGCCGGCACTGCCCCGTCCTGATGGAGTGCGGTGCCGATGCCCTGGACAATCGAGTGGAGTTCGGTGTGTGGGGTGGGATGACCGAGCGGCAGCGGCGCGCGCTGCTCAAGCAGCATCCGGAGGTGACGTCCTGGGCGGAGTTCTTCCGCGCCCAGCGCAACCAGAAAATCGCGATCTGAGGATCTTGCCGACAACGGACCGAGCCCGCATCCGCGGGCTCGACCCGTTTCCGGGGTCGGTCGGCGTCCTGCTCGAGCGTTGACCACCCTGTTGCCGAGGCGGTGTCGAGGGCGCCGCTCAGGCGATGTGGGCCCCGGTCGAGTCGAAGAGTTGATCGGCGACAGCACGCAGCGCGCGCAGATCCGAGACCTCGAACGGCAGCGCCGTCACCGCGACGATCGGCACCCGGGGGTGTGCGCCGGTGAACCGATGCAGCAGATGCTGTTCGCGCTTGGCGGTGCTGGCGCGATGCGCGTGGATGCGAAGTACGTCGGCTGCCAGCGCGCGCGGATCGGAGGTCGCGTCGTCGTCGGATTCCGCGCTGACGGTCCCGCCGGGGACGCCGTTGCCGCTCGCGGGGGCGAGCCGGTCGGCGGCCGCCGCGGCCTGCTCGGCCGACAGCGAGCACAGCGCCGGATGGGTGCGGTTCAGCACCAGCCCGGCCAGCGGCATCGCATCGGTGGAGAGCCGATCGACGAAGAACGACGCCTCGCGCAGCGCGTCGGGTTCGGCCGCGGCCACCACCAGGAAGTGCGTCCCGGGCCGGGACAGCATCGCGTAGGTGCGATTGGCGCGATCCTGGAAGCCGCCGAACATCGACTCCAGCGACTGCAGGAACAGTGACGCGTCCTTGAGCATCTGGCCGCCCACGATCGTGGACACGCCGCGCACCGCCAGGCTCATCGCGCCGGTCACGAACCGGCCCACACCGCGTCCGGGGGCCATGATGACGCGAATCATGCGGCCGTTCAGGAAGTTTCCGAGTCGTTTGGGCGCGTCGAGGAAGTCCAGTGCGTTGCGTGAGGGCGGGGTGTCCACGATGATCAGGTCCCACTCCTTGCGACCGACCAGCTGGCCCAGCTTCTCCATCGCCATGTACTCCTGCGTCCCGCCGAAGGACGAGGCCACGGTCTGATAGAAGGGGTTCGCGAAGATCTGTTCGGCCTTGTCCGGGGTGGTGTGCTCGAGCACCATCTCGTCGAAGGTGCGGCGCATGTTCAGCATCATCGCGAACAGTTCGCCCTTCGCCTCCGGGCCGAGCTGCACGCGTTGCGGGCTGTTGCCCAGATCGCTCACACCCAGCGACTGGGCCAGGCGCCGGGCCGGATCGATGGTCAGCACGACGACCTTGCGGCCCGATTCGGCCGCCCGCAGTGCGATGGCCGCGGCCGTGGTCGTCTTGCCGACGCCGCCACTGCCGCAGCAGACCACCACGCGGGCCGACGGGTCCCCGACGATCGTCGAAATATCGAGCGGGACTGCGGTACTCGGAACGGTCATCAGCGAACTCCCTGAGTGCTCAGATGCTCGGCCAGCTCGTACAGGCCGCCCAGGTCCATACCGTCGGGCAGGGCGGGCAGATACAGCCGGGAGATGTCCACCCGGGACAGTTCGGCCGAACTGTCGTCCTGGGCGCGCAGGGTCGCGCTGTGCTGCACCGTCTCCTCCACGATCCCCTGGAAGTCCTTGTCGGACAGGATGATTCCCGCATCGTGCAATCCGGTGCGCAGGGCTTGGACGTCGAGGTCGCCGTCCGCGGCGCGGGCACGCATGGTGGCGGGCAGAAAGCCCTCGGTGGCGCGGTTGACGATCACCGTGCCGATCCGGAAATCCGCTTCGGTCAGTTCCGCGACGGCGTCGGCGGTCTCCTGCACCGGCAGCGCCTCGAGCAGCGTCACCAGGTGCACGACGGTCTGCTCGGAGTGCAGCAGATTCGACACGCCCTCGGCCTGCGAGGCGATCGGGCCGCCCTTGGCCATATCGACCATGGCCTTGGTGACGTCGAGGAATCCGGCGATGCGGCCGGTCGGCGGCGCGTCGACCACGATCTCGTCGTAGACCGGGCGGGTCCGGTTACCGGACTTCTCGGTGCGCACCACGCATTCCTTGATCTTGCCGGTCAGAATGACGTCCTTGAGACCCGGCGCGATCGTGGTGACGAATTCGATGGCGCCCATCCGGCGCATCGCCCGGCCCGCGAAGCCGAGGTTGTAGAACATCTCCATGTATTCGAGGAAGGCGTGTTCGATATCGAGCGCCAAGGCCATGACCTCGCCGCCGCCGTCGGCGGTCGCGATCTTGGTCTCGGTCGGCGGCAGCGGCGGCAGATCGAACAGCTGCGCGATGGATTGCCGCCCCTCCACCTCGACCAGCAGCACCCGCCGCCCACCCGCCGCGAGAGCCAGCGCCAGCGCCGCGGCCACCGTCGACTTCCCGGTGCCGCCCTTCCCGGAAACGTAGTGCAGCCGGGCCTTGTCCGCCCGCTCCGGCCAACCTAACTCGGGCCCCGCTTCACTGGAAACGGGCGCTGCTATCGGTGCTCCCACGTTCGCGAGCCTATAGCCCGTTGGGAAAATCCCACCAAGCGATCCACCAACTGTCTGGTACACCACAGTGTCTTTGGCCTCCGCTTCGCTCCGGCGGTTCGCGGCCCCCGAAGTCTCACCGATGAGCCCCGTGTCGGGTACTCGTTCCTCGCACCCGCCACGCGCCTCATCGGCGAGACGGGCCGCGAACTGTGGTTGATTGCCTCCGCTCCGCTCCGGCTGTTCGCGGCCCCCTTGGTCTCACCGATGAGCCCCGTGTCGGGTACTCGTTCCTCGCACCCGCCACGCGTCTCATCGGCGAGACGGGCCGCGAACTGTGTCTGATTGCCTCCGCTTCGCTTCGGCTGTTCGCGGCCTCCGGGGTCTCGCCGGTCGGCCTCGTGTCGGGTACTCGTTCCTCGCACCCGCCACGCGTCCGACCGGCGAGACGGGCCGCGAACTTCGGTGTCGGCGTTGTTCGAGGTTGGTGGAACGAGGTGTGTGGGTGCATGTGTCCAGGGATGGGGCACCGAATTGGGGCGAGCCCAAAGGTTCTCGGGGGTGGGGTGCACCTATACGCTCGGGCGCATGAGTGATGTGACGCAGTGGGAATACGCGACCGTGCCGTTGCTGACGCATGCGACCAAGCAGATTCTGGATCAGTGGGGTGCGGACGGCTGGGAGTTGGTCACGGTGCTGCCGGGGCCGACCGGTGAGCAGCACGTGGCCTACCTCAAGCGGGTGAAGGGCTGATGGCGCAGGACTGGCGGGAGAATCTGAGCCGACTCGGCCTCGGGCTGCCGGCCGTGGCCGCCCCGGCGGGCGCGTACATCCCGGCGCTGCGCAGCGGATCGCTGGTCTACACCTCCGGTCAGCTGCCGTTCGTCGGCGGTGAGCTGTCGGCCGTCGGCAAGGTCGGCGCCGAGGTGAGTCTCGAACAGGCCAAGCAGGCGGCCCAGCTGTGCGCGCTCAACGCGCTCGCGGCGGTCCACGACCTGGTCGGGCTGGACTCGGTCGTGCGGATCGTGAAGGTCGTCGGATTCGTCGCCTCCGCACCGGGATTCAACGATCAGCCGCAGGTGATCAACGGCGCCTCGGAACTCCTGGGCGAACTGTTCGGCGAAGCCGGTACGCACGCCCGCTCCGCGGTCGGCGTTTTCGAGCTGCCCAGGAACACTCCGGTCGAGGTGGAACTCATCGCCGAGGTGAGCTAGATCGTGGTGCGGCCCTGCACGAAATGCGGTAAGCAGGAATGAGGTTCGCGTGCCAAGCGAAGCAGAAGGACACAGCATGACGCTCACTCATCCGGCTTACGGGCAACTGCGGACGGTCACGCCGACTGCATCGGTACTGCTGGCGAACAACCCCAACCAGATGACCCTGCAGGGCACCAACACCTGGATTCTGCGTGCCCCCGGACGATCCGATTGCGTCGTGATCGATCCGGGGCCCAAGGATCGTGAGCACAGCGAGGCGATCGCGCGGGAGACCGGCGGAAATATCGCCCTCACCCTGATCACGCACCACCATCACGACCACACCGGCGGTATCGATCGGCTGACCAAGCTGACCGGCACCACGGTGCGCGCGGTCGATCCGGAACATCTGCGTGGTTCGGTCACACCGCTGACCGACGGCGAGGTCGTCGAGGCGGCCGGGCTGCGCATCACGGTGCTGGGCACCCCTGGGCACACCACCGATTCGGTGAGTTTCGTCCTCGACGACGCCGTACTCACCGGCGACACCGTGCTCGGCAGCGGAACCACCGTGCTCGAATCGCGCGACGGCGCGCTGGGCGACTACCTCTCCTCGATGGACCGCCTGCTCGAGGTGGCCCCCGGCCGGGCCCTGCTGCCCGCACACGGCCCCGATCACCCCGAGGCCGAGCCCGTCCTGCGCTACTACATCCAGCATCGCCAGGAGCGCCTGGAGCAGGTGCGCGCGGCACTGCGCGAACTGGGCCCGAACGCCAAGCCGCTACAGGTCGTCGCGAAGGTCTACGCCGACGTCGACAAGAAGCTGTGGCCCGCGGCCCGCAGCTCGGTCAAAGCCCAGCTGGCCTACCTGCGCAGCCAACAAAACTAAGCTGTGTCTTCGGCCTCCGCTTCGCTCCGGCGGGTTCGCGGCCCCCTGAGTCCCGTCGTTCGGCCCCGTGTCGGGCACTCGCACCCGCCACGCGTCCGAGCAACGGGACGGGCCGCGAACAGGTGTCGGCGTTGTCCGGGGTTGGCGGAACCAGGTGTGGTGGCGAGCGTCCCTGCACCGACAGGCGCTTCATCCGGGGCCGAAACAGCCCCGGATGACTCACATGTGGCGTGAATACGTCAGCGTGCTCGGCGGGCCAGACGCTCCGAATCGGAGATCAGCACGCTCTTGCCTTCCAGACGCAGCCAGCCGCGGTGCGCGAAATCGGCCAGGGCCTTGTTCACGGTCTCGCGGGAGGCGCCGACCAGCTGGGCGATCTCCTCCTGGGTGAGGTCGTGCGTGACGCGCAGCGCGCCGGCCTCCTGCGTGCCGAACCGCTGGGCCAGCGTCAGCAGCGCCTTCGCCACACGTCCGGGGACGTCGGTGAAGATCAGGTCGGCCAGGTTGTTGTTGGTGCGGCGCAGACGCCGGGCCAACACGCGCAGCAGCTGCTCGGCGATCTCCGGCCGCTGATCGATCCACGACTTGAGCGCGTCGCGGTCCATGGTGACCGCGCGTACCTCGGTCACGGTGGTGGCGGTCGAGGTGCGCGGACCCGGGTCGAAGATCGACAGTTCGCCGAACATGTCCGACGGACCCATGATGGTCAGCAGATTCTCTCGCCCGTCGGGCGAGCGACGGCCGATCTTCACCTTGCCGGAGGTGATGATGAACAGCCGGTCGCCCGGCTCACCCTCGTTGAAGATGATGTGTCCGCGGGGAAAGTCCACGGGCTGTAGTTGTTTGGCGAGAGCTGCCACTGCGGTGGGCTCGACGCCTTGGAAGATGCCTGCTCTGGCGAGGGCCTCGTCCACGAATGTGCTCCTTATGGGAATTGACGGTGTACTGGCGGCGCCAGCGGGTCCCTACGTGGTGACGACGCAAGCTGCCGCCTGCGGGCCCGTCGCTGTCGCCCCGGCTCGTGCCGAAGCGGCCGACAGTGCAGTCTACTTTGCATGCGGACAGCGTAGTGACAGACACCACGTAGATGCGGTTGGTGAAACGACCGCGATGCCCGAATGGTTCCCGCCGCACCCGTGTCGCGTCGGCGCGGCGCGCCGGATCAGCTCGCCTGTGCGACGTCCAGTTCGTCGCCGCGGGTACGTCTGCGGCCGGGATGAGCCGCGGCGGCCGGTACACCCAGCTTCGCGAGCTCGTTGACCTCGGCATTGCTGGCACGTTCGAGGTATTGCTGGACCTCTTCTTCCGGTTCGAGCAGTTTGCGAAGCCGATTTTCGACGCGTTCCATGAACAGCGCGAACAGCATCAGCACCACCGGGAAGAGCACCACAGCGAGTCCTTGCATATCGAGGAGTAAACACGGAGAAGGTCTCAGATGGAACACGGGAGGCATTCTCTGTCGCCTCGATCACCCTGTGAACGTCGCCGTCACACCCGCGATCGAGCCGATTTCCCCGGGTCGCACGACTCATTGACGGGCTGTTGTCGGAGGGGTTCCGTATGGTGGACGAGTGCGTAAACCCGCCGCCACCGCTCCCAGCGCCGCCGCCGAACCGCGGCGGCGCGACACGTCCGCTTCTCGTACGGCCAAATTCGCTGCCGAGACCAGGCTCGGCCTGGTACGTCGGGCGCGTCGGATGAATCGGACACTCACGCTGGCATTCCCGGATGCGCACTGCGAGCTCGATTTCACGAACCCGCTCGAATTGGCGGTCGCCACAATCCTTTCCGCGCAATGCACCGATGTGCGGGTGAATATGACCACACCCGCGCTGTTCGCCCGCTACCGTGATGCGCGCGGCTATGCCGAGGCCGATCGCACCGAACTCGAGGAGTACATCCGCCCGACCGGCTTCTATCGCAACAAGGCGTCCTCGCTGATCGGTCTGGGCCAGGCTCTGCTGGAACGGCACGACGGCGTACTCCCCGGAAATCTGGACGAATTGGTCAAATTGCCGGGAATCGGTCGCAAGACTGCGAATGTCATTCTGGGCAACGCCTTCGACGTGCCGGGTATCACGGTCGACACGCATTTCGGGCGGCTGGTGCGGCGCTGGGGCTGGACCACCGAGGAGGATCCGGTCAAGGTCGAGCACATCGTCGGCGAGCTGATCGAGCGCAAGGAGTGGACCATGCTCTCGCACCGGGTGATCTTTCACGGTCGCCGGGTGTGTCATGCCCGCAAACCCGCGTGCGGCGCCTGCCTGCTGGCCAAGGACTGCCCGTCCTTCGGGACCGGTCCGACCGATCCGGTCGCCGCGGCCGCGCTGGTCAAGGGACCGGAGGCGGAGCATCTGCTCGAACTGGTGGGCCGGTGAGGTCGATTCCCACGGCCTGGCGATGGACATTCGTCGGTTTGATCGTGATCGTCGCGCTCGCGGTGGCGCTGTGGCCTCGCGGAGTCCACGAAAACCGTCCCGGCGCAACGGCGACCGCGGCAAAGGTGCCCGCCGCCGTGAGCAGCGGGCAGCGCTCGGCCGCTGCCCTGGCCGATTGCCCGACGGCCACCACACCGGGTCCGGCGAAGGGTCCGCTGGCCGGTATCGGCCTGGACTGCCTGGCGAACGGCCGGCAGGTGGATCTGGGCGCTGCCCTGGCCGGTAAACCCGCCCTGCTGAATCTGTGGGCGTACTGGTGCGGGCCCTGCGCCGAGGAACTGCCCGCGTTGCAGCAGTTCGCCGATCGCGTCGGCTCGGCGATGACGGTGCTCACCGTGCACAGCGATCCGAACGAGTCGATGGCCCTGGCCCGGCTGCAGGATCTGAAGGTTCATCTGCCCGGCGTGCAGGACGGTGACGGCCGGGTGCGGAGCGCGGTCGGAGCGGTTCCGGCGCTGCCGATCTCGGTGCTGGTCCGCGCCGACGGTTCGATCGCGAAGGTCGTATCGCGCCCGTTCGCCGACGTCGCGGACATCAGCGAGACGGTCGCCGCCGAACTGGGGGTGCGTGCATGACCGACGGCGATCGGGGTGGCCGTCGCGCGCACGGTGTCGGATGCGGCTACCGTGCTCGAGACCGGTCCGATACGGCTGCCGCGGGCAGCCCGGCCGCCGCGGGCGGTGATCACGGCGACGAGGCCGGAGGAGGCAGAGTGCGCGACCGCGAGGGGCGCGAGGAGTCCGGCGCGCGCCCGGATCTGGTGACCGAGGGCATCCCGTCCTGGCTGCGCGGCGTCGTCGAACGCAAACCGGCCGACCCGACCGGGACCAACCCGGTGCTGAATCGGACGGCGATGCGGCAGGTCGCGGCCGCGGCGATGCGCCCGCGTCAGGCCTCGGTGCTCGTCCTGTTCGGCGGCTCGCCCGAAGCCGACCCGGCGGCGCCGGGTGGACTGCCCGCCGATGCGGATGTGCTGCTCACCCAGCGCGCGGCCACGTTGCGTCAGCATCGCGGCCAGGTCGCCTTTCCGGGCGGCGGGGTGGAATCCGGCGATCGCGGCCCGGTCGACACCGCGTTACGCGAGGCATGGGAGGAGACCGGCCTGGAGCGCGCGGGCGTGGATCCGCTCGCGGTGCTGCCGAAGATCTTCGTACCGCCCTCGCGGTTCGACGTGACGCCGGTGCTCGCGTACTGGCGCACGCCCGGCGAGGTGCGGGTGGTCAGCGAGACCGAGGCCGCGCGGGTGGCGCGGGTGCGGATCGCGGACCTCATCGATCCGGCGAATCGGTTCGTGGTGCGGCATCCGCTGGGGTACATGAGCCCGGCGTTCGAGGTCGACAGCATGCTCGTCTGGGGATTCACCGCCGGTGTACTGGCCGGTCTGCTGGCGGTTTCGGGATGGGAGCGCGAATGGGATCCGCACGACGTGCGTGATCTGCGGGCCGCGCTCGAGGCAGTGGGGATGACGTTATGAGTCGGTCGGGTTCGCGGCCGGCAGGGCCGCGTCGATCGGCGGCATTGGGGAGGACACGATGACCTCGTCGGACTGGCTCGATATCGCGGTCGTGATCATCGCGCTGCTGGCCGCCTCCTCGGGCTGGCGGCAGGGTGCGGTGGCTTCCGCGCTGGCCTTCCTGGGCGTGATCCTGGGCGCGGTGGCGGGCATCCTGATCGCGCCGCACATCCTGATCCACATCGCCGAGGGCCGCAAACGCGTCCTGGTCGGCGTGGTGCTGATCGTGGCGCTGGTGATCGTCGGCGAGGTGGCCGGCATGGTGCTGGGCCGCGCGGCCCGCAGCGGGATGCACAACACGTTCATCCGCGCCGTGGACAGCGTGGTGGGCGCGTGCCTGCAGCTGGTGGCGGTCCTGGCCACCGCCTGGCTGCTGGCGCTGCCGCTGGCCTCCTCCTCGCAACCGGCGATCGCGGCCGCGGTGAACGGTTCGCGGGTGCTCTCGGAGGTCAACAAGGTCGCGCCGAACTGGCTGCGCCGGGTGCCCAACGAGTTCTCCCAGCTGCTCAACACCTCCGGGCTGCCGGATGTGATCGGTCCGTTCAGCCGCGCGCCGATCGCCGCGGTCGCCCCGCCGGACGGGAGCGTGCTCGACAGTCCGGTCGCGGTCAACCTGCAGCACAGCGTGTTGCGTATCCGCGGTGTCGCGTCGAGCTGTCAGCGGATGCTGGAGGGGTCGGGGTTCGTCGTCGCCCCCGAGCGGATCATGACCAACGCGCACGTGGTCGCCGGAACCAATTCCCTGCAGGTGGATACCGCCAAGGGGCCGCTGGATGCCACCGTGGTGCTGTTCGATCCGTCCAAGGATGTGGCGGTGCTGGACGTGCCCGGTCTGCAGGCGCCGGTGATCCCGCTGGCTTCGGGTGCCGCGACCTCGGGTGAGAGCTCGATCGTGCTCGGTTATCCGGGCGGCGGACCGTACACCGCCAGCGCGGCGCGCGTGCGCGAGACGCTGAATCTGACCGGACCCAACATCTACAAGAGCGATACCGTCGAGCGCGAGGTCTACACCGTGCGCGGCAAGGTCCGGGCGGGCAATTCCGGTGGGCCGCTGGTGGATACGCAGGGTGACGTGCTGGGCGTGGTGTTCGGCGCGGCCGTCACCGACGAGGACACCGGATACGTGCTGACCTTGAAGGAGGTCAGGTCCGATCTCGACGCCGCGGCAGGCCGCACGGCCGCCGTGGGCACCGGCCAGTGCGTCCTGAGCTAGCCCGCCTCCCCGCGACTTCAGCGTGTCGTTGGGGGCGGGGAGGCCAGGTGTCGGGCCGGCGGTCAGGCGGTTGGTTGCCGTTCGGGCGTACCCGGTGAGTTACCGATGTTCGTGCGAGATCGGTTGTCGCCCTTGGTTTTTCAGGATAGGAGTTTCGCGAGTTCGGCGGTGACTTCCTGTGGTCTCTCCTGATGGGCGAAATGGCCTGCGCCGGTGAGGGATACGATTCGGCGGTCGGGGGAGAGGCGTTGGCCGCGGCGGATGGTGGCGTCGAGGATGTAGCCGTCCGATTCGCCGTGTAGGGCCAGGACAGGGATGCGGACCGGTTCGCGCATCGCGGACATGAAGCGATGGCCGTCGGGACGCCACTGGCTGCGGAACGCCCAGCGCTGATATTCCAGGGCGCAGTGCGCAGTGCCGGAGATTCGGATGGCCGCGCGCATCCGGCGGGCGGTGTCGACGAAATCTGCCGATCCGGCCCAGTCGGTTCCGGCCCGCTGCCGCAGCAGCCGTTCCACCTCGAATCCGTCCCGGGTGGTCAGCAGACGTTCGCCGTAGCGCGGCGGTTGATAGCGCAGGAAGTTCGGCAGCCACATCCGGCGCTGCCGTCCATCGCGCAGCACGGCCTGTTTGAGCGCTACCGGATGCGGCGAACTCACCACCGCGATCGAGCGCACCAGCCGCGGATGCAGGACCGCGGTCGCCCAGCACACCAGTCCGCCCTCGGCGTGGCCGACCAGGGTGGCGTCGGTGTGACCCAGCGCGCGGATGAGTCCGGCGACGTCACCGGCGAGCGTCCAGCCGTCGTAGCCGCGCGGTGGCTTGTCCGAATCGCCGTATCCGCGCAGATCGACCGCGATCGCGCGGTACCCGAGGTCGGCCAGGCCGGTCAGCTGATGCCGCCAGGACCACCAGAAATCGCCGAATCCGTGCAGCAGCAGGACCAGCGGGGTATCGGTCTCCGCCGTATCGTCTCCGCGCACGCCGGATCCGGAGGTGGGCGCCGCCTCGGCGATGTGGAATCGAATGCCGTTGGCATGCACGTCCTTGTGGATCCACGGTCCGTCGTAGCGGACGCTCGACGGATCCGGACTCGGAATAGACGACACGCCGGAAAGCGTAATCGGCGCGCTAGCGGCCGGACGTGTCGACCGCATCGTTGACATCCGACCCGTGTGCGCCGAGTCCCTGCGGCAGCACGGTCCGCGTCTCCTTCAGCGATTCGATGGTCTTGGCCGGCGCCCGAAGTTTGCGCACCTTCATGTAGCCGAGCACCGCGAACGCCACCGTGGCCACGATCATCAGCGCGAACACGATCAGGAAGGCCGCCCAGCGGTAGAGCCACACATCGAGCAGTTCGGCGACGAAGAAGAAAAAGAAGAAGGTCGAGAACAGCAGGATCGTCAGCGCGACGATGAAGAAGACGCTGCCCTGCAGGCCCTTGCGGATTTCCCCGGTCACCTCGGCCTTGGCCAGCGCCACCTCGGCGCGGACCAGGGTCGACATCTGTTCGGTGGCATCGCGAACCAGGTCTCCGATGCTCGCGGTGCGCGTGGTATCGACCTCGGACAGCGGAATAGAGGTAATGGCCCGGCCACTTTCGGCGCCCTGCCCGTTACCGCCCTGTGTGAAGCTCAATGCTCGACCCTTCTCCCTGTCCCTGTGCTGTCCGGCCTAGGCTCTGCTCAACGGCAGCTCGCGGTTGCGTCCGCGCCGCACTCCCGTCGAGTACAGCTTGCCGCAACACTAACTGTATCTTCGGCCTCCGCTCCGCTCCGGCGCGCTTTAGCCTCGGCCTCCGCTGCGCTCCGGCTGTTTTTCGGCGCCCTGAGACTCGCCGTTCAGCGACCGCCGCTTGCTCCTTCGGCGCGTACGCGGCGGTCACTGAACGGCGAGCCGCGCCGAAAAACCTTGGGGTGTCGTTGTTTTGCCTATCGCTTCGCGGGCGAGCTCCGGCGGACGGAGACGCTTCGCCGCTGGGTGCGTCGGTGGTTGCGCTCAGTCGTTCGGGTGCGCTGGTGGGCGAGCTGTGAGATGGTCCGGATACGCGACGGCCCGGAGTGCCGAAGCGCTCCGGGCCCGCGGATTCGAATGTGGTGTTACCAGTTGGTCTTCTGGGTGCGGATGGCTTCGAAGACGTTGGGGTCGACCAGGGTCGAGGTGTCGCCGAGTTCGCGGCCTTCGGCGACATCGCGCAGGAGGCGGCGCATGATCTTGCCCGAGCGGGTCTTGGGGAGTTCGGGCACGATGTGGATCTCGCGGGGGCGGGCGATGGGGCTGATCTCCCGGGAGACTTCGGCTTTGAGTTCGGCGACGAGGTCCTGGCCGGTGTTCTTGGCTTCCGCGGTCAGGATGACGAACGCGACGATGCCCTGTCCGGTGGTCTCGTCGCTGGCGCCGACGACGGCGGCTTCGGCGACGCCGGAGTGACCGACGAGTGCGGATTCGACCTCGGCGGTGGAGATGCGGTGTCCCGAGACGTTCATGACGTCGTCCACGCGGCCCAGCACCCACAGGTCACCGTCGGCGTCGAGTTTCGCGCCGTCGCCGGCGAAGTACCAGCCCTTGTCGCCGTAGCGTTCCCAGTAGGTGGCCTTGTAGCGTTCGGGATCGCCCCAGATGCCGCGCAGCATCGAGGGCCACGGCTGATCCAGGACCAGGTAGCCGTTGGCTTCGGTCTCGCCGAGGGGGACCGGGTTGCCCTCCTCGTCCACGACCTTCGCCGAGATGCCCGGCAGCGGGGCCATGGCCGCGCCCGGTTTGGTGGTGGTCACGCCGGGCAGCGGGGAGATCATGATCGCGCCGGTCTCGGTCTGCCACCAGGTGTCCACGATGGGTGCGGAGTTCGCGCCGATGACCTCGCGGTACCAGCGCCACGCTTCGGGGTTGATCGGCTCGCCGACGCTGCCCAGTACGCGGATCGAGGACAGGTCGTGGGCGTCGGGGATCTCCCGGCCCCACTTCATGAAGGTGCGCACCAGGGTGGGTGCGATGTAATAGATTGTGACGCCGTACTTTTCGATGATCTGCCAGTGCCGGTGCTCATCGGGGAAGTTCGGGGTGCCCTCGTAGACGACCTGGGTCGCGCGGTTGGCCAGGGGGCCGTACACGATGTAACTGTGCCCGGTGACCCAGCCGATGTCCGCGGTGCACCAGTAGACGTCCTGTCCCGCTTTGTGGTCGAAGACGTTGTGGTGGGTGTAGGCGACCTGCGTGAGGTATCCGCCGGTGGTGTGCAGGATGCCCTTGGGTTTTCCGGTGGTGCCCGAGGTGTACAGGATGTACAGCGGGTGCTCGGCCTCGAACGCTTGGGCCTCGTGCTCGGTGTCGGCTTCGGCGACGGTGTCGTGCCACCAGAGGTCGCGGCCGTCGGTCCAGGGCACCTCGATTTCGGTGCGGCGCACCACGAGTACGTGTTCGACGCTGTGCAAGCCCCCGATCAGGGCTTCGTCGACGGCCTCCTTGAGCGGGGCGGACTTACCGCGTCGCCACTGACCGTCGGTGGTGATGACCAGCCGGGCGGCGGCGTCGTCGATGCGCTGGCGCAGGGCGCTGGGGGAGAAACCGGCGAACACGACCGAATGCGTCAGGCCCAGGCGCGCGCACGCGAGCATGGAGACGATCGCCTCGGGCACCATCGGCATGTAGATCGCGACGCGGTCACCGGCCTGCAGACCCAGTTCGGTCAGGTAGTTCGCGGCCTGGGAGACCTCGGTCAGCAGTTGTGCGTAGGTGATGGCGCGGGAGTCGCCGGGCTCACCCTCCCAGTGGATGGCGACCTGATCGCCGTGGCCGTCGTCGACGTGCCGGTCCACGCAGTTGTAGGCGACGTTGAGCTTGCCGTCGCCGAACCAGCGGGCGACCGGAGCGTCGTCCCAGTCCAGGACGCGACTGAAGGGTTCGTGCCAGTGCAGCCGGTGCGCCTGTTCGGTCCAGAACGCGTCGCGGTCCGCGGCGGACCGATCGTACAGGGACGCATCGGCGTTGGCCGCGGCGGCGAATTCCGCGGTCGGCGGATACGCCTTCAGGTGATCAGCGGTGTTCTCGGTCATCTCGCCTCTTCTTTCGCATGCCTTCGGCCGGGGGTGAGCGCGGCCACATTCCGACAGTAACGGACCGGGATCGGCGTCGTGGTCAGGTCCCGAGGGTCGATACGCCGCCGACTCCGTTGTCCGGCGCGGACCGGTGGTGACACGGCGATCGGACGGTCAACTCGTCGCTGTGCCTAGCCAATTGTGCAAAGTGCTACTCGAATCGGCCGCAATGCGTCAACGATGTTGCCGGTTTGCTAACACGAGTGACGAACCGGGGTCGATCCGCTGACAACAACCGGTTGTATGGCTAATGTCCGATTCACCTATGGCGATCGTCCGGCCCGTGCAGGAGATCCCGTGCACGCCGCCGGTCGCTTCGCCCGTCCTGAAATCGGGAGAATGCGTTGAGAGTCAAGACGATTACCGCGCTGGCCGCGGCGGCATTATTGGCGGCAGGGCTGGCACTGACGGCCTGCTCGTCCGGGGACGGAGGTGTGGACGCGGGGGTTGTGACCACGTTCGCTTCGGAACCGCAGAATCCGCTGGTCCCGACCAATACCAACGAGAACATGGGTGGTCGGGTCGTCGATCGGTTGTGGGCCGGGCTGAAGTACTACGACGCCGACGGCAACGCGCACGACGAGATGGCGAAGTCGATCGACACGACCGATCGTCAGCACTACACGATCACCATCAAGCCGGACTGGAAGTTCACCAATGGTGAACCGGTGACGGCGAAGTCGTTCGTCGACGCCTGGAACTACGGCGCGCTCAGCACGAACGGCCAGAACCAGAACTGGGTGTTCAGCCTGATCCAGGGCTATGACGACCTGGCCGCGAATCCGCCCAAGGCGCAGACGATGTCGGGTCTGAAGGTGGTCGACGACCACACCTTCACCGTGGATCTGAAGAATCCGTCGATCGACTTCACCCTGCAACTGGGCTTCGCGCCGTACTACCCGCTGCCCAGCGTGGCCTACAAGGACATGAAGGCGTTCGGCGAGAATCCGATCGGCAACGGCCCGTACAAGTTCGCGCGCAACGGCGCCTGGCAGCACCAGGTTTCGATCGACCTGGTGACCAACCCGGACTATCACGGTGGCCGGCCGCCCAAGAACAAGGGCCTGCAGTTCAAGATGTATCAGAGCTACGAGGCCGGCTACAACGACCTGCTCGGCGGCAATCTGGACACCATCGACCGGATCCCGAACAACGCGCTGACCACCTTCAAGAAGGACCTCGGCGACCGCGCCATCGTGAAGCCGACCGCGCAGAGCGAACACATCGGCATCCAGAGCTCGCTGCCGCACTTCGGCGGTCAGGAGGGTCTGCTGCGGCGCAAGGCCATTTCGATGGCGATCAACCGAGAGCAGATCTCCGACACCATCTTCCACGGCACCAAGGGCCCGGCGAAGGATTTCACCGCCACCACGCTGCCCGGATTCAACCCGAACGTGCCGGGTAACGAAGTGCTGCAATACAACCCGTCCGAGGCGAAGAAGGTGTGGGCGGAGGCCGACGCGATCTCGCCGTGGTCGGGCAAGTTCGAGATCGCCTACAACGCGGACGGCACCCATCAGGCGTGGGTCGAGGCCACCGCGAACAGCATCAAGAACACCCTGGGCATCGACGCGTCGGCCACTCCGCTGCCGACGTTCAAGCAGATCCGGGATCAGGTGCACAGCAAGACGATCGGCAAGGCATTCCGCTACGGCTGGCAGGGCGACTACCCGTCCATGCTGGAATTCCTGACCTCGCAGTACCAGACCGGTTCGGAAACCAACGACGTCGGCTACTCCGATCCCGAGTTCGACAACCTGCTGGTCCAGGCTCAGTCCGCGGCGACGCCGGAGGACTCCTACAAGGTGATCACCCAGGCCCAGGCGGTGCTGTTCCGCGACATGGCCGACATCCCGGTGCTGGATTACAAAGGCACGGGCGGCTATTCGGAGAACGTGAAGTCGGCCAAGCTGGCCTGGTCCGGCTTGTTCGACTTCGAGAACATCGAGAAGAACTAGTTGCTGGAAGCCGGGGCAGTGCCGACTCGCTCATCGGCGGATCGGCACTGCCCCGGCCATCGACCGCGGAGGCACTCATGGCCTGGTATGTCGTGCGGCGACTGCTTCAGATGATTCCCGTCTTCATCGGGGCGACGCTGCTCGTGTACGCAATGATCTTCCTCATCCCGGGTGATCCGATCCGGGCACTGGCCGGCGACAAGCCGATGACGCCGGGGCTGGAAGCCGCATTGCGTGCTCGCTACCATCTCGATCAGCCGTTCATCATTCAATATCTGGATTATCTGAAGGGCATCTTCACTCTCGACTTCGGCACGGCGTTCTCCGGTCGCCCGGTGCGCGCCGAGCTGGCGCGGGCGTTCCCGATCACGTTGCGGCTCAGCGTGATCGCCCTGGTGGTGGAGACCGTCTTCGGGGTGGCGTTCGGCCTGGTCGCCGGGCTGCGCAAGGGGAAGCTGTTCGATTCGACGCTGCTGGTGATCAGTCTGGTCATCATCGCGGTGCCGATTTTCGTCGTGGGCTTTCTCGCGCAATTCCTGCTCGGCGTGAAGTGGGGCATCGCGCCGGTCACCGTTTCCGGTAAGGCTCCCTGGGGACAGTTGATCGTCCCGGGGATCGTGCTCGGGTCGCTGTCGTTCGCCTATGTACTGCGCCTGACCCGAAATTCGGTGGCGGAGAACATGACCGCCGATTACGTCCGCACCGCGACGGCGAAGGGCCTGAGCCGGCGACGGGTGATCACCGTGCACATCCTGCGCAATTCGATGGTCCCTGTTGTCACCTTCCTCGGCACCGATCTGGGCGCGCTGATGGCGGGCGCGGTGGTCACCGAGGGCATCTTCAACATTCCGGGCGTGGGCGGCACACTGTTCCAGGCGGTCATCCGCGGTGAGGCGCCGACCGTGGTGTCCTTCGTCACCGTGCTGATCGTCATCTTCCTGCTGTCGAACCTCGTCGTCGACCTGCTCTATGCCGCCCTCGACCCACGGATTCGCTATGCCTGACAATGATTACGGCGTCGATCGCCGTACCCAGGAGTACTACGTCGCGCCGCCGGACGAGGTCGAGGTGCTGGCCACCGACCGTGTCGAGGACGGCGGTTCGCCGACCAGCATCTGGCGTGATGCCTGGCGGCAGTTGCGGCGCAATCCGATCTTCCTGGTCGGCGCGGTGCTGATCGTGATCGTGCTGCTCGTCGCGGCCTGGCCGCAGCTGTTCACCGGTCAGGATCCGCGTTACTGCGATACCGCGCTGAGTATGGCCGCGCATCGCTCGGGTCATCCGTTCGGATTCGATCTGCAGGGATGTGATGTCTACGCGCGCACCATCTACGGCACCCGGGCCTCGGTGCTCTGCGGTATCGGTGCGGCGATCCTGTTCGTGCTGATCGGTGGCACGCTCGGCGCGATCGCCGGGTTCTACGGCGGCATCCTGGACTCGGTGGTGTCCCGGTTGGCCGAGATCTTCTTCGCGCTGCCGCTGGTCCTGGCGGCGATCGTGCTGATGCAGCTGCTGAACTCGCGCACGATCTGGACGGTGATCCTGATTCTGGCCGCGTTCACCTGGCCGCAGGCGGCCCGCATTGCGCGCGGTGCGGTCATCGAGGCCAAGAACAGCGAATATGTCACGGCGGCAAAGGCATTGGGAGTGTCGCCGCTGCGCACGCTGATCCGGCATGTGCTGCCGAACTCGGCCGGGCCGCTGATCGTGGTGGCCACCATCTGGCTGGGCGTGTTCATCGTGACCGAGGCGACGCTGTCGTATCTCGGTGTGGGCCTGCCGCGCACCGTCGTGTCCTGGGGTGCGGACATCGCCGCCGATCAGCAGTCGATCCGCACCTCGGCGATCCTGTTCTATCCCGCAACGGCATTGGCGCTGACGGTGCTGAGCTTCATCCTGCTCGGCGACGCGGTGCGTGATGCGCTCGATCCGAAAGCGCGTAAGAGGTGAGTGCGGAAATGACCGATGCGACGAACACATCCGATGCGCCGACCGATGGCGAGCAGTCCGAGGCCGGTCCACTGCTCGAAATCCGGGACCTGAACGTATCTTTCACGGCCGACCGCAAACAGGTGCCCGCCGTGCGCGGGGTGAATCTGTCCGTGTATCCGGGGCAGACGGTGGCCATCGTGGGGGAGTCCGGATCCGGGAAGTCCACCACCGCCCACGCGATCATCGATCTGCTGCCCGGTACCGGAAAGGTCACCAGCGGCGAAATCCTCTTCGACGGAAAGGATCTCGCCTCGGCCTCGCGCCGGGAGATTCTCGCGGTGCGCGGGAACGGGATCGGTTTCGTCCCGCAGGATCCGATGACGAACCTGAATCCGGTCTGGAAGGTCGGCTTCCAGGTTCGGGAAACGTTGGCGGCCAACGGGATCGCTCGCGGCAAGGAGGCGAGGCAGCAGGCGGTCACGCTGCTCGAGCAGGCGGGCATGCAGGACGCGGCGCAGCGGGTCAACCAGTATCCGCACGAGTTCTCCGGCGGTATGTGCCAGCGTGCGCTGATCGCGATCGGGCTGGCCTGCCGTCCCCGGCTGCTCATCGCCGACGAACCCACCTCCGCGCTGGACGTCACCGTGCAGCGGCGCATCCTCGACCACCTGGACGAACTCACCAGCGAGCTGGGCACGGCGGTGCTGCTGATCACCCACGATCTCGGTCTGGCCGCGGAACGCGCCGAACATCTGGTGGTGATGTATCGCGGGCGCGTGGTGGAATCCGGTCCCGCACTGCGGATTCTGCGCGAACCCCAGCACGAGTACACCAAGCGGCTGGTGCGTTCGGCGCCGTCGCTGGCGGCGCAGCAGCGCGCGTCGGTGAGCCGTCGCGCCGAGGTGCGTGAGCGGGCCGTGCACGTCGCCGAACAGGTCGCCGCAGCCGATGCCGAGGTCGCGTCGGTCACCGACGACGTCCTGGTGGCCGAACGGCTCACGAAGGTGTTCAAGGTGCGCGGCGGTTCACCGTGGAAGTCCGCGCAATTCCGTGCCGTGGACGAGGTTTCGTTCCGGCTGCCGCGCGGGACCACCACGGCCATCGTCGGCGAATCGGGTTCGGGCAAATCGACGGTCGCCAACATGGTGCTGGGTCTGCTCGAACCCACCTCCGGCACGGTGACCTTCGAGGGGAAGTCCATCGCGGATCTGGATCGCAAGGGCACGTTCGCCTTTCGGCGCCGGGTGCAGCCGATCTTCCAGAACCCCTATGGCTCACTGGATCCGATGTATTCGATCTACCGCACCATCGAGGAACCGCTGCGTACCCACCGGATCGGCGATTCGGCCCAGCGGGAGGCCAGGGTGCGCGATCTGCTGGACAAGGTGGCGCTGCCCGCCTCGGTGATGCGCCGATATCCGAACGAGCTGTCCGGCGGTCAACGGCAACGGGTCGCGATCGCCCGCGCGCTGGCCCTGGAGCCCGAGGTGGTGGTGTGCGACGAGGCGGTCTCGGCCCTGGACGTCCTGGTCCAGGCCCAGATCCTGACCCTGCTCAACGACCTGCAGGCCGAACTGGGTCTGTCCTATCTGTTCATCACCCATGACCTGGCCGTGGTCCGGCAGATCGCCGACGACGTCATGGTCATGCAGAACGGCAAGGTCGTCGAGTCCGCCACTACCGACGAGGTCTTCTCCGCGCCCGGCGAGGAGTACACCCGCAACCTGCTCGAGGCCATTCCCGGGCGGGATCTGCTCGGTGCGCGCTGAGCGGTGAACTTGCAGGTGGGAGCTCATATTCGTGGTGAAAATATGCCGCCGAAAGTCTTGACGTGACGGCGCAGAGGAGGACAATGAGATACACATCAGGAAATGCGGAACAGCAGCACATGACCAGCGGAGACGTCTGAAGATGATGTGAGGTTGTTGAGGCACCTGGTCAGGCCCCCGGCACGTCAGCCCCGAGCACGGAACCAAAGCGACGACTGAGGTTCACGGTTCGAGACGTGAGTACCGGGGACTGTTTTTGTCCGGGCCCTGTCGCGCCGTCGTCCCGGGGCCGGGACGATCCCCTCCGTTGGTCATTCCACGCTCGAGTAGCGTGTGCACTCGTGAGCGATGTGCTGCAACCCCTGGTCGATCTGCCCGGTGTGCGTGATGCCGCCGATCGGGCTCGTGACGCGTTGGCCGAGGTGCATCGGCATCAGGCCAATCGCCGGGGATGGCCCACGACGGCCGCGGAGGCCGCGGTGCGTGCGGCGCGGTCGTCGGCGGCGATCGATGGGGGGAGCACCGAGCTGCCCGAGCCCGGGAGTGTCGGGGATCCGATTCTGACCGGCGCGTTGCGGGTCGGGCAGGCATTGGACGGGGAGGCGCTGCAGAATCTGGTCGGCGTGTGGCAGCGGGCTCCGTTGCAGGCGCTGGCCCGGCTGCATCTGCTCGCGGCCGCGGATCTGGTGGGGGACCCCGAACAACTGGGTCGTCCGCGTCCGGGCGGTGAAATAGCCGAGCGGCTGGATCTGCTCGTACAGACCGTGCTGACCTCGAATGCCCCCGCACCCGTCGTCGCGGCGGTGGTGCACGGTGAGTTGCTCACCCTGCGTCCGTTCGGCACGGGCGACGGCGTCGTGGCGCGCGCGGCGTCCAGGCTGGTTTCGGTGTCCAGTGGGCTGGACCCGCACAGTCTGGGTGTGCCGGAGGTGTTCTGGTTGCGTCGGCGGCAGGCGTATCTGGACGCGGGGGCCGCGTTCGGCGCGGGCACGGTCGAGGGCGTCGGCGGCTGGGTCGTGTTGTGCTGCGGTGCATTCGAGGACGGGGCGCGGGAGGCGCGCTCCATCGCCGACAGCGTCTGAGCCTGCGCACACCAAAACGGGCGGCGTGTCGTTTCCGACTTCACCGCCCGCTAGCACGGACCACCTGGTTACCAAGCGTGCTTGTTTGGGTTGTGTTCTGCGGCCTCGGCGATTCCTCGGACCCTGCCGGTTCATCCCCGCAACCTGTGCGAGGCCATCGCCGACAAGAACCCGAATCTCGCAAGCCCACAACGCTGCTGCCCTGTCGCGGCGCGCTCCGCGTGGGTGCCTGGCGCCCGTGCTGGGAAGGTGGGATGGGAGCTCGACGCTTCTCTTCCGCCTCGATCTTGGCCTTCCGTCCTTCCGTGAATCCATTCTTACCTGTGAGTCCCCTCACATTCAAGACCTGCGGAAACATTTTAGAAACCGGCGTGTCGTGCGGCGTTTCGTGGTTCCCTGGAGGGGTTGCGCACCCGTCGTGCAAGCTCGTTTCGGACGGGTGTGAGGGGGTATTCGAGGGCCGTCTCAGTCCCGTCGGCGCAGCAGCCGGTAGCTGATCGCTCCCGCGAGAAGTGCGCTCACCCCGAGCGCGATCGTCGCCGCGACGGTCGTCGTGGACGGGGCCGGGATCCGCGCCCACAGCGAGACCGGATTCGAGAACGTCAGCACCGGCCAGTCGCGAGAGATGGCCTCCCGGCGCAGATTTCGATCCGGATTGACCGCCGTGGGATGCCCCACCGCCGAGAGCATCGGCAGATCGGTCGCCGAATCGGAGTAGGCATAGCACCGAGAGAGGTCGTAACCCTCTGTGGCGCTGAGTTTTTCGATTGCGGTGACTTTGCCCTTGCCGTAGCAGTAGAACTCGACCTCGCCGGTGTACTTACCGTCCTTCACCACCATGCGCGTGGCTTCGGTGTACGTCGCACCCAGTGCGGCGGCGATCGGCGCGACGATCTCCTCGCCGGATGCCGAGACGATCACCACATCGTGGCCACGGATCTTGTGGTCGGCGATCAGATCCGCCGCTTCCGCGTAGATCAGCGGATCGACCAGCTCGTGCAGCGTCTCGGCGACCACGGCGCGCACCTGGGCCACATCCCAGCCCGCGCACATCTTCGTCAGATGCTCGCGCATCCGCTCCATCTGGTCGTGATCAGCGCCGGAGAGCATGTACAGGAAGTGCGCATAACTGCTCTCCAGAACCGTCCGGCGATCGATCAGGCCCTGATCGAAGAACGGCTTGCTGAACACGAACGCGCTGGACTTGGCGATCACCGTCTTGTCCAGATCGAAGAATGCCGCCACCCGTCCCGGGCGCGCACTCGTTCGCTCGCCTCGTTGCCCGTTCGTATCTGTCGCGCTGATCGGATCTTCCGCCGCTGTCTGGTCGCCCTCGGCCGTCACGCGGTCCAGGATAGGGAAATTTCGCCCGGACCGGATGCCCAGGGGCGGCGCGCGCCGCCGAATCGCCCGCCGATCGGATTTGCCGCCTCGATGCCCCGTCGACGGCGAAAACTTCCTCGCCCGCTGCACTTGCGTTTCGGCCCGGCCCTGGGTGTAGTATTGCTGGCACCTGGACATAGTCCAGGCGCGTTCAGCCCGACCCCCCGGGGCTGAACCCCGACGGCCCCAGCCTCCTCCCCCCCCGGCTGGGGCCGTCCTCTATTTCCGGACCGTTTCGTCCGGGCCCCTGCCTCGCTCGGCCTTCGGTCGGCGGCCTTCGTCGGCCTGTTGCGTGGTACCGGGAGTTTCGTTTTTGCTCACACCCCCGGAGTTATCCACAACCGAGCGGTCACCTCTGGTGCCGCAACGTCATCCGGGCCAGGCTGACCTGCATGAATTCCGTTACAGCGGAGCAGCCTCCGGCCCTGACGCTCGTATCCGGACATCGGCTGCGCGAGGAGGTCCGGCGCATCGCGGCCGCTGCCGATCGGCAGTTGGCGGAGCACTCGATGCCGATCGGTAGATACGCCTGGACCGAGGCCGCGCTCGTGATTCTCGACACGGCCGCCGCGCACGAATGCGCTGCGGCCGGGTATCCGCGTCGTGCGGGCACCGTCCTGGTCAGCGAGGGAGAACCCGGGGCCGATCAGTGGGAGGCCGCGATCACCGGTGGCGCCGAGCTGGTGCTCGGCCTGCCCGCGGCCGCGGATCGGCTGATCGAGGTGTTCGCCGAGCCCGCGTCCGCCGCCGAGGGCGGTGGTGCGGTCGTCGCGGTCGTGAGCGCCTGCGGTGGTGCGGGCGCGTCCACGCTGGCCGGTGCGATCGCCTTGACCGCGTCCGCGATTCGCTTCAGCCCCGGCACGATCCTGGTCGACGGCGATCCGTTCGGCGGCGGCCTCGATCTGCTGCTCGGCATCGAATCCGAGGAGGGGCTGCGCTGGCCCGATCTGGTCGTCGAGGACGGCCGGGTGGCCGCGGCAACCCTGCGCGACGCACTGCCCGAGGCCGCGCCCGGCCTGCGCGTATTGGCCTGTGGCCGGGCCACCCCCGATACCGGCCCCACCGAGATCGGTCCCGGTGCGGTGCGCGCGGTTCTCGACGCGGGCCGTGCCGCAGGCGATCTGGTCGTCTGCGATATCTCCCGCGAGCGCGGCCCGCACGCCGATCAGATGCTCGACGGGGCGGATCTGGTCGTCCTCGTCGCGACACCACGGCTGCGCTCGATCGCCGCGGCCCGCGCCACCGTGGCGCATGTGCGCCGCCGAAATCCCAACCAGGCATTGATCGTTCGCGGGCCCGCCCCGGGCGGCCTGCACGGCGACGAGGTCGCCGAGGCGCTCGGCCTCCCGCTGCTGGCCGCGGTCCGCGCCCACCCGGGCCTGTCCGGCCAACTCGAACGCGCCGGCCTGACCACCCCGCGCGGGCCCCTGCGAACTGCCGCCGAATCGGTGCTGTCTCTGTTGACCGGAGACGACCGATGATCCGCCTTGCGGGCGCGTCCGTGCGAAAACACCGCCGCGCCAGGGTCATCCACGAACCGGCATTCGGCGAGGTCATCAGCGATCGAGCACTCGTGATGGATATTCGGCCGGGGGCGACCGATGGCCTCGCAAATGCAAGTGCACCAGCCGGTCTCGGTCGCACACCGGGTGCGGTCACACTGTCCGGCCGCACGCGGATGGCCGTCGCGGCGGTGAGTGCGTCTCTGCCCGGCGAAGGATCGATGAGTTCGTGGCCGGTTTCGGCGACACCGAAACGGCTGCACGGTCCGACCTTTCGCCGATTCGCGGGAGGCGACATCGTGCCTGCACATGGTGGTGCTCGGGATCGAGCGGGTTCGGCCACGAGGGATGTCGGCGCGGCCGGGTTCGTGGTCGGGGAGGTCCGGTGTCGATGAGTGCGTTGGTGACCGACGAGCTGTTGGACCGGGTGCGGGAGAGGCTGGCGGTCGAGTCGGGCGAGCCGGATCCGGCGCGGGTCGCGGCGGCGATCCGGGCCGAAGCGGGTGGGGTGCTCGGGGATACGGATCTGTTGCGGGTGCTGCGGTTGTTGCAGACCGAGATGACCGGGGCCGGGGTGCTCGAACCGCTGCTGCACGATCCGCGGGTGTCGGATGTGCTGGTGACAGCGCCCGATTCGGTGTGGGTGGATCGCGGACAGGGGTTGCAGCGGGCGTCGGTGGTGTTCCAGGACGAGGCCGCGGTACGGCGACTGGCCCAGCGCCTGGCACTGGCCGCGGGGCGACGGCTCGACGACGCGCAGCCGTGGGTGGACGGGCGCTTGCCGGAAGGTACCGGCGTGCTGGGGGATTCGTTCGGTGTGCGACTGCACGCGGTGTTGTCCTCGGTCGCTCCCGGCGGCACCTGCCTGGCGCTGCGGGTGCTGCGCCCGGCGAGTCAGGGCCTGGATGCGCTGGCGGCATCCGGGTCGGTCCCCGCCGAGGCGAAGGCGTTGCTGGAGCGCATCATTCGCGCGAGGCTGGCTTTCCTGGTGGTGGGTGGCACCGGCGCGGGAAAGACCACGCTGCTGTCCGGTCTGCTCGCCGAGGTCGACGCGGCCGAGCGCATCGTGTGCGTCGAGGACGCCGCCGAACTCGCTCCGCCGCATCCCCATGTGGTGCGGTTGGTGGCGCGTCCGCCGAACGTGGAAGGCGCGGGCGCGGTGACCGTTCGCGATCTGGTGCGTCAGGCATTGCGAATGCGCCCGGACCGCATCGTCATCGGTGAGGTGCGCGGCGCCGAGGTCATCGACCTGCTGACCGCACTCAACACCGGCCACGACGGCGGTGCGGGCACCGTGCACGCGAACTCGCCGCGTGAGGTTCCGGCCCGTCTCGAAGCACTGGCGGCACTGGGCGGCTTGGGCAGTGCCGCCCTGCACAGTCAGCTCGCCGCGGCCGTCCAGGTGATTCTGCACGTGTATCGCCGTCCCGACGGCGCGCGTGCGCTGTGCGAGATCGGGCTGGTCGTCCGCGATCCGGACGGCCGGGTCCGCATCGAGGCGGCCTGGCGCACCGACGACGCACCCACCCCCGCGGCCGCATCCCTGCGCCGCCTGCTCGACGAACGGGACGCCCGATGATCCCGCCACTCGCCGTGGCCTGTCTGGCGGCGGCGGTACTCGCCGTGCCTCCCTCGGCAGGTGCCCGGCGCTACCTCGCCTTGTTCGGTGTGCGCAGAGGTATGCGAAAAGTCTCGCCGCACCGGCTGTTCCGGATCGGCGCGTATCTCGGTGTCTCGGGAGCGGCGGTGGCCGGAGTAGGCGCCTTGCTCGCCGCCCTGCTGGTCGCGGTGACGGTCGGTCTGCGTGGCCGACGCTCGGCTCGGGCCCGGCAGCACAGGGTGGAATGCGTTGCGCTGCTGGAAGGTCTGGAGACCGTGATCGGTGAGCTGCGGGTCGGTACGCACCCCAGTGCCGCCGCGGCTGTCGCGGCCGGGGAGGTCCAGGGCGTCGCGGCACGCGCCTTCGCGATCGGCTCGGCCCGCAGCAGGCTCGGCGGATCCGCCGCCGCCGGTCTGCGCAATGCCGAGTCCGTCATCGCCGCCGAACTCGCCCGCATCGCCGACGCCTGGCAACTGGCCGACCAGCACGGCCTGGCCCTGGCCGAACTCCTCGTCGCCGCACGTGCAGACCTGTCCAGCCGCATACGTTTTCGCGACAAGACCACCGCAGCCCTGGCCGGTGCACGAGCCAGCGCCGTAGTCCTCGCCACCCTCCCTCTCCTCGGCATAGCCCTGGGCCACCTGATGAACGCGGCCCCCCTGCAAGTCCTCCTGACCCCCGGCCCAGGCACCGCCCTACTCCCTCTCGGCACAGCCCTGATCTGCGCAGGCCTGCTCTGGGCAGACGCCATCACAGCCCAGGTACCCACATGAGAACCTCACCCGCCACCCCCGAAGCACCCCGAAACCCGCCCAACCACCCACGGTGTTCAGGCGCGGCTGGAGGCTGTGTAGGGCCGGTTGTGGATGGATGTGAGCAAGTTGGATGTGCCCGCGTGTGGGGCCTGGTGCTCGCTGGCGCGGGGTCCCGGCTGTTCGGTTCCGTTGGCGTTCAAGTAGTTCGGGCAGCGGGGGCTGTTGAGCGTACCCGTCAATTCGGGCGTGCCCGGGAGGCGGGACGTGCCTGTCCAGGACTTGCTGTGGACGAATGTGATCAGGGTGCAGACGTTCGAAATGTGGGTCGACGGGGCGATGTATTGCGACCGTCGGGACTTAGCTGTTCGGTAGCCATGGGGATCTCGTGGCAGCGCCGCGGTCGGTGAGGCTGCCTCTGATTTCTCTCGACGAGTCCGAGGTTGTTGTGGCGGTGGTTGTTCCGATCGATCGGCGCGTGGGCGAGGGCCGCGACGGAATGCACGTGCATCGGTTGTCTCGAGCGGGTTTGCGGCGGTGTGGATTGTCGACGGGGACTTGTGTTGTGGCGCTTTCGGATACGACGCGAGGGGAGGGGTGATGGTCGTTTGCGGGCTGCTGTTGTTGGTGGCTGCGCTGGTGTGCGTGCCGGGCGACGCCGCGGCGGCGGCGCTGCGGAGACGGGCGGTGCTTGTTGGGGCACATCGGGTTTCGCGACGTCGGGGTCGCGCCGGTGGTGCGGATCGGTTCGGGACGGCGTCGGCGTTCGATCTGCTGGCGGCCTGTCTGCGGGCGGGCCTGCCGGTCGGTGTCGCGGCTCGTGCGGTGGCCTCGATCGCTCCGCCGGAGCTCGGCACGGCACTGCATCGGGTTGCCGATCTGCTGGCGCTGGGTGCGGATCAGCCTGACGCGTGGCGGCGGGTGGCCCAGGAGGCCGGATCCGCCGATATTCAGGCACTGGCCCGGATGGCGGCGCGTTCGGCCCGCTCGGGCGCGTGCCTGGCGGATGCGGTGAGCGAGTTGGCGGGGCAGTGCCGCGCCGCCGTGGAGGACGCCGCAGCGGCCCGAGCAGAGCGGGCCGGGGTGCTGATCGGCGGACCGCTGGGCCTGTGCTTCCTGCCGGCCTTCGTCTGCCTGGGCATCGTGCCGGTCGTCATCGGCCTGGCCACGCGGGTGCTCGGCGGCGGGCTGTGAGCGACATGCGAGACCTCCGGCGCGGAACGCCCGTGCCGGTGACAGAGAAAGGGGAGATCGATGCGGGTGGCGGTTCGATCGGCAGTACTGGAGTTGCGTGCGCGCCTGCTGCGAGCGTTGGTCGCCGAGGAGGGGATGAGCACCGCCGAATACGCGATCGGCACGGTGGCTGCCGCGGCGTTCGGAGCGGTGCTCTATTCGGTGGTGACGGGCGATTCCATCGTGAACGCCCTGACGAAGATCATCGACAAGGCACTCGCCACCTCGGTGTGAGACGTGGTCGCGCACAGGGGATACGCACGCTCGCAACGGTTCCGCGGTGCGGAACCGGCGAACGGGGCGCGGTGACGGTGGAGGCGGCCATCGCGCTGGCCGCCCTCCTCGTCGTGGTCGTGCTGTGCCTGGGGACGCTGCTGGCCGCCGCCGCACAGGTGCGCTGTGTGGACGCCGCGCGCGAGGCGGCACGGCTGGCGGCGCGCGGTGCGGACGCCGAGGCGAAACCGGCGGCGCTGCGGGTGGCGCCGACCGGTGCGGAGGTCTCCCTCCGCACCGACGGCGATCAGGTGATCGCAGTCGTCTCGGTGCGGGTGCCGCTGCTGCCGATGCTCAGGCTGCATGCCGATGCGGTCGCGATCCGGGAACCGGGTGAGTCCGGATGACGTCCCGGCAGGCCGAGCGCGGCGCGGCCACCGTGGCGGCCTGCCTGGCCCTGACCGCCCTGCTCGCCGCAACGCTGTTGTTCGTGCAGGTCGGCGTGGTGATCGTGGCTCGACATCGGGCGCAGGCCGCAGCGGATCTCGGTGCGCTGGCAGCCGCCGGTGCGTCCAGGACCGGGGACGATGCCTGTGCTCGGGCCCGCGATCTCGGGCAGCGCATGCGAGTTCGGGTGCGGACCTGCACGGTCGTCGACTGGGACGTCACCGTGGTCGCCGAGGTCACCGCATCGCTGGGTCCGCTCGGCAGTCCGGATGTTCGGGCCATCGCACGCGCGGGACCGGTGGAGGAACAAGGCCGATGAATACCGAGCGGTTGGTGTTCAAAGAATGCGCAAGAGTTGATGATCTGTGTTCGGCCATATGTCCCGGAGGGGCAATTTGGACATGTGAACAATTGCGATCCGTTGATTTTCAATTGATTGATGAAGTGTCATTGACGGCATTCGACTTCAGATTCTTTAAGGAATCGGCAACGAGCTAGTTAACATGAACGCGTTTCACATCAGTCATGCGGCAGAGCCGCTGTATGTGACGCCAACCGCATCGCGGGCATCGTCCGAGTTGCCGACGATTCGAGTCGCGGTCCGGCATCGAGCGGATGACCACCGCGTCACGAGACGGACCGATCGTCGTCATCGTCGGGAAGTTCGGCGACCACCGCGGTCAACAGGGCCGCGGCCCCCGCCTTGTCCAGCGGCTGATTACCGTTGCCGCACTTGGGTGACTGTACACAGGACGGGCATCCGCTCGGGCAGCCACACGACTCGATCACCGCCAGAGTCGCCCGCAGCCAGGTGCGCAGCCGCTGGAAGCCGCGCTCGGCGAAGCCCGCGCCGCCGGGATGCCCGTCGTGGACGAAGACGGTGGGCAGCCCGGTGTCGGGATGTTCGGCCGTGGACACCCCGCCGATATCCCAGCGGTCGCAGCTGGCCACCAGCGGCAGCATCCCGATCGCGGCATGTTCGGCGGCGTGTAGTGCGCCGGGCGCGCGCCGCGGGTCGATTCCGGCGCGGGCCAGCAGTGCCGGTGTCACGGTGTACAGCACGGCGCGGGTCGGCAGGGTCTGTTCCGGCAGGTCCAGCTCCACCAGGTCGAGCACCTCACCGGTGGGAAGTGTGCGCAGATAGCCGACCACCTGTCGGCTCACCCGCACCTGCGCCAGGGCCGTGGTGACCGGGCCGTGCGCACGTTCGGCGTCGATGTCGTCGATCGCGATGGACGTGACCGCACGGGCACTGGTCGTCCAGCCGGGCTGATCGGCGTGGACGAAGGCCACCCCACTGTCGAGATCCAGCTCGTCCACCACATAGGTCTCGCCCTGATGCAGGTGCACCGCGCCGGGATGCAGGGTCGCCGGGGCCCGGCCGGCATCGGTCGTGCCGAGCATGCGTCCGGTCTCCTGGTCGACGATGGCCACCGTCGAGCCGATGCCGCCGCGCACGTCGACCTCGTCGTGCGGCCGCACCGCAGCGGTCATATGCCACCGCGCCGGGCCCTTCGCCGGTCGCCGTCGCCGGACGAGCCCCTGATCGGCCAGGTCGGTGATCAGACTGGCCGCCCCGAACTCGTCGACCTCGGCATCGGTCAGCGGATTCTCCATCGCCGCGCACAGCAGATGAGGCCCGAGGACGTACGGGTTGTGCGGGTCGGTGATCGTCGCCTCGACCGGGCGTCCCAGCAGCGCGTCCGGGTTCCGGACCAGGTAGGTGTCCAACGGGTCGTCCCGGGCGACCAGCATCACCAGCGACCCCTGCGCGCGCCGCCCGGCCCGCCCGGCCTGCTGCCAGAACGAGGCGACCGTCCCGGGAAATCCCGCGACGACCACGGCATCGAGCCCCGCGATATCCACGCCGAGTTCGAGCGCGTTCGTGGTCGCGGCCCCCAGCAGGGCGCCGTCGGACAGCGCTGCTTCCAGTTCGCGGCGGTCCTCGGCGAGATATCCGGCCCGGTAGGCGGCCACTCGGCGGCCGAGTTCCGGGTCGACCTCGGCGAGCATGCGGCGCGTCTCCATGGCCACCACCTCCGCGGCCCGCCGTGAACGCACGAAGGTCAGCGTGCGCGCGCCCTCGACCACCAGGTCGGTCATGATCCGCGCTGCCTCGGCAGTGGCCGGTCGCCGCACCGGCGCGCCGTTCTCGCCGGTCACCGTGGTGAGCAGCGCCGGTTCCCACAGTGCGACCGTGCGCGCCCCCTGCGGTGACCCGTCCTCGGTGACGGCCTCGCACGGCGCGCCGATCAGCCGCGACGCGGCCGCGGCCGGATCGGCGGTGGTGGCCGAGCACAGGATGAACACCGGATCGGCCCCGTAGTGCGCCGCCAACCGGCGCAACCGCCGCAGCACGAGCGCTACGTGCGAACCGAATACACCCCGGTAGGAATGGCATTCGTCGACCACCACGTAGCGCAGCCGCCGCAGCACCCGCGCCCACCGCTGATGTGCGCGCAACATGCTCAGATGCAGCATGTCGGGGTTGGTGAAGATCCACCGGCCGTTGGCGCGCACCCACTGGCGGATCTCGGCGGAGGTGTCGCCGTCGTAGGGCGCTGCATGGATATCGCGCAGCGGGCCTTCGTGCGTGAGTTCGCCGATCGCGCGCAGTTGGTCCGCACCGAGCGCTTTTGTGGGCGAGATATACAGCGCGGTGGCCCGCGGATCCTCTTGCAATGCCGTGAGCACCGGCAGCTGATAACCGAGGGATTTACCGGATGCGGTTCCCGTGGAAACCACGACATGTGTTCCGGCAGCGGCCAACTCGGCAGTGCGGGTCTGATGCGACCAGGGATTGTCCAGACCGGTATTTCGTAACGCTTCGATCACGTCCGGTGATACCCAGCCCGGCCATGTCGTGACCTGCGCCGCACGCGCGGGTAATTCGGTGACATGGGTGAGACGATCGGTACTGTCGGCCAGTCCGATTCGGACACGATTGAGCAACGATCGCCCATAGCTCGATCCGGTTCCGCGCGCTGCGGCGGTCGTCGTGTCGGCGGGATCTAGCAAGCCGGGTCCTCGACACGCACAAAATGTGCGAAAGCTGTGTGCCGTGCGAGGCCAACCAGCGCATTCACTTCCGAGTAGCGATCTGTGTCACAGCTCGTTTGCCTGACACTCGCTCGGTTATCCGGAAGCAAACCTACCTCGAGTACGGATTTGGGCATTGTGCCCCTTACCTGCGCATTCGCAAGATCATCTTTTTTGCAAATTGTCGGTAACCCGACTGTCGAATTGCTCGAAGACATGGTTCACTGGTTCCTGGTCGCAAGCTTCTGTGTTCGAGGGAACGGATCAAAGGTCCAAACCATCAGCAGGATCGATGTTGCGAACGCCGTGCTTAGTGCTTCCTGCAGGGGGAACAGAGTACAGCGGTCGGAACGGACCCGGTGGACGAACCTACCTTGTCCGCCGTTCCGGTATGGAAAGAGAAGGAACAGAATGGCACAGGGAACTGTGAAGTGGTTCAACGCGGAGAAGGGGTTCGGCTTCATCGCGCCCGAGGACGGCTCCGCTGACGTCTTCGTCCACTACTCCGAGATCCAGGGTTCGGGCTTCCGCACCCTCGAGGAGAACCAGAAGGTCGAATTCGAGGTTGGCCAGGGCACCAAGGGCCCGCAGGCCACCGGAGTTCGTGCGCTCAGCTGAGCACTCGAACTTACTCAAACGGAAAGCTCGTCCCTCACCGCCCACGGCGGTGGGGGACGAGTCATATCCGGGGCAAGTACACTCGACCGCAAAACGGGGCTATCAACTCGCCGTACCAGAGGTGCTGCGGACCTGCCGTACCACCGGTACAGCAGATGAACAGGGTATAAACGTCTCTGGCAGGGGACATCTGTTCCCTACGCTTGCCCCAGCCGCGCGCAGCGCCTCCCCGCGCCGCGCGGGTCGACAGGAAAGGTGTGTTCGCCGGTGGCAACACGAGACCGCGGTGCAACGCCGAACTCCGAGGCAGGGTCCGATGCGGGCAGCCAGGTGCGTCGTCTCGTCATCGTCGAGTCACCGACGAAGGCCCGTAAGATCGCCCCGTACCTCGGCCGTGGATACGTCGTGGAGGCGTCCGTCGGCCACATCCGAGATCTGCCGCGGGGTGCGGCGGACGTGCCCGCCAAATACAAGGGCCAGTCCTGGGCGCGCTTGGGTGTCGACGTCGATCACGACTTCGAGCCCATCTATGTGGTCAGCCCGGACAAGAAGGCCAAGGTCTCCGAGCTGAAGAACCTGCTCAAGGACGCCGACGAGCTCTATCTCGCCACCGACCCCGACCGCGAGGGCGAGGCGATCGCGTGGCATCTGCTCGAGACGCTCAAGCCCAAGGTGCCGGTCCGGCGCATGGTGTTCCACGAGATCACCGAACCCGCCATCCGCGCGGCCGCCGCCGACACCCGGGAGCTGGACAACGACCTGGTCGACGCGCAGGAGACCAGGCGGATCCTGGACCGGCTGTACGGCTACGAGGTCAGCCCGGTGCTGTGGAAGAAGGTCATGCCGCGGTTGTCGGCGGGCCGGGTGCAGTCCGTGGCGACCCGCATCGTCGTGCAGCGCGAACGTGAGCGCATGGCGTTCCGCTCGGCGGAGTACTGGGATATCGCCGCGAAATTCGACGCGGGCAGCGGCGAGGCCGATGCGGCCAACCCGCGGACCTTCGGCGCTCGCCTGGTCACTGTGGCCGGTTCGCGGGTCGCGGGCGGCCGTGATTTCGGTTCCGACGGGCAGTTGAAGACCGCCAGTGGCGTCACGGTGCTGGACGAGGCATACGCCCGTCGGCTCGCCGCGGCCCTGGACGGCGCCGATTTCCAGGTGACCTCGGTCGAGTCGAAGCCTTATACGCGTCGGCCGTACGCGCCGTTCATGACTTCCACGTTGCAGCAGGAGGCCGCGCGCAAGTTGCGGTTCACCTCCGAGCGCACCATGCGGGTCGCCCAGCGGCTCTACGAAAACGGCTACATCACCTATATGCGTACCGACTCGACCACGTTGTCGGAGTCGGCGATCGCCGCCGCGCGGGCGCAGGCCACGCAGTTGTACGGCGCCGAATTCGTCCACCCGACGCCGCGCCAGTACACCCGCAAGGTCAAGAACGCGCAGGAGGCGCACGAGGCGATCCGTCCGTCGGGCGACACCTTCGCCACGCCCGGTCAGCTGCACGCACGTCTGGACCACGACGAGTTTCGGCTGTACGAGCTGATCTGGCAGCGCACGGTCGCCTCGCAGATGGCCGATGCCCGCGGCACCACGCTGACCGTCCGGATCACCGGCCACGCCGGTCTGGACGAGGGGCGGATTCCGTGCGTGTTCTCCGCGTCGGGTCGCACGATCACCTTCGCGGGTTTCCTCAAGGCGTATGTGGAGAGCGTCGACGAGGATTCGGGCAGCCAGTCCGACGACGCCGAATCCCGTCTTCCCGCGCTGTCCGAGGGGCAGGAGGTCGCCGCGGCCGAGCTGACTCCCGAGGGCCACACCACCAATCCGCCGCCGCGCTACAACGAGGCGTCGCTGGTCAAGGCGCTCGAGGAATTGGGCATCGGCCGCCCGTCCACCTATGCCTCGATCATCAAGACCATCCTCGATCGCGGATACGTCTACAAGCGCGGTAACGCGCTCGTGCCCTCGTGGGTGGCGTTCGCCGTCATCGGACTGCTCGAGGCGTACTTCGGCCGACTCGTCGATTTCGATTTCACCGCGGCCATGGAGGACGATCTCGACGCCATCGCCGGTGGACGCGAGCAGCGCGGAAACTGGTTGACCAGCTTCTACTTCGGTGGTGATCACGGTGCGGAGGATTCGATCGCGCGCACCGGCGGCCTGAAGAAGATGGTCGGCGGGCAGCTCGACGACATCGATGCCCGCTCGGTCAACTCGATCAAGTTGTTCGCCGACGATCAGGGTCGTGATGTGGTGGTCCGGGTCGGGCGGTTCGGGCCGTATCTCGAGCGGATGGTCGTCAATCCGGATGATCCCGACGGCGATCCGGTGTCGCAGCGTGCCAATCTGCCCGACGATCTGCCGCCGGACGAGCTGACCCCCGAGGTGGCGGAGAAACTGTTCTCCACCCCGCAGGAGGGACGTTCGCTGGGCAACGATCCGGAGACGGGTCATCGGATCGTGGCCAAAGAGGGACGTTTCGGCCCCTATGTGACAGAGGTTCTGCCCGAGCCCGAGGACGACGGCGAGCCCAAGAAGGGCGCGAAGAAGGCCAACGCGCCCAAGCCGCGCACGGGATCGCTGTTCAAGTCGATGGATCTGTCCACGATCACCCTCGAGGACGCGCTGTTGCTGCTGTCGCTGCCGCGGGTGGTCGGCAAGGATCCCGAATCCGGCGACGAGATCACCGCGCAGAACGGGCGTTACGGCCCGTATCTGAAGAAGGGCACCGATTCGCGGTCGCTGACCAGCGAGGATCAGATCTTCTCGGTGACCCTCGAGGAGGCGCTGAAGATCTACTCCGAGCCCAAGCGCCGGGGCCGGCAGGCCGCCAGCGCCGCGCCGCTGCGGGAACTCGGCAACGATTCGACCACCGGTAAGCCGATGGTGATCAAGGACGGCCGGTTCGGACCGTACGTCACCGACGGCGAGACCAATGCCAGCCTGCGCAAGGGTGACGAGGTCGAGTCGATCACCGATGACCGGGCCTCGGAACTGCTCGCCGATCGCCGGGCCAAGGCTCCGGTGAAGAAGGCCGTGAAGAAGACGGCCAAGAAGGCGGCGGCGAAGAAGGCGCCGGCCAAGAAGGCCACGGCCGCGAAGAAGACCGCGGCGAAGAAGACCACCACCGCCGCAGCGGAGAAGACGGCCGCGAAGAAGACTGCCGCCAAGAAGACCACGGCTGCGAAGACCACCGCTCGAAAGACGGCCACAGCCAAGTCGTAATGGCGGGAATCGGTCGCTGTCCGATTTCTGTCGGTGCCCTGCCGTAGCGTGTCGCCATCCCGGCACGCTTCAGCGGAAGGACATCCGATGCCCGCACCCTCGACCGAGCGCCGCGATCAGGAGCGGGAAGACCTGATCGCGATGCTCGCCTCGCAACGTGAGCTGTTCCGGATAACCCTGCGTGGCATCGATGATGCGCAAGCGCGCCAGCGCAGTACCGTCAGCGAGTTGACCCTCGGCGGTCTGCTGCACCACCTGGTCCACTGTGAACAGCTGTGGACATCGGTCATCGTGGAACGCGACGAGAACTCGAAACTTGATGTGTCGCAGTTCGATTCGGAATACCGGATGGCACCGGAGGAAACTGTCGAGGGGCTGCTGAAGGAGTGGGATACGCTGGCGGACAACACCACTCGGCTGATCCGGGAGGTGGATGATCTGGATGTCTCGATTCCCACCCCGACCTCGCCGTGGGGTCCCGAACGTGTCTGGTGGACAGTGCGTTTCACGTTGCTGCACATCTTCCGGGAGATCGCTCATCACAGCGGCCACGCCGACATCATCCGTGAGGCGCTGGACGGCGCGAACTCCACCTATCAGCGCGCGGGCTGATCCGGGGCGTGCCTCCCGGGTGGACCGCGGAGGCTGTCGGTGGTGGCCGCTAGGGTGTATGCCGTGGCGGGTGTCTTCGATCGGCTGGTCGGCCAGGATGCGGTCGAGTCCGAACTGACCGCTGCCGCGGTCGCCGCGCGCAGCGGGGTCTCGTCGTCGGCGATGACGCATTCGTGGTTGTTCACCGGGCCGCCCGGGTCCGGCAGATCGGTTGCGGCACTGTGCTTCGCGGCCGCGCTGCAGTGCACCGATCCGGGTGCGCCAGGCTGTGGGCACTGTCACGCGTGCACCACCACCATGGCGGGGACGCACGGCGATGTGCGCCGGGTGATTCCCGAGGGGCTGAGCATCGGCACCAAGGAGATGCGCGAGATCGTCCAGGTGGCCTCCCGCAGGCCCAGTACCGGGCGCTGGCAGGTGGTGCTGGTCGAGGATGCCGACAGATTGACCGAGGCGGCCGGAAATGTGCTGCTCAAGGTGGTCGAGGAGCCGCCAGAGCGCACGGTGTTCCTGTTGTGTGCGCCGTCGGTGGATCCGGAGGACATCGCGGTCACGCTGCGTTCGCGGTGCCGTCATATGCATCTGGTCACTCCCTCGGTCGACTCGATCGCTCAGGTCCTGCGCGAGCGCGACGGTCTGGACGCCGAGACCGCCGGGTGGGCGGCCTCGATCAGCGGCGGTCACGTCGGGCGGGCGCGTCGCCTGGCCACCGACGAGGAGTCCAGAAGCCGCCGCAAGCGCGCGCTGGCTCTGGTCGCGGCCACCGCGCGTCCCGCAGTCGCCTACACCGCCGCCGATGAGCTGGTCAAATCCGCGGAGGAGGAAGCCAAGCAGGTCAGCGCCACTCGCGACGAACGTGAGCGCGAGGAGCTCGCGACCGCCCTGGGCGCGGGCGGCACCGGCAAGGGCACCGCCTCGGCGACCCGCGGTTCGGCCGGTGTGCTCAAGGATCTCGAACGTCGCCAGAAATCCCGCGCCACCCGCACCAGTCGCGATTCGCTGGACCGGGCCCTGATCGACGTCGCGGGTTTCTACCGCGACGCCCTCGCCGTTCGTATGACCGGCCCTGCTCGCCCGGTCACCCTCACCCATCCCGATCTGCGCGACGAGATCCGCGATCTCGCCACCGAGGTCCCTCCCGAGGGCCTGCTGCGCTCGATCGAAGCCGTCCTGCACTGCCGCGAAGCCCTCGACACCAACGTCAAACCCCGCTTCGCGGTAGCCGCCATGGTTGCCACCCTCATCGCCGCCCGCACCCGCTGATCCGCCGGACGTTCCATCGGATCATTCCGCAGCTGGGCCCGACTGCGGCACCGCGACCATCAGGGCGCGCAGCAGCACATCGACGGCTGCGGTCCTGGTGCATGCGACCATGAAAGTTGCGGGCTCGGAGGAACGGAATCAGCTCCGCAACGCCGATCACCATCATCGCGCTGACCGGGGTCAGCGCGCCTTGTGATGCCCTGGCGGAGTTCGCTTTCCGTGTGTCGGGATGTCGGCGAGTGCAGGCATCGTCGATGCTCGCCCTCGACTGTTCGGCGCAGACGGTTGATCGGTGGTGAGCGCTGCCGCGTCCGCTGATCTGCTGTGCACCGAGTTCGCCAGTGGTGCGGCCGTTTGGTTCCGCTATGGCTTGTCAGGTGGGCGTCCGCCGGTGGCGTGTGCCGTGCTGCCCGGGGCGAGCAGCACGCGGGTGGGTCAGATGTGTTCGGCGATGGCGATGGTGGCGGTTTCGGCGTGCTGGGCGATGAGGGTGTCGATGTCCGGTTGGTTGGTGGTGAGGGCACCGAGGGAGACGGGGATGGTGAGCCGGCCGTCGCGGGCGGCGTGGATGGTTTGGCTCTTCTTGCCGAGGGAGGTGGTGGTCGTGACCTGGTAGGCGGCGCCGGAGCGGTAGCGGGTGGAGGTGACGACTGTCGCGGAAGTTGTTGCGTTCAAGGTGAATCCGTTACGGGTGACGCCGCTGAGGGTGGTGAATGCCGGGCTGTTGCGGTTCACCGTGACCTGATATCCGTATGCGTCGAACCGCGGTTCCGCGGCGGTGAAGGTGAACGGTTCGGGCTGCGCGGGCGGGTGCGCGAAGGTGGCCATCAGGCCTGGCAGGTACTGGGTCAGGTCGCGCCGCCAGTACGACCAGGAGTGCGAACCGCCGCCGTAGTCGTGCCATTCATGGGCGATACCCAGGGAATTCAGCCGGTTGTGCATGCTGACGCTCTGCGGGTGGACGTCCTTGCCCTCGGTGCCGTCGTAGGTCTTGTTGAACGGTCCCGGATTGCCGTTGCCGGTGTACAACTCGAGATGCATCCCGCGCAGATTCGCGGCCAGATCCCACGGATTGTGTGCGCGCCAACGGATTTCCTGGGTGGAGCGGGGACCCCAAAGGCTTCCCGGGACGGGGTTGTCCAGGTAGGCGAGCATCTCGTCGGTGGTGACGGCCTGTGGATCGTTGGAGTCCAGGGCGCCGGAAAACGATGCGGCGGAGACGAATCGGTCGGGATGCCGGGCGGCGTAGCTCATCGCACCGAATCCGCCCATGGAGAAACCGGCGACCGCGTGGCCGCGACGTCCGGACACGGTGCTGTAATGCGCGTCGATCCAGGGCAGCAGCTGGCCGATGTGGTAGCTCTCCCAGCGCGGATTGCCGCCGTGGCCGTTGTTGTACCAGTCGCTGTAGAACCCGCCCTTACCGGAATCGGGCATGACGAGGATCACCGGCGTGTTGCCCACGATCGCCTCGGCGTTGCCCTTGGCCGGGTCGGTCCAGTCGCGAGCCTGCGGTGCGGCATTGCAGCAACCTTCGAGCAGCAGCAGCACCGGATAGCGCCGGGCAGACGAATAGCCCTGCGGTAGCAGCACTCTCACATAAGTGGGGGCGTTCAGGTCGGGGGTGGTGAACACCAGTTCGTGCAGGCGCGCATTGATCGCTATGTCGGAGCGCAGCGTCAGCCCGCCGTTGGGGGCGGGCGCGGCCGTCGCGGGCCCGGTCAGGGACAGCGCCGCACATATTCCGGCGAGCAGCACGGCACACCGAATCTTGAACCGGGACATGGATTTCCTTCACTCCGATTTGCTAAGTGTGTGGCCGCGGGCATTGCGGCGGCAGTCGCTCCCGGCGGGAGCCGATGGTGTTCCTTCGACGCCGTCGAGGTTGTCACCGATGACCCGATAGCAGCGCGCGGCGTGCGGATCGGTGTCCTGCCAGCCGTCGGCGGCATCGGTGGTGCAGTGGTCGCACACCGTTGTCCAAATACCCTGGGAAAGGCGTTGAATCGAATAGTTCGGCGCACCGGCCGAGCCCTCGAACAGTACCTTGCCCTCGGTGGTGGAGGTGATGATCGGCGCGGGGACCCGGCGATGCGGCGGCGGTACCGGATATCCGGACATCGCGTAGGCGTGGGTGCGCAAGTGCTGTGCGCGCGTTGACATGTCGGCTGCGGTGTGGGAGGCGGTGGTGCGGCCGGTGTAGTAGAGGGCCCACCAGTTGCCGTCCTCACCCCATTCGCAGGTGGGCGAGCAGTGGGCGTCGGCGGGGATGGGCTGCCAGCCGTGGCCTTCGGCGTGCGCGGAAAGCGCCCAGAAGTTGTCACCGGCGATGTGCGGGTCTGATTCCAGGCCGGTGAGGAAATCGCCCAGTGCACCGGTGGTGAGAAAATCTGTTCTGTCCCAGCCGAATTCGATCGCGCTGAACGCTTTTCCGGCTGCGGCGACCTGAGCGGCGGTGTCGTGCAGCTTCCCGGCGTTGCCGTCGATGCGGTTGCCGCCGGAGATGATCGGCAGCCAGTGCGGGTAGTACTCCGCCGCGTAGACGTCGACATTGGGCAGCCGCAGCGCGCCGTCGGTGACGAATCCGTCGCCGCCGCCCAGGCTGATGTTGATGAACAGCTGCCGGGAGTCGATCGAGCGGAAGTAGTCCGAGACGGTGCGCAGCCAGCCCTCGGTGACCGGGGCAGGTGCGCCGTCGAGCAGGTCGAGATTGTTGCCGTCGACCCAGCCGGTGAACGTCGGATCGTCCTTGTAGGCGAGTCCGGTCAGCGGATTCACATGCTCCAGTACGGCTTTCATGTGCCGCTGGTAGTCGCCGATGATGGCCGGGTCGGTGAAGAACGCCTGCCCGCAGTCGGGTCGATGCCGCCAGGTGCAATACCAGTCGTGGCTGTCGGCGGACGGGGAGTTCTGGTTCGGGGCGGGTGCGCCGTTGGCGTCGCCGGAGAATTCGCCGATCAGTTTGATCCTGTGCGCGCGGGCCGCGGCCACGACCTTGTCCATATGCGCGAAGGCGGCCGGATTGAATTGTCCCAGTGCGGGTTCCAGGCAGGACGGGCAGCCGATCGTATCGCCGAGAGTCTGCGCTCGAAGGACGGTCGCGCCCATATCCCGGGCGGTGGTGAATACGTCGTCGATCTCGTAGTCGCTCGGATAGCGTTCGCTGCCCAGCGGAGTGGTGGGTGCGGGGTTGGGGCCGTAGTTCTCGAGGCCCAGCCATTCGACGTTCGCGCCGGAGAATCGGAACGGGTGACCGGCCACGGTGAGTGCGGATCGGTCCCGCTGGACGAAGGCGTTGCGGAACTGGTCGAGCGGAACGCCTGCCACCGGTGTTACTTGCGAATTCGCGGTGCGGATCGGATCGGCGTGCGCCGTGGTGAAGCTCGATGACACGATCGCGCCCAGTGTCGCCACGGCTGCGATGAGCATGCGCCGTCTGCGCACCGGATCTCCTTTCGCTACATCCCGCAGAAATGTAACGTGCATCGAATCCGTATGCCACTGGCCGTCACCGACGCGCCACGCTCGCCGAGGCGGTGAACGTCTCGCCGAGAGCGCAGGAAACTCGCTACCGAACCTTCATATCCCGACGACAGGTCTGTGGTCCGGTTCGTGGTGAGGGGTTTCACTGCGTCGGGCCAAGGCATGGCGGGGTGAGTTGCCTAACCTCGGTAGACGATCTGTCCGAGACACAAGGGTCTGCCCGGCTGGTCGCGCGGTCGGGACTACTCGAGGGAGAGGATGTTGTCGATGAATCCAACCGTCGCCGTTGTGGGTCCGGGGGCGATCGGCACGACCGTGACGGCGGCGCTGCACGAGGTCGGCCGGACGCCGTGGATCTGTGGTCGGACCGCGCGTGACCACCTCGAGTTGCAGGTGGAGGAGGGCCGGGTCGTCGTGCCGGGGCCGGTGCAGATCGACCCGGCACAGGTCGACGGGGCGGTCGACCTCGTTTTCCTCGCCGTCAAGTCGACGCAGGTGGAGGCGGCGGCATCATGGTTGAAGGCATTGTGCGGCCCGGACACGGTCGTCTGTGTTCTCCAGAACGGCGTCGAGCAGGAAACGATTGTCGGGCCGTATGTCTGCGGTGCTCGGGTCATCCCCTCGGTGGTGTGGTTCCCCGCTCAGACACAGTCCGACGGTTCGGTGTGGTTGCGTGGCGAGGCGCGCCTGACCCTGCCGGACACATCGGCGTCACGTGTGGTGGTCGAGACTCTGCGCGGCACACGGTGCTCGGTCGAGCTGGCCGGGGACTTCAAGTCCGTGGCGTGGCGCAAGCTGTTGCAGAACGCGGTCGCCGGATTGATGGTTCTGACGGGTCGTCGCTCCGGGATGTTCGCCAGGGGCGATATCGCCGAACTGTCCCTGGCTTATCTCCGGGAGTGTCTCGAGGTTGCCCGAGCCGACGGCGCGGCGCTGAGCGATGACGTGCCGCAGGAGATTGTCGACGGGTTTCGGGCTTACCCAGCCGATATGGGCACTTCCATCCTCGCCGACCGTGAGGCCGATCGGCCGCTCGAATGGGACGTGCGCAACGGTGTCGTGCTGCGTCGCGGACGGGCCCACGGTATCCCGACGCCGATCAGCGATCTGGTGGTGCCGCTGCTCGCCGCCGCGAGCGATGGACCTGGCTGATCATGGCGTCGCCGAACGCAGTGCCGGAATGACCGTGCGTCCCAGTTCCGCAAGTGCGGCAAGGGGATCCGGGCCGAGGGGTGGGCCGAACGAAATATGTCGGGCACCGAGTTCGCGCAACTCGAAACACCCCTCGATCACCTCCTCGGGAGAACCGACGACGGCGAGACGCATCATCCGGTCGTCGATGAATTCCACGGCCTTTCCGAGATCCCCTGCGCGAGCGTATCTTCCGGCTTCGTGGAAGTCGGAGGGGCGTAGACCCGCCGGGGCCAGATGGTCCGGGGAGAAGGACTGGCCGTAGTAGGCGAGTTTCTCGGCCAGTGCCCGGCGCGCTGCGTCGCGTTCGCCGACCGATACCCAGATGCAGGCCGGTAGATCGAATGCGGCGCTGTCGCGGTCGGCGTCGCGCAGGCCGCTGTGGATATCGGCGCTGACCTTGCCGAACAGGTCCGGGCAGGGCAGCAGGGGGAGTGCTCCGTCGGCGATCCGGCCGGACAGTCGGCGCATCTGTGGTCCCGTCGCGCCGATGTATACCGGTACCGGACTCGTCGGCGGGAAACGAAGTGCGGACGAGCCGCTCCACCAGTCCGGCAGGTCTTCTTCGGCTATGTCGTTGTGCCCCAACAGGGCTCGCAACGCTGTCACCGACTGTCGCACCGTTGTCATCGGGCGTCGGCGCTCGAGTCCGGCCCAGCCGAGGAAGTCGGTCGCGCCCGCGCTCACTCCGAGGGCGAATCTGCCGCCGGAGACCTCCTGGGCGGTGGCGGCCGCCATCGCGATCTCGGTGGTGTGCACCGTGTACGGATTCATGATGCCGATGCCGAGGTGGATGCGTTCGGTCCGTGCGGCGAGGGCTCCCATCAGCACCGGCGCGGAACGCAGCAGCAGATCGTGCGATACCCAGATCTGGTCCACCCCTGCCGCTTCGGCGGCCGAAACCAGTTGCAGGAGTTCGTCATAGGGCAGGTCGTTGTTGACGCGGATCGATATCTTCATCTCTCACCTGCTCGTTGCGGGAGTCGCGGGCCGGTCACCGAGTCGGCCGTGGAATCGTGCGGTGCCTGCCCGTCGGATGAGGTATGCGGCCACCGCACAGCTCAGCGCGGCGATGATCAACGCGCGAGAGGAACCGGTTGCCGACGGGGCGGTCGCCGCCCCTGCCACACCGAGCACGGCGACGCCGATCACGCTGCCGACCTGGCGGGACACCGTCAGCAGAGCCGATGCCGCACCGGCGCGGCCGGTGGACGCGACGCGCAGCATATCCGCTGTCGCAGAGGCGATCGCGAGGTCGACGCCGAGACCAACGAAGAACGACGATCCGGCCGTGAGTTCCAGCGTGTGAGTCCATACGCCCGTTGCCATGACGAGCATTCCGCCCGAGATGACCAGCAGTCCGGTGAGCATGGCGATGCGATATGAGGAGCGCTGGGCGATCCAACTGCCGCACGGTGAACCGAACACCGCCCCGATCGCTTCGACCGTGATCACGAGACTGGTTTGCAGGGGCGAGAATCCCTCGACTCGCTGGAGAAATCCGGCCGTCAGGAAGAGTTGTCCGTAGAAACCGAAGTTGACCACGAATGCCACTGTTGTGGCGGCGCGGGCGTCCGCGCGGCGCAAAAGTGCCAGTTGCAGTGCGGGGCTGGGGTATCGGCGTTCGACGACGGTGAAGCCCACGGCGAGCACCAGACCGACCGCCATGAGCACCGGACCCGTGAGCGAATCCGTACTCGATGCTCCCCACTCGATCACACCTGCCACGAAGGATGTCAGGGCGGCGAGAAATACGCCCTGGCTCAACAGGTTCAGCCGGTTGTGCACGGTCGGCGCTTCGCGCAGGCACAGTCCGGACAGGGCGAGTGTGAGGACGGCGACGGCCAGATTCATCCAGAACAGACTTCGCCAGCCGAAGGCGGAGACGAGCGCGCCACTACAGACGAGTCCCGCGACCGCGGCGGCGCTGCCGGCCGTCGTCCAGATGACCACCGCGCGAGCCTGATGCCGGTCGTCGGTATAGCTGGATTTGATCAATGCCAGGGAGCCGGGCATCACCGCTGCCGCACCGATTCCTTGCAGCGCCCGGCCGATGATGAGCAGTCCACCCGAGTCGGCGACCGCGCATAATGCCGAGCCTGCGGCGATCAGCACGGTTCCGTTCAGGTACACGCGTCGGGCGCCCCACCGGTCGGCGAGTGAGCCACCGATGAGCAGTAACGCTGTGAAGGCCACCATGTAGGCGTCCACGATCCAGAGTGCGACGTCCGCGCCGATGCCGAGTTGCTGTTGCATCTGCGGCAGGCCCACCGTGACGACGGTGTTGTCGAAGGTCACCAGGGAGAAGCCGAGGCACAGCGCGACCAGTGTCCAGCTGGATGCTCGGGGTGGTGCGGGGGACGGTGGCGCGAGTACCGCTGGAGCAGGCCCCACCGTCACAGGTCCTTGGCTGCCGTGGAAGTGAGGTGATGCGCGCCGACGAGTTGTCGTCCGCGGGCCGCGACCAGGGCGTGGCGGGCGATCACCACGGTGTCGCGCCAGCATCCCTCGAGTCCGTTGCGCCGGTGGATCGCCGCGGAACCACCGGCCTCGAACAGGTCGCGGCACACCTCCTGCGCGGTATCGACCATCTGACAGCAGGCCGAGCGCAGCAGCGCCACCTGCTCGGTGGGAACCTCGCCGACCTGCGCGCTGGACCACGCGAGCGTCGTGGCGCTGTCGAGCAACGCCGCCGCGGCCTGCACACGTCCGTGCGCGCGGGCGTACGCCGCCTGCGCGACAGGTTGTTCGGCGAGCGGTCCGGCCCCGTAACGAGTGCGGGTGGTAACGGCCAGGTTCGCGAAGGCAGCGAGCGCACGGTCCGCGGTCGCCCGCGCGACCTCCGCGATGCACCCGGCCAACAGGCCGTAGAGCGGGTACCGGAACATCGGCGCGTCGATGTTCGTCGGTGCGGTCAGGTCGACGCTGTGCCCGCTCGGCACCACGGTGTCGCAGCCGAGGGTGTAGGACGCGCTACCACGCAAACCCAATGCGTCCCAGTCCTTTTCGATAACCAATGCCGACGGCGGAACCAACCACCACCGGGTGCCCGGGACTCCGTCCGGTCCCGTCGCGGGAGCCGCGAGCGCCGCCAGGGTCATCGATGGCGCACCGGTGACCAGCGGCCAGCGCCCCCGCAGCCGAACCCGCGTGCCGTGCCGGACGGCGGTGCCGACAGGTACCGACGAGCCGCCGATCACCAGGTGACGGTCGGTGAAATCGCCTGCGACAGAAGGGGACAGGCGAGACAGGAACGCCCCGGCCGGACCGTTGATCGCAGCCACCCACCCGGTGGCCGGATCGGCGACGGAAACCTCGCGCACCGCCTCCAACAGCTGCGGCACCGACCACTCCAGCCCACCGAACTGCTTCGGCAACGCGGCACGCGGCAGCGCGGAATCCTCCAGCTCCTGCCACACCTTCGGATGCAACGTCCCGTATCTGTCCCCGAACTCTCGGTGTGCCTCCGCGGCCCGGCAGAGCTCCTGCACCGCTACGGCCCCGGCATCGGCGGGAGGTGTGCTGAATGTGGTCATCCGCTCTCCATCGCGAAAACGTCCGCGCTACCTGGGCGGCAGCGCTCGATGTAGTTCTTCGGCGGGTTCAATATGCCACAGTTTGGTGGTACATACCACAGAATGATGTGTCATAGTTTTGTGGAATGTTCCCAGGGGGTGGGGGTGGTACTGGGGATGGTTCGTATGCGCGGGTCTGTGCGATCCGGCCTGAGTTGTGGCCCGGCAGTGTGAGCGTGGCCGGTGAGTGTCGATCGGGCTGTGGCGCAGGGCGCTGCATGGATAGGGGTGTACGCACGTTGCCGCCGACAGAGGTGGGCAGCACTCGCGGAACCGTGCACCCGCCGGACTCGAACCCTGGATCTTCTGATTGGTTCGGGTGTATGTGGTTGTCCGAGGAAGTTCGGCGAAGCTGTTGTACAGCAACAGGTTACGACCAAAGCCATTCGGGAGAGTGCGCCACAATCCGGGTTTGTATGCGGACGTTTGTACGGCAAAAGTAACGGCTGCTCATGCCGGGATCCGGACCGTCGCACCCAGAGTTCAACCAGAACATGGTGGAGCTGATGCTGTCATGAGCGACGGGTTTCAAGATTGCCGCTCTCGATGTTTGCTGGCGTTGGTGATCGTGGTGCTGGATAGTAATGGGTGGCTGACCTGCTGAAACGGTCGTTTGGATCGTGGGTCGGAATCGGCCCGATTGTGTGCTGCTGCGGACTGCTGGCGATGGAGCCTGGAGGTGGGCCGCGGTTGTCGTCGGGGCTATGTCATGTGCTCGGTAACGGTTGCCTCCGATCTGCGATGGTCTGCTGAAGGCATAGCGGGAGCCGTGGCATGCCATTGAATAGTGGCGCGACCTCACAGCATGTTGAATGGAGGTAAGTGTGGAAGATCACAACCAATCTGAGGATGCAGTGGTTATTGTTCCGGTTGCCGATGCGGTTGGATTTACAGAAGTCGCAAATATCCAAGCTCGTGAGCCGTTGACTGCACAGCATCTTTGGGCTGCACTCCACTTTGCGCGATTATGCAAGGAGCGTGAAGCTAAGATTGTTCATGAGGGGAATGGGAATCCAGATTTTCCACATAGATCGTACGCCATGGCTGCTGTGAAGTTTTCAGTCTCGTTCTTGGAATCGCTCGTGAACGATTTGTATAGCGACGCAGCGGATCCGTATATGTCTGTGAACGGGCGCATGAAAATCTTTGCGCCTGAAGTGGTTTCGGATCTCGCCACCGCCTGGAACGACACGGAAGTGAGCGGGTCCGAGAAACGCCTTCAATTATTTGACAAGTATCAACGATCTCTTTTGCTGACAGGTGCGACGGAGTTCGCCAGAGGGGACGGCGTCTACAGTGAGGCGGCTGATCTGGTTTTCCTTCGGAATGAGCTGGTTCATTTCAAGGTAAGTTGGCAAAAGGTTGGGGCGAAACAGAATGAAGCGAGTGATATCGAGAGGCGGCTCAAGCCGAGGTTTAAGGTGAACACGCAGCGGATCGGGGCTCCGTGGTTTCCGAACAAGTGTTTGGGTGCGGACTGTGCACGATGGGCTTGCGAGGCAGCCGCAGACTTTGCCGACGAGTGGCTTAATCGATTGGCGCTTCCGCAGGACTACAAACAGGCAGTTCAGGATCTCGGCACCCCCTGATGAGAGACCTGCCTCTCCGGCGAGTTGCCGCAAGCAAAGCCCCGTGTTCGAATCCCTGGACACTGGGCTCTGCTGGTCTGGCTACATGGCGGGCGGGGGATTACTCAGAACCGAAGCTCGCGAACGGTGTTGAGGTCGATGCCGTGGCGGGCGTAGATCTTGATCGTGTTCTCGCCGGTTAGGTCGGATTCGGCGTAGCCGAGTTGCGCGGCGATCTGGATGACTTCCTGCTTCGTGGCGGCTTCGATCTCCAGGTACGGCGGGATTCGGGGCCAGGTGTCGATTTCGAGTTGTGCGCCGTCGAGAGTGAAGCTGATTCGCTTGGTTTCCTGGTAGGACTTTGCCGTGAAGCCCAGCAGCTCGAGGAGTTCGTTGGTGGCGGCGAAATCGTCGACGCTCACCTCTATCTCGTGGGTGCCGTCGATGGCATCGCTGGTGATGTGTTTGACCGCGAGTGTGATGCCGTTTCCGTTGTCGCGCAGTCTGATCCACTTGGATTCATCGCCGGGGGTGATGTCGTAGACGTAGCGGCGCATGAACCGCTGGCCGAGTTTGCGACCTCCCTTGTCGATGATGTGGCGTTCGGTGGCATCGGGGTCGATGTCGAGGATCTTGGCTTCGTGCTCTATTGGCATGTGGCTCCTGTCGTGGCTCGGGCAACTATTGAACCTATCCAGCGCGCCTGGTGGTTAGCTGGTGATACTCGGTGTCGCGCAGAGTGAGAATTTCGCGGCGGAGTGGGCTGGTCAGGAAGTCGGACAGTGGCATACACAAGTCCATGCGCTGGATGCAGACGCCGACCTGGAAGCCGGCGGTCCGGTCGTAGTACAGCCTCACACCGTAGAAGCCCTCTTCGCAATCAGTGCCGTTGTTGAACCGGCATCCGGCGCATGTGCTGGGCAGCCGGACCGGGCGAATCTGTTTGAAGTGGATCCGCCGACCATCCGGTAGGCGGTAGATCGTGCGTGCGCCGGAGACTCCGGCTGTGATGTGGCGAGCTTCGGCGACTGCGCCACGGCCGGCAAGGATTCGTTCGATGGCGTCGATCGAAGTTGCGCCCCGGTCGAGCGAGTTGAGTAGCCGTACGGTCAGGTGCGGGGAGTATTCGTCGAGTAGGCGATGTACGCGCGGGGCATGACTGTGGTCGGGGACAACGATATTGGCGCTTGCCTTGACCTCAGTCGCCTCGCACGCTGCGATCGACCGTTTGAGTGCGTCGATCTTCCGTTGTGCCAGAGCAGGATTGCTGTAGCGAGCGTGCTGAACCTCGGCCAGTTCAGCTGCGGTGGTGCCGAAGATCGAGAAGTTCACCCGGTCCAGACCGGCTGCGGCGCAATCCGGGATCACCCGCTCGCCGCGCTCTCCGTTGGAGGTCATGCCGACCCGATAGCCGGCGTCGACGGCGATCCGAGTGAGGCGCGCGACGGCTGGATGCAAGGTCGGCTCGCCGCCGGTCAGGTGGAGTTCGGTCAGCTCCAACGCGTCACGGAGTGCGGCAATCGCGTGCCCGAACTCCTCGTTGTCGGGCATCGGCGCAGATAGAAAGGTCGCGCCGTTGGTTCCGGCGTAGATCGAGGCGCGTCCGCTGCTGCCTGATGCGACGAAATCTCCTGGAGGTCGGTGTCGGTTGTCGATCGTGACGGGCGTTCCTTCGTTGTGGCAGAACGTGCAAGTCAAGCCGCATGCGTCATGGATCTTCACGCGCAAAGTGGTGTCTTTGTGGATGTGGACAGGGATTCCGATACGGAACATGGCAGCCGTGCCCCCTTCGTTTCACTTGATGGATGGTGCCGATGGCAGCGGACCGCTGTCCGGCTTGACAGGCCACTGACATTCAGCGGCCACGATCATGGATTTCGGCTCGAATAGTGCTGCGGGGGAAGGAGTTCGGACCAGAATGCATGCCGGATGGCGTTCCACAACTGCTCCAACGCTGGATACTGTTCGCGCACTTGGGCAAGGTCGGGGAAGGGGTCTGGATCGAACGAGGCCACTACGGAGTCGTCGGACGTGTTGCTGATGCGCATGATTCCGACGATGTGACGGTCCAGTCGCCACATGGCTTGGAAGCCACCGGCTTCGGTGTGGTGGATGTTGTCCATGTCGGCCGCCGGTGCGGTTCACTCTCCACTGCGCAGAGGCAGGCGGGCACCGCCAGTTCGGGCATCCGCGTTCGGCTCGGTGAGTGCGTCGAGTACATCCAGGAGTGTTTCAATCCCGGGGCCGACTGCCGCCGGTGTCTCGTAATCGAGCGTAGGAAACGGTAGTCCGCGGGCGGCGGCCCGCTGGCGTGGTGTGCGAGTGGGCGGCACGAGCTTTCCTGCCTGAACGAGGCAGCCCAATGCGCTCGCCTTCAGCGGGCAGTTCGGGGCACTACATGCTATGTGCACCTGCATAATTCGATGCGACTCAACGACCGACAATCGATGGTCGGGGCGCGCATGGTGGGGGTCGAGGGAGCCTGGTTTCGCGGCTGCCCATGTGATCGGTGGACATACCGTTTCCAGATCGAATACCTCGCATACACGGGCCGGTGTGTTTCCGACGGTCTCGAGGTCGTAGACGATCAATGCGGCGGCCTGTACCCCTGTGGCGATCGCGAGGGCGTACTCGACCGGGTCGGTCTCACGCCTGACCGGTGGTCGCACCGTGTACAGATACCGATAGCCGAGTTGTTCGGCGTGACGGTGTATCCGGACGGCGTGTTCGGATGCATCCAGTCCGGAAATATCGGTGCGAACCAACCCGACTGCTGTCGGACGCTTCGGGTTGTCTCGACTCGGCCGGACACGGCGAGGCGAACGCTGTTGGCGCACAGGTATTTCGATGTCCATAAGGTCTATCGCTCCCTGCTCGATCCATTTGGATGGGGCACCCGCCGCCGGGGACTCTTGCTATCGATCAGCGGTTCGCAATTGGTCTGTCGATGTCGCGATCGGGCGATGACATCAACCCGGCGGCGGGGCTGAGGAAATGCTTTCGCCATGACACCGGACATTTCCGGACATGGGCCGGACAGGAACCGGCTGAATCAGCCATGACGGCGTCGAGCCCGGACGGAACCGGACAGGAACCGGCTACAGTGGCGGTCATTACTTCCGCCACAGGGGGCTGTGATGGCTATCGTCGCGATATGGACCGGGGAAGATTGCGCTGCGCTGCGTCGTGCCTACGGGATGAAGCAAGCCATGTTTGCGCACACTCTCGGTGTGGCGGAGCGGTCTGTCAGACGTTGGGAGAAGGGCGAGACGCCGGTCGGCGGTCTCGGTCAGGCCACCTACTCGACGATGCTCGCGAAGGCTCCGGAGGATGTCGCGGAACGGTTCGAGCAACTACGCCGAAGTGAGAGCGATATGAAGCGGCGAGAACTGTTGAAGGCCAGTGCCATAGGAGCGGGCGCGTTGGCGACGTTGGGTCTCGGGGATTCCGCCGAACGTGCTGCGTGGTTGTTGTCGGGGGCAGGCCGACCTGATGTTGCCGCAGTGTCGTTGGTGCGGTCGACGTTGCACCACGCGATGCAACTGGATGATTTGCTGGGTTCTCCTGCGGCACAAGGAATGGTCGTTGCGCAGCAGCAAGTCACGGGGGCGATGCTGCGAGACTGCCCGGCTGCGCTACGCCCCGAGGTTCTGTCGCTGTACGCCGAATGGACCGGGCTTGCAGGGTCTTTGGCGTGGGATGGGCAGGATTACTCGACTGCCGCACGGTTGTACACGCAGGCCCGGGAGAACGCACACGATGCCGAAGACTCCGATCTCGGCGCATATCTGCTGTGCCATCTGTCGCAGTTGGAGACCTGGCAACGTCGGCCGCGTATCGCGGTCGATTACGCGGTTGCTGCGCGTAGCTGGGTGATGCAATCGCAGGACTGCCATCTGCGGGCTTATGTCGCCATCCGCAATGCCGAAGCCGCCGCGATCGCCGCGCAGCGATCTGCGTGTTTGGAAGCTCTTGATGAGGCAGATGCCATGCTCGTCGGGGTCGAGCCGTGCCATCCGTCGCAGAGCCGGGCCTACTTCATGGGTGCGGGGATACAGGAGAGTTATCGCGGTAACTGCCTCGCGATTCTCGGCGACGCCGTGCATGCGGTCGCAGCATCCAGGCAGGCTCTGGCGACTATGCCGCCGAACTATGTTCGGGACCGCGCTGTCACGCTGCTCGAGCTGGAACGTGCGCTGATCCAGCTCGACGAGATCGAGGAAGCGGCGAGTGCCGTAGCCGAAGCGGCAGCTCTGGCAGAGCAGAATCGCTCCCCGAGGCTGGCGAGTGCGTTGGCCGAGGGGCGGCATCGTCTGTCGCCGTGGGCGGATACGCGGACGGTGAGGGAACTGGATGCCGTGCTCGCGCCTCGCGATATTCTGATCGCATGAGTACGGACCGCGAATCCGAGGTGATGTCGCGGCTGGAGCGCGCACACGCTCGCCTGGTGTCGACCGGTGAATTGGACGCGCGGGGCTCGCAGGGGCGGACTCCGCCGAGATCAGAGATATTCCGGAGAGCATCGGCCGAAATCCATGCGGCCGAGCAGGCACGTAATCGTTTGCTTGTGGACCTGGTCGGTGATGCCGAAACTGTGCCGGTCGAACTCGCGAAGCGCTTGGGTTTGACTGGTCGGGAGGCTGTGCACATCATCGACACAGCACGGAACGGAACTCAGCGAGTGCGTGAGCATGTGTTCGGGCGACTCTGGGTAGTCGGATAGCTATAGCTGGGGCCGACGATGGAGCTGCACGGGCAGTCACGGGAAACCGGCACCCGGTTGTTGAAACCGGGGCGGTGATGGAGCCGCCTAGGAGAATCGAACTCCTGACCTTTTCATTACGAGTGAAGCGCTCTACCGACTGAGCTAAGGCGGCGTACCTTTCGGCTGTGCGAGTCTATCGTCTTGGTGGCGGATCGCGAAAACGGGGAGGTCAGCGCAGGTTAGGCTGCGGCGTACGGCCAGTTCTCGGGCGGTGAGCGCTTCGACGGGGAGCAGCTCGGCGGTGCAATTTGTTGGCGCGGAGTTCAGAGCGGGGATCCTTCGGATCCACCGCCCTGAACTTGGCGTATCGGGTTATTCGGCTGTGTCGGTCCAGGTGACCGGCAGTTCGTGCACGCCGTAGATGTTCATGTCGGTGCGGAGCTTCACTTCTTCGGCGGGGATGGCCAGGGTGAGGGTGGGGAAGCGGCGGAGCAGGCCCTGGAATCCGGCGCGCATCTCGATGCGGGCCAGCTGCTGGCCTAGGCACTGGTGGACGCCGTGGCCGAAGGACAGGTGGCCGCGGGCCGTGCGGTGGATGTCCAGGGTGTCGGGGTTGTCGAAGCGGTGTGGGTCGTGGTTGGCGGCCAGCGTCGAGATGACGACGGTCGATCCCTTGGCGATCGTTTCGCCGGCGAGCTCGATGTCCTCGACGGCGTAGCGGTAGAGGATGTCGACGACGGACAGATAGCGCATGAGCTCCTCGACGGCGCCTGGCATCAGATCGGGGTCGTCGCGAAGTTCGGCGGCTTGCTCGGGGTGCTCCAGGAGCGCAAAGGTGCCCAGTCCCAACATGTTCGCGGTGGTTTCGTGGCCCGCGAGCAGCAGCAGGAAGGCGATGCCGGTGAGCTCCTCGATGGACAGGTCGTCCTGGCGGGCCAGGTCGGACAGAATGTCCTCGTCCGGGTCGGCGCGCTTGCTCATGACCAGTTCGGCGAGATAGGTGGTCAGCGCGCCGTACGCCGCCATCTTCTCCTCGATCGGCTGGTCCTTGACCAGGAACTTGGCCGAATTCGCCTGGAAGGTACCGCGATCCGCGTAGGGAACACCGAGCAGTTCGCAGATCACAAGCGAAGGCACCGGCAGCGCGAACTCCTCGACCAGGTCGACCGGCGGGGTCAGGCTCGCCAGGTGATCCAGCTGCCTCTCGACGACCTCGACGATGTGGTCCTCGAGTTGCTTCATGCGCCGGACGGTGAAGGCGCCGGTGAGCTTGCGCCGCAACCGGGTGTGGTCCGGCGGATCCATCGCGATGAATACGCCCGGGATCTGCGGGGACGGTTCCCGGTCGGCGGGCAGGTCGGGCAGGTCCTCCAGCGTGTGCAGAACACCGATGTCCTGGCGAGAGCTGAACCGGGTGTCGGCCATGAGCGCGCGCAGCGCCTCGTAACCGGTCACGATCCAGCCCTGGTGACCGTCGGGGAAGACGATGGGGCTGACGGGACGGGTCTCGCGCAGCCGCGTGGTGCCGCTGGGCGGGTTGAAGGGGCCCGCGTCGCGGTCGGTGGCGAGGCCGTGGGGGATCGAATCTGCTTGACTCATCGGGGTTTTCCTTACGTGACGATTATTCGACGATGGTGATCGCGCCGGACGGGCACACCCGGACGGCCTCGCGCACGGCCTCGGGCTCGGCCGGGTCGCGCAGCAGGACCACTCGGCCGTCCGTGGTGTCCTGGTCGAACGCTCCGGGGGCGGTCAGTACGCACATTCCGGCGCCGATACAGCGCTCCCGGTCCACCCTGAGTTCCATGGGTTACCCCTTCTCCCCGGCGACCGGGCGCGAGGGCGTGCGGCAGATGGCGAGCGCGTCGTTGCGGATCATCTTGTGCCCGTACGCTTTCCGCAGCCCGGTCGCCGCGACTGCTGAGCTGTTCATGGGAATACTGTCGCCGGGTCGGCTGACATCGGCCTGATACGGACCTGACATGCCGGATGGGGCGATGTTCGTCCTGCTCGAGGCTGTTTCCGGAGGGCGGGTGCCGACGCTGACGTGCGTCGCGCACCCGCCTGCGGAGGTGCCGGATGCACTAGGCGGCGGCGTGGTGGATGGTGATGTTGCCCATCGCGCTGCGCGCGTACACCTGCACGGTGTCGCCGTTGGCGTCCGCGACCGGTCCCAGCTGGTTCTGCACGTTGCCCTGCAGGGTGTTCGTCTGCACGTTCACCGCACTGCCCGGACGGATGCCGACCTCGAGTTCGCCCATGGAGGTCTCCAGCCGGATGTCTCCGCGGGCTGCCGCGCCGATGCGGATGTCGCCGCAGGAGGTCTTGGCGGTGACCGAGCCGAGCGGGCGGTCGACGAAGATGTCACCCGCGGCGATCTCCAGCCGGCATTCGCCGAATTCCCCGGTGCCCCGCAGTCGGCCCACTCCGGCGTTGCCCGTCAGCTGGGAGCCGGTGGGAACCTCGATGGTCACCTCGATGGTGGGGTTGCCGCCGAAGGGGGAGTAGGTACGCCAGTCCTTCGGGGTCGTCACGGTCAGGGTGCCCGCGGCGAAGTCGACCCGGGTCTGTGCGGCGGCGCGCACGTCGGCCTTCTTGGACTCGTCGGCGGGGTGGATCTGGACGACGGTGTCGGTGCGGTCCGAGGCGATCACGTTCACGGTCGCGGACAGGACATCGAGGACGACGGCGATCGGGTTCGGGGTCTGGAAGGTGTTCATGGCGTTTCTCCTTGTGCGAGTGGCGAATTCAGCCGGTGTGCTGGATCGCTGTGTTTCGTTGATGGCACTACTTTCGCCGGGGTGGCTGATACCGGCCTGACATCGTTCTGACATCCCCGCTGACACGGCGTTCGGCCTGGACCGCACGGTGTTCCGCCTGGTAGACCGCGGTTGCGTGGCCGCTGGAAAGCTGTCGGTGGACGATTTGCCCATTCACGGCAGAATGGCCGGGTGAAGATCGCATTGCTTGGACCGCTCGATATCCGAGCAGATGACGGTGGGGTGATCGAGGTACCGGGTGCGCGGTTGCGGGCGTTGCTGATCGCCCTGGCGCTCGAACCCGGCCGCGCGGTCCGGAAATCCACGCTGGTCGACTGGATTTGGGGCGAGCAGCCGCCCGCCGACGCGGCGAATGCGCTGCAGGCGCTGGTTTCCCGGCTGCGCCGGGTGCTGCCGGACGGGTCGCTCGATGTGCAGGCGGGCGGATATCGGCTGATCGTCGAGCCCCGTGCCGTCGATGCCGTGCGCTTCGAACAGCTGCTGGACCAGGCCGGTGGCGGTGGCGACGCGCATCGCGCCGAGCTGCTGCGCGAGGCCGTCGAGCTGTGGCGCGGCGCATTGATGCAGGACGTCGGTATCCAGGACAGCGAGGCCGTCGACGCGGTGATCACTCGGCTCGAGGGCTTGCGCCTGGCAGCCGCGGAGGATCTGTACGAGGCGGAGATCCGGCTCGGCCGGGGGCCGGAACTGATCGCCGAGCTGACCGAGCTGGTGGCCCGGAACCCGGTGCGGGAGCGGCTGGTTGCCGGGTTGATGCGGGCGCTGGGCGAGGCGGGGCGCGCCGCCGAGGCGCTGACCGTCTACCAGCGCGCGCGGGAGGCACTGGCCGACGAGCTGGGCGCGGACCCCTCACCGGAGCTGTCGGCGCTGCACGTCGCGCTGCTGCGCGGCGAGGTCGGTGCGCGGGAGGAGGCGGAACGCAGGACGAATCTGCGGGCCGAGCTCACCACGTTCATCGGCACATATGCCGACGTCGCGGCCGTGCGCGAGTTCATCTCGAACCATCGGCTCACCACCCTGACCGGTCCCGGTGGCTCGGGAAAGACCCGGCTGGCGCTCGAGACCGCGCGCAGCATGCTCGACGACCTGCCGGACGGGGCCTGGCTGGTGGAGCTGGTTTCCGTCGGCGCGACCGGTGACGTGGCGCAATCGGCACTGGCCGCGCTGGGACTGCGGGATGCGTTGCTCGCCGTACAACATGCGGAACCGATGGACCGGCTGGTCGCGGCGCTGCGTGAACGGGAAACGCTGCTGATCCTGGACAACTGCGAGCATGTGATCGATGCCGCGGCGGCTTTCGCCCACCGGGTGCTGGGAGAGTGTCGAAAGCTGCGGATCCTCGCGACGAGCCGGGAACCGCTCGGCATCACGGGTGAGGCGCTGTGGCAGGTCGAGCCGCTGACGTTGCCGGCCGAGGGCGCGAGCGTCGGCGAGATCGAATCCTCCCCGGCGGTGCAGCTGCTGCGGGATCGGGCCGGTGCTGTGCGCAAGGATCTCCCGGCCGATGCCCGCACGCTGTCGACGATGGTGCATGTCTGCCGGGCCCTGGACGGGATACCGCTGGCGATCGAGCTGGCCGCGGCCCGGCTGCGCACCATGTCCCTCGATCAGCTCGCCACTCGCCTCGATGATCGGTTCCGGCTGCTGACCGGCGGCAGCCGCACCGCGATACCGCAGCATCGGACGCTGCGCGCGGTCGTCGACTGGAGCTGGGAGCTGCTCACCGACGCCGAGCGGATGGTTCTGCGTCGGCTCGCGGTGTTCTCCGGTGGCGTGAGTCTGGCTGCGGCCGAGCAGGTTTGCGCGGGCGAGCACGCGGTGCAGGGGAATGTGAACGCGGCGGATGGATCCGAAGGGCAAGGGGGCGGGAGGATTACGGCGGTCGAGCAGTGGGAGGTGCTCGAATTACTGACCGCGCTGACCGAGAAATCCCTGCTGCTCATCGCGGATGACAGCGAGCCGCGCTATCGGATGCTCGAGACGATCCGCCAGTACGCCCAGGACAGGCTCGAGGAGGCCGGGGAATCGGAGCCGGCGCGCCGGGCGCATCTGGAGTATTTCACCGAGCTCGCCGAGGCCGCGGAGCCGAATCTGCGCCGCGCAGAGCAGATCCGGTGGCTCGCCACGCTCGAGGCCGAGCACGACAACATCGCGGTGGCGATGCGCGGCGGGCTCGCGGCCGGCGATGCGGGGGCGATACGGCTCGCGGCGGCCGCGGGCTGGTACTGGTGGCTCGGCGGGCACAAGGCCGAGGGCCTGGAGCTGATCACCGCGGCCGCCGACCTGCCCGGCGAGGTGGACGACGGGACGCGCGCCATGGTGTACGGCCTGGTCGTGCACTTCATGATGTCCGGGCCGACCGATGAGAGCCTGGCGCAGGAATGGATCCACAAGGCATACCGCTTCGGTCAGCACAGTCGGGCCCGCTATCCGCTGCTGGGGTTCGTCGCCGCGCTCGAACGCATGCTGCAGGGTCCGGACGCGCTGTTGACCGCGTTCGAACCGCTGCTCACCGACGACGACCCCTGGGTGCGTGCACTGGCCCGGTTGCAGCTGGGCAAGATGCGGACGATGGTCGGCCGGCAGGGGCGGGAGGCGGACGAGTACTTCGAGACGGCCCTGGCCGAGTTCCGGGCGATCGGCGAGCGTTGGGGCATTTTCTTCGCGTTGACCGAACTGGCGGATCGCATTGCGATGCGTGGCGAATTCGCCTCTGCGTGTGAGTATTTCGAGCAGGGGATCGCGGTGGTCACCGAGGTCGGCACGCTCGACGATGTCGTTCGATGCCGGTGGCGCCAGGCCCAATTATATTGGCTGCTCGGCGATTCGGAGGCGAGTGCGTTCGCGATGGCGGAGGCGCAGCGGTGCGCGGATCAGGCTGCTTGGCCGAGCGCGCTGGCCGGATTGGCCATGGCGAAGGCGGATCTGGCCCGCTGGAGCGGTGACGCGCCGGAGGCCCATCGGCAGATCGATACCGCGACAACCTTGTTCGGCAGCGACGTCGAGCAGGCGAGCGTCAGCGCGGAGATACACAGTCAGCTCGGCTATCTCGCCGAGGGGCTCGACGAGGCCCGCGCACACCACACCGCGGCCTTCCGGGCCGCCGCCGAGGCGGGATATGCGCCCTTCGTCGCCAGGGTGCTGGTCGGGATCGCGGATCTGGCCCTGCGCGCGGGCCGGGACGAGCAGGCCGCGCGGCTGCTCGCGGCGGGCGAGGAGGTTCGCGGACTCCCCGATCATTCCCAGCCGGACGTGGCCCGGATCGAGCAGGCAGCACGAAGTCGCCTCGGCGAAGAACGTTTCACCGAGGCGACGGGGGAGGGTGCGCAGGCGGACTGGCAGGAGCTGGCCGCGACTACACTCGCTTGTTGAAAGTGGCACGTGCCCACAGGTACCCGACGATGGCGAACCCGGCGCACCAGGCCAGCGCGGCCGCGGTGTATCCGCCGGAGGGGTGTCCGGTGAGAAAACCGCGCAGGGATTCGATGATCGGCGTGAAGGGCTGATACTGCGCGAACTGCCGCACGCCCTGTCCCATCTTGTCGGCGGGCACGATCGCGCTGCTCAGGAAGGGCAGCATGATCAGCGGCACGACGCTCATGCCCGCGGATTCCGGAGTCTTCGCCGCCATCCCGAGCGCGACCGTGAGCCAGGAGGCCGCGAACGATGTCGCGGCCACGATGCCGATCGCGCCAAGCCAGTCGAGTACTGTTGCTGGCGAACGGAATCCGAGCGCGAAGGCCATGCCGATGATGGCCGCGATGGCGACCACGTTGGTCGCGATGGTGGCCACGACGTGACCGATCAGGACCGCGTTGCGGGACACGTCCATCACCTTGAAGCGGTTGATGATCCCCTTGGCCATATCGGAACTCACCGATACCGCCGTGCCCGACAAGCCATAACTGATGGCCAGCAGGATCATTCCCGGCGTCGCGTAGTCGATGTAGTGCTCGCCGACGTCGAAAGCGCTACCGAACACGTACACGAAGATCAGCATCATCACGACCGGCATCAGGGCCGCGTTGAAGATCGTGACCGGAGTCCTGGTGATGTGTTTGACGTTGCGGCGCAACATGATCGAGGAATCCCCGAGTGGCGCTGTGATGGTGCTCATGATGCTGTGGCCTCCGTGGTCGCGTGACCGGTCAGGGAAAGGAAGACGTCGTCGAGATCGGGAGTGTGGACGGAGACCTCTTCGGCCTCGATCGCGGATTCGGCGAGCCGATCCAGCAGCAGCCGAAGGGATTTCGTGCCGCCGCTGTCGGGAACCCGCAGGGCCAGGGCCTCGTTGTCGCGGGTGGAGCCGGGCAGCGCCCGTGCGGCCGAATCCAATTCGCCGATCGTGGTGAACCGGAGCCGGATGTGGCTGCCGGGCATCTGGCGCTTGAGGTCGTCGGGGGTGCCCTCGGCGACGATGTGGCCCTGGTCGAGTACCGCGATCCGGTCGGCCAGCTGATCGGCCTCCTCGAGATATTGGGTGGTGAGGAAGATCGTCACGCCCTCGGAGGTCAGCTCCCGGACGATTTCCCACATCGTGCGTCGGCTGCGCGGATCCAGGCCCGTGGTCGGCTCGTCCAGGAAGACGATCTGCGGCCGGGTGACCAGCGTCATCGCCAGGTCCAGCTTCCGGCGCATCCCGCCGGAATAGGTCGAGGACCGCTTCTTGGCCGACCGGGCCAGATCGAATCGTTCCAGCAGCTCGCTGACGACGCGCTTGCGCTCGCCGCCCTTCAGGCGGTGCAGATCCGCCATCATCTGCAGGTTCTCCTCGCCCGTCAGCAGCTCGTCCACCGCCGCGAACTGTCCGGTCACGCCGATCGCAGCGCGCACCGCCTCGGGTGCGGTGGCCAGATCGTGCCCCGCGACGTGTGCCGTGCCGCCGTCCGCCTTCAACAGCGTGGTCAACACGTTCACCGTCGTCGTCTTGCCCGCCCCGTTCGGTCCGAGCAACGAAAAGATCGTTCCGGCACCGATACTCAGGTCGATGCCTTCGAGTACGGCCTTGTCGCCGTACGACTTCCGCAGCCCGGAGGCCGTGATTGCCATGTTCATGGGGATACTGTCGCCAGCCCGGCTGATATGGGCCTGATGTCGGCCTGACACGGCCCCTGACACGGGGTTCGAGCTGGTGATACGGCGCGCGGGGAGGGCTTATTTCCCGTAGCGGCGGTGGCGGCTGGCGTAGTTGCGGAGGGCGCGGAGGAAGTCGAGTTCGCGGAAGGCGGGCCAGTAGGCCTCGCAGAAATAGAGTTCGGCGTAGGCGGATTGCCAGAGCAGGAAGTTGGAGAGGCGTTGTTCGCCGCTGGTTCGGATCACCAGGTCGGGGTCGGGTTGGTTGGCGGTGTAGAGGTGGGCGGCCAGGTCCTCGGCGGTGAGGGTGTCGGCTATGTCGCCGAGAGATCTTCCCTGACTTGCGTTTTCGTAGAGCAGGTCGCGGAAGGCGTCGATGATCTCCTGGCGGCCGCCGTAGCCGATGGCGAGGGTGACGTGCGCGTCGGTGGTGCAGTCCCGGGTGGCTTCCATCGCGTTCTTCAGGGCGCGGGCGGTGGTGTCGGGCAGCACGTCCATCGAACCGGCGACATGCAGTTGCCAGCCGGAATCCGGGCGGCCCAGGCGGTCGGTGACCAGATCCTCGACGACCTGCATGAGGAAGTCGATCTCGTCGTTCCGGCGGTTCTGCAGATTCTCGGTGGAACACAGGAACACCGTGACGTGCCGGATGCCGAGGTTCTCACACCAGGCGAGCACGTTCTCCGCGTGCTCGGCGCCGTAGCGGTGGCCCAGCCGGGTGTCGGCCAGGCCCTTCTTGCGGGCCCAGCGGCGGTTGCCGTCCATGATCAGGCCGACGTGCCGGGGCAGTTCCGCTCCGGCGAGTTGACCTCTGAGCCTGCGGGTGTACACCTCGTACACGGGATTGGCGATCCGCAAAAGTCGGTCCTTACTCCTGGGCCCGAATCGGAACGTCGGGCAACCGCGAACGAGTGGTGATCCTGGCCATCGGCGGCCACGGCGAACCTACGCATCCTGCCTCACCGGTTTGGCGATCGACAGCGGGAACCGTAATTCTCAGCGCCCTCTCAGTGTCGGAATTCGCTCACGGTGCGGGGCGTGCGTGGTCGGCGTGCGGGTGTTGCGGACTGGTTTATCGGCGAGTTTTCGGGGTGTGGCGGTGGGGCCGACCGGCTGAACTTCGAGCATTCGGGGCAGTCGGCGATCAGGGGGTGGCTGCAGGTGGTGAGGTGGGCGAGGAAGCGGTCGGTGGCTTCCAGGAGGGCCATGCGGGCTCGGATTTCGGCGCGTTTGGTCTCGATGAGGGTGATGCGGGTGGCGCTGGTGTTGGCGCCGAGGTCGCGGATCTGTTCGAGGGACAACCCGGTGCGCTGGAGGATGCGGATCAGGCGGGCGATGTCGAGAGTTTGCTGGTTGTAGGTGCGGTGGCCCGAGGGGGTGCGGGGTGGGTGCAGCAGGCCGACGGATTCCCAGTGGCGCAGGACGTGGGCCTCGATGCCGAGGATCGCGGCGGCGTCGCCGATGCGCAGGGTCGATTCGGTGCTCACATTCGCCTCCTTGACTTCATGTCGACATCAAGTATTAGCGTTCCGTCATGTCCGAACCAGTTCGTAGTCCGAATGTATTCGAATGCTGTTCCGCTGCAACGAGTCTGGTGCGCGGAATGGTGCGGCCACGCAAGCCCGACGAGTCCTTTCTGCGGTCGATCGCCGATGCGGGGTTGCCGACCGCGCGGCGCACCGTCGAGATCACGACCCTGGAGCAGGTGCCGCGCGCGGTGCCGACGCCCATGGTCGTGGAGGGCCGGTTCGATCCGAGGCGGATTCGCAATGCGCTCACCTCGTTCGTCGTGCGGCATCCGGAGGCCACCTTTCTGGTGGATCCGAGTTTCTGCCTCGATGCCGAACGCCGGGCCATCGCCGAATTGCCCGCGATCGTGCGGGTCGCGGTCCGCCCGCCCGCCGGCACCATTGCGACGGTCACCGCCTTGAAGGGCGAAACCCGGCTTCCCGCACCGGATTTCGCGCTGCCCACGCACGCGCACTGGGATCATGTCTGCGGCCTGCTCGACTTTCCCGGTCTGCCGGTCCACCTGCACAGCGAGGAACACCGGTGGATCGTCGACGGGGTGGTCGCTCCGGTCGGCGGCGTGCGCGATTCGTTGCGCGACCGTCCGGTCGAGCAGTTCGATCTCGACGGACCGCCGGTGCTCACCTTCACCCGCAGCCGCGACCTGTTCGGCGACGGCAGTGTGGTGCTCGTCGACCTGGCCGGTCACACCCCGGGCAGTATCGGGATCCTGTGTCACACCTCGACCGGCTGGGTGCTGCTCGCGGGCGATGCCGCGTGGCATCACCTGCAAATCGAGGATATTCGCCAGAAGTCCGGCTACCCAGGGCTTTTCGCCGACGTGGACCGCGATGCCACCTTCCGGACACTGCACCGGCTACACCTGGCGCGGCACACGGTGACCATCGTCCCGACGCACGATCACGACGCGAGCAGCCGGTTCACCACCGGGCGGATCGATTCCGCGCAGGCGCTACTATGAGGCCGGTTGTATCCGGAGTCCATGCACGCCTTCACTTTTCGGCCGACCGGAATGGCCGACGCCGCGCTCCGGGACATCGAATCGTGACTCGGACAACGCACGTCGGGGAAGTAGTCGGCCGAGGGACGAGGTAACCGCCCGTCCGCGGCCGCAGTGACACGACCGTCGACCGCGACGCGACCGGGCCGCCGGTAGGGGTTCCCCACCGGCGGCCCAGCCGCTCTGGTTGTCAGGCGTAGGTGTAGGAGACGCCGTTACTGGTTCCGCCCGCGGTGGTGACGGTGACCAGCACCGTCCCGGCCGACTCGGCAGGGGTGACCGCCGTGATCTGGGTGGCGGAGTCGACGGTGAACGAGCTCGCCGGTGTGCCACCGAAGCTCACCGCTGTCGCGCCCGTCAAGGCCGTCCCGGTGAGGGTGACGGCGGTTCCGCCGGCCGTCGTGCCCGACGTCGGGCTGACCGTGGTGAGGGTTGGCACCGCGGCGTAGGTGAAGGCGACACCGTCGACGGTTCCACCCGTGGTGGTGACGGTGACCAGCACGGTGCCTGCCGATCCGGCAGGGGTGACCGCCGTGATCTGGGTGGCGGAGTCGACAGTGAACGAGGTCGCCGGTGTGCCACCGAAATTGACCGCGGTCGCCCCGGTCAGGGCTGTACCGGTCAGCACGACGGTCGTCCCGCCGGCTATCGGCCCTGAACCGGGAGCGATGGAGGTCAGGGTGGGCACCGCCACGTAGGTGAACGCGACACCGTCGACGGTTCCACCCGTGGTGGTGACGGTGACCAGCACCGTCCCTGGCGATCCGGCTGCAGTGACCGCCGTGATCTGGGTGTCGGAGTCGACGATGAACGAGTTCGCCGGCGTGCCACCGAAGCTCACCGCCGTCGTGCCCGTCAGCGCTGTCCCCGTGAGCACGACTGTGGTCCCGCCGGTCACCGGCCCTGAACCGGGCGCGATGGAGGTCAGGGTGGGAACCGTCACGTAGGTGAACGGGACGCCGTTGCTGGTTCCACCCGCAGTGGTCACGGTGACCAGCACCGTTCCGGCCGTCTCGGCAGGAGTGACTGCCGTGATCTGAGTGGGCGAGTCGACGGCGAACGAGGTCGCGGGTGTGCCACCGAAACTCACCGAGGTGGCGCTGGCCAGCGCAGTCCCGGTCAGTACGACAACCGTGCCACCCGTAACCGGTCCCCCATTCGGTACCACCGTGGTCAGAGTGGGTACCGCGGCATAGGTGTAGGAGATGCCGTTGCTGGTTCCGCCCGCGGTGGTAGCGGTGACCAGCACCGTCCCCGCCGATCCGGCGGGGGTGACCGCCGTGATCTGGGTGGGTGAGTTGACGGTGAACGAGGTCGCGGGTGTCCCGCCGAAGCTCACCGAGGTGGCGCCCGCCAGGGCTGTTCCGGTGAGGATGACGGTCGTCCCGCCGGCCACCGGACCGGAGCTGGGAGCGATGGCGGTCAGGGTCGGCACGGCGGCGTATGTGTAGGAGATGCCGTTGCTGGTTCCGCCCGCGGTGGTAGCGGTGACCAGCACCGTCCCCGCCGATCCGGCGGGGGTGACCGCTGTGATCTGGGTGGGTGAGTTGACGGTGAACGACGTTGCCGGTGTGCCGCCGAAATCGACCGCTGTCGCGCCGGTCAGCGCCGTTCCGGTGAGGATGACGGTCGTTCCACCGGCCACCGGACCCGCGTTCGGCACCACCATGGTCAGGGTCGGAACCGCGACGTAGGTGTACGCGACGCCGTTGCTGGTTCCGCCCGCGGTGGTCACAGTGACCAGTACGGTGCCTGCCGACCCCGCGGGGGTGACCGCTGTGATCTGAGTGGGGGAGTTGACGGTGAACGAAGCCGCGGGTGTCCCGCCGAAACTCACCGAGGTGGCGCCCGCCAGGGCTGTCCCGGTGAGGGTGACGGTCGTCCCGCCGGTCACCGGTCCGGCATTCGGTACCACCGTGGTCAGGGTTGGAAGCGCAGCATAGGTGTAGGAGACGCCGTTGCTGGTTCCGCCCGCGGTGGTGGCGGTGACCGCCACCGTCCCCGCCGATCCGGCCGGGGTGACAGCCGTGATCTGGGTGGGTGAGTTGACGGTGAACGAGGTCGCGGGAGTTCCGCCGAAACTCACCGCTGTCGTACCGGTCAGCGCTGTTCCGGTGAGGGTAACCGTGGTCCCCCCGGCCACCGGACCCGCATTCGGCACCACCGTGGTCAGGGTCGGAACCGCCACGTAGGTGTATGCGACGCCGTTACTGGTTCCGCCCGCCGTAGTGACGGTGACCAGCACCGTCCCCGCGGACCCGGCCGGGGTGACCGCCGTGATCTGGGTGGGTGAGTTGACGGTGAACGAGGTCGCAGGGGTTCCGCCGAAACTCACCGAGGTGGCGCCGGCCAGGGCTGTCCCGGTGAGCACGACGGTCGTTCCGCCGGTCACGGGCCCTGAGTTGGGGGCGATGGTGGTGAGGGTAGGGACCGCGGCGTAGGTGTATGCGACGCCGTTGCTGATTCCGCCCGCGGTGGCGACGGTGACCGCCACCGTGCCCGCGGACCTCGCCGGGGTGACGGCTGTGATCTGGGTGGGTGAGTTGACGGTGAACGAGGTCGCGGGTGTGCCGCCGAAACTGACCGCTGTCGTACCGGTCAGGGCTGTCCCGGTGAGTACGACCGTCGTCCCGCCGGTCACCGGCCCTGAGTTGGGAGCGATGGCGGTCAGGGTGGGTACCGCCACGTAGGTGTATGCGACCCCGTTGCTGATTCCGCCCGCGGTGGCGACGGTGACCAGCACCGTGCCCGCGGACCTCGCCGGGGTGACGGCTGTGATCTGGGTGGGTGAGTTGACGGTGAACGAGGTCGCGGGTGTGCCGCCGAAACTGACCGCTGTCGTACCGGTCAGGGCTGTTCCGGTGAGTACGACCGTGGTCCCGCCGGCCACGGGGCCGGAGTTGGGGCTGATGGTGGTGAGGGTGGGCACCGCCACGTAGGTGTACGCGACGCCGTTACTGGTTCCGCCCGCGGTGGTGACCCTGACCAGCACCGTTCCCGTCGTATGGGCAGGTGCCACCGCCGTGATCTGGGTGGGCGAGTTGACGGTGAACGAGGTCGCTGGTGTGCCACCGAAACTCACCGAGGTGGCGCCCGTCAGGGCAGTCCCGGTGAGCACGACGGTCGTTCCGCCGGTCACCGGCCCTGAGTTGGGGGCGATGGCGGTCAGGGTGGGCACCGCCACGTAGGTGTAAGGAACGCCATTGCTGATTCCGGTGAATCCGGTGACGGTTACCTGCACCGTGCCGGGGAGACCAGGAGGGGCGACAGCCGTTATCTGCGTCGCGGAATTGACGACGAATACCGTTGGGATGATGCCGAATTGCACCGTGAGGGTTCCGATGAAACCGGTGCCGGTGATCGTGACGCTCGTGCCCCCCGCTGTGGGTCCCGAGGTCGGAGAGATGGACGTGATGGTAGGCATTGGTGCCAGCCTCCCTTGCCGCTGGAGTGATGATTCTTGCTGCTGCACCGGGTGGTTGCCCCGGCTGTGGTAGCGGGCCCGCTCCTTCTAGTAACGTCCTGAGATCGGTTGCCCGGCAAGGCATCTGGCGGTCCGTTTTCTTCCGCCTTCGTCCGCTTTCGTCCGGTTCGGATTCCGCCGGGCGTCGAGGGCGTGACACCCCGCGGGTCGACCATCGAAGCGGCCGATCCGTGATCCGCGCCCCGGCGGGTTTCGATAGCCGCGATATTCCGGCGCTGGCGGAAAACCGTGTGAGCACAGCACAATACGGTTCGGTGTCAGGATCTCGGTTCGATCAACAGATGCTCCAGATGGGCCGTATCGTCAGAGTTCTCATCGACACCGACCACCGCGACGAACTCCCGATCACCGGCACGTCGCTGCAGGAGAATCCAGGAGTTGGCGAGATACCAGCTTGCCCCGGTGGTACCGCGCGGGCCCAAGCCCGCACAGAATATCCAGTACCGGTCGGGATGTAGTTCCCGGCTCGGTCGTACCCGAGCGATGATGCCTATGTTGTGATCTGTGCTCGAGGCGAACCGGCTGCCGTCCGTCAACTCCAGCTGCTCGAAATATGAACCCTCTTCAGCGTCATCGCCGTTCAGAGTGAACAGCGGACGCTCGACCCTCTCGAGGTACATACGTGTGCAATCGTTGCACGTCAGCCCGAAGCTGATGTACGGCCGATCGCTATGGGCGATGACGTACCGGTCGCTCCGGATGTCGGTCAATATGCCGGTGCGACGCTGGAGCGCGGAAAACATGTACAGCAGCCCGCGAAATTCCTGCTCCGGCAGAGCGGTCAGCATGTCCGAGCGAGAATCGGCTGCGAATGCGCGGGCATTCCTCCCGAATGCGTGTCGATGAGGAAGGTTTGCCGTCCGAAGTGCTTGCGCGAGTGGCAGTTCGAATGTCGGGTATACGAGAGTGATTCCGCTGGTGATCATCTCGGCCCCGAGAAATGCCTCCAGCTCGATGTCCGTTCCGGGAAGGCCCAATTCGTGCGCTCGCGCGGCGATCGGTACGGCCTCCGTCGTCTGAAACAATCTCTCGATCGTCCAGCCGGGGAACATCTTGACCAGCACCCGGCAATGGTAGTCGCGGGGAAGCCCGACCATCCTGCCCGAAAGCCACCGATAGAACTGTGTTTTCGCCGGCCCGTAACCTGGCGGGATGGGAGGATCGAGCTGCGCGGCGTACCTGTCGTATGCGAGCAGAAAATCCGAATGGCTCTTGAGATGCTGCTCCGCCAGCAGCATCTTCAGAACAGTAGTCAATGAAGCCCCCTTTGCTACCCCTGCAACCGCTCTGTAACGGCGACTCGACCTGAAACCGCGGCCCGGACGGGCCATGACGTGCCCGGGGTCGGAGTACTACTCGGACACAGGAGTAGGAGCCTGCGTTGTCGGCCCCACCCACCGCCGCGACGACACGCTGCGCCGTCCCCAGCTCAGCCGAGGCGACCCGCAACACGCCCCGTGTCCGGATCGATGGTGAAGGAGATATCTGCGGTGTTGCCGATGAAAGCCGACGCAGTCGCTGGGCTTGGCGGAGCCGGTACCCGGCACGATCGTGTTCGCGAATCCTGATGCGGGTCCCGAGGTCGGCGAGAGGGAGGTGATGATGGGCATGACACTGCCTCCTTTGTCGCGATGGTGTTTCCGCTACTGCACCTGGTGGTCGCCCCGACTCGATTATCAGCTAGCTATTTCCATTAAAATCCCCCTACCCTGTTGCAGGGCAACGCATCTCCGATCCGTTTTCGTCCCTTTTCGCACGTCGGCCCGAGTCGAAGCGGCGACGATTCCGCAGCTGGCCTGGGACTTCGTCCAGATCGGCGCGGCGGGAACGGAGCGCGGTGCTCCGATCCGCGGCAGTTGCTGGATCCGGTATCACGATAGCCTTCGGCCGGGATCGCCCGGCCGTCACCGGCGCACCGCGAGACGGCCCGAATCATCCGTTGGCCGAATCATACTCTGGCACTGCATATTCGACGCGAACGCACTTCCGGCCGCCCGCTGCCCCGGCCGTACCGGCGATCATGGTCGGGCCGCGCACCGGGGTCGCGTCGTTCGTCGGATTGCTCGAACACCGGCGCGCCGATCGGTTCGACCCGCATGGCGTGCAGGGCGTTTCACTCGTCGTGAATTACAGGTCCCAGGTGCCCTGGGCGGGCCAGTTGCCGTGTTGTCTGCTCCGGGCTTCCGCCCAGGCGATCACGCTGCCCGCCAGCGGGCCGTTGCCCGCGCGCTGGAAAGTGTGTTTGTCGATGGTGAGGTCGTACTCCGCGCTCTCGGTCGGCGGGGTTGCCAGGGACAGCACCTGGACGTGGTAGCCGATCGTGTCGGAGGTTTCCTCGGTGCGGTGGATGGTCAGCTGCCACAGGGGTGGGTGGATCTGTCTGCCATTGGGGCGGAGGCCGTTTCGTTTGGTGGTCGTGTAGTCGTCCGCGACCATATCGATGGACCAACTCGGGTACTCGAGCACCACCGCTGTCTGCGCGTCGATCACCAGGTTCGTCTGACCCAGGCCCTGGCCTGCCTCGATCTGTTCCGGAGTCAGTTCCGGCTGGCAGATCCAGCCGTGTGTGAACGGGTAGATCCGCCATTCCCGATCGTCGGCGGGGAATATCTCGGCCAGGTACTCGCGGGTGTGTTCGCGGGTACTGAGGTCGGGCATGTGCGGCTCCTTGTCGGGGTGAGCGGGTAGTTCGGCTTCATCACCATCGTGCGGGGTTATCAGCTGGTGGGCCCGGCCGGTGGGCTTGTGCGCCGGGGTACCAGCAGGTATTCCAGATGCGCCGACCCGTCCACCAGCCAGGCGGGTGGATGGTCGGAGGTGACGCCGCTTTGAGGGTCCCACCACACCGGTCCCGGCGTGCGGTTCGGCGCCACGGTCGTCGGGTAGACGATCACCGTGGCATGGGCGATGTCGCCGATGACCGGGAACCCGTTCGGGTGGAACAGCGGTTGCTTCGTGATCGGGTCCTGCTTCTGCCAGATGTTGTGGACCAGCACCGCCGATCCGGGGCCCCGCTGCCTCATGTATTCGTGCAGGGCCGCGAACTGTTTGTCGATCGAACCGGCGGAATGGAAGCTCTGGATCGGGGTGCCGAGGAAGCTCTGGACACGCTTTATGCCGCCCACCTCACCCCAGCGATTGTCGAGCCACCGCGGCAGTGCGACCTGCGGATCGCCCATGAAACTCGTCAGAGCGGCCAGCGACGTATCGATACAGTTGTTGTTGCGGCCCGGTTCGCTGGTGCCGCCCGCGTTGATGAGTGTGCCGTAGTCGTTGTCGCGCGGGTCCGCGCCGATCAGGAATCGGTCGCCGTCGCGCAGGGCGTCCTCGACATCGTGCTGGAAGCTGGGGTCTTCCAGCGGTTGGAGGTAGTTGAGTCCGTACTGGCGGGTGCCGTCGAGGCCGGTGAGGTGTGATGCGGTGAGCGCTCGGGCCATCGCGTTGGTGAAGTGGCGCAGATCGTCCGGGCTCAACCCGCCGGGATCCGAAGGCCGCGGCAGGCCGAGGTGTTCGCGGAGGTTCTCGGTGAAGGATTCGACGGACATATCGGGATGCCATTCGCCGTGGCCGTGCCCGATGGTGATGTTCAGGTGCGCCGAGGCGATGTCCGCGACGTCCCGCGTGGGTACGAGATCGACGTGCAGGAGTTGCATCGGCTCCAGAATCTCGCCTCTGTTGAACTCCAGATCCGTCGCCAGATGGGCTCTTTGCCAGAATCGCTCGGCTTGTTCGGGAAGAACGCCCTGACCGAGCCGGGTATGCATGACGATCCGCGCGACCGCGACCGGCGCCACGAGCTCCTCGCCATCGGCGCGTTCGTACCGGAGGTGATCGAAAGCCGGTGTGGCGCTACGAGGATTCGCGGCCACCGGCGTGGCCGGTCCCACGGGCGTCGCCGCTCGGAGCAGTGCACGCCTGTCGCGGGCCTGTTCGACGACTGTCGTCTGCTCCTCGGACAGGCTGTGGGTGGGCGAATTGGTGCTGTCGGCTGGTGATGAATCAGATTGTGGGACTTGCTGATCGGCCGGAGTCGTTGCGGACGCCTGCGGTTCGGATGTGTGTGAGTCCGCTGCCGGTGCGGTGGCCGACGGCGGTACGACGTCGGGATCGGCATCGAGAGCTGGGAAGACCTGTGGTGTGGAGTCGGGATGGTCCGCGCCTGTGGTGGGCTGCCGGTCGGGGTCGGTCTCCGGGTGCGATGTGATGTGCTGTTCGAGCTCCGCGAGGGTTTCCGGGACGGTGGATTCGCGGATCACGGCGTCACGGGGTGCTTGCAGGTGGGCCAGGACCTCCTGGATCAGCATCGGTGATCTGCTCAGGGCCGGGTCGAAGACCTGCCAGGCGGCTATGTCGCCCTCGACGGTGTGCACGAGGTTGGCGGTGTACCGGCTGATGGGTACGGACTGCTGGATGGATACGTTGCGCCGCAACGCATCCGGCACCGTGGTGGGCGCCCGCATACCCTCGGCGGTGATGACGAGGGTGCGGGGGAAGGTGCCCTGGCGGATCAGAGCCGACGCCGTCAGGTGGGCGCGTTCGGCGGATCCGACCTCGGTGGTGAACGGGAGCTTGCTCAGGGCCTGGATCCAGTCCGTGGCCGTATCTTCCAGGACCGGAGTGGGTTCCGCGTCCGGCGCCGAAAGCGCGCTCGGGGGGCGGGCGAAGGCGTGGTCGATGTAGTCGCGTTCTTCGGGCAGGGCGGTCCGCAGGTCGTCCAACAGTCCGCGGCCGGTGGCGGTCCGGTACGCGGACTGGACGGGCCACAGTGCGTGTGGATCGCGATCCAGTCGCGCGATCATCGTCAGTGCGGCGAGGGGTTGTCCGGAATCGATCCGGTCTCGTATCGCATCGGTGTATGCGCGCACCGCCGGGGCGTTCTCCCCGCGCTCGGGCACCGGGGGCGCGGATGCCGGAATCGTCGCGGATTCCCAGCCCATCAGCTGCCGCACCCGGGATGCCTGCGCGTCGGTCAACCGGCCCGTCTCGTGGGCCTGCTGCACCGCGGCGGCCAACGGGGTCGTGTATGCGACCTGGTAGGCGCCCTCCAGGAAGGCGGGATCGCGTTGCGCGGTCGCATGACGCAGCGTGTCCAGCATCGCGGGGAAGTCGATCGGATCGGCGTCCCGCAAAGCCGTGGCGAGCTGGATGGCGTGTTCGTGATCGGTGTACGTGTCCTGATTTCCCACGATGAAGTCGTGAAACTCGGTGGGCAGGTGGGATTTCAGGAATCTCGCGAGTCCGGGATTGTCATCGATCAGCCCGACTCGTGCCGGGTTGCCTGCCAGGCTGGAACCGATGATGTCGAGGATGTCGCTCTCGACCGGCAGTGTGCCGTCGGCCTGCCGTGTGCGCAGATAATCTTGCACCGCGTCGCGGATCTGTCCGCCGAGGCTCCGGCGCGCCATGATGTTCAGGCTCCGCAGCAGACGTTCGTCGGTGTCGGCGCTCGCCAGGGTCCGGTCGAGTTCGCGCAACGATTCGGGGCGATGCACGTCGTTCTCGGTGTGCGGCGGGAGCAGGCGTCCGGGGGCCAGGGCCATCGCGTGCGCGTCCGTGACGACCACCGTCGGCTCGCGCAGGTACCCCCCTTGCCGCCAACGCATCCACGAGCGGTCGGCGGCGTCGTCCTCGGCGCGCTGTGTGGCGAACGTGTCGATGATCTGCTCGGCCGGTCCTTCGATATGCGTCGCCCGGTCGGGATCGAGGTGGATCTTCGTGAGCCACTCGTTCCTGCTGATCGGTTCGCGGGCGACCGCGGGATCCCAGACCATCCACTCGGCGTGACCGTCCCGATTGCGGGTGTAGACCAGGTTGGCGACGTGGTGACGCCAGTTCAGCAGCTTGGCCGTACCGTCCGGCAGCGTCTGGTTCATCCGCAGATCCTCGCCGTTGAGGAGAATCTTGCGCGGCCGGGTGCCGAGTGAGATCAGTTCCAGCGCAACGTGATGCGCCAACTGAACGCATCCGGAGTCGAGGTAGCCGTGCGGCATCGGGTGGTCGCCGGACCAGTGTTCGAAGGTCATGGTGTCGATGTGCTCGAACCATTCTCGGGCGGTGTTCCACTCCACCGGTATCCGCTCGTCGTCCGGGCCCCACGGCGACCGCTGCTCCGGGGATTCGGCGAAGACGTGGTCGAGATACTCCTTGTCCTCCGGCAGGCCGCTGCGCAGATCCGTGGCCAGATCGCGGCCCTGGGTCTCGTTCCGGTAGGCGTCCTGGACCGCCCACAGTTTGCGCGGGCTGCGGTTCAGATGTTCGACGAAGGCCAGTGCGCCGTCGGTATCACGAATCGACAGAAGCGATTTCACGTACGCGCGCACCGCGGGCAACTCCGCGGGCGACTGGCCCGGACGCGCCGCCGTGCGGGGCGGTGTGACTCCGGCGGGCAGGTCCTGCTTCGGTTGCCAGCCCATCAGGCGGGCGATTCGGCGTTCCTGGGCCGCGGATAGTCGTCCCTGCTGAACTGCTTCGTGGACAACGTCTTTCAGGGAGTGGCCGTGCTCGGCGGCGAATGCGTCGTCGAGCGGGCGGGGGTCGCGCGAGATGTTCGCGTGGCTCAGGAGGGTGAGCACTCGGGCGAAATCGATCGGGTGTTCGCCGGTCAGCGCCGTGCTCAGGGGCTGGGCGTAGGGGTGTGCGAGCGCGGTTTCAGAGGTGAACGCCGCTGGCTCGGTGCTGGGCCCGGCCGTCGATCCGGTGTTGGGCACTGCGGATTCGGCACCGGGCACGGTCGTTGATTCGGTGCCGGGCCCGGCCGGTGCGTCGGACCGGATGCCCGGCACGCTGTTCGGGTTGTCGAGCGCCTGGACCTCGGTATGCGGGAGTGCCGAGAGGCCGTGGGCTCCGGGCCCGCTCATGCCGATCGCCAGGAATTTCGGTAAATGGTTGAGGTCGACCGCGAGGATGCCGCCGCGGCGCGGGACCGTGGTGTCGGGTGGGTCCTCGCGGTCGGGGTCGGGGATCCAATCCGAGGTACCCGGTGCTCTGCGCTCCTTGTCGCCGTTGGGTTCGGTCGAGTACCGGGTGCCGTCAGAGGCTATGCGGAGTCTGCCTCCGTCGGGGTAGGTGTACTGGATCGTGCCGTCGGGGTCGCGGCGGTAGCGGGTGCCGTCCGGTTCGGTGCCGTATTCGGTGCCGTCGGGGTCGCGGCGGTAGCGGAGGCCGTCCGGTTCGGTGCCGTATTCGGTGCCGTCGGGGTCGCGGCGGTAGCGCAGGCCGTCTGGTTCGGTGCCGTATTCGGTGCCGTCGGGCTCGCGGCGATACCGGGTGCCGTGGGGATGGGTGCCGTATTCGGTGCCTCTGGGGCTCTGGCGGGGCGGGGTGCTCGGTTCGCCGATGTGGTCGGTTCCGCGGGGGTCCAGTCGATATTCGATACCGGCACGTGGCGCGGGATAGTGGCCGTGATCGCCGTATGGGTCGTCCAGCAGAAGGCGCACCGGGGTGCCGGTGTCGTCGTGTTCGAGCGCCAGGACGGTGTAGACGTGATTCTGGGTCAGGCCCGGCACTGCGCCCGAGCCGCCGAGGGTATCGGTTCCGATGGATACCGTGGTCCCGCGGCGCAGAGCCCATTCGATGCGGCTGCCGATCGCCCGGGCCGCGGTGGCGGCCCTGCTCGACAGCACCCGGTCCTGGGGTCGCCCGTCGTAGATTTCGCTGAAATAGTCTGTGAGAGCCTGCTTTTCGCGCTCCCACTGCTGTGGATGGAGCTGATCCAGATACGCGCGGAAGTCGGCGGAAGGCGTGGAGTTCTGCGTGCGCAAGAACTCCTGCCATGCGATGGCGAAGGCGTCCGGGTCGTTGTGGTGGCGGGTGGTCAGGCGCGCCCGGGTGGAATTGAACAGTGCCGATTGCCCGGTGTGCCCGTCCCGGAAGGTCTCGGCCAGTTGGCGGGAGAATTCGAGATCTGCTGTGTGGGGCCCGTCGCTCGTTGTGTCCGAGCGCATGTAGTCGCTCACCAGTTCGTGCAGTGTGTCGATGTCGAACCGGAGCGGATGCAGGATGTCCACGTTCCTGAACTGAGCGACGGGTTGTGCGAACCAGCCGTCTTCGGCCTGGTGGAACCCCTTGCCGAGGCGCGCGGCCGCGGTGGTCATCGGTGTTCCCTCGATCGCTCGGTACCCGTCGCCGTTGCCGAACCGATGTGCGTATGCCTTCTCGATCATGGTGGCCCAGAGCGGTTCTCCGGGCTCGTGACGGATGAAGTACCCCGTCTCGGTGCCCGGGGTGACGTAGATCGTCTTTTCGACCCGCACCCATTCCAGAGCGACGTCGCCGTCCTGTTGTTCGGCGAGGAAGCGGACGCTGACGGTGCCGTCGCCGTGATCGTGCAGTATCTCGGTGATCGCGCCGGGGTTGAATTCGGCGAGTGATTTCAGGTCGGCCAGCAACGAGCAGTCCCCGGCCGAGCCTTGGCGCACCTCTTCGGGTTTGGGTAGCCCGTTCAGCCCGAAGAGTGGGTTGTCGTGTCGTCCGCGTATCTCGGGCAGCGCCGCAAGCGCACCGCCGGAGGTGTTGACGCGAATCCACGGGAAATTCCCGGGGTACTTCACCCATCGCCACGGCCTGTGGCCCTCCCTCGCCACGAGTGAGGCGTCGTACGGCATATGCGCCGGTTGCCACTGGCCGTGTTGGTCGAAGGCGAGGAATCGGATGCCTCCGCCCGCGACGTTCCAGCTCAGTGTGCCGGTGTCGGTGCCTGTGGTCCGCTCGAAGACGAAGTCCTGCGACAGATCTCGCGGGACGTTGTGCACCTGTCCGTCGGGTCGGCTGAACTGATAGTGAGCGGGCACGCCGGGCTCTTCGACGAGGCGTGCCGCTATCTTGGTGCCGGCTGCAGCCAGTCGTTCGACTCGGCCGTTGTGGTCCACGAGGGTGAGGATGTCGGTGTCACCGACGGGCCGGGTGATCCTGGTCGGAACCACGGGCATCGGCAGTAGTTGCTCGCGCTCGGCGAGGGTCAACTGCTGTAGCTGCTGGTCGGGCCGCAGTAGCTGTGGGCCCGGGTCGGGGCGGCCCAATTGCGGTCGTGTGATGTGGGTTTCGCCGTCGAGCTCGGTTTCCAATTGCTGCCGCAGGTTGCGGCCGAAGTAGGTGTCCCCGGCGGCGGGTTCGAAAGTCCTGGAGGCGCTCGGGGTATCCGATGAGACCGGGCCGGGCCCGGAGACGCGGTCGGGCAGGACCTCCGCGTCCAGGATGAGCATGTCGTTCGCTTCGTCTCGGGTCGCGGCGGTGATGCGGTAGCGCGTGTCACGGGCGAGCAGCAGTTCGTTGTCGCGCGGGACGCCGCTGCGCGGTCCGATCCACAGACCCTCGGCGCCGGGTGGGACGGTGAGATTCACGCGGTATTCGAATCGGCGGCCGTCCGGCATGGTGGCCAGGTCACGACCGACCGAGGTGGACAGGTAGCCGGGCTCCTGCTGCACGGTGCCTACCAGATCGGCCGGGTCCTGGAAGTAGCGCAGAGGATTTCCGTCGCGACCCAGCATGAAGTTGATGCTGGTCAGGCCGCGCACGACCCGGATCGGCTCGGTGTTCGTCAGCGGCCGGGTCGCCTGATCGAGCGTGCGGATTCCGTGCTCGAGCACGTCCAGGCTCGGTGACGTGCCGAAGTAGCGCTGGAAGAACGGTCGCAGCACCGTGCGGTAGAACTGATCGTCGGCGATCAGCTGCGCGAGCATCGACTCCGGGTCGCGCCGGTTCAGGATCACATTGAGCAGCTGCCAGGCCGTGTTCGCGCGGTACGGATCCGCAATCACCTCGCGCACATGCGCTTCCCCGGCTTGTCGATGCCCCCTGAGCTCGGTGACCGAGGGCTCCTGCTGCCCGGTCAGTTCGGTCAGCAGCGGGATGTACTCGGCAGCCTCACGCCCGCGGTCGAGAACATCCTGTGCCCGGTCGCTGCCCTCGCGCAACAGTGTGTTGTGGATCGCCGAAGCGTGATAAGCCCAGGCCGCGTGCTGCTGCTCCGAGGTGAGTCGGTGCCATTGGTTCAGTACGGTCTCGCCGTAGTTCAAGCCTGCGTCGTCGGAATCGAATGTCCGGGTGCCGTTTTCGTCGAGGTGTCCGGCATCCCGCGTTTCGGTCGGTGTTTCCGGCCGCCACTCGTGTCCGGCGGGCGGTTCGTATGCGGCCGGAGTGTGCAGATCGTCCGGGCGAAGCCGCAGGGGTGCGCCGTCGGCGGTTCTGGCCACCTGCAGATGTTCGGGGTGCTCGGCGGAGGCGTACAGCAGGGTGAACGGCGCGCCCGACGGGCCGTGACGGTAGATGTCGCGGGGTGCGTCCGGGTGCAGCACAACGACATTGAGTTCGAGTTCTCGGGCGGCGATGGGCAGGAGATCGGCGCTCATCAGGTGGTCGGTAGGCCGGTTCGGGTCACGTACCGCGTCGAGCAGGTACCCCAGCCGGTCCTGGGCGCGTCGGCGAACGGATTCGTCGAATTGCCTTGCCGATTCCTCGAATTGCTCGCGGCGCTGGGTTTCCGCCGCGACCTCCTCGGCGGGCCGGGGCAGCGGATCGTGGCGGCCGAGTTCGCCTCTCTCGACGAGGTCGGAGTGCAGGCGGATGCGACGCCAGAGCTCCCCGCTGCGTTCGGCATCCCAGCGGGCGCGGCGGAGCTTCTCGACCTTCAATTCTTTGAGTCCGTCGGGGGTGTACGTGGGGAGCAGGTCGACATAGTCCTCGAGATGCGCTTCCATGCGGTCGGCGAGCGAGGTGCGCAGCTGCGGGGATGCCGCGTGACCGGAGAAGTGGGCGAGCACGTCCAGCAGATGATCTCCATCGTGCGGAGACGGCTCCCAGATCGGTGTGGACGGGCCGGTATCGTCCTGTCCCGGTTGCCATTTCACGACGATCCGGCGTCTGATGTCCTCCACTCCGACGCCCGGTTCGGTGTCCTGGAGGTTGTCGGCCTCGAGCCGTAGCTGCAACGCCAGTTCGGGCGGTACTCGAAGCGCTGTCGCCGCGCTGTGGAAGGCGTCCTGCAATTCCGGCCGCAACTGCCGGGCCAGATCCACGGCCTCCCATGGTTCGGCGGACTCGATCGCGTCATGGAGCCTGCCGAACTCCCGCAGCGCATCGGTCTGCGCGGGGGTCGGATCGCGGAACTCCGGCGTGGGCGTGCGTGCCGCGGCTTCCTCCGTCGGCGGAGCGTCGACCTCGTGCGTCGACGAGTCGTCGGCGGTTTCCGCCTGGAAGTCCGCACCGCGATATCCGGCGAAGTCGTCGGTTGCGTTTTCAGTGTGGAATCCGGCGAAGTCGTCCATGGCGTCGAACCCGGCGAAATCGTCCCTGATGACGTTCCCGAAGTCGTCGGTAGTGCGGGTTGCGTCGCGCACGACCTCTTGCAGGCTTATGTCGAGACTGTCGGCCCGCTGTTGCCAGTGCACGGCCTTCTGGGTAGTCGTGCCGAGCGTTTCCGCCGCGCCGGCCAGATCGTCGAGCAGGTGCGGTCGGATCTGTCCGATGAGGTGGAAGACCTCGTCGTCATCCATACCCGCGAACGAGAGCTTGTTCCGCAGGAGTCGCTGGATGTCGGCGTATTCGCGAAGGGCGTGATTCTCGTCCGGGGTCAGCTCCCGGATTCCGGTGGGCGCCTGACGCGTCGGGGCGTTCGTGGAACCGGCGGCCGGACGGTCGGCGGGCGATACGGTCGGGTGGTTGGGCTGGGAGGCGTCGTCGGTGGTCTCCGATTGTCCGTCGTCCGTGGTGCTCGCGTTGTCGGCGTTGTCGGCGTGCAGGACGGGGCCGGCGTGTCCGGGGAGGTGCAGGTGCGGCTGGTCAGGGTCGATGCCGTTGGCGCGGAACAGGTTCCGCACCTCGGCCTGGAACTCCTCGAAGGTGCCCGCGCCGTGCGTTCCCAGCGCGTCGTGCACCAGTTCGGCCCGTACCTCGCCGAAGCTGTCCACCGGTGGTTCCGCGCCGAAGCCGACGCCCGCCAGCACCTGCTCGGCTCCGCGCGGCACGTCCCACTGGAACATGTCGGCGTGGTCGTTCTGGAATTCCCGGAACCAGCCGGTGATTCGATCCACCGCGTCCCGATCGCGAACATAGATCACGACCCCGTCCGCGCGCTGCCCGAATGCGGTGCCCACCTTCGCCGAATGCACGCCCGGGAAGTCGTGCGGCCGGTCCAGCACGTTGTGCACGAATTCGCCGAAGACGTGCGGTCGTGCGTCGCCGGAGGTGTTCACGAACATCTTGAAACCGACGTCCTGGCTGCGCATCCCATCGGGGCGGTCCACCCGGTGGAAGTGCAGGAAGGAAGGATCGTCGATCGCCCAGAAACGCGCCATGCCCGGCGAGAACGGTCGTTCGGCGTCGTCGGTGGCGACCTGCGCGCCGGGGGCGCGGTGTCGCAGGATGTCCACCAGCTGGTCTCGATACAGCTGTGGATCTTCGGCCCGAGCGCCGCCGCCGGGCCGGGAGTACATCGCGTAGACGTTGCCCGAGGTCCGGATCCATTCCCGGTGGTTCCACACCTCCCGCAGGAAGGCGTCGAAGTTCTCCCGCGACACCGTCGGAACGGCCAGGCCCTGCTGCTGGTAGGACTGTGTCCGCAACGTCTGCAGCTCGTCGAACGAGAGGTCCGGCAGCCGCTGGTGCAGCACCGAGTACAGGGTCTCCAGCGTGCGCGGTGCGTTCAGGATGGTCGAGAACTCTCGGCGGGCACGGGTGGCGATCGGGGTCGACGGGTCCGTGGTGGGCGGCACGCTCGGTCGTGCGAGCAGTAGCGGCGGCGGTGCCGGTCGGCTGGGCTGTTCCTGTGGGTTGGCCGAGTCGGGTGCAGGGGTCGAATCCGTTGCGTCGGTATCGGATTCCGCCGGACGGGTCTGCGGGACCGAGTCCTCCGCGCGCTCGCCACCGGATCGCGTGGTGTCGGTGATATCGCGAGTATCGCTGCGGCCCTTGCCCTTCGGATCCGCGATCGGATTGCTGTCCGGGGTATCCGGGAACGGTCCCGGGTGCGGCGCGAAGCCGGACGAGCGGCTCGGATCCGGTGGCAACAGCAGCTCGGCGTGCAGTACGGGTAGGCCACGGTCGGGGCGTTCGACCCGGGTGATCCGATAGCGGGTGTCGCGCGGCAGGATGAGTTCCAGCTTGTGCCGGTCCCGGGCGTCGCTGCCGATGTAGACGCCGCGTGCACCAGGCGGAACCGTCAGTGCCACATGATATTTCATCGTGTCTGGCATGTGCCGGACGCGGGAGGAGAACGACGTGGACAGGTAGCCGGGTTCCTGCTGGATCGCGCCGACCAGTAGATCGGGGTTCCGATCGCCGAGCGGCTGCCCGTCCGCGGCGTTCAGGAAATCGATCGTGCTGAGGCTGCGGGTGACCTGAACCGCGCCGTCCAGCCGCAGCGGTGCGCCGGTCGCCTCGTCGAGCACCCGCATGTGCTCGTGCAGCGGGCCGGGGGTGAGCGGTTCGGAAGTGTCTCGGGGGCCGAAATGCTCGCGGATCAGCTCGTACATCCGGGCATCGGATCGGATCTGTTCCCACCGCGCCCCGGGCCGGGCATCCAGGAGTGTGCTCGGTACCGCCAGCTGCTCCGCATCGGACGACCAGGGGGACACCCCCGCGCGTTGCAACTCGTTCTCGCGGGCCTTCCACAGCTCGGCGCTGTCGACCAGGTGGGCGACCCACCGGTCGATCCCGGAGGCCGTGCCCCGGCGCAGCGCGAAGTTGATGTGGGCGCCCTCTTCGTATCGGCGGAGGGTGGTTCGCACCTCGCCGGACAGGTCGTCCCAGGTGCGCAGGACGTTGTGCGCGAAATTCTCGCGGGCGGCGTCGTCGGCGAAATAGCGCACACCGCCGACGAGCCGACCCTGGTCGGGGAGTGAATCCAGTTGCGGCTCGGTCGAATCCCACGATGAACGGCGGGGTTCGCCGGTCGGTATGTAGCGGACGCCCTCGCGGTTCGGCGCGGAGGGGACCACCTCGGCCGTGACGCGTCCGTCCTCGGTGACGCCGGTGAAGCGGAACACGGTGTCGCGGGGGAGCAGCAGTTGCGGGTGCGCGGGATCACCGGACAGCAGGCCGCGGACACCGGGTGGCACGGTCAGCTCGACCCGGGGACGCGTCGATGATGTCTGCGCGGCGGCGGTGAAGGTGTGGTGCAGGATCTCCGAATCCGCGCCGCCCGCGGTGAGCTGACGGGCGAGCGTGCTGTCATCGCTCACCAGATGCAGGGGAGTGGTGATCGGCAGCTGTGCGGATGTGGCCTCGTCCAGCCGCCGGATCTGGTCGCGGAGTGCATCGATGCTGAACGGCGCGTTCAGGTTCGCGCCGAAGTGGTCGTTCACTTCGTGGTAGCGATGGAAATCCTCCAGCACGGTCTGCCACTCGCGGCGCGGATCGTCGGCGGCGAGCAGGTTGCGCAGGACGTCCATCATGCCCGGCGCGGCCGAGTCGAGTTCCTCCTCCGGGACCTGCTCCATGCGGTCGAGTTCTCGGCGGAGGTCGTCGAACGCGGGCGGTTGCTGGCCCGGCCACAGGATCGCCATGCCTTCCGGCGCACTGGTCGCCGCATCCCAGTCCCGGACGAACCGGTCGGGATCGGCCAGGAAGTCGTCCACCACATCGGGTTTGCGGGTGTGGCCCACGACCGCGGATCGGTGTTGCGGGCTCAGCTGATCGAGCGAGGTCGCCGTTCGTGCGGTGAATTGTGGTGTGCGCGAGGTGGTTCCGTCGCCATCCACGGCGGTGCCGCCGATGCGCTGGGTGGTCCGGGTGATGACGACGTCCGAGGTGCCGACGCCTGCGTCGCGGTTCCGGCTGAACAGGCTGCGGATGGCGCGGAAGGACGATCCTGCCGACGTCCGGGCTCGGCCGTCCTGTGCCGCACGGGATGTCGAGGCCGTGGCGGTCGGCAGGGTGGAGGTCTCCCGGCTGCGCAGACGGGACACGAACCCTTGCAGGCGTTGCATTCCAGGTCTGCGAGCGGAGCCCTGCGCGGAGTCGCCGGGATGTGCGCCGTCGAGACCTGGACCGGCTTCTCGGCGGGATGTCGTGTCGCCGTGCGGAGTTCCGGTGTTGCTCACGCGGTCCCGGGGTGCGCCGATGCGGATGTCGGACGGGAATCGGGGGACCGTCGCGCCGCGTGGGAGCAGCGGGCGGACCGTATTGCCGTCGGGCATGTACAGGATGGCGTGCACTGCGGCCGGGCGTTGTTGTCCGGGCAGCGTGTGCGTGGGGTCGGCGGCGTCGTGGACCCGGATCAGGCCGCGGTCGTTGACCATCAGGTAGGCATGTGCGCCGACGCCGTTCGCATTCGGGGTGGCGTGCACGGCGACGACCAGGGCTCGTGCGCCGGGGCCGTGGATCTGGAGGTTCCGGACGATCGTGCTCTCGTCGGGGAATCCGCGCAGTCTCCCGCGCGCGCCCCACTCGAGGTCCCGCCGCGTGCGGCCGGGCAGGGAGGTGGAGCCTTGCGGTATGCGAATTCTGTTGCCTCCCCGACTATTTCGGAGGGCGGTGAGGGTCTCCACGACGCAGTCCGCACTCGTCCGCGAGTCGAGCGGGGTCGTGACAGGACGGTTCGTGACCGCCGCGTGGGCGGTGGCGCCGTCGCCGCGGAAGATCCTCGGTATACGGATCCGGGTGGGCGTCGTCGTATCTCGGCGCAGTCGGTCCAGGGGACTGCGGAAAAAGTCTCGGAAGTGGTGGCGCGGGGCGTCCGTGGTCGCGTGGATCGTCGCGGCGTCGGTCGTTCGATCCGATGTGGTACCGATTCGGGAAGCCCAGCGCCGCAGTCGGTTCAAGGGGTTACGTGTTCCCCGGGCGGGTGTGGTGTCACCGGTGCGCGTCGTGGCGCTCCCGTCGGACAGGGGGATGGTCCGGCCTCTGCGCTGCGTTCTCGGAGGCGCCGGGGCATCTTCGGTGGATTCCTCGACGACCTTGGGCGGCTCGATGTCCCTGGTGGACTTGATGTCTGCCGATGAGGTCATCTCTTCGGGAGAGGTGAGGTTCGGCGTGATCTGCTCGGCCGGATCGACCTTTTTGGTGAGGTCCTCGGGAGAGGTGACGCTGTCGAGCGGCGTGATCTCCTCGGAGGGCATCACCTTCTTCGCAGAGGCGCTGTCCTCGGAGCCGGTGAGACCGGAAGTCTCCTGCGGCGCAATATCTTCGAGAGATCGCACCGGGCGACGTCTCGCGGTCGTGATGTTCAGGCGCGGATCGATGCTCTGCGACCCTTCGCCGGACAGCGAGGGGAAGGACATCGTTTCCGAATCCTCGAACGCCCTGGGGGGAACCAGCGGGAACGCGCGTTGTCCGGTGCTGGGATACCGGAACGTCCCGCGGCCGACCGGACGGCGGGAAGGTTGTTGCGTGACAGGGCTTTCGGACTCGTCGTCCCACCAGCGTACGGTCCGGATCGGCCTGGTGGCGCGTGGGGGCGATGGCTGGTCGCGTCGATCCGAGGTGCTGGTTTCGTCCTCGGGCCGGGTCTCGAGCGACTGGGTGTCCAGAAGGTTTGTGGCGGTCGTCGGTTCGAGCGATTCGGGGTGCGGCGGCAGGTTCTCGGACTCGGTGCTGTGGACCGATCCGTCCTCGTCGTCGTAGATGCGGAGCGCGGCCCGGATATCGGTCAGCCTGAGCGGGCGGCCCGGCGGTCGGGTGGTCGGACTGGTAATCGGTGTGGCCTGGGGGATCGCGCCATCGGTGTTCAGCAGGGATGCCTGCGGTGTCGCGTCGTCGTCCCCGTATTCGGACTCCTGCTCCTCGAGTTCGTCCAGCCTGTCCAGACCCGTCCGGTCGAACCCGGACCGGTGATCCTCCCGGATGAATGGTTGCGGCATCTCGGGAATCCGCGTCGAGTCCGTTGAAGTCTGCTCGTTCGGTACCGGCGACATCGGGGTGTCGTCGCCCGAATCCTCTTCCGACTCTTCGCGAATGGTCGTATCACGGATGATGTCCGATGCGAAGGGCCGGACCGGTCGCAGTGGGGCCGGACGCAGGGAGAAGACCTCGTCGCCGATGACGGGTGTGCCGCTTGCGGGCATCTCGGGGACCGTCGTGTCGGTGAGTGACAGTCCGTCCAGGGAAATGCCGTCCAGGGACACATCGTCCATCTCGCCCAACGCATTCGGATCCACATCGGACCGGTCGGAGAGCGAGGAGACCTCGGAACCGGTTTCCTGTTGCGGTGGTACGAATGCCAGGCCGGCTCCGGAAGTCTGGGTGCGCGAGCCCGGAGGGGCATTGTCAGTGTGCAGGTGCACCCGGTCGAGGTCGATGCCGCGGGCGTTGAACTGGTTCCGGACCTCCGCGCGGAATTCGCCGAATGTCCCGTCGCGGCGGGCATCCAGGGCCGCGAACAGCGCGTCGGCCCGAATGGATCCGAAACTGTCCTCGTGCGGTTCGGCGGCGAATCCGACTCCGGCGAGTTGCTGTTCGGAACCAGCCGGGACATCCCACCGGAACACATCCGGATGGCTTTGCTGGTATGCCCGCAGCCAACTGGTCACTCGGTTCACCGCGGACTCGTCGGTGACGTAGATGACGGTGTTGTCCACTCGCTGCTCGAGCGGGCCGGTCGTCTTGATCTGGTACACCCCGGGGAAACTCGCCGGATCGTCGAGGACCTGGCGTACCAGCGCGGAGGTCAGCTCGGGGCGTGCGTTGCCCGAGGTGTTCAGGAAGATCTTGAAACCGACGTCCTCGCTGCGTGTCCCGTCCGTCGGGCTGAGCCGGGTGAAGTGAACGAACGAGATATCTTCGAGCGCTTGGCTTTCGGCGTTCTCCGGAGTGAGCGTGCCGATCCCGTCCAGGGATGCGTGCTGTGCCCCGGGGGCGCGCTGGGACAGGATCTGGCCCAGCGCGTTCATGTACGCCCGCGGATCGTCCGCGGGCTCGCCCGCGCCCCATTCCACGTATGTGGCGTAGATGTGGTCTCTGCTCGGGTAGTACTCGCGATACTCCCAGAGCCGCTCCAGGAAGGCATCCAGATTCTCTCGCGAAACCGGCGGTGGCTGCACATTGTTGTGCGTGTAGGAGTGGTTCCGCAGTTGCATCAGATCGTCGAACGACAGGTCGGGCCAGTCCGGGTCCGGCCGCAATGCGGTGTACATCTGATCGAGCGTGACCGGTTCGTCGAAAATATCGCCGAATTCCCGTCCCGCGCGCGCGATCACGGACTCCGACCGCTGCGTCGACGGAGGAACGCCCGGACGCGCCTGTCCCGGTCTCGTTGCCGGGGACGGCTGTTCGCCGGTGACCTGGATCGCGGGGGCGTCCGTGTGTTCGTCCCGCGTCGAATGTTCGGTGCCGAACGGGACGTTCGATTGGGGTGTGCCGGTGAATTGTCTTGCGCCGCCAGCCCATTCGATGGACAACTCTTCGTCCGACATCTCGGCGCGGAATTGCTGTGCGTCGCGCGCCCACTCGATCGAGAACTCTTGCCCGGACGAGGACGGCAGTCCCGGTAGCGGTTGCCGCGATGCCGTCGGGCGGGTCTGCCGGTGCTGGGTGGCCGAGGTATCGGTCCGCACCTCCTCGGGCGCCGGTCCCCGGGCGTCTTCGGTATCGAGCGGAAGATTGGATTCGGGACTTTCCTGGGACTGCTGTGCGGTCGATGCGATCCGCTGCTCGGTCGGTATCTGCGGGCCTGTCGAAGGCTGCGGTGCGAGCGGGGTGATGATCGGTGCGAGCGGCTCCTGGTCGTCGGTGTGACGGACCGGTTCGTCGGTGGATCGAGCCGTCTCCGCTTCGTCCTCGATGTGGGCGGCTTCCGCTTCGTCGTCGGACTTCGGGTCGTGAATGACTGTGCCCGTGGGTGACTCGGGAGGAAGAATGATGTTGCCGCCGAGGCGGGTCGTGTCCGTATCGATCGCGCTCAGGTCGAGTGGGTGGTCTTCGACCGTCTCGGTGCCGGTGGTCGTTTCCTCGATGAGCTCGGCGGACACGAGCGGTTTCTCGTCCGAGACGATCTTCGGCTGCGACGCGTCGAGCTGTGGTGTCGGCCGGACGTTGGTCTGCGCGGAGGATTCGGGCGGGTGCAGGGTGAAGGAGTCACCGCCCAACTCGGTGCCGAGGGGACCGAACTCGTCGTCCGAGTCGAAGGGACCGAGTTCTTCGTCCGACTCGAGCTGTTCGAAGTACGTGGTCTTGGGCCGGAGTGGCCCATCCTCCAAGCTGTCGTCGTCGTATTCGACGGACTTCGCCAGCGGTGTCTTCGGCGCCGGTGACAGGGGTTCCAGCGAGGGCGGAAGCAGACCGAAGGGGACGTCGGGGTCGAACTTCTTCGCCGTGGATCGTGTTGTGTCGCCGGTCGATTCCGTCGAGAGCTTCGGCGCCTCGGATTCGTCCTCGGACAGGGCCGCTTTGCTGTCCTCGGCCGAGGAATCGTGAATGGTCGTGCCTGTGGGCGACGCGGGCGGGAGGATGAGCTTGCCGTCCGCGTCGTACAGCCCCTTGTCGAGCCCGCTGTCGAAGACGGCTTTCTCCGTCGGCTCGGTGCTGCCTTCTTCCTCGGATTCGGTTGCGGCGGCGGCTGCTTCGGCCGCGGACTGGGTGCTCTGGCTGACGGTACCGGGCTTTTCGAGCCCCTCCATCGACAGGGCGATGGCGGCGGCCAGGTCGGGGTCCGTCTCCTCGGCCTCGACCTTGGCCTTGGCGGCGGCCGCATGGAACTCGGCCACGGATTCGTCGATGGCGGCGGCGAGTTCCGGGTCGGTCTGCTTCAGGTCCGGCCCCGTGGCTTCCTCGGCCACGGCGGGTGTGCGCACGACGGTGACGGCAGGGTCGGTGAGCGCCTCGTCGAAGGTGAGATCCACGGGTTGGTTGTTGGCGTCGAGCATTTCGCCGGGTTTGGAACCGGCCGACGGGAACCAGAGGTAGCGGGCTGCCTCGGCGTCGCCGAATATCGTGATCCGGCCCGGACCGGGTGCGGTCTGGGTGTCGTCCTGCGGGTTGTATTCGTCGAATTCGAAGGTGAGCAGGCTGGCGAAATCGTCCCAGGGCCTGGTCGGCAGGGTGAGCGTCGGAGTGTGATCGCCGGTCGGTACGGCGAGGTGGTAGTGGTTGAAGGCGACCAGGGTCGCGGCATCGGCCGGTGCCGCGGCATTCGGGCCGAAGGTCTGTCCCCGCCGCATGTCCTGGCCGTATACGCGCACGTTGCGGCTGTTTTCGCTGAGTCGGGCGAGTGCGGCCGCGGCAGCCTGGGGGACGACGTGGAAGACATCGGTTCGCCAGACGCTGCGCTGTGTCAGCTGCCGGACCTGACGGATGTATTCCGCGAAGTGGGCGATCTGGTCCGCGGCCGAGATCGGGTTCTGCTCGTCGGCGGTGGTGAGTTGCCTGCCGACGTTCCGGTCCGCGTTCCTGATGGTCGTGAAGGCCAGCAGGTATTCGCCCATCCTGGGCCCGACGAGTTCGGCGGCGGTCATCAGGCGCAGGTCGCGGATCCGGCGGTCGAGTTCGGTCGCCGAGTCGTACGGAGTGCTGTACAGGATGCGTTCGAGGGCGTGGAAGAAGCAGTCGCCATCCGGCGGCATCGATTCCCACACGTATCCGCGCGGTGCCGCGATCCCGTCCACGACGCGCGATCGGGGGCCCGCCTTGCGTCCGACCTTCGGCGACACACTGCTGCCGCCGAACAGGGTCGAGATGAAACCCTTGGACTTGGGCTTCGGCTTGGACGCCTCGGCACTCGCCTCCGCCTCGGTCCCGGCCTTGGCCGCTTCCAGTTCGGCAGCGAGCTTGTCGGCCGCCGCGGCCTGTGCCTCGAGCTCCTCGGGATCGAGTTTCTCGGCACCGCTCGGATCGAACTTCTTGGTATTCGAGGTGGTCGCGTTCGAAGACTTCGTATCCGGTCCGGTCTCGGCATCGGTCGCGAGTTTCTCGGCTGCGGCTTTGTCGGCTGCAAGTTTCTCGGCTTCGGCTACGGCTTTCTCGGCTTCGAGTTTCTCGGCTGCCGCCTTCTCGGCTTCGAGTTTCTTCGCTGCCGCCTCGGCCTCGGCCTTCTCGGCCTCGGCGTCTTCTTTGCTCTTGTCGAGGTCCTTGGTCTCGGTGTCGTCGTCCTCGGTATCGCTCGTCGGCTGCTTCTTCTTGGGCTTGTACTTCTTCTTGGGTGCGGCCTTCTTCGCCTCGGCGTCCTCCTCGGCCTTCGCCTCGGCTTCTTCCTTGGCCTTCTTCTCCGCCGCGGCTTTCTCGTCTGCGGCTTTCTTTTCAGCTGCGGCCTTGTCGTCTGCGGCTTTCTTCTCCGCTGCGGCCTTGTCCTCTGCGGCCTTCTTCTCTGCCGCGGCCTTGTCTTCTGCCGCCTTCTTCTCCGCTGCGGCTTTCTCCTCTGCCGCCCTCTTCTCGTCCTCGGCCTTCTTCGCGGGATCGGTCTCGTCGCCCTTCGGCTCGCTCCCCTTCGGCGGCACGACGAGAGTCGAATCGTCTTTGGGCGCAATGGTTTTCGGAAGGTTCGCGCTGTCCGGCGGCTTCTCGTTGGAACGCAGGATGAGATCACCGGTGACCCAGAGCGTCCCCTTGGGCCCGATGACCTCGACCACTGCCACCGAACGCAGCCGCTGGCCTTCCGGTTTTCCGCCCTTCACGTTGGTGCGGAACAGATTTCGCAGCACGCTGCCGATCGCGACGGTGCCGCCCTTACCCGAGACGTCGCCGCCGAGCGGGATGGTGGGCCCACCGCGGTCGTTGGCCTGCTTGGCCCCGAGGTAGCTGAAACTCAGTGCGGTGTTGGTGTTTCTGCTCGACGAGGAGCCCATGTTGTCGACGGTGAATTCGAAGGTGTCGAAGGCGATCTGGTCGTTGCCGTCCTCCTCGCGCGGCGAATACAGGCTCATCTTGACGACGGTGTCGCCGATCTTGACACCCGCCGCATGCTGCTGCGGGGCAGGCATGGCGCCGGTCTGCTCGACGTTCAGGAACGGGCCGGTGGACTGCGGTCCCAACTCGACGAAATCGCCCTTCGCGACCAGCGTGACCAGGCGGTTGTACATACCCTCGGCGACCCGGGTGCTGTCGTTGGTGCGCAGCGACGGATCGACCCGCAACAGCGCCTCGGCGAACTGCTGTGACGCGTCGAATTCGCGAATGTCGAATGCCAGCTTGGGTTTCCAGGAGGGCACGGACAGCAGCTCGCGCACGTCGTCGGGCACCTTTTCGGCCGGTTCGACGGCGACGGCCGCCTCGAGATCGGCGGTCTCGGGAGTCCCGATGGCTTTGGCGGGTTCGAGCTTGCTCTTGGTCGGATCGAAGCCGAATACCTGTGGCTCGGTGCGCGCGACCTCGGCCGCGGGGGCCTGGCCAGGCTTCGGGATCGGCTTCGTGTCGGCCTCGTGCACGCGCATGAAGGTGGTGGCCGTGACGGTGTCGGATCTGGACTGACTCGGGGTCGGAATCTCGTCGGGATCCAGGCCCGTCACGACGCCCCGCCACTCGCCGGTCGTGATCCGCGTCCACCCGTTCGCGATCGCCTTGCCGCCCGCGGCGAGGACGTGGCCGGTCCCGCCGAGCAAATCGCCGAACTTGTCGAACAGATACCCCGACAGCGTCTCGTCCATCGTCCGCCAGTCGACCGTGACGGTCCATTCGGTGGGGATCTTGAACTCGTACTGACGGGCGGAGCTGCGCTGCCAGGCGCTCAGGTCGCGGGTCGAGTTCTGTACCTCGCTGTGCGTGCCCGTGCGCTGGACCGCGAGCGTCGCCCCGGGACGCTGCTGATTGCTCTGCCCGCCGAGGGTGACGCTGAGCTGGTTGCTCTGACTGTGGCTGCTGCCGACGCTGGTCGCGCCGGGCTCCTCCAGGGCGTTGCCGTCGGCGCGGATGTGCCGGTGCACGTTGTCCAGGGCGGCGGTCCGGGGGACCATCTTGCCCTCGATGGTGGCCAGCGTCTGGCCGTCCGGCATGTCCTTGTCCGGTCGGGGACGTTGGGTGAACGTGACGCCGACCATGCGCGGGACGCCGAGGGACCGGTCGACGAAATGGAACGAGTGTTTGCCCTCGGATCCGGCATTGGCGAGGTTGCGCACGCCGTAGCTGGTGGTGTGCTCGTTGATCAGCGGGGCGACGCCGGGGTGGTAGTTGCTGTGGCCGACGACGGTCGCGCCGGGGGAGATCTTCTCCAGCAGAGCCGTGGCGGAGTTCTCGAGCGAGCCGCGACCGTCGTCGAAGATGACCTCGGTCGCGCCGCCGAACGTGGGCAGGGCCTTGGCCGTCTCGGGCTCGTCGCGGCGCTTTCCGACGTAGGCGTCCGACAGCAGGCGGGGCTCGATCGGTACGTAATTGTCGACCTTCTTCTCGGTGCCGTCCTCCTGGATCTCGGTGATCGGCTGGTTCTCCTGGCCCTCCGGGATGATGTCGACCTTCCAACCCTGCTCTTTGGCCGTCTTCTCGAACAGAGCCTTGTATTCGGGATGATCGTGCAGGTCGTTGTCGGTCAGGAAGAACTCGAGCCGGTCGGGGGCGTCGACGATCCGGCTGCGGGTGCCGTACGGCTTGCCGAGCCCGAAGACGGACAGGGCGAAGTTGCGAAAGCCCGCCTTGACGGTGACCACGTAGTGGCCGTCCGCGGCGAACCGGTACACCTTGCCGCCGTAGTCGGAGGTGACGCGCATGCTGTCGGTGGCGTCACCCTTGGTGACATGGGTGTTGGTGGAGTTGCCGCCCCGCCAGCCGCCGCTGGGCCGGAGGCTGTGATCGGATTCCCGGCCGTAGGTTCCGCCGACGATGAGCGCTCCCTGGTGGCCGCGGTTCACGCCCAGGTTCCGGGTCCTGGCGTTGTTGGCCTCCATCCAGTGTTCGGTGTCGACCGCGCTCGGTTTCACCGCCCTGATGTTGTCGAAGAAGCCGCGGATGTCGACGCTGTAATCGGTGCCCGTCACCTTGCCGGGGATTTCGGTCTCGAACTTGTACGAGTCACGGAAGATCAGCGGCGCGTACATGAGCATGTGCTGCGGGGACAGCGAGGCGTGCAGAACCGAGCTGGCCTGGGACGCGGGGTCGGTGGCGGGATCGCCGAATGCGGTGCGCCAGACCCACTTTCCGACGCCCGTGGCCTTGCTCCACGCCCAGTGACCCCAGGTCTCGCCGTCCTCGGGGGTGGTCGTTCCGGTGTCGTCGCCCTTCGCGGTCTCGTCGGGCCAGGCACCGGGGATCTTCGGCTTCTGCTCGCCCGGTTCGGCCGCCTTCGGTAGCGGCTCGAGTTCTTGTAGCGGCTTCGGGGCCTCCTCGGCGTCGGTTCCGGTGGTGACGGCCTTCTTCGGGATGGTGATGGTCGTCTCGGGAAGAGCCTGCTGGGAGGTCGCGGTGGTGCCGCGTTCGGGGAGATCGATCGATTCCGGCTGGTTGTCCTGCTTGCCGAACCACGGACCGAGGTTCGGTCGCCATCCGCTCAGGTCCGGCACCCAGGAGTGGAAGCCCGCGCGATGGGTGCTCCACCAGGAGGACGAATCCGCGGTCCGCGGCGCGCGTGGTTCGGCGATCGGGAGTATCGGACCGCGATCCTCGGGGAATTTGCCGGGGATCTTCAGTGTGCTGGTGTCGAGGTCGCGCCCCTCGGCCGCCGCCTCGAGTTCGATGGCGTCGATGAGACCGGTCGTCGCCTCGTGGATGATCTCGCTGACCGGGTGGTTGGCGACGACGGCGGACAGCGGGATCCGGCCGACGCCGTTCTCGATGGATTGTTTCTTGGCCGCGTCGAGTCCCTTGGTGATATCGGCGGGAAGTGCGTCCTTGGGGCCGTGATCCGAGCGGATTTTCGCTGGGACCAGCAGTGCGGTGTTCGGTGTCGCGCTGGTCAGGTATTGCGGGACGGCCAGGCTGACCTTGCCCTTGCCCTCGATCGGCGCCGGGCCGTGGCCGTGGCTGTAGGAGATCTCAGCGACGAACCGGGTGGGCACGCCGAAGATCTCGAGGCCCGCATCGCCTTTGTAGTCGTCCTCCGCGGAATTCTTCGGGCTGAAGGTGTAGTTCTCCTCGGCGTGGTACTGGGCGGTGCCGTCGCCCTTGGACTCGCCGTAGTTGAAGTCGTAGGAGGCGCTCACGCTCGCCAGCCGCTGGGTGCCGATGATGTTGAGTGGATTGGTGAACGACGCGCCGGTGCCGGCGTCCATCGCGAGCGGGGTACTTTCGGTTTCCTCACCGGAGGACAGGATGATGCCGCTGTAGTTCATCGTCTGGAGGATGGGTGTCCGCCAGTCGTGGGTGACGCCCTCGTTCGAATCGGCCTTCGGGTCGTATTTGCCGTCCGGGGTGTTGTATTCCCGGACGGCCTTGATGGTGACGGTGATGCGCGCGGGATCCAGACCCGCGGCGGTGGTGCCGTTGAATTCGGTGCGGAAACCGAGCTGGAGCATTTCGTCGAAGGCCGCGAGCTTGGTCAGCCGGGCTTTCATATGCGAGAGCGTGCGGGCGTTCTCCAGGCGTTCCTCCGCGGTGGAACTCAGATCGAGGATGTCGTTCGCCTTACTCGCCGAGGGGAGGAAATCCATATCGGAGACGAACTTCTCGATACCGTCGGCGATATTGCCGGGTATTTCGACCTGGAGTGGGGTGGTCAGCAGGTCGAGATTTTGCAGATGCAGCAGGTGTAGGGGGAGGAAGCGTTGTTCACCGGCCTGAGGTTTGCGGCCGAGGGCCGATTTCGACGGCACCAGCATGTTGATCGGGTACCGCTTACCCGTGCGAGTGGTCGACGTGGTGTTGTCGGTCTTGTCCTTGACCGCTTCCGTGTCATCCCCGGCTGGCTTTGTGTCATCCCCGGCTGGTTCGGTGTCGTCTGTGGCCGTTTTCGTGCCGTCTTCCACCGGGACGGTGTCTTTCGTGGATGTCGCTTTTCCGGGGTTGTTCAGGGGTGTGCCCGGCTTCGGCAGAATAGGAGCCCCGTCGGGGCGGACGAATGTGACCCGGATTTCCATATCGGGTGTGGTGTGCAGCAGACGTGAAACTATGCGCAGCGCGCGGGATACGTAGCCGCGGCCACCGTAGGTCAGCGCATGGCTGTTCTGGTGCGTGACACCGCCCTTGAAGAGGGTTATATTGCCGCCGCGGGTCGCATAGCCGGTCGCCTTGTCGGATTTGCCCTGCGCCAGGCCCAGGGAGAACGACATCGCCGCGCCGAGCCGGTTGGAGATCGCGGCTCGCCCCTGTGTGCGCAGGCCGCGCACCACGTTGTATTCGAGCCGGGACTGGCCTTCCGCGGTGACTGGGCCGGTGAGGGTGTCCCCGCCGTGGAAATCGACGATCTCCACATTGAAGTAGCCGAGCGGTGTACCGGATTTGGTATACATCGTCGGTGATTGCACCGAGCCGCCGTGCATCATCGGGATATTGCCGCGCAGATTATCGCCGAAGAATGTCCGCAGCTGGGTCGCCGACGCCTTCGAGATCTGCTTTATCTGGTCGGGGAATCCCTTCATCACGTCGGCGAACAATTCGTCGTGCGCCGGGAAATCGAGCGGACCGTAGAAGGGCATCTGATCGGCGGAGATGTACGGGTTCGGATTGTCGTCGGACTCCGAATAATCGGCGGCGCGATGGAACGGAATCGGAGTGTACTTGTCGTCCTTTCCCGCCTCCGGAATTTTTATCGTGTTGTCGTGCAGATGGTTGGGGAACCAGGCGGTCAGGAGGTCGGGGGCGGCCTCGTGATCGATTTTCACCCAGTCGTCTTCATGATCGCGGATATCCGGTGACAGCACACCGGCGAGGCCCTCGGGGTTGTACCGCATCTCCCAGTGCATATCGAAGTCGTGCGGCACCGCGTCGGAGTCGGTGCTGCGCTTCTTGATGACCGATTGCACCGATCCGATCACGGCCATGGCCGAGGCAAGCCGATTGTGCATGAAATTGAACTGTGGGGCCAGACCCCAGTTGACCAGTTTGCCTTTGTTCACCTCGAACAGGTGGGTGTACAGGGCACTGAACGATCGCTGGTTCTGCTCGCTCGCAGAACTACCCTTGTCGACGTTTCCGTAGGTCCAGCGCTGGATGCTCACCGCCGGCCCGTCGTTGGGCCGCGAGTGCTCACGCGGCTCCAATCGCAGGCGCAGGAATACCGGGAAAGGGTTGCCGTTGTATTCCGCGGCCAGCGGCATACCGGATTTGCTGAACAGTCGGTACGTCTCGGCCGTGGTCAGGCGTGAGGTCAGTTTCTGTTTGACGGCGGCGTGGAACGGGTCTTTCGGGGCCTGGGGGCCCTTCAATGCGTTGGTGAGTGCTCTTTGCCGCCTGGCATCGGGACCGGTGTAGGCCGGCTTCTTACCCTTCGCCGGTTTCCCGACCTCTGCCGGAGTCACTGCCTTCTTGCTGGCGTCGGGGCCTTCGGTGTCCGCTGGTTTCGTGCTGCTAGTGGCATCGGCCGGTCGTTCGGTGCCTTCGATGGCAGCCGGTTTCGTACTGCTTGCGGTGGCGACCGGTTGTTTGGCGGACTCGGTCTCCACGAAGTGGATGACCTGTTGGCGGAGCCACTTGATCGTGTTCTCCGGAACCGCCGCGACCTGAACGAGGTCCTCGGCGCCTTTGAAACGCCTGCCGAAATTCCAGACCGTTCTACTCAGATTCGAGCCGGCCGGTGGGTCGGTCGGTTCCGAGTCATCCGTGGACCGTGCGCCGATCATGGTCGTCGCGGGCAGCTGATCCGGCATCGCGGGATCCATGGCCACCGGGACGCCGTCGGCAGAGTAGAGCACCGCGTGCGTGCCCGCCAGCTCCCGCGGCACGTTCGGCGGGAAGGTGCGGGTATCCGGGTCGGACGCATCATGCACCGCGACGGTGCCGTCATGGTTGACGCGCAACAGATAGGCATGCGCGCCAACGCCATTGGCGTCGGTGTACCCGCGATAGTCGTCCACGACCAGGGCCACCGCACCCGGGCCGAGCTGGGTCAGCTGCGCGGCGATGTCGCCGTGGTTCTCGAACTGCCGCAGCGGTGCACCGGCGTTGTCCGACAACGCATCCGCGGGCATGCCGGTGATTCCGGCGAGTGATTCGGGCACCTGCGGGCGGGGGCGTCCGGTGAACGTCGACAGCTGTTCCAGCGCCACGACCGCGCAGTTGACCCCGCCCCACAACGTGGCCGGATCCTCCGGGACGGTGTATTCGGGCACCTGCGGGTATTCGGGCGGCCGGGTGTCCTGGCCGTAGGTCGGCAGCTCTTCACGCGCGGCCGCCACGGCCGCGGCCGGCGCGATCTCGGCGGGCGCTCCGGCCCGGGGGCCGGGTTCGGCGATCACCAGATCGCTGACGCCGTGGCGGCGCATCAGTGCTTCCAGCACCGAGATGTGCGATTCCCCGGACCGACCGGTATCGGGATCGTAGACCCGGAAGTCGTCGGTATCGCCGATGCGCTGCACCGCGAGCGCGCCGGACCCTTGGGAGTTCAGCATCCACACCCGCGTATCGCTCGCCAGATCCGTCAGCCGGACCGATTCGCGCATTTCGTGCCGGGCATTGCCGCCCAGGCTCAGTTCCGCCCAACGAATCCAGTGGTCGAGGGTGCGATCCTCGCTGCTCGCACGCAGCCCGGCGATCACGTTGATCGCATTCTGGCGTTGGTCGGATGTGAGTGTCGTGTAATCGAATTCGCCGGCGCGAGTGGACCCGTGCAGCAGCCAGTCCATCGCCAGCCAGCCGCCGAACCGGCCCACCGTGTGGCCGGAGAGGGCCTGTGCGCGCTGTTCGGGGTAGACCCCCAGCCGTCGGCTGTTCGGCTCGCCGCTCAGATGCAGATAGGGATTGCGCATGGTCGCGGGCGGATGCCACGGCTCTTCGTGCACCATCGTCCGGCGGCCGTCGACCAGCGCCGTCGGCACTCTGCGGGAGAAACCTTGGAACAGCCTCCCGAGCCCGAATCTCGACGATCCAGGTCGCGAGCGTTCGTACGGGGCCATCGTCGCCGGGAAAGCGCGCGGCGGCGCGGTCTGCGGCTGTTCCTGTGTTTCGGACGGCGGCGCCTTCTCGTGCGGCGCGGTCGAACCGTCGAACGTCGGGGTGCCGTACTGATACCTCGCCGGTGTCGACGGGCCCGCCTCGGTCCGGGGCTGCTGGAGCGGGTTGCTCTGTTGGGCGGCAAGCGAATTCGCGGGGAAGTATTCCGAGAAGACCGACTTGTGACCGGTCGTTCCGGGCATGTCCTCCGGGCGGAAGGTGGGCGATGGCGTCGCCGCGCCGCTCCGGTCGTTCTCGTCGCCGAACTCGTGCGCGGTGTTCGTGTGCGGGCTGTTGCCCTGCTCCGAGCCGGGCGATCCGAATTCCGTTCCGCCGAGCATGGTTTCGATCGTCGGCAGGTCTTGCCGCGGCTGGAATGCGAAGGGGCGCGATCCGGGAGACCGGTCGACGCCCGGAATCTGGTGCGCCGGGGGCGGTGCCGCGTGAATGTTGTTGCTGCCGTCGGTATTCGGGTCCGGGCGCGTGGGGGTGGTGGTGTCGGTGGATCTGGGTGGCGGAGTGACGGGGTTCGGAGTGTCGGTGCCCTCCCCGAACGGAGGTGCGCGTGCGGGATCCGACTCCGCGCGACGGGAATTCAGCAGCTGCTGTTCGACCGCGGCCTTCTGCAGGGGCGTGGCCTGGTTGCGCAGGTCGTTCTCGGCCGTGTTCAGCGCGCTCCTGGCCTGTTCCAGTTTCGCCTCGGTGGTCTCGTTCCGATTGTCGTTGTGCGCCTCGGTTGCCGCCCGGTGCTCCTGCGCCGCTTCCTGATAGCGCGTGATGAACGTCTTGACGCGGACGTTGGGCGCGGCGCTGCGGTAGTCCTCGGGCGAGATGTAGTGCACGGCCTCGCCGGGAGTGCCGCCGGTCGCCCAGTCCCCGTTGGGGTCGCCGCTGCGCGCCGCGCGGGTCTCGGCCTGATGGTTCACGCGTTCGGAATATGCCGGGCCGCCACTGATCTTGACCTTCAGGCCGCCGTTCGCGATGGCCTCCTTGGACGGGGTGATGTCCACGCCGCGGCCCATCATCTTGTTGCCCAGGATGATTCGGCCCATCTCGCCGCCGTTCTCGATGATCTGCTGCATCGCCTCGTTCGCCCGGTCCTTGCTGCCGTGCGAATCGACCCAGGCGACATCGAGTTTGTCGAATTTCACGTCGAGTCCCCGCTCGTTCGCGGCGTGGTCGAGCGCATCGGCCAGCCGCTGGACGTCGGCGTTGTCCATGGCGATCGCCAGCTGCGGTGAACCCTTCTGCTCCCATTCCCCGGTCTTGGAATCCTGCACGAACGCGGTGTCCAGGATGTCGTTCGCCATGGCCGTGAACTTCTCCTGGCCGGAGGTGAAATGCCGGGCGTCCGGGGTGAGGAGCTGCGATTTGAAGAATCTGTCCACTCGCGAGATCGGGCCCGTCCCGTACTCGTCGTGCATGACGTCCTCGACGCCGCGCGGGTTGCCCTCCGACGGGGTGAGCAGGGTGCCCGACATCCCGGTGATGTGCTCGAAGTGGCCGCCGCTGAAGATCTGCTTTCCGGTGATGCTCAGCGAATGCTCCGAATCCCCGGTGATCTCGAGGCCGTTCTTCACCTCCAGATATTTGGCGAATCCGTTCCACCGGCTCGAGCTCTGCTTCTCCGGATCGTCCATGACCTGGTCGTTGGTCTGCGACGAGATGATCTTGATCTTCCCGTCGTCGCTGACGTGGTAGTCCGAATTGCGTTCGGGGCCCCATTCCGCCTGTGCCGCATGCGCGAATTCCTCCGCGTCCGCGTCACTGATGTTCTGGCCCGATTTCAGCATGATCGCCAGTTTGGCTCGGGCGAAACGGGTCATCTTCGCGTCGAAGATCCCGCGCTTGTCCGGATCCTTGCCGAAGTCCGCCGGACCGAGCACGTTGTTCTTCTTGGCCTCCTGCAGCGTGTTCCAGATGTCGTGCACGCGACCGGCGAACTGCTCGTCGGCCGGACCGGACTTGCCGGGCGAGAGGACGTAGTGGGTCTGCTCATCGATCAGCTGCGCATCGATCTCGTCGATGGTCAGGTCCCCGCCGGGGAACGGCTCGAAACGATCCGGCAATCCCCGGCTTTCGGCCGCGGCGTCCAGAATCTGCTTGTACTCCTTCATCGACGGCGCCTGCTCGAGATCCGCGCGCAGCTGCGTCAGCTCCTCGGTCGACATACCGCTTTCCTTCAGCTTGTCGACCACCGCCTGCGCCTCCTTGACCGCGCGGAATCCGTAATCCTGGGCGGTGCCCAGGACGATCAGCTTGCGGCCTTCCACCCGCTCCGGGAACGGCTGATCCGAATCCAGGTGGTACACATCGATTCCCAGGTCGTGATCGCCCGCGACCAGACTCTCGAATTCGTGCTTCATGTGGACCACGAGCGGATCGCTGCTGGTCATCACATGGGCGATACCCTTTTCCAGGACGGTGCGCGTGGCGTGCGAGATGGCCGTCAATTCCTTGCCCTCGCCGGTGTCCATCTCGACCGGGCCGTGCCGCATCAGAATTTCGGACGTCAGCTGGGTCCACCGCAGCACCTTGCCGCCCGGACCACCGATCTTGCCGCCGGTGCCGCGGCGGAACAGTTCGATCTGCGCCGCCCTGGAATCCTTCTCCGAACTGTCGAGGATCCGCTGCTCCAACTCTTCGTTGCTCAGCTTCGCCAGCGGCCCCGACTTGTCCTTTCCGGCCTGGACGTCGTAGTGCTCCAGGAGCGCCTCGGCCGCCGCCTTCGCGGCCGAAACCCGCTGCTCGCGCACCAGCGGGAAGGCGTCCTCCTGGCTGATGTGCCCGTCCTGGAACGCTTTCCAGGCGTCGGCGCCCGCCGTGTCGGCATCGGACATGAGTTTGTCCACGGCCGTCTCGACCGTCTGCCGATGATCTTCGGTCGCCTGCTCGTAGACGGCCCGAGCCTCGGAGATCCGGCTGTCGTCGTGGGTTGCCTCGGCCACCTCGAGTGCGTGGCGGGCGTCCTCGACGCTGCTGCGGGAGCGTTCGATCGTCTCCTTGACCTGTTGCTGATGCTGCTGGGCACGTTCCTGCGTGGTGACCAGGCGCTGGAGTAGCTCGGAATCGTGTTTCGGCGACGTGGTCTCGGCGGGAATGTCGTTGTGCGACTGCGGATCTTCCGGGCGCGGTTGCCCGCTCGTCGAGCGATCGGACGTACCGGGAGTGCGGACCTCGGTGATTCTGGAATCCGACAGAACCGTATCGAGGGTCGTCGACCTCGGCACCGGTCGACCCTCAGCGTCGGTCAAACCGCCGGACCTGGACCAGATGTATCGAGCGCCGGATTCGTCACCGAATACCGCGAGATCGTGTTCGCCCGAGGAGCTCTTGGCGAAGGCGGTCTTGGACAGCTGCTGCGGCTGGGCGCCGAGTTCGGTGACCTCGTGCCAACTTCGGCCGGGCGGGCCGTCGAACTCGTGATCGGTTGCGGCAGCGGGGATGTCGTCCGGCGGGGCGGATTCCTCATGTGCCGGCGTCTCGGTGAGATGCGGGGCGGTATCGGTGGAGGAGCCGATCCGGACATTGCCGGTGGCGCCGACGCCGTCGAGGTCGCGGCCGGGAGCGTGGGTCGGCGTGCCGTCGGCGGTGTACAGCACCGCGGTCACCCCGGCGACCTCGTCGCGATCGTGGAATATCAGCGGGGTTTCGCGATTGGTGGCGGGATCCCAGACCCAGGAGTTCTTGTTCCGGACGGTCATCACCACGGCGTGTCCGCCGATGCCGTTGCGATCGGCCGGGCCGCGGTAACTTTCGATGACCGCCGCCTTCGCCCCGGGGCCGAGTGCGCGCAGTGCATCGCCGACCGCCTCGTGGTCGGGGAAGCTCTGGAGTGTCCCGGTGGAGCGCATCTCGAACTCGAGCGCGTCCATGCCGCGCAGGCCCACCGGTTCCTTGGGCGCCAGGATCCTGCGGTTCTCGGGGAAGTCGGAAGCCAAGCGCCGCAACACTTGTCGGCTGCAGTCGTTGACGACGCGTTCACCGGTGACGTAGTCGGTGGAGTGGCGCTCGTACCAGCCGACGGGTGTTTCGTCGGACCGGTCGGTCAGAGTCGGCTTCTCGGTGACGTTCTCGTCCGGGCCCCGGGCCGGATCGCGCCGGTCCGCGCTGATGCGCGACTCCGGTTCGTTATCGGATCTGCTCGTCTGCGAACGATGTTCGGGCTCGGTGCGGCGGATCGGGCTGCTGCCGCCGGTGTCGTCGTTCTTGGTGCGGGACCGGAACGGGTTCGTGTCGTTGGACCGGGTATCGGGATCGCTCCTGGTGAGCGGGGTGCTCTGATTCTCGTTGGGCCGCAGAGTCGTGCTGGCGTTGCGGTTGTCCTGAGGCGTGGTGAACCGGGTGCCGGATTCGTCGGGGACTTCTTCGACCGTGGTGCGGAACGGGTTGTTGCTCTGGCCTTTCGCGGGCGCCTCGGTAGTCCGGTTCGGAGTCTCCGACTCGTCCGGGACGTCTTCGACCGTGACGCGGTATCGGCTGCGGTCCGGGGTGTTCGTGCCGTTGGTGGTGCGGGTCTCGGTGCTGGGCGTGGCGCGCAGCTGGTCGGTGCCGTTGGCGGTGAGTTTCGTGTCCGGCGTACGGAGGGCGTTCTTGCCGCCGCCCAGGGTGGATGCGGGGCGGGACTGGTCCTGGGTGCCAGTGCGGAACGGGTTGGTGGGAGTGGAGCCGTCCGCGACCTTCGTGGCCGAGGAGAAGGTCCGGGGCGGCTGGGACGGCCGCGTCGAGGAACCTTCGATGTTCGACGATGTCGTCTGTCGCACAGGCGAATTCGTGCTGTTGGAGACGTCCGTCGAACGTATCGGAGAGCTCTGCGGGTTCGTGGTCCGGTCGATGTTCTGCCGGAAGGGGTTGGTCTGCTCGGATCCGTTGCGGTTGCCGTTCGTCGACAGGTTCGTATCCGGATTCCCGTTCAGGCGCTGATCGGTGGATCCGCGGGTGGGGGACCACTGCGAGGCCGGGCCGTCCTCGGAGGATCGGCCGTTCGCCTGGAAATCCTTGGCCGACCCGTTCGTCTTCGGTGCCTCGTACTGTTGCCCGTTGTCCGTTCTGTTGTTCGCGGTGAGGTGGGTATTGTTGTCGCCGTTGATGTTTCGGCTGTTGCTGTCGAGATTGGCGGCGGGACCGTTGCGGTTGCTGGTCGAGAAGTCGCTGCGGTTGTTCGGTGTGACGCCGTTGTGGGTGGCGCCGTTCGTCGTGCTCCCGTTGACGTTGCCGCGGTTGCTGGTCCCGTTGATATTGCTGCCGTTGCGGGTGGCGTCCTCGACGTTGCTGCCGTTGCGCGCGGGCCCGTTGCCGTTGCGTTCGGCGCCGTTCGTGGTGGTGGCGCCGTTGTGCGAGATCTCGGTCAGCTCGGGCGAGTTGTTGCTGTTGCTTTGTGTCCGTTGCGAATTGCCGTTGACCGGCGGTGAGTCGTGGGTGCTCGCCGGGTTGTCGGTCTTGCTGTCCGACCAGGTGGGTTTCGTATCGGACTGGAAGAAGCTGCCGTCGCTGTATGCCGGTGGTTTGTCCTGCGCGCTGTAGGCGGGCAGCGTCTCGTATCCGCCCATCCCCGCGGTGAACTTGCCCTGGAAATGGCCCATCACGCCGTGTACGCCACCGACGAGACCACCGCCGACACCACCGAGCAGGGCGGCCGGATCGAATTCCCACTGACCGGTCATCGCGCCGTAGGCCACGATGCCCGCGCCCGCACCGACGACACCGGCGGGAATACCGGAGCCGACCGCGACCAGACCGGCCTTCCACCAGTTCATTCCGCCGTTCTTGGCGACCCACCCACCCAGGTACTTACCGCCGAAGTGACCGATCGGCGTGGCCACACCACCGGAGATCGCGCCGACCGCGCCGGTGATGAACATCTGTTTGACGTTGAAGCCCTTGCTGTGTCCCTCGCTGAGTTCGATCCCCTGCGCCAGGGCATCGGTCCCGAGCCCGATCGCACCCTGCTTGAGCACCTGGATCGCGGTCAACTTCCACAACGGCGTCGCCGCCAACCGCGACGCCCGCGCAGCCAACGCCGCCGCCAACCGCGACGCGATCAACCGCATGATCCCCGCGCCCTCGGCCTCGATGAGCGAGACCGCCCATGCTCCCCACAATGTGGCCAGCGCGTAGGCGATTTCGGCGGCCATCACCGCCAGGGTGATGATGATCTGCAGCTTGGCGTACTCGGTCTGCTGTCCGCAGTCGAACACCGAGTCGGCGAGTTGTTCGAGCCCTTGGACGATCTTCTCGACCGAGTTGTCCCCGGAAAAGAACTGGTCGAACTGGGATTTCATCTGATCCGCGCCGCCACCGCTGTAGTTCTGCGACGCGGTGTCACACGCGGCGTGCAGCGGAGCGATGATCGCGTTCAGCGCGTTCGATGCATCGGTCCAGTCCTGGCTCAGCGCGAAGAGGGCGTCCTCATCCCCCTTCGGCCAGGACGACCCGGCCAGATACGACAGCCACTGTAATCCAGGCGGAATCTCGATGCTCATCGCTCAGCAGACCTCGTGCGCGCCACGTGGTCTCAGCGGCCGAAAGGCGCCGAACATCGTGCTGAGTGCAGCCCGGCGGGCGATGCCACAGCAAACTCGCTCCGATGCGCTGCGGCGATCGCATACCGCCGCACACACGTCGAACTCGGTAACTCGGTGGGGTCGCCCCCTGCTCCCTCATCCACGATGCGCACTCCTGACCGGGCCGAATCCGTACATGGACTCCTGGTAAACGGTACCGCAATTCAGCGGGAATGCAGGGCATCTCGGTGCGGTACCCGGGCGGATGCTGTGGTGAGAGCCGAAAAGCATTGCAGCCCAATAAACCTGGTCGAATCGTCCGATTTGTCGGCGGGCGAGCGCAACTCACGTGGTGAGGCGGGCCGTTCCGGCAGGTGGTACGACCGGGTGTGGCGAGGGTGTGGCGGCAGTTCGTGTGATGTGGCCTACATCGAGGAGTGTCTGCGCAATGGCTGTGAATCGCCGAATGCCGGTTGTGAGGTTACGTGGATATGAACTCGGTGTTGCGTCGGCAGCCATCCGAACGCGCCTCGGCGGCGTCGCGAATCGCCCTCGGGGATGCGAACTCCCGGCGCTATAGGTCCCTAGCTGGGCATTTGGTCTATACCGACTGCATCGATAGCTGATCGATGACTCGAGGCGGTGATTTTCGAGGAGGGGAGACCTACGCGCGAAGGGATCGCCGGCGGGCTTCGAATGTGCCGCCGCTCACATCAGGCTGTAAAGCCCCATACACAAGGCCGATGGCTCCGAATATCTGATGGTGCACGGGGAACGATGATTCGGGTTCGCCGCGCACTGTCTCGGATACGCCGGCGCCGGTGGGTGAACGCAATGAGCCGCTGACAACCACCGGCGACCGGGTCCGCGCCCGTTCGAGCGGGCTAGGAGACCAACCCGCGACCGGTGGTCAGCGGGAGATCGATGGCGGTGAGCAGACCCGGACGGGCCTGGACGACCGCGGGGACGGCACTGACCAGTCGAGCGGCCGTACCGACCAGTCCGGCGCGGGCGTGATCGCCGTCGCTGTAGAGCTGCAGATCCAGCCGATAGTCGGGTTCGCCCTCGACTTCGACTCGGTAACAACCCTTTCCGGCGGGCTGCGGCCACCCCGGCGCCAGATCCGGATGCAGCCGGGTGATGTGTTCCAGGACGAAAACCTCACGTCCCGAACGGATTCCGCTGACCCGGAAGCGCAGGGCCGCGGCGGTCCCGGCGGCGACGGTGCGCCCGGCCACCTCGATCGGTGCGGGCGCGCCGATCCGCTCGAAATCCTGTGTCACATCATCCAATTCGACATCCAGTGCGGCGGCGAGCTGCCGCACCACACTGCCCCAGGCCAGGGTGAGCACCCCGGGCTGCAACAGCAGCGGCAGATCCTCCAGCGCGCTGCCGAAACCCATGATCTCGAACAGCACCTTCGGATTGTCGTAGGTGGAGTAGTCCATGAGTTCCGAGCACACGACGCGGTCGATACGTTCGCTGCCGCTGGTCAGCAGCAGCGGCAGCCAGTCGTTGGCCCAACCCGGATCGATCCCGTTGACCCACAGCGACGCCCCGCCTTCCTCGGCGGCCTGCACGATCGGGTCGATCACTTCGGGAGGCAGTGTGCCGTAAGGGAATTGCAGGAACACCGGACTGCTCGACACGACGTTGATCCCGGCCCGCAGGAAGGTCTTCAGATCCTCGACCGCCTCCATCAGCCGGTCGTCGGCCATGGCGGTGTGCACGATGCAGTCGGGTTTCAGCGCTAGCAGCGCCTCGGCGTCGGTGGTGGCCGCGATGCCGGTCGGGGTGTCGAGTCCGGCGAGTTCGGCGGCATCCTTACCGGCCTTGGCCTCGCTGGACACCCAGACCCCGACCAGTTCCAGTTCGGGCCGGGCGATGATGGATCGCAACGCCCAGTGCCCGACATTGCCCGTGCTCCACTGCACTACGCGACAGGTCATTGCCATTCCTCACAGATCCGGAAGGCCCAGTGCGAGATTCGGGGCCTCGATACCGCCGTCGACCTCGAGCACCTTGCCGGTGATGTAACCGCCTGCGCGAGAACTCAGATAGACGATCGCCGCGGCGATCTCCCACGGCTCGCCCAACCGGCCCAGCGGAGTCGCGTCCTCCATGGTCTTCTTGACCTCCGGCTGTTGGGCGACGACCTCCAGTGCGGAGGTGAGCACCGAGCCGACCGCGATGGCGTTGACCCGGATACGCGGTGACAGATCCGTCGCGGCCAGCCGAGTCCAGTGTGCCAGTGCGGCTTTCGCGGTTCCGTAGGCGAGGAAGCCGCGGCCCGGGGAGCGGCCCATCATCGAGCTGATGTTGACCACCGAACCGCCGTCGCCGCGCAGCATGTGCGGGACCGCGGCCTGGGTGAGCGCGTGTGCGGTGCTGACGTTGAAGCGGAACGCCTCCTCGAGGAATTCCGTCGTGGTGGTCATGAAGGTGTTCGGCATGGTGCCGCCGACGTTGTTGACCACGATGTCGATCCGGCCCAGTTCCGCGGCGGCGGTCTCGGCCAGGGCGGTGACCGCGGTGAGATCGGACAGATCGCAGGGGACGGTGATCGCCTTGCGGCCCAGGCCGCGGATCTTGCCTGCCACGTCATCGAGCTGGCTGGCGGTGCGGGCGGCGATCGCGACGTCGGCGCCGGCCTCGGCCAGGGCGAGGGCGGTCGCGGCGCCGATGCCACGACCGGCGCCGGTGACGACGGCGACGCGGCCGTCGAGACGGAAGGTGTCCAGGATCATCGAGTTGTCCTCCTCGTGGATACGCCGTAACGCGTATCCGGTGTGTCGGGGCTGCCGCGTCGGATCTATTGTTCGACGCAAATGATGTGTTACCGGTCACAAAGTCTTAAGAACTGGTGCTTAATTGTCAAGAGATTGTTCCGTTCGTCCTGGTGAGTGATTATTCTGCTGCCTGTGGCAGAGATAACAGCGCGCGAGCGGATTCTTCGCGCGGCGGAGCGGCTGATCGCCGAGCGTGGACAACTGGTGCCGCTGCGCGATATCGCGGCGGCGGCGGGACAGCGGAACAACTCCGCGGTGCAGTACCACTTCGGCTCCCGGGACGGGCTCATCGAGGCCGTCGTCGAACAGCGGATGGCCACCCTCGAGGTGCGCCGCCTGGAACTGCTCGCCGAACTCGCCGCCGCCGATGAGCCGGACGGGGTGCACGAACTGCTCGAAGCGCTGGTGGTGCCCATGTTCGAATTGGGTTCGAAGCACGGAATCGGTTACTACGCAAGGTTTCTCGAACAGATTCGTACTCATCCCGCGGTGACCGACGAGGCCAATCTGCGCGGCACGCGCCGCACCTCGGTCCGGGTGATCATGCACCGCCTCGACCGTGACCTGCCGGAACTACCCGCGCCCGTGCGCATGCGTCGACTACGCGCGCTACCCACGGTGCTGTTCTCCCTGCTGGCCGACCACGAACGTGCCGTCCAGGACGGCCGCGTGGCCGCCGACGACACCACCGCCTGGGCCGAACTCGTCGACATACTGGCAGGTGTGCTCACCGCCCCGGTCAGCCAACGGATCGCCGCACATCAGGGTCGGCGGCAATAGGATCGCCACATGGCCGACTCGATCAGCTTCGCCGCCCCGATCGCCATCCTGCGCATCTACGACGTCGCCAAGGCGTACCGGTTCTATTGCGACTACCTGGGTTTCGCGATCGACTGGGAACATCGCTTCGAACCCGGTCTGCCGCTCTATGCACAACTGTCCCGGTCCGGTGCTGTCGTCCATGTGAGTGAACATCACGGCGACGGAACTCCCGGCACGGTGCTGTGGATAACGGTCGGCGATATCCACAATTGGCATGCCGAACTCGCCGCCAAGGACTACGGATACGCCCGCCCCGGCCCGCCCGAGGACGGGCCGGGTGGTCCCGGATTCGCCGTGACGGACCCCTTCGGCAATACCCTGCGCTTCGCCCAGCGGGAGTGACGCGCGGATGTCGTTGCGGGCGTGCTGAATTCGGCATTGCCGATCGCCGAGTACGCAGAGGCGGACGCGGGTCGGCGGTGCGCGACCCGCTCGCTGACGCGTTTCACCGAGCCGCGGTGACCTGGCGGATGTGGATACGGGGCGATTACCGTGGATGACTGTGGATAACGCGCACACGCTGCCGATCGCGGCTCGGTCCCGGTGGCGGGGGTTGGGGACTCCGGCGATGATCGGGGGTATGGCGCTGGCCGCAGCCGCGGTCGTGCATTTCTACGATCCGCATGTGGAGGGGTCGTACGGGATCTGCCCGTTCTATGCGTTGACCGGGTGGTGGTGTCCGGGGTGCGGGGGGTTGCGGGGGATGCATGATCTGACCGAGGGGCATGTGCTGGACGCCGTGCACAGCAATGTTTTTCTGTTGCCGCTGATCGTGGGATTTTCGCTGTGGTGGGGTGAGTGGGTGGTGCGGCGTTGGCGGGGGGTGCCGGGTCGGCGGTGGGCGATGAGCCGCACGACCCTGTGCATAATTCTGGCCTTGCTCGCGGTATTCACCGTCGTGCGTAATACGCCCTGGGGTAGCTGGCTGGCGCCGGTGTAGTCCCGGCATGGTCGTGGTGAGTTTGCTGAGCATTCGGCATGCTGGTGGGCATGGCTGATTCTCTGAAGGCGCGCATCCGGGACAAGCTCGTGCGTCAACTGCACGAGGACAGGGCGCCGGACAGCGAGCACGACGACCCTCGGCAGATCGCGGTCGAGGCGGATCTCGAGGCCCTCGACGCGGTCACCGAGGATGACCCGTTACTGGAGGTGCTCGCCGCCCGCTATCTGGTGCCTTGAGGACAGCGAATCAGAATGTGCAGGGTGCGGTGCCCGCCGTTCCGGACAGGCCGGGACGGGTTTCGGGGGTGGGATTCCACTGGCCGTCGGTGCAGGTGTAATCCCAGTCCGGACCATCGGTGGTAAGGGCGGCCACGGCCTCGATCAGCCGGTCCACATCCGCGGCGCGGGTGCCCAGGCCGACGCTCACGCGGATCGCGCCGTCGACGCCGAGGCGGTCCAGCAGGGGATGGGCGCAGAATCGGCCGTCGCGGACGCCGATGCCGTGTTCGGCGGACAGGTAGGCCGCGACCCGGCCGGGGGCGAATCCGTCGAGGGTGAACGCGAGGATGCCGACGCTGTCGGCGCTGTCCGACCAGATGCGCAGGAAGTTCACTCCCGCAATGGCTTGCAGTCCGTCACGCAGTCGTTCGGTGAGGGCGCGCTCGTGTTCGGCGGCGGCCTGCGCATCGATCGAGCCGAGAGTGTCGCAGGCGGCGGCCACCGCGGCCGCGCCCAGAACGTTCGGGGAACCGGCCTCGTGACGTTGCGGTGCGGGGGCCCACTCGGCATCGGTCGTGCTGACCCGGCGGACCGCGCCGCCACCGGCCAGATACGGTTCGGCCGCGTCCAGCCAGTCCCGGCGGCCGACCAGCACACCCGCGCCGAACGGTGCGTAGAGCTTGTGGCCGGACAGGGCGAGGTAGTCGATTCCGATGTCGCACAGGTCGATTCGACGATGCGGCGCCAATTGCGCGGCATCGACCAGGATTCGCGCACCGCACTGGTGCGCGATCTGCGCCAGCCGACGCAGCGGCAGCACCTCGCCGGTCACATTCGATGCCCCGGTGACCGCAAGCAGCGCAGCGGGTTTGGTGCACAGCTCGGCGACCAGGCGGCGGATGGTCTCGTCGATCGTCGCGGCGGCGGTGACCACCCGGCGGCCGTGCCGGGTCCAGGGCAGGAAGTTGGCGTGATGTTCGATATCGAGTACGACGGTGTCCCCGGGGACGCAGGCGGCCAACAGATTCAGCGAATCGGTGGTGTTGCGGGTGAAGACGACCACCTGATCGTCGGCGCAGTTCAGGAAGCGGGAGACCGACGTGCGCGCGCTCTCGTAGCAGTCGGTGGAGATGCGCGAGGCGTAACCCGCGCCGCGGTGCACGCTGGCGTAGTACGGCAACAACTCGTTCACCCGGTCGCACACCTGCGCCAGAGCGGGGGCGCTGGCCGCGTAGTCGAAATTGGCGTACGTCCGAGTTCCGCCCTGCACCAACGGAACTCGCAGATCGCATCCGGATACGCGAGCGATCGGGGCACAGGTCTGATCGAGTACGGCAGTCATCACACAATCCCTTCGGGACAGGGATCCCGAGGAGAGATGAACGGGAGCCCGCGCTTGCCGCACCCGGTCGGGCTACGGCCCGGTCGTCACCCGGAGCACCCCACCGCGGAGGAGGGTTGCCGACCAGCTAGCCGGGGCTTGACGCTGGCACTCATGACCTGACCCGAGATTGGCAGAGGTCGTCGGGTCTTGTCAACCTCGGCTCGAATTTCGCTTGCGCTGCGCGCCGCACTGCGCTTGCGTGGTCCGGTGACTGTTTCGCTGCTGCTGGGCTTCGTCGGACTGTGCGTTCTGCTGGCTCTCACGCCGGGGCCCGATACGTTCCTGGTGCTGCGCTACGCGATCGCCGGGCGCCGGCCAGCTGTGGCGGCCGCGGTGGGTTCCGCGCTCGGCGGGATCGCGTGGGCGGTGGTGGTCGCGGCCGGTGTCGCCGCGCTGCTGGAGCAGTCGGCGACCGCGTATCGTGTGCTGAAGATCGCGGGCGGAATCTACTTGGTGTACTTGGGAATTCGCACTCTGCGCGATCATCGCCGGGCCCGTGCGAACACGGCCGGGGCGCAGCAGCCGGATCCGGCCCGCGCGACGGTGTCGGGCCGTGCGGCATCGACGCGATCCGCGGCCGTCGCCGGGATACTGTCCTGTCTGTCGAATCCGAAGGTCGGCCTGTTCTACCTCGCGGTGCTCCCGCAATTCCTGACCCATGTCACGTTCGGCGGGACGTTGACCCTCGGTGCGATCGAATCATGTATCGCCGCAACGGAAATGGTGGTACTCGCGGTCGCCGCGGCGGGTGCGGTGCGGCTCCTGAAGCGTCCTCGCGTCCGAGATCGCCTGGAGCAGATCAGCGCCGGGGTGCTCGCCGCGTTGGGGATCGGGACGATCGCCTCCGCCACGTAGGCGTTCTCTGCCGAAGATGCTGTCTCGCAGCAGATCTCACTGCAGTCCGCGCGGGCGGTGATACGAGCCGTTGTAGTACAGCAGCGGTGCGGCGATCGGTTCGTCGTCGGTGGTGTCGTGCACCCGGGTGACCAGCCCGATGACCAGCGTGTGATCGCCGATCGCAATGAGCTGGTGGACCGTGGCGCGCACCCAGATCGGGGTGTCGTGCAATACCGGCTCGCCACTGTCCAGCGACGTCCACAGCGAATCGTCGGCGAACCGTTCCTCGGCCGCGCGGGAGAACCGCTGGGCCAGATGCAGCTGATGATCGCCCAGGAAATGTACGACCACCGATTCGGCCGCCAGCATGGCCTCGATACTCGACGAGGTCTCGGCGATGTTGAACGAGATCAGCGGCGGCTCGGCGGACAGCGAGGCGAACGAGGTCGCGGTGAAGCCCACCGGACGCTCGCCGTTGTTGAGTGTGACAATGGTCACTCCGGCCGGATAGTGCCGCATCGCGCCACGGAACTGCGCCGCGGTGATCCCGCCGGCCTCGTCCGGACGCTGCGTCGACGTGGCCGATTCCGCCTGCTCCACCTCGGACATCTCCGACTGCCGGGAGTTGCTCATCGCGCCACCTCGCCATCGGCACAGGTGATTCTCACTAGCTCGTACACAGATCCAACCTACGTCGGGAAGCACGCCGAGTGGTCCGGTACGTCCCACTCGACGGGTCAGTCCACGTCGATCGCCAGGCCCGCGGTGATGCGCACCAACTCGCTGAACGACGTGCGGAACACCGTATTGGGGTGCCCGCCCGCCGCCCACAATTCGCGATGTCGGGACAGTGCGTTGTCCACATATGTGGACAGATTCGCCGGATGACCGACGGGTGCGACCCCGCCGATCGGCTGGCCTGTGAATTTGCGCACCATCCGCGCGGGCGCCGGGGCGAGCGCACCCTGTAATCGCTCGCCGGTGCGCGTCAGATCGACCTGATGCGCCCCGGAGACCAGCAGCAGCACCGGTTCGTCGTCGAGCAGGAACAGCAGCGATTTGGTGATGGCGCCCACGTCGACGCCGAGCGCCTGCGCGGCCTCGGCGGCGGTGTGGGCGGGTTGGGCCTGGGTGACGATGACGCCGTGATGGCCACGAGCGATGAGCGTGTCCGATACCCGGGAAGCGACGGTGGGCAACGACCTGGACATGGCACCAGAGTAGAACCGAAATCGGCTCGCCGCCGGGCGTTCAGTATTCGGGGAATCCCGCTGCGGGCCCGAGCATGCGGTCGATTCGCTCGCGGGTGATCCGGCACAGCTCCGCCAGGGTCCGCTCGGAGAACGGCTCGGGCGCAAGCGGTTCGAAGGCCCGCTCCAGATCCGCCGCCGAGAGTGCGGACAATCCGACCTCGGCCGCGGCGAACAGTGCCGCGTGGTCGGCGAACGGGCGTAGCTCGACGAGCTTGTCCGCCCAGGTGACATTCGAGCAACATTCGAAGAGCGCGTGCACGGCTCGCGCACGGGAGAGTTCGTTGAATCGGTCCAAACCGATGCCGGTGTGCATCACTGTGCGGGGCCTCACCTGTTCGGTCTACAGGCCCCCGGGGTTCGCCGGAACGAAGCCGGAGGCGGTCGTCGGGTTGTGATCCACCCCATACTTCACCGAGGCGAGTCGGGGGAGACACTGTGCCCCACCATATTTAGCGCAGGTTTCACACACCTCGCCGGGGCCGTCCACAGGGCCGCTACGCTGGGCGGATGACCGATTGGAAGGCTTTCACAGTCGAGCGCGCGGACAACGTCGCCACGGTGACGTTGACCGGCCCCGGCAAGGGCAATGCGATGGGCCCGGACTTCTGGCGCGAGTTGCCGCAGATCTTCGCCGAACTCGACACCGACCCCGATGCGCGCGCTGTGGTGGTGACCGGCGCGGGCAAGCATTTCTCCTATGGCCTGGACCTGCCCGCGATGGCCCCGACCTTCGGTCCGCTGCTGGCCGATCGCGCCCTGGCCGCACCGCGCACCGACTTCCTGAACGAGGTCCGGCGCATGCAGGCCGCGATCACGGCGGTCGCCGATTGCCGCAAGCCCGTCATCGCGGCGGTCAGCGGCTGGTGCATCGGCGGCGGCCTGGATCTGATCGCCGCGGCCGATATCCGGCTGGCCAGCGCCGAGGCGAAATTCAGCCTGCGCGAGGCGAAGGTCGCCATCGTCGCGGACGTCGGCTCGCTGCACCGGCTGCCCGGCATCATCGGCGACGGGCATCTGCGTGAGCTCGCGCTGACCGGCAAGGACATCGACGCCGCCCGCGCGGAGAAGATCGGCCTGCTCAACGACGTCCATCCGGATCAGGAAGCGGTCCTCGAGGCGGCGCACGCGCTGGCGCGGGAGATCGCCGCGAATCCGCCGCTGGTCGTGCAGGGCATCAAGGATGTGCTCGATCAGCCGCGCGCCGGCCGGGTGGCCGACGGGCTGCGGTACGTCTCGGCGTGGAATTCGGCCTTCCTGCCCTCGGAGGATCTGACCGAGGCCATGCAGGCGGTGTTCGAGAAGCGCCCGCCCGAGTTCAAGGGCCGATAGACGGGCGGGCGAGGCCGCCGCGAGGAGAACATGCTCACCTTCGCCGTCCTGGGTGAGGTCCGCGCGTGGCGCGGCGATCATCCACTGGACCTGGGCCCCAAGCAGCGCCGGGCCGTACTGGCCGCGCTGCTGCTGCGGTGCGGGCGCTCGGCGACGGTGCGGGATCTGGTCGCCGACGTCTGGGGTGAGCAGGCCACGGCCAGTGCCGTCGGCGCACTGCGCAACCATGTGCTGCATCTGCGCAAGGTGCTCGAGCCCGAGCGAGCGGCCGGGAGTCCGCCGACGGTGCTGGTCGGTTTCGACGGCGGGTATGCCTTGCGGTTGCCTCCCGGTGCGGTGGACACCGAACTGGCCGACCGATACGCCGCCGAGGCCGAACGCGCCGCCGACGCCGAGCAGGCGCGCGAGCGCCTGCAGGCCGCCCTCGTGCTCTGGGCGGGGCCGCCGCTGGCCGGAATTCCCGGCCCGTTCGCCGAACGGCTGCGCGTGCAGCTGTCCGAACGTCGGCTGAGCCTGCTCGAGCGTCGGCTGGAAACCGATCTGCGGCTGGGCCGCTTCGCCGCGGCGATCGGCGAGCTACACCCGCTGTCGTCGGAACATCCACTGCGAGAGAAGATTCGGGAACTGCTGATGACCGCGCTGTATCACGCGGGAAGGCAGGCCGAGGCGCTCGAGGTGTACGCCGACACCCGCCGCACCCTGATCGATTCGCTGGGCATCGAACCCGGTCCGCTGCTGACCGATCTGCACGAGCGGATCCTGCGCGCGGATCTCGCGCCGGTTCGCTCACCCGTCGCGGTGGCCGAACCGGTGTCGCGGGTTGCGCAGTTACCGGCCGATATCGCCGATTTCACCGGTCGCGAGGAACAGGTGCGACGGCTGACCGAACGGCTCACCGATGCGACGGGTGCGGTGGCCGTCTGCGCGATCGCGGGGATGGGCGGGGTCGGCAAGAGCACCCTCGCGGTGCATGTCGCGCATCGGGTGCGCGAGCACTTCCGGGACGGTCAACTGCACACCGATCTGCACGGCGCGGCGCAGCCCGGGGACATCCTGGGCGATTTCCTGCGCGCACTGGGCGTGCCCGAGGGCAAGATCGCCGCGACGCCGGACCAGCGCGCCGCGCAGTTCCGCAGTCTGCTGGACGGGCGGCGAGTGCTGGTGCTGCTGGACAACGCCCGCGACGCCGATCAGGTGATTCCGCTGATTCCGGGTACCGCGGGGTCGGCGGTGCTGATCACCAGCCGCGCGGCGATGCCGGAACTGGCCGGTGCGTCCAGCGTGCGCTTGGACGAGATGAGCGAGGCCGAGGCGCTGGCTCTGCTCGGCGGCGTCGTCGGGGCCGAACGTGTTGCCGCGGAACCGGATTCCGCCGAGGCGGTGGTGCGCTCATGCGGGCGGCTGCCGCTGGCGGTGCGGATCATCGGCGCGCGGCTGGCCACCCGGCCGCGCTGGAGTATCGCCTCGATCGCCGAGCGGCTCGCGGACGAACAGCAACGGCTGGCGGTGCTGCGAACCGGCGATCTGGCCGTCGGCGCGGTGTTCCGGGTCGACTACGACCAGCTCGAACCGGCACAGGCCGAGGCCGTGCGGATGTTGTCGGTGCCCGAGGTGGAGGATCTGTCGCTGCCCGGTGCGGCCGCGGTGCTGGATATGAGCCGCGACGAGGCCGAACTGCTGTGCGAGACGCTGGTCGATCTGAGCCTGCTCGATGCGCCCGCGCCCGGGCGTTACACCTATCACGATCTGCTGCGGCTGTTCGCCCGGGAACTGATGGATCCGGCCGATGAGCCCGCCGCCCTGCGCAGGCTGCTGGAATTCTATCTGGCGACGATGAAAAACGTTGTCGCCGTGTCGAATCCGGGAACCAGACTGCCCGAGCATCTCAGTCGTACTCGGGTGCAGGGACTTTCGTTCAGCGACGGCGTCGGTGCGCAGGGATGGCTCAACGCCGAACGACCGAATCTGGTCCGGCTGTTCGGTCAGATCGCGCGGCGCAGCGCCGCCCGGGACTCACCCGGCGTCTGTGCGGAATTGGCGTTGTGTGCCGATCTGGCCTGGGCCATGGCGGAATTGATCGACGGCGGCCCGAACGCACAGGAACTCTCCCGAGCCCTGGAGGAACTGCTCGAGGCCGCGTTGCGCGCCGGGGATCGCGGGCTGGAATGCCGGGTGCGGGTGGCGCTGGGCTCGGTGCTCACCTATTCGCTGGCCCGGATGCGGATCGGCCGCGACCACCAGCGCATCGCCCTGTCGCTGGGCAGCGACGATCCGGGCGACGCCCGGCTGACCGCCTTCGCCGCTCAACTGCTGGCCGGATCGACCCGGCAGGGACACGAATCCGCGGCCTCGCTCGCCCATGTCGAGCGCGCGATGCGGATCGCGCGCCGGGTCGGCGATCCGGCCATCGAATGCGCCGCGCTGGTGCATGCCGCCAAGACGTTGTCCGATGCCGGCCGCTACCTCGAATCCGCCGAACGAGCAAGGGCCGGATGGGAATTGGCCGAACAGATCGGCAATCTCGCCCTGGCGGGCATGGCCCTGCACGAACAGGGCGCGGCGCTGGCCTTCCTCGGCGAGTTCGAGCGTGGCGCCGAATTGTGCGCGCGGGCAGTGGAATCGGCGCACCGCAGCGGATCGCAGCTGCGCGTCGGGTTCGCGCTGGCCCGGCATGCTCAGGTGTGTCTGCTGGTGGGTGCGCTGGACCGGGCCGAGTCGATCGCGGCCGAGGCGGTGGACACCGTCACCCGCGCGGCCGGACCGCTGCATCGCGCGCGGATCATGCTGCTGCACGCGACGGTCCTGGGCGCGCTGGGCCGCACCGAGGACGAACAGCGGGTGTTGCGCGCCACCGCGGAGATCGTGTCCGAACTCGAGGACACCCATCTGGTCCACGAGCGCGTGGACGCCGAACTCGAGGCTCCCGTCGTGGCGATTCTGCACGCACGTCTGGCGGGCGCCGCGGAGGCCGCACGATAGCCGGACGAACGGTTGTCACATCATTTTTCGATCATTTCCGGCTCATCGACTCGCTGACCTGTGGATATCCCGTGCGCCGCGAGATGCGGCGGCCGCGAGCCACAGGTTAGCGTTCCAAGCAGCGGAATTCGGTCGAGAGCCCATGAATTCCGTTGCGGCCGTGTACCGAGGCCGACATCGTCGCACGGGGGGTCGGCGGTGACGACCGCGACACGACCGGAAATATCCGAATGCCCGGCGGGAGTTCACAACTCGCGCCGGGCATTGCGGATGCGGCTCAGTGCCCGCCCTGCTCCTTCAGACGTGCGAACGCCTCCTCGACCAGCGTCTCGGCCTTGGCCCGGTCGCCCCAGCCGTCGACCTTGACCCACTTGCCGGGCTCGAGGTCCTTGTAGTGCTCGAAGAAGTGCTCGATGGCCTTGCGGTCGAACTCCGGGATGTCCGCGACGTCCTGGATGTGGTCCCAGCGCTTGTCGCCCGCCGGAACCGCCACGACCTTCTCGTCGCCGCCGGCCTCGTCGCTCATCAGCAGCACGCCGACCGGACGGGACTCGACCAGCACGCCCGGGAACACCGATTCGGGCAGCAGTACCAGGCAATCCAGCGGATCGCCGTCCGAGCCCAGGCTGTTCTCGACGTAGCCGTAATCGGCCGGGTAGACCATCGGGGTGTACAGGTAACGATCCAGCCGAACCCGGCCGGTTTCGTGGTCGACCTCGTACTTGTTGCGCTGACCCTTGGGGATCTCGATGGTGACGTCGAACTCCACGTCATCTCCTTCGTCTGCTGCTCGTATTCGACTGGCCGCGACTCGCATCGCGGCCCCGGGTGGGGCTCCGACTCGCCAGCTTGGTCGGCGGAACGCCGGCGAGGTGAGGATAGTGTGGTCGGTGGGCGCACTGGTGCGGCAGGGACGCAAAGTCTGCGCGATACGGCGGACTCGCGCGTGTTATTAGGGAGACTACGGTCAGGTGGCAGGTCGAAGTAGTAAGAACATCGGTGGTCTGGCCGCTCGGCGGCGGCGCAACATCTGGATCTGGGTGAGTGCGGCTGCGGTCGTGGTGGTCGCCGTGGCGACGGCGGTGGTGATCACCGTGCGGCCGTGGACCGAGGAGTTCCGGCACGGCGGGCTGAAGATCGAGGCCGCACCCTCGCCGCAGGCGCCGTCCCCACAACTGGCCGCCGCGTCGGCGACCGCGCCCGCGCCGTCGAAACTGGGGTTGAGCACCGCGCTCGGCGCGGTGGTGAGCAATCCGGATCTGGGCTCGTTCAGCGGATCGGTGACCGATGCGGCGAGCGGAAACGTGTTGTGGAGCAAGGACACCGACAAGCCGATCATCCCGGCCTCGACCGCCAAGATCCTCACCAGCGCCGCCGCGCTGCTGGTGCTGCCCCCCGATCACCGCGTGACCACCAAGGTCGTCGCCACCCCCGGGTCGAACACGCTGGTCCTGGTGGGCGGCGGTGATCCGACGCTGACCGCGCAGGCCGACGGCAAGGGCTACTACACGGACGGACCCAAGCTCTCGGATCTGGTCACGCAGATTCGCGCGACCGGCCGCACCTTCAGCAGCATCCTGGTGGACAACTCCGCGTACACCGGTCCGACGCAGGCGCCCGGCTGGGATCCGGCCGATATCGCGGGCGGTTCCTGGGCGCCGATCGAATCGGTCATGCTCGACGGCGGCCGGGTGAACCCGCTGGTCGAGTACTCCCCGCGCACCCCGACCCCGGCGCTGGACGCCGGACGCCGGCTCGCGCTGTCGCTGGGGATGGATCCGGCCGCGGTCCGCGCGGGCAGTGCCCCGGCCGCGGCGGCCACGGTCGCGCAGGTGCAGTCGGCCCCGCTGCACGATCGGCTGACGCAGATGATGACCCACTCCGACGACGTCCTGGCCGAGACGATCGGCCGTGAGATCGCGGTGGCCGCGGGTGCGCAGCCCTCCTTCGCCGGTGCGGCGCAGGCCACCCTGACCGCATTGAACGCCGCCGGATTCGACACCACCGGCATGGTGCTGCACGACAACAGCGGCCTGTCCACCGACGATCGCGTCCCGGCCCGGCTGTTGAACAAGATCGTCACCGAGGCGGCCGGAGCCCCGGCCGCCGCCAAGGCCGGCAGCACGCAGACCACCAGCACGCAGAGCGCCTCGGTCGGCGGTGCCGCGGGCACGGCCGACGACCCGCTGGCCCCGCTGCTGGACTATCTCCCGGTCGGCGCGGGCACCGGCTCGCTGGCCTACCGCTTCACCACGCCCAAGGACCACATGGCCGCGGGCTGGGTGCGGGCCAAGACCGGAACTCTGTCGGTTTCGAGTGCGTTGGCAGGGTATGTCCTGGACAACGACGGCCGGGTGCTGACATTCGCACTGATGTCGAACGACCGGCCGCCGGAGGCGAGCCGGCCGGCGCTGGACGCGGTCGTTGCCACGTTGCGCAACTGCGGTTGCTCCTGACGGGCGGAGTGAACTATGACCGGACCCGGTGACGGCATCGTCGGGCAAGCCCCCGATACATCCGAACCTTCGGCCACGCCGAAACATTCGGCGCTGGCCGGCGCGGTCGACTGGCGCCTGGCCGCGCGAGCCGGTGCGGCGGTGGTTCCGGCCGGGCCCCGCACGTCGCGCTATTCGGCCGAACAGGTCGTCGCCGAACTCGCCGAATCCTCCGCGCGGGCGGAGGGCCCGGTGCGCGAGGTGAGTGAACTTCTCGACGATCGCGCGGTGCCCGCGGCTCGCATCGTGGACCGCCCCGGCTGGATTCACGCGGCGGCGGAGTCGATGGCCTCGCTCACCGGCGAGGGGGAGTCGGGCCGGTTCAGCGGGAAACCTGCCGGAATGCAGGCGGGCGCGATGCTGGCGTTCCTGTCCACCGCGATCCTCGGTCAGTACGACCCGTTCAGTGGTGCGGACGGTACATTGCTGCTGGTCGCGCCGAACATCGTGATGGTCGAGCGAGCGCTGGGCGTGGTGCCGCGCGATTTCCGGCTGTGGGTGTGCCTGCACGAGGTGACCCATCGGGTGCAGTTCTCCTCCGCGCCGTGGCTGGCCGACTACATGAAGCACAACGTCGAGGTGCTCGGCAACGTCGGCGACGAGCCGGTCAACGAGATGCTCTCCCGGCTGGTGGAAGAGGTGCGTGAGCGGCGGTCGCGGCCCGACTCTGACGATCCGGCCGATCGGGGCGTGCTGGGCCTGCTGCGCGCCACCCAGGCCCCGCCGCAGCGCGAGGCGCTGGATCGGCTGCTGATGCTGGGCACGTTGCTCGAGGGGCATGCGGATCACGTGATGGATGCGGTCGGACCCGCGGTGGTGCCGACGGTGGAACAGATTCGCCGGGCCTTCGATCAGCGGCGTCGTCGTCCGGCGAATCCGGTGCAGCGGCTGATGCGCGCACTGCTCGGCGTGGACGCGAAGGTCGCGCAGTACGTGCGCGGTAAGGCGTTCGTGGACGAGGTGGTCGGCAAGGTCGGGATGACGCGGTTCAACACCGTGTGGACCGACGGCGAGACGTTGCCGCGTACCGACGAGATCGCGGTGCCGCAGCGCTGGATCGATCGGGTGCTGGGCTGAATATCTTGCTGCCGCAAGGGTTTCCGGAGACTTCGGCGGCATTGGCGCTGCGTCGCGCGGTGCGCGGGTGGCTGGCTCGACACGCTCCGGCCGGGGTGGTCGCGGTCGGCTTGTCCGGCGGTGCGGATTCGCTGGCGCTGACCGCGGCGTCGGTGGCCGAGGCCGCGGTGGTGGACGCGTTGATCGTGGATCACGGTCTGCAGGAGGGTTCGGCGGCGGTGGCCGCGGAGGCCGCTCGCGCGGCCCTGGAATTGGGGGTGCGCTCGGCTCGGGTGCTCACGGTTCGGGTGCGGGGCGAGGGCGGGCTCGAGGCCGCGGCCCGGCGTGCGCGGTACGAGGCGCTGGACGGTGCGCGGGCGGGGCTGCCGGTACTGCTCGGGCACACCCTGGACGATCAGGCCGAGACGGTGCTGTTGGGCCTGGCGCGCGGATCCGGCGGGCGATCCATTCAGGGCATGGCCGAATTCGCCGAGCCGTGGGGCCGCCCGCTGCTCGAGGTGCGTCGCGCGCAGACCCGGCAGTTGTGTGCCGACCTCGGGCTGACGCCGCATGAGGATCCGCACAACAGCTCGCCCGCGTTCACCCGGGTTCGGTTGCGGACCGAGGTGCTGCCGCTGCTGGAGGAGGTGCTCGGCGGTTCGGTCGCGCCCGCGCTGGCTCGCACGGCCGCTCAGCTGCGCGCGGACGGCGCCGCGCTGGATGCGATTGCTGATGAGTTGCTGACCTCCGCGACTGATGGCGACACACTCTCCGTCGAGACAATCGCCACTGCCCCGGCGGCGATCCGGCGACGTGTCATTCGCGCCTGGCTACTGTCCGGTGGCGCAAAAGCGTTGACGGAGAAGCATTTACGCGCGGTCGACGCGCTGATCACGAACTGGCGCGGTCAGGGCGGGGTGGCGGTCGGTGGGGCGAAACCGGGGACGAGGTTGGTTGCCAGACGCGAACATGGGAAGCTGACGATGGCGTTTACACCATATTGATCCGGGTGACCGGGGTCATCCAGGATCATCATCGAAGGAGACCCGCGCACGTGTATGGGGACGACATCGCGTCGGTATTGATCACCGAGGAGCAGATCAAGGCGAAGGTCGACGAACTCGCCGAACTGATCGCCAAGAGGTATCCCGCGGACGCGCCGGAGGGCGATCTCCTCCTGGTCGGGGTGCTCAAAGGTGCGATCTTCTTCATGACCGACCTGGCACAGGCACTGCAGATTCCCACCCAGATGGAATTCATGGCCGTGTCCTCCTACGGTTCGTCCACCTCCTCCTCGGGTGTGGTGCGGATCCTCAAGGACCTGGACAAGGACATCGCGGGCCGCAACGTGCTCATCGTCGAGGACATCATCGACTCCGGTCTGACCCTGTCCTGGCTCAAACGCAACCTGTCCAGCCGCAACCCGGCCTCCCTCGAGGTCGTCACCCTCCTGCGCAAACCGGACGCGTTGCGCACCCACGTCGAGGTCGCCCATGTGGGCTTCGACATCCCCAACGAATTCGTCGTCGGCTACGGCCTCGACTACGCCGAGCGCTACCGCGACCTGCCCTACATCGGCACGCTCGCCCCGAAGGTCTACAGCCCGGTGTAGTTCGGCCTCCGCTGCGGCGCGGTCGCGGCCCCGACGGCTGTTCAGCGCTCCGGGCTCGGGCTGCGCCCATGCGCTGTGCCTTCGCCGTCGGCTTCGCTGTGGCGTGTTCGCGTCCTCCGGGGCTCGCCGATGAGCACTCGGATTCGGGCTGCGTCGTGTTTTCGGCCTCCGCTCGGCGTGTTCGCGGCCCTGAAGGCTCGCCGATCAGCACTCGGGACTTGCTCATGCGCTTCGAGTGCTCATCGGCGATCGGCCGCGAGCCTCGCTCGAAGGCTCGCTCCGTGCTGGGCTGAGAGGGAGTGCACCGTGCGTTCTGTTCGGTTGTGCTGGTGATTGATTTGAACTGATGGCGCGAGGGGATTGCGTGGATCGCTGTTGGTGAGGCTGTGCCGGGGTGTGACGTTTCGGGGGTGCGGCGGGGGTCTCCGTGTGGTGGCCCTAGGGGCCCAGCCTGCGGAAATGTGACTAAAATCACCGTTTGGTAACGGTACCTGTCGGACTGTTTTCCGGCGGGGTTGCTGGAGGGGTGGAGCGGGATGCTTCGGCGGCGGGGATGGGGAGATTTCGGTGGGGGATTCGAGAGTCGTTGCTGTTTGGTCTGTTTCGTCGGCCATGCGATCTGGCGCGAAGTGGGTTGTCCGAGGGTTCGCTGAGGTGGGTGCACATTCGGTTTCGTCACGCCATATGCTGTCCTTAACAAACCTATCGGCTGTTTCTGTCCTTTTATTCGGACTCGAGGGCTCGATACGGCTGGATTTTCAACCCCGATTCTGATAGCAAGGTGCTATGGACCCGCATTTGCGCGACCTGCGGTATTTCGTCGCCGTCGCTGAGGAACTGCACTTCACCAATGCCGCTCAGCGGCTGCACATCGCTCAACCCACCCTGTCGCGGCAGATCCGCCAGCTCGAACGTCAGCTCGATGTAGTGCTGTTCGATCGCAATCAGCGCAGCGTGGCGCTCACCGTCGCGGGCAAGGAACTGCTCGAGGGCGCGCGCAAGATCCTCGAGCTGTGGGAGGTCACCAACATCGCGCTGCAGGAAGCCGGCGAGGTGCTGCGCATCGGCATCGAGAGTTCGATCGGGCGCGGGCTCATCGCCGATCTGGAGAGCGCCAGCGGACATCGGCTCGCCCTGCACTCCGCGTCCTGGACCGATCCGTCCAGCGGACTGGCCGGACGACAGGCCGATCTGGCGCTGATGTGGCTTCCGGTCCCCGACATCGGCCGCTACCGCTGGCGAGTGTTGCGCACCGAAACGCGATGGGTGCTGCTGCCGGAGAACCATCCGCTGGCCGACCGCGACACCATCGAGTTCGCCGAACTGGCCGAGGAGTCGTTCGTCGCGATGCCGCCCGAGGCGGGCGCCGCACGCGAATTCTGGCTGGGCAACGACGCGCGCGGCGGTCGTGCGCCGAAGGTCGGCGGCGAGGCCGCGACGGCGGAGGAGCGGCTCGAGGCGGTCAGCCTGGGCCTGGGCGTATGCCTGCTGGCCGAGAGCAATGTGCCGATGTACCGCTGGCCGGGCCTGACCGCGCGTCCGGTCGCGGGACTGCCCCCGTGCGAGCTGGCCGTGGCCTGGCGCGCCGACGACGACCGCGCAACCATCCTCGACTTCGCGAACAGAGTCTTGGCCGGAGGCTTCTGAGTTTTTGGCCTCCGCTTCGCTGCGGCGGTTCGCGGCCCCCTGAGTCTCACCGGTCGGCCCCGTGTCGGGTACTCGTTCCTCGCACCCGCCACGCGTCCGACCGGCGAGACGGGCCGCGAACCTTGGTGTCGGCGTTCTCTCAGGTGGGTGGAGCTCGGTGCTGCGGGAGGGGCGTGGTCAGGGAGTGGCTGTCCGTTGCCAGGGGCGTTCGGACTCGAGTTGGGCGGCCAGGCGTAGCAGGGTCGATTCGCTGCCCGGCGGGCCCGCCAGTTGGGCGGCCACCGGTGTGCCGGTGCGCGGATGCAGTCCCATCGGGATGCTCAATGCGGGCCAGCCGACCAGGTTCCACAGCGGCGTGAACGGCGAGAATCGAACGCTCGCAAGCATATTCATGAACCAGCCGCGACGGTGCCAGGCCGCTGCGCGCGGCGGCGGGCAGGCCAGCGTCGGGGTGATCACCACATCGTGGTGATCGAAGAAGTCCAGCAGCCGGGATTCGATGCGATCGACCTGCCCGGCACGGATCAATCCGGCGCGCAACACCGCACGGCCCACAGCGGCATGTGTGCGGGTGCGCTGCTGTAGTCGCTCCGGATGAGCTACCGCGGCCGCTTCTCGCGCGGCATTGCCGACCCAGCGCAGCGCGAGCGCGAGCGCCGCACCGGAATACGGCAGCTGCACCTCCTGCACGGTGTGCCCGGCGGCCCGTGCGGTCAGCGCGGCATCGGAGGCGGCCCGCACCCACTGCTCGTCGACCCGGATCAGCCGCGAGGGCGAACCGACGGCCAGCGCGACGCGCAGTCCGGCGGGCGGTTCCAGGTCGGCCAGCGCGGGCTGATCGGCCAGCACCGACAACGTCAGCGCGGCGTCGGCGACGGTGGTCGCCAGGACGCCGTTCTCGGTCATCCCGCCCCAGGAATCGAGGCCCACCTCGGCGGGCACCACGCCGCGGCCGGGTTTCACCCCGAGCACGCCGCAGGCCGCGGCCGGGATGCGCACCGAGCCCAGTCCGTCGTTCCCGTGCGCCACCGGAATCAGCCCGGCCGCGACCGCCGCCGCGGCCCCACCCGAGGACCCGCCCGCGCTGTAACGAATGTTCCAGGGGGAGTGGGTGATTCGCTCCGTGGTGTCGGTCGTGCCGAACAGTCCGAATTCGCACAGTTCGGTGAGTCCCACGATCACCGCGCCCGCCGCGCGCAGCCGCCGCACCACCGGATGGTCCGTCGCGGCCGGACGTTCGCCGCCCGCCAGCGAACCGCCCCGGGTCACCTCACCGGTGACATCGATGTTGTTCTTCACCGCGATCGGCACACCCGCCAGCGGTAGCGCCTCCAGGTCGGCGTGCTCGGCCACCGCGCGGGCCTCCGCGGCGGCCTGTTCGGTTCGAACCACGGTGAAAGCGCCGATCAGCGGGTCTGCTCTGCGAATGCGCTCGAGGGCCGCCTCGACGACCTGTCCGGGATCGGCGGCCCCGTCGCGAACCGCCGCCGCGACGTCAATGGCCGTTTCCGGATGACCGGCCGGTACCGCCCGTGCAGCGGGTGACACCGACGTGGCCGGAGTTGCGTCCGCTATCGCGGAGCCCTCGTTGTGCATGCTGTTTAGCCCCCGTCGCGTCGTGGTCGATATGGGCTGATTCGGTGCTGATGCGCAAATTATCATTTCGGCGGCGGCGGGGGGATGATGATGTGGGGTGTGGCGGAATCTCACGTCGGGTCCAGGTGGTAGGTGTGCAGATGAGTAACAGTTCCGATGCCGACGACCGGTTGGGCCGAGTCGCGGTCGGGATGGAATTCGCCGCTGTGGCCGAATTCGCCGAAGCCTGGGACTCCGCCGGGGGCCCGCCGCAGATCACGGACTACCTGCCCGATGCGCAGACACTGCGACTGGGCGCACTGGTCGAGCTGATCCGCGTCGATCTGCGGCAGCGCTGGCTGCGCAATCCGCTGGGACGCCGGGACGCCGAGCCGCTACCGCAGGCGTCCGCGCCCAAGCGGCTGCGCGACTACTGTGCGGAATTTCCGGAGCTCGTGCCGCGCCTCATCCCGGCGGGACTGGTCTACGAGGAATTCGTCATCCGCCGGCACAGCGGTGATCGGGTGGACCCGCGCGAATGCCTGCGCGAATATCCGGATCAGGCCGTCGAGCTGCGGGAGTTGCTCAACGCCGATGACGAGGATCTCAGTACCCGCCGGGTCGGCCCGGAGTTCACGGTCACCAGCATCGGGGCGGCGGAGGCGACCCGCACCACCGCCGCGCTGACCGCCGCGCCCCTGGCTCCCTCCGGCGATGCCCTGGATCGTTTCGAGATCGGCCAGCGGGTGGACGACTTCGATCTGCTGACCGGATTGGGCAGCGGCGCGTTCGCCCGGGTGTTCCTGGCCCGGCAGCGCACCCTGCAACGCCTGGTGGCGGTGAAGATCTCCGCCGATCGCGGCACCGAACCGCAGACCCTCGCCCAGCTCGACCACGACTACATCGTGCGGGTGTTCGATCAGCGTCTGCTGGAGGATCCCGGTATCGGCGATCCGGCCTCGCGCCGCCTGCGGCTGCTGTACATGCAGTTCCTGCCCGGCGGGACGCTGCTGAGCGTGCTGCGCTGGGTCCGGGCCACCCCGCCCGAACAGCGCACCGGACAGCTGCTGCTGGACGCGGTGGACGCGGCGATGGAGGAGAAGGGGGAGATCCGGCCCGCGGATTCCAGTGTGCGCGCGGAGATTTCGAATCTGTCGTGGCCGGAGACCGTCGCCTGGCTCGGTCGCCGGCTCGCCGAGGCGCTGTGCTATGCCGACGCGCAGGGGGTGCTGCACCGGGACGTGAAACCGGCCAACGTGCTGCTGACCGCGGAAGCGGTGCCCAAGCTCGCGGATTTCAACATCAGCTTCAGCCGCTCGATCGCGGGGGACAGCCCGGTCGCCTACTTCGGCGGCTCGCTGGCGTACATGTCACCCGAACAGCTCGAGGCATGTCATCCCGAACGCGAGCGCACCGCCGCGGATCTGGACACCCGCTCGGACATCTACTCGCTCGGCGTGGTGTTGTGGGAATTGCTCACCGGCGCGAAGCCGTTCGACGACACCAGTCCGAGCGAGGCGGGTGATGTCACCACCCTGTCGGCGATGCTGAAACGCCGCTGCGCCGGAGTCGGCCGTCCCGCCATCGACCGGATTCCACCGGATTGCCCGGCCGCGCTGCGCCGGGTCCTGCTGACCTGCCTCGAATGCGATCGTGAGCGGCGCTGGACCGACGGCGCGGAACTGGCCCAGCAGTTCGAACTCTGCCTGGACAAGCGGGGCCGGGATCTGGTCGATCCGCCGCCGTCGAGCTGGCGGTTGCGCGCGCGGGCCTGGCTGGTGCCGGTGGTGGTGCTGGCCATCGGTATGCCGAATGTGATCGCCTCGCTGTTCAACATCCAGCACAACCGGATGTTGATCATCGATCGGCTGAGCATTCCGGCGCAGCACTACTTCATCGGGTTGACCACCATCGTGAACGGAGTGTTCTTCCCGATCGGGATCGTGGTGGTGGTCTATCTGTCGCGGCGATTGTTCAGCGTGCCGCGCAGACTGCGCAAGGGACGCGACGTGGATCCGGCGGTGCTCGCCGAGGCCAGATCCGCGGCCCTGCTGCTGGGCGATCGCGCTGTGCTGGTGTGCTTTTCGCTGTGGAGCCTGGCCGCGCTCACTTTCCCGATCACGCTGCAGGTCGCGACCGGCGAGGTCACCGCGTCGATAGTGGTGCACTTCCTGGCCTCGCTGCTCATCTGCGGTGCGATGGCCGTGGCCTATCCGTATTTCCTGATCAACTTCTACACGATTCGATGCATCTATCCGATGTTCCTGCGGCACGGCGACATCGCCATCGACGATGCCGCGCACCTGCGCCGCCTCGGCCGCCGCTGCACCGCATTCCTGGCCATGGCCGCCTCGGTCCCGCTGCTGGCCGTCGCGGGCCTGACCTTCCTGTCCTCGCGGGACATTCAGTCGGTGATCCCGACCGTGCGCCTGCTGTGCGTCGGCGCGATCGTCGCCTTCCTGATCGCCTACGTGCTGTTCCGCGCCCTGGAAGCGGACCTGCAGGCGTTGCAGCGGGTGGTGGATCCGAGTGTGGCGCAGCGTGGCGAGCGGACCTCGGCGGTACCCGGTCGGCGGTGACCGCGGTCCCGGCCGAGCGCGTGCGCTGCGGCCGAACGGGCGGTCGGTAGGGTCGGCACCATGACTCGCAACGAGGCCGAGATGTCACTCGACGGTCTGGCGCGGCGGGTGCGGGAACATGCGCAGCGGGTCGACGGGCGGTTCGTGCTCGGGATCGCCGGGCCGCCGGGGGCCGGTAAGTCCACGTTCGCCGCAGGGCTGCGGGATGCGGTGAATGCGCTGGCCGGGGCCGCGATCGCCGCGGTCGCGCCGATGGACGGGTTTCATCTGAGCAATGCCGAATTGCGGATCGCCGGGGCCACGGCGCGCAAGGGGGAGCCGGACACCTTCGATGTCGCGGGATATCTCGCAGGTCTGCGCCGACTGCGGGAAACGTCTCCGGGACAAGCGGTTCCGTGGCCGCTGTACGACCGGGAACGGCACGATCCGGTGCCCGGCGGGGTGGTGTTCGACCGGCAGACGATCGTTATCACCGAGGGGAACTATCTGCTGCTCGGCGATGTCGGCGCGGCGCGCTGGTCGGCGGTGCGGCATTGTCTCGACGAGGTCTGGTATCTGGACGTTCCGGTCGAGACCTTACGGAATCGGTTGCTGCAAAGGCATATTCGCGGCGGCAAGAGCGCCGGATTCGCCGAGGCCAAGGTCGCCCGGAGCGATCTGCTGAACGCCGAACTGGTCGCCGCGACCCGCGATCGCGCGGATCTGGTGCTGCACGGCGACGGGCCGCACTATCGGCTCGCGTGATCGGGCAGGGCACGAATCCACTCGCGCGTGCCGAGGTGTGCGCAGGACAGTGTCGCGATGGCGGCGGCGCTGCGTAGCGCCTGCGGAAAAGGTTGGCCCGCAACGCGATAGTGACAGAACGCGCCGTGCAGGATATCTCCGGCGCCGAGTGTGTCGACCGCCGCGGCGGGTGGCACCTCGATCGCGCCGCGCTCATCGGGCGTCGAATAGGTGATGGGTTCGTCGCCGTGGGTCACCGCGACGTACCGCACACCCTGAGCGTGCAGGTGGTCGAACAGGTCGTCGGTGCGGCCGGGCGGTGCGAAATCCTTCGAGCAGATGGCGATGTCGACCAGCGGGAGCAGACCGGCGTGGGAGTTCCGCCAACGTCCGGCGTCGAGGATCACCGGGATACCGCGTGTGCGGGCGGCGGTGGCGAAACCGAAGGCCAGTTCGGGATAGTGGCCGTCGACCAGGACCACCGACGCGTCGTTGATCGGGCCCAAGTGGGCCGGATCGAAGGGTGCGACAATCTGTGACCCGTCGACGGAAACGACTGTGCGCGTGCCGGTTTCGGTCGCCACCACGATCGAGGACACCGGCGGGCGATGTCGCGCGCCGGGTGTCGCATCGATCGGGGCGACGCCGAAATCGTCCAGATCCTGCCGGATCAGTTGGGCCAGTTGATGTTCGCCGAGTGCGGTGACCAGTGCCGGTGTCCGCCCGGACAGCGCCGCGTAGGCGACCGCCGCATTGGCTGCCGGACCCCCGGCGCCCAGGAACTGGTCCTGGGCCCGGGTCTTGGAATCCTCCTGCGGATACCGCGCTACCGAATAGGCGATATCGAGCGTGGACAGCCCGACGAACACCGCTGTTGCCATGGCACGACCCTAGCGCGCGAGCCCGCTACTCCTCGGTGCCGCGCACCCGGTCCTCGTACTTCTTGCGCGCCGTGGCATCGACATCGTCGAGGAAGGCGCGCTGCGAGCCCAGCGAACGGCCGATCGCATCGCCGACCGATTGCGGCAGCAGCCCGACGATCTGCGAGATCACCCCGGCCACGGTGGTGACCCGGACCTTCGACCGGCGCGAGGCCAGCATCTGCACGATGGCCGCCGCGATCTCCTCCGGCTCGGCCGCGCGCAGCAGTTTGGGCGCGGTGACGCCCGAGCCCAGATCGGTGTTGGTCAGCGTCGGCAGCACCGAGGAGATCGCCACCCCGCTGCCGCGGTACTCCTCACGCAACGTGTCGCTGAAGCCGAGCACCGCGTGCTTGCTGGCGTTGTAGGTGGCCAGGCCCGGAATGTGGGTCTCACCGGCCAGCGAGGCGATGTTGATGATGTGCCCGCTGTGCCGCGGCAGCATGCGCGCCAGGGCCAGTTTGGACCCCAGGATGACGCCGTAGACGTTGATGTCCAGAATCCGGCGGGTCAGGGCGTCCGGCTCGTCGATCAGCTTGCCGGTGGGCATGATTCCGGCATTGTTGATCAGTACGTCGATCGGGCCCAGCTGCCGTTCGACCTCGTCCAGGAAGTCGTTGAAGGAGCGCTGATCGGTGACATCGAGCGGGCCGTAGTGCTCGAAATCCGATGCGGCGCCGGACTCTTTGACCGCCGTCTCGTCGATATCGCCGATGGCGATCTTCGCACCGAGTTTCTGCAGCGCCTTCGCGGTGGACAGGCCGATGCCGCGCGCACCGCCGGTGATCACCACGACCTTGCCGCGGATGATGCTCACATCGGTCATTTACCCTTACCTCCAACGGTATTGATCACATCGAACACGCCCAGCCGACGCATGCCGCGCGCGCCCGCCGCTCGCATGGCGGACAGTGCGAAGACGAGCTTTCCCGAGCTGTACGGGAACCAGAACGGCTCCTTCTGCTGGGTCGGCAGGATCGGCGTCGTGATCGCCTGTTTGCGACAGTATTTGCGCAGACCCTCCGCACCGCCCCAGCGCGCGCCGACGCCGGACTGCTGCCAGCCGCCCATCGGCAGGGCGAAGTTGAACAGGTTGGCGAATACGTCGTTGATGTTGACCGCGCCCGCATTCAGTTGCCGCGCAACGCGTTCCCCGCGCGATTTGTCTCCGGTCCACACCGATGCGGACAGACCGTAGATCGAATCGTTCGCCAGCGCAACGGCTTCGGCCTCATCGGCGACCTTCATGACCGGCAGCGTGGGACCGAAGGTCTCCTCGGTCATGCACGTCATCTGGTGATCGACGTCGACCAGCACGGTGGGTTCGAAGAAGGTGCCCACCCCGGTCGCCTTGCCGCCGGTCAACACCTTGGCGCCCTTGCTGATCGCGTCCTGGACGTGCCGGGCGACGATGGTCTTCTGCGCCTCGTTCGCCATCGCGCCCAGTTCGTGTTCCGGCTCGCGGCCGTCCGCGCCCTGCCGCAGCTCGCGCACGTGGGCGGTGAGCTTGTCGACGAATTCGTCGTAGATCGGGGCCTCCACGTACACCCGCTCCACCGAGATGCACACCTGACCCGAGTTGAACAGTCCGCCGAACGCGACTCCGTATGCGGCACGGTCGATATCGGCGTCGGCGAGCACGATCGCCGGATCCTTGCCGCCCAGTTCCAGGCTGTAGGGCACGAGGCGCTCGGCGCAGGCCGTGGCGATCCGCTTACCCGTCGCGGTGGAACCGGTGAATTGCACGTAATCGACCGAATCCACCACGGCCGCACCGGTTTCCCCGGCTCCGGTGACCACCGTGAACACCGGCGGCGCACCGATCTCGGCCCAGCCGCGCGCCAGCTCCAACGCCGAGAGCGGCGTCACCTCCGAGGGTTTGAGCAGCACCGCGGCCCCCGCGGCGAGCGCCGGAATGACATCCAGCGCGGGCATGGCCAGCGGGAAGTTCCAGGGCGTGATGATCCCGATCACCGGATACGGCCGATACGCCGTGGTCAACCGCTTGACCCGGCCCAGCGGACTGTGTGGCGAGGGATGTTCGTCGGCCAGGAACTTCCCGGCCCGCCGGGCGTAGTAGCCGAGCAGATCCACCGCGAAACTCGGATCGATCAGCGCGTCCACCCGAGGCTTGCTCGTCTCGGACTGCACCACGTCGGCCAGCCGATCGGTGTTGTCGATCAACCAGTCCTGCAGCTTCAACAACCACTTCTTGCGCCCGTCGGCGCCCATCGCCTCCCATTCGGGCTGATACAGCCGCAACTCCCGAACCGCCGCGGCAACCTCATCGGCCGACTGCGCCGGAACCGCGCCGACAACCTCTCCGGTAGCCGGATTACGCACGGTGATTCCGTGGGTCGCCGCACTTGGCTCCCCGCCATCGGCCCGTCCGTCCGCACCGGCATCATCGCCTGATCCGCTTGCGGCCGTGACCTTCTCGGCGGTCACTCGCGCATCGCCAGCTGTCACGACATCCCCGCTGTCCGCTGCGACAGTCGATCCGCCGTCGGCCACGGTGCTCGAACCTGCCGCCCGGCCCGGCGAAACCTCGGCAGCCGCCGTCCCCGCGTCCGCGATCGACTCGGCAGCAGTTCCCGGAGTTGCGGACTCGTCGGCCGTGATCGCCTCGGCGGCCACCTCCTCGTTGTTTCCGCGGTCGGCCGCGGCCGGTTCGGCGGTGCGGGCGCCGGTGCTCGCGTTTGCCGAGCGGTCCTCGGAAATACCTGCGGCCGTGGCCTTCTCGGCAGATGCCTGCTCGACGTCGGTCGAGGGGGCGCCCGCGGTCGTCGCGTTGTCGTCCGAAGTGTCCACGGCCCTCGGCTCGTCGGCTGTGACACCCTGGTCCGCACTGCTCTCGGCAGTGGCTCCCTCGTCGGTGGTGGCGCCCTTCGAGGTCGGGGGCTCGGCTGTCGTATTCGTTTCTGCGGCTTTCTCATCGGGTGCCGTGCTGTGTTCGTCCGTTGTCACCGAGGTGGATTCGCTCGTGGCAGAGGTGTTTTCGGACGGGGTGCTCGCTGCGGCGGTTGTGCTCGCGATCGCGGCCGTGCTGTCGGCCGAGGCGTCGCTGACTGTTTCGGGTGTATCGCGCTTCGGCGCGGACTTCTTGGCCGGTGCGCGTTTCGCGGCTGCGGTCTTGGGCTGGGTGGATTTCGCGGTGGTGGTTTTCTTCGCTGCGGTGGATTTGGTGGTTTTCCGCGCCGGGGTGCTGCCGGTGGACTTGCGGGCCGCGGGCTTGCGCGGTTCGGATTCGGATTCGGACACGATCGGATCTCCCACGTGGGCTACTTCGGGGCAAATGTGAATCAGTTCACTGGCCTATGATCGTGGCACAATCGGGTGCGGAGTTCTTGGCAGTTACGGTCAACTATTCCCGGCGTTTTTGTGCATCGGGGACAAAATCGGAGGGTGTGGCGTGACGAGTGCGCAGACCGCCGTGGTGGTTCGGCAGTGGATCGCCGATTTCGTCGCCGAAACTCTGCGCACCGAAACCCTCGATCAGGTCGTGGACCGGCTGGACACCGCGATCGTCGGGCGGCTGCCCGAACTCACCGATCGCGACATGCGCCGCGATCTGGCGGCCAGTACGCGCGCGCACGCGCTGGTGATGCTGGGCGGGCTGACCCAGGACCGGACGGACTACCCGGTGCCGCCCGAGGCGCACGCCTTCGCCCGCACGGTCGCCCGGCGCGGTCACGATCTGCGACTGCTGCTCCGTGTCTACCACCTCGGCCAGGAAGCCGTGCTGGAATACATGACCGAGACGCTCGAAAAACGCCATCCCCCACCGGATATCGAACGTGCGGTGCTGCTGCGCCTGTTCGAGCGGTCCAGTCTGTGGGTGAGCAGTTCGGTCGAAGCGCTCACCGGGACGTACATGCAGGAACGCGAGCGGGGCCTGCGCGCAGCGTTGAACCAACGCACCGAGATCGTGCGCTCCCTGCTGGCCGGCGCGAACCCGGACCTCGAATCCACCTCCGCCCGACTCGGCTACCGTCTCTCCGGGCGGCACATCGCCTGTGTGCTGTGGACCGACGAACAGCAGCCGCAGGTCGCTCTGCCCGGCGGTGACATCGGCATGCCCGGCAATGGCGTTGCCCGGCTCGTCGGCGACGTCGTCGTATCCGGTCGCGATGCCCGGCCCGCGGCCGACCCCGGCGATGCGGAGATCTTCGGAACCCTCGAACGCGTGGTCGCGCGACTGGCCACGGCGCTCGGCGGCGGCGCCCTCACCGTCCCGTCCGGGGCGAGCGCGCTGTGGGCGTGGATCGGCGTCGATGCCGACACCGGCCTCGATCGGCTGCCCGCCACCGTCGAGCCCCCGGTGCGGATCGCCGTCGGCGGCCCGGCCGCGCAGATCGCCGGATTCCGGGAGAGTCATCGCGAGGCGGTGGCCGCGCGGCAGGTCGCCGAACGCGCGGTCGTCGATCTCGGCCGGGTGCTGTGTTATCCACAGGTCGAGGTGGCCTATGTGGCCGGGGCCGACGAGGCCGCGATGCGCGCGCTGATCGAGCGGGAGCTGGGTGCGCTGGCCCGGCCGGGCGTGAACGCCGCACGGCTGCGCGAGACCCTGCACGCCTATCTACGCTGCCGCCGGAGCCCGGACGCGGCGGCCAAAGAGCTTGGTGTGCACCGGAATACGGTTCGTTATCGACTGCAGCGGATCACCGAGCTACTCGGCCGGCCGATCGAGGAACGCAGCCTGCATCTGGAAATCGCCCTGGACTGCGCGGCGGTGTACGGAGTCCGAGGGCACAGTTGAAGACGGTCGGGTCGTGCGACCCGGCCGGGGACGCGATGCCGTTCGGGAACGGCATGTGGTGGGCACGCGAGCTACCCGCGAGGGTGCGGGTGCGGCGTGCCCGGGTCGGGGCTACGGCATCAGTCGGTGGCGGCGAGGCGGCGCAGCGGCGGCTCGGTCGACGGCGGCACCCGGCGCTCGGGCAGTTCGGCCAGCAGCGTGGTGGTCGCCGCCGCGACAGCCGCGACCGCCTTGTCGAAGGCCGGTTTCGTCGTCGAGGACAGCCCCGTCAGCCCACCGACCTTCCGCACGTACTGCTGCGCTGCCGCGAAGATCTCCTGATCGGTCGCGGCAGGTTCCAGCCCACGCAGGACGGTGATGTTCCTACACATGGCGCCGAGACTAGCCCTCGCTCGGGTCTCATGACAGCGCAACGAGCAGCCAATGTGAAAACTCTGCGTTGCTAAATTTTGCCGACCGAAGCGTCGGCATTCAGACACTGTCCGCGGAATAGCGGGCCCGGCCGAGACAGATGGGACACAATCGGTGATATGGCTGCCCGCGACCTGCCGACACTGACCACTTTCCCCTACGAAGAACTCGATCGGCGCGAGGACGATCACTGGTCCGGCGCGCAGATCTCCGATGACGAGCTGCGGGCCCTGTCGCTGGGCGCGTTCTATTCGGCGCGCTGGGACGCGTTCCACGACGCGCTGCTGCTCGGACCCGAGCGCGAGCATCCGCTCGGCGACCGGCGCGAGCTGGCCATCGACACGCTGACCGGCGCGTGGGGCATCACCGACGGGGCCGAGGCGATGGCCTCGATGGAACAACTCCTGGACGGGATGCACTCGCCGCTCTACGCGATGGTGCATCCACTGGTCATGGCCGGGATCAACTCGCCCGAGCGGGATCGTTTCGGCGAGCGGGCCGACAAGCAACGGGCCTTCCTGCGTCAGGTCGGGGCGTTCAGGGGGATGGACAACCCCGAGGCGCTGGTGCGCGACTACGACATCTGGTCCCAGGCCATCAAATTGGATCTGGTCGACCACCTGGTGCAGCCGTTGCCCGCGGACATCCAGGCCTGGGATCTGGCCCGCGTCGTCGCGGTGGCCCGGATGGCCTTCACCGCCGGATACCTCGACGCCGACGTGGCCTGGGAATACGTGATGCGCGCCCTGACCCCCGCGCAACGCCGCTACCGCAACTGGCGGCAGTTCGGCGACGCCTACCTGACCGGCTGGACCTACTGGCAGGCGTGTGAAGACCTGGCCGAACTCAAATCCGGCGGCGTCGACCGGCGGCTGGAACTCATCCGCCTGTGGCAGCGCGAGACCTCACCGTGGCGTCGGATCAGCCTGCAATCGGAGTGAGCACGCGGATTCACTCGAATTCCGAGTAAATCCGCCCGCTCGGAAACTCAATCCGGCAGCGAGCGCAGGATCCCGCGTCCGTAACGCTGGAACTGCGAATCGTCGACCATGCCGAGCGAATGCCGCTCCACCAGCAGTTCCCACTCCGAATACAGCTGCGATACCCCGGGATCGGGCGGGGCGACCGCGCCGTCCGCCGATTCGCGCTGGATGGCGAAGTTGAGCGCGCCGACCATACGATCGGTGTCGGCCCGGTCCGCGCCGGTGAAGTACATCGTCTGGTTGCCGTCGTAGACGGACATGCCGAATTCGGCGGAGGGATCGGCGCCCTCCTCGGCAGGGTGATCCACCTGCCGCGCCGACAGCAGTGCCGAAACCGGCACCTCGTAGGCGTAGTTCTCGGTCGCCCCGACGGACAGGAACAGCAGCCGCTCGGTGGTGACGGCGAGCAGGCCGCGCCCGCGCCCGATGGGTGGTGTGGCCGCGGCCAACGCGGTCTCCAGGGCGAACTCGTCGGGGCCGACCATCCGGTGCAACGCGCCGATCGCCGTCTTCGCCTCGCGCCGCGGCGCCATCCGCCGGACCGCGCGGTCCACATCGGCGCGCGTCGGGCCGGATTTGCCCCACGCCGGCGCCGGAGGTGTGAGATCGGGCACCGACATATCGATGCGCTGGGTCTCCAGGATCTGGTTGTTCAGGCGCTCCACGATCACGGTCGCGGTCGGCATGTCGTGCTCGGCGATCAGCACCGGCAGCGGGGTGCGGTCGGCGGGCACTCCGGTCAGGACCGGACTGGGATAGCGGAGATAGATCTCGATGACCACCGCGTCGTCGACACGCCGGTTGAGCCGGACCTTGAGCAGGTCGGAGACCGGAACATCGAGCACGCGCTCGCCTTCGGCGCCCGGTCGCAGGACCTGAAGCCGCCCGGCGCCGTGGCGCAGTATCGCTGTGGGTGTCCGTAGCTCGACTATGTCCATACCCCCTGCGCTCTGCCTGACTTGCGGTGCTCGCGGGCTCCGGTGCGGGACTACCGCCGGACCCATCGTTCACACCACAGGGTTGTGTTGTCGCTCACAATAGGTGGTGCATGCCATGATTGTGACTGCTTGGGCAGACGCCGCGGGGTGTCTGCCCGAGTACGGGCCGGGGAACCAGCTGCGTTCTCCGACCGTTTACTTGTTGAACTGCATTAGCTGCCGAACTGCGCGATGTATCGGTTAGACCGTACGCGGTAACGTGGCGTGTCCGCATCCGTTCGCTCCGACCGGGGCGGGTTGATGGTGCGGATGCACCGCGACGCACGCAGGCACATACCGGAATCACCGGAAAGGACTGGCCCGCCGGCCGACGCTCTATGAACCGCAAGACAGTGTTTCGCAACCTGGCCATAGTCGCGGGCATTCTGCTCGTGATCTATCTGGTCAGCTATTTCAGCAACGACACGCGCGGCTGGAAGAACGTCGACACATCGGTGGCGCTCACTCAGCTCGCCGACAAGGCCAACGTCCATCAGGTCCAGATCGACGACAAAGAGCAGCAGCTGCGCATCACCCTGAACAAGGGCAACGACGCGACCAGCAACCAGACCCAGATCCTGGCGAAGTATCCGGGCGGCAGCGAGGTGTCCGCGCAGATCCTCAAGGATGTGCAGGCTTCCGGCGCGCCGTACAACACGTCGGTCAAGCAGGACAGCTGGCTCACTCAGGTGCTGCTGTTCGTATTGCCGATGGTGGCGTTGCTGATCGTGTTCGTCTTCGTGATGGCCCGCATGCAGGGCGGTGGTCGCGGCGGCATGATGGGCTTCGGCAAGTCCAAGGCCAAACAGTTGTCCAAGGACATGCCCAAGACCACCTTCACCGATGTGGCCGGGGCGGACGAGGCGGTCGAGGAGCTCTACGAGATCAAGGACTTCCTCCAGAATCCGGCTCGCTACCAGGCCCTCGGCGCGAAGATCCCGAAGGGCGTGCTGCTGTACGGCCCGCCTGGCACCGGTAAGACGCTGCTGGCGCGCGCGGTCGCGGGCGAGGCCGGTGTGCCGTTCTTCACCATCTCGGGTTCGGACTTCGTGGAGATGTTCGTCGGTGTCGGCGCGTCCCGCGTGCGCGACCTGTTCGACCAGGCCAAACAGAACAGCCCCTGCATCATCTTCGTGGACGAGATCGACGCGGTCGGCCGCCAGCGCGGCGCGGGCCTGGGCGGCGGCCACGACGAGCGCGAGCAGACGCTGAACCAGTTGCTGGTCGAGATGGACGGTTTCGGCGATCGCACCGGCGTCATCATCATCGCGGCCACCAACCGGCCCGACATCCTGGATCCGGCGCTGCTGCGACCGGGCCGGTTCGATCGGCAGATCCCGGTCAGCAATCCGGATCTGGCCGGGCGTCGCGCGATCCTGCGGGTGCACTCGCAGGGCAAGCCGATCGCGTCCGACGCCGACCTGGACGGTCTGGCCAAGCGCACGGTCGGCATGTCCGGCGCGGATCTGGCCAACGTGATCAACGAGGCCGCGCTGCTCACCGCGCGTGAGCACGGCAATGTGATCAACGGCTCGCAGCTCGAGGAGTCGGTGGACCGCGTCATCGGCGGTCCGCGCCGCAAGAGCCGCATCATCAGCGAGCACGAGAAGAAGATCACCGCGTACCACGAGGGCGGGCACACGCTGGCCGCCTGGGCGATGCCGGATATCGAGCCGGTCTACAAGGTCACCATCCTGGCCCGCGGCCGCACCGGCGGCCACGCGATGACGGTGCCCGAGGACGACAAGGGCCTGATGACCCGGTCGGAGATGATCGCCCGCCTGGTGATGGCGATGGGCGGTCGCGCGGCCGAGGAGCTGGTGTTCCACGAGCCGACCACCGGCGCGTCCTCGGATATCGATCAGGCGACCAAGATCGCTCGCGCGATGGTGACCGAGTACGGCATGAGCGCGCGACTGGGCGCGGTGCGGTACGGGCAGGAACAGGGCGACCCGTTCCTGGGCCGGTCGATGGGAACGAATTCGGACTACTCGCACGAGGTGGCCCGCGAGATCGACGAGGAGGTGCGCAACCTCATCGAGGCCGCGCACACCGAGGCGTGGGCGATCCTCAACGAGTACCGCGACGAGCTGGATTCGCTGGCCACCGCGCTGCTCGAGCGGGAGACGTTGCACCGCAAGGAACTCGAGCAGGTGCTCACCACCGTCGTCAAACGGCCGCGGATCACCGCGTTCAACGACTTCGGCGAGCGCGTCCCCTCGGATCGTCCGCCGGTGAAGACCCCGCGTGAGCTGGCCGCCGAGCGCGGCGAGCCGTGGCCGGACGAGGCGCTGGAAGCCGCCGCGCCGCAGCCGGTTCCGGCCAACGGATATCCGCAGGAGGCGTACCGCCAGCAGCCGGGACATCCCGCGCCGCAGCCGGGGTACCAGACGCCGCCGCCCGGATACCAGGGCCAGCCGCCCGCCTATCCGAACCAGGGCGGTACGCACGGCTCCCGGCCCGATTACGGCGCTCCGGCGGGTTGGTCGGCTCCGGGCTGGCCGCCGCAGGAGGACGCCGCGCAGCAGCCGGGATATAGCGGTGAGCAGAACAACGGCGGCTGGGCCGCCGCTGGCGGGCAGCGTTATCAGCGGCCGCAGCATCAGCAGGCCGATCCGGAGGATGCCGGATACACCATGCCCCGCGAGGGCGAGGGCGGCGAATGGGACGGACCGAACGGCCGGAACTGACCACTGGTGGTTAGGCTCGACGGTCGGGGTACCGGAAGTTTGCCCGGTATCCAAGGATTTTTGTGGAGGTGTCGTCGAGTGTCGGCCGAAAACAATGGGTACTCCGGCGTAGCCACCGACCTGGTCGCGCTCGGCACGGGACGTGGTTTCGATCAGGCTCGTGCCGAGGCCGCGGTGCGGGAGTTGTTGATCGCGGTCGGGGAGGACCCCGATCGTCCCGGGCTGCTCGAAACCCCGGCCCGGGTCGCGCGGGCCTACAAGGAGATGTTCGCGGGCCTGTACACCGAGCCGGACGCGGTGCTGAACACCACGTTCGACGAGGGGCATCAGGAATTGGTCCTGGTGCGCGACATCCCGTTGTACTCGACCTGTGAACATCATCTGGTGTCCTTCCACGGGGTCGCGCACGTCGGATACATTCCGGGCCCGCACGGCCGGGTGACCGGGTTGTCGAAGCTGGCTCGCGTGGTGGATCTGTACGCCAAGCGCCCGCAGGTGCAGGAGCGGCTCACCAGCCAGATCGCGGACGCGGTGATGCGCAAGCTGGATCCGCGCGGCGCGATCGTGGTGGTCGAGGCGGAGCATCTGTGCATGGCGATGCGCGGTATCCGCAAGCCCGGCGCCAGCACCACCACGTCGGCGGTGCGCGGGCTGCTGCAGAGCAGCGCCAGCTCGCGTGCCGAAGCCCTGGATCTGATACTCCGGAAGTGAGCGCCTTGGCCACGCATCGCGAGCCCGCCCGGGGCGTGACGGAGGATCGGGGAACACCAGGTGCCCAAGCCCGCACCGGGTTGCGGATTCTTCCGCGGGACGGCCGTTCGTGTGTGGTGATGGGTGTCGTCAACGTCACCAGCGATTCGTTCTCCGACGGCGGCCGCTATCTGGATCCGAGCCTCGCGGTGGCGCACGGCCTGGCCCTGCACGCGATGGGTGCGGACATCATCGATGTGGGTGGTGAGTCCACCCGTCCCGGCGCGGTGCGGGTCGATCCCGCCGCCGAGGCCGCACGGGTGACGCCGGTGATCCGGGAGCTGACCGCGGCGGGTGTGCCCACGAGCGTGGACACCATGCGCGCACGGGTCGCCGAGGCCGCGATCGAGGCGGGCGTGTGGATCGTCAACGACGTGTCGGGCGGACGCGCGGATCCGGATATGGCGAAGGTGGTCGCCGCGGCGGGGGTGCCGTGGATCCTGATGCACTGGCGGGCGAATGCGGACTACCGGCACACCGGTCCGGCCGATCACTACGACGACGTGGTCGCCGAGGTCTGGGACGAGTTGCGCACCCAGGTGGATCTCGCGGTGGCAGCCGGGGTGGACACCGATCGTCTGGTGCTGGATCCCGGACTGGGTTTCGCCAAGAACGCCGCACACAACTGGGCCCTGCTGGCCGCTCTGCCGGGCTATGCGGCGAGCGGCCTGCCGATCCTGATCGGCGCCTCCCGCAAGCGTTTCCTCGGCGCGCTGCTGGCCGAGGGCCAGGACCTGCGTCCCCCCGACGGCCGCGAGGTCGCCACCGCAACCATTTCCGCACTGGCCGCCGAGCACGGCGCCTGGGGCGTGCGGGTCCACGATGTGCGCGCATCCCTCGATGCCATTACCGTGACCGACGCCTGGTCCCGCGCCGCCGATCGATCCGGTACCACAGAGGGAGCCATCCGATGACGCGAGAACCCGATCGAATCCCTGGGCACTCAGCCGATTCGGCTACTCTCAGCGACGCCGCCTCGGGGCTGCCCGGGGCGCTCACCCCGCAAAACGCCAACCCCGAGGTCGGGGCCCGGGTCGATTCTGGAGTGACGGAGCGGGGGAGCGAAGCGGAGGAGCGGAGGAGGGAAGAATCGGCCCTTCGGGGGCCCCGACCCCGCCGGAGCGAAGCGGAGGCCAGAGAACACCGCATAGAGCTGGTGGGGTTGCGGGCGTTCGGGTTTCACGGTTGTTTCGATTTCGAGCGGCGTGAGGGGCAGGAGTTCCTGGTGGACATCACGTTGTGGATGGATTTCACCGAAGCCGCCGCGACGGACGATCTTTCGCATACGGTGCATTACGGCGAGCTGGCCGAGCGCGCGGTGGCGATCGTGCAGGGGCCGCCGCGCAATCTGATCGAGACGGTGGTCTGCGAGATCGCCGACGATGTGATGACCGATCCGCGGGTGACCGCGACGGAGGTGGTGGTGCACAAGCCGTCGGCCCCGATTCCGCACACCTTCGCCGACGTCCGGGTGGTCGCCACCCGCACCCGTGCCGAGGTTTCGGCCGAGTCCGCCGGGACAGGTGCGGCATGAGTCGGGCGGTGTTGTCGATCGGCTCGAATCTGGGCGATCGATTGGCCCATCTGCGCAGCGTGGTGGACGCCTTCGCGCCCTGGGTCGTCGGGGTGTCCTCGGTGTACTCGACCGCGCCCTGGGGCGGGGTGCCGCAGGAGAACTATCTGAATGCCATTCTGCTGGTGGAAGATCCGGCCGCGGGCGCGCGAGACTGGTTGCGGCGCGGCCAGGAACTCGAGCAGGCGGCCGAACGGGTTCGCGAGGTGCGCTGGGGCGCACGGACTCTCGACGTCGACGTGGTCTGGTGTGCGGAGCATCGGCCCGAGGGACTGCGGGTGTGCCGGAGCCTGGACCCGACCCTGACCCTGCCGCATCCGCAGGCGCACAACCGCGCCTTCGTCCTGGTGCCGTGGATCGAGGTCGAACCCGATGCGATCCTCGAGGTGCAGGGCCGCCCGAGTCCGGTGCGCGAACTCCTGGACGCGCTGGACCGGGCCGAACGCGACGGGGTGCGACTGACCGAGCTGACCTTGCGCCGGGCGGTGTCGTGAGGGATGCGGCGTCGTGCGTACCGCACGTGACGAGTGAGGCCGTGGCATGAACGTCATGAAGCCGACCAAGATCCTGGATCTGACCGCGAACGTCTTCGTCGCCGCGGTGGTCGCCTGGGTCGCGACGCGCTGGGCGTATTCGAGTTTCCCGCCGATCACGGTGATCGCGGGTGCGTCGCTGTATCCGGTGGCCGCACTGGATGCGGTGCTGGCCTTCGTGATTCGGGCGCGGGTCGGTGATCAGCGGATCGGCGACGGGCCCAGGCAGTTGCATCCGATCACCGCGGCGCGCGCTGTCGCGCTGGCGAAGGCGTCGGCTCAGGTGGGTTCGTTGGCGGCGGGGGTGTGGCTGGGCTTCCTGATCTGGGCGCTGCCGCAGCATTCGACGCTGCGTGCGGCGAGTTCGGATATGCCGGGTGCGATCGTCGGATTGATCGCCGGGGTAGCGCTCGTCGCGGCGGCTCTGTGGCTGGAGTATTGCTGCCGGGCGCCCAGTGAACCGCCCGACGAACCAGCTACTTAATGGCAAACTTCATGCCCGGAATTACCCCCTGAGCTGCGAGCCGGAACCCCGAACGCAAGCTACCCTGTCGGCATGGTGCCACCCGCCCGAAGCAGTACTTCCCGCAGCCGACGGGTTGACGCGGGGAAATTGATCATCGGCGGTCTGATTCTGCTCGGTCTGATCGCCAGTGCTTTCCTGATTTTCAGCAGCAGTCTGCAGTTGATCCGAGTCGGTCTCGTCGTGGCGCTGTGGGCCGCGGTCATCGGCGCGCTGGCCGCGTCCCGCTATCGCCGTGAGGCCGCGGTCGACCAGGCCAAGGTGCGGGATCTGCGGACGGTGTACAAGCTGCAACTCGAGCGTGAGGTCACCGCGCGGCGCGAGTACGAGCTCGGCGTCGAGGCCCGCGTCCGGCAGGAGGTCGCCGCAGACGCCGGTGAGATGGCCGCATTGCGCGCGGAACTGACCGTGCTGCGCGAGAGTCTGCAGCGCCTGTTCGACGGCGATCTGCTCGCGGAGCGTCCGGCTCTGCGGGCCGACGCGATTCGTCTGCAGGAACTGCCCGGCGCCGCCGCCGTGACGCACGCCCCGGCGAACGATAGCCCGGAGGAAACCGATACCTGGGACGCCTGGAGTTCCCCGGTCGTCGCCCGCTATCCGGTGACGCCGGTCTTCGAACCCGACCACCCCGAACCGCCCGCGTTCGCCAGCCCGGACGACGAGCCGGTCACCGCGGAGACCTCGGTGGTCACCGCCGAGGACCTGGCCGCCGCCGAGGCCGAGGAGGCCGCGAACTTCGGGCTCACCCCCGAGGAAGCCGCGCACGTCGCGGACACCCCGCCCGGCCCGACCCCGCTCCGTTCCACCACCCGCCGCAGGCGCCTCGCCGATTCCGGCGACGGCTACTCCGGCCGCAAACTCTCGGTCGCCGAGATCATGGCCAACCTGCAATCCGAGCGCGGCGCGAGCTGATCTCGCCAGGGCAATAGTGCGGCGAATGTCACCGGGGGTGGCTCTGGTCGCGTGAGCTGCGGGGTTCTATTCTCGGGAACGTAACGTCCGGTACCCGCCGTAGTCGCGGGACTGGAACGACTTCGAGAGGACAATGGTGACCTCGGACATGCCTGTCTCAGGGGCCGACCCTGCGCCCGCACGGCTGACGGTGGGAATCGTCTCGGCGGGACGCGTGGGCTCGGCGGTGGGCGCGGCACTCGAACGTGCCGGTCACATCGTTTTCGGGGTATCCGCGATCTCGGATGCCTCGATACAGCGTGCCCGCACCCGATTGCCGGATTCGCAGATTCTGCCCGCCGAGGAGGTGGCCCGGCGCAGTGAGCTGCTGATCCTGGCGGTGCCGGACAGTGAGCTGGCCGCGCTGGTGGCCGGGCTCGCGGCCGCGGAGGTGGTGCGGCCGGGCACGATCGTCGGCCACACCTCGGGTGCGAACGGCGTCGGCGTGCTGGGACCGCTGGCCGAGCGGGGTGCGCTGCCCTTGGCGATCCATCCCGCGATGACGTTCACCGGCCACGACGAGGATCTGACCCGCCTGGCCAACGCCTGTTTCGGGATCACCGCGGCCGACGAGATCGGTTATGCCATCGCGCAGTCGCTGGTGATCGAGATGGGCGGCGAACCGGTCCGGGTGGCCGAGGAGCATCGCACCCTCTATCACGCGGCCCTCGCGCATGGCAGCAATCATCTGCTCACCCTGGTCGTCGATGCGGTGTCCGCGCTGCGCGCCGCGCTGACCGGTCCGGGACTGCTCGGGCAGGAACTGGTCGGTGAGGAGCCGAACGGGCTTGCCGAGCGCATGCTCGCGCCGTTGGCGTCGGCCGCGTTGGAGAACGCGCTGCGTCGCGGACAGGCCGCGCTGACGGGTCCGGTGGCGCGCGGCGACGCCGACGCGGTGGCCGCGCACCTGAAAGCCCTGGCCGAAACCGATCCGCGGCTGGCCGAGGGCTATCGCGCACTGTCGTTGCGCACGGCCGAACGGGTGCGCGCGGACGGTGATCTGCTCCATTTGCTGAAAGATTGCGAACCTGGTGCGCCGCATCACGCGGACATCGAGGGCGCCGATCAGGCGGAAGAAAGGCACAGCTGATGTTCGATCCGAAACTGCGCGGCGCGTACAAACCCGGCGAGCTGACCGTCCTGCACGATCCGGCGACGGTGACCGCGGTATCGGGCGCCCTGCGCTCGGTGGGACGCAAGGTCGCGCTGGTGCCGACCATGGGCGCACTGCACGACGGGCACCTCGAACTGGTCCGTCAGGCGCGGCGCACCAATCAGGTCGTGATCGTCTCGATCTTCGTCAATCCGCTGCAGTTCGGCGCGAACGAGGATCTCGACAAATATCCGCGCACCCTCGACGCCGATGTGGAACTGCTGCGCGGTGAAGGTGTGGAACTGGTCTTCGCACCCAGCGCGGCCGATATGTACCCGGACGGCCCGCGCACCTCGGTGCATCCGGGCCCGCTCGGCGCGGAACTCGAAGGTGCTTCCCGCCCAACGCATTTCGCGGGCGTTCTGACCGTGGTGGGCAAATTGCTGCAGATCACCCGGCCGCACGAGGCGTTCTTCGGCGAGAAGGATTATCAGCAGCTCACCCTGATCCGGCAGCTGGTGCGGGATCTGAATTTCGACGTGAAGATCGTTCCGGTGGTCACGGTGCGCGAGTCGGACGGGCTGGCCATGTCCTCGCGCAATCGCTACCTGGATCCGGTGCAGCGCGATCTGGCGGTCACGTTGTCCGCGGCGCTGACCGCCGGCCGGCACGCCGCGGGCCTGGGGCCCGAAGGGGTGCTCGCGGCCGCGCGCGCGGTCCTGGACACCGGCTCCGATATCGAGATCGACTATCTGGAACTGCGCACCGCGGACCTGCGCCCGATTCCGGAATCCGGTGCGGCGCAGGCAAGTACGGCCTGGAACGGCAATGCCCGCCTGCTCGTCGCCGCCCGCGTCGGTGCGACGCGCCTGATCGACAACATGCCGCTCACGATCGGGGCTCCGATCGACGGCCACCCGACCACCCCCGACCACGCTCCGGCGACCGCATAGGAAGACGACGACGATGTTGCGCACCATGATGAAGTCGAAGATCCACCGCGCCACGGTGACCCAGGCCGACCTGCACTACGTCGGCTCGGTGACCGTGGATCCGGATCTGATGGACGCCGCGGATCTGCTCGAGGGCGAGCAGGTCTGCATCGTCGACATCGCCAACGGCGCCCGCCTCGAGACCTACGTGATCGCCGGTGAACGCGGCTCCGGAGTGATCGGAATCAACGGCGCGGCAGCACATCTGGTACATCCGGGCGATCTGGTCATCCTCATCGCCTACGGCATGATGGACGAGGCCGAACTGCGCGAGTACACCCCGCACGTGGTGTTCGTCGACGAACACAACCGGCCGGTCCACCTCGGCGCCGACCCGGCACATGCCCCGGAGGGCTCCGGCCTGACGTCTCCGCGTTCGCTCACCCCGGCCTGAGCGTCCGATGCTGCTGACGATCGATGTGCGCAATACCAGTATCGAAATCGGCCTGTTCTCCGGCAGCGGAGAGCATGCGAAGCTGGTGCGGACCTGGCGCACGCACACCAATCCGCTGTTGACCGCGGACGAGTTCGCGATGCAGGTGCGCGGGCTGGTCGGTGAGCAGATCGAGCAGGTCGTGGGGGTGTCGGCGCTCTCGACGGTCCCCCCGGTGCTGCGCGAACTGCGCGAGATGATGAGCCGGTACTGGGGGCATCTGCCGCACGTGCTGGTCGAGCCGGGCGTGCGGACCGGAATTCCGCTGCTGGTCGACAATCCCAAGGAAGTCGGCGCGGACCGCATCGTGAATTGTCTTGCGGCATATCAGCGTTTCAATTCTCCGGCGATCGTGGTCGATTTCGGCAGCGCGGTCTGCGTGGATCTGGTCTCGGCCAAAGGGGAGTTCCTCGGCGGCAGTATCGCGCCCGGAGTGGAGATCTCCACCGAGGCGCTGGTGGCGCGTACGGCGCTGCGACGCGCGGAACTCGCCCGCCCGCGCTCGGTGGTCGGAAAGAACAGTATGGAGTGCATGCAGTCCGGAGCGATCTTCGGTTTCGCCGGTCTGGTCGACGGTCTGATCGATCGGATTCGGGACGAACTCGACGCCTTCGCCGGAGATGACGTCGCGATCGTCGCGACCGGGCCGAGCGCGCCGCTGATCGTGCCCGAATCGGAGACCATCGACCATCACGAGCCGCATCTGACGCACGAGGGCCTGCGTCTGGTCTACGAGCGCAACCAGCAGCGTTCGGGCGGTTCGGCGCGGGCGCGGCCGTAGAAGTAGCGGATTGTCGGATCGGCCACACCGTGGTGTGCGCTGCCGTGATCCGCTGCTACTATTGCGCTCGTGTCCCACCGCGTGAGCATCCAGGAGTGTTGTCGAGGCTGATTCGCCTCGGCTGATGTCGGGGCTTCGTATCCGCCCCCGACCGCCACTTCTCCTGGAGCCTCTCTCATGCGTTCCGCAGGTATCACTCGTCCCGCACGCATCGTTCCGCCGCATTTCTCGGCCGCCAATTCCCGGCTGTCCACCGATATCACCGATCGCGCCGTGGCTTCTGCGCTGCCCACGCGGCTGCGCCCGGCCGATCTGCTGCGTCTGACCGATGAGGGCGCCGAGGACGTGCTGGCCGGCCGGTACGACCACCTGTTCCCGGCGGGCGGTGCCTGGCCCACCGGAAACCGCTGGGCCACAAGGCTGCTCGCCGACGACGAGGTGGACGTCTGGTTGATCAGCTGGGTGCCGGACCACTCCACCGAACTGCACGATCATGCCGGGTCGCTGGGCGCGCTCACCGTGCTCAGCGGCGCGTTATCGGAATTCCGTTGGAACGGAAGGGAATTGCGCGAGCGCACGCTGACCGCGGGTGATCAGGCGTCGTTCCCGCTCGGCTGGGTGCACGACGTGGTGCGCGCCCCCGATCTGGTGCCCGGCGCGAAAGCCGAACTCGGGCCGATGGATCCGACGTTGTCCGTGCACGCGTACTCGCCACCCCTGTCCGCCATGTCCTACTACGAGGTCACCGGCCACGGCACGCTGCGCCGCACCCGGACCGTACTCACCGACGAGCCCGAGCCCGACACGGCCACCAGCGGCATCCTGCCGTCGAATCCGGGCGCGGCCACACACCCCGAAGGCGATGTGAAATGACCCATCTGACGATCGACGACATGCTGGACGAGGCCCGCGCTCAGCTGGCGCGGATCTACGCGTTCGAATTGCCGCAGGCGATCGAGCGCGGCGCGCTATTGGTCGACATCCGGCCGCAGGCGCAGCGCGGTAAGGAGGGCACTCTGCCGGGCGCGCTGGTGATCGAACGCAATGTGCTGGAATGGCGGCTTGATCCGACCAGTTCCGCACGTCTGGCCCTGGCCGCGGATCACGATGTGGAATGGATCATCGTGTGCTCGGAGGGGTACACCTCGAGTCTGGCCGCGGCGTCGCTGCAGCGGCTCGGATTGCGCCGGGCCACCGATCTGGTGGGTGGATATCAGGCGCTGAAGGCGGCCGGGCTGCTGTCGGTCGCGGCGGGCGCCACACACTTCAGCCGGGAGGTCGGCGCGCTCGTCTCGCTGTAATTCTCTGGTTCTCGAGACGAACGGCGGACCGGCGCAATAGATTTCGGGTTGGTGTCCGGAATATCACCTTTCCGGCGCGTTTCGCCGTGCCCGCTCGCGCATACCTGTCGAGGCGCCGGAAATGCCGTCGGCGGGGTGCGGCCCGGTAGTGCTCGGGCGGCGCGTCGAACGATTTCCCGAGCACGATAGGGTATGTGCCGTGAGCACCCCGAACACCCCGTCATCCGGTCGCGCCGCGGGCTCGAAACCCGCGGGGCAAAGCCGTCCTGCCGCAGCGGAAGTCGATGTCCCCGAGCAGATGCGGATTCGCCGGGACAAGCGTGAGCGGTTGCTCGAGGAGGGGGTGCAACCGTATCCGGTGGTGGTTCCGCGCACACATACACTCGCGGAAATCCGGGCGGCCTATCCCGATCTGGAACCCGATACGCAGACCGGTCTGACGGTCGGTGTCGCCGCGCGCGTCATATTCGTGCGCAATACCGGCAAGTTGTGTTTCGCCACGCTCCAGGAGGGCGACGGAACCAAGCTGCAGGCGATGATCAGCCTGAACGGCGTCGGCGCCGATGCGCTGGCGGCCTGGAAGGCCGATGTGGATCTCGGTGACTTCGTATTCGTGCACGGCGAGGTGATCTCCTCGCGTACCGGTGAATTGAGCGTCATGGCCGATTCCTGGTCGATGGCCGCCAAGTCGCTGCGTCCGCTGCCGGTCGCGCACAAGGAGTTGAGCGAGGAGTCCCGGGTCCGGCAGCGTTATGTCGATCTGATCATCCGACCGGAAGCCCGGGAAATGGCGCGCACTCGCGTCAAGGTCGTGCGTGCGGTGCGAAATGCGTTGGAGCGCAGGGGTTTCCTCGAGGTCGAGACGCCGATGCTGCAGACCCTGCACGGCGGTGCGGCGGCGCGTCCGTTCGTGACCCATTCCAATGCCCTGGATATCGATCTGTACCTGCGCATTGCGCCGGAGCTGTTCCTCAAGCGCTGCGTGGTCGGCGGTATCGAGAAGGTCTTCGAGGTCAACCGCAACTTCCGCAACGAGGGCGCGGATTCCACGCATTCCCCCGAGTTCGCGATGCTGGAAACCTACGAGGCGTACGGCACCTACGACGATTCCGCGCGGATGATGCGGGAATTGATCCAGGAGGTCGCGCAGGAGGTCTTCGGAACGCAGGCGGTCACCCTGGCCGACGGCACCGAATACGATCTGAGCGGCGAGTGGAACACCGTGGAGATGTACCCGTCGCTGTCCGACTCGCTGGGTGTGCCGGTCACTCCGGAAACGACCGTACCGGAATTGCTGGCGCTGGCCGAACAGGTCGGTCTGGAAATTCCGGAGGGCAAGGGCTACGGACACGGCAAACTCGTCGAGGAACTGTGGGAGCACGTCTATGGGGACAAGCTCTACGCGCCGACTTTCGTGCGCGACTTCCCGGTGGAGACCTCACCGCTGACCCGACAGCATCGCAGTGTGCCCGGAGTGACCGAGAAGTGGGATCTGTACGTTCGCGGCTTCGAGTTGGCAACGGGCTATTCCGAACTCGTGGATCCGGTCATTCAACGCGAGCGGTTCATCGATCAGGCCAGATTGGCCGCGGCCGGTGACGACGAGGCGATGCGGTTGGACGAGGACTTCCTCGCCGCGATGGAACACGGTATGCCGCCGACCACCGGAACGGGTATGGGAATCGATCGCTTGCTGATGGCGTTGACCGGGCTCGGAATCCGAGAAACGATACTGTTCCCAATTGTGCGTCCGGCGGCGCGCTGAGTCGTACCGGATTCATTCCACTGACCCCGGCTTGGAAAATTCCGAATTCGAGGTATTCTCGACTCGGGTATCGGCCTAGTATGCGGGTCGCACGATTTCGAGAGGACGTTCATCTCATGGCAAAGAAGGTCACCGTTAGCCTGATCGACGATGTCGATGGGGAGTCCATCGCGGATGAGACCATCGAGTTTGCGATCGACGGTGTTTCATACGAGATCGACTTGTCCACGACAAACGCGGCGAAGCTGCGTGACGGCCTGGAAACCTGGGTCGCCAGTGCACGTCGGGTGAGCGGCCGTCGGCGCAGCGGCAAGGCCGCAGTGAACGCCGGCGCGCCGAAGAGTCGTGTGTCGATGGATCGCGAGCAGAGTGCGGCAATTCGTGAATGGGCGCGCCGCAAGGGCCACAAGGTCTCCGCGCGCGGACGTATCTCCGCGGAAATTACCGACGCGTACAACAAGGAAGTCGGTCGCGCCAGCTAGTTCATCGGCCGCCGGGAAGCCGACGGGTTGTTCCCATTGTGCCGCCGCGGTCCGGAGGAATCGTGCGACATCCGGACAGCGGCGGCGTTTTCATGCATATCGGATATAACCGGTGACCCTACTTGCGGGGGTATCCGCTTTACGATCTTGCTCGTGCTGGGAGGGCGCGGCACCATGGAAACTGTGCAGAATACGTCGTTGGTTCCGATGACCGAGGTGTCGTCACGGTGAGCGGTTTTCGGGGATCGTTCCTGCGCTTCGCCGACGATACAGGTCGTCAACAGGAGTTGACACTCAGTCCTGATCAGCAGCGCATCACCATCGGCCGCTCACCGCAGGCGGATCTGACCCTGTCCTGGGACGCGGAGGTCTCCCGACTACACGCGGCAGTGGAGTATCTCGGCGCCCAGTGGACCATCGTCGACGACGGACTTTCTCGCAACGGCACTTTCGTCAACGGCGAACGTCTCGCGGGCCGCCGCCGCCTCGCCGCCGGGGACCGGATCCGAGTGGGCACCTCGCTGGTGTCCTTCCACGACTACGGCGGCGCGGCCGATGACGCGACGCGCATCTCCTCGGGCACCTTCCCCACGCTGCGCTCACTGACCGATACCCAGCGCTCGGTGCTGATCGCGCTGTGTCGCCCGTACAAGAACAACGCCGGATTCGCCACGCCCGCATCGAATCAGCAGATCGCCGACGAGCTGTTCCTGAGCGTCGACGCCATCAAAACCCATCTGCGCACGCTGTTTTCGAAGTTCGGGGTGGAAGACCTCCCGCAGAACCAGAAGCGAGTCCGCCTCGCCGGCCTGGCCATCCAGAGCGGCATCATCGCCGACCGCGACTTGTAGCTGTATTTTCTGCCTCCGCTTCGCTCCGGCGGGTTTTCGGCGCTGTAAGGCTCGTCGCTGCGCCCTCGAGACTCGGCCTTCGGCCATGCGCTTCGAGGGCGCAGCGACGAGCCCGCGCCGAAAACCTTGGGGGTGTTCTTGCTGAGCCTTTCGCTTCGCGGGCGACTACCAGCGGGGCGGAGACGCTTCGGCGCCGGGCGCGTGGGAGGTGGTTTGTTGTGCGGGGAGGGGGGCCTGTCGTCATCAGGGGTAGACAGTGGTCATGGGGCAGGCGGGGCTTGCAGCATCACATCACTGGCGGTGGCGGGGCCGTTCGGAACGAGATATGCCGGTGGTCTTGTGACACGGTTATGTAGCGGCTTTCTCATTCTCGCCTCGGGTAGAACGCGTTCCACTTAATGTTCGGGTACGCGTTTCGAGTCGGGAGTGGCCATGCGTACTGCGCCGCGACGTAAGTTGTCCGGATCCTTGCTGATCATGGCGATACTGACCGCTTTGTGGGTGAGTGCGGGGGGCGCGGCGGTGGGAGTGCCCGCCGCGCCGGGATCCACCGCCGACTATCCCGTCGATTACGACTTCTTCTCCGGTATCCCGGACGAACTGGCTCATCCGGGCGGTTCGCTGCCGGGATCCAACGACTGGTCCTGCCGTCCGAGTGCCGCGCATCCGGATCCGGTCGTGCTGGTGCACGGCACGGGCGGTGGGGCGCAAACCAATTGGGGTGTGTACGCGCCGCTGCTGGCCGATGCGGGGTACTGCGTCTACGCGTTGACCTACGGTGCGCTCGATGTGCCGTGGCCGCTCTCGGCGATCGGCGGGATGGCTCCGATCGAGGACAGCTCGGCTCAGCTGGCGGCCTTCGTGCACCGGGTGCTGGCGGCCACCGGCGCGGCGCGGGTGGACCTGGTCGGGCACTCGCAGGGCAATCTGGTCGGAAACTACTTCGTCAAGCGGCTCGGCGGGGCGAGCGAGGTGAACCGGTTCGTCGCCATCGCCGCACCCTGGCTCGGCACCTACGGCCCGGTCGCGGATCCGGTGCGCGCGTTCGCGCGCGGACTCGGCGCGGAACCCGCGGTGGACGCTCTGATCAGCGCGAACCTCTGCCGGTCCTGTAGTGAGATGGCCGGAACCTCGGAATTCGTGCGTTCGCTCGACGCGGACGGCGTCTACGACCCGCACGTGACCTATACGAATATCGAGACCCGCTACGACGAGGCGGTCGTCCCGTACACCGTCGGCCTGGTCCCCGGTCCGCGCACCACGAACATTCTCGTCCAGGATGGTTGTCCAGCCGACTACTCGGAACATGCGGGTATAGCGGGCAGCGCCCGCGCGGCAACCTTCGCCCTGAACGCCCTGGATCCGGGCCACCCGCGGCCGGTGCCCTGTCACTTCATCGCCCCGCTGACCGGTGGATAGCTCGGACCCGTTCCCTGTTCGCTGTGGGCATAGTTGGGACGGAAACGATTACGGGGACCGTCGCGTTATGCATGAATGAGTCGAGTTGTCGCCCGTTCGCAATAGGGTGGACGGACGACGCCCGCGACCCCGGCCAACTAGAGTGGAGGCGGGGGATGCAACCCCAGGGCTTCATGGCAGGCTTGCGCTCAGTCGTCTGAAGCGCCGGATGCCGGAATGTCGGAGCAGGAGAGTGAGGGAGCGATGTTCGAGAGGTTCACCGACCGCGCGAGGCGTGTCGTTGTCCTGGCCCAGGAAGAGGCCCGGATGCTCAACCACAACTACATCGGTACCGAGCACATCCTGCTGGGGCTGATTCACGAGGGTGAGGGTGTCGCGGCCAAGTCGCTCGAGTCGCTCGGCATCTCGCTGGAGGGTGTGCGCAGCCAGGTCGAGGAGATCATCGGCCAGGGTCAGCAGGCCCCGTCCGGGCACATCCCGTTCACCCCGCGGGCCAAGAAGGTGCTGGAGCTGAGCCTGCGCGAGGCGCTGCAGCTCGGCCACAACTACATCGGTACCGAGCACATCCTGCTCGGCCTGATCCGCGAGGGCGAGGGCGTGGCCGCCCAGGTGCTGGTCAAGCTCGGCGCCGACCTCAACCGGGTGCGTCAGCAGGTCATCCAGCTGCTCTCGGGCTACCAGGGCAAGGAGCCGGTGGAGTCGGGCTCGCGCGGCGAGTCGGGCACCCCATCCACCTCGCTCGTGCTCGACCAGTTCGGCCGCAACCTGACCCAGGCCGCGCTCGAGGGCAAACTCGACCCGGTCATCGGCCGCTCGAAAGAGATCGAGCGCGTCATGCAGGTGCTGAGCCGCCGCACCAAGAACAACCCGGTGCTGATCGGTGAGCCCGGCGTCGGTAAGACCGCCGTCGTGGAGGGCCTGGCCCAGGCCATCGTCAACGGCGAGGTCCCCGAGACGCTGAAGGACAAGCAGCTGTACACCCTCGACCTGGGTTCCCTGGTCGCGGGCAGCCGCTACCGCGGTGATTTCGAGGAGCGCCTGAAGAAGGTGCTCAAGGAGATCAACACCCGCGGCGACATCATCCTGTTCATCGACGAGCTGCACACGCTGGTCGGTGCGGGCGCGGCCGAGGGCGCGATCGACGCGGCCTCGATCCTCAAGCCCAAGCTGGCCCGCGGCGAGCTGCAGACCATCGGTGCGACCACCCTCGACGAGTACCGCAAGTACATCGAGAAGGACGCCGCCCTGGAGCGCCGGTTCCAGCCGGTCCAGGTGGGCGAGCCGACCGTCGAGCACACCATCAACATCCTCAAGGGCCTGCGGGACCGGTACGAGGCGCACCACCGCGTCTCGATCACCGACTCCGCGCTGGTCGCGGCCGCGACGCTGGCCGATCGCTACATCAACGACCGGTTCCTGCCGGACAAGGCGATCGACCTGATCGACGAGGCCGGCGCCCGGATGCGCATCCGTCGCATGACCGCACCGCCGGACCTGCGCGAATTCGACGACAAGATCGCCGATGCGCGCCGGGAGAAGGAAAGCGCCATCGACGCGCAGGACTTCGAGAAGGCCGCGCGTCTGCGCGACAAGGAGAAGCAGCTCGTCGCCAAGCGTGCCGATCGCGAAAAGCAGTGGCGCTCCGGTGATCTGGATGTCGTGGCCGAGGTCGACGACGAGCAGATCGCCGAGGTGCTGGCCAACTGGACCGGTATCCCGGTGTTCAAGCTCACCGAGGAGGAGACCACCCGTCTGCTCCGTATGGAGGACGAGCTGCACAAGCGGATCATCGGCCAGGAGGACGCGGTCAAGGCCGTGTCCAAGGCCATCCGCCGTACTCGCGCCGGTCTGAAGGATCCGAAGCGTCCCTCGGGCTCGTTCATCTTCGCCGGTCCGTCCGGTGTCGGTAAGACCGAGCTGTCCAAGGCGCTGGCGAACTTCCTGTTCGGCGAGGACGACGCGCTCATCCAGATCGACATGGGCGAGTTCCACGACCGCTTCACCGCCTCGCGGCTGTTCGGTGCCCCTCCGGGCTACGTCGGCTACGAGGAGGGCGGCCAGCTCACCGAGAAGGTGCGCCGCAAGCCGTTCTCGGTCGTGCTGTTCGACGAGATCGAGAAGGCCCACCAGGAGATCTACAACACCCTGTTGCAGGTCCTGGAGGACGGCCGCCTCACCGACGGTCAGGGTCGCACGGTCGACTTCAAGAACACCGTGCTGATCTTCACCTCGAACCTCGGTACCTCGGACATCTCCAAGGCCGTCGGCCTGGGCTTCACCCAGTCCAACAACGAGGGCTCGAACTACGAGCGGATGAAGCTCAAGGTCAACGACGAGCTGAAGAAGCACTTCCGCCCCGAGTTCCTGAACCGCATCGACGACGTGATCGTCTTCCACCAGCTCACCACCGATCAGATCGTGGAGATGGTGGACCTGATGATCAACCGCGTCGCCACCCAGCTGCGGAACAAGGACATGGAGATCGAGCTGTCCGAGCAGGCCAAGAGTCTGCTGGCCAAGCGCGGCTTCGACCCGGTGCTGGGCGCTCGCCCGCTGCGCCGGACCATCCAGCGCGAGATCGAGGACCAGCTGTCGGAGAAGATCCTCTTCGGCGAGATCGGCCCCGGCCAGATCGTCTCGGTCGACGTCGAGGGCTGGGACGGCGAAGGCCAGGGCGAGGACGCCAAGTTCACCTTCGTCGGTCGGGCCAAGCCCGCCAAGCCCGCGGAAGAGGAGGAGAAGCCGGTGGCAGCACTCGCCGGTGAATCCGCCACCGCGGCCGGAGAGTAATAGGCAGTACCGTCGCACGGCCCCTTCCCGGTTTCGGGAAGGGGCCGTTGCCCATGTCCGGGCGAGGTCCGGACCCCGACAGGAAGGCCGAACGCTGAAGGTCACCGTCAGAAATGCCAGGTTTCAGCAGTGGGAGGCGTTGCTGACGAATCGGAACAAGCGGCAGCGCGCCGGGGTGTTCCTGATTCAGGGGGTGCGGCCGATCTCGCTGGCGGCGGCGAACGGGTGGCGGTTCGAGAGCCTATTGCGGCCGGAGGGCAGGCAGCTGTCCGAATGGGCACGCGGGATCATCGAGGACAGCGACGCGGAGGTCATCGATGTCGCGCCCGAGTTGCTGGCCGAGTTGGGGGAGCGGGGGTCCGGCGAGCCGGAGTTGATCGCGGTGGGAGTGGCCCGGCCCGACGACTTCGACCGAATCGCCTGTGGGCCGGACTTTTTCGGGATCGTCTTCGATCGGCCGGTGAGCCCGGGGAACGTCGGCACGCTGATCCGTTCGGCCGATGCCTTCGGTGCGTCCGCCGTCGTGGTCACCGGTCATGCCGCGGATATCTACGATCCGAAAGCGGTGCGGGCGAGTACGGGTTCGCTGTTCAGCCTGCCGGTGGTGCGGGCTCGATCCACCGATGAAGTGTCGGCCTGGGTACACGAGCGGCAGCGGGCTGGAACTCCGCTGCGCGTCGTCGGAACCGACGAGCACGGCACCGCCGATATCGCCGACTACGACCTGACCGGGCCGCGCCTGATCGTCATCGGCAACGAGACCAGCGGCCTGAGCGCGCGTTGGCGCGAGGCCTGCGACGATATCGTGCGCATCCCGATCGGCGGCGGCGCGAGCAGCCTCAACGCCGCCACCGCGGGATCGGTCCTGCTGTACGAAGCGGCCCGGCAGCGTCGCGCGGTTCAGCGCTAGCGCCGCACGCGTCGTTCAGCGCAGGCGATCGAGGATCGGCTGGAACGCCTCGGCCAGTGCGCCCGGGACGATCACCTCATCGATGCCGTAGGTGTCGCGGCGGTATTCCAGAATGGCGGCGGCCTCGGCGGGGTCGGCGGGCAGCAGACCGACCGAACCCGCTTCGCGCAGTTCGGCGGCGCTCGGGACCTGCCAGTTGCCCGGCGGCGGGGCCAGCTGATCGCCGATGCCGATCAGTTGACCGGTGAAAGCGACCGGGCGATCGGCATTCTCGCGCACCGTGGCGATGATCCCGGCCAGATCCTTCTCGGTGGCAGCCGGATACAGCGCGGGCAGGACGCGGTCGGCGATCCGTCCCGCTGCCGCGAGCATGCGAGGACCCGAGGCGGCGATCATGACCGGCGGCGCGGGGTCGACCTCGGCCCGCACGGCCGCCACGATCTCGATCAGATGCGCGCGTCGCTCGGATGCCGAACCGCCGGGCCTGCCGAGCTTTTCGGCCTCCTGGACCGCATCGGGGCGTCCGATGCCGATGCCCAGTTCGAAGCGTCCGTCGGAAAGTTGCTGCAGCGCGGCGATTTCCCGCACCGCGACCGCGGCCGTTCGCAGCGGCGCCGCGATGACGTTCGGGCGCACGCGCAGGGTCGTGGTCACCGCCGCCGCGGCTGCCAGGGCCGGAAAGGGGGACGCGGTGCGCAGCGTGTCGGGCATCAGGATCGTGTGATAGCCCTGTCGCTCAGCGTTTCTGGCGGTCTTCAGCCAGTCCGCCGCCGATCCGGGGGCCTGCATCGTGCCGAATCGAATGGTCATCGAACCTCCTGCGAAAAAATGTCTGCTCTATCACTCAGCGCCCCGGAACCGGTCGATCATTCCCGCATGGGCGCGGCCGATCCGTTACTGCCAGCCCGGCCGCACCAATCCCGACTCGTAGGCCATCACGACCAGCTGGGTCCGGTCACGGGCGTTGAGCTTCAACAGGATTCGGCTGACGTGCGTGCGGGCGGTCGCGGGGCTCATGAACAGGCGTTCGGCGATCTCGGCATTGGTCAGGCCCTCGGCGACCAGGCTCATCACCTCGCGTTCGCGGTCGGTCAGTTCGGTGAGTTCGGCTGCGGGCGCGGGCTTCGCGCGGGAGGCGAATTCGGCGACCAGACGGCGAGTCACACTGGGGGACAGCAGCGCATCGCCCTCGGCCACCACGCGCACCGCCCGGACCAGATCGGCCGGTTCGGTATGTTTGACCAGGAATCCCGTTGCGCCCGAACGCATTGCCTCGAAGACGTACTCGTCGAGTTCGAAGGTGGTCAGCACCACCACCTTCACCGCGCTCAATGCGGGATCGGCCGCGATGGCGCGGGTGGCGGCCAGGCCGTCCAGCACCGGCATCCGGATATCCATCAGTACGACGTCGGGCATCAGTTCCCGGGACATCCGCACCGCCTGTTCGCCGTTGTCGGCCTCGCCCACGACGCGGATACCCTCCTGCGCGTCCAGCAGGGCGGCGAATCCGCCGCGCACCAGCGCCTGATCGTCGGCCACCAGAACTCGGATACCGTGGCGTTCGGGGGTCATCGGGGCTCCTGGGGAATCGGAAGACGTGCGGTCACGCGGAATCCGCCGTGGCGCAACGCGATGGCGGACAGCTCACCGTTGAGTGCGTGTGCGCGTTCGAGCATGCCAGGGATGCCGTTGCCGCCCGGGGTTGTGGATGGTTGTGGAGTATTCGGGGGTGCGGTGTTCTCGACCACGACGCGCAGCTCGTCCGGGGAATAGTGCACGCCGACAACGGCACTCGCGCCGGGGGCGTGCCGCAGCACGTTGGTCAGCGATTCCTGGACGATCCGGGCGGCGGCCACGTCCAGAACGGCGGGCAGTCGTAGCGGATCGCCGGTCACCTCGGTCCGGACCAGCAGGCCCGCCGCGCGAGCGGGTTCGATCAACGCGTCGAGATCGCCCACCCGCACGGCCGGACTCGTCGGTGCGGCAACGGTTTCCGCTCCCGACCGAATGGATTGCAGCAGCGCGTGCACCTCGCCGAGTGCGTCGCGGCTGGCGGATTTGATCGCGGCCAGCGCTGTCGCGGCCTGTTCGGGTTTGCGGTCGAGCAGTTCCAGCGCCACCGAGGACTGCACGTTGATCAGTGAAAGACTGTGCGCGAGAACGTCGTGCAGCTCGCGAGCGATCGCGAGACGCTCCTGCGTGGCCCGTTGTTCGCGCTGAGCCTGCTCGCGCGCTCGTTCGGCCTGCTCGTTCCGCTGAGCGTCCTGGGCCCGCTGCCGTCGGGCGATCAGCACCGCACGCCGCTGCCGAATCCCCTCGGCCAACGCCACCAGCACCGACAGCCAGGCGAACAGCCCGATGATCTGCCAGTAATTGGTGGGATGCCCGCGCGTGAACGGCGCGGGCCACACCATGAGCAGATAGCCCAGCGGCACGATCGGATAGGTCCACCAGCGCGAACCGCGTCGGGCCGCGGCCAGGAACGCGATCGCCAGCGCGATGAAGATCGGGCCGTACCCGTATCCCAGCACCAGATAGGCCAGCGTGACGACAAGCACCGCGTACAGCACCGCGCGCGGATACGCCCGTCGCGCCAGCAGCAGCAACGGGCCCGCCAGCAGCAGCGCGTAGCCGAGGGCATCGAGCTGCCGCGAGCCGGTCTCGTGCCAGTGTGCATTCGCCTTGGCACCCGCCCCCACCTGGACGACGGCGGCGATCAGCGCCGGCAACAGAACCCGGCCACTGGGCCGCACGCGCGCTTCCACAATCGAACCGTAACGCCGCTTCGCCGGTTCCGGACGCCCCGCGCAGCGAATTACGTCCAGATACGTACGGACCGATCGCACCGGTTCCCGGACGTCGGGGCGGGTTGTGTTCGGGTGCATGGGTCCGATCGCGCTGATGCCGGACGCCACTTGTGGCGCGTGGTATCCGGATGGTCCGATCGTGCGGGTCCGGTCGCTGCGGGAGATGGGTTACGTCCGGATACGTATGCCCGGTCACGCCCGTCGGCGGATGTGCCCGGCCAGGTCGTGGGCGGATTCTCGATGTCATGAACGAATCGGATCCCGCCGCGGCGGTCGTGCGCACCGAGGCGCTGACCAAACGCTATGGCACGCACACCGCCGTCGACGCCGTCGGCATGACCGTCGAGGCCGGGCAGATCTACGGCTTCCTCGGACCGAACGGGGCCGGGAAGACCACCACGCTGCGCATGCTGGTGGGCCTGATCCGGCCGACCTCGGGCCGCGCGAGCGTCCTGGGCCGGCGTCCTGGCGATCCCGCGGCGCTGCGCCGGATCGGGGTGCTGATCGAGGGGCCGGGCTTCTTCCCGTACCTGTCCGGCCGGGACAACCTGCGGGTGCTGGCGTGTTATCGGGGCTGCACCCGGGACGACGCGGAGGAGGCGCTCGACCGGGTCGGCCTGGCCGCCCGCGGGAACGACCGGTTCCGCGCCTACTCGCTGGGGATGAAACAGCGTCTCGGGGTCGCCGCGGCCCTGCTGGGTCACCCGGATCTGCTGATCCTCGACGAACCCACCAACGGCCTGGATCCGGCCGGAATGGCCGAGATGCGTGAGCTCATCACCGGACTCGCCGGCGACGGGCACACCGTCGTGCTGTCCTCGCACCTGCTCAGCGAAGTGCAGGAGATCTGCGACCGCGTCGGCGTCATCTCGCAGGGCCGCCTGCTCACCGAATCGACGGTGCGCGAATTACGCGGCACGGCAACGCTTTTCCTGCGAGCCGAACCGGTGGAACTGGCCTTCCCGGCGGTCCGTGCCGTACTGGGCGAGCGAACCGCACTGCTGACCACCGGCGGCATCAGAGTCGATGCCGGTGTGGCAATGGCGCCCGAGGTGGCACGTGCGGTGGTCGAGGCGGGTGCGGACCTGCTGGAACTGCGCAGCGACGAACGTTCGCTGGAGGAGGTCTTCTTCGAGTTGACGACGCTGGAGCGTGCGTCGTGACCGGGGTGCAGGCTGTGCCCGCTGTTCGAGACGACGAAGCTGGAGAACCTGTCATGACCGACCTGATCGCTTGCACCCGATCCGAATTCGCCCGCCTACGCCGCTGGCCCGCGTTCTGGATCATCCTGGGCACCTGGATTGTGCTGAACCTGGTCTTCGCCTATCTGTTCAACTATCTCGCCTATGCGACGGGTTCGTCGATGCGTATGTCCAACGGGCAGCCACGGGCGATCCTGCTGCAGCAGATGCTGCCCGCCGCGGTGCCCGAGGTGTTCACGCAGGGGATGGCGATGTTCGGCGGTGCGCTGATGCTGGTGCTGGGTGCGCTCGTGACCGGAAGCGGATACGGCTGGGGCACTTGGAAGACCGTTTTCACCCAGGGGCCCTCGCGCGCGCGGGTGGCCGGTGGGACGGTGCTTGCCCTGGCCGTGGTGGTCGTCGCGCTGGTGCTCACCGCGTTCGTGGTCGACACCGGTGTGGCCGCGATCATCGGCACGGTGCAGCATCAGTCGCTCGCGCTGCCGGGTGCCGGACGCTCACTGCTCGGAATCCTCACGGGTGCAGTAATTCTCGGGATGTGGACGTTGGCGGGCGCGGTGATCGGCGTGCTGGCTCGCGGTCCGGCGCTGGCCGTCGGCCTGGGGCTGGTGTGGGTGCTGGTGGTGGAGAATCTGCTGCGCGGCGTCGCCTCGATCTTCGCGCCGATCCGGGCGATCACCGATCACCTGCCCGGCACCGCGGCGGGTTCGCTCGCCGGCGCGATGCGCACGATCTCCGGGGAGTCGACCCCGGGTGTGCTCGACATCCTCTCGCGCCCCGCGTCTTTCGTGGTCCTCGCGGTCTACATCGTAGTCTTCGCGGTCGCGATGGTGTGGTTGCTGCACCGTCGCGACATGGCCTGAGCCGCAACCCTCGTCGACCCCCGGATGACGTCGAACTCCGAGTAACGTCGACCCGGACAACGCCAACCTCCGGTTTGCGGCGCGGCTTGCCGCTCGGACGCGTGGCGGGTGCGAGGAACGAGTGCCCGACACGTGGCCGAGCGGTGAGCCTTCGGGCGCCGCAAACCCGCCGGAGCGAAGCGGAGGCCAAAAACACAGAAAGGACCTCGATGCCAACACGTAGCGCACGTACCGCATGGACCGGAGGACTGCAGGACGGCTCGGGACAGGTCGAGCTGGCCAGCTCCGGAGTCGGCAAGTTCGACGTGTCGTTCCCCAAGCGCACCGCCGACACCGCTGAGGGCACCACCAGTCCGGAGGAGTTGATCGCGGCGGCGCATTCGTCCTGTTTCGCGATGGCGTGCTCCGCGGAGATCGGCAATGCCGGCGGCACCGTGCAGAGCCTGGACGTCAACGCGGATGTGACGCTCGGACCGGATCCGGCGGGCGGTTTCCGCCTCAGCAGCATCAAGCTGACCGTCCGGGGCCGGGTGTCCGGCCTGGACGCCGCGGGCGCGGTGAAGGCCGCCGAGGCGGCCAAGGCAGGCTGCCCGATCAGCAAGGCCCTGGCCGGCGTCGGCACCATCGAGCTGGACGCGAGCTTCGAGGACTGAGGCATCGCGCGGGTCGAGCCCGCGCACGGATCGGGCCCCGGTGACACCGCACGCGGGGCCCGATCCACCCGCTACGAACCGGGTGAACAGTGAATGGGTGAACTAGGCGGGCTTCGCCGCGACGTCGAGCACGACCTCGAACTCGAGCAGCGAGGCACCGGTCGACACCGGCTTACGGGACGGATCACCCGCGTGCGCCGTCTTGGCCGGGCCGTCCCGCCACGCGGCGAAGGACTCCTCCGAATCCCACTGCGTGACAACGAAGTACCGATTGTCACCGGCGACCGGGCGCAGCAGCTGGAACCCGAGGAAGCCGGGCGAGTTCTCCACCGCGTGCGCGCGGCCCGCGAACCGCTTCTCCAATTCGGGCCCCGCACCCTCGGGCACTTCGATTGCATTGATTTTGACAACAGCCATAAGCCGACCATAGCCCTACTGTGGGAAGCCGCTGCTCCCGTCCTCAGCCGCGTAGCACCTGACGCCCGATGGCCCACTTGTGGACCTCGGTGGGGCCGTCGTACAGGCGGAAGGCGCGCATATCGCGGAAGATCATCTCCACGACCGTCTCGTCGCTGATGCCGATGCCGCCGAGGACCTGGACGCAGCGATCCGCGACCTTGAAAAGTTCTTCGGACACACTGGATTTGGCGATCGAACTCTCGTGCCGGGCCTTGTGGCCGTTGTCCATCAGCCAGCAGGCGTGCCAGATGGTCAGGCGGCACTGATGCAGCGCGATCTCGTTGTCCGCCAACAGGAACGACACGCCCTCGTGCTCGCCGATGGGCTTGCCGAATGCGGTGCGGGTGCGCGCGTGCTCGACCGCGATGCTCTGTGCCCGCTCGGCCGCTCCCAGCCAGCGCATGCAGTGCGTCAGGCGGGCCGGGGCCAGGCGCAGCTGCGCGTACCGCAGTGCCTGGCCGGTCTCGCCGAGGACGGATTCCCTTGGCAGCGTGAGGTTCTCGAATCGCACCACGCCATGCCCGCCGACGTAGTTGCGGTCCATCGTGTTCATCGTGCGCTCGATGACGATGCCGGGGGTGTCGCCCTCGGTGAGGAACAACGTCGGCCCCTCGGGCAGGTGCGGGTTGGCCTCGAGCCGGGCCATGATGATCCAGGTCTTGGCCCCGTCCGCGCCGGTGATGAGCCATTTGCGGCCGTTGACGGTGAAATTCTCGCCGTCGAAGGTGGCGGTGGTGGCCAGCTGACCCGGATCCGATCCGGCCCCGTCCGGTTCGGTCATCGCGAAGACCGAACGCTGGTGACCGGTGATCACCGGCATCAGGTACCGGTCGATCTGCTGCGCGTCCGCGACCTTGGACAGCAGGAACATATTGCCCTCGTCGGGTGCGGCGCAGTTCATCGCGACGGGGCCGAGCGTGGACCAGCCCGCCGCCTCGTACAGCACGGCCTGCTCGACGTGGGTGAGTCCGCGTCCGCCGAGCTCGACCGGGGCCTGCACGGTCAGCAACTTCTCCGCTCGCGCCAGCTCCACCAGTTCCTGACGCAGGTCGTCGGTCGGCCCGTGCGAGGTCACCCGGGGATCGCGCTCGTAGGGAACGATCTTGTCGATGACGAACTGCCGCACCCGATCACGTTCGGCGGCGAGGTCGGCGGGAATCGAGAAATCGATCATCTGGTCACCTTCGTTCGTTGGCCTGCGACGAGCATACGACGCATCGCGACACGGACTGACGGCAGACGCCCTCAAATCTCTTCGCGCACATCGTCGCACTTCACGGCGCTGATCGGCGAGCAGGATCACGGATACATGCCGCGGTGGATCAGCCCAGAACCTCGGACAGGAAGCGGGTGACCTCGGCGCGATAGGCGGCGGGCTGGTCGTCGTGCACGAGGTGGCCCGCATCGGGAACCAGGACGTGGCGAGCCTGCGGATGATCCGCGGCCATGCGGCGCATCTGGCCGGGCGGGGTGATGGTGTGCTCACCCTCGATCAGCAGAGCGGGCACGCGCACGGCATCCCACTGCGACCAGAAGTCCCGGGTACCCCACTCCTCGGAGATGTCGCGGAACGTCGTGACCGCGCCGTGCAACCGGTAACCGTCGGGGCCGTGGGTGAACGCCTGCAGGAAGTAGCGCCCGGCCACCGGACCGAAGAAATCCAGGACCGCGTCCTGGTCCGGGAACGGCTGCGGCCAGGCATCGATCATCTCCGCCCAGTCCCGCGCGGTGCGGCCGCGGAAGTCCGGAGCCATATCCTCGACCACCAGCGCACGCACCCGGTCCGGATGGGCCGCGGCGAACATCCACCCGTGCAGTCCGCCCATCGAGTGACCGATCACCACCATCGGCTCGGTGATCCGCGCGGTGGCCGTGGCCAGATCCGCCACGAACGCCTCGGTGGTCAGCTCCGGGGGCGCGGGCCGGCCGTGTCCGGCCGCGTCGAAGGTGTAGAGCCGCCCGAACGGGCGCAGCCAGTCCAGTTGTGCGCGCCACGTCCGCGCGCTGCCCATGAGCCCGTGCAACAGCAGAATCGGCACACCTGTGCCACCCTCGTCGATCAGCATCGGCTCCGACCATACGGCGGACTCCCTCGGCCGCGTCGGCGGGTGCGAATGTCCTGAATGCGCACGCCCCCGGGATACCCGGCGCCGGTGTCCTAGGATGTTGTCGCACGCAAGAGCGGGTCCCGCGGATCGGCTCGTGCGTCAGGTACACAGCACGTCCGAGGCGGCCTCATGCCGCGTGAGGCCGGGTCGTGCGGAAAGACATCTGCGGTCGGGAACAGCTGCGACGATCTGTCGCGGCGGACCCGTTCGCGCCGGAAGGACACTGCATGAGTTCGGAACTGCACGTCGATGTTTCCGGCGGCGTCGCGGTACTCACGCTCAATCGTCCGGCGCAGCAGAACGCGCTGACCCCGGAGTTGACCGACGAACTCGGTGCGGCACTGCGCCGCTGCGATGTCGAGGACGCGATCCGCGCGGTCGTGCTCACCGGGACGCCGCCGGCCTTCTGCGCGGGCGCGGATCTGTCCCACCGGGTCGGTGAGGTCAGCGCCACCCTCGATCCGCCGCCGTGGCGGGTGCGCAAACCGGTGATCGCGGCGGTCAACGGTCACGCAGTCGGCGTCGGCCTGGCCCTGGCACTGCAGTGCGATCTGCGATACATGGCTCGCGACGCGGTGTACGGGCTCAATCAGGTCCGTCGCGCGGTCCTGGCCGACGGCTATGCGCACTGGACGCTGCCGCGGCTGGTCGGCATGGCCAATGCCGCGGACATCATGCTCACCGGCCGCACCTTCGACGGCGAGGAGGCCAAGTCGATGGGCCTGGCCAACGGCTGCCTGCACGGCTCCGAGGTGCTCCCGACCGCCATGGCCGTCGCACACGACATCGCGGGCGGATCCGCACCGCTGCCCGCGGCGCTGTCCAAGCGGCTGCTGTGGGAGGGCTTGGGGATGACCCAGGAGGCGGTCGGCCGGATGGAGACCGAGCTGAACGGCTACGTCGGGCGGAGCCTCGACGGAGGCGAGGGGATGGCCGCATTCCGCGACCGCCGCCCGCCCCGATGGACCGGCAGCATCAGCAGTGAATGGCCCGCCTGGGAAGTGCCTTCCGAGCCCGAACGCCCCGGACTGGACTGACGACCCGGTCGGTTCAGGCGCGTCCGCCGAGGACCATCAGCAGGAAGACGATGGCCACCAGGACCATCAGGACCGTGCCGATGATGCCCAGGACGTATCCGACGAGTATCTGCGAACGCCCGCCGAGCGTGGCGCCGTAGGCGTGATTGAGCTGATCGGACTGCTCGATCTGATTCAGCGCCTGCTTACCCAGGACCCATGCAACCGGACCCAGTGCGCCGCAACAAAATATGCTCAGGATGCCGAGCAGCAGCACGGTCGTCGCGTGCGGGTGCTCGACCGCCGGACCGACCGGTTGATCGGGCAGCTCTCCCCAGTAGGGCTGCTCATTCCACATGGACACCGTCCAAGTCTACGGTGACACGGGCCGTTTCATCGGCCGGACGCGCGCCAATTCACCGCGACCGGCCCGTTCGCGGGCGCAATTCCCCTCCCGGACGGGCCGATTCGGCTCGGTCAGGACCGGCGTTGACGTGCGATATCGGCCAGTACGACACCCGCCGCGACCGACGCGTTCAGCGATTCGACCGGCCCGGACATCGGGATGCTCAGAATCTCGTCGCAGGTCTCTCGCACCAGCCGGGACAGACCCTTGCCCTCCGAACCGACCACCACGACCGTCGGTGCGGTGCCGTCGAATTCGTCCAGGACGGTGTCCCCGCCCGCGTCCAGGCCGACGATCTGCACGCCGGTCGAGGCCCAATCCTTCAGTGTGCGAGTCAGATTCGTCGCGCGCGCGACGGGCAGCCGCGCCGCGGCGCCGGCACTGGTCCGCCAGGCCACCGCCGTGACGCTCGCGCTGCGCCGCTGCGGAATCACCACGCCGTGTCCGCCGAAGGCCGCGACCGAGCGGATGACCGCGCCGAGATTGCGCGGATCGGAGATGTTGTCCAGCGCCACCAGCAACGCGGGTTCGCCCGAGCCCCGGGCGGATTCGAGCAGATCGTCCGGGTGGACGTACCGGTACGGCGGCACCTGCAGGGCCATGCCCTGATGTAATCCGTTGGAGCTCATGCGATCCAGGTCGGTGCGCGGCACCTCCAGGATCGAGATACCGGCGTCGGCGGCGAGTTTCACCGAGGCGGTGAGCCGTTCGTCGTTCTCGGTGCCCACCGCGACGTACAGCGCCGTCGCCGGGACGCCGGCGCGCAGGCACTCCACCACCGGATTGCGGCCGAGCACCAGTTCGGGCCCATCGGCGTTGCGGCGTCCGGCAACCCGGCCGCCGCCCGAACCGCCGCCGGACTTGGCCGCGGCCTTGGCCGCCGCGGCGGCCCGCTTGGCCGCGGGGTGGTATTTGCGTTCGGTCGCGGGCGGAGTCGCGCCCCGGCCCTCGAGTCCACGACGACGTTTCCCGCCGGACCCGGCGACCTGGCCCTTCTTGGTGCCGCTCTTGCGCACCGCGCCGCGCCTTTGCGAATTGCCTGCCATCAGTTCGCCTTTCGTGCCGTCGGTGACACCAGCGACCATTCGGGGCCGTCGGGTGTGTCGGTGACCTCGACCCCCGCCTCGTGCAGCCGATCGCGCACCGCGTCGGCCTCGGCCCAGTCCTTCGTGGCGCGAGCGTGCTGCCGGCGCTCGAGTTCGGCGCGCACCAGAATCTCCAGCGCGTCGTTCGCAGAGGAGGAATCCTGCGGCCCGGACCAGTGCGGATCCAGCGGATCCACACCCAGGATGCCGAGCATCGCACGCACCTGTCCGGCTGCCTCGCGGGCGGTGTCGGTCGCGGCGGATTCCAGCGCCTTGTTGCCCTCGTGCACGACCCGATGAATTTCGGCCAGCGCCTTGGGAATTCCGAGGTTGTCGTCCAGCGCCTCGGCGAACGCGTCGGTCCACTTGCCGACCGGGATCTCGCCCAGGCGTTCGGTCGCCCGGCGCACGAACGCCTCGAGCCGCTGATAGGTCTGGGCCGCATCGCGCAGCGCCTGATCGGAGTACTCCAGCATCGAGCTGTAGTGCGCACTGCCCAGATAGAACCGAAGTTCCACGGCCCGAACGTTTTCGAGCACATTCGGCACGGCCAGGGTGTTGCCGAGCGACTTGGACATCTTCTCCCCGCCCAGCGTCACCCAGCCGTTGTGCAACCAGTACCGCGCGAAACCGTCACCGGCGGCACGGGATTGGGCGATTTCGTTCTCGTGGTGCGGGAACACCAGATCCATACCGCCGCAGTGGATGTCGAATTCCGGGCCGAGATAGAACCCGGCCATCGCCGAGCATTCCAGATGCCAGCCGGGGCGGCCCGGACCCCAGGGTGAGGGCCAGGTCGGCTCATTGGGTTTGGCGGCCTTCCACAGCGTGAAGTCGCGCGGATCGCGTTTGCCCTCGCCCGCGCTCTCACCCTGATGCACATCGTCGAGCCTGTGCCCGGACAGCGCGCCGTATTCGGGATAGCTGCGCACATCGAAGTAGACGTTCCCGGACGAGGCGTAGGCGTGACCGCGGTCGATCAGCCGCTGCATCATCTCGACCATCTGGGTGATGTGCCCGGTCGCGCGCGGCTCCACCGACGGGGGCAGCACACCCAGTGCGGCGTAGGCGCGGTCGAAGGCGCGCTCGTGCGTGGCGGCCCACTCCCACCAGGGACGGCCCGCCGCGGCGGCCTTGTTCAGGATCTTGTCGTCGATATCGGTGACATTTCGCACGAATGCGACGTCGTAACCGCCCGCGAGCAGCCAGCGGCGCAGGACGTCGAACGCGACTCCACTGCGGACGTGTCCGATATGCGGCTCGCCCTGCACCGTGGCGCCACACAGATATATCGACGCTCGGCCGGGGACCAGAGGCGTGAAATCACGCAGGGTCCGCGTCGCGGTGTCGAAGAGGCGCAGAGTCACGACCAGCCATCCTACTGTCAGGAATTTTGCATGAGGTACGGGGCAGGTGCCGGGTACGGGATATCCGGCAGCTCAGGGGTGCGGGCGAGTTAGTTACGACAACTCAGCAACGCGGTGGCGACCGCCGCTACACCCTCGCCGCGGCCGGTGAGTCCCAGACCGTCGGTGGTCGTGCCGGACACCGAAACCGGTGCACCGAGTAATTCTCCCAGGACATCCTGCGCCTCGCTACGGCGAGGTCCGATCTTGGGACGATTGCCAATGATCTGCAGGGCCGCGTTGACGATGGTGTATCCGTCCTCGGCCAGCAGCCGGCGGACCTCGCGCAGCATGTCCGCACCGGACACGCCGGCCCATTCGGGCCGCCCGACGCCGAATACCGCGCCCACATCGCCCAGTCCGGCCGCCGACAGCAGTGCGTCGCACAGCGCGTGCGCGCCGACGTCACCGTCGGAGTGACCGGCGCAGCCGCTCTCGCCCTCGAACAGCAGCCCGGCCATCCAGCAGGGACGACCGGGTTCGATCGGGTGCACATCGGTGCCGATGCCCACGCGCATCGAGGCCGGATCGGTCATCGCGTCACCGTGTTCAACTGTTCGGAAATCTCGGCGCGGCCGGGAGTGTCGCGCTCGGCGAGCAGGGTGCGGGCCAGGCGCAGATCCAACGGGGTGGTGATCTTGAACGCCAGCGGATCGCCGGGAATCACGCGCACGCGCGCGCCGAAGGCTTCGACCAGGCCCGCGTCGTCGGTCGCGTGCATTCCGGCGGCATAGGCGTCCCGCAGGAGTCGGCCGTCGAAACCCTGGGGAGTCTGGATCGCGCGCAGAACCGAGCGATCGGGGGTGCCGGTGACCTCGCCGTCGGCGTCCACGGATTTGATCGTGTCCGCGACCGGCAGACCCGGTACGACGGCCGGGCAACCGGACTTCAGTTCGGCCACCACCCGCGCGATCATCGACGGCGGCGTCAGGGCGCGCGCGGCATCGTGCACGAGGAAATGGGTGGCCTGCGGTGCGGCGGCAATTCCGGCGCGCACCGAATCGGTGCGTTCCGCGCCGCCGGCGACCACGCTCACCGGCACGGGGCATGCCGGTTCGGCGCGGTGGCCCAGCAGAATTCGCGCCTCGTCGAGGAGTTCGGCGGGCGCGGCGATCACGATGTGGTCCACGACTCCGGACGCGATCAGGCCGTCGATAGCGAGTATGAGCATGGGGCTGCCGCCGACCGGGACGAACGCCTTGGGTATGGACTCACCCAGGCGCACGCCCCGACCGGCGGCAGGCACCAATGCCACGACACGACTCGTGTCGTGCAGTTGGTTCACGATCAGGAGGCCGCTGCGAGAACCTCGTCGAGCAGAGTCTCGGCCTTGACATCATCGGTGCCCTCGGCAAGGGCGAGTTCACCGACGAGGATCTGACGGGCCTTGGCGAGCATGCGCTTCTCGCCGGCGGACAGGCCGCGATCCTGTTCGCGCCGCCAGAGATCACGCACGACCTCGGCCACCTTGTTCACATCGCCGGAGGCGAGCTTCTCGAGGTTGGCCTTGTAACGCCGAGACCAGTTCGTCGGCTCCTCCGTGTGCGGCGCACGTAGCACCTGGAAGACTCGATCGAGACCCTCCTGGCCCACGACGTCACGAACGCCGACGTATTCGGCATTCTCGGCGGGAACCCGTACGGTGAGATCGCCCTGGGCGACCTTCAGGACCAGATACTCCTTCTGCACACCCTTGATGGTGCGAGTCTCGATAGCTTCGATCAGCGCCGCTCCGTGGTGGGGGTAAACGACGGTGTCTCCGACCTTAAAAATCATGTGTCCCGTGCCCCTTTCGATGCTCACAGTTTAACATGCGACTCGATAACGGCGCGATCAACGACGCAGGTCAGGGCCACAACAGCCGGGCGCTGGGGGTTGACAGAACCAAAACGTTGTGCATCCTGTTGTGCCAGAACAAGTTACGGCCGGGCCCGTGCGCGGCGGGGGTGGCGCGGGAAACCGTCAGGGCCCCGTCGATCCGCGCGCCCGGACAACTATTACGCTCCGTACTACTACTCTGCATCGTGGAGTGAGCCCGGTCGACATGGAGGACAACCCGTGACTGCCCTGAAAGCCACCACAGCGTCCCAGGCGCGCCGCAGCGCCGTGCGTCGCAGTGCTGTTGCAGTTGCCGCGCTGGCCGCGGGTGCCGCACTCGCACTGTCGGGCTGCAGCTCCGGCCAGATCGCGCAGACCGCGCGGCAGGTCTCCGCGGTGAACGGCAACACCGCCAACGTGGGCGATGTGGCGCTGCGCGATGTGCGCATCCTGCTGCCGCAGTCCGAGGAGTACACCAACGCCAAGGGTGGCAAGGCGATCATCGCCTTCAGCGTGGTCAACGAGGGCGCGTCCAAGCCCGACGAGCTCAGCAGCATCACCACCGACCTGGGCACCATCGAGGTCACTCCGGCCGATACGACCCTGGAGCCGGGCCGGACCGTCGTCGCGGGTGGCCCGCAGGCCGTGGAGTCCAGCGCGCCGGTCGCCTCGACCACCGCCACCACCACCGCGCCGTCGTCCGGCACCGCCACCACCACGCCGTCCACCTCCGCGTCGGCGGCGGCCACCAGTAAGCCGGCCTCCGGTGCGGCCAAGCCGATCCTGGTCGAGATCTCGGGTCTGACCAAGGACATCACCCCCGGTCCGACGTATCCGGTGACCTTCAACTTCAAGGAGGCCGGGACCGTTCTGGTGAACGTTCCGGTCGACGCGGGCAGCACCCCGAACAGCGCGAGCTGATCCGGGGCGGGAACCGGTCCGTCGGCCGCCCGAGCAGTCGTGACGCACAGCGTGGCCGGGCGGGGTACGCGGAGTCTGTCGGAGTCGATCCCTAGGCTGCGCACGTGCCCAAGGTGAAATCGCTCTACCGCTGCTCCGCCTGTTCGCACGAGGTCGCCAAGTGGGTGGGACGCTGTCCTTCCTGCGGCGAGTGGGGTTCCATCGATGAGCAGGCCGCGGCGCCCGCATCGGTCGCGACCGGGCGGCGGGCCCTGCTGCCCTCGACGGCGGCCGCACCGATCTCCACCATCGATTCGACGGTCACCCGTGCCCGGCCGACCGGTGTGAGCGAGTTGGACCGGGTGCTCGGCGGCGGCGTGGTGCCCGGTTCGGTGGTGCTGCTGTCCGGCGAGCCCGGTGTGGGCAAATCGACGTTGCTGCTCGAGGTGGCCCACCGCTGGGCGCGCCAGCGGGAGGAACGCGCACTCTATGTGACCGCGGAGGAGTCCGCCGGACAGGTGCGGTTGCGCGCCGATCGGACCGACGCGGTGCACGAGCGGGTCTACCTCGCCGCCGAATCCGATCTGGCCACCATTCTCGGGCATGTCGAGCAGGTGCGGCCCTCGCTGCTGGTGGTCGACTCGGTGCAGACCATGCTGGCCGCGGATGCCGAGGGCGTGATCGGCGGGGTGACGCAGGTGCGCGCGGTGACCGCGGCGCTGACCTCGCTGGCCAAGGCCAGCGGTATCGCGGTGCTGCTGGTCGGGCACGTCACCAAGGACGGCAATGTCGCCGGTCCGCGCACACTCGAGCATCTGGTCGACGTGGTGCTGCAGTTCGAGGGCGACAAACATTCCACGCTGCGCATGGTGCGCGGGGTGAAGAATCGCTTCGGCAGCGCGGACGAGGTCGGCTGCTTCGAACTGCACGACGACGGCATCGCCGGTGTGCCCGATCCGTCCGGACTGTTCCTGCACCATCGCGCCGATCCGGTGCCGGGTACGGCGATCACCGTCGCGATGGACGGTAAACGTCCGCTGTTGGCCGAGGTGCAGGGGCTGACGGTGTCGACGCCCGCGCCCGCGCCGCGCCGGGCGGTCAGCGGTCTGGACTACAACCGGGTTTCCATGGTGCTCGCGGTGCTGCAGAGCCGATGCCACGTCTACCTCGGTAAACACGATGTGTACGCGGCCACCGTGGGCGGTATGCGGCTCACCGAGCCCGGGGCGGATCTGGCTGTCGCGCTGGCGATCACGAGTTCCGAGCGGGGCATCGCGCTGCCCGGTGGCCTGGTGATCCTGGGCGAGGTCGGGCTGGCCGGTGAGGTTCGGCGTGTCACGGGGGCCGGGCGTCGCCTCGCCGAGGCCGAGCGGCTAGGTTTCACTGAGGCGCTGGTGCCGCCGGGCGTGGATTGCTCCGGCCTGTCCATGCGGGTGCGCGAGGTGGCGAATGTGCGTGCGGCAGTTGCGTTGAGTGGTTTGTCGAAGCGAGGGGGCGAACATGCGGAGGCTGCCGAATGAACCCTGGCCGTTGGGTCACCAATCTGCTCGGCAAGCCCGCGATGGGCGGCGAGCATTCCAATTCCACTGTGGTGCACTGCGATAGCGAACATCTCGCGTTGCGCGACGTGGTCGCCCGGCTGGTTCCGGGCACGCAGTTGCGTGACGGCATCGATCGGATCCTGCTGGCCCGCACCGGCGCGCTGATCGTGCTCGGGCACGACGAGCCGGTGGAGCGGATCTGCGACGGCGGGTTCGAGCTCGATGTCGAGTTCTCCCCGACGCGTCTGCGCGAACTATCGAAAATGGATGGCGCAGTGGTGCTTTCGACCGACGGAGGGCGCATCCGGCGGGCCAATGTGCATCTGGTCCCGGATCCCGCGCTGCCCACGGTGGAGACCGGCACCCGGCACAAGGCCGCCGAGCGCACCGCGGCGCAGACCGGCTATCCGGTGATCTCGGTGAGCCGCTCGACCGGGATCGTCACGGTGTATCTGGGCGGTCTGCGGCATCTGGTGCAGCCCTCGCAGTCGATTCTCTCGCGCGCCAATCAGGCCATGGGCACACTCGAGCGCTACCGTTCGCGGCTGGACGAGACCGCGCGGCTGCTGTCGATGGTGGAGCTGGAGGATTTCACCACCCTGCGCGACGTGCTGTCCGTCCTGCACTGCCTGGAACTGGTGCGCCGGGTCGGCCGCGAGATCGATTCCGACGTCGGTGAACTCGGTATCGACGGCCGTCAGCTGGCCCTGCAGCTCGCCGAACTGGTCGGCGAGACCGAAACCCTGCGGCGACTGCTGGTCCGGGACTATCTGCGGGCGCATCCGGTGGACGAGGCGAATGTCGACGCGGCTCTGCTCGAACTGGACGGTCTGCTCGAGGTGGATCTGCTGGATCTGGTGAACCTCGGTCCCGCACTGGGCTTTCCGGCCACTCTCGAGGCGCTGGACACCGCGGTGTGCCCGCGCGGTTACCGGCTGCTCGCCGAGATTCCGCGAGTCTCGTTGAGTAGCGTGGAATCCGTTGTCGCGGTGTATGGTTCGCTGTCGAGCCTGCTGTCCGCGACCGCCGACGAACTGGAAACCCTCGACGGCATCGACAACCAGCTGGCCCGCCAGATCCGCGAGGGGCTGTCCCGCCTCGCCGAATCCGGCGGCGTCTGAGCCGAATCGCATCAGGAGATGTTGAACGTCTCGGGGGAGCTGCGAACGGAACCGAACTGGGCGCTGACCGCGTAGGAGCCCGCCGGGACGGGGACGCGGTCGCCCGCGCAGTTGGCCTGGGAGGTGGTGCCGGACCAGGTGAGGGTGAAGGCCGCCTGCTGACCGCCGTTGAGGGTGCGCACGTCGGGCTGGCCGCCCTGATCGCAGTCGGTACTGGTCCACAGACGGCGCTGGCCGTCGAGGGATTGCACCGAGACCTGCTGCAGACCCGAACCCATATCGCGGGAGCAGGCCATGGTCGAGATATTGGTGATGACGATCCCGAACACCGGCTTGTCACCCGCTTTGTAACTCGGCTGCCCGACGGTCACCTTCACCGCCAGTGATTGATCCGGGCAGGCGGCCGGTGCGCTGGCCGCGGTGGCGTTCACCGTGCCCGACGGCGTCGCGCTGGCCGAGGCCGCCGCATCGGGGGTGGACGTCGCCGCGGGAGTGGTCGTCGCCGAACCGGCCGCGGGCCCTGCGGCGTTCGCGGAGGTGGACGTCGCGGCGGCCGTCGAGCCCGACGAGCCGCCGCCGTGCAACAGCATGATCGCCAGCCAGATGACCAGCGCCAGCGCGATCACGATCGCGCCGATGGCGAACACGCGACGACGCCAGTAGATCTCCGGCGGCAGTGGTCCAGTCGGTTCCAGCACGACACCACGGTAAGGGCACGATCACCTGACCCGCCGCTCAGCTGCGCGGCGTGTCGGTGTGGAACAGCTGTGGAACCGGGTACGTTTCGCCGGATCTACGGTCGGTTCAGACCGTTTCGCCGATGTTGCCCACCGAACGGTGCAGGTGGGCCCGGCCGTCGGCGAGTTTGTAGGTCACCGAGGCGATCGCGCACTGACCGGTGGCGACGCGCTGGGAGATGATCATCGAGCGCTGCATGAGCAGTCGGCTCGTTTCCACGACGTGCCGGGCCTCGAGCTCGTCCACGCCGGTCAGGCCCTCGCGGCGGCCGAGCAGGATGGAGGGGGTGACTCGTTCGACCAGGCTGCGGATGAATCCGCCGGGGACGTCGCCGCCGTCGAGCGCGTTGATGGTGGCGGCGACCGCGCCGCAACTGTCGTGCCCGAGCACCACGATCAGCGGCACGTTCAGGATCTCCACGCCGTATTCGATGGATCCGAGCACCGAGTCGTCCAGCACGTGCCCTGCGGTGCGGACCACGAACATATCGCCGAGGCCCTGGTCGAAGATGATCTCGGCGGCCACGCGGGAGTCGCCGCACCCGAACAGGATCGCCGCCGGCTGCTGACCGTGCACGAGTTTGGCCCGGTCCGCGCTGCCCTGACCGGGGTGCTGCAGGTTACCGCTGACGAACCTGTCGTTGCCCTCGCGGAGGGTCTTCCAGGCGGTGATCGGGTTGGTTTGAGGCATGCGTCCCATTTTCCACGCGCTCGCGGTTACCGGCCAGTCCGCATGGTTACATACCGGCAAATGTCTGCGTAGATACCGTCCGGCCCGATTGTGAGGGCATCGGCGTTCCCCGGTGATCTCGGCGGGTGGCAGCGGCATCCCGCCGCGATGGCCGCAACCGAACGGACCGGGTGCGGGTGGCGCGGACCGGGGGTGAATCATGGCTGTGTGATGGTTCGGCAGCTGAATTCGCTCGTGTGGGCGGTGGATCCGGGAAGTGTCGAGGCCGGGCGCCGTGGGTGGACATTGGGGGTGCGTGGATGAGTATCGACTCCGATGTGCTGATCGACTGGTACGGGGAGACGGCGCGGGACCTGCCGTGGCGGCGGCCGGGGGTTTCGGCGTGGCAGATCCTGATGAGCGAGATCATGTTGCAGCAGACGCCGGTGGTTCGGGTGGAGCCGATATGGCGGGAGTGGGTGGCGCGCTGGCCGGTGCCGTCGGCGATGGCGGCGGCCTCGCCTGGGGAGGTGTTGCGCGCCTGGGGGAAACTGGGATATCCGCGGCGCGCGCTGCGGTTGCACGAATGTTCGCGGGTGCTGGCCGCCGAACACGGTGACGAGGTGCCCGGCGATGTCGACGTGCTGCTCGGCCTGCCGGGGATCGGCGCGTACACCGCGCGGGCCGTGGCATGTTTCGCCTACGGGCAGCGAGTTCCGGTGGTGGACACCAACGTTCGCCGGGTCGTCGCACGTGCGGTGCACGGCCGGGCCGAGGCGGGCAACCCCGCGGCCCGCGATCTGGTCGAGACCGAGGAGCTGCTTCCGGTCCGAATCGACCGTGCCGCAGTGTTCTCCGCGGCGTTGATGGAACTGGGCGCGGTGGTGTGCACCGCCCGCACCCCCGACTGCGACCTGTGCCCGCTGCCGCGCTGTGCCTGGCTCGCGGCCGGACGTCCCGCCTCGGATGTGGTGCGGCGCACCCAGAAATACGACGGCACCGACCGTCAGGCCCGCGGTCGACTGCTGGACGTCCTGCGCGGAGCCTCCGGCCCCGTCGAACGCGTCGCCCTCGACCTGGCCTGGACCCGCGATCCCGGCCAGCGCGCCCGCGCCCTGGACTCCCTGCTCACCGACGGTCTCGTGGAACAGACCCCGGATGGCCTGTTCGCACTGGCGGGAGAAGCCGGGAGCTGATCGGCGCGTCTCGGATAATGGCTGCGCCGCAGGGCAACCGGCCGCATGCGGCGAGTGTCCGGACGGGGTCGACTCAGCTCGAAGTGACGCTCGCCTCACGCGGTGCGGGCGTCGCGGTGGGGGCCTGAATTCGTCTGCGTCGACCGGAGTTGAGACGCGGCGCGACGGCCCGGCAGATCAGGTAGATGGCGAAGGAGATGGTGGTGACGAATGTCGACACCGGGACTCCCGGAGCCAGCGACGCGATGATGCCGCCGACTGCGGCGAGTTCGGCGAAGACGATGGACAGGATCGCGGCGCGCAGCGGACTCGCGGTCAGTTGGGCGGCGGCAGCGGCGGGGGTGATCAGCAGGGACAGGACCAGCAGCGCGCCGACGATCTGGACGCCGAATGCGGCGGTGACGCCCAGCAGTACCGCGAAGACCACCGACAGCGCCCGTACCGGGACGCCGCGGGCGACCGCCACTTCCGGGTCGGTGCTGGCGAAAAGCAGTGGGCGATAGATGAATGCGAGTACCACCAGAACACCGGCGGTGCAGACCGACAGCAGGGTGAGCCCGTTGTTGCCGACGCTGACCACCTGACCGGTGAGCAGCGAGAACTTCGATCCGGCACGGCTGGGCCCCAGCCACAGGAACAGCACCGAGAGCCCGAGCCCGAACGAGAGCACCACCGCGATCACCGAATCTCGTTCGCGCGCACGTGATCCGAGCAGGCCGAACATCACGGCCGCGACCACGGAGCCGATGATCGCGCCCGCGCCCACCCCGATTCCGGCCAGCAGCGCCGCGGCCGCACCGGTCAGGGACAGTTCGCTGGTGCCGTGCACCGCGAAGGACATCTGACGGCTCACGATGAGCGGGCCGATCGCCCCGGCCAGCAGGCCCAGCAGCGCCGCGGCCAGCACCGCCTGCTGCACGAAGTCGTAGGACAGCAGATCGGCGGTGGTGTGGAAGTCGAGCAGTTTGGTGAAGATGTCGGTGAGCTTCTCGTTCATCGGTGCTCCCCGCCGAGTGCGTCCATGGTGTCTCCGGTTCCGACGACGACCAGCCGTCCACGTACTCGCAACACATCGACTTCGGTGCGGTACAGCTCAGAGAGCACCTCGGAGGTCATCACCTCGTCCGGCGTGCCGATCCGGAACTTTCCGTCGACCAGATACAACACCCGATCCACCAGCGGCAGAACGGGATTGATCTCATGTGTCACGAACAGCACCGAGGTGTCGTGGCTGCGCCGCCGCGCGTCGATCAGTTCGGCCACCAGTCGCTGATTGGCCATGTCCAGACTCAGCAGCGGCTCGTCGCACAGCAACACTCGCGGATCGCCGACCAGTGCCTGCGCCACCCGCAGCCGCTGCTGCTCACCGCCGGACATCGATTCCAGCGGCGCGTGCGCATAATGCTGCGCGCCCACCTGCGCCACCGCCTCGGCGATCCTGCGCCGCCGCTCCTTGCGCCCGCGCCATCCCAGCCCCCACCGGTGCCCGTCCACGCCGAGTCCCACCAGGTCCACCCCGCGCAACCGGACGCCCGCATCGATCGTCTTCTGCTGCGGCACATAGCCGATATGTGGATTACCCACCCGCGCAGGGACTCCCGCGATCTCCACCGCCCCCGCGCTCGGCGCGACCTGTCCCAGCAACATTCGCAACAGCGAGGTCTTCCCCGAACCGTTCGGCCCGAGAATCGCGATGAATTCCCCCGCCTCCACCGCCAGATCCAGCCCGTCCCACAGTGTCCGCTCCCCGTAGGACAACCGCGCCCCTCGCAGTCGCACGACGGGCCCGCGATCCCGCGCGGCTGCCGAAATCGGCAGAGCCTCGGGATCGTCCTTTTCGGAAGCTACAGCCGGACTTTCGGCGCGATCGCTGGGTGTCGCAGCGGCCGGTTTTCGCAGCTCGTTTGCCGGACCAGCCGTGCCGTTTCCCTGAACCTCATCGGATTCCGTTGCTGCTGAGAAGATTTTGTTCAGAGCGTGGGGTGTCGCCGCGGTCGAACTACGCTTCGAGGAATCCAGGACTTCGGCATCCGGGGTTCCGGCGCCGTTGCCCGTAGCAGGTTGCCCGGTCGAGTCGATCTTTTGGGCTGAATCGGATTCCGTTGCGGTCGAGGAGGTCCCGTGCAGCTCGTCGCGCGCTGCGCTGGCCTGGGGCTCGGCGTCCGGAGAATCGGTCGACCCGCAGATGGGGCAGTCCGGGGTGGTCGCGGGGACGCCGTTTGCGGACGTATCCGGTGTGGTCGAATCCGGTTCCGGCGCAGCGGGTTCAGCAGAGGTGCGGGAGGTGCGAGTGGGCATGGTGTTGCCGATCAGTTCAGGGCCGCGGCCAGGGCCTCGGCGTTCCGGGTCTGCCAGCCGAGATAGTCGGTGCCCTCCGGCAGGGTTTCGGTCACGTCGACGACGGGGATTCCGGCGGCCTTCGCGGTGGCCGCGATGCTCTGCGTGGTCTTGTCCTCGGTTTGGATGTTGTAGACCAGGGCGCGAACCTGCTTGCCGTTCAACAGGTCTCGCACGGCCGCCAGATCGGCGGGCGCCGGATCGGTACCCTGTTCGATGGCCTCCTCGAAGGGGTGTGGGGTGCGGTCGTCGGCGTCGGCGGCTTGCAGGAGGTAGTGCGCGATCGGCTCGGTCTGCAGGACCGGGGCCTTGGCGTGGTCGGTGGCGATCTGGTCGGTGATCGCGCGGATGTTCTTCAACTTGGAGTCGAACTGGATCGCGCGATCGGTGTACGCCTGGGCGTGCGCCTTGTCGATGGCGCCGAGTTCGGCGGCGATCTTGGTCGCGACCGCGCCGACGGTCTGCACGTCGTACCAGACGTGTTCGTTGTCGTCCTTCGGCGATGTGGCCGGACGCAACGCGAACGCGTCGATGGTGGGTTTGCCGCGCCCCTCGGTGGCCTTCTCGGCGAATTCGTCGTAGTCGCCACCGTTGTAGACGACCAGGTCGGCGTCCTGAATCTTCGCGGCGTCGACCGGGGTTGTCTGGTACGAGTGCGGATCGTCGGTGGGGCTGGAGATCAGCGAAGTGACCTCGGCATCCGGACCCGCGACGGCGGCGGCGACGCTACCCCAGACGTTGGTCGAGGCGACGATGGACGGTTTGCCGGAGCCGTTCTTCGAAGTTCCGCATGCGGTCAGTGCTGCGGCGGTGGCAACCCCGAATGCGATGACAGCAACTCGAGCAGTGAGACTTCTGGACACGCGGGGTACTCCTGGCACTACCGATAACGGAAACGATTTCCATTTGAATGTAGCTCACGTGTCCAGAACCGGCGGTATCGTCTGTCCGATTCGTCCCTGTGACACCGCGCACTCGGCATCCCGACGCACGAACGGCCCGTCCGATTCGGACAGGCCGTTCGAGGGATCTCGGACGAACTAGCGCGTCACTGCGCCAGCGCCGGAACCGGCTGACTCAGCAACTGAGCACACCGCAGCAACCCCAGATGGCTGTACGCCTGCGGGTGATTGCCCAGGGATCGCTCGGCGACCGGGTCGTACTCCTCGCTGAGCAGGCCCGTGGGCCCCGCGACGTCGACGAGCTGCGCGAACAACGCCTCCGCATCGGCTCGCCGGCCGATCAGCAGATACGCCTCCACCAGCCAGGCCGCGCACAGATGGAATCCGCCCTCGCCGCCGGGCAGCCCGTCGTCGTGGTGGTACCGGTACACCGTCGAGCCGCTGCGCAGCTCCGCCTCGGTCGCCACGACCGTCGCCTCGAATCGCGGGTCGGACGGCTCGATCAGCCCGCTCAACCCGATGTGCAGGGTCGCCGCGTCCAGGTCCGAACCGTCGTAGGCGGCCGTGTAGGACTGCACCTCGTCGTTCCAGCCCTTGGCCTTGACCTCGTCGGCGATGGTGTCGCGCAGTTCCGCCCAGCTCGAATCGGCCCGACGGCCGAACTTGGTCGCCAGCCGCACCGCGCGGTCCACGGTCAGCCAGCCCATCACCTTCGAGTACACGTGGTGCCGCGGATTGCCGCGGATCTCCCAGATGCCGTGATCGGGTTCGCTCCAGCGCCGCCGCACCGCGGACACCATCGCCGTGACCAGCTCCCAGTCCCGGTCGGGCAGGGCCTGGGCCGGGTCGAGAATGCCCTTGTGTCCGCGGGCGTCGGCCAGGGCGGCGATGAGGTCCACGATCGGTCCGAACACGTCCAGCTGCACCTGCATATTGGCCGCGTTACCCACCCGGACCGGCCGGGATCCGGCGTAACCGGGCAGCTGATCAAGCACCGCCTCGGGGCCCAGGGTCTCGCCGTAGAGCGTGTACAGCGGGTGCAGGCGTTCGGGGCCGGCGAGCGTCTCGAGCACCCGGTGCGTCCAGGCCAGGAAGTCCTCGGCCTCGGTCAGTGAGCCCAGCGCCACCAGTGCGTGCGCGGTCAGCGAGGCATCGCGCAGCCAGCAGTAGCGGTAATCCCAGTTGCGCACGCCGCCGATGTCCTCCGGCAGGGAGGTGGTGGCCGCGGCCATGATCGATCCGGACGGCGCGTGCACCAGGCCGCGCAGGGTCAGCGCCGAACGCTTCATCAGATCCGGCTTCAGCGGCGGCAGCTCCAGCGTCGCCGCCCACTCCTTCCAGTACCGCTCGGCCTCGCTGCGCCGGTCCGGCTCGCTGGCCATCGCGGGTGCGAGATCCGAGGTGCCGCAACGCATTTCCAGGACGATCGGCCCGCGCGAGGGATCAACGACCGCGGTGGCGACGTGGTGGATGCCCTCCTCGAGGATCGTCCACTGCACGCCCGGCGAACGCAGCACGATCGGATCGTTCGTGCCGTGCACGCGCAGTCCGGACGGTTCCTGCACCAGCGTGACCGGCACCTGCCCGAACTCCGGACGGGGCGCGAAGGTGACCACGGCCTTGGCGTCACCGGTGATGACACGGGTCAGATCGGTCCGCTCGGACGCCACGTCGTGCGGCAGGTAGTCCACGACCTGCAAACTGGCCCAACGGGTTTCGACGGTCATGGTGCCGTCGATGTAGCGCTGCGACAACGGCAGTCCGGGCCGCTCGGGCACGATGGTGAAATGCCCGGCCTCGGGTCCGCCGAGCAGATGCGCGAACACCGCCGCGGAATCCGGCTCCGGATGGCACAGCCAGGTGATGGTGCCGTCGGGGGTGACCAGGGATTTCGCGCGGGGGCCGGCCAACATGGTCAGCCGTTCGATTCGGGGGGCCGAAGCACCGGCCAGCCAGGTGCGGCGCTCCTCGAGCAGGAACGCCAGGGCCTTGGACACCTCCTCGGTACTGGCGACCCGATATCCGGCTCCGCTCGCGCCGTCGCCGACCTTGATGCCGACGTCCGGCCCGGCCAGACGCGCGAACGCCTTCTCGTCGGTGACGTCGTCGCCGAAGAACACCGCCGCCGACGCGCCCTCCTGGTGCCGGATGATGTCCAGCGCGGCGCCCTTGTCGGTCTGGATGACGGCCAGTTCGATGACCGATTTGCCCTCGGTCACCTGCACGCCCACCCAGCTGGCCGGCCCCTGGCTCGCCTGCTGTAGTGCGCGGCGGCCGACCTCCGGGGCGGCATTGCGCACGTGCAGCGCCACGCTGGCCGGTTTGACCTCGACCGAGACGCCCGGGTTGTCCTGGGCGATGCGGGTCAGCGAGTTCTGCACCTCCTGCAGCAGCTTGCGGGCGTCGTTATCGATGGCATGGACGAAACCCACGTCGAATTCCGAACCGTGGCTTCCGATCAGCTGCACCTCGACCGGGAGCCGGGACAGCGCCGCGAGATCTCGCAGGGCCCGGCCGGAGATGACGGCCGCCGTGGTGGCGGTCAGGCCGGCGAGCGCGCGCAGAGCGCTCACCGACTCCCTGTGGGGATAGGCTTTCGCCGGGTCGCTGACGATGGGCGCGAGTGTCCCGTCGTAGTCCGAAGCGACCAGTAGCCGCGGCATGCGGGCCACCGCCGACAACGCACGGCGAAGTTCGATTGGCAGATCCTGTGCGCTCACGCATCCAACCTTGTGATCGGAGGAGAAATACCGGGGGCGCGAGAAACCTTACTGGGTGGGGGTTGCTCACGTGTTTCGCGCACGTCGCCGACGTATCGGCCGTGCGCGACCCCGTCTGTGAGGTCTCCTGCGGTGCGTCACCTTATTAGCCACAGGGAAGCCACGACAAACGTCCCAAACCCGGCGAGTCTGCTCGCATCGGCGAGTCACCTCGATTCGGTGTGAGTGTCGCGATCCGGTTCCGGGTCAGGCCTGCGAGCCGAGCAGCAGGTCGACGGTCAATTCGAGGCGTTCGGCGACGTCGGTCGCCGAGGCGCGACGGGTCAGCCAGGCGACCAGATTCGACAACCACACATCGCTGATCACCCGGGCGATCGCCAGATCGCGCTCGGACGGTTCATCCTCGTCGAGGGCGCGGGCGAAGAAGCGGTCCATCACCTTGCCGACCCGATCCACCTCGGCGGCGGCCGATGCGTCCGCGAACATGAACGCGCGGGTCATCGCCTCGGTGAGCAGCGGGTCGCGCTGCATGGCACGGGTGACCTGGGTCAGCATCAGGTGCATGCGCTCGCGCGGGCTCTGCCCGGCCAGCGGCTTGCGTTTGTTGTCGAACTGCTCGAATTCGCGGGCCAGCGCCGAGACCAGCAGGTGCACCTTGGACGGGAAATACCGGTACAGGGTCCCCACCGCGACGTCGGCGCGTTCGGCCACCGCACGCATCTGCACCGCGTCGTACCCGCCCTTGGAGGCCAGGGCCAGGGTGGCGTCGAGGATGCGTTTGCGGCGTTCGCGCTGCGCGGTCGAGCTCAGTTCGTCCTCACTGAGCGTGGACACCGGGGTCGCGCGTGAACGGCCGCCGTTCTGCGCCCCCGAGTCTGTTGCCTGCTCTCGGGAGGGACTGGCCATCGATGAAAGTCCTTTCCTGCACAAGCCTCATCCGGTGACGAGGTGCGTCTCGTCTGTTTGGCGGGACGGCGGTTGACATCCGCCCGATGAGGATATTAGAACATGTTCTAGGTGTGGGAGTCACGCCGGAAAGGCGGTATGGAGTGTGACCATCGCCACCACTGACGAGCATAAAGCCGTTCAGGAGTCGATGAGCGCATGGGCGGCGACGGTCGGCCCGATTGCAACAATGCGCGCTGGACTGGGGTCGAAGGCGGCAGCGGAGGGTGACCACCCGAGCTCCTCGACCGGTACCGACGAACACCGAGCGGCCGATTCCTGGCGTGAGTATTGGTCCAGCCTGGTCGGGCTGGGCGTCTTCCGCGTTGCCGTGGCCGAGGGTGAAGGCGCCGCGGACGGTTCTGTGAGCGATCTGGCCGTGCTGATCGAGCAGGCGGCCCATGATCTGGTGGGCGGACCGGTGCTCTCGACCGCCCTGGCCGGTCTGGTCACCGGCGCGGCTCTGGCCGAGGATACGCCGTGCGGCGTCGCACTGGAAGATCCGGTTCGGGTGCAGGACAACGGATCCGGTGACCTGGATCTCACCGGGACGTGGCCGACCGTACTGGGCGCGGCGCCCGGCGGCGCGGTGCTGCTGCCGGTGCTGCGCGGCGATCGGGAGGCGTGGTGCCTGATCACGCCGGACGCGGCCGGACTCCGCATCGACCCACTCGAACCGCTCGACCACAGCACTCCGCTGGCCGGCGTGGAATGCGCCGGGGTGCGGGTGCCCGCCGAGCACGTCTTCGAACCCGGTTATGCCGTACGGGATCTCGCCGCGGCGCTGGTCGCGGCCGAGGCTGCCGGGATCGCGGGTTGGTGCCTGGAGACCGCCACCGAATATGCCAAGGTCCGTGAACAATTCGGCCGCAAGATCGGCGAATTCCAAGCGGTGAAACATATTTGCGCCTGGATGCTGTGCCGGGCGGAGTTGATCCGCGCGGTCGCCGCCGACGCCGCGGCCGCCGCGTCGGTCGATCAGGGACGCAATCCCGAACTCCCGATCGCGGCCGCGATCGCGATGACGATCTCGCTGGACGCTGCGGTCCAGACCGCGAAGGACTGCATCCAGGTGCTCGGCGGCATCGGCTTCACCTGGGAGCACGACGCGCACTTCTACCTGCGTCGCGCGATCGCGCTGCGGCAGCTGCTGGGTGGTTCGGGCCCGTGGCGGGCCCGGGTGACCGAGTTGGTGCGCCGCGGTGATCGCCGCACGGTCGGGCTGGATCTGGGCGTCGCGTTGGATTCGCTCGCAGGCGCCGAAGCCGGCGCCGGTGACGACATTCGCAACGACGCCGAGGCGTGGGAGTCGCTCGGGCTGGACGCCGCGCAGGCGACCGAACTCGCCGCGGATCTCGCTCGGATCGCGGCACTTCCGGTCGAGCAGCAGCGAGATGCCCTGGTGGACACCGGCCTGTTCGCACCGCACTGGCCCGCGCCGTACGGCCGGGGCGCGGGACCGATCCTGCGCACGCTGATCGACGAACAGGTTCGCAAGGCCGGAATCACGGTGCCGGACATCACGATCGGCAACTGGGCGGTGCCCACCCTGTTGCAGCACGGCAGTCCGGAGCAGATCGAACGTTTCGTGCGGCCGACGTTGCGCGGCGAGGTGATCTGGTGCCAGCTGTTCAGCGAGCCCGAGGCCGGATCGGATCTGGCGGCGTTGCGCACCACCGCGACGCGCGTGGACGGCGGCTGGCAGCTGCGCGGGCAGAAGGTGTGGACCTCGCTGGCCAATGTCGCCAACTGGGCGATCTGCCTGGCCCGCACCGATGCGAGCGCAGCCAAGCATCGGGGGATCAGCTATTTCCTGGTGGAGATGAGCAGCCCCGGAATCGAGGTGCGGCCGCTGGTGCAGATCACCGGCGAGGCGCGCTTCTCCGAGGTGTTCCTGGACGACGTCTTCGTCCCCGACGACGGCCTCGTCGGCCAGCTCGGCGCGGGCTGGAAGATCGCGCGATCGACGCTGTCCTCGGAGCGAGTTGCCATGGGCGGCAGCGGAATCGGTGACGCCCTGGAGGAACTCATCGCCGCGGCCCCGACCTCGGGCCCGGGTGCGGAGCTGATCGCCGACCGGATCGGCGAGCTGGTCTCCGACGCTGTTGCTGGACTATTGCTGGAGACTCGTGCGGCGCAGCGCATGCTCGCCGGCGGTGATCCGGGACCTCAGAGCAGCGTACGCAAACTGGTCGGTGTGCGGCACCGGCAGGCGGTCGCCGAATTCGCCGTCGAACTCGCCGGTACGGCGGGTGCGCAGGACATCGACGTGGTGAAAGAATTCCTGCTGACGCGCTGTTTGTCGATTGCGGGCGGTACCGAACAGATCCTTCTGACGGTGGCCGGTGAACGGATACTCGGACTCCCGCGCGAACCGCAGGCGTAGGTCCACACCTCGATCTGGAGCATGGAATTGGACTTCAACAGAGACGAGAGCCAGGACGCTGTCGCCGAGGTTGTCGTAAGCTTGCTGGAACGCAATACCGAGCGTGATATCGAGCTTTGGCCCACCCTCGTCGACAGTGGTCTGCTGGCCGTCGCCCTTCCCGAACGTTTCGGCGGCGACGATATGGGCCTGCTCGAGGTGTCGGCGATGCTGACCGAGCTGGCCACCGACGCGGTGCAGGTGCCCGCCCTGGCGACGCTGGGTCTGGGTGTGCTGCCGCTGGTGGGCAATCTTCCCGATGCCCTGGCGGAGAAGATCTTTCCCGCTGTCGCAAAGGGCGCGGTGCTCACCGCCGCGTTGCACGAACCGGGTGCGCCGTTCACCACCGCACCGCGGACCACCGCTGTCACCGAGGGTGATTCGGTCCGGATCTCCGGTCGCAAAACCGCTGTGCCGTACGCGGATCAAGCGCAGTGGATACTGGTGCCGACCGATGCGGGTCTGGCCGTGGTGGACGGCGATGCGACCGGAATCAGCCGCGTCGAGAGTCCGACCTCGGCCGGATTCCCGGAATTCTCCGTGCAATTCGACGATGTGGTCATCCCGGCCGAACAGCTGCTGTCGGTCGAGATCGGCGTTCTGCACCGGCTCGCGCTGGCCTCGATCGGCTCGGTCGCCGACGGGCTGCTCAAGGGTGTGCTGACGCTGACCGCCGAACATGTGCGGACCCGTCAGCAGTTCGGTCGTCCGCTGGCCGAATTCCAGGCTGTGGCACAGGAGATCGCCGACGTCTACGTCGTCTCGCGCACGCTGCACGTCGCGGCGGTGTCGGCGAACTGGGCGTTGGCCGAGGCGAACGACAGCCCGGAACATCAGAACCGGGTGGACGACGATCTGGAGGTGCTGGCCTACGCGGTCGCCTCGGATCTGCCCGCGGCCATGCAGACCTGTCATCACCTGCACGGCGGTATCGGCGTCGACGTGACCCATCCACTGCATCGCTACTACTCACAGGCCAAGGACATCGCCCGCTGGCTCGGCGGCGAATCGTTCCGGCTGGACCGTCTGGGGGCCAGATGTTCATCGATCTGACGCTCGAACAGCGCACGCTGCGCGCTGAACTACGTTCGTACTTCGCCGATCTCGTCACTCCCGAGGAGGAGGCCGAGATGCTGGTGAACCGGCACGGCGACGCCTACCGTGCGGTGGTGCGGCGCATGGGCCGGGACGGCTGGCTCGGCGTGGGCTGGCCGAAGGAGTTCGGCGGCCAGGGATTCGGGCCCGTCGAACAGCAGATCTTCTACAACGAGGCGGTGCGCGCGGATGTGCCGCTGCCGCTGGTCACGTTGCTCACCGTCGGCCCGACACTGCAACAGTTCGGCACCGACGAGCAGAAGCAGAAGTTCCTGCCCGGAATCCTCTCCGGCGACATCCATTTCGCGATCGGCTACTCCGAACCGGAGGCCGGGACCGACCTCGCCGCGCTGCGCACCAGCGCCGTGCGCGACTCCGACGGCGACTGGATCATCAACGGGCAGAAGGTGTTCACCACCGGCGCGCACGAGGCCGACTACATCTGGCTGGCCTGCCGCACCGGCACCACCGAATCGCGGCATCGCGGCATCACGATCCTGATCGTGGACACCACCGATCCGGGCTACTCCTGGACCCCGATCATCACCTGCGACGGCGCGCACCACACCAACGCGACGTATTTCGACAACGTCCGCGTGCCCGCGAACATGCTTGTGGGCGAGGAGAACCGGGGCTGGAAGCTGATCACCACCCAGCTCAATCACGAGCGGGTGGGCCTGGGGCCGTCGGGCAAGATCGAACAGCTCTACGATCGCGTGCACGACTGGGCGAAGGCGCAGGATGTGCTGGGCGAGTCCGGGGTGCAGCGCACACTGGGCCGCCTGCACGCCATGACGCGGCTCAACGAACTGCTGAACTGGCAGGTCGCGGCGAAGGCCGATCACGCTGCCGAGGATCCCAACGGGGTCATCGCCGACGCCTCCGCGACCAAGGTCTACTCGACCGAATCCCTGCAGGAGGCAGGACGTTTGGCCGAGGAGGTCGTCGGCCGCTACGGCGATCCGGCCGAACCCGCGACCGCGGAGCTGCTGGGCTGGCTGGACCGGCGCACCAAGCAGAACCTGGTGGTGACCTTCGGCGGCGGCGTCAACGAAGTCATGCGCGAACTCATCGCGACTGCCGGCCTGCAGCTGCCACGCGTACCGAGATAGGAGCCTGGAGTGCCGGAAACCAGCACAACCGACGAGATCGTCGCCGCCGGAGATCGGATCATGGCGCAGGGCGAATGCGCCCCCCGCTACGGTCGCGATCCGGTGAATCAGCCGATGATCAACAACTGGGTCGAGGCCATCGGCGACGCGAATCCGATCTACGCCGACGAGGAGGTCGCGCGCGCCGCGGGGCATCCGGGCATCGTCGCGCCGCCCGCGATGGCGCAGGTGTGGACCATGCCCGGCCTGCACGGGGCGCGGCCCTCGGACGATCCGATGAACGCGGTCAACGATCTGCTCGACGCCGCCGGATACACCTCGGTGGTGGCCACCAACTGCGAGCAGACCTATCACCGGTATCTGCAGCTGGGTGAGCGCCCGTACGCGCGGACCCGATTGAAGGATCTGGTCGGTCCCAAGCGCACCGCACTGGGGGAGGGCTGGTTCGCCACCTACCTGTTGACCTGGTACGTCGGGGACGAGGCCGTCACCGAAATGTCCTTCCGGATGCTGAAATTCGTGCCCGGAACCGGGAAACCGGCTGCGCCGCAGGATGATCTGAGCAAACGCGTTCGGCCGATCGTGTCCCAGGATACCGAATTCTTCTGGGAGGGCACCAAACTCGGCGAGCTCCGGATTCAGCGTCTGCCGGACGGCTCGCTGCGTCATCCGCCGATTCCGGCGCTGTGGCAGGACAAGGAGAAGACGCCGGACTACGTCGTGGCCTCGGGGCGCGGCACGGTGTTCAGCTATGTGGTGCACCACGCGCCGCAGGTGCCCGGACGGACGTTGCCGTTCGTGGTGGCCCTGGTCGAACTCGAAGAAGGTGTGCGCGTGCTGGGCGAGCTGCGCGGCATCGAGCCGAGCGAGGTCGGCGTGGGCACGCCGGTCGAGGTGGCCTTCGAGAAGCTCGACGACGACAACACGCTGCCGTACTGGAAGGCGGTCCGATGAGCGGAACTTTGCAGCCCTCGGCAGTGCAGGTCGGAAATACGCTGCCCGAGTTGGTGATTCACGCCGATCCGACGTTCGTGGTCAGTTCGGCCTTGGCCACCAGGGACTTTCAGGACGTGCACCACGATCGGGACAAGGCGGTGCAGCGGGGTTCGAAGGACATCTTCGTCAACATCCTCACCGATACCGGTCTGGTGCAGCGGTTCGTCACCGATTGGGCCGGACCCGGCGCAATCGTGAAATCGCTGGCCCTGCGCCTGGGCGTGCCGCTCTACGCGGGTGACACGCTGACGTTGAGCGGCACCGTGACCGCGATCGAGGGTGCGCAGGTCCACATCGATGTGGTGGGCCGGGACAGCCTCGGCGACCACATCACCGCCAAGGCCGTGATCGAGTTGCAGGAGACCGCATGAGTATCAGCGGCAAGGCCGCCATCGTCGGCATCGGGGCCACCGACTTCTCGAAGGATTCGGGGCGCAGCGAATTGCGTCTGGCCGCGGAGGCGGTCACCGCGGCGCTGGCGGACGCCGGGCTGACGCCCGCGGATGTGGACGGTCTCACCACGTTCACGATGGACACCAACACCCAGGCCGCGGTGGCCCGTGCGGTCGGCGTGCCGAATCTGAAGTTCTTCAGCAACATCCCGTTCGGCGGCGGTGCGGCGGCGGCGACCGTGCAGCAGGCCGCCATGGCGGTGGCCACCGGAATCGCGGATGTCGTTGTGGCATACCGCGCTTTCAACGAACGTTCCGGACATCGGTTCGGCCAGTTCGCCACTCACCTGGCCGCTGCGCCGACCTCCTCTGGCGTGGATGCGGCCTGGGGATATCCGCAGGGCCTGGGCACCCCCGCCGCGCAGGTGGCCATGGTCGCCCGGCGCTACATGCACGTATACGGCGCTACCAGTGCGGATTTCGGCACGGTGGCGGTGGCCGATCGCAAGCACGCGGCCGTGAACCCGGCGGCCCACTTCTACGGCAAGCCGATCACCCTGGAGGACCACCAGAATTCGCGCTGGATCGCCGAGCCGCTGCACCTGCTGGACTGCTGCCAGGAGACCGACGGCGGCGTGGCCATCGTGGTCACGAGTGCCGAACGGGCGCGCGACCTTCCGCAGAAGTCGGCCGTGATCGCCGGTGCCGCACAGGGTTCCGGAGCGGACCAGTACGTCATGACCAGCTACTACCGTGACGCGCTCACCGGCCTGCCGGAAATGGGCCTGGTCGGCGACCAGCTGTGGGCCCAGAGTGGTTTGCGCCCAGAGGATATGCAAGCGGCGATCCTCTACGACCACTTCACCCCTTTCGTCCTCATGCAACTCGAGGAACTCGGCTTCTGCGGCCGGGGCGAAGCCAAGGACTTCATCGCCGACGGCGCCATCGAGGTAGGCGGCCGCCTGCCGCTGAACACCCACGGCGGCCAACTGGGCGAGGCCTACATCCACGGCATGAACGGCATAGCCGAAGCCGTCCGCCAAATCCGCGGCACCTCGGTCAACCCCGTCGACAACGTCCAGAACATCGTCGTCACCGCCGGAACCGGCGTCCCCACATCGGGTCTGGTTCTCACCGCAGGCTGACCCCCGTACCCCGTACCCCGTACCCCGAGGGCCGCGCATGCCCCGGGGTGCGGGCCGTCGGCGTGAACAGTGCGTCCATGTCCGTCAGGCCCGCGTTTCTCTGCCTCCGAATCGTCAGTGCCACGTTCGCGGACGTCGGTGTCTGCTGATTACCTGTCGGAGTTGCAGCTCTCGGCGAACAATCGCGCTGTCCTCATGTCCCGGCGACCAGCGCATCGCTTCGGTGCTGATTCTGTCGGTACGGACCAGTTGAACAGCTGTTGCGGCTCAGGTACGTAATACGTATCGTTGGTATTACGTATTACGGGAGGTGGCCGATGCGGCTCAACAGCAAGGGGCAGGTCACGATTCCCGCGGAGTTGCGGCACAAATATGCGCTGGAAGAGGGGGATGAGGTGGATATCGTCGAAGTGGGCGGTGCTCTGCAGATCGTGCGGCGAGAAGGGGCCGAGAGCCGCGGTAAGCGCCTGGTGAAGCATATGCGCGGTCGCGCCACGACAAAGATGACAACCGATGAGCTGATGGAACTTTTCCGTGGCGAATGAGCCGGTCCTTCGGGCGGTTTCTGATCGTCCGATCACACTGGTGGATTCGTGTGTACTGCTCGATGTTCTCACCGACGATCCCACCTGGGCGGACTGGTCGGATGATGCGCTTGCCCGAGCTCGCGATCTCGGGTCGGTGATCATCAACCCGATCGTCTACGCCGAGGTCGCTGCCGGTTTCGACACCATCGAGGATCTCGATGCGGCACTTCCCGAGAGCGAACTGGGACGGGAGGATCTGCCGTATGCGGCCGGATTCGTGGCCGGCAAGGCGTTCGTCGCCTACCGCCGTAAGGGTGGAGAGAAGCGCAGCCCACTTCCCGACTTCTACATCGGTGCGCATGCGGTGGTTGCCGGGTATCGATTGCTCACTCGGGATGCGGCGCGCTTCAGGACCTACTTTCCGCGCGTACACGTGATCGCGCCATAAGCCTCGGCCGCTTCCTCGGGGTGGGTCACACAACCGGTTCGTGCGGTCCGGGCTACGTCGGCCGTCCTGTGGGCAGGCCGGCTATGGTCAGCTCGAGCAGCCGGTCGGCCTGAGGGGCGGGATCGGCGCAGCCTTCCGCGGTGAGGGCGATGCCGACGATCAGCATGATCAATTCCTCGACGGTTGCGGTGGTTTCCACGGTGCCCTGCTGAATTGCGCGGTGCAGCAACGGTTTTCCGGCCTCTTCCAGGGCTGACGAGCAGGCGTTGTCGTGTACCGGGTCGGTTGTGGCGCTGTCGTGCGCCAATACGGCCGCCAGTCCTCGTGCGCTGATGCAGTAGGTGAGGACGTCGCCCAGCCAGTCCAGCAACGCGCCGCGGCTGTCCGCGGAATCGATCAGCTCCTCGGCGCGGGCGCACAGCGCTTCGATTCGCTTGTGGGAGACCGCTTCCAGTAGTGCGCGGCGGGTGGGGAAATGGCGGCGCACGGTCCCCGAACCCACTCCCGCGATGCGGGCGATCTGCTCCAGGGACGCACCGGCGCCGTGGGCGGCGATCTCCTCTTCCGCTACCGCGAGGACGCGTGCGTAGTTGCGACGGGCGTCGGCGCGCTGGTGTTCGGGCACGACCTCACCTCCTGGGTTGCTAAACGGCGGGCCCCGCCATATCTTAGAGGAAGGTAAACGGCGGGCCTCGCCGTTTAGTGAATCCGCACGTGAGGGGCATCATGTCTACAGTTTCCGCGCCGGTTCTGGTCTCCGGCGCCACAGGTCAGCAGGGTGGTGCGACTGCGCGCGCCCTGCTCGACGCGGGCGTCCGAGTCCGGGCTCTGGTCCGCGATCCGCACACCGCGCGAGCCGAGGCCGTCGCGGCGCTCGGCGCCGAACTGGTCACCGGCGATCTGCGCGATCGCGATTCGATCATCCGAGCAGCCGAAGGGGCGCGGGCCGTGTTCTCCGTGCAGATGCCCGAATTCAGCACGGCAGGGCCAGATTTCGACAGTGAGATAGCCCAGGGGGTCAACCTTATCGAGGGTGCGCGGGCCGCGGGGGTGCCGCAGTTCGTGCACACCTCCGTATCCGGTGCGGGGCAGCGCACCGAAGACCCGCGCTGGATCAAGGGGCGCTGGCCGATGGCCGAGGCCAGTCTGGCAACGAAGGCAGCGCTCCAGGACCGGGTTCGTGCGGCGGGCTTCCCGCACTGGACGCTGCTCAAGCCCGCGACATTCATGGAGAACTTCCTGCCCTCCGCGGCCTACCTGTTCCCGCGTGGCATCGAAGGCGGACTGGTGAGCGTCATCAACCCTGAGACTCGCCTATCGCTGGTCGCGGTGGACGATATCGGCCGCGCGGCCGCTGCGGCCCTCACCGCCCCCGAGCGGTTCGACGGCGTCGAACTCGAATTGGCCAGTGACCTTTCGACGATGACCGAAATCGCCGAAGTTCTCTCCCGCGTGCTGAACACGCCTCTGCCCGCACCGAACATGACGGAGGAACAAGCCCTGGCCGCCGGAATGCCTGCCATGGGTGCTGGTCTGGATCTGCTGAACGTGGTCCCTCAGCCCGCCCGTCCGGAGTACGCCAAGGATCTCGGCATCGCTGTCACGAGCTTCGAGGAATGGGCCCGTCGGTCCCTTCGGCCCGTCGCCTGAGAGTCGTTCACAGCTCGGCGGCGACTTTCCACGCGGAGTGAATTGCTCCCTGGATGTAGTCGACCTCGGCGGCGTCTCCGATGACGTGTACCTCGGGCACCGCGCCTTCGAGGGCTTCGGCGAGTGGAGCCTGGGCGGAGACCTTCGAGGCGACGACGACCATGTCCGCCGGGGCGGTCATCGTCTTGTCGGCAACGCGAAACTCGACATGCTGCTCGGTGATTCGCTCCACTACTGCATGCCGGTGGATCGTTACGCCGTGTTCGGTCGCGTGGCGGACCGCTGTCCAGCGGCGGGGCATCGCCATGGGGACGCCGAGTTGCTGTCCCTCCTCGAGCAATGTGACGTTGCGGCCACGTTCGGCGAGAAATTCCGAGAGTTCCAGTCCCACAAGCGAACCACCGATCACCACGACGTTCTTGCCCATCGGCAGGAACTTTCGGGTCACGGCGCGGATGGCGCCCGGACTTCGGGTGATGCCGGACAGTTTGCCGAGTTTCGCGATCGTACGGAGCAGCGGCGGCACCTGTGAGACGTCGCCGGACCCGGTCATCAAGGCACGCAGGGTGTCTCCGGTATGGACGTGCGGCAGATCGCCGCCGGGAACGTCCGGGCGTCCACGCACCGCGCCGGTGGCCACCACCACCACGTCCGGCTTCAGGGCTGCGATCGAGGCCGCGGTGGCCTCGGTGTTCAAGCGGATATCGATGTCCAATCGCTCGACCTGGACCTTCAGCCAGTTCAGCAGACGCTGATTATCCGGCGTGGTGAGACTGGAGAACCAGAGGGTGCCGCCGAGTCGATCTGTCTTGTCCAGCAAGGTGATTCGATGTCCGCGCTCGGCGGCGAGGCGGGCCGCCTCCAGGCCGCCGGGGCCCGCTCCGACGATGACGACATGTTTCCGAGTCGAGGCGGGCGACAGCGGCAGCAGTTTCTCATTGCCCAAGGCGGGATTCACCGCGCAGATCGGGGTGTCGTCCCAGAAGTTCTCCTGAACGCACACATAGCAATTGATGCAGGGCCGGACGTCCTCCGGGGTCCCGGCCGCGAGCTTGTTCACCAGCTCGGGATCGGCGAGCAGTTGTCGTCCCATCGCGGCGAAATCGGCTCTCCCCTCGGCGATCGCCTTCTCGCCGACTTCCGGGAGTACCCGGCCGACGGTGATCACCGGAACGGACACCGCCTTCTTCACCTCGGCTGCCAACTCCGTGTACGCGCCGACGCGATCGGGCAGCGGACCATCGGTGAAGTTGGAGAACGGATTTCGTCCCCATCCGGTGACGTGGATTGCGTCGGCGCCGGCCGCCTCGAACAGTGCGGACGCCTGTGCGGCTTCCTCTGTGGTCAACGCGTCGTCCTCGCCGAATTCCCGTCCGGCGATGCGAACCAGAATCGCCAGCGAGTCACCGACTTCCACCTTGACCGCCCGGATAACCTCGACCGCCAATCGTGCCCGATTCGCCAGCGCCCCACCGTATCCGTCGGTGCGTTTGTTGTCCGCCCGGCTCAGGAATCCGCCGAGTATGTAGCCGTGCGCGCAGTGAATCTCGACCGCATCGCCACCGGCGGCCCGCACCCGCCCGGCCGCCTCCGCGAAACACCGCACCACCCAATCGATATCTTCCTGAGTGGCCTCGCGATAGGTGGCCTGCTTACCGCCGGTCACCGCCGCCATCTTCTGCAATTCACCAGAAGTGTTGTCCCCCAACGCGGAAAGGTCGGCCGACCCGGTCGGTATCGACGGCACCAACAGCGGTCGTCCGGCGACGGTATCGATCCGGGCGATCTTCCCGTGATGCGTCATCTGCACGCACAACTTGCTCCCCGCCGAATGTACGGCATCGGCAAGCGCCCGGAGTCCGGGAATGAACCGATCCTCGGACAGCCCAGGCTCTTTCGTGCTCGCGCACCCGACCGGATAGGCCACGGCGCAGCACCCGGTGATGATCAGCCCCGTCCCACCGGCCGCGCGAGCAACGAAATGCTCGATATCCTCCTGCTCGATCTCTCCGTCCTCGCACAGATTCATATCCATCGCGGGCAGGACAACCCGATTGGGCACCGTGACAGGCCCGATGGTTCCGGGGGCGAGCAGGTGCGGAAAAGTCGCTTTACGGGTCACAAATCAACGCTAGATCTCACCGTCGTATGTCACCGCACCATTCCCGATCACCGAGACTCCACCGCGCGACACGCCGCGATGAACTGCGAAACGCATCCGCTCGCCCATAGCGGCCGAGGCGAACAGCCGGGTCGGGCGAGCGGAATGTCAGGCTGCGAATATCACTTGGCCTTCGCTGCTACGCGATGCAGTCGAATCGCGGAGATCAGGAAGAAAACACCGCCCAGGACCGCATATCCGGCGACGGAGGTGAGCGCGGCTTTCGGCCCGCCCGCCATCGCGATGAAACTGCTACCGGCAAGAACGGAAATCCCACCGCTGAGAATCATCGCCCACTGACCACCGAGCCGGTAGCGCAGGATCGCGACCGCCAACTGAACGATGCCGGCCGTGATCGCCCAAATACCCCACACCCGCAACACATTCGGGATACCGGAGCTGACCGCGACGGCCAGCCCTATGGTGGCCAGCAGACTCAGACCCATGTTGATGTAGAGCGGCGTCTTGGCGCGTGTGCTGCCCGAGGAGCGGAAGTCGACCACGGCCGCGGCAACGTCGAACAGCGGGTAGATCACCAGTAGCGCAATGGTTCCCGGGCTGATCGTCTTGGCGACCGTCATCATCAGGACCGCCCAGACGATGGCGAATCCGAATCGGACGTAGTACAGATTCCGCAGCGTCCGGGTGTCGCGGGCGGCCTCGGTCACGGTCTCGATGTCGCGGGCGTCGGTGGCGAATGGGCTGGACATCAGGTCCCTCTCGATCGGTGAAGCGCTGGATGATCCCGACGTCCCGTAGAGAGAAAGAACGATCGGTACACCTGAGCTTGCGGCAGCCGCTCACGAATGTCAAGACCGATCGTTCTTTCTGTTAGCCTGAGGTCGACACTTCGAGGGAACGGATGGGAACGAATGTCGGAAGCACGGTCTCGACTGCTCGACACGGCGACCGGCCTCTTCTACGCCGAGGGCCTGCACGCCGTGGGCGTCGAACGCGTCGTCAGCGAGGCGAAAGTGACCCGCGCGACGCTCTACCGCCACTTCCCCGGCAAGAACGACCTCCTGGTCGCCTACCTGAAACAAGCCGACGAGGCAGTCCGCGCCCAGGTCGACGCCGCCCGCACCCCGACCTCGACCCCCGACGACATCATCCGAGCCGTCGCCCGATCCATCGCCGACGACATCCAGCGAGAAGGCTTCCGAGGCTGCGCATTCCTCAACGCCGCCGCCGAATTCCCCGACCCGACCCACCCCGTCCATCAAGCCGTCCTGGACCACCGCCAATGGTTCCTGAACACAATGACCGAACTCTTCACCGCCACAGGCAAACCCGATGCGGACCCCGCCGCCCAGCACTTCGTCATGCTGCGGGACGGGGCGATGGCGGCGGGGTGCCTGACGGACCCGAAACCTATCTGCGAGACGTTCTTGCGGGGGGTCGAGGGGTTGTTGGGGTACCGCAGCCGCCAGGGAGCGGACGGCTAGCGCCGCTTCGCGCTGTTGCCACCGGACGAGCTCGGTGGCGACCTCGCGGCGAGATGCCCTGGGCGCGGAGTGATCCGGCGCCCGAGAAGCCTTGATCATCCGTGGCCGACGAAAGTTCGGTCGGCCGGATCGCCCACATCTTGTTCTCTCACGAGTGGGGCGCCGCCAGCCGCGCGGGTCGGGCCTGTCTACAACAGACCGGATTCCTCGAGTCCGGCACGCAGTCGTTGCTGATGCTCCGGCGGGCCCTGCCGGTATGGCATACGCAGCGCATCGGAGGAGATGACGCCGAGCATTTTCATCGCGGCTTTGGACTGGATGGCGCCCTGCGAGACGTGCATGATCGCATCGACGGCGGGGATGAGACGCCGGTGGATCTCGCGTGCCCGGGACAGGTCGCCGCGGTCGACGGCGGCGATCATCTCCGCGTAGCGATCGCCCGCGACGTGACCGACCACCGACACGACGCCGGTCGCGCCTTGAGCGAGGTGTGGCAGGTTGACGACGTCGTCGCCGGAATACCAGAGCAGGTCGGTCTGCGACATGAGCCGGCTGGCCTCGAAGAAATCACCCTTGGCATCCTTGACGGCGCGCACGGCGGGAATGTCGGCCGCGCGGCGAATGGTATCGGTGCTCAGCGCCGTCCCGGTCCGGCCCGGGATGTCGTACAGCATGACGGGCACACCGCCGCCGGCCTCGGCGACCAGACGGAAGTGTTCGAGGATGCAGTCCTGCGGCGGCTTGTTGTAGTACGGCGTGACAACGAGCAGAGTGTCGGCCCCGCAGGCGACCATCTCGCGCGCCGCACGAGTGGAATGCTCGGTGTCGTTGGTGCCGCAGCCGGCCATCACCTCGACACGGTCGCCCACGGCCTCGACGACCGCCCGCACGCAGGCGTAGTCCTCCTCGTCGGTGGTGGTGGCGGACTCACCCGTGGTCCCGTTGACCAGCAATCCGTCATGGCCGTGGTCGGCGAGATATACGGCGAGGTTCTGCAGGCCGTCGTAGTCGATCGAGCCGTCGGCGTGCATCGGGGTCACCATCGCTGTGATGACTCGACCGAAGGGGGTGTCCACCATGATCGTGAGATTACATCCGGCGAGCACCTCACCGCCCGTGCGGAAGGCCCGTGCCCATGCGAAGGGCGTCGTCGGAGTGGTTCCGCGGGCGGCTCGCCGGGGGCACGAGCCTCACCCGGCAACCGGCTCGACCGCTCCTGCCGTGGTCGAGTGCGGCGTAAAATCACGCCAGAGGGTTGCCCTATGCAACAGCGACGGTGGATGTGGATTGCCGCGTTCCTGACGGCACTGGGGATGTGCGCTGTAATCGCGTACATCAGCGGCACCCGACCCGAGCGCGCTCCGTCCGACCCGGGCACATCTTCCCGGGCAGGGGCGCCCGTGCTGGTCGCGAAGATAGACAACAGTCCGCAGGCACGGCCACCGGTAGGGCTCGGAGCCGCCGATGTGGTCTACGTCGAGCCGGTCGAGGGTGGTTCGAGCCGGTTGGCCGCCGTGTTCTCGACCCGCAAACCCCCGGTGATCGGACCTATCCGAAGTGCGCGGGAAACGGATCTGACGCTGTTGGACCAGTTCGGCAACCCGACGTTGGCATCCTCTGGTGCCGCACCTGAGCTGGTCGCATCCGTCGATTCCGCCTCGCTCCAGAACGCCTCGGCCGATCGGCAATCCGCGGCGTACTACCGCGACTACAGTCGCGCCGCGCCGCACAACCTGTTCGTCCGCTCTGACCAGTTGCCCGAAGGCGGTGGCTGGCCGGCGGCTTCGCAACTGCACTTCGGTCCTATGCCTGCCGGTGGCCGACCCACGCAACATGAGGAAGCGCGGTATCAGGCCGCGGTGATCGGTTTCGACTGGTCACCCAGCAGCCACCGGTGGCTGGTGTCCATGGACGGTGCCGCCTACACCACTGCCGATACCGGACAGCTCATGGCAAGTACGGTCGTGCTGCAGAGTGTGCAGGTGCGCGATTCGACGGTCCGCGACGTCGCGGGCAGCGTCTCACCCGTGGCCCAGACGACCGGCAGCGGTCGGGCACTCGTACTTCGCGACGGTCAAGCGTTCCCGGCCGTGTGGTCCCGGCCCTCCCCACAGGCAGGCACAACCTATACAACCGCCACCGGTACAGTCATCTCCTTCGCGCCGGGGCAGGTTTGGACAGTTCTGATTCCAGAGCAGCTCTGGTGACCCCTGTCCTCGCGGTGGGATCGGTGATGACGCCGTTGATCCCCAGACGCCCGCTCACTTCTGTACACGAAACCTGTACATTGATTCGTATGAGGCAGATCTCCTACACCGAGGCTCGTGCGACCCTGGCGAAAGTGCTCGAGTCCGCTACCGACGACCTCGATGAGGTTGTCGTCACCCGCGCGGGTCATGAACCGGCGGTTGTCGTTTCGCTGCGCGAATACGAGGCGCTGAAAGAGACCGCACATCTACTCGGAACTCCCGCCAATGCCAGACATCTGCAACGCGGGCTGGAAGAATTCGCGGCCGGTGGATTCGTCCCCGGTGAACGTCTGGACGTACCAGACCACGACGATTCGTCGGGAGTGGCGTGAAGCTCCAGTTCTCGAGCGAGGCGTGGAACGACTACACCTGGACGGTCGCGAACGATAGGGCGGCGGCGCGCAAGATCAACCGCCTCTTCGATGACATTGCCGCCCATGGCCAAGCCGATGGCATCGGAAAGCCGGAGCCGCTGATACACAATCTGGCCGGCTGGTGGTCGCGGCGGATAACCCAGGAACATCGCTTGGTGTACCAGGTCGAGGACGAGGTAATCCGCGTCCTGTCGTGCCGCCACCACTACGAGTAGGACTCACAGCGGCAGTTCTGGTCGGACTTCGGCGTCGATAGTGACGACCAGCTTCGGAACTACTTGTATCAACCGGTCGGCCACATCCTGTGCCTGCTCGGCGAATGCTCGGTATTCCGCTGAGAGAGAACCAGATTCGATCCGAATGTGTCCTGGGCCTGATGTGTCCAGCATCGATCAGAACCATCCATGCGGCGTCTTTGCGCGCACAGTAACTATGACGGCAATTCCGGTGGGTTTGCATCACCTGGTGAGTTTGCGTCTCGGTGAATGGCATCTTGGGCGCTTCATTAGGCCAGCGACCAATCCGCGGCAGTGGACCGCTACGAGTGGGCAGCGGCCCAGTCCGGCGACGAATTGGCCGTTCTGGGAGGCGATTACCAGCGCGCTGGGGAGATGATCTCCGCAGCCGACTGGAACACGGCCGAGCGGTTCATGGAAGCAAGCCGCAGCCGAATCGAAAGTGAGATCGGTAAGGACGATCCGAAGACGCTATCGATGTGGGGCAGACTGCATTTGAAGTCGGGCTTGGCTGCGGCTGTAGTCGGTCGACGAGACGTTGCCGACGCACACCTGGCCGAAGCTTTCGAGACCGCGCAGCGCCTGGGCGAGGGTCGCGACGACTAGCGGCGTCGAGCTGACGGAATCGGCGACTCGAGTTCGGCGCATTCATCGGGGCCATGACCTCGGGAAGGGACAACGACGACCGGTTCGAGCGTGACTGTTGTCGCAGCACGACCGGCAGCGGCCGAAACGTTAGCTGCCGTCGTGAACGGATGCAGCTCGCAACACCCGCATCGAAGTCATCGGTGACGCAGTCGGCCCCGGCAGACCCTGTGCGCTCACAGGGCAACCGGGGCCGATCGGTCAGTGCACCGTGCTCAGGCAGACGACCATTTCCTCAGGCTTGGAGTAGGTGAGGTATTTGGTGGCGGAGTTGCTGCAGCCGCTGTCGCTGGTGGTGTTGTTCAGGACGTTGGTGACCTTGTAGTTGGCCTCGGAGCTGTCGCAGGCGACCTTTGTGGTGTTGTCGAACTGCTTGTTGAGGCAGTCACCGTCTTTGACGTTCAGTTGCAGGCAGAGGTTGTAGCCGCCGGAGCCGGTCTGCCAGACGCTGGCGTAGTTGCCCTCGGGGCAGGTGGAGCTGCTCTTGTCCTGGCGTTCGGCCACCTTGTAGTTGGCGTCCATGCTGCTGCAGTCGGTGATGTCGACCTTGGGGTCGTTGGTGGTGCCCCCGACCTTGACGCACTGGCCGACCTGGGCCTTCTCCGCGTCGGGCTTGTTGATCTGGTGGCAACCCCAGCTGGCGAGGTAGATCAGGCCGACCACGACCACGAGTCCGACCAGGGAGCCGAGTCCGGATCTGAGCCGGCGGCCCACACCTGCCGCGCCCGCGCCGAGTCCGGAGGCCGCATTGCTGCCCCAGGACGGCTGCCCGCCCGGAGTCAGCATCGGGCCCTGTGGATAAGCATTCGGGTCGTAGCCCGGCTGCCCGGGGGCCGACTGTCCCTGTGGATAACTCGGCTGCCCCTGGCCGAAGCCCTGCTGTCCCGGCTGTGGATAACTCGGCTGACCAGGTGTCTGCTGCAGGTGAGCGGTCGGATCCGCTGCGGGCTGTCCCTGCTGCGGGTACCCGCTCGGATCGGCCTGCTGTGGATAACCGGGCTGCTGTCCCCAGCCCTGCGGCATCTGCGCGGTCGGGTCGGCTTGGGGATATCCCGTCTGCCCCGGAACTGGCTGGCCCGCTTGTGGATAACCAACGGGCTGTCCCTGCTGGGGATATCCCGTCTGCCCCGGCACGGGCTGTCCCTGCTGCGGATATCCGAACTGCCCTTGCGGATATCCGGGCTGTGACTGGGGATTGCCGGTCCCGTCCTGCGGGTTTCCGGACTGTCCCGACGGGTTGTTCGACGGTCCCGGCGGGGGTTGCGGTTGCATTCGTGATGTCCTTACGGTTTCTCGTCCACCAGGGGTGCGAGATTCCCGCGGCCCGGCACCCTCGCGTGCCACCGCCACACCCCGTCGGCCGCTGAGAACCGCCGAGCGGACACGAATCCACAAGCGACAACCGCCGCCTGCGCAGTGTTCCCCCGATGTTCCTCGACACGACCGCCGAAACGTTACCGTCGCACCACAGCGGTTGCCAGCGAGAAAGAGTCCGCGCAGCGCTGCCCTGCCCTGTCGACCATGATCGGCTGCGGTCGTCGACCGCTGGTCGTCGGCGGGGAGCAGCAGTCGGGGCGACGTCCTGCATGCCCTCGCCGAACCCGGTGCCCGAATCGGTCACACTGCCCACCCAGGGGAACTCTCCGTGTTTGCGCCGATTCGCGACGGAGGCGATGTCATCTGGACTCGGCGGCGATGAAACGCATTGATGAGCGATGGCCGAGGCGCACACGGTTCGGTGGGCGAGGCCGGACCCATCGTGTACTGCCGAATGGATTCGGATTGCTCGCGGAGTTCGGCAACCATCTCGGGTACCGGCCATCGATATGTCATCGATGCGGATCAGACGGCCCAGGTGCAACCAGTGTTTCATTCGCGAATGTCGCCGGCTGCTCAGTCGGAGTGAAGTTCGCTCGGTGCGGGCCGACTGCAACCTGCCCTGAGATCACGTGTGTGACCCGACGGGGCAGTGAATTTCGTTTCGGCCGTTGGGGTTCGGGCGCGCAGAGAACCCGGCGCCACGTTGTCCGGACCGAACAGGGGCATTCGGTTGAGAGCTGGTTCGTGGGGTGCGGTGCGGGGGTGTGGAACTGCTGGTGGTGGGGGTGGGGTGGCCGGACCGGATGAGATCGGTGGGGTGGGGGTGGTCCGGGGTGGGTGGTTGTGTGGTTCCGGAGGTGGTGGTGGCTGTGCTCGACTGGGGGCGCTCCCGGCGAGAATCGAAGTATCGCGTTGTGGGGGGCGTGAATTGGAGGTTTGTCATGAGTGAGAACGAGACCGGTGTGAACGAGATCGACGGGTTCGAGACCTTCGAGGCCGAGTTCACCAAGATCGGCTCCAAGGTTGCCGGGCCGGTCGAACTCTGAGGTCGGACAGCTCTCGTGAACGGTCACGTCGCGCTGCGGCGTGACCGTTTCGGCCCTGCGCTGAAAGGAGATTCGGATGTCCGGCGCCGTCGCCATTCCGAACAGCTTTTTCGAAGATATCTGGGACCGGCGAGCCGCGGTCGTCCCTCGGGCGCAGTTGTCCGTCGAATTCCCGGATGAGGCAAAAGTTTTCGACGCCATCAAGGTCATCGGTCGCCGGACCCTCGAGCAGGTGGAGGGGCGAGGGCGCAAGGATTCGGTGGCCAATATGGTCAGCGCGCTCGACAACAAACCGTCGAACCCGCAGCCGGAGCCTCATCTCGTTCCGCGGGAATCCGATCGCCGGTTGACCGACTATCTGGAGCGGTGTGCGTCATTCGCATCCGGAAGATCCTGGGCCACTGCGTTTTTCGGACTGCACAAGGTTTCGCCCGAACTGTGGGATTTCGCCAAAGATTTCGTCGACGACGTGGTCGCGGCCGCCGGGCGCAGGCCCGCGGGGCGCGTCGACTTCGACTGCTTCGTCGGCCGTTACGAGAAGACACACGTGGGCGCGCACATCGACGACGCGCACAGCTTCGGGTTCAACCTTCGGGGCGGCAAGCAGTTGCTCACCTGGCCGGAAGCCTTCGATGCCACCATGCGCACGCCGACCACCGACTACGAGCAGTACCGGTCGGAATCAACTGTGCTGGAATGCGATCCGGACGTCGTGACCTACTTTCCGGCCCGCGAGATCCACGTGGCCGAGTCGACGGCGGGCGTATCGGTCAATTCGAATGTCGCCCTGTTCGAGGACGTCAATCACCACGACCGGCTGTGGTTGCAGACCCGGCGTGAGATCGAGGCGATCCTGTCGCGAAACCCGTCGGGCAAGGGCCTGAACTCCGCTGAGGTCTACACCTGGCTGGACGGCGTATCGCAGGCGGCGGCCGCGGAGAGCCTGGAATTGAAGCTGCTGTCCGCCGCACTGTGCTGGACGACGTCGGGGCAGTTGGGTTGTGCCCGCCCCGAAGCCCCGGCCGCGCCGGCCGGTTCGCAGCCGCACAAACGGCGCGAGGTGGTCGTCGCCGCGACCAGGTCCGGTGCGACCGTGTTGATCTCGGGCAACGGCCGGGCCGCGGTCCTGGACACCGATCCCGCCCTGTCCGCGTTCCTGGAAGGCTACGGCGAGACCGCGGTCGGTGACCGGTTGCCCGCAACGCTCACTGCTAAAGTTGACCGGTCGCCCGCGGTGGCGTCACTGTTCCAGGCACTGTGGACGTGGGGGGTTGTCACAGCATGACGGTGGTGGCCGCGCCGACTCTGTTCGGTCGGCAGCTCGCGGCGGGGTGGGCCGTTGTCGCCGGTGTCCTGGCGACGACGTTCACCGACGAGGTGATCCAGGTGAACCTCGCCCTGCAGTACGGATCGGTTTCGGTCGCGCACATGGCGACGATTCTGATCGCGGGCATGCTGGGATCGGTGTCGACGGCGTTCTATTCGCTGCGGCTCTACAGCCTGCTGCCCACCGGACTGGTGATCCTGCTCGGCAACGTCGTCGGTGCGGCCGTCCTCGCGTGCTATGTGGTGCTGCCCGGTTTCTGGCAGGCGGTCGCGGTGTCGACGGTCGCGGGTATCGCCATGACCCTGACCGGCAGTGGACTCGCGCCGTACATGAGTGCGGCGTTCCCCGGTGTGGCCACCTCGACGGTGAGCAGCATCGTCGAAACCGCCCGTAACACAGGCGTTCTGGTCGGTCCGGCGGCTGCCGGATTCGCGGCGGGCCTGCTCGGCGGCCGCGCCGTGGCCTCGATCGCCGCGGTCGCGATGGTGGCGGGCAGCCTGGTCGTGGCCACCGCCGTCGTGGTCGTCGGACGTCGAGTAATCGAGCCGGTTACTGTGCCCGGCAGGCGATTTCGGCCAGAAGACGTCCGGGAATTCTTCGGACTGGTCGGCGCCTGGCCGTTCTTCGTCGCGGTGCTGGCCGGTGTCGCCGCGCTGGTGACGTTGAACGCGGTGCTGGTTTCCTTCGCGCAGCAGGACGTTCATCTGACCACGGGCGAGTTCGGTTGCGCGATAACGTGTCTGAGCGTCGGCCTGGTGGTCGGGCCGGGGCTTGCCCGGATCGCGTTCAAACGTGATCACAGCCGGGTCGGGGTCGGCGGCTGGACCGCGACGATGGCCCTGTCGATCCTGCTGCTGGTACTCACCGCCGAGGTGTGGACGGTGCTGGCACTGTTGTTCGTGATGGGCGTGTGCAACGGCGTCCGCAACGCCGAACTGCGCACCGTGATCTTCGACGCGATCCCGCGCGACAGTATGAGCAGGCTGTTTCCGGTGTACTCCGCGCTACTGCAGGCCGCGGCGCTGACGGGATTCGTGGTGACGCTCGCGGCCTCGTCGCTGCTGTCGCGTGCGGCGATCATCATCGTGGGCAGTCTGCTCGCGCTGGCCACCGGAATCGTCATCGTCGTATCCGGAAATGACAAGAGAACTGGGGGAATTCGTGAAAGCAGCGCTTGACGCGCGTCAGGCGACGGTGTGCCGTGGTACCGGGGCACCGTTGTGGGCGGTCGCGGACTATGCCGCGCGGACCGAACCGGCCGCGCCGGTCAGGATCGCCACGGCGAGTTTCCACGATCTGCCGGATACCGCCTTCGTCCGCGACGTTCCCTTGCTCGCGACGATCGGCATGCACAGGGATGCGACCGGATTCGACTGCGCCACAAGTATTCTCGGATCCGGACCGGCTCGGACGTCGATGGTCGTGAATCGGGCCGCCCGATCGTTCTTCGAATGTTCGGCGCATACCCTCGGCCTGCTGCGCCACGGCACCGATCCGGCGGCGTTCTCGCGCGCCCTCGCCGACGACGGGGTGTATTCGGCGCAGCCCGGCCTGCTGGTCGGCTTGGCCAGGCACGGCCTGATCGAGGTGGACGCACCCTTGACCGGCACCGTCGGAAGCGACCTCATGGTGGAGCCGACCGCCGAGCTGATCCGCCGGGACGGTGTCGATTTCGCGGTGAACCTGTTGTCCGGGCGCACCATCGGAATGCGCCCCAGGCTCGCCGAACTCGTCGGCGCGCTGCGCGAAACCGGCGAGCCGATTCCGGACCCATTCCACGAAACCACGGGTGTCCGGGCGCTGCTCCGGGCGGGCGTACTGCGGAGGCTGACGCGATGACACTGGACGACCGGCCTGCGGAACTGTTCGCCGACGGGATGGGAACGGAGAACTCCGGACCGCTGGTCGCGGCGCTGATCACCATGATCCGGCCCCGTCGGATCATCGAAATCGGTTCGGGTGACTCGACATTGGCGATCGCCGCGGGTGTCGAGCGAGCGGTGGCCGAACACGCTCGCGACGGTGCGGTGCTCGATTCGGGTACGCCGTCGCAACGCCGGACCGTGCTCGCCCCGGGACACGCTCGCGGCGAATACCGGCCCCGGTTCTGGAGTTTCGACGACGGCACCGGTGAAGGGTCCACCCAGCAGTTGGTCGAGCGGTACTTCCGCGGTCACGGTGAGCGGTTCGACTTCGTGGAGTTGGTGAACGCCAACTTCTTCGATGTGCCCGCCGCGGTTCTGGACGAGACGGGGCCCTTCGATTTCGCCTGGGTCGACGCCGGTTCGTTGATCGACGACGCGCGGTTCCTGCACATTCTGTGGCCGCGGATCGCCGCGGGCGGCATCCTGGCCCTGCACGATCCGTACTGGCCGTCGATGGTGGAACACGCCGACGACACCCAATCGCTGGAGTCGGTCCCGAGCCCGTTGTGGCAGGCGATCATGCACAGCCATCCCGACGATGTCGAGGTGTTCACCCTGCCGGAGCTGCACAAATATCGGCAGACGGGGGTGGGTTTGATCCGCAAGCGGTTGCCGCTGGAGGCGCCCCGCGAGTCGGAGTTCACGGCGGAGATGGTCGCGATGACCGGTGCGCCGGTGCGGTTCGCGAGCCTCGGTTTCCACGATCCCGATCGGTTGACCGACACCGCCGTGGACACCCTGCGCACCATGGCGGACCCGGCCAACCGGGCCGTGCTGTTCGCGGTGGGGTCCGGCGTCGACTCGGTGGCGGAGTTGGCTCGCACGCTCCGGATGTCGGCTCGCGATGTCACCGGATGCCTGACCCGCCTGTTCGCGCTCGGGCTGCTCGCCAAGCGGGACGAGCGGATCGTGGTCGACGACGAGCACTGGACGCGGTTCCTGCGCCTGACCAAGAAGACGCCGCGCGCGCCGCGCCCCAAATTCTTCACCGCCGACCGCCCCGCATTCCTGCGCGTTATCGCCGATCAGCTCAGCTCGGACCGGTGGGCGCCGGAACCGCACGTCAACGAGCTGTGCTCGGTGTTCGACGACGACTTCGCCACGCTGCGCAGGGAATTGGTGGACAAGCAGTATCTCGAGCGCGACGACGCCACCGCCACCTACCGGCGTCGCACCGACTCGCAGTGAGGGTCGCGGTCACCGGCGCCACCGGCAATGTCGGGTCGGAGCTGGTTCGGCAGCTGTGCGCCGAGGGGATCGCGGTGCGCGCGGTGTCCCGGCGACCCCGCCACAGCACGCACCCGCTACTCGAATGGGCGATCGGCGATCTGGCCGCCCCCGAGACGATCGCCTCCTCGTTCGCCGGGTGCGATGCGGTATTTCTGCTGGCCACGGGATATGAGGGGCGGCTGCTGGCAGCCGCCGAGCGAGCGGGTGCGCGACGTGTCGTGCTGGTGTCGACGCTCGCCGCGGTCAGTCGCCCGGAGTCGGTGATCGGCAGCGATCATCGCCGGGCCGAAACAGCGGTGAGGGCATCAGCCCTGGAATGGACGATCCTGCGGCCGGGACATTTCGCCTCGAACGCGGCGGAATGGGCGCCGCAGATCGCGGCCGAACGACGCGTGAGCGGCCGGAATCCGGATGTGGCGCTGCCGGTGATCGCGCCGTCGGATATCGCGGCGGTCGCCACCCGCGCGCTCGCCGACGGTGGCCTGCGCGACCGCAGCCCGCATCTGACCGGCCCGAACGCCATCAGTGAGCGGGAGCGGGTCGCCGTGCTCGCGCGACTGCTCGGACACGAGATCGCCTATCGCCGAACCGATCTCACAGCGCTCCCGGCGCATGCGCGGGAAATCGCGGATATCCGGGACGACCCGAGGCCGCTCGAGCAGGCGGTCACGACCACGGTGCGCGAGATCACCGGCCGGGATCCGGTCTCGTTCGAGCAGTGGGCTCGGGCGAACCTCGACGTATTCGGGGGCGTCGTGCGGTAGCGACGCCTCGGGAACATCGCCGGAAAAAAATTTGTCGCGGGATGTCGAGAACGGGCGAGCGGCTCCGTCCCAGGGGTGCGAGCAGCCGAGAACGGTTCGCTCGAGGACCTGACGACAGGAGCGACAGCGATGCACCAGCACGAGATCACCGATATCCTCGACCGACCGATCAGCCGGGAGTTGCTGGCCCGCGATCTGCTCCGCCTGGCGTACGTCGCCAAGGACGGCACGCCGCGCAACATTCCGATCGCGTTTACCTGGAACGGCTCGCAGATCGTGCTGTGCACCACGAAGAACGCGCCGAAACTGCCCTCGCTGCGGCACAATCCACAGGTCGCGCTGACGATCGACACCGAGGTGCATCCGCCCAAGATCCTGCTGATTCGCGGGCGGGCCGAGCTGGATGTCGTCGACGGCATTCCGGAGGAGTATCTGCAGATGAACGGGAGTTACCAGATGACGCCCGAGCAGCGTGTCGAGTGGGAGGCCGAGGTGCGGTCGCTGTACGACGGGATGGTCCGGATCGTCGTCACTCCGACCTGGGTGAAGCTGATCGACTTCGAGAACACCCTGCCCAGTGCGGTCGAGGAACTGATCGCGCAGCGGGCCGAACGCCAGCACGCGTGCTGACCGCCACCCGGACGAACACGAGGAGTTGATGATGAAGTACCTGATGCTCAAGCACTATCGGGGTGCGCCCGCCTCGGTCAACAACGTGCCGATGGACCAGTGGACACCCGCGGAGATCACCGCGCACGTGCAGTACATGGAGGATTTCGCGGCGAAGTTGGTGGGCACCGGCGAGTACGTCGACCATCAGGCGCTCTCGCCGCAGGGGACGTTCGTGCGTTCGGACGGCGAGGGTCGCGCGCCGCTCACCGACGGTCCGTTCGCGGAGACCAAGGACCTGATCGCCGGATGGATGATCATCGACGTCGAGACCTATGAGCGTGCGCTCGAGCTGGCCGCCGAGTTGTCCGAGGCGCCGGGTGCGGGTGGGCGGCCGATCCGGGAATGGCTGGAGCTGCGGCCGTTCCTGTCCGCGACGTGCACGATGACCGAGTGAACGAGTCGCTGCTGCGCGAACTCGTGCCCGCGGTGATCGGTGTCCTCGTCCGGCGCGGAGCGGATTTCGCGTCGGCCGAGGATGCCGTGCAGGAGGCGCTGATTCGGGCGTTGGAGAGCTGGGCGGACGAGCCGCCGCGCGATGCGAAGGGCTGGCTCGTCGCGGTCGCCTGGCGCAAGTTCCTCGATGCTGCTCGGGCCGAAAACTCCAGGCGGGGAAGGGAACTCGCGGTGGAGGTCGAGCCGCCGAGCGGGCCGGTGGCGGGGGTGGACGACTCGCTGTGGCTGTATTTCCTGTGCGCGCACCCGTCGCTGTCGCCGAGTTCCGCGGTCGCGTTGACGTTGCGTGCCGTCGGCGGTCTGACGACGCGGCAGATCGCGACGGCGTATCTGGTGCCCGAATCGACCATGGCGCAACGGATCAGCCGGGCCAAGCGACGTATCGCGGGGCTGCCGCTGGATCGGCCGGGCGATCCGGCCACGGTGTTGCGGGTGCTCTACCTGGTATTCAACGAGGGCTACAGCGGGGATATCGACCTCGCGGCCGAGGCGATCCGCCTGACCCGTCAGCTCGCCGCTGCGACCGATGAGCCCGAGGTCGCGGGACTGCTGGCCCTGATGCTGCTGCACCATGCCCGCCGCGCGTCGCGCACCGGTCCGGGCGGGCGGCTGATCCCACTCGCCGAACAGGATCGATCCCGTTGGGACACAAGGCTCATCGCGGAGGGAGTGATGATTCTGCAGGCGGCGCTGGCTCGCGATCGGCTGGGCGAATATCAGGCGCAGGCCGCGATCGCCGCGCTGCACGCGGACGCCCCGAGCACCGCCGAGACGGACTGGGTGCAGATCGTCGAGTGGTACGACGAACTGCTGCAGCTCACCGGCAGCCCGGTCGTGCGGCTCAATCGCGCGGTCGCGGTCGGCGAGGCCGACGGACCGCAGGCCGGGCTGGCGGAGTTGCGCGAAGTGGATCCCGGCATTCCGCGATACGACGCGGTCCACGCCTACCTCCTCGAACGCGCCGGTGATCTTGCGCGGGCCGCCGAGTTGTACGTGGCAGCCGCCGACACGGCCCCGAGTGTGGCCGAGCGTGCCCACCTCACCCGCGAGGCCGCTCGGGTGCGGGAGATATTGCGTCCGTGATCGGTGAGACCGGAATATGTCGAGTATCCGACACCGGCCATTGTGCTATTTCACAAACTTTTCTGATCCCGCCCCAATCGCGGTGGCTGTACGCAGTCGAAATGCGGTTGCTCTGGCGATTTCGCCTCTGACGGACCATTCGGCATGTAACGATGTGCCTGCTTGTGGCAGTGCTGAGGTATTGGAGAACAGCCCGTGGTCGGGGTGGGTACGGCGATTCCGCGTGCGATCGGGTTGATCGCACTGCTGGCGCTCGTCGTCATCGCGTTGCGCGGATATCTGCCGGGTGGCGCCGGGCCGCATATCGGGTCGCCGCCGTCGGTGATCGCCGTGGCGTTGATGCCGGTGCTGTCGCTGGTGTCGGTGGTGATTCTGCTGGCGGGTGTGATCACCAGTCAGCATCGACTGCCGCTGGCGCTGCCCGACGCGCATCCGGATCGGGTGCGGCGGCCGGTGCGCAAGCGTCAGCTGGGGTTGTTCCTGCTGGTCACGCTGGCTGTGGTCGCGGTGTTCGGTGCGTTGAGCTGGGCGATCTATCAGCTCAGCGTGGTGCATCCGGCGTCGTCGTCGCAGAGTCCGGGCGCGCAACCCTCTCCCGCGCCGCCGTCCACCACCCCGCCGTCGTCGGGGCCGGAGGTCCAATCGCCGCTGAGTCCCGACGCCATGATCGTCATCGGGGTCTCGGCGGGCGCGCTGATCTTGACGGCGATCGTGGGATTGATCGTGGTCGGGGTCGGTACTCGTCGCCGCGTGCACCAACCGGCGGCCGAGCCCGAGCCCGCACCGGCCGAGCAGGCGGTGTCGCTCGCGCAGGTCGCCGAGATGGGCCTGGCCGCGATGATCGCCTCCGGCAAGGATCCGCGAGCGGCCATCATCGCCTGCTACGTCGCCATGGAAAGCGGTCTCGCGCGCGCCCGCGAGGTGGCTCCGCTGATCTCCGACACCCCCTCGGAGGTGCTGGCCCGCGCCTTCGACCGCGGCGTCCTGCGCGACGCTTCGGCCCGTGAGCTGGTCATTCTCTTCGAGGAGGCGCGATTCAGCCCGCATTCGATGCTGGAGTGGCAACGTATGAGAGCAGAACAGCTGCTGCGCATCGTGCTGGGCGATCTGCAGAGGGCCGAATCGTGAACGATGCACAGCCCACGATCGGCGAGGTGGGCCCATGACCGGGATGTCCGAATGGGGACGCGGGGCGGTCGTGGGCGGGTCGATCGCGTTGATCCTGCTGATCGAGGCGGTCGGCTACGACAATCAACGTGCACTGCTACCGGTACTGACGGGGGTACTGGTGTTGTGCGCGGTGGTCATGCTGGTGCGGTCGCTGGCCGAGCGGACGAAGTCCGACGGTCCGGCCGATCCGGCGGACAGTGATATCGAGAACGGGCCGGCGGAGATGTTGTTCCGCTGGCGGGCCCGCGCGGAGATGCTCGTCGACCGAGCCGACGGCAGCCGCGCGGACTGGGATCGGCATCTGCGGCCGTTGCTGGCCAAGGAGTTCGAATTGTCGAGCGGACATCGCATCGCCAAGGACCGGCGGGCCACCGAGGCCGCCGGCCGGCTGCAATTCGGGCCGGAATTGTGGCGCTGGGTGGATCCGGCCGATTCCCAACTGCGCGATGACAATTCGCGAGCACCGGGCCGCGCCGCGCTGGACGAGATCCTGCGTCGGCTTCAGGAAATGTGAAAACAGGGTTGGAAACACGTGCGAGTTCAGATATGACGAAACCTTTGGACGCGACTGTCAAACGCACCGACGCGGTGTTGCGCGAGGTGGGGCGGGTCGTGGTCGGCAAGCAGGACGAATTGCAGCTGATCATGATCGCGGTGCTGTCCGGCGGTCATGTCCTGATCGAGGATCTACCCGGGCTGGGCAAGACGCTGATTGCCCGATCCTTCGCCGCGGCACTGGGTTTGAACTTCACCCGCGTGCAGTTCACCCCCGATCTGCTACCGGCGGACCTGATCGGTTCCACCATCTACGACATGAACTCGGGGCGGTTCAACTTCCGCAAGGGCCCGGTCTTCGCCAATATGCTGCTGGCCGACGAGATCAACCGCACGCCGCCCAAGACCCAGGCCGCGCTGCTCGAGGCGATGGCCGAGGGCCAGGTCAGCATCGACGGCGAAACCTTCCCGCTGCCACAGCCTTTCGTCGTGCTGGCCACCGACAACCCGATCGAGTACGAGGGCACCTATCCGCTGCCCGAGGCCCAGTTGGATCGCTTCGCCCTGCAACTGCGTCTGGGATATCTGTCCGAGGAGGACGAGACGCATATGATCCGCCGCCGCCTCGAACGGGGGGCGGTGCCGGCGCAGGTCGGGCAGGTCGTCGATGCCGCCGGACTGCTGGAGATGCGGCATGCGGTCGAATTCGTCACCGTGCACCCGGACGTCGTCGGTTACGTGGTCTCGCTGGCCGCGGCGACCCGTAGTCATCCGCAGGTCGAGGTCGGCGCCAGTCCGCGCGCGGAACTGGATCTGGTGCAGATGGCCCGCGCCCGCGCGTTGTTGCAGGGCCGCGACTACGTCGTTCCGGAAGATGTGAAGGCCCTGGCCGTTCCGGCGATGGCGCACCGCATCACGTTGCGTCCGGAGATGTGGGTGCGGCGCATCCGCGGCGAGGACGTCATCTCCGAATTGCTTCGGCGCCTGCGGGTTCCGCGGGCCATGGGGACATGAGACACCGGGATTCGAGCTCGGCGACCGAGGTCGAACTACGCTGGCGGCCCGCTGCCCTGGTCTACATGCTCGCCGTGGCGGGCGGGATCGCGCTCGCGGCTGCGGTGGTCCTGGGCCGCTGGCAGCTGGTGGTGTTCGCCGCGCCCATGCTCGGCGTACTGGCCACCGCGCCGATTCAGTTGGCGCGCACCAAGATCCAGGTGGACGGCGGGGGCGTTCTGCGCTGCTTCGAAGGCGAGGAGGTGGTGCTGTCCGCGGCGGCCTTCGTCGAGGACGGGCATGCGCTGCTGCGCTGCAAGCCCGAACCGCTCGACGGTATGGAACTGCGCGTGGAGAAGTCGGTCGACTCGGGGACCGCGCCGGCCGGACTGCGGATGGCGTTGTCGGCCGCGCGCTGGGGCCGCTATCCGATGCGGATCCGCGTGACGGCGCTGAGTCCGGCGGGGCTGGCCACCGCGGCGGTGAGCCTGCCCGCCGGGCAGGTGTACGTGTACCCGATCGCCGATCCGCAGCCGATGCGCCTGCCGCGCACCGAATATCCCGAACGGATCGGCACCCATCTGACTCGCCGTCAGGGGCCCGGGGTCGAGTACGCCGACATTCGCGCGTATACGCCCGGCGATCCGCTGCGCACGGTGAACTGGTCGGTGAGCGCGCGGCGCGGCCGGCTGCACGTCACCGAGCGGCTGACCAACCGTGCCGCGGATGTCGTTGTACTGCTGGACAATTCGCTGCAGGCGCCAGGTCCTGCGGCGGAATCGCTGGAGTTGTCGGTGCGCGGGGCCGCGCAGGTGGCGCAGACCGCGCTGCAGGCGGGCGACCGCACCGCCGTGGTCTGCCTGGGGCAGTCGCCGCGCTGGCTGCGGGCCGATATCGGGCGACGGCAGTTCTACCGCATCGTCGACACCGTGCTCGACGTGGGCGATGAGCACGTATCCACCTCCGGCTCGCTGGTCCCGCACGCCGCGGTGCCGCTCGGCGCGATCGTGGTGGCGTTCTCCACGATGCTGGACACCGAATTCGCCCTGGCCCTGATCGATCTGCGCAAGCGCGGACATGTCGTGGTGGTCGTGGATGTGTTGCGCGGCACGCCGTTTCGCGAGGAACTGGATCCGACGATGGCGCGGATGTGGCAGTTGGAGCGGATGGCGATGTACCGGGATATGGGCACGGTCGGGGTGGACATCGTGTCCTGGGCCGAGGGCACCCGGCTGGATCAGGTGATGCGGTTGATCCCGGACCGCCGACGACTGGTGCGGGTGCGGAGATGACCAGATTCCTCGCGGTGCTGTCCGGTCTGCTGCTGACCACGGCGGTGGGAATCGTCATGCCCTGGTTCGCGATTCCGGCCGCGGTGCTGGTGGTCGCGGGGTGGTGGCTGCGGACCTGCGCGGTGGGTGCGGTGCTGGTCGCGCTCGGGGCGCTGGCCTGGGCCGATTCCGGTGCGCTCGCCGCGGCCGCGACGGGACTGGTCGCCACCACCTACCTGCTCAACACCGCCACGGTGTCCGCACCGGTCGGGGTGGTTCCGACGACGCTGCCGTCGGTGGCGGGCGCGGTGGGTTTCGCGGCCGTGGCGGTCCTGGCGACCGAGGTGCCCGCGCGGCTGGAATGGGTGCCGCTGGCCGCGCCGGTGTTGGTGGTGCTGGTGTTCGCACTGGTGATCAGGGGCGTTGCCGCACGGGCGGACGACTGAGTTCGGGCGCCCGCCCGTTGATCATTACCCTGCTCTGCCTGCGGTGATGCTGCGCACAATTATGCCTCGGCAACTACTACGGCTTGTAGTCTGCTTGCATGTGGATCATCCCTGTTGTCGCCGTCATCTGCGCCGTCGCGATCGGCGGCCTGTTCACCACGGGCTTCCCCAAGGACTGAATCCGCGCTCAGCGGAAGGCCGCATGGCCGGTCACCGCTTGTCCGATCACCAATTGGTGAATCTCGGAGGTGCCCTCGTAGGTCAGCACCGACTCCAGATTGGCCGCATGTCGCAGGATCGGATATTCCAGGCTGATCCCGTTGGCCCCCAGCAGGGTTCGGCATTCGCGTGCGATAGTCAGGGCCTCGCGAACGTTGTTGAGTTTGCCGAGGCTGACCTGCTCGGGGCGAAGCGTGCCCGCATCCTTCCGGTTGCCCAGGTGCAGGGCCAGCAGCATGCCTTTGCCCAGTTCGACCGTCATATCGGCGAGTTTGAGCTGGGTGGCCTGGTAGGCGGCGAGCGGTTTGCCGAAGATGTCGCGGTCGCGGGTGTAGGCGATGGCCGTCTCCAGGCAGTCCCGCGCCGCGCCGATCGCGCCGAAGACGATCCCGAAGCGCGCCTCGTTCAGGCACGACAGCGGTCCGGACAGGCCGCGCGCCTCGGGCAGCATCGCCGAGGCCGGTAGCCGGACTCCGTCCAGGATCAGCTCACTGGTCACCGAAGCTCGCAGGGACAGTTTGTTCCTGATCTCCGGCGCGCTGAAACCCGGTGTGTCCGTGGGGACTACGAATCCGCGGATCTTGTCCTCGGTCTGCGCCCACACCACCGCGACATCGGCGACCGAGCCGTTGGTGATCCACATCTTCGTACCGTCGAGCACCCAGTCGTCCCCGTCACGGCGCGCGTGCGTGCGCATCTCGCCCGGGTTGGAGCCGAAATCCGGTTCGGTCAGCCCGAAACAGCCGATCGCCTCCCCGGCGGCCATGCGCGGCAGCCACTCGTCCTTCTGCTCCGGCGAACCCCATCGGTGGATGGCGAACATCGCCAGCGAGCCCTGCACCGAGACCAGGCTGCGCAGTCCGGAGTCGGCGGCCTCGAGTTCCAGACAGGCCAGCCCGTAGGCCAGGGCACTGGTTCCGGCGCATCCGTAACCATCCAGATGCATCCCCAGCACGCCGAGTTTGCCCAATTCCCCGGCCAATTCGCGGGCGGGAATGGTCGCGGACTCGTACCACTGCGCGAGATGCGGGCGCAGCCGATCGGCGGTGAACGCGCGCACGGTGTCGCGGATCGCCCGATCCTCCTCGCCGATCAGTTCTTCGATGCCGAACAGGCCGAGCGGGGTCTGCGGAGTGGGCATGGGGAGTCCTTTCACACGGGTGGTCTGGTCGCTCACAGGAATGCGCTGACGCCGGTCTCGGCACGCCCGATGAGCAGCTTCTGGATCTGGCTGGTGCCCTCGTAGAGGGTCATCACCCGGGCATCGCGCAGATACTTCTGCACCGGGTACTCGTCGATGTAGCCATAGCCGCCGAAGATCTGGATCGCACTGTTCGCCGCGCGCACCGCGGCCTCGCTGGCGAAGTACTTGGCCTTGGACGCGGCCGTGCCGAACGGCTCACCGCGTTCGATGAGATCGGCTGCGCGCCAGACCAACAGCCGCGCGGCGTCGAGTTCCACCGAGATGTCGGCGATCATGTCCTGGATCAGCTGGAACGAGGCCAGCGGGCGGCCGAACTGCTGTCGCTGCGTCGCGTAGTCCACCACGGTGTCCAGACATCCGGAGATGATGCCGACGCAGCCCGCGCCGACCGAGACGCGGCCCTTGTCCAGGGAATGCATGGCGATGCCGAAACCCTGGCCCTCCTCGCCGAGCCGGGCCGAGACCGGGACGCGCACATCGGTCAGGAAGATCTCGCCGGTCGCCTGGCCGCGCAGGCCCAATTTCCCTTTGATTTCCCGGGTTTCGAATCCAGGGGTGTCGGTGGGCACGAGGAAGGCCGAGACGCCCTTCGGGCCGGGGCCGCCGGTCCTGGCGAAGACCAGGCACAGATCGGCCCAGGTCGCGTTGGTGATGAACATCTTCTGGCCGTCGATCACGTACTCGTCGCCCTCGCGGGTGGCGCGGGTCTTCAAATTCCCTGCGTCCGAACCGGTGTCGGGTTCGGTGAGTCCGAAGCAGGCCAGCATCGAACCGTCCGCGATCCGCGGCAGCCAGCGCTTACGCTGCTCCTCGGTGCCGTGCGACAGGATCACCTTGCCCACCAGTCCCATCGACACCGACACGATGCCGCGCACCGCCGAATCCGCGCGCCCGAGTTCCTCCATGCCGATGCAGTAGGTGAGGTAGTCGCCGCCGAGCCCGCCGTATTGCTCGGGAATGGTCAGGCCGAAGAAACCCATCGCACCCAGTTTCGGCACGATCGAGATGTCCACACTCTCGGCGCGATCCCAGGCGGCTCGCTGTGCCACGACCTCGCTGTCCAGGAATTGCCGTGCGTAAGTGCGGAATTCGAGCTGAGCTTCGGTGAGGGTCAGATCCATGGTCACTCCTGGGGGCGGGGTCGGGCGGATGCGGTGCCGTCGGCGGCGTGGTCGTACCAGCCGCGGCCGGTCTTGCGGCCCAGCTCGCCGCGCTCGACGAGCAGGGCGACGCTGCGGCTGGGTGCGTCGCGCGGATCGCCCGACTCCTCGAAACGCGCTGTCTTGGTGAGATATCCGATGTCCACACCGGTCAGATCCATCAGTTCGAACGGGCCCATCGGATAGCCCAGCGCCGTGCGGCAGATGCTGTCGATCGCCTCGACGGTCGCGATATCGGCTTCGAGCAGGGCGATCGCCTCGTCGCGCACGGCATTGAGGATCCGGTTCGCGAGGAAGCCCGGAATCTCCCGGTCCAGCACCACGGGGGTCTTGCCGAGTCGTTCGGCGAGCTGTACCGACGTCTGCACCGTGTCATCGGAAGTCTGTGGCCCGCGCACGATTTCGACGCCGCGCATGATCAGCGCCGGATTGAAGAAGTGCAGGTTGCAGACCCGGTCCGGTCGATCGGTCGCGTCGGCGAGCCGGGAGGGGACGAAGCCGGAGGAATTGCTGGCCAGGATGGCGTGTTCGGGGAGCAGGCCATCGAGGTGCGCGAACAGCTTTCGTTTGACGTCGAGCTTCTCCACCGCGGCTTCGATGACGTAATCCACGGTGGGCGCCCACCGATCCGTCTCGGAGGTGCAGGTGAGCCGGTCCAGTGCGGACTGTGTGGCCGTCTCGGTGAGGCGTTCCTTGCGGACGCGCGCGGCCAGCAGATCGGTCAGTTCGGATCGGGCCCGGATGAGGCGGCCGTCGTCGATATCGGTGAGTACGGCCTCGTATCCGGCCAGGGCCGCGGTCAGCGCGATCTGCGCGCCCATCGCGCCCGCGCCGACGACGAGTATGCGAGAGATCATGGTCAGCTCCCGGTGAACGCGGCGGGACGCTTGGCCAGAAACGCCTGTGCGCCTTCACGTTTGTCGTCGGTGGTGTAGAGCAGCGCCTGGGCCAGCCGCTCGACGACCAGTCCGGTGCGCTGATCGGCGTCCATGCCGGTGCGGATGACGAGTTTGGCCAGCTGGACGGCCAGCGGACCGCGTCGCAGGATGTTCTGTGCGGTCTCCCGCGCCGTCGCGACCGGATCGTCGGTGACGGCGGTGACCAGCCCGATCGCGTGCGCCTCGGCGGCGTCGACCAGGCGTCCGGTCAGGATCAGCTCGATGGCCCGGCCCATCCCGATCAGGCGGCCCATGCGCTGGGTCCCGCCGGCGCCCGGCAGTACCGACAGCATCGTCTCCGGCAGGCCGAATTTCGCTGTGGGGGAAGCGATCCGGATATCGCAGGCGAGAGCGAGCTCGCAGCCGCCGCCGAGGGCGTAGCCGTTCACCGCCGCGATGGTCGGCTTCTCGAACGCCTCGACCTCGTCGTAGAGCCGTTGCATCTCCGCGGCCAGCCCGGTGTGCAGGGTGTAGTCGCGCAGCTGGCTGATATCGGCTCCGGCGGCGAAGGCCCGGTCGCCTGCGCCGGTGAACACCACCCCGCCGACCTCGGGATCGTCGCGGAACGTCGCGAGCGCGGCCCGCGCATCGGCCTGCACCTGCCGATCGATGGCGTTGCGCACATCGGGGCGATCGAGGGTGAGCACCGCGACGCCGTCGGCGACGTCGGTGCGAACGGTGTCGTATGTCATCGAGAGTCCTTGCCGATCAATAGAATTCGTGGTGCGTGGTGTCCGTTCATACGCTGTCGCCGATGCGTGCGCGCAGCTGGAATTTCTGGATCTTGCCGCTCGCGGTGCGGGGCAGTTCGGGCAGAATTTCCAGCCGCTCGGGCCAGTACTGTTTGGCGACGCCCTTGCCGGACAGGAAGGTGCGCAGTGCCTCGAAATCCAGCTCGGCCGCACCGGGTTTGAGCACCAGGCATGCGCAGGCGCGTTCCTGGAGCCGGGGGTCGGGCACCCCGACGACGGCGACGGCCTCGACGTCCGGATGCTCGTACAGCACGTTCTCCACGTACGCGACCGGGATGTTCTCCCCGCCGCGGATGATCACGTCCTTGGTGCGGCCCGCGATGCGCAGATAGCCCTCGGCGTCGACACTGCCCAGGTCGCCGGTGTCGAACCAGTCGCCGTCGAAGCACTCCCGGGTCAGCTGCTCGCGATCGGCGTAGCCGACGAACAGGAACGGCCCGGCCACCTGCAATCGACCTTCGGCGCCCGGCGGTACTTCCGACCCGTCCGGGCCGAGAATCCGGATTCGCATACCCGGCCACGGATAACCGTCGGTATCGATGATCTTCTCGTCCGGATCGCCCGGTACGCCCAGTGTGACCAGCGCATCCTCGGTTTGTCCCCAGCCTCCGAGCACGACCGTGCCCGGCAGGGTGCGCCGCGCCTCGCGCACGATCGCCCGCGGAATGGGCGCACCCATACAGCAGAACCGGCGCAGGGAGGACATGTCGTGAGATGCCGGGTGCGGTGCGGCCAGCAGGTCGTGCAGGAACGGCGTCGCACCCGAGGTGTAGGTGATGCGGTGTTCGGCGACGAGTTCGGTGAAACGTTCGGCATCCCAGACGTCCTGCAACACGCAGGTTGCCGCATTCTGCACGGGAAGTCTTGCGCCGTACAGGAATCCGGTCAGGTGGGCCAGGGTCGAGGCCATGTGGAACACCGTGTCGGCGGTGATGCCCAGGCGCGCGGGCAGCGGATCGTTCGCCGCGACGGCCGTATTGTGGGTGTGCATCACGCCTTTGGGCTCACCGGTGGTGCCGGAGGTGAAGATCAGCAGCGTCACCTCGTTCGGATCGGGCCGCAGCGTGGCGAGTTCGGCCGCATCACGACGCTGCTCCCACGGGGTGCTCATGAACTCGTCCCACGAAGATCCCACGGCCAGAACATGTTCGAGGTCGGGAAGCTCGGGCCGGATGCGTTCGACCATGGCCGGATAGTCGAAGCCGCGGAACTCCGCCGGAACGACCAGCACCTTCGATTTCGCCATGGCGACCATGAATCCGACCTCGCGCTCGCGATAGATCGGGATCAGCGGATTGCTGATCGCGCCGATGCGGGTCGCGGCGAAATGCGTCACGATCCATTCGATCCGGTTGGGCAGTTGGAAGGACACCACGTCACCGGGGCGCACACCCAGTTCCAGCAGTCCCAGCGCGCAGCGATCGACCTCAGATCGCAACTGCGCGTAGGTGATTCGTCGCTGTGAGTCGACGAAGGCGAGCTTGTCCGGAGCGTCGGCGGCGGCCTCGTCCAGATAGTCGGTGATGACGCGATCTCGCCAGAAACCCGCACGGGTGTAGCGGTCGATCTGCTCGGCGGTGAGGATCGTCGCGAATGGCATGGCGAACTCCGGTTCAGCTCATGGTGAGGCCGCCGCTGACGCTGACGGTCTGGCCGGTGACGTAGGCGGCCTCGTCGGAGGCGAAGAAGGCGACCACATTGGCGAGGTCGCTGGGCTGGGCGAGCCGGCGGAACGGGATCGCCTTGGTGAGCGCCTCGCGCAGGCGCGGATCGTCGCCGCCGATGGAGGCGAACAGGGCGGTGTCGGTCGGGCCGGGGCACACCGCATTGGCGTTGACCTGATACCGGGCCATCTCGCGCGCAACGGATTTGGTGAACGAGATGACCCCGCCCTTGGCCGCGGAGTAGACGGCCTCACCCGAGGAGCCGACCCGTCCGGCATCCGAGGCGACGTTGACCACCGTGCCGGACTTCTGTTCGGCCATGATCGGCAGTACGGCCTTGCAGGTGTTCAGCACGCCGTACAGGTTGATCTGGATCACCCGATCCCAGTCGGCCCGATCGGAGTCGACGAAGGGGGCGGCCTTGTCCCAGCCCGCGTTGTTGACCAGCACGTCGATGCGGCCGAACTGCTGACGGACCTGCTCGACCATGGCCTGGACCGATTCGGGCGCGGTCACGTCCGCACGCAGGCCCACGGCGCGCGAACCCAGTTCGGCGGCAGTGTCTTTCGCGGTGTTCTCGTTGATGTCGGCGATGACCACCGTCGCGCCCTCGGCGTAGAGCTTCTCGGCGATACCGCGGCCGATGCCCTGTCCGGCGCCGGTCACGATGGCGATCTTGTCCTCGAGTGTGCCCATGGCGGACTTCCTTTCTCGGTGGTTCAGGGAGCGAAGCTGCGGCCCAGCAGATTTCGGGCGATGACGAGTTTGGAGACCTGCGCGGTGCCGTCGCCGATCTCGAGTCCGATGACGTCGCGCATCCGCTGTCCGACCGGACTCTCACTGGAGTAGCCCAGATGCCCGAACGTCAGCAGGCACTGGTGGATGACCTCAGCGGCCAGTTTGGGGGCCCAGAACTTGGCCATCGCGGCCTCGGTGCTGTGCTCGATCCCGTTGTCCTTGCGCCACAACGCCTCGTAGCAGACGTGCCGCGCCCCGCGCAGATAGGTGGCGTACTCCGCGAGCGGGAAGGACACCCCCTGGAAGGCGCCGATCGGATTGCCGAATGCCGTGCGATCGCGAGCCCACTGCAACGCCTCGTCCAGGGAAACCTGCGCTGCGCCGAGACAAGCCAGCCCGATGACCGCGCGAGAGTAGTCGAAACCCTGCATCACCGAGACGAATCCGGCTCCCGGCTCGCCGACCAGCCGGTCGCGGCCGACCGGCAGACCGTCGAAATGCAGTGTGGCCCTGCCGATCGCGCGGCTGCCGAGATCGTCGAACGCCGCTCGCGAGACGTAGCGGTCGTCGAGATCCACCCAGAACGCGCTGACTCCGCGCGCCCCGGGCCCACCGGTGCGGGCCAGCACCAGCGCGCGGTGCGCGGACATCCCGAGCGTGATCGAGGTCTTCTCGCCGGTGATCCGCCAGCCGTCGCCGTCGGGTTCGGCCTTGGTTTCCAGTGCGGCCGCGTCGGTGCCGTGGCCGGGTTCGGTGATGCAGAACGCGGGCACGATCGCGCCCGAAGCGATGTCCGGCAGCCAGGCCGCCTGCTGCTCCTCGGTGGCGTTGCGGGCGAGGATATCGCTGACCAGCGCGTTGACGATGATCAGGTAGGTGGCGTTGAAATCACCGCGCGCGACTTCCTCCGCGGCCATGCCGGCGATCACCGCGCTGGCGTCCTGCCCGCCGTGCCGCTCCGGGATGCGCAATCCGGTCAGCCCCATGCGGGCCATGTCGGCCACCAGTTCCGGGCGCAGTTTCGCCGCCTTGTCGTCGGACTGATAGTGCGGGGCCAGGACCTTGGTCGCGAAGCGCCGCAACTCCTGCCGGTACGCCTCGACCTCGTCGTCGAATGTGAAGTCCATGATCAGTAGTGCCAGTCGACGTGCGAGTTGAAATCGGGCTTGCGCTTCTCGGCGAACGCCGCCGCGCCCTCGAGTCCCTCGGGTGAGGCGGTGAACAGATCCAGTGCCGACATGGCGAGATTGGACAGGCCCGCCTGGTGGTCGGTGTCGGCGTTGAACGACTGCTTGAGGAACCGGATCGCGGTCGGACTCTTCTCGGCGACCTCGTTCGCCCAGGCCAGCGCGGTCTCGCGGAGCTGATCGGCCGGGACGACGGCGTTGACCAGGCCCATGCGCTCGGCCTCGACGGCGCTGTACTGGCGGCACCAGAACCAGATCTCCCGGGCGCGCTTCTCGCCGACGACGCGGGCGAGATAGGCCGAACCGAATCCGGCGTCGAAGGAGCCGACCTTGGGACCGGCCTGGCCGAAGCGGGCGGTCTCGCTGGCGATGGAGACGTCGCACAGCACGTGCAGCACGTGCCCGCCGCCCACGGCGATGCCGTTCACCGCGGCGATCACCGGCTTGGGGATATCGCGAATGAGCTTGTGCAGGTTGCCGATCTCGAACATGCCGCTCTCGGTCGGGCCGTAGTCACCGGTCTCCGCGCGCTGTTTGACGTCGCCGCCGGTGCAGAACGCCTTCTCGCCCGCGCCGGTCAGGATGACCGCCTGCGCCTGCCGATCCGCCCACGCGGTGCGGAAGGCCCGGATCAGCTCCTCGACCGTCTTACCGCGGAACGCGTTGTATCGCTCGGGCCGGTTGATCGTGATGATCGCCGCCGGACCCTCGGTCTCGTAGCGGATGTCCTCGTACGTGCTCATCTCCCGCTCCTCTCGTTGTTTGACCATCGTGACAAACTTTGACTATGGAGTCAATAATTGAATTGAGAGTCAAACCGGTACTCTCGGGTCGAGTCCGCGGGAGAGCTACGAGAGAGGGGAGAACCTGATGACGTCTTCACCGACCGCGCAGGCGAGCCCGGCGTCCGGCCGGGTGCAGCGCAAACGTGGCCGCCGGATCCAGGAGATCCTCGCCGCGGCCGCGGAGCTGTTCGGCGAGCGCGGGTACGACGCGGTGAGCCTCGAGGACGTCGCCGAACGTCTCGATGTCACCAAAGGCTCGCTGTACTACTACTTTTCGAGTAAGGACGAACTCGGCACCGCCGCGATCGAGACGCTCGGCAACGAGTGGACCGCACGGCTCGAGGAACATCTGGTCGCCACCGAGGGCACGCCCACGACGCAACTGCGCGCGCTGATCCACGAACACGTCACCATCGCCGTGCGCGATTATCCGGCCGCCCTGCGGCTTTTCCTGATGCCTCGCGAATGGCCCGACGCTCAGCGCGAACGCATCAAGGACCTGCGGCAACGGCACGATCAGCTGTTCCGGCGGCTGGTGGAGGCCGGAGTCGAGTCCGGTGAGTTCACCGTCACCGGCGTCGACACCGTCCTGCAGTGCATGCACGCGGCCATGAGCCAGGCGCCGCTGTGGTGCGCCGACCTGACCGGCAAGGCCCAGCAGCATGCGGTCGCCGAACTGGCCGACACCTTGATGATGCTGGTCGGGATCAATCCCGAAGCGGAGTGAACCCTCCTCCGAACCGTCGGGTATGCCTGCCCGGAATCGCGTCGGCGACGACGTTGCGGTGGAGTCGCGGACTCGGCTATCGGCAAGGGCGGAAGGATTTCTCGCGGTCGACCATTGATTGAACTGCGGTGGGGAATTCGTGTCGGGCGTGTGAAGTCTTGTTGCCGACGCTGGTCATTTGCCTCGGGCATATTGTGCGGGGTGTGGCTGCGTGCCACAGTCCCGTCCATGTCGTTGCACCGTCCGGCCGATCCCGATCTGCTGACGCACACCTTTGTCGCGATGGAGCAGGTGGCCGCGGACCCGAGTGATGTGTATTTCGGGGTTCTGCTGCGTTGCGGCGGGGTGGCTCCGTCGCTGGGAGAGTTGCGGGCGCAGGTGTCGAGCCGGGTCGGACTGGTTCCGGCGCTGACGCATCGGCTCACCGCGGAGGTCGACTGGGAGCCGGACCCGCAGTTCGATATCGAGAACCATGTGCGGATGCTGACGGCGGGGCCGGTCGAGGTGGCGCCGATTCGCGAGTGATGCCGGATCCGCCGAGTCACGATCATCCGCTGTGGCGGATGTGGTTGCTGCCCGGTGAGGGTGCGCAGTGGGGGCTGGCTTTCGCGGTGCATCACGGCGTACTCGACGGGACGGCGGTGATGCGGGCGCTCGAGGTGTTGTTCGCCGGACGCGCGGCCTCGACGGTCGAGCAGTCGGCGGGCAGTGCGCCGGCGGCGGCGCGGGTGGTGCCGAATGTGTTGCGCACCTTGCGTTCCGCGCCGGAGCTCACGGTGTTCGGTGAGCTCACCGGGCAGCGCCGGATCGACACCGCCGCGGTGCCGGTGGCCGAGTTGCGGGCGATCGCGGACGGTGCGGGGGTCAGCGTCGGGCAGGTGCATCTGGCGGCCCTGGCGGGGGCGGTGCGGCGGTGGACGGCGGTCGCTGCGGATGTGCCGGTGTGCGTCCCGGTCGACACCCGGTGTCCCGACGAGCACGATCGCAGCGGCGTTCATCTCGGGCTGGTCCGCATCGCGCTGCCCACCGCCACCGCGGATCCGGGTCGGCGGCTTCACCTTGCGGCGCAACGGATGTCGCAACGACGGATGTCCTCGGCGCGCAGCGGTGCGCGGGCGCTGATCGACCAGGTGCCGGTCCGGTGGAGCGGCCCCGCGCTGCGGCGGCTCGGCGATCGGCGCAACGTCGCGCTGACCGCCTCGGTGTTCCGGTCCGCCCCGGCGCTGACCGTTCTGGAACGTCCCGTCGAGGACCTGTGCGCGCTGCCCTGGCTGCCGCCGGGGCACGGATGTTTCACCATCCTCACCCGCTACAGGTCCACCGCGACCCTGTCCGTGCTGACCGATACCGGTGTGGCCCATGCCGCTGAGCTGGCCCGGAACTGGGCCGAGGAGGTCGCCGTACTCGCCGCCGCGACCGGTGTGAATTCGGGGCGCAGGGACTCCGCCGAACCGATGTCGCCGGGTGCGAGATGAGGTGGCCCCCAGGCATTCCCGACACGTGCGTGATGGTGCTGTGTCGGCGCTGAAGGACGTCTATCCGCCGACTCGAACGCGGTCGGTGTTGTTTACCTGTCAGCGGTGCGAATGCACTGGCTCACAGGTGTTCTCGTGAGGAAAGTGAATGAGAGCGGTACTGCTGAACGCGCCCGGTGAGATCGTCGTCGGCGAGGTGGACGATGCGGGGGTGCGGGATTCGACCGATGCGGTCGTGCGGGTGATCGCGGCCGGGATCTGCGGGACCGATATTCGCGCGTTCGCCGGACGGCCGGGGCCGGTGGCCGGACCCGCGTGCGGGCACGAATTCGTCGGCGTGGTCGAGGATCTCGGCGCCGATGTGGTGACGCTGCGGCGCGCCGACCGCCGCGCCACCAAAGTTCTTGTCCGAGTGTAAGAAATGGAGTCCGCCGTCCCGGCGGGACGAAGGGTGCAGCGGGATGAGGGACCGCTGCGTACCTCCTCCGGCGCCGGGACGGCGGGGTCGAGGGTGGTTCTAGGACGTGAACGTCAGACGGACGTCGCTGAGAACCGGAGCCTCTTCACGTTCCACCACCGTGGCCGCGATGACGAGCTCATTACTTTCCAACCACATTCGGGACCGAATTGTTTCCCCGGGATAGAGCACACCGGCGAAACGTGCGCGGAATCCGGTGATTCGGCTGGTGTCCGAGTCCAGGACGATGTCCGCGGCGGTCTTGCAGACCAGGCCGTAGGTGCACAGTCCGTGCAGGATCGGGTTGGGAAACCCTGCGGCGCGGGCGAATTCGGGATCCGAATGCAGCGGGTTGCGGTCACCGCACATGCGGTAGAGCAGGGCCTGCTGCGGCAGTGTGGGAGTGGTCACATTGAAATCCGGTGCGCGGTCCGGCAATTCGATCTTGCTGCTGGGTCCGCGTTCGCCGCCGAAACCGCCCTCGCCCTTGGCGAAGATCGATGACTTGGCCGTCCACAGCAATTCGCCGTCCGAACCGGTGACGAGGGTCTCGTGCGCGACCACCGCCGCGGAACCCTTGTCCCACACCTCGGTGATGTGCCCGGTGCTGGACGCCTTGCCCTCGGCCGGGATCGGCCGGTGCAGCACGACCTCCTGGCTGGCGTGCACCACCTTGGCCAGGTCGATCTCCACGCCCGGGAAACTCACCCGCGGCGGCTCGGTGACCCGCATGGTCGGCGCGACCGTCGCGAACGTCGGCAGCACCTGCGGGGCGCGGTCGTCCAGATAGCGCAGCTCGCCCGGATCGGTCCAGCGCGCGCCCGCGCTCAGGCCCAGGTGGTAGAGCTGCACATCCGAGGGCGTCCACGCGAACTCCTGCGGCGCGAGTGCCGCTCCCAGGGCAACTTTCGGATCAATCGGCATGTAGTTCTCCTAGCTGATCGTGGTCGCGTTGTCGACCGCGCTACCGCTGAGCGGTGTCGGCCGCGGGCTTCACCCGATCGGTGATGTCCTTGATCGCGAGGTAGCCGAAGGTGATCGCCGGGCCGATGGTCGCGCCCGGACCGGCGTAGGTGTGTCCCATCACCGGCGCCGAGCAGTTGCCCGAGGCGTAGAGGCCGTCGATGACGGTCTCGTCCTCCCGCAGCACCCGTCCGGAGGTGTCGGTGACCAGCCCGCCCTTGGTGCCCAGGTCGCCCGGCACCATCTTCGCCGCGTAGAACGGGCCCTGCACCAGCCCGGCCAGGCTCGGGTTCGGCTTGACGGTCGGGTCGCCGTAGTAGCGGTCGTACGCGCTGTCGCCGCGGCCGAAGTCCTCGTCCTTGCCCTTCTCGGCGAAGGAGTTGAACCGCTCGACGGTCTGCGCGAGCGCCTGTTCGGGAACGCCGATCTTCGCGGCCAGTTCCGCGAGGGTGTCGGCCTTCACGATCAGATCGTTTTCCATCCAGCGGGACGGAATCCGCTGGCCAGGCTGCAAACCCGCGAAAATGTAGCGGTTCCGGTAGCGCTGGTCGAACACCAGCCATGCGGGCACGTGCTCGCCCGGACCCTCGCCCTGCCCGTATTTGCCGCCGTACATGGTGTGCACGGCCTCGACGTAAGGAGCGGACTCGTTACCGAATCGCTTACCCGCCGCGTCGACCATGATGCTGCCCGGCAGATTCCGTTCCGCGAGCGCGAACCACGGTTTACCGCCCTTGAAAAGGGTCGGCCCCCACCACGAATCCTCCATGACGTCGATATTCGCCCCCGCGGCCATACCCGCGACGATCCCGTCGCCGGTATTTCCGGCGGCACCGGTTGTCCATTCGGTGCCGATGGGCTCACGCTGGTATTTGTGCCGCATTTCCTCGTTGTGCTCGAAACCGCCGGAGCCGAGGACGACGCCGTATCGCGCGCGGAAGGTGACGGGCTCACCGTTTTCCGTGGCCTCGACGCCGACCACGCGCCCGTCCTCGACGACAAGTCCGGTCATCGGGGTGTTCAGCAGCACCGGCACATTCGCGTCCATCAGGCCCTTGCGCATGGCGGCGATCAGCGCCTGGCCCATGCCGAGCAGATGCTTACCGGTCCACTTGGCCAGGTAGGTGCGCGCGCCGACGCGCATGGCGGTCACGATGCCGCGCGGATGACGCCTGATCAGGTTCAGTTTGACGAAGTCGGCCTGGGTGACCACGACGTTCAGCGGGGCCTTCGCGTACGGCGGTTCCAGGTTGAACCGCTCCTCGCCGAGGATCTTGGCGTTGAACGGCTTGGGTTCACAGGAACGTCCCGAGGAACGGCCGCCGGGGGCCTCCGGGTAGTAGTCGGAGTAGTTCGGCACCCACCGCATCTGCAGCGGCGTGTGGTCCAGCACGAAGTCGAACGCCTCCGCGCCGCGGTCGATGTAGGTATCGATCCGCTCGGCGGGTGCGCCGTCGCCGATGATCGCGTGCAGGTAGGTGCGCGCGTCCTCGCGATCGTCGGGGCGGCCCGAGGCGCGCAACGCCTTGTTGCCCGGGACCCACACACCGCCTCCGCTGCGCGCGGTGTTCCCGCCGTAGTGCGCGGCCTTCTCGATGAGCACCACGCGCAGGCCGTGGTGCGCCGCGGCGAGGGCGGCCGTCATACCGGCGGCGCCGCTGCCGACCACCACCACGTCGTATTCCCGATCAGTCATGTAGAACACGTTATAGAATCGGCCTACGTTTGGTCTATATTGGTCAGGCAGAAGGTACTGCTGGGGCAAGTTTCCGCAGGAAAACTCGTTTCAGTTTCTGTCTCAGTCACCGGACCGGGCCCTCAGTGGAAGGAAGTAGCGTGCTGTCCGACGCGGTACGGAGGGAACTGGCTGCGGAGCTCGCGGCTGCCGAACGGGACCGGGTGCCGATCGACCCGCTCGTCGCGCGCTATCCCGACATCGACGTGGTCGATTCCTACGAGATCCAGTTGCAGAACATCCGCGCTCGCCTGGACGGCGGCGCGAAGGTCGTCGGCCACAAGGTCGGGCTCTCGTCCGAGGCGATGCAGCAGATGATGGGCGTGGACGAGCCGGATTACGGCCATCTGCTCGGCGAGATGGAAGTGTTCGAGAACACACCCGTGGACACCTCGAAGTACCTCTATCCGCGAGTCGAGGTGGAGGTCGGATTCGTACTGGGCGCGGATCTGCCCGGCGAGGACTGCACCGAGGCCGACGTGCTGGCCGCGACGGTCGCCTACGCACCCTCGATCGAGTTGATCGACAGCCGGATCAAGGACTGGAAGATCGCGCTGTGCGACACCATCGCCGACAACGCGTCCTCGGCGGGCTGGGTGCTCGGACCCGAGCGGATCGCGCCGGATGCGTTGGACGTCAAGAAGATCGACGCCCGCCTGACCCGCAACGGTGAACCGATCGCCGAGGGCCGCAGCGATGCGGTACTGGGCGATCCGACGATCGCGGTGGCGTGGCTGGCGCGCAAGGTCGCCTCGTTCGGCGTGCGGTTGAAGGCCGGTGACATCGTGCTGCCCGGTTCGTGCACCCGCGCGATCGATGCCCGTCCGGGTGATGACTTCCATGCCGAGTTCGACGGACTCGGTTCTGTTCGTTTGCGTTTCAGCTGAGGAGAGTCGAGTGAGCGACAACGGAAATGCCGCCGGGAAGAAGGTTTCGGCCGCCATCGTCGGGTCCGGCAACATCAGCACCGATCTGCTGTACAAATTGCTGCGTTCGGACCGGATCGAACCGCGCTGGATGATCGGAATCGACCCGGACAGTGAGGGTTTGAAGCGTGCGGCCGGGCTCGGTCTGGAGACCTCGCACGAGGGCGCGGACTGGCTGCTGGGTCTGCCCGAGAAGCCGGACATGCTGTTCGAGGCGACCTCGGCCTACGTGCACCGGGAGTACGCGCCGAAGTACGCCGAGGCGGGGATCCGCGCGATCGATCTGACCCCGGCCGCGGTCGGTCCGGCCGTGGTGCCGCCGGTGAACCTGGACGCGAATCTGGACACCCCGAACGTCAACATGATCACCTGCGGCGGGCAGGCGACGATTCCGATCGTCGCGGCCGTCTCGCGGGTGGTCGAGGTGCCCTACGCGGAGATCGTCGCGTCGGTGTCCTCGGTGTCCGCCGGGCCCGGAACTCGCGCGAACATCGACGAATTCACCAAGACCACGTCCAGGGGCGTGGAGACCATCGGCGGAGCGAAGCGGGGTAAGGCGATCATCATCCTGAACCCGGCCGAGCCGCCGATGATCATGCGCGACACCATCTTCGCCGCGATTCCCGAGGACGCCGACACCGCGGCGATCGCCGAATCGATCCATCGGATGGTCGCGGACATCCAGCAGTACGTGCCGGGTTACCGGTTGCTCAACGAGCCGCAGTTCGACGAGCCGAGCGTGGTTTCCGGTGGCATGGCGAAGGTTTCGGTGTTCGTGGAGGTCGAGGGCGCGGGCGATTTCCTGCCGCCCTACGCGGGCAACCTGGACATCATGACCGCCGCCGCGACGCGGGTCGGCGAGGTCGTCGCCGATCAGATCCTCTCGGCCCGGGTGTAGAAGGGAGCACCATCATGAATTACGTGAAGCAGCCCTATTCGCAGGAGTTGGACGTTCGCGTCACCGATACCTCGCTGCGGGACGGATCGCACCACAAGCGGCATCAGTTCACCGCGACCGAGGTGCGCGATATCGTTGCGGCCCTGGATAACTCGGGTATTCCGGTGATCGAGGTGACGCACGGCGACGGCCTGGGCGGATCCTCGTTCAACTACGGATTCTCCAAGACCCCCGAGCAGGAACTGGTCACCATCGCGGCGCAGACCGCGAAGCAGGCCAAGATCGCGGTTCTCATGCTGCCCGGTGTGGGCGTCAAGGAGGACATCAAGATCTCGCAGGACAACGGTGCGTCGATCGTGCGCATCGCCACGCACTGCACCGAGGCGGATGTGTCCATCCAGCACTTCGGCTATGCGCGGGATCTTGGTCTGGAGACCGTGGGCTTCCTGATGATGTCGCATTCGCAGCCGCCGGAGGTGCTGGCGAAGCAGGCGCGGATCATGGCCGATGCCGGATGCCAGTGCGTGTACGTCGTCGACTCGGCGGGTGCGCTGGTGCTGGATCAGGTCTCCGATCGCATCTCCGCGCTGGTCGCCGAGCTGGGTGATGATGCGCAGGTCGGCTTCCACGGGCACGAGAATCTCGATCTGGCCGTGGCGAATTCGATCTACGCGGTGCGCGCGGGCGCGAAGCAGATCGACGGGAGTGCGCGGCGGTTCGGCGCCGGCGCGGGCAATACGCCGGTCGAGGCGTTCATCGGGGTGGCCGACAAGATCGGGATCAAGACCGGGATCGACTTCTTCGCGATCGCCGATGCGGCCGAGGACGTGGTGCGTCCGGCGATGCCGCAGGAATGTCTGCTCGATCGTCAGGCTCTGATGATGGGCTACGCGGGCGTGTACTCGAGCTTCCTCAAACATGCTGAGCGCCAAGCCGAGCGGTACGGGGTCTCCGCGGCGGAGATGCTGGTGCGCGCGGGTAAGCGCAAGCTCGTCGGCGGGCAGGAGGACCAGTTGATCGATATCGCGCTGGAACTTCAGCGCGAGCAGCAGGCCGTCACCGCCTGACCACAGCTGCCCGAGGGGCCGCGGACGGATCACCGTCCGCGGCCCCTCGTCGTTGTGCTGTAACGAGTGTCAGTTTTCGGGTTGTAACGAGTGTCGGTTCGCGGGCGATGAGTGGATGGAGCCGTACCGGATGTTCCGGAGAATGGCGGGCGGTTCCGCGTGCGTTCAGTGAGACGATTCAAATTAACTCTAGAAAAATCCTATAAAACGGTTATGATTGCGAGGGCCGCTCGGAATGCTCCGAGTTGGCTAACGGTTGGACACCGGCCCGGTGCGGTAGGTCATCGGTATTGCCGGTAATACAGCCAACTTTCGGCTAATGCCCGGTTGGTCGAAGGTGAAAACGAAGGGCCCGATCCATGACGAGGGGATCGGGCCCTTCTGTATTGTCTGGCGCAATGTCACAGGAGACTAATGCGGGCAGAATGTACGCCGGGCAGCCCGTAGAAGACCGGCAGCGACAACGACGTGCGCGTTTTCTGGAGTCCGGATTGACGGTGTTCGCCAGAGACGGGTATGGAAATAGTTCGGTCGGTGCGATCTGCAAAGACGCCGGCCTCTCTTCGCGACAGTTCTACGAGGAGTTCACCGGCCGCGAATCACTGCTACTCGAGCTATACGAACAGATCGACCGGCAATCGCGGGACGCGGTGGCCGCCGCATTGGCCGATCATGCCGATCGTCCCGCGGTCGAGGTCATCGACGCCTGCGTGCGTTCCTATATCGAGGCCATCGGCCGCGATCCGCGCAAGGCTCGCGTGGCATTGGTCGAAGTGGTCGGCGCGGGCCCGAAGGTGGAGAAGTTCCGGCTGGAATTGCGCCGCGCCTGGGGCGCCCTGCTGGCCGGCGCCGCGGAAGACGCTGCGCTACACGGAGAAATCCCGACCGGCGATTACGAGATGCGCGTCCTGGCGATCATCGGTGCGGTCAACTACGTCGTCGACGCCTGGAGCGGCACCGACCCTCGCCCCAGCCTGGACGACATCATCCAAGTCTTACGCCGGATCATCATCGGTGCGGTAGGTGCCTGAGTTTTCTGCCTCCGCTTCGATCCGGCGGGTTTGCGGCGCCCTTGGGCTCACCGCGCCGCAAACCGGGTGTCGGTGCTCTCCGGGGTTGGTGAAACTTGGTGCTGCGAACTGGTGTTTCGGTTTTGTCGCGTGGCAAAGGTTCCTGTGAGGCGAGGTTCGGCCCGCTAGCATCGGGGATGTGAGTTCGGGGCAGGAGCATGCGGTGGGGCCGGGTTTCGTTGTCTGCGGGGATAATCCGCTCGTTTATCAGTTGGCGTTGCGCCTGGTGACTCGGTTCGCTCGGGCCACGGTGACGGTCGTGGTGCCGAATCTGGAGGGGAGTTACATCCCGCAGCTCGAGCGGTTGGAGCGGGTTCGGATCCAGTGTGCGTCGCGGATCGACGAGAAGACGTTGCGTGCGGCCGGAGTGGCCGAGGCGCGGGCGTTGGCGCTGGTGGATCAGGCCGATGTGGAGAACTTTCACGCGGCGCTGCGGGCGAACGAGCTGAATCCGGGGATCCGGCTGGTCATCCGAATGTTCAATACCGGCTTGGGATTTCGCATTCGGACGTTGTTCGCCGACTGTGTGGTGCTGTCCATGTCGGAGATGGCCGCGCCCTCGTTCATCGCGGCGGCGGTCAGTGAGAATGCCTTCGACTATCTGCGGCTTGCCGACCGCACCCTGTATGTCGGGAGTTCGGCCGAGACGCCCGCGGACCGGGTGGTGTGCGGACTCGTGGAGGGACCCGGATCGGATATCGCGCTGACGCCCGTCGCGCCCGCGACCGGGCGGGTGCTCGCACTGTCCGGCCGGGAGCCGTATTCGCCTGGTGCGCCGCGAGTCTGGTTGAGCCTGATCCGGTATCTGGCGCGCCACGCCCTGATTCGGCTGCTGCTGGGGCTGATCGCGATGATAGCGTTCGGCTGCTGCCTGCTCGTCATGGTTGGAACTGGCTGGGGCACAGCGGTTTACGAGACGATGTTGGATGCGGCGGGGGCGGCCGCACCCGAGCCGGAGAAGAGCACGACGTTCAAGGTGGTGCAGCTGGGCATCACCTTCCTGGGCCTGACGATGACGCCGGTGGTGACCGCGCTGGTGGTGGGCGGGGTGTTGCGGGCGCAACTGTCCGATGTCGGCGCGCCCGACCCGGCCCGCTTCACCGATCACGTCATCGTGGCCGGGCTCGGCAATGTCGGTCGACGCGTTCTCGAACAGCTCAGTGACCTCGGTGTTCGCGTGGTCGGGTTGGATCACGACGAGAACGCGCGCGGTGTCGCGCAGGCTCGCGCGCTGGGGGCGCCGGTCGTCATCGGCCAGGCCACCTGGGACGATTCGCTGCGCGCTGCCGGAGTTTCGCGGGCGCGGGCCCTCGTGCTGGCCACCAGCAGTGATGCGGTGAATCTCGAGGCCGCCATGCTCGGCCAGTCCTATCGCGACGATCTGCAGGTGGTGCTGCGCCTGTCCGACGACGATCTCGCCGACCGAGTGCAGCGCAGCCTGCGCAAAGCCGTGGTGCGCAGCGTCTTCCAGCTCGCCGCCGACGGATTCGCGGCGGCGATGAGTGAACGCCGGGTGATCGCGACGCTGTCGGTCGGCGCGGCCCACCTGATGGTCGCCGAGGTTCCGGTGCAAGCGGGTTCGGACCTGGTCGGCAAGCCGCTGGACACCGCGGACCTGCCCGAACACACCCGCGTCATCGCCATGCAGCACAGCGGGGGCGCGGGACTCGAATGGCAGCCCGCCCCGGATACCGAACTCGCCGAAGGTAATCAGATCGTCGTGGTCACCACCCGCACCGGATTGGGCGAGTTGTTGCAGCGCAGCGAAGCCGTCGAGGGGGATACCCCCGAGCCCGACACGGTCAGTGCCTGAGACGTGCGCGCGGTAGCGTGCCCGCATGGAGACTGTTCCGATTCAGGTGCCCGATGGTAGTACCGTGCCGGTGCGGTTGGTTGCGGCCCGCGGGCAGCATCGGCATCCGATCACGCCGGACGCGCCGCGGGCGGTGGTGGTGATCATTCCCGGGCTGGGGGTGCCGGGGATCTATTACGGCGATTTCGCCCGGGAGCTGGCCGGACGCGGGGTGGACGTGGCGATCGGGGAGTTGCGCGGAAACGGCGACAGCAGTCCGAAACCGGATGCGGACAGCACCTACGGCTACCACGAACTCGTCTCGGTGGACTTCCCGGCGATCTTCGAGGTGGTGCGCGAACGTTTCCCGGACAGCACGCCGATTCTGTTGGGGCACAGCATGGGTGGGCAACTCGCCACGATGTACGCCGCGCGGATCCGCGGACGCCTGGGCGGGCTGATTCTGATCGCCTCCGGCACACCGTATTTCCGCGGTTACAGCGGTATCTTCCGGTCCGGAATGCTGCTGGGTCCGGCCGCCATCTCGCTCACGGCCAATCTCGCGGGCTTCTGGCCCGGCGACCGCATCACCGCCGGAGGATTCGGCCGCCAGTCCAAGGTGCTCATCTCCGACTGGGCGCGGCTGGCCCGCACCGGCCGATTCGTCCCCGTCGGTGCGGACATCGACTACGAGGAACGCATCGCGCGCCTGAAACTGCCGGTGCTGTCGATCACCGTCGAGGGCGACGATCTGACTCCGCGCGGTTCGGCCGCGCACCTGCTGGAGAAGCTGCCGAACGCGGCGGTGACGACCTGGCACGAGCCGAAACCGTTGGGGCACAACGGCTGGATCACCGATCCCGGCAGCACCGTCGATCGCATCGAAACCTGGCTGCGGGACCGGTGATTCACGCCTGCTCGCGGTCCTCCATGAGCATCTGGGTGAAGAACTCGTAGATCAGCGCTGCCTGGAACGCCATCTGCTTGTTGTCGGCCGCGCCGCCGTGCCCACCCTCGATGTTCTCGTGGTACCAGAGGGTGTGGCCCTGTTCTTCGAGCAGTGCGGCCATCTTGCGGGCGTGGCCGGGGTGGACGCGGTCGTCGCGGGTGGAGGTGGTCAGCAGGATCGGCGGATAGGGCCGGTCGGCGCGCGCGTTCTGATAGGGGGAGTACTTGCTGATGTACTCCCATTCCTCGGGCTTGTCCGGGTCGCCGTATTCGGCCACCCAGGACGCCCCGGCCAGCAGCAGGTGATAGCGCCGCATATCCAGCAGCGGCACCTGGCAGACGATCGCGCCGAAAAGTTCCGGATACCGGGTGAGCATCACGCCCATCAGCAGCCCGCCGTTGCTGCCGCCCACCGCGCCCAGCTGCGGTGCGGTCGTGATGCCGCGGGCCACGAGATCTTTCGCGATCGAGGAGAAGTCCTCGTAGACCCGGTGCCGATCGGCCTTGAGCGCCTGGGTGTGCCACTGCGGCCCGTACTCGCCGCCGCCGCGGATATTCGTCATCACCCAGGTGCCGCCGCGCTCGAGCCAGCCCATCCCGGACGCGCCGTTGTAGCCCGGCGTGCGGGAGATCTCGAAGCCGCCGTAGCCGGACATCACCGTCGGACCGGCCTGCCCGCGCCGATCGCGATGCCGGATCACGAAGTAGGGCACCATCGTTCCGTCATCGGACCGGACGAAGAACTGTTCGGTCTCGATGCCCTCGGTGTCGAAGAATCCGGGTTCCTGTTTGAGCAGCGTGGTCGGCCCGCCCACCGAACCGGACAGCAGGGTGGCCGGTGTGGTGAAACCGCTGGAGGTGAGCATGAATTCGTCGCCGCCCTCGAGCGGGTCGAGGTTCATCACATTGGTGGTCGCCATCGGCGGGACGTCGGTGAGCGTTTCGCGCGTCCAGCCGCTGTCGGTCTGGGTGAGCACGTAGAGCCTGGTCTGCACGTCCTCGAGGGTGATCAGCAGCAGATGGTGTTCGGTCCAGCCGTAGCCGTGCAGTGCGGTGTGCTCGTCGGGGGTGAAGATCGTCTCGAAATTCCTTGCGCCGTCCAGGAATTCGGTCAGGCTCATGGTGATCAGCGCACCCGCGGGATAGGTCGCGCCGCCCACCTCCCACGGTGTCTTCAGGCGCAGCAGCAGCCAGTCCCGGTACCAGGACACCGATGCGTCGGTGGGGGTCTCCAAGCGCCGCAGGGTGCCGTCGTCCTCGATCAGATAGGCGATCTCGTTGTAGAAATCTGTTGCGCGAGAGACGAAATGGCGTTCGTAGCCGGGGGTGCGGTCGTATCCGGCGGAGACCGCGACATCGGTCGCCTCACCCTCCAGGATGGTGTGCGCCTGCTCGAGCGGGGTGCCGCGCCGCCAGCGCTTGGCAATCCGCGGATAGCCGGAGTCGGTGAGCGAGTCGGGGCCGAAATCCGTTCCGACATAGACCGAATCGGCGTCGATCCAACTCAGCTGCGATTTGGCCTCGGGGAGGTGGAACCCGCCGTCCTCGGGTGCGCGGAATTGTTTGGTCCGCATATCGAATTCGCGCACCACCTTGGCGTCCGCGCCGCCGCGGGACAGGCTGATCAGCGCCAGGGACTGCGCCGGCCGCAGCACCGCCGCACCGGCCCACACCCAGTTCTCCTCCTCGGCCGCGGCCAGCGCGTCCAGATCGATCAGCACCTCCCACTCGGGGCTGTCGGTCGCGTACTCGGCGAAGGTGGTGCGTCGCCACAGGCCCTTGGGATGTTCGGCGTCGCGCCAGAAGTTGTACAGCCACTGCGCGCGCCGAGTCGGGTACGGGATGCGGGTGTCGGTGTCGAGCATGTCCAGGATGCGATGCTCGAGCTCGTTGAACCGGTCCGTGGTGGCGAACCGCTCGACGACCACGTCGTTGTGTGCGCGCGCGAAGTCCAGGGCCCGATCGCCCGTCACCTCCTCGAGCCAGAGGTAGGGGTCGGTCTGCTGTTCCTGCGCACCACTCATAGCTGACATTCTTACCGAGGACTCCGCGGTCCTCGCGGCGAACTGTGGTTGTGGATCACCACCCACGGCTGCAAGGCAACACGCCGTGACTAGACTCGTCGCCGTGACTTCCCACTACGATGTCGTCGTTCTCGGCGCCGGGCCCGGCGGTTACGTCGCCGCGATCCGCGCCGCACAGCTCGGATTGCGAACAGCGATCGTCGAGCAGAAATACTGGGGTGGGGTGTGCCTGAACGTCGGGTGCATTCCGTCCAAGGCCCTGCTGCGCAATGCGGAGCTCGCGCATATTTTCACCAAAGAAGCCAGGACGTTCGGAATCTCGGGCGAGGCGAGCTTCGACTTCGGCGCGGCGTTCGACCGCAGCCGCAAGGTCGCCGACGGCCGCGTCAAGGGCGTGCACTTCCTGATGAAGAAGAACAAGATCGATGAGTACGACGGGGCCGGTACGTTCACCGACGCCCACACGCTCTCGGTCGCGTTGAGCAAGGGCGGCAGCGAGACGATCACGTTCGACAACGCGATCATCGCCACCGGCACCGAGACCAAACTGCTGCCGGGCACGTCGCTGTCGCAGAACGTGGTCACCTACGAGGAGCAGATCCTCACCCGTGATCTGCCGGGGTCGATCCTGATCGTCGGCGCCGGCGCGATCGGCATGGAGTTCGCGTACGTTCTGAAGAACTACGGCGTCGACGTGCGGATCGTGGAGTTCCTGGACCGCGCGCTGCCGAACGAGGACGCCGACGTCTCCAAGGAGATCACCAAGGCGTACAAGAAGCTGGGTGTCACGATCACCACCGGTGCGTCGGTGCAGTCCATCGAGGACAACGGTTCGAAGGTCTCGGTGTCGATCAAGGACAACAAGTCCGGTTCGATCGAGACCGTGACGGTCGACAAGGTACTGCAGGCCGTCGGTTTCGCACCCCGCGTGCAGGGCTACGGCCTGGAGAACACGGGTGTGCAGCTCACCGATCGCGGCGCGATCGCGATCGACGACTACATGCGCACCAGCGTCCCGCACATCTACGCGATCGGTGACGTCACCGCGAAACTGCAGCTGGCGCACGTCGCCGAGGCGCAGGGCGTGGTCGCGGCCGAGACCATCGGCGGTGCGGAGACCCTCACGCTGGGCGACTACCGGATGATGCCGCGCGCGACGTTCTGCCAGCCGCAGGTCGCCAGTTTCGGCCTCACCGAGGAGCAGGCCCGCGCCGAGGGCTACGACGTCAAGGTCGCGAACTTCCCGTTCACCGCGAACGGCAAGGCGCACGGCCTGGGCGACCCCACCGGTTTCGTCAAGCTGATCGCCGACGCCAAGTACGGCGAACTCCTCGGCGGCCACCTCATCGGCCCCGACGTCTCCGAACTCCTGCCCGAACTGACCCTCGCGCAGAAGTGGGACCTGACCGTCAACGAACTGGCCCGCAACGTCCACACCCATCCGACGTTGAGCGAGGCGCTGCAGGAAGCGATCCACGGCCTCGCCGGCCACATGATCAACTTCTGATCGGTATCACCAAGGTGCCCTCCGGTTTTCGAACCGGAGGGCACCTTGGTGTCTTCCTCTAGTACTTCCGTTCGTGCGCAATACTATTCGCTGTCGTCATGGGCTCATATCTTTCGTGACGCGGTCGCGTTCGGCCCAATCGTCCAGTCCGGTTGCGACGCGAATGAGCAGCGCCGCCGCGGGAAGCGTGGTCCGATAGCGCGGGATGTGGTGTGCGCCGGGTGTGCGGCGGGGAAGCTCGTCGCTCATTTCTGGCGCTCGCGCAGATCGATCACCGCTGGCCGGGGTGTCTGCGTCCGGTATTGCCGGACGCAGATGACGCTGCAGAACACGTGGTCGTCGTACCGGTGGATCTCGAGGTTGCGGTGGCCGCACCAGTCGCACCACAGATCGTCCGGGGAAATCGTCATGGCAGTACCGGCTGCCCAGCGAGGTTCCGGCCGCATCGCGTGCGCTCGGGCTTGTCGCGTGCCCAATATCGCTTGCGAACCGCGAGTGGCCGGGCGGACGGGCCGCTCATTTTCCGGTCCGATGTGTGTCGGGATGGATGCGTCCGGCTGTGACCAGCACCTTCCAGGCTGTGCGCTTGCGGGCGCAGTCGGTGATGCTGCAGTCGCGGTGCCGCTGCATGGCGAAGTGTGCGGCCGCGAGGCTCATCGTCTCGTCGAGTGCGTCGTGCGGGAAGCGGGGCATCCAGACGCTGGTGTCCATGGAGGTACTCGTCCTGAGGATCGGTGAAATCATCGAACCCCTCCGTTTCGATTGATTGTTCCTGGTTCCCTTGTGCTGCAGCACTTTCGAGTGGAATACGGACTACATTTTCCGCTTCGGCTGTTCGGTATCGGCAGCTTCGTCCACCGTGCACCGAAAACTGGCCGGATGGGATGCGCTGCGGTTGCGGCTGCGTTGATCTTCCGTTGCGGTCAGCTGGCGCAAGGGCAGGTCGAGCGGTGAGGCCGAATCTCACTCGCGGTGATAGCCGGCCTGGGCGGCGCGGACGGTGTCCATGTTGCCTTCCAGGATGACGATCAGGTCGTGGATTTTCTCGGCGACCTGGGCGCCCAGGTCGGTGAGGGTGTATTCGACGTGCGGGGGGATGGTGTGGTGGGCCTCGCGGTGGACCAGGCCGTCGCGTTCGAGGGTCTGCAGGGTTTGCGAGAGCATGCGTTCGCTGACGCCGTCCACGCGGCGGCGTAGGGCGTTGAAGCGGTAGGGGCCCTCGCGCAGGGCGGCCAGGGCCAGGATGCCCCAGCGGCTCGCGACGTTCTGCAGCACGGGGCGGGAGGTGCAGTTTCGGGCGAAGACGTCGGGTTCCAGCGAATCCAGCGCGTCGTCGGCGCTTTCGGTCGGCTGGGCATCCCGCATGGTCATGACAGCAATACTACCTATCGGCATGGTAGTGACATGAAGCACAGTAGTTGGGGAATGCTGGGTACTTACTATTAGTTAGTGCATGATGAATCGTACCTATTCAGGAGGTGGATATGACTGAGACCGTCGCCGTCACCGGAGCCAGTGGTCAGCTGGGTCGTCTCGTGGTCGAAGCGTTGTTGCGCAGGAATGCCGGGCCGATCGTCGCGATCGTCCGGAATCCGGCCAAGGTGGCCGATCTGGCCGAGCGGGGAGTGGAGATTCGACAGGCGTCCTACGGCGATGACGAGGCGTTCGATCGTGCGCTCGCCGGGGTCGATCGGCTGCTGCTGATCTCCGGTACCGACTTCGGTGACCGGGTCGCCCAGCACACCGGCGTCATCCGCGCCGCCGAGCGCGCCGGGGTGCGACTGCTCGCCTACACGAGCATCCCGCGGGCCGACGAGAACCCGATGGTCCTCGCTCAGGAGCATCGCGACACCGAGGCCGTATTGGCCGAATCGACTGTGCCGCACGTCTTTCTGCGCAACGGTTGGTACTGGGAGAACTACACCGATCGCGCCGCCGCGGCAGCCGAACACGGCGTGCTGCACGGCAGCGCGGGCGAAGGCCGGGTCTCCGCCGCCGCCCGTGCGGACTACGCCGAGGCGGCTGCGGCCGTGCTCACCACCGACGGTCACGCCGGGCGAAGCTACGAACTGGGCGGCGAAAGCTTGACCTATCCCGCTCTGGCGCAGGTGATTTCGGAGGTCTCCGGCAAATCGGTCGACTACTCGGACGTTTCCGAGGCCGAATACGCCGCAGCCCTGGAACAGAACGGCCTGCCCACCCCGGTCGCCCACGTCCTCGCCAACGCCGACACCGGCATCCGCGACGGCTGGCTCGACGTCACCACGGGCGACCTGGCCGCGCTGATCGGCCGCCCGGCCACACCGCCCGCCGAGGTCCTCCGCGCCGCCCTCGTACGGTAATTTCCGCGCCCGCTATCGCCCGGTCGTCAGCGCGAGTCTGCCTCGCGCATGGCCGTTTTCGCTGATGTGGTGGCCTCGGCGATCCGGGTGGTGGCTCAGTGGTCGGTTTGGATGCGCAGGGTGGTGATGGTGCTGGCCAGGCCCTCGTATTGGTTTGTGAGCAGGACGATTTCGATGAGGCGCTGCTCGTCGTAGTGGGTGGAGAGCGCGGACCAGGCGGCCTCGTCGATGTCGCGGGTGCGCACCAGCTGGTCTACGGCGGTCAGGAGGGCGCGTTCCTTGTCGGACCAGCCGGGGGCCTCGGGGCCTTCGCGGAGGCGGTCCAGGATCTCGCGGGTGACTCCGGCGCGTTTGCCCAGGCGGATGTGGTGGTCGGTCTCGTATTCGCAGTCGCGCAGGTGGGCCACGCGCAGGATGACCAGTTCGGTTTCGTAGCGGCGGAGCTTGCCGCCGGGCATCAGGCGGCCGGAGAAGTGCAGCCAGCCGCGGAACAGGCCGCCGGTGCGGCCCAGCGTGCTGAACAGATGGGCGTCGGGAGTGCCCGCTGCACGCGAAAGTACTTGCCAGGCAACCCAGTTCACCGGTCCGAGTTCACGCAGGCGGCCCGGTTCGATACGCGGCTTCGTCGTCACCATGCCTCACGCTAACAGGTGCCCGGGATCGGCGGCCAGAGGTGATGTACAGCGGCGTTCGCAGAAGCGTCCAGCGATCGGCGTTGCTTATTGACCATGTGGCCAATATTATTGTCTGCATGGTCAATAGCTCTGAGGTTCGTGATCTCCTGTGGCTCCGCCGTGCCGACGCGCTCGTTCGGGGCTACGTCGTCATCGTGTCGGCCACGATCGTGGCGCTGGCGGTGCTGTCGGTTGTCGATGCCGCCCAGGCGACGAAAGATGCCTGGGGTCATGCTGTGATCGTGATGTTGTTCGCCGTACTACTGCCGTTGCGAATGCGTTCCGCACGGTCGGGAAGTCGCTGGGCCTTGCGTGCCGTGGGGCTGATCGCCGCGGTCCTGTTTCTGGTCAATATCGTCGAAGCGCTTGTGCCGGAGATGTTTCCGGTGTGGATGCGGATCGAGATGATCGCCATCGCCGTACTCATGGCCGCGGTGGTCACCTGCGTGTCGATGCATGCCGCGCGGCGCGATGAGAACACTCTGGCGGACCGCTGATGGCGGAGCGTCCGGCGAGGCGGCGGTTGAGTCAGAGTGAGCGCGAGAACCAGATCATTCAGGCCACCATCCGGATCGTTGCCGAACGTGGTTACGCCGCAGCGAGTCTCGAGGCCGTCGCCGAGGTCGCAGGGGTTTCGAAAGGGCTGATCTCGCACTACTTCGGCGGCCGCGAGACGCTCATGCGCCGGACGGCGGAGGAAGCGCTCGGCGAAATCCGCAGAGCCGTAGCCGATTCGGTGGACATGTACGCGCCGCTTCCGCAAGTACTGCGGGAGACGATCCTCGCCGCAGCGCTCCTACCGCAGAACCACGCCGCGCGACTGCGGGCGCTTCAGCAGATCGTGCTCAACCTCAGAGATTCCGAGGGCGCGCAAATATTCACCGTGCACGACTACGAGGACACCTATGCCTCCCAGGAAGAGATGTTCCGACGCGGCCAGGACTCCGGCGATATCCGCTCCGACCTCGACCCGCGGATCCTGGCGGTGAGTTATCAAGGCGCCGTGGACGGCATGCTCGCCTATCTCGACGCCCACCCCTCGGTCGACCCGCACCACTATGCCGCGCAGTTCGCCACGGCATTTCTCGAAGGTCTGCAAGTCGGTGGCCGACACGATTCCGGATAACCATCCGAGGCGGAAATTGTTGCCGCCCAACCGGCATAGGAAATAGTGGCTGGACAATCAGGGGGAATACCGCAATGATCGCCCGGTACTGCTGTTCGATTCCGGGGTTGATTACATGTCATTGTTGGGAAAGTCCTTGGCGGCCATGGTTGTTGCGGCCAGTGGGATCCTTGTCGTGGTTGGGGCGGGGACCGCGAATGCTGCCGGAGATCTGTACGGCGCGATCGCTACCGGAATGGACCACGCCGGTTCGGCGGTCGACTACCCGAACCAGGCTGCCGCGGATAAGGCCGCTCTGGCCGCGTGTTCTCGGACGGGCGGGCGCGCGTGCGTTGTGCTGACTCGGATGCACAACGAATGCGGCTCACTGGTCGAAGAGGGCGTGCAGAACGCTGTGGGGCCCTTCGTCGTCTCGCCCACGCTGCGCTCCTTCTACACGGGAACCGGTCCGACGCGCGCTGCCGCGGAGCGGAAGGCGAAATCCGTCCCCGAACAAAGACTCGATGAGCCGTGGGCCTTGCGGGTCGTCAGGCCGGCGTTCGTGGTGGACACCGTGTGCACCGCCAACGCCGGGTGAATCGGCCGGTCGGGCTAGTAGGTTTTCGAATGCGGGAGCACCTGTGGCGCCTCGGGCGTGTACGTGTGCTGCTGCACGGCGGGCGCGGTGGGCTGAGCCTGTTCGGTGGGTGAGTCGGCGGTGACGAGTGAGGTTTCCACGGTCGGGGGTGTCGGGACAGCTTGCGTGGCGCTGGGGGCAGGTGTCGTCGTCGGCGTAACTTGTTGTGAGACAGGCGAAGACGTCGGCGTTGTGGCGGGTGTGGTCGGGTTGTCGCGCATCGCGTAGAGCACGCCCGCCACGCCGATGGCTGCCACCAGAACGCCCGAGCCTGCCGCAGTCGCGAGGCGTCTGGCCCGGGGCGAACGGTCGTCGCTGGTGCCCGGTTCCGTCGGGGGCGGTGGCTCCGGGGCATGGTCCGGGTGCGGAGGGCTCGGGGCGGTAGTCGGTGGCGGAGGTGTCGCGTCGCCTGCTGGTTGACCGGCGGTCGACGGCCGGGGCGTCGACTTGCCTACCGGGCGCGGGAGTGTGGGCACGGCGAGCGCTCGATCCGTGACCGGTCGTGGGGAGGCTGAACTTGCATCCGGTTGCGGGGAGGCCGGGGCGGCATCCGGTTGTGCGGATGCCCGGTCGGGGGCTGATGACGAGGGCGTCGGGTCGCCAACCGTTTGCCGAGGTGTCGGGTCGGCGGCTGGTGGCTGAGGTGTCGGGGTACCGGTTGGTGCGTGGTGGGTCGGTGTGGCGACCGGTGGTTGAGGCATCGGCGCGGCCGCCGGTTGCTGCGGTGTCGGGTCGGTGGAAAACGCAAGTGACCGTGGGGATTCCCAGCGCACGGTCACTGCGGCCGGTGTCAGGCAGCGGGTCGCCGCCTCGGCGAGGGCGGTGCAGGTGGCGTAGCGGTCCTGCGGTGATTTGGCCAGGGCCGTGGCGATCACGGCATCCAATTCGACGGGGAGTTCGGGGCGCAGGGCACGTGGTGCGGGTGGTGGGGCGGTCAGGTGTGCGCCGATCACGGCCGCTTGGTCCTTGCGCGGGAACGGGGGACGTCCGGTCAGCAACTGGTACAGGGTGCAGCCGAGGGAGTAGATGTCGGCGCGGCGGTCGGCGGGTGAATCGGTGAATCGTTCGGGGGCGGCATAGGCGAAGCTGGCGGCGATTCCGGACATGGTCACGGTGTCGTCGAGGGTGCGGGCGATGCCGAAATCGGTGAGTACCGCGCGCTCGTTGTGCCGGTGATCGGTCTCGATGAGCAGATTCGCCGGTTTCACGTCCCGGTGCAGCACCCCTTGGTCGTGCGCGTAATCCAGTGCGCGCGCGGCACCGTCGATCAGCCGCACACCGCGCTCGGGGGCCAGGCCGTCCGGATGTTCGCTCAATAGTGCGGCCGCGTCGCCGCCGCCGACATAGCGCATCGCCAGCCACAGATCCGGATCGTCGGCGGCATTGCGGTCGTAGACCGGGACGATATTGGGGTGATCGAGCCCGGCCGCGAGGTTCGCCTCGCGATCGAAGGCGAAGCGCGCCTTCGGATCCAGCGTGAAGGTGTCGGTGAGCACTTTCAGCGCCACCCGGCGGCGCAGACGCGGGTGTTTGGCCAGATACACCGTGCCCATCCCACCGGAGCCGAGCAGGCGCTCGATGGTGAACTCGTTGAACACAGCCCCCGGCTGCAAACCCACTACCGAACCTCCCCGACGCACACGTCGACCGCGCTGGTGAACTGTGCTGCGGCCCAGAGGGAATGTAGCGCAATCGACCTGGCAGTGTCCTCGACAATATTGTCGGCCGCATCGGCGACCGCGCCTGTTGCGGGAGATCGAATTGCGGTGCTCGTCGGTCGATCGTGCCGGTGCGTGCGTCGACGGGCTCGTGAATCGTCTTGCAGCTCAGTGGGAAATGTCCTCGCCCGATGCAGCCGCGACAGGAAACGCGCCTATCGCAACACGTACGGCGAGATGGAGCTGCGGTGTTCGCTGATGTCGAGGGTTTTGCCCAGGGGTGGGAAGGCGCGCTGGGGGCAGTTGGCGCGGGCGCAGACTCGGCAGCCGGCGCCGATCGGGGTCACCTGTGGGTCGTTGAGGTCCAGGCCGTCGGCGTAGACGACGCGTCCGGCGTGGCGGAGTTCGCAGCCAAGGCCGATGGCGAAGGTTTTGCTGGGTTCGCCGTAGCGGGTGGCGCGACGTTCGACGGTGCGGGCGATCCACAGGTAGCGGCGGCCGTCGGGCATCTGCGCGATCTGGGTCATGATCCGGCCGGGATAGGCGAAGGTCTCGTAGACGTTCCACAGCGGGCAGGTGCCACCGGAGGAGGAGAAGTGAAATCCGGTGGCGGACTGCCGTTTCGACATATTTCCCGCGCGGTCCACGCGCACGAAGGAGAACGGCACACCGCGCAGATTCGGGCGTTGCAGGGTGGACAGCCGATGGCAGATCGTTTCGTAGCTCTGCGTGAAATGCGCCGAGAGACGCTCGATGTCGTACCGGAAATCCTCGGCGATCTCGTGGAAATGCGAATACGGCAGCACGGTGGCGGCGGCGAAGTAGTTGGCCAGCCCCAATTTCGCCAGGATCCGGGTGTCCTCGGAGGCGAAATTGCCTTCTTCGACCAGTTTGTCGATCAGCTCGCCGCATTCCAGATAGGCCAGTTCGGCAGCGAGTTTGAACACCCGCTGTCCGCCCGAGAGGTGCGGGGCGATCTCGAGTCGCCCGGCCTCGGCGTCGAAACGGTGTAATACGCCCTCGCCCAGATCGATTCGCTCGATGATCTGCACGCCGTGCACGGTGGACAGTCGTCGGGCGATCTCGCGCTTGAGATCTCCGCCGTGGAAGCGCATGCGGTTGGTGAGTTCCTCTGCGGCGGTGTCCAGTTCGTGGATGTAGTTCTGCCGCTGATAGAAGAAGTCGCGAACCTCCTCGTGCGGGCGGGAGATCGCGCCCGAACCGCTGCCGTCGGAGAAGCGGTCCTCGGTGGCCGCGGCGAGCTGGGCGGTGGTGTTGCGGTAGCGGCGGTGCATGTTGACCATCGCGCGCGCGAGGCTCGGATGTGCGGAGACCATATCGGCGATCTCCTGCGCGTCGGCCTCGATCGCGAGCTCCTGGTCCATCACCACCTCCTGCAGCTCGGCGATCAGCCGGGTATCGTCCTGGGAGGAGAAGAAGCTGGTGTCGACGCCGAAGACCTCGCTGATGCGCAGCAGCACAGGGACCGTCAGCGGGCGCACGTCGTGCTCGATCTGGTTGAGGTAGCTCGCCGAGATCTCCAGCTTCTTGGCGAGCGACACCTGGCTCATGCCCCGCTCTGCGCGCAGCTGACGAAGCCGCGACCCGACATAAGTCTTGGCCATATGTCCAGTTTAGGAAGCCTTCGCAGCGTTGCCAATAGTTGATTAACAAAACCGCTGAGCTATATGTCACAGCCCCGGGTTACGGTCGGACTCGTGTTGCTCTCGGATGTCGTGGAAGCCTCGCAGACGGTGCGGGCGACTTCCTCGCGCAAACTCAAGATCACCACCCTGGCCGAGCTGCTCGTCCGGGCGGGCGATGACGAGCTGGCCCCGGTCGTCGCCTGGGTTTCGGGTGAGCCGACGCAGGGGCGGATCGGTGCGGGCTGGCGCACGCTGTCCACGATCGAGGCCGCCCCGGCCGCGGAATCGGCGCTGACGGTCGTCGAGGTGGAGCGCGCTCTGGACGAGTTGGCGGGGGCCGCGGGCAAGGGATCCTCGACCCGTCGCCAGGAACTGCTGACCTCGCTGTTGGGTGCGGCCACCGAGCCCGAGCGCGAGTTTCTGGTGCGGCTGCTGACCGGTGAGCTGCGTCAGGGAGCACTGGCCGCACTCGTCGCGGAAGCGGTGGCGAAAGCGGCCGAGGTGCCGGTGGAGCAGGTGCGCCGGGCGTACATGCTGTCCGGGCGGCTGCCGGTGACCGCGATGGCGGCCATGACCGGGGGTGCGGCCGCGCTCGCGGAGTTCGGCCTCGAGGTCGGGCGGCCGATCCGGCCCATGCTCGCCTCGCCCGGCGCGACGCTCGACGGAGCGATGGCCGAGTTCGACGGCGAGGTGAGCGTCGAGTACAAGCTGGACGGCGCGCGAATTCAGGTGCATCGCAGCGGATCCCAGGTGTGGGTGTTCACCAGGACATTGCGCGATATCACCGCCGGGGTGCCCGAGCTGGTTCGGTTGGTCACCGAATTGCCCTGTGACAGTGTCGTTCTCGATGGTGAGACGCTGGCATTGGACGATTCGGGTCGACCGCGGCCATTCCAGCAGACGATGAGCAGATTCGCGACCTCGGATGCCGCGCCGACCGTCGCTGGGCAGCCGATCACCTCGACGCGTGATCTGCTGCTGCATCCCTATTTCTTCGACTGCCTGCACCTGGACGGTGTGGATCTGCTCGATGCGCCGTTGTCCGAGCGTCGCGAGATGTTGTCGAAAGTAGCTGCTGCGCACAGCATTCCGGCAGTTGTCCGGCCGGACGCCGAGGCGGCCGCCGACTACTTCGACGCCGCCCTGGCCGCCGGGCACGAGGGGATCGTGATCAAATCGCTCGCCGCGCCCTACGCCGCCGGACGACGTGGCCGCGCCTGGCAGAAGATCAAACCCACGCACACGCTGGACCTGATCGTGCTGGGTGCGGAATGGGGATACGGCCGCCGCACCGGATACCTGTCCAATCTGCATCTGGGTGCGCGCGACCCCGACGGTGGCGAGCCGGTCATGGTCGGCAAGACCTTCAAGGGCCTCACCGATGCGCTGCTGCGCTGGCAGACCGAGGAATTCCCCCGGCACGAGCGCACCCGCGATGAACACACCGTCTACCTGCGGCCCGAGCTGGTGGTGGAGATCGCCCTGGATGGGGTGCAGGTCAGTTCCCGCTACCCGGGCGGCGCGGCACTGCGTTTCGCCCGGGTGGTGCGGTACCGCCCCGACAAGGAGCCCGCCGACGCCGACACCATGGATGCGATACGAGCCCTGCTGTAACTTTGGCCTCCGCTGTGTCTTCGGCCTCCGCTTCGCTCCGGCGGGTTCGCGGCCCCCTGGGTCTCACCGGTCGGCCCCGTGTCGGGCACTCGTTCCTCGCACCCGCCACGCGTCCGACCGGCGAGACGGGCCGCGAACAGGTTGGCGTTGACCAGAGGTGCTTGAACGAGGTGCGAGGGGTGTTGTTCTGGGCCCGGGAGTCAGGCGAGATGGGGTGTGGCCATAGCTGAGAATAGTGGTTCTAGCTGCGGGTATTGATTGCCAGTTTATTCACAGATTTCTCGCGGTCGTTCTCGAGGTAGTAGGCGCAGGATCAGTAGTTGTCGGGTTCGACCGGCGCGGATCAACTGCCCTGATCCGTCATCCCAGCCATCGGCGGCGCTGCACACCCTCGCCAGCGCCGCCGTTCGGCGCCCCCGGCCATCTCTCGGCAAACTTATCAGTGTCTTCTCAGGTGAAAGCCCTGGTCGCCGCCGCTGCTCGCAGGCACAATCACTGGTGGGGGACAGACCATTTTCCCGCTGCCGGCGCCGTTGAACCTTGGCCGCGGCGCCGGCAGCAACTTTTCGGTATCGCATCGTGGCACCTTCGAGGGCGCTACCTCACCTAGGGCTCGTATTCGTGATGGTCGCTCAGATCCGGTAGCCGGCAGCGTCCCGCGACGACCTCCGCCGCCAGATCGTCGTAGGCCACGGCCAGTTGACTCAGGCGTCGCCAGGCATCGCTGATCACCCATTCCGGTGCGGTGGTCAGGGTCAGGTAGGCCAGCGCCGAGAACTGCGCCAGCCGGTCGACCACGGTGCCCACCGTCTCGGTGTGCAATCGCACACCGCGATGGGCATGGGGTAGCTCCCGCGCGACCCAGCGATCGATCTCGTGCACCAGGTGCGCTCTGCGCCGATCGATATCGGCGGCGACCCCGGGACTCGCATCGAGTCGCTGTTCGTGCAACTCGGCCAGCCGGCACGCGGACTGCAGCACGAGGTTTTCCCCGTGCGGCAGACCCCGGCAGGCGTCCAGCAGCAGGTTCTTGGGTGGGAGTGGTTCCACGCCGGTTTATATTGCCCGCCAAATATTTCCGAATAGCAACGGAAGGTGGGACGTGGTCAGACCAGGTCGACGCGGACGCCTGCCTCGCGGATCGCGGTGATGGCGTCGGGGTCCGCCGCGGTATCGATGACCAGGATGTCGATGTCCTCGATGGGGCAGATGCGGGCCAGGGCGGTGGTTTCGAGTTTCTCGGCGGTGGCCACGACGACGACGCGGTCGGCGCGACGCACCATTTCCGCGTTGATACCGGACTCGTCCAGGTGGCGACCCTGGGCACCGCCCACGGCGGTGATGGCGTTGACGCCGAGAATCAAGGTGTCCAAATGCAATTGGGCCATGGCACGCTCGGCCAGCGGACCGTGCAATTCGTAGGATTCCCGCCGGGCCTGGCCGCCGATGCAGATGGTGCGCAGGTGCGGACGCAGGACCAGTTCGCCCGCGATGTTCAGCGCGTTGGTGACGATGGTCATCGGATTGTCCGCCGAGGTCGGCAGATCCGGGCGACCGGCCAGGGCGCGGGCCACCGCCGTGGTGGTGGTGCCGCCGTTGAGGCCCACCACCTCGCTCGGATTGACCAGCGCCGCAGCATATTCCGCGACGCGCTGTTTGGGCTCGTCGCCGTTGCCGCGATAGCGCGCGGGCAGATCGTAGGCGACCGAGGTCGCCACGATGCCGCCGTGCGTGCGGGTGGCCAGCTGCTGATCGGCCAGCGAGGTGAAGTCGCGGCGGATGGTGGCGGGGGAGACCGAGAGGATCGCCGCCGCCTCCTCCACCGTCAGCCGCCCGGACTCGGACAGCAACTCCAGCAATCGATTCCAGCGCTGGGAACGGTCTGCCGCGGCGGTCATTTCACGCTTCCCGCGGTCAGACCCGCGACCAAGCGCTTCTCGATGAACGCGAACAGGATGACGACGGGCACCACGCCGACAGTAGAGACGGCGAACACGTACTGCCAAGCCGTGTCGTACTGCCCGATGAACTTGGTCAGCGCCACCGACAGCGGCTGGTTCTCCGGCGTGGTGAGAATGACCAGGCTGGCGGCGAATTCGTTCCAGCAGGAGACGAAGGCGAAGATGGTCGCGGTGACGATGCCCGGCCACACCAGCGGCAGGCTCACCCGGGTCAGGGTCTGCATTCGGTTGAGCCCGTCCAGTTGCGCGGCCTCCTCGATCTCCACCGGCACCGAGGCGAAGAAACTGTGCAGGATCCACACCGCGAAGGACAGATTGAACGCGGCGTTGACCAGGATCATCGCCAGCCAGGTGTCGTTGATGCCGAGCGCGAAGAACTCCCGGATCAGGCCCGTCACCAGGACCACGGGTTGCAGCATCTGGGTGACCAGGACCAGGCCGAGGAAGGCGAGCTTGCCCGGAAAGCGCCGTCGCGCAGTGTAATACCCGGCGGGGATCGCCACCAGCAGCACGATCACCGTGGCGCACACCGAGATCACGATGGTGCTGACCATGTTGAACGGCAGCGGAGTTTCCGGTGTGTGCCACATACTGCCGTAGTTGCCCGGACTCCACTGGTGCGGCAGATAACTCGGCGGGATGTGCAGGATCTCCGACCGCGGCTTGAGCGAGCCGAGCACCATCACGATGTACGGGATCAGGAAGATCACGGCGATAACGATGCCGACGACGGTGAGATCCCAGCGCCGTCGCGGGCGTTTCGTCCTGGTGGTCGAAACAGATTGCGCGGCAGCGGATTCGGGGGAATCGAATCCCGTCGTCGCGGCCGGTGATTGTGCGGTCATCGCGCTTCCTCCCCGGCCGGACGGATCAGTTTCATGTAGATCACGATGATCACCGCGATCAGCGCGAAGTTCAGCACGCTCAGCGCGGCGGCGGTGTTCAGCTCCTGATTCTGCTGAATCAGTTTGAAGGTCAACGTCGTCGTGGTGTCCGCGCCGAATCCGGCGATACTGCCGGTCAGCACCTGCAGGATGGGCAGCGAGTTGAACACGTTGATGATGTTGATGATCGCCGCGACCGCGATCGCCGGACGCAACTGCGGCAGCGTCAGGTAGCGGTACCGCTGCCACGCGCCCGCGCCGTCCACCCGGCCCGCCTCACCCAGCTCGGCCGGAATCGATTGCAGCCCGGCGAGAATGGTGTAGGTGGTGAACGGGATCGATACGAACACCGCGACCCCGATCGCGACCAGGAAGGCCGGCCCCGCCTGTTTGGTGAAGCCGAATCCCCGGTGCAGCACCCCGATGTCGACCAGGAAGCGGTTGGCGATCCCGACGTCCGGATCGAGCATGTACGCGAAGACCGTCGTGGTCATCACGACCGAGGCCGCCCACGGCACCAGCACCGCCAGCCGGACCGCGGTGCGGCCCGGGAACTCCTTGTTCAGGAATTGCGCCAGCGCCGCGGACAGCACCAGCGTGATCAGCACGACCGCGACCACCCACACGACCGTGTGCCCCAGCACGCTGCCCAGCGCGCTGATCCCGAACAGCCTGCGGTAGTTGGCCGTTCCCGCCGGGCCCAGATCCTGCCCGTACGAGGTGAGCTTGCGGGTGGAGGTCCAGATCATGTAGGCGGCGGGGAACGCCACGATCGCGGCGATCAGCACCAGTGCCGGGCCGATCCACGGCAACGCACGCAGCGTTGCCATGGATCGGCGCGGCGTGGATGCCGCCGGGGCGCTGGTCAACTCGCCGCCTGCTGAATGGCTTTCAGCACCGTCGCGGGATCGGCGCCCTGGGTGACGGTGCCCAGCTGCTGCTTCATCGCGCCCTCCACCTTGGCCCACTTCGGGTTGTTGCTCGGGTAGAACTTGGCCACCGGAAGCGTTGCGCCGAACGCCTTCACGACCGGATCATCGGCCATGGCCTGCGCGCCGCTGGTGGTCACGGGGATGAAGTGCTCGGCCTTGACGAACGTGGCGTAGTTCTTCGACTGGTAGAAGAAGTCCAGGAACTTCTTGATCGCCGGACGCTTGTCGACCTTCTTCTTGAAGGCCATCAGATGATCGGCGACGCCGAGGGTGACCGGCGCGCCGTCCTTCGTCGGGGTCGGCGCGGTGGCGTACTTCAGGCCCGGGTTCTTCTGCTGGATCATGTTGATCACCGGCGGCAGGCCCTCGATCATGCCGATCTTGCCCTGGATGAAGACGTTGATCAGCGGGGTGCGATCGGTCGCGCCCGGATTCGGTTGTGTCGCACCGGCATCGGCGATCGCCTTGATCGCCTGGACGCCCTCGAGGTTCTGCGGGGTGTCGATGGTGAGGTTGTTACCGTCGGACCAGTTGCCGCCCGCGCCGAACGTCCACAGCGACGTCTCGGCCTGGGTCTCCTCCTGGCCCAGGGGCAGGCCGTAGCCGGAGATGCCGCCGCCGAGGGCCTGGATCTTCTTCGCGTCGTCGGTCAGCTCGGCCCAGGTCTTCGGGGGCGCGGCGATACCCGCCTTCGCGAACAGGTCGGTGTTGTAGAACAGTGTGCGCGTGGAGGCGAACAGCGGCAGGGCCCACTGGGTACCGTTCATCGAGGCGTTCTCGACGAAGCTGTGCTGCAGATCGCCCAGTACCGGCGCGTCGGCGATATCGCTTGCGGGGTAGAGCTTTCCGTCCGAGGCGTAGGTGGAGTAGGCGTCGATGTTGAGCAGATCGGGCGTGCTGGACTCGGATTGCAGGTCGGTGCGGACCACGTCGGGGATCTGCTTCCACGACTCCATCTGCAGGTCGACCTTGATGCCCGGGTTCTGCTTCTCGAAATCGGCGATGATCGAATCCCATTCGGCCTTCGTGCCGTCGCTGTAGATCGGCGCCAGGAAGGTGATCGTATTGGGATCGTCGGAGTTGGATTTACCTCCGCCGAACCCACAGGACGAGACGGTCAGCGCCAGGCCGGTGGCCAGCGCGAGCGCGGACAACGCGCCGCGGAGTGGACGTTTCACGAGAGAACCTTTCAATGCTGCACACCCGGCGGGACGAACGCGGATGATGAAGCGAACGGGTCGATTGGTCCGAATCTAGCCCACTCGGTGATCGAATGTGACCGTTTCGAATGTAAAGTTGACATGAACGATCATCGGGGCGATTCTGGTGGCGTGCCGACCTCCGCCGATCGAAACGCCCCGATTCCGCCGCTTCCCGAGACCCATCTGGCCGCCGAGGTGGTCACCCAGCCCGACGACTGGACGCGCGCCGCGCGGACCGCCGCCGACCATGCCGCGCTGCTGCCGCAGCCGGGTGAGCGAGTGGCCGTGATCGGTTGCGGCACCTCGTATTTCATGTCGCGGGCGATCGCCGCGCTGCGTGAATCCGCCGGGCAGGGACTCACCGACGCCTGGCCCGCCGGTCAGGTGCGCAGCCGGGAGTACGACCGCTACCTGGTGATCTGCCGTTCGGGCACCACGACCGAGGTGCTCGAGGCGATGCGCGCCCTGCCCGACGGCGTGCCGCGCGCGGTGATCTGCTCGAGTCCGGGCACGCCCGTGCTCGAGCTGGCCGATCCGATCCTGATCGCCGATGTGGACGAGCAGTCGGTGGTGCAGACCCGTTTCGCCACCACGGCGCTGGCGATGCTGCGGTGGCATCTGGGCGAGGATCTCGCACCGGTGATCGCGCAGGCGCGCGAGGTGCTCGCCGAGGATCTCGCCGAATCGCTGGCCGCGGTGCGCTCGGCCGAGCAGATCAGTTTCGTCGGAATGGGTTTCGCGGCGGCCGTCGCCGACGAGGCCGGGCTGAAACTGCGCGAATCCTGTCAGTCCTGGACCGAGGGATATCTGGCCACCGAATGGCGGCACGGTCCGGTCAGCATCGCCGCGCCGGGGCGCGCGGTGTGGGCGTTCGGGCCGGTGCCGTCCGGTCTGGCGCAGGACGTCGCGGCCACCGGTGCGCATTTCGAACATCGCGATATCGATCCGATGGCCGATCTGGTGCGCGTGCACCGGCTGTGCCAGGTGCGCGCGGCCGATCTGGGGCTGGATCCCGATCACCCGCGCAGCCTGAACCGTTCGGTGATCCTGGGCTGACGGGTCAGTGGTGCGCACTCCCGCCCCGGCGGATCCGGTCCTGGCCGTGGACGTCGGCGGGACGACGATCAAGGCCGAAATCACCGATGGCGCAGGCGAAGTGCTCAGCAGCGGAACAGTCGCGACGCCGCCCGGTGCGGCGGCCTTCGATGCCGTGGGCGCGCTGGGCGACCGGTTGCTCGCGGAACTACCTGCCGGACAACGTGATCGAGTGATGCGAGCCGCGGTCATCCTGCCCGGCATCGTGGATCCGGAGCGTTCGCTGGCCGTGTTCAGCAGTAATGTCGGGTGGCGGGATGTGAAGGTGGGCAGTCGATTCACCGATCGCTGGGATATGCCGGTGCTGATCGAACACGATGTCGCGGTGGCGGGCTGGGCCGAATGGCGATACGGCGCGGGTCGCGGCTGTGACGACGTGTGCGTCCTGATTCTGGGGACGGGAATCAGCGGAACCCTGTCGGTCGGCGGGCGGCTGGTGCGCGGTGCGGCCGGTCAGGCCGGGGAGTACGGGCATATTCCGGTGCGTCATCGGGACGGGCTGCGCTGCCCGTGCGGGAATGTCGGGTGTGTGGAGACGGTGGCCTCGGGTGCGGCCATCGCCCGTGCCTACACCGCTCGTACCGGACATGAAACAGCCGGAGCCGAAACAGTTTTCGCGGTTCTGGACAGCGATCCGGATGCGCGCGCGGTGGTCGCGGACGCGATCGACGCCCTCGCCGAGGGATTGTTCGGCGTCATCCACGCGACCTGTCCGGAACTGGTCGTGCTGGGCGGCGGTCTGGCCCGCGCGGGTGCCGTGCTGACCGGTGCGCTGCAGGATCGGCTGACCGAACTACTGCGGGTGGCCCCCGTGCCGCGGGTGGTGCTGGGGGAGTTCGGCGCGCGCGCCGGGCTGGTCGGTGCCGCCCGATATGCCCGCTCGGGCACGTTGGATTGAACCACCGCCGCAACAGTCCTGGTCGAAATTGCCGAATGGTTGCGGCACGGGGAGTCCGGGCGGGTACGGTTCGAGCGCGGGCATCGACGCAGGTGGTGCGCGGGCGCGTGATGGACGAGGTGATGGTGTGAACCGAGAGCCGCAGACCCGGCTGCGGGGCCGGATCGTCGCGGCGTCGAATTCGTTCGACGACGGCGTTGTCACGTTCCGGGACGAGCGGATCGTCGCGGTGGAATCCTTCGCGTCCTGGTCTGCCGCACATCCGGACATCTCGCCGCCACCCTTCGCCGGGACGGTGATTCCGGGCCTGGTCGACATCCACAATCACGGCGGATTCGGGCATCGGTTCGATACGACCGATCCGGACGAGGCGCGCGCTGCGGCGGAATACCACCTGCGTAACGGCACCACGACCGTATTGGCCGGGATCGTCACGGCCCCGCCGGAGGAGATGGTCGCCCAGACCGCGATGCTGAGCGAGCTGGCCGCCGCGGGGGTGATCGCGGGCGTGCACGCCGAGGGGCCGTTTCTGTCGGAGGTGCGCTGCGGCGCGCAGGATCCGAGATATCTGCGGGATCCGGATCCGGCCCTGATCGATCGGCTGCTCGCGGCCGGAGGCGGATGGCTGCGGGTGATGACCATCGCCCCGGAGCGTGCCGGATTCCGTGCGGCGGTCGAGCGGCTCGTCGCCGCCGGGGTCGTCGTCGCGCTGGGGCATAGCGACGCGCAGTTCGACGAGTTTCGGAATGCCTTGTCGCCCAATGGATTCGGAACGCTCGTTACTCACCTGGCGAACGGTATGCCGGCGCTGCACCACCGCGCGCCGGGCCCCGTCGCCGCCTCGCTGGTGGCCGCGGCGCACGGCGATGTGGTGGTGGAGTTGATCGGGGACGGCGTGCACGTCGACGCCGGATTCGGCGCACTGGCCTTCGCGACCGCGCCCGAGCGTGTGGCGTTGATCACCGATGCGATGCAGGCGGCCGGACTGCCCGACGGGGAGTACCGGCTCGGCCCGCAGGCGGTGCGGGTCAGCGGCGGGGTGGCGCGGGTCGCGAGCGGGTCGATCGCCGGTGGCACGTCGACGCTGCTGGACTGCCTGCGCTGGGCGGTACGCGAATGCGGCGTCGCCCTGCCCGATGCGGTGCGCGCCGCGACCCGCACGCCGGCCGAGGCGGTGGGGCTGGACGACGTCGGTGATCTCGCGGCCGGACGATACGCGGACATCCTGGTACTCGACGAGGACATGGGGTTGCGTCGAACCCTGCGACGAGGAAGGTAGTTGACGTGATCCTGACCGTGACCATGAACCCCGCCTACGACATGACCTATCGTGTGGAGCGTTTCGAGCGGGGCCGGGAGCATCGTGTGCTGTCGGTCGAGCAGCGCATCGGCGGTAAGGGGATCAACGTCTCACGCGTGCTCAATCAGCTGGGAAAGTATTCGCGGGCAACCGGTTTCGCCGATCACATGTTCTCCGCGACCGCCGAGCTCGAGCTGCCGGTGGATTTCGTGCACGCGCTGCCGTGGATCCGGCGCACCGTGGTGATCAGCGAATCCGGCGACGGGACGGCCACCTCGCTGTGGGAGCCGGGCGCGCGGCTGAACGAACCGTATGCGGTCGATCAACTGAAGGTCCGGGTCGCGGGCATGCTGAACGATTCCGGGGGGATGGTGGTGTCCGGATCGCTGCCGGGCGGGGTGGCCGACGGAGTTCCGGCCGAGCTGGCGCGCACGGCGCTCGCGGCCGGGGTGCCCACGATCTGCGATGTGGACGGGCGGGCGTTGGAGCTGGCCGCGGAGGTGCCCGGCGTCGTCCTGATGCCCAATCGCGACGAACTCGAGCGGCTGACCGGGGCGTCGGCGGATACCGCGCAGGAGGTGGTGGCCGCGGTGCGGCCACTGATCGAGCGCGGGGTGCGCGCGGTGGTCGCCACTCGCGGTGCGCGGGGCATGGTCGCGGTCACCGCGTCGGGGGCCTGGTCGGCGGTGTCGCCGGAACCGATGGCGGGCAATCCCACCGGCGCGGGTGATGCCGCGGCCGCCGCCGTCATCGCCGCACTCGCCGCCGCTCCCGAACCGGACTGGGCCGCGCTCGTGGCCGATGCGGTCGCGACTTCTGCTGCGGCCGTGGTGATTCCGGTCGCCGGGGAGATCGATCGGGCGTTGCGCGAGCGGCTCGCGCCGGACGTCGTCGTCACCGAGGTCGAGGTCGTGTCCGGGGGGACCGCTTCGTGAAACTCGTCGTCTTCGTATCGGGGGTCGCATCGCAGGAGGTTGCCGCATGACCCTGATTCCCGTGCCGGAGTTGCTCACCGCCGCCGAACCGGGTGGGCTCGGGGCGTTCAACGTGATCGCCCTGGAACATGCCGAGGCCATCGCGGCTGCCGCCGAGGCGGCGAAACGTCCTGCCATCCTGCAGATCTCGGAGAACACCGCGCGGTATCACGGTGGGCTGCGGCCGCTGGCGCGCGCGTGCCTGCAGATCGCCGCGGACAGCACGGCCGCGCTCGCGGTGCATCTGGATCACGCCACCTCGCACGAATTGATCCGTGCGGCAGTGGAGGTCGGCGTGCGATCGGTCATGTACGACGGGTCGCGCCTGGACTACGACGAGAATGTCCGCAGCACAGCGGAAATCGCGTCCTGGTGCCGGGAGCGCGAGGTCTTCGCCGAGGCCGAACTGGGTGAGGTGGGCGGTAAGGACGGTGCGCATGCGCCGGGTGTGCGCACCGATCCGGACGAGGCGGTCGAATTCGTCGCGGCCACCGGCGTGGACGCGCTGGCCGTCGCGGTGGGGTCCTCGCATGCCATGCAGACCCGCGACGCGGTTCTGGACGACGATCTCATCGCCCGGCTGGCCGCGAAGGTGCCGGTGCCCCTCGTACTGCACGGTTCCTCGGGGGTGCCCGACACCGGGCTGCATTCGGCGGTGCACTCGGGCATGCGCAAGATCAATATCGCGACCCGGCTGAATATCGTTCTGGCGCAGTCGGTTCGCGCGGAACTCACCGCCGACGCATCACTGTCCGATCCGCGCCGGTACCTCGGACCCGGACGCCGTGCCGTGCAGCAGGAGATCGAACACCTGCTGCGCGTGCTCGGTTAGTCGACCTGCTGAGGGTCGGGGCGCAGTGCGACCACGGCGATCAGCGCGACCATCGGGATCGTCACGGCCAGGCTCACCCATCCGGTGCCCAGGCGCAGTCCGTCCGAACGGTCGGCGGCCAGCCAGTCGGTGGCCGACGCGCCCAGCGGCCGAGTCACGACATAGGACGCCCAGAACGCCGGGATCGCGCCGAGTCCGGCCCAGCGGTGCGCGATCGCCGGAATCGCGATGACCACCGCGAACAGCACCGTCGAGGGGAGATAGCCGAGGTGCATCTTGCCCGCGGTCAGATCCCCGGCCGCGGTGCCGAGCGCGAAGGTGATCATCACCGTCGCCCAGTAGAACGCCTCCCGTCGCCGGGTGGTGATGCTGTGCACGGACAGCGTCTTCTCGCAGGCGTACCAGAGCCCGAAGACCGCCCCCAGCAGCACGAGGAAGGCGATCGTCGTGACCGGTAGCGGAACGCCGAGCTTGAAATCCACTATGTCGGCCACCATCGTGCCGAAGATGCTGACCATCACCACGGCGGTCCAGTAGATCCACGCCACATAACGCCGACTGCGGAATTGCGCGACCAGGGCGACGATCAGCGCCACCCCCGCGCCGCCCACGGCGAGCTCCGGCGGTAGCTGTGAGACCAGGAAATCGGAGAAGGTCTCACCCATTCCCGTGGAGAGCACCTTGATCACCCAGAACGATGCGGTGATCTCGGGAACTTTGGTCGCGAGCGCACGCGCGGGCGAAATGGCAACTGGCACAGGATTCGTCACGTCCGCACGGTGCCCGAGCAGCGCTGAGATTTCACTGTGAGCGACCTGGGCGGCGTTCCCAGGTTCGTGGTTCCCGTGTTCGGGTGTGCGGGCCGGTGGCGTGCCGCCGGGATGTCGGCCCGGTCCGGCGGTAGGGTTCGCCTCGAGTTCGCTGTGCTGAGAATCGATCCTGCTGGATGGGAGAGATGATGTCCGACAAGGGGGTTGAGGCAGAGGAGTTCGAGGCCGCCCGGATGCCGGGGACCGTGCGGGTCGCGCGGCTGCTGGCGTGGGCGATGGCGGTGATCGGGCTGGTGTGCGTGGCCTCGGCGGGGTGGCTGTTCGGGGCGCGGTCGGCGGGGATCACCGCGTTGCTGTTCGTGCCGAGCTGGCTGCTGGGGTTGCTGGCGCTGGCGTTCGGGGCGGTCGGCGACGGAATTCGGGTCACGGCGGTGTTGCTGGCCGTATTGAACATGCTGTGGACCGTGCCGTCGATTCCGGCCGGGCGTCCGCCCGGATGGCTGGGACCGGCGAGCGCGATCGTGCTGGTCGTGCTGTTGTTCCGGCGTTCGGCGCGGGCGTGGTTCGCGGGCGAGTGACGCTCAGGGCGTGGTCAGCGCGGGAAAGGGGCCGGTGTGATGCGACGGGGTGCGGGCGCGCACGGCCAGGAGTTCGGCGGCGATGGCGACGGCCGTCTCCATCGGGGTGCTCGCGCCCAGGTCCAGGCCCGCGGGGGTGTACAGGCGGCTGAGGGATTCGGTGTCGAAACCGCCCGAGTACAGGGCCTCCAGGCGCTGACTGTGCGCGGGGCCCGTGCCGAGTGCGCCGAGATAGCCGAATTCGGGCAGCCGCAGTGCTGTGGTGAGCAGCGGGATCTCGAATTTCGGATCCTGGGTGACCGTCACCAGCGCCGTGCGGTAGTCGATCAACCCGGCGGCCGCCTGTGACTCGAGGTAGCGGTGCGGCCAGTCGACGATCACCTCCGCACCCGGGAAGGACTGCTCGGCGGCGAATCGCTGACGGGCGTCGCAGACCGTGACGCGGTAGCCCAGCAGTTTGCCCTGCACGCACAGCGCGGCGGCGAATGCGTTGGCGCCGAAGACGATCAGGCGCGGCGCGGCGGCGTACGAGCAGCAGAACACATCCGATTCGGGCAGTGCGACCAGTTCGGTGTTGTGCCGCCGATCGGTCACCAGATGCTGGCCGATCACCGTCGGATCCGAATGCCACACGACCGTGAACACGGTGACCGGCTTGAATCCGGCGAGATCCTGTGCGACAGCTTGGAATTCGGGAAAGTCGTCGCGGGAGAACGGTTCCACGAAGACGTCGATGGTGCCGCAGTCCGCGCTGTCCATACCGGTGCTCGGATCGAAACGCTGTAATTCCTTGCGGCCGGAGCGAGCCGAGTGGATCGCCGCGTCGTAGATGGCGCTCTCGTAGCATCCGTCGGAGACCGAACCGAAGACGCGTCCGTCGGGATCGACGAGCATCGCCGAACCGATCGGCATGGGAGTGGGACCGAATGTCCGGACCAGGGTGGCCATGGCACCGATACGCCCGGAGTGCCACACCCGCAGTAGATCATCGACGATGTCGCGCATCACAAGCTCCCGATCAGCGTGCGCGAGTGGGCGGATAGTCGTGGTCACGTCCCGTAGCCAGATCGTCACACGTGACGGCCACAATATCCGGTCTTTTGTCCAGAAACTCCCTGGCTCCGGAATTTCCTTGTGCGGTATCGATCACCGCTGCCCAGTGCTTGTGATATAGCACAACCGGATGACCGGGCTGCCCGTGGAAAGCCGCGCGCGCCAATCCGCTCGGCGCGTTGCGCGCGGCGGCGAGTACCCGGGCCACGACGTCCGCGCCGACGTCCGGAGTGTCGACCGGCATGATCGCCGCGTACTCGGCGGGATCCACCGCACTCGCCACGGCGGTGAGTCCGGCGCGCAGCGACGCGGCCACTCCCACGGCCCAATCCGCCGCCCAAACCGGTTGCGCGCCTTCGGGTATGGGGATCTCCGGCGAGTCGTACACCAGCCACCGCCCGTCCGGGTCGCGACGGGCCGGACCCGTCGCGCCCAGTACCACGTGCACCTGCACACATCCCCCCTTAAGCAGCGCGTCCACCGCACCCCGTAACCACGCGCCGTGCTCGGCGAGTGCCTTCGGCCGCCCGTACCGAGTGCCCGCCCCCGCGGCGAGCAGAATCCCGTCGCAGCGTCCTTTTTCCACTCCGCCGAGAGTAACCGCGCCGAACGGCCTTCGCCGCCCCTGAAAACAACCGGGGCGCGGGGTCCGGGCTCAGATGAGGCTGCCGTCGGAGCAGTTGCCGCTGGAGCGCCAGGTCGGTTCCGGGCGGGTCTCGACCGGATGGAAGGTCCAGTCGGTGATGGGGGAGACCGCCTTCCAGTAGACGCGGCCGTCGTGGTGGGCGACGGCCGCGAATACGTCGTCGGTGCCCTCGATGAGCTGGTTGCCCACGCAGTGGTCGGTATAGCTGGTACCCGGCTGACGCGCGCCGGGACTGAACGAATCGGTGGGGTCGGCGTGCGCGCCCGGATTGGCGACCGTGCTGGGCAGGGTCGTCCGGGCGGTGCGCGACCAGCTCGCCGCGCCGCGGTTGTCGGCGCCGCACCGGAAGGTCCACCCGCCCGCGTGAACGCTCGCGCCCCGCTCGTGGGCGGTACCGGCCCACAGGCAGCTCGTATATCGGGATCCGGGGAGACGCTCTTCGGCCTCCGCGGTCCCGGTCGCGAGTGCGAGGCCGCCCGTTGCCAGAGCGGTGATGGCCGACAGGGTGAGTGCTCTGGTGTTCGTCGTCGCGGGTCGGGGGTGAGTTGCTGATCGCGTCATGGCCGCCTCGATATCCACTTTGGTAAAGAGTAAGTAATGTGAATACCAAGCGTACATGAACGATCTGGCGTGACGTGCCGCTGAAAGCGGCCGTCGATCAGGCGAAGAGGTTGCGCACGAACGGGATCGAATCGGGCTGGGAGGCCAGGACCGTGCCGCTGTGGTCGGTGGGGTAGGTGCGGAAGGTGAGGGGCTGGCGGTTGGCGGTGAGCACGGCGGCGAAGCGGAGGGTTTCCGGGGTGATCACATCGGTGTCCAACAGACCCTGACCCATGAACAGCGGTCGGTCGTAACCGGTCTCGGGCAGGCCGAGGTAGTTGTGCAGCAGGCCGTGGAAGTCGGGGATATCGGCCAGGGGGCGGGAGAACAGATTGCCGCCGACGACTTTTTGCGAGGTCAGAGCTGTGCCGAGCGGGCCGAGGCATTCGGTGCGGGCGCGATCGACCCAGTAGCGGCCCTCGGGGGTCAGGTAGGAGGCGATGTTCAGTTCCGGATGCGCGGTGCGCAGGCCGTTGAGGATGTAGAGCGCGTAGGCGGTGGTGTCGCCGCTGAGCTTGATCGGCGGGACGCCGGGACCCAGCAGAGTCAGGACATCCTCGATGTAGGCGGGTGTTCCGGTGGCGACCGCGCCGCGATAGTCCAGGCCCGGTCCGAAGGCGGTCGCGTACCGGGCGGTGGAGACCGCCGCGCCCGCACCCTGCGACTGTCCGACGACGACCCACTTGCGCGCGAGCGTCCCGTAGTGACTGCTCGCCGCGCGGACCGCGTCCACGACGTTGTGCGCCTCGACTCGGCCGTCCAGATACGGATGTTCGCCCGGTGAGCCGAGTCCGGCGTAGTCGGCGGCGACGATCGCATAGCCCTGCTCGAGCCAGGTGCCCAGATAGGACCAGTCGCGCTCGACCGCGGCGGGTCCGGCGACGCTGTACGCGCAGTCGTCGCCGATGCCGACGGTGCCGTGCGCCCAGGCGATGACCGGCCAGCCCCCGGCCGGCGGCGCACCCGGCGGGAAGTAGACCGCCGCGCTGGCCGTGGTCGGCGCGTCACCGACGGTGGTGGTGCCGTAGAAGAACCGCTGGGAATTCACCGAACCGGGCAGTGTCGCCGCGGCGGACAGCGGCTGGACCGATTCGAAGCCGCCCGCGACGGGTGCGGCCTGGGCGAGCGGCTGCTGCAGCAGGGCGGTTGCCGCGGCGACGGCCAGAACGGCGGCGATCGAGAGTTTCCGCATCGTGCTCCTCGGCTGGTGGATTCGGGCGGTGTATTCGGCTGGGTCAGTCTTGCAGTCCGATCCGGCCGGAGCGTGCCGTGACACCGGATGTGATCGCCGTCAGTGATCGCGGCCACGATCGGTGGTCCGAGATCTTGTGAAGGTCGTCACAGTCGGCAATCCGGGTGTCGCGATTCGGTCGGTGGTAGGGGTCACGGTAACAGTACGGGCGTTACGTAAATCTGCATGTCAGAACTACCCGCGGGTAGATTACGACTCCGCAATTCGCGCGCAAATTTCGCAGAGTTAGCAAATGGGTGGTGAAAGCTAGCCCAGATTTACATTAGCAACAGGTAGACGGCACTTTTCTGGTGTGCCATCGTGTGGAAGTACACCCGATGGGCATAGCAAGCCTGCAAATTGCCGCTCCAGCAGTGTTCGGACATCGCAGGGCCCCGACCGCCACCGTGCAGTCGGAACCCGACGAAGTCCGCACATGGGGCACCCCGACCCGAACTATGAAGTGGAGTCAGAGATGTCGACCACCGGCACCCCGAAAACCGCTGCGGAGATCCAGAAGGACTGGGACACCAACCCCCGCTGGAAGGGCATCACCCGCGAGTACTCGGCCGATCAGGTCGTGAAGCTGCAGGGCAGCGTCGTCGAAGAGCACACGCTCGCGCGCCGTGGCGCCGAGATCCTCTGGGAGGGTGTGAACACCGAGGGCGACTACATCCACTCGCTCGGCGCTCTGACCGGTAACCAGGCCGTCCAGGCCGTGCGTGCCGGCCTGCGTGCCATCTACCTGTCCGGCTGGCAGGTCGCCGGTGACGCGAACCTGTCCGGGCACACCTACCCCGACCAGTCGCTGTACCCCGCCAACTCGGTGCCGTCGGTCGTGCGCCGCATCAACAACGCGCTGCTGCGCGCCGACGAGATCGCCAAGGTCGAGGGCGACACCTCGGTCGACAACTGGGTCGTGCCGATCGTCGCCGACGGTGAGGCCGGCTTCGGTGGCGCGCTGAACGTCTACGAGCTGCAGAAGGCCATGATCGCCGCGGGTGCCGCCGGTACCCACTGGGAGGACCAGCTGGCGTCGGAGAAGAAGTGCGGCCACCTCGGTGGCAAGGTGCTGATCCCCACCCAGCAGCACATCCGCACTCTTACCTCTGCCCGGCTCGCGGCTGATGTCGCCGACACCCCGACCGTCGTCATCGCCCGCACCGATGCCGAGGCCGCCACCCTGATCACCTCGGACGTCGACGAGCGCGACCGTCCGTTCATCACCGGTGAGCGCACCTCCGAGGGCTTCTACCACGTCAAGAACGGCATCGAGCCCTGCATCGCGCGTGCCAAGGCCTACGCCCCGTACTCCGACCTGATCTGGATGGAGACCGGTATCCCGGACCTCGAGGTCGCGCGGAAGTTCGCCGAGGGCGTCAGGTCGGAGTTCCCCGACCAGCTGCTGGCCTACAACTGCTCGCCGTCGTTCAACTGGAAGGCGCACCTGGACGACGCCACCATCGCGAAGTTCCAGAAGGAGCTCGCGGCGATGGGCTTCAAGTTCCAGTTCATCACCCTGGCGGGCTTCCACTCGCTCAACTACGCCGCGTTCGACCTGGCCTACGGCTACGCCCGCGAGGGCATGACCGCCTTCGTCGACCTGCAGGAGCGCGAGTTCAAGGCCGCCGCCGAGCGTGGCTTCACCGCCGTGAAGCACCAGCGTGAGGTCGGCGCCGGCTACTTCGACACCATCGCCACCACCGTGGACCCCAACACCTCGACGGCGGCGCTGAAGGGCTCCACCGAAGAGGGCCAGTTCCACTGAGTTGCCCGGTCGCCCCTTCCGGGGCGGCGGTGATATGAACCGGCGGCGAAACTTTCGCCGCCGGTTTCCACCACCCGACACGGGCACTCCTGCAACGAGTGCCCACCAGCCCTTCCCGACCGAACAGCCCCGGCGGGAAGGGTTTTCACCTAAAAGCATCAATCACCGGCGACGTTGCAACCACACTTCGGTACGCGACAACTGATTTCGTAAGAACATGGGTAACTCACCGGGGACGCCCAGAACTGGTTCGGCACCCGACGCAACAACGGATGCATGACTGAGTGGGCACTCAGGTGCCCGCAAAAATCGCGGAGAGGCGGAACAGACGTGAGCAGCGAAAAGATTCAACGCGTTGGTGTTATCGGCGCCGGACAGATGGGCGCGGGAATCGCGGAGGTGTGCGCGCGGGCGCATGTCGACGTGCTCGTGTTCGAACAGACCCGCGAGCTCGCCGCTGCGGGCCGCGCCCGCATCCTGCGGTCGCTGGATCGTGGCGTGAGCAGCGGCAAGATCACCGAGCGGGAGCGTGAGCAGGCGGCCTGGCGGCTGCGGTTCACCTCGGACCTCGGCGATTTCGCGGATCGTCAGCTGGTCGTGGAGGCCGTGCTGGAGAGCGAGGAGGTCAAGACCTCGATCTTCGCCGAGCTCGACAAGGTCGTCACCGATCCCGATGCGGTGCTGGCGTCCAACACCTCCTCGATCCCGATCATGAAGATCGCGGTGGCCACCACTCAGCCCGAGCGGGTGGTCGGCATGCACTTCTTCAATCCGGTGCCGGTGCTGCCGCTGGTCGAGTTGGTGACCACGCTCAAGACCAGCGCCGCCGTCGCCGAACGCGCGGAGTCCTTCGCTTCCGAGGTGCTCGGCAAGCAGGTCGTCCGCTCGGCCGACCGCTCCGGTTTCGTGGTGAACGCGCTGCTGGTGCCGTACCTGCTCTCGTCCATCCGCATGGTCGAATCCGGTTTCGCCACAAAGGAAGACGTCGACAAGGCCATGGTGCTGGGCTGTGCCCACCCGATGGGCCCGCTGGCCCTGACCGACCTGGTCGGGCTGGACACGGTGAAGTCCATCGCGGACTCGATGTACGCCGAGTTCAAGGAGCCGCTGTACTCGGCCCCGCCGCTGCTGATGCGCATGGTCGAGGCGGGTCTGCTCGGCAAGAAGTCCGGCGCCGGTTTCTACCAGTACAAGGCTTGATCATCCCCTCTCCGGAGGATTCATGGTTTCGACGCTGCCGCTGAGCACTCGTCTTCGGAGTGCTCAGCGAGCGCGATCGGCCGCCGGTGGAACTCGCTGCGCGCGGGTTGAGACGGTGGCCGGAAAATTTCATCTCTTCGACTTTCTCGTCGACGCCGAGCGCGTCGGCATTCTGCTTCACCAGCCGTAAGCTGCAATCAGGTCGCGGGGACCGCAGCTCGGAGAGGAGTCCAGCTCATGGTCAATGTCACCGACGGCTTCGGGTCGAGCATTCTCGGGTATCCGAGGATCGGGCCGCACCGGGAACTCAAGCGCGCCCTGGAGTCCTACTGGCACGGGAGTCTCTCCCGGGAAAGTCTGCTGGCGGTAGGGCGGGAGATCCAGGAGTCGCAGCTCGGTGAGCTGGCCGCCGCGGGTCTGACCCAGGTTCCGGGGAACACCTTCTCCTTCTACGACCACGTCCTGGACAACGCGCTGCTGTTCGGCGCGGTGCCCAAGCGGTTCGAGCCGTATCGAGAAGACCTGCACCCCTTGGACTTCTACTTCCTGATGGCGCGCGGGCGGCCGGATCTGCCGCCGCTCGAGCTGGTGCGTTTCTTCGGCACCAACTACCACTACCGCCAGCCCGAACTCGATGCCGACACCCGGTTCTCCCTGCATCCCGAGGCCCTGCTCGACGAGTTCGATCGGGCGATGGCGCGCGGTATCGAACTGCGTCCGGTGGTGCTGGGTCCGCTGTCGCTGCTGCTGCTGTCCAAGGCCGGGCAGGTGCCGGGTGAGACCGAATTCGATCGGCTGAGCCTGCTGGACGAGCTGCTGCCGGTGTACGAGGAACTGTTCGAGATTCTCGCCAAGCGCGGATCGACCTGTGTGCAGCTGGACGAGCCGTGCTTCACCAGTGATCGCAGCCCGGCCGAGCTGGCCGCGTTCCTGACGGCCTATCAGCGGCTGTCCACCGCGCCGCTGCGTCCGCGCATCCTGGTCACCGGCCAGTACGGCGATTTCGGCGAGGCGACCGCGATCCTGGCGCAGACCCAGGTGGAGGCGATCGGCCTGGATCTGGCCAGCCATCGGGTGCGGCCCGAGGAACTGGCGAAGATTCCCGGGATCAAGCGCAAGCGGCTGTACGCGGGCGTCATCGGCGGGACCAATGTGTGGCGCGCGGATCGTCGCGTGACGCTGGACTACCTCAGCGCCCTGGCCCAGGTGTGCCCGGATCTGGTGGTGTCCACCGGGACCACGCTGCTGCACGTGCCCTACGATCTGCTGGTCGAATACGATATCGACGGTCCGGTCGCGGATCGGCTGGCCTTCGCGAAACAGAAAGTGCTGGAGGTCGTTTCGCTGGCGAAGGCGCTTACTGAAGGCGGGGGCGGGCTTGCGGGAGGCGAGGCTGCGAAGTGGCAGGGGCGTCCTCGTGAAGTGCATTTCAAGCAGAAACATGCTGTGCGGCAACGGGTTTACGCGATCACCCCGGAGATGCGCGAGCGCGAGCCGTACGAGGTGCGCCGAGATGCCCAGCGCGAGAAGCTGAATCTGCCGCTGGTGCCCTCGACGACGCTGGGTTCGTTCCCGCAGACCGATTCGGCGCGCCAGGCGCGCTACGACCTCGGCGAGGGCAAACTGTCCTACGACGAGTACCGCAAGCGGATCGAATCGGAGATCGAGTCGACCATCCGGTTGCAGGAGGACATCGGCCTGGACGTGCTGGTGCACGGCGAGCACGAGCGCAACGACATGATCCAGTACTTCGCCGAACTGCTCGACGGTTTCGCCACAACGCATTTCGGCTGGGTGCAGGTCTACGGTTCCCGTTGTGTGCGTCCGCCGGTGCTGTACGGCGACGTCGCGCGGCCGAAGCCGATGTCGGTGGAGTGGACCACCTATGCCCAGTCGCTCACCGACAAACCGGTGAAAGGCATTGTGACGGGCCCGGTCACGATGGTCGCGCGGTCGTTCGTGCGGCAGGATCAGCCGCTCTACGAGACCGCGGACCAAGTGGCCCTTGCCATTCGGGACGAGCTGGCCGATCTGGAGAAGGCGGGCGTGTCGATCATCCAGGTCGACGAGCCGTCCATCCGGGAACTGCTGCCGCTGCGCGCGGGCACGCAGAGCCGGGAGTACCTGCGCTGGGCGGTGAACGCGTTCCGGCTGGCGACCTCGGGCGTGCGGGCGCAGACCCAGATCCACACGCACATCGCCTATTCCGGCCGCGCCGAGATCGTCCGGGCGATCGAGGAACTGGACGCGGACGTCACGGCCATCGTCGCGACCCGGTCGATCGAATGGGTGCTCAAGGCGCTCGCCGATGACACCGAGGAGGGCCACGGCCTGTCCCACGGCGTGGGACCCGGTGTGTACGAGAGCCGTTCGGCCCGCATCCCCGACATCGACGAACTGGACGAACTCCTCACCGCCGCCGCGACGGCCCTCACTCCCGGACGCCTCTGGGCGAATCCGGACGGCGGCCTCAAGACCCGCCACCACTGGCAACTCGAGCCCGCCCTGCGCAATATGGTCGCGGCCGCCCGCCGAGTGCGCCGCCGCGCGGAATCCCAGGACTGAGCGTCACGCGTTCGCCACCGCCCGATCCGGTGGCGGACGCGCCCTACCGACGAACAGGACCGATATGGACCCGAAGGAATATCTCCGCACGCTGCGCAGCCTGCACGGCGTCGCCGAACTACTGCTTGCGGGTCCGCAGTACCGGGCCAGCGGCACGATCCGGCTGGCCGCCGCGCCCGGCGGATTCGCCACGACCGCGGCGCCGCGACTGGCCGTGGCCGGAGATGTCCTGTCCGCCGACGGTGCGGAGGTCGGCGCACTCTCCGGTAGTACCTACGCCGCTCTCGCCGCGACCGCGGGCGTATCCGCCGAGCCGCCGCGGGGCGTCTACGCCGACGGCTCCGGAGTGGCGCCGCAGGACACGATCGAGGTCGATCCGGCGTGCGCCCGGGTGATCGCCGCGGCCTTCGAGACCGGCGACCGCGCCCTGCGGGCCTTCGCTCCCGAGGCGACACCGGTGCTGTGGCCCGAACATTTCGATCTCGCTCTCACGGTCGCCGAGGTCAACTACGGCGTGTCGCCGGGCGACGGTGCCATCGGCGAGCCGTACGCCTACGTCGGGCCGTGGAGTCGTCGCGAGGGCCCGTTCTGGAACGTGTCCTTCGGCGCTGCCCGTACGTTGACCGAGCTGAGCGATGCCGAAGGGGTGCGGGAATTCTTTGCTGAGGGTGCGCGGGAGGCCGGCGGGGAGCGGTCCGAGTAGCCCCGCGGCCGACTCGTCCGAGCGCGCCCCGGGTTCCGTTCGCTCGCCCGGTCGGGTTAGCTGTGTGGGAACTATCGTTTTCTGACCAGGAGATCCCCATGGGAATGTTCGACAAGTTCAAGGATGTCGCCGAGAAGGCCGTGGACGCGGCCGGGCAGCACGCCGACAAGCTCGATCCGCTGATCGATAAGGCCGGTGACGCCGTCGATGCGAAGACCGGCGGCAAATTCTCCGGTCAGGTCGACGCGGCTCAGGAAGCGGCCAAGAAGGCGCTGCGCGAAAAAACCGGAGAATAAGCTTTCTACCTGGCTGTGGGGCGATGCGAGGCATCGCCCCACAGCCGTTTCACAGACCGCGTGCATGGCTTTTTTCGCATCCGGCCCTACGATCTGATGGATGTCCCGAGACTTCACTTCGTCGCGAAGGAGAGGGCGGATGCGTGCGTCGGCTGTTCTCCTGGCCGTTCTGGCCCTGTGCACGACGGTCGGAATCGGTGGACCCTCCGCGGCCGCGGCACCCGTACTGGACGGCAGCGCGCCACCGCCCGGTGCGAACGACTGGCGGTGCAGGCCCTCGACGGCGCATCCTGATCCCGTCGTGCTCGTGCACGGCACCTGGGGCAATCAGGACAACTGGAACAAGCTCGCTCCGGCGCTGAAGGCGCAGGGGTACTGCGTGTACGCGCTCAACTACGGCCGCGACACCGCGAGTCTCCTGGGCAAGATGCCGGGCATCTACGGCACCGGAGATATCGGCAGGTCGGCGGTCGAGTTGGCGAACTTCATCGGAAAGGTCCGTGCCGCAACGTCTTCCGCGCACGTGGATCTGGTGGCGCACTCCCAGGGCGGGGTCGTGGCCCGGCAGTACCTGCGGTTCGGCGGTGGCGCCGATGCCGCCGATCCGCAGCGGAACGTGGTGCGCAAACTGGTGACGCTGGGCGCCACCAATCACGGTTCGACATCTGTTCTGCTGGGATATCCGCTGGACACCGCGAGTGCGGCGGGACCGGTGGCCGGTGCGGTGACCGGTGTGCTGGGGGTTTCCGCGGTCCAGCAGATCACCGGTAGTAAGTTCCTGACCCACCTCAACGCGGGCGGCGATACCGTGCCCGGCGTCGACTACACGGTGATCGCGACCCGAATGGACGATACGACGGTCCCGCCGGAATCGACCTTTCTGCGCGCGGGCCCTCGGGCGGTGGTCGACAATATCTGGCTGCAGACGGTGTGCGCCGGGGCCGATGTCACGCATGTCGGACTTCCGCGGTCGCCGATAGCGATTCAGCTCGTACTGCGGGCGCTGGATCCTTCCTATAAGGGCCGGGTCTGCCGGCGTTGACGTTCCCGCGGAATTTTCCGTGCCGGTGAATTTCTGCCCGAACCGGAATACGCGACGGTAAATCACCGCGGCGGATGTCGATCGCAGCCGAATTACGATATTTCACATTTTCGTGTGTGCTACGAAACGGGCCCGCGTACCAGGTACGCGGGCCCGTCGATGCCGTCTGATCGGCACTCAGCGAATCACGGCTTGCCGGTGGCGGCCGCCTGCACCGCGTCCAGGAACTGCTTGCCGCCCATGGCGTAACCGCCCGCGATGGCGCCGACGAGACCGCCGACCGGGCCGGTGATGATGCTCAGGATGCCGAAGCCCAGCAGGCTGCCGAGGAAGCCGCCCAGAATGCCCCCGATGGCCACGCCGGGCAGGTTCTTCTGAACCTGGTACCACAGGTTGTTCATCGCGTTGATGTCCTTGACCTGGCCGATCTCCTGCGGAGCGACCTGCGGGGTCAGGGTCAGGGTGTGGCCGTCGGCGCTGATCTGCTCGGCGGCGGTGAAGGCGTGCCCGGCGATCTTCCCGCGCAGCGCGACCTGATCCAGGGTCGCACCGGTGTCGGATTTCAGGGCGATCGTGGAACCGTCCGGAGCGGCCACGAAACGACCGGCGTCGACCTTCGCGGTGATGACCCTGCTCGCCGGGGAAACCGAAGTCTGGTAATGGATTCCGTTGTCCACGCCGGACGTCGCGTCATTGTGCACGGCCGCGGGCTGTGCGGGGGCCGGTGCGGCATATGCGGTTCCGGCGGTGATACCGACGGCGCTGATCGCCATCATAACGATGCCGGTGAGCTTCCCGAATTTCATGTTGATTTCCCTCCCTGACACGACGATCCCCCACGGATTCCCCAGATCTCGGCTCCCCCATGCGAATCGCCAGTCAGCTGCTGTGTGCGAATCGAACGCATCAATTAGTAGTGGAGGAATCAGGAGTACGCAAACCTGGTGATGAGCATCACATCGGTATTGAAATATTGCGCCGCAATCGATTACAGCGCGCGTGCGCGAGCGATAGCCATTCGGTTGCGAAAGCGATGCGGACCGGTCGAACCCGCACGTGGGAGAATTCGACCGGTCCGGACATCACATGGTGGCGGCGTCGATCACGAACCGATAGCGGACGTCGCTGGCGAGTACGCGCTCATAAGCTGCATCGATTCCGTCGGCGGAGATGACCTCGATATCCGCGCCGATCCCGTGTTCGGCGCAGAAATTCAGCATCTCCTGGGTCTGTGCGATACCGCCGATCATCGAACCGGCCAGCGAACGCCGGAAATTCGCCAGCGTGAACGGCTGCACCGACAGCGGTTTGTCGGGCAGGCCCAGAATCACCAGCGTGCCATCGAGATTCAGCAGTCGCATGTAGTTGTCGATCGGCAGATTCGCCGACACGGTGTTGATGATCAGATCGAAACGTCCGCGCAGATCCTTGAAGGTTTGTTCGTCCGAGGTCGCGTAGTAGTGCTGGGCGCCGAAACGACGGCCGTCCTCCTGTTTGCCGAGTGTTTGACTGAGTACCGTCACCTCGGCTCCGAGGGCCGCGGCGATTTTCACCCCGACGTGTCCGAGTCCGCCCATGCCGATGATCGCCACCTGTTTGCCCGGACCGGCATTCCAGTGCCGCAGCGGTGAGTAGAGCGTGATGCCCGCGCACAGCAGCGGGGCGGCCACGTCCAGGCCGATGCCCTCCGGAATGGCCAGCACGAAATTCTCGGTCACCACGACCTGGGTGGAGTAACCGCCGTAGGTGGTGCCGCCGGGCTGGAACTCCTCGGAGACGCGGGTGTTGTAGGTCATGGCGCCGCCGCCGGTGCAGTATTGCTCCTCACCGGCCAGGCACGAGCCGCACTTGCCGCAGGAGTCGACCATGCAGCCGACGCCGACGCGGTCGCCGACCTTGTGCCGGGTCACCGCCGTGCCGACCCCGGCGACGATGCCCGCGATCTCGTGTCCGGGCACGCACGGGTAGCTGGTGCGGTGCCATTCGTTGCGTGCGGTGTGGATGTCCGAGTGGCAGATGCCCGCGTACTTGATGTCGATGAGCACATCGTGCGGGCCGAGTTCACGCCGTTCGATAGAGGTCTTCTCGAACCGGCCGTCAGGAGTGGAGAGGGCGTATGCCGCGGCAGTGGTCATGAATGCATGCCTACTCTTGCATCCTTAGCTTTGCAAAACGTCGGCGAACTCGCCGGTAGCATGTGCGCCGGGTGTACCCGAACATGTCACATGCTGGACCGATGGCGATCCTGGTGGCGTTGGTGTCGATGTGTTCGACACTGATCGGCGGTCTGGTCGCGGTGCGGATCGGGGATCGCAAACACGCCGTTCTGGGACTGGCGGCGGGGGTGATGCTGGGTGTGGTGCCGTTCGATCTGCTGCCCGAGGCGCTCGAACAGACCCCGCAGTCCATCGCCGGGGTGCCGATCGCGCTGGTGGCCGCCGTGGTGGGTTTCCTGACCATCCACATCATCGAGCGCGCGGTCGCCATCCATACCGCACACGAATTCGAATTCGGCGCGCACACTCACGGTTTCGAGTCGGTGGGCCTGCTCGCGGCGGGCGGGCTGATCTTCCACAGCACCCTGGACGGCCTCGGCATCGGGTTGAGCTTCCAGGCGGGCACGGGGGTTGGGACGGCGGTGGCCATCGCGGTGATCTGTCACGACTTCGCCGACGGGTTCAACACCTTCACCATCACCACCCTCTACGGCAACGCCCGCCGCCGCGCCCTTCTGCTGCTGACCCTGGACGCGCTGGCCCCGGTGGCCGGCGCGACGATCGGCTCGCTCATCCGGGTTCCCCCCGAGGCGACCGGACTGTATCTCGGCTATTTCGCCGGATTCCTGCTCTACCTGGCGACCGCCGACATCCTGCCCGAGGCGCACGCCGGACACCCCTCCCGGCTCACGCTGTTCTGCACGGTCGCGGGCACGGCCTTCATGTTCGGCATCGCGGTGCTGAATCACCAGTCCTGATCGGCCGCAGAAGGTTCCGATCGCACAATGGCCCGAATACCCCTCGCGGAAGGGGAGCGCAGGCCGAATACTGGGTGGTACACATGAAAACACAAACGCCGACGCCCGAGGGGCGCGCACGAGGCGGGAGTGCCCATGTCCTACGAGCGGCCGCACAACGATGACGTGGGGAACGTCGATGCGCCCGGTCGGGTCGGCAGGACCGGACGTACCGCGGCGGGCGTACTGGCCGTACTGCTCGCGGTGGTCGTCGCGCTGGGGCTACAGGGTGGTCTGCCGCACTGGGTGACCGGACCCGACGTCACCGAGACCACCGCCGCCGCGCCGCCGCCGCTGCCGCCGATGGATCCGGTCGCGATCGCCCGGACCGTGGAGCCGGAACTGGTCAACATCAACGTCTCGATCGAGCCGACCGGCATGGGTGCGGCGGGGTCGGGCATCGTGCTGTCCGCGGACGGGCAGGTGCTGACCAGTCATCACGTGGTCAAGGGCGCCGACGTCATCACCGTCGGCGATGTGGGCACGGGTGCGCAATTCCCGGCGACCGTCCTGGGCTACGACAGCACCGCCGATATCGCACTGCTCTCGCTGAACGGGGCCGAGGGACTGCCGAGCGTGCGCCTCGGCGCGTCGTCGACGCTGCGCCTCGGCGATCAGATCATGGCCATCGGCAATGCGGGCGGCACCGGACATCCCACCGCGGAGCCCGGCACCGTGACCTCCTTGAACACCTCGATCGTCGCGCGCGACGCCGCCGATCTGAGTCGTAAGGCCCTGACCGGAATGCTCGAACTGGACGCTCCGGTGGCCTCCGGGCAGTCCGGCGGCGCGGTGGTGGATCGCGGCGGCGCGGTCGTCGGCGTGGTGACCGCCGCGTCGGGGGAGTTGACCAAGACCGACGGACGGGCCACCGGCTACGCGGTGCCGATCGATCGGGCGATGGAGATCGTGCGGCAGATCCGTTCCGGCGCACCCACGGACACCGTGCACATCGGTCCCACCGCGACATTGGGCGTGCTGACCTCGGATGCGGCCGTCGGCGGCGCCCGGGTCGACGTGAGCATCTACGGACTGCCCGCCTATGCCGCCGGACTCACCGCGGGAGAGGTGATCACCGCCGTCGACGGACATCCCGTCTCTTCGGCGAAAACGCTGAAATACGTGCTCAACGTCCGCAAACCGGACGATATGGTGCGGCTGGACCTGACCGAACCGGACGGCTCGCGGCGCGTTGTCGCCGTCGTCCTGGCCTCGGGTCCGCCCAACTGAGGGTGATCGAGGCCAGGGGACGGCGACGACTCAGATCAGCGACGTCCAGTAGGTCTGGAAGCGCAGGAACACCATCACCAGCACGATCGCGTAGAACACGATCACGAAGGTCCAGCGCCACTCCACCACGATCCGCAGCGCACCCCGGGCATTACCCCAGATCTGACTGGTCACCGCGGCCAGCAGGATCGGCGTGAACGCCCACACCACCATGCAGTACGGGCACAGTGCGCCGATCCGGTAGAGCGTGTGGAAGATCAGCCAGCAGATGAACACCATGCCCGCCACGAGACCGAGCCACAGCCCACCCCAGAACCACCGCGGCAGCGCCACACCCGCGACCGCGAGTACGGTCATCGTCACCGCGACCGAGAAGCCGACCACGCCGATGATCGGATTCGGGAATCCGAACACGTGCGCTTCCTTGGACGCCATCACCGAACCACACGCGATGATCGGGTTGATGTTGCAGGACGGCACGTAGGACGGATTCATCAGCAGCTTGAAATCGTCGACCGTCAGCACGATCGAGGAGATCCAGCCCGCGACGGTGCCGACCAGCAGCAGCCACGCGGTACGAGGTGGTACGGAGCTCACTTGAGTGCGGCCTCGATCGAACTCTTCATCCCGCCGGGGGTGAACAGAGCATCCTGGGTCTGCACCTTCGTGCCGTTCACGAAGACGGTCGGCGTGCCGTTGATGCCGGTGCTGAACACGTCCTGTGTGCTCTTCTGCACGTAGGCGTCGAATTTGTCGTCGGTGACGCACTTGGCCACCGAGGGATCGGTGATGCCGGTGGCCGTGGCGATCTGGATGATCTTGCTGTCCGGCAGGCCGCCGGCGCCCTCCTCGGGCTGCTGCTGATACATCGCGCTGAGCCAGGCCTGGAACTTGGACGGGTCGGCGTCCGCGACGCAGTAGGCCGCGTTCGCGCCGCGCGAGGAGTAGCGCGTGCCGCCCGAATTCTGATCCAGGAACGAGATGACGTTGTACTCGACGGCGATGTTGCCGTTGTTCACCTCGTCGCTCAGGACCTGGCCGTTGGCCGCCTCGAACTGCTTGCACACCGGGCACTGCAGGTCGGCGACGACGCGCACGGTGGCCTTCGCGCCGGGCTTGCCGATGCGGATCGCGCCCTTGTCGGTGATCGATCCGGTCAGGCCGTCGGGCGAGGCGGGCGCGGTGACCGCCGGACGGTTCGCGGCATCGCGTTTCACGTTGTTCGAATGCTTGATCGCGATGCTGATCGCGATGGCGGCGATGAGCGCGAGCAGGACGACCACGACGGCCACCTGGATCAGGATCGTGCGGGTGCGATCGCCACCCTTCACCGCGGCGAGTGAGTTCTTACCACGCGGATTCTTGCTCACCTCGGAGTTCACCACGCCTTTCCTGTGTTGGTCCGACAGCCGTGCCGCCCCGATGGTACGGGCCGTCGGCCGTCACGGGGCGTTCGGACCACATGATTGCGGGTGAACCTGAGAGCATGCCGAGATTTACTCCTCGAGATGTGTGAACTCTCGGTGACGGGCCCCGATTTCCGGTGACGAACTCCACGTGCGGCCGTTCAGAGTTCGGCCAGGCGCCGGCGTTGTTCCTCGATGTCGAAGCGGGCCGGTGGCCAGTCCAGATCCAGGCGTTCGAGGGCGTCGATGAGCAGTTCGGTGACCGCGAGCCGGGAGTACCATTTGCGGTCGGCCGGGATGACGTACCAGGGCGCGTAATCGGTGCAGGTGCGATCGAGTACGGCCTGGTAGGCCTTCTGATAGGCGGGCCAGTAGGCGCGCTCATCGATGTCGGACGGATCGAATTTCCAGTATTTGTCGGGCCGGTCCAGACGCTGAGTGAGGCGTTTGCGCTGTTCGTCGAGCGAGACGAACATCGCCACCTTGACGATGGTGGTTCCGGCGTTCGCGACGGTGCGTTCGAAGCGGTTGATCTCCTCGTAGCGCTTACCCCACACGTCCGGCGGCACCAGTTCGTGCACCCGCACCACCAGCACGTCCTCGTAGTGCGAACGATCGAATACGCCGATCTGCCCGCCGCGCGGCAGCTGTTTGCGGATCCGCCACAGATAGTGGTGCCGCCGTTCCTGTTCGGTGGGCACGCCGAAGGCGGCGTGATCCACGCCCTGCGGATCCACCGAGCCGATCACGTGCCGCACGATGCCGCCCTTGCCCGCGGTGTCCATCCCCTGCAGTACCAGCAGGATGTTGCGCGGATCGCCGGAACGGCCGTTGGCGTAGAGCTTCTCCTGCAGTCCCGACAGCACCGCGCGGCGCTCCTCGAGCAGCAGTTCGCCGGATTTCTTGTCGCCGCGGAATCCCGGCGTGGCATTCGTGTCGAGGTCGGCGATCCGCACGCCCTTCGCATGCAGTGCTTCGGTGACCGGAACGGACCAGGGGGACTTGGGCATATGTGCAGTATGAACGTCCGCGGGCGCGGGTCGACCCGGATGGGCGCGTGTCAGTGCGGAGGTCTGCTCAGTGCAGACCGGCCAGCTGCCGCAGCTGGGCGGCGAACGCGTCGTCGTCGACCGGGGTCAAGGTCAGCTGGTCGGCGGTGGTGAGCAGATAACGGCCGTCGCCCGCGACGTCGAGCCAGGTGCGGTGCCGGGTCGTCGGCGGGGCCGGATTGTGCGGGGCGGTGGTCACGGTGACGATGCCGCGCGAGTCGACCGGCGCCCGCAGCGCGCGCTGGAATCGGGCCGGACCGGCCGGGATGGGATGGCGGCCGCTCACCAGCACCGCGCGCTGCGCCTCGCGCATCACGGCGGTGCGCCCGGCCGGGGCGGAGCCGATCACCTCGACGAGCCGTTCGCCGATAGCCTGTGCGGGCACGAGCATCACCACGATCGACTCGCCCCGTGCGATCAGGATCGCGGCGTGGGTCAGCATGACCGCGGCGCAGGCCAGAATTCGTTCGGGTGCGGCGCCGGGAGTGGAACGTTCGCCGGAGACGGTGAGCGTGGTGAGATCGGTACGGGCGCACAGCAGCAGGGCGGCGGCCAGATCGGGATCGGTATTGCGGGCGTACTGCTGACGCAGACCGGGTGCGGGTATGGCCGGGATGGCCGCGTTGACCGGGTAGGGCCGGAAGTCCAGGCCGGTTTCGGTGGTCCAGACGTGGGCGAACTCGTCCGGAGTGAGAACCCAGCGCACTAGGCGCGGCCTATGCGTGCGCGGGGACGTGGTGGGATGAGAATGATGGTTGCCTCCGCGGAGCTCCGGCGGGTACATCCGGACACTACCGGACGGTATTCCTCCCGCGAACCGCTCTCGGATGTGATCTGCGACTCGTCCAATCCCGGTGCCGCGGAATATCTTTCACTCCGGACGCGTCGCGCTGAGATATTGCAGCAGGCCGTGCACCTGCTGCTCGACGTCCACCAGCCCGGCTTCGGCGAACAGTTTCGGGAACACGTCGTTGTCGAAGAACCGCACTCCGATGAGCCCGCAGATCGATGCGGACACCCGGCCGAACCAGTTCGGGTGGCGATAGCTGGTACTGATCGCGATGCGACCGCCGGGAGCCAGTACCCGGACCATCTCCCGCGCCGCGACCAGTGGATCGGGAATCAGGTACAGCGCACCGAAACAGCAGACCGCGTCGAAACTTTCGTCGGGGAACGGGAGCTGCCGGGCGTCGCCGCGCACGTAGCTCACATCCGGGCCGGTGTTGTCGGCGCGAGCCTGCCGCAGCATCGGGACCGAGAAGTCGATACCGACCGCATGGCCGCCGGGTGCGTTCTCCTCGCTCAGGTGGCGCGTGAAATTGCCTGGCCCGCAGGCGATGTCGAGTACGGTGCGAGGCCGGTCCAGGCGCAGTGCGCGTACCGCGTCGGCGCGGTCGGCCCCCATGGTCCGTCCGGAGACCAGGAAGAAACTCGTCGGACGCCAGACTCTTTCGTAGACGAGCGCGAAGGCGGGATGGTTCATCAGGCGACGAGCGAGGTTCAACCGGGTAACTCTTTCGAAATCTGGTGGTGCTGAATGCAGGTCGTGCGAAATACGGTCGTGCGAAGTCAGGCGGGCGAGACGTCGATCGTGATGCCCGCGGTGCGCAGCCGGTCGGTGAGCGGATCGCCCATCGCCGAACCGGGAGTCAGCACGCCCGCGAGTTCGGGTAGCTCGTCGAAGGCCAGGCACAGCCCGGACTCGCCCAGCATCACCGCGGTCGCCTGATAGCCGGGATCGCCCTGACCGGCGAAGGTGCACACGTATTTCGCGCCGGATGTGGTGTGCGCGAACGTCTTCATGGTGAACCAGCCGCTGCTGCGGGCTTTCTCGTCCGGCCCGGTACCCGGTGCGGGCAGCAGGCGATCGAGCAGCCGACGGCCCAGCGGAATGCGCGACAGCAGCGCCCCGGCGGTCATCGTCGCCACCACACCGCCGGAGATACCGGCCGCCACCAGCGGGGACAGCGCCGAGCTGCCCGCGCTCATCACCTCGCGATACCGGAAGTTCTTGCCGTACACCCACCCCAGCAGACCGTTGGTGCGACGCACGATCTTCGTGTTGTGACTGGCCATGACGAACGTCGCGACCCAGCCCCGCAGACTCGGATCGATCGCCGAGGCGCGCTGCAGCGTCTGATCGCTCTGGCGGCCCACATCCGGATCCATCGTCTTGTCCGGACTCAGCGAATACGGATGCGCCAGAATCGTTCCGCGGGAAGGATTCTCGGCGATCTGCTCCATCATCGCGCGTCCGGAATCGATCGTGCCGCCGCTCGCACCGCCCTTGAGCCAGGCGACCAGCGTGGTGTCGGTGAGCTCGCCGGTGTTGTCCTCGACGCTGCGCCGGTACAGCCGGAACACGCTCAGATCCGACGGAATCGAGTCGTAGCCACAGGAATTCACGATCTTCGCGCCGGTTTCCGCCGCGATGTCGTGGAACTGATCGATGCAGTCGCGGATGAACAGCGGCTCACCGGTCAGATCGGCGTAGTGGGTGCCCGCCGCGGCGCACGCGCGAACCATCCCCGTGCCGTAGCGCAGATACGGGCCGACCGTGGTGACCACGACCTTGGTGCGTGCGGCGAGGTCGTCCAGTGCCGCCTGATCGGACGAATCCGCAACCAGCAGTTGCCATGTCGCGGCCGCCGGGCCGAGGTCCGCGCGCACCGCGGCGAGTTTGTCCGCCGAGCGTCCGGCCAGGGCGATGCGTGCGCCCTCGGGCGCCGCCTCGGTCAGATACCGTGCGGTCAGCGTGCCGACGAAACCCGTCGCGCCGTACAGCACGAGGTCGAATTCCCGATCCGGGGTGTTCTCGGTGTTCTCCGCGGTCATGGGCCTTCTCCTCTACGAATCACGCCTTGCTGCGTCGTTTTCCGGACTTCGGCGTGGATGTCCTGGTGGTCGGCGCGGGGGTGGGCCGCTGGGCGAGCCAGGCCTGATGGGCCTTGCCCAATTCGGTGACCGGCGCGTCGCCGTAGATCCACTCCCGCGCGATGCGATGCCAGTTGTTCGTGGCCTGTAGCTGTCCGAGCACGCCGAACGTCATGAAATCCGCGCGCCGGGAGAACAGATGTTCCGGGGGCAGGGTCTGCTGCTTCATCCCGGCGTGCTCGGTGGCGCGCGGATCGATCGCGAGCACGGCCGCGCCGCTGGCCAGTTCGGGGGTGATGGTCAGATCCTCGTCCAGCAGCGCCCACTCGATCGCGGACAGGCAGTACTCCAGACATTCCTCGGCCGTCACCTCCTCCGGCGAATCGATGATGCCGTGATCGATCATCAGCGTACGCAGATCCTCCGCGCGATCCTCGGCTGCGGCCCGGATGCAGGTCAGCTCGAACTGCACGTCGGTGGGGCGCATCAGGTTGTAGAGCCCGAAGTCCAGGAAGGCCACCCGCCCGTCCTCGCCGAGCAGGATATTGCCCGGATGCGGGTCGCCGCAGAACTCGTTGAAGTTGTAGAGCGAACCCACGTAGAAGCGGTAGACGATCTCGCCGATCCGATTGCGTTCGGCCGCGGGCAGTTCGCGGATCTCGTCGAAACCGCGGCCGGGGAAGAACTCGCTCACCAGCACGTGGGTGCTGGACAGCTCCGGCATGCTGGCCGGCACCGCGATGAACGGGTGGTCGGCGTAGAGCTCGGCGATCTGCCGCTGGGTGGTCGCCTCGGTGCTGTAGTCGAGTTCGCTCTCCAGGTGCAGGCGCAGCTCGTCCAGTACGGCCGGGGTCACCCACGGCATCGCCGAGGCCAGGATGCGCCGGAACATGGCCAGATTCTTCAGATCCGCGCGCACGGCCGCGTCGATTCCCGGGTACTGCACCTTGACCGCGACGTCGCGTCCGTCGTGCAGTCGCGCCCGATACACCTGGCCGATGGAGGCCGCGGCGATCGGTTCGGGTTCGAATTCGGCGAACAGTTCGGTCAGCGGGCGGCCGAAGTCGGTCTCGATGAGTTCGCGCATCGTCTCGAACGACACCTTGGGCGCGCTGTCCCGCAGGACGGCGAGCCGATGCTGGAAGCGTTCCCGGTGCTCGGTCGGCACGACGTCCATGTCCAGCACCGACAGGATCTGCCCGAGCTTCATCGCGACACCCTTCATGGTGCCCAGCACGATGACCATCTGCTCGGTCGCGCGGATCGTGGACTCCTCGGCCATGCGGGCGCGCACCTCTTCGGAGCGACCGCGCATCGAACGACGAGTCTTCTGGGCGCGCAACACATTTCCCGCGACGGCGACGCCGAGCTTGGTGCCCCGGGCAATTCGGGACGTAGGGATCGCTTGCCCGCGTTTGCGGGCCTTCTGCTCCTTGGAGTCGGGCAGATCCGTCGCCGCTTCGGGGGAGATATTCGCGTCGTCCGCAGGAGATACGGGGGATACGGGCTCCGCCTGATCCTCGGGTTTGCCGGGTGATTTACCCATGTGCTTGCCCGCCTCTCCGCGACTTCAGCGTGTCGTGGGGTGCCCGGCGACTCGTGCGTCGGGGCGGCGGTTGGGAGTGTGATCGGGTTTCGGGCGTTCCCGTTTCGGGCGTTCCCGGTGAGTTACCCATGTGCTTGCCCGCCTCTCCGCGACTTCAGCGTGTCGTGGGGTGCCTGGCGACTCGTGCGTCGGGGTGGCGGTTGGGAGTGCGGTCGGGTTTTGGGCGTTCCCGGTGAGTTACCCATGTACTTCCCTGCTGCTATAGGTAGTTACTGCCGGTCGTCGGGTGTGTGGCGGGTTTGTTGCCGGGCCGCCGATACCGAGTGGGCCGAGGTCTCGGGCTGCTGCGCGCTCTTCAAGCCGGATCTAGGGGCGCGGCGGGGTTGCCGCCGGGTTGATGCGCGTTTCGCCGATGCTTCGGATGTCACCCGAGTGCTGCTGCGAATGTGTCGACGCGGTCACCCGACATCAGATTTACCGATGCCGGGGGCTGGGTCAAGCGTCGTCGGGTTCGGGCAGGCTGTGCGGGGTGGAGTTGAAGCGTTCGGGGGAGCCGCCCGCGCGGACCATGCCCTCGATCGCGCTCCACGCCATCATGGTCATGTGATCGAGCATGGTGTCCGCCGACATGCCGCGATTGCCGATCCACCAGTCCGTCGCCAGCTGGACGCCGCCGACCAGGACGTACGCGTACAGCTCGACACCCTCGGTGTCGATGTGCCGGCCGAATGCCTTGTCGCGCAGGACCGCGGCGACGATGTCGGCGAAGAGTTTCTCGAACTCCGCCAGCGTGGACTTGTCGGTGGATGAGCCGTAACCCATGATGAACCGGTACACGTCGGTATCGGCGTCCACCGTGTGCACGTACGCGGCCAAAGTGTTGCGGACCAGCTGATATTCGTCCAGATCGTCGCTGATCGCGTCGTAGATGCGCGGCATCAGGGTGGTCTCGATGAACCGCTCCATGGTGGCGCGGGTCAGATCGTTCTTGTCCGAGAAGTACCGGTACAGAACGGTTTTCGAGACGCCGATCTCGCCCGCGATCTCATCCATGCCGACATCGCCACCCCGCTTGCGGATCGCTGCCAGGGTGCCGTCGACCAATTCCTCGCGGCGGTCGATCTTGTGCTGGTGCCAGCGCCGCTTGCGGCCGTCCACCCGGACCGTACGCGCCGGGCTGGAGTTGAGGGCGGCTTCGGTGGACAGGATGACTCCTCGTGTAGGGAACGGGGCCACTCCAGCTTAGGTCCTTCCGATCGGCGATGTTCCGAGTTCGCCGAGGCCACTTCGACCACGTACCGAAGACGGCCCGAACCGTGCGACTCGGACGAGCGGACCAGAATGGAAATATGGAGCAATCTCCCGGCAGTGCCTCACGCGGGGCCGATGCAGTGTCCACGGGCCCGGATCCGGTGCGGACAGGCGTTACCGGCACCTCGCTCACCCTGCCCGCCGCGCCCACTCCGAGCGGTCCCGACGGGTCGTCCGGACCGACTCGCGGAGTGGGATATACCACAGGCGGACCGGACCGGCGGGACTCGCCCGCCTCGTTCGCCGACCTGATGGACGACGCCGGCAAACGTCGCGATCTGCGCCGGATGAAGTTCGTCGCCACGGCCTTCCTCGCCGGGGCGACGATCGTCTATCTGGTGTGCTGCTGGATCGGCTCGCGCGGCGCGGGCGGCAACTGGGTGGGTTATGTGCGCGCGGCCTCGGAGGCGGGCATGGTCGGCGCGCTCGCGGACTGGTTCGCGGTGACCGCGCTGTTCCGGCATCCGCTCGGGCTGCCCATTCCACACACCGCGATCATCCGGAAGAAGAAGGATCAGCTCGGCGAGAGCCTCGGCAATTTCGTGCGGACGAATTTCCTGTCCCCGGAAACCGTGGTGGCGAAGGTGGATTCGGCGCAGATCTCGCTGCGGGTGGGTCGCTGGATGGCCGATCCGGCACACGCCGCGCGGGTCTCGGAGGAATCCTCGACGATTCTGCGCGCGGCCATCGATGGGCTGCGGGACGAGGACGTCGAGCAGGTCATCGACCAGACCATCGTCAAGCGCATCGCCGACCCGCAGTGGGGTCCGCCGATCGGCCGGGTGCTGACCGAACTGCTGGCCGAGAACCGGCAGGCTCCGCTGCTGGACCTGCTGGCCGAGCGCGCGCACCAGTGGGCGCTGGGCAGTCAGGAGACCCTCGATCGGATCGTGAACACCGAAGCGCCGTCCTGGGCGCCGAAATTCGTGAATGTCATGTTGTCCGAACGGATCTACCGGGAATTGGTGGAATTCACCTGGAAGATCCGCTCGCAGCCCGATCACGAGGTGCGGCTGGCGGCCAATCGCTTCCTCGAGCAGTTCGCCGACGATCTGCAACACGACGAGGCGATGATCGCGAAGGCCGAACGGATCAAGGCCGAGATCATGGGCCGCGAGGAGATCACCGGAATGGCCCGCGCGACGTGGCGGGCGGCCAAGCGGTTGATCCTGGAATCGGCCGACGATCCGCACAGCACGTTGCGGCGCAAGATCTCCGAGAACGTGCAGCAGCTCGGGCAGCGTCTGGTCGACGAGACCGAGATGCGCACGAAGGTGGACGGCTGGCTCGAGCGCGGGGTGCGCTATCTGGTCTCGAATTACGGCTCCGAAATCGCCACGCTGATCAGCGATACCGTGGCCCGGTGGGACGCCGACGAGGCGAGTCGCAAGATCGAATTGCAGGCCGGGCGCGATCTGCAGTTCATCCGGATCAACGGCACGGTGGTCGGATCGCTCGCCGGATTGGTGATCTACGCCGCGTCGCATCTACTGTTCCCCGGCTGGTCGGGATAGGTCCGGCCGCATTCACGAACGAGTGCTAACAGGGGTGCTTGCAAGAGTTAGCACCCTGTCCTAGAATTGACCGCACAACCGCCGGAAGGTGAGTGATGGCACAGGATCCCGAGGGTCCCGAGCAGAACGTCGAGGAGTCCGTGGAGACGTCCGCGGATCTCGGCGAGAAGGTGGCCCGCGTAGCCAGCGCGGCGCACGACATCGGGAGCTTCATCCGGTCGCAGCGAGAGGCCGCGCAGGTCTCGCTGCGACAGCTCGCACAGCTGGCGGGGGTCAGCAATCCGTATCTCAGTCAGATCGAGCGCGGACTGCGGAACCCGTCCGCCGAGGTACTCGCGCAGATCGCCAAGGGTCTGCGGGTGTCCTCGGAGGTCTTGTACATACGGGCCGGCTACCTCGAACAGAGGCCGCACAGCCCGGTCCGGGACGCACTGCTGGCCGATTCGGTGATCACCGAGCGGCAGAAGCAGGTGCTGCTGGACATCTACGAATCGTTCTGCCGCGAGAACGCGGGGAACGAATTCGCAGGGGACGCAACGGAATCCGAGGGGGGCGTTCCCGGGGGGACCAGGGACAACGCCGTTCCGAGCACTACCACCGCCGTTCCGCCACGCCAGGAGAACGAACCATGACCGAAGCAACACTCACCGTGACCAAGCCGCTCTACGCGACCGTCGGCGCCGGGGATGCCCTCTACGCCGCCGTCAACGACCTGGTGGGCAAGGTGCGCGAGCGCGCCGCCACCGTCGATGTCACCGGCCGCGTGGACGAGGCCCGCGAGCGCATCGCGAACCTCCCCGCCGACGCCCAGGAGCAGTTCGAGACGCTGCGTCAGCGGCTGACCGGCCTGCCCAACGAACTGCCCGAGGATCTGGCCGATCTGCGTGACCGGCTCACCGCCGAGGAGCTGCGCAAGGCCGTCGACCAGTACTACCACCAGCTGGTGGACCTGTATCAGGATCTGGCCTCGCGCGGTGAGGAGACCGTGGATCGGCTGCGCGCCAACCCGGCCTTCGAGGAGCGTTTCGAGAAGGTCGAGGGCATCTACTCCGATGTCGTCACCCGCGCCGAGGACGTCTTCGGCAAGGTGTCCGATCAGGCCCGCGGCCTGCTGGGCAGCACCGAGGAGCAGGCCGAGCCGGTCGTCGATGCCGAGGTCGTCCAGGTGACCCACGAGCCCGCCGCTCCGGTCGACGAGGCCCCCGCGGCCGACGAGGCCGAGGTCAAGAAGGCTCCCGCCAAGAAGGCCCCGGCCAAGAAGGCGCCCGCGAAGAAGGCCGCGACCACCGCCAAGCAGTAGTTGTCGCGCTCGTTTTCCGAGTACGCCCCCGTGCACCGTCAGGCTGCGCGGGGGCGTTTCTCCTATCATTGAGGGTGTGTACTCCCTGATCGGCATGACCATGCTGGTGATTCAGATCGCCGCACTGGGTGCCTGCCTGTTCGCGTTGGTCCACGCCGTCCGTCAGCGTCGTGACGCGTTCACGGCGGTCGACAAGCTCACCAAGCCGATCTGGGTCACGATTCTGGCCGTCGCCACGGCCGTGGTCGGGTTGCCGTTGCTGGGCTGGTTCAGCCTGGGGATGTTCGGGCTCATCGCGGGTGTCGTCGCTACCGGCGTATATCTGGCCGATGTCCGGCCGAAGGTGGACGAAGTACAGCGCGGTCCGCGCTGGTAGAGCGCTTGCACTAGCAAGCACCCCCTCGGTGGCGTTACTGTATCGGTAAGTAACACACAAGGGAGTGTTCCGATGCAGGCAACGTTGCCTACCCCGATCGCGGGTCTGGTTGATCTCGTCCGCGGGCTGATGCGCACCCATCGCGCCGGTCTGCGCGCCCGGACCTACGGCGAGCAAGCCTTCGATCCACCGAGCGCCCCGTGCGCGGACGTACCGGTCACCGCACCGGACGGGACCGCCCTGCGGGTGCATTCCTACGGGCCCGACAACGGCGACATCATCGTGCTCGTGCACGGCTGGACCTGCTGTATCGAGTACTGGAATCCGCAGATCAACGCCTTCGCCGGGCAATATCGCGTGATCGCCTACGACCAGCGCGGCCACGGCGGGAGCGCCTTGGGCGCCGGCCCGCTGAGCACCGATCTGCTCGCCGACGATCTGTCCGCGGTGTTGGATGCGGTGCTGCGTCCCGGCCAGCGGGCCGTGCTGGTCGGGCACAGCCTGGGCGGGATGACGATCCAGGCGTGGGCCGGGCGGTATCCGGGCCAGGTGGCCGCTCGCGCGGCCGCGGTGCTGCTGACCAACACCGCCGCCGGTGATCTGATCGCGGAGACGAGCGTCGTCCCTCCGCTGCGGGCGCTGCCGTTGCCGCTACTGCTTCCGATCGGGAAGTTCCTGCTCAGCGCGCCGCTCGTCTTCCCGCCGATCGCGCCGGTGCGGTGGATCTTCCGGCGTCAGGTGATGAGCCTGGCCTCGACCGGTGACGTGGCCGAGTTCGCGCTGTCCATCGTGCGGTCCTGCCCGACCCGGGTGCGGGCGTTGTACGGGGCGTTGCTGGCGGATCTGGCGCTGGGGCGTTCGGCGACGGCACTGACCGTGCCCACCACCGTCATCGCCGGAAGCGCCGACGATCTGACGCCTCGGGTGCATGCCGAGCGGATCGCGGAGATGCTCGCCGAAACCGGTTCGCTCGATCGCCTCGAGGTCCTGCCGACCGGGCATCTGGGCAATGTCGAGGCGGCCGAGGCGTTCAATGCCGAGCTCGACCGGGTGCTGGGCGGTGCGTTCACGGTGCGGGAGGCCACGGCGTAGCCGGAGTCCGATGGCACTGCTTGCACTAGCAAGCACTGCGGTTAGCGCGGTAGTGTGCGAGAGGACACAAAGGAGTGCTCATGCTGGCGAAGCTGCCCGAGGCGGTGACCGGACTCCGTTCCGGCGCCGATGCGCTGGTCGCGGCCCATCGCGGACAATTGCGTTCGCGGAAGTATCGGACCGCATCGTTGGATCCGCACCCCGCGCCGGAGGTCGTTCCGGTGGTCACCGAGGATGGCGCTCGTCTGCGAGTGCACGCCTACGGTCCCGAACAGGGCGACGTGATCGTGTTCATCCACGGCTGGTCCTGCTGTATCGAGTACTGGAATCCGCAGATCAACGCGTTCGCCGGGGAGTACCGGGTCGTCGCCTACGATCAGCGCGGCCACGGCGAGAGCGATTGGGGCACAAGGCCGTTCGGCGGGGAACAACTCGCCGACGATCTGTCCGCGGTGCTCGACGCGGTGCTGCGTCCCGGTCAGCGGGCCGTGCTCGTCGGGCACAGCATGGGCGGTATGACCATTCAGGCCTGGGCCGGGCGTTATCCGCAGCAGGTCGCCCAGCGGGCCTCGGCGGTGCTGCTGGCAACCACCGCCGCGCGGCAGATTCCCGGCCGCGCCACCATCATCCCGGTCATCGGCGAACACCTGCCGACCCCGGTGTGGGTCGCGCAGACCATCTTCGGCGCGCCCGTGCCGCTGCCCGGAATCGCCATCGCTCGCAAACTGCTCGCGTCCCGCATCATGACCTCCGACTGCGATCCCGAACTGGCCGAATTCGCGCTGTCCATCGTCCGGTCCTGCCGTCCCACGATCCGTGGCGCGGTGGCCCGTGACCTGGCCGCACTCGACCTCGGCGCCGCGGCATCCCACATCACCGTCCCCACCAGCGTCATCGCCGGTGAATACGACAAACTCCTGCCTACCGTCCATTCGGTCGAGATCGCCGACCTCCTCGCCGAGACCGGCGCCCTGGACCGCCTCCTCACCCTCCCCACCGGCCATCTGGTCAACATCGAGGCGGCCGCGGAATTCGACGCCGAGCTCCGCCGCATGATCGGGGTAGCCGGGCGCAGCAGCGCAGTAGCCAGCTAGGCTGGATTTTTGGCCTCCCGCGCCGAAAACCTTGGAGTTGGCCTTGCTGAGCCTTTCGCTTCGCGGGCGACTTCCAGCGGGAAAGAGACGATTCGCCGCTGGGTACGTCGGAGGTGGGTGTCGGGTGTGTCGGGCGCGGTGTTGTATTTTGCCTGACGGCTGTTGGGGCGGTTGAGCTTTGGTGTGTTCAGCTGAACACGACTGTGCGGCGGCCGTGGACCAGGACTCGGCCTTCCAGGTGCCAGCGCAGGCCGCGGGCCAGGACGACGCGTTCGATGTCGCGGCCCTGGCGGACCATGTCGCGGACCTCGTCGCCGTGGTCGATGCGGATGACGTCCTGTTCGATGATCGGGCCCGCGTCGAGTTCGGCCGTGACGTAGTGGCAGGTCGCGCCGATCAGTTTGACGCCGCGGGCGAATGCCTGGTGGTAGGGGCGGGCGCCGACGAACGAGGGCAGGAAGCTGTGGTGGATGTTGATCGCGCGGCCCGCCCAGTGCTCGCACAGATCCGGCGGCATCACCTGCATGAACCGGGCCAGCACCACGGCATGCGGATCGTGTGCGTCGACCAGTTCGCGCACCCGGGCGAAGGACGGGCCGCGTTCGGCCGGATCCTTCGGGAACGGGACGTAGTGGAATTCCACGTTGTGCGCCCGGGTCACATCGGCGAGATCGGGATGGTTGCCGATCACCGTCTCGATGGTCGCGGGCAGCTCACCGCTCGCGGCGCGGCCCAGCAGATCGTGCAGGCAGTGCGCATCCCGGCTGACCAGCAGCACCGCGCGCCGGCGCACGCCCGAATCGAGCAGCTGCCAGTCGGTTTCGGGCCCGAACTCCGCGGCGACCTCGCCGAACCGCGCACGCAACTCGTCCAGCCCGAACGGCACCGTCGACGCGGTGATCGCCTGCCGGGTGAAGAACCACCCGGAGTCGATGTCCGAGTGATACCCGGCCTCCATGATCGATCCGCCGAACCCGGCGATGAACGAGGTGATCCGGGCGATGATTCCCGGCCGGTCCGGACAACCGAGCGTCAGCACGAACCGCCGATCCTCATCCGCCGCGCTCATCCCCGGACCATCCGCTCACTCATGCCCCCATCCTCGCAGGTGGCGAAGGCCCCTCGAGCTCAGAGTGCGTAGAACGGCTCCGGGTAGTGGAATTCGCCGGTGATGCCCGGTTCGTAGGTGGTGAGCGGGCGGACCTGGAAATGGGATTTCCAGGAGGGTTCGTTCGGGACGATGCCGAGGCGGGAGCCGGGCTGGAAACCGAAGCGCGGGTAGTACTCCAGGCTGCCGAGCAGACCGACCAACGGTTCGTCCAGCGCGTCGGCCGCGCCGAGGGCCGCATGCATCAGGGCCGAGCCGACGCCGGCGCGCTGATGTTCGGGCAGGACGCCGATCGGTCCCAGGGCCAGCACCGGATACGGGCCCACACCGCCACGGGTGAGGCACACGTGCCCGAATACCCGGTCGATGCCCTGCGCGACCAGCGACAACGTCGGCATCCAGGCGGAGTCGGCGCGTAGGCGATGAACCAGATCGACTTCGGCAGGTTCGGCTGTTGCCTCGGACCGGGCGAACGCGGCTCGATGCACCGCATCGATCGCGGGGATGTCGCCGGCCCGTTCACGACGGATCAGCACGGTGCCGTCTCCTCCCCTTCGACAGATCCCGGTCGCATCCGTGGTGATACGACTGCTGCCCGCACGACCGGCCCTCCCGAGTGTGCGGGACGGACAGGTCCGAACGCAACGAAATTCCTTCCGCCGCAGGCGCGCACGTCCTCGGGCCGAGCGCGTCGCGGCCGATGTGCCAGACTCTGTGCCCATGGCCGATACCTCGCCGCAGACCGGAGATCGCGCGCTCACCCGCCGGGAGGTGGCCGCGATGATCGACCACACCCTGCTCGCCCCGGGGGCCACCGCCGCGGACGTGGCGGCGACCATCGATGAGGCGCGGGAACTGGGCGTCTACGCGGTATGCCTGTCGCCGTCGATGCTGCCGGTCCGCGCGGCCGGACTCGTCGTCGCCACCGTCGCGGGATTCCCTTCGGGCAAACATCATTCGCTGATCAAGGGCAGTGAGGCCCGGCTGGCGGTGGAACAGGGCGCGGCCGAGGTCGACATGGTCATCGACGTCGGCGCGGCGTTGGCGCAGGACTACAACGCGGTCCTGGCCGATATCGTCACCGTGCGCGAGGCGGTGGGCCGGGACACGGTGCTGAAGGTGATCATCGAATCCGCGGCGCTGCCCGATGCGACGGTCGCCGAGGTGTGCCGTACCGCCGAACGGGCCGGCGCCGATTTCGTGAAGACCTCCACCGGATTTCATCCCGCGGGCGGAGCCGAGGTGCGGGCGGTCCGGATCATGGCCGATACCGTCGGCGGGCGGTTGGGCATCAAGGCCAGCGGCGGTATCCGCACCGCGGATTTCGCGGCCGAGCTGATCGCCGCGGGGGCGACCAGGCTCGGTATGTCCGCGTCTCGCGCTGTGCTGCAAGGGTTCCCGGAATAGGTCACCGGTTCAGCAGCTGACCTGGGTGTTGGGGTCGGCCTGCATGGTGCTCGGGCCGCCGGCGAGTTTCACATCGATACCCGAATCGGTGACGGTCAACTGACTCGGATGCATGTCGAGCGGATAGCTCTGCAGGCTCTTTGTCATCGACTGCACGATGTTGTCGACCAGGTCGTTGGGGATGCCGATCACGCCGAGCAGCGTGGCCTTGTTCGTGTCGACCTGGATCTTGTCGTTCACGATGCGCGGGGTCAGCTCCAGATCCGCCAGGCCGCCGAGCACCTTCACATCCAGCGTGCCCGAACTCGGATTCGACGTGACGCCCGAGACCAGGCCCTGCAGCGTCTGGGCGATCCCGTCGTCGCTCCAGCTGGCCTCGGCGCTGGAGCTGGCGACGGTGGCGTCGTTCCCGTTCATGGCGATGTCGTTGAGGGTGGCGCGCACCTTCATGCCGACCGCCGGGCCGAACTGCGCGTCGTCACTGTTCACTGTGACCGAGCCGACCTTGTGGTCCAAGTAGGTGAGCAACAGGGGTTTCGCGCCGAAGCTCACCGAAACCTTGCTGCCCAGGCTCTTTTCGAGCTGGGTCGCGATGCATTGTGAAAAGTGTTTGCGGGCATAGGTTTCGAAGCCGACCGCGGTGCCGACCGCAGCCAGCACGATCACGATTCCGACGATCAGCACAATCCGGCGCACGTTCCGGCCGCGGCGTGGCGCGGCGGTCGCGGAGTCTGGAAGGCTCATGGTTGCGATTCTTCCCGAACTTTCTGAGTTTGCTCTGTGGAACGGTTGAAGGATCGATTGCGAGTCGTGCCCGATTGTGACATACCGCACACGCTCCGGGCGTAGCCTGGATCGCATGTCCAGGGAAGCCGGTGCCGCCAGCGGCGGGCCCGGAGGCCGTAATCCGCGCAACAACGCCGGGCCCCGGGAACGTCGGCAGACGAGTGTGGCCGGGCGGGGGCGCGATCCGGAACAGGCGTGGTCGGTGCTGCGGCGGCTCGCGGGCCGCTACGCCGGATACTTCACCACCCGCACGGTGGTCCGGTCCGGATGCGAGGAGTTGATCCGCGCGGCGCTGGACGAGGGCCGGGTGCTGCGGGTCGGGGTCGGGTTGATGCGGCTGGGCGACTGGCCGCCCGGTCCGCTGGACGACTATGCGAAATGGTCGGCCTGGTTCGACGGTGCGGCCGCGGTCTCCCATCACAGTGCGGCCGAACTGCACGGCCTGGGCCGGTTGCGCCCGCGATTCGTGCACATGTCCGCCAGCGGCGGCCGATTGCCCAGCTCAACCGGACTGGTCGTGCTGCGCCGCACGCTGCGCCGCGACGACGTCGAATCGGCGGGCGCGTTCCTGGTGACCACCCCGCTGCGCACGATCCTGGATCTGGCCGAATCCGGTATCGGCCAGATCGCGCTGGACGAGGTGGTCGCCGACGCGATCGCCATCCACCGCTGCGACGGCGACGAAATCTACACTGCCGCAGGGGCTCTGCCCGCGCACGCCGCCCAACGACTCCGGCGGTCGGTGGATCGGGCCTGAATTGTGCTTCAAGCTTTTGCGGGCGCGACCACGTGCCAGGGCACCGAGAGTACACAGTCGCGCATGCGGCGGCGGTAGGGGCGAACCGGAAATCCGTTCTCGCGCAGGATTTCCGCGGTCCGTCGCCAGCGGGTACGCGGGCCGTAGGGGGCGAGCGGGGCGGCATGCGCCCAGGCGCGATCGGCGGCGGTGAGCAGGGTGTGGATCGGCTCGCCGGGGACGTTGCGGTGGATCAGCGCCTTCGGGAGGCGTTCGGCCAGGTCCGAGGGACGCTCGACGGTGAACGGATCCCAGGCCAGGGTGAGTGAGAGCGGGCCGGAACGGTCCAGCAGCACCCAGGCGCAGCGGCGGCCGAGTTCGTCGCAGGTGCCCTCGAGTAGCAGGCCGCCGGGCGCGAGGCCGCCCAGGACCGTGTCCCACGCCGAGGCGACGGCCTCCTCCGGATACTGCCGCAGCACGTTGAACGCGCGCACCAGCACCGGGCGCAGACCCGCGAGTTCGAAACCGCCGCGAGCGAAGCGCACCCCGTCCCGGCCGGGCACGACGCGTTCGGGATCGATCTCGAGTCCGACCACCCGCACGTCGTGGCGCACCCGGCGCAGCCGCGCGGCCAGCTCCAGGGTCGTCACCGGACTCGCACCGTACCCGAGGTCGACCACGAGGGGGTCGTCGGCGTCGCGGACACGGGTGCGGACCAGGTCGTCGTGGATCAGCCAGCGATCGCTGCGCCGCAACCGGTTGATCCCGGTCGTGCCCCGGGTGATCGCGCCCAGCGGTCTACCGGATGCGCCGGGTGCCTTACCGGACGCGTCGACCGGTCTGCCGGACGTGCCGAGTGGTCTGCGGGATGCGCCCGCCGGGCCACCGGGCGCGAGCGAGCCGACCGATCCCGGCCCCCTCAGCTCGTCGGGTTCTGCTCTTCCAGCCATTGCGTGGTGAATTCGGCCTCGGCGCGCAGCAGGTCGATCAGGTTGATCAGCATCAGCTGTTCGAGCCTGGGCCCGAGCAGCGGGATGCTCACCCGCGCCGTCGGCGTGGTGCGCAGCGTGCAGCCGGTGTCGGTGGGGAACAGGTGCATCTTGCCGTCGAGGGTGCCGGGCGCGGACGGAATCGTCGCGCCGAACTCGCCGTCGACCTCGGGACCGTACGGGCCGTACGTCTCGGTGCGGGTGATGGTCATGTCCTTGCGCATCACCGTCTGCGCCAGGTCGGGCAGCATGTGCCGGGGCAGGACGTGCTCGAGCACCACCTCGATGCCGCCGTCGCCCGCCTCCAGCGAGACCACCTCGTTGGGGGAGTACTCGCGCATCTTCGCCATCCGCGCATCCCAGTACGCGCGGTCGGACAACGCCGCGTACACCTCCTTGGTGGTGTGCAGCGGATAACGGGCTGAGTAGGCGAGTCGGCGGGGCATGGGGAGTTAGGTTACTGGTCGCTCAGCGGTTCGCGATCCAGGTACTGGTGAATTCCGCCTCCGCCGCGAGCAGCTCCAGCAACTTCTCAGCGACCACTGCCTCGATCTTCTTGCCGAACAGCGGCACGCTCACCGCGACCGTGCCCTCGACGACCGCCCGCACCTGCGTGTCGTCACCGCTGAGGGTGACCGTGCCACGCACCTCCGCGGGCGCACCCTCCACATGGGCCTCGAAAACACCGGCCTCCTGGGATTCGGAGTAGGTCTCGGTGCGCGGGATGACCAGATTGCCGGGACGTACCGAGGTCAGCGCGGTGGGCAGCTCGGCCTCGGGGATCGACTGCACCATCGCCACACGCAGCTGTTCGCCGTCGTACTCGAAGGATTCCAGGCGCGCGTCCGGCCCGCCGACCTCGGCGAGACGGTCCTTCCAGTACTGCTCGTCCGCGAACGCCGCGCGTACGGCCGCGGTCGAGAATTGGTAGTTCGCGGTGAAGGCCAGAGGTGTCGCCATGGTCGAACAGGCTACCGTCTGTGACTGTGCGTACATCTCAGGTGGTGCCGTTCGAGGACGTGACCGAACTGCTGGCCGCAACCGGTGCGCGGGTGCGCAATTCGGTCCCGCTGGCCGGGCTGACCACGTTGCGGGTCGGCGGCCCGGCCACGGTCGCCGACTGCGAGAGCGTCGAGGCGCTGGTCGCGACGGTGCGCACGCTGGACGCGGCCGGAGTGCCGGCGCTGCTGCTGGCGGGCGGGTCGAATCTGCTGATCGACGACGCCGGATTCGGCGGGGTCGTGGTCCGGATCGCCACGCGCGGAATCGAATTCGGCGCGGACGGGGTGATGACCGAGGCGGGCGCGGTGTGGGACGAGGTGGTCGCGGCGAGCGTCGCGGCCGGATTCGGCGGGCTGGAATGCCTTTCCGGGATTCCCGGGTCGGCGGGTGCGACGCCGGTGCAGAACGTCGGGGCGTACGGGGTGGAGGTGGCGCAGCTGTTGCGGCGGGTGCGGCTGCTGGATCGCGCGTCCGGCGAGATTCGTTGGGCCGCACCGCAGGAACTCGGTTTCGGCTATCGGACCTCGATGCTCAAGCACAGTGACCGGTCGGTGGTGCTGGCCGTCGAGTTCGCCCTGAATCCCGACGGGCGCAGCGCGCCGCTGAACTATCGCGAATTGGCCGCCGCGCTGGATGCCGCCGAGGGGGAAACCCGTCCGGCGCAGCAGGTGCGCGAGGCGGTGTTGCGGCTGCGTGCGGGCAAGGGAATGGTGCTCGACGCCGCGGACCACGACACCTGGAGCGCCGGGTCGTTCTTCACCAATCCGGTGGTGCCGCCCGAGCGGGAGGCCGAGGTGCGTGCCGCGATTGCGAAGTATGTGGGGGATGTCACAGTGCCCGCCTACCCGTCGGTAGCAGGGGTGAAGTTCTCCGCGGGTTGGTTGATCGAGAGGGCCGGTTTCGGTAAGGGATATCCGGGTACTCCGGCTCGCGCCCGGTTGTCCACCAAACACACGTTGGCACTGACCAACAGGGGTGATGCGAGCGCAGCGGACCTGCTCGAGCTGGCTCGTGCCGTGCGCGACGGCGTCGCGGAACGCTTCGGGATCCGGTTGGAACCCGAGCCGGTGATCGTGGGCTCGACACTCTGAGAGCGTGGCGCGAACCACCCGAAACTCGGTCGGAGCCGGAAAACTTACGCGGTAGATTCGCGGAAGTGAGCATTCGAAGAGTTACCAGCAGACGCGTCGCGCTCGCGGGGATGGCTCAGCTGGCGGCGGCCGCGTTCGTGGCGGGATGTTCGAGCGATGGTGGCGGGGGCAGTTCGCCGCAGCAGAAGGCTCCGGTCGCGAAGATGACCTTCGAGCCGGGCGCGGGCGCCGCCGACGTGAGCCCGGTCGCGCCGATCTCGGCCAAGGTCGCCAATGGCACGATCAAGCAGATCGCGCTGAGCAATGCCGACGGTAAGCAGGTCGACGGGACGCTCTCCCCCGACAAGACCAGTTACAAGATCGGCGAACCGCTCGGTTACGGCGTGACCTACAGCTGGTCCGGCACCGCGGTCGGCACGGACGGTAAGCCCGTCGCGATCGACGGCAAGTTCACCACGCTCTCGCCGAAGAAGACCGTGCCCGCGACGGTGAACGTCGGCGACGGCCAGGAAGTCGGCATCGCCGCACCGATCATGCTGCAGTTCAAAGGTCATGTGACGGACAAGGCGGCCACCGAGAAGTCGTTCACCGTCACCACCAATCCGCCCACCGAGGGCGGCTGGGCGTGGCTGCCGGACGACAACGGCGGGTCGCGGGCGCACTGGCGGCCCAAGGAGTACTGGGCCCCGGGGACGACGGTCGATTTCGCGGCCAAGCTGTACGGGCTGAACATGGGCGGCGGCAACTTCGGCGACTCGGATCTGACCTCCTCGTTCAAGATCGGCCGCAGCCAGATCGTCAAGGGCGTCGCCTCGACGCACCGCGTACAGGTGATCCGGGACGGTGCGACGCTGTTCGATTTCGCGTGCAGCTACGGCGAGGGCAACGAGACGCGCAACGTGACCCGCTCGGGCATCCACGTGGTGACCGAGAAGTACGAGGATTTCACGATGTCGAATCCGCCGTTCTACACCAATGCCCGCGAGCGGTGGGCCGTGCGCATCTCGAACAACGGCGAGTTCATCCACGCGAACCCGATGTCCGCTGGGGCGCAAGGCAATTCGAACGTCACCAACGGCTGCATCAACCTCAGCACCGCCGACGCGCAGAAGTACTTCCCGACCGCTCTGTACGGCGACCCCGTCGAGGTCACCGGCACCTCCATCGCCCTGTCGGCCGCCGACGGCGACATCTACGACTGGACGATCTCCTGGGACAAGTGGCAGTCGATGTCCGCGTTGCAGGGTCAGCCCGCACCCGTCGTCTCCGCGACGCCGGTCCCGCCCGGCCCGCCCGGAGGTAACTGAGCCCTGCGGTCCGGGCGGTATCCGAATTCTGTTGTGCTGCCGTACAACTCAGGAGCTACGTGAGAAGCGGCCGGGCCCGGCCTGGTCGCGCGGCTTCACGACGATGGTGTCCAGGTCGACGTGGGCCGGGCGGCTCGCGGCGAACGCGATGATCTCGGCGATGTCCTGGGCCAGTAGCGGATCGATGCCCTCGTAGACCTTCGCGGCGCGGTCGGTGTCGCCGTCGAAGCGGACCAGGGAGAACTCGGTTTCCACTGCGCCCGGGGCGATTTCGGTGAGCCGCACCGGCTGGCCGAGCAGCTCGCCGCGCAGCGTGCGGTGCAGGACGCCCTGGGCGTGTTTGGCCGAGGTGTAGCCCGACCCGTTGTCGTAGGTGTCGAAGGCGGCGATCGAGGTGACGGTGACGATCAGTCCGTCACCGGAGGCGATCAGTTTCGGCAGCAGCGCCTTGGTCAGCCGCAACGTGCCCAGCACGTTCGTCTCCCACATCCACCGCCAGTCGTCCAGATCCGCCTCGGCCACCGTGGCCAGCCCCTTGGCCCCGCCCGCATTGTTGACCAGCACGTCGACCCGCTCCACCGCGTCGCAGAACGCCCGCACCGACTCGTCGTCGGTCACGTCCAGCGCCAGCGCCGTCCCGCCGATCTCCTGCGCGAGCTTTTCCAGCCGATCCACCCGCCGCGCCCCCACGTACACGTGGTACCCCTGTTTCGCCAGCTCACGGGCGGTAGCCTCGCCGATCCCCGAACTGGCCCCGGTAACAACAGCACTACGAGTACTCATACCCGAAGCTTATGTGCCCCGGGTTTGCCCAGCATCCCGGCCGCTGTCGGAGGAAGTGTCGTCCGCTCGGCGAATCCGCACCCGCACCCCGAGTGACGTTTCGCAACTCCTGATTTCGTGAGCGCATGGGTAACTTCTCGGGACGATCCGAAGCCCGGGTACGTTCCCAGCTGTCGGCCCGAAGTGCGAGTCTTCGGGCACTCACGACACGCTGAAGTCGCGGAGAGGCGGGCGAGCATGGGTATTCGGGAAGTTGTCAGTGCGGACGGGGCCGGGATCGTCTATCGGGTGAGCGGGCCCGAGGGCGGGCGACCGCTGGTTCTGCTGCACGGGTGGGCGGGGAATCTGCGGAACTGGGGTGTCGCGGGCGAGGAGCTGGCCCGGCGGTTCCGGGTGATCGCGGTCGACCTGCGCGGGCACGGGTATTCCGACGCGCCCCAGAGCGGGTACGACGATCCGAAGAACTGGGCCGCCGACGTCGCGGCGGTGCTGGCGGCGGAAGGCGTCGAGACCGGGGCGGTGCTGCTGGGCTGGTCCTACGGCGGGATCGTGCTCAGCGACTACCTCGCGGTGCACGGCACGGGTGCGGTGGCCGGCGTGGTGTACTGCGGTTCGCAGGCCGGGATCGGGCGCGGGGTGCCCGGCGCGGAACCCGGTCCGGCCATGCAGAAAGCGATTCCCGACGTGTTCGAGGAGAGCGCGGGGAAGGCGATGCGCGGATTCGCGGCCTTCGGCAGTGCGAACACCGGTACCGCGCGGGACAAGGGCGGCGATGCGCAACGCCTGTTCGGCGGCAGTCTGTCCACGGCGCCGCGGGTGCGCAAGGCGCTGTTCTACCGCAGCGTCGACAACACCGCGATGCTGCGCGCCCTGGACGTCCCGGTCCTGGTCCTGCACGGCACCGCCGATCCGGTGGTGCCCATCGACAACGGCCGCTACATCGCCGAGGCCGCCGCGGACGTGCGCACCTCCTACTGGGACGGCGCGCAGCACGGCCTGTTCATCGAGGACCCGGAGCGTTTCGTCACCGAGGTCACCGCATTCGTCGAATCGCTCGACTGAAAGATCAACTGCCGCGCGGAATGTCGGCGAACGTATTGTGACGACTCTCACTTGGAGGTCCAGGCCGCATCGGCGCGCGGCACGGGACGTGCACACTGGAAAGGTGGTGAGTCAACGCGCGGATGTACGGCCGAATCGGATAGCCGTGTTATCGGTGCACACCTCGCCGCTGGCGCAGCCGGGTACCGGCGACGCGGGTGGGATGAACGTCTACGTGCTGCAGACCGCGATTCAGCTGGCGCGGCGCGGGGTCGAGGTGGAGATCTTCACCCGCGCGACCTCCTCGGGCGACGAACCGGTGGTCGAGGCCGCACCGGGCGTACTGGTGCGCAATGTGGTCGCGGGACCGTTCGAGGGGTTGGACAAACACGATCTGCCCACGCAACTGTGCCCGTTCGCGGCCGAGGTGCTGCGGCAGGAGGCCCGGCAGCTGCCCGGCCACTACGACCTCATCCACTCGCACTACTGGTTGTCCGGGCAGGTCGGCTGGCTGGCCCGGGATCGCTGGCGGGTGCCGCAGGTGCACACCGCGCACACGCTCGCCGCGGTGAAGAACGCCTATCTCGCCGAGGGCGACGCCCCCGAACCCAAGGCCCGGGAGATCGGCGAACGTCAGCTCGTCGAGGAGACCGATCGGCTGATCGCCAATACCGCCGAGGAGGCCCGGCAGCTGGTCGAGCTGTACGGGGCGGATCCCGAGCGCATCGATGTGGTGCTGCCCGGTGCGGATCTGGCGCGTTATCGTCCCGGCGACAAGGCCGCCGCCCGTGCCGAGCTGGGTATCTCTCCCGATGAGCAGGTGGTCGCCTTCGTCGGCCGGATCCAGCCGCTCAAGGCCCCCGACGTGCTGGTACACGCCGCCGCGCAGGTGCTGCGCGAGGAACCCGGCCGCGCGCTGCGGGTGCTGATCGTGGGCGGCCCGTCCGGCACCGGACTCGAACGCCCCGACGCGTTGATCGAACTCGCCGCCTCGCTGGGCATCGCGGACCGGGTGACCTTCCTACCGCCGCAGGCCCCGCAGCGGCTGGTGCAGGTGTACCGGGCCGCGGACGTCGTCGCGGTGCCCAGTTACAACGAATCGTTCGGCCTGGTCGCCATCGAGGCGCAGGCCAGCGGTACCCCGGTGCTCGCCGCGAACGTCGGCGGACTGGGAACCGCTGTGCGCGATGGGGTTTCGGGTCTGCTGGTGTCCGGTCACCGCACCGACGAGTGGGCCGCGTCGCTGCGCTCGATGTTGGACGATCCGCGACGTCTGCGCGCGATGGGCGCCGCGGCCGCCGAACACGCCACCGAATTCTCCTGGGAGCACACCGCCGAGGGACTGCTGGACAGTTATGCCGAGGCACTGTGGAGTCATCGGGGGGTGCGCTCGCGGTTGGCGGGTACGGTGCTGGGCGAGGGGGGTCAGACCAGGTCGCGGGCATTGTGGCGGCGACGGATGGGAGTGGTGCGCACGTGAGTGGAGCGCAGCGGAGCGAACCATCGGCACAGCGTGCCCCCGCGCACGACGGAGCCGAGCGGCAGCGAGGCGGAGTCGGGAGTGGACGTGCGGTGAGCGGGGCGGCCCGGTGAGCGCCGCCGAGACCGCGGAACTGATCGAGCGGACCCTGCGCGATCGCGAGGTGGAGTACACCCGCGACGGTGAGCAGACGTTCGTCGTGGTGCTGCCCGGTGAGCGCAAACTGAAGACCACCGTCATGCTGACCGTCGGCAAGCACGGGGTGCGCACCGAATCCTTCGTCTGCCGCAAACCGGACGAGAATTTCGAGGGCGTCTACAAATTCCTGCTGCGCCGCAACCGCCGGCTCTACGGCGTCGCCTACACCCTGGATCGGGTGGGCGATATCTACCTGGTCGGCCGTATCGCCACCCACGCGGTCACCGAGGACGAACTGGACCGTATCTTCGGCCAGATCCTCGAGGCCGTCGACGCGGACTTCAACGTCCTGCTCGAACTCGGTTTCGCGGAATCCATTCGGCGCGAATGGAAATGGCGGGTGTCGCGGGGGGAGTCGCTGAAGAATCTGCGTGCCTTCGAGCACCTGGTCGACGCCGAGGATTCCTGAGGTCCGCCACCGGGCGCGGATCGGACCGGCCGCGAGCTGTTTCTCGGCATTCATGCGGCGGACTCGGAGTATGATCCTGGGCGGGGTGCCTTTTCGCTGAGGAGTCCCCGCGATGACCAAGTTCGTTCAGGCAATCGAGTTCACGACCACCCATATCGACGAGTTCAACGAGAAGCTCGACGCCTGGCTCGCCGCGACGGCGGGCAAACGCACAGCAGTGCACGGCATGGAGACCAAGGATCGCGACCGGGTCGATACCTACCTGCAGATGGTCGAATTCCCGTCCTACACCGAGGCGATGCGGAACTCCGACCTTCCCGAGACGACGCGGTTCGCCGAGGAATTGGCGGAGCTGTGTGACGGCCCGGCGATCTTCCGCAATCTCGATCTGCTGCGCGAGGACGACATGTCCGACGGACAGGCGCCCACCCTGCTCGTGAAGAGTCTGGACGCCCCCGACGAAACCCGGCCCTTCGAAGCCGGAGCCGGCCGAATGGATGTGGTCGAGACACCGCACGGCCCGGTCGGTCGTGCCGTGTTCGAATCGGGCTGGCACTGGTCGCGACACGTCGGGCCGATTGCCGGAACCGAGAGCTGCCAGGCCCTGCACGAGGGCTACTGCGTATCCGGCCGGCTGCGGATCCGGATGGACGACGGTACCGAGAAGGACATCGGCCCCGGCGATTTCCTGTTCTGCCCACCCGGACACGACGCGTGGGTGCTCGGCGAGGAGGCGTGCGTGGTGATCGACTGGGCAGGGGCGAGCGGCTACGCGGAGCCGACTCCTCCGCCTCCCCGCGACTTCAGCGGGCCGTAAGTACTGCGAGGCTTCGGCTTCGGGCCGACGGTTGCGCAGTGGGTCACCTGTTGGGCGTACCCGGTGAGTTACCCATGTTCTCGAGAAATCAGATGTTGCGTGGGTTCACGGTCGGTTGCGCGGCGTGGCGATCGACAATGGGCGCATGGAACTCAGGGATGCAATGCGGAGTACGGGCGCGGTTCGGGAATTCACCGATGAGGTGGTCGAGGATCGTGTGGTCTACGAGATTCTCGACGACGCCCGTTTCGCGCCCAGCGGCGGTAACCGGCAGGGGTGGCGGGCGATCGTGGTGCGCGATCCGCAGGTGCGGCTCGGGTTGCGGGATCTGTATCTGCCGGGGTGGGACGAGTACCTAGCGATGGGGCGGGCCGGGCTGGTGGCGTGGGCTCCGGTCACCGATCGGGAGGCCGAGGCGCGGGCGTTGCAGGACGCGCCCGCCAGCGCCGCGAAGCGGGGTGCGTTCGCCGAACAACTGCACGAGGTGCCCGTCCTGATCGTGCTGCTCGCCGATCTGCGCGCCCTCGCGGCCCCGGATCGCGATCTGGACCGGTACACCCTGGTCGGCGGCGCGTCGATCTACCCCTTCGCCTGGAACATCCTGCTGGCCGCCCGCGACCGCGGTCTGGGCGGCGTCATGACCACGATGCTCACCCGGCACGAGCCGCAGGTCCGCGCTCTGCTCGGCGTGCCCGACGAATTCGCGGTCGCCGCCGCACTGGCTCTGGGGCACCCCGTGCGCCGTCCGACCACACTGCGCCGCGCGGCCGTCGAGAACTTCACCACCCTCGACCGCTTCGACGGCCCGGGTTTCACCGCCTGATCCACAACGCGGTTTCCCTGCCGCGGACGGGTCCGGGGTGCGAGGATTTCGGGCTGTGATCAGTGTGGCGTTGGATATCGGGGCGACGAAGTTCGCCGCGGGGGTCGTGGATGCGGGGCAGCGGGTTCGGGATGTGCGGCAGATCGCGGTGCCGAAGCAGGGGGTGTGGGACGCCTGCCGCGAGTTGCTGCTCGAGGTGGCAGGTCAGGAGCGGGTCGGCGCGGTCGGGATCGGGGCCGCCGGGCCGGTGGATGTGCGGTCCGGGACGACCTCGCCGCTGAACATCCCCGAGTGGAGTTCGGGGTTCGCACTGGTGGACGCGGTGCGCGAGCTGTTCCCGGGAGCCGGGGTGCGGCTCGCGGTGGACGGCGCCTGCCTGGCGCTGGCCGAACATCACATCGGCGGCCTGCGCGGGGTGCGGGACGGCTTGGCGATGACGGTGTCCTCGGGCATCGGCGGCGGGATCATCTCCGACGGGAAGCTCGCCCTCGGCCGCACCGGCAACGCCGGACACGTCGGCCACATCGTGGTCCCCGGCTCCCGCGAGCCGTGCGGCTGCGGTGGTATCGGCTGCGTCGAGGCCGTCGCCAGCGGTATGTCCTCGGTGCGCTGGGCCCGGGACCACGGCTGGACCGGCCGCTCGGGCATCGAACTCGCCCAGGCCGCGCACGGCGGTGACGCGATCGCCCTCGCGGCCCTCGAACGCGCCGGAACCGCTCTGGGCCAAGCGATTTCGTCCGCCGCGGCACTACTGGACATCGATCGCGTCGTCATCGGCGGCGGTTTCGCCGAAGCGGGTGAGCCGCTGTGGAATCCGATGCGAGCGGCCATCGCCGAGCACGCCCGCCTCGGCTTCCTACACGACCTGCGCGTCGTCCACTCCCAGATCACCAACGGCGCCACGCTGGTGGGCGCGGCAGTACTGGCCACCGAACATGCCGGTGTCGACGTTCACGACTGAGACCTGGCAGGGTGAATGCACCTGCTGATTTCGCGAGTGCATGGGTAACGCACCGGGAACGCCCAGAACCCGACCGCGCTCTCGACTGTCGGCCCGAAGCGGAAGTCTTCGGACACTCGACGGCCCGCTGAAGGCACGGAGCGGCGGGGGAGCCGCGGAGAGGCGGGGGAGCCCCGTAAACGCCACCGCTACGATGGGCCGCATGACGTACACCCTCGTGTTGCTGCGCCACGGCGAGAGCGAATGGAATGCCCTGAATCTGTTCACCGGCTGGGTGGATGTGCACCTGACCGAGAAGGGTGTGGCCGAGGGGCGGCGGGCGGGGGAGCTGCTGGCCGAGCGGGGGATCCTGCCCGACATCGTGTTCACCTCGCTGCTGCGGCGGGCGATCGGCACCGCGAATCTGGCGCTGGACGCCGCGGACCGGCACTGGATTCCGGTGATCCGGGACTGGCGGCTCAACGAGCGGCACTACGGCGCGTTGCAGGGCAAGAACAAGGCCGAGATCCGGGACAAGTACGGCGACGACCAGTTCATGCTGTGGCGGCGCAGCTACGACACCCCGCCGCCGCCGATCGAGCCGGGCAGCGAATTCAGCCAGGACGGCGATCCGCGCTACGCCGGTATCGAGGCTCCGGCCACCGAATGCCTGAAGGACGTCGTGGCCCGGATGGTGCCGTACTGGGAGTCGGACATCGCTCCGCAGCTGCGCACCGGCAAGACGGTTCTCGTTGCCGCGCACGGTAATTCGCTGCGCGCGCTGGTCAAGCATCTGGAGGACATCTCGGACGAGGACATCGCCGGGCTGAACATCCCGACCGGCATCCCGCTGCGCTACGAGCTGGACGAGAATCTGCGCCCGAGTGGTGCGGGCGAGTACCTGGATCCGGAGGCGGCCGCGGCGGGTGCGGCGGCCGTGGCGAGCCAGGGCGGCAACAAGTAACAGTAACCGGTGGTTGCAACTTACTGACCGGTAGGTAAACTCTCGCTCGTTTCGTTCGATCGAGAGGTGGATCACGTCCGATGAAGTACGCGTTCCGTGCCGCAGTCGTGTTGACCGCAGCCACCCTTGCCCTGCCCTTCTTCGCCGGAACGTCCTCGGCGGCGCCCGAATCGACCGGGCCCGACGGTGGCGCCGCGGGCGCCGCCTGGACGGCCGCCGAGGACGGTCCGCAGCAGTATCCGAACATCCACATCGATTGGGATGTGCCGATCACGATGAGCGACGGCACGGTGCTGAAAGGCAACGTGTACCGTCCCGCCGATCCGGCCGGACATCCCATCGATGTGCGAACGCCGGTCGTGCTCAACATGACTCCGTACACCAAACTGGTGTCGAATCTGGCCGATCACGCGGGTTCGATTCCGGGACTGTCCGATGCGCTGCTGAATCTGTTCCGGCAGATCGATCTGTCCGGCACCCCGCTGTCCGGGATCACCGATCTGACCAAGGCGTTCGGCGGCGGCGAACTGCGCAACTTCGCGGTGGACCGCAAATTGGTGGAGAGCGGCTACACGCAGGTCGTGGTCGATGTGCGCGGAACCGGTTTCTCCCAAGGGGATTGGGACATGCTGCGGCAACGCGAGCAGCAGGACACCGTCGAGACGATCGATTGGGCCGCGCGTCAGCCCTGGTCCGACGGCAAGGTCGGAATGAACGGCCTGTCCTATTCGGGCATCAACCAGGTGCAGGCCGCGCAGCGGCATCCGCCCGCGTTGAAGGCGATCTTCCCGGTGGTGCCGGGCAGCGACCTCGTGAACGACGTGCTCGCGCCCGGCGGCGGCTTCGGATTCAACTTCATTCCGTTGTGGCTCAGCGCGATCAACGGCCTGAAATGGGTTCCGGATCTGCAATCGCTGGTGACCGGCAAGTTCGACACGAGGTGGCTCGACGACCGCATCGATGATCCGTTCACCTACATGGACGTGTTGATCAGCGCCTACACCCGAACGCGCATGCAGGATCTGGATCCGCGGGTGCGCCAGATGCTCACCGACGTGTCCACCGAACGTCAAGCGTGGCTGGGTGATCCGAGCCGGATCACCATCCCGACCTTCGTCACCGGCGGCTGGCACGATCTGTTCACGTATTCGGAATCCAAGATCTACAACGAGATTCCGCTCGCGCCGGGGCACAAGCAGCTGCTGATGGGCAACACCTATCACCTCAATTCGGGTAGTGAATCCGGGAAGCCGGGTCTGCCGCCGCGCCTGGACGTGTTGCAGCGCGCGTGGTTCGACAAGTGGCTCAAGGGAATCGACAACGGCATCGATCACTACGGCCCGGTGACGTTGCGCGAACAGGGCGGTGGTTGGGTCACCCAGGGCGGTTTCGGTCCGTCGGCCCCGGCCGAGGAGGCCGCGAAGTATCGTCGAATGTACTTGTCCGCCAGGCGAAGCGGTACCGCGTCCAGTGTGTACGACGGATCGCTGAGCGGGACGCCCACCGGCGAGTCCACCCGGATGTCCGTCGCGCCCGGCCTGACGACGCTGTGCTCCAACGATGCCGCGCAGGCCACCGCGGGCGTGCTGGCGGTGATCGACGCGTGCGGTAAGGACGCCCGGATCGCCGAGACCGGTGCGCTGACCTTCACCAGCGCGCCGGTCCCGGGCGCGACGACGATCTCCGGTCCGGTCGCGGTACATCTGGAGACCGTGCAGGACGCCGCGGACGGGTACTGGGTGGCGACGCTGAACGACGTCGCCCCGGACGGGCAGTCGACGGTGTTGTCCTCCGGACAGTTGATGGCCTCGCTGCGGCAGGTCGACGAGGCGCACAGTTCCCGCTCGGCGAATGGCGACTACACCGATCCGCGCGCCTACACCTCGCTGGACCGGCGTCAGCCGACCGTGCCGGGCGTGCCGACCACACTCGATATCGCGCTGCCGGCCACCCGCGCGGTGCTGGCTCCCGGACACCGCCTGCGGGTGGACGTGTTCGCCGGGAACTTCCCCAAAAGCCTGCCGATCATGCCGATGTTGATCGACACCGGTCTGAGGCCCGAGCATGTGCAGCTCGATCCCCGAAATCCGAGTTTCGTGAACGTCCCGGTTCGCGGTGCGGACGGTTGGTGATCCGAACCGCCGGATGATCCGCGATCGCGGCAAAAGAGGTAAACCTCACAAGCGGCACACCCCGCCGAATCCGTCACAGCATCGAGCGGGGTGACGGACGAGTTCACACGTGCTTCGCGCATTCTCCAGATGTGCGGTGCCGCAACGCAATGTGGCCGAGGCATCGTCGAAGGGGTGCGCGGCCCGGCCGGGCCGGTGATTGTCGACCCGCCGACAAACACCGCGTGAACGACTGGCCAACACCGTCGTAATGCCCTGCGACCTGCATGAAACTTCGCCGTCCGGCACTCACCGTGTCGGCCTGCGATCGTACGATTCACGTGTGAGCGTTCCCCAGGCCGTGCTGCTGGCAGTTCTCGCGGCCATCGTCGGGCTGGCCGTGGGCGGGCTGCTGATTCCGTATGTGAATGCTCGCCAGGCGCAGCGGCGCGAGGCCGAGAGCGGCCTGACCATGTCCCAGGTCCTCGACCTGATCGTGCTCACCTCCGAGAGCGGTATCGCGGTCGTGGACGAATACCGCGACGTGGTGCTGGTCAATCCGCGCGCCGAGGAATTGGGCGTGGTCCGCAATCGGCTGCTGGACGAGCGAGCCTGGGCGGCGGTGGAGAAGGTCATCGGCACCGGCGAGGACGTGGAATTCGATCTGACGCTGAAGAATCCGGTGCCCGGCCGCGGCCGCATCGCCGTGCGCGGAATGGCCCGGCCGCTCTCGCGCGGGGAATCCAATTTCGTCGTGCTGTTCGCCGACGACGATTCCGAAACCGCCCGCATGGAGGCCACCCGCCGCGACTTCGTGGCCAATGTCAGCCATGAACTCAAAACGCCGGTCGGTGCGATGAGCCTGCTCGCCGAGGCGTTGCTGGAATCGGCCGACGATCCGGATTCGGTGCGGCACTTCGGCAATCGGCTGCTGGCCGAATCCGGGCGGATGGGCAAGATGGTGACCGAGCTGATCGCCCTGTCGCGCCTGCAGGGGGCGGAGAAGCTGCCGCAGCTCGAGGCCGTGGAGGTGGACGTCGTGGTGAACGCCGCGATCGAGCGTTCCCGCACCGCCGCCGAGGCCGCCGGAATCACCGTCAGCACCGATTCCAACAGCGGGATGGAAATTCTGGGCGATGAGACGCTGCTGGTCACGGCATTGTCGAATCTGGTGGAGAACGCCATCAACTACTCCCCGCGCGGCTCGCACGTGTCCGTGAGCCGCGCGGTGCGCAACGGTCATGTCAACATCGCGGTCACCGATCGCGGTATCGGCATCGCCAAGGAGGATCAGGAACGGGTGTTCGAGCGGTTCTTCCGCGCGGACAAAGCCCGCTCGCGCGCCACGGGCGGCACCGGACTCGGCTTGGCTATCGTCAAGCACGTGGCCGCCAACCACAACGGCGAGATCACCCTGTGGAGCAAACTGGGTACGGGTTCGACGTTCACGCTGCGTATTCCCGCGGTCGAGACCGAGGATCACAGTGCCCGCGGCGGGGCCGGTGCGGCCCCCGCCGCGGACAAGAGAACACCCCCCGGAACTCCGGCGGGTAAGAAGGAAACCGGCTCACGCCCCGCGGGGCGAGCCAGACCAAACGGTGTGGAGGCAACCCGATGACGAGTGTGCTGATCGTCGAGGACGAGGAGTCGCTGGCCGATCCGCTCGCCTTTCTGCTGCGCAAGGAGGGGTTCGAGGTCACCGTCGTCGGCGACGGACCTTCCGCGCTGGCCGAGTTCGACCGTTCCGGTGCGGATATCGTCCTGCTGGACCTGATGCTGCCCGGAATGAGCGGCACCGACGTCTGCAAGCAGCTGCGCATCCGCAGCAGCGTGCCGGTGATCATGGTGACCGCGCGGGACAGCGAGATCGATAAGGTGGTCGGCCTCGAACTGGGCGCGGACGACTACGTGACCAAGCCCTATTCGTCCCGGGAGCTGATCGCCCGGATCCGTGCCGTGCTGCGGCGTGGTGCGGGTGAGGAGATGGACGGCACCAGCGAGAACGCCGTACTCGAGGCGGGGCCGGTGCGCATGGACGTGGATCGGCACACCGTGCAGGTCAACGGCAAGCCGGTGACCCTGCCGCTGAAGGAATTCGATCTGCTGGAGTATCTGCTCCGCAATTCCGGTCGCGTGCTGACCCGCGGGCAGCTCATCGACCGGGTATGGGGCGCGGATTACGTCGGCGACACCAAAACCCTGGACGTGCACGTCAAACGACTGCGTTCGAAGATCGAGATGGATCCGGCCAAACCGGAACATCTGGTCACCGTCCGCGGTCTGGGATACAAGCTCGAGGCCTGACTGGTTCCGCCTCTCCGCGACTTCAGCGGGCCGTCGGGTGCGTTGAGACTTCAGGTTCGGGCCGGCGGTTGAGAACGTGGTCGCCTTGTGGGCGTTCCCGGGGAGTTACCCATGTGCTTGCCCGCCTCTCCGCGACTTCAGCGTGCCGTGGGGTGCCTGGCGACTCGTGCTTCGGGGCGGCGGTTGGGAGTGCGGTCGGGCATCGGGCGTTCCCGGGGAGTTACCCATGTCCTCGCGGGATCAGTGGTCGCGTTCCGAGCAGGATGTGACTCGCGAACACCCGACACTACCGGTTCACCGGGAGTGTCGGGTGTTACGGCCCTGGGTCAGGTGGACCCGGCCGGTGCTGATCCGGGGGAGTTCGGCCCGGCAGGGGTGGAACCAGCCGAGGCTCTCGTGCGCGGTCGTGCGAAACGGCGCATCAGGGGTAGGTCGACCAGCTGGTAGATCGCTGCTGCCGCCACGATCGAACCGAGCAGGCACAGGCCCGCGCAGCCCAGCCAGCCCCACAGGCCGAATCGGTGGCCGCCGATCAGGAATCTGGTCACCAGCACCATGATCGGGAACTGGATCAGGTAGAAGGCGTAGGAGATCTCGCCGAGCCACACCATCGGCCTGGACGGGGTGCGAGCGGACGGTCCGCGTTGATCGCGGACAGCCATCGTGGCGATCAGCGCGGCCATCGGGCCGACTTCGGTCGCCGACATCTTGAAGTCCACCGGAACCACCCAGGTGGCCAGGTAGGACAGCGCCACCGCGAGCACCGGGATTGTCAATCGCGTGTTGCGCCAACGGTTTTCGATCACCATTCGAGCGGTCAGCACGCCGACGTAGAACTCCGGCAGGCGCGAGAGCGGGAAGTTGTAGCTGAACCAGTACGAGCGCAGCACCGGAATGTCCGGCTGCTCGAACCAGATTCGGGCCGCGTGCAGTTCGGCGTGCGGTGACACGTCACCGTCGACCAGTCGCGGTGCGAAGACGTTGCCGATCGCGGTCGGGCCGTCGAAGGCGATCAGGTACGCCGCGTGCAGCGCGAGGACGAATATCAGCAGACCCGCGATCCACCACAGCAGCCGCGCTGCGGGAATCCGCCGCACGAGCGGCAGCAGCAGCGGAAAGCTCAGGTAGAACAGCATTTCCGAACACAGCGACCAGGACGGCACGTTGAGCCCGCCGACCGTGCTCCACTTCGGCACCCAGTTGTGCACCAGCAGCAGGTTCGGCACCCACACCACCACGCGATGCAGCGGCACGCTCGCCGCGAGGATGAACACCGCCGCGGCGATCAGGTGCGTCGGATAGATCTTGAGCACCCGGCGGCGGTAGAAACCCAGCGCCGAACCGCCGCGTCCGGCCGACCAGTAGATGATGAACCCGGACAGCACGAAGAAGAACGTCACGCCCGCCGCGCCGAACTGCATCGGCACGAAGTCCTGATGGATCCGCCGGAACAGTTCGCTCTTCTGAAAGGGGTAGGCGGGCAACAGAATCAGCGCATGCGCCGCGAACACCGCACAGGCGGCCCACCACCGCGCGGCGGTCAGCGACGGCAGACGCCCCGAATGCCGTCGCTGATCCGCCGCAGGGGTGTCCACCGGCGGTGACTGCACCTGGGTCATTGTGAGATCCGGCGGTACAGTGCGTGCGCCGTCACCGAATCCCCCTGAGCGCTGGGGTGGAACGGGATGCCGATGAAGTCGGCCCGCGGGTCGAAGAACCCGTTCAGCCACGGTTGCGTCGAGCACAGGCCGTGCCCGGCGGTGACCGCGCGGACGTCGAAGAACTCGAGATCCATCAGCTTCGCGGCGTCGATCTGGGCCTGCTGCAACTGATCGAGGTAATCCACCAGGCCCGCGCCGCGGTCCTGGACGATGTTGCCGACACCGAGCACGCTGGTGCAGACGGTCGTCGAATGCGCCGGGAACAGTTCGGGATATCCGACCAGGATGATGCGCGCGTTCGGCGCGTAATAGCGGACGTAGTCGACGACCTCGCGGATCCGGTCGGCGTACGCCTGCCCGGTCATGGCTCGGAAGTCGGCGAGCCGGCCCTGCGCCGCCGCCTCGGGTCCGCAGCCGTCGCGGAAGTTGAATATGCACGACTCCATCGACGTCCACAGCATCGTCTTGCTGGTCCCCCAGGTGTCGTTCAAGCCGAACTGCAGGGCCACCGTCTTGGTCCGCGGACCGAACGCGCCCGCGGCCGCGGCGATGCGTGCCTCGGACACGATGTCGTAGGCGGTGTGGCTCTGCAGTGACGCCCCGGAACACGAGACGTCCTCGAAGTCCGGCGTGCCGGCGATCCCCATCAGCCGGCTCAGCTGTATCGGCCACGCAGAGGGTCCGTGGTTGCAGTCCCTCGAATCACCGTCCAGGCGAATGCCGTTCGCGGTGTACGAGTCGCCCATGACGACCAGTTCACTGCCCGACGGACGGGACGCGGAGCTGTCGGTGGGCGAGTCGGCTCGGGCCGGACCGCTCACGGCGACGGCGAGCAACGTTGCGCAGGCGGCCAATACGACACCGCCGAGGCGGCCGCGGGCCGCGGTGAAGATATTCGTTCGCATCGTGCGGGGCGCCCTCAGTAGCCGGCTCGTGGAGTGAAGCCGGGATCCGACAGTGTCGGTGCGGGTTTCGGCGCGGCGGTCTGCGGATGAGTCTGCGGCGCTTGGGGTTGCGTTGCCTGAGGTTGTGGCGCCTGAGGCTGCGGCGCTTCAGGTTGCGTGGCCTGAGGTGGCGGCGCGACGGCCGGGGCCGAGGAGGCCGGGGGCACAGGCGCACTCGTCGCCGTGGTGCTCGCGGGAGATGTCGAGGAAGCCGCCGTCGGCGCCACGGTGGTCGTGCTGCTCGGCGTGGATCCGTGACCGGAGTTGTCACAACCGGTGAGCGCACCCAGTCCGATAATCGCCGAAGTGGCGAACAATAGTGTGCTGGAAGCCTTTTTCAACGTGCTCATAGTCCATATATCGAACTCCGGAACCACAATCGCTACAAGACGGCGGTTCCATGGTCCGTGACCTGGTTCGATGATGGAATGTGTTGTCGGTAACGCTGATTCGAGCCGGAGCGATACGCAGACACCCGGCGTTCCCGGATCACCGGGAGCGTCGGGTGTCGTGGATTCGGTAGCGGTCTAGGTGAGGTGAACCCAGACGGTGCCGATCTGGGGGAGTTGAGTCTGGCTCAGGTGGAACCAGCCGAAGTCGTCGTGCTGCATGCAGTCGGTGAAGGGGCCCTTGGGGGTCGCGCCCTTGCAGTAGATCGGGTGGCTGGTCCCGTAGATGCTGGCGACGACCTGCTTGCCGTTGGTCTTGGCGTTGATCGCGGCCGGATCGGTGTAGAGCACGAAGTTCGAGGTGGCGTCGTTGTAGTCGCGGGTGTCGTCGGCGTGGGCCGCGGGGGCGACGATCGCGGCGCCGGCGACGGTGAGCAGAGCGGTGGTGATCAGTTTCCTCATCATGGCGGTGGTTTCTAACATTGAAAGGTGACGTCCGCATGGCGAGACGGTGTCGCGCAGGGTTCGCTCCGCGTCCGATCCGCCTGCCCGCGTCGGCCGGGAACAGCTGATCGTCCGTTCAACTCGACGATATTGCCGGAAGATCGCTGACGCCGTAGCACTCGCCTTTTCAGGCGCTGCGCTCGTTCGCCTCGTGCTCCTGCGCCGCGCGGGTGGCCGGATGCACCGCGATCAGCCCCAGGCCCTCGCGACGCTTGCAGTGCCGGGCCAGCTCGTCGTAGGCGGGCTTGCCGATCAGCTCGATCAGTTCCGGAGCGTAGGACTGCCACACCGGGCGCGAGCCGACATGGGCGTCGGGGGAGCCGGAGCAGTACCAGTTCAGGTCCTCACCACCCGGACCCCAACCGCGACGGTCGTATTCGGTGAGCGTGGTGCGCAGGATCTGCACGCCGTCCGGGCGGTCCACCCAGTCCTGGGTGCGGCGAATCGGCAACTGCCAGCACACCTCCGGCTTGACCGTCAGCGGTTCCAGTCCCGTACGCAGGGCCATCGAATGCAGGGCGCAGCCGATGCCGCCCTCGAAGCCCGGACGATTGAGGAAGATGCACGCGCCCTCGTAGCGGCGGGTCCGCAGGGCGGGCTCGTCATCCAGTTCGTCCTCTTCGAGATAGAGCTTCTTGCGCACCTTGCCCTCGGCGTCGGTCGCCTCGCCCATCAGCTGCCAGTCCTGAGGTGTGAGCTTTTTCACAGCCTTGGCGAGCTTCTTGCGATCGTCGTCGTCGCACAGGAATGCGCCGTGCGAACAGCAACCGTCGTCCGGGCGACCCTCGATGATGCCCTGGCAGGCAGGGGTGCCGAAGACGCACGTCCATCGGGACAGCAACCAGGTGAGGTCGGCCGCAATGGTGTGCTCGTCGTTCGCGGGGTCGTTGAATTCAATCCACTCGCGTGGGAAATCGAGCCCGACCTCGGGGCTGGGATCGATCTTCGTCGCTGGTCGCAGCCCCGTCGGGGCGCTCGCGGAAGCTCCTGCCGTCACGCGTCCGAGTGTATTGCTCCCGAGGGGAAGCGCGCGGACCGGCCGGACATCGAGTACCAACCGTATTCCGACACGTCACAGCGCCACCCAGTACCGTGTTGTTGTGCGGCTCGGTGTGCTCGATGTGGGAAGTAATACCGTCCACCTGCTCGTGGTGGACGCGCATCGGGGTGGGCACCCGATGCCGATGAGTTCGACCAAGGCGACGTTGCGCATGTCGGAGAACATGGACGACAACGGTCGCATCACCGGCGAGGGGTCGGATCGGCTGATCGCGACGGTGGCCGAATTCGCCAGCATCGCAAAGACTTCCGGGTGCATCCAGCTGATGCCGTTCGCCACCTCGGCGGTGCGCGAGGCCACCAACTCCGAAGAGGTGCTGCTGCGCGTGCGTCGGGAGACCGGCGTCGAGTTACGGGTGCTGTCCGGAGTCGACGAGGCCCGGCTGACGTTCCTGGCGGTGCGCCGTTGGTACGGCTGGAGCGCCGGACGCATCCTGAACCTCGACATCGGCGGTGGCTCTCTCGAATTGAGCAACGGCGCGGACGAGGCCCCGGACGCGGCGCTGTCGCTGCAACTGGGCGCGGGCCGCCTGACGCGGGAGTGGCTGCGCGAGGACCCGCCGGGCAAGCGCCGCGTCGCGGTGCTGCGCGACTGGCTCGAGGCCGAGATGGTGGCTCCGGCGAAACAGCTGCTCGAGCCCGGTCGTCCGGACCTGGCGGTGGGCACCTCGAAGACGTTCCGCTCACTGGCCCGCCTCACCGGCGCGGCCCCCTCTGCCGCAGGACCCCGGGAACGGCGTATTCTCACCATCTCCGGTCTGCGGCAGCTGATTGCGTTCATCTCCAGAATGACCGCCTCGGACCGGGCAGAGTTGGAGGGCGTCAGCTCCGATCGGTCACAGCAACTGGTGGCCGGCGCACTGGTCGCGGAGGCGAGTATGCGTGCGTTATCGCTGGATACTCTCGAGATTTGCCCATGGGCGCTGCGGGAGGGATTGATCCTGCGCAAACTAGATACCGACCTGGACAGCGATCCGTCGACCGGTAACGGCCGGTCCTCGGGTGTGCCGGGCCCGACGGAAACGGTTTTGCGATGAGTGAAGATTCGACTCAGCTCTCGGTCGCCGAGCTGCTGGCCCGCAACGGTCAGGGCGCGCCCGCGTCCGGCGGTGGCGGTCGGCGGCGGCGCAGCGGCCGCGGTGTCTCGGTCAACGAGTTCACCGGAGATATACCCGTGGTCCGGGAGGGCGGGTCCTCCCATGCCGCGCCCGAGGAGCCCGCCGGGTACGACGCACCGGCGTCTCCGGATCCCGCGCTCGCCTACTCCGCGTCGCCGGAGTCGGACTATTCACCGCTGTCCGGGCCGATCGCCTACTACAACCCGCTCGCGCCGGATACATCCTCGCCGAGCGAGTCGCCCGGGTACTCCTCGTCCGGTTTCGGGGCGGACTCCTTCGGTTCCGGCGGGTACGAGTCCGGTTCGCCTGATCTCGGATCGGGTTACGGCGCAGCGGATTTCGGATCCCCAGGGGCGGACCGTTCGTATCGCGCGCCGGAGCCGAACGGGCGGCCCGCCGCCGATCCGTTCGCCGGTGCCAACGGCGTCCAGCCGACGCCGGGTGGTCGCCGGGCCCGTCGCGAGCTCGCTGAATCGCTTGCCGCGCAAGATGATTCGTCCGCCGATCCGTTCGGTTCGGCGCCCATGCCGGAAGTGCCCCCGGCGGGCGGGGGTGGTCGCAGGCGGCGCCGCGAACCCGACGACCAGATGACCGAGGTGCAGCCGTTCCGCGGGCCGCAGGGTGTGGACGGTTATGCGCCGGGCCCGGACTCTCGCGGCATGAACGGCTTCGCGCCGGGGCCCGATCCCCGTGCGCCGGGGCCGAATTCCTTCGGCCCCGGGCCGGACTCGCGCCGGCCCGGCGGCAATTCCTTCGGTCCTGGTGCGGACTCGCGCGGACCGGGCGGCGCCAACGCTTTCGCCCCCGGCCCGAATGCCCCTGCCCCGGGCGGCAATTCGTTCGGCCCGGGTCCGGATCCGGCCGGTCCGTCCGGGTGGGGACCGCCGCGCGGTCCCGAGCCGATGGGGCAGCCGGGCCGTGGTCCCGATGGGCTGGATCGAGGCGAACCCGGACTGCCTCCGCGGATGCCCCGGCGCAACGGCGCCGACGGCCCGCCCCCGCCCGGCGGCCTACCGGCCTGGTCGGCGCGTCGGCGTGCGCCGGCGGACTTCCCGCCCCCGCCGGACCGCAACGGCGAACCGCCCCGCAACGGCCAGGAGGTCCCGCCGACCGCGATGTGGTCCCTGGCCAACCAGGGCAATCCGGGCCCCGGACCCGTCGGTGATCCGCGTGAGGATCTCGATCCCCGCCGCGGCGGGCGCCCGCTGCCCTCGGATCCGCTGGTGCCGCGCGATGCCCGGCCGGTGACCGACCTGCTGGCCGTGGATGTGCACGGCCGCACCGAGATCTATCCCGCGATCGGTCCCGACTTCGATCCGGCCGAGGAGGATCTCGACCTCGAATACGACGAGGACGAGGACGACGAGGACGATCTGCTCGACTTCGACGAGGACGAGGACGAGGAGGACGACGATTTCGACGAGCGTCCGGCCCGCCGGAGCCGTCGCGCGCCGGGACGTTCCTTGCGCGACTCCTCGCTGAGCGCGCGCTCCAAGGCGCTGCTGCAGGGCGATCGGCCGCAGTGGATGAGTTTCGGCGGCGGCCAGGAGTCCGGACGCAGGCAGTGGCTGGTGCTGGCCGGTCAGGTCGTCGGCGCGGCGGTGGCCGGAATGCTGCTGTTCAAGGGCTTCGAGAAGATGTGGGATCTGCTGCCGTTCGTCGCGCTGGCGCTGGCGGTGGTGGTGATCCTGGGACTGGTGGCCCTGGTACGGGTGCTGCGTCGCACCGACGACATGTACAGCACGGTGATCGCGGTCGTGGTGGGCATCTTCGTGACGCTCGGGCCACTGGCCTTCCTGCTCAGTACGAACTGATCCGGGAGCGAGCACGTGGGGAAGATCGGCTCGGAGATCAAGGTCGGATTGTCGACCGCGTCGGTATATCCGGAGAACACCGAGGCGGCGTTCCGCTATGCCGCCGAAATCGGTTACGACGGCGTGGAATTGATGGTCTGGGCCGAACCGGCCAGTCAGAGCATCGCCTCCGTGCAGGCGTATTCGCGACGTTATGCGATGCCGGTGCTGGCCGTGCACGCGCCGTGTCTGCTGATCTCCCAACGGGTCTGGGGTGCGGACCCGGCCGCCAAACTCGAGCGCAGCGTGCGTACCGCGGAGGCGCTGGGCGCGGCGACCGTCGTGGTGCATCCGCCGTTCCGCTGGCAGCGTCGCTACGCGGACGGATTCGCCGTGCAGGTCGCCGAGCTGGAGCAGAGCAGTCCGGTAGCCGTGGCGGTGGAGAACATGTTCCCGATGCGTGCGGACACCCTGTTCGGGCGGCACGAGGGTTCGGCGCGGCGGCTCGAGCGCCGGGGCGGGCCCGGATTGTCGGTGACGGCGTTCAGCCCGTCCTACGATCCGACCGATACCGGTTTCCGGCACTACACCCTCGATCTGTCGCATACCTCGACCGCGGGTATGGACGCGACGCAACTGGCCGCGCGGATGGGCGAGGGGCTGACCCATCTGCATCTGGCCGACGGGCGCGGCGCCGCGCACGACGAGCACCTGATTCCGGGCGAGGGTACGCAGCCGTGTGCCGAGGTGTGCGAATCCTTGGCGCGCAACGGGTTCCGCGGTCAGGTGGTGATCGAGGCGAATACCCAGAACGCGCGCACGACCGCGGCGCGCACGGACATGCTGCGGCGCGCACTGGATTTCGCGCGCACCCATCTGGACCGCCACGAACCGGCGTCGTCCCCGGAGCCCAGCGGAGTCCGGGGGAACTAGCGCACGCCGAGTCCGAGATGGTGTGTTGGTCACATCGGGTTCGGGAATCGACGCATCTGCGGTAACACTTATACGGTGTACGAGCCATACGGCGGGAAGGAGTGGCGGTGACGGAATTGGCCATCGATGCGGAACGAACGGACAGCGGAGCTGCGGCGGATCCGGACGACGCCCCCTTCGGCCGGGTGTGTGCATTGACCGAACTGTCCGGCCCGGACCCGGAGATCGGCCGCTATCGCGGCGCGATCGAGCCGATCTGGACCGTCGGGAAGAAATTGCACGGCGGCACCATGGTCGCCGCCAGCGCCGCCGCCGCGACTCGCCGGTTGCGCACGATCGCCCCCGATCTGTCCGGAATGTTCCCGATCGCGGCCAGCACCGACTTCCTCGGCGCGCCCGAGCCGGGCGAGGTCGAGTACGAGGTCCGCATCCGCAAGACCGGTCGCCAGATCTGCCTGGTCGACGCCGGGCTGGTGCAGGGCGGGCGGACGCTGGTGCACACCGCGTTCACCTTCGGTCATCTCGACGACGCCGCCCCGGTCTACATCGCGGACAGCCATACCGACATGCCCGTCGAACCGCCCGCGGCCGCGGAGATCTACACGCCGGATTCGACGATGGGCCGTCTGGTGCACGTCTCCGAGGGCGCCTCGGTGGCCCTGGATCCCGAATGGGCCCGATTCCTCGAACAGGAACAGGGCGAGCCGCGGCTGCGGCTGTGGATCCGCGCGCGGGAGGGCGATCAGCAGGATCCGGACGTCGCGGCCTACTTCGCGATGATGGCCGGCGACATAAGCCCGCCGGTGCCGATGAATCTGGGCCGCTTCGGCTGGGCCCCGACCGTGCAGATGACCACCTATCTGCGCCGCCGCCCGGCCCCGGGCTGGCTGCGCGTCATCGCCACCGCCCACGAGATCGGTGAGCGGATGTTCGACGAGGATCAGCTCGTCCTGGACGCCACCGGTGCGGTCGTGGCGCAATCACGCCAGCTCGCGCTCATCCCGCGCTGATCGGCGGCGCGCCCGGAACCGGTGCGTGCCGCACCGATAGCCTTGGACGCTATGACGAGAATTGCGGTGATCGGTGGCGGACGGATCGGCGAGGCGTTACTCGCCGGGCTGCTCGAATCCGGGTGGGCGACCAAGGATCTGGTCGTCGTCGAGACGATGGCGGCGCGTGCGGAACTCCTGAGCGAGCGCCTGGGCATCCGCGTCACCGACGATGTCACCGACGCCGCGACGGGTGCGGATCTGCTGGTCGTCGCCGTGAAGCCGGGCGATGTGGACGGTGTGCTCGCCGAGGTGAGCAAGGTCGATCAGGACGACGCGCGCGACCGCGTGCTGGTCTCCGTGGTCGCCGGGATGACCACCGCGCGCCTGGAGGCCAAACTGCCCGCCGGATTCCCGGTGGTCCGGGTCATGCCGAATACCCCGATGCTGGTCGGGCAGGGCATGAGTGCGATCGCGGGTGGCCGCCACGCCGACGCGGCGCAGCTCGAGCAGGTGTCCGAGCTGATGGCCGCGGTCGGCAAGGTGGTCACCGTAACCGAATCCAAGATGGACGCGGTGACCGCGGTGTCGGGTTCGGGTCCGGCGTATTTCTTCCTGGTGGTCGAGGCCATGGTGGAGGCCGGTGTCGGGATGGGCCTGAGCCGTGACGTGGCCACCCAACTGGTGGTGCAGACGATGCTCGGCTCGGCGGCGCTGCTGGACGAGTCCGGCCAGGACGCGGCCGAACTGCGTGCCGCGGTCACCTCGCCCGCGGGCACCACGGCCGCGGCGGTGCGCGAGATGGAACGCGCCGGGTTGCGCTCGGCGTTCATCGAGGGTCTGAACGCGGCGCGGGACCGCTCGGCGGCACACGACGGGTGACCCCTGATTCGCGCAGGTAATTGAACGACACGCGTCCGTTGCCTGACCGGCCGGTTATCTGCCCGGCAAATCCGATTTCTCACACCCGTCGCAGCAATCCCACTGGTCCCGCTAAGCTTCAAGGAGCACGTGCGTGTCTGTTCCGCCGGTGGGGAAGCCGGCGGCGCGGACGTGCCGGAGGTCGGTGACGCAATGATGTCTGGAAACAGCTCTGCGAGTACGGGACCCGTGGTCGGTGGAGGGACGCAGTTCCTCACCGTCGCCGAGGTGGCGAATCTGATGCGGGTATCGAAGATGACGGTGTATCGGTTGGTGCACTCGGGCGAGTTGCCCGCGGTGCGAGTCGGCAGATCGTTCCGAGTGCACGCGAAGGCCGTGCACGATTATCTGCAGACTTCGTACTTCGACGCGGGCTGATCCCCAACGGGATCCGATGCCCCGGCCCGAGTGGCCGGGGCGATCCCCGTTTCATTCGCGCGGCAGTGGCCCGGTACGATGAACCACCGTCGTGTTCGCCAGTCGGTGCTCCTCAGCGCCGCGGCGGCCGCGCGAACATTGGGAGCGCGGAAACCGGGTAGCCATGCGGGCCGGGCGACCCGGGGAACAGAGCGTACGTGAACCGGCGTGCGCGCCGAGTAGAGAGAGAACGCGAGGAACAACCCTATGGGTTCTGTGATCAAGAAGCGCCGTAAGCGGATGTCGAAGAAGAAGCATCGCAAGCTGCTTCGCCGCACCCGTGTGCAGCGTCGCAAACTCGGCAAGTAGGCCGTAGCCGTCGAAGGCCCGTCATCAACTGATGGCGGGTTCTTTCGTTTCCGGTGACGAAAGTCCTCGTTAGAACCTGGTAAATAGCCTCTCCAGGTACGCGCGCGACCCGCTACCCTGGACCGCGCGGGGACAAGCCGGCAAAGGGGTTCAGTTGGGATTTTCGGCGTGAGCCAGAACGAGCGTGACGGACACCGGCCGAAAGTTGTGCTGGTCACCGGTGCCAGTCGATTCTTCGGCGGCAACGTGGTTGCCGCCCTCGCCGCCGACCCCACTGTCGAGCGGATCATCGCGGTGGATGCGCGTCAGCCCGGTCGGGAGCTGCTGCATCGCATGGGCCGCGCGGAATTCGTCCGGGCCGATATTCGTAATCCGTTGATACGCAAGGTCGTCGACGGTAACGAGGTGGATACGGTGGTACACCCCGCGGTACTGTCCCGGCCGCCGTCCAGTGGCGGACGCGCGGCGATGAAGGATTTCAACGTACTCGGCGCGATGCAACTGCTGGCCGTCTGCCAGAAATCTCCGACCGTGCGCCGAGTGGTGGTGCGATCTTCCTCCGCGGTCTACGGATGCAGTGCGAAGGATCCGGCGAAATTCACCGAGGAAATGAGTGCCCGAACCCCACCGAGCGGTTCTTTCGCGCGGGACATGATCGAAATGGAAGGTTATGTGCGCGGGCTGGCGCGACGTCGACCGGATATCGCGACGGCAATTCTGCGTTTTCCGCCGATCGTCGGTTCTCGGCTGGCAGACCGCGGCGTGCAGTATTTCCGGTCGCCGGTGACGCCGACGGTTCTCGGCCGCGATCCGCGCATGCAGGTGTTGCACGAGCAGGATTCGATCGCCGCGCTGACGCACGCCGCACTGGCCGCGCCGGGCGGGACGTTCAACGTCGCCGGAGACGGTTCGCTGACGTTGTCCCAGGCGATTCGCCGCGCGGGCCGGGTCGCGATGCCCATTCCGTTCGCGCTGTTCCGCACCGTGGGCCGCAGCTTCATGGGTCCGGTGATGCAGGAGTTCACGTCCGAGCAGATCGACTACTTCCATTTCGGGTGCGGTCTGGACACCACCCGAATGCGCGCCGAACTCGGATTCGAGCCGCGCTGGACCACGATGCAGGCCTTCGATGACTTCGTCGGGGGCGCAGCGTTGCGCCCCGTCATCGATCCGCGCTGGATAGACGCCGCTGAAACGAGACTTCTCGGCCTTGTCGGGGCCGGAGAGGGAGCACACCGATGAACGATGTGGCCAAGGTCATCCAACTGCACGATGCCGATTTCGAGGCCCGGCAGCGGCCCGTACCGCGGCGCTGGCCGGGGGAGGGCGCCGCGAAACCGGTGACCTCGCTCACCGAGCGGCTGGCCGAGACCACTCCGCCGCCGCCGCGCTCGCTGGGCGATCTGGTGCGCGATACGGTCGCCGACGGGATCCGCGGCACCGCCGATTTCGCCCGCCGCCGCCTCACCGGCGACTACCAGGTCGACGAGTTCGGCCTCGACGAACATCTCCTGGAGTCGGTGCTGCTGCCCACGCTGCGGCCGCTGGCCGAACAGTGGTTCCGCGTGGAGGTCAACGGAATCGAGAATCTGCCCGAATCCGGTGGCGCGCTGATCGTGTCCAATCACGCGGGCGTGCTGCCGCTGGACGGGCTGATGTTGCAGGTGGCCGTGCACGATCGGCATCCCGCGCAGCGCGTGGTGCGCTTGCTGGCGGCCGATCTGGTCTTCGAGACGCCGGTCCTGGGCGGGCTGGCCCGCAAGGCCGGACATACGCTGGCCTGCCCGGCCGATGCCGAGCGGTTGTTGCGCGGCGGTGAGCTGGCCGGGGTATTCCCCGAGGGCTACAAGGGACTCGGCAAGGCGTACGGGGATCGGTACAAGTTGCAGCGGTTCGGGCGCGGGGGATTCGTCTCGGCCGCGGTGCGGACCGGCGTGCCGATCATTCCGTGCTCGATCGTGGGTTCGGAGGAGATCTACCCGAAGCTCGCCGATCTCAAGCCGCTGGCGCGATTGCTCGGATTGCCGTATTTCCCCGTGACGCCGCTGTTTCCGCATCTGGGTCTGCTGGGCGCGTTGCCGCTGCCCTCCAAGTGGTACATCGAGTTCGGTGAGCCCATCGGGACCGGGGCCTACGAGCCCGAGGCCGCCGACGACGCGATGACCATGTTCGATATCACCGACCAGGTCCGGGAGACCATCCAGCAGACGTTGTACAAGCGACTGGCCAAGCGCCGCAACGCTTTCAGCGGCTAGGCTGTATTTTTGGCCTTCGCTTCGCTGCGGCGGGTTTTCGGCGCTGTAAGGCTCGTCGCTGCGCCCTCGAGACTCGGCCTTCGGCCATGCGCTTCGAGGGCGCAGCGACGAGCCCGCGCCGAAAACCTTTGTTGTTGGCCTTGTTGAGCCTTTCGCTTCGCGGGCGAGTTCCAGCTGAACGGAGACTCTTCGCCGCTGGGCGCGTTCGGGGTCGTTAGTTGGTGCGTCGGCTCCGGAGGAACAGTACTGCTGCCCCTTGCAGCCCCTAATTCGCGGCCCGTTTGCGGGTCAGGACCGCGGCGGCCGCGCCACCGGCCGCGCCCAGCGCCAATGCCGTGGGGACGCCGATCTTCGCGGCCTTGCGGCCGGTGCGGAAATCGCGGACCTCCCAGCCGCGGTTCTTGGCTACCTCGCGCAGGTCCGAGTCGGGGTTGATGGCGACCGCGGTGCCGGTGAGCGAGAGCATCGGGACGTCGTTGTGACTGTCGGAGTACGCGGTGCAGCGCTTGAGATTCAGGCCCTCGCGGATGGCCAGGGTGCGCACCGCGTGCGCTTTGCCCAGGCCGTGCAGGATATCGCCGACCAGCCGGCCGGTGAACACGCCGTCCTCGCTCTCCGCGACGGTGCCCAGCGCGCCGGTCAGGCCCAGCCGCTTGGCGATGACCTGGGCCAGTTCGACCGGAGTCGCGGTGACCAGCCAGACCTGCTGACCCGCGTCCAGGTGCATCTGCGCCAGCGCGCGGGTGCCGGGCCAGATCTTGTCGGCGATGATCTCGTCGTAGATCTCCTCGCCCAGTTCGGCCAGTTCGGCGGTGGAGCGGCCGGCGATGAAGGCCAAGGCTTTCTCCTTGCCGCTGGCCATATCGCCCTGGCTCTCCTTGCCGGTGATCCGGAATTTGACCTGCTTCCAGGCCATATCGGCCAGGTCCGAGGTCTTGAAGTACTTGCGCGCGGCCAGGCCGCGGGCGAAGTGCACGATCGACGCGCCCTGCACCATCGTGTTGTCCACGTCGAAGAATGCCGCCGCGGTCAGGTCGCGGGGCGGGCGAGCGCGTTCTGGGATCTGTGAATCTTCTTCTACCGCAACCGATTCCGCGAGCTCCGCATCGTGCAGGGCGAGGGCCGCGTCGGCGCTGGCCTCACCGGCGAGATTGGCGCGCAATTCCTCCTCGCTGGGCCCGAACGGGCTGCGAGTGATGCGGGTGAGCTGATCGGACAACCCCTGCCCCCACCGCGCCGGGAACTCGCCGAATCTGCCCGCGATGAACCCTGTCCTCGCATCTTTGGATCGTTCCGGCACCGCTAACCTCCGCCCGTCGCGCGAACATCCCAACATTAACCGAGTGGGGTGACCTGGTGCCGTACGAACGACGAGGCGCTGCCCACACCGGCGCTCAGCGGTTCAGGTCGGCGCGCAGTCGCGTTTCGTCGACGTCGAAATAGCTGTGCTCCCGGCCGTCGAGCAGCACCACCGGCAACCGGTCGCCGTATTCGGCGCGCAAACCCGGATCGGTCGCCGCGGCCTCGTCCACATCCACGGTCCCGGGTTCGATCCCGAAATCCGCACAAATCGAACGCAACTGGTCGAACGCGACGCTGCAGAGCCCGCAACCTGCCCGGGTCAGCAACGTCACCGCATGTCGATCACCCATACATTCATTAAAGCCGCCGTGGATGCGTATGTTCCCGGCCCCACCGGACACGCCGACGCCAAGGACGGTGGCCCAGGTTGATCCTGAAGTGATGGAACACTGACTCACCAGTTCACCCGGTTCGTTTCACTCCCGAATTGCCCCTACGTCGAGGCACGACCCGAGCCGATCCCGCAAAGACGAAAGCCCAACCCCGGACCCACCTGGATTCGCCCCACCCTCGGCAATGCCAAGCCCGAGGTCGGGCCCGGGTGGATCCTGCGAAGACGAAAGCCCTGTCCGGACCCACCTGGTTTCGCCCACCCTCGGCAATGCCAAGCCCGAGGTCGGGCCCGGGTGGATCCTGCGAAGACGAAAGCCCTGTCCGGACCCACCTGGTTTCGCCCACCCTCGGCAATGCCAAGCCCGAGGTCGGGCCCGGGTGGATCCTGCGAAGACGAAAGCCCTGCCCGGACCCACCTGGTTTCGCCCACCTTCGACAACGCCAACCCCAAGGTCGGGGCCCGGGTCGATTCTGGACTGACGGAGCGGGGGAGCGAAGCGGAGGAGCGGAGGAGGGAAGAATCGGCCCTTCGGGGGCCCCGACCCGCCGGAGCGAAGCGGAGGCCGAAGATACAGTGACTGAATTCACCGACTTTGTGCAGGGCTTCACAAGCGGTTACGGTGGTGGCACGCAAGCCGCTCGCTTCCGGCAGCGGAAGCAGCCAATAACCCCGACACGCGCCAGGCGGCACTGGCCCCAGGTGTGTCGTCGGCGGAGCGAAACCGGATACCTGACCCCGGCCGGACGAGGAGCCGAACGACGTGACAGAGCAGCATGAGACGCCCGAAGGCGTCTCCGGCAGGGCTCTGCGGTCGAACGCACCGTCCAAGGACATTCCGCAGGCTACGGTCACGCGGCTGGCGACCTATCTCCGGGTCCTCGCCATCCTGGCCGACGAGGGCGTGCTCATCGTATCGAGTGAGGAACTCGCTGTCGCGGCGGGTGTCGGTTCGGCGAAGCTGCGCAAGGACCTGTCCTTCCTCGGACCCAACGGCGTACGCGGCGTCGGTTACGACGTGGCCAAGTTGCGCGCCCGCATCGAGGATGTTCTCGGACTGTCCGAAGGACATCGGGTGATCCTGGTCGGGGCCGGAAATCTGGGCCGTGCGCTGGCCGGATACGGCGGCTTCCGGCGACGCGGATTCGCCATGGTCGGCATTTTCGACCGGGATCCGATGGTCATCGGCGCCACGGTCAGCGGCCTGCCGGTGCGCGACGTCGCCGAACTGAACGACGCTGTCATCGAACTCGAACCCACCATCGCGGTCATCACCGTCCCGGATCCGGCCGCGCAGGGGGTCTGCGATCGGCTGGTGGCCGCGGGGATGCGGTGCATTCTGAGTTTCTCCCCGGTCGCGCTGGGCGCGCCGCCGTCGGTGGAGGTGCGCCGGGTCGATCTGGCCGTGGAGATGCAAATGCTCTCCTTCGAACGGGCGCGCAGCGCCGAGGCGATACACACAGCAGCGTCCGCGATCCGCCCAGCGGGGGTCGTGGTTTCGGCAATGGAGCCAACCAGCCGCGGTGTGTCCGGAGGCGGGAGCCTGCGCAAACACGCAGGATCCTCGGATACACCGCAAATGAGTAACGGATCGGTGGTCGCGCAATGAGCATCCTTCTAGTCGGAATTTCGCATCGCAGCGCTCCGGTCGCGGTGCTCGAGAAGGTTGCCGTCACCGAGGACGATCGTCCGAAGCTGATGGATCGGATGCTGAAGTCCCAGCACGTCTCGGAGGCGATGATCGTCTCCACCTGCAACCGCGTGGAGGTCTACGCGGTGGTCGACGCCTTCCACGGCGGTCTGGCCGAGATCGGCGACCTGCTGGCCACTCACGCGGATCTGTCGCTGCCCGAACTGACCAGGCACGCCTATGTGCGATACAGCGAGGCCGCGGCCGAGCACCTGTTCGCGGTGGCCAGCGGCCTGGATTCGATGGTGGTCGGCGAGCAGCAGGTGCTCAGCCAGATCCGCGCCGCCTATGCCGCCTCGGACGCGCAGCAGGCCGCCGGGCGCACCCTGCACGAGCTGGCGCAGAACGCGTTGCGGGTCGGCAAGCGGGTGCATTCGGAGACCGGGATCGACCGCGCGGGCGCGTCGGTGGTGTCCGTCGCGTTGGATCGGGCGCGGGCCGAACTGGGCGATCTGACCGGTCGCACGGGTGTGGTCGTCGGCGCGGGCGCGATGGGCGGGCTGTCGGTGGCGCATCTGGCGCGCGCCGGGATCGGCCGCCTGATCGTGGTGAACCGGACCCTCGAACGCGCGCAACGCCTGGCGCACACCGCCGAGAGCATGCACGGCGTCGCGGCGACCGCGCAGGATCTGACCGATCTGGTCGGTGCGCTGGCCGCCGCCGACATCGTCATCACCAGTACGGGTGCGGTCGGCGCGGTGGTGACGCTGGCCGATGCGCATCGGGCGTTGAATTCCGCCCCGGCCGGGCATCGGATGGTGGTCTGCGATCTGGGGCTGCCGCGCGATGTGGATCCGGCCGTGGCCGGGCTGCCCGACGTCACGGTGATCGATATGGAGACGCTGCAGCGTGATCCCGCGGCCGGTGCGGCCGCCGACGACACCTCCGCCGCGCGGACCATCGTCGCCGAAGAACTTTCCAAATACCTTGCGAGCCAACGCGTTGCGGAGGTCACCCCGACCGTGGCGGCGTTGCGGCAACGCGCGGCCGACGTGGTCGAGGCCGAGCTGATGCGGCTGGAGTCGAGGCTGCCGACCCTGGCCGATCCCGAGCGCGCCGAGGTCGCCCGCACGGTGCGCCGGGTGGTCGACAAGCTGCTGCACGCGCCGACGGTGCGGGTCAAGCAGCTGGCCTCCGCACCCGGCGGCGACACCTACGCCGAAGCCCTGCGTGAACTGTTCGAACTCAAACCCGGTGCGGCACAAGCGGTTGCGGCGCCGATGGAGGTCGCCACCCTCGGTGACGACTTCGCCCCCGGTAATGAAGGGAATCCCGCGTGACGGCCACCGACGCCATGGTGCACGAGAACGACACGACCCGTCGCGGTACCGCCGACGCGCCGTGGCGGATCGGCACCCGCGGCAGCCTGCTGGCGCTGACCCAGGCAGGCACCATCCGTGACGCGTTGATCGCGGGCGGACAGCAGGCCGAACTCGTCGTGGTGAAGACCGCCGGGGACAAATCCTCGGATCCGGTGGAGAAGATCGGCGTCGGGGTGTTCACCGCCGCGCTGCGCAACGAACTCGCCCTCGGCACCGTCGACATCGCCGTGCACTCCTACAAGGATCTGCCCACCGCGCCGGACACGCGTTTCGTCATCGCGGCCATCCCGCCGCGCGAGGATCCGCGCGATGCGCTCATCGCCCGCGACGGCATGGTCCTGGGTGAGCTGCCCGCGGGTTCGCGGATCGGCACGTCCGCCGCGCGCCGCGCCGCGCAGTTGCGCGCGCTCGGTCTCGGCCTCGAGATCCTGCCGTTGCGCGGCAATATCGACACCAGAATTCGTAAGGTCGCCGACGGCGAACTCGACGCGGTGGTCATCGCGCGGGCCGGAGTGGCCCGCATCGATCGCCTCGACGAGATCACCGAATCGCTCGAGCCGGTGCAGATGCTGCCCGCTCCGGCACAGGGTGCGCTCGCGGTCGAATGCCGCACCGACGACCCGGATCTCGTGACCATCCTGTCCGCTCTGGACGATGCGGGCACTCGCGCCGCGATCGGCGCCGAGCGGGCGTTGCTGGCCTACCTCGAGGCCGGTTGCACCGCTCCGATCGGCGCATTGGCCGAGGTCGTCGAATCGCTCGACGACGACGGGCGGGTGGTCGAGGAACTGTCGCTGCGCGGTTGCGTGGCGGCGATCGACGGCTCGGACGTGCTCCGGGCATCGGTGGTCGGTTCGCCCGACGAGGCCGAGGAACTCGGCCGCGCGCTGGCCCGTGAGCTGCTGGAGCTGGGAGCGCGTGAGCTGCTCGGCGCCAACCGCGAGGGCGGCACAGACTTTGACCCATCCCAGCCCAATGGAGAACGATAAATGAGCCGAGCCACTAAGAAGCATCCTGGTCGGATTCTCTTTGTCGGGTCCGGCCCCGGTGACCCCGCGTTGCTGACCGTTCGGGCCCGCGAGGTGCTCGGCCGGGCGACGCTGGCGTTCACCGACCCCGATGTGGACAAGGGTGTGCTCGCCCTGATCGGTATCGCGGTGGAGCCGAACCCGGACGGGGAGAGCCCGGTCGACGTGCGCCCGGCCCTGGGCGAGCCCGCCGAGGTCGCCAAGACGCTGGTCGCCGAGGCACGCAACGGTCATGACGTGGTGCGACTGGTGTCCGGTGATCCGCTGACCACCGATTCCGTGATCGCCGAGGTCAACGCGGTCACCCGCTCGCACATGGTGTTCGAGGTGCTGCCCGGTCTGCCGTCCGGTGCGACGGTGCCCGCCTACGCGGGTATCGCGCTGGGCTCGAGCCACACCGAGGTCGACGTGCGTGGCGAGGTGGACTGGGCCTCCGTCGCGGCCGCACCCGGCCCGTTGGTGTTGCACGCGACGTCGGGACATCTGGCCGAGACGGCCAGCGCCCTGACCGAGCACGGCCTCGCGCCGCAGACTCCGGTCGCGGTCACCGTGCGTGGCACGACCCGGCAGCAGCGGACCATCGAGTCCACCCTGGCGACGTTGAACAGCGCCGCTTCCGAGCTGGTCGGGCCGCTGGTGGTCACGGTCGGCAAGGAGGTCGAGAAGCGGTCGAAGATGTCCTGGTGGGAGTCGCGCTCGCTGTACGGCTGGACGGTTCTGGTGCCGCGCACCAAGGAGCAGGCCGGTGAGATGAGCGAGAAGCTCGTCACGCACGGCGCCATCCCGATGGAGGTGCCGACCATCGCGGTCGAGCCGCCGCGCAGTCCCGCGCAGATGGAACGCGCGGTCAAGGGACTGGTCGACGGTCGTTATCAGTGGGTGGTGTTCACCTCCACGAATGCGGTGCGCGCGGTGTGGGAGAAGTTCGCCGAGTTCGGTCTGGACGCGCGGGCGTTCTCCGGGGTGAAGATCGCCTGCGTCGGCGAGGCCACCGCGGAGCGGGTGCGTTCGTTCGGCATCAATCCGGAACTGGTGCCCAGCGGTGAGCAGTCCTCGGAAGGTCTGCTGGCCGACTTCCCGCCCTACGACGACGTTTTCGACCCGGTCAACCGGGTGCTGTTGCCGCGCGCGGACATCGCGACCGAAACTCTCGCCGAAGGTCTGCGCGACCGCGGCTGGGAGATCGACGACGTCACCGCCTACCGCACGGTGCGCGCCTCGCCGCCGCCCGCGGAGACCCGCGAGATGATCAAGACCGGTGGTTTCGACGCGGTCCTGTTCACCTCCTCCTCCACGGTGCGGAACCTGGTCGGCATCGCGGGCAAACCGCACGCCCGCACCATCGTGGCCTGCATCGGCCCAAAGACCGCCGAGACCGCCATCGAATTCGGCCTGCGCGTGGACGTGCAGCCCGAACTCGCCCAAGTCGGCCCGCTGGTCGAGGCCCTCGCCGAACACGCCGCCCACCTCCGCGCCGAGGGCCTGCTGCCCCCGCCGCGAAAGAAGAGCCGCCGCGGGCGGGCTTGAGTTTTCTGCCTCCGCTCCGCTCCGGCGTGTTCGCGGCCCCTTGAGTCTCACCGTTCGGCCCCGTGTCGGGTACTCGTTCCTCGCACCCGCCACGCGTCCGAGCGGCGAGACGGGCCGCGAACAGGTGGGCGCTGTCCGGAGTTGGTGGAACGGGGCCTTCCGGGTGTTGGCGCGATTCGTCTGTGCCTGAGCCTGGTGTGCGGTTGACGGTGGCGAGCATGAGATAGCTTGTGCCTCAGCGTGATTCGTCTTCGCCTAGTGAGGTGAAGACGAATCACGCTGAGGGCGGGGCTCGACTGCTCAGCGGCGGGTGCGCATGAGGTCTCGGACGAGGCGGCAGGTTTTGTCCGAGGGTGGGCGGATGCCTACGAGATCGGCTGTGCGGCGGATCTTTTCGTTGTCGGCGAGGTCGGCTCGGTAGACGCCGGAGTCCAGCAGGGCGATGGCCAGGCGCATCGCCTTGAGGCGGCGGTTGTGGGTGACGTACCACGAGCGCGGGCGGCCCGCGGGCAGGCGGCGCTTGAGCAGCGGGACGTACGGCTGGTCGATGATGATCTGCGAATGTGTGGCCACGAGACCCTCCCCGGCTGTGCTGGAAACGAATGATCGAGGGCGCGAACCGCTCTCGAACACATCTTCGATTATAGCGTTCGGCACCGACAGAAACCGCCGGTCGCGAGGTGTGCGACCGGCGGTTCGTCAGGTGTCGGGTCAGCGGCCCAGTACGCCGTCCAGCCAGTCGAAGGTGCGCTGGTGGAACAGGGCGGTCGCGCCCTCGTGGCAGTGTTCGCCGCCGCCCTCGTCCTCGCGGAAGGTGATGAATTCCTTCGGGCAGGTCAGCGCGTCGAAGATCTGCCGCGGTTGGCCGGCGAAGAACTGGTCGTTCTCGGCCTCGAGTACCAGCGTCGGGCAGGTGATCCGATCGGCGAGGCCCGTCATCGTGTAGGGCTCGATCGCCTTCCCCATTTCCCCGGGACCGGACAGTCCGAACGTCCACAGGCCGTTGCGAATTACCCAGCGCGCCTGGGTGTTCTGTGCCATGAGCGCCTCGAGTCCGCCGGGCAGCCGCGCCGCGATCTCGTCGATGGCCGCGAACGGGCCGTGGCAGTCGAAGACTCCGTCGTGCAGTACGCAGGCGGCGATCCGGTGTTCGAAGGCGGCGGCCCGCGCGGCGAGGTAGCCGCCCAGACTGGTGCCGACGAGTGCGATCCGGTCGGCGTCCACCTCGGGCAGGCCGAGCGCGAAATCCACGACGGGCGTGACCACGGCCTCCCAGTCCGGCCGGAAGTGCAGGCCCTGATCCCGCACGGTGCTGCCCTGGCCCGGTCCGTCGAATGCCAGGACGTGATAGCCGCGCCGCAGCGCGCCCGCGGCGAGCGCGAAGTAGTCCTCCTCCAGTGTGGAGTCGTATCCGCCGTGGTAGATCACGGTCGGACGGCGTTCGCCGGAATCGTCGGCCAGGAACAAATAGCCCGGCAGGGTGGTGTCCTCGTAGGGGATCCGCACCCGGCGGGCGGGAGTGTCCAGCAGCGCGGCGGCCTCGTCGAAGGTCTGCTGCGACGCTCGGGCCAGACGTGCCGATTCGGCATCGTGCGCCGGATCCTCGCGCCGGTAGAAGTCGGCGGTCCGGTAGTAGTTCGACGCCCGCAGCAGCGCTTCCCGCGCGCTGACCCGGTGCCCGGCGGCCAGTGCGTCACGGCCGATGCGCTCGACGCGCGCGGCCGTCGCGGCCCACTGTGTCGACCAGGCGGCCTCGTCGCCCTCCGGGATCTGCCGACAGGTCACCAGCACTTCGCCGAGTTCCGCGCCGCCGTACGTCGCATAACCCGCCGCGCGCAGCGCCTCGAAGGAGAAGGACTCGTCGTCGTAGAGAAATTTCATGGTCGGACACCTTTCCCTCAGGAACGATACGGTTCCGTTCCGTTTGATTCGACGCTAACCCGGATCCGAACGGAACGCAACGGTTCCGTCTCGGCTATTCTCGCTGCATGGCAAAGGAGCAGACAACGGCTCGGCCTGCTACCGGCGGTGCGGCTCTACGACAGCACGTCACCGACGCGATCGGCGAGGCGACCTTCACCGAACTCGCCGAATCCGGCTATTCGCGCCTGTCCATGGAGGCCGTCGCGCGCCGCGCCGGCGTCGGCAAGGCCGCGCTGTACCGGCGCTGGTCGTCCAAGGAGGAGATGCTCACCGAGCTGATCCGCCAAGCCGTCCGCGACACCTTGCCCCCGATTCCCGACACCGGAGCCCTGCGCACCGACCTGCGGCAACTTCTGGACACGTTCCGCGAGCAGCTGTCGAATGCGACGGTCCGGAAGATCGGCGCGGCCCTGTTCGCCGAGGCCCACCACAACGAATCCCTCGCCGAAGTCCTGCGCACCACCGTCGCCGCCCCACGCCGCGACAACGCCCACACGGTCCTGCGCGCCGCCATCGGCCGCGGTGAACTCCCCGCCGACCTCGACCTCGAACTGGCCTCGGACCTGCTCATCGCCCCACTGGGCTTCCGCATCCTCGTCCTGTCCGGCGACAGCGACGACACCTACCTCGAAACGCTCACCACCGCACTCGAAGCCGCTCTGAAGGCCGCCGCCCCCGCGTGACCGATGCTTTCCGGCAAGGGGTACTGTGCGCGGTCGGATCGGGTGCGTTCGTGTGTGATTGGTCATAGTCGTGAACGTGTGCCGCGTGCGCAGGGCCGGGAAGGCGGGGCTGTTCTCGGTCGCATCGGCCGGGAAGAAATCCCGTCGTCGCTCGAATGTCCGCTGTTGCCCGGTGAATGCCTGGTCACGGGATCGGCGAGGGCTGTTTCGGGGAGCTCGCGCGGGGCGGCGGGCGGGTGCGGAGGCGGTGCGGCACAGGGGTGGACCGGGGCGTATCGTGCGATTCATGACCGGAATGGACCGCCCGCGGCGGTTGCGTCGTACCCCTGCTCTACGGCGTCTCGTAGCCGAAACCACCCTGGAACCAAGACATTTGGTGCTGCCCATGTTCGTCGCCGACGGGCTGGACGAACCGCGCGAGATCGGCTCGATGCCGGGCGTGCAGCAGCACTCGATGGATTCACTGCGCAAGGCGGCCGTCGAGGCGGTCGTCGCCGGGGTCGGCGGGCTGATGCTGTTCGGGGTGCCGCGTCCGGAGGACAAGGACGCGGTCGGCAGCCTCGCCAGCGACCCCGAGGGCATCCTGAACCGCGGCCTGCGCGCGCTGTCCGAGGAGGTCGGCGACGCGACGGTGGTCATGGCCGACACCTGCCTGGACGAATTCACCGATCACGGCCACTGCGGCGTGCTGTCCCCGGACGGCGCGGTCGACAACGACGCGACCCTGGACCGCTACGTCGCGATGGCGCTGGCCCAGGCCGAGGCGGGCGCGGATCTGCTCGGCACCAGCGGCATGATGGACGGCCAGGTCGGCGCGATCCGCGACGCGCTGGACGAGGCCGGGCGCATCGACACCGGCATCCTGGCCTACGCCGCGAAATACGCCTCCGCGTTCTACGGCCCGTTCCGCGAGGCGGTCTCCTCCTCGCTGCAGGGCGATCGCCGCACCTACCAACAGGATTCGGCCAACCGCCGCGAGGCGATCCGCGAGCTGGAACTGGATCTGGCCGAGGGCGCCGACATCGTCATGGTCAAGCCCGCCATGTCCTACCTGGACATCCTGCGCGATGTTGCCGACCGTTCCACCGTGCCGGTGGCCGCGTACCAGATCTCCGGTGAGTACTCGATGATCACCGCCGCCGCCGCGAACGGCTGGATCGATCGCCGCGGCGCGATCCTGGAATCGCTGATGGGCATCCGTCGAGCGGGCGCGGACATCGTGCTCACCTACTGGGCGACCGAGGTCGCGCATTGGCTGGCGTGAGGCGCCGACCGTCGTGAATCCGTGGACTCCGCCGGTCCCGCCGGCGCCGCAACAGCCCATGCCCGATGACGTCCGTACCGCGTCCCAATTGTGGTGGGGCGCGGTCGTTCTGGGCGTGGTACGACTGCTCGCCGGGATGTGGACGCGATTCGAGCATCGGCACACGATCGCCCGGAACATCTACGATCAGTTGCGCGCGCAGGAGCCGCAGACTCCGCTGGCGACCTACGACCTGATGGTCACTCTGCTGATCGTGCTGGGCGTGGTGTTCGGGCTGGCGCTCGCCGCCGCGGCACTGGCCGTGGTGCATCAGCTACGTCGCGGGAAACTATGGGCGCGCACGCTGTTGAACGTTGCGGCCGTGGTCCTGGTGATCGGCGGGGTGAACTCGATGTTCGGCCTCGGCGCGATCTCCGGCACCGGTGAGATGCTCGCCGGCGCGGCGGCCATCCTGCAGGCGGTGGTGGCCGCCGGAGCCGTATTCCTTTGTCACCGAACCGAATCCAACAACTACTTCAAGGTGAACGGTAATCGGCTGCCCCGGTGAATTTGTCACCGGTGCGGCGGCATGTATCGTGAGGGTTGTCACAGAGGACCTGGGAACCGGATGTCGTGGGTCGTGCGTTCCGCATCGGATCGCGCGAGGCGTTCCGGAGAAGCGGAGGCAATGATGCGAGTGGTGATTCAGCAGCCGCAGAGCCTTCGGCGCGATGTCGTGATGATGGCTCTGGTCCTCGTTCTCGGTCTGCTCACGCTGGCCGTTCTGTTGCTGCCCGGTATGGTCGGCTGAATCGCTTCGCCCCTTCTCGGAGTACGGACGGGCGAGACAGCCTGGAGGTTTCCGTGACCGATACCCGAGCCCCGGCCGATGTGCGGTTCGCCGAGCCCGGTGCGCGCTGGCGCGCCGTCGCGTACGGTCCGCTGATCTGCCTGATCGTGCTGATCCTGGAACTGGTGTTGGGCCACGGTCCGGTGCACTGGTTCGGCCTGCTCTTCTGCGCGGCACTGCTCGCCGGATTCGTCTCGTTGCAGGTTGTCGCGGGTAAACGGCACGTCAGCGTGGAACTCACCGGAACCTCGCTGCGCGAGGGCGCCGAGACGCTGGAACTGGAACGGATCGCCACCGTCTTCCCCGAACACGACGAGGAGTCGTGGGAGGACGAGGACTGGCAGTCCGCGCGTGCGCTCGGGGAACTGGCCGGTGTGCCGCGACGACGCAAGGGCATCGGACTGAAATTGCGGGACGGCGGTCTGGTGCAGGCGTGGGCGCGCGATCATCGCCGCCTGCGCGAGGAACTCACCGCGGCGGTCGAGGGGCGCTCGGTGAACGACGGCCCGAACACCGACGACGGCACGGAGGACGCTCGATGATGTATCGGTTGTGGCCGGTCCTGGACGTGGTCGTCCTGGTTTGCTGCCTCGCCGGGGTCGTGCCGGCCTGGCACGCCGGTATCGAATCGACCACGTTCGCCGCGTCCGGGGATCTGCCCGCCTTCGAGGCGACCCGCTACGACGGGCCGTGGCTCGGCCTGGCCGCACTGCTGGTCGCCGTGGCCGGACTGGCCCTCATCGATCTGATCGCGCGGGGTGTGGACCGGGCTCCTCGGCTCTGACCGCTCGGCCACGGATAGAGGTTCTGGGCCAACTTTCGGCAATCGGGGGTAACCGGGTAATTCCCGGGGACACTGAAGGTATGTCCCGCACGTACCCCGTGCAGCGCAGAGTCGTGGTGATGCTGGTCGTCGGCGTCATCGGGCTCGCCACCGTGACCCTGGACGTGATCACGGCGATGGACGCCGGTCCGGCTCCGGAGCCGGTGACCCGCTCACGCCTGGTCGACGGACTTCCGGGCCCGATGAGTTGCCTGGTGACGACCGGATTCTCGCTGAGCTGCCTGAAGCCCTCGCACTGGTAGGGATCAGTTCCAGTGCTCGTAGATGTCGAGCACGCGGGGACCGTGCGTGCCGGGGGCGTCCAGGAAGACCACCACGTTCCCGTCCGGATGTGCGGCCGATTCGAGCAGCACCTCACGCAGTGAGGCGTGTACGCCGCCGTGCTGATCGCGTTGGATCTGGCTGCCCGGATGCAGGCCCGCACCCATGCGGTTCAGCGGGACGACCTTGGTGACCATCGCCGGAACCGGGCCGTCCGCCAGCGCCGCGGTCTCGGCGTGCGACAGGCTGATCCCGATCCGCCCCTGATCGGGCTGGGCGACGAGAGCTCCGGCCGAGGCCGCGGTCGCGGCGCAGGTCAGTGCGGTGCCCACGAGGGCGGTCAGGGTGGCGCCGACGATCAAGGTTCGCATCAATTACTCCCGGCCGGATTGCGGTTGATGGACAGAGGGTACGCAGTAGCTATCGGTGAGCGACCGAAGCGGGCCGGATCGGCGCTCCGGCGTGTTGTGCTGAATCCGGACATCCGGTGTGGGGTGGCTCACCCCACTACACCCTGTCGTCGACCGGTGCGGGCCGGGCTGCGACACTGGAGGCCGTGAGTTCTTCTCCGGCCTCCGCGCACCTGTTCGATCGCGCCGCTGCGATCATTCCCGGCGGCGTGAATTCGCCTGTGCGAGCGTTCCATTCGGTCGGCGGCACACCGCGGTTCATCACTTCCGCGCGCGGGTGCACGCTCACCGACGCGGACGGCGCCGAATATGTGGACCTGGTGTCCTCGTGGGGACCGATGATTCTCGGTCACGCACACCCGGCCGTGGTGGAGGCGGTGCGCAAGGTCGCGGTCGACGGGTTGTCCTTCGGTGCGCCGACCGAAGCGGAGATCGACCTGGCCGAGGAGATCGCCGCGCGGGTCGAGCCCGTGGAGCGGGTGCGGCTGGTCAACTCCGGTACCGAGGCGACCATGAGCGCGGTGCGGCTGGCCCGCGGTTTCACCGGTCGCAGCAAGATCATCAAATTCGCCGGGTGCTATCACGGGCACGTCGACGCGCTGCTGGCCGACGCGGGATCGGGTGTCGCGACGCTCGGCCTGCCGACCTCGCCCGGCGTCACCGGTGCACAGGCGGCCGACACGATCGTGCTGCCCTACAACGACCTGGACGCGGTGGCCGCCGCGTTCGCCGCGAATCCGGACCAGATCGCCTGCGTCATCACCGAGGCCGCGGCGGGCAACATGGGCACCGTCGCCCCGCAGCCCGGCTACAACGCGGGCCTGCGGCGGCTGACCTCCGAACACGGCGCGCTGCTGATCATGGACGAGGTGATGACCGGATTCCGGGTGAGCCGGTCCGGATGGTTCGGGCGCGACGGTGTCGCGGGCGATCTGTACACCTTCGGCAAGGTGATGAGCGGCGGGCTGCCCGCGGCGGCGTTCGGCGGTCGCGCCGAGGTGATGAACCGGCTCGCGCCGATCGGGCCCGTCTATCAGGCCGGGACGTTGTCGGGTAACCCCGTCGCGGTAGCGGCCGGACTCGCCTCGCTGCGGGCGGCCGACGCGGAGGTCTACGCCGCACTCGATCGCAACGCCGAACGACTCGGCGCGCTGGTGAGCGGCGCGCTGGACACGGCGGGGGTCACCCACCAGGTGCAATTCGCGGGCAATATGGTGAGCGTGTTCTTCGCCGACCATCCGGTTACCGACTACGCCACCGCGAAGGCCAGCCAGACCTGGCGTTTCCCGGCGTTCTTCCACGCTCTGCTCGATCGCGGCGTCTACGCCCCGCCGAGCGCATTCGAGACGTGGTTCGTCTCCGCCGCGCTCGACGAGGACGCATTCGACCGCATCGCCGCCGCCCTGCCCGCCGCTGCCGCGGCCGCGGCGGCTGCCACACCCGAAGGATCCGACGCGTGAACGAGCGCACCGAGCCAGCCGACGAGACGACATCCGACACACCGCAGGACATCACGTCCGAGGTGGCGGCGGACAGCACATCCGACGAGCGCGTGAAACTACCCGACGACGTCGCGGACACCGAGACGATCGTGCACGTGATGCGGCACGGTGAGGTGCACAACCCGAAGGGCATCCTCTACGGCCGCCTACCCGGCTTCGGCCTGTCGGTGACCGGACGGTCGCAGGCCGCGGCGGTCGGCCGCGCGCTCGCCGACCACGACATCACGCTGGTGGTGGCCTCTCCGCTGCAACGCGCGCAGGAGACCGCCGGTGCGATCGCCGGACTGCACGAACTGATCGTGCGCACCGACGACAACCTGATCGAGGCGGGCAACACCTTCGAGGGGCTGCGCGTCTCGGTCGGCGACGGCGCATTGCGCAAGCCCCGGCACTGGTGGAAGCTGCGCGACCCGTTCACGCCGTCCTGGGGCGAGCCGTACCTGCAGATCGCGCATCGCATGCTGGCCGCGGTGAACAAGGCTCGCGTGGAGGCCGCCGGTCACGAGGCGGTCGTGGTCTCCCATCAGCTTCCGGTGTGGACGCTGCGCCGCTTCCTCGAGGGCAAGCGCCTGTGGCACGACCCGCGCAACCGCCAGTGCTCGCTCGCTTCGCTGACATCCCTTGTCTACCAAGGGGATACGTTGATCGACATCGTCTACTCCGAACCTGCGGGGGAATCGGATCCGCGGGTGACCGGGGCGTGAACGGCTCGGCACACGACAGATCCGGTGGGTACGACGCACGGCCCGACGGCGTTCGCGCGCGGCACGACGGCCGCGTCACGCAGGGGGCGTCCGGAAAGTTCGGCGCGTCGGAGCAGTCCGGTGAGGGTCGTGTGACCGGACGTCCTGGGCGATTCCGTGTACGTCACGCGTCGCGTGGACGCCGGTCGTGGCGGATCGTGCTGCCGGTTCTGCTCGCGTGCGCGGCGCTGGTGGCGGTGCTCGCCGGATGTTCGACCGGCAGTGATGCGGTGGCGCAGGGCGGGACGTTCCAGTTCGTGTCGCCCGGGGGCAAGACCGATATCTTCTACGATCCGGCCGCGAAGCGCGGGACCATCGGGAAGATGTCGGGGCCGAATCTGCTGACGAACAAGACCATTTCGGTGGACGATTTCCCGAATCAGGTCGTGGTGCTGAATGTCTGGGGGCAGTGGTGCGGGCCCTGCCGGGCCGAGGCCCCCGAGCTGGAGAAGGTGTACCAGCAGTCGAAGGCGCGCGGAGTCGCGTTCCTGGGGATCAATGTGCGTGATCCGGAGCAGGACAAGGCGCAGGATTTCGTCAGCACCAACCACATCCAGTATCCGTCGATCTACGATCCGGAATTCCGAAGCCTGCTGGCCCTGGGCGGAAAGTTCCCGACCAGCGTCATCCCCACCACGCTGGTGCTGGATCGACAGCATCGGGTGGCGGCGGTCTTCCTGCGTTCGCTGCTGGCCACCGATCTGCAGCCGGTGATCGATCGTCTCGCCGCGGAGGGGACGAAGTGAGCCGAATGGGCTGCGCCGAGCATTCGCGGCGTTCCGGACACGGCGCCCGAGGTCGGTCGACATGCAGGTGAGTGTGCTTGCGTCGGTAGGGGATTCGTTCCAGCAGACCGCGGCGTCCGGGCCGTTGCTGCTGGCGCTGGGAGCGTGTCTGCTCGCGGGGCTGGTGTCGTTCGCCTCGCCGTGCGTGGTGCCGCTGGTGCCGGGATATCTGTCCTATCTGGCCGGGCTGGTGGGTGCGGAAGCGCCGCCGGTGACCGTGGCCCAGGCCCAGGAGAGCAAGCGTCCGGAGACCGTGACCCTCGACAAGGCCGGGCGGATGCGCGTGGCGGGGGCGGCGGGTCTGTTCGTCGCGGGATTCACCGTCGTGTTCGTGCTGGCCTCGGCGACGGTGTTCGGCGTCATCCAGACGCTGAACGTGAATCGTGAACTGCTGCAACGTCTCGGCGGTGTGGTCACCGTGCTGATGGGTCTGGTGTTCCTGGGCCTGGTCCCGGCGCTGCAGCGGGACACCCGGATGCATCCGCGGCGGTTGACCGGTCTGGTCGGCGCACCGCTGCTGGGCGCGGTGTTCGCGCTCGGCTGGACGCCGTGCCTGGGCCCGACGCTGTCCGGGGTGATGGCGGTATCCGCGGGCACCGAGGGAACCACCGCCGTGCGCGGGGTGGTGCTGATCGTGGCCTACTGCCTGGGCCTGGGTCTGCCGTTCGTGATCCTGGCCTTCGGGTCGGCCAGCGCGTTGCGCGGGGTCGGCTGGCTGCGTCGCCATTCGCGCACCATTCAGGTGATCGGCGGAATTCTGCTGGTCGCCGTCGGTATCGCGCTGGTGACCGGTATGTGGGACCAGTTCGTGGGGTGGGTCCGCAATATGTTCGTCTCCCGAGTGACTCTCCCGATCTGACTATGACTGCAACCATGTCGGCCCCCGAGGCCCCCGCCCGCCCCCCTCGCCAGTCTCCGCTGCGCAGGATTCTCGCGGTCGTCCGCAACACCTGGCGCGGGCTGACCAGTATGCGCACCGCGCTGATGCTGCTGTTCCTGTTGGCCCTCGCGGCGATTCCGGGCGCGCTGCTGCCGCAACGCTCCCTGAACGCGCAGAAGGTCGACAAATACATCGCCGACCGGCCCACCCTCGGACATCTGATGGACCGGGCGCAGCTGTTCGACGTGTTCTCCAGCTTCTGGTTCACCGCGATCTACGCGCTGCTGTTCATCTCGCTGATCGGCTGCATCGTGCCGCGGGTGTTCGACCACTACACGGCGCTGCGCACGCCGCCGGTCGCCGCGCCGCGCCGGCTGTCCCGGTTGCCGCACCACTATTCGACGAACGTCGAGCAGGCGCCGGCCGAGGTGATCGCCGCAGCGCGCAAGCAGCTTCGCGGCTGGCGGGTGGTCGAGCGTTCTTCCGACGACGACGCGCAGGTCACGCTGTCGGCGGAGAAGGGGTATTTCCGCGAATTCGGCAACCTGGTCTTCCATCTGGCGCTGGTCGGTCTGCTGGTGGCGATCGCGGTCGGCAAGATGTTCGGCTACGAGGGCAACGTCATCGTCATCGCCGACGGCGGCCCCGGATTCTGCACGAGTTCGATTTCGGCGTTCGACTCCTTCCGCGCGGGCAATCTCATCGACGGCACGGGGCTGACCCCGCTGTGCGTGCGCGTCAAGGATTTCCGGGCCGACTATCTGCCCAACGGTGAGGCGCAGATGTTCACCGCGGACGTCTCGTATCAGACCGCGCAGAATCTGGCCGACAACACCTGGCGCGATACGTCGGTGCAGGTGAATCATCCGCTGCGCGTCGAGGGTGATCGGGTGTACGTGCAGGGCCACGGTTACGCGCCGACGTTCACCGTCACCTATCCGAACGGGCAGACCCGCACGCAGTCGGTGCAGTGGGAGCCCACCGGCGATGCGACGTTCCTGTCCAGCGGCGTGATGCGGTTCGATCCGCCCGGCGGGATGTATCCCTCCGATGCGGACAACCGCAAGAATCAGATCGCCATCGAGGGGCTGTTCGCGCCGACGGCTTTCATGCACGGAACCCTGCTGAGCTCGTCGTATCCGGCGTTGACCGATCCGGCGGTGGCCGTGGACATCTATCGCGGTGAGACGGGTCTGGACACCGGTCGCAGTCAGTCGGTGTTCTCGCTGGATCCGGAGATGATCAAACAGGGGCGGCTGGTCAAGCAGACGCGGGTCAATCTGAAGCCCGGTGAATCCTCGACGTTGTCGGACGGGACGAAGGTGCGGTTCGACGGGGCGAAGCAGTGGGCGAATCTGCAGGTCTCGCACGATCCCGCGCAGCAGTGGGTGTTGGTCTGCGCGGTCACGATGATGGCCGGGCTGCTGGTTTCGCTGTTGGTCAAACGTCGCCGGATCTGGTTGCGCGCATATCCGGCCGATGAACGGGACCCGGCGGAGACTCCGGACGACAAACGACGTACCGTAGTAGAAATGGGCGGTCTGGCCCGTACCGACCAGGCCGGGTGGGGCGGTGAGTTCGACCGCCTGCGCGTTCGCCTGCTGGGCGGGTCGCCGACCGAGAGTACGGGAGAGTAGCAATGCCGATCGACGAGAACATCGCCTCCTACAGCGATCTCGCGTTCAAGTCGGCGATCGTGGTGTACGTCCTGGTCTTCGTGATGCTGCTGGTGCAGTACGCCATGGCCTACACCCGTAAGGCCGAGCAGCGCGAACTCGTTGCGGCGGGCGCGAATTCGCCCGCGATGCCGCAGGGGCCGGGCCGGATCACCGAGCCCGCGGGCAAACCGGCCTCGGAGCGGATCGGCAATATGGCCTTCGCCGTGCTGCACGTCGCGCTCGGCTTGCACATCATCTCGATCGTGTTGCGCGGCTTCGCAACTCATCGTTTCCCGCTCGGCAACATGTACGAGTTCGTGACGATGGCGACCGGTGCGGCCGTCACCTTGGGCGTGGTGCTGCTGCGGCACGAACGCTATCGCGGGATGTGGGCGTTTCTGCTGGTTCCGGTGCTGATCCTGATGTTCCTGGCCGGCACGGTGCTGTACGCCGACGCGGCCCCGGTGGTTCCGGCGCTCAAGTCCTACTGGCTGCCCATCCACGTGACGGTCGTCAGCATCGGCAGCGGCGTCTTCCTCGTCGCGGGCGTATCGAGCCTGCTGTTCCTGCTGCGTCTGGTCCAGCCCGCGGGCGAGGAATCCGACAACATCCTCGGCGCGATCGCCCGCCGCCTCCCCGACGCCCGCGCCCTGGACCGCCTGGCCTACCGCACCACCATCATCGGCTTCCCGATCTTCGGCACCGGCATCATCCTCGGCGCCATCTGGGCCGAATCCGCCTGGGGCCGCTTCTGGGGCTGGGACCCCAAGGAAACCGTCTCCTTCATCGCCTGGGTCATATACGCCGCCTACCTGCACGCCCGAGCAACCTCGGGTTGGCGCGAAACCAAAGCCGCGTGGATCAACCTCGCGGGTTTCGTCGCGATGCTGTTCAACCTGTTCATCATCAACATCGTGGTGAGCGGTCTGCACTCGTACGCGGGGTTGAACTAGTACCCCGGTCAGTTCGTTGCGGTAACCGGGTGTCGGGTTGATCCCATGACAGGGAACCGGTCTGCTCCGTGTGCGGTGGAACCCGCCGAGCCGGGTTCGCTCGAGGCGGCCGGCATCCTGCGTCTCTATCTGGCCGAGATGATCAGCCGCTTCTACGGCCGTCCCACCGATGACGCGGAGATCGACCGGCACCTCGCCGAAGGCCACGGCAGCGACGACCTGACCCCGCCGACCGGGCTGCTGCTGCTCGCGCGCCGCGGCGGCGCGGTCGTCGGCTGTGTCGGCCTGCGCCGCCTCGATGCGCAGACACTCGAGCTGACACGCATGTTCGTCCGCCCCGATGTACGCGGTGACGGCGTCGCCGCCGAACTGTTGGGCTCGGCGGAACTCGCCGCCCGCGAATTCGGCGCACGCGCGATCCGTCTCACTACCCGCCAGGATCTCGTGGAGGCCCGCACTCTCTATGCGAAGCACGGATACGCCGAAATTCCGCCGTACGGCGACGACCCGTTGGCAGATCACTGGTTCGAAAAGAAGCTGGACTGAACGAGGACAGCGCGCTGCTCGGAAGTCGGAGCACGCACGAGCCCGCCCATCCGGTACCTCGTCCAGGGTCGCATCCGTGCCGTTCGCGAATCGGGCTCTGATGAGTTTGCCGCCCATCGGCGAAGCCATCCGCAATCTCTCGCAGTGGGGCGTGACGGTGCTCGCCGAGGACGAGCCACACGAGCCGAGGTCGGGAGGCATAGCGCGTGAACAGTTTCCATGGAACAGGCATGGCGCGCACTGCTCGGCCATCCTCGGCTCGATCTGCCGAAATAAGCGAGGGCTTGTTGCCGTAACGGTCGAGCCATAGGCGCTGGCTTGTGCACCGCGGTGGGCGGAGATGACATGGGAAGTGAATCCCAAATCGGGTACCATTATGGGATGAGTACTCAGATTACGGTCAGACTCTCCGACGAGATGGTGATGTACCTGGACCGCACCGTTTCCAGTGGCCAGGCCCCGAGTCGCGCGGCCATCGTTGCGCAAGCGCTCGAGCGGGACCGCCTCCGCCGCGCCGCTGAGCGTGACGCGGAGATCCTCGCTGCTGCCGGGGTGGATCCGGATATGGATGCGCTCGCGCGGTTCGCCGCTGACACCCCGCTGGACGATCTCGGGTGAGGCCGATTCATATTGCGCGCTTGGACAAGACTCGCCCGGTGCTGGTGCTCACCCGAGAAGCGGTTCGGCCGTACCTGGCACGGGTCACCGTCGCGCCGATCACGAGCACGATTCGGGGTTTGTCCACTGAAGTGCGGGTTGGCCCCCGAAACGGGCTCGAACACGACAGCGTGGTCTCCTGCGACAACATCGTGACCGTTCCGGCTGACGCTCTCGGCCGCCTGATCGGCTACCTGAACGCAGATGCCGAACCTGCCCTGACGGCCGCTATCCGATCCGCGTTCGAACTCATTTAGCCGAGGCCTCCTGAACGTCATGGTGCGCGGTGGATCGAGTTCGACGTTGGTTTGGTATGCGGCGTATGGGTCGAATTTACTTGCGGCGCGGTTCAATTGTTATCGGGAGGGTGGGCGGCCGGTGGGGGGTGCGCGGACTTATCCGGGGTTTCGGGATCGGACGGCGCCTCGGGAGACTCGGGGGTTGATGGTGTCGGGGGCGGTGTATTTCGCGTGGGAGAGTCCGGTGTGGACGGGTGGGATTGCGTTCTATTCGGTTCGGGGGATGCGGGATTGGCCGCGGGAGGTGGCGGCTCGGGGGTATTTGTTCACGCTCGAGCAGTTCGAGGATCTTGTTGCGCAGGAGATGTATCGGGAACCTGGGGCGATGCGGATCGATCTGGATGCCGTGGTGCGTGACGGGGCTGTTCGGCTGGGGGAGGGACGGTATGAGACCGTCGTGTATCTCGGGGAGTGTGCTGGATATCCGGTGCTGACCTGTACCGCGTCTTGGGATCCGGCCAGCGTCGAATTGCGCCGTCCCGCACCGCTATATCTGAAGATGTTGGTCGCCGGGCTGCGAGAATCGCACGGGTGGACGGCCGAGCAGATTCACGCATACCTCGCCGGGCTGCCCGGGGTGCGAGGGCTGTGGGATATCGGCGAGCTTCGGGCATTGATCGACGATGTGTGATCGGCGAGTGACTGAGGTCAGTGCCAATGGCCATCCGGCCACTGCCGGATTGGTAGGTGGTGATTCGAGCGCCGGACAGCTGGTTCGGATCGTCGGTGGTGATTGAGGCCCTGGGCGGCTGGATCGGGCCGGGCGGTGGTGATTTTGGCCCTGGGCAACCGGTTCGGATCGTCCGGTGGTGGTTCAGGCCCTGGGCAACCGGTTCGGACCGGTCGGTGATGTTTCAATCCTCGGCGGCTGGTGCAGGCCGGGTGGCATGGCTGCGATGGTGTTCAGACCTCTGGCAGCGGAATGCAGAGCGGCGCGGGCGGCGGCGATCGCGGGGTGGTCGCGGCGGCCTCGGCGGTAGGCGAGGTGGGTGCGGCGGCGGGTGGGTAGCGGGGTGAGGTGGATGGTCGGCGGGGTGGTCAGGACGCCGAGTTCGGGGACGAAGGCGACGCCCTGCCCGGCGGCGACCAAGGCCAGGACGGTGCCGAAATCGTCGGCGTGGTGGCGGATGTGGGGAGTGAAACCTGCTGCCTGGCAAGCACGTTGCGTCATGGTGTGGCACAGCGTGCCGGGTGTTCCGGCGATCCAGGGCGAATTGCGATGTGCGGTCAGCGGTTCGGCGTTCGGCGCGGCCAGGTAGACGGTTTCGGTGAGGAATTCCTCGGTGTCCAAACCGATTTCGGGATCTCGGGGGACGTAGTCGTACTCCTGGACCAGCGCGATGTCCAGGCTCTCCGCGTGCAGGGCGGAGGGGGCGCGGGCCGGATCCAGTTCGGTGATCGACAACTCCAGGCCGGGATGTTCGCGGCTGAGGGTGACCAGGGCGGGGGACAGGATCGCGTGGACCGCGCTCGGGAACGCGCCGATGCGAAGCGTACCGGGGAGTTCGGTTCGGGCCGTGGCCAGTTCGGCGGCGGCCTGTTCCAGGACCGCGAGCACGGTGTCGGCGTGTTCGACCAGACGCAGCGCGGCGGGCGTGAGAGTCACACTGCGGCCGGTGCGTTCGAGCAGCGGCACCCCGGCCTGACGTTCCAGTGCGGACAACTGCTGGGAGACCGCCGAGGGGGTGTAGGACAGCGCCTCGGCCACCCCGGCGATGGTGCCGCGCCGGGCCAACTCGCGCAACAATCGCAGCCTTCGCACGTCGAGCATCAGCTCAGCTTACGTTCGCCGCAAGAAATGCGTAATAGACGTAATGTATTGATTCCGTCAGGCTGGGCCCATGAAACTCACCGGCCTGTTCGTTCCGCTGATCACCCCCTTCACCGCCGCGGGCGAACTCGCCGACGATGCATTGAAGGGGCTGGCCCATCACGTCCTGGACGAGGGCGCGGCCGGAATCGTCGCATTGGGCACCACAGGCGAACCCGCGACGCTCACGAGTGTCGAACGTCACAGAGTTCTGCGGATCTGTGCGACGGTGTGCCGGACTCGCGGCGTCCCGCTCATCGCTGGAGCGGGATCGAATTCGACCGAGGATTCCGCGAACTCGCTTGCCGCGCTCCCGCCCGAGGTATCGGCCGCGCTGGTCGTGGTCCCGTATTACACCCGCCCCTCGGAAGACGGTGTGGTGGAACATTTCCGTCGAATCGCCGCGGCCGCACCGGTTCCCGTGCTGGTCTACAACGTTCCGCAGCGCACCGGCCGCCCACTCGGCGCGCAAACGCTGTGCAGGCTGGCCGAATTGCCGAACGTCGTGGGATTCAAACAGGCGGTCGGCGGCGTCGACGAGGCCACGATCGGCTTCCTCAGCCGGGTACGCGGGGAGGTTGCGGTGCTCTCGGGCGACGATCTGTTCGCCGCGCCGCTGCTTGCTCTGGGCGCGCAGGGCGCCATCCTGGCCTGCGGAAATGTGGCCCCAGCGGGTTATGCGGCACTGATTGCGGCCTGGCGCGCGGGGGCGCTCGAGCAGGCCCGTGATCTGGGCAATCGGCTCGCACCCCTGGCTTCGGCTTTATTCGCCGAGCCGAATCCCGGTGTGCTCAAAGCGGTTCTGGCGGCACAGGGCAGGATCCCCAGCGCGGCGGTGCGGTTGCCGCTGCTCGCGGCGAGTGATGCGGCAAGGCATGCCGCTCTGGAGGCATACGACCTGGTCGGAGTGTAGCTACCCCGGCACAGCGCTGCCCTGGATTGAGACGCCCCAGCGAGAGGCGCTCGGAAAGTTTGCGGCCGGGCGAGGGCTACTCGCCCGAACCGGGGTCGCCGTCGTGGCCCTTGTGTGAGATGCGCCAGAGGAATTCTGGGTCGTCATCAGGGCCGATGACGCGTTTGCGTCGGGAAACCGTATGGCCGGCACCGATACGGTTCGCTCGCTGCGGTCCGAACGCCTTCCAGCACAGCACCGCAACAGCCACCACAGCGATGAGTGCCAACAGGTACGTCACGTCGCTCACCTCCTCTATCGAGGGTAATCCCGTGGACGTACCTGCGGCACCGTGGACGTCGAAAAGAGGTTATACCCGGGTCGCCTCGGTGGTCAGCGACCGCAGCAACTGCATCACCTCGGTCTCGCGAAAGCGCCGGTGGCCACCCGGCGTGCGCAGTGAGCCCAGTCGCCCGGCATGTGCCCAACGGGTGACCGTCTTCGGATCAACATGGAACAATGCCGCAACTTGGCCTGGGGTCAGGAGGGCCTCCTGGCCGTTGACGGAACCAAACGTGCGGCTCGCCGCGGTGATCGCAGTCATTCGCAAACCTTTCCGTAATCGACAGTTCCCTCATCAGATAGCGACATCGTTGCACCGGACCCCCCACGTACTCGAATGATCTAACGTTGGTAAAGGGGAAGTAATAGACAAATCGGATAAGCGTACGGCTTTGTGATTTGGAACGTTTCACTCTTCTGGCGAATCTTCAGCGATCGCCGCGGTGTGGTCCGTGGCCGATCGAGGGCGTTCGGGCGCGTCGCCTAGGCTGGTGCACGTGAGTGATGCAGCATCCCGTCCGGACGACGCGCCTGCCGGTGGAGTCTCCGGTTCGCCGGGGCGGCGGCTGGCGCGCAATCTGGCGCTGTACACCGTGGCCCGGCTGGCGCTGGTCGCGATCATCGCCGCCGTCATCGTGCTGGTCGCGCACGTGGTGAAGGTCGACATTCCGGTGATCGTCGCGCTGCTGTTCGCCCTGATCGTCGCCATGCCGCTGTCGCTGCTGCTGTTCAAGCGGCTGCGCTCCCGGGTGAATCAGGACATCGCCGCGGTCGACGAGCGACGTCGCACCGACAAGGCGCAGCTGCGCGCTCGCATGCGCGGCGAGTAGCTCCCGAACGCGGCGTACGAACGCCGCACTCTCTTCGTATTCGCTCCCGGTGAACGACTTCCTTGTGATGTCAATTTTCGTTGACGCGCGCCGAGTGTCAACGTAAATTGACGTCTATGAGTGAAGCGACAACCCTGGCGGCCGCCGCCGGCAGTCCCGACCCCACGGTCGGCCTGCGCGCGGTGCTGGCCTTACGGCGGTTGCTCGAGCGGCTCGAGGCGATCCAGGTGGGTAATGCCCGCTCCCAGGGCTGGTCCTGGCAGGCGATCGCGGAGGCACTCGAGGTCAGCCGGCAGGCGGTCCATCAGAAGTACAATCGGAGAGGCGGGATCGGCTGATGTTCGAGAGGTTTACCAAAGCGGCGCGGTATGCGGTCGTGATGGCGCAGGAGGAGGCGCGCATGCTGGGCGCGCCGAACATCGACGTCGAACATCTGCTGTTGGGGCTGGCCGCCGGGCCCGACGACGGAATTCGGAAAGTATTGGCGAGCGGTGGAATTACCGCAGCAACGATCCGGGAATCGCTGTCGCGTAAGCGTTCCGCCGAGCCGCTGGGCGAACAGGACGCTGCCGCACTGCGATCCATCGGGATAGATCTCGACGCCGTTCGCGAAAGTCTGGACGCCACCTTCGGCGCGGATGCGCTCGATCGCGCGGCCGCACCGGAAAAGCCGCGCGGGCGTTTCGGTTTCGGCGGGAATGGTGGGACGAATTTCGGGCACATCCCGTTCACCAAGGCGGCGAAGAAGGTGCTCGAATTGTCACTGCGGGAGGCAATTACGCGCAGCGACAATCGAATCGAGGCCGCGCACGTTCTGCTCGGTGTACTGCGTGCGCCCACCCCGCGCACCGTCGAACTGCTCGGCGGCGACGAGGGCGTCGAGGGGATTCGCCGCGCGGTGCACGATCTGCTGGACCGGGCCGCCTGAGGCGGTGGAGGCCGATTGATTCGCGTATCCGGTGGCCGGGCGTCGTGCCGGTTAGCATGGCGCCATGGCCCTCTTGCTACGCCTGATCATCAACGCCGTCGCGATCTGGCTCGCGTCCGCCCTGGTGCGCAATATCGAGCTGATCAGCCCCGCCGAGCACGGCACCAGCGGCAAGGTGATCGTGGTGCTGATCGTCGCGGTCATCTTCGGATTGGTGAACGCGCTGGTCAAGCCGATCGTCAAACTGCTGTCCCTGCCGTTGGTGATCGTCACCCTGGGTCTGTTCCTGCTGGTCATCAATGCCCTGATGCTGTGGCTGACCGCCGTGATCACCGCCACCACCGAGTACGGCCTGCGCGTGCACGGCGTCTTCGCGGCGGTGGCCGGAGCGATCATCATCACGGTGGTCAACTGGGTGCTGGGCATCTTCGTGCCCGAGGGCGGCCGGGACTAACTTCTCGTTGGTTTGGTCCCGGTGAGCAGCCGGGTCGGCAGCAGCGGGGTGCCCCACCACATCCGCCAGCCGAGGTTGCGCAGCTCCAGATCGACCATGCCGAGCTCGCGCAGCCGCGCCCGATAGCGGTTCGTGAACGCCAGATCCGCGACAACCAGCCGTCCCCCGGGCCGCAGCACGCGGAACGCCTCATCGATGGCGGTGCGGCGGCCTGCGGCGTCGGGGATGTTGTGGATCGCGACGTTGCTGATGATCAGGTCGAACTCGTTGTCGGAGAACGGCATCCGGGTCATATCGCCGGTCACCAGCTCGACCCGGCCGGCCACGCCCTCGAGTTCGGCGTTGCGCCGGGCGGATTCGGGACTGTTGCCGGTCTGGTCCGCCTGCCAGATATCGATGCCGACCGCACGTCCGCCGGGCAGGAGTTCGGCGGCCATGCACAGGATCGCGCCGCGGCCGCAGCCCAGCTCCAGCAGCCGCTCGTTCCCGCGCAGCCGCAGACCGGTCAGAATCCGTTCCCACACTTCGTATTTCCCGACCTTGGTGGTCCGCAGGAACGAGCCCACGAACAGCACGAGCCCCAGCGCGCACACCGCGGGTATCACCGCGCCGACCACGACTCCGATCGCTGCGAAATACACTGTCAGCGCGATCAGTACGGTCAGGATCACCGCGGCGATGATCGCCTGCCCGCGCGCGGACACCGTCCCGTAGTCGCCGTCCAGGCCGTATTCGCCGCGGCGCGGACGCAATCGCGACGCGTCCGGAACGCCTCTCACATCGTTGCTCATCGGTACCTCACTGTGAATTGTGTTGCGGGCACCGTCAGCATGGGCCGCCGCGCCGGGGCGGGTCTTGAAGAAATGTTCCGGCCTGCGGTTGCCACGCGACCGGGTCGACGGTCAGCCAGGGCGCTCGCGCGACCTTCGCCGGTGTCATCCCGGTGAAGGCCAGGACGTCGTGATGCAGGTGCGACTGGTCGGCGAAACCGCAGTCCGCCGCGACCGACGCGGCGGTGCGCCCGGCTGCCAGGAGATGAACGGCGTGGTCGAAGCGGATCAGATTCGCGGCGTATTTCGGGGTCAGGCCGGTATGCGCGCGGAACCGGGACCACAGGCGCTTGCGGCTCCAGCCGACCTCGTCCGCCAGCCGGTCCACTCGAACCCGCCCGTGACCGCGCACCATGCGATCCCAGATCCAGGTGAGCTCGGGGTCGGCGGTGCGGCCGGTCGCGCGGCGCAGCATCAGGGCGCGTCGCGCGAGTGCGAAGCGGGCGTCCCACGACGGGGCGGCGCGCAACTGCTCGTGCAGGAGTTCCGTATCGGGTCCCCAGAATTCGGCCAGGTCCAGAAATTCCCCGCCGAGTTGCGGCGCGACCTCCGAAACAGCCTGTGCCAGCAGCGGAGACAGCCGGATCTGCAGGAGTTCCACATCCCGCGCGCAGCCGCGGATACCGCCCGGCGCGACGCCGACGACGACGCTGCCGTAGCGCCGCTCGCCGGTGCCGTCGTCCATGATCAGCGCATCGTCACCGAGGTCGATGAACATGGTCAGGGCCGGGTACGGGACCACGTCCAGGGCGAGAGCGTCCTCGGCTCGTCCGTGGAAGCCCGCCATGCTCAGTCCGGGCAGCCGGTCGCCGGGCGAGGGCATCGCGACATCCACTTCGGCGTCGGCGATGCGGACCCGTTCGACAGGCATATCTCATGGTAGGAGCATCAGCCGAGGGCGAGCGCTACTCCCGAGAGGATCGACCACAGGAGCATCGCCAGGCCGGTGTCGCGCAGCGAGGGGATGAGTCCGGGGCCCTGCTGACCGCCGCGTACCGGGTTGTTCGAGCGGATTGCGAGCGGTACGGCGAGCAGGCCCAGCAGGGCCCACGGGGTGCGCGCGACGAGGACCAGCGAGGCGATGAACGGCACCACCATCAGCACCAGATGCAGTGTGCGCGTGCGGGTGTCGCCCAGGCGGACGGCCAGGGTCGTCTTGCCGGTCACCGAATCGGTGGGGATGTCGCGCAGATTGTTGGTGACCAGTACCGCACTGGAGAACGCGCCGACCGCCACCGCGCCGACCACACCGGCCCAGTCGATCCGGTGCGCCTGTACGAATTCGGTGCCCAGCACCGCGACCAGTCCGAAGAAGACGAAGACCGCGATCTCGCCGAAACCGCTGTAGCCGTAGGGCTTCCGGCCGCCGGTGTAGAACCAGGCGCCGGCCAGGCAGCCCGCGCCGATCAGCAGCAGCCACCACGCGGTGGTGAACACCAGCACCAGCCCGACGACCGCGCCCACGCTCAGGCTCGCGATCGCCGCGGCACGTACCGCGCCCGGCGAGGCCACGCCCGAGCCGACCAGGCGCAGCGGCCCGACGCGTTCGTCGTCGGTGCCGCGGATGCCGTCGGAATAGTCGTTGGCGTAGTTCACGCCGATGATCAGCGCCAGCGAAACCACCAGCGACAGCAGAGCCTTCCACCAGATCGCGGCGTCCAGGGATGCGGCCGCACCCGTGCCGACCAGGATCGGGGCGATCGCGTTGGGGAGGGTTCGCGGTCGCGCGCCTTCGAGCCACTGTGCTGCACTAGCCATGGGTCGAAGCCTATGCGTATCGCGGCGCGCAGGACGTGCCGCGGGTGGGATGGCGACGGCCACCCTATCGGTAGAACTATTTCGATATATCGGAGTATGATGGCGGGGTTCACGGCGCATGCTGGTAGGGGTGGTCCCGGCGCTGTGAGCCGAATAATCGGTGGACTGCTCACATACGATGGTGAACGGCATGATTCCTGATCAGAGCGGCTCCGCGGGCGCCGGGACGACGAACACCCGGTCGGGTCGGGACCGGGCCGACGGGTTACCCGCGGACGCCTCGGTGCGAGTGTCGGTCCTGGGTGAGATCGCGCTGTGTCGCGCGGGCTCCGGCCTGGCCGCGGTGCCGGGTGCGCGGGCCCGGCTGCTGCTGGCCGCCCTGGCCCTGCATCCGGGCCGCAGCCGCAGCGCCCAGGGGCTGATCGAGGACATCTGGGGCGAACAGCCCCCGCGCGCCCCGATGAACGCCCTGCACACCCAGGTCTCCCGGCTGCGCTCGGCGCTGCCCGACGGCGCGCTCGAGGTCGGTCCGGCCGGATATCGGCTCGCCCTCGGCGAAGAGCAGGTCGACCTGACCCTGGCCCGCCGCCTCGAACGCCAGGCCCGCGAAATGCACGCCGCCGGACGCGACGACCACTGCCTCGAGCTGGTGGCCCGCGCGCGGGCGCTGTGGCGCGGCGAACCCGGTGCGGATCTGCCGCCCGGACCGGTCGCCGACGAACTGGCCGAATTGGCCGTGACCCGCTGGCACGCCCTGGACGAACTGGAACTCGCCTCCCGCGAGGCGTCCGGGGATCTGGACGGCGCGGTGCGGATAGCCAAGCGGATCGCCGCGGCCCGGCAGCTGGACGAACCCGCGCACGGCACGCTGATGCGACTGCTCGCCGCGGCCGGACGCGCCAACGAGGCGTTGGAGGTCTTCGTGACCCTGCGCGCGGGCCTGGTGACCGAACTCGGTGCGGATCCGGGCCCGGCGCTGGTCGAACTGAACGCGGCGATCCTGCGCGGCGAGCCGGTGGCAGGGGCGCGCGCGGTGCGGCCCGAAGCCGCGCCCCGGGACGCCGAAACCGATGTGGCACCGGATGATTCCGGCCAGGCGGGGGCGGCGATCGGGTTGCGCGCCGCGCCGAATCCGCTGCTGGGCCGCACCGTCGATCTGGGCGCGCTGCAGGATCTGCTCGCCGCGTCCCGGGTGACCACCGTGCTCGGGCCCGGCGGTACCGGAAAGACCAGGGTGGCCAACGAACTGGGCCTGCGGATGACCACGGCCGTGCCGGTCGCGCTGATCGAGCTGGCCTCGGTACGGGCCGCGCCCGAGGACGCCCGCGCCGAGGTGGAGGCCGCGATCAGCGCCGCGCTCGGCGTCGCCGAGGCGGCCCGCGACACCACGGGCCTGCGACCCGGTCGCAAAATCGATGCGCGCCAGCGTCTTCGGGATGCGGTGGCCGCGCGTCCGATGCTGCTGATCCTGGACAACTGCGAACATCTCATCGATGCCGTCGCCGAGGTGGTCGCCGATCTGGTCGGCGCGTGCGATCGGCTCACCGTGCTCACCACCAGCCGCGCGCCGCTGGAGATCACCGCGGAGACGGTGTATCCGTTGCCGCCCTTGGCGATCGACGCGCACGGCTCACCGGCCACCGAACTGTTCGAGACCCGGGCCCGCGCGGTGCGGCCGTCGGTGCGCCTGGATCCGGAGGTGGTCGCGCGACTGTGCCGCACACTCGACGGACTGCCGCTGGCGATCGAACTGGCCGCGGCGCGGGTGCGCACCATGAGCGTCGAGGAGATCGACGCGCGCCTGGAACACCGATTCACGTTGTTGCGCAGCGGGGATCGCACCTCGCCGCAACGTCATCGGACCCTGCACGCGGTGATCGAGTGGAGCTGGAATCTACTGGACGAACCGCAGCGCATCGCCCTGCGCCGGTTGTGCCGGTTCCCGGCCGGATTCACCTTCGGCGCGGCCGAGATCGTGGCCGACGGTCCCGATATCGGCGATATCGCCGCCGCCGTGGACGGTCTGGTGAGTCAGTCGCTGCTGTCCGTGCTGGACGACGAGCACGGCGGGATCCGCTATCGGATGCTGGAGACCGTCCGGGAATTCGGCGAGGAGCAGTTGGGCGCCGCCGGTGAAGGGGATCTGGTGATGAGCCGGATGTCCGGGTGGGCAAGGCAATTCGCGGTCGAGGTGCTGAACAACTACGCCGCCGAACAGCAGGTTCGGATGGTGGGGCGGGTGAGCACCGAGTTGGACAATCTGCTCGCGGTGCTGCGCCACGCCTGCGATATCGGTGACGCGGTCACCGTCTACATGGTGTTCCCGCTGCCCGGCATGCTGTGGGTGATGCGCGGGGCGCACGGCGAATTCGTGGGCTGGTCGGCCCGGGTGCTGGCCGTCCCGCCGCCCCCGGCCGCCGGAACCACAGCCGACGACCTGCAGGTGATCGCGCATGCGCTGGTGGGGATGCACCTGGCGTTCGGCGACACTCGGTTGCGCGATGCGGCGCTGCTGCGAATTCGGTTGCGGCGCTTGCTGCGATCCCCGGTGGCGGTGCTGTCGCCGAGCACCGGCTTCATCGGCGAGCTGATCTGCGAACGCCCGACCGCGGTCCGCGCGGCGCGTCGGCTCACCGTGGGCGTGCAGTCCGCGGATCGGGAGGTCCGTTGGGCAGCACGGCTGTTGCGTGCGAACGTGCGGGAGAACGCCGGTGATGTGCGCGGTTCGATGCGGGATGCGCAGGGCGCCCTGCGGGATCTTGCTCCGGGTGACGTCTGGGGTTCGGCGATGCTGTATCAGCATCTGGCCCAGCTGATGTCGCAGACCGCGCGATACGGCGAGGCGGCGGTCAACTATCGGCGTTCGGTCGAGGCGCTGCGGCAGTTGCACTCCTTCGACGAGGTCGCCGAGATCGCCAGTTACCTCGCCGTCGTGCTGGTCGGTACGGGCGATCTGGAACAGGCCCGGTGGGAACTGGAGATGGCGACCGGATTCGTCGAGGGCGGCGCGGGTCCGGACGATCCGGTCCCGCGCCCGAATCATCGCCGGGCGACCGTGCAGGTCGGCTGGTCCGAACTCGCTCTGGCACAGGGTGATCGGGAGGCCGGGCTGCGGCGCTCGCGCAGTGTGCTGGAGATGCACGGCTGGCCGGACATGCCGATGCGGGGCGGTCCCGGCGCGATCGCCGTGGCCGCCGGAGTCCTGGATGCCCACGTGCTGCACGATGCCCTGGACGCGGTGCCCGCCCTGGCGCAGGAACTGATCGACAACGGCCGCGAACATCTCGGCCACTACATCGATATTCCGCAGATCGGCTCGGTCGCGTTGGCGATCGGCTCGTATCTGCTCGCCGTCCAACGCTTTGCGGACATCGGACGGGAGTTGATCGCGCTGGCCCCCAAGGCGATGGCCCGTCAGGACACCCCCAGCATGCGGATCGATCGTCACCTGGCCCACCATGCCGCGGCGGTCCACCCGGACCTGATGGCAGAGCCCTACGCCCGCGCCGCCCGCACCGGCCGCCGCCCCGCCGCGCACCGCATCATGGCTCTGCTGGAAGAACTTTCGGGCAAGGTCGGCTGAAACGCCGAACCCGCCGGACACTTTCGTGTCCGGCGGGAAATCGCGCCAGTGCCGAAGCTTCTTCGTCCCGCTCTGCCCGATCACCAACCGGCGTGCCCACCGGCGAATCGTCTCTGTCCCGCTATTGGTTGCCCGGAAGCGACGACCTCAGCAAGACCACCAGCGGACTCTCCAACACAACCCGCCGCCCCCACCGGCGTGCCCAGCGGCGAAGCGTCTCTGTTCGCTGGAAGTCGCCCGCGAAGCGGAAGGCTCAACAAGGCCAGCCCCCAAGGTTTTCGGCGCGGGCTCGTCGCTGCGCCCTCGAAGCGCATGGCCGAAGGCCGAGTCTCGAGGGCGCAGCGACGAGCCTTACAGCGCCGAAAACCCGCCGCAGCGAAGCGGAGGCCAAAAACTCACGCCTTGCGCATGTAGGCGCGGATGGCCAGCGGCGCGAAGATCGCGATGACGATCACCGAGCCGATCAGGCACCAGGCGATATTGCTGGAGTAGACGTTGCCGTTCATCAGGTCGCGGCACGAATTGACCATGTAGTACACGGGATTGGCCTTGTTGATCGCCTGCAGCCAGCCCGGCATGGTCTTGACCAGAGCGAAGGCGCCGGACATGAACGTCAGCGGGAACATGATCATCATCGAGATGCCCTGCACCGCGGCCGCGCTCTTACCGGTGACGCCGACCAGCGCCCAGATCCAGCTGACCGCGAACGAGCAGAACACCACGATCAGGCCCGCGACCAGCACACCGGCGAAACCGCCGCCGGGACGGTAGCCCAGGATCAGGCCGACCACGACGGTCAGGATGGTCGCGATGCCGTAACGGACCATATCGGCCAGCAGGGCGCCGGCCAGTGCCGAAACCCGGGCGATCGGAAGGGATTTGAAGCGGTCGAAGACGCCCTTGTCCATATCCTCGCGCAACTGCGTGCCGGTGACGACCGAGGTCAGCACGACGGTCTGCACCAGGATGCCGGGAATGAGCACGGGCAGGTACGCCTGCACGCTGCCGCCGATCGCGCCGCCGAAGATGTACGCGAACAGTGCCGTGAACAGCACCGGCTGGATCGTCACGTCGAACAGCTGCTCGGGATTGTGCTTGATCTTCAGCAGGCCGCGGTAGGCCATGGTGAGCGAATTCGCCATGGTCTGCCGCAGGCCGATGTGATTGCTGACCTCGGGTATCGCGGCCCGGACCGCGTGTTTGCCGCCGCTGGCGGGGGCGGTGATGGTGGTGGTCATGCGGCACTCTCTTCGGTGTCGGTGGTGTCGGATTCGGCGCCGTGCCCGGTCAGTGCGAAGAACACCTCGTCCAGGCTCGGTTTGCTCACGGTGATCTCGTCGACCCGGATATCGTTGTCCCGCAAGCGGATCAGCAGATCCGCGGTGACGCTCGGATCGTTCAGCGGCGCGGTGACGCGGCCCGCCTCGGGGGTGATGCTGGCATCGACCAGCTTCCCGTCGGCATGCGAGAGGAATTCGCCGATCACGGTGCGGGCCCGCTCGATTCGCGTCGGATCGGCCACGGTGATCTGCAGGGACGAGGTGCCCACCGAACTCTTGAGCTCGTCGGAGGTGCCGTCGGCGATGACCTTGCCGTGGTCGATGACCGCGATCCGGTCGGCCAGCTGATCGGCCTCGTCCAGGTACTGGGTGGTCAGCAGCACGGTCGCGCCCTCGCGGACCAGCCGCCGGATGGTCTCCCACATCTGCGCGCGGGTGCGCGGATCCAGGCCGGTGGTGGGCTCGTCGAGGAACAGCAGCGGCGGGGTCGAGATCAGGCTCGCGGCCAGATCCAGACGGCGGCGCATACCGCCGGAGAAGTTCTCCAGCGGCTTGCTCGCGGCCTCGGTCAGCCCGAACTCCTCGAGCAGATCGGCCGAGCGACGTCGCGCCTCGGACCGGCTCAGCCCGAGCAGCCGGGAAAAGATGATCAAGTTCTCTGTGGCGCTGAGCTTCTCGTCCACCGAGGCGTACTGCCCGGTGACCCCGATCAGCGAGCGGACCGCGGTCGGCTCGGCGAACACGTCGTGGCCGAAGATCCGGGCGCTGCCCCCGTCCGGGCGCAGCAGGGTGGCGAGCATGCGGATGGTGGTGGTCTTACCGGCCCCGTTGGGGCCGAGCACGCCGTACACGGCGCCCTGCGGCACCGCCAGGCTCACGCCGTCGACGGCGCGCTGCTCCCCGAAGACCTTGACCAGCCCGTCCGCCTCGATGGCGAGTGCATCAGCAGGTGCGTTGGATGTCATGCCCTTACTGTGCGGCCCCGGTCTTGCATACCCCTTGCGTACATGTTGCGGGTGCGTGCAAGAGGCCCATAACGCCAACCCCCAAGGTTTTCGGCGCGGGCTTGTCGTTCAGCCCTCGAAGCGCATGAGCGAAGCCCGAGTCTCGAGGGCGCAGCGACGAGCCTTACAGCGCCGAAAACCCGCCGGAGCGGAGCGGACGCCGCAGACGCGGGCTCGGCCTCAGGGGGCGCCGACCCCGCCGGAGCGAAGCGGCGGCCGAATTTCAGCGCTGAGCAGGCGTTCGCGCAGGGCCGCACGGTTGGGTTTACCCGGTCCGCGCATCGGGATCTCCTCCACCAGGGCCAGCTCGCGCGGCGCGGCGGTGGTGTCGAGTTCGGCGATCACGAAATCGCGGATCTCCTCGAGCGTCGGCGTCGCACCCGGCGCCGGAACCACCACCAAGGCCACCCGCTGCCCCAGGCGTTCGTCGGGCAGCCCCAGGACCACGCACTCCGCGATGGCCGGATGGTGAGCCAGTACAGCCTCGACGACCTGCGGGATCACCAGCAGGCCACCGGTGGTGATGGCCTCGTCCAGACGTCCGGTGATGGTGAGTACGCCGTCGGTGAACGTGCCGGCGTCGTCGGTGCGGAACCAGCCCGGTTCGGCGAAGGCCGGATGCTCCGGGATGCCGCGATAACCCTTGGCGAGCATCGTGCCGCCCAGCAGTACGCGCCCGTCCTGGATGCGGACCCGCATTCCGGTCAGCGGCACGCCGTCGTAGACGCAGCCGCCGCAGGTCTCGCTCGAACCGTAGGTGCGCACGACGGTGATTCCGGCGGCCTGCGCGCGTTCGAGCACCGGCCGCGGAGTCGCCGCGCCACCGACCAGGATCGCGTCCAGGGTGGCCAGCGCGGCCGCGCACTCCGGATCGTCCAGGGCCTTGATCAGCTGGGTCGGGACCAGGGAGGTGTAGCGGCGCTCACCGGTCATCCCGGCGATCGCGCTGGCCAGACCGCCGGGCAGGAATCCGTCCGAGACGTCCAGGACGGCGGGTTCGGTTCCGGCCTGGATGGCGCGCATCAGCACCTGCAGTCCGGCGATGTGATGGGTGGGCAGCGCCAGCAGCCACTGGCCCGGTCCGCCCAGACGTTCGTGGGTGGCCTCGCCGCTGGCGCGCAGTGCGGCCGCGGTGAGCATGGCGCCCTTGGGCACGCCGGTGGTGCCGGAGGTGGTGACCACCAGGGCCACGTCGTCATCGATCGGTTCGCCCGGACCGAGGGCGCTGGACAGCCGGGTCGTCTCCCGCCGGTCGCCGCCCGGCACGGGCAGCCATGCCGGACCGCTGCCCGCCAGGGCGTCACGTAGATGCGGCAGGACATCACCCACCGCGGCTCCGGTAGGCATGGGGAGGGTCCGCAGAGTGCTCACGTTCGCGATGGTGTCATGTCGGGGCCGACGACCCGGTTACGGGTCCCCGCCTCCCTTCGGTTAACTCAGGGGTCGAGGGGTCTTTCGGACGTCGGTGTCGCCAGTGGCCAGCCACCGGCCTCGAGCCGGGAGGTCACTCGTGCGATATCGTCCTCGCCCGGCAGCTCTTTGGCAACTCGACCGATCGCGTCCTCGATCTCGTGCCGGGCGATCTCGTCGTCGCCGGCGCGCTCGCGAACCAGCTCGTCCGCGACGAGGTGGACCTCGTAGTCGGTGAGCCGCCGGTGCAGCACGGCCAGCAGCGCGACGTAGTCCGACCGCGGCACGCCCTGTGGATAACCGGCGCGCAGCCAGCCCAGCACCTTCTGCAGCATCGACTGCGCGGCCTCGGGGTTCTGCGCCTGCGCTGATTCACCCGACTGCGCTGATTCGCGCGCGGGTTCCGGGGCATGCGACTGCTCCGGTTCACGCGCGGGGTCCGGTCCGCTGGTCACCGAACGTCCTTTCCGTGGTCATTCCTGCCCGAACAGATGGATGCCGAGACGAGAAGCGAGAAAAGCCTTGGCGACGAACAACACTCCGGCGATCACCACCGCCAGCACGACGGCGTAACACAGCACGGCCACCGCGGCCGCGGCTCGTCGGCGGGAGAGCGGAGCGACGTCGGTCGTTCCGGTGACGCCCACGCGGGCGAGGGATTGGAATCGGATGCCCACCGCGAAGATCGCGGGCAGTCCGGCGCCGAATATCAGCGCGGCCAGGGTGACCCGCCACAACTCCCGCAGATCGGTCAGCAGAGTATGCATCATGCCCTCCCGGCCGAGGAGGATCGTGTCGCCGCCGGAGCGTCGGGCGGGTCGGCGTGGTCGGCGTCTGAGGACGGGACGCGCCACTGGTCGTTGACGTTGCTCGCGTGTACCGGGTCCCGGCGCGAGCGCAGATACATGTAACCCGACAGCACCACCAGCAGCGCGAAGACGACCACCACGCCGGGCAGACCGCCGATGCCGTGTGCCAGCGCCCAGCAGATCGCCCCCGCGACTCCCGCCAGCGGCAGGGTGAACAGCCAGGCCACCACCATCCGGCCCAGGACGTTCCAGCGCACCTCGGCTTCCGGACGGCCCAGTCCGGTGCCCAGGATGGCGCCGGTGACGGTCTGCGTGGTCGAGAGCGGGAGGCCGAAATGCGCGGAGGTGAGAATGATTGCCGCACTGGTCGATTCCGCGGCCAGACCCTGTGGCGGGCTGATGTCGACCAGACCTTTGCCCAGGGTGCGAATGATCCGCCAGCCGCCCAGTGTGGTTCCGGCCGCGATGGCCACGGCGCAGGCCACGATCACCCACAGCGGCAGGGAGTCCGACGGCGTGCGGGAGCCGTAGGCGATCAGGGCCAGGAAGATGATGCCCATCGTCTTCTGCGCGTCGTTGGTGCCGTGCGCGAGCGAAACCAGTGAGGCCGAACCGATCTGGCCCCAGCGGAATCCGCGGTTCACCACTCCGGTGTCGCTGCCGCGGGTGATGCGGTACACCAGCCAGGTGCCGATCGTGGCGATCAGCGCGGCCACCACCGGCGAGAGCACCGCGGGGACCACGATCTTGGTCAGCACGCCCTGGTTGCCGGCGCTCCAGATGACTCCGTGCCAGCCCAGCGCGGCGATGGTGGCGCCGATCAGGCCGCCGAACAGGGCGTGCGACGAACTCGACGGCAGTCCGAACAGCCAGGTCAGCAGGTTCCACAGGATGCCGCCGACGAGTCCGGCGAAGACGATTGCGAGCAGATCGCTGCCGCTGACCTCGTCGAGCCGGACGATCCCTTCGGCCACGGTCGCGGCGACCGCCACACTCAGGAACGCGCCGACCAGATTCAGGCTGCCCGACAGGATGACGGCCGCGTGCGGTCTGAGCGCTCCGGTGGCGATGGAGGTGGCCATCGCGTTCGCGGTGTCGTGAAAACCGTTGGTGAAGTCGAAAACCAGGGCGGTGACGATGACGATGAGCAGAACGATCAGTTCGGCGGACACGCTCTCAGTGTGCAATATGGGGGGTGAAACCGACCAGTGGGTTCCACTGGATCGAGATTATTCGTAGATGTTGTGTGGCTCGTATGCTGAAGATTTGCTTCGCATCAGTCCTTGTGCGGTCGGGTGTCTCGCCGTAGCGGATGGTCCCCGGGTACCTGCACCAGCACGATCGGCACGTCGTCCGGGTCGCGCAACCACATCTCGATCAATCCCCAGGGCTCCCGCACCGGCCCCCGATCGAGTGCGACACCCCGCGCGACCAGGGCGGCCGCTGTCTCGTCCGCATCGCGCACCTGCAACCACAGCGCCCCGGCGAACCCGGTCCGGGCATCCGCGGCCCGCGCGTGCCCGGCCACCTCGATCAACGACTGCCCCGCGAAGAACACCGTCCCGCCCGGGTACTCCCGCGCAATCGCCAACTCCAGCCCGTCCCGATAGAACTCCACCGTTCGCTCGTAATCCACCGGGCGCAGAATGATTCGACTGCTCAGTATGTCCACACCTCGAGCGTAAGGGCGGCCTGCCCGGCGCGACGCGCATTTCGTCCGTACGCCACCGGGATACCGCGAGGCGTGTCGGCGGGTGCGGTCCGCGGCGCGGCGGCGCGGGGGCAAGATGGCGATGTGTTCAATGCGAAGCTGTGGAAGCCCGTGGACGGGTTCGAGGATCTGACCGACATCACGTATCACCGGCACATCGAGCAGGGCACGGTGCGGGTGGCGTTCGATCGGCCCGAGGTGCGCAACGCATTTCGGCCGCACACCGTGGACGAGCTGTACCGGGCGCTGGATCACGCGCGGATGACCTCGGACGTGGGCGCGGTGCTGCTGACCGGGAACGGGCCGAGTCCCAAGGACGGCGGGTGGGCGTTCTGTTCGGGTGGCGATCAGCGGATCCGCGGACGTAGCGGATATCAGTACGCCTCGGGGGACACCGCGGAGACGGTCGACAAGGCGCGCGCGGGACGGTTGCACATTCTGGAGGTGCAGCGGCTGATCCGGTTCATGCCGAAGGTGGTCATCGCGCTGGTCAACGGGTGGGCCGCGGGTGGCGGGCACAGCCTGCACGTGGTGTGCGACCTGACCCTGGCCAGCCGGGAGCACGCCCGGTTCAAGCAGACCGACGCGGATGTGGGCAGTTTCGACGCCGGGTACGGCAGTGCGTATCTGGCGAAGATGGTGGGCCAGAAGTTCGCGCGGGAGATCTTCTTCCTGGGTCGTCCGTACACCGCGGAGGAGATGCACCACATGGGTGCGGTCAACGCGGTGGTCGATCATGATCGGCTCGAGGACGAGGCGTTGGAGTGGACCGCGCAGATCCTGGGCAAGTCCCCGCAGGCGCAGCGGATGCTGAAGTACGCGTTCAACCTCACCGACGACGGTCTGGTCGGTCAGCAGTTGTTCGCCGGTGAGGCCACCCGCCTGGGGTACATGACCGACGAGGCCGTCGAGGGTCGCGACGCCTTCCTGGAGAAGCGCGCTCCGGACTGGTCCCCGTACCCCTGGTACTTCTGAAATCCCAGTTCAACGCCCTGTCTGAAATATCACCTACCGGCCAGTTCGATTGGACGGTGTAAGAAGGCGAGTTACCGTGCAGATATGAGTGAACGCACCGAGCCGGTGATCGACCGGAGTGCGATCGATACGGATCGTTACGCCGAGCACGGCGGATTTCCCAAGGTCGCGGAGGCCGAGCCGGGTCCGAACTTCGCGCCGTTCGTGGACGCCCTGCGTACGCTGCAGGACCTCGCGGTCTCGGTGGACTGCCCGGACGAGGTGTTCGGCGAGGCCCGCGAGCGAGTGCGTCAGCTCAACGATCTGCTCGAGCCGTATCGCGCGCCGGAAACGGTCGGCCCGGCCGGACGGGTCAGCACCTTGCCGGGGCGGGGAAGTCTGCTCATGCCGCCGTGGCAGATCGTCGAGGCGGGGCCGACCGGCGTGTCGATGCGCGGCGAATTCCGTCGCTATCACCTCGGCGGCAACAGCGCCGTGCACGGCGGCGTCCTGCCGCTGCTGTTCGACGATCTGTTCGGTTCGCTCGTGCACTACGCCGGACGTCCGATCAGCCGCACGGCGTTTCTGCACGTCAACTACCGCAAGATCACGCCGCTGCACACGCCGCTGAAGGTCGAGGGAACGATCGATCGGGTCGAGGGACGCAAGAGTTTCGTCAGCGCGCGGCTGCGCGACGAATCCGATAATCTGCTGGCCGAATGTGACGGGCTGATGGTGCAATTGCTGCCCTGGCAGCCGTAGTTGGTTGTAGGACAGTGTGCCTGGAACGTCCGGTGCGTATAGTTGCGTGCGCTCGCTCATCGAAAATCAATCCGGAGGAACCTGAAAGTGGTTGCAGCACTGTCTGAATCCCTGCTCGACGACGCCAAGCGCCCGGCCTTCCTGGCCGACGCCAAAGAGGTGCTGGACGCAGAGGTGTCGGATAAGGGTGGCGCGTCGGGCCTCGCCGTCAAGGGCGGATACGCCGCGGTGAAGAAGGTCAGCCCGTCGATCGTCGCGGATGCGCTGGAATCGTTCGCACCCAAGTTCGTCGAGAAGCTCGAGCCGTACTGGGCCGAATTCCAGGGCAACGGCGGCGGCAGCTTTGCCGATCTGCTCGTCGCCAAGCAGGACGAGGTCGCCGAGGCGCTGCTGTCGGTGACCGACGCGCGGGCCGAGAGCTCCTCGCGTCCGGCACTGCAGAAGGTCTACTCCTCGCTGCGGTCCTCGGCCAAGAAGAATGTCGCCGAGGCGCTTCCGCGCGTCGGCGACCTGGTGCAGCGTCACGCTGGCTGATCGGTGCACAGCCTTCGGCGTCGCTTCACGCGGCCCGAAGGCTCCTCCCTGGCCGGGTGTGAGCGGGTCAACGCACCACGACAGGGAACAGTCTGACAGGCTGGGGGATGTGAATCCTTCGACAGCGCAGGCCCAGGTCGTCGTCGACGAATTGGCGCGCGGTGGCGTGCGGGACGTCGTGTTGTGCCCCGGCTCGCGCAATGCGCCCCTGGCTTTCGCGCTCGAGGCCGCCGATGCGGCGGGTCGGCTGCGGCTACACATGCGCGTCGACGAACGTACGGCCGGATTCCTGGCGATCGGCTTGGCCGTGGCCAGTGGCAGTCCGGTGCCGGTGGTGATGACCTCGGGAACCGCGGTGGCCAATCTGGGCCCGGCGGTGTTGGAGGCGAACTACGCGCGACAGCCGCTGATCGTGCTGAGCGCCAATCGGCCCTACGAGATGCTGGGCAGCGGAGCCAACCAGACCGTCGAGCAGTTCGGTCTGTTCGGGTCGCAGGTGCGGCTGTCGAACAGCCTCGGGCTGGCCGAACAGGAGGACGGCTACCGGCGGCAGAACAGCGTCTGGCGCGCGGCCGTGTGTCGAGTTCTGGCCGCGGCGCGCGGTACTCGTTCGGGCAATGCGGGGCCGGTGCAGCTCGATATTCCACTGCGGGAGCCGCTGGTTCCCGATCTCGCGCCGGGGGAGCTCGTTCCCACCGGGCGTCCCGACGGATCCCCTTGGACCGCAACGCAATACGCGACACTCGACGTTCCACTGGACCTCGATCTGACTCCGGACACCGTGGTCATCTCCGGTCACGGCGCGGGTCTGCGGCCCGAACTGGCCGATCTGCCGACCGTGGCCGAACCGACCGCGCCGCGGCACGGTCCGGCCCTGCATCCGCTGGCGCTGCCGCTGCTGCGGCCGCGTCAGGCGATCATCACCGGGCGGCCGACCCTGCACCGGCAGGTGTCCCGGGTGCTCGCCGACCCGGAGGTCTCGGTGTTCGCGTTGACCACCGGTCCGCGCTGGCCCGACGTGTCGGGCAACGTGATCGGCACCGGAACTCGCGCGGTCACCCGCGGCGCACCCGATCCGAAGTGGCTGGAGCACTGCCGCACCCTCAACGCCAAGGCCGTCGGTGTCGTGCGCGACGAGCTGGCCCGGCATCCCAAGCCGACCGGCCTGCACGTGGCCGCGGTCGTGATGGACGCCCTGCGGGAGGGGGATCAGCTGCTGCTGGGCGCGTCGAATCCGGTGCGGGATGCGGCGCTGGTCTCGCATCCGCGGCCCGGAATCACGGTGATGTCCAATCGCGGCGTCGCGGGTATCGACGGCACGGTGTCGACCGCGGTCGGCGCGGCGCTGAGCCACCCCGGTCGCACCATCGCCCTGATCGGCGATCTGACCTTCCTGCACGATGCGTCGGGCCTGCTCATCGGCCCCGGTGAACCCCGCCCGGAAGATCTGACCATCGTGGTCGCCAACGACGACGGCGGCGGCATCTTCGAACTGCTGGAACAGGGCGATCCGCAGTATGCCGGGGTCTTCGAGCGGGTGTTCGGCACGCCGCACGGTATGGATCTGGCGGCCATGTGCGCTGCCTACCGCGTCCCGCACCGCCAGGTCGATCCGGCCGAACTCGCGGTGGAGCTGACCCGGCACGCGCACGGTATGCGGGTGCTCGAGGTGGCGACCGAACGTTCCAGCCTGCGCGAGCTGCACTCCACCGTGCGGGCCGGGATCGGCGCGTAGCGGCGTGAATCAGTACTCGTCGGCCGGATTCTCGGCGTAGTCGTCGTCGAGCGGGACCTCGAGGTACTGCTCGATGACGTCGGCCTCGGCGGCCTCGCGATCGGTGGCAGCGGTGGGGAACTCGGGTTCGAGTTCGTTGTCGTCGAGATAGGCCGAGACGGACTGTTCCGCGCGATCGGCCTCCGGAACCGTGTCGATGGCTGCGACGGTGTGCTCGGTCATCGGGTCCTCCTGTCCGTAGTGGGCCGATTGCCGGTTACTGCGGCACTGTCGAGAATCCTCTGTTCACGCGCGCCTGGCAAGCTGCGCTTTCCGTTGCCGACGAGAGTGTTTCGGGGCCTTGTCGCACGCATATCCGCACGCGTGGCGATGAATTCGGCGCGCGTGGTTCGTCTACACCTCGAAGGCCCCGGTCGCGTCCGGGCCACAGCCGGCGAGGAGAGCTATGAGCACACCGATGTTCGATCTGGAGAATGCCGCGACGCTGCTGGAAGGAGTGGTGGCCGGGATCGCCGATGATCGGCTCGCCGCGTCCACGCCCACCGCGATGACGGTTCGCGACATGGTGCAGCATGTGCTCGGCTTCACCGAGGGGTTCCGGCGCGGGGCCACCAAGGAGGGCATCGGCGCCTCGCTGCCGCCGTCGGCCGCCGCACCGCGGTCCCTGCCGCAGGATTGGCGTGCGCAGGTTCCGGCGCAGTGCAAGGCCCTGGTCGAGGCCTGGCGCGAACCCGCCGCCTGGGAGGGGGAGACCGAGGTCGGCGGTGCGACCGGACCGGCACCGCAGATGGCCTGCTTCGCACTGGACGAGTTGATCGTGCACGGTTGGGATCTGGCCCGCGCCACCGGACAGCCCTTCGCACCCACCGAGCAGGACCTGGTGATCCTGCTGGAGATGCTCGCCGAGACCCCGACCGACGGCATCCCCGGCCTGTTCGGCCCCCGAGTCCTGGTCGCCCCGGACGCCACACTGCTGGACCGCGTGATCGGCCTGACCGGTCGCGATCCGGCGTGGCAGGCCGACTGATCCCGCGCTGCCGCTCGATCGAGGGGTAGCGGCGGCGAGGGTCTCAGCGGGTGAACAATCCGGCGCGGGCGGCGAGTACGGCGGCTTCGGCGGCCGTGGTCGCGGCGTGGTCGTCGATCGGGTCGCCGGTGTTCAGTAATCGGTAGTACAGCGGCGCCGACACCGCGGAAAGAACTGCGCGAGGGTCGGTTTCGGGTGGGAGTTCGCCGCGCGCGACCGCCGCATCGATGCAGGGTGACCATTCGGCGAGGCGGGCGTCGTAGAAGTGGCGCAGTGCTTCGGTGGTGGCGGGATCGCAGGTCGCGGCGGCGACGAGAGAGGCGAAGACCCTGCCCTGGCGGGGGTCGTCGAGGGTGCGCGCGACCAGGCGTGCGTTGGCGAGTAGGTCGCCGCGCAGGGATCCGGTGTCGGCATGTGGGAGTGAGGTCTCGGCCATCTCGGTCAGCAGATCGGCGACCAGGCCGGCGGGGGTGCGCCAGCGTCGGTAGACGGTGGTCTTGCCCACGCCCGCGCGGGCCGCGACCTCAGCCGGGTCCAGGTGGGCGAAACCACGTTCGGCCAGCAGGTCACCGGCTGCTCGCAGCACCGATTCGCGGACGCGGGCGGTGCGGCCGCCCGGACGTACCGAGCCCGGGCTGGCCGTGTCCTGATTCATAACGGTCCTCCAGTTCCGTTAGTGATCGAATGAGTGTAGCGTTCGAATTGTTAATGAAACTGAAGTCCTGTTAGGAGTGGGTCATGGAGTATCGGCGGTTGGGCGCTTCCGGGTTGACGGTTCCCGCGCTGAGTTTCGGTGCGGGCACCTTCGGCGGGCGCGGTGAACTGTTCGGCGCGTGGGGCGATACCGACGCCCGGCAGGCGCGCCGGATGGTCGACGTCGCGCTGGGCGCGGGCGTCACCATGTTCGACAGCGCGGACGTGTACTCCGAAGGCGCGTCGGAACAGGTGCTGGGCGAGGCGATTCGGGGGCGGCGGGATCGGGTGCTGCTGTCCACCAAGGCATCTCTGCCCACCGGTCCCGGACCGCACGAGGCCGGTTCGGGCCGCGCCCGGCTGATCGGCGCGGTGGAGGGCGCGCTGCGACGGCTGGGCACCGACTACCTCGACCTGTTCCAGCTGCACGCTTTCGACGCGGGCACCCCGGTCGAGGAAGTGCTTGCCGCACTGGACGATCTGGTGCACAGCGGCAAGGTCCGGTATGTCGGCGCATCCAACTTCGCCGGATGGCAGTTGATGAAATCCCTTGCGGCCGCGGATCGGCACGGTCACGTCCGCTATGTCGCGCACCAGGTGTACTACTCGCTGGTCGGCCGCGACTACGAGTGGGAACTGATGCCGCTGGGGCTGGATCAGGGCGTCGGCGCGGTCGTGTGGAGCCCGCTGGGCTGGGGACGGCTGACCGGGAAGATCCGTCGCGGACAACCGCTTCCGGACGGCAGCCGACTGCACAAGACCGCCGAAGCCGGTCCGCCCGTGCCCGACGAGCTGCTGTACGACGTGGTCGACGTCCTGGACGAGCTGGCCGCCGAGACCGGCCGGACGGTTCCGCAGATCGCGTTGAACTGGCTGCTGTCCCGGCCCACCGTCGCGACCGTGATCATCGGCGCACGCACCGAGGAGCAACTGCGCCAGAACCTCGGCGCGGTGGGCTGGCAACTCGACGCCGACCAGGTCGCCCGCCTGGACAAGGTCAGCATGCGCACCCCGCCGTACCCGTACTACCCCTACTACCGGCTACCGGACTTCGCGCGCCTGAACCCGCCCGCCGTGTGATGCCGGCGGTCGCACGGGTGTGCGCGTCGATCGATGTGCACCGGTCGGCGCGCACTGCCCGAAATCGCCCACACCCGCGTGCGATTCGCCAGCCGGTCAGTAGATGTCGCGGACGTAGCGCTTCTCGGTGGTGAGCTGCTTCTTGAAGGCGGCGGCGGCCTCGGGGGTGAGATTGCCGTGGATCTGCGCGATGGTGAGCAGCGTCTGGTCGACGTCGCGGGCCATGCGGCTGGCGTCGCCGCAGACGTAGATGTGCGCGCCGGACCGGAGCCAGGACCAGAGTTCCGCGCCGTGTTCGAGCATGCGGTGCTGGACGTAGATCCGTTCCCGTTGGTCGCGGGAGAAGGCCAGGTCGAGGCGGGTGAGGAAGCCGTCGCGGAACATGTCCTCGAGTTCGGTGCGGTAGTAGAAGTTGTCCGCGGCGTGCTGGTCACCGAACAGCAGCCAGTTGCGGCCGCGGCAGCCCAGCGCGCGGCGTTCGTGCAGGAAGCCGCGGAAGGGAGCGATACCTGTGCCGGGACCGATCATGATCATCGGGGCATTCGGATCCAGCGGCGGGCGGAAATGCGGTGCGCGCTGCAGGAATATCGGAATCTGCGCCTCCGCGCCCCGGTCGGCCAGGAAGGTCGAGCAGACCCCGCCGCGCCGGGCGGCCGGATCGCCGTAGCGCACCACGCCGACGGTCAACTGCACCTCGTGCGGATCGACCAGCGGACTCGAGGAGATCGAATACTGCCGCGGCTGCAGCTTTTTCAGGATGCCGAGCCAATCCACCGGATCGGCGCGGACCGTGAAGTCGCGCAGGACGTCCACGGCCTGTCGATCCCACAGGTAGCCGTCGAGTTCGGTGCGGTTGTCGCGGCGCAGGAGTTTGGCCAGTTGCGGGCTCGGATTGTGTGCCGCGACGAAGTTCAGCAGGTCGTTGCTGACCCGGGTGATGTCGTAGTGGGTGCGTAGCGCCTGCTCGAGCGTGACTTCGCGATCGTCGATCTCGGTGGCGTGCCGCGGATCCAGCCCGGTCGCGTCGAGCCACTGCGCGACCAATGTCTCGTCGTTGGTGGGCCAGACGCCGAGGGAGTCGCCGACCTCGTAGGTGGCATCGCGGTCGCGCAGGTCGAATCCGAACTGCCGCACCTCTTTCGACGAACCGGCGCGGGAGAGCAGTTCGTTGCGGACCAGCGGCGCGGGAGTGGGGGCGTTGCGGGTGAACGCCGGTGCGGCCGGGCTCGCCTTCGTCGCGGACGACGGAACCGGCTCGGTGCGCGCGGAACTCAGCACCGCGACACCGGAGGGCGACGGGCGTTCCGCCCCGCCCGATCCCGCTGGGCCAGGCCGCATTCCACCCGGTCCCGAATCGACGGGCGCCCGCGCGGCCGGATCCGAGCCCGACTCTCCGGTACCCAGCACCCCGAGCACGTCCTCGAGCCACTTCGCCGAAAGATCGCCGTGATCGGGTTCGCTGTCCACCCGCGCAAGCAACCTGGTGGCACCACATTTCGCGAACAACTCGTCGAGTTTGCGTCCGTGACCGCAGAAGTCGTCGTAGGAGGAGTCGCCGATCGCGAAGACCGCGTACCGCAGATCGTTCAGGCGAGTCGTGCTGCCGGACAGCAGATCCCAGAACTCCGCGCCATTGTCCGGCGGCCCGCCGTCACCGAACGTGCTGGTGATCACCAGCACGTCACCGTGCAGATCGGCCACAGCACAGGAGTTCATCTCCAGAAGTCGCGGCGCACAATCGGACTCGGACAATCGCTGGGCGACCTCGGCGGCGAATTCTTCGGCGGTGCCGGTCTGCGAAGCCCACAGGACGGTGACCACGCGCGGTTCCGCCGCGGCCCCGGCCGGTTCCGCCGCGAGGACCGGCCCGCCCGCCGCCCGCGAGTACATCCCCGCCAGCAATCCGTCGATCCACAAGCGACTGCTGCGCGCCAGCGGCGCGGATTCGGGCAGGACCGGTTGCCCCTGCACCGGAAGGGATTCCAGCGCCGCCAGATATCCGCCCAGATAGATCCGCTCGGTGTCACTGAGCATCGGCGCGGCGGCGGTGTCCAACCCGAGCATGCGGGCCAGGGGATGTCCGCCTGCAGACGCCACGGGAGCGGCGACCGGCGGTTGCGCCGGTGCGGCGGGCTCGGCCGCGATGCGGCGCAGCGATACCGCACATGCCTTGAACTCCGGCTGCAGCGACGCGTCGTCCACCGCGTCATTGGTGACCGCATTCACCGTCAGGTATTCGCCCTGCTCGTCGTTCCAGTGGAAGGGCGCGAAGCAGTTCCCCGGCCGCACCCGGTCGCTGATCTGCACCGGCAGCACGGCACGCCCACGGCGAGAAGTGATTTCGAGTTGATCCTCCGGCCGCACGCCCATCCGCTCGGCGTCCTCGGGATGCACCTCGACGAAGGGTTTGCCGTTCAACTTGGTCAGCTTGGCGACCTTGCCGGTCTTGGTCATGGTGTGCCACTGATGCGGCAGCCGCCCGGTGTTGAGTACGAAAGGGTAATCGTCGTCGGGCATTTCGCGGGGTTCCATATGCGGCCGCGGCCAGAACACCGCGCGCCGGCTCGGGGTCGCGAAAGCCAGCTCCGGAGTGTTCCCCGATTCGTCGGTGAACAGGTGCTGGCTCACCCCGTCGTTGCGATAGCGAATCGGGTTGCGGCGCTGCGCCGGATCCGGACACGGCCACTGCAGCGGACCGGCTCGCAGCTCCTCGTAGTCGATTCCGCGCAGGTCGTATCCGGTGGCCGGATTGGCGAATTGCCGAATCTCCTGGAAAACCTCGGCACTGGAACCGAATTCGAATCCCTCGAATCCCATCGCCGTGGCGACCTGTGCGATCAGCAGCCAGTCCGGACGGGCATCGCCGATCGGATCGATCGAGCGCTGCAACAGGCTGACATCGCGTTCGGAATTCACCATCACCCCGTCGGCCTCGGCCCACAACGCGGCGGGCAGCAGCACATCGGCGTAGGCGTTGGTGGCGGTCTCGGTGTAGACGTCCTGCGTGACGACCAGTTCGGCCGCCTCCAGCCCGGAGATGACGGTCTTGCGATTCGCCACCGACGCAACGGGATTACTGCAGATGATCCAGCAGGCCCGGATCTTCCCGTCGGTCAGTTCCCGGAACATCTCGATGGTGCCCGGCCCGGATTCGGTCCGGATCGTCCCCTGCTCGAGACCCCAGGCGGTTTCGACGAACGTGCGATCGGCCTCGGACAGCACGCTGCGCTGACCGGGCAGTCCGGGGCCCATGTAGCCCATTTCCCGGCCGCCCATGGCATTCGGCTGCCCGGTCAGCGAGAACGGGCCGCTGCCGGTGCGGCAGATCGTGCCGGTGGCCAGATGCAGATTGCACAGCGCGTTGGTGTTCCAGGTGCCGTGCGTGGACTGGTTCAGCCCCATCGTCCACAGCGACATCCACTCGCCCGCCTCGCCGATCCACCGTGCGGCAGTGCGGATGTCGTCCTGCGCCAGACCGGTGATCTCCGCCACGCGATCCGGTGGATAGTCGGCGAGGAATTCACCCATCGCCTCCCAACCCTCGGTGTGCGCGGCGATGAAATCGGCGTCGATATCACCGTTTTCGACCAGCAGATACAGCAATCCGTTGAGCAGCGCCAGATCGGTGCCGGGCGTGATCTGCAGGAACAGGTCCGCGTTGCGGGCGGTTTCGGTGCGACGCGGATCGACCACGATGAGCTTGGCCCCGGCGCTCTTGCGCCGATCGGCCAGGCGCAGATACAGAATCGGATGGCAGTCGGCCATGTTCGCGCCGATCACCAGGAACAGATCGGCATGATCGATGTCGTCGTAGGATCCCGGCGGTCCGTCCGCGCCGAGCGACTGTTTGTATCCGGTGCCCGCGCTGGCCATGCACAGCCGTGAATTCGATTCGATGTGCAGGGTGCGCAGATATCCCTTGGCCAGTTTGGTCGCCAGGTACTGCGCTTCCAGCGACATCTGCCCCGAGACGTACAGTGCGATCGCATCGGGGCCGTGCGTGTCCAGGATGTTCCGCAGCCGTCCGGCGACCTCGCGGACCGCATCGTCCACGGCGATCGGGGCGGGTTCGTGCCCGCGTTCCGCGCGTCGCAGGGCCGTGGTCATCCGGCCCGGCGCGCGCATCATCTCGGCGTGCGTGGCCCCCTTCGTGCACAGCCGTCCGGCGTTGACCGGATGCAGTTTGTTACCGCGCACGGCCGCGATGACCGGCGCACCGGACTCGTCCACCTTGGTCTCCACGGTGATCCCGCACCCCACGCCGCAGTACGAACACGTGGTGTCGACGCTCGCCGGGCCGGAGGGAGAAGGGGACATGACTCGATCATCGCCATCGGCGATTGCGCCGGATTTACCGAACGTTATCGGCGAGTGACAAAGGTCCGCACAGCCCGAAGTCGACCTTGTGAGGAGTGAGCGATATCACCGGAAAACCCGCCGGCGCAGCGGAAATTCCCGCCGGGGAGTGCTACCCCGGGACAGAACGCGGTCCGGACGACGCCGGTCCTAGCCGAGTCGGTACCCGCGATGCAGCGCGACGATGCCGCCGGTGAGGTTGCGCCATTTGACCGAGGACCAGCCCGCGTCGGCCATCCGGAGTGCGAGTTGGCGCTGATTGGGCCAGGACCGAATGGATTCGGCGAGGTAGACGTACGCGTCCGGATTGCTGCTGACCGCGCGTGCCACCCGAGGCAGGGCCTTCATCAGGTACTCCATGTACACGGTGCGGAACGGGCCGAACACCGGCGTGGAGAACTCCGCGATCACCAGGCGTCCGCCCGGCTTGGTGACGCGCAGCATCTCGCGCATCGCCAGATCCGGATCCGAGAAGTTGCGCAGCCCGTAGGAAATGGTGACCGCGTCGAAGGATTCGTCGGCGAAGGGCAGCCGGGTGCCGTCCGCGGCGACCATCGGCACCTTGCGGAAGCGGCCCGCGTCCAACATCCCCCGGGAGAAATCCGCCGCGACGCACCACGCGCCGGACTTGCTGAACTCCAACGTGGACACCCCGGTCCCGGCCGCCAGATCCAGCACCCGTTCACCGGGCCGCAGCGCCAGCGCCTTACGGGTCGCCCAACGCCAATATCTGTCCTGGCCCGCGGAGATCACCGTGTTGGTCAGGTCGTACCGCTTCGCGACCCCATCGAACATCGACGCGACCTCGTGCGGTTCCTTGTCCAGCGAGGCACGGAACGACTCTGTTTTCGCCACGTCTGCAGACCCTAGCGTGGTCCGCGCGCAGCGTCGGAGGTGGTGTCGGGCTGCCGCTATGCGCTGCGGCCGATGTCCTGGGTCCTCGTGCCGAGCACATCCGCGTAATGCCCCATCAGCTCGGTGCAGATGGCGGGCCAGGTGCGGTGCAGCACGGATTTGCGTGCGGCGGCGGCGAATCGGGCGCGGTGTCCCGGATCCTGCAGCGCTGCCACGGCACTGGGCAGCAGTTCGCTGAAGCGGTCCACCGGGAGCAGATATCCGTTGCGGCAGTGCGCGATCAGATCGCGCGGGCCGCCCGCATCGGGGCCGACGACCGGCAGGCCACTGGCCAGCGCCTCCTGCACGCCCTGGCAGAACGTCTCGTGTTCGCCGGCGTGCACCATCACGTCCAGGCTCGCATAGGCCCGGCCCAACTCGTCGCCGCCCAGCTCGCCGGTGAAGACCGCCGAGGGCATCAGCTCGGCCAGACGTTTGCGGTCGGGGCCGTCACCCACGATGACCAGCTGAATTTCCGGATCGCCGTCCAGCACCGCGAGGCGTTCCACATGCTTCTCCGGGGCCAGCCGCCCGACGAAACCGACCACCAGACGCTCGTCCGCCGACCACGCCTCGCGCAGCTCCGACGAGCGCGCCGAGGGGGTGAATCGCGCGATGTCCACGCCGCGCGCCCACCGGTGCACGCGCGGAATTCCGTGCTGGACAAGATCTTCCGCGGCAGCCGAGGACGGGGCGAGAGTGCGGGCGGCGCGTTGGTGGATGCGCCGTGTCCACGCCCACGCCGCCCGCCGGGCCGGGCCGAGCCCATAGCTCTGTGCGAATCCGGCGACGTCGGTCTGGTACACCGCCACCGCGGGCAGATCCAGCCGCAGCGCCGCGGACATCCCACCGGCTCCGAGCAGGAACGGCGAGGCCAGATGCACGATATCGGCGTCGAACTCCTCGATCGCCGCGGTGATTCCGGGCTGCGGCAGCCCGACCGGCAGCGAACTGATCTTCGGCACCATCACCGCGGGCACCCGCACCACCGGGAACCGGCCGTAGGAGCGCGGCGCGGGCGGCTCCCCGCGCGGGGTGTCGGGGGCGATGATCAGCGCGTCGTGGCCGTGCCGCTCCAGATGCCCGAGCACCTGCAGCACGGAGTTGACGACGCCGTTCATATTCGGCAGGAACGACTCCGAAACGATCGCTACACGCACACTTCGAGTGTGCTCGAGCGGCGACGCGAAGCCGCCACGACCGTGTGACGCGAATGCGAAGTTCCGGCGAACATCTGCGTTCGCCGCGCGGTGGTAGTGACGCGGGGCCTGCTCAGGGCGCGCCCGCGACCTCGGGGACGGGGTCCGGACCACGCATCCGCACACGCCGCACCAGCCACAACGCCGGTAGCGCGATTGCCCACACCACCACGATCACCGACAGCGCCGGCACGATCGCCACCCGCGCGTCGCGACCGGCGACCCGTACGAGTTCCGGATCGGCCCGGCTGTACTCGACGTTGATCCGTTCACCGGCGGTCAGTTTGGTCGGGTACAGCACGCCCAGACGCGGATTGCGGGTGACGCCGTCGGGGGTGACGAACGTCACCGCGGAACGCAGCCGGCCCGCCGAGAGCACTTCGGCGCTGGCCACACCCTTGTCCGAGGCGATCCGCAGGTCGTCGCGCCAGGCTGCCAGGACCAGCAGCACCGCAAGCGTGCTGATCGCCGTCGCGGCGATGAGCACACCGAGCCGAATCCGTCGCAGACGCCGCGTACGCCGATGTGCGGGCTGACTGTTCTCCGACACGACTTCAGGCTATTGCATTGCTCCGATAGCGTGTGCGCCCATGTCCCGAAAATTCAGCTTCACCGTGTCATACAGCGTCCCGGTCGAGGAGCTCCACCGGGCGATCACCAGCGACGAGTTGTGGCAGGCCCGTTTCGAGGGCGCGACCACGGCGACCCTGGACCTTTCCCACGACGACGGTCCCGGCACCATCCGCGTCCACATGACCGAAACCGTACGGCCGGACAAGATTCCGGCGCTCGTGCGCAAGGTGCTCAGGAACGACCTCGTCGTCGAGCGCACCGACGACTGGGGTCCGCTCGACGGCGACACCGCCCGGGGTGTGTTCACCGGCACGTCGCAGGGCATCACCACCAAGATGTCCGGCACCTACGAAATGCGGCCCGCGGCAACGGGTTCGGAGGTCGTGGTCGCGGGCAGCGTATCGGTGAAGGTGCCGCTGGTCGGCGGCGCGATCGAGCCGCTGGCCGAACAGCTGCAGCGCCGCGTCGTCGAAAGCGAAGGCAAGTTCATCGAGCACTGGTTCGCCGACAAGGCCGGCGCCTGAACTGAAAACCTTGCATGCGAGCCGATTCCGAATGCTCGCATGCAAGGAATCGCGCGGTGGTTCTCCTACTGCGCTCCCGGTCCGAAGTCGCCCGGCCGGAATTCCCTGGGCTCCACCAGAACCAGCCAGTTGCCGGAGTTGTCGCGGATGATCGCCTCGACGCCGTACGGCCGATCCGACGGCGGCTGAACGAATTCCACGCCCTTGGCGGTCAATTCCTCGTACGCCTTGTGGCAGTCGTCCGTGCGCAGCCCGAGCCCGCCGTTCGTGCCGTTGGCCAGCGCGCGCCGAATCGCCTCGGCCACATCCTCGGCCAGCGGAGGTCCGGGCAGCATCAGCGTGATCTCCAGTTCCCGATGATCGGGATGCGCGATGGAAACCCAGCGGAATCCGTTGTCCCCCATGGTGATATCGGTCATCTCCTCGAAGCCCAGCTTCTCGATGTACCAGTTCTTCGCCGCGGTCTGATCGGTCACGTGCACGGTGACCAGAGACACATTGGTGATGGTTGTCATGTCATCAGGCTATGGGGTCGAAGTGCGGATTGCTTCTCCGAAATTGCTGTATTTTCGGCCTCCGCTTCGCTCCGGCGTGTTCGCGGCCCCGAAGGCTCGCTCCGTGCGAGGTTGGGGCGTGCGCATCTCGCCGGAATTCAGGTGACGTGTTCAGCGGTGTTGCCGGTCCGACAGCCCGTGCATGAAGATGTAGCAGCCCGGGATGTGGGGTGCGCCCTCGATAGCGAATTTGGCCTGGTAGGCCGAGGGGGACATGCCGACCAGGTCGGTGAATTTGCGGCTGAACGAGCCCAGGCTGCTGTAGCCGACGAGCATGCACGCCTCGGTGACGGTGACGTTGGTCGCGCGCAGCAGGTCCTGGGCGCGTTCGATCCGGCGTTCGGCCAGGTACAGGGCCGGGGTCCTGCCGTAGGTCGCGGCGAAACAGCGCAGGAAATGATATTTCGAAACCCCGGCCGCGGCGGCCAGACCGTCCAGGTCCAGAGGTTCGGCATAGTGGCGGTCGGCCAGGTCGCGTGCGCGGCGCAGGTGGGGGAGCAGGTCCTCGGGGACCGGTCGCGGCGGGGTGTCGGCCACAGGCGTTTCCTCGGCGTCGAGATCAGCTGAACGGCGTCAGGTCGTCGAAACGCATGGACGCGCGGCCCGCCGTGCGCCACAGCCACGCGGTGAGATCCGCGTCCTCCTCGGTGACCAGATTGCCCATCACCCGGACCGCGGTGTGCTGCAACAACTTCGAACGCATCATCGGCGGCCCGCCGGTCGGCACCATGCGCGGGTGGGTGGCCAGGGCCGCGATCCGGCGCGCGACCGAGAACGTGCGGCCGTAGCGGGCCCGCAGCAGATCCGGCCACAGCGTGCTCAGATCCGGTTCGTCGAGCAGTCCGGCCAGCAGGTGTCCGCCCTCGAGGCCGTAGTCGATGCCCTCGCCGTTGAGCGGATTGACGCATCCCGCCGCATCGCCGACCAGCGCCCAGTTGCGCCCGCTCACACCGGAGACCGCACCACCCATCGGCAGCAGCGCCGAGGCGACCGCGCGCGCGTCACCGTCGAACTGCCATTCCTCCCGTCGCAGCGAAATATAGTGCTGCAGAAGCGGTTTCAACGCGATATGGGATGGGCGGCGTTCGGTGGCCAGCGACCCGACGCCGATGTTCACCTCGCCGTTGCCCAGCGGGAACACCCAGCCGTAGCCGGGCACCAGCGTCTCCTCGGCGTCGCGCAATTCCAGATGCGAGGTGATCCACTCGTCGTCGCTGCGCGCCGAACGAATGTAGGCGCGCGCGGCAACGCCGTAGGCGAAACGGCGATGCCAGGTGCGGCCGAGCAGCTTGCCGACCGGAGAGCGCACGCCGTCCGCGACGATCAATGTCCGGCAGGTGATGTCGTGCACGCCCGCGTCGGTGCGCACGCTGACGCCGGTGACCCGGTCGCCGTCGCGGGACACCGCGCTCACCCGCGCCCCGTCGACCATTCGTGCACCCCACTTGACGGCGGTCTCGCGCAGCTTGTCGTCGAGTTCGAGCCGGGGGACCGCACTTCCGTAGGTGGGGAACGACCCGCCCGGCCACGGCAGCAGCGCCTCGCGGCCGAATCCGCCCATCCGCAGACCGCGGTTCACCGTGTGCGCCCGCAGCCATTCGCCCAGTCCGAGATGTTCCATCTCCGCGGTGGCTCGCGGGGTCAGCCCGTCGCCGCAGGTCTTGTCACGCGGGAAGACCGCGGCATCGGTGAGCAGCACGTCGCGACCGTCGCGCGCGGCCCAGGCCGCCGCCGCCGAACCCGCCGGTCCCGCGCCCACGACCAGCACGTCGGCATGTGCGGGCAGCGCATGCGGTTCGCGCTCGCTCCCGATGGTGGCATCCGGTGAACCCATGGGCCCCATCCTCGCAGGGCTGCGAGAACAGTGTCGACGGGGCCGTGCGGTGTCGCGGGCCGGACGCGCCGGGGAGACACGGTGCTGCGCCGGTGTCGGATTCGTCCCACAATGGCGATGTTGTGATGGTGTTCATGGGGACTCCGAACCCGACACGCTAGGTTGTGGGGCGTGGGGACGGACGCGGCATTGGGAGACGACATGAGTGCATCGGCGATCAGCGATGAGAGCACGGTGGTGGCCGGGGTTGATCTCGGCGACCACGAGCTCGCGTCGACCGTGCGCAACGGTCTGGTCGAAGTCGAGAAACTGCTGATCGCCGAGCTGTCCGACGGGGAGGAATTCCTGCAGGAGGCGGCGCTGCACCTGGCTCGCGCCGGCGGCAAGCGGTTCCGGCCGCTGTTCACCATCCTGACCGGGCAGTTGGGTCCGCGCCCGACCGATCCGGATCTGATCACCGCGGGCACCGTGATCGAACTGGTGCATCTGGCCACGCTCTACCACGACGACGTCATGGACGAGGCCCCGATGCGGCGCGGCGCGCCGAGCGTGAACTCGCGCTGGGGCAACAGCGTGGCCATCCTGTCCGGTGACTATCTGTTCGCGCACGCCTCGCGGCTGGTGTCCACCCTGGGGCCGGACGCGGTGCGGATCATCGCCGAGACGTTCGCCGAGCTGGTCACCGGCCAGATGCGAGAGACGTTGGGCGCCAAGAAATCCCAGGACCCGGTCGAACACTATCTGCAGGTGGTGTGGGAGAAGACCGGATCGTTGATCGCCGCGTCCGGGCGTTTCGGCGGCACCTTCTCCGGGGCCGACCGCGAACACGTCGAACGCGTGGCCCGGCTCGGCGACCTGGTCGGCACCGCCTTCCAGATCTCCGACGACATCATCGACATCTCCTCGGCCGCCGAACAGTCCGGCAAGACGCCGGGCACCGACCTGCGCGAGGGTGTGCACACCCTGCCCGTGCTGTACGCGCTGCGCGACGAGGGCGCCGAGGGCGACCGCCTGCGCACCCTGCTGGCCCGCCCCCTGGAGACCGACGACGAGGTCACCGAGGCCCTGGACCTGCTGTCCCGCTCCCGGGGCATGGTCCTGGCCAAGGAGAAACTGCAGGGCTACGCGGATCTCGCCCACGCCGAACTCTCCGCGTTGCCCGAGGGCCCCGCCAACGCGGCCCTCGAGCGCCTGGTCCGCTACACCATCGAACGCTCTGTGTAATTGGCCTCCGCTTCGCTTCGGCGGGTTTGCTGTGTCTTTGGCCTCCGCTTCGCTCCGGCGGGTTTGCGGCGCCTGAAGGCTCACCGCCCGGCCCCGTGTCGGGCACTCGTTCCTCGCACCCGCCACGCGTCCGGGCGGCAAGCCGCGCCGCAAACGCGGTGTCGGCGTTACGAGGTGTTCTGGGGTATCAGCGTGGATGAGCCCTGACACACTGCTGCGTCCTGGAGTGCATCGCGGAACTCTGGGTGGCACCTGCTTCGTTGACCTGGTGTAACGGATAATTAGTGATGGGGTGCTGAGATGGAGGACCGGCCATGCACGGTGGGTACGCGAACGGGCTGAAGACGTTCGGCCTGATGGTCGGCATGTCGGCGCTGATCGTGTTCATCGGCGCGCTGTTCCGCAATCCCACGATCCTGGCGATCGCCATTCTGCTGGCCGTGGGCATGAACGCCTACGCCTACTTCAGCAGCGACCGGCTGGCGCTGCGGGCGATGCACGCGCAGCCGGTCTCCGAACTCGAGGCCCCGGTGATGTACCGGATCGTGCGCGAGTTGGCGACCGCGGCACGTCAGCCCATGCCGCGGCTGTACATCAGCCCCACCGCCGCCCCCAACGCCTTCGCCACCGGCCGCAATCCCCGGCACGCCGCGGTCTGCTGCACCAGCGGCATCCTGCAGCTGCTCGACGAACGCGAGTTACGCGCGGTTCTGGGCCACGAACTCTCGCACGTGTACAACCGCGACATCCTGATCTCCTCGGTGGCCGGCGCCCTGGCCGCGGTGATCTCCGGCCTCGCCAATCTGGCCTTCTTCGCGGGCCTGGGCGGTGGCGGCAATCGCGACGGTGAAGGCCCGAACATCCTTGGCGTACTTCTGGTTTCGCTACTCGGCCCGATCGCGGCGACGCTGATCAAACTGGCCGTATCGCGGTCGCGGGAGTACCAGGCCGATCAGGACGGCGCCCAGCTCACCGGCGACCCGCTGGCTCTGGCCTCGGCCCTGCGCAAACTCGAACGCGGTGTGGCGGCGGCCCCGCTACCCCCCGAACCGCGATTGACCGCCCAGTCACACCTGATGATCGCCAACCCGTTCCGCCCCGGCGACCAGATGGCCCGCTGGTTCTCCACCCATCCGCCGATGGCCGAGCGGATCGCCCGCCTGGAACATATGGCGGGCGGCCCCCGGAATTATCGGTAGTTCACGAACTGCAGGGCCAGATCGAAATCGCTGCCCTTGAGCAGCGCGATGACGGCCTGCAGATCGTCCCGCTTCTTACTGCTCACCCGCAGTTCTTCGCCCTGGATCTGCGCCTTCACGCCCTTGGGGCCCTCGTCGCGGATCTTCTTGGCGATCTTCTTCGCATTCTCGGTGGAGATGCCCTGAATCAGGGATCCTGTGATCTTGTACACCTTTCCGGACGCCTGCGGCTCACCGGCGTCGAACGCCTTGAGCGAGATGTCGCGGCGGATCAGCTTCTCCTTGAACACATCCAGCGCGGCCTTGACCCGGTCCTCGGACTCGGCGGACAGCACGATCTTCTCCTCGCCGGACCATTCGATGCTCGCGCCGGTGCCGCGGAAGTCGTATCGGGTCGAGAGCTCTTTGACCGTCTGGTTGAGGGCGTTGTCGACCTCCTGGTGATCGACCTTGCTGACGACGTCGAATGACGAATCGGCCACACTGCGCTCCTGTCTCGCGAATTCCGGCTTCGACGCTAGCGCCGCGGGCATCGCCCCGCCACTAGCCGCCGAGGGCCCGACGCTACCCCGCTGGCCTGCCGGTTTGCATCCAGGGGCCCTGATCGTTGTATTCTGCTCAGCGCGCTCACTCAGCGTGTTCGGCGGATTGCCCGAGCGGCCAAAGGGAGCTGACTGTAAATCAGCCGCGCAAGCTTCGGAGGTTCGAATCCTTCATCCGCCACACTCTCAGGGCCCTCTCCAATCGGAGAGGGCCCTGATTTTGTTCGAGGGTGGTGTTCGGGCCCGGCGTCCGCTTCTCTGCGCGGGCTTGGAAAATTGGCTCTGAGCTGCCGGTTTGGTAACTCGGCGGAAGAGTGTGTAACCTCGTTCAAGGCTTCGGCGCCCCGGGTGCGAGCGATCGCGATCAGGAGCGCATGTAGTCATGCCCCCTTAGCTCAGTCGGCAGAGCGTTTCCATGGTAAGGAAAAGGTCAACGGTTCGATTCCGTTAGGGGGCTCGCCGGATTGCCGGTGGTGACCGACGGCATCTCCAGGGTCAGGCACCATCGCAAGCCGACCCTTATGGCGGTGTAGCTCAGTCGGTAGAGCAAACGACTCATAATCGTTGTGTCGCCGGTTCAAGTCCGGCCATCGCTACAAAGACCGATACCTCCATCAGGTAGACCCGAAAGAAGGCATATCGTGGCCGCGAAGTCCACCGATGTCCGGCCAAAGATCACCTTGGCCTGCGAGCAGTGCAAGCACCGCAACTACATCACCAAGAAGAACCGGCGTAACGACCCGGATCGGCTGGAACTGAAGAAGTTCTGCCCGAACTGCGGCACCCACCGGGCGCACCGCGAATCTCGCTAATACTCCACGCGTGCCACTGCCGCGTGCGACGTCGGTGAGGCCGCAGGAAGCTCATGTAGCTGCCAGGTCCCCGCGCATGTCGCAACTCGAGTCAGCCTTCAGTGCCGGAGCAGGGTGTGAACCCGCTCCGGCATTTGGTGTATCCGCGGCAGTGTGTGCTTCGGCAGATCCCGTAGCGGGGTCAGATAGGGACTTTCTTCCGTGACTACACAAGCCGGGACCACCGACACCGGAACCGACACCGTCGAGGATTTCGACCCGGCCGCGCACGCGCGCGATATGGTCGGCCACCACTACCGCGTGGACGACTACTACGAGGTCGGCCGTGAGAAGGTGCGCGAGTACGCCCGCGCGGTGCAGGACTACCACCCGGTGCACTGGGACGAGGACGTCGCCCAGGAATACGGTTACGACGGTCTCGTCGCCCCGGTGACGTTCATCTCGCTGGTCGGCATCCTGGCTCAGCGCAAGCTGTTCGAGCAGGTCGTCACGGGTTACGACCTGAGCCAGATCATGCAGACCGACCAGATTCTGGAATTCCACCGGCCGATCAGGGTCGGCGATCAGCTGGTCTGCGACGTCTATCTGCACTCGTTCCGGCAGGCCTTCGGCGGCGACATCATCGTGACGAAGAACATCGTCACCTCGCGGGACGAATTGGTACTCACCACCTACACCACCCTGGTCGGCCGCAGCGGCGGCGACGTCGACCCGAACATCTCCGAGGCCGTGCGCAACGTGCTGATGCACGGAATCGGCGAGGCTCCCGGGCATCACCCGCGCACCACCCCGCCGGTCACCGAGCCGCCCGTGCCGGTCGCCACCCTGCCCGAACTGCCGGCCAGCACCCACGCGGTGCGTTTCGAGGACGTCAGCGCCGGTGACGAACTGCCCGCGCGCGTGGTCCGGCTCACCCGTGGCGATCTGGTCAACTACGCCGGTGTCTCGGGCGATGCGAACCCGATCCACTGGAGCGACGAGATGGTCAAGCTCGCCGGTCTGGACAACGTGGTCGCGCACGGCATGCTCACCATGGGCCTGGGTGGCGGCTTCGTCAGCTCCTGGCTGGGCGATCCGGGCGCGATCAAGGAGTACAACGTCCGGTTCACCAGCCCGGTCTACGTCGCGGCCGACGAGCCCGCCGAGATCGAGTACACCGGCAAGATCAAGTCGGTCGATCCCGAGACCCGCACCGCGGTGATCGCGATGGTCGCCAAGTCCGCCGGACGCAAGATCTTCGGTCGCGCGACGGCCACCGTGCAGTTGGCCTGAGCCGCGCACGCTGCGCGGATCGGGTGGTGGGGGTGGCCGCCGGGCCCGGATTGGCGGTGCGAGGGGGGCGTACCGTACACTCGGGAATCTGGGGTCACCAGCCGCTGCGCGCTGCTCCGAAGGGCCCGGTTCCGGGCGGATTTCCGCCGGTGCCGGAACACTGCAGGGGCGGCGCGTGTGTTGTGTGGCTACCCGGGTACAAGTGAACAGCACCGTGCTGGATCGAGAGTCCAGCCGAAGGGGTGTAGCTCAATTGGCAGAGCAGCGGTCTCCAAAACCGCAGGTTGCAGGTTCAAGTCCTGTCACCCCTGCAAGGATGCCAGCGACGAGAGAGGATCGACGTGTCCGATGACGATGACACCCGCGCGGTGAGTCGTCCGACCGGCAAACGGTCGACTCGGCGAGCTCGTTCCGGTTCCTCGGATCACGAGACGGGCTCTGTCGCGACGATCGAGCGGGACGACGCGGGATCGCGCAAGACGTCCAAACCTTCCGGCAAGAAGAAGGCCGGCGGTACGGGCAATCCGCTGAAACGCCTGGTGAAGTTCCTGAAAGAGGTTGTTCAGGAACTCCGTAAGGTGATCTGGCCGAACCGCAAGCAGATGGTCACCTATACGACCGTCGTCCTGGTGTTCGTGATCTTCACGGTCGCGTTCATCGCCTTGTTGGATCTGGCGTTCATCAAGGGCGTCAACTGGCTGTTCGGCTAGCTGGCCGTCAGCGCCGGTGACCATTCCCACGTGGATGGGTGCGGATGCCGTTCGCTGGAATCGACGTCCGGCCCGCAGAGGAAGTTAGTGACGACACAGGAAGCGAGTGCCCAGTGAGCACCCCGGAGAACGGCACAACCGAGGAATTCCCGGTCGACGACGTGGCTGAAGAGATCGCCGCGCCGGAGGTCGAGGAGTCCGCGGATTCCGCGCCGATCGCGGAGTCCGCCCCTGGCGACGCGCCTGTCGAGGAGTCCCTCGCGGACGAGGACGTCGATCCTGTCGCCGCGATGAAGGCCGCGCTGCGCCGCGCACCCGGTGACTGGTACGTCATCCACTCCTATGCCGGTTACGAGAACAAGGTCAAGGCCAACCTCGAGACCCGCGTGCAGAACCTCGGACTCGAGGACTACATCTTCCAGGTCGAGGTCCCGACCGAGCAGGTCACCGAGATCAAGAACGGCCAGCGCAAGAACGTGCAGCGCAAGGTGCTGCCCGGCTACATCCTGGTCCGGATGGACCTCAACGACGAGTCGTGGGGCGCGGTCCGCAACACCCCCGGCGTCACCGGATTCGTCGGCGCGACCTCGCGTCCGTCGCCGCTGTCCATCAACGACGTGGTGAAGTTCCTGGTCCCCGCCGACCAGCAGCAGAAGAAGCCCGCCGCCGCGGCCGCCGCCAGCGCCGAGGCCGCCGCCGAGCCGCTGACCAAGCCCACCATCGAGGTCGACTTCGAGGTCGGCGAGTCGGTCACCGTGATGGACGGCCCGTTCGCCACGCTCCCGGCCAGCATTTCCGAGGTCAACGCCGAGCAGCAGAAGCTCAAGGTGCTGGTGTCGATCTTCGGTCGCGAAACTCCGGTCGAGCTCGCGTTCACGCAGGTCGCGAAGATCTGAGTCGGCCGGGGGCAATTTCGGGCCCCCGACGGCGTTCGACTACACTTGCCGGGTTGCGCCCCGGCCGACCGTATTTCGTCGTGCGGTCGATTCTCCCGGGGCGTCATCCGGAGAAGGCTTACGGGAATCCGTAGGAACCCTAACCAAGGAAGAAAGATGCCCCCCAAGAAGAAGAAGGTCGCCGGGCTCATCAAGCTCCAGATCCAGGCCGGTGCGGCCAACCCCGCGCCGCCGGTCGGTCCCGCGCTGGGTCAGCACGGCGTCAACATCATGGAGTTCTGCAAGGCGTACAACGCGGCGACCGAGTCGCAGCGCGGCAACGTCATCCCGGTCGAGATCACGGTCTACGAAGACCGCTCGTTCGACTTCAAGCTGAAGACCCCGCCTGCCGCCAAGCTGCTGCTCAAGGCCGCCGGTGTGCAGAAGGGTTCGCCCGAGCCGCACCGCAACAAGGTCGCCACGGTCTCCATGGACCAGATCCGCGAGATCGCCAAGACCAAGCAGGAAGACCTGAACGCCAACGACATCGACGCCGCGGCGAAGATCATCGCGGGCACCGCCCGTTCGATGGGTATCACCGTCTCGGACTAGTCGCGGCGCTCGCGCAGTGGGAGGGATGGCCAGTCCCGCTACCACTTCTGACTCCAGAACAGGACAGATAATCATGGCAAAACGAAGCAAGGCATATCTCGAGGCGGCCGCCAAGGTCGACCGCTCCGCGCTGTACTCCCCGCTGACCGCCGCGCGGCTGGCGAAGGAGACCTCCACCAAGAAGACCGACGCCACCGTCGAGGTCGCCGTGCGCCTGGGTGTCGACCCGCGCAAGGCCGACCAGATGGTCCGCGGCACCGTCAACCTGCCGCACGGCACCGGTAAGACCGCTCGCGTCATCGTGTTCGCGGTCGGCGACAAGGCCGCCGAGGCCGAGGCCGCCGGTGCGGACGCCGTGGGCGCCGAGGATCTGATCGAGCGCATCCAGGGCGGCTGGCTGGACTTCGACGCCGCGATCGCCACCCCGGACCAGATGGCCAAGGTCGGCCGCATCGCGCGTGTCCTGGGTCCGCGTGGTCTCATGCCGAACCCGAAGACGGGCACGGTCACCCCCGATGTGACCAAGGCCGTCAACGACATCAAGGGCGGCAAGATCAACTTCCGCGTCGACAAGCAGGCCAACCTGCACTTCGTGATCGGCAAGGCGTCCTTCGACGACGCCAAGCTGGTGGAGAACTACGGCGCCGCGCTCGAGGAGATCCTGCGTGTGAAGCCCTCGACCGCGAAGGGCCGCTACGTCAAGAAGGTGACGATTTCGACGAACACCGGTCCGGGCATCCCGGTGGATCCGAACCGCACCCGCAACCTCACCGAAGAGGACGCGTAGTAGCACGCTGAATCATCAACGGCCGGTACGGATTTCCGTACCGGCCGTTGGCGTTTTGGCTGGTGGGCAGGTCTCTGCTATTCTGGTCGACGGTTGCTGACCAGTTCAGTGATCACCCCCAATCGTTCTACCGAAGACCGTTGGTTGCTGCCGTCAGGTAGCTGAAGGTCCGGCGATATTGCCGGCGGCCCACGCAGGGAGAGCCGAGGTCGGGAAGCCGTGAGTCCCCTGGGATTCACGATGTTTCTTGTGCGCCCCGGAACGCTCTGCGTCCGGGGCGTTTGCTTTGTCTCCGGTCCTGGCGGACTCCGGTCGTTCATTACGAACCGATACCCCTGAGAGGAGGCGAAGTATGGCAATCCAGTGGAAGCACGACCAGGTCGAAGAGATCACCAAGCAGTTCCAGGACGCGACCGCCACCGTGATCACGGAATACCGTGGCCTGTCCGTCGGTAAGCTCACCGAGCTGCGGCGTGCCCTCGGCGACAACGCCACGTACTCCGTCGCCAAGAACACCCTCGTCAAGCGCGCTGCCGCCGACGCGGGCGTCGAGGGCCTGGACGAGCTGTTCGTCGGGCCGACCGCGATCACCTTCATCCACGGTGAGCCGGTCGACGCCGCCAAGGCGCTGAAGACCTTCGCCAAGGACAACAAGGCGCTGGTCATCAAGGGCGGGTACATGGACGGCGCGCCGCTGTCCGTGACCGAGGTCGAGAAGATCGCCGACCTGGAGTCCCGCGAGGTGCTGCTGGCCAAGCTGGCCGGTGCCATGAAGGGCAACCTCACCAAGGCCGCGGGCCTGTTCGCCGCGCCCGCCGGACAGGTCGCGCGCCTGTTCGCCGCGCTCGAGGACAAGCAGCGTGCCGCCGGCGGCGAGGCCGCTCCGGCCGATGCTGCCGAATAACCAACCACCCCAACACTTTTCCCGCCTGTGCGGGGAGACCCCACTGAAAGGAAGCCATCATGGCCAACGTTGACGAGCTGCTGGAGACCATCGGCGGCATGACCCTGCTCGAGCTGTCGGACTTCGTCAAGAAGTTCGAGGAGAAGTTCGAGGTCACCGCTGCTGCTCCGGTCGCCGTGGCCGCCGTTGCCGGCGGTGCTGCCCCGGCCGAGGCCGCCGAGGAGCAGGACGAGTTCGACGTCGTGCTCGAGGGCGCCGGCGACAAGAAGATCCAGGTCATCAAGGTCGTGCGTGAGATCGTCTCGGGCCTGGGCCTGAAGGAGGCCAAGGACCTCGTCGAGTCCGCGCCGAAGCCGATCCTGGAGAAGGTCGCCAAGGACGCCGCCGAGGCCGCCAAGGCCAAGCTGGAAGAGGCCGGCGCCAAGGTCTCGGTCAAGTAAGCAGTATCTTCGGCTGTGTCTTTGGCCTCCGCTTCGCTCCGGCGGGTTTGCGGCGCCTGAAGGCTCACCGCCCGGCCCCGTGTCGGGCACTCGTTCCTCGCACCCGCCACGCGTCCGGGCGGCAAGCCGCGCCGCAAACGCGGTGTCGGCGTCGTCCGGAGCCGGCGGGACGAGGTGCGGCGGTTGTTGTCACTAGCGGGCGGTTCCCTTTGTGGGAGCCGCCCGCTAGGCGTATGTGCGGCGAGTCGCGCAGGTTGATCGAGGTTTGTATCCGTACTCGGTTTGTCCTGGTAGGGGGATGAGCAAGAATAAACCGGAACGTATTACTTCTTACTCTCCGGTAGGGAGGGATGGGAATGCCGGTTTACATGCGATACAGTGGCCGCACCCAGTGTGACGCGTCACATCGTGCTGTGTTGTATCGGCCCAGCGCTGGAGCGGTTTCGGCCGAGCAGTGACACGGCACGGGACCGCTCGTTGCAAAGAATTATGTGGAGGTTGGCGTGGGCGTCGAGGTCCGGACCGAAGGTGTCACCAAATCCTTCGGCTCTCAGCGTATTTGGCAGGATGTCACACTGACTCTGCCCACGGGGGAAGTCAGCGCGCTGCTCGGCCCCTCCGGTACCGGTAAGTCCGTATTCCTGAAGTCGTTGATCGGTCTGCTGCGCCCGGAGCGCGGTTCGATCTTCATCGACGGCACGGACATCACCACCTGCTCCAACAAGGAGCTGTACGAGATCCGCAAGCTGTTCGGCGTCCTGTTCCAGGACGGCGCGTTGTTCGGGTCGATGAACCTGTTCGACAACACCGCGTTCCCGCTGCGGGAGCACACCAAGAAGAGCGAATCCGAGATCAAGAAGATCGTCATGGAGAAGCTCGAGCTCACCGGTCTGCTCGGCGCGGAATCCAAACTGCCCGGCGAGATCTCCGGTGGTATGCGCAAGCGCGCCGGTCTGGCCCGCGCCCTGGTGCTGGATCCGCAGATCATCCTCGTGGACGAGCCGGACTCGGGTCTTGACCCGGTCCGCACCACCTATCTGTCGCAGCTGCTGATCGATATCAACGCGCAGATCGACGCGACGATCCTGATCGTCACGCACAACATCAACCTGGCCCGTTCGGTGCCGGACAACATCGGCATGCTGTTCCGGCGTCAGCTGGTCATGTTCGGCCCGCGCGAGGTGCTGCTGACCTCCGAGGAGCCGGTGGTGAAGCAGTTCCTCAACGGCCGCATGGTCGGTCCGATCGGTATGTCCGAGGAGAAGGACGAGGCGCAGATGGCTCGCGAGCAGGCGCTCGCGGAGGCCGGTCACTACGACAACGGCACCGAGGAGATCGAGGGCATCATCCCGCAGATGAAGGCCACGCCCGGTATGCCGGTGCGACAGGGCGTGGAGCGTCGTCGTCGTCGCGTGCTGGAGATCATGCACACCCTGCCGCATCAGGCCCAGGTGGCGATCCAGGAATCGATGCAGGAGAACGGCGATACACAAGTTCTCCCGGCCTATTCGGGTAACCAACAGGATTACCCAGGCAACGCGTACGACACCACCGCGCGACAAAACCCAACCAACGGGTAACATACGCTCCCGTGAATCTAACCCTGACGCGGCTGCGCACCCCGGTCGAGTCGGGTTTTGCTCAGGCGGGCAATATCTTTGCGCTGCTCATCAGCGTTGCGCGTAAGACATTCGTCCGGCCGTTCCAGTGGCGCGAGTTCATCGAACAGTCGTGGTTCATCGCGAGTGTGTCGATCCTTCCCGCGTCCCTGGTGGCAATCCCGTTCGGTGCCGTCGTGGCGTTGCAGACCGGTTCACTGATCAAGCAGCTCGGCGCTGAGTCCTTCACCGGCGCAACCAGTGTGCTGGCTACCGTCCAACAGGCCGCGCCCGTCGTCACCGCGCTCATCATCGCCGGTGCGGCGGGTTCGGCCGTCGCCGCGGATCTGGGCTCGCGGACCATCCGCGAGGAGATCGACGCCATGGAGGTGCTGGGCATCGACCCGGTACAGCGCCTGGTGGTTCCTCGTGTGCTGGGCATGATGCTGGTCGCCCTGCTGCTCAACGGCCTGGTTTCGGTCGTCGGCATCTGCGGTGGCTATTTCTTCAACGTGATGTTGCAGGGCGGCACGCCGGGCGCGTATCTGGCATCGTTCTCGGCGCTGGCTCAGCTGCCGGACCTGTGGATCGGTGAAATCAAGGCGTTGTTGTTCGGGCTGCTCGCGGGCGTCATCGCCGCATACAAAGGCCTGAATCCGAAGGGGGGACCGAAAGGAGTGGGTGACGCGGTGAACCAATCCGTGGTGATCACCTTCCTGGTGCTCTTCTTCGTCAACCTCGTACTGACGTTGGTGTACCTGCAGATCGTCCCGGCCAAGGGCGCCTGACCATGGTTGTTTCGCAGCGATCCACCAAGAATTTGCGCCGGATCGGCGGTGTCCTACGGGCTCCCGTCGATGTCATCGATCGCGCCGGCGATCAGATGGCGTTCTACTCCAAGGCGATCGCCTGGATTCCCCGCACCATCGTGCACTACCGCAAGGAGGTCATGCGGCTGCTGGCCGAGGTGACCTTCGGCTCGGGTGCGCTGGCGGTGATCGGCGGAACCATCGGCGTCGTTGTGATGATGTCGGCCTCGGTCGGTGTCGTGGTCGGCCTGCAGGGCTTCAAGGCCCTGGACGCCCTGGGCTCCTCGGTCCTGACCGGATTCCTCACCGGGTACATCAACACCCGCGAGCTGGCTCCGCTGGTCGCGGCGCTGGCATTGTCCGCGACGGTCGGTTGTGGTTTCACCGCCCAATTGGGCGCGATGCGGATCTCCGAGGAGATCGACGCGCTCGAGGTGATGGCGGTGCCGGGTGTGCCATTCCTGGTCACCACGCGCGTGATCGCCGGATTCGTGGCGGTGATTCCGCTCTACATCGTCGGTCTGCTGGGCACATTCGTGGCCTCGCGGCAGATCAGCGTGTGGTTCGAGGGGCAATCCACAGGCTCCTACGACCACTATTTCAATTTGTTCCTGCCACCTCAGGACGTGTTGTATTCGTTCCTCAAGGTGCTGATATTCGCCTTCGTGATCATCCTGATCCACTGCTACTACGGATTCAACGCCTCGGGCGGTCCGGCGGGCGTGGGCGTGGCGGTGGGCCGTGCGGTCCGCGCCTCGATCGTGTTGATCAACATTCTCGATTTCTTTCTGAGCCTGGCCATCTGGGGGACGACGACCACAGTGCGAGTAGCCGGATGAGTGCAGCTGGAATTCAGTTCTGGCGATCGACGGAGAAATTGCGCACGCGCACGCTCGGTGTGCTGTTCTTCGTGGTGATGGCCCTGTTCCTGGGCACCACGGTCGCCATGTACAACAAGTCCTTCACCCCGGTGGTGAAGGTCGATCTGATCACCGACACCGTCGGAAACGCGTTGACGCGCAACGCCGATGTGAAGGTTCGCGGCGTCACCGTCGGCGAGGTCCGATCCAGTCAGCCGCAGGGCAGCAAGGTCACGCTGCATCTGGCGCTGGATCCGGGCAAGGCCGGGAAGATTCCGTCCAACGTCACCGCGCGGCTGCTGCCCAAGACGTTGTTCGGTGAGCGGTACGTCGATCTGGTCTGGCCGCAGGATCCCAGCGGGCATCTGACCGCGGGACAGACTCTGCATCAGGACGCCAGCGGTAACGCCATCGAGGTCAGTCAGCTGCTCGACAGTGTGATGCCGCTGCTGCAGGCGATTCCGCCGCAGTATCTGGCCTCCACGCTGGGCGCGCTCTCGCAGGCCCTCGGCGGACAGGGCGAGGAGCTCGGTCACACTGTGGACCGGCTGGACACGGTCTTCCGCGGGATCAACGGCGTCATGCCGACCCTGCAGGACGACATCCACAACTTCGCCACCGTCGCGGACACCTACGCCGACGCGCTGCCGCAGCTGGTGGACACCTTCAACGATCTGCGCACACTCAACGCCACGATCGTGCAGAAGCGTTCGCAGATCGACACGCTGTACTCGGTGCTGACCCCGACCTCCTCGCGACTGGCCGACTTCCTGACGGCCAACCACGACAACATCATCGACGTGGCTGCCGATTCGCGAGAGGCGTTGCAGCTGCTGGCCACCTATTCCCCCGAATATGCCTGCACCATGAAGAATTTCGCGCAGCAGAAGCCGCGGATCGACCAGATCTTCGGTAAGGGAACCGATCTGCCCGGCTCGCGGGTGTCGATCAAACTGGTCAATCCGCGCGGCCGGTACCTGCCGAACCAGGACGAGCCGCGCTGGTTCGACACCCGCCCGCCGGTGTGTTTCCCGGAGCCCCCGCTGGGCACCGACGCCGGTCAGTATCCGACCGGTTCGGCCAACGACGGCTCGTATCAGCCGCCGACCCGCAATCCGGGCAAGCAGAACATCGGTCAATTGCCGCCGGCGCAGTTCTCGGTCTTCGGCGCGCAGCCGACCTCGCTGGCCGGTTCGCCGTCCGAGGAGCACGCGCTGGGCGCGATCTACGCTGCGGCGAACGGGGTGTCGCCGGACAAGGTGCCCAGCTGGGTGAGCCGGATCGGCGCGCCCGCGCTGCGTGGAAGTGAGGTGAGTGTGAAGTGAAGGCCGCACTGCGCGGACTGGGTGGGCCGCTGACCAAACTCATCATCTTCATCCTGGTCACCGTTCTGCTGACGATCGTGCTCGGGTTGACCATCGCCAACTATTCCGGCGGCGGCACCGGGTTCAAGGCGCGCTTCAGCGATGTGACCTCGCTCAATCCGGGCGACGAGGTGCGCGTCGCGGGTGTGCGCGTGGGCAAGGTCACCAAGGTCTCGGTTGTGGATCACGACCAGGCGATGGTGAATTTCGAACTGACCGATCGCGATTGGCTGCCTGCCTCGGTGACCGCGACCATCCGTTACCGAAATCTGGTCGGGCAGCGGTACATCTCGCTGGAGCAGGGCACCGGCCAGCAGGGCCGAAAAATCAACGCGGGCGGGACGATCGGGCTGGACCACACTCGTCCGGCGCTGAATCTGACCACGCTGTTCAACGGGTTCCGCCCGCTGTTCCAGACGTTGACCGCGGATGATGTGAACAAGTTGTCCTACGAGATCATCCAGGTGTTCCAGGGTGAGAAGGGCACCATCAGCGATCTGGTGAGCAATACCGCCGGCCTGACGAACAAGATCGCCGACAAGGACGCGGTGATCGGTCAGATCGTCAAGAACCTCAACGCGATCCTGGATTCGGTGAACAAGAAGGACGGCGCGCTCAACGATCTGATCGTCAACACCGAGGCGCTGGTGAGCGGACTGAACGCCGAACGCGGCACGATCGGCTCGGCGGTGAGCTCACTGGGCAACCTGGCCTCGGCCACGGCGGATCTGCTGGTGCCGACGGTGCCGACGCTGCAGGGTTCGATCGCGGGATTGAACCAGCTCACCGGCACACTGAACGACCGGTCGCCCGAGGTGAACGAGGCGCTGACGAATCTGCCGATCAAGATGGAGAAACTGGGCCGCGCCGCGAGTTACGGCTCCTGGTTCCAGTTCTATCTGTGCGGTATCGACATCGTCGCGGGTCCGGGCATGAAGGACGGTCAGAATCTGAACCTGCCGGCGAATATGCCGACGGTGAATCAGCCGGTCTACACCAATCCCGCGCCGCGGTGTCATGGGAAGGGTGGTCGCTGATGGATGAGCGCAAGCTCCTGGGGCGGCGCAGCCCCGCGTTCATGGGTGCGCTCGGCCTGTTCCTGGTGCTGTTGATCGCCGTGTCGACGTTCTACCTGGACCGTTTGCCGATCATCGGCGCGGGCACCAAGTACACCGCCGAATTCTCCGAGGCCGCCGGGCTGAAGAAGGGGAACGAGGTGCGCATCGCCGGGGTCAAGGTCGGTGATGTGACCGACGTCGGGCTGGACGGCGATCGAGTGCTGATCTCCTTCCGCACCAAGGACGCCTGGGTCGGGGACGACACCACCGCATCGATCCAGATCAAGACGGTGCTCGGGCAGAAATATCTGGCCCTGGATCCCAAGGGCACCCATCCGGCGAATCCGTCCAAGCGGATTCCGTTGTCGCGCACGGTTTCTCCCTACGACGTGACCGAGGCGTTCCAGGACGCCGCGAAGAGTCTCGAGCAGACCGACACCGCGCAGCTGGCCAAGAGCATGCAGGTGCTCTCGGACGCGTTCTCCGAGACCCCGCCGGATATCCGCAGCTCGATCGACGGCGTCGCGCGACTGTCCGAGACCCTGGCCAAACGCGACGAGCAGCTCAAGCAGCTGTTCGCGGCGACCAACAAGACCACCAAGGTGCTCGCCGACCGCAATGTCCAGTTCGAACGGCTGCTCGCCAACGGCGGTCAGCTGCTGGCCGAGCTGAACGTTCGACAGCAGGCGATCGCGCAGCTGCTGACCGGCGCGAAAACCATTGCGGCGGAACTGACCACGCTGGTGCACGACAACGAGCAGCAGATCGGCCCGGCGCTGACCAACCTGCAGAAGTCCATCGACATGCTCAACGACAACCAGCAGAACATCTCCAAGACGCTGACGTTGGCCGCGCCGTTCTACGGGCTCTATTCCAACGTTCTGGGTAACGGCCGCTGGTTCGACGCGGTCATCGTCAACCTGATTCCCCCGGCGCTGCCGGACGTCCCGGGCAACCGTCCGCCCATCCGGAACCTGGGAGGCCGCTGATGGAACCCGAGTTCGGCAGAGATGCCGTGCCTGAGCAGGGTAAAGATGTTGCGGGCGGCGGCGATTCGCCGACCGAGCAGCTGCCGGTGCAGAAGGCCGCGTCCCGAGACGATGTGGCCGGTGCCGATTCACCGACCGAGCAGATTCCGGTACAGCAGGCCGCCGCGAAAGATGCGGCTGCCGCGAAAGACACTTCGGCCGCGAAGGATGCTGCAGCCGCGAAAGATGCTGCGGCCGCCGGTGGTTCGGCAGGTCATCGTGATCCGCTGACCACGCTGCGCGAATCCGGCCGTCCCACCAAGATTCTCATCTCTCTGGTGACCGTGGTGGCGGTCGTGCTGGCCGGGGTGGTGTGGTGGCTGTTCGAGAGCTTCGACACCACCCGGATCACCGCGTACTTCGACAAGTCGATCGGCATCTATCAGGGCTCGGAGGTGCGCATCCTGGGTGTGCCGGTGGGCAAGGTGGATTCGATCACCCCGATGGGCGATCGGGTGAAGGTCGTCATGTCGGTCGACCGGAAGTACGACATCCCGGCGGACGCCTCGGCCGCGCAGATCACCCCCTCGGTGGTCTCGGACCGCTACATCCAGCTCAGCCCGGTCTACAAGGGCGGGCCGAAGATGGCCCGCGAGGCGACCATCCCCAAGGAGCGCACCGCGACCCCGGTCGAGGTGGACCGGCTCTACAAGTCCATCGCGCAACTGTCCGACGAGCTGGGGCCCAACGGCGCCAACAAGAACGGCGCGGTCAACCAGCTGGTCGAGACGGGCGCGAAGAATCTGGCCGGTAACGGTGACGCGTTGTCCAACAGCCTCACCCAGCTCTCGCACGCGGCCAGTTATCTGTCCGATGCGCGCGGTGACATCTTCGGCACGATCAAGAATCTGCAGATCTTCGTGCACACACTGTCGGTGAACGATGCGCAGGTGCGGCAGTTCAATACGCAGCTCGCGGATCTGGCCGGATTCCTCTCGGGCGAGCGGCACGATCTGGGGCAGGCGCTGAATCTGCTGTCGGTGGCGCTCGGGGACGTGGCGCGGTTCATCGACGACAACCGGGAACTCGTCGCGAGCAACGCCGCGTCGCTGACCAAGCTGACCCAGACCCTGGCCGATCAGCGCAACGACGTGGCCAATCTGCTGCCGGTGCTGCCGCTGGCGCTGAGCAACCTGATCAACGTGCACAACGGTGAGACCGGCACCCTGGACATGCGTGCCAACTTCACCGATCTGCAGAATCCGTTCGGCGCGATCTGCAAGATGCTCGATCTGGGGCAGCTGCGTCCGGGTGATCCGAAGTTCGACGCGATCAGCCGTCAGCTCGGACCGATCCTGAGCAAGTGCAAGACCATCACCGACCAGATCAAAGCGGGTGTGACAACGCCCACGCTGAACCTGCCGTTCGGCATCCTGAGCGGTGAGAACCTGCAGCGCGCGCCGGTGCCCGGCACCGTGCCCGGGACGCCGTCGAATCAGCAGCCGCCCTCGCAGAAGCCGGGAGGCCAGAAGTGAAGCCGCTCAAGATGGCCTGTGCCGCAACGGTTCTGGGCGTGACGACGCTGCTGGTGAGTTCCTGTGGTTCGGCGGGGATCTACAGCGTTCCGCTGCCCGGTGGCGCGAACGTCGGCGATCATCCGCTGCATCTGGACATCCGGTTCGACGACGTGCTGGACCTGGTGCCGCAGTCCGCGGTGAAGGTGGACGGCATTCCCGTCGGCCGTGTCGACAAGATCGAGGTCGCACCGGACGGCTGGACCGCGAGTGTGCGTGCCGTAGTGAACAATTCGGTGAAACTGCCGTCGAACGCGCACGCCGAGGTGAAGCAGACCAATCTGCTGGGTGAGAAGTTCATCGAACTGACCTCGCCGACCTCCGACGTGTCCGACAAGCCGTTGCACGACGGCGAGGTCATCCCGGTGCAGAACACTCAGCACGCCACCGAGGTGGAGCAGGTACTGGGCGCATTGTCGTTGCTGCTCAACGGTGGTGGCGTCGCGCAATTGCAGCCGATCGTCACCGAGTTGAACAAGACCCTCGGTGGTCGTGAGGACAAGGTCCGCTCCCTGCTGAACCAGACCGACACCCTGATCAAGGGGTTGAACGATCAGGTCGGCGATATCCAGCACGCGCTGGACGGACTCGGCACGTTGTCCGAGCGGGTGGGGCAGCAGAACGATCAGATCGCCAAGATCCTGGACGAACTGCCCGCGGGCATCCACATCCTGGACCAGCAGCGTCCCGAGCTGATCGGGCTGTTGAAGCAGCTGAACCGGGTCGGGACGGCCGGTGTCTCGGTGCTCGACAAATCCAAGGACAACCTGATCAAGGACCTGGTCGCCCTGCGGCCGACCCTGCAGGAACTGGGCCGCTCGGCGCCGGATCTGGTGACGGCGTTCCCGCTGATCCCGACCTATCCGTTCCCCGACGAGGCGATCAAATCCGAATTCGGCGGTTCGGTGAACACCTGGCTGTCGGTGGATCTGCAGATCGGCACCATGTTGAAGGGCCTGGGGGTGGGCGAGCCCAATCCGGTCTACATCCCGCCGAAGTGGGGTCGTCCGGTGCCGGTCGATCCGACCAACCCCTATTACAACGGCAACGGCCCGCGGCCGGGCTGGCCCACGGTCTCGCTGCTTCCACTGCCGCCGACCGTGGTTGCTCCGGCCAACGCCAAGCCGGGTGATCCGATCGGCTCGATTCTGAATCAGTTGGGAGTGAAGCCGAGATGAGCAAACTCGTTCGCTATCAGCTGATCGCGTTCGGCCTGATCGCCGTGCTCGGCGTGGTGTTCGTCGGCGCGAAATACGTTCACCTGGACCACATGCTGGGTTTCGGCCAGTACCAGGTGAAGTTGAAGATGCAGACTACCGGTGACGTGTCCAAGGGATCGGAGGTCACCTATCGCGGTGTTCCGGTCGGCACCGTCGGCGAGCAGGACATCACTCCGGATGGTGTGGTCATCTACCTGCAGCTGGATTCGGGTAAGCCGAAGGTGCCCGCGAATGCGAAGGCGGTCGTGGCCAACCGGTCGGCGATCGGTGAGCAGTACGTGGATCTGGTGCCCTCCAGCGAGGGCGGGCCGTATCTGCGGGACGGTTCGATCATCGTCGGCGGGCAGACGCCGCTTCCGGTGCAGGACCTGTTGGCGAGTGTGAACACCCTGGCCAGCACCACGGATCTGAAGGCGTTGAGCACGACGGTCACCGAACTGGGCAAGGCGTTCGACGGGCAGGGCGACAATCTGCGCGTCCTGATCGATTCGCTGAACAAGTTCTCCGTGACCGGCCTGGACGCGCTGCCCCAGACGGTGGATCTGATCAAGGACGCGCAGACCGTCCTGCAGACCCAGGTCGATCAGGGTGGGGATATCCGGCAGTTCAGCGATGGCCTGGACAAGGTGGCCGCCCAGCTGCGCGCCAACGATCCCGATATCCGCCGCTTGATCGGCACCGGCGCCGACGCCGGTAACTCGATCGGCAAACTGCTGCAGGAGAGCGGTGATCCGCTGACCAAGGATCTGGCGAATCTGCGCACGGTACTGCTGGCGGTCTCGCCGAAGTACTTCGGGCTCAAACCGCTGCTGCAGATGTTGCCGCTGTTGTCGATCGGCGGTTCGGCCACCGCGCCGGGGGACGGGACCACGCACTTCGGGCTGGTGCTGGAAACCAACAATCCGCCGGCCTGTACTCTCGGGTACGAGGGCACGCAGAAGATTCTCGCGCAGATGAAGGCGAAGAATCCGAACTTCGATGACACCCGCGACGATTTCCCGTTCAACAAGGACGCGAAATGCACTGTGCCGCAAGGTAATCCGACGGACGTGCGGGGCGGAGCCCGAGCCGAACTGGCCGATCCGAGTGTTCCACAGCCGTGGGACAACAAGCCCAAGACCGATCCGGACAAGTTGAACCTGAACCCGGTCGCCACCCAGCTGGCCACTCTCATCGGAGTGACCCCGAAGCGGTGATGGCCGAGCAGGGGTGGCGAGTCCGGGAAAATAACGACGCTAGGGTGTCGCTGTGAGTACTGATCTGTCCAACGCCGTGCCGGAAGCTGCGCAGACGCCGTCGGAAGAGGCCGACTCGAAGTTTGCTGACGGCTCGCACGAGGTAACCGCCCAGGTATTTCCGATCCGGACGGTGGTGACCTGTGTGGCCGCCGTCTGGCTGGTCGCGGCGGTGGTGGCGGCGGCCTGGTTCGGCGTCGGGTGGGTGCGCGCCGGATTCTTCACCGACGCGCCCCGCGCCCAGGCCCGCGACAGCGCGCTGGACGCCGCGCGGCAGGCGGCGCTGAACCTGAGCTCGATGAATCCCGACGACGTGGAGGGCTCGATCAAGCTGATGCAGTCCTCGATGACCGGGCAGATGCTCGACGAGTTCAACCAGAACCACGACCGCATCAAACAGACCGCGCAGGAGTCCAGGACCCGGCTGGACGCCAAGATCCTCGGCGCCTCGCTGACGTCGCTGGACAGCGAGCGGGACAAGGCCGCGGCGATCGTGGTCGTGCAGCAGACGCAGACCGCGCCGAACGTGCCGGTGCAGTCGTTCCGGGCCACCTGGACCCTGGACCTGTCGAAGGTCGGCGGCCTGTGGAAGACCGATCAGGCCAATTCGCTGGGGCAGCTGGTTCCGCTGGACAACGCGGGTTCGACCGCGTCGCCGCAGCAGGCCGCGCCCTCGGCCCAACCGGGTCCGGCCACGCCGGCCCCCGCACCGAGCGGTACTCCCGCACCCGCGCCGCAGAGCCAACCGGGTTCGTAGGAGGAACCGTCAATGACTTCACGTCGTCCAGTCAACAAGATCTCCTCGCGGATGCGGCCTGCGGCACGTGCCGCGGAGAACGCCACCACCCGCAAGCGGACCTCCCGCGTCACGGCCGGTTCGTCGCGGCCGGACTCCTCTGCGGGTAACACTGCTGGTAAGGCTTTCGGAGCGAAGTTCGCCGGTGGCCGGGCCGCCGGATCCGCGGCCGATGCGAGGCCCTCGTTCCGGCTGCCGCGGGTCACGATGCCTTCGCTGCCGCGCTTGCGCGCGACGGGCTGGGGGATGGGCGTCGGCATGCTGGTGGGCGCGATCGTGCTGACCGCGTTCGCGGTGGTCGCGTTCCTGCGGCCGGGCGTGGACGACGGGAACGCGGCGTTCGTGGACACCGCGGCCACCCAGCAGGTCACCGCCGCCGCCGCCGACGCGCTCCAGACGATCTACTCCTACGACGTCAAGAACATCGATGGCTACAAGGACACGGTCCACAAGGTGGTCACCGGAAAGATGCTGGGCGATTTCGACAAGTTCGCCGACACCACCGTCACGGCGGTGAAACAGGCTCAGTCGACCGCCAAGGCCACGCCGGATCCGATCGGTGTGACTTTGCTCACCGATGATCGCGCCGAGCTTTTGGTAGATCTCACAGTGGCCGCGACCAAGAACGGCGCGCCGCAGGAGAGTGCCTCGGGCCCGATCGTGCTGCGCATGCAGAAGATCAACGGGCACTGGCTGGCCAGCGAAATCGCCGACCGCTGAGTCTTCCCGGATCGCGGAACCGCTGTTCAGGGCCTGATTATCGATGTCGAACGATGCCCTGATCGCGTGAAGGTCCAGCGCCCCAGTCGATCTCGCGGGTACCGGGGCGGCCCCGCCACTTGACGAGTTACGTCCGAACCGTCACGCTATTCACAACAGCGGCAGCTGTCACAGGGTCCAGGACTCGGAGTGTGCAGGCAGCCGCCGACCCTGACGCAGCCAGCGAATACGGGTACGGCGCGCCGATACACCGAAGCTGGGCCTTGGTGGTACTTTGACACCCCTGCTTCGGGGGTGTACGTTTGGACTTTGCGCTGGCTGCCTCCTGTCCACACCTTTGATCGCACACTACGAAAGTTCCACCGTCAGGTGTTACTTCCGTTGTCTGCTGTATGGGGCTCGTTCGGGTTGTGACCAGCGGGAATCTCACACAACGAAGCAGACAAGCGACGGTCGCAGGCCCACCGTGCGACTCGCGTGAGGTGCTGGAAGGACGCATCTTGGCAGTCTCCACCCAGACCAAGGCCGGAATCCCCGGAGCCCCGAAGCGGGTGTCTTTCGCGAAGATCCGCGAGCCTCTCGAGGTTCCGGGGCTTCTCGATCTACAAACCGATTCGTTCGCCTGGTTGGTCGGCTCCCCGCAGTGGCGGGAGAAGGCGATCGCCCGTGGTGAGGTCACCCCGTATGGCGGGCTCGAGGAGGTGCTCGAAGAGCTCTCGCCGATCGAGGACTTCTCCGGATCCATGTCCCTGTCCTTCTCCGATCCGCGCTTCGAAGAGGTCAAGGCCTCCATCGAGGAGTGCAAGGACAAGGACATGACCTACGCGGCGCCGCTGTTCGTCACCGCGGAGTTCATCAACAACAACACCGGTGAGATCAAGTCCCAGACGGTCTTCATGGGTGACTTCCCGATGATGACCGACAAGGGCACGTTCATCATCAACGGCACCGAGCGTGTGGTCGTCTCGCAGCTGGTGCGTTCACCGGGCGTGTACTTCGACGAGTCCATCGACAAGACCACCGAGAAGACGCTGCACAGCGTGCGCGTCATCCCGAGCCGTGGCGCGTGGCTGGAATTCGACGTCGACAAGCGCGACACCGTCGGTGTCCGCATCGATCGCAAGCGTCGTCAGCCGGTCACCGTGCTGCTCAAGGCGCTGGGACTCACCGCCGAGGAGATCACCGAGCGTTTCGGTTTCTCCGAGATCATGATGTCCACCCTGGAGAAGGACAACACCGCCGGTCAGGACGAGGCGCTGCTGGACATCTACCGCAAGCTGCGTCCGGGCGAGCCGCCGACCAAGGAGTCGGCGCAGACCCTGCTGGAGAACCTGTTCTTCAAGGACAAGCGCTACGACCTGGCTCGCGTCGGTCGCTACAAGATCAACAAGAAGCTGGGCCTGAACCTCGATGTCCCGGTCACCGGCTCGACGCTGACCCGGGAAGACATCGTCGCCACGATCGAGTACCTGGTGCGCCTGCACCAGGGCGATCGGACGATGACGGCCCCGCAGGGTGCCGAGGTTCCGGTGAACGTGGACGACATCGACCACTTCGGCAACCGCCGTCTGCGTACCGTGGGCGAGCTGATCCAGAACCAGATCCGGGTCGGCCTCTCGCGTATGGAGCGCGTCGTGCGTGAGCGCATGACCACTCAGGACGTCGAGGCGATCACCCCGCAGACCCTGATCAACATCCGCCCGGTCGTGGCGGCGATCAAGGAGTTCTTCGGCACCTCGCAGCTGTCGCAGTTCATGGACCAGAACAACCCGCTCTCGGGTCTGACCCACAAGCGTCGTCTCTCGGCGCTGGGCCCGGGTGGTCTGTCCCGTGAGCGCGCCGGCCTGGAAGTGCGCGACGTGCACCCCTCGCACTACGGCCGCATGTGCCCGATCGAGACCCCGGAAGGCCCGAACATCGGCCTGATCGGTTCGCTGTCGGTGTACGCGCGGGTCAACCCGTTCGGTTTCATCGAGACCCCGTACCGCAAGGTCGAGGACGGCCGCGTCACCGATGAGGTCAAGTACCTCACCGCCGACGAGGAGGACCGCGAGGTTCGCGCCCAGGCCAACTCGCCCGTCGCCGCCGACGGCACCTTCCTCGAGGACCGGGTGCTCGCGCGCCGCGGCAACGAGGAGATGGAGTACGTGGGCCCGACCGAGGTCACCTACATGGACGTCTCGCCGCGCCAGATGGTGTCGGTCGCGACCGCCATGATTCCGTTCCTCGAGCACGACGACGCCAACCGTGCCCTCATGGGCGCGAACATGCAGCGTCAGGCCGTGCCGCTGATCCGTTCCGAGTCGCCGCTGGTCGGCACCGGTATGGAGCTGCGCGCTGCGGTGGACGCCGGCGACGTCGTGGTGAACGAGAAGCCCGGTGTGGTGGAAGAGGTTTCGGCCGACTACGTCACCGTGATGCACGATGACGGCACCCGCCGCAGCTACCGGATGCGCAAGTTCAACCGTTCCAACCAGGGCACCTGCTCCAACCAGCGTCCGATCGTGGACGAGGGCATGCGGGTCGAGCACGGCCAGGTCCTGGCCGACGGTCCCTGCACCGAGAACGGTGAGATGGCGCTGGGCAAGAACCTGCTCGTCGCGATCATGCCGTGGGAAGGCCACAACTACGAGGACGCGATCATCCTGTCGCAGCGCCTCGTGGAAGAGGACGTCCTGACCTCGATCCACATCGAGGAGCACGAGATCGATGCCCGCGACACCAAGCTCGGTGCCGAGGAGATCACTCGCGACATTCCGAACGTCTCCGACGAGGTCCTGGCTGACCTCGACGAGCGTGGCATCGTCCGCATCGGTGCGGAGGTTCGTGACGGTGACATCCTGGTCGGCAAGGTCACTCCGAAGGGTGAGACCGAGCTGACTCCGGAGGAGCGGTTGCTGCGTGCGATCTTCGGTGAGAAGGCGCGCGAGGTTCGTGACACGTCGCTGAAGGTGCCGCACGGTGAGTCGGGCAAGGTCATCGGTATCCGGGTGTTCTCCCGTGATGACGACGACGATCTGCCTCCTGGTGTGAACGAGCTGGTCCGCGTCTACGTGGCGCAGAAGCGCAAGATCCAGGACGGCGACAAGCTGGCGGGTCGGCACGGTAACAAGGGCGTCATCGGCAAGATCCTCCCGAAGGAGGACATGCCGTTCATGCCCGACGGGACTCCGGTCGACATCATCCTGAACACGCACGGTGTGCCGCGTCGTATGAACATCGGCCAGGTGCTCGAAACCCATCTGGGTTGGATCGCCAAGGCCGGCTGGCATGTCGAGGGCTCCGACACCGACAGCATGCCCGAGTGGGCGCAGGCGCTGCCGGAGGAGATGTGGGGTCAGGAAGCCGACACCAACATCGCCACCCCGGTGTTCGACGGCGCCCGCGAGGAGGAGCTGACCGGTCTGCTCGGTTCGACCCTGCCCAACCGCGACGGCGAGACCATGGTCAACGCCGACGGTAAGGCGGTCCTGCTGGACGGTCGTTCGGGTGAGCCGTTCCCGTACCCGGTGGCTGTGGGTTACATGTACATCCTGAAGCTGCACCACTTGGTGGATGACAAGATCCACGCGCGGTCGACGGGTCCGTACTCGATGATCACGCAGCAGCCCCTCGGTGGTAAGGCTCAGTTCGGTGGTCAGCGCTTCGGTGAGATGGAGTGCTGGGCGATGCAGGCCTACGGTGCGGCGTACACGCTGCAGGAGTTGCTCACCATCAAGTCCGATGACGTGGTGGGTCGTGTGAAGGTGTACGAGGCGATCGTCAAGGGCGAGAACATTCCCGAGCCGGGTATCCCGGAGTCGTTCAAGGTTCTGCTCAAGGAACTCCAGTCCCTGTGCCTGAACGTGGAGGTGCTGTCCTCGGACGGCGCGGCCATCGAGATGCGCGACGGCGACGACGAGGACCTGGAGCGGGCCGCCGCGAACCTGGGCATCAACCTGTCCCGCAACGAAGCCGCCACGGTAGACGATCTGGCGCAGTGATTTTGGTCCCGCACCCCCTGCTCACCCGGCCGCGCGCCGGGCGAGCAGGGCGGTCGGGGCACCTGTTCACGACGATTGAGAACTTGCTCGAAATCAATCCCGACAGGGGAAAGGAAGTTACGTGCTAGACGTCAACTTCTTCGATGAACTCCGGATCGGCCTGGCTACCGCCGAAGACATTCGCAACTGGTCTTTCGGTGAGGTCAAGAAGCCGGAGACCATCAACTATCGCACGCTCAAGCCGGAGAAGGACGGCTTGTTCTGCGAGAAGATCTTCGGTCCCACCCGGGACTGGGAGTGCTACTGCGGTAAGTACAAGCGCGTGCGCTTCAAGGGCATCATCTGTGAGCGCTGTGGCGTCGAGGTGACTCGCGCCAAGGTGCGCCGTGAGCGGATGGGCCACATCGAGCTGGCGGCCCCGGTCACCCACATCTGGTACTTCAAGGGTGTGCCCTCGCGTCTGGGCTACCTGCTGGACCTGGCGCCGAAGGATCTCGAGAAGATCATCTACTTCGCCGCCTACGTCATCACCGCCGTCGACAACGATCTGCGCCACAACGAGCTGTCCACGCTCGAGGCGGAGATGGAGGTCGAGAAGAAGGCCGTCGCCGATCAGCGCGACGCCGATCTCGAGGCCCGCGCCCAGAAGCTCGAGGGCGACATCGCCGAGCTCGAGGCCGAGGGCGCCAAGTCCGACGTGCGCCGCAAGGTCAAGGACGGCGGCGAGCGCGAGATGCGTCAGCTGCGCGACCGCGCCCAGCGCGAGCTGGACCGGCTGGACGAGATCTGGACCACGTTCACCAAGCTGGCTCCCAAGCAGCTGATCGTGGACGAGGTGCTGTACCGCGAGCTGCAGGACCGCTACGGCGAGTACTTCGTCGGAGCCATGGGCGCCGAGGCGATCCAGCGGCTGATGCAGCAGTTCGACATCCCGGCCGAGGCCGAGAACCTGCGCGAGACCATCCGCACGGGTAAGGGTCAGAAGAAGCTGCGTGCGCTCAAGCGACTGAAGGTCGTCGCCGCGTTCCAGACCAACGGCAACTCGCCGATGGGCATGGTTCTGGACGCTGTTCCGGTGATCCCACCGGAGCTGCGCCCGATGGTTCAGCTCGACGGTGGCCGTTTTGCCACCTCCGACCTGAACGACCTGTACCGCCGCGTGATCAACCGCAACAACCGCCTCAAGCGACTGATCGATCTGGGTGCGCCCGAGATCATCGTCAACAACGAGAAGCGGATGCTGCAGGAGTCCGTGGACGCGCTGTTCGACAACGGCCGTCGCGGTCGCCCGGTCACCGGTCCCGGTAACCGCCCGCTGAAGTCCCTGAGCGATCTGCTCAAGGGTAAGCAGGGTCGTTTCCGGCAGAACCTGCTCGGTAAGCGCGTCGACTACTCCGGCCGTTCGGTCATCGTCGTCGGTCCGCAGCTCAAGCTGCATCAGTGTGGTCTGCCCAAGCTGATGGCGCTGGAGTTGTTCAAGCCGTTCGTGATGAAGCGTCTGGTCGACCTGAACCACGCGCAGAACATCAAGTCCGCCAAGCGGATGGTCGAGCGGCAGCGGCCGCAGGTGTGGGATGTCCTGGAAGAGGTCATCGCCGAGCACCCCGTGCTGCTGAACCGCGCGCCCACCCTGCACCGTCTGGGTATCCAGGCCTTCGAACCACTTCTGGTGGAAGGCAAGGCTATTCAGCTGCACCCGCTGGTGTGTGAGGCGTTCAACGCCGACTTCGACGGTGACCAGATGGCCGTGCACCTCCCGCTGTCCGCGGAGGCGCAGGCCGAGGCACGCATCCTGATGCTGTCCTCGAACAACATCCTGTCCCCGGCCTCGGGTCGCCCGCTGGCCATGCCCCGTCTGGACATGGTGACCGGCCTGTACTACCTGACCCGCTGGGTCGAGGATGCGAAGGGCGCGTACCGCGCGGCCACGAAGGACGAGCCGGAGTTCGGCGTGTACTCCTCGCCGGCCGAGGCACAGATGGCGGTCGACCGCGGTGAGCTGACCGTGCAGTCGCAGATCAAGGTGCGGCTGAACGATCAGCGTCCGCCGCGGGCCATCGAGGCGGAGCTGTTCCCGCAGGGCTGGCAGCCCGGTGACGCGTGGACCGCCGAGACCACGCTGGGCCGCGTGCTGTTCAACGATCTCCTCCCGGTGGACTACGCGTTCATCAACGAGCCGATGCCCAAGAAGCGTCAGGCGACGATCATCAACGATCTCGCCGAGCGTTACCCGATGATCGTGGTCGCTCAGACCGTCGACAAGCTCAAGGACGCCGGCTTCTACTGGGCCACGCGTTCGGGTGTGACGGTCTCGATGTCCGACGTGCTCGTGCCGCCGGAGAAGGCCGACATCATGGAGCGCTACGAGGGTCTGGCCGACGGGATCGAGAAGAAGTACCAGCGTGGTGCGCTCGATCACCAGGAGCGGAACAACGCGCTGGTCAAGATCTGGCAGGAGGCCACCGAAGAGGTCGGCGCCGCGCTGCGCCGCCACTACCCGGCCGACAACCCGATCATCACGATCGTCGACTCGGGCGCCACGGGTAACTTCACCCAGACCCGTACCCTCGCCGGTATGAAGGGCCTGGTGACGAACCCGAAGGGTGAGTTCATCCCGCGGCCGATCAAGTCCTCCTTCCGTGAGGGCCTGACGGTTCTGGAGTACTTCATCAACACCCACGGTGCGCGAAAGGGTCTGGCCGACACCGCGCTTCGTACCGCCGACTCGGGTTACCTGACCCGTCGTCTGGTGGACGTGTCGCAGGACGTCATCGTGCGCGAGACCGACTGTGGCACCGAGCGCGGCATCCTCGTCGCGATCGCGGAGAAGCAGGCCGACGGCTCGATCATCCGTGACGCGCACGTCGAGACCAGCACCTACGCCCGGACGCTGGCCGCCGACGCGCTCGACGCCAAGGGCAACGTCGTGGTGGAGAAGGGTCACGATCTCGGCGACCCGGCCATCGAGGCGCTGCTCGAGGCGGGTGTCACCGAGGTGAAGGTCCGCTCGGTGCTGACCTGCACCACCGGCACCGGCGTGTGCGCGACCTGCTACGGCCGTTCGATGGCGACCGGCAAGCTGGTCGACATCGGTGAGGCCGTCGGTATCGTCGCCGCGCAGTCCATCGGTGAGCCCGGTACCCAGCTGACCATGCGTACCTTCCACCAGGGTGGTGTCGCGGGTGACGACATCACCGGCGGTCTGCCCCGTGTGCAGGAGCTCTTCGAGGCTCGTGTGCCCAAGGGCAAGGCGCCGATCGCGGAGGTCTCGGGCCGGATCCGGCTCGAGGACGACGACCGCTTCTACAAGATCACCATCATTCCGGACGACGGTTCGGACGAAGTGGTCTACGACAAGCTGTCGAAGCGTCAGCGTCTGCGGGTGTTCAAGCACGACGACGGCTCCGAGCGTCTGCTCGCCGACGGCGATCACGTCGAGGTCGGCCAGCAGCTGCTGGAGGGCTCGGCCGATCCGCACGAGGTGTTGCGCGTGATGGGTCCGCGTCAGGTGCAGGTCCACCTGGTCCACGAGGTCCAGGAGGTCTACCGGTCGCAGGGTGTGTCCATCCACGACAAGCACATCGAGGTCATCGTCCGGCAGATGCTGCGGCGTGTCACGATCATCGATTCGGGTGCGACGGAGTTCCTGCCCGGTTCGCTGGTGGAGCGTTCGGAGTTCGAGGCGGTCAACCGCCGCGTCATGGCCGAGCACGGCGATGCCGCGTCGACCGCGTCGGGTCGCCCGGTGCTGATGGGTATCACCAAGGCGTCGCTCGCGACCGATTCGTGGCTGTCGGCGGCCTCCTTCCAGGAGACCACCCGCGTGCTCACGGACGCCGCGATCAACTGCCGCTCCGACAAGCTGATCGGCCTGAAGGAGAACGTGATCATCGGTAAGTTGATCCCGGCCGGTACCGGCATCAACCGTTACCGCAACATCCAGGTGCAGCCGACCGAGGAGGCCCGCGCGGCCGCCTACGCGGTGCCGTCCTACGACGACACCTACTACACCCCGGAGGGCTTCGGCCAGACCACGGGTGCAGCGGTCCCGCTGGACGACTACGGTTTCAGCGACTACCGGTAATCCGGTAGGAGACAACACAATCCGCCCCGCCTCGGTTATCCGAGGCGGGGCGGTTGTCGTATGTGTGGGGCTCGTGGGGGCATTCGGCTGCGTTGTTGTCTGATTGGACCAGTTCCACTGTGCTCCTGCGCATTTCGATATCTTGTCAATGTAATCGGTTGTACCGCAACAGAATTCGAATTCAAGGTGTGGACCGTACGCTGAGTGTGGCTGTATGCTTCGGGCATGCTTGCCGACATGATGCGATCGCCTCGGGAACCTGAGATGGACCGTCGCGAGATCGTCGAGCAGTTGCGTGAGGGGTTCGCCCGGTTGGCTGCGAATCCTGTTTCGTCGCGCATCCATACCCGTGAAGATTTGTTGCGGGAGGTTTTTTTCGACCGGTACCCTGCTGCTATGGCCGTCGCTGCGCACGATCAACCCGAGGAACCGATTCGCTCGCGGTTGGTGTCGGTGCCAGTGCCTCCGCCCGAAGGGTTTACCACCGCTGACCTGCCTCGCCTGACAGAAGTGGTCGATGGCAGCTTCGAGTTGGAGGATGGACAAGTCGTGATGATGGCGCCTGCCACGCATTGGCACGATGAAGTGGTCTATGCGCTCAAGTTTGGGTTGCGAGCGGTTGCCCCTCGTGAGTTTGTCATCGCGACGGAAAAAGGCATCAACCTCGTCGAAAGCGCGCCGGAGCCGGACGTTCTGGTTGTATCGCGCGAGGCGGTTAGCGCCGTCAGCCTGATGTTCGATCCTTCGGATGTGCATCTCGCCGTCGAGGTCGTCTCGCCCAATACGAAGACCAAGGACCGTAAACTCCGGCCGTTGCAATACGCCGAAGCGGGCATCAAATGCTTCTGGCGAGTGGAGAACGAGGACGACGAAATGGTCGTCTACGCCTTCGAATTGCTTCCCGAGGGCGGGCAGTACGTACCCAGTGGTGTCTTCCGCAAACAACTGCGCCTCGATCGTCCGTTCCCGATCGACGTCGAACTACCTGAAATCACCTGGTAATCACGGCGGGTTGGGCGGGGCGACCCGCCTCGGTGATTTTCGATACCGGTGGTTCCCCCACCCGTGGACAACGTTCCCCATTCACTGTATGAAAAGTAGAACGTGTTTCACTTGGGATGGGAGTAGTTGTGGACAGTGCCGTGGGCGATCTGGTGTGGGGTGGGTTTCAGAAGTTGGGGTTCATCCAGTACGCGGGGATGGAGAACGTCGAGTATCGGGAGGGGTGCAACGTCGTGCAGATGGCGCCCAAGCCCGAGCATCTGAATCACAATGGTGATCTGCATGCGGCGATGTTGTTCGGGCTGGCCGAGACCGCGGCCATGGGTGCGTCGATCTCCGGGATCGTGGATCTGATGGGGGATGCGTTCATCGTCGCGCGGGACGGGCGCATCGAATATCTGGCGCGGGCCAAGGGGCAGGCGGGTCCGATCCGCGCTACCTCGGAGTTGAGCGCCGAGGAATTGAAGCAGATGCGCGAGGACATTCTGGCGGGCACCCCGGTCGAACTCTCCGTGCCGGTGGACATCACCGACAACACCGGAAAGTCCGTCGCCGCGGCGACTTTCACCGCCGTCATCCGCCCGCGCCGCAAGTAGAACGTCGCTCGGTCCTCGTCCGAACGTTCGGACGAGGACCGAGCTGTGCCGAGCGGTGACAGGGCTCAGCTCTCGCTGTCCAGCATCGCCATCTGTGCGGGCGCATACCGTTCACCCGCGATCTGATCAGCGGGTACGGCCGCTTCGATCGCGGCGAGTTCGTCGGGCGACAGGGTGATGTCGAGTGCGCCGATCGCCTCGGTGAGGCGGTCGCGGCGGCGTGCGCCGATCACGGGGACGATGTCGCGGCCCTGCGCCAGGACCCAGGCGATGGCGAGTTGCGCGACGCTCCTGCCGCGGCTGTCCGCGATGGCGGCCAGCGCATCGACCAGCCGCAGATTCGCCGCGAGATTCTCGCCCTGGAACCGCGGGCTGAACGCCCGGAAATCGCCCGCGGCGAAGGGCCGGTTCCCGCGCAGCGAATCGCTCAGCAGTCCGCGCGACAGGACCCCGTAGGCGGTGATCGAGGTGCCGAGCTCGCGGGCGGTCGGCAGGATCGATGCCTCGATACCCCGGGAGATCAGCGAATACTCGATCTGCAGGTCCGCGATCGGGTGCACGGCTGCCGCGCGGCGCAACGTATCGGCTCCGACCTCGGACAACCCGATGTGCCGCACGAATCCGGCCTGCACCATCTCCGCGATCGCCCCGATGGTGTCCTCGATCGGCACGTTCGGATCCAGCCGCGCGGGCCGGTAGACGTCGATGTGGTCGACGCCGAGTCGTTGCAGGGAGTATCCCAGGAAGTTGCGGACCGCCTCGGGCCGCGCATCGGTGCCGCCCCAGTTGTTGTCCGGCCCCCGCAACGCGCCGAACTTCACGCTGAGCAGATAGTCCTCGCGCTTGCGATCGGCGAGGGCCCGCCCGATCAGCATCTCGTTGTGGCCCATGGCGTAGAAGTCGCCGGTGTCGATCAGGTTGACGCCCGCGTCCAGGGCGGCGTGGATGGTGGCGATGGATTCCTGTTCGTCGGCATGGCCGTACGAGCCGGACATTCCCATACCGCCGAGGCCGATGCGCCCGACGGCCGGTCCGGCCGCGCCGAGCTGAACTTCTTCGATGGTGGTCATGGGGTTCATCGTGCGCGCGGATCCAAGGACCAGGGAGGGACGGCACATCGTGGGATCGGCGATCCCTGGCTGCGGGCGAGGCGAGGGAGGACAGTGGATCGCATGGACCGCGACGAACTGGCCGATTTCCTGCGACGCCGTCGCGAGCAGTTGCAGCCCGCCGAGGTGGGTTTGCTGCCCGGTCTCCGGCGACGCACGCCGGGGCTGCGGCGCGACGAGGTCGCCCTGCTGGCCGGTATGTCCACCGATTACTACACCCGGTTGGAACAAGCTCGCGGTCCGCGGCCGTCGGTGCAGGTGCTCGGTGCGTTGGCCCGCGCGCTGCGATTCACCGACGACGAGCGCGACTACCTGTTCCACCTGTGCGGTCATACCGCGCCGCATCGCGACGGCGGTGATCGGCACGTCGGTCCGGGCCTGCTGTATCTGCTGTCCAAACTCGAGGACACCCCGGCCGCGGTGTGTTCGGATCTCGGCGAGGTGTTGGCGCAGAACCGGATGCACGTCCTGCTGGTGGGCGACCAGACCGGATTCACGGGTCTGTCCCGGTATGTGCTGTGGCGGTGGTGCACCGAGCCCGATGCGGGGCGCAGATTCCCCGAGGAGGATCGAGATCGCCTGATCCGCAAGCATGTCGCCGATCTGCGGGCCACGGCCGCGCGTCGACCGGGTGACGCCGACGTCGTCGAGCTGATCACCCGATTGCGTTCGGTGAGTTCGGAATTCGAGAGAATGTGGACCGAACATGAAGTGGCGGTGCGGCTCTCGGACTCCAAGCGGATAATCCATCCGCGGGTCGGGTTGATGGACATGGTGTGCGAGACGCTGGTCACCCCGAACGTCGCACAGAAACTACTGGTCTACTACCCGCGCCCGGGCAGCGACGCACAGGAGAAACTGGATCTTCTGCGCGTCATCGGGGTCCAGTCCATGACAGCCGAATCGGATATCGGCACAACGATATTCGGCACGCCCTGAGTTGCCGAGGCCGACTCAGCTCACCGCTGGATGCCTTTTCCCACCACGTGATCATCATATTGCGGGTGCTTGTCCAGCCAGCTCTTGATGAACGGGCAACGCGGCACGATGGTCCGCCCGCGCTCCACGACATCCTCGATCGCGGCCTCGGCCAGGATGCCGCCGAGGCCCTTACCCGCGTATTCGGTGTCGACCTCGGTGTGGATGAAAACCGTGTCGTTCTCCCGCTCGCGGTATTCGGCGAATCCGGCCAGCCTGTCCTGGTACCAGATCTCGTAGCGCAACTGCGCATCGTTGCGGACAACCGATGACGGTGTCGTCTGCTCGCTCACTCAGTTCTCCTTCCGCACTCGCACCGGATGCCTGCTCATGATCGAGACGCGATTGAAGGCACCGATGGTCGTTGCGGCCCAGATGACGACGGACACTTGGTCGTCCGACATATGTTGTCGCGCAAGAGCATACTCACGCGTCAGGTTTTCCTCATCCGGAAGAGTCGTGGTCGTCTCGGCCAGGACAAGGGCGGCTCGTTGCAGTGGGGTGAACAGGTCGCTGCGCCGCCACGCGGGCAGCACGTCGAGTTGCTGCTGAGTCACGCCGGCGGCGATCGCGGCGCGGGTGTGCAGGTTCAGGCAGAACGGGCAGCCGTTGATCTGTGAGACGCGGACGTTCACCAGTTCCATCACGTCCCGATCCAGGCCCGCGGCCTCCGCGGCGTGCTGCACGGCGACGGCCACCGCGCCGAGCGCGTGGAACGGCTCGGGGGTCTGCTTGTCGATCCAGATACGGGCGTCGGGTGGAGGTTGCATAGCGGTCGAATCGTAACCGTGCCCGGCGTTCAGCGCTCGCCGCGGAGTCTGTTGCCGACCGCTCCGAGTCCCTCGGCGATGGCGGTGAGCTGCTCCGGGGTCAGCGGATCGAGAAACATCGCACGGACTGCGGCAACATGTCCGGGGGCGGCCCCTTCCAGCGTGCGCTGCCCGGCTTCGGTGAGTACGGCGTAGACCGCGCGCATATCGCTCGGGCAGGAGCGTCGGCGGACGAGTCCGGCCTGTTCGAGCCGGTCGATCTGATAGGTGAGCTTGCTCTTGGAGTCCAGCAGGGCACCGGCGAGTTCGCTCATCCGCAGTTCGTGGTCGGGGGCGGCGGACAGGCGCACCAGGATTTCGTATTGCAGATGCGAGAGCCCGGAATCGCGTTCGAGTTGCTGATCGAGGCGGCGGTTGAGCAGCGCCGCGGTGGTGAGGAAGGCCAGCCAGGCGCTCTGCTCCTGCTCGTCGAGCCAGCGCGGACCACTCATCGTCCCAGGTTACCGCCCGTCATTCGAATTGGAATAATCTCGGGGTGCCCTCTGTTCAAATTTGAACGGAACAGTTACCGGACCCCGGAGCAGCTATGACATCCATCCTCGCAGGCGGGAACGCCGCGGCCGCGGTGCGGACCCGGGTGCGCATCCCGCTCGCATTCGCCGACGGGTACACGGTCACCGCCGAGGCGGTCACCTTCGACGGACTCGCCGACGGCCGCGAACATCTGGCGCTGGCCCTGGGCGATCCCGGGCCGACGCCGCTGGTGCGACTGCATTCGGAATGTCTGACCGGCGATGTGTTCGGCTCGGCCCGCTGCGATTGCGGACCGCAACTGCGCGAGGCCGTGGAACTGATCGCCGAGGCCGGTGGATATCTGCTCTACCTGCGGCAGGAAGGTCGCGACATCGGGCTGTACAACAAGCTCGACGCCTACGCGCTGCAGGATCAGGGGCTGGACACCTACCAGGCCAACACCGCCCTGGGCCTGCCCGAGGACGCTCGCGACTACACAGCCGCCGCGCAGATGCTGGCGGCGATGGGTGTCGGGACGATCGAGTTGCTCACCAACAACCCGGACAAGCCGCGACAGCTGCACGCGCTGGGGGTGGACGTGCGCGTCACGGTGCCGACGGGTGTGCACGCGACCACGCACAACCTGCGCTATCTGCGCGCCAAGGCCCAGCACACCGGGCATACCATTCGATTGATCGGCTGAAAGGTTCACCATGTCCACCGCCGAGACCGCCGGGCGGATGCCCGCGTTATATCTGAGCCACGGCGCTCCGCCGCTGGCCGACGATCCGCTGTGGCCCGGTCAGCTGGCCGCCTGGTCCGCCGAATTACCCAGGCCCACAGCCATTCTCGTGGTGTCCGCGCACTGGGAGGATGCGCCGGTGACGCTCGGCGCGACCACGACGGTCCCGCTGGTCTACGACTTCTGGGGCTTCCCGGAGCACTACTACTCGGTGTTGTATCCCGCGCCCGGAGCCCCCGAGCTGTCCGCGAAAGTGCGTGCACTACTGGGGGATTCGGTGCACGAGGCGCCGGATCGGGGCCTGGATCACGGCGCGTACGTGCCGCTGGTGGAGATGTTCCCCGAGGCCGACATCCCGGTGCTGCAGCTGTCCATGCCGACGCTGGATCCGGTCGGTTTGTTCGATCTGGGGCGTCGCCTGGCCCCGCTGCGGGATGAGGGCGTGCTGATCATCGGCAGCGGATTCTTCACCCACAACCTGCGCGAGATGACTCCCGGCGCCGCCGACGACGAGGCCCCCGCCTGGTCCCGCGAATTCGACGCCTGGGGTCGGGAAACCTTGGCCGCCGGGGATATCGACGCCTTGCTGGACTTCCGGCACACCGCACCCGCCGCTCGTCTCGCCCATCCCCGGATCGAGCACTTCGCCCCGCTGTTCGTCACCCTCGGCGCGGGTGAAGCGGACCTCGAGAACCGGCAGACCCCGATCGAGGGCTTCTGGCTCGGCCTGGCGAAGCGGTCGATTCAGCTCGGCTGATCGCGGGGGATTCGGTTATTCGGCCGTCGACTCGAACAGGCGGGTGAGCTCGGCCGGGTCGTATTCGGTGGCGGCGCCGTGCCCGGGGACCAGGATGTGGGCCGGTTGGGCGGCGAGGGCGGCGGCGCTGGCCCGGGTGCCGGATTCGTCGTGGTTGAAGAAGGTCGGCAGGAGTTGCAGGCCGGTGCGCTGGGAGAGGGGATGGCCGGTGACCAGGGTGTCGCCCGAGAACAGGACACCCTCCGAGGGCAGCAGGTAGGCGGTGTGGCCGTCGGTGTGGCCGGGGGTGGGCACCGCGACGATGCCGCCCGGCAGGGCCGCGAGGGTGGTCTCGTCGGCGGCGGCGGCCGACGGGATCGAGGTGTTGATGTGGCCGTAGACCGCGCGGACGGTCTGGGCGACCCAGCGGCGGCCCCGGCCGTCGAGCAACTGCGCCGCCATCTGTGCCGGTGAAATCTGTTGCAGGTATTCGCGTTTCGCGTGCCGGACTTCTTCGGCGCCGGTGTACACCGGCACCCCGAGACGTTCGACCAGGGTCGGGATGGCCCCGATGTGATCGAGATGCGCGTGGGTGAGCAGGACCGCGGCGATATCGGTGAGCTGATGACCGATCTGTTGCACCGATTTCAGCACATCATCGGTGTCGCCGGCGTACCCGGCGTCGATGACGGTGACGCCCGAACCGTCGCTGACCAGCGCCCAGTTGACATTCGTCCCGGCGACGACGTGGACGGAGTCGGAAACCTGCTCGATCTTCACCCGCGCAACGCTAGCGCGCCTGATCGGTGCGTTGGAACTCGCGCCACGCCTTCTGGGTATCGGTCAGCTTCGTGCGCGGGGTGCGGTTGCGCAAGAAGTTCACCACCATCAGCACCGGCAGCAGGAACGCCTGGAAGAAGATGAGGTACGACCCGCCGTCGAAGAAGAAGGCGAGATAGATCGCGTAGCCGAGGTAGACCGCGCCGAAAATGGCGTTGATCGAGCGTGACACGGTGCTCTGGCCCTGCTTCAGTGCGGCCAGCGCGAGCATGACGATGCCGCTGATCGCGAGCAGGCCGACATACCAGTTGAACATGAGAATCCCCCGAGTGTGTATCCGGTCGTTCCGGCTGGTGCGAAACCATAGCATTCGTCGTCGCGGGGTGCGATCGAGTTTTCCCGCGCTCGCCGCGCGCGCATCGAGGGGACCAGTTACGCTGTGCGCGAGGACAAGTCGTTGAGGGAGGCGACGGGGTATGGGGTTGTTCTTCAACCATCCGGTGCAGCAGGTTCCGGCGGACGTGGTCCGTGCCGAGATCCGGCGTGCGCTGCTGGATTCCGGGAAGGGCGATGCGGCCGCGACGGCGGCGCAGCGGATGGGGATGCTCGGGGTTCAGGATCCGCGGCTGGAGTCGGCGATCACCACCGCGCTGCAGATCGCGCCGCCGTCCGAATCCGATGCCGACGACCAGGCGCGTGCGGTCGCCGCGACGCTCGCGATCGCGCCGCCGTCGCAGTTCCTCTGGGGACGCGCGACCTTGGCGATCGTGCTGTTCGTGGTGCTCGCGGCCATGGGTTTCTGGTCCGATGACATTCATCATCCGACCTCCGCGACCGCCTTCTTCGGTTTCGCCGGTGCGGTTTTCGGCGTCGTGACCGCGCTGCTGTCCGCGGAGAAGGCGCGTTCCTGAGATATCCGTCCGCCGGGGGATGGAACCGCCGGATATGTGCGGTACGGTCAGGTTCGCACGAGAAGGAGGGGATTCGGCGCGATGAATGCGGCTTCACAAGACCAGGTCACGCAGGCGCAGGACTCGGACGAACAGGCACTGCGCGAGCAGACATTGCCCACGATCGGTGAGTTTCTGGCTGCCGTCGGCGCGACACCGGTGGTGGTGCACCCCGAGTATCCCGGAGTTCCGGTCGTTCTGCTGGATATTCCGGGAGATTGGCACGAGGTCGTTCGCGAGGTGCTGCCGAATGCCTTCGGGGCCTGGGCATTACCGGCCGAGGAGGGGAGCGTCTCGGAGGAATCCGGGTGGGTCGAGAACGCGGTGTTGATGGCCTGGCGCCTGTCGCTGCCGGTGGATCCGCGAGCGGTGATGCGTTGTGCCTACACCGATTCGCGCCGCCTGCCGGATTGGGTGGAACTCGGCGGTGATGTCGAGGATTACGACGGATTTCCCTCCGCGGAGATCTCCGGCACGTATACCTATGCGGCACTGAGCCTGTGGATGTCCACGCGCTATCTCATCGCGAGTACTCCCACCGGTCAGTACCTGCTGCAATTGACCGTGACGACCTTCGCCGACGAGATCGACGAGGGGGTGTTCATCGCCGAATCCTTCAGTGTGCAGGTGCCTCCCGCGCGTCCCGGGCTCGGTGCGCACGAGCAGCGGACCGAGCCGCAGGCCGGTCCGGAGCCGGTGGTCTCGGAGGAGAACTCCGGGTTCCGGTCGGGGATATACGAGCCGGACTCCGAATCGCGCTGGCGGCAAGCGGATTCCGGTGTTTCGGCAGAGTCGTTCGAGCCGGATGAAGTCGCACAGCAGGGTAATTCCGGATTTTGGTCGGATGCGTACGATCAGCGGACCGAGTCGGATACTCGGGCAGCCAATTTCGGTATTACTCCCGAGTCGTTCGATTCGGAGTTCGAATCTTCCCCGCGGCGAGATGATTTCGGGTACGAGCCGGAACCGCCGCTACCGCTGGCGGATACACGATCGTATGAACCGGAATCATTTGGTGTGGAATCGGATTTCCCGGCGCGGTCCGACGCGTACGAATTCGAACCTGTCGCGGAGTCGCCGGCCGGCTGGGACGATTCATCGGTCATCGGATCGAATTCTGCACGTACCGGTTCGCATTCGGTGGTGCAGGAATTCGATTCGGTGGTTTTCGAGCAGGAGCCGAGTGTCGGATTCGACACTCCCGCAAGGAGTTACGATTCCTATGACGGGCATCGGGATTCGCTTGTGCGCGAGGAAGAATCATCGGATCCCGATGCCTATTCCGCCATCATGGGTATCGATCCGCCGCCCGTCGACAGCGATCCCCGTGGGCCGCACCGTCGCGAGCCGGAGGCTCCGAGTACGGGAAATATGGATTTTCGTATCTGAGTCGCTGGGGCACAGATACATTCGCCGGGTGTGACGAACAAAACCGATCAGGTTGTCCGGCAATGGGATCGCCTGCGGTGTGGGAGTATGGGGCGATTGTCGGCGGCGAGACTGATTGGAGGGGGAGTTGTGATCTATCGGATGCAGATCTATCAGGCGGTGGGGGAGAATCTGGCGACCTTCCACGACTACTTCCGGATACATCTGCTGCCGGTGGAGGTGCGGCACGGGGCGCGGCTGGTGGGGCGGTGGGAGACCGACGATGGTCGCGTGGTTGCGGTGTGGGAGTACGACGATCGCGAATCGTACGAGCATATTCAGGCCGAGGTGGCGGCCGATCCGGCTACTCGGTGGGCGGAGGAGTTGCGGCGCGAGCTGCCGCCGTTCTTCACCGAGCGGGACGAGGTGTTCATGCGTTCCGCGTCCGTTGCGGAAGCGTTGGGTGATTCGGCGGTGTGAGTCTGCCGTGTGGGAGCGGTTGGATCTTCACTTCCCGATGAGTGCCGCGACCCACAAGTGGACTGTCGCCCGCAGGGACTCGAATTCGCCTGCGGTCGTTGCACCGAGCGGTCGTGCGCCGGCGGCGTGCGTGAACACCAGGCCCTCGAGTAGCGCGACGAGGTCTCGGGCGGCGGACGAAGGTGATTGTGCGCCCAGGGAATTCATCAGTTCGGTCGCCGACGGTAGTGAGAACAGGCATGAGGCCAGGCCGTTTCGTAGCTCGTCGTCGGCTGCGGCGTCTGTCATCAGCGCGTAGCGGGCCGCTACATCTCTATGCCGTTCTGTCAGAAGGGTTTCCAGCTGATCGCTGATCACGGCAGCTGCTTGCGACGCCGTCGTCGGTGGGTGCGCCGGGACGGCATCGCGGAAATACTCGCGGGACCGGAGCGTCAGATGCTCGATGACGGCCGAGACCAGGGCGTGCCGGGTGCGGTAGTAGTACGAGGTCGACCCCTTTGCCAGGCCGAGGCGCGCGTCGATCCCCTGGTGTGTGAGCGCGTGATTGCCGCCCTCGGCCGCGAGATCCAGCGCGGCTTCGCAGATGAGATCACGGCGTGAGGTGCGGTGCGGCATCTCTCGATCATCTCAATACTCTACGATGCTAGAGTTTCGGCATGCGTTGGACCCGTCGAACTGTGCGCTCGCGTCGATCCGGGCGTGTGGATGTCGCCGTATTCCACAGGGCAGCAGCAGAACTCGGGTTCACCCTCGATGACGCACAACGTCGGGCCGCCGCTGCGCTCGCCTCCGATCGGAATCTGTACCTGTGGGGTCCGGTGGGGCGAGGCAAGAGCTGGTTGATGGCGACGTACTTCGCCGCGGTGCCGACAGAGCGAAAGCTGCGGGTCCATTTCCACGAGTTCTTCCGCGACCTGCACCGGGCCATCCACCGGCACGGCAGCGACCTGTCGGCCGCGTTGGACGATCTCCTCGGCGAACGAGATGTCCTGTGCTTCGACGAATTCCATGTCCACGATGTCGCGGACGGCAAATTCATCTCCCGCCTGCTGGCCGAGATCCTCGACCGCGACCTTCGAGTGATCGTGACCTCGAACTATCCGCCGCACTCCCTGCTCCCCAACCCGCTGTTCCACGACGACTTCCTGCCCACCATCGAATTGATCGAGCGGTCCCTGACGGTCATCGCCGTCGCCGGTCCCGTCGACTACCGCACCACCGCCGACCACGAGACCGGATTCGCCGCCGGATGGTGGGTCAGCCCCGGCGCACCCGAACAGCTCGAGCGCCTCGGCCTTCATCCGCCGAGCCCCGACGAATTCCGGACGCTCGTACCTGCCGCACATCCGATCCGCGTCCGCCGTGCAACGGCCGCGCAGCTGTGGATCGATTTCGCCGATCTGTGTGAAAACGCCACCGCGCCAGTCGATTACCTCGCGCTGACCCATGACTTCCCGATGTGGGTGATCAGCGGTGTGCCCACCCTTCGTGACGTCGGTCGAGAGTCCGCGCAGCGTTTCGCCAACGTCGTGGACGTGCTCTACGACCGCGACATCGTTCCCGTGTTCCTGGCAGCCACCGCCCTGACCGATCTCACCGACGACGCGCGGCTGCCGCTCGATATCGAACGAATCATGAGTCGGCTCGGTCAACTCGGCCGATACGAACTCGATTCCATCGATGAGGGTCGCGTCGTCGAGGTGTAGGAACAGGGCCGCTCGCCCTCAACCTCGGGTTGAAGGCGAGCGCCTGTGCGGTTGTCTACCCCGGTTGTTTTCAGGCGAAGATTTCCGAGATCGTGGTCGCCGTGATGGCGCGATCGAACCACTGGTCGAGGACATCGAGGTCTCGGCAGGATCGGATTCGCTGTTCCGCGTCTGTCGAGACGCTGATCTTGCGAGCCTGCAGCAGCCGCAGGACCTTCTCTGCCGCCATCTTGACCTCGCCTTCGGCCCGGCCCTCAGCTCGACCTTCGGCACGGAGTCGCTGCGAGGTCTCCGACTTGAAGAAGGAGAGGTTTGCGCTCATCAGTTGGCTCCATTTCTTGGCGGCGGCTGTCTTTCCCAAGCCCAGCTCGGTGAGTTCGGTGCTTCCTGTACGGAATGCCCCAGTACGGATGGGTCGTTGATCATCGACGGTTGCAGGCGATTTTGACTTTCGGTCTCGGTGATGGTTGTTTGCTATCGACGAACCCAAGTCGGGCATCGGCCCGTGGTGTGGCGATAGAGCGGGTAACGTCGGCTGCAACCGAACGCGACTTTCGGCCGACGCACAGGAGCAGCGGTGGTGGTCGAGTATCGGTCCTCGATCGCGGGCATCCGGCATTTCGGTCGAGGCAATCCGCAAGGAGCCTTCATGACCTCGGCCCAAAGCAGCCATATCGACGATCCGGCGACCGCATTCGCGGACATCCGTGCCGCTGAGAGGGCGGCACACCTGGAGCGGAGCGCATTGGCTGCGAAGACCGTCGCCGTCTACGCCCAGGACGCCGCCGAATGTGTGGACCTGCTGGCCATGCTCGGCCTCGATCTGTCCGAATTGAAGTAGTCGACTGGGTGGACCGCCCTTCCGCCCGCGGTGGCGCCGGCGGTTCGGGTCGGCTCCGATCGCCGGATCACTGGCATCGGATACCCCCTCTGCGGTGAGCTGTGGGGGATCGAGACGGTGCTCGATCCTCCCGTCACTCATGTCTGGTCAGGCGTGAGATCGTGTCCGGTCAGGCGTTGTCGAAGCCGCCGTGCTGAACCTTCGCATTGAATGCATCCCACTCCTGAGAGTCGAAGACGAGGGCCGGACCGGTCGGATTCTTCGAGTCGCGAACGCCTACGGTGTCGGCGTCGAGATGAGCGATCTCCACGCAGGCGGTCGACTCTTTGCTACGGCTCGATTTGAACCAATGTGCTTGGGACAGGTCGTAAGTCACGCTCGGTACTCCCTTGCAATCCGACCGATGAGGGCCTTCGATTCGTCCTGGCTCAAGGCTACGCGGCGAATGTGTTCCAGCGCATGCCGATACGGATCGATCTCGGTGTCGCGTTCCAGATACAGATCGCCGGTGAAGCCCTCGACATATACCACCGGAGGTTCGATCGAACCGCCGGCAGGGAGCGTGTCGAATTCCAGGAGTACGAACGCGCCGACATGCAGCCCCATATGGCTGCCTACGGAATGGGGTATCACTCGGACCGAGACATTGGCCAGTTCGCCGATCGTGATCAGGTGATAGCACTGGCGTTCCATGACGCTGGGACCGCCCACCTGATGGTTCAAGACGGCCTGCGAGAGGTAGAGGTCTACCTCGAACTCTCTGTCCTGCAACCGTTCTTGGCGCCGAACAGCCATCTCGACACGACGCTCCACATCGGGTGTCGAGTCCTGTGGGTGCATGGTCCACTCCCCGGCGCGTCGGTAGTCGGCGGTCTGTAACAGGCCGGGAACCATCGTGATTTGAAATGACGTGAACCTTCGGGCCGCTTCCTCGAGGCTGTAGTAGTGCTCGAATCCATCTGGTGACAGGTCGGCATAGGCTCGCCACCAACTCCCGCCGGATTTGGTTGCCTCACGCGCTTCTTGGCCCAATTCCAGCAGTAGACGCCGCTCCTCGTCGGAGACGCCATAGAGGTTGCACAGAGCGTTGATGTGCAACCCGGACACGCGGGTCGACTGGCCGTCCTCGAGTCTGCCGATGGATTGGGGGGACAACTCCACGGCTCGGGCGGCGGCGGACTGGCTGAGTTTCGCTGCGGCGCGGAGCTTCCGGAGTCGCCGGCCCAGCGACCGTCGCGCGAGCGTTGATCCTGTCATGGCATTGCCTCACTATCTGGTGTCGTTCGTGCTGCCCTTGCCGGTGCATTCCATTCCGGAGTCACATTTCTGGAATGCGCTGATTGGAAAACCGAATTACGGAGGGTGATCCATCGGGGCCATTCCTCCTGGAATTCTCCGTGCTGGAATGGAATTCATGGTGAGGGTCGCACTGGATATCTGTGTCGTCTCAGGCGACATGGTAGGTCGTGATGTTCTGCTTCGCTCTCAGTTGGCGTAGAACGGAATCTGTTCGTACATCGGTAGTTCCGAAGAGGGCGGCTTGTCCAGAGAAATGGAAGGTGTCCAATCTCGTTGTGTCCATTGCAGATAGAGGTCGGATGCGTGCTGGTCAGAGCGGTCGAGCGGCGGTCTGTCGATGTAATGCGCGCCTGTCTGAAATATTGCGCTCGAAAAATGAAGGAGGACAAACGTTGCGAGGCAATCCGGTTTTCCACGACTATCCGCCGAATCCACTCACGGTCGCGCGGATGCATCACGAACTGCACATGTCCCGGCATGCGGACTGCACGCCGGAAACCTGCGCCATGATCTGGTACTGCCGAGGGCGGCTGATCGAACTCGGGCGGTTGAATCCGGACGATGCGCCGGGTGAGTGCTCCGCGTGCCGAGACGACGACCCGAGCAGATCCACTTCGGCCTAGAACCATCCGGAGAATGCACGACGATGCTGTGCGAGCCTTTGCCCACGAAATATGAAGTGCTGCATGCCTGCCGGGGTGTCGAGTTCGACCGTCACCCGATCCTGCGGGCGGCGCACGCGCTGACCGAACTGCACACAAGACGTTCGGATGCAGGTTGTTCCGCGACTGCGGACATGGATCATCAACGCGCCCAATGGGTTGCGGAGATCAACCGCTGCGTCACCGGATCGCTGCCGCCCGCGCACGGGGCGGCCCGTGTACACACCGAAACCCTCGGTGCAGTGATCGACCGCCTCGCTCAATTCACCGCGGCAGCCGTTGCGGCACTGGCGGATTCGACGGACCGGCACCTCGGCGACGCCTGGGAACGCCTGGCCGAACTCGCCATCGGCTACGAGGACCTGGTCAGCGAAGTCCAGTCCGGCCGCCGCCGACTGCCGGGTGGACCGTGAGCCCGGCCGCCGATGCGGCCGGGCCGGGTGTCGCTCAGCTCCAGCGTTGCAGGAGGCGGTTCGTTTCGGTGGCGAGGGCGGCCTGCAGGAACGGGCCGAAGCTGACTCGGGCTACGCCCGCCTCGGCGAAGTATGCCCGGTCGTTCTGGTCGGGGGTGGAGATGGCGTTGACCGGGAGGGGGAGTTCGGAGGTCAAGCGGCGCAGGGTTTCCGGGGTGTGGCGCCCTACCGGGTAGAGGACGTCGGCGCCGGCTTCGGCGGCCAGGCGCAGGCGGGCGATGGCGCGATCGGTGCGATCGGACTCGTCGCCGTCCTGGCGCAGGAACAGGTCGGTGCGGGCGTTGATCACCACGTGCACGCCGGAGGCGTCGGCGGCCTGGCGCAGGGCCGCGACGAAATCGGCGTGCTCCTGCGGCTCACGCAGACGGCCGCCCTCGCTGTGCACGGTGTCCTCGATGTTGAGGCCGACGACGCCGGTCTCGATCAGGCCCTCGATGAGTTCGGCGGGTTTGCGGCCGTATCCGGACTCGATGTCCAGCGAGACGGGGATGTCCACGGCGGCGGTGATCTCGCGGACTCGGGCGAGGGACTCGGGGAAGGTCATCCCCTCCTTGTCCTGCTTGCCCAGCGAATCGGCCAGCGGGTGGCTGCCCACGGTCAGCGCCGCGAATCCGGCCTGCTGCACCAGGTTCGCCGACCAGGCGTCCCAGACGGTCGGCAGGATCGCGGGTTCACCGGGCTTGTGCAGGGCGAGGAATTTCGTGGCCTTGTCGGCGAGTGCGTTCACGGCTGTCAGCTCTCCTGAGGTGAGGTGATGGTCTCGCCGACAACCGTAATCGGTGCCCGGCCTGGACCGGGCGGAACGTTGCGTCGGAGTGTGCCTCAGCGGTCCTGGTCGGCCGGGGCGGTGGGCGGTGCGGCGGGTGCACTGCTGAAGATGGGGCGCTGCGCCTTCGCCTCGGCGGTGGCGTTCGCGGGTGTGGGCACCGCGACGGTGCTGTGACTGAACAACTCGGGTTTCGGCCCGTTTTCCTGGTCCATTCGATGAAGTTTGCTCGCCGCGGGCGGTAAAAGCGAATTTCCTACCGACTGGTCACGTCAGATCGCCGTCGTGGCACAGACTTGCGGTCCGCGTCGTCGGAGCCGGGTGGGCCGCACCGGGATCGAAGGACCACCGCGAGATCGGGGCGACCGCGCGCCAGTAGAGGTGGCCGTCGCCGCCGGAGTACGCCTCGTACACGTCGTCGGTGCCGGGAATGAGCTGATCGCCGACGCAGTAGTCGTCGTAGGAAGTGCCGGGTTGGCGCGCACCGACGCTGAACAGCCCGGTCGGGTTGGTGTCCGCGCCCGGCACGGGCACCGTGCTGCGCGCGGCGGTGCGCCCGGCCGGCTGCCAGGTCGGGGTGCCCTGATCGTCGGTGCAGCGGAAGTTCCAGCCGCCGGAGGTGATCGCCGATCCTTGGGTGTGTGGTGATCCGTCCCACAGGCAGGGTGCGGAAGTCGTTGTGGCATGGGCGATTCCGGAGCCGAGAAGACCGGCGCCGAGTAGCAGGCCGAGCCCGGTCGCGATGGGGATGGGGAGGACGCGTCGCACGGCAGCCTGCTTTCACCTGGGAAGAGAGAAGGGGGAGGAGGAGGCGTGCCCGCCGAAATATGATGAGGGGACATACACTTCGGCGGGCACGCGCGCAGGCCCGGTGGTCTTACGGCGGCAGGTCGCGAGGTTCCGGCTGCAGTACCGGGTGCGTACTCGGCGAGTGCTTGTCCTGCCCTCCGTACGGGCCGCTACCAGCTTCGCCTCGAATTCATCGGCCTCGCCACCGCGTTTTCCTTGAAGGAAGAATTTCATTGATGGAAATAGTCGTGTACGAATTTCCATCATGCTTTCTGCAATGAAAGAAAGTTGGACTGATGTAAATAGTGATTTGAGCTACCGTTCGGCTCGGTGCGTGTTCGGCGGATTGCGAATTCGAAGGCGTAACCGTCCACGTGCCACACGATTGCCGCGCTCCGGCGGGGCATACCGATGAAGGTAGTGAGGGACAACAGATGAGGGAATATCGTCGTGTCGGGGCCCGGATTTTCCGGGCCGCCGGCATAGCCGCGGCGGTCAGCGCCGCGATCGGCTTCCTATCGACGGGAGCCGCGAACGCAGACACGTTTGTGCCGTTGCCGGACGGACACATCGTGGACCCGGGTGTTTCCATCGACAGTGTCGGAAACAGTGTGAACATCTCGCCGTCGCTGGCGGCGAACGGGGCGGGCCGGGTCGCCTGGCTGACCTCGCACATCACCGCGAATGTGACCACACCGCCCGGCACGGTCGGCCCCTGGAACGGGCCGAACAACGATGCTGGGACGAACAATTCCTCGACGCACGGAGCCTCGACGATGGCCGTCGGGTATCTCGTGGGCTGTCAGGTGTCGCTGGGGAGCTTCTCGGCGGCGCTGTCGGGATCGATCAGCACGTCACCGACCCTGTCCGGGTCGCTGTCGGTGCCGCTCGCGCCCGGACAGGTGAAGTGGGTGAATTTCGACGAGCGGGATATGACCCAATCGGGTCAGTATCACTTCGATCTGCAGGATCAGCAGGTCGAGATTCAGGGGTGCGGGGGCTATGCCCAGGCGCGCCAGGTGGTGACGGTGGAGATCGTCGGGCCCGACTACGCCAAGACCACCCTTTACGGCCAGCCCTTCAGCCTCGGCTGAGTTCGCCTGTCACGCACAGCATTTCGCTCCGGCGAATCTGAATCGAGGAATACTCACATGAATACTGTTCGCATGGGCCTAGTGGCCCGGATGGCCGGTATCGGGCTGGCCGCCACTGCCGCATTCGGCTACTTCTCCGTGGGTGCGGCCGACGCCGACACCTTCGTACCGCTGCCGGGCGGGCACATCACCCAGACCATGGGGGACGGGACCGTCGTGAACGTCGACATCACCGGGGAATCGGCGAATATCAATCCCTCGCTGAACGCGACTCCGCTGAGCCGCAACGCGTGGACCAGCGGCCATGCCGAGGTCAATCTGACCGGCGGGGCGGCAAAGGACCCCAAGACCGCGACCAGGCTGATTGTCGGCTACATCGTCGGCTGCCAGGTTGATCTGAGCGGCGGCATCGTGCCCGGGGTGGACGCCAGCGGCACCGCGGACCTGAGTACGAATCCGGCGACCGTTTCGGGCACCGGCGGGGCCTCGACCACCCTGACTCTCGCGGCGGGGCAGGCCAAGGTGCTCAATCTGCTGGATGTGGAGGCTCCGGACGACTTCGGCACCGACACGCACAACCCCTTTCAGCAGGTGACCGGTCCGCATCAGAGTCTGACCTGGCACAACGAGACCTTCGCCGTGGACGGTTGCGGCGGGTACGCCCAGGCTCGCTCATTCGCTCAGGCGAAGGTGTACACGTCGTCGTCGATCGGATATGTAACGGTCTGGGGCAAGCCTTTCAGCATCGGATAATTCGGACAAAAAAACCGAAACCTCCGCCGTATCGTGTTTTCGATCACGGCGGAGGTTTCTTTGTATGAAAACCGCGGGACCATAGCTTTCCTTGGTTACAACGAAGGCCGACGCACAGAAAGCTCTAAGCATTCGAGCAGGGCACAGCCAGGCCGATACGACAAAGTCGAGACCCGTCGCGTCCGCAACGCCGCGGACCGATGCTGCGTGTCCCGGAAATACCGGAAGGTAAGTCGTAGATGGCCAGATATTCCAACGGTGAGTCCGTCTTTTCTCGATTGGCCCGTCTGCTCGAGGCGTTCGAGGACGACAGTCCGGTCATCACCGTCTCAGAGTTGTCGAAACGGACGGGCCTTTCGTTACCGACGGTTTCGCGGATGGTGTCCGAACTGGTCGAGCGCGGCTGGTTGCAGCGCGACGCCGACCGGCGGGTGTGGATCGGATTGCGGATGTGGGAGTTGGTCTCCCGGGCCGCGCCCACCCGGGATCTGGTGCGGACCTCCGTGCCGTTCATGACCGAACTCAGCGCCCGGATCGGGCAGAACGTGCATCTGAGCGTGCGGCAGGGCTCGGAGGCGATGTTCATCGAGACGTTGTCCGCACCCAATGCCGTGCAGACCGTGCTGCGCGGGCCCGGATCGCGGCTGCCGCTGCACGCGTGCGCGGCCGGGCTGGTGCTGCTGGCGTACGGGCCTCCGGCGGTGCAGGAGACAGTGCTGGCGGGCCCGCTGCCCGCGCTCTCGGCGCGCACGGTCACCGAGCCGAACGCGTTGCGCGCGTTGCTGAGCGAGATCCGCCGGACCGGCGCCGCGTTCTGTCCGGGGCTGATCGATCCCGCGAACGCCGCGATCGCCGTGCCGTTGCGCTCGACCGGGCGGGAGGTGGTGGCGGCGTTGTCGGCGATCGTGCCCAATACCGATGCCGCGCGGGCGATGGTGCCGTTGTTGCGCACCACGGGTGCGCAGATATCGCGTTCGCTGGCCGCGCGGAATACGCCGGCGTGGCAGCCGGATTCGGAGGATCCGCAGGAATCGGAGGGTTCTCGACACAGTGCGGGACCGGCGCGTTCGTTACGGGCCAATGCGTCGGTGTTCGCGCTCGGCCGGGTCGCGATGCCCTGATTCCCCCTCGTTCTCCGGGGTGATCCGACCGCGGGAGGGCTCCCAGGGTTCTCCCAGTGTCGCTCGAGATGCCTGGCAGGGTGCTCGATCAGGATTGCTGATCATGACCGAGACTGCCACCGCGGAACCCGGGGCCGCCGCGCGGCCGACGCCCGTGCCCACCTCGTCCGGGCGCGGAATTCCACGCGAACGCTTGATTCTGGCCGTGCTGCTGATCGGAACGGCCGCGGCCTACTGCTGGAATCTCACCGCAGGGGGGTGGGCGAACGAGTTCTATGCCGCCGCGGTGCAATCGGGGACGTTGTCGTGGAAAGCGTTCTTCTTCGGCTCGCTGGATCCCGGGAATATCGTCACGGTCGACAAGACGCCGCTGTCGCTGTGGCCGATGGAATTGTCCGGGCGGATCTTCGGATTCAGCAGTGCGAGCATGCTGCTGCCGGAGGTGGTGCTCGGGGTCGGCTCGGTGGCGTTGCTGTGGGCGACGGTGCGTCGCGTGTTCGGGCCGGCTGCGGGGCTGCTCGCGGGGCTGGTGCTGGCGCTGACGCCGGTGGTCGTGGTGATGTTCCGGTTCAACAACCCCGATGCGATGCTGACCTTCCTGATCATCGCCGCGGCCTGGGCGATGACGCGGGCGCTGGGCGATGGCCGCTGGCGGTGGCTCGTGCTGTGCGGGGCATTCGTCGGATTGGGTTTCCTGGCAAAGCAATTGCAGGTCATGCTGGTGGTTCCGGGGCTGGCGGTGGCCTATCTGGTGGCCGGTCCGCCGCGGCTGGGCAAGCGGATCGGGCAGTTGTGCGCCGCCGGGGTGGCGCTGCTGGTCGCCGCCGGATGGTGGGTGCTGATCGCGCAGTTGTGGCCCGCGGATTCGCGGCCGTATTTCGGTGGCTCGGAGAACAATTCGATTCTGGATCTGACCGTCGGCTACAACGGGATCCAGCGGCTGGACACCTCGGGATTCGGGCCGCGCGCCGGGGAGCCCGGGATCGCGCGACTGTTCGGACCGGAACTCGCCGGTCAGATCACTTGGCTGGTTCCGGCGGCCCTGGTGCTGCTGGTGGCCGGGATGGTGTTGCGCGGCAGAGCTTCCCGCACCGATCAGGTGCGCAGCGCACTGGTGATGTGGGGTGCGTGGCTGGTCGTGTCCGGGCTGGTGTTCAGCTTCATGAACGGGACGTTCCACCAGTACTACACGATGACGATGGCCCCGGCCGTGGCCGCGCTCGTCGGCGGTGGCGGTGTGCTGATCTGGCGGGCACGCGAAAACAGCTGGGCGCGTCTGGTACTCGCGGTGAGTGTGCTGCTCACGGTGGCCACGGCGTGGCTGACCTTTTCGCGCACACCGGATTTCGTGCCGTGGCTGCGGTGGGCGGTGTTGGTGCTCGGGTTGGTGGCGGCCGTGGCGCTGGCCGTGTGGTCGAGTGGCAGGTTCGCGGTGGCCGCGTTGCTCGTGGCGGTGCTGGCCGGGTTGGCCGGGCCGGTCGCGTATACCGTGGATTCACTGGGGAAGTCGCAGGGTGACGGGGGCATGGCGAGTGCGGGGCCGCAGGTCCCCGGATCGGGATGGGGGCCCGGCGGCGGGCACAGGGGTCCTGGGGGTCCGAAGGGGAATTCGGGCGGTCACGGCGGGCCGGGTTGGGATTCGGGTCCGTCGGCGCAGATCGTCACCATGCTGAAATCCGATGCGGGCCGGTACACCTGGGCCGGTGCGGCGGTCAGCTCGCACGGCGCGAACAGTTACCAGCTCGCCGCGGACGTCTCGGTCATGTCCATCGGCGGATTCAGTGGCGGCGACCCCGCCCCGACCCTGGCGCAATTCCAGCAGTACGTCGCGCAGGGCCGCATCCACTACTTCATCGCCGGAGACGACCGCGGCCCGCACGGCGACAGCGACTCCGAGTCGGCGAAGATCACCGCCTGGATCGAGCAGCACTACACGGCGACGACGGTCGACGGCACGAGCGTCTACGACCTCACCGCATCGAAGGGATAGGTGTTGCCGCGCAACGGAAACACCGTCGATACCGCGTGACCGGACCGCGTGTGAGGTACGGCTCGGGGAATTGACACGTCACTGGAGGGCTCGCTATGCGGGCCCTCCAGCGTTTCGTGGGTGATCGATCGCCCCCAGCGGGACGTGTCGTCGCTAACCGGCGGCGGTCAGGGTGGCGACTTCCGCTGCGGTGAGCGTGAGTTGGGCGGAATCCAGCAGTGCTGGAAGCTGTGGCAGGGTGCGAGCGCTGGCGATCGGGGCGGTGACGCCGGGGCGGGCGCGGAGCCAGGCCAGGGCGACCGAGGCCACCGGGACGTCGTGAGTGGCGGCGATCTCGTCCAGGGCGGCAAGGACGCGCAGGCCGCGATCGTTCAGGTAGGCGCGGGCGCGCGGGGCCCGGGGGCTGTCGGCGGTGTCGTCGCCGGGGCGGTATTTGCCCGTCAGGAACCCCATGGCCAGGCCGTAGTAGGGGAAGACGGCGAGGTTCTCGCGGACGCACAATTCGGCGAGCTCGCCCTCGTAGACGTCGCGTTCGAGCAGGTTGTACAGCGGCTGGACGACGGAGTAGCGGGTCAGGCCCGCGCTGTCGGCGACGGCCAGGGCCTCGGCCAGTCGCGGGGCGGTGTACTGGGAGGCGCCCAGGGCGCGGACCTTGCCCGCGCGAACCAATTCGTCGAATGCGCCGAGGGTTTCGGCCAGCGGGACGTCGGTGTCGTCGGTGTGCGCGTAGTAGATGTCGAGGTGGTCGGTGCCCAGGCGACGCAGCGAATCCTCCACGGCCGCACGGATGTTGTCCGCGTGCAGGCCGGGGCGCTGCGGGGATTTGGCGACCTTGGTGGCGATGATCATCCGGTCGCGGTTGCCGCGCGCGGTCAGCCATTCGCCCAGGATGGCCTCCGATTCGCCGCCGGAATGTCCGGGCACCCAGGCGCTGTAGGCGTCGGCGGTATCGATCATGGTGCCGCCCGCCTCGGCGAAGGCGTCCAGTACGGCGAACGACTCGTCGCGCTCGGCGGTCCAGCCGAACACGTTGCCGCCGAGCACGAGCGGAAGGGTGCCGGGGTCGTTGATCTCGGGAACGGTCATGAATCCACGGTAGCTCCGGTAGCGGTGACGTCGCCGGATGTGCGAGCCGGGGTGAATCGGCCGAACACGGGGTGCGTCGTAATGCGATGATCGCCGGGACGGGCGCGAGCGAAGGAGGGTGCACATGACGATCGGAATTCCGGGTATCCGGGTCGGGCACTGGTCCGATCCGGAGGCGCAGACCGGCTGTACCGTGCTGACGTTGCCGGAGCACACCACGGCCTCGTGTGAGGTGCGCGGCGGGGCTCCGGCCAGCCGGGAGCTCGACGCGCTGGCGGTGGACAAGGCCGCGGTCACGATCGATGCGATCGTGCTGACCGGCGGTTCGGCCTTCGGTCTGGCCGCCGCGGATGGGGTGCTGCGTTACCTCGAGGAGCAGGGCCGCGGCGTGCCCACCCCGGCCGGGCCGGTGCCCCTGGTGCCGACCATGGCGCTGTTCGATCTCGCCGCGGGTGATCCGTCCGCGCGGCCCACCCCCGAGCACGGGTACGCCGCCGCGCAGGCCGCCGCCGGCGAGCAGATTCTGCACGGCCGTGTCGGTGCGGGGACCGGCGCGTACACCTCGCAGTGGCGCGGTGCGCAGCGACGTCCCGGCGGAATCGGCTACGCCGAGCGGACTTCGGGCCCGCTGGTGGTGGGTGCGCTGTGCGCGGTGAACGCGTTCGGCGATATCGACGACGGCCGCGCGGAGATATCTCTCGACGTCGTCGAGATCATGGGCGAGCCGTTCGAATTCGACACCGCCCGAACGCATACCACCATCGGCGCGGTCCTGACCAACGCGCGCCTGGACAAGACCGGCTGCCTGATCGCCGCGCAGGGCGCACACGACGGCCTGGCCCGCGCGCTGACCCCACCGCACACTCGCTACGACGGTGACGGATTCATCGCCGCGGCAACGGGTTCGGTGGAGGCCCATATCGACACCGTGCGTCTGATGGCCGTCGCGGCCGTCGCCGAAGCGATTCGCTCACTGGCTGCGACCTGAACCGGATTCCCTGCGGCAGCGGCGAATTCCGAAATCAGCCGACGACGATGGGGACGATGTACTGGTGGGCGAAGGTCTCCAGGTCATCGGTGGTGTCGAGGGTGACCGTGCCGACGGGCTGCAGGATGAGGGAATGCACTATGCGGCAGGAGATTTCGACGCGGGTGCTCAGGTCGGGGATCTCGGCCAGGCCGCGGTCGCGCAGGGCCTGACGCAGGATTGCGGTGCTGGCCGTGGAGGCCATGGTGAAGAAGGACGCCCCATCAGTGGTGAGTTGGGGTAGCAGACGATCGGGTTCGAGTGCGATCATGCGCTCGACCAGTGGATGGGTGCGCCAGCGCGTGACGACCGTGACGAAGACCGCGGCGACAACGGATTCGATGGTGTCGTGCTGTGCGGGCAGTTCGCGCAGTTCGGCCAGCACGCTCTGCACCTCCCGCGCGGTCACCGACCGCACCAGATCCTCCCGGGAGCCGATACGCCGATAGACCGTCACCCGATCGACCTCGGCCTGGCGGGCGACGTCCTCGATGGTCGTCTTCTTGACGCCGAGACGTTGGAACTGCACGAGGGCGGCGTCGAGGATGCGCGCCTCGATGGACTCGGCCTTGGGCGCTTCTTTCGAGGTCCGGGAGGCGGTGGGCATACATCGACGCTAGCAGCTCCCGCGTTGATTGCAACAATCTTCCCCGATTTGTGGCTGCAACATTGCAATGCGATTTGTGGTCTTGTACGGTCGGGGCATGGCTGATGACGGTGCGACGTCGCACCCCTACCGGGAAGAAGCGCACGCGATCCACGCGCGGGATGTCCACTTCGACTTCTCGTCCGTGCCGATGCACTACATTCCCGGAGAAGTTCTGGCAACCCACGTCACGAATGTGATGCATCTGGTCCTGCCGGAGGGCGAGCGGGCGATGGCCGCCTGCCTGGGCGAGGCGCTGCCGTACATCACGGACGAGCGCCTACGCGAAGAGGTGACCGGATTCATCGGCCAGGAGTCGATGCACGCCAGCAGCCACGAGGGCGCGCGCAATCATCTGCAGTCCATCGGCCTCGATGTCGAGGCCTATGTGTCGAAGGTCGCCTGGCTGGTCGACCGGGTCCTGGGCGATCACGGTCTGGGCGGCCGGGCCAAGGAGCAGTGGCTGCGCGAACGGCTCGGCCTGTTCGCCGGGATGGAGCATTTCACCGCCGTCATCGGCGAATGGCTGCTCGAATCCCAGGTGCTCGAGGAACTGGGCATGCACCCCACGATGCTGGATCTGGTGCGCTGGCACGGCGCGGAGGAGGTCGAGCACCGCAGCGTGGTGTTCGACGCCTACATGCACGTCGACGGCGGATATGCGCGACGGTTCCGCACCGGCCTGCTGGCCAGCGGTCTGCTGCTGCCGCTGTTCATCTTCTCGACCGCGTACCTGTACCGCAGGGATCCGAGCCCGGCCAAGGGCCGGTACTGGCTCCGGCAATTCGCCAGCGCCACTGTGCGAGGGGTGATTCCGAGCTTCACCACCTTCTTCACCGAGATGCCGCGGTATCTGAGTCGCGGCTTCCATCCCTCGCAGCTGGGATCGATGGACAGTGCGCTGCGTTATCTGGCGCACTCCCCGGCGGCTCGCGGATGAGCGGGTCAGGGGCCGAGGCGGTAGCCGAGCGTCCGGGCCGGAGTGTGGACATGTCCATGGTCGCCCTGCGGGCGCTGGGCGTGGTGATGGACGTGTACAAGAAGGTCGTCACCGCACCTGCGGCGTCCCGGCCGAATCCGGTGCGGCGCAGCGGGTTCGACCTGGACGTCCTGGTCGAGTCGGTACGCGCCGAAGCCGAGGACGTGGTGAGTCTGACACTGATCCGGCCCGGCGGCGAACCGCTGCCGTCGTGGCGTCCCGGATCGCATGTGGACCTGTTCCTGCCCTCGGGGCGGCAGCGGCAGTACTCGCTGTGCGGCAGTCCGCGCGATCGGTTCCGCTATCGAATCGCGGTGCGCCGCATCGCCGATGGCGACGGTGGCTCGCGGGAGGTGCATGCTCTGCAGCCCGGTGAGCGGCTGCGGCTGCGTGGTCCGCGCAACGCGTTCACCTTCGTCCAGGCCGCGCCGTCCTATCTGTTCGTGGCCGCGGGGATCGGGATCACGCCGATTCTGCCGATGGCGCACGCGGCCGGATCGCGCGGGCGGCTGGTGTATCTGGGCCGGTCCCGCGAGAGTATGCCGTTCCTGGACGAACTGCCCGAGGGTGCGCAGATCCGCACCGACGACGAGCACGGCATCCCGGATATCGCCGCCATCCTGGCCGAGGCCGAACCCGGTGCGGCGGTGTACGTCTGCGGTCCGCCGCCGGTGCTGGAAGCGGCGCAGCGACGGCTGTTCGAGCTGAATCCCTCGGCATCCCTGCACACCGAACGCTTTTCGCCGCTGCCGGTGCTCGACGGCCGCGAATTCGATGTGACACTGGCCCGTTCGGGCCGCACCGTGCGAGTGGGCGCGCAGGAGACCACCCTCGCGGCGATCCAGCGGGTGAAACCCGATGCGCCGTACTCCTGCCGCCAGGGTTTCTGCGGCACCTGCAAGTCCGGTGTGGTGTCGGGCGAGGTCGATCACCGCGACCGCCTGCTGTCGGCCGCCGACCGCGCGGACCACATGCTGGTGTGCGTCTCCCGCTGCGACGGCCCCCTCGTACTCGATCTGTAGATCCGAAAGGCTCACGGTCACAATGACTCCACGCTTCACGCTGGCCGCTTCGGACGATTCGTTCCTGGCGACCGCCGCCCGGCGCTACGTGCACACCGTCGACATATCCCGCGACCCGCACGACGTCTGGGACATGCTGACCGCCGACGACGCCCTGGTGTCCTGGTCGGCGGTGATCACCGCCTCGAAGTGGCTCTCGCCCAGGCCCTTCGGCGTCGGCACGACCCGGCTGGTCACCCTCGGCGGCGTCGTCCGGCTCGAGGAGCGGTTCTATCGCTGGGAGGAGGGCGAGCGCATGACGTTCACCGTCGACGCCGCCTCGATTCCCGGCCTGAAGCGCTTCGCCGAAGATCTGGTGCTGCAACCCACACCTGGCGGAACCCGGCTGACCTGGACGTTCGCCCTCGAAGGCAATCCGCTGCTGCAACCGTTGCTGGGTGTGGCGAGTCCGGTGAACAACATCGTGACCCGGACCATCGCACAGGGCATCACCGGCAAGGCACAACAGGAGGCGCGGCGATGAGCACCGAACATCATCGGATCGTCATCCTCGGCGCCGGTTTCGGCGGGATCGGCCTGGCGGTCAAGTTGCGCGAGGCCGGATTCGAGGATCTGGTCCTGCTCGAACGCGCCGACGATCTGGGCGGCACCTGGCAGGCCAACACCTATCCCGGCTGCGCCTGCGATGTGCCCTCGCAGCTGTATAGCTACTCGTTCGCGCCGAATCCGAACTGGTCCCGCACCTACGGTCAGCAGCGCGAGATCCTCGACTACATCCGTTCGGTGGCAACCGAACACGATGTGGTCCGGCACATCCGGCTCGGCACCGAACTGCTCGGCGCGCGCTGGGACGAGCAGGCGTCGCTGTGGCGCATCGAGACCTCGCGCGGTGACCTCACCGCTGACTACTTCATCTCCGCCGCGGGGATTTTCGCCGAGGCGAAGTTCCCGTCGGTGCCCGGCCTGGACGATTTCGAGGGCAAGACCTTCCACTCGCTGCACTGGGATCACGACCACGATCTGTCGGATGAGCGCGTCGCGGTGATCGGCACCGGGGCCTCCGCGGTGCAGTTCGTGCCGGAGATCGCGCCGAAAGTGGCCGAGCTGACGGTGTTCCAGCGTTCCGCGCCGTGGATCGTGCCGCGGATGGATCGCGCCACGCTGGGTTTCGAACGCTTTCTGCTGAAGCGACTTCCGCTGGCGCAGAAGACCGTTCGCGGCACCTGGTACACCCTGATCGAGAGCTTCGGACTGGTCGGCTTCGTGGACAACCGGTTCCGGCATCCGTTCGAACTGATGGGCCGGTATCAGCTGCGGCGGCAGATCCGCGATATCGCGTTGCGGCGCAAGGTGACACCGGACTACATCATCGGCTGCAAGCGGGCGATCTTCTCCGATGCCTATCTGCCCGCGTTGGATCGCGACAACGTCGCGGTGGTCACCGACGGTATCGCCGAGGTGCGGGCGCATTCCATCGTGACTCGCGCCGGGGACGAGATTCCGGTGGACACCATCATCTTCGGCACCGGATTCACCTCGATCCCGACCGCGTTCGGACGGATCATCGGTCGTGAGGACCTCTCCATCGCGGACCTGTATCACAAACGGCCGCAGACCTATCTGGGCACGAGCGTTGCCGGATTCCCGAACTTCTTCTGCACGCTGGGGCCGTTCGGGGCGGCGGGTAATCAGTCCGCGATCTTCATGATCGAATCGCAGATCGCCTACATCGTCGACGCGCTGTCGACCGTGCGTGAGCGCGGCGCCTCGCGGGTCGAGGTGCGCGCCGAGGTGCAGGAGGCGTTCGTGGAAGAGATGCGTGAGCGCAGTGCGGCCACGGTCTGGCTCACCGGCGGCTGCCAGGGGTACTACACCACCCCCGACGGGCAGAACGCGGGCCTGTACCCGAGCTGGAGCTTCGAATACCGCCGTCGCACGAGCAAGTTCGACGCCGATTCCTATGAGGTGGCCTGATGGGACTGCTGCGAAACCTCGGTTTCGGTTCGACCGGTTACGACGTGGCCGGCAAGGTCGCGCTCGTCACCGGTGCGGGCCAGGGGATCGGCCTGGAACTCGCGCGGATTCTGCACGCGCGCGGGGCGATCGTCGTCGTGGTCGACATCGATGCCGACGCGGCGTTGCGGGTCGTGCGTGAATTGCGCACGCGCGCACTGTCGATCGGCGCGGATGTCGCGGACCGGGCACAGATGGCGGCGGCCGTCGAGCAGGTGATCGAACAGTACGGCCGCCTCGACGTGGTCGTGGCGAACGCCGGTGTGACCCCGGTGCCCTCGACCGTGCGCGCGATGGATCCGACGGATTTCGACCGGGTGATGAGCATCAACCTCACCGGGGCGTTCAACACCGTGCATCCGGCGCTGGATCACATCGTGCGTTCGCGCGGGCACGTGGTGGTGGTGTCCTCCTGTGCGGCGTTCGCGCCGGGAATGGGCGGGTCACCGTACATGATCAGCAAGGCCGCGGTCGAGCAGATGGGCCGGGCGTTGCGGGTGGAGCTGTCGGCTTCGGGAGCCAGCGCCGGGGTCGCGTACTTCGGCATCGTCGAAACGGCCATGACGCACGACATGCTCGACGCCGACGACCTGGGCCGCCGTATCGACGGCCTGCTGCCCTGGCCGTTGAACATCCGCATCACCGCTGCCCAGGCCGCCCGCACCGTCGCCGACGGCATCGCCCGTCGCGCCGCCCGCACCGTGGCTCCCGCGAGCTGGGAGCCCTACGCGCTGTTCCGCGGTGCGATCAACGTCGTCCTGGATGCCAAACTCGCGGCCGATTCGACCGTCCACCAACTCATCCACGAAATCGAGCAGCGCCGACGCATCCAGCCCGCATCCGAATGACCTGCGTGCGAGCCCGATCGTCTGTCTCCGAAAGGTTTTCGCGTGAGCGCATCTCGCTTCGACACGCTTCCCGAGGCGTTCCAGTACACCGCCGCCCGCGCGCCGGAGGCGGTGGCGTTGCGCACGCCCGGGGACGGGCAGACGCTGACCTGGGGTGAATATGCCCGGCGGGTTCGGCTGTCGGCTGCGGGGCTGGCCGGGATCGGGGTCCGGCCGGGCGACACCGTCGCGTTGATGATGTCGAATCGGCTGGAGTTCTATCCGCTGGAGGTCGCCGCGCAGCATCTGGGGGCGACGTCGTTCTCGGTGTACAACACGCTCCCGCCCGCGCAGTTGGCGCATGTGCTGGGCAATGCCGGTGTGCGCGTGGTGATCTGCGAGCCGCAGTACGTGGATCGGTTGCGGGCCGCCGAGGTCGGGCTCGAACACATCGTCTGCCTGGACCAGGTCGCCGAGGGCACGTTGTCGATCGACGAGTTGATCGCTTCGGGCGCAGCCGATTTCGATTTCGAGGCGGCCTGGCGGGCGGTACGCGCCGAGGATGTGGCGACGCTGATCTACACCTCCGGCACCACCGGCAACCCCAAGGGCGTGGAGACCACGCACGCGAACATCCTGTTCCAGGTCTACGGGATCGCCGAGGTGCTCGGCATCGAATTCGGCGACACCATCACCTCGTTCATGCCCAGTGCGCACATCGCCGATCGGCTCACCGGTCTGTACGTGCAGGAGGTGCTGGGTACCCAGGTCACCTGTGTGTCCGACCCCACACTGATCGCTCCCGCGCTGGCGGATCTGCATCCGACCATCTGGGGTGCGGTGCCGCGGGTGTGGGAAAAGCTGAAGGCCGCAATCGAATTCAAGGTCGCGGGCGAGCCGGACGAGCAGCGCCGCGCGGCGATGGCGTGGGCGTTGTCGGTCGCGCAGCGGCGCAGCGCTTTTCAGCTGGCCGGTGAGCCGGTACCCGATGACGTCGCCGCCGAATGGGCGCGCGCGGACGAGTTGGTGTTGCGTGGACTGCGCGCGGCGCTCGGGCTGGACCGGGTGCGCTGGGCGATGTCGGGCGCCGCGCCGATTCCGCCCGGCACGCTGGGCTTCTTCGCCGGCCTCGGCATTCCGGTGACCGAGATCTGGGGTATGTCGGAGCTGTCCTGCATCTGCAGCGTCAGCCATCCGCGCGACGCCCGGCTCGGCACGGTCGGCCGGCTGCTGCCCGGAATGCGGGCGCGTCAGGCCGCCGACGGTGAGTTGCAGGTGCGCGGACCGCTGGTCATGAAGGGCTATCGCGGCCTCGAACAGCAGACCGCCGAGGCGATCGATGCCGAGGGCTGGCTGTCCACCGGCGATATCGTCAGCATCGATGCGGACGGCTATCTCACCGTGGTGGACCGCAAGAAGGAATTGATCATCAACGCCGCGGGCAAGAACATGTCACCGGCGGTCATCGAGAACAGCGTCAAGGCCGGTGCGCCTCTGATAGGCGCGATCGCCACCATCGGCGAGGGCCGCCCGTACAACACCGCCCTCATCGTCCTGGACGCCGAGGCCGCCGAATCCTATGCGCGCCAACATGAGCTGCCCGACGCCTCCGCTGCCGCCCTGGCCGCCGACCCGTCGATCGTGCACGCGATCCGCACCGCGGTCGCCGCGGGCAACGACCGCCTGTCCCGGGTGGAACAGATCAAACGCTTCCGCATCCTGCCCGTCTTCTGGGAAGCGGGCGGCGAGGAGATCACCCTCACCATGAAACTCAAGCGCCGAGTGGTCACCGAGAAGTACGCCGCCGACATCGAAGCGCTCTACACCGCGACCCTGTCCCCGAACGTGCACGAGCCCGCCGCAGCGCCCGCCCTGGCACCGAACTGACTTGCCATGTCATCGAGATCGGTGTGCGCGCAGGAGGATTCGCCGAGATGAGTTCAGGCGAGATCTGCCGCGGCGGCGCGCAGGAGTTCCTGGGACTGCCCGGGTGGGTCGGCCTGGATGCTGAGGCGGTCCATCACCTCGCGGTAGAGCTCGAGGTCGTCGGGACGGTCGAGGTACAGGGCGCTGGCCATCTGCTCGAGGTAGACGACGTCCGGGATCTCCTGCTCGTTGAACCGCAGGATGGTGAACGAGCCGCCGACCGCGGCGTGACCACCGGCGCGGTAGGGCAGGACCTGGATGGTGACGTTGGTGCGGTGCGACATCTGCTCGAGGTAGATGAGCTGTTCGCGCAGTACCTCGCGGCCGCCGACCGGACGGTGCAGCACCGATTCGTCCAGGACCGCCCACAGCGTCGGGCCGTCGTGCAGGTCCAGGATCTGCTGACGTCGGCGCCGCAGCTCCACCCGACGATCGACCTCCCGTTCGCCGTGGGCGAGCGAGACGACCGCGCGGGCGTAGGCGTCGGTCTGCAGCAGACCCGGAACCAGTTGTCCCTCATAGGTTCTGATCGATTTCGCATCGCCCTCGAGGCCGAGGTAGTTCTCGAACCAGGACGGCAGCAGATCGCTGTAACCGTGCCACCAGCCCTGCTCGTTGGCCATGGCGACCAGGCGCAGGAAGGATTCCCGCTGGGTCGGATCGGTGACGCCGTAGAGGGTCAGCAGATCGTTGACGTCGCGGATCTTGTAACCCGTGCGGCCGAGTTCGAGTCGGCTGATCTTGGCGTGCGAACCACGGATGTGTTCACCGGCGACCTGTGGGGTGATCTTGCGGGCCTCGCGTAGCTTGCGCAACTGACCGCCGACCATGATGCGCAATGCTGTGGGGCCGCGCTGCTCCAAAGGAGTGGTGACGAGGTCGATCCGGGCCTGTTCTGCCGTCATGAGGCTGTCTCCGCTGTTCTCCGATCACTGGCACACACCGCATCGGTACATGCGCAAGTGCGTGCCGTCATCACCGCACCCGCTCATGGTAACGCCGAATCGGGCGAAAAACCGAGTGCGGCGAGGAGAATATCCGACGTTTTGCTGTGACCCTGAGTAACTGTTGCATCGAATCCCCTCGGCATTCCCCTTGCGGTGACGACCATACCGGCCCGGCCCAGGTCGGCGCCAATGCCGCAGGGCCGACGGCGTGCCCGCCCGGCGGACGGTGATCCGCCGCAGCGGATCTGCTGGAGTATTGCCCAATGCTCCTGGGGGCGTTGATTTTCGCCTTCTCAGCGGTGGGTGGGTACGCGAATATCAGTGTCCGACGGTCGAATTCAGCCAGTTCAGGACCGCGGCGTGGTATGCCCCGGTGTTGCGCGCGAGGTTCACCGAATGGCCGCTGCCGGGCAGCACGAAGGTCTGCAACTTCGCGGCGGGAGCGAAGTACGGCGCCTCCGCCGCGTGCAGCGTCGCGGCGGACGCGCACACGGAATAGCCCGCGCCGCAGGACAATCGGTCCAGGCTGCCGTCGACGATGAGCACCGGGACGTCGATCAGGCCGGACATGCCGGGCAGCGTCGACATCAGCGAATCGGGATATTCGGTGAGCGAGAACACTTCCTTGGTCTTCTCGTCCAGGGCCACCACCGCCGGATCGACGTCGCCGGGCGCGAAGAAGTCGTGCATGCGCGAACCCGGTCGGGTGGTGAGGTATCCGGCGTCGAGGCCGTGCCCCGCGAAGACCGGATCGTCCACGGCCCGGTGGTAGGTGGAGATCACGCCGAGGGTTTCGGAGATGTTCAGCGCGTGCGAATATCCGGTCAGCGCAACGGCATCCACGTCGTGGTATTTGCTGGCCTCCATCACCGACGTGCCCGAGCTCAGCGAATGCCCGACGGTGACGACCTTCGCGAACGGCGCCGCGCCGGCCAGACCGTGCCGCAGGCTCTGGACGATCCCGTGCAGCGGCTCGGAGGTGTCCTCGGCGTTGAGCGACAGGCCCGGCGGGTGCGTGCTCGAGCCGTTACCGAGCCGGTCGACCACGAGCGTGGCGTAACCGGCCCGGTTCATCGCCTCGCGGAAGTTGTAGGTCTGCGGCTGATAGTCGAAATCCCAATAGGTTCCGTTGTAATTGGAGCCCGACATCAGCACCATGACGGTTTTCGCCGCCGCGGGCGCGCACAGCGTCGCGCCGAGATGGCCCTGAGGCACCGTGATGGGGAAGGAACGGCAGGTCGCCGGTCCGGTGTCGGCGCGGGCCACGCCTGCGACGAGGCAGGTCAAGGCGATCGCAGCGAATAAGGCCAGTGTCCGCACCGAGGCTCGCACGCGACGCGCTCCCTGTCGTGAATACGAGGAGCTCCGCTGGGCAGCCTCGTGAATTGGTGGTTCGAATGGATTAGTCAGGGAGGCTATAGCGCCTCGCAACGACACGCAAGAATTCCGGAGAATTGTCGGCAACCGACGGAACCGAAATGGAAAAGCCTGTCCGGCAGTATGTTTCGTAACACATGTCGGAATGCGTTCCGGCATCGGCGAGTCGGCGGTCCGCCATTGCGCATGACGCGTCAGGGATTCGATTCGCTGTGTGCGGAACGGTCGGGTCGTGAGGGTTGGATAACCTTGTGCCACAGCTGGACAGACGCCCGAACGGGCGAATCGCCTGCGATTGCCGTTAGGATGCGGACATGGCTGAGAGAGCCGTGCACCTGGTCGGTAGTTTCCCGGCCGAGAGCACCGAAGAAGCGATGCGCGCGATGTTGGAGGGGACCGGTGGACGCCTGCGCACGCTGCCTACCGGTGAGGTTCGGCGGCACGAGTTCTACATCCTGCCGATCATCGAGGGGCTGGTGGATCAGGGTGTGCTCGAGGCCAAGCGTCCGGTGCTGCCCGGGATGAGTCGCCGGCCCGTGCACCGCCTCGCACGTCAGGCCGAGTCGCCTACCAGCACAATGGATCTGGGATATCTGCGGGAGACCGAGGAGGCACTGCCGATCTTCGCGGAGTTGTGCGAGTCGGCCGCGGGGACCGATCCGATCCTGCAGATCGGGATGCCGACCGATTTCACCCTGGGGTTCATCGCCATGGGTCTGTCCGGGGCCCGCTCGCATCGGCGGGTGTTCACCGAGGCCACCGTGCGCGAGATCGAGGCCGTCGTGGAACTGACCGCGGGGAAGGTCATCGTGCAGCTCGAGGCGCCGGCCGAGCTGGTGCTCATGACCAAGGCATATCCCTCGCACCGCATGGTCGACGCCGCATTGGGGCTGAGCCGGGGGATCGGCGCGCTGGCCGCGGCCGCACCCGAGGGCACCCGGTTCGGGGTGCATCTGTGTCTGGGCAGCCGCGGAAATCGGACCGGCGCGGTACTGCGCAGCGCCCGGCCGGTGGTGGATCTGGCCAACGCCGTCGTCCGGCACTGGCCCGCGGGCCGCACATTGGAATTCCTGCACGGACCGCTGGCGGGAGTGAGCAATCCGCCTTCGGGCGATCCGGAATTCTATGCGCCCCTGGCCGATCTGGCGCTGGGCGAGGGGACCGCGTTCTACGCCGGATTCGTCCACGAGAGTCCGGACGAGGCCGAGCAGACGCGCACGCTGCACATGATCGAACAGGCGCTGGGTCGTCCGGTGGACGCGGTGGCCAGTCCGTGCGGGCTGGGCCGCGACTCGCGCCCGTTGGCCGACGCGCACATGGCGCGGGCCCTGGCTCTCACCGGGGTGGAGTGATCTCCTACCCCGCGGGTATGTGGCACACGCCGCCGAGCATGACCAGCGTCGTGGGCGGCAGATCGTTGCCGATCCACTGCTGAATCGGCGCCACGCCCGGATCGAGCATCTCGAAACCGTCGAACAGTTTCTCCACTTCGGACCGGGAACGGTAGGCGCACTGGGCGGTCGTGCCGTCGGTGGCGCGCGCGGTCCGGCCGATCAACTCGTCGTCGCTGTCGGTGGAACCGTGGGTGAAGACCAGATAGCTGCCCGGGGCCATCACCTCGCGGAACCGCGCGATCAACTCGGCCGGGCGTTCGTCGTCCATCACGAAATGCAGGATGCCGACCAGCAGCAGGGCGACCGGTCGGTCGAAATCGATCCCGGCCTCGGTGCGCAACCGTTCGATCAGGTCGTCCGGGTGGCGGAAGTCGCCGAGCATCGCCGTGACCGCGGGCGTGCTGCCCACCATGGCGTCGGTGTGCCGGTAGACGACCGGGTCGAAATCGACCGAGGCGACCCGGACGTCCGGGTCCACCGCGGACACCGTCTCGTAGACGCTCGGCGAGGTGGGAATGCCCGCGCCGATATCGAGGAACTGCCGCACGCCCGCCTGTGCGGCCAGTTCGGCCGCGCCGGTGAGGAATCGGCGACTGAACCAGGCCAGCGTCCTGGTCTCCGGCGCGATCTCAAGCAGTCGCAGGGCGGCTTCCCGGTCGGCCTTGTAGTTGTCCTTACCGCCCAGCAGATAGTCGAACATCCGGGCGGTATTCGGTTTGGTCGGGTCGATCCCCTCGGGTGCTGGTCGTTTATCCGACACCGCATCTCCTGACATCATGACCAGAATAACAATCCGTCGCCATCAGCGGTGCGGGTCCGAATCACGCGCCGCGTGCGAATACGTGATCGGTCCGGGCTCGCGATCCTTCGCAGCTCTCGGTGTGGCTCAGGGGAATCCGTACCATTCCCAGAGGAAATCGTCGGGTCGGCCGATGCGCAGATCGGGGCGCGAGCCGCGCTGTGCCGGGCGGGCGCCGGGCAGATTCGGCGCGGTGCCGATCGCGATGGCGGCCACCTCGCTGCCGAGCTCACGCAGGAGTTTCTCCTCGGCGCGAATCACGGACAGTAGATCGGCGAGGCGCTGCGTATTCGGCATTCGGGAGCCTGGGGCGGGTGCGGCGTGCTGCATGTGGCAGGTGACTCCTGGCTGGAGAGATGCGCGGGGTGCGGTTGAGGCGCGGAGCACGCTCGCGTCAACACCGGCGATGAGCATGCTGTTGGGTATGGTGTCACATTCCCGCGAAGTTTGCGAAAATTGTACCGGTGCAAGAACATTCGAAAACGCATCTGCACAACCATTGTGGCGCTGGAATATTGCCGACCCTGGGAAAAGCCTGCTGACCAGGGATTATACCGCCCAGAGTTCCTCGTGTGGCAGGTCGGCCAGGCCGGTGCGGAGGTTGTCGTCGATGGATACGTCGACGCCGTGTCGGCTCAACTCGGCGGCCACCCGGTGTGCCACCGATCTCTCGGCACGGTAGTCCAGCACCGCTCCCCCGAGTGGGAATCGCAACTGCAGATGAACCTTTTTCGCCATATCGCCGGTACCGCTGAATCCCTTGGGGCGCAACCTGACACGTACTTACTGAAGATCCACAGTGTAACAGCGGATGCAAGTACATATGCAAGACCTCCTGAGCAAAAGGCGGCCGAATGCGGTCCGGGTCACTCCGGGCTCAACGACCGAATCGCAGCGTGACCGCGGCGGATTCGGGCACGCTTCGGCAGGTCAGCACCGCTCCGTCGGCGATTTCGGCCGCGGTGAGGGCCGTCATCGGATCCTCGTCCATCTGTACCGTGCCGGATCGCACTGTGGCGATGCAGGTTCCGCACGATCCGCCGAGACAGGAGTAGGGCAGGTCCTCGCGATGGGTGAGCGCGGCGTCGAGGATGTGGTCGCCCTGGGGCATGGTGAACACCAGATCCTCGCCGTGGCCGGTGAGGGTGACCGTGCACGTCGGCCGATCCGGCTGCGGGGCGACAGGTTCGGGCTCGCGGGTCCGGAAACGCTCCGTATATACGCGCGACGCGGCGATGCCGCCCGCCAGGAGTTCCGCACGAGCGGTCGAGAGCAGGGAGTCGGGTCCGCACAGGTACCAGTGGTCCGCGTCGAGGGCGGGCAGTTCGTGAATGTCCATGCGGCCGTGGCGGTAATCGATGCCGGGGGTGGCCGGGGGGAGCGGTGTGCCGGTTTGGCGGGACAGGTGGTGGACGATCCGTAATCGTCCGGGAAACCGGGCGGTCAGTGTGCCGAGCAGGTCGCCGAGCATGATCGCGGTGCTGTCGCGGCTGGCGTGATACAGGGTGAAGCGGCTGTGTGGATCGTTCGCCAGGACGGCGGCGGCGATCGCGGCGATCGGGGTGATCCCGCTGCCCGCCGCGACGGCGGCGTGGTGCTCGGCCGCGCCCGGATCGGTGTGCGCGGTGAACGCGCCCGCCGGTTCGCCGACGTGCAGAACCGTTCCCGCGGCGAGGCGTTCGAGTGCGTATTCGGAGAACAGGCCGCCGTCCTGCCGCTTCACCGCGATGCGCAACCGGCCCGCATCGGGTGCGTCGCACAGCGAGTAACTGCGCCGGATCGGCTGCCCGTCGGCGGTGCCGCGGATGACGACGTGCTGTCCGGCGGTGTAGCCGAATCGGTCCGCGAGCCGATCGGGAACCTCGAATTCGATCAGCACGCTGTCGCCGGTGTCGCGTTCGACCGCGCGGACCGGGAGCGGGTGGAAACCGTGTGCGGGAGTCAGCGGGATCGGGCCGAATCCGCTGACTCTTTCCGGACGGCCGGATACCGCGACCTCGCGCAGCAGATTCAGCCCGACCACGCCCGCGTTCGCGGCGATCCGGGTCAGCAGAGTCGGCCGGGCCACCGCCAATGGACGGTCGAGCAGGCCCGCGATGCGTGAGATCTGTTGTCCCACAGTCGCATCTCGTGCGCCGATGGCCATCGCCGTGCGCGCGGCCAGGCCCAGCAGCTGGATCGGCACCTGCCCCTTGGCGTCGACGTGCGGCATCGCGAGGTCGAACAGACGGGTGATCAGCCAGGGATCATCGATGACGTGGGCCGCGGCGCGGAAGAACCTGCGTGCGAGATCGTGATCGCCCGCGGCGAGTACGTCGCGCAACTGCATCGCCTGCAGTGCCGAGACCGACATGCCCTGTCCGAACGCCGGACTGAAGCTGCACACCGCGTCGCCGAGCACGAGCAGTCCGTCCGGGAATCGGGACAGGCGCTCGTAGCGACGGCGTTGATTGGCCGGGTAGCGGTAGGTGCTGATGCCGGTCAGCGATTCCGCCGACAGCAGTGCCTGGGCGACGTCCGGCGGTGCGACCGAGGAGGCGAATCGCCAGAACCCGTCCGAGTCGGTCGGGGGATGGTCCGCGCCGTAGCCGATCAGGGTCAGGATGTGCCGGCCATCCTCGACCGCGAACAGGGCCAGGCCGCGTGCGGGATCCTGGTTCGCGACGACGATCTCCTTGTCGCCGCGCAGGTGTGTGGCCGCATGGTCCGGCAGCCGGATGTAGCGGCTGGCGTACATCATGTCGATGCGTACGCCCTCCTCGGCGGGCCGCGGATAGTCGATTGCGGTGAGCCAGTCGATGATCGGGCCGTGCCTGCCCAGGCAGCTCACCACCAGATCGGCGAATATCTCGTTCGGGTGGTCGCTGTTCTCCGGTTTCGCCAGAACTCCGGTGACGCGGGTTCGCGCGGGGTCGGTCAGCGGGTTCAGCACTGTGCAACGGTCCTGGATCTCGACGTTGGGCAGGGCGCGGACACGTTGTCGCACACGCCATTCCAGGAACGGGCGGCTGGCCTGCAACAGGGAGTATCCGGCGTCGGATTGCGACAGCGTGTATCCGGCGATGCTCATCCGCATCTCGGTCAGCGAGCGGCATTGCACCGCGCCGTCGGCGAGCAATTCGTCGGTGATACCCGGAAACAGTTCGGCCAGAATGCGTTCGCCGCGCGCGAGCAGGGCGTGCACATGCCGGCCCTGCGGCACTCCGCGGCGGTCGCCGGGCTCGGCGAGATCGCCGCGTTCGAGCACGGTCACCGAGGCGAAGCTCTCGCTCAGCACCCGCGCGGTGAGCAGTCCGGCCATGCTCGCGCCCAGGACCACGGCATGTCCGCGTCGCTTGTCCGCCGGATGAGCCTGTCCGCGTTCGGTCATCGGTGTCCTCCGGCGTCGTCGTGGCGCAGCCGGGGTGTGCGAGACCTCCGGTTACTGATACTGGATCGCAGAATAGTCTCAGTTAGTTGGTTGTCGCAACCATTGTCTGCCGGTTCGCGCACGGCCGGTCGCGGCGTGCAGGTAGAAAAATAGGCATGACCTCACCGACTCGATCCTCGGAGACGCTGCACGACGCGGCGCTCGAGTTGATCGCCGAGAGCGGTCTGGGCGCTCTGACCATCGGCGGCGTCGCGGAACGCGCGGGAGTTTCCCGTGCGACGGCCTACCGCGAGTTCGGCGACAAGGACGGCCTGATCGCTGCCATCGGTCGCGGCGAGGTGGTCAAGATGATCACCGCCGCCTACACCGAACTGGACCTGTTCGCCCCGCCCGGCCGAATCGTCCACGCCGTCACGCTTTTCGCGCTCGGCTACCTGCGTGGACACGCCGCTTTCGGGTACATCCGCAATCACGAACCGGACTGGCTGATCAACGTCGCCATCGCGCACGGCAGATCCGAACTCAATCTGGTCGAGACCGTCGCCGCCCTGGCTGCTCCGCTGATTGCCGCCCGCGCCGACGCCGTCCTGGCCCTGACCCCCGTTCAGGCCGCCGAGGTCGTGGTCCGCATCGTCCTGTCGCACGTCCTGCTCGCGCACAGCAACCTGACCGACGAACAAGTCGCCGACACCGCCACCCGGGCGGTTGTTCTCGCTGTCCAGGAGTGACCGTATCGACTGATACGGATCGACCATTTCGTTTCACCAACGGGCTTGGGTCGGAGCCGGGCCGGGGCCGGGTCGATCGGGATTTCGAGCGCGGGTCCGCAGTGGTGTGGTGGGTGTGAACGGCGCGGGAATCGCGGTTGCCGCAGGGAGAGTGGGTGGGCATACTGCCCATTCAGCGTGGCAGTACGGAGGATGCGGCGCGTTGTCGAGTCTGGGAGGTCGGCGGGGTGCTGCGCAGTGGCGAGGTGTTCGCGGGATATCGCGTCGTCCGGGAACTCGGAGCGGGCGGTATGGGCGCGGTATATCTGGTGCAGCATCCTCGGCTGCAGCGCCTGGTGGCGTTGAAGGTGCTGGCCGAAGGGCCCAGCGCCGATCCGGAATTCCGGGCCAGATTTCTGCGCGAGGCGGAATTGGCTTCGCGGGTATCGCATCCCAATATCGTCGAGGTCTACGACCGGGGGGTCGAGGACGGCGTGTTGTGGATAACCATGCAGTACGTCGAGGGCAGCGATGTGACGCAGCTGCTGCGGGCGGGGCCGAATGTGCTGCCGCCGGATCGCGCGGTGCGGATCGTCGGCGAGGCGGCACGCGGGCTCGATGCCGCCCATGCCGCCGGGCTGCTGCATCGCGACGTGAAACCGGCCAACATCCTGGTCTCGGCCGTACCGGGGCGAGCGGATCGGGTGCTGGTCACCGACTTCGGAATCGCCAGGGCCGCTGAGGAATCCACGGTGCTGACCGCCGCGGGAGAGGTACTGGCAACGCTCTCCTACGCTGCGCCGGAACAGATCGAGGCGGGGCGAATCGATCATCGGGTCGACGTCTACGCGTTGGGCTGCACGCTGTTTCACATGCTCACCGGCAGTACACCGTTCCCGCGGCCGACGGCGGCGGCGGTGATGGCGGCGCATCTGATCGACCCGCCGCCTCGGCCCAGCGCGCTCAATCCCGCGCTGCCACCGCAATTGGACGAGGTCGTCGCGCGGGCAATGGCGAAGAAGCCCGATGATCGGTATCGGAGCTGCGGTGAACTCGCCGCGGCGGCGTGGGCGGCGTTGTGCGGGACGACGGAGAGTGAACCGCCGCGTCGGCGTCGGCGGGGGTTGGCGATCGCGGCGATCGGGGTGGTGATCGCATTGGTCGCCGTGGCCGCGACGGTCTGGGCGCTGGCACCGGATCGTGCTGCGCCGCAGGTAGTGTCGGCGCCCGCGCCGACGCTCGACTATTCCGAAGGGTGGGGGACGTATGGATATATCGTGAACGCGTTCCCGAAACTGTTGCCGCACATGCCGATCAGCGCCGGATACCAGGGCATCTGGTGCCGAGCGCAGGCCGAGGACGATTCGAAGATCTCCTTCGACGTGACACCGGTCGTTGGTGCGCTGGAATGCTACGGCCAGGACGATCCGGTGTTCGAGGTGCTCGTGCAGTGCGTTCCCGCGCGCATGCCCATCTCGGCCACGAGACCGACCGGGAATGTGATCCTGCGCGGGGAGGAGCGTTGGAAGCGATCGTCGGGAGGCGGCCGGATCCTGTGGAGCGATTGGAGTGATGCGACCGGCAAATCCTACGGCCGCTTGGATATCGGATTCGAGGACCCGAAACGATCGTTCTGCGGGGTGCGAGTGACCAGCGGCACCGAGACCGGGCAATCGCTGCACGACAGGTGGTGGCCGAGTGCGCCGCTGTGACCGCCGAACGCCGCGAACCGTGGCTCCCATCGCGGGTGCGATCCTGCTGATCGCGGTGCTGCTGTGCGGGTGCACGGTGCCCGGACGGGCCGGGCCGCAGACCCCTGATCTGACAGCTCTGGACGTCGGGGTCTTCGGTACCGAATCCGTGCCGCAGCCGCCGGATACCGATGAGCGCTACGGCCGGGTATTGGAGGCTGCGCGGCTGGCCGAAGCCGTGGCCGTGCCCGGCGACATCGATGCCGCGCTGCGATACGGCGATGCCGCGACGCTGCCCACCCCCCGGGATCTGGTCGGAATTCTCGCCAAGACGGTCGCGCCCACGTTGCAGGCGCACCGTCTGGTGACCGCGTTCAGCACCGGCGGCATGGATGACGCTGTGCACAACAGGCCGACACTCGGGCAGACCCGGGCGCTGCGCCTGTCGGTGCTGGAGTTTCCCGACGACGACAGCGCCCGTGCCGCCGCGCAGGACATCGATTCGGTCGATTTCACGATCAGTGCTGACAACGTCTCGGTGCCATTGTCGAAATATGCCGATGCGCACGCGCATTGGCGCCCCTCGGTACCGACTCTCGCCGCGACGCTCGCACACGGCCCCTTCGTGGTGACCATGTACATCATGTATCCGACCACCGACATCAATGCGATGACCGCCCTGGCCACCGCCGCGTTCGGCATCGAATTGCCGATGCTGGACCGGTTCACGCCCACACCGTCGGACAGCCTCACCACTCTGCCGCTGGATCGCGACGCGATGCTGCGGCGCATGCTGCCTGCGGATCCCGGTCTATGGCCGTACCCGTCATCGGTTCTGATCGACAACAATCAGGTCGCGGGTTGGGGAGGCTTCCGGCACACCAGCGGGATCATCTACGGGCCCAACGGCATCGATCAGGTCGTGCGGCCGGACCAGCGAGAGCCCGGAAAACGTTCCGCGACGCGTCCCGACGCGATGGCGGGGATCGATACACGGTTTCTGGTCAGGTACCCGAATGCCGTCGACGCGCGGAGTTTTCTGGAGCGGCGGCGCAAAGCCGCGGCGAGTACCGATGATCCCATCCCGGGGCCGGCACATGTGCCCGATGCGGTGTGTGGCCGGATCCGCGAGTTCGGCGATCCGGACTACGACCGCGCTCTGAAATTCAATTGCTTCGTATTGGACGGCCGGTACGTGGCGAATGTGTACGGCGGCACCGAGCAGCTGGTGGTGCAGCGCGCCGCGGCGCAATATGCACTGCTGGTACGGAATCGGTAGGGCGAGATGCCGGAAATGTATTCGGGTGCAACCATTTCGGGATACCGGATCGAGCGGAAGCTGGGCTCCGGGGCGATGGGCACGGTGTATCTGGCCGAGCATCCGCGGCTGCCGCGCAGGGACGCGTTGAAGGTGCTGGCCGCCGAGCGCGGTGGTAGTCCCGAATTCCGGGCGCGGTTCATCCGGGAGGCGGAACTTGCCGGTCGTCTCGATCATCCCAATATCGTTCCGATCTACGACTACGGGGCCGACGGCGAAACGCTGTGGATCGCTATGCGATTCGTCAATGGCTATGACGCGGCGACATTGTTGCGGCAGTGGCCGCAGGGCCTGCCCCCCGAGCGCGCGGTGGGGATCATCGCCGCCGCGGCAGCGGGTCTGGACCAGGCGCATCGCGCGGGATTGCTGCATCGCGATGTGAAACCGGCGAACATCATGATCGAACCCGGCGACGGCGGTCGGGATCGAGCGATGATCGCCGATTTCGGCATCGCCCGCACCGCGGGTGATGTGGATCCCGCCGCCACCACGGGAGGTTCGGTCGCCGCGACACTCGCCTATGCCGCGCCCGAGCAGATTCGCGGGGAGTGGATCGATCAGCGGGTCGATATCTATGGGTTGGGCTGCACGCTCTACCAGTTGCTCACCGGCACAGTGCCTTTCCCGCGCAACTCGGCCGGAGCGATAATGCATGCCCAGCTCACCGCGCCGCCGCCGCGCCCGTCCGGGGTTGCCAGGGGGGTTCCGGGGGCGATGGACGAGGTCGTCGCCCGCGCGCTGGCGAAGAATCCCGGCGAACGTTACGGCAGCTGCGGAGAACTGGCGGCAGCGGCGATCGCGGCGTTGCAGGGCAAGCCGGTGGGGCGAATTCGTCGGCACGCCGGTCGGATCGCGCTCGCTGCCGGGGCAGTGGTGGTGTTGGCGGCGGCCGGAGTGTTCGCTGTGATCACCACTCGCGATGGGGGCCGGACGACTCCGGTCGCGGCGCATGCGACGAATACACCGACGGTTGTGGACAATTCGACGTGGGAGGCGTATCAGTTCATCGTCGACGCCTTCCCCAAGTTCCTGCCCCGGACGCCGAACTCGACCGGTTATCAAGGCATACAATGTCATTCGTCCGACGGACACGGGACGGCTGTGCCCGTCACGAAAGTCCTCACCCCATTGTCGTATCTCGGCTGCAGTGGCGATCAGAATCCGATCGTGGTGGTGTCGCTGCAATGTGATACGGATCGGTCGGTGGTCTCGGCCTCCGATCGTGCGGCATTGGCCGGCGACCCCGAGGCCCACACCTGGTCGCGGCCGTCGGGTACGGGTTTCATCGCGTGGCGCGACGAGAAGAATTCGGATCAAACGCAGGTCGGTCGTCTGGAAATCCGATTCGATGGCGCGGCAAGAGGTTTCTGCAAGATGGGGATCTGGGGTGGTGTGTCGGGTAAGGAACTGTTCGACACGTGGTGGCCGAACGCGCCGTTGTGAAGTGGGCCGCAGGGCTCCCGCCTGTCCTGCGGTCAGGTGAGGTCGACCGCCTGGGTGACGGCCTGGTCGAGGTCTTCGGGGAGCAGGAAGCGGTTGTCGATCAGGGATCGGGCGGCCGCGCGGATCGCGGCGGTGTCGGGGGTGACGGAAGGTTCGGAAGTCAGGCGGCTGCCGAGCATTTCGTAGAGGACGTCGGGTAGGCCGTCGACGTGGGCGCGGGGGTTCCAGCCGGTGTAGGCGGCTGTTCCGGCGGCGAGGTCGGGGAGGCGGATACCGGCCAGCTCGTTGCCGTTCTCGTCGACGGTCGAGACGAGTGCGACGAGTGGATCACCCAGTGCGAGAGGTAGATCCGTGCTGTCTGGATCGATGACCGGGGTCCAGGGGAGGTGTTGTGGATCGGGGAGGGCGGCGTCGGGGAATCTTGCGCGGATCTGGTCGAGGACCTGTTCGCGGGTGGTCGCGGTGCCATCGGCATGGCGGGGGACCTGGCTCGGTTCGGGCTCGCGGCCTTCGCAGACCCACTGTTCGAGTTGGACGAACAATGCGCGCAGGACGAGTGCGGGGTCCAGTGCGTGTGGCGGATTGGCAAGGGGCATGAGCTTTTTGATCTCGGGAGCCGGGCCGATGTGGTCGGTGCCGGAGACCAGGTGGGCGCGGGCGTCGGGGTCCTCGGGCAGGTCCTCGCCGGTTTCGGGGTCCTGGTGCAGCAGTGCGGCATCCCCGCGCCAGTACTCCGAGGCGCTGTTGACGAACATGATCTTCGGAGTGCCGCCGATCGCGCGTTGGCGGGTCAGCAGCGCCGCGGTGTCCAGGGGCGCGCCGTAGGCGGGGGTCAGGGGTGTGGTCAGGCTCGGTTGTGCGAATCGCTGATTGAATTCGCCGCGCCGCGCGCTGGCGATCTGACCGAACATGCCGTCGAAGACCCGCGCGCCGGATTCGTCGACGTTGAGACCGTCGAACAACATCTGGCGCAGCAGTCGCCCGCATTGCGAAACGCCGTGCGCGAAAACGTATTCGTGTTCGCCGCGCAGATGAGCGCCGAAGTCGCGCAGGGCCAGCAGTCCGCTGCCGGCGACGGGCGCGAACGCCGATCGGTAAATCAACCGGTAGATGTGGAAGGCGCGGAAACCGCCGTCGACCGCGAAGGTGGTCGGCCCGGTGAACCGCCATGCCGACCGGGGCACGGTCTGCGGGGCGGCCGTGGGCGAGGTGCGGACGGTGAGCACGGCGTCCGGATCGTGCACGTCGACGGTCGGATATTCGGTGAAGCTCAGCAGCGCCACGCTGTCGCTCAGGGAATGTTCGGCCTGATCGGCGTCGGGCCGGAACTCGACTCGCAGCCGGCCGGGCTCGACCTCGGCGACCGGTGCGTTCAGCCCTACCGCACCCCATTCCCGGCGGATGTCCCACTGCCAGCCACACCACGCGATGGTCCAGCCACGCCGGAGCAGGAAACCATCGCCCGCGGCCGGTGCGGCGGTCGGATCGAAGGACGGCGGGGCGGGTTGCGCATTGCACGGAAGTCCCAGGGCCATACCGCGATTCGGCACCGCGAGCAGGGCGCGGCCGTTGCCGCCGGTCTTCGGACGCAGTATCCGGACGTCCGCGTCGAACCGGACGCGTCCGTCCTCGGCGCGTGGGGCCGAGTCGAGATCGACGATCCGGGCGTTGGCAGCCGATGCTGGATCGACGGCGAATTCCGCAGTGGCCGTTACCCATTCGTAGGGGAAGTCCCCGTACGGCTCGGACGTGTGGACGGTCAGGGTTTCGAGCACGCTGCTCCCTCGTTGGCTGTCGTCGCGGCATCCGCTCGGGTGGGCCGGTTTCGGCGTGACAACCGCGAGTTTGGCACGGGCGGGGGAACCTGTCGACCTCGGCCGCGCTTCCGCGCCAGCTAACTATCCGCAATGATTTGCCAGGAGAATTCGGACAAAACGGTGGGCACCGACCGATCGGTCGGTGCCCACCTGTCGATCGCGCGGAACTCAGGCCCGGTTGATCGTCGTGGCGTTGTCAGCAATCGAGTAGCTGATCGAGCCGTGCTCGAAGTTGCTGATCTTGCCGCCCTCGATGTCCTGCTCGTCGGAGGTCGGGTAGCCGAGCGGGCCGCCCGCGCCGCCGTCGGCCTCCCACGCCTTGCGGATCTCGCCGTACACGGTGTAGGTGCCCGTCGGGAGGTTGAAATAGATGACGCCGCCAGTGAATTCCTGGTACTTGCCGCCGTTGGGGGCGTCCAGCTCCTCCGAGGTCGGCTCACCCAAGGGGCTCGACGCGCCGCCGGCTTCGTTGTAGTGGTCGCCGATCGTTCCCTTGACTTCGAATCCCATTCGACAGGTTCCTTCCGTGCAGATCCATACATGTTGGCAAACGCCGGGCATCACGGTAGCGCACGTTCGTCGATTCCGGGTATCGAGTCATGTATCGATCAGCGTCCGTACACGTGGAGTTCGCTCGAACCGGTCTATCCCCGAAACTCCGTCTGTTACACCCCTCGAGCTATCTACCAGCGAAGTAGTGGACAGCGCTCCCCTGCGAGCAATTCGATTCCATCCGTCCCGCCGGACTGTTCCGTGATGGACTTGTTACCAATCCCGTTGTTCAGCACGGTGTTCCGCAGGCATGCTCAGCATCGGCGCCGAGCGGCCGCGTACCCGGATGGGTAACCAACCATGGCCCGCTCGCGACATGCCGGAAGTCCCCCCCGTGCGATACGTGAAAATGCCTGCGCGGCAGTGAATTCGGAATCGCCGAAAGCTGTTCCGCGACAAGATCCCCCAACTGATCTCCAGGGCAGGCGGCCACGTGGTGGTCCGAGACTGCCCTGCCCCCATCCCGCCGTGGCCACGCGCTGTCGAGCCGTGCCACGGCGGGAAACGCTCTACCGGTGCGGCTCCTCGAAGCCGCCGATCTCCTGTTCGAGGAGTTCGGCCAGGCGCAACGGGGTGCGGTCCTCGAACATCGGGCCGATGAGTTGTACGCCCACCGGGAGCCCTTCGGGAGAGCGGCCCGCGGGGATGGCGGTGGCGGGCAGGCCGGGCATGGTGGCCAGGCCCGGCCAGACGAGTTGATCGGCGAACGGGTATGCGACACCGTCGATGTCGATCCGGCGGGTGCTCAGGTCGATGTCGCGCTCGTGCGGGAAGGCGGGTGTCGGGGTGATCGGGCAGACCACGACGTCGAATTCGCCGAACACCTCGCGCCAACCCTGACGGTGCAACTCGCGCCGATTGTTGGCGGCGACCCAGTCGCGATGGCTGAATACCGCGCCGCGCAAGCGTTCCGCGTCCATACTCCGATCGTCCGGATCCAGCTTCGCGGCGTGCTCGCGCATGAAGTCGTATGCCTGGTCCGGATAGCCGGAGGCGAGATTCGCCAGCAGCAGCTGGGTGTAGAGCGTCCCGGCCTCGACCAGGTCGGGCAGCAGCGGGCTGTGCCGTTCCACCCGGGCTCCGGCGGCGACGAGCGCATCCGCGACGCGATTGACCGCGGCACGCACCGCCGACCCGGTCGGGATGATCGGATGGTCCTCGAGGACCAGGACACGGAAGTCGCCCAGCCGTTCGTGTCGCGCGGGTCGTAGCGCGAGTTCGTATGCGACACCGAGTGTCAGCGGGTCCGGCCCGGCCATCACATCCAGCAGCAGGGACAGATCGCGGGCGGTGCGCGCCAGCGGTCCGACGACGCCGAGATCGCGATCCGACGGCAGCGCCGGTGCGGGCGGGGGAACGTGACCGCGGTTGGCGACCAGACCGAAAGTTGGCTTGTGCGAGTAGATTCCGCAGAAGTGCGCGGGGACGCGCAGCGATCCGGCGATATCCGATCCGATGGACAACGCGCCGAATCCGGCGGCCAGTGCCGCGGCGGATCCACCGGACGAGCCACCCGGCGTCCGCCCGAGATCCCACGGATTGCTGGTGGCGCCGTAGACCTCGTTGAAGCTCTGCAGATCCGCCAGCATGAGCGGCACATTGGTCTTGCCGAGGACCACCGCGCCCGCGGCCTTGACCCGTGCCACCTGCACCGCGTCCTCGGTGGGCCGGAAATCAGCGAACTGCGGCATGCCCCAGGTCGTGGGCAGTCCGGCGATGTTGTAGGACTCCTTGACCGTCACCGGAATTCCGAGCAGCGGCCGATCCTCACCACGGGCGCGTGCCCGGTCGGCCTCGCGCGCCGCGTCTCGTGCCCGATCGAAATCCGGCATGCAGATCGCGTTGATGTCCTTGTCGTCCCGCTCGATTCGAGCGATCGCCTCGTCGGTCAGTTCCACCGAGGTCACCTCACCGGCGCGCAGCGCTGCGGCGAGTTCTTCAGCCGTACGGAAGCTCCATTCCACCGAATCGAGCGTACCTGTCGGCGGTCACCGCACAACCGGATAGCGCACTGCCGCGGGCCTGGTGAGCGGCGTCGGGGGTCAGTGTTCGAGCGGCCGCGGTTCCGGGCGTTTGGCCGCGCGACCGGCACCGGTGGACGTGCCGCGCAGGCGACGCCACAGCCAGGGGCGGACGGTGGCCGCCACCCAGGCGAGTTCACCGAAAGTGCCACCGGCGCGGTGCTTTTCGGTATTGGGCGGGGGGACGGTCCAGCTGTCGTCCGCGCCGTCGAGGCCGAGGGCTTGCGCCGCGGCCAGGGCGAACCGGTTGTGGCCCTCGGGCGAGCCGTGTAATCGGTCCGGACTCCACATCCGCAGGTCGGCCATCGATTCGGCGGCGTAGAGGTCGACCAGACGCAGGTTGTATCTGTTGGCGCACAAGCGGATTCGCTCGTTGACCAGATCCATGCGCGGGCCGATGAGGCGCGCGGCGAGCGGGACGATGCGACGGGCGTCCGGGAAGGTCGTCGTGACGACCGTCGCACCGCTTGCGCTGAGTTTCGCGTACAGCTCCTCCATGACATCCAGCGCCGCGCCGAAGTCGCTGCCGGGCGCGGTCACATCGTTCATGCCCGCGCAGATGCCGACCACATCGGGTTGCATGGCCAGTGCCGCGTCGAGTTGCTTGTCCCGGACCTCGGCGACGCGGCGGCCGCGGACCGCGAGATTGGCGTACCCGATATCCGGGTTGTCCCGGGCCAGCCGCTCGGCGAAACGATCCGCCCAGCCGCGCACACCGGTCTCGTCGTCACCGTCCCACAGACCTTCGGTCTGACTGTCTCCCATGGCGACGAACCGCTCGAATCGGGGTGCGGGTGATGTCGGCAAGGCAGACCTCCGGACGTGAAGAGGGTGGTGTGGCAGCGATCGGCTGTCGGATCGACACGCTACCTCGGGCAGTTCCGGGCGCTGCGGGCCCGGCTGCACGCCGTCATTGCGCTGCCCGGTCGCGCTGGGTCGGGCTCAGCGCGTCGGGCACGTAGAAACGGTTGTAGAAATCCTCGTCCAGATCGGCGGCCTGATAGGCCAGCACGCTCCGGAATGGTCCGTTGTTGGCGGGCACGCGACCGTACCGGGTGTGCAGGTAGTCCAGGTAGGCGATCGTGGCGGCGATGGCGCGATCCGACGCCTTCGGAATGTCGCTCTGCACCGCCGCACCGTCGCTCCAGCTGCTGCTCGCACCGCCGTCGCGCAGGGTGCCGCGGCCGGGTGCGTACTTGAAATCGACGAACGCCAGGACCGCCTCCTCCATGTTCCGGTAGTAGGGCGGGCAGTACGGGCGCAGCAGCGGCTCGCCGTCGTGCTCGAATCCGACGGCCGTCGGCATCGGCATGTTGCGACCGGTCAGCGACATCACCGACGCCATCAGCGGACCGGCCCCGATGGTCCGGGAGAACCGCAGATCGTTCATCCGGAAGCCGAGCTCCTGATACCAGGCGAACGGATGCGCCGCGAAATGCGGGAATCCACCCAGGCCCAACGCCTGTGTCATGAGCCCGAGATTCTGCAGCATGGCGCCCTGCTCGACGGCGGCGAACTCGCATAGCCAGGTGTCCAGGAATCCGGCGGTGACCACGCGGCCGGAGGACAGATCGTCGTTCAGGTGACCGCCGCGCGAGCGGGCGAATTTCGCCAGTCCGGCGGGCTGGAATCGATTGCGCTCGTCGAGTACGTAAAAGGCGAAATCGTCCTCGAAAGCCGATAGCAGCAGATTTATCATCAATGCGGTGAGCTCGGCGACGGGAAGGAAATAGGTGGTTCCCGGGACATTCGCCGAGAACTGGTTGAACGGCGGGACGAACGGCACTTCCCGGGGCACGTCCGACCGGCGGTCGCGGACCTGTACCCGCACGCGTTCGTAGAGTGCCGACAATTCGCGGTCGTGTGCGAGCCGGATCAGGTCCGGGATCTCGGCTCGATCCAGATCCTGCGGTCGGCGCACCAGTGAGACGCCCTCGTCATTGATGACGAACAGGGAGACGCTGTGGATCCCGTCGCCGCTGGCGATGGTGCGGCCCACCAGCTGAGCGATGATATTGCCGCCGCCCGCGCCCGGCCGGTCACCGTCGCGATACGGCATCTCGGCCAGGGTGTGCCCGGTGATTCCGCAGGCAGCGAAGGCCAGTGCGGCTTCCTCGTCGCGGGTCAGCGGTCGCGGCGCGGCGGTGCTGCGATAGGCCAGTGGACCGCCGCTGATCTGCATACCCGGCGCGAATCTGCGGGAACGTCGCCACAGCAGGGCGTCCATCAGCGAATATCCGGATAATTTCGCCCCGATGTCCAGCCGTGATTCGCCGGTCCGATCCGTGTCGAGTGTCATGCCGAGCCCTTTCCGAAAGTCGTGTGGTGCGAGGGGGGACCATAATCGTGGACGGCGCTGTTTCTGTTAACACCGGGATACGTTTCAGTTAGACACCGGTGATATTTGCTGAAGGCATGCTGAACATCGCTTCCCGACGGTGCGCACCGCCGACTCTGCGAACGATGGTTCCGATTGATACGATCGGAATCGTGCGTTCTTGCGAAAGCCGTTGTGGGATGACCTTTTGGCGTAGGGAATAGTGGGTGTGGGGATTTCGTGAGAAGTAATTGAACCAGCGCATGATTCGACGTGCGTATTCGACTGTGAAGAATGGTGGATAAATGGCTGAAAAGCAGATGAGCGCGTCCGGTTCGCCGCGACGCGCGGGTGTCGTATCGCGTGCGTCCCGGCGGCTCGCGGCGGTGGCCGCGGTGATCGGTGTCGGGGCGAGTGCGCCGATGCTGCTCGGATCCGGCACCGCGGCCGCCTCGACGCTGGTGCCGTGCACCTACGGGCCGATCGGTTCGCGTCTGGAGGTGGACTGCACCGACAACGACTACACCCCGGCGACCGTGACCATCAACGCGTTCTGCACGAACTTCGCCAATATCAGCATGCCGCCGACCAGGATGGGCCCGCGCAGCAGGATGCACTTCACCCGCGATTGCGGCCCCGGTGCGAACCCGATCTTCTGGTTGGTCAACGGGGAGAGCGACTGGGAGAAGGTCCAGGACCAGCTGGACCAGATGCGGCAGGACCAGCAGGACCGCGCGGATCACCACCACCACGACGATCACTGACTCGTGGTGTGACGGATAGCCGGTCTCGAAAAGTTTATTGAGACGAAGGTGTGAGATGTCGGTAGAGGGTGGCGCGTGAGACGCCCAGTCGGGCAGCGATTTCGTCGACGGTGCCCTCGCCCGCATCTCGCATGCGGCGGCCACCATCTTTGCGGTCATGACGCCGGGACGGCCGCGCCCGGGGGTGCGGGGTGCGCGGATCGCGGCGGTGCGGGGCGGGGCCGCCGCGCCGGTCGTCGATGGCTCAGCAGGCGGGCGATACCGTCGAGTATCGCGGCGCCAGTGGATCCACGAGCGCGGCGACGATATCTCCCTTGCTCGGAAAGTGAAACAGCACAGCAGTTTTCGTCAACCCGACGTGTTCGGCGATTTCGGACGGACACCCTGGAGTAGCCGCGCAGCGCGAACATTTCCAGCGATGTCTCGAGGATGCGCGCGCGAGTTGTCGGCCATGGGCGTCATCAACGCACGAATCCTCATCTCCGGCGGTGCGGAACTGGCCCTCACCGGCGGCTACCGGTTGGCCGGAGAACTGGGCGCCGCGAACGGAGATCATCGCCCGGCCTTCGGCAATTACGAGCGAGCGCACTGCCCGGTGGTCGCCGAGAAGTACAGGATCGGACCGAATGTGCGACTGATGATCCCCCGGACGGGCCTGGGCATCGCCACCCGCAATAGGATCGCCCGGCTGCCGGTCATGGAATCGCTCGCCGGAATGGAACGCATCATGGCACCCCGCACGCCGACTCCGCTGCCGGACTATCAGGTGGTACTTCCGGGGGTGATCGGTTCGATCTCCGGACTCGGGCTCAGGAGTAGCGGCTGATGTCGACGACCGCTACACCGGTGCTATCGGTCTCCAGCGGGGACGCGTACAGCCGGTGACCGTTCGGGGTGATCGCGAGATGTCCTGCGCCGACGCCGGATTGGAGGCCGCCGACCACTGTTCTGCTCGCCGTGTCGAACACCTCGATATCTCCGGAGGTCCGATCGGACGAGTACGCCTTGTTCGCGATGAATACGTAACGGCCACTGGGGGATACCGCGAGGCCGGTGCTCATGCCCGGCAACTTCGCCGTCCCGGTCTCGGCTCCGGTGACCGCGTCGAGAATGTGCAGAGTGGACGAGAATTGGCTCACCGCATAGACGGACCGGCCGTCGGGAGCGGCGACGACCATTCCTTCGATTCCGTCGAATGCGGATCGGGCGGCGACGGTGGAGGTGGCGGTATCGATCATCGCGATCTCGCCGGCTCTCGTGGCGAACAGGTGACGGCCGTCCGGCGTGGCCGCGACCGCGACCGCCATGTCGTCGCCCGCGCCGATCGGGATCGTCGCGGTGGCGTTCCTGGTCCCGGCATCGCGCACGGTCACCGTCGCGCGCAGTCCGTCCGCGGTGTAGAGATGCGTGCCGTCGGGGGAGACCGCGATGCCGTGCGGGGTCGAACCGGCATCGGCGATGGCGGCTCCGATGACGGTGTTCGACGCGGTGGCGATCACCGATACGGCATTCTCCGAACTCACGTAGAGGTATGCGCCGTCGGCGGATGCCGCGAGCCCGGTCGGCTCCTGCGGCACGCCGATCAGCCTCGATATGGTGTTCGAGGTCGTATCGATCACCGAGACCACCGGATGCTTCCAACTGCCCACGTAGATTCGCCGCCCGTCGGGCGACACCGCCAGGGCGCTCACCTCGTCGGTCGCGATCACCGCCCGCGATGCCGCGGCGGGATCGGTGGCATCCGCCGGTCGGCGACAGACGACGGCGAAGGTTACCGCGGCCGCCAGGATGAGCACGCTGAACAGCGCGCTTGTCGCGATGCGCACGGCTCGACGCGGGGATCGTGACCGTTCAGGCGGAAATACCTGCGGTGCAGCGTAATTCACCGGTGATTCGGCGTGCGCCTGTGCGGTTCCCCAGTGGCCCGGAGGCGTGACGGGCGTCGCCGGTGTGGCGACCCATTGTGCGGGCGGGACGGTGAATTGTGCTTCCGGAGCTGCAGGTTTCGCGGGCGCACCGGTGGATTGCGCTGCCGGAGTGGTCGGCTCGGCACGAAGGACGCTGGATTGCGGAGGTTGCCCGGCGGAGTTCTGGTGCGGGACAACGGTTTGTGCGGATGGATCGGCTGGGGAGAAGGGAAGTGCCAGCCGCGTGGCCAGGTCGGCGGCCTTCGGCCGTTGCTGCGGATATCGGGACAGGCAGTCCGCCACCATCTGTCGTAGTTGCGGCGGGACCGCGCCGAGATCGGGTTCGGAGGTCAGTGTGCGGTTCAGCAGTTCCACCGGAGCTCCGGTGCCGAAAGGGCCGACGCCGGTGGCGGCGTAGACCAGAACTGCGCCGAGTGCGAAGACGTCGGCCGCGGCGTCGGCGGGAGCGCCCGAAGCGACTTCCGGCGCAACGTATCCGGCGCTCTGTGCCAGCGTCGGTGCTGCGTTCACCTCCACGCCGGTCGTGGTGAATACGACTGTCGCCGGGGAGATGCCGCCGTGCGGACCCGTTGCCGCGGCCAGCCGTCGCGCCAGATCCGCACCGAACCGCCGCAGCTCATCAGGTGATAGCACCCCCTGTGCTGCAACGACATTCAGCAGTGATCGGTTCTCAACACCAGGTTCCAACGACATTTCCTTGTTTGCATTGGGCCGGAGTGAGTCCCGCGGGACGCACACTCGTCAGCATCTTCTGCATATCCGCGTCGCTCGCCGCGTCCGGGATGCCTTGTTCGGCGCCGACCACGAAAACCACCGGCTGATTGCGGTTGCCCGGCAACGCGATCGCGTGCAGGACCCCGCTGCGGCCGTCCGCGCAGTAGGTTTTCGGGACGGTCGCCGTTACCGCCATGGCCGGTTTGCCGGCCACGGTCATCGGCACCGGATCGGTGAGCGTGACCTGCGCGAGTGGGGCGTTGTCATCGCTGAACATCCCCCACGCCCAGAGGCGGGCGGAATCGCTTGCCGCAGCGGCCAGATCGGTGATCGCCGATCCGCCGACGCCGGCGATCGCCGAGTTGCTGTTCGTCGAGTGATCGCTGGGACAGGTGGCCTTCCGGTACTGCGCGCCTCCGCTGAAAGCGATCTGCATGTTGATCTGTTTGATCCGGTATCCGTACACCCACCCCGGGCCCTCCACGTACCAGGTGGGCGGGAGATCGAATGCGGCGTTCCGGTCGGTCGACACCGCAGCCTGCCAGCCCGGTATCTGCGGTGCTGTCAGCGAGGCCGGTTGCGGTTGTGCGGGTGTCGGCGGTGCTGGTGCGGCGACCGCGGCCCCGTGAAACGTCCGAGGCCAGGCCGTCACGATCATCAGAACCAGTGCGATCACCAGCGAGAGGCCGGCCGCTCCGACGGCGATCCGCTCGGCCACACCCCACCGGTAATCACCGGTGTTCCCGGCCCGAGTCATGCTGGACCCCCGTGCGACTCACCCGTGTCGTCGACATCGCGCACGAGATCCTCCTCCGAATTCTCACCGCCTCGCACATTAACAACGGCGCGATCGCCGCGACAGCCGATTTCCGCGGGATCGGCGAGGTTCGTTCGGATCGGTGGTCGCGGTGTCGTGGCTCGTCCGCGAACGATGTGATGTGCTGAGCCGCAGCGGATCTCACTTGCGAGATCGGACGTGCACGCGTTATCGCCTGTCATGGACGGTATTTCGGCCGCATGCATGAGGATGCAAGGTGAGTGCAAGGACGGTGCAATTACCGCTGGGCATCGTCGTTGCCATGACTACTTCAGTGACGATCATCGGCGCCGGTCTCGGCGGACTCATGCTGGCCCGGGTGCTGCACGTGCACGGTATCGCCGCGACGGTCTACGAGGCCGAGACCTCGCCGACGGCGCGAGCACAGGGCGGAATGCTCGACATCCACGACTACAACGGCCAGATCGCCGTACGGGCCGCGGGCCTGATGGACGAGTTCGAGGGGCTGATCCTCGAGGGCCGCCAGGCGATGCGGTTCGTCGAACAGGACGGGAACGTCCTGTTCGAGAAGGACGACGACGGCTCGGGCGGACGGCCCGAGGTGCAGCGCGGCGAGCTGCGGCAGATGCTGCTGGATTCGCTGCCGGAGGGCACCGTGCAGTGGGGTCGCAAGGTCAAGGGTGTTCGCGCGGTGGGTGGTGGCCGCCACGAGGTGAGTTTCGCCGATGGCAGCACCGTCGTCACGAGCCTGCTGGTCGGCGCGGACGGCGCCTGGTCCAAGGTGCGGCCGCTGCTGTCGGACGCCACACCCGAGTACACCGGCGACTCGTTCATCGAGACCTACCTGTTCGACGCCGACGTACGGCATCCGATCGTCGCGAAAGCCGTTGGCGGCGGGACGATGAGCGCGCACGGCACCTCGCCCGACAGGCAGATCATGGCGCACCGGGAAAAGGATGCGACCCTGCACGCCTACGTGATGTTCACCGAGCCGCTCGCGTGGTTCGACGCCATCGATTTCACCGACCGCGCGGCGGCCACCGCCCGCATCGCACGCGAATTCGACGGCTGGGCAACGGAAATCACCGCACTGATCACCGACAGTGACACCCCGCCGAACTTCCGCGGACTCTACACACTGCCGATCGGGCATCGCTGGGAGCGAGTGCCGGGCGTCACCCTGATCGGCGACGCCGCCCACCTGACCGCCCCGAACGGCGAAGGCGCCAACCTGGCGATGCTGGACGGCGCCGAACTCGCCCGTTCCCTGGCCGCGCACCCCGACGACGTCGAGGCCGCACTCACCGAATACGAGCAGGCGATGTTCCCGCGCAGCGAAGCGACCGCGGACGAGCCCGTCATCCTGGAGAGCTTGTTCGGCGGCGAAATCCCGGACGCGCTGCTCGGCCTGTTCGCCCAACCCGAGCAAGCCCACTGAGCCGAGAGGCGGATCCGCCGAATACGGTCGGCACCCTCGATACGCTGAGCGAGTGTCGAGCGTCCAGGATGACAAACCCGCGATGAATCTGTCGCACAGCACTATCGAATACGGGTCGATCCTGCTCGGTTCGCGCCGGGACTCCCCGGAGCGGCGCCGGGGCCGAGTGCAACTGTTGCTCACCCTGTGGGTGCTCACGGCCAACGTGGTCGGTGTGGGCGTGGTGATTCTGCTCGGCACGGTCGGGATCCCCAATCCCGACGTGTTCGCACCCGAGGTCCACGACATCGTCTTCGTATATCTGCCGATCTACGTGGTGGTCGCCTTCGTCGTCGGTGCGGCGCTGGGCACCGCGGTGGTGATGCGGATGCTTCGCTGGGCCTCGGACACCGATCCGGCCCCGACCCGGCAGGAGGCCCGTTCGGCGTTTCGGGCGCCGTGGGTGCTCGCGGCGATGCAGGCGGTGCTGTGGATCGTCGGCACGGCGCTGGTGGCCACGCTGTACGGGATGCGCGATCCGGAGCTGATCCCCAAGGCGGTGCTGGTGTCGCTGTTCAGCGCGGTGGTCGTGTGCGCGGCGTCCTACCTGCTGACCGAATTCGCGATGCGGCCGTACGCGGCGTTGGCGCTGGCCGCGCACCCGAGCATGCGCCGCCGGGATCTGACCGTGCGCGCGCTGGTGACCTGGCTGCTCGGATCCGGGGTGCCCGTGCTCGGTGTCGTGCTGGTGGTCGCGTTCGGGGCCGCCGACGACCGGACCACCAAGCCGGATCTGCTGTTGTCGGTCGGCATCATCGGGGCGATCTCCTTCTGCACCGGCCTGCTGCTGACCTATCTGGGCACCGACCGGATCGGCGCACCGCTGCGTTCGGTGATCAGCGGGATGGAGCAGGTTCGCCGGGACGGCCGCACCGAGACGATCGTCGTCTACGACGGCACCGAAATGGGGGAACTACAAGCGGGTTTCAACGCGATGGTCGACGGTCTCACCGAAAGAGAGCGGCTGCGTGATCTTTTCGGTCGGCACGTCGGGCCCGACGTCGTGCGCGCGGCCCTGGACCGGGGCGTTCGGCTGGGCGGCGAAATCCGTGATGTCGGAGTGCTTTTCGTGGACGTGGTCGGTTCGACGACGATGGCCACCCGACTCCCGCCGCACGAGGTGGTCGAGACGCTCAACCGGTTCTTCGGCGTGGTCGTCGCCGCGGTGAACCGCCGCGGCGGGCTGATCAACAAGTTCGAGGGCGATGCCGCACTGGCCGTCTTCGGCGCGCCCACCCCGCATCCGGATCCGGCGGGCGCGGCTCTGGAAGCCGCCGCGGAGATCGCGCGCGAGCTCGCGGCAGCCGATCTCGGTATCGAGGCCGGGGTGGGCGTCTCCTACGGTGAGGTCGTCGCGGGAAATATCGGCGCCGAGGATCGCTACGAGTACACCGTGATCGGCGATCCGGTCAACGAGTCGGCCCGGCTGTCCGAGCTCGCCAAGCGCGACACGCGGCTGCCGCTCGCATCCGAGCGAGCCGTCGCGGCCGCTGCCGAACATTCCTGGAACGCGGCCGACGCCGTGGTCCTGCGCGGGCGGGCGACCCCGACCCGGCTGTACCAGCCCGAGGTGTGACGCGGGCTCCGGCGTCGGCCGAGCGGGCGACGACCCGGGCGGCGCTGCGGACCATATTTACCCTGTTTGCTAAACTCTGCAAACAATAGGCCGGTGGTCGTCATCGACACCGGCCGCCGTTGGAAGGGAGTGGCTGATCATGCCCGGAGCGAGCAGGCCGCTCTATCAGATGAAGGCCGAGTTCTTCAAAACCCTCGGGCACCCGGTGCGGATCCGCGTCCTGGAGCTGTTGTCCCAGCGTGAGCACACGGTCGCGGAGATGTTGTCCGAGATCGGGGTCGAGGCGGCGAATCTGTCTCAGCAGCTGGCGATTCTGCGTCGCGCCGGGCTGATCACCGGTCGGCGCGAGGGACTGTCGGTCACCTACGAGATCACCACACCCCAGGTGGCCGAACTGCTGGCCGCGGCTCGCGCCATCCTCACCGGCGTCGTGGCAGGTCAGGCGGAGGCCCTGGAACACACCGCCTGAGCCGGGTTCGACTCGGGCGGGACCCCGCACGACACGTCTGTTTGCTGTTTTTCTAAACTGAATACCCTGGCAGTTACGAAAGAGAGTTCCGCCGTGATCGATCACCCCGACGCCGTGGCCACCGTGCAGGCACCGACCGAGCACGACGGAATCCTGTCCTGGATCGCCGAGACCGCCGAGCTGACCGCGCCGGACCGCATCGTGTTCTGCGACGGGTCCCGCGCCGAGTGGGACCGGCTCACCGAGATACTCGTGGACAAGGGCACTTTCGTCCCGTTGGACGCGAAGCCGAACTCCTTCTGGTGCGTCTCGGACCCCGACGATGTGGCGCGGGTGGAGGACCGCACATTCATCTGTTCGCAGGATCGCGCCGACGCCGGTCCGACGAACAACTGGGTGGACCCGGCGGACATGCGCGCGGTGATGACCGAGCGCTACCGCGGCGCGATGGCCGGGCGCACGATGTACGTGATCGCCTACTGCATGGGCCCGCTCGACGCGTCGGATCCGAAATTCGGTGTGCAGATCACCGATTCGGAATACGTCGCGGTGTCGATGCGGGTGATGACCCGCTCCGGTGTGCCGGTCTGGGAAAAGCTCACGCCGGGAACCGAATTCGTGAAATGCCTGCATTCGGTGGGCGCGCCGCTGGGCGACGGGCAGGCCGATGTGCCGTGGCCGTGCGACACCACCAAATACATCTCGCACTTTCCCGAGCATCGGGAGATCTGGAGTTACGGTTCGGGCTACGGCGGCAACGCGCTGCTGGGCAAGAAATGCTTCGCGCTGCGGATCGCGTCGGTGATCGGCCGGGACGAGGGCTGGCTGGCCGAGCACATGCTCATCCTGAAACTCACCTCCCCGCAGGGCAGGACGCACTACATCGCGGCGGCGTTCCCGTCCTCGTGCGGCAAGACCAACCTGGCCATGCTCGAACCGGCCCTGGACGGCTGGACCGCTGAAACCGTCGGCGACGACATCGCCTGGCTGCGGTTGGGCGCGGACGGTCGGCTCTACGCGGTGAATCCCGAGTCGGGATTCTTCGGCGTCGCACCGGGTACCGGGACGCACACCAACCCGAACGCGATCGCCACCATCGAGCAGGGCAACTCGATCTTCACCAACACCGCCCGCACCCTCGACGGTGACGTGTGGTGGGAGGGTCTGAGCACGCCGCCTGCCCGGTTGATCGACTGGCACGGCAAGGACTGGACGCCGGATTCGAAAACCCCCGCCGCACACCCGAATTCGCGTTACTGCACTCCCATCGAGCAGTGCCCGTCGGTGGCCTCGGAATGGAACGATCCGGGCGGGGTGCCGATCTCGGCGATCTTCTTCGGCGGACGTCGCAAGTCCACCATCCCGCTGATCGCCGAAACCTTCGACTGGGCGCACGGGGTGTTCACCGCGTCGGTGTTGTCCTCGGAAACCACCGCCGCGGCGGCCGGGCAGGTCGGGGTCGTGCGCCGGGATCCGATGGCGATGCTGCCGTTCCTGGGCTACCACGTCGGGGACTACTTCGCGCACTGGCTGTCGATGGCCGAACGCGAGGGTGCGCAGCTGCCGAAGGTCTTCCAGGTCAACTGGTTCCGCCGCGGCGCGGACGGGCAGTTCCTGTGGCCCGGCTTCGGTGACAACGTGCGCGTGCTGAAATGGGCCCTCGAACGCCTCGACGGTGAGGCCGAGGCCGTGCACACCCCGATCGGGTACGTGCCGACCGCCGACGCCCTGGACCTGACCGGCCTCGACGACGCCGAACGCGAACTGGTCCGGCAGGCGCTGGCGGTCGACACCGACGAGTGGATCGCCGAAACCGCGTCCATCGACGACTGGTATGCCTCGATCGGCGGCGACCGGCTCCCCGCAGCGCTCCGTGACGAACTCGCCGCGCTGAAACTCCGCCTGGCCAGGACCCTGTGACGGCCCCGAGACGACCTGTCCGCCGATGAACGACCGCACGACACCGACGCTCGCGCAACGCATCCGGTACATCTGCGGCGGCACGCTACCGCCGCCGATGTCCGCCTGGGTGATCGACGACCTCACCGGCCCCGGGGCCGCGCGGCGCTACCTGCTGCGCATCCTCGTCCCGATCCTCGCCCTGCTGTGCCTGTTCCTGCTGATCCCCGGTCCGCTGTGGATGCGGCTGGCCATGATGGCCTTGCTGTACCTGCCGCTGATCTACTTCACCGCCGCGCTCATGTACGTCTACCGCCGTGCCCGTCTCACCAGTCACGGCCTCGACCCCGCCCTCGCCGACAGTGGGCAACGTCGACGGGTCGCCGCTGAACGCGAAGCGTACGAACGCCGCCACGGCCGAGGCTGATTCGTCCCGGCGGTCTCCGACCTGCCCGCGGCTCGCCACCGGGATCGCCGACCGGATGAGGCTCAGACCTGAGCGGGAACGGATACGCCGGTGAGTCGTTCGGATTCGTTCCACAGGCGTGCACGGACGGTCTTGTCCAGGGCGCGGCGGGGCGGCCGGGCGACGACGGTCGGGCCGACCATTTCCCAGCGCGGGCCGTAGTAGCCGCCGGGCACGACATCCGGGCTGGTCGCGGCGTGCAGCAGCGGCTCGCTGCCCTGCTCGACTCCCTGCGAGGGTGCCACCTTGAGCGCGGCTCGGGCCACCAGGCTCGGACGGCCGCCGCCGAGGTGCGGGCCGGTGGCGGCCAGATTCGTTCGGGTGTAGCCGGGGTGCGCCGCGGTCGACAGCAGCGGCCAGCCGCGTTCGGCGGCGAGGTCGGCCAGCTCCAGCGTCAGCATCAGATCGGCCAGTTTGGACTGCGAGTAGGCCCGGGTCGGACGGTAGCTGTACTGCCATTGCAGGTCGTCGAAGTCGATGCGGCCGAAGTTGGCGGCGCCGCTGCTCATCGTGGCGACCCGGGGTGCGGGCGCGGCCGACAGCAGCGGCAGGAGACGGACGGTGAGTGCGAACGGGCCGAGATAGTTGCTGCCCATCTGCAATTCGAATCCGTCGACGGTTTCGTGGCGAGCGGGCGGGGTCATCACGCCGGCATTGTTCACCAGCAGATCCAGCGGGGCGCCGTCGGCGATCAGGCTTTCGGCGAAGTCGCGGACGGAGGTGAGGTCGGCCAGGTCGACGCGACGGACCTGCACCTCGGCGGCCGGGTGCTGGGCCAGGATCTCCGCGCGGGCCTGCTCGCCCTTGGCCGGTGTGCGCACCGCGAGGATCACGCGCGCCCCCGCCGCTGCCAGGCGGGTGGCGGTTTCTTTGCCGGTTCCGCTGTTCGCGCCGGTCACGACGGCGAGTTTTCCGTGTTGGTCGGGAACGTGGTACATCGTGAACTCCTAAAAGACTGGCGGTCTGTAATATCTACGACCGTAACGGACCGATGGTCTTTTAACAAGAGACCGGTGGTCGACTAGGATGTGATTCGTGAGTTTCAAGCGCGCCCGCAGCGATGAGCAGCGCGCCGAGCGTCGGCGGAAGATCCTCGACACCGCGGCGGAGATGCTGACCGAGATGCCCGCTGCGAAACTGAGCCTCAACGAGCTGAGCCGCCGGGTATGCCTGGCCAAGTCGAATGTGTTGCGCTACTTCGAATCTCGTGAGGCAATCCTGCTCGAACTGCTGGACGCGCAGGTGCGGGACTGGATCGTCGCACTGGAAGATGCGGCGGAGCCGGTCGCGGGCACACCGCGCGAGCGCGGGGACCGGCTCGCCACGCTCCTGGCCGACTCGCTGGCGCGGCAACCGATACTGTGCGACCTGCTCAGCGCGCAGGCCGCGGTGCTGGAACAGAACGTGTCCGCCGACGTCGTCATCGCGCACAAGCACGCGGTCATGCGATCCGCCGAGGCGCTGGTCACGCTCGTGCGGCGGCACCTGCCGGAGCTGGACCCGGCCGACGCGCAGGAGTTGACCGCCGTGGCCGTGCTGATCGCCACCGCGGCCTGGCCGCACAGTCAGCCGACGGCCGCGATCGAAGCCGCCTACGCCGCCGATCCCGCGGTGGCCGCATTGCGGATGGATTTCGCCGCGATAGTGGGCCGGACGCTGGCTGTGACCATCTCCGGTCTGCTGGTCCGCTGATCCGGGGCGGCTGCGGAAATCCGCTGGTTCAAGACGATGTCGCGGTTTGTCTTGCGCGGGCGCCGATCTGGGGAATTCCGGTCAGTCGCCGCAGCGGCTCGTCGAAGCCCTGCGTGCTCAGCGTCGGATCGATCACCTGGTCCAGGATCAGCCCGTCCAGGGTGGCCAGCAGTACCGTCGCCGTCGCCTCCGGATCGGCCACACCCTCGCTGTGCAACCAGGTGGCGACCGCGGCCCGGAAGCCCCGCAGCATCGGACTCAGTCCCTCCCGCAATCGCTCGTATCGTGTTGCGGCCAAGAGAATTTCGCTGAATACCCGGCTGTCGGGCAGGGCGGCGCTGTAGGGCGTGAGGGCTCCGAGCAGCTGCTTCACCCCCGTCGGTCCGGGCTGCGCGAGTGCGCCCTCCAGCACGCCGGTTCCGAAGTATTGCGCCAGCCGCAGCGAGGCGTCGATCAGCAGATCCGTCACCGACGGGAAGTGGTAGTACAGCAGCGCAGTGCACAGTCCGGCGCGCTCGGCCACCATCTCGGTGGTCACCGCGCCCCAACCATGTTCGGCGATCAACACCGCGGCCGCGTCCATCAGCCGCTCGCGGGTTTTGCGGCCCTGCTGGATCGACCTCGACATGCGGCCCCTCCCTGCACGATTTTCACGATCAGTCGGTGGGTATCTGTCTCGCTGCACGACCAAACTAGTGGACACGAGCCCGCTGACACGGTTATTTCACGCAACCTACAGGCCGGGACGGAGCGTCAGCTCCTACCGCGGGACCCGGTGCGCCGGAACTGCGGTTGTGATCGTGTCCGGTTCGTCCAGCTACCGACGATCGTTGGGACGCGACGAGTCCGGCGCGATATGTCCTGCGGCGATGAGGGTTTCGAATGCGGCGCGCTTGCGGCCGCAGGAATGTTCACGATGCGTCTGCATCGTCCGGTGCGCTTCGGCGACCGTCAGTGGCCGCTCCGGTGTCGAACACGACCGGCTCGGCAGCAGGATCGCGGTGTCCCGGCCGCGCCGCGCGGACGCGCCGTGGTGTCCGGAGATCGCCGGCCAACACACCGGCAGCAGCGGAATCAGACCGGCCAGCACGAAACCGCAACCGGCCAGCGCGATCAGCACCACCGACGCTGTACTCCACACGCTCATGACCGAATTCCTTCCGAACTCTCTACCAGCACTCAGGTTCTCTGGTCCGGATTGCGCAGGCGCCCACCGGATTCGAGCCACTCCAGGGCGTTCCACAACAGGATCGGGCGCATCGGCGGGGTGTCATGCCGGCCATGGCGGTCCTCCTACCTTGTGGACCATGCCGCTGTTTTATGTAATATAACGCTGATTGGTGGCATATAACAAGGGTGCTCGCGTCACCGCTCAGGCGGCCGTAGCGCTGCTCGGTGAGGATGGTTGCGCCCTGTCGTACAGCGAAAGTAGTGAAGATGCCCAACGTAGTGACCGTCGATCTGCATCCGGTCTTCCGTAACGATCGCGATATCGACAATGTGGTGCGCTCGGCCATCTTTCGCGCTGCCGGGCAGAACGCGACGTTGGTCGAGATCATTCCGGGGAAGGGGGCGGGCACGTTGAAGAAGCGCGTGCTGGCGCTACTTCGGCAGCCGCATATGCGCAAGCTCTACCGGAAGGTCGAGGAGGACCCACAGAACGCGGGTCGCATCCTGGTGCATCTGTGAACCGGTAGCCGCGGTCAGGGTTTGCGTCCGACGGCCCCGTACATCGCGATGTCGGCGTCATCGATCTTTCCGATGTGTATCGGATCCGGTCGCCACTTGTGCATCTGCACCAGGCCGGGCTCCTCGAGCTCGAGTCCTTCGAAGAACTGCTCCGCTTGGGCTTTGGTGCGCCACCTGAGGGTTTCGCCGTGCGAGTGGTAGAGGTCGCGGACCTTGGCGAGTGGTTCGGGGGCGAAGTCGTCGGTGGCGATCGTCGCGGCGAAATAGCTTCCCGGGGGCAGGATGTCGATGACATGGCGAGCAACGCGCAGCGCCTCGGCGTCGTCCTCGATGAAGTGCAGCATCGCGATCAGCATCAGCCCGATCGGCCGGTTCAAATCGAGCGTCTGCCGAAGTTGCGGAGCGGCGAGAATCGCTTCCGGGTCGCGCATATCGCCGTGGATGTAGTCGGTACGTCCCTCGCGAGTGCTGCTCATCAACGCTCTGGCATGAGCGAGCACGACCGGATCGTTGTCCACGTAGACCACCCGCGAGTCGGGTGCGACCGCCTGTACGACCTCGTGCAGATTGGGCGCGGTCGGAATGCCGGTCCCGATGTCGAGGAATTGCCGGATGCCACATTCGGCGGCCAGGAACCGAGCCGCCCGATGCATGAAAGTCCGGTTGGCCTGCATATGAATTCGCAGAGCAGGCCACACCTCGAGTGATTCCTCGCCGGCAGCGCGATCGGGCTCGTAGTTGTCCTTGCCGCCCAGGATGTAGTCGTAGATCCGGGCCCCGTGAGCCCGCCCGACATCCAGATCCACAGCTTCCTCCTCGCCCACTGACTCCGCCTCCAACCCGTCGTACTTCCGGCCCTCCCCGAATTGATCCTAGGGCCTACATGATTCGATCCGCACACCCAAACCCATTGGGGCGTATATCAATTGGGTGACGTCCTCTGGACCTTGCCGGGGTGGATCGCTCCGGTGGCTTCGTCGGCTCGAAATGAATCCGCCTCGTCCAGGGGGTACCCAGGCGTGGTCGGAGTACTCCTCGCTCAGTTCGATGCCGCCGCAACTCTCGGTGTTGTTGTCGCCGAAGGAGACCGACGTGCTTCCGGAATGGTCGGCAACGAACTGTGACACGGGCGCGTTGAGCTGCTGGTTACGCTCGTCAGCTGAAATAACGTCGCGGATGCATGACCGACGCGGCCGAGTTCTGAGTGATGCAGCAGGTTATGCGTTGGGGCGCAGGCTGGTTCCGGCTCCACGGCGTCGGATGGTTACCAGGTCGTGGCGGGAGGCGGGGAGTGTTTGTTCGTCGGTTCCTTCGACGGTGAAGCCCGCGTCGATGATCATCCGGCGGTCATCGGTGCCGGGTTGTCCTTCGCTGGTGAGGTAGTCGCCGAGGAAGATCGAGTTGGCGAGGTGCAGCGCCAGCGGTTGCAGACTGCGCAGGTGGATTTCGCGCCCGCCCGCGAGACGTACCTCGACGTCGGGGAATAGAAGCGGAACAGTGCCAGGATCCGAAGGCAGCGGTCGGGGGTGAGGTCCCATCGGTTGCCCAGTGGGGTGCCGTCGGACGGCATGAGGAAGTTGATCGTCAGCGCTCAGCGTCAGGTATTATGCAATTCGTTGGGTAATGGCCAACTCTTTGCATAGTTTCGGGAGGTGGTGCTGGTGGCTGAGCGTCGCAGTACACCATTGCCCAGTGAGCTCTGGCGGGCACCGCTTCGAACCGTGCGGCCCCAGGATCTGGCCGACATCTACGCCCAGCCGCGGCCCGAGATCGCTCGGCTCGTCGATCGAGGATTGCTGCACCGCATAGCTCACGGCTACTACGTCATCGTCCCACCGGACTACGTCGGTCGGACCTGGCTGCCCGGTCTCGAGTCGGCCGCCGCAGGTATCGCTGCATCGATTTACGGGGCGGATCGGATCGTCGTCATGGGCATCAGCGCGGCCCGCCTGCTGGGAGCCATACCTCGTGCGCTGGCGACGGCGGTTGTCGCGGTTCCGAGTCAGCACCGGCCGATCGCACTGACCGACCGTTCGGCCCGGGTTCGGTTCGTCCGTCGAGACCCCGACGCTCTCGACGCCGAGCGCATCGAAACCTCACTGGGTGCAGCGCTGGTCACTACTCCGGAGCAGACCGTGCTCGATCTCGCCCGGCGCCCGGAACTGGGTAATGCCGAGGCGGAGGTCCGTCCAGCGATCGAGACGCTGTACCGCCGGAGTGATTCGGCGAGACTCGCACAGCTCGCTACTGATCAGCGTCTGGGTGTGGCGCTGCGACGTGCGGAAAGTTGGGTCGAGCGTTGAGTATCGACGAACGTGACAGTGTCGCAATCCAATTCGGCGTTTCTCCGGAGCAGGTCGAGCGTGACCATCTGATCTCGCATCTGCTGGCGGCGGTCAGCCGAGACTTCGGTGATCGGTTGCACTTCATCGGTGGAACCGCTCTTGCCCGTACGCATTTGGTGAGCGGCAGACTCAGTGAAGACATCGATCTGGTTGCGTTGGACAACCGAACGGCACTGGCAGCCGAACTCGATGTAGCTTTGCCGCGATCCGTTGCGCGGAGCTACGGTCGGCTGGACTGGGCGCCGTCGTTGAGCACTGTCTCGGACACGGGGGCCGCCATCCTTCGCTCCGCGTCCGGTGTGTCCGTCAAGATCCAGTTGCTGTCGGCACGCGGCCGAACGGCGTGGCCGACCGAACTCCGCCGTCTCGAGCAGCGATACAGCGACGTGCCGCCGGCCGAGCTGTTCGTGCCCACGCTGCCGGCTTTTGTTGCGGGGAAGACGGTGACATGGCAGGACCGGCGCGCATCACGCGATCTCTGGGACCTTTGGGCGCTGACCGGCATAGGTGCGATCGACGATGCTGCATGCGAGTTGTACCGGAGATACGGTCCGACGAACCGGCTCCCCAGCCCGCAATTGTTCGATCGTGCACCAGGCGAAGACGACTGGAACACGCAATTGGCCGGGCAGACCCGGCTGGCGATCACGGCCGAGACCGCGCTGGCAGCGGTTCGAGACGCCTGGGCGAACGTTGTCGGGTGACTGGTGTCGCTCTCGAGACAGGGCTAGTGGAAGCCGTCGTCGGGTAGGGGCGGAACAGTGTCTGGTGCGGCCTTTTCGGGGGCCCCGCAGAGTTCGGCTGCGATGCGGAACAGTCGAACGCGTTCGGATGGGCAGTTGTCCTGCTCGTCGGGGTAATCGAGTGCGCGACTATCAATTTGCTGAATCACGTATTCGGCGGCGGCGTCGGATCCGAGCATGAGTTGGCAGAACAGGCGCAGCTGTGCGCGCAGCGCGGCGTCGTGTTGAGCGGTGTTTTCCTGTTCGGGCATGTCGTTGCCAGGTCAGAGCCCGAACAGTGGAAACAGCCCGGAGCCGTGGAATGCGACGACCCCGCTGACGCCGTCGGCGGTAAGTGTCAAGACGTGCACCGCGTGTGGTCGCCGCGCACCGTCATGGCCGCGGGCGTATACGGCGAAGGCGGGCTGTCCATTGGCGGAGGTGGGGAGCAGGTCGGTCGGCCCGATCGCCCGCATCTGCCGGGCCAGGAAGGCCAGGATGGTGTCGCGGCCTTCGAACCAGGTCGCGATCGGCGGCATTTCCCATCGTGCGTCCTCGGTCAATATCGCGACGAGTTGATCGATGTCCGCGGTTTCGAATGCGGTGACGTATCGGTCGAGCAGGGCTCGCTGGCGTGGTTCGGCGGGTTCGGTCAGATTGTCCTGGCTGAGCGGAACCTGGGCGCGTGCTCGCTGCAGCGTGCTGTTGACGGCCGCCGTTGTCATCTCCAGCAGTTCCGCGACCTCGGAGGTTCGCCATTGCAGCACGTCGCGCAGGATCAGGACGGCTCGTTGTCGCGGTGGTAGCTGTTGCAGTGCCCCCATCAGGGCCAGGCGCATGGTCTGTCGTTGCACCACGACAGTTGCCGGGTCGGTCGGTGCGGCGGTGAACAGGAAGTCGGGTATCGGCTGCAGCCACGGTATCTCGGGGGATCGTTGGACCAGCTCGGCGTCCAGGTTCGTCTCAGCGGCGCCGAGATCGGCCGGCAGTGGCCTGCGCCGGCCTTTTTCCAGCGCTTTGAAACATGCCCTGGTCGCAATGCGGTAGAGCCAGGTGCGCAACGACGATCGGCCTTCGAAGCCGTCGTATGCCCGCCAGGCGTCGAGAAAGACGTCCTGCAGCACTTCTTCGGCTTCCTCGACCGAGCCGAGCATGCGGTAGCAGTAGGCGAGCAGCTCTCGCCGGAACGGTTCGCTCAGCCGTCCGAAATCCTCGTTGCCGGTACCGGTTTCGGTCACTGTGTGCATGATCCGTCGATCCTGTTCTTCCATCGGACGTTCTCACGACTGTCTCGAACGACGGAGACGTCGCGACTGAATGTCGTGACCTGGTGCCCGCGGTCGAGCGCTTCCGTGACGATTCGGGTGCCGATGACTCCGGTGTGCATGATTCTCCTGTTGTGGAACGGTTTTCGGATCAGCGGACGGTGATGTCGGCCATGTCGATGGCGACCAGGACGATCCGGTCGTCGCCCATGGTGGTGTAGGCCCGGCGGGTGGCGGGGATGATGATGCCGTCGATGTCGCGGTAGTCGGCGGCGTAGAGCTGTGACTCGGTGCCGGGGTCGACGATGTCGATGGTGAAGTCGTGGCGGCGCAGCAGCCCGTCCGGACCGAAGCAGAACACCTGCTTGCGGGTGTGGCTCTTGATGTGGTCGGGGAAGGTGACGTTCAGCCGCCGCCATGTTTCGCCGTCGGCCTCGATGGGCGCGATCTCTTCGCAGACGAATCCCGGCCACGTGAACAGGAACGGAGTATTCAGGTAGGTCCACAGTGCTTCCCCGGTGAAGTACGCGAGATGCAGGTCGTCCCAAGGTGTTTGGAACTGGTGGCCGTCGAACGACCGCTCCGGGTCGTCACGTGTGTCGACAACCGTGCCATCGAGGTGCTGCAGGACGACCCGGTCGGGCCGGAAGAGCGAGCGTCGGTTCCGACCGACGTAGTCCATGGTCAGCTCTTGCTGTGTGGTGTTCACCTCGAAGCGGACGCCGCGCATCGCGTCTGCTTTTCCCTTGATCTGCCAGAACGCGCCGGTGATGGCTGCGTCGACGTTGATCGACCGGATCTTGTTCCATCGGTCCAGGCCGCCGTGTGCGGCGACCGCGGTCGCGAGTAGATCGTTCATTGCTGTGCTCCTCCAGTGGATGTGCCCCGGTCGCCGGTGTGGTGTGGCGGCCGGGGCGTGCGTGTTGTCAGTCGACGATGAGCCCGCCCGTGAGGTTGGCGACGGTTCCGGTCATCGCGGAGGCCCGGTCGGAGGCGAGAAATACCGCGACCGACGTGAGTTCGGCCAGTGTGGTGGGGCGTCGGCGGTGGGTCATCGCGCTGGCGGCGGCGGTGAACTGGTCTTTGCCGATGCCCAGCGCGTCGGCGTGCAGCCCGTACACGACGTCGATCACCGGCGTCTCGACCATGCCCGTAGTGCGCAGGCAGATCGAGCGGACGCCGTGCTGGGCCCATTCGGCGGACAGCGCCCGGTTGAGGGCTTCCATCGCCGCCCAGCCGACACTCATACCGCCGACCAGCGGCAGACTCACCCGGGCCGGTTCGGGCGTGTGCATCATGATCACTCCCGACCCGCGCGGGATCATGTGCCGTGCAGCGGATTTCGCGGTCACGAAGTGAGCCTGGGCGTACGTCGTGACCGGTCGCAGGAAATTCTCGACCGGAAGGTCGGCGAACGGGATTCCCTGCAGTCCGCGCGGCGAGATTCCGATCGCGTTGAACGACACGTCGATCCCACCGGCGTCGGCCACGACGGCGTCGAGGTGTTCGGCGACGGACTTCTCGTCCAGGGCGTCGACCACGGCGGTCTCGACGGACCCGCCCGCAGCGGAGATCTCCTTCGCCACGGTGTCGAGGTTGTCGGGATTGCGCCCGGTCAGAAAGACCCTGGCGCCTTCGTCGGCGAACCCGCGAGCGACCGCGCCGCCCACCGCCCCACCAGCGCCGTAGACAACCACGTTCTTGTTCTCCAGCAACATGTCCTTCTCCTTCTCGTCGATCACGCCAGGGCGTGAAGTCCGTGGCAGGTGAGCTCGTAGATCCCCGGCTCGTCCTGGTTGCCGGTGTCCCGGCACGGTCGTGCGATCTCGGTGCCGACGGTGGCCGGGGTGAGCTGCGGTTCGAGTGCCGCGGTGAATGTGGCGGTGTCGATTCCCGCGCGCCGGACGTAGGCGGCGACGCCGCCTGCCTCGTCGCCGCGCGCCTGGTCTGGGAGAACGACCGGTTCGGCCATGGTGACCACCTCCTACCAATACAGAGGTGATCGCAGCGCGAAAGTCATCGGTGTTTCATCCGGTCGTATTAGCCACCGACCAGCTAACTCTTGGAGTCATGTTGGAAGTCTGCTCGCCGCAGCCCGCCACCTGTCCGGAGCGCGCCAAGGCTGTACTGAAAGTGTCACTGGCCAGGTAAGTTTCGTCGAACCATCAGCGGCGCGGTGGTTCGGTGTTAGCGTCAGTCTCGCAGCTGTTCTTGACGTGTGTTCATGAGTTGCCTGGACAGGAGAGAACTGTGAGCAAATTATGGCGTGGCCGAGCTCGTACATCATGGGGCGACGATCGTCCCGTGGACTCTTCCGGACCTTCGGACCGTGGCGCGATACCCGGCATCCGGGGTGGGCCTCAGTGGTGGAGACTGCGTAGCGCAGGAGTCGCGGCCGTGGCGGCAGGTGCCGGGCTGGCGGCAGCGGCCTTCGCCCGGGGGCGCGGGTCTTCCGGTGGTCAGAGGACGACGATCGCTGCTGCGCCTGCTGCGGCTAGCGGTATCAGTGCCGAACCTGATGTGTCCGCGATGAGGGTGAGCGAGCCTGCGGCCGGTATCGACATGTTCTCCGGTTATGCCTCGGCGCTGGCGCAGACGGCGTACATGTGGGGGTGGCCACTGGTGAACATGCGCAATCGCCACGATGTGACCGTTCAAGCTCCGCACCCGTGCTTGCTCAATGGTGTGCTGCCGGTTGCCCCGCAGGGGCATTTGGCGATGCTCTCGGATTACATCGATCCATCGGAAACCTTTGTCACCTGCCCGAATCAGGACGTGGTCTACGGGCTGGCCTATTTCGACCTGGACGTGCAGCCGGTGATCGTGCAGGTGCCCGACTTCGGGGACCGATTCTGGGTTTATGCCCTCTACGACCAGCGCACCGACCAGTTCGGTGAGCTCGGCGCACCGTACGGCACCAAACCCGGGTTCTATCTGCTCGCCGGTCCGAACTGGACAGGCGAGGTGCCCAAGGGAGTGGAATCGGTGATCCGCAGTTCCACTGCCCTGGCCAACGCGATTCCGCGGGTCTTCATGAACTCCACCACCGAGGACCACGCGGCGATTCAGTCGGTGCTCAACCAGGTGATGATCTATCCGCTCGGTGACTTCGACGGCAAGCCCAAGACCACCGAGTGGTCGGCACTGCCCACGGTCCCCGGGCCCGCCTCGGACAACGGCGGCGGGGAGACGACATGGGTGGTGCCGGAGAAGTTCTTCGACGAACTCGCCGCGGTCCTGGACGATGTTCCACCGCTGCCCGGCGAGCAAGCGCTCTACGGCCAGTTCCGCAGCCTGCTCGACGCCGCCGACCACGACCCCGCGATCAAACGAGTGCTCGGCGACACCGCCACCGCCGCCGAACACGACATCATCGGCCCGTTCTTCGGCTGGGCGCGCAACGGCACCCCGGCCGGGAACGGCTGGAATCGTTCGACCAACAACGCCCAGTTCGGCGTGGACTACTTCAACCGCACCGGCACCGCCAAGTCCAACATGTTCGAGAACCGGCCCGGGGAAACCCAGTACTTCTACACCGACAACGACGCGACCGGCACACCGCTGAACGGCGAGCACAGCTACACGGTCACCTTCCCCGCCGGCCAAAAGCCTCCCGTGGACGGTTTCTGGTCACTGACGCTGTACAACGACAAGCATCTGTTCCACCCCAACGACCTGCACCGGTATTCACTGGGTACCAAGAACACGAACCTCACCCACAACGCCGACGGCTCCCTGACTCTCCACGCCGGTGCACAATCCCCGGGCCCGGACAGGGAAACCAACTGGCTCCCAGCACCTTCGGGCCCGTTCTCCCTCTACATTCGCGCCTACTGGGGCCGGCAACCCATCCTCGACGGCACCTGGAAACCGCCGGTGATCACCCCGGCCTGAACCCATATCCGTCGCCGGAAAGGGAGCCAGCGATGCCCCAGGACCACGACCACTACGCCGCTCTCGCCGCACTGCCCATGCCAGGGGGCTATCCGGACCCTGGCGCCGAGAAGCGGTTGCGGGAGGAGTTGTTCTTCCAGCGCGCCGTGCAGGTCTACCTGTGGGCGCTGCCCGCGATGAACATACCGATGTGATCTACGGACTCGGATTCGCCGACCTGAGCGAAACCGGACCGCTGGTGATCGACGCCCCGCCCCGGCTGCAAGCCCTGCTCGACGACTTCTGGCACCGGCCACTGACCGGCCCGAGTATCGACGGCCACCAATACCTGGGTGATATCGGGCTGCCCGGTCCCGACCACGGTGCCGGCGGCACTTACCTCATCGTCCCACAGGACTACACCGGTGAGGTCGACCACGACAGGTACTTCGTCTACACCAGCCCCACCAACGGCGTATTCATCTTCGTGCGTGGATTCTTCACCGACGTCGAGGACCTCACCCCAGGGGTGTCGGCAGTAGAAGCGATCACTGTGCGCCCCCTGGACCAAGCCGCGGAGCCGATGAAGTTCACCCACGTATCCGACATACCATCGAACGCGCTGTTCGCTTCGGACGGAAGCTATTTCGACGATCTACACACGTTCATCCAAGCCGAACGCATCGACCGGACCGACCCGTACATGCACGGAATGCTGGCCGCGCTCGGCATCCGCAAAGCAGCCCCGTTCACCCCGTCCGCCCGCGAACGCGAACTCTTGGACCAGGCCGCGAAAACCGCGTGGCGGATCGCCAAAACCACCGCGGCCACCTTCGACCAACAGGACCGGGCTCTGTGGTGGAACGACCGCCAATGGGTCGCCCACGTCAAGACCGATCCCGAAGACTTCATGCACACCGTCCTGGACGAGCAATGGCGCGACCGCACCACCGGCCATACCGATCTCGACGCCAAAGCCCACATGTTCATCAACGCCTACTCGATCAGCAGCGGCATGATGTCCTCGATCGTGGGCACCGGCGCGAAATACGGTGCCGCATACAAGGACAGCGACGGTGACTACCTCCGCGGCGACCAGACGTACACCATCACCCTGCCACCCAACCCACCCGCGGCCCTGTTCTGGTCGATCACCCTCTACGACGCCGACACCGCCGCCGGTCTCGACGCCCCCGGCCAGCAATACCCCTCCCTCAACAGCATGAACGACATCGACACCAACCCCGACGGATCCATCACACTGCAGATCGGACCCACCCCACCCCACGGCGCCCACAATTGGCTCACCACCGTCCCCGGCCACGGCTGGTTCAGCCTCTTCCGCTTCTACGGACCGAAACAAGAATTCTTCGACCGAACCTACAAACCCGGCGATTTCACCAAAACCCCCAACTAACACCCACCCCCACACCACACCCGCTGCGCCCCAACACCCCTCGCGTCACAACCGGAAGTCCGGACAACGAGTCGCCGCCGATCACGGCCGCGCCCTGCCCTGCTGCCGTCACCCCGCCAGCCGGCCGAGCAACATGCTGGTCGAGCCGTGGCAGGCCACCGCGGTTCCCCGCGCCAGACCAGGGCAACCATCCGACCTGCACGTTTCCGTTTCGTTGGCGATCCGGAAGGAATGCACGAATCAAGAAACCTGCTGAACTGCGAAAATGCTTCGCAAGTTGGTGCCCCAGCGGGGCACGTACAGGATCTGCACGTAACCGTACCCGTCGTGAACTGCGGGTTTCCGCCACGGTTGACATCGTTCGGCGTCGTCGTCGTTCCACCGGCGGTGGTGTGCAGTGAACGCCGAGCAGATCATCACCGGGTTGAACCCGTTGCAGGCCGATGGGCTGGCCTGCGTGGTGTGCGGAGCTGACTACCTCCGCATCCGCGTTCCGCAGTGCCGGTCGGCCGATCGGTCACCGGTTCGCAGGTATTCGCCTGTGCCTCCTGCCATTTGAGCGATTCGCAACGGGCGGGAGGATGAGCACCTCCATTTCGGATCGCCGCGACCGGACACTGTGGATCCAGTGCGCGTGTACCGCCGTGGTCGCTTTCGGCGCGGCGTACGCGTCCTATCGGCACGGCCGGGAGTTCACGCTGCGGTTCGGCGCGGACGCCACGACGGCCAGCATCTGGCTGTTGATCGTGGACGGTTTGTTGACTCTGGCGACGGTCGAGTTGTGGAAGACCGGCGGCGATCGGAGTGCGGGCGGTCGGTGGTCGGCGTGGTCGGCGTTCGTATTCGGGATCTGCCTGTCGCTGTGTGCCAATATCGCTGCGGCACCGGTGTTGAGCCTGTTCAGCGTCGCGGTGGCGGCGTGCCCGCCGCTGGCGTTGCTGCTAGCGGTCGAACTGTTGAACCGCGCGCTGAAACGGCACCACGCCGAGACCGCCGACGGCGTCCTGCTGCTCTCGTGCATTCCGCACGCCGCGAGACCGGATTGCGGACCGCGCTGATCCGCGCGTTCGGCAGCTATAGCCCCGGCCTCGTGATCGCGACCACCAGTCGCGACCTGACCCACCCCGACGGTCCAGCAGGACCGGTGTGGGCGCTGTTGACAGCCGAGAGCGGCGACGCTGTCACCCAACGGCTACGGCTGGCCGATCTCCCCGAGCGCGGCCCGTGCATCGCCCACCACACCAGCGCCGAGCAGCCCTACAACGAGGCAGCGTTCGAGCACTACGCCCCACAGATCCAAGACCTCCTCTACCCCAACCAGACTCGGCCCACCACCGGATACCGGGCTGGCCCCGCACGACGTCGCTGAGGAGGCCATCCTGACCGAATTGGCCGTCCCGTCTCCCGATAACCGATGACAACCACAACAATCCGAGTTGATCACCGCCGAAAGGTATGCAATTTCCAGAATCGATACAACCGTGCCATTATCCCATGCGGATCCGCGTTACAGTGATTCTGTAGTGCGCTCCTGGGATTCTGTGCGCCAGGTTTTTAAGTGGCCGACGTGCTACTTTCAGATGCCCGGCGGCAGCGCAGGAGCAGTCTTGGATGCGAAGTCAAGGAGAATCTGACAGGGATCGTGGCTCGACGACGCGGTGTCGAATCGAATCGCACCCCCCCTTATCTCTAGAATTAGGGTGCACGCCTCGCCAGCGATCGGGCCATCGACCAGCGCAGCTCTTCCGTCTATCGCTTCCTTCTTTATGGTGGATTCGTGATGATAGTATTCGTAATACGCTGTGGTTTGGTTGGTAACTTCTACAAGGATCCCTGCGCCGCGGTCTAGTATCTCGCTAGGCAAGGTCGAGTACTTACAACCCTTCTTCTTAACTTTCGAGTCGTCACCACTAGAGTCGACTTGCGGATTGGGATTGGCCAACAGCTTTTCCGATTCTAGTGCGCTTGCAGGGATATCGTGACATGGGTCGAACGATGACGGAATCGTTGGCGAGATCTCCGGAGTGGCTGCCGTCTTTTCTGAATTGCAGCCGGCTAGAAGGATGGAAATTAATGGCAACGAGAAGACGAGTTTTCTCGTTCGACTTAGCGACATGTCACCCGCCTCACTTGTGCTGGCTCGAGTCTGACGGTGCTTGTGCTCCACCTGTGGCGAGCTGTTCCAAGTCCGAGTTATTTTTGACCTGATTGAATCCTACGGTTTGGCCGTAAACATCGCCGTAGGTGTTGATAACCTGCCCCTGAAGCCCTACCGAAAGGGGTGTGTCGCTATTGTTGTTATATGCAATCATCCGGTTGATGAAATCTTGTGTTCCGACTTGAGACATCTTCTCGGGGTCGAGGTACTGAACCTTTTGTAGAGTCGGATCCGGATTTATGGTATTCATCAGACCCTTATAAGCTGGATCTTCGACGAGACTCTTTACGGTATCGGTAACTTTACCTCCAGGCAATGGAACCTTATCGACGACGGTCTTGACCGTATCTGCAATCTTCTGATTGTCGTCGTGTGCCTGCTGTGCCTGTGAGTTATGTTGTGCGACGTCGTTGTGTTCTTGGTAGATCAGGGCATTTCGCTGTGCTGCATCGACGTGCGCATCCAAACCGGCGAGATTGCGAACAATTGCATTCTTGTCCAGGCCGGGGTCGGAATTCGATGTAATCTGTGCCAAAGCAGAATTCTCGTACACCTGTCTGGCCATGTCGAGTGTGTGACGCCCGTCTTGAGTCTGACTGGACAGGAAGAGTAGTCGCTCGGAATCCTTCAGTTCCAATGGCACCGCGGCATTCAGGGCATTCGGACTGTTCGGCACATTCGCGAAGGCGTTTATGTCCGACGCTGAAACGCGCGCAAGAGCGTTAGCCAGTTCCGGATTCTTATTGAAATCATCTGTGGTGTGCTGGAAGATCGTCTTACCGTCGTCGGCTGTGACCAAGGCTTCGCCGTTCTTTGGTGCAAGAGTCTCCGGCAATGCCGCGATGGTCTTCCGGGCAAGGTCCCCCTCGGAACCCTGGTCGTGAACGTGATCAGCCGTCCATCCGTATAGCCCCGATGCTTCCTTACCTTGGTCGCCCCAATCGTGGCCGAAGACCGCTTGGGTGAATTTATGCGGATCATAGTTTCCGGTGGGCGTGTACTGATTGCCGTTGGCGCCGAAGGAGAGGTCGGCCGGAATTTTTTGACCGGTATGGGCATCGAGACCGGTCATCAGCTGATAGTCGGCGTCATGGTTGCGCAGACCGACGTTGAGCATCTGATTCGCTGCGTTCTGGATGGTGTTCTTGTCTTGGTCCTGGAATCCAGGCGGCATGGCGCCGTTGGCGTTGGCACTGTCGATGTAATGAGCCATGCTCGCGGCCTGACGCGAGGTTTCCATGCTGAACGTCGTGCCACCGGTCATATTCGAATCGCTCTTGGACAGCAGGTTCGCCAGGCGGGATCGGTCGAGCATTCGTTGGCGGGCGGCGTCGGCGTTTGCGGTGCCGGTGTTGTTGTATTCCTCTTCACGACCGGAGATCACCGCACGAATGTCCGATGGCAGGTTCGTGTACGAGCCGGGTGAGGTGAGCTTGCCATCGGGGCCTGTGCCGGTGCCGAGATGCTCGTTGGTGACGGCCATGAGCCCGTCCGCGAGGGCCTTCTGCTGTGTGACAGCGGCTGTGCTGGCCGGGTGATCCGCTGTCGCGGTGGCGTCTTGCTGCAATTGGTCTTGCAATGCAAGCAGACCGTCCTTGCCCGAATGCTGCAGGAACTCCTTGTAGTAATCCTGGACGTCGGCAGGCAGCGTCGACACGTCCTTGCCATCGGCCAAGTCCTGAAGTTGTTGCGGCGTCAGCACATTGGTGGGCAGATGCGAAGCGACCTCGGTGAGCTTGGCCGTGTCGTGGTTCTTCGCGGCAGCTGCGGCTTCGTCGCCGTCTTCGGCGCCGAGCCGTTTACCTGCCGACGGCGCATCGGTGACGTCGAGATCGGAACCGAACAGATCTCCGGCGGCTCGAACGAGTTCGGCTGCTTCGCTGATCTTCGTCGCAGCCGTTGAAACAGCGTCACGGAATGGGTAGAACGCCTGGTTGATAGCGTCCTGCAGGTCGTTGATGGTGGCCGCGGGAACCCCGTCTTTGTCGGGGATCACCCAGTTGTCCGCGACCGTCAGACCGTGACTCACGGCGTCGTTGACCTTGTTCAGCAGCACGGTGCGGTGTGAGTCGATGTCGCTGGCCGCCTGTTTGATCGCTGTCGCCAGATCATCGACGTAGGTCCACACCTTGCGAGCCTGGTCGTGATCCTCGCCGACGCGATCGTACGCGGCGTTGTAGGCAGCGCCCTGCCAGGATGTTCCGAGGCCGGCGAAGTACTTCTTCGGCTGGTCGATGTTGACCTCGAAGGTCTCGTCGTTGTCCTTGACCAGTGCCGCGGCCAGACCGGTCAGCGTCGAGGGCTGCCACTTCTCGACGTTCGACCGCAGCAGCGAGGTCGTTCCAGCGTCGACCATTACTTCCCTCCCAGGTGCTGCACGTCGAACTTGTGCATCTCGGCGGCGAAGTTCTCGTCACTCTCCAGGTACCACTGCGCTGCGGTGTCGATCTTCCCCGACACATCCGAGAGCTTCTTCGCGACCCGCTGATACGCGCCGTCCACGAACTGTCCTGCCTGAGTGCACACCGAATCCAGGCCGCTGCCCGGCAGTGCCGCCGCGATCGCGGCGGCTGCGGCAGTGGCATTGACCTTGGTGATGTTCACCCCCGCGGCGGCCAAAACTCCTGCCAGCTTGTGCAACTCGTCGATGTCTGCTTGCAACAACTGCGCCATCGGTTATCCCCCATCAGCTTTGAGCCGTACAACGTCCAAATTATTAGATCACGCGAATTTCCGCTCAACGAGCGCTGAGCGGAGCCGGGCCAGCTGTGCAAGGTGCTGGATCAGCATGTTCTCGCGTGCCCGACAGCGAGCAGGTAGCGGCCGTCGCCGGTGAAGTCCAGCAACGTGCGATGTATTGCAGCGGGGACATCGTTTCCTCGGGGAGAACCGTCACAGTGATATACCCGCGGGCATCGATCGGTTATCGGATCCAGCATCTGTCCATGATGGAGCCGGGGCAGTTGCAGCCCACTGTCCGGAACTTGCGCCGTGCGCACCGCAATTGCGTTGTGGGACAGGATAATACGCCGCAATGCTGCGGTGCACGGTGGAAACTACTGAAGATTCGCGCCGATATGGGCCGGGCATGGTCGGTGCCCGCGCCGACCGGGCCGCCGGATCTGCCACGCCGTGACCCCGGCGCATCGGGGTCGAGCGACGGGCGCTCGATCTGCCGCCAGATGAGGTGTTTGCCCGCGTGGCCGCTGGCGTCAAAACGTGGGCTGGCCGGAGAGTCCAGGGGGCGCGATGACGGGGCCGATCGCTGGCTGGCTTCAGCGTGAATACGGGGCGTGGGCGGCGGTGGGCGATGATGGCTGGCTCATCGAACTGGCCGATATGGACGGACTCGACGTGGGCGATACAGCGGTGCTGAGTGTCACGAGGGTTATCGACGTGGAACCGCTCAGCGTGGTCGACACCGAGGTGCGGCAGGCACTCGAAACGGGCGACTACCCGGAGCGGTAACGGGCTACCTGCCAGCTCCGATAGCGGTGGTGTATGACCCGTTCGAGGCCCGAAAGGACCACTCCCGCAATGCAAACCATACAAGTCGGCGACAAGATCCGCCGCCACGACGGCAGCGTGCGCCGTGCAACCCCGCACCAAGTGCGAGTCGTTCCGATCGCTCGAGCGGTACTGATCGCAGTCGCTCAGCGAGAAGGGACCATCACCTATACCGAGTTGGCCGAGGCAGTCGGTCACTACAGCCCACAGAATATCGGAATGCTGCTCGACGGCGTGGCCGTCGACTGCCGCAAGCGCGGTGAGCCCAACCTGCCAGCTGTCGTTGTGCGGGCCGACAGCGACAAGCCAGCCTACGAATACGCCTATGGAGACGACGAGGTCGTACGGGCAGAGCAAGCAAAGGTCTAGGGTGCCCCCGGCGGGATTCGAACCTGCGGTCTGGCCTTTAGGTGATGGTTACAGCCTCTAGGTGCCCCCGGCAGGACACACAAAACATGGGCAACCGGAAAACGCCTGGTCATCGTGGGTAAGTACTCGATCTGAAACAAGTAGCGGACATCCACGCGAAGTTTCCTGGACCGCTCCATCGGGGTGGCCCAACTGTTGATCATCGACGCCAGCCGTTGTATCGCCGCAGATCCGGTGCTGTCGTCCCGGCTGCACGGGGTGGTGGGGATGCACCGCCTGGTACACCGAATCTGACTGCTTGGGCATCCCTTCGCCGTCGCCACGTGGTTCGGCAGCCACTTGGCGGGTCGGATCCTGTCGCGCATTTCGTGGTCCGTTGTGCTGCATCGGGGTGGTTGATGCACGATAGGGACCCATGGGAGCCTCTGACACTGCCGCCGAGTATGACGCCACGGCAGGAACCCTTGTCAGCATCGGCTACGAGGGCAAGACTGTCGGCGCTCTTGTCGCCCAGCTCGTCGAACAAGACGTCCAGGTGCTTGTCGATGTGCGCTTGACTCCGCTGAGCCGTAAACCTGGGTTGTCGAAGACGAAGCTTGCCGAGGCTCTCGCTGCGGTGGGCATCGGTTATGTTCATCACCGCGCACTCGGCAATCCGAAGAGCAACCGGGAAGGGTTCCGTGCTGGTGAGCCGGAGTCTCACGCCCGGTATCACGAGTTGCTCGACAGTGCCGCTGCGACTGAGGCTCTTGCGCACGTCTGCGAGCTTCTCGACGGTGGCGTGGTGGCGTTGCTGTGTTTCGAGCATGATCACGCCGAGTGTCATCGGGACATCGTTGTGCATAGGCTTCTGGTAGCCCGACCCAATGCCGCCGTGGTGCACGTCTAGAACAAGGCGAGCTCGGTCTTGGGGTACCAGACGCCGAGGACGGAGAAGGATCGGCGGTGTTGGTTCTGGTTGCCGACGTAGAAGTGGACGTCGCGGCCGGGTGAGAGCATGGTGTCGCGCCACTGTGCCAGGAGCATCTCGCGCGCTCGGGGGGCACCGTAGGACTTCAGCCACCGTCGGCCGGCTTGTCCGGCCTCCCAGTCGAGCACTTTCTGGTCATGGCCGCGGCACTTCGGCGCCTGGCAGCGGTACTTGTATCGCACAGAGAATGGCGCGGGTTCCAACGGCTCGAGCGAGGTCCCGAACAGATCGGGAGCAGACGACTTTTCGATCTTCGCCTGCTCCGCGGCGGACCAAGGATCTCCCGCGACGACGCTGACCTCGACATCGCTCGGTTGTATCAGTCCGAGCGACGGTGACGGGATGCCCATGCCACCGACAGGGTTTTGTGTGAGGAGCTCGCACATCGTGGTGGCACCGATAAGGCCGTCGAGGTTCATCCGGCGCCGCTGCCAGTTGCTACCCGGGTCCAGCAGCTCTATATGTTCCATCTCGTCCTGGCGCGGCCGGAATGATTCAGGGCGGTTGTCGTTGGGTTGCCTGTACGTGCCGTTGAGACGCAGGACCTCGTACTTCTTGAATTGCTTGTTGAAGTCCTCATTGCGGAACTTCACCGGATACAGGCGGATCCACTCGGGATGTTTTCGATCGATCCTGACGCCCGCGACGCAGACGGTCTCGCCGTAGGTGTCGCTCGGGTTCGGGTAGGTCTTGACGGTGATCATGACCTCGACCGTCTCGTCCCCGGGCCGGGGTTGCCTGAGCTTCATTCCGCTTGTGGCGCCTGGTAATTCGCTGTCCCCCATCTACATAGCGTAACGACCGAGAACGCGACTCGGAACGGCTTTGCGGAGGCCAGTGATTGAACCGTTGTGGTGGAGTAGGGCGTTGTTACAACAAGTTCGGTGACGTCATGGGCCAGAAGAGAGAAGCACGGGCGCTCCTACGATGCGAGATCAGCGGGTCAGCAACGAGCAAGCCTCCAGCATCGGCAACAGGCGTCCAGGATGCTCACACGGCTCCTTCTGGGGTGGGTGTTCTGCTGCTTTGCAGTGGTTCCCGTTACTGTCGGCGGAACTCGACACGCCGCGACACTACGCGCTGGTGATGGGGATCATAATCTGGATTTTTACACCGATTGACCAGCAGCGGAACATGTCGGACCCCCTTTTATCCAGGGCCGTTGCGTGGGAGCTTGTCCACCACAACGGCATACATTCAATGTGTCATCCATGAAAGACGCTCTTGCATCTGGTCTCCTCTCCCTCCTCGTAGCCGTTCCGGTGTCGGTGGCGGTGTTGATTGCCACCGTCGGCGCGGTCTTTCATGGTGATCGCGAACGGCGTAAGACGGCGGTGGAAGTTCTTCGCGTGCTCTTGGGGCGGAACCGCTGATGGAACAGGGAGTTCGTCGAGGCCGGAGCATCACGGCTCTGCTGAGGCGCCGCGAGCGGCTGCACTGGCTCTTGTCTCTGGTTGCCGCTTGCAAGCAGGTTGAGGTACCTCGGTTGCTCCGTGGGGCAGCACCCTCGGATGCGCCGAGTACGCTTTCGCGTTACGAGGATTACCTCATGGAACTCGTCAGGCTCGATCTCGTGTGGATTCATCGCGGTCCGCGAGGGATCCGGATTGCCAGCGCGACAACACGAGGTCGAAGAGTCCTTGCACGCATTCAGTCGACGGAACCACGGGCTAATATGCGTGATTGACTGTGGCTCTTGGTTTTTCGGATGGAGTACCGTCCGCGGCAGGATCGGATTCCGCGGTCTGCGACTGAGGTCTCGACCAGGCGGCTTGGTGATCCGCGCGTATAAGAGTGGGATTGCTGAACCGTAGCAAATCGGGATCCCTGGGGTGGCAACAGCTTTCATCGTGTCAACTGCAACCCAGGGCCGAGTAGTGCAGTGAGACCGGCGATGGCGACGGCGCGGCCCGGCGGGCAGGCGAACTGCGTACCGGATGTTGTTGCGGGACTGGTGTTTCACTGGGTTCTGGAGCAGTTTCGGTTGTGACTCGGTGATCTTGCCCCAGGGCGATAGGATAGCTGCGCTTATCAGTCCTTGGGAGGGGGATCGAACAGTCGCTGGCACACCGGGTCCCACCGGCGACAGCGCATCCAATCTGTTTACGATGCGGCGGCCGTACTTTCGCGTCGACATTGCCAGGTGCGATGTGTTGACGTTGTAAACACCTCACGCGATGCTGCACATACGTACTTCGTGTACATTGTTACAGACAGTCGGTCCCGGTCGATGTACACCCTGTGAACTCGTCGATCATGGCATGGAGGGCGATGTGCCAGCGCAGCTGGAGGTGGTAGCGGGCCGGTTCCAGCTTCTCGGACCGATCGGCAGGGGAAACATGGGCGAAGTGCACCGCGCCCGGGACCTCCAAGCGGCTGAAGAGTCGGCCGACTCCGTGGTTGCCGTGAAGCTGATCTTGCGCAGCCGCTCCGGCGCGCTCGTCAGCTCGTCGTCCTCCTCCACAACCGCCCAGCGGTTCGAACGGGAAGTGCGCATCATGCGCCTGCTCGACCACCCGAATCTTCCTCGGCTGATCGACGGTGGCGTAGACGATCAGGGCCGGGCGTACCTGGCGATGGAGTTTCTCGATGGCCGGTCGCTTCGTGATCTCGTGGAAGAGCATGCGCACCTGCCGATCTCGTGGGTCGCCGGGCTGGGGGCACAGATCGCTGATGGACTGGCGGCGGCGCATGCCAGCGGGGTGATTCATCGCGATCTCAAGCCGTCCAACATCATGGTGTTGCCGGGCGGTGTGGTGAAGGTTCTCGATTTCGGGATGGGCCGGATCGTCAACGACGAGCGTGAAGCTCGACTCACCAGCACCGGCGTCACCGTTGGGACCGCCCGCTACATGGCGCCGGAACAGTTTCGTGCGTCGGCTGTGGGACCGGCGGCCGATTTGTACGCGCTCGGCTGCGTGTTGTTCGAACTTCTGACCGGGGTACCCCCGTTCCACAGCGAATCCGCCCATGAACTCGGGCAGAAGCATCTGACCGAGCAACCGCCGCCGTTGCTGCCACAGCGCCCCGATGTACCGAAAGAGTTGGTGCGTCTGGTCGAAGCCTTGCTGATGAAGGATCCGGCGGATCGGCCAGTGGATGCACTCGCCGTGCGGGACGCCCTGCTGCCCTTTGTTTCGAGCGATGCGTCTGTTCCTGGCTGGGAAGCATTCGATCCGGCCACGTGGCTGACTCGGATCCGTAAAACGAAGGCGGGCGGGGAGATCGTGGATTCCGGCAAGAAACATCAGGCCACGGGAATGGACGTCTTCGGTATCCATCGCGCTCTCGTCGAGGACTATCGAGCCTTCACCGAGGGTGGGACGGTCATCCGTGACGAGAACATCGCGGCCTTCGTCAAGGCGGATCTGGATTCGAAGTCGCAATGGCCGGATCCCTGGCTCTCCTTGAACCCCTTTTTCGCCTCTGGGGGAACGGTTATGGAGTTGGCCAGCAGTGGACTTCTCCTTCAGGAATGCACGCGGATCTTCCAGGAGAAAAAGACCCAGGGCGGAAGCGTATGTGATGGCCGCCCGCTCACCTTTCATCTGCACCAGCGCGAGGCGATCGAGGTCGCCGCATCGGGCGAATCGTATGTGCTCACCACGGGCACCGGATCCGGTAAATCGCTGTCGTACATAGTTCCGATCGTCGACAAGGTGCTCAGAGCCCGTGAGCGCGAAGGCCCAGGCGCTGTCAAGCGGGTGCGCGCCATCATCGTCTATCCGATGAACGCCTTGGCGAACAGTCAGCTCAACGAGCTCAAAAAGTACCTCTCGGATGGCTACGGGGAGGGCAGGGAGCCGGTCACGTACGCCCGCTACACGGGTCAGGAAAATGATCAGCGGCGCAAGGAAATTCGCGATAATCCGCCGGACATCCTGCTCACCAACTACGTGATGCTGGAGCTGATGCTCACCCGGCCCGACGATCGGCGCTCGTTGATCCGGATGGCAAAAGGCTTGGAGTTCCTCGTATTCGACGAGTTGCACACCTATCGTGGCCGGCAAGGAGCGGATGTGGCGCTGCTCATCCGCCGCGTCCGGGAGGCCTGCGAGGCCGACCGGCTGCAGTGCGTGGGCACGTCGGCCACGATGGCCAGTGCGGATAACTTCTCCGATCAGAGCGCAGCGGTCGCACGCGTCGCATCCACGCTTTTCGGCACCTCTGTGCGACCCGAGAACGTCATCGGCGAGACCTTGGTGCGCGCCACCGGTGAGGCACCCGACACGGTGCCCGCCGACAGGCTGCGGGAACCCGAGGCTCCGCGCGCCTATGCGGATCTGGTGGCCGACCCGCTCGCGCGCTGGATCGAGGCCCGGTTCGGCCTGGCAACCGAAAAGGGGTCCGATCGCCTGGTGCGGCAGCATCCCGCGAAGATCGAAGAGGCAGCGGCGGAACTGGCTCGCGACAGCGGTGTGCCCGAACAGGAGTGCGCGGCGGCGATCCGTAGCACCCTCAAGGCGGGTTCGGAAGCCAGGAACCCGGTGACCGAGCGGCCGCTTTTCGCGTTTCGGTTGCACCAGTTCCTGTCCAAGGGCGACACCGTCTACGTCACCCTCGAGGACAAGGAAACCCGCCATCTGACGCGTGACTACCAGCGTGTTCAGCCGGGGTCCGACGGTAAGATCCTGTTGCCGCTCGCCTTCTGCCGAGAGTGCGGTCAGGAGTACTTGACCGTGTGGCGGAAGCAGCAGGAAGGCCGGGTGGTCTACGAGCCGCGCCAGGACACCACGGCGACCGGTGGCCGGGCCGGCGACGGCTACCTCTACATCGACCCTGACCGCGCCTGGCCCCGTACCAGCGAAGAGGCCATCGCCGATCGGCGTCTCCCCGAGTCGTGGCTGCACATCGACGAGCACGGCCAGGAGATCGTGCGTGACTCGTATCAGAAACGGCTGCCCAGGGCCGTCACCGTCGACCCGTATGGCAACGAAGGGATGGGCGATCTCGACGCGGCGTTCATCCCGGCGCCGTTCCTGTTCTGCCTGCATTGCGGGGTGAGCTACGAGCAGACCCGCGGCAAGGACTTCGCCAAGCTGGCGACGCTCGATCAAGAAGGCCGGTCATCGGCGACCTCGCTGGTGTCCGCGTCCATTCTGCGGTCGTTGCAGCAGACGCCCGCCGAGGCGCTGGACAAAAAGGCCCGCAAGCTTCTCACGTTCGTCGACAACCGGCAGGACGCCTCCCTCCAGGCCGGGCATTTCAACGACTTCGTGCAGATCACTCAGCTGCGCGCCGCCTTGTACCGCGCTGCGGTCGAAGCTGGCGACGAGGGAATCCGGCACGAGGAACTCGCCTCGCGTGTCACCGACGCCCTGGGTGTCGGGGTCGCCGACTACGCAGGCAACTCCGACCTGCCGCCCTCGCTCGCCCGCAACGCCGCCAAGACGCTGCGCGATGTCGTCGCGTTCCGGCTGTATCTCGATCTGCAACGCGGCTGGCGGGTCACGATGCCCAACCTGGAGCAGGCCGGTCTGCTGGAGATCCACTATGAGGATCTGGAGTGGCTTGCCGCGAAGGCGGACCGTTGGGCGAAGACGCAGCCGGAACTGCGTGACGCCGAGCCCGGCCGCCGCTTCGAGATCATGCGAGTGCTGCTCGACGAGATGCGCCGCGCGCTCGCTGTCGACGTGCAGTACTTCCGGGACGACTTCGACACCTTGCAACGCGCCAGCGAGGAACGCCTCGTCGACCCCTGGGTGCTGTCCACCGGCGATCGTCCTCAGGTCGGCACGGCCTACCCGCGGGGTTCCAAGCCCGGCATGGATCGCTCCGGCCTGTTCTTGTCGGGCCGGGGCAAGTTCGGCAAATACCTTCGCCGAGCACACTTTCCGCGGTTGTCGGCCGACGACGCCCAGCAGTTGATCGCGGACTTGCTGGAGGTGCTCACTGAGGCCGATCTGGTACAGAAGGTCGACGCGACGCCGCAACGCGCGGGCCGCTTCCGGCGGCCAGCGGGCCCGGCGCTCAGCGGTTACCGGATTGCGGCCCGGGCCTTGATCTGGCGCGCTGGAACGGGTGAGCGCGGCACGCACGATCCATTGACCCGCACCTACGCCAGCGGGGACGGGCCCAGGGTGAACACGTTTTTCCGGGACCTCTATCGCAGCGCGGCGAGTTCGCTCAGCGGCCTGTACGCGAAGGAACACACCGCGCAGGTCGCCCCGGCACTGCGCGAAGAGCGGGAAGAAGCCTTCCGCAAGGGAGAGCTCAAACTGCTCTACTGCTCCCCCACCATGGAGCTCGGCGTCGACATCTCCGAACTCAACGCCGTCATGATGCGCAATGTGCCGCCCACGCCCGCCAACTACGCGCAGCGCAGCGGCCGTGCCGGCCGCTCGGGACAACCCGCGCTCGTCACCACCTACTGCGCCACCGGCAACAGCCACGACCAGTACTACTTCCGCCGCTCGGAACGCATGGTCGCCGGAGCGGTCACCCCGCCGCGGCTGGATTTGACCAACGAGGACCTGGTCCGCAGCCATGTGCAAGCTATCTGGCTGGCTGAATCGGGACTCAAGCTGGGGCGGGCCATCCCGGAGATCATTGACATCGGGTACGCCGAGGACTCCCGGCGGCCCGACCCAGAACTGCTGTTGCACGACCACATCGCGGCCGCACTGCACGATGGGAATGCGCAGCGGCGCGCGGTGACGGCCACGCAGCACGTCCTCGGCGAGCTGATCGGCGATTTCGCGGACACCGCGTGGTGGCATGAGCAGTGGATCGAGGACACCGTCCGAACCACGCCGGATCGGTTGAACCGCGCCTTCGACCGGTGGCGCGACCTGTATCGCTCGGCGCTGGTGGACCAGGCCGAACAGAACCGCCGCGTCCTTGACCACACCCTCACCGAACGCGACCGCAATGCCGCCGTCCGCCGGCGGAAGGAAGCCGAGACGCAGCTCGACCTGCTGAAGAACGAAAGCGTGGACAGCAAGTCGCTGCTGTCGGACTTCAATCCGTACCGTTACCTCGCCAGTGAAGGGTTTCTGCCCGGCTACTCGTTCCCGAGACTGCCGCTGGCCGCGTACATCCCGACGAGCAGACGTCGTTTCGGCGACGGCGACTATCTCCAGCGCCCCCGGTTCCTCGCCATCCGAGAGTTCGGCCCCGGAGCGCTGATCTACCATGAAGGGTCCCGCTACCAGGTCACCCGCATCCAGCTGCCGCCCGACACCTCCGGGGACCTCGTCATGACCGGCGCCAAGCGTTGCACCGCCTGCGGATACCACCACGATCTCAAGGAGAAGACCGACCGCTGCCAGATGTGCAAGGAGCCACTGCGGGAAGAGACCAACGGGCTCCTGCAGCTACATACCGTCTACACCAAACGGCGGGAGCGGATCTCCTCGGATGAGGAAGAGCGCCGACGGGCTGGGTTCCGGCTCGTGACCTCCTACCGGTTCGACAATCACGGAGCTCGGCCCGGCCGCCGCGACGCCACCGTCTCCGACCAGCAGGGGACCATCGCCACGATTTCCTACGGCGACTCGGCCACCGTCCGGATCACCAATGTCGGGCGGCTGCGTGCGGCCGACAATGAGCCGGACGGGTTCTGGCTCGATCCCGCCACCGGCGAGTGGATGAACGTGCGCGACGCGGCCGAGGCCGCCGGTGATTCCAGCGAGCTGCCCATCGTCGATGCCGACGGCAACGAGAAGCGCCGCAAGAAACGGGTTATCCCGTTCGTTCAGGACCGCCGCAACATCCTGGTGGTGAATCTCGCGGCGCCACTGCCGGAACCGGTCGCGCTCTCGCTGATGTACGCGCTGGAGCGGGGCATCGAGGCTGCTTTCGAGCTGGAGGATTCCGAGCTGACCAGCGAACTGCTGCCGCCCGACGAAGGCGACCGCGACCGGATGCTGTTCACCGAGGCCGCGGAGGGCGGAGCGGGTGTGCTGCGGCTGATGCAGGCGGATCCCGCGGCCCTGCGGCAGGCCGCCACGATGGCCCTGGACATCTGCCACTTCGCCCCGGACGGGACCGACCGAGGCGGCCCGCACCCCGACCGGCCATGCGCGCGAGGGTGTTACGAATGCCTGCTGACCTACGGCAACCAGTCCGATCACGGCGTCATCGATCGTCATTCGGTGCAGGAACTGCTGCTGCGCCTCGCGGAAGCCACGGCACTGGCGACCGGCCGGGGCGAGTCGCGGTCGGAGCAGCTGACCCGGCTGACCGAACAGTCCGACACCGGGCTGGAAGGCAGCCTGATCACCTGGCTCAAGGAGCACGGCCTGCGCCTGCCCGACGAGGCGCAGACGTTCATCTCCGAAGCGCTCGCCCGTCCCGACTACGTCTATCGCCTGCCGGGTGTCAACGTCGCGGTCTTCGTCGACGGTCCGGTGCACGACAACGCGGCTGTCGCGCAACGCGACGCCGACGCCGAAGACCGCCTGTTCGACAAGGGCTGGGACATCGTGCGGTTCCCGCACGACGGCGACTGGACAGCCATCGCCAAGCAGTTCCCGCGCTACTTCGGGCCTATCGTCAGCGCCTGACGAGAAAGAGACGACAACAGCAGATGACGACCACCTTCACCGCGGGCTCCCTGGTCTCTGCACGCGGCCGCGACTGGGTCGTGCTCCCGGAAAGTGCCGAGGACATGCTCGTGCTGCGCCCGCTGGGTGGCACCGACGACGACGTCGCCGCCCTGTTCCCGGCGTTCGAGGAGATAGGGCACGCCACGTTCGCGCCGCCGTCGGCGGATGACCTCGGCGACGCGCTCGCCGCGGGTCTGCTCCGCTCCGCGCTGCGAATCGGATTCCGTTCTGGCGCTGGGCCGTTCCGTTCGCTCGCGGGTATCGCCGTTGAGCCCCGGGCCTACCAGCTCGTGCCGCTGCTGATGGCCTTGCGACAGCGGACCGTGCGCCTGCTGATCTCCGACGATGTGGGTATCGGCAAGACCGTCGAGGCCGGCCTGATCGCGAGCGAACTGCTCGCCCAAGGCAGCGCCCGCGGACTGGCGGTCCTCTGCTCGCCCGCACTGGCCGAGCAGTGGCAAGAGGAGCTGCGGACCAAGTTCGGTATCGACGCGGAGCTGGTGCTCGCCTCCACCGTGCCCCGGCTCGAACGCGGACTCGATCTGGGACAGTCGCTGTTCGACCGGCATCCACATGTGGTGGTCTCCACCGATTTCATCAAATCCACCCGCCACCGTGACGATTTCGTCAAGCACTGCCCGGACCTGGTGATCGTCGACGAGGCGCACACCTGTGTGGCCGCCGACGAGAGAGCGTCCACGCAGAATCAGCTCCGCCATGAACTGCTCCAGCGGATCGCCGCCGACGCCGACCGGCATCTGCTGCTGGTGACCGCGACCCCGCACAGCGGCAAGGAAAGCGCCTTCCGGGCGCTGCTCGGCTTCGTCAAGCCCGAGTTGGCGGCGGTCGACCTGGATTCCGAGGCGGGCCGGCGCCTGCTTGCCGCGCATTTCGTGCACCGTAAGCGCGCGGACGTGCGCCAGTTCCTCACTGTCCAAGATGGACTCGCTGACGACAGCCTGCGTGAGGACACCACCTTCCCGTCGGACCGGTTCTTCAAGGACGAGACCTATCAGCTCTCCTCCGCGTACCGGGCCCTGCTCGACGACGCGGTCGCCTACGCGAGCGAGCGGGTCACCGCGGCGGGCAGCCAGGGCAAACGCGAGGCCCGGATTGCCTGGTGGTCGGCGATTGCCTTGCTCCGTTCGCTGGTCTCCTCACCGCGGGCCGCCGCGCAGACCCTGCGTACCCGTTCGGCAGCGGCCGCGGCGCCCACGGCCGAAGAGGCGGACCGGCTCGGTGCCCCGATCACCAGCGACGCGGCCGACAGCGACGCGCTCGAAGGGCTCGACGCGGCACCGGGGGCGGACACGGACGGCGCGAGCGCGAGGCTGAAGGCACTGGCCGAGCGCGCGGAGCAGTTGGAGGGGCCTGCCGAGGACCGTAAACTGGCGGTCCTCGTCAAACAGCTCAAGGCGTTGCTTGCCGACGGCTACCACCCGATCGTCTTCTGCCGCTACATTCCCACCGCGGAGTACGTGGCCGCGCATCTGGACGGCAAACTGGGCAAGAAGACCGTCGTGCGGGCGGTGACCGGCAACCTGTCGCCGCAACAGCGCCTGCAGCGGATCGAGGAGCTGGCCGCCGACGCGGGCGACGATGCGGCCGCCCGCCGGGTGCTGATCGCCACCGACTGTCTCTCCGAGGGCGTGAACCTCCAGCATCATTTCGACGCCGTGGTGCACTACGACCTCGCATGGAACCCGACGCGGCACGACCAGCGGGAAGGCCGCGTCGACCGGTACGGCCAGAAGCGGGACACCGTCAAGGTGATCACGCTGTACGGCAGCGACAACGGCATCGACGGCAAGGTGCTCGAGGTCCTGATCAAGAAGCACCGCCAGATCCGCAAGGACCTGGGCATCTCGGTGTCCGTGCCGGACGCCGACTCGGCGGGGGTGACCGACGCGATCGTCGAATGGCTGCTGATGCGCGAGCAACGACCGGAACAGGCCGGCCTTTTCGAGCTCGAAGCGGTGGATCGGAAAGCGGCCGCGCTGGAGGCGGATTGGAAGTCCGCCGCCGAACGGGAGAAGACCTCCCGTTCCCGGTTCGCCCAGCGCGCCATCCACCCCGAGGAGGTCGCGCGTGAGGTCATCGCGGTGCGGGACGCGCTGGGCCGCGCGGCCGAAGTCCGCGGTTTCGCGCGACACGCGCTGAACTCGCTGGAAGCGGTTCTGTGGGACGACGGCTCGGGTGGTTTCGCCGCCGAGTTGAGCGGCACCCCGTCCGGGCTGCGTGACGCCCTAGCCCCGCTGTTGGGCGGCGACGCGGTCGAGGCGAGCGTGAAGGTGCCGTTCCGCGACACGGCGGCGGTGCCGCGCGGCGAAGTCGCCATGGTGCGCACCGACCCGGTAGTCGGCGCGCTCGCCGGGTATGTGCTCAACGCGGCCCTCGACGACAAGGTGACCGGGCCCCGGCCGGCCCGCCGGTGCGGAGTGGTCCGGACCAACGGCGTCGAGACCCGAACCACCCTGCTGCTGGTCCGGTACCGCTTCCATCTCACGTTGCCCTCACGGGCCGGAGAACGGCAGTCGGTGGCCGAGGACGCGAGGCTGGTCGCCTTCCAGGGCTCACCCGCCAGTGCGGCCTGGCTGCCGGCTGAGCGGGCCCTGGCCTTGCTGGATCTGACGGCCGACGAGAACACCGACCCGGCGTTCGGGGAACGCACCATGCGACGCGTGCTGGACGGGCTGGGCGCCGCCGGCCCGTATCTGGATTCCTACGGCGACGAACTGGCCGCCGAGCTGCTTGCCTCACATCGCCGCGTGCGCAGCGCTTCCGGCGAGATCGTGCGCGGAGTGAACGTGAAAGCACAGAAACCGGCCGATATCCTCGGCGTCTACGTCTACCTGCCGGTGTCGGGGGGTGTGGCCTGATGTCCGCGGTCACACGCAATCAGGTGTTCTCGGCCGTGCACACCATCGGCGGTCTGCTGCCCGCCGACATGCTGGTGCGCATCTCCGAAGGCAAGGACGTCGACGGCAGTAGACCGGCCGACTACCGGGTCGTCGGCTCGCGTTCGGTGAGCGACGAAGCCGAACGCCACTGGGACTACCTGAAATCGGTGTGGGTCGAGCTGCGGGAGAAGCTGCCGCGTACCCCCGAGGCGGAGACTCCGCCGGACCCGACCGGGCTGGCGGTCACCCAGTGGCTCGTGCCGCTGTTCGCCGAGCTCGGCTTCGGTGAACTGACCACGATCGGGGCCGCGGGCATCTACGCTGACGGCGGAGACAAGACCTTCCCGATCAGCCACCGGTGGAACCACGTGCCGATGCACTTCGCCGCGTGGCACTATGCGCTGGACAAACGGCCGGGTGGCCAGGGCACCGTGCCGCCACAGTCACTGGTGCAGGAATGCCTTAACCGCACCGAAGCGCACCTGTGGGCCGTGCTCACCAACGGCCGTCAGCTGCGGCTGCTGCGTGACTCGAGCTCTCTGGCCACCGCGTCCTACGTCGAGTTCGATCTGGAAGCGATCTTCGACGGCGAGCTGTTCAGCGAGTTCGTGCTGCTGTACCGGCTGCTGCACGTTTCGCGCTTCGTGATCGCGGACGGCGCGACCCCGGCGACCTGCTGGCTGGAGAAGTGGCGGCTGGCCGCGATCACCTCCGGCACCCGCGCGTTGGACCAACTGCGCGACGGCGTGGAAAAAGCGATCACCACACTGGGCACCGGGTTCCTCCGGCACCCGGGCAACGGCGGGCTGCGAGCGGATGTGGATGTCACCGCGCTGCATAATGCCTTGCTGCGCATGGTGTACCGGCTGTTGTTCGTCTTCGTCGCCGAGGACCGCGAAGCCCTCCATACGCCGGACGCGACCGAGCAGGCGCGGCAGCGGTATGCCCGGTATTTCTCGACCGCGAGGCTGCGCGCGCACGCCCGTCGCCGGCGCGGCACGGCCCACGACGACCTGTACCGGGCGTTGCGCATCGTGCTGGACGCGCTCGGCGACGAGAACGGGCGGCCCGAGCTGGGTCTGCCGGGCCTCGGCGGGATCTTCGACGACACGGAGGCCGACGCCCCGCTGCGCGGCCTGTCGCTGTCGAACGAGTATCTGCTGGCGGCGGTGCGCCACCTCGCACAGGTCCGCGACACCGGTTCACGCCGGCTGCGCGCAGTCGACTACCAGCACCTGGATGCCGAGGAACTGGGCTCGATCTACGAGTCGCTGCTGGAACGCATCCCCCGCCACAGCGCCGCGGAGCGAACGTTCGAGCTGGTGGTGCTGGCGGGCAACGAACGCAAGACCACCGGTTCCTACTACACGCCGTCCTCGCTGATCGATTGCCTGCTGAACTCCACTTTGGACCCGGTCATCGATGATGCGGTGAAACGCGGCGAGCAGACAGCGTCGGCGGCGGGCGAGCCGGACCCGTCCGAGGCGATCGGCAAGGAGTTGCTGTCGCTCACGATCTGCGACCCCGCCTGCGGCTCCGGCCACTTCCTCGTCGCGGCGGCCCGCCGCATCGCCAAGCGACTGGCGGCCGTGCGCGAACACAACCCCGAGCCGACGGTGGACGCCGTGCGTCACGCGCTGCACGAGGTGATCGCGCGGTGTATCTACGGGGTGGATCTCAACCCGATGGCGGTGGAACTGGCGAAGGTCTCGCTGTGGCTGGAAGCCCTCGAACCAGGCAAGCCACTGAGCTTCCTCGACGCGCACGTCAAGTGCGGCAACTCCCTCGTCGGCGCGACGCCTGCGTTCCTGCTAGCGGGCATTCCGGACGAGGCGTTCAAGCCGATCGAGGGTGACGACAAAGATTTCGCCAAGTCCCTGGCGAAGCGGAACAAGAAGGAACGCGAGGGCCAGTACAGCCTGTTCGAGCTGAACACCGAAACCGGGCTGTCAAACGCCGAGTTCGCGGAAAGTGTCCGGCAAATGATGAAGACCGTTCCCGGTGAGTTGCCAGAGGTGCGCCTGCAGGAAGCCGACTACCGCGAGTTCTCCGAGTCAGCGGACTACCGGCACGCATTGCATGTCGCTGACGCCTGGTGCGCCGCATTCTTGTGGCGAAAGGATGCGGAGGCCCCGCCGGCGGTCACGCAGAAAGTTCTTGCAGGCATGTTAAGCTCCCGCGGTGAATCAGTGTCGGATAGCACCAATAGTGAGATAGTCCGCCTACGTGATAAGTACCGGTTCTTCCACTGGTATTTGGAATTCCCTGAAGTATTCGCCGTCTCAGAAGACACCGAGGTGGCTCGGGATAATCTAGGTTGGAATGGCGGATTCGACTGCCTACTTGGTAATCCACCGTGGGAGCGCATCGCCTTCGATGACGAAGAATTCTTTTCACCCCGAGCACCCGAGATCCTTTCTAATGCAACAACAGATGCACGCAAGAAATTTATCAAGGATGAGTTGGCGCGTGGTGCGAGTTGGCGGAAAGAGTATGAGAATGAGGTCAGGCGGCAGGCGGAACTGTCGCATTTTTTTGCAAATTCCGGGATCTATCCACTGACCGCTCGCGGGCGATTGAAGACACAAGCACTATTCTCCTCTCTTTTTCTGGACCTCAACGCAAGTGCCGGATGGTCGGGCATTATTGTAACGACCAGCGTGCTGACAGACATACCAATGAAGGAGTTCTGGGAAAGCTTGCGTGACTCCGGATTTCTTCGGGGAGTGTTAGACTGCGAGAATAGCGACGGACTGTTCCCGACAGTCCACCGTAGTACAAAATTCACCCTCCTCACCTTGCAGCAGAAGAATTCAAATGAAGCCAGCGAACTCCTGAGGATAGGGACGTATCTAAAATCCGAACAGGAACTCGGGGATCCCGATCGCATCTATAGCCTACCGCTCCGTGAACTCACAGACTTGAATCCCATTACTAAACAATTGCCGATCTGTAGGTCTCGACGCGATTTTGAGCTCCTTGTATCCATCACGAAGAGCGGTAAACCTGGCCTGACCGTGACACCTTGGGTCGGATTCACTTCGGAAGGGTTCTCTAGCCACTATCGGGATCATCCTGCGGCGAATTCCGTAAAGCTCATCGAAGGTAAAATGGTCCATCAATTCGATGCGCGGTTCGCGGATTATGCTACAGGTTCCATTGCTGAAATTGGCCCGAGCGGAAAGACTGCACCTATCATACCTAGGTACTATTGCAGTAAATCAGTGATTGATGATTTTCTCAATCGCAAAGGTATAGTGCAGGATTGGATAATGGTTGTCCGAGACTATGTACGCGCTACTGATTCCCGGACGGCTATCGCGGGAGTTGTTCCACGAACTGTTCCAATTCAGCCGTTGAACGGTTTCTCTGTAGTTGGCGATATCGAGCAGCATGCATGGGCTCTCGCTGCGATCAACTCATTCCCTTATGACTTCATGGCGAAACAAAAGACCCCAAATCAACACTTCAATGTAACAATCATGAAACAAATACCTGTAGTTGATGTTGTAGATCGCCTTCTTCCATTTGTCTGCGGGCGTGTCCTTGAGCTTTGCTATGTGACAGGCGCGCTTACTCCGTTCGCTCGCGACCTCGGAGACACCGGTGCACCGTTCGTCTGGGACGAGGAGCGCCGCGCCGTTATACGCTCAGAACTAGACGCCCTATTCTTCCATCTCTACGCGATTTCCCGTGAGGACATCGGCTACATCCTCGACACGTTCCCGATTGTCAAGCGCAAGGACGAGGCCAAGTACGGCACCTACCGTACGAAGGATCTGATCCTGGCCGAGTACGACCGGATGGCCCAGGCCGGGGTCAACCTCACCACCCCACTGATCGACGGCGAGAACTACACGTCAACGCTCAACCCGCCACCTGGCCACGGCCCCCGCCACCCCGCCAGGAGCGGTGACGCCTGATGCCCCGCGACTACCCCGAATTCAGGCTCCGGTTGGCTGATAGCGGCCATGTCGCCCTTGGTCGGTTGCTGGACGAGATCGGGAACCGCGGTAGCCGGAAGTTCCTGCTTCTCGCTGGTTCCCCGGTCCGGCCGCAGGTGGTGCCTTCGTTCGCCAAATGGATGCCTTCTTCATACAAGTTCCGCGAGGATCTCATCGCGAACGGCCGGATCGCACCCTCTCGGAAATGGGACAAATATTTCGAAACCACCGAGAACACCGTCTGCGGTTCGCCGTCGGCCGCTGCCGAGATCGTTCTCGGGCGCAGTGCGAACGGGTTCGTGGAATGGCAGACCGCCGAAGGACATCCGCTCAGGGACTTCATCGACGGCCCCCAGTCCGGGCCTACCCGCACCTGGCTGGTGCGCGGCTCGAATGTCGCCGGTTTCGACCTGGTACAACGGCTCTGGCGGCCCGATGGCCTGGTGAGCCTCGCGGCCGGCCACCTGCGGGAGGCCGAGCCGGGCATCAGCAAAGCAGAGTTGCGGACCTTCGTCGACGAGGACTACGAGTCCACCCTCACCTACAACCAGCGCCTCCAATTGGTCGAGGAACTGCATGCGTTCCTGTCGAAGATGAAACCCGGCGACACGGTGTGCACGATCTCCCAGGGGCTGGTCTACGTCGGCGAAATCATCGGGGACGCCGAGCAGGTCGCATCCGATGGGGGCCGATCGAACCTGCGCAGGCCGGTCGAGTGGATCGCGGAAGGTCATCCCTACGAGGACCTCCCCGAGGAGCTTCAGCAGAAACTGTCCATCCAGCATGACGTCGTCGATCTCACCGCCGTAGCGGGCCTGGTCGCCGGGCTCGGCCGCACCGACGAGGAGCTGGAAGAGGAGGCCCGCGAGTCACCGGAGGACGTCAGCGCGGAGATCGCCGTGCTCGCGCGCCGGGAGCTGGAACTCCCCGAACCGACCGTCGAACTGGCCGAAGACCTGCTGGTGCATAACGTCGATTGGCTTCGGGAAGTTCGCGATCTGCTGTGGGACGAGCGGCAGCTCGTCTTCTACGGCCCGCCCGGCACCGGCAAGACCTACCTGGCGCTCAAACTCGCTGAATTCTTCGGCGGCGGCCCGCAGCAGGTCAAACTCGTGCAGTTCCACCCGTCCTATTCCTACGAGGACTTCTTCGAGGGCTTCCGGCCCATCGAGGATCCGCAGACCCGCGAGGTCGCCTTCCGAATCACCGATGGGCCGCTGCGCGAACTGGCCGACCTGGCGGCGCGCGAAGGAAACCGGCGCATTCCCCACTTCCTCGTCATCGACGAGATCAACCGCGCCAACCTGGCGAAAGTGTTCGGAGAGCTGTATTTCCTGTTGGAATACCGCAACAAGTCCGTGAGGCTCACATACTCCGGCAACGACTTCGCGCTTCCGTCGAACCTGTTCGTCATCGGCACTATGAACACCGCCGATCGTTCCATCGCGCTGGTGGACGCGGCGATGCGGCGGCGGTTCGCCTTCGTCGAACTCTCCACCAGGGCCGAGCCGACCCGCGGTCTGCTTCGCCGGTGGCTCGCGCGCGAGGATCACGATACGGAACCCGCCGACCTGCTCGACGCGCTGAACTCCCGCATCGACGACCCGGATTTCCTGATCGGGCCGTCCTATCTCATGAAGAAGGGTGTCTACCGAGACGGCGGCCTGGAACGCACTTGGCGCACGAAAATCCTGCCGCTACTGGAAGAACACCATTACGGCGAAGGGCTCAATGTCGGGCAGCGGTACGGACTACCGGCATTGCGCACAGCCATCAAACCTCCGGCGGATGACGCGCCGGTCCCGGAATGACCGGCATCGCCCTGACCGAGTACGCCGCACCACTGTCGCGGCCTCTGAGCGATGCGGCGGGTCGCGCACTGGCCCAGTCCGGGTTGGTCGACGCGACCCCGGACCCGGAGATGGCGGGCAACTGGCGGCTACGAGCGAAAAGCGTTGTCGGCGTCGCCTCCGTACCCATCCCCGACGGCGAGGCGATCACCCTCCGGATCGCGCCCAAGATCCCCATCGCCCGGCTGATGTTTCTCCTGGGCTATGCCCGAGGACCGAAGGGCTGGCGCAGCGAGCACGTACAGGTCGACGAGGAACGGGACCTGCTGCCCGCATTCGCCCGCATCTTCGCGCGCCAGGCGGAACACGCCCTGCGCCAAGGGCTGCTGAAGGGCTATCGCGAGACCGACGAGACGGCGCTGGTCGTCCGCGGCCGCGTCCGGAACGCGGAACAGGTCCGCCAGCACTACGGCAGGCTCATCCCGCTGGAGATCACCCACGACGAGTACACCATCGACATCGCCGAAAACCGTCTCCTGCGGGCCGCCGGCGACGTCCTGCTCCGTCTGCCCGGCATTCCCGCCGACGTCCGCCGGACACTGCTGCGGTTGCATAGCCAGCTCGCCGACGTCACCCCTATCCCGCGTGGTCACCCGATGCCGGCTTGGTACCCCAGTCGTCTCAACGCGCGGTATCACGACGCGCTGCGCCTCGCCGACCTGGTGCTGTCCGGGGCCTCCGTGGAGCACCGGCCCGGCCAGGTCGCCGTGCACGGCTTCCTGTTCGACCTCGCGAAGGTGTTCGAGGATTTCGTCACCGTCGCGCTCCGCGACGCGCTTGCCGACCGTGGCGGCCACTCGGTTCTTCAGGCCACCCATCATCTCGACGATCGGAACACGATCCGGATGGTTCCCGACTTCGTCTACTACGCCGCGGACGGCACTCCACTCGCCGTGGCCGATGCCAAATACAAGGCCGAGAAACCCGCCGGCTTCCCCGATGCGGACCTCTACCAGATGCTCGCCTACTGCACGGCGCTGAACCTGCCCGAAGGCCACCTCATCTACGCCAGGGGGAACGCGCCGCGCAACGCCCATCGCGTCAAACACGCGGGCATCGTCATTCACCAGCACGCCCTTGACCTCGACCAGCCACCCGCCGGGCTGCTGCACGACATCCGCGCGGTAGCCGGCCCGCTCATCAAGCACTGAGGGATTCGCCATGCCGCAACTCGCTTTCACCGACAGCTTCTGGGAGACCTACGACCAGCTGGAAAAGCCGATCAAGTCCGGCGTGCGCAAGGCGATGGCGAAATTCCGCACACTGTCCATCGCGGAACTGCACGCCGACAAGGGCCTGCACCTGGAATCCGTGGAAAAAGCGCGGGACCCGCGCATGCGGACCATCCGCATCACGGACTTCTGGCGGGGCGTGGTGCTCGCGCCGGACGACGGCAGCGACATCTTCCTCTTGCTGAGGGTTCTGCCGCACGACGATGCCTACGGCTGGGCGGCCAAGCGCCTCTACACCATCAACACCGCGACCCGCGCCGTGGAAGTTCGCGACGTGGTCGCGATCGAGCAGCTCACGCCTCCGTTGGAGGAAATCGCCGCGACCGCGCCCACCCTGCTCTTCGCGCGCTGGTCCGACACCGTGCTGCGCGACCTCGGCATCGACGCCCAGGTGCTGCGGGCCGCTCGAGCGATCAGCGGCCGGGACCAGCTCGACGCGTTCGGTGGCGTCTTGCCCCAGGATCAGTTCGAGGTGCTTCAGTTTCTCGCCGAGGGCTTCTCGCCGGAGGAGATCTACCGCGACGTGGTCGCCGCGCGCCGGCCCGTCGGCGCCGCACCCGAGGGCAGCGACACCTTGGCCACGGCGATCGCGAACACCAGGAGCAGGATCACCCTGGTCACGAGCTCCGAAGAACTCACCGAGATCCTCGACAAGCCGTTCGCGGCATGGCGGGTGTTCCTCCACCCGTCCCAGCGCCGGGTCGCCTACCGGCCCTCCTACAACGGCCCGGCGCAGGTGAGCGGCGGTCCGGGCACCGGGAAGACCGTGGTCGCACTGCACCGCGTGAAACACCTGCTGTCCCGCTCACGGGACACCCGGGTCCTGCTCACCACCTTCACCAACGCCCTCGCGGGGATGCTGCGCGAGAACCTCGCATTGCTGCTTGATGACAACGAAAAGCTGGCGCGGGTGGACGTCACCACCGTCGATGCCTTCGCCAACCGGGTGGTACGCGAGCTGACCGGCCGGACGCCGTCCCCGATCAGCGACATGGACGAACGCCGACTGTGGCGGCGGATCCAGCGACGGCTCGACCTTCCATGGGCGGAGCAGTTTCTCGCGCAGGAGTTCCGGCAGGTTATCCTCGCGCAAGCCATCACCACCGAAGCGGAGTACCTGCGAGCCGACCGGCGCGGACGCGGCTCCGCGTTACGGGAGCCCCAGCGCACTCAGCTCTGGAAGGCGATCGAGGAATTTCGTACCGAACTGAATGCCACAGGAAAGACCACTCACCTGCAAATCTGCGCGCGTGCCGCCGAACTGCTCGATACCACCGGCAGGGGCGAGCGTCCCTACGACCATGTGGTGGTGGACGAGGCCCAGGATCTGCACCCGTCCCAATGGCGGGCGGTGCGCGCCGCCGTGGCGGAGCGCCCGGACGATCTGTTCATCACCGGGGACCCGCACCAGCGGATCTACGACTCCCGCGTCTCGCTCCGCACGCTGGGAATCTCGGTTGCGGGCCGCAGCAGCCGGTTACGGGTCAACTACCGGAGCACCGCGGAGATCCTTGCGTGGTCGACCGGGCTCATGAGTGGTTCGGCGATCGAGGATCTCGGCGGCGACGGGGACGACACGCTGCTCGGCTACCGCTCACTGCTGCACGGCAACCGGCCGCACCGGTCCGGATACGAGAACGAACAGGCCGAGGTCGCCGCATTGGTGGAGCGTGTGCGGGAATGGATCGGCCAGGCCGTTCTTCCCGGTGAGATCGCCGTCTGCGCCCGGTTCAACCTGCTGCTGGACAAGGTATTCGATCACCTGAATGCCGCGGGAATCGCCGCGGTCAAGGTCAAGGATCGGCCGGGCGCGGATGTCGACGGTGTGCGGCTGGCCAGCATGCACGCCATGAAAGGGCTGGAGTTCCGCTGTGTCGCGGTCGTGGGCGCCACGGCGAGCGCTATCCCGTTCGCGAAGGAGATCACCCCAGCGGAGGTGGACAGTCAGCAGCACGCGAATGACTTGCTGAAAGAACGATGCCTGCTGTTCGTGGCGTGCACCAGGGCGCGGGAGCAGCTCAGTGTTTCGTGGTCCGGCCGGCCGAGCCCGTTTCTGTCGGCGGTGTCTCTTGGCGAGGCCGGAGCGCACCGAGGGTGAGCCCCTCCCGGCCCAGCGCAACCGCCCGGCCACCCAACGTCGTCAACTCCGACAACAGACGTTCGAACTCGTCGAGTGCATGGAAGGCCGCCCCATATCGCTGCTGATCTTCGATGCTCATCTGCGGGATGCGGGAACCCGAAACATCGGCACGGAAGCTGCCGCTGGTAGCGCGCTTGATGTTCGCCGAACTTTGGATGAACCCCTGCAAGTAATCGGTGTCGAGGTGATCACTGGTGGATACCGCGATTCCTTCGGAGACGGTGGCCAGCCCCGCCCGGACCAGGTCGCCAATCCGTACCAGAGTGGTGTCGAGCATCCCAGGACCCGCGCTGAATGGCGGCAGTGCCTGGCTCAACTGCCTCAGCGTGACATCGAGTTTCTCGACCGTAGCGCGGTAATCGGCCAGGTGATCGACACATCGGACGGCGACGTGGCGCCCCGGCGTGAGGTCGACCTCCTCGTCGAGCAGGTCGATCGGCGATACGTCGGCGACCTGCTCAGCCGTAGGTTCGAAGCTTCCGCTCGGATCGTTGGCGGTCAGATCGACCATGCGGATCGCGGACATCGCCGAGGCCGGATCGGCGGGGCGCCTCAGCACCCACAGGTGCATGGGTTGCCCATGCGAGGCGGCTATGCCGCCCGGCAACGCGACAACGTTGGTCAGCGCGCCTCGCCGCACCAGCTCCGCGCGAATCCGACGACCGGCCTTCCGATACGCGGCAGACGCCGGCATCACGACGATCGCCCTCCCATCTGATGCGACATGCGCGTAGCAATGCTGCAGCCAGGCCAGCTCGCTCTCCGCGCGAGTGGGGACGCCGAATTCCCAGCGAGCGTCGAGTAACAGATCCCCGCGGCCCCAATCGATGACATTGACCGGTGGCGCGCACAGGACGAGGTCGGCGCGAAGGTCAGACCAGGCATCGTTGCGGAGCGAATCGCCGGTTGCGATGGTGACGGTCACCTGCCCGGCGAGCTCGAGACGCGAGGACGCGAGCCGTGCGGCGGAAGAATCGAGCTCCTGGCCAACCAGAGCAGTAGCGCGCTCGTCGGCGACCGCCAGTAGCAGTGACCCAACTCCGCAAGCGGGATCGAATATGGTGCCCTTCACCTGTCCGGCGAATTGACGCACCGCACGGGCGAGCTGCGGTGTGGTAATTGAAAGTGAGCCCGCGCGGATGGGTTGGCTGCGGTAGCGCTCGACGAGTCCTTCGATCACCTCGGCCGTCGACGTTCGTGCGGCCCATTCGCGCGCGAGCGCCCAAACTTCGCTATCTAACACTTCCGACTTCTCAGTCAGCAGAACCTCGGACACATCGGCGATGCCGCGCATCACATCGTCCCGGTAATGACTGCGCAATGTCTGCCACACCAGTACTTCGGTGTTGGGTTCGTCGGCCTTGTGGTGCCGGGACAGCCATGCCTCCACGTCCTTGGCCGCAAATACTGCGTTTCGCCCTGTCCCACTCGCAGGCGCAGGGAAATCGGGATAACGCCGACGCCAATTGGAGACCGCCGCCCGAGTCACGTGCGCAAGCCTCGCGATCTCTGTGGGAGTGACCAAGCTGCTATCGACTGACGACACGTCATCGGCCATGAGGTCACAGTACACGGAAGAGGCGACGACATCGGCTCGGAGTGCATTGACGTAGTTAACGTATGCAACTAGCCGTACTCCTGCCCTCAACCCTCGAAGTTGCCCGGTCGATTGGCAGCCAAGTTGCTCGGGCTCTTGGGAATGCTGCCGGCCGCGGTGTCGGGTTGAGTCTCAATCAAACGGAGACTGCATGGTAGTGGGCATGGACGACGAGAACCCCCTACGTAGTAACAGCGAAAATGCCCCAGAAGTTGGCCCTGCCCAGCCTATTTGGAGCTACAGCCAGAGCAGGGAACGCCGCAGCGAACGGCAATTCTCCGGTCACGTCAGATTCCTTCACGGCACGCAAGCTGAACGCCTGCGTGGCGAACTCGCCGACGTAGTCGGGGAGCTTCTGGAGTGGGCCGCGAAACAACAGTCCGCCGATCACTCTGCTGAGGATGGTGCCGCGACATGACCCTCGACGACACGACTGCCAACCCGCCCGCACCCGTCTTGGCCAGTCGGTCCGCGTCGCTGTCCGTGACCGCGCCGGTATCTGGGCCATCGGGATTGTCCGACTATGCGGTATCCCCGTTGGGCGTGCCGACCGCCGTGCTGCGTGACGAGGTGCGTGTGGCGTTCCTGGGCCGCACCTCCACTGAGGATCAGCAGGATCCGCGTCAATCGATGATGCGGCAGTTGGGGAACTGCAAGACCGCGATCCCCGACTCGTGGGTGATCGTGGCGCACTTCTACGATGTCGAGTCCGGCCGCATGGAATTGGAAGCACGCGGCCAGAAGACCGGCTACGAGCGGTTCGACATCCCGATTGCCCGTGACGGCGGCGTCGCGGATCTGCTGGACGAGGTGGCGCATCCGGGCCGTCGGTTCGATGTGGTGATCTTCGAGTCGGTGTCGCGCGTGGCGCGGCGTACCTTCGAGGGGCTGTCGATCGAACGTGAGTTGGAGCGCTGCGAGGCGTCACTGTTCGCCGCTAACGAGCCGATCATGTTGTCCGGCAGCCGCGCCCAGCGGATCCTGCAACGCCGGATCAACCAATCCGTCGCCGAATACGAAGTCCTCAACACCCTCGAGCAATCCTGGGGCGGACTGTGCCTGCACGTGCGCGAGGGCTGGAACATCGGCAAACCCCCGTACGGATACAAGGCCACAACGTACCGGCACCCGAACCCGACCAAGGCGGCCAAAGGCCAGAGCAAGACCCGCTTGGAACCGGACGGGGCACGCGCAGAGACGGTCACACAGATCGCGTTGTGGCGCTACCACGAAGGCATCGGATACGACACCATCGCCGCCCGGCTCAACGCCGACCCCACCAAGTACCCGCCACCCGAACCACCCAACCGGGAACGCGCCCGCGGGGCGTGGGGCAAGACCAGCGTGTGCGAAGTGCTCAGGAACCCCAAGTACACCGGCTACCAGGTATTCAACAGACGTGCCTCCCGTTCCCGGCACGGGAAGGTGAACGACCCGGTGAAATGGGTGTGGTCCACCGAACCTGCCCACGAGCCGCTGATCCCGAAATGGATGTACGACGAACTCACCGCACGCCGACAAGCCCGGCGCGGGTCCCGCGAGGGCAACAGCCCCAACACCCACCCGGCCACGCGCCGCACCTACGTGCTGCGCGGGATGGTGTTCTGCGGATGCGGACGCCGAATGTTCGGCACCCACCGCCACGGCATCACCTACTACCAATGCTGGCCCCGCAGCAACAACCGAGGCCGCCCAGACAAGCACGCCGGCCACACCAAGGCCGTGTATCTCCGCGAAGACGCCATCCTGGAGGCAATCACCCGATTTTTCGCCGACCGGGTATTGGGCCCACACCGCCGTGACATCGTGGCCGCCGATCTCGCCGGCATCGACGACCGCACCGAACGGGAGCGCCGATTCGAACGGGAACGACTCCAACGAGTCGTCGCGGACGTGACCCGACGCCAGAGTTCAGTGCTGCGACAAGCTCAGAACGGCGACCGCGATGACCCCTTCGCCACAGCCCTACGCAGCACCTACAACGACCTCGACGCTGAGAAAAACGCCGCACTGTCCCTCATCGCCCAACTCGACGCCACCGATGACGGTGGACACAGCCACCCCGGCGCCGCGCTCCTGGACGCCCTGCCGTACCTGACGCTCAACCTCACCTCGGCGCGGGAACTGTTGGTGCGCCGGTTGTTCGAGATCACCCAGGTCGCAATCCGATTGCACGACAACAGCGACTACGTGACCATCACCATCACACTGCCCGCCGACTTACGACCCGACATCGCCTAAAGGGACTGTCGGAGCTCCGGCTCTGTCGCACTTTCGGCTCTGGTGCATATTCGGTGGTCACGGACTGTCGCCGACTCCCCGGCCCCGCGTGGGTCGTGAATGATGCTGTCGCAGTGGTCGTTTCGTGGGCCGTCAGCCTGATTTGCTTCCGAGCGGACAGCCGGAAGGGGCGCAACCACCGAATGTGCACCAGAGCCGGAGCTCCGACAGTCCCGTCCGTGGGGGCGGCAGGAGTGTGTGCGACTGCGTGCTGGGGGAACGGGCCGCTGAGATCGCTGCTGAGACAGATATTTCCACGGCGAGGTTGTCCAGATTGCAAACTGAGAAGCTGGTTGATGTGGGAGTCCATGAGGGCGCCGAGCGTCGTGGCCGACGAGTTGGCCTCCGCGCATCGCCGGATTTCCCAGTTGGAGGCCGAGTTGCTCACCCGCGAAGCGTGTGATCTGTTCGACGAGCAGGGGGCGATCTGCCCAGAGAAAATCCGCGAGCGTTGAAAGGCTGATCGCGCGTGGGCGTTCGGGCCGAGCGGCCTGCCGCATCGCCGGATCGAACCGGGCCACCTTTCATTGCTTCCGCAAGCCAGCGTTATCGCGTTGGTTCCTGCGGCGAACGATTGTGGCCGACGAGATCCGTTCCGCCGATTTGCGCCAGACTCACACACCAGGCGATGCTTCCATCGCGCTGCGGTTCTGCTGTGACCCGCTGATCGAAACCGCTGCGCGCGGTCTACCCCTCAGATCGCGTTGCACTGAGATGATTACTCGACTGGCAGCAGTGGGATCCATTGCGTCCGTGGGCCTCTCCGGGGCGGACTCATCGCAGGTGACTTTTGAGCAAAGGCGGCGGTGACGATTGCCCACGTCTGTCGGCATGAGAGGTACCAGATCGGCTATCAGCGTGCACAGTCCTACCGTTAGGCAGCCGTGGGCTGCCACTGTTGGGTGCAGATGCTCCGGGTGAAGGCATCCCACTCTGGCACGGTAAATGTCAGCATGGTGCCCGCGGCGTCGACCAGCGACGTTTCGGCGGAGGTTGGATCGAACTTGATTATCGGGAGTGCACCCACGGCGTCGTTGTTGTGCTCATCGCCGATGGCGCGGGCGAGAAATGTGTCCCAGGCGTTGGCGGGAACGGCGATGATCGGCCGAAGGTCTTCGCTGCCTTGGTACTTGCTGTCGCGGATGAGCACTTGCTCGCCTACGAGCTGCCATTCGACGCAGGCGTTGCCGTGGTCGGAATAGGCGGACTTGTTCCAGCCGGTCGTCGGGGCAGTGTGCTCATAGGCGTTCAGGATGGGCTTGCTACTCACGTGCGTATTCCTTGATCAGTTCTAGAGATTCAGCGGTGCTGAGGGTTTGTGTGAGGGTCTGGTTGTAGGCGTAGACCAGGCGGTTGACCTCGGATTCGTCTTCGACGATGTCGGCCTGTGTCGGCGTCTCGGACCATCCGAGCGTCGGCAATTGAGGGCTGCCGAAGTCGAGCAGGTGGAAAGTGGATCCGCCCAGCGCTGTGCCCTCGGCGGCAGTGAAGGGAATGATGCGGATCTCGATGGTGTCCGGGTGCTCCTCGATGAGCGCTTTCAGATGCAGGAGCTGCTCGCGAAGAATTTCGGGTCCACCGGTCTGCTGGACGAGGGCCGCCTGGCTGAATACGGCGGTGACGTGCAGAGGGTTCTCGCCGGTGAGGCGGCTCTGTCGCTGCATACGTACTGCCAGGTGCTGGTCGACTTCGTATGGCCTGATGTTGGTATTGGCGGCGATGATCGTTCGTGCGTAGCCCTCCGACTGGAGAAGTCCGGGAATCAGCAGGCAGTTGTAACAGCGGATGCTGTGCGCGCCATATTCGAAGCCGTACAGACGCTGCATCTCCGGCCTGATCAGCGCCGGGTACTTGAGCCACCAGCCGCGCTTCGCGGTGGCGGCCGCACGCAGCTGAATGAGTTCGTCCTGTTCTTCTTCCCCGCAGCCGTACGCCTTGGCGAGGGCAATGAGCTTGTCGTCATTGGGCACTCGGCTGCCGTTGAAGATCTGGACCCAGTAGGGACGCGAGATCGCGAGCGATTGCATCACGTCGGAGTCGTTGAGACCTGACTCGCTGCGGAGCCTGCCCAACCGCAGCTTGAGCTCCCACTTTGCGACGGTGGGCGACTGTGAGGTCATGGGTTCCATCCTCCCTTATTGACGTGGGCGATGCGCATGGTGGTGCAGCATCGATCTTCGATTTGAATGCTACTCCGAACGCTGCATCGCACGTTGCACTTGACTCAGCAACTGTTGCAGCATTACTCTTCTTGCGTCGGTCGCTACTTCACTTCGAGCGACGGTCGACGAACTTTCGCCGTGGGGTCGTCTCGGCCCGCAACCAGCGACAACCAGGTGGTAACCATGCAGCTTGGATCGAGATCGAACGTCCGACAGTGGGCGTGGTGCGTGGGGCTCGGGCGGTACTCCTTGGCATGGCTGCACGGCCGGACTGTCTCTAATGTGGCGGCCGGTGCAGTGATCCGCATGGTGGAGACGTTCCAGGTAGTTTCAGCGCCAAATATCAAGGTGAAGAACGTCATTCGTGACAGTGTGGACGTGCTCGGCCTGATGCTTCGCAGATTCCCGCAGCCTCTTCTGCTCGATGTCGAAATGTCTCCAGAAGTGCACCCGCCAGATCGGTTTTCGCTCCGGCAGCGGTTTTGAGCACGCGGATAGCGGGATCCACGATGAAATCGCGACCGTTGATGTTCGGGTATGTGCGTGAGGAACAGATTCCTGGCTCCCTGGACGAGGTGGAGCTCCAGCTGCGAACCTTCGCTGTGTCGGAGGGCTACTGCCTGAGCGCGGTGTATCACGACGCGGGCGCGCTGACCGGTGCCCTGTGGGTCCTCGTGCACGAGCTCGAGCGGATGGAGTACCGCAGGTTGGTTGTGCCGTCGCGAGCCCACCTGGCGCCGGTGACCGCACCTCGCGCGGCTTTGCTGCGCAAACTGGCGGCATTGTCGCCTTCGGTGCACGCCTGGTCGCTGCTGCCTCGGGAAGGTGTGTCGGTATTGACCAGGTCGACACCACCCGAGGCCTTGTCTGCGTCCGCGGTAACTCTGGGAAGTTTTCGCCTGCGGGTATCGGAATCAGCGTGGTCGACCGCGCGGCTCCATGTGCACGAGCGTCTGACTCGTGCCGGTCTGCGTGAACTGGTCGAGGCGTGCGAGGCCGTGGTCGGTGCAGTTCTCGCCGAGGCTGCCGAGTTTGCGCGGGCGGTGCAGGTCGGGGTGCATCCGATTTATGCGCAGATCGAGGCGTCTCTCAATGAGCTGGAGGTTCGGCTGTTGGTGTGGCCAGCGATGCTCGAAGTGCAGGTTGTTGAAACTCGCTCGCACGCATCGGATCTCGTGCCGACTGTGTTGGGTCGTTATGGCGAGCCGGGCCGGAAATCTGCACTGGGCGGTGGAACGCTGACCTGGTGTGCGATCCCGCTGCCGGGAGGCTGGGGGGAGATGGTCCGCACCACGCACGCCTACCGGGCCGCGCTCGACGTGCCCGGGTGAGCGGGTGTGTGCAACGAGTCCGCGGCCGGAGGAACCGGATCTACACATCCAGTTCCTGAGTGAGCTGGGCGTGGTGATCGATGTGTGTGCATGCCATTCCGCCGCAACGAATTTCGTGGCCGCTTGGCGGAAGTGTCACCCGCCGGACCAGATTGTCCGGCTCGTGCCGGATGGCCGTACCGCGTTTCCGCGATTGGGGACCGAACGGCTGTGGCTGTGGGAATAGCCGCGCGTTCTGGATCGCGTAGTCCGGCGTGAGTCGGCGAGAAATTCTTGGGAGAGAACGATGAACGCTGTAGCCATGCCCGCACTCAGCGCATGTGCGAGTGAGGTCGGTGATCGCTGCCGAGTGGATTAGCGGGAGTTCGGGTTCAACACGGTCACGGTCTCGTGCCACCTCCTACACGGTGCCGCCGCGCGGCTAACACCTCTGCCATCGAGCTGATTTTTGGAGAAGAGAGTCCTTTTCGATGAATAGAACGATTATGGCCTGGTCCAACGCGGATCGCCGCTATGGATTCCTTGCCTATGGCGCGGGTCGAGAGATGTGTTTCTGCATTTCTCGGGGTCGGTCGGTCGGGATGCGTGTGCGTGGGTTGCCGCAGATGCGGTCATTTGCGGTGCCGGGGCTGGGCGTCGGGGGCCCACGGCGGTCTACCCCCGCATTCCGGCCGTTCCTAGTCGGGAACCGTGGCCTTTCGCAGGTTGTCAGCGGGGGTGGTGAGGGTGTCTGATCCGCAGTATCCGCACATGTTCGTCCCTGCCGACGGTCGTCTCGCCGAGGAACTGTGCGCGGTGGAGTTGCTCGACTCACCGACCATTGAACGCGCCCGAGAACTGGCCCAGATACATCACGACCACCCGGTCGAGGAATGCCTGGTCCGCCGTGCGGTAGAGGCATTGCTGCAGGCCGAGGAACCTGTCACCGTCGAACGAAATCATCGTTGCGACAAGGTGTTTCCATCGTCCGCTACCTCTGCGGATGTCTCGTCGCCGCGCAGTTGTGCGTCGAGACCGGGGCCTCACCGACGCTCCGGCGCACCACCGCCGGGGGGAGATGACGATGACCGATGAAATCTCCTGCAACGGCGATCGCGATCGCTGCGCCCCCGGCGATCTGCCGGTCGGTCCTGGGGGCGAGCGGATTCTGCAGTCGCTCGATGACCTCATCACCGGGCTCCGACACCTGTACACCCGTGGCTGCCGCGCTCACGAAGTACCGCCGGAAGAAAGGCGCTGCTGACTAACGATAACCGCCCTCGTACTGCGGACTGCGCGGCAGGGGCGTGGGGCCGGAAGGCGTATCTGTCCGTTTTACCGTCACATCAAGTAGGGAATCGATGATCAATTCATTGCTGGAGCAGTGGGAGCTCGGGCGTCGTATGCGCTCGCTGCGCAAGAACGCCAAGCTCAGCCAGTCCGCGGCGGCCAAGGCCATCGACGTGTCGCCGCAGACCATCGGGCGCTTGGAAGATGGTCAGGCAACGAGGATCTCGAAGGTGCTTCTGTCTGAACTCTGCAACTTTTACCAGGCAGAAGAACACGAGCGCACTGTGGTGCTCAAGCTCGCACAGGACTTGCGCGCCGCACAACAAAAGGGGGGAAGCACCAGGAGCGGCGGAGTGAGCGTGGCCATGGCTGGGTTAGTGGACCGCGTCGAGCTGGAGCAGGCCGCAAGCGCCGTGACCATATTCGCCAACACCGTGGTGCCGGGTCTGCTCCGCACTCCCGAGTACCACCAGATCAACCGCCCCGCACGGCACCCACACGACTCGGCGGCCGACCTCGAATGCTGGCAGCAGCTGAATGAGCAGCGACGGGTAAGACTTCACAACAACAACTTTGATGTTGAGGTTTATCTGTTGCGGTCGGTCCTGCACCATGTGGTGGGTGGTCCGGCGTTGATGGCCCAGCAGTTGGCGCACCTCGAACAAGTCAGCCAGCTGCCGAACGTAACCCTCCGGGTCATTCCGTCAGACGCAGGCAGTCACATCGGGCTGCATGGGGGCGGGTTCACCCTGATGGAATTCGGGGACCTTCCGGGAATCGGCGCAGTCGGAGCCCCCGTGGTCTATGCCAAGGGCTTCACCGAGGAGCTCTGTATCAGAGACCACGGCGATATCAATCGGTATCGGGCCGCGGTCGCGCAATTGGACCGAGTGGCGATGAGCCCGGACGAATCTCGCATGCTCATGGCGACGATCGAGCAGAAATATAGTACGCGAACCACTCTCGTCCTTCAGGAGTCCCGTTGATCGACCTGAATCGAGGGTGGGCTGCTGAGCGCGGAGTCGAGAGCCTCGGGGGCTCTGCCGGTTGGCCCCGCTTCCTGTTCATTCTGCTATCGGCTGTCTCGTTCGGAGGCAGGGGGTTCGCGATAAATGGAGAGTTCTTCGGATGTCGCGGTGTGCTCCACGCCATCTGTGTTCGGTTGGCGCACAAAACGATGCGAGTGGCGGCGACGTGCGTCCTGCTGTTCTCTCAGTTCGCTGATGGGCGGGGGATGGCGTGATTGGATGGGCCGACGACGGGACATCTCGAGGGCCGCATCTTGATAGCTGGCGAGAGCATGCGGCGCTTGTGTACCGGCTTGCCGAATCAGTAGGGCTCGTACTGTATTCCGGGGTCCGACAGCCGGGTGAATGGCGCCTGCGCAGCGATCGGGAGGATCTCTTCACTGGTTCGCTGGACGAGGTCGAGTCGTACCTTCTGCATGAAAAGCTCTGGGATCCAGTAGAAATCGGTCACGAGGTATGGCGTGAGATCGGTGTCGATCCTGCGTCATTGTCGTGCGATATCGCGGGGAGCGACCGAGTCAGCGGGTTCAAGCGGTGTGGCGGTATGGAGTTCTCTCGCACGTACGCCATCGGTGTGTGGTCCCAACTGCGTACCGTCGAGGACTTCCGACGAGCACAGCCCGGCACCAACTTCGACCCCGTGACAGTTGCCGGTCGTGTCGGGCTTCGATACACGCCGACGTTCGATCACCGCGGTGACCAGCGCAATGTGGTTTTTCCTGCAGTGGACGGGGCGTGCAGCATCGAGGTACTCAGGCTCGATCACCGGTCCCGGACAACACCGGACGCCCGGCTTCTCGAGGCTGCACAGGTCCTCGCGCCCGTGCTGCCTCTTCGATGAGAGCCTGCGGCGCCGATCGTGAACCGGTTGGCGCTGATAAACTCCTGGACTGGAATCGGGCTTTGTGGAGAGCCGTACCGGCGAGATCGAGGGGGCGCGGTCGTGACTGCTGAGTTACCGGACAAGGGGCAGAAGGACGCGCAAGCGGCGTTCGATGCGGCCAAGGCGGGAACGTTTCAGATGCCGGTGGATAGCGCTAAGCGGTTGGCCGCATCGTGCGACAAGCTCGTGTCGGGGTTGCAGAGCGTCTTCTTGGACGCTGAGCGTCTCACAAAGGTGACAGGTTTTCCGGATCTACCGTCAGGCCAGGCGCTGGCGAAGGGGTTTTCCGGGAAGGGGCAGGAGTGCCTGGACACGCTCGCCTCGTTCCAGGAAGCGGCGTTGCGGTACAAGGCCGCGTATCTGGCCGCGAGCAAGCAGTTCACAGAAGCGGATCAGGCCAACCAGGCCGCGATTCGCCGGGCCACGTCCTACCTGGACCAAGGACATCAATCATGATCCGACATCGACAGGGGCGCGGTTCGAGGACTGCAGGTCTCCTCCCCGCGGCTGGCGCGGTCATCGCCGCTCTCGTGCTGGCCGGTTGTAGTGCTTCCTCCGGCGGCTCGGCGACGACTGCTGCATCGTCTGCTGCTGCGAAATCGTCTGGTGCGGCACCATTTCCGACGTTGACGGCACCTGCGTTACAGCCGCCGCAGCAGCACAATGTCGGTCGGTCGGATGTCGTCTTCGACCCGTGCACGTGGATCGACGATGCGACGCTGACCAAGCTGGGTTACGACCCGCCGTCCCGGACGCGCAGCATCTCCGATATCCACGGTGAGTACACATTCCTATCGTGTGATTACAAGTCGCCCGACAGTGTCTACAGTCTGACGATCATGTCCGGTAACCGGACGATGGCCGAGGGACGAGCGAAATACGCGAGCGATGGCGATCAGATCCAGGACACCACGATCGATGGCAGGCAGGCGATGATCGTGCGGGAGAAGGCTGGTGACTTCTGCTCGGTGGTGTTGCAGGACAAGGTCGGGTACATCGACTTCGACCGCAATATTGCGAGTTATCTGATCACGTCTGGTCCCGTTCCCGAGAGATGTTCTGGGATGGTGGATTTGGTGAAGAGCATCATCCCTCGTATCGGGGACAATTGAACGGCAGGGGGCACAGTGGGACGGCGTACACCGCAGGAGCTTGCGGACGATATCCGGTTGCAGGAGAGTCAGCTGGCTCATGTGAGCGGATTCGGTCCTGCGGGAAGTGATCCCGCGTATGTCCCCGATCGGGAGGTGTTCGACAGCTACGCGCATCAGCAGATCTGGGACCTGGTGCACGAGAAGCTGGACCCGGCAGCGATGGGGCAGATCGCCAGCGGCTGGAGCAAAGTTCAGGACAAGATCCACGAGGTGTTCGATACCTTCTCCAAGGAGGTGAAACGCGAATTCGCCGAGTGGTCAGGCGAATTCGCCGCGGCGGCGCAGAAGTCGGCCGATGCGTTCGTCAGTGCCGGCGGGGACGCCTATCAGACCGCGTATACCGTCCAACGGCTGATGGACCTCAACGCTGATGCCGCGTCGACGGTGAAGGCCGCGATCCCACCACCTCCGGCCGCGTACAAGCCGAACCCGGACCCGGCGAAGGAGGCCGCCAACGGCGCAGCCCGCACTTCGTACAACACCCAGGCGGCAGCACTTACCGCCGATGCCCGGGACGCGATGAACAACATCTACAACCCGACCATGCCCGCGTCGGGAGACGGCGTGCCGCGATTCGTCCCCGCACCACCCGCTCTCAGCAGCCAGCCAGCGCTAACACCGGCCACGGCTGCTCCGGTAGCCACCAAGGCCCCGGCGCAGGCGGCCCCTGCGACGACGGCGCCGACCAAAGATGGCAAGCCCACTGACGGCAAGCCTGGTGATCAGACACAGAACGACAACCCACAGCAGCCTGGTACCGCGTCGGATCACACCCAACCGAATTCGACGCAGACCGCGGCTTCCTCCGCCACCACGCCAGCATCCACCCAAGCCGCACAACAGACCACAGCAGCCACCCCCGGCGTGAGCACGACATCACAGACCAACGCGAGCCCTGTCGCGTCCGGGACTTCACCGAGCACCCCTGGGATTACCGCGATCGGCTTGGGCGGCGAATCCGGTAGCGCTGGAAGCCAAACACCGGGACGTTCGCTACAGCCCGAGCCCGGAACCTCGCGATCTGGTGAGCCGGCCTCGGGAACGAAGGCCGAAACAGCGCGTACGGCTCAGACTCCGACGACGACGTCCCGATCACCGACAAGTGGAATGCCACACGCGCCGCATGCTGGACACGGCAAGAAGGAATCCGAAGACGAGCGTTCCAAGATGAGCCCGGACTACCTGCGTCGCCAATACGAGGAACTGAGCGATCTTCCACCCGGAATGCTCGATGTCATCGGCGTGAACAGCCGCGATCCATACGAGGATCTTGTGTATACCGCGATCGAGCAGCCCCCCATCGAGGAACCAACCATTTACGTCGGTACGGGTCCGATGAGTCAGTTCGAGCTACGAGAACCCGTGCTGCAAGGCTCCGGGGAAGAGACAGCCCCGGAAGGGATTCCACCGGCCGCGACGACTCCGAACGAAGCATCCACCATCCACGTGGGCCGTGGCCCGATGGACGAACCAGAGCCTATACAGGAAGGCCCGGAGGGAACTTCATCGTGAAGTGGGTCTTCACGCCAGACGAGTTCACCCACGTCTGGTCGGTGGAAACTGGCCAGGATCGCCGCCCCTACCCGATCAATCTCGCCCCAGCGGGCACTGTCGGCACCGAGAGCGAGAAGTCGGCACTGGGGTTGTCGGAGCGGTTCCCCTTCAATGGCGACCCCGACCTCACCGGTACGTTGCGGTTCATCGCCCGCACCGACGTCACCACGGTCACCGTGTTCGGAGACCGCTTCGCCGACGGACAGCGACTCCCCGACCCGATCCTGGCACTCGGGGTCGCCTTCGGTGACTGGGGTGCAGTGGTAGCCGCGACACCCGAGACTGTGGCCGTATGGCCGTGCCATGCGCGCGACGTCGCCAAACGCCTGATCCTTGCGATGGGATCCGCGCCAGCAGGGTCAGCGGGGGCGATGCGTGAGCCGCGCAGAGCGGTGCTATTCCCCGATCCTGGACAGTGGCAGGAAACCGGCACCAGCCGCCGAGCCAGACAACTGCGCGAGGCGCTGCGCCGCCCGATCGACGCCCGCGGGTACATCATCGTCACCGTGCTGCCCGAGGACGACATGTCCCCGCCTCCTCAGCATCGAACATGGCTGGACTTCACCGGCGACGGCCGGTATCTGCTCACCATCGGCCACGACATGGCCCTCACACCAGCGGGTGACGACGAACTTGCCAAGAAGATCACCCGGCTGGCCGCGATCCGATGAGCAGTGCCTGGATGTGGCGGTTTCGCTGACATGCTGGTCGGTCAATGACGTCGTGATCGTGTCCCAGAGTTGGGAACCCTCGCTTTTTCCCACTCCCAGGGCCACCTGCCCAGCGCACACGGATTACGTAGACCTCGCGGTCGTTGAGATTCTCGCTGAGCCTTGCTGGACCGGCGCACGGGCCAAATTATTTTGTAGGGGTCGTCGTTGACGGTGTCGTTTGAACGAATGGCTCAGGGATCGCTTTCTCGCAGCGATCTGCAGCATCCTGGTCTTCGCCGAACTTGAATGAAACCACCAGCAACCGGGGTATTTCGGAAGTATGGGAGTCCGCAGCCGATGGTTGCACTGTTGAGCTGACTGTCATCGTGCCGGACCCGAAAACACGCTTATTCGAGTCCAACTTCAATTTTCCATCAACGACATCGAAAACTCCCGGGGTATTGTATTCGCAGACAGTGATTCTCTGACCGTCCCCGGCAGGTGTAGAGTCAATTGCGCGCATCAGTAGGCCACCTGTTACCGGTATTCCTGTATGCCAGTCTTGCCAAGCGTCTCGGGATGTTTCATCTGCGGCATCTACACGGGCATTGTAGCGGTTCAGTAGATCGGATGAGAAACTGTCGGCGTTGAGAAATTTGTATTGATCGGACCGAGTCTCCGCTGCGAACTGTGCAAAATCCTTCGCCTCTCCTGTCAACGATCCCGAGACATCCCATTCGATACTCAGCGGTGGGTGCGGTGTCGAGGAAGGAAAAGCTGATGCCGTCGTCGATGGCTTGATCTGATCCGAGTGTTCAGTCGTATGGCCACAGGAGGACGACACCGCCGCCATGAAAGCGAACGCAGCAATCCATGTAAAGGACGTCCGGACAGAATTCTTTCCCATCTCGACCATTATGAACCAGGATCTTTCGTCTGAAGGAGTTCGTTGCCTCCGTTGAGAAACTTCTTCAACTTGTCCTGTGTGTCGTCCAGGCCAATCAAAATATTGATATCAGAGTTCGATTTATATCTGTCACTATAGGTATCGATGTGGTGATTATGCATGTAGTCCGTAACTGCAGCGCGTGTATCCTTTGAAGTCGAATCGCTCAACTGGACTGGGCTGTTGCCATCGTCATTAAGTAGTGTGGGCGGTAGCTGCCCGCTCCTATATGCAGAGTTGAGTAACTGATTGGAGACTTCGTCATGGATATTGGAAGTGATATCTGTCGTATTCGGAGTCTGAATGCTGGGCGTGTCGGGTTTTGGATTCCATGCCCCGATCGCGGAGTCCATCCATTTATCCGGCAGGCCGTTGATGTACTTCGTGGCAGGGTCTTGAAGCTTGTCGGGGACCAGGTCCATCAACGGTTTAGTGACCTTGTCGGCGGGGTTTACGGTATCGACCAGGTTCTTGGCTACCTCGGCAGCTTTCTGATGGCTCTCGTACACCTTCATTGCTGCATTATGGGCGGCGTCAGCGCTGCTGTGGTCTTGATAGAAGAGCGCATTGTATTGCTGGGCGGTCATTCGTGCATTCAAGGACTGAATGTTGTTTTTCTCGTCCAAGAGGGTCAGGTTGTTTCCGATGTCGCCGCCTTGTTTCATTGCCTCGTCGTAGAAGGTGTTCTCCCGCAGGGTTCTTGCTGTGTCGAGGAGGTGGCGGCCATCTTCGGATTGGTTGCCCAGGAACAGGAGCCGATCGCCCTCGTCGCGGCCCAGGATCACATCGTTGGAGGTCGGTTTGGGGTACGTGCTGGAATCTGTGACCGGGAAGGTGACGGTATTGTGCTGGTCTCCGTACGAGAGCGCGTCCAAGTTGGGTGCGAGTACCTTCGATAGACCTGTGGCCAGTTCCGGGTTCTTCTTGAACAACTCGGCGTTGTTCTCGAATGCGGTGTGTCCGCCGGTGCCCATGGCCAGGCTCGGCTTGCCGTGGTCGTCCTGGGTTGGTGAGAACACTTCGGGTAGGGCTGCAAGGGTTTTGCGTGAGAGGTCACCGTCCGGGGTTTGGTCGTGGGTGTGTTCACCAGCCCAGCTGTAGAGCTGGGAAGCCAGTTTGCCCTTGTCGCCCCAGTCGTGGTTGAACACCTCGTCGCGGAAGGTTTTCGGATCGGCGTATATGTCGCCCGGGGTTTTGGCCTGCTCCGTGGGGTTGGTGAGCAGATGGTAGTCGACCTCGTGGTTACGGGTTGCTAAGTCGAGGTAGGACTTGGCGGCGTCGCTGATCTGCGGTTTGTCGTCGTTGAAGTACTTGTCGCCGATCCCGAACGGGCCTTCGTGCTTGAAACGGTCGACCATGTCGTTGACAGCGGGAGTCTTGCCGTCCAGATACCCGGCCATACTCGCCGATGTCGCGGCCATCTGGCCCGCCATCGCCTTGCCGGGGACGACACCAGGGTTCGCCTCACCGAGGATCTTCGCGAACTTGGATTGGTCTTCCAGGCGAGTCTTCATCTCCAAGGCCGTTTTCGGTGGATTGGACTCGAGTCTGTCGCTAACCAGATGCTGCATGTACGAGGGGAGCTGGTCTATCCCACCGGGCCGGAATTTCCCGTCCGGGCCGGTACTGCCCACATTCTCGTTGGACATCATGACGATCGCGTTGGCGAGGTTGTCACGTTGCAGGCCAGCGATATTGGTCTTGGAACCGGAGTTCGCGGCGAGGGTCTCTTCCTGGCTGAGCTGGTCCGACAGCGCGAACAGGCCGTCCTTGCCCGAGCTCTTGAAGAATTCGCGGTAGTAGTCCTGCACGTCGGTGGGGATGTTGGTGACCTGTTTGCCGTCGGCGAGATCTTGCAGATCCTTTGGGGTGAGATGGTATTGCGGCATCTCGGCCGCGATGGTGTCCATCGCGGCCTTGTCGTGGTTACGGGCCGCATCGGCGAGGCGTTTGCCGTCCTCGGCGCCGAGCCGTGCTCCGGCAGTGGGGGCTTCGTCGACTTCGATGGATGAACCGAACAGATCCCCGGCGGCGCGGATGAGTTCGCCGCGACTGGTCAGCAGCTGCCCCAACTCGGATTCGGCCTGAGTCAACTCGCGGTAAGCGGTGTTGATCGCGTCCTGATGAGCATTGACGGCTTCAGCGTTGGATCCCGAGCACGTCCAGTTGTCGGCCACCTTCACACTGGCCCCTTCGGCGTCGCTCGCCTTGGCGCGCAGCACATCCCGGTGTGAAGACACGTTGCTGACCGATTTCCCGAACGCATCGAGAAAGTCGCTGATGTCCTGGTAGACCTTGCGAGCCTCGTCGTGGTCCTCTCCGACGCGATCGTAGGCAGCGTAGAAGGCCGTGCCGACCCAGTTGTCGCCGAGATCAGTGAAGAACTTTCGGGCCTTGTCGATCTGCTCGAGCATCTTCTCGTTGCCGTTGTGCACCGACGTGACCCAGTCCCTGAGCGCCTGCAGATTCCAGCGGTCCAACTCCGACCGTAGTGGCATTACGCGACCCCCGCCTACTTGTGAAAGTCCAGTTCGTGCATCTTCTGGGCGAACTGAACGTCGGTCATGTTCAGGTCCTTGGCGCACGTAGTGATCTTCGCGGCAAGGTCTTTCATACGCTGACCGACTCGCAGGTACGCTCCATCGATCTCCGTGCTGACCTGAGCGAACTCCGTTGCCACGGTTGAGCCGGGCATAGCGCCCGCGGCGCTGTTGACCTTGTCGACTCCGACCTCGAGCCCAACGATCGCGTCACCGATCGTGGTCAACGACCCGGCCAGCTTCTCCAGCTCATTGATATCTGCCTTCAGCACGACGCCCCCTCTTGATACTTCCCCTCGCCACCTGACCCAGCGGCCTGTGTTTGAACCGGACCAAATTTAGCAGCTGCTGGACGGAATGGGATGAATCGGAAAGGCGCAGCTCGGCCGCCAGGACGCAGCTGGCCAACCGTGCCGACGGGGCCACGGTCGTCACCTGGACGACTAAACTGAGAGGTAGTCCGCTTGCCTCGCAGCATGACTCATCTTTCGGAGCGTGCGCGGCTGCGGTTCCGGGCATGGCGCACGGGGATCTCTGATCGTCCTTGAGGCGGCGCGGAGGCGATTTGCCGGTCGGCGGGTGTGCTCAGGGCAGGTCCAGGCTCCCGCGGCCAACGTACACGTGCGAGCGAATCCGGCGCGCGCCCTTAGGTCTGCCGGATTCGCTTGCCGCCCTGAGATTCTGGCGAATGTGCCGTGGCGGCGGCGCGGCCTTGGTGTGGAGCCGCGTCGCCGTGGGAGTAAACGTCGTGGCGATGATGTTGACCACCAGCTGAAGATGGCGGATGGGAGACGGCCAAGCAGCCGGTCCTGCCGAATTCCAAGGCGTAGTTGGCGGGCGGCCCAGCGCTACTTGGCGGCCCGGTACACGTCACCAGACATCCGCCCAGCTCAGGTGTACCGCTCTTGATTATTCGCCAGATAAACTGGGAACCGCCATCTACGGCTGGCGTCACAGATGATGCGGTTACAAGGGGGCGTCGGTTCGCGGCCAAGCGAGGAAGCCGCGAATTTCGGGGACGTCGGTGAGTTCGGTGAGTTGGACGTTGAGGGTGTAGGGCTGGTCGGTGACCGGGTCGCGCAGGTGCAGGGGCTGTTGGGTGCAGCGGCCGTGGGAGACGTGAATGTCGTTGTGCCAGTGGTGTTTGAAGGTCTCGTTGCGTGAGAGCTGTTCGTACATGCTGGCCACGTGAGGGCTGTCGCGGTAGCGGCCGAACGCGCCGCGCAGTGTGCCTACGAACCAGTGCGCTTCGCGGTCGGGGTGTATCAGTACGGATTCGGCTGGCGAGGGCTCGGGCGCCGGTGGTAGTGACCATAGCGCGAGGTTGTCGTCTGTGGCCCATGCCCCGGCGCGGGGGAAGAGTCCGAAGAACGTGCTGTTGGCGGTGAGGATGTTCCACAGCGGGTCGAGGTAGGCCAGGGCGATGCCGGATGGGTCGAGCCGTGTCAGTAGTTGTAGGCGTTCGGGTGTGCTGATGCGTTTGCGCAGTTCCTGCATCGGTGGCAGGGGTACCGGTGGTCGGCACAGGTCCGTGGTGAGGCGGGCTTGTGCGTCGTCCATGCGGTATCCGGTGATGAGGTTGTGCAGGTATTCCTGGCTGGGGATTTGCCTGTGGTTCTCGATGTCTTTCAGGTAGTAGAAGCTGATGCCGGTGGTTTCGGCGGCTTGGGGCCGGCTGAGGCCGTGGTGCTCGCGGATCGTGCGTGCCCAGCAGGCCAGGCAGATCACGGTGCAGGGCTCGGAGTAGGCCCCACCACGTTCGGTTTTCATGGTCAAACCCCCTACTTTTAGGTCTTCCGTTCACGATCTCCAGACGGATATGCTGAAGAGTTGATCTCCCCCCGGAGACTCTTCAATAGGTATCAGACCTAGATCATCGGGGCAATACTATTCCGACCGAAACTTTTGATAGCCGATGAGTAGCCGTCTGGGTGGTTGACGCCTGGCTTGTGGCGCGTGCCACATGAGCCCGTCCGAGGAAAAAAATTTGCAGGGGGATGCTGTCCTCCCTTTCTTATATCGGTGCAGGTCGTTGACTGTCCGGTGAGGTGGAATGTGAAAGGGGGGATAAATTCCCCCGCTGAAGGGTCTAGCGCGACAGTGTGTTTCGTGTGTTGGATGAAGATAGTTCATTACTCCACATGGAAGGAAAGAATCTCGTGGATCCTTTATCCATCTTGTCGTTGGTCAGCCTCGCTTCGGACATCGCGGTCAACGTCGTTGCTCTCGCGACCGACGCGTGGAATGCTGTCGCTTCATTCCTGCCGCACTAGTAATTCCCTCCTTCTCGCTGGTGGCTCCTGGCTGCGCATTCTGCGGCCGGGAGCGCCTTCCCGGCGCATCATGAACGCGCCCATCTGAACCACTTCCACCCTTTCTTCGGAAGGTCTATTCGGCATGCCTGAAACCCGAATTCAATCGACACCAACCCGAACAAATCCCACCCTCCCGCATAGGGGGAATGCATCCCCCTATGCGGGTCTTTCGATAAATCCGCGGCGGGCTTTGTGGGCCCGTGTGATGGTCGCGGGCGTGGTGCCGGTGGTAATTGTCCTGGCAGCCCCGGGGGGCGCGTCCGGTGCCGGTGCCGGGCCGATTGCCAACCAGCCCGGCGTGACCACCGGCATTCAGCCGGGCACCCCCGCGCCGACCCCGCCGCCTCCGGCTTCGGATCCTGCGGCATACCCGGAGCAACCGCCATCGGTGCGTAATGGGCCGGTGCCTCGGCCGGAGCCGTCGGCGGCTCCGGTTCCGGCGGTGGTGGTGGCGGATCTGCATCCGCCGCGCCCGGTACCTGCGGTCGCGCCGATCGCGCCGCCGCCCAACGAGATTCGCATCGGCCAATTCGAAGCCCCCTCCCCGCCGTGGCTTCCGGGGCAGATGCGCGATGCGATCAACAACACCGCCGCCACAGCGGAGGCGCAGGTCTCCACCGCTTTGGATTCGGTCGGGATCCCGCCGGGCCGCTCGGACAGGGTCGCTGGAGCCACAGCGGCAGGGACCGGGATCGGGGCCGCGATCGGCGGCACCATCACCGCCGCCCCCGCCGCTGCGGTGGGCGCGGTGGTGGGCGGTCTGATCGGCGGCACGGTCGGCGGGATCGCCGGAGCCGCTGTGGGCACCCTGGTGGCGGTCCCGGTGATCGGCACCGTCACCTCCGGAGTCGCCGGAACCGCCATCGGCGCAGCCGCCGGCGCAGCAGCAGGAGCGCTGATCGCCGGAGCGCCCGCCGCGATCGCCGGAGCGGTGATCGGCGGCACCGTCGGCGCAGGGTTCGGTGCGGGAGTCGGGGTGGACCAGCGGTGAACATGTCCCGGTTCCGTACGCGCACAGCCACCGCGGCCGTGCTGGGGGCCCTCGGTGCGAGCCTGCTCGCGGCACCGGCTGATGCGGCGCCGACCTCGCCCGCGGCGGGGTGCCCGGTGTTGTGGGTGCTCGCGGTCCAGGGCACCGGTCAGTCCTCCCCGTCCGCGAGCCCGACCGCTGATACCGGGGTTCTCGGCACGCTGCTGGGCCCGGTGGTCGCGGCAGTCCCGAATCTGGTGCAGCGCACCTACATTCCGTACCCGGCCGGATTCGGCGGCGCTCCTGGAGCCGGTGGAGGCCCGGAGTCGTACACCGTCTCGGTCACCGACGCGATCCGGCAGCTGGACGCTACTGCCGGGCAGATCGTGGCCCGTTGCCCGGCCACGGAGCTCGCGGTGGTCGGGTATTCGCAAGGCGCGCAAGCAGTCTCGCAGTTCGCTCGGGATGTCGGTGCCGGTCGTGGCCCGGTCCCGGCCAACAAGGTCGCCGCCGTCGCGCTTTACGCGGATCCCGAACGCAAAGCGAACTCGCCGGTGTTCCCGGGGCGGCCCGGTCAGAGCGTGCCCGATGCTGCTCCGGGCACCTCCAGTGCTGCGGTGTCGGCGGTGCGGATCACCGCACCGCCCGCGCCGGGCAGTGGGATCGCCGCCGACAACGCCAGCTATGGCTCGCTGACCGGTCGGGTCGCGGACATCTGCGTCGACGGGGACCTGGCGTGCGCGGCCCCGGAGCACGCCGCGCTTCTGCGGGTCGGGGCCGAGATCGCCGCGCAAGCCGATTTGTCGAACCCGGTCGCTGCGGTGGGGAGTTTGCAGCGGGTGCTGTCCTCGGTGCTGGGGAGCGCGTGGGCCACGGTGGTTCTGGATGACGTGCGGGTAGGTCCGGCCACGGTCGACTATCTGCCCGCGCAGCCGTTGTCGCAGCGGTTGATCGCTGCCGCCGATCCCCGGATCCCCGCCCCGGCACCCGAGCGGGTCCGCGCCGCGAGCCAGCGCTGGGGCCAGATCACCACCATTATCGCCGCGCACCCGGGCGAGCTGCCCAAGCTGGCCAGCCAGCTCGCCGCGGCGTGGGGGCAGTTGGTCGCCGACGAGGCCGACCTGACCAACCCGGCGGTATGGGCGAGTTTCGCGGCCACGGTGACCGCTCACGACGGTTACGCGGCCACCGGCCAGCTCGCTTCGGGGATTGCCTGGCTGGTGGCCGCCGCGCACGACCTGGCCCAAGGAGAACACCGGTGACCGACGAACAGAACACCGACACCACTCCGTCCAATGCCCACCAGCTGCGAATAGCTCCGCTCGGAGACCGCACTTCGGCCACCGAGCCACCAGTCAGGGTGGTCGTGCGAGGCGCTGAATCCTCCGGCGCGACAGGGCCCGAGAACACCGATCCCACGATGGCCGATCCCGGCTTCTACACCCCACCGGAATTGGAAGCTCATCACCGGCCCGGGGATATCCTGCGGCTGCGCCCGACCCCGACGCCGGGCCTGCCGTACGCGGGGCCCGCCTGGCAGGTGCTGTACGTGTCCCGGGACACCTACGGTGAGCCGATCCCGGTGTCCGGGACGGTGATCGCGTCCGCGGTCACTCAGAACTCCACCGCGCCGGTGGTGGTGTATGCGCCGAGTTTCCATGGCTTGGGCGGGGATTGCGCGCCCTCGCAGCGGCTGGCCGCCGGGGACGAGCCCGATATCGAGCAGATCAGCGCCGCGCTGGCACGCGGGTGGTATGTCGCGGTCCCCGACGGGGAAGGGCTCGGTGTGGAAGGTGTGGGCCCGCACACCTTCCTGGCCGGTCGGGTGGCCGGGCAGGTGATGCTGGATCTGGGGCGCACGGCGGCCCGGATTCCGGCGTTGAACACCGCACCCGGACCGCTGGCGTTGTGGGGCTACGCGGACGGCGGCAGGGCAGCAGTATGGGCAGGAGCCCTGCACCCGGCGTACGCGCCGGAGCTGGACCTGCGGGGGATCTGCGCCGGGGCGGTGGTCACCGACCCGGGACCGATCCTGGCCCTGGCCGATCAAGGGCGGTGGCCGATGCTCGCGCTGGCGGGGTTGATCGGCCTGGCCCGCGCATACAAGCATCTGCCGCTGCGGCACGTGTTCTGCGAGGCGGCTCGCCCGTTGGTCGCGCTTGCGGAGGAGCAGAGCGTCGAGGCGTTGTGCCAGCGGTTCGGTCACCGGCTCGCGACCTGGTGCGACCGGTCTGTGTGGGACGACCCGATGTGGCACCACGTGTTCACCAGCGAACGCCTCGACCACACAGTTGTCCCGATCGTGCCGGTGCACCTCTACCACGGCACCGCCGACACCATCGTCCCGGTCGAGAGCGGCCTCGAGCTCGCGCGCGACTACCAGGCCCGTGGCGTGCCGGTGAGCTGGATCGACTACCCCGCCGACCACTTCGCCACCCGCACCGAGGCCATCGAGGACGTCATCGCTCACCTCACCAGCCATCTCACCACCGCGCCCAGCAACTCCCACTGACCGGAGGCACTCGCGCGCATCTGGACCAGCCCGAGCGGCCCCGTCCTGCCCGGTACCCCCTCCGCCGGGCAGGACAGGAGCCCACCAAAAGCAGTGTGCCACACAGCAACTGAACGACTCCGTTGGAGGTTTTCATGTCCGAGTTCTATACCGCGCCGATCCTGGCCTCGAGTCGTGTTCCCGGGGATCTGGTGCGGATGCGTCCCACGTTCGTGCCGCAGCTGGCGGGCGCGGCAGCGGCGTGGCAGATCCTGTACGTGTCCACCAATTCCCGCGGCGAGCTCATCACCGCCTCGGGCACGGTGATCCTGCCCGACCCCCACCCCGACCCTGCTGGGAACGACGCCGATTCGCGTCCGGGGGCGGGCGCGCTGCTGGTGTACTACCCGGTCTTCCACGGCTTCGGCGGCCGGTCGGCGTCGCAGATGCTCGCCGTGGGCGAGGAAGCGCACAGCGTGCAGATCTCCGCGGCCCTCGAACAAGGCTGGGTGGTCGCCATACCCGACGGCGAGGGCCTCGGTGTCACGGGCCTGGGCCCGCACACGTTCCTCGCGGCACGCGCGGGCGGGCAAATCGTGCTGGATATGGCGCGGGCCGCGCAGTTCGTCCCGGACCTGGACACCGACGATCGGGAGGAGCCGTGGATGCCGGTCGTGGCCTGGGGGTACGCCGATGGTGGCCGAGCGGTCGCCGCAGCGGGCGAGCTCGCTCGACGGTATGCCCCGGAGCTGGACCTGCGGGGGATCTGCGCGGGCGCGGTCGTCTCCGATGTGGCCGCGCTGGCACCGACCGTCAGCGCCGGGCCGTGCGCGGGGCTGGGGTTAGCCGCGCTCATGGGGTTATCGGCCGCGTACCCGCACCTGCGCCTGCGGCACGTGCTGACCGAGGACGGCGTGCGCGCGGTGACCGACGCGCAAACCCTCACCGCTACCGAGCTTTTCGAGCGGTATCCACAGCCACTAGCGCACTGGTGCGTCCGTGAGGATCCGTGGAACGACCCGATGTGGCGGGCTGTGTTGGCGTATGAGTGCCTCGCGCACACCGCCCCGGCGGTGCCGCTGCACCTGTATCACGGGCACACCGACCACATCGTGTCCGTGCGCGCGGGCCTGCGCACCCTGATCGCCTACCGCCAGCGCGGAGCCACGGTGACCTGGCGCGAGTACGACTCCGGGCATGCCGGCACCGCCCTGGAAGCCGTCACCGACGTCCTGGCGCGCCTGGTGGACAACCTCACTCTGGTATCGACTCCTGGCCCGGTAATCAGCCCCGCACCTCCAGTGCATCCGTGACCTGCTCGGGGGACCGGTGCCCGCGACCGAACCCTGCCCCGGAGGGTGCGGTCAGGGCTCCAGGCACAACGTGGGAAGGGTGAATGAGATTGCCTGGCAACGAGTTCGACGATCAGGACGAGCCGCTGACCCTCACACCCGCCGACCTCGACGGCGGTGCGGGTGCCGGTGATGTGCCCGAGCCGGTCCCGGACCTGGCCTGGTTGGCCACCGAACCCGCGCCCGGCCGCGAGCCGAGCCCGCCTCCCTCGCGTCGGCGCGGGACCATGCGGCGGGTGCCGCTGCGGTGCTGGGCCGCGCTCGCCGCGGTGGCCGCGGTGACGGTGGGCGTGGTCGCCGGTGCGCACGGCCCACACCACCCGGCCGGGACCCAGGCCAGTGCGGCGAGCGCGCCGACATCGACATCGACAGCGGGGGTGGGTGTGTGTGCGGGGTTGTCGGGGGCGGTGGTGACCGAACACGGTGGTGACCCCGCGACGGTGCCCGGGGTGATCGCCACCTTCGAGGACGCCTACTACACCCAACGCAACGCCGAGGCCGCCATGCGAGTGGTCGCCCCCGAGTCCGGGATCACCCAGCAGTCCCTCGCCGCCGGGATCGCCACCATCCCCGCGGGCACCCTGCACTGCGTCGCGGTCACCCCGATCACGGTGAACACCGCGAATGTGCACCTCGTCGAGGTCCATCCCGACCGCAAACGCGTGGACTACCTGCAAGTAATCAACACGATCTCCGGCCCGAGTGGCGGCCTGCTGATCAGCCACGTCCAAGAACAGGGCTGACCAGCCGCGCACCCTACTGTCGCGCGAAATCTGTTCTCCGCCTCAGCACCTCGCCCGCGCCCCGACGCATCGAAGGAGCCCGTACCGATGACAACTTCCGCTTTCCACGCTGTGAGCATCGTCGCCGATGACGGGGTGCGCCTCGCTGCCACCCGCGTCGGGCGGCGCGCTGCGGCGGCCACCCTGGTGTACGTGCACCCGCTGCTGCGCGAGCGCCGGTTCTGGGCCCCGGTTACAACCGGTGTGCACGAGCACCTGTGTGGCGCGGTCACCCAGCTCACCTACGACCAGCGCGGGCACGGTGACTCCCAGGCGCCGCCCAGCGGCGAGGTCACCACCGTGACCCGCCTCGCCGAGGACCTCGATACTGTGCTGGCGCACGCGTCGGGTTCGGTGGTGCTGGTGGCGCATTCGACCGGCGCGCACCTCGTGCACGCGTACGCCACCACCCACCGCGAGAAGGCCCGAGCGTTGGCCGGGCTGGTGTTCCTCAATGCCTCGGTCGATCCTCCGGTGCTGGCCCGGTATTTACGCCGCTGGCCACAGCGGCTGATCCGGCTCCGGCGATACCGGGGCCTGGGTGCCGTCACCGCAGCGGGAGAGGCCGTGCTGGGCTACCGCCTGGTGCACCCCGACGGGCACCGCCGCGCACTCGGCTCCGCTGAGCGCAGGGTGCGCGTGGATGTCCTGGCCGCGCATGCCGGGTTCGGGTTTTTCACCGGGGTCGCCACCGGCCTGCGGCACATCCCCTCGGCCGTCCTCGTCGGGGAACAGGACCCGCTCGTGCCCCCGCAACGCGCGGTCCGCCTCGCGGACGCGCTGTGGGCCGACTACGACATCGTCCCGGGAGCCGGGCACGACCTTCCCCGCACCCACCCCGCCCACGCCACCGACACCATCACCACCACCCTCGACCTCGCCCTACGAACCCACCTCGAACAAACCACTACGTCCGCGCACACCCCTGACACCGACCCGTCGGGGGCCGTGCGGTGACCACGAACCCCGTCCCGTCGCGATGACTTCCACCACCGCCGCACCCACCATCCCCGTCCGCGAGGGCCCGCTGCTGATCGCCGTGGCCGGACTCACGCCCCGCACCGGGGTCACCACCACCGCGCTCGCGCTCGCCCGCACCTGGCCGGGCCCCGAACCCGCGGTGCTGCTCGAAGCCGATCCTGCGGGCGGGCAACTCGCGGACCTGATCGATGGCGACCCCTACCAGGGTCTGGCGAGCGTGTCCTGGGCTGCGCACTTCGGTGCCGGACCGGTGCGCCTCGCCGAGCATCTCCAGACGCTTCCCGGCGGGGTCGGGTTCCTGGCCGCGCCACCAGGCCCTGACCCCTTGCGCACGACGTGGGTGACGATGCTGCTGACCGGCCGCCACCACAACCGCCGCCTCGATGAGCTGGCAGCCTGGCGCGAACTGGGGGCCACCGTGATCGCCGACTGCGGCACCCCCGACCCCGCACTCCTACCACTGCTCGCCGGAGCGGACGCGTGCCTGGTGCTCGTGCACGCCGACCTCATCGACCCGTACCGCACCGGCGAGCAGATCCTCGACCTCGCCGGCCACGCCCGCCGCCCCGGAGTGCTGCTGCTGGGCGCGGACACCGACAGCGCCATCGCGACCGCGTTGCGTGTGCCCGTGCTGGCCTCCGTGCCCCATACCCGGCATGCCGCGACCACCCTGCTACACCGCACCTGGCTATCGCAGCGCCGCAACCGGCTCCTGCACGCGGCCCGCGCCATCACCACCACGGTCGAGAGCCAATTACGACCACCGCCAGCTCCCGACACGAACGCTCGGCCAGACCCGCCCTCTCCGCGTCTCCCTCGCGTCCCCAGACGCCCGACCACCGGCCCCACGGTCTACCAGATCGGTCTCCCCACCACCACACCCCCACGCGGCGACACGCTCCACCTTGAGGCGAGTTCCGCGCCTCGCCGGACCCCTCCCACGCCTGCGGCCACCGATTCCGATGCCACCGCAACCATCGTGCCCCAGCAGCCGGTCGAGCCGTGGGAACCCTCCGGCCCAGCTGAACCCGAGATCCCCAGCTCCGCATCGCTCAGACCTCCCGAGGCAGGCTCTGCGGCAGCACTTTCCGCGGGCAGTGTGCCCGAGGCGGTGCCGGTGTTGTCGGTGGCGGTGTTCGGTCCGTTGCGGGTGTGGTGGCGGCCGGGCCCGCAGGCTGTCCCGGTGGAGATCACCCGGTCGTTGCGGCGCCGGGAGCGGGATCTGCTGATCGTGCTGGCGGTGCACCCGCACGGAGCCCCCCGCGAGGCCCTGATCGAGGCCCTGTGGGACGAGCACCACCAGCCCCGCCGACCGACCAACGCCCTGAACACCGTCGTGTCCCGGCTGCGGGCCGCGATCACCACCGCCACCGCGGACACGATCACCGAGATCCTCGACAACGACACATACCGCTACCGACTCGCGCCCGATCTGTGGAAGGTGGACTACCACGCCTTCGACACCGCCGTGATCGAGCTGCGCACCGCCACCACCCACAGCGAGCGCGAGCGTGCCTGCCGCGCGATCCTGGGCGCGGCCGACGGTGTGCTGGCCGAAGACTTCGCCGGGGACTGGATCGCCCCGATCCGCGAACACACGCGCCGCGACCGCCTCAAAGCCGTCGGGAAACTCGCCGCGATGCTGGTCGAAACAGACCCCGACCAGACCCTGGCACTGCTGGAAACCGCGTTGCTCATCGACCCCACCAACGAACCCATATACCAAGACATACTGCGCCTGCACGCCCGCCTCGGCGAACGCACCGCCATCAACCCCACCCTGGCCCTGCTCAAACGACGCCTGGAAACCATCGGCGACCTCCCCACACAAAACACCCTCAACATCGCCAAAGCATTACGCGACCACAATATCGCCAACCCCGACACCGCCCAGCGACCGCGAAAAGGTGACACCGACCCGCCCCGATAACATCGCAAGACCGTCATCAGGATGCTTTCGGTAAGCGAAAACAAAATATTCGCGGCGATCCGGGTAATCGACGAAACGGGAGCATGTCTTCGCGTGTATCGAAAGCTCCGTTGCAATGCAAAATCTGGTTTGGAAGGTGAAACCCACGGCACCCTCGGGGCGACATTGGGGCTCGCTGTGGTGCTGTCGGTCGAGAAAGTCGGACTTCAGGTGGGGGTGATGCCGATACGAGGGCCGATACGGGGGCCGATAGCAGGGCCGATACCAGGGCCGCTTGAGATCGGCCCACCCTACACACCGCATCCATGCAGGTAGGTGGCCTGTGACAGGGCGAGGCGCTGTCCAGGCTGTATGTAATACATACCTACATACACATCGGGGGAGGGTGCGCGGCGGCGACTCAGCCGGGCACAGGGCAGCGACACTGTCGGCGCGGTGTCGTCGTGTCGGCCGGTGCCGGACATCCCTCGGGTATTAAATGATTATCTGCGGCGGGTTAATCGGCGGGTCGAATTCATTTCCGGCAATTGATATCGAGTCGCGCTTGCTGTGCCCGGTTACCGTGCCCGCCGATAACGCGAGGTCGGTGTCTGAATCCGGTTTTCCGGGGCCGTTTTCCGGTATTGGCTTGAATTGGTGCGGTGTGCAGAGTTAGCTTCGACCCGCACCTACCGAGAAATCAACTATTACCGAACCCGGGGGCGCTGCGTCGAATACGGAAATTTCACCGAAACCACGGCGCAATCCAATTCCGACAGGAGTTACCGAAATGACCGAACACAGCCACGCAGCGGCCACCGCGCCCGCCCGTCTGGGTAACGGCGAATTGCGTGCCATGGTGGCGCGCGTCCTGGCCGATAACCCCGGTACCGAATACGGGCCCCGCCAGATCGCGGTCCTCCTGGGCCGCTCGGCCGGGGCGGTCGGCAATGCTCTGGCCCGGCTGACCGATGCCGGGCATGCCGAACAAGCCCAAGCCACCCCGCGCCGCTACCGCGCCACCCGCACCACCGCGACCGCCGCCGCCGCGTCCGTAGTCCCGGCCCGGGTGTCGGTGGCTCCGGCCCGCGCCGCCCGTCGCACCCGTCCCGCCGCGACACCGGCACCGGCCGCCATGACGCCAGCCGCTGCGAGCGTCACCCTGGGCCGGGCCGCCGTCGCATTCGCCCGCGCCGCTGTGGTGTTGGTGGTGGCCGTTGTCGGTGTGGCCGCCGCGCTGGGCCGCCACACCATCACCACCCTGGCCCGCCGCGCCACCACACGGCACCGACCGAATCCCCGCCCGGTGCCCGCCCGCCGCGCGATCACGGCGGAACGGGCCACCCCCGCCCCGGCACCGCGAACCCCGCGCCCACCCGCACCCGCCGACACCGCCCCGGACAGCGCCGCCCCGGCCGCGCACACCACGCCCCAGCCTGCCGCCACGCCGGACCCAGTAGCCATCCCGGAGCTGGTCGCCATCCCGGAGCCGGTCACCACCCTGGAGCCGGTCGCCACCGTGACCCCGGCCGAGACGGGCAAGGCCGCCGACAGCGCGCCCGCCACCGCCACCGCACCGGCCAAGCCCCGCAAGAGCACCAAACCCGCTGCGGCGAAACGAAACTTGACCCCCGCCGCGACCGTGCCCGCCGACGACACCGGGGCCGGTACCCCAGAGGCGGCCACCACACCCGCCCGCAAGCCACGGACCCGCAAGAACACCATGCCCACTGACACCACGCCCGACACCACCCCGGCCCTGGAGGAGGCCCCGGCCAAGCCCCGCGCGCCCCGCAAGACCACGAAACCCGCTGCGGCCAAGTTCAGCACGCCCGCCAAGGCCACGAAATCGGCTGCGGCCAAACAGGGTACGGCCAAGGGCAAGGCGAACAACACCGCCGCCCCGGCCCCGCTGACCGCCGCCCCGGCCGAACAATCACCAGCGCCCACCGCGCGCCGCGCGACCCGCAAGACCGCCACCGCGCCCGAACCGGCCACCGCCACCCCCGCCAAGACCACGCGGGCCAAGACCGCCGACACCGCCGAACCCGCCCGCAAGGCCACGAAACCCGCTGCGGCCACACGGGGTACGGCCAAGGGCAAGGCCGACGCCGCCGCACCGGCCCCGGCGGACACCGCGCCGACCGGCACGCCCGCGCGGACCCGCCGCACACGTACCGCACCGGCTACCGCGCACACCCGCGCCGCCGCCTGATTCCCCCGCACCGGCCGGGGCCGCGCCCTGTGGCCCCGGCCGGTACGCCCGACAGGGCACCGGAACCGAAACCGTCACCGGCACACACGAATCGAGGAATTCCACCATGACCGACCACCACTACGACCAGCACGACAACGACCCGACCCCCCTTGATCACCTCACTACCGACGAGGTGCTGCTGATGCGCAACGACGCCTACGTTTTCAATGACCGGGCTCGCACGTTACACGCGGACAATGAACTCGACACCCGGCTCGAACTGGCCGATTTCAGCGAGGGCCGCCGCCGCACCTGCGGGGCGTGCGGGAGCTGGGCCGATCACGTCCATGACCCGTTGACCGATGAACCGATGAAGGTGGCGCGGTGGGATCCCACCTTCACCCGTGCCGATGTCGCACACGTGCGGCACATCGCCTGGCAGGTGTTCGCGCTGGCGGGGGCGGCCCCGCGCTCGGCGTGGGAGGGGCTGGAGGACGGGTTTCGGATCACCGTCGTACTGGAATCGAGCTACTACTGCGTCCGCGTGCCTGTCGACGACGACACCGGGCGGCCCGGTACCGCGTGGATCGAGAGCTATCGCCGGGGCCCGGCCGGTGGTCTGAGGCCGCCGGTGATCTATGCCAACGCCCGCGCCGCTGCCGCTATCGCCGACGCCTTCGAATACGCGGCGATGTAGCCGCACAGCCCCGGCCCCGCCCCCGTGGCCGGGGCCGTGGCCGGGGCCGTGGCCGGGGCCGGGTGAATCAGCACCCAACAGCCGATCCAACACCCCCGGAAAGGAACAAGGTCATGAGACTTCATGGATGGTGCGAGAGGTGCCGTAAAGTCAAGCGGGTCAACGCTTCCGGCCTCGCCGTAACGCGACAGCCGATCATCGGCCTGTGCGACGAGTGCACCGAAACCACCCGCGACACCCCCGCCCGCCCTCGCGGCGGGAGACCGAACCGGCCCGACGCCCCGACGTAGCAATCCCGACGCCGAGATCGAACGGGCCCGGGGCGATCCGCCAGCGCAGATCCCCCCGGACCCTAATCGGTCGTCGGTGCTGATGACATCGGGGCGGCACCGGCGCGGGCCGCCACACCCCTGGCCCCCCACCGCGCACGTCATACCGTGGGCGGCAACGCCGGTCCGGCTGAGACCGGTGCCGATATCGGTGGACGGGCTGTGCGGGACGCTCGGGCGGCTGATAACACCCGCCCGGCCGAGTACGGCGGGATCGTCGCGACGGGCGGACGCGGCCCCCGAAAACCCATGTCAGCTCTCTCGGATGTAGGTTCTCATAGAAATCTTCGCCTCAAACCGTGGTGACCTGGGCCTTTGCAGTCATTTTCATTCAGTTGTTCGTCCCGGTCTTCTCATGGTTTGTTCGTTCCTTCTGCATGGTGTCAGCGGCCAGTGGGTTTTTTCCAGGGACGGTCATGGCCAGTTGCAGCGGCTAGAAGACTCCTCGCTTCGTGGTTCATTGAGCAGATCGGCGCTCATCCGTCTGCCGAGCCACGCCGCTACCTTCGGGTAGGAGCACACCGGCACCCGATATGCACTCGATATGCGGCATTACCGTGCGATCTGAAACTGCCGGAACGTTGTCTTGTATCCCGGCTCGTAGACTGTCAGGTCTGTGGTTACTGGTCGATGTGTCGGCGATGTTCGGTGGCTTCGTGGTGTCGGCCGAGGGGGCGTCCAGCATCTCGGGAAGGGTGGCGCTGGCACGGGTTGGGCCCCGGCAAACGCGGCCGGGTTGGTGGGGGCGGCCTTGGCGGTGGCCAGTCGGCACCGGACGGTAGGGGCTTCCTCGGTCGCGGCCAGGGGGGCTTCCTCGCGCCGTCCCATCTCCGAGAACCGGACGTCGGGCGGAGGCTCGCCCCGCACTCTGGAAACGACGGTCACTCTCCTCGCACCGGAGCTGACCGGTCAGGGCTCGACGGCGGACAGGAGTATGTCTACCTGCGCTTCCTGTCCTTGCTCTCCAACGCTTCAACACCGGATTGAGCAGCGGTCGACTTGGCCTTCTTCTCCGCTCGTTTCTCCTTGATCGATTTCCCCTGCTTTTTGGACATCGTGCTACGCGGAGATTTGTCGGACAACTAGGCATCCTTTGGTTGCAAGACCTCGGCGGTCTCGGTCCCTCGACAGTACGCCTCCGGGGAGATTCCGGCCCGGACCAGAGTGAAGCGCGCCGGGCGCGGCGAGCGTTTCGTCGACAAGCGCGATCATCTTCGGCGCTGCGGGTGCCGAGAGGATAAGCAACGCCGTGTCGACGCGCCCACGCTCCACGACCGCACATACCCAACCGAGGATTGCTCGTCGGCTATGTGCGGACGTTCCGCTGGGGCCGGATGCGTTGTCGGACAACAGATCAGGTGCACTACGCTGAATGCACACTATTCGGCAATGTCGAATGTTCTGCGGTGCAGTGCATCTGCAGTGCATCTCGCTCCGCCAGTCGCTCTGCATGCCGCATGTGCGGACGTTCTTTGCTATATCCGATCTTGCTCTGCCGACCGCTCCGTAGCGGTGACGTCAGCGGAGAGAGCGGCTGTTCCGGATAGGTTCACTATGGGCAAGTTGCCTGTGCACCGACGGCCTGATCAGCTGAATCGATTGTCAGACAGGACGATAGCCGGGACTGTCGACTTCGGGTCTGGGGTAGCCTGTTGCGGCATGTGTCAACGTCGGCAGGCCAGGCGTCTCCACCTGAATCGACTACCGGCGATGCATCGTACGTCGCCCCAGGAGATCTTCTGTGCCTTCTCAACCAGGTCAGAAACGCCCACATCGTAAGTGGCGCAGCGCGATAATCGCGATCGTCTGCCTCGCTACCTTTCTGTTCTTCGGTGTCGTATCGATGATCATCAACGCTCAACCCTCCACACGTCCCTTCGCCGGATGGGTTGCCGTGCTCCAGCCCGATGACGAGCCGATGGTCGACCATGTCGGATTGATTGTCGAACCTTGGGTGCCAGGTGCTCCCGGCACACACCCGGGTCTGACCTACTCGGTAGTCGTCTGCGGCGATCGGCCGTTCCACGGAATCCTCGTGATCGGCGGCGATGCTCGACTTACCGATCTACGACAGTCCGGGCTCACATCGATCGGCCCCGATAGGCCAGCTGGGCATGACATCCCGGACCTGGTCGTCGATGACATTGGGTTCGGAAAGCGGCTCGACCTCGGTGAGACTCAGATCGTGGATTTCGACTTCGCCAGCGTCGAACCCTGTCTACCGACATCCCCCACGCCCTCGATAAGCGGTGTTGCAGCTCGGTTCACCGGCACTGCAGGTGCAAGTATCCAACGACACTGGAATTTCGGATGGTGGAGCGCACCGAGACAAAGCCAGGCATGGCCTCGGATCGGCGCGCTGGGAGGAAGCCCTCCCGGCGACCTGGGCTCCTTCGTTGGGGTCACTGGGCTATCGGGTTCCTGGGGCCGTCCACCGATGGAGACATTCAGGGTCGATGTCGGCACGCTCACAGCCCAGACTTCCGTCGATGCAGCGCTTCCTGCCTCAACGGAACCGATGGGCCTCGGCTGGGAAATGTCGAGTCCGTTTCAGCCATCGGCTCGCCTGACCGACACATCCGCACTGGGTCGATGGCAGCCGACTCTTGTCATTGCGAGCATCCTGCTCGGTCTCGGCGGCGGTGTGCTGGCTACACAACTGTTCGAGTGGTCGCGCGCCAAACCAGCCATCGATGTACCAGACCGCGATCCGCCGACGGCTCCTCAGCTCGTGCGCTCGGATCTCGCACGCGCCGGTCAGAAACCTCTCCATGCCAAGCCATTCCTGCGGCCGTCTGGACTGTTGATCGCCTCGACCGCAGTCGTCGCTTCGGCTGCGGTTTGGATCGTCCGAATGGCTCGCCGGCGATCCCGGTAGCTGTGCCAACTTCAGGTGCCATCGCGCCCGCACCACGGACGATCGATGAGTACGCCGCTGCTATCGAGGCAGTCAGCGATGCCTAGCATGTCGCCTCGTAGTGCCGCGAATCCGCTGTGAAACTGCTTGCTGTGGTACAGGATCAGCAGTGTGAATGGTTGGCGTAACCCGATCCTTCGAGTTGCCGAGGCGTTGCGGCGCAACCGAGTCCACGATACTCGAGGCACCGAAGTATCCGAGGTGCTCGATCACGGTGAACCGCGTAGATACCGGTACCAGAACCTGACCGCGGCGATCAGTGACAAGAGCTGCCCGTTGCGCCAGTACTTCGATGAGCGGTTCCCGAATCGCCGCCCTGTCCAGGATGATTACCGGAACTCCTCGGGTGCGTTGTCGGTTGATCTGGGGACTGCTGCGCCGGGAACGGTCGGGGCGGCTTTCGACTTCATGATCCGTGCCAGCCTCGACGCCGAATATGTTCCTGACGTGGCGGTGGCGGCGTTCTCGAGGCTCGAACGTGTCGCCGCGATCGAGGAGGTGGCAAGGGTCGCCGGCGGTGCGGCACGTCCATCGACTGCCGATGTCGGGTCGCTGGCCCGTGCTGCCTGGGCCTTGGCGTTGTGCACCGAGGTATACCGGAATCCACTGGTTCTCGTGGGTGGGTCGCCGCTGGCCGGCGTGATGCGTGGCGGCCGTTTCGATGCGGAATCGCTACTGGCGCTGGCCACGGATGACGCGGTCGAGGAGTTGACGGCGTTGCACGACCTCGCGGTCGCGCAGCTCGGCGGTTTGCTGGCAGCTGTGCCGCGAAGGCTGGCGCTTGGGCCGAGATTCGTTGCGTCGCATCTTTGTAACGCGGACGCGGATGCCATCATCGACGGCCTGCTCATCGAATTGAAAGTCAAGGTTGGTGGTCGACCGAGCAGGAAGACCGGGAAACGGTCCGACCGGTTGTCATTGGCGGAGATCTATCAGATGGTCGGCTACGCGCTGTTCGACACCACCAACCAGTTCGGAATCCATACGGTAACGATGTACTCGGCCCGCTACGGCGTGTGGCATCAGTGGCCACTGCAGCAGCTACTGGAAACGCTCGCCGGCGATGCGGTGGATGTCACGGTGGAGCGTGCGCGAGTGTGGGAATTGCTGGGCGGTGCTTGACTGAGCGAGCGCCGACCGGAGATCCGGCACTGGGGCGAAACTCAGTTCACAGAATCGGGCTTTGACAACCCCAACAGCGGGGAGACCCGTTGCCAGACATGCGCGCTCAGCGGCATTATCGCTCACTCGTGCCGACTGAAGTCAGGCCACCTCCCAGATCGGCCGCAGCACCGGCTACATCCCGGTCAAGATACCCGCGGAGACCTTCAAGGCGCTCGGCGCCATCGACCGCATCCGCGACTGCCTGCACGGCCCCGGCCCTGCAGGCACTCTCGGACCGATACCAGATCATCCTGGCGCTGTTCGAAGTTCCTACTGTGGAGGAAGTGGGTTCGGCACGGAGGCCCACCAGCGGTCGTTCGCCTGCCGGTGACCCGCCTGCTGAATGGCATCGAGGTGTTTGAACTCCAAGGCTGGCAATTGGTCAGTGCTACCGAACGAAGCGTCGGACAAATCCAACGTGTGCTCGCGCACATGTGCCGACTCTGATGGTGAACCGCCTCACCTGCGGCGGCGGACGGTGGTGCACGGGGTTCGAGGCCACGTGCCGAATCTTCCACGGTACCAGGCATATTCGCCCTCAAGTGCTATCTGGAGTGGCGCTTCGCGGGGTCGTCACACCCGCAACGAGCGGCATGCGGATGCGGTCGTCGACGATTTCGAACCGAGGCAACCCCAGGCTTCGCGCGGCAGCAAAGTTCCCCTCGGCCTGAACGCCGACCATAGAAGCTGCTGTCTCCCAACACCTCCGCGTAGTCGACGTCGGCACCGCGATCCCTGCGACATGCGAAAACGCAGAATCTACAACGTTGTACGTGCACTAATCCACGTATCGGTCTACTGTTGGCGGCGATCAGACGGGAGGAGGTGATGAGAATGATTGAAGCTCTTGTGAAAGAGCTTGGACGGACGGTGCGACACGCCTTGGACAGCTGGAATCGCACCGCCCGCTTGGCCGTACTGCTGCTACTCCTGGGAGGAGCGATCACCGTAGTACGCCTGCTGCCGCTCTTCATGACCTGAAGTTGCGGCTAATCATCAGACTACATCGACGTGCCCCGTGCCGGTCTCCCACCTGGAACACCGGCCGGGGTGGGTTGATGTCGAGTGAAACGGACGTGATCATGAAAGCTTTATCCCAGAACCTGATCGAGCATCCGGATCTTGATGCTGCACGAAAGGCTGCGCGCGATACCGCCGAGTCGTCTCATGGCCGAGCATTCCCGTGTACGGTGTTCGTGCAGGGAACCCGCACTATGATCTCGACAGCACTTGAGTTCGCCTCAGTCCGACAGCTGATCGTGATGGACTCCGCAGTTAAAGGGGAAAGCCCGCGCAAGCGCACAAATCGCCCCCTGTTGCCGGACCACGTGCGGGCGATTCGCGATTACGTGGCAGCGAACCGTGATGATTACGTCCTCCCACCAGTAACGCTCAACGCCCGCGAGATCCCGGCTCTGCATGTAGTGCGGGGGAACACGGCCATCAAGTGCGGCTTCATGGTTGTTGTCGATTCGACGAAGTTCTACATAACGGATGGACAGCACCGTATTGCGGCGATCACGGGCCACCACGTCGGAAAGACGCACACTCCAGGGCTGGTTCACGACGAGGATGGTGCTTTTGCCTCGGATGGACTTGCAGTCGTCATCATTATCGAAGAAAAACTTCCGGCGATCCAGCAGGACTTTGCGGACGCAGCTCGGACGAAATCCCTTCCGCTGAGCCTACTAGCGGCCTTCAACACCAGAGAGCCGATCAACAGGGTGCTGACGAGGATCGTCGATGAGTCTCCGTTTCTTGAGAAGCGCGTTGATGAGACGTCGAAATCGCTCTCGAAAGGTGCAACCTCTCTGTTCCTACTCAACCAGATCCGAGGCTTGGTGAAGGAGATTCTGGTGGGGGACTATGCCATCTCCGAGGACGCCCTGTCCCGACACACTCAGCGACTTCTCGCCAGCAAGGCCGACCAGGATGCGTTCGTTGAGGACACCCTCCTGGTGTTAGACACGCTGGTAAGGCACATGGATCCGTGGAGAAGCATTTCTGGCATTGCTTCCGATCCTCAGCTCATCCCGAAGTTGCGCGCCGAGTACATCAATATGACTGCAACAGGCCTGGTGTTGATTGGCCGCGCAGTACATGAAATCAATAAGGTTTACGACCGGGACGCCCGTATCGGCAAATACGTCGAATTGGCTACTGCGATCGACTGGCGACGCTCGGCGGCAATCTGGCGCGGGACGGTCGTCGTGGCCGATAGCGATGAATCGTCCGATTCGAAGATTGTCACGCTCCGTGGCGCAGTGAATGGTGCTTACAGTCGAATGAAACAGAACTTGCAGATGGCCGATGGCGCTGAGGCGGAATAATTGTCGCAGGACAGGATTGAAACTACTTGCTTAAGGAATGGAACCTTCTGGCGCCGAAGCGCCGTGGGTAGTTCGTGGCGGAAGACTTCGCTGTTGCTGGGCGATCAGGGCATCGAGTTCCTCGACGTAGCGCAGCATTTCGGCGGTGCGCGGAGATATTGTGCTCGTCATCGGCGCGGTCCGGATTGGTTGGAAGCGCATGACGCCGCAGATCGATGGCCGGAACGGGGCGTAGAGGTGGTGCGGGTTTGACGCCGGACTCTGCTTCGACCTTGCGGGCGATGCGCTCGACTTGGGCACGCACGGCGCGAGGTGCGCCCGCGAGTGCTTGGTCACGAATTCCGATCCAACCGGTGCCGACGCGCCCTCGATGCTAGTCAGTCTTCGAAGGCTGTGGAAGAACGCGCGCTTCTCGGCAAAGTAGTGCGCGGTTGAGATGTCATGTGCCCGAGGCCATGTAGGCGGCAAGTATGTAGTTCGGGTGCCGGTCGAGGTTCGTTCGGGCTCGGTCGTAGCGCATGGTCGTGCGCGGGTCGGCATGGCGGGCGGCGATCTGAACATCGCGCAAGCCGACTCCCGCATCGAGCATGGTGGTCACGAATGTGTGCCGCAGCATGTGCGGATGCATTCGCGGCAACCGCATCCCGGTGCCGTGTGCCAACTTCCGCGGGCGGCGGGTCGCGCAATGGCGGTCCATGCGTCGGCCGCGAGTGTTCAGCAGAATGGGGCCGCTCACGCGGTCACCGCACGATCGGTCGAGTGCCCGGCCCACTGCCGGCGACAGCGGCACCAGAACGACCTCGGTGCCCTTGCCGACAACCCGCAGGACTCGACGACCGTGTTCTTCGCCGAGATCCTCGATGTCGGATCCACAGGCTTCGAAGATCCGCAATCCCAGCAACCCGAGCATCGCCACCAACGCGAAATCGCTGGCGTGTGCCGAATCTCGCGCCGCCGCGAACAGCGCCTCGAACTGCAGATGCGAAAGTCCCAGCGTCGGAGACTCATTCGATACCCGTGGTCGGCGCACGTACTCCGCGGGTGAGTGCTCCAGGACTCCGTCGATGACACAGGTGCGGTAGAACCCGGTCAGCACGGCAGTGCGGCGAGCGACGGTGGAGGGTTTGAACCGGCGGGTCTCCTGCATCCACCGCACAAACCGTTCCACCTCCGGCCGTCTCATGGCCAGTGGCGTCAGCTGGTGCTCGGTACACCATCGGAAATACAGGTGCAGGTCCGAGGTGCAGTGGATGCGGGAGCTCCCCCGGTGTAGCGGGCGAGGTAGGCCGCGCAGGCCAGCCGCAGCACGGGATCGTCACCGGCGAAGGCGACGTCGATATCGGTCGAGGTACCCATACTCCACGATGACCGCGATCGGCGACTCACTACGCTCATCCTTGATGCGGCATTTCAGGGTGAACGCAGCGGCGTGCCTACCCAGCGGCATCGATGCAGGAGACCGTCCTTGCCATCACGCCACCGTCGTCGAAGGTGATTGCGGCGGCGACGCGGTAACGCGGATCCGCTGCCTCCCACATCCCGGCAAGCGGTCGTCGGTGCTGAACGCGATTCTGGTGAACCGGTAGTTCGGCTCGATGACGATCCCGTCGGACTGAGAGGTGGACACCATGATCCAGTCACTACTACCCCCGGGACGGGCGTCGAACCGCGCCGGCACCACCGCCGTCTCCGTATGAGTGCAGTCAGTTACGATATGCATGACTCCAATGATGTGGTGAAGTACACATTTGTTGCCGACCTTATACTCTTGGGGATGGACGCGGACGGCATGGGATTGCGTGAGCGCAAGAAGGCGCGTACCCGGCGGCTGATCGCCGATACCGCCGCGCGGTTGTTCGCCGAACATGGCTATGAGCAGGTTGCTGTCGCTGATGTCGCGCGTGTGGCCGAGGTGGCCGAGCAGACTGTCTACAACTACTTCCCAGCCAAGGATCAGCTGGTCACCGACCGTGACGAGCAGATTCGCGATCGCCTGTGCGAGCTGATCCGGACCCGGCCGTCCGGTGTCAGTGCGGCAGCTGCGATCCGCGAAGACATGCTGCGGTCCGTTGCCGGAATTCGGGACGTCTCCCCCGAGCTGTGGCGCGGTGAGCTCGGGCATCTCGCGGCGATCAGTCCGGCGGTGCACCGCTTGGCCCTGGAGATGACCGACCGCCAGGCCGTGGCGTTCGCGCAGGCCATCGCCGACACCACGGCGGTCGCACCGGAGATTGCCCGGCTGCATGGGATCGCACTGTCCAGCGTGTGGCAGATCATTATCGACGAGGCGGGCGAACGCACCCGCAACGGGCAGGACCAGGCACGGATAGCCAAGGAGCTGTACCCGATCGTGGCGAACATCCTCGACGAGATCGACCGCTGGTTGAGCGGCGCCGAACCGTCGACCCCGGCCTGACCGGTCCGGTCCGTATCGCGAATTATCAACCGGCACCGAACGATTCCCGATCCGGACAAGGTTGTCGCCGCGCGTTTGCCGGTGGCAGTCGCGAGTCGGGGGGCGACCACTCGTAGGCGCCGAACCGTAACCACTCCCGCCGCATCGGTCTTGCGCAGGATCTCGCATTCCACACTTCACGAACCTGCGACCGCTGCCGCACATCCTATGCAACTTAGTGTCAGTGTTAATATTAGAGTCTATACAAAATTAGACCAGGGTGCACTGTTCGGCCCGGGTCGACATCCTGCTCTCGCATTAGGACATCGCCATGATCCTCATCACCACCGCCGGCAAGGTCGGCTCCGAAGCAGCGCGCATCCTCGCTGAACGCGGTGTGCCCGTTCGCGTTCTGGTCCGCGACCGGCAGCGGGCGAACGCGCTGGCACTGGCGGGCGCGGAGGTCGTCGAAGGTGATCTGACCGCGCCGGAGACCGTCGACGCCGCCATGCACGGCGTGTCGGGCGTCGTGCTCGTCAGTCCCGCGATCCCCGCGCAGGAGATCGCCGTCATCGACAGCGCCGTGCGCGCCGGCGCCGGTCACGTCGTCAAAGTCACCAGCGACTCCTCGGCGACGTCGCCTATCGCGCGGCGGCGCGGCCAGGCGGAAATCGAGGACGCGCTGATCGCCTCCGGACTGAGCTACACGCTGTTGAAGAACAACGCCTACATGCAGAACTTCCTCATGCTCGCGCCCGCGATCGCCGCGACCGACAGCTTCACCGCGGCGGCGGAGGACGGCCGCATCGGCATGATCGATGCACGTGACGTCGCTGCTATCGCCGCCGAGATCGCCACCGCACCAGCCGATCACGCGAAAAAGATCTACTGGCCCACTGGCCCGGAGACACTGTCCTACGCAGACGCTGCGGCGGTGCTGTCGAAGGTGCTCGATCGGCGGATCACCTATCGCTCGATATCGGTCGAACAACAGCGACAGGCGATGATCGACCTCGGCCTTCCCGCACCCGTCGCCGACGACAATGCGAAGGCGCTGGGCCTGTTCGCCGAGGGCGACGCGGACTACCTCACCGACGACCTCCCCACGATTCTTGGCCGTCCGGGACGACCCTTCCAGCAGTTCGTCACCGAGTTCGCCACTGCATTCGCATAAAAGCAGTTGTCGACCGGGTGAACTGCCGCTTGCGGCTGGCCCGCTACATGACACGCTGACGACAGCGAACATCCGCTAATCGGCTACGAGAGTGGATTGCGGGGCGTGTGTCACACTGCTTTGCGTGTCTGCTCATTTCGCGTCCCCGTAGCACTCCACCACCGCTGTGGTGAAGGGAAACCGGACCGGTATCGGTCCGAAGGCCGTGTGGCCCGCGGTGTGTGCCGCGGTGGCGATTGCATCGGCAACTGTTGCGGCTTCTTCCTGCGGGCAGTGCACGATGACCTCATCGTGTTGGAAGAAGACCAGTTCGGCGCGTAGCCCGGCATGGTGCAGTGTATGCCGCAACCCGGCCAGTACCAGCAGCATCCAGTCCGCGGCGCTGCCCTGCACGACGAAGTTTCGGGTGAAGCGGCCGCGCGCACGGGCGCTGGGCGTGCTGCGGTATCCGCCGGCCCCCTCTTGCTCGTGGTCCGCTTGGTCGAACGACGTGGTGGGCGGGCAGGTACGCCCGAACCAGGTGCGCACCAGGCGTCCTTGTTCACCGGCGCGGGCCGCATCGTCGACGTAGGCCACCGCGGCCGGATAACGTCGGCGGAGTTCGGCCATGTGGGTCAGTGCGTCCCCGGAGGTTTGGCCGTAAATCGCGCCCAGAAGGGCGAGTTTGGCCTTGGCGCGATCACCGCCGAACGCGCGGACCGCCAGATCCTGGTACAGATCCTCGCCGCGGCCGGCCACCTCCATCAACCCCGGATCCCGGGAGATCGCGGCCAGCACGCGAGGCTCCATCTGATCGGCGTCGGCGACCACCAGCCGCCATCCCGGGTCCGCGCGGATCGCTCGGCGGACCACCTTCGGGATCTGCAGGGCGCCACCGCCATTGGTGGTCCAGCGGCCGCTGACCGTGCCGCCCGGCAGGTACTCGGGACGGAAGCGGCCCTGGTGTACCCACTGCTCGATCCAGGACCAGCCGTGCGCGGTGTGCAGCCGGTACAGCGATTTGTAGGCCAGCAGCGGCTCGACGGCCGGGTGATCGATCTCCTGGAGCTCCCATTTGCGGGTGGAGGACAACGCGATTCCGGCACGCGCGAAGGCTCGGATGATGTCCTGGGGCAGATCGGGCCGGACCCGGGTGCCGAAGGCACGCGATACCTGTTCGGCCAGTTCGACCATGCGGCGCGGTTCGGTTCCGCCCGAAAGGCGTTCTCCCAGCATCGAATCGAGTAATTCTCGGTGGATGTCCGCGCGCCAGGGAATCCCGGCTGCGGACATCTCGGTCGCTACCAGCATGCCCGCCGACTCCGCGGCCAGCAGCATCTGCATGTGTTGCGGATTGTCGGTCCGGCTCGTCCGGGCCACCTGTGCTGCGTAGACCTCCAGCAGTGCGGTGAACTCGTCGGTGTCCGGTGGGAGCGGTATTGGGCCCGATTCGAACAGGGTGGGCTCGGTGTCGGCGGCACGGGCGGGCGCATCCGGCGGTACGGGTAGATTGTGCAATCGTGCCCAGGCCGCGGCCAGCGAGCGAGCTTGCCCCGACTGGCCCTGTTCATGGCCGATCAGTAACGCCTCGGCTGCCTCCACGTCGTAACAGCGGTCGACCCGCACCCCCGCGGCCAGCAAACGCCGATAGATCCCGGTAGTCGATCGCCACACCCACCGCTGGACATCCGGCCGCGAACGTACCGCCGCGGCAAGCGAGGACTCGTGTGCCACCGGGCCCGCGGCCCGGCCGTCCCGATCGAGCGGACACAACCGGGCCCCGCCCGTACCTGTCTCGGCCACCGCCCATCGCATGGCCCGAGTCTCGCAGGAGGCACCGACACCCCCGGCCACCTCCGCCACCGTCGTGATGACGCGCTATACATCGCGCCGGATGCGGTGCAATACCATCGGCGCGGGACAACTCATCGCAACGTCACATAATCGGCATTACCGAGCACCTGCTGGCCACAGGCACACCGTCGCAGATTCTCAGCAATCGTTCGCAAACGAACGACAGGCGAACTAACACTGAGAAAGCGAACTCAGCCATGAGAAACTACATCGGAGGTGACCTCGATCAGTGGGCGTGGTTGATTCGGCCGGTCAACCAGCCGGTCAGGTTCTGTAGGCCCGAGGCGTACCCGTTCTGGTGGACACCAGAGGAGAAGAAATTCGCCGCGTCGATTCCTTGCCGGGCCAGGTCGGCGAGCCCACCGTTCGAGGCCGTGCCGGTGTTGGTGGCGGTGAGTGCGGCCAGGGGTGCGGCAGTGCTGCCGGTGAGCGCGTTCGCCGCGACCTGCGCGAGGTCGGCGGCCACAGGCAGCAGGCCGGTCAAGACGGCCCCGGCACCCAGAACGTCTCCGGTGATGAGTTTCTGCACTGCCGCCCACGCGGTTTCCTGGGCGGTACCGAGGTCGGTGGCGGCTCGGTTGATGTCGACTCCGGCGAGGAGATCGACGATTTGCGCTGCCGCGCTGGCGATTCCACTTGTGTCGGCCGGAGCGACAATCGTCAGGATGCGGGCGATGAGGTGCAGGTCGACCTGGGAGGCCATGGTGACCAAAGGGCGGAACTGATTATTGAGGTCCCCGGCGAGCTGGTGGGTGCCCGGGACGTCCATGGCGACCAGGCGTTGCGGCAGCGCGGCAAGGTCGCCACCGATCGCGGGCAGGTTCGCCGCAAGCGAGGTCATCCCCGCCAGGACGTTGAGTACCTGCTGGGTGAGCGTGGACGCATCGAGTCCCGCCAGGGCACTACCCGCGTCGCTGGGCTGTGAGGCCGGGCCGGTCTGAGTGGTTGCCTCGGGTCCGGATGTGGGGTTCGGGGTGCTGGTGAAGGCGCGTCCGATCGTGGTGACGAGCGGGTCGGTCTGTGGGGAGGCCGAGCAGTACAGGTCGCCTTGGGCGCAGAGGGTGCGCACCCGGTCGGTCAACTGGCCGAAGTCCTGGGCGCGAGGGCCTTCGACGCCTTCCCCGCCGGCCTGGTGTCCGAGTTGTGGTGTGGTGGAGGCGCGGTGGGGGTCCGCGACGAGTCCGACCGCCAGGACCCGTGAGGCCGGGATGGGGCCTTGCCCGTGCCCGATCCGGGCCGCGAGGTCCCCGGCGACCTGCGCGCCCTGCGAATACCCGAGCAGGACCACTTTCGTGGTGGGGCACAGCTGCGACAACTGCGCGGAGAGGGCTTGTGTGCCATCGGTTTCCGAGGCGGCGTAGGTCGGGGTGATCGAGGCGGAGTAGTCCACCGTCTGCGAGGCGAGATCGTTGCCGTAGCGGGCCTGCAGGTCACGAGTGACCGGGGCGAGCAGGGTCTGCGGTGCGGTTTCGGTAGGCGGGGTGCCGGTGGGGGCGTCCTCCCAGGTCCCGGGCACCGTGACCGTGGTGACCTTCGCGCAGCGTTCGGTCGGTGCGGCCACGGCGAGGCCGGGGACCACGGCCGCGGTGAGCACGGTGGCCGCGCAGAGCGCGGCACCGGCCCACCGCCGCAGCAGGGGGCGTGGGCGTGCGGGGTGGCGTGTGGTGCGGATGCGGATGTGTGAACCGATCATGGGGATCCTCCCGAACAGGGCCGAATGACGGACGCGGACACCACCGGGGCGCGGTGCTGCTATCTGAGGACTCCTGTTCGGGGGCCGAAATTTGACACGCGATACGGGACGGATTTCGACCGCAGCCGCGCGGGGCCGGGATTCCCGCACGGCCCCAACGACGGGGCACGGGGGCCGTCCCAGGGGCCGACCGGCACCGCATGTCCCGCCCTGGGCACCGTGCGGGCGTGGATATGGCGCGGGCCCCGGCCGTGGAATTGGCCGGGGCCCGTGCGGTGTTCGCGCGCCGCGCGTTGGTTAGCGGTCGCGGTCTAGTGCGGCGATCGCGGCGGCTGACGGCGTGTCGAACACGCGCCCATCGGGCAGCATCAGCCCACCGGTAGCGGTGACCACGGCGCTGATGCCGGTCCCGCCCAGGGTGAGCGCGTCCCCGACGCGGAGCTGGCCCCCGTTGATGAGATCGCGCACCGTCCACCGATGCGGCGTGCGCGCGAACGGGAACGGGTCGTCGAACTCGTAATCGACCTGCCAACCCTCGGCGCACTCGGTACAGATGGTCCCACTGGTGACATGCGCGCACTCATCCGGCGGCACCACCATGAACCGGTGCGCGCGGATCCGGGTGACCCGCTGCGCGGTGCCCAGCATCGTGTAGGACTCGTCCAACCGCGCGGTCACTGTCTCGTACATAAATCTTTCCCCTTGTCGTCCCGTTACGGAAATGGCCTGTTCCCAGGCGGGGCGGACCCCGCCTGGAAACAGACGCTCAGCTCATGCAGTCCGGGTGTGTGCCCATGCCCGGGGCAGTGCGCCACCGGTAGTGAGGTGGTTGTCCAGGGCGGCCATGAGTTCGCTGGCGTCGCGGTGCAGCGCGGCGAGCCGGTCGTGGTGATCGCCGGTGTCGGGATCGCCGTCGTGGGCGTCGATCTCGGCGTCGATCTGGTTCTGGCACACGCGGAACCGCGCCAGCAGGTCGTCAGGATCCTCGGTGCGCACCGGCACCACGGGCGCGGGCGTAATGGGCCCGCAGCCGTGGTACCGGGCGTAGTGGTAGGCGGTGACGATCGCGGCGGTGCCGCGCGTGGTGGCGTGGATGGCCGGGAACGCCTTCGCCTGCCCGGTGACCCGGTGCACACACCCGCTGATGTAGACCACGCGGGCGGCCGGGTCGCCGGTGTCGCCGTGGTGGATGGTCACTGTGAACTGGTGACGCCCCAGATCGACCACCACCTGTGCGGCGGTGGGGGTTTGGGTCCAGTGGTGCGGCAGCGCGGTGGCCGCGAGCGCGAACGCGCGCACCGCTGTGGCGATGTGCTCGTCATCGGCCAGCAGGCCCCCGTGCACCGGCATGCGCTCCCCGGTGCCGGGTTCGTGGACGTGATCGGCCCAACTCTCGCACGGCCAGCACGTGCGGCGCGGCGCGGTGCCCAGCTGCCCGAGGTCTTCCAGTTCGTTGTCCAGTTCCAGCGCGCGGGGCAGATTCCGGGCGTCGGCGGCCCGGTCCCGGGCGGCACGCAACAGCGCGATCGGTTCGGTGGAGGTCGAGATGGTCATGACGATGCCTCAATTCTGTTGTGCAAGTCCAGATTTCGGTTCGGTGTGCCTGGTGGTGGCGGGGCGTTCACGCCCCGGCGGCCAGGGCCCACTTCTTCGGCGCGTCGCTGGTACGGGTGGCCACGTCCTCGGCGGTGAGCTTCTCCAGGGCGTTGTTGATCGCGCCGGAGGAGAACTGCCGGGGCGCGTGTGCGGTGTCCAGGGCGTGTTTGAGCGCCGTCGGGCTGAACGACTCGCCCGGGTTGTCCCGCAGATGGTCCTCGACCAGCCCCCGCAACCCGCCCGGGGGCAACTTGTCCACCGTGTCCGCAACACCCCCGGCGCTGGCGGTGCTCCCAGCACCGGTCGCGGCCCTGCCCTTGGCCTTGGCCGGTGCGGGCGGTGCCGGGGTGCCGGTCTTCTTCGGGCGGCCCGGCGTGCGTGCGGAGCGTGCGGCCGGTTTCGCGGTCGCGGTGCGGGCCGGGGGTGCGGTGTCGGCCAGGGTCCACAGGTAGGTGGCGCGGGCAGCGTCGGGGTCGGTGGTGCGCACAGCGGTGCCGTCGTCAGCCATACGGCCCAGGATGGTGCGGGCCGTGGACACGCTCATTCCCGCGTCGAACGCCAGCGCGCTGGCGGTGGCCCCGGGATTAGCGGCCAGCGCCGCGCGCACAGCGGCGTCGTTGGTGTCATTTGCTGGTCGTGCATCGGGCATGACATCTCCGTCGGTGTTAGGGAATTCGATAGCGGTGTTGCCATGTCCCGGCCGGGACGGTTCACCCCGCAATTCCGGGGAATTGTGGGGAAACCACATCCATGGACGCTCGTCGTCCGGGGAAATGTCAAGCCGAAATCGAAACAAGACGGGCGTCTTCTATTATTTACAACGGCAACACTGAACGCCCGGCATTATCGGATATGCGCGACTCCGATGCTACGAAACAAGAACGGCACACGACTTGCCGCGAGGTTTTTATCAGGGACGGTGTCGCAGCAGCGTACGGTGTGTGTGGAGACCGGTCGTACGTCGCGTGCGCGAGCGGCGCGCGGGACTCCGCGTTTATGGTGTCCACAGTCATGAGGCGTTGGAGACGGCTGAATTGCGCGTGAATACATGATTTGCGGATAGAAAGTCGTCGCCCGGATGCCGGTAGTCTTCTATTTTTACTTGTTGTCCGAGGTCGGGTGCGTCGATCATTTTATTGTTGCCGAGGTAGAGGGCGACGTGGTGTATTCCGTCTTTCTGGTTGCTGTAGAAGATGAGGTCGCCGGGTTGGATCTGGCTGGTGGGGATGGGGGTGGTGGCGTGGTATTGGTCGGCGGCGGTGCGCGGGAGGGTGATTCCGGCGGCGGCGTAGGCGGCCTTGGTGAGCCCGGAGCAGTCCCATCCGCCCGAGGCTTGTGGTCCGTTGCCTCCCCAGACGTACCGCTGCCCCAACTGGGAGCAGGCGAAGGTGAGCACGGTAGCCGCGACCGGGCTCAGGCCGGTGAGGTGCTGGCAATCCCCAGCCCCGGGCTCGGGGGTGGTGCTGCGGTAGTGGTCGGCTTGGTCGAGGACCTGCCGGACGTACCGGTCGGCGTGGTTGTAGCTGTAGATCGCACGCCGCAGGTCGGTGGGGGCACCGGAGTCACACAGGTAGTAGGCGGCGGCGTGGATGGCGTCGGAGGCGTTGTAGCGCGAGGGTGGGCTCGCGCCGCCCGCGGGGAGGCGGTGGCGTGCGGTGACCGTGTCGAAGGTGGAGGCCAGGAACTGCATGGGGCCTGCGGCGCCCGCGTTGTTCTCGCCTGTGGTGACTCCGGGGAGGCGGCTGCGGCCGTGGTCGGTCTCGACTTTCCCGATGCCGGCCAGGACCGTCCAGTCCAGGCCGGGGCAGTCCGAGGCGGCCTCACGGTACAGGGCGAGCGTGTCCGCGGGAATGTCGGCGACCGCATCGGGACTCGGCACCGATTGCCCGGCCGCCGGGCCGGGAGCGGTGATGCTCGTATGGGATCGGGCGGAGTCGACCGCGACGACGGTGACCGTGAACGCGCCGATCGCCACGGCGGTGAACAGGGCGGTGGCTCCGGCCCCGAGTGCGAGCCCGAACATCACAGCCTCCCGTGGCGGGGTGGGCGCGGTGACGGTGGCGGGATCACCACCCGCCGGTCCAGGGCCGTGCTGTTCTCGCCGGTGCTGGCGGCGGCCGGGTCGAGGTGCAGGTGCGGCCAGGCAGTAGCCAAGCGCGCCAACGAGATCCGAGGCCCGGGGCAGGCGGGTGCGGGGTGCAGCGGCAGCCACACCTCCCCGGCCGGACCCGCCTCGGGGGTGTGTTCGGGGGTGGCGGTGGCGATCGGGACCGTGTCGGGGTGGTCCAGGCCGGTCGCGGCGGCGGCCAAGGCGGTGCGGGCGGTGGCCTCGCGCCGCGCGGTGGGAAGCCAGAACAACAACGGAGTGGTGATCCCGGTCGCGGCGGCGAGGTTGCTGTACCCGTGGAGTTTCCCCGCCAGCTGGGTGAGAGATTCGGTGCCGCAGTCGTATTCGAGGAAGAACTCGACCCCGGTCGATCCAGGGGTGGGGTCGAGGCGGCCGTAGCCGTCCGGTCGGGCCAGGTCTCCCCACAGTCGCGCGCATCGGGTTTGGGACCACCAGAGGTTCAATGTGCCGGGTTCGGGGTTGGTGGCCAGGGTGGTGAACCAGTCGGCGACGCCGATGTCGTGCTCGAGGTGCAGGCTGTGCGCCAGGGCGAGGGCGCGGTCGTGCCGCCAGCGCAGCTCGCGGATGTCGAGGCCGTGTTCGGCGGCCAGGACGGCGGCTCCGGCGGGGGCCAGGATCCAATGCCAGGGTGCGGTGCCGACCGGGCGGTGGGGCCGGAACCGGTCGATCACCCCCGCCTGATGCAGCGTGAGCAGGCGTCGGGTGGCGCGGCGGGTCGCGCCGAATGCGAGGGCGCTGATCTGGGTGGTGGTGAGCACGCGGTGCTCCCACAGCATCCACAGCAGCCACCGATCTCGCGCGGTGAGGATGCCGGCGAGCCGGGCTCGCCCGGCCAGCACCGGACCAGCCGAACGTGCCGAGTCGTGTGGAGAGGGTGGGGTGGGGGTCATCGGAAAAGACACCTCCGATCGAGGGCGGGGCGAAACGCCGGACCAGGCGCGAAGGCCCCGAGAGTGCGTGCATGGATAGGGGTGAGCCGCAAACCGTTGCGCTGGAAGGTGTTTCACCGGCGGCGCGGGTCGTTCCGGGGCACCTGGGGCCCAGAAGAATTCGGCCGGGGCATGCTCGCGGGCAGAGCGTGTGGGCGGGGTGTGGTGTGGGCGCGAGCGGCGGCGCGGATGCGGCGGGCTCGTCCCGGGACCGACGGGGGCAGCGGCGTGGTTTCGACGGTGCAGGGGGCGATGTTCTGGCCGTTGACGACGAGGCGGGTCGCGGCGTGGTAGGCGTCCAGGTGGGCCAGGTCGTGCTCGCCCAGTTGGGGGAGGGTGTGCCGGGCCAGGTCGTGGGAGTCTTCGGGCGAGAGGGCGAAATAGATTTTGTTGCGGGCGTTGGTGGAGATCGCCTCGCGCAGCGTGGAGGTGAGCTGGCCGAGGTTCTGGTGCGCCAACACCATGGAGAGTTTCAGGGCGCGGGCTTCGGCGAGCATGTCCTCCACGGGTGTGGACAGGTGCAGGAAGTTGTGACATTCGTCGAGGTACAGGGCCGCGTCGTGGCGTTGGGTGGCGGGGGTGTCCGCGCGGGCGGTGGCGGCCTGCCAGGTCCGGGCGACCAGCAGCGCGCCGAACAGGCGTGTGGTGTCCTCCCCGAGGCGTCCCTTCGGCAGCCGGGCCAGCACCAGGCCGCCGCCGTCGAGGGCCGCGCGAAGGTCCACGGTGGCGGGCCCGCCCGCGAGCGCGGACCGCACGAACGGGCGCATCAGGAGTTGGCGGAGTTTGTTCAGCAAGGGTGCGATGAGCTGGGCGCGCCCGGACTCGCCCAGGGCTTCGAAGGTGCCCCAGAATTGTTGCAGGAGGGGGTCTTTCACGTCTGCGGTGAGCCGGGCGCGGTAGGGGTCGTCGGTCAGGAGGTGGGCGACGTCGACGAGGGTCGCCGGGCGCGCCTGGGCGCAGACGGTCTTGAGACTGTTGCGGAACAGGTCGTCGGTGCGCGGGCCCCAGAACTGGTGGTAGATGCGTCCGAAGACGGACCCGATGTTGTCCACGGCCTGGTCGAGATCCCCGCCGACGGTGGTCAAGTCCAGGGGGTTGATGCACGGGGGCGGGCTGGACGAGTCGGCGTCGAACAACACCACCCGCCCCGCACACTCCTCCGGGAGCCTGGTCAACACGTCGCTGACCAGATCGCCCTTGGGGTCGACGAGAACCAGCCCGCGACGGGCGGTGGCGTCGGCGAGGACCATCTGGCCCAGGAGGGTGGATTTCCCGGTCCCGGTGGGGCCGATGACGTGCACGTGGTGGCGGGCATCGTCCACCCGCATCGCGACCTGGCGGCCTCGGGTCGCGTCGGCGCGCCCGAGGGGTTTGGTGCCTGGACCACCGGCGGCCACGACTTCGCTGGGGGCCAGGGCGCGGGCTCCGGCGCGGTGGATCTCGGCGATGCTCGCATCGGTCGGCAGGTGCGCGAGCACCGCCAACTCGGGCGAGGAGAGCAGATCACCGCGGCCGAGCCGCCGCCAGCACATCGCCTCGCGCACCCCGGCACCGCGACGCCAACGACGAAGATAGTGATTGTGCTGCGACGCCGAGGACAGAAAAGCCGAGACCGCGTGTGCGCGGCCCCGCACCATGTCCCTGGCCCGGGCGCGGGTGGCGTGGTCAGCATCGAGGGACACAGGGGCGGTGACCGCGTAGCGCACGACGGTAGCCCACTGCGGAACACCTGCTTTGGTAGCGGCGGCGTGATCCTGGGCGGACTGTTCCAAGCTCACCTGCCGATCACCAGACCCATACCGTGCGCTGCCGGTTCGCGCCGGTGTGCCGGTGCGGTGGACCGGGCCCGGGGCGAACAGGCCGAAGAGCTCCCGCCCGACTTCGAGAAGGAACTGGCCCAGGGCTGCGGGCGTGCCGGTGCTGCGAGTGCGCCGGGTGGGGCGGGTGGTGACCGGGCGAGCCAGGACCTGCACGCACGCGGTGGTGCCGGGCTCCATCGCGGCGGCAGCGCTGAGCAGGAACGCAACCGGGTCGCCGGGGGCGTTGGTGCGGATCGGCCAGCGGCCGTGCCGTGCGAGGCGGAGCTCGCCTCCGGCCAGCAGGTCGCGGTGCCCGGCCGGTGGCGGCGGCAGCGGTGGTGTGGCGGGGGTCGTGTGGGTGCGGGCACCGCGCCACGAGGACGTGACGGCATTCTCGATCAGGTGCGGCGGCACACACGAGGGCACCCAGAGCCGGATCCTCGCACCCTGCTCAGGGCTGATCCAGTACTCGAACCCGAGCAGGTGCTGCCCGGACCACCACCGCTGCCACCAGCGGCGCGCGATCGCACCGTGTAGCTGCTCCCAGAGCACTTGTGCGCCCTCGGGTTGTACCTGCGGCGGGACGAGGATCTCCACGTGGCGAGCCCCCTGGGCCCAGCGCCGCTCCCGACGACGCCGCACCCACCCAGCCACAGCGACGACGCCGGTGACCGTGGCCACGAGGGCGGCGGCGAGGGGAATCGCGTGCTGTTCGGCGAGGGAGAGCAGGTGCCCGGGGCGCAGGCCGGGGTGGGTGAGCAGCCTGCCGATGACCCCACCACCGTCGGTGTCGGAGTCCGTGGGTGTCTGGGTGTGCAGGAAGGGGTTCATCATTGGGTCTCCTGTTCTGTGAACCGCGCGCTGTCCCACTCGTTGCCTGCGCCGAAGAGGACCTGCGCGCCGAGACGGACCGGGTCGTCGGTGCCGAAGGGGCGGGAGCTGAGGTCCAGGTCGATGCGGGTGTCCTCGGCGTCGAGGTCGAGATCGAGGTAGCCGGCCTGCTCGTCGGTGTCAGGCAGGTCGTACTCGGGTGAGGTGGTGGCGAGTTGGTGCTCGGCGAGGGAGGCGACCGTGCCGAAGACGGTGCGCTGGTGGGCCCCGGTAGCGAGTAAGCCCTGGCCGCGGTCGGCCGAGAGCAAGAAGCGGCGCTCGCCGTCGGAGAGGCTGAACGCGTCGCCGATCTGGTCGATGGACTGCGGAGCTTGGCGCAGCAACACCTGGGTCGCACTGTTGGCGACGATCGCTTTCCCGAGGTCGGTGGCCAGCACATCGGCGGCGTCCTGGGTCGCGACGGTCAACCCGACGAAGTACTTGCGCGCGGATTTCGCCAGCCGGGCCAGGAAGCTCGCTCCGGCGGGCTGGCGCATCAACAGCCACGCCTCGTCGACCACCACCGCGCGGGGCCTGCGCAGACTCGGGTCGCTGACCCGCCGCCAGGTCGCGTCCAACGCCAGCAAGGTGCCGATGGTTTTGAGTTCCTCGGGCAACTCCCGCAGCGAGTACACGGTCAACGCACCGGCCGGGTGATGGGTGCTCGCGCCGTCGAGCAGCCCGGCGAACGCACCCTGGCCGACATACGGGGCGAGCCCGGCGGCCAGGTCGGCCGTCACCGGGCTACCGGTGGCGGCGAGCTGGTCGCGCAGCATGCTCAGCGTCGGCGCGGCCCGCACCCACGTGGCCGGGTCGTGGGTGATCCCCGCCGCGAGGTAGGTGGCGGTGACCGCGGTGTCGAGGGCGGCGCGTTGGGCGGGGGTTTGCTCGCCCAACAGGACCGCGATCACGGTGTGCAGGTGCAGCTTTCGCCGCAGCAACGCATCGGCGGTCGCGGTGCGGTGCCCGCTCGGCCCCACATGTATGTCGAGGTCGAACGGGTTGAGGCACACGCCGGGGGCGCCGAGCCGAATATGGGTGCCACCCAGCGCCTCACACAGCGCGGCGTATTCGTCCTCGGGGTCGATGACGATGGTCTCGATCCCCCGGTACAGCGACCGCAGGATGCTGGTTTTCGCCAGATACGACTTGCCGGACCCGGACCGGCCGAGAATGACCTCGTTGTGGTTGTGCATGGCGGGGCCGAAGCGGTCGTGGAACAACAACCCGGCCGCGCCGTCGCGCCCATAGAGCACCCCGGCCGGAGTCACCGAGACCGGATCTGTGGGCGGCAACTGCGCCGAGGCGAACGGGACCGCCGCGGCCAGGGCGTGGGAGTCGAAGGTGCGGTGCAGCCGGACCGGGTCCAGGCCCAGCGGCAACGTCGCGGTCCAGCCCTCCACGGCCCGGTAGGTGAGCGGGCAGGTGTCGATCAGCAGACTCGCCGCCAAAGTCCGCAAAGCGGTGACTTGCGCAGTGAGTTCGTCCTCGCTGGTGGCGTGGACGGTCAGATACAGTCCGGCGCGGAACAGGCGGGACTCCCCACGCGCCAGCTGCGCCGACAGCGCGGCTGCGTCCTCGGCGGCCACCTCCACGGCGGGGTCGCCGACCCGGTTGTTCACCGCGGCGGAGGCCATGCTGGATTCGAGGCGGGCGAGTTGGCGGCGTAGCCGCATGGCGGCGAGGTGGGGGTCGATCGGCTCGATGTGCAGGGCGATATCGACCCGGCCCCCGAACGCAGCCAGGGGTGACAACCATCCCGGGGTGACCTCACGCGGGTAGCCGGTGACCGCGATCGTCGCCACGAAGTCCGATCCGACCTGGAGGTGCCGGGCGCCGATGGTCAACGACTCCGGCGCGAACTCCACACCACCGCCTCGGCGTGGCGTCCGGCCTCGCCGGGCCCGGGGTCCGAGACCCTGGGCACCGTGGCCGACGTCGTCCTGCTCGTCGTCGGTATCGAGAGGGTCGAACTGTGTGCCCGTGTACGGGCTGTCCTCGGTGGTGATGATCTCGGTGGGGCTAGCGGCTCCGGCCGCGCCGTAGGGCACGAGGTTGGCGGGGTTGGTGCAGCTGGTCAGGATCGCCCGCGCCTGCGAATCGTCCAGCGCGCGCACTCCGACCCCCAGAGGCACGAGCAGATCGGTGGCATCGGACAGACGGGCCAGCAACCGTGATTCAGCCGCGTGACGAGCCTGCACGGAGATCCGGCGTTCGCGGCGGCCCCGCGCGGTGAGCCCGCCCACCAGGGAGTCCGCCAGGCGGGTCGCGGGATCCAGGGGCTCGCGCCACACCAGCAGGACCTGGCGCTGCCCGGTGGTGTCGTCCGCGGCCAACTCGCTCAGATAGCGGGAGTGGTCGAGGGCGTACTCGGCCAACGCCGGTGGCATGTCATGGGCGGCGGTGTGCAGGTCGGTGATGTGGCCGGTCACGTCGAGACGCACGGACCGCAGCAGGATCTGCACGCCGTTCCCGGACAGGCTCTGCAGGTAGCCCGCCAGCGCGCCAACCAAGCCCGCCTGCTCGGCGGGGGTGCGCAGGGCGAGGTTGATGGTGGTCGCGGCGGCGATCACCGCGATCCCCTCCTCACCCAGATCGACCACACCGACCCCGCCGCCCGCACCGCTGCCCGCTGTCACCGCCTGCGGTAGCCCGGCGGTGCCGGGTGTGATCGGCTGCGCGATGGGCGGGCGCGGCCCGCGTGCACGACCGGTTACCCAGCGCGGTACCGCCCCGCCCTCGGTGTCACCACCGGGACGCATGGCGATCAGATGCCTCGCGCGCCGGTGATGACGCAACCCAGCCATGAGCAACTGGTCACCGGAGAGGCCGTCGCGGGTGGTGAGCGCGATCGCGGTGGCTACCGCCGCGATCGGGGCCGCGAGCCCGGCGAACACCGTGATCGGCACGAGCGCGCGGGTGATGGCCCAGATCAGCAGCAGGACCAGCCCGGTCGCGGACAGCAGTGCGAGTTGGCGGGCGGTGAGGGGGCCCAGGATCCGGTCGGGCCGCTCGACATCGGAGGGAATGCGGTAGGCGTTCATCGGGGACCTCCGGTCTCGGGCCGCCGACGGCGGCGCACGGGCAGATCGGGCAGGGGAAGGTGCAGCTGCCGCCCCGCCCGGCGCGGCGCGGGCGGCGCAATCCACGCCGGTGTCGGCGGCGGGGCCGGTTTCCGGACCCGCTTGACCTCCAGAGGCAGCACGTACTGGCCCTGCGCGGTGGAGGTCGTCCGCGCGTACGGGTCCTGCACCCTCGCGGGCAGCGTCTTCGGGGACTGTGGGGGCGGGAACCGCAGCGCCAACTGGCGGCCCTTCGGTGCCCGCTTCCCCGCCGAGACCCCGGCCCGGCTGTTCCCAGCGGTGGCCGTGTTCGCCGAGGGCGGTCGACGGCGTGTGGGTTTGACCGGGGTGGCGTAGAACAGGGCGCGCTGGCCGTCGGGGCGAGGCGCTTCGGGCGGGAGCGAGGGGCTGGGCTTTCCCAGGTCCAGCGTCAGCTGCTGCCCCGAGTCCGCCGACCTGGACGTGCGCGGCGTGGGGGTGGGGGCCGGTGGCGGTGGTTTCGGCCGCACGCGTTTGAGGCCCTGCAATGGCAGCATCATCTGCCCATCGGCGGCGGTCTCGGCCTTGTCGTAGGGGTCGGGCTCGGCGGGCTTGGGCCGGGGCTTGGGGGCCTTCCCGGCGTGAGCGCTGCCGCGCAGCAGGCCGAGCGTCTTGTACGTCAGATAGCTGCGGACGATGCGACCTGCCATGGAGTGCCCCGACCCGATCCGCATCGCCGAGAGCATCCAGAACGGGATCTTCACCAACACCCCGACCAGCGCGATCGACACGATCAGGTCCACCAGCCCGGATTTCGTAGCTCCCAGCAGGTGCCAGTCCCCGGAGGTGAGGAAGACGCGGGTGGCGGTGATCAGCGTGATGCTCTGCACGATCTGGATGGCCAGGCACGCGCTCATGGATCGCCACCACCAGCGGGCGATCGGTTCGGTGACCGGCAGGGCGTGGCACATCAGCGCCAGGGGGGCGGCGACGATCAGCACGATCGTGATCGCGACTCGGATCACGTATCCGGCCAGTAGCATCACCACCAGCACGATCAGTACGAGGGCCAGCAGCAGCCCGAAGATGCCGCCCGTGCCGACGGTCACCGAGGCCAGTTGCCGCAACGCCTGTCCGGCCGAGTCGGGATCGACCCCGTTCCCGGCGACCGCGGTGGACAGGGCGTTCGCGGCGCGGACGGCCTGGGTGACCAGCGGGAAACTCAACCCGGCCGCGATCATGCCGATCAGCAGCCCGGGGGCGATCTCGCGCAGCGACCAGCGTGACTGCAACGTCTCGTAGGACATGACCAGGATTCCGGCGGCCATCACCAGCAGCCCGTACACCGTCAGGGTGATCTGCCACGACGAGGTCCACAATTCCCCGACCCGGGGCAGACTCGCCGGGTCCGGCGTCGCCAGCAGGGTGGTCGACAGCAACTGCAGCAGCGGGTCTAGCGCCGAGGACACCACAGTGCTGAAGAGGCCGTCCATCGCCTTGACCAAGCACCCGCTGATGGCATCGAGCGCGCAATCGGGCTCGGGCGCAGCGGCCGGACCCTGATCCTCACCAGGCTGTTGAGCGCAGCCTTGGCTCGTGTTGGAGCAGGGCTCGCCCGGAGGCGCCGCCGGTGCCGTGGTCGGTGGTGTCGGTGTCGCGGGCGTCACCGGCGCGGGTGTTTGCGGGCCGGGAGTGATCGGCGTGGTCACCGACGGCGGCGCGGGCGGGGTGGTGACCGGGATCGCCGACCCCGGCGCGGCAGCGACAGTGCAGATCAGCGCTGCCACACCGAGAACCAGCAGCACGCACCGCCGGATCCAGCGTGCCGGGCCGTGACCTGTCAGGCGGATAGTGGAGAAGGTGGGGTGCATGTCAGCCTCCCACCAGTGATTTGAGGATGCTGACCACGACCGGCGCGAGGATGGCCAGGCAGTAGCCGATCATCGCCGAGCGCAGGCACGCTTTGGCGCGTTCGACCTCGCCGGCATCCCCGCCCGAGAGCAGGTACCGGGCCCCGCCGACCGTCAGGTACGTGGTTGCGATCGTGGCCAGGATCGCGATCAGCCAGTTGCGCAGGTTGTCCGCGACCTGGTTGAGCGAGGTCGCCACCGCCAGCACGACCGGTGCTGCTGCGGCCGGGCCCGCCGCCGCGCACAGCATCACGACAGCGGCGGCACCGGCCGCGAGGGCAGGCGAGGCCCGATAGCGCGAGCGGCGCGCAGGGCGCGGGGTGGCGGGGGAACGGGTCGTCACGCGCATCGGGGCTCCTCCTCGTGCGAGGTGTGGTCCGCGCTGGGTGCGGACCTGTGCAATGGGAGGACTCCTGATTCGGGCCGCTTATTTGACATCCGCTCGTGCGATTGCTGTTTATCGGTGCGGTCGCCTGGCGTGGTGAGGTCGTCGAGGGCGGCCATTTCGACCGTGGTCGACGATGCTTTGGTGGTGATGCGGGCCCGCAGCCAGGCGGTGAGTCGTTGTTCGGCGCGGTAGCGGCGCTGCGCGAGGGTGTTGTACGCCAGGCCGGTGTCGGCCGCGGCCCGGGTGAGCCGCTGGTGTTCCAGGCGTGTGCGCAGGATCAGCTCGGCCTCGGACGCGGTCAGCACCTCCTCGTCCACCGCCTGCTGCAGCAGCAGATCCGGGTGCCCGGCGGGCGAGGCGACGACCTCACCGTCCACACGGGCCGGGTCATCGCCCTCGGGGGACCAGTCGGCCGGGATCGGTGCTGCCCGGCGTTCGCGCACGCGCGGGCAGGTGCGGTGAAAGGTGGCCCACCGCAGTCGGTAGGCCACGTTGGGCCGGTTCACATCCAGCTCGCCGAGTGCTTCGAGGAACCCGAGGATCACCATCGCCTCGGTGTCGGCGCGATGAATCCAATGCCCGCACAGCACCGCGGTGATCGAGTGCAGCATCGGCAGCGCCGCCCCCGCGCACACCAGCACCGCGGCCTCATCCTGAGTGCGGGCCTGCTGGATCAGCGACGCCCACACCGCGTCGACCTCTGTGGCGGGGACTTGCGGATAGAGCAGTTTCTCGGCCAGCTCCGCGGCCTTCATCTGTTCCCAGCCCGGGGGCAGACCCGCCACCGGGTGACCGGCCAACCGGGTGAACTGTTCGCGGATCACCACCAACGGCCTGGGTGCGGCGTGCTGGTCGTGGGTTGTTCGTGAATTCGGCATCGTGCCTCTCCCGTGCTCGGCGAAAAGAAATCGGCCGGGCAAGGAAAGACAGCGGTATCCACACGGCAATGTCAGAAAAACCTCACCGCGCATACACGAGAACCTCGAGACGAATTCACGGGCAGAATTCACGCCCCCACGGACTCTGGCGGCCAGCGTTTCCGCCCTGCCTCGGGATCACCCGTGAAATAGCGTTCTACCTGCGGTGAAACCGTCGTGTGGCGGTGGTGTGGCGATGCCACACCACCGCCACACGACTCCGGGAAAGACAAATCGAAGAAACTTTGTCGGCCTTCGCCTCGACCCGTCTTTTCCGCTACGGGATCCGGTACCGGCAGACCGAGGTTCATATCTTGTGCCGATATAGCGCGCGCCGACGACCCGAACCGGCAAGTGAAACATCTTGTCCACCAGATATTTTGCGCGCACACGAACAGCATCTCCGGCCCGCCGTCACCGTCGAGGCCGGCGATGCTGGCCGGTACCCGGGCCCCAGTCACGCTGCTCGACGTACCGTGCTCTCCGAGGGGACGATCACCGCGACCGGATGTGGCGTTGGGGTCTGCCCCAGATCGACGCCGGTGATTGCCCCCGAAATGGGTCAACCTCTGCCCCGGCCCCCTCTACCGCAGATAATTGCGCGCCTCCTTGTCTGCGATAGCGTCGGATTTCGCGAGTTTGGCTCACCCACGTACCCACTCCCATTAGCCTCAATCTTTCACGGGGGTGATGTGCTGGCCTGATCGGGTTCGGATTGCCGTTTTGCGGCCGTTCGGCCGCAAAACGGCAGGGCTGGGGTCCCGTTCAGCGGGTGGCTGCCGGGTGTCCACCGGACCCGGAATGGTTGCCTTTCGTCTCGTTGGGGCGGGTTGGGTGCTGGTCAGCCTGGTTGCAGGCGGGTCAGCGCGGTGACCGCCAAGCTGGTCCATGGGTTGTGGGCTGGTAAGCGCAGGTGGGTTCGCCGGGCGTGGCGCGCGAGGCGGGCGGGGATCGAGAACAGCCGCAGGCGAAGGGTTTTCGGTTCCCAGCATCGCGCGTGGTGATCGTGCAGGGCGAGGGTTTGCATCCAGGCGGTCAGGTCCAGCGCCAGCGCGACAAGGGCAAGCCAGATGCGGTTGGCGTCGAAGCTATGGAACGGTAGGTTCCGCAGGCCGGTGTCCTTGGCGGCGCGGATGCGGTCCTCACAACGCGCCCGCCGGCGGTGCCGCAGTTCCAGATCGGGCAGCTGACCGCGGGTGGTGTTGGTGACGAACGCGGTCAGCCGCATACCGTCGCGGTCGGTGAATCGCAGTTGCGCGCCGGGATGGGGGCGTTCCTTCCGGACGATCAACCGCATTCCCGTTGGCCACCCGGACAAGTCGGTGATGCCGGTGACCTCGACGACCCAGGCTCCGTCGCGGACCTGCCCGTCGGCGTCGTAGGCGGGGGTCCAATCATCGGCGCGCAGGTGAGTGTCCATGGCCTCGACGATCTCGTCGGTCAACGTGAATCCGATCGAGTACTGCACCCGCCGGGCGTGGCAGTAGCCGACGAACTCGTGGGTCCCGCCACCGGAGTCGGTGCGCACCAATACTTTCCGGCCCACGCGCCACAACGGCTGCCATGGCAGCTGAGCGAGAGCTTCATGGAGAACCCGTTTGTGGTCCGCGGCGGTATTCGAGCCGGCGTTGCCTGGCCTCAGCATCACTGCGGCAGGCTCCCCGGTGCCCGTCTCACCGTGGTCGATGAACGCCCACAACGGATGAAAACCGAAGCCGCGCTTGAATGTCGGGGCCGCTTTCTCCTTTTCCGAATGTGCGTCGGTCAGCGTGGCATCGAGATCGATGATCAACGGATGCTCGGCATCGATGCGGTGATCGGGTGCATATTCACCGGAGCGCTTCCACGCTTCCGCTCGCGCAAGGGACCGCGCAGAAGCGATGGCGGCCAACGCTTTCGGCACATCGGTGGCCAGCACGGCAACCAGCCGCGACACCGTCGGATCCGACGCCACCAACCCGAACACACCCGGCTCGGCTCGCAGCAGCGCCAGATCCGATACACAGTCCCCGCCGATCGCGAGCGAGACCGCCAGATCCAACACGATCTTGCCCGGATCATGAGTGGCCAGGGGCCTGCGCCAGGTCGTCAACTCCTCCGACAAACCCCTGACAGACCCACTTTCTCGGCCGTGCGCAACAGCAGCACCGCACCCGCCTGTGACACCACAGCACAACCGTCACCGTCCGCGACCAACGCCGGATACGGCAAGATAGACTTCCTCACCAGAAAGGTGCTCCTCGACCACGCCAATTCTGTCCTCAGCAAACAGAATTATCGCAGGTCAGAGCACCTTTCGCCATTCCAGCCACCCACCATCACCCGGCACAGCGAATTCACGAGGTTAGTCAGGTCTCGGTGGCCTGCCTCCACCAGTGTTCGGCCTGCACCGGATCAGCCTGTTCGAGCAGGTCTCCGAGGCTGGTCATCGCATCGGTGTCACCGGCGTCGGCGGCCTTCCGATACCACGCCACGGCCTGCACCGGATCACCCAGCCGCTCGAACAGCCGCCCGAGACTGCTCATCGCATCGGTGTCACCGGCGTCAACGGCCCGTCTGCACCAGTGTTCGGCCTGCACCAGATCACCCCGCTCCTCGAACATGAGCCCGAGCCTGTTCATCGCATTGGTGTCACCGGTATCGGCGGCCTGCCTCCACCAGTGTTCGGCCTGCACCAGGTCGCCCCGCTTCTCGAACAGGTACCCAAGCCTGCCCAGCACATCGGTATCACCGGCGTCGGCGGCCCTCCGATACCACGCCACGGCCTGCACCGGATCAATCTCTCGGAGCTCGTACCCGCGCTGAACCATCGCACTGATCTCGCGGACGTGGGCGGACTTCTGATACCAGTGTTCGGCCTGCACCAGGTCACCCCGCTCCTCGAACAGGTCGCCGAGACTGAACATCGCACTGAAGTCGCCGACGTCGGCGGCCTTCCGATACCACGCCACGGGCTGCACCGGATCACCCAACAGCTCGAACAAGTCCCCGAGACTGCTCAGCACATCGGTGTCACCGGCGTCGGCGGCCCTCCGATACCAGTGTTCGGCCTGCACCAGATCACCCCGCTGCGCGAACAGCAGCCCGAGACTGAACAGCACATCGGTGTCGCCGGCGTCGACGGCCCGCCTCCACCAGTGTTCGGCCTGCACCAGATCACCCCGCTCCTTGAACAGGTACCCGAGACTGCTCATCGCATTGGTATCACCGGCGTCGGCGGCCCTCCGATACCACGCCACGGCCTGCACCGGATCGCTCTCTCGGAGCTCGTACCCACGAAGGAACATCGCACTGATCTCGCGTGCGTGCGCTGCCTTCCGATACCAGTGTTCGGCCTGCACCGGATCATCCTGTTCGAGCATGTCCCCGAGACTGTTTATCGCCGCGATGTCGCCGGCGTCAGCAGCCTTCCGATACCTGACCTCAGCCGGCAGTTGCCGCGCCGACGTTGCAGGATTCTTCTCCACCCCCCGCATCTCGAGGGCAATAGGTTGGATCCGTTGAGGCTCAACGGGGGTCGGCTCCGGCTGCACCTCCGCCGGTGGGGTCGCGAGGGCACCATGGGGATCCTGAACAGTTCGCTCCGGCAGTCCTGCGTGCGGTGATGCGGTGGCTTCGAGGGCGGGTGAGCGGCGCAACACCGCAGCGAGTTGCTTGGACGCATCCGGCCTGGAGGAGTCGATGATCCAGCTCAAGCCTTCGCCGCTGGACAAGGTCAACCTGTCGTATGCCATCACCGGTATCTGCCGGTTGTTCTTGAACCTGCGATCGGGGCCACCGCCGATGTTCGCGTACTGCCATGTCGTATCGACTTGTCTGCCGTCCCTAGGAACCCGACCACTCTCGATGAACCGTGACACCGACCAGTCGACGTTGAGTCGGTCATAAGTGACATCGCTGAACGTACGTTTGGTGCGTACAAGGATACGGTCAGGAAGTAGATACAGTGCGTCGCGGCCGCAAACGAAGGTCGGTACCACGATATTCGTGACCAGGTGTTTCGGTTTCTCGAACTGCAGCCCGAGAGGTGATCGGTTGATGAGACTGCCCGCTAGCGCGTTGACCTTGCGTTGATGAGTGCCTGTGAGCTGTCTGCTGGCTTCTATCCGCCATAGCATGTGCGACTGCGCCCAGGTTTGCGCATTTGTAACGACGGTGTCGTACCACGCGGCAGGGTCGTCGGTGACGTCGTAGAACACGACAACGTTGCGCCGCCCTTGGTCCCATTGCCACAACCACCAGACCGCGGGTAAAACGACTACCGCAACCAAGCCGAACGGGAATGCGGTAGTTACGAAAACGACAAGGGCGATCGTCAGGATCAGTGCCCAATTCCAGCGGCGGGCTGCGTCATTGAGTTGCTGAACGAGATCATCGCCACCGGTCGAGACAAGCGATTCGGCTGACGCTCCCGTCAAATCCGTCATCGGCGCGTAGGGCGCTGGTGAGGAGAATCCAGCTGGTCGATCGGTTCGACTCAGGCTCGCCCCTGAGCGTGAACGCGATGCCGTCGGTCCGATCGCAGTGCGGTATCGGATCCCACCGGCGCCGACGGAAACATAGTTTCCGCGAGGCCCGGTTCCGACTCGGAACCCTGGAACACCCGCACTGACCCCAATGCCCGAGGTACTCAGGTTGAAGCGGAACGGTCCGGCTCGCAGCGACTTCCCTAGATAGAACCCCATCGACGAATCCCTGCCTCTTTCCAATGCTCAAGCCTTGCAACGACTTGTCGTTGCAAGCAGTCCAGCGTTACCGCGCAATGGGACGTGATTTGTCGAAGCCAGGTACGAAGCGCACGACTAGGTGCTGCTGGCCAGCAGGTTATTGACATCGCCCTGGCCACGCGAACGACCCACGAGGTTATCCGGTGGCCGGACGGCCTATTGACAATCTTTCAGTAATACCTACTTGTTTCATAACGTAGGTATGTTAGCCTGGCCCCGCGAGCAGATGGCCGTCCGAGGCCGTCGTCGCACCAACCGATTGAAAGGCGGTTTCGTTATGGGCATCGCACTCACCACCGGTCAGGTCGCCGAGGAGCTGACCGAGCTTCTCGCCACGAACGACGGGCACCCCACGATTACCGGAGAGAAGGTCCTGACGCTCATCCACGCGGGCCTCTTCCCCAACGTCGGACTCGGCAAGCAGTTCCGTGTCGATCGTGACAAGGTCGTCGCGTTGGCGAAAGCAACCCGCTACGTGGCCCACCCGGAAGAAGTCGCCGATCTGATCTTCAGGGTGAGCGTGATCAAATACCGGGATAGCGTCTGCCACGACCTGGACGGCAATGTACTGCGCACACACGCCGGGGTCGACTACACGAACCCGGCACTTCTCGGCGGTGTCGAGGGGGTCTGGAAGCTCAGTCTGCACAACGCGAACCGTTTGGTCGCCGAGGGGGGAATTCTGTTGGCCACGGCGAAGGGCTACGTACATCCCGAGCACGTGCGAGAGGTCGTGAGCTGGGAGCACGTCAAGGACACCGCGCGCCGCTACTTCCATACGAAGGTGGCGTCAGCCATGGTGCGAGAGGCCGTGGGATCGGGAATCTGGATCGACGTTCCGCCTGGCCGGGAGTCTGACATCCTCGTAGGCTAAGGCTCGGAACAACGACGGGACCCCTGCACTGATCAGCAGGGGTCCCGTCGTTGTTCCGAGATATTGCAGAGATCGCGAGGAATATGACCGACTTGCGGACGCGATTCCGAGGGTGCCGAGCCCGATGTAGGGCACTTCGAGACCGCACCTCCACGCCGGCAGCCCCCGAAGTACCTGATGCCCGACTACATCAAACTGCTCGGCGTCGACGATTCCGAACGCCTGACCGCCAACGCCGTCGAGCACCTGCGCGACCAGTATGGCTGCGGAGACCACGGGCTTTTATTCATCGGCATGCCCGGCATCGAGAAGACGTTCTCCCGCTACCCGCAGCTCTACAGCCGCGTCGGCTTCGCCCACCACTACCGGCCCCTGACCGGCGAAGAACTCACCCTCGACCTGGACCCCGACGACTTCACCGACGCCCGAGCTGTCGCCGCCCGCATCATCGGCGGCAACTTCCGCCTCCTGCAACGCCTGTTCGCCCAAATCCACCGCATCATGAAAATCAACGAACTCCACACCATCACCGCCGACGTCGTCGAAACCGCCCGCAGCACCCTCGTCATCGGCACCACCTGAGCGCAGTCCCCCCGATGCGCCACTTGACGGCGCGAGAACCGCGAGAACGCCGCCACTTTCCGCCGCGAGTCACAGCTGGCCTGCGTCGGGAGGTGTGCGAAAAATTTGGGTTGTCGGATGTCAAGAAACCGGTCTCGGACAGGAGTCCTCCAGCAGAAGCAACCGTGCTTCGCTCCTTCACCGGAAATGAGGTACATCCCGATGACCGTAGGCAACTCCGCGCGCACACCCCGCACCGTGCCCGCGTCGATCCCGTCGACGTTGTGGGCGTGCGGGACCACACCGATCGAAGCGGCCGATTCCTGGCCGCCCCGGGTCACCGCGCGTGCACTGATCGAGTACAGCGTTCCGGGCGACCGCGTCCTGCTGATGCCCGCCACCCTCGACACTCAGCGCCTCGTGCACGACCTCGACCGCGCCACCGTCACCGATCCCGGGCTGGCGCAGCCCGCCGACACCGACCTGATCCTGGCCACGACCCTGCCCGGCACACCCGACCTTCGTGCCCCGATGGTCGCCGAGGTCGCCGCGTCCCGGCTCCGGGCAGGAGGGCTGCTAGTGGTCCTGGCCCGCACATGGCGCGACCACGACGGGGCGTTCCACGACCCGTCCGGGGACCTGATCACCCAAGCCCAGAACACCGACCTGCTCTATCTTCAGCACCTCGTCGCCGCACCCGTGCAAGGCACCGAGATCGTCCCCACTCCGCCGGAGCCCCGCTCCGCCGGTGACCCCGCTGACTCCTGCGTCGACACCGGCCCATCGCAGGCGTTCGGCACGGACATCGTGCATGTGGATGTCCTGGTTTTTCTGCAACCCCACGACCTCACCACCGCATGAGTCCCGGACCCCGCCTACCGGCGCATCGTCCACTACTTCGGAAAGGTGATCATTTCATGTCTGCTCCCGAAATCACGTCCAACCGCCCTGTGCCGGTGTCGGTGTGGGCGACCGCGCAGGCCAGCCCCGTCGCCCAGCGCGGTCCCCGCTATACCCGCGAGTCCTCCGCGCACCCGGCGAAAATGCTGCCGCACATCGCCGCCGAGGCCATCGCCCGCTACAGCAATCCCGGCGATGTGGTGATGGACCCGATGTGCGGCATCGGCACCACCCTCGTCGAGGCGGTCCACGCCGGCCGCCGCGCCCTCGGCGTGGAGTATGAGGACCGGTGGGCCGCGATCGCCCGCGACAACCTCGCCCTGGCCACCGACACCGGGAACGACAGGGATGCGCTCGTGTACACCGGCGACGGTCGCAAACTCGCCACTGTCCTGCCCGAGCAGGTGCGTGGCACCGTGGATCTGATCCTCACCTCACCCCCGTACGGTGACTCGGTCCACGGGCATGTGCGGGTGCGTGCCGGGGAAGGGATCCGCAAACGCAACCACCGGTACGGCAACACCCTCGACCGCGGGAACCTGGCCAACCTCGGCGTGCCCCGCCTGCTGTCCGGATTCACCCGCATCCTGACCGCCGCCACCGCCTACCTCAAACCCGGGGGGCACGTCGTGATCACCGCCCGCCCCTGGCGGCAACACGCCGAACTCGTCGACCTACCCTCCCTGCTGACCCGCTGCGCCGCCACCGCCGGACTCACCCCCGTCGACCGCGCCGTGGCACTTTTGGGGCGGCTCACCGACAACGACATCGTCGCGCATTCGAGCTTCTTCCAGCGCGACTTCGTGTTGAAGAACCGCGACGCGGGCCTGCCTTTGGCGCTGATTGCGCATGAGGATGTCCTTGTGTTCGAACTCAAGGCACGTTCCCGGAATGCATTGGAAGCCAGGCGCTTTCAGTCGCACTCCATGCCTGAAGTTGCTCCGTCGCAGTGGACGGGACAAGCCGGAGGCCTGGCAGCCTAGCCGATGCGACCGGGGTTCGGTGCACATGCGCTGGGCCCCGGTCGCTTCTCTTCCACAGGTCCGGGCCGAGGCCCTGCTGGATGTCGGCCGCACTGGTGTTCGTAGTGCCCACTTATCCCGATCTCGGATGTTGCGGCCGGACTATGCAGCAGCCACAGGCGTCGCAGGTTGTGGCTTTGATCTCGGCGAGCCGGGCAACCGGAACCCGAATCTCGCAGCGGCACATACACCATCGCGAAGATTCGGGGGAGAGGAATATCTGCGTGGGGTGTTCCGGTCCGGCCGATAGCGACGAGTCCTCACATGAACACGAGACACCGGAGGTGATCGCCCCGTGCCGACAGATCATGACGTAACCGACCCGCCTGTGCAACCCGCCGGGCCGGGCGGGTCTGCCGGGGAGCCGATGGCGCGTTGCGGTGCCCTTATCGTGCCGCTGGGCGTGGTAGCGGCTATTTCCCTATGCCAGTGATGGCCTGCGGGTCGGTGCGTGGCAGCGGCGTGGCAAAAGATACCTGTTTGACAAATCCGCGTATATGGAGCGTCCATTACCGTCCGCGTCGACATTCCACCGATATCCGAATCAGCGCGCACACCCGGGGTGCGTGATGACTCGGATCACCGGTGACGGCGCGAAAAGAAACCCGAGAAAACGTTCCGCACCGAATTCGGAGCGGAAACCGTCCGCGACACCGGAGCCGGAATTACACCCCGGTTCCGGGGCCGCGAATTATGGGAAAGGAGTGCCGATGACGGACGAGAAATCCGCGAACAAAGCGGTCGTGCCCCTACACGGGAGAGGCGAGGCTCGCGGCTCGCGCCGACACCGCCGGGTGCCGGACGGGGCCGACGGCCGCGTCGGTGGTTTCACGGTGTCATTCCAGGTGCGCTACGTCCACGGCGGCGAGGCCGAACGGGTCGCCGCCGCCCAGGCGCGGGCGATCGCCGCGCTGCTGCGATGGGCAGCCACACGCGATGCGGCCGGATCGATTCTCGACCAGCCCCCACGAGTCCACGACGTACTGGGCGACGATGGTGATCAGGAGCGTGCCGCGTGAGAGTGCCCGAATTCGCTAGCCCTGCAGGCCAATCGGTGGGTCTTGTGGGGATCGGTGGGGCCGAGCAGGTGCCGGTGGCGGTGTTCCTGCGGACCTCGACACGTGACTTGCAGGACCCGACCTTGTCGCTGCCGCGTCAGCTGGACAACTGCCGTAAGGTGCTGCCGCCGGAGTTCGTGATCGTCGCGTTCTTCTACGACGTGGAGTCCTCGCGCAAAGATCTGGACCAGCGTGGCCTGGGTCATGCGCACGAGGCGTTCGACATCCCGATCCCCCGTGACGGGGGCTTGGCCGATCTGCTGGCCGAGGCCCGGCACCCGAACCGGCGGTTCGAGGCGGTCGTGGTCGAGGAGATCGAACGCGCCGCGCGGTGGACGCATCAGTCCACCCAGCTCGAACACGAGCTGGAAACCGTAGGCGTGCCGCTGTTCGCCGCCGACGAAGGACCGATCGCGCTGACCGAGAAACGGGCCACGCAGATCCTGGTCCGGCGAATGAAACAGGGTGTGGGCGAATGGTTTCTGCGTCACACCCTCGAACAGTCCTGGGAAGGATTCCGCGAACACGCCAAACAGGGCTGGAACATCGGCAAAGCCTGCCACGGCTACCTCAACGACCACGTCCCGCACCCGGTCGCAGCCAAACGCGAAGAAGGCCGCACCAAGTCCCGGCTGGTCGTTGACCCCGAGCGTTCCCCGGCAGTGGTGCGGATCTATCAATGGCGTCACGACGAACGCCTCGCCTACAAGGTGATCGCGCAACGGTTGAACGCGGATCTGGACCGCTACCCGCCACCCCGCCCCAATGGCGGTACGCGGGCAAAAGGATGCTGGGCGGTGTCGTCGGTGCGGGAGATCCTGATCAACCCGAAATACACCGGGTTCATGGTGTGGAACCGGCGAGCCACCAAGAAAGGCGGACGGCTCAATCCCCCCGAGAAATGGGTCTGGTCCGCCGAACCGACCCACGAGCCGCTGATCAGCCGGGAGATGTGGACAGCGGTGCAGGAGATCGCCGCCGCCCGGCAAGGATCGCGGATGAGCGGCAAGAACTCCCACCCGGCCACGCGCCGGACCTACGTGCTGCGGTACTACGTGCACCACGGGCAGTGCGCGAAACGGATGTTCGGCAAAACCCGCAAAGGCTTGGCGTACTACACCTGCCAGCCCCAACTCGACCGTGTCGGTGACCCCAGCTCCTACGCCGACCACCCCCGCGCGGTGTACGTGCGCGAAGACAGGCTGCTCGACTGCGTGGAAACCTTCTTCAACGAGCGCGTGTTCGGCCGCGACCGCACCACGCTGCTGCGCCATCAACTCCGGGGCCACGACTCCAGCGATCGCCACGACATCGAGCAGCGGATCGCCGCGATCGAGAAGACGATCACCGATATCACCCGCCGCCAGAACAACCTGCTCGACGAACGCGAAACCCGCACCATCTCCGATGGCGACGAGATCGCCGATGCCTGGGCCGAACGCGTACGCCGCCGCTTCGCCGATCTCGAACACGACCGCCGCACCAAACAAACCGAACTCGACACCCTGCGCGAGCGGGCCGCGCGTGAACAACCCCACCAGCCCGACCTGATCGAGCACCTACCCACTCTCACACTGCAACTCACCAACGCCCCCGATGCGCTGCAACGCGACCTATACGCCGCGTTCGGCATCAAAATCGTCTACGACCACGACACCCGGCACGTCACCATCCACGCCACCCTGACCACCGAAACCCTGCCCGGCATCACCCAAGCCACCACCGCGATCGCAACCCACGACAACGGCACCACACCCCCAGAACCGACACCCGAACCCCCGACCCCACGCCCGACCACCAGCCAGCGCAACACCACCACACAAGCGACAACAGTTGCCCATGTTTTACGTGCCCCCGGCAGGATTCGAACCTGCGGCCTACCCTTTAGGAGAGGGTTGCTCTATCCCCTGAGCTACGGAGGCTGGCCGGTATCGGTGTTGGTACCGGGCCCGCGCGAGTTTACCCAATGCGGGCGATCGTGTGGGATTTCGGGTCGGGTGTCGGGGGTGGTATGGGTGGGTCAGGGGTGCGGGGGTGTGGGGGCGGTGGATTCTTCGTAGTCGGTGGGGGTGAATTTTCTTGTCTTCCAACGGAAGAGGACGGTGGCGCCGGGCCAGTTGTTGGTGATGCGGCCCGAGGCGTTGCGGTACCAGCTGGAGCAGAAGTTCCAGGGGGTGTCCTTCAGGCGGCGCTGGAGCCAGTCGTCCCAGGACCGTTCGGTGGCGGGGCGGGCCGAGAGGTAGCGGCCGGGGCGGGGGGACAGGTACTGGACGATCTGGCGGATGTAGCGGGCCTGGGATTCGAGCATGTAGATGATCGAGCCTGCGCCGACGTTGGTGTTCGGGCCGTACATCAGGAACAGGTTCGGGAAGTCCGGGACCGACATGCCCAGGTAGGCGCGGGCGCCCTCGGGGGCCCAGACGTCGGCGAGCTTGCGTCCGGCGCGGCCGTAGATGTTCATGGGGGCGAGGAATTCGGTGCCCTTGAATCCGGTGCCGTAGACGATGACGTCCACCTCGTGCTCGACGCCGTCGGCGGTGCGGATGCCGGTCGGGGTGACCGCCTCGATGGCGGTGGTCTCCACGGTGACGTTCGGCTGGCTCAGCGCCGGGAAGTACTCGTTGGAGAACAGGCCGCGCTTACAGCCGGCGGCGTAGTCGGGGGTGAGCTTGCGACGCAGTTCCGGATCCGGGATCTGCTGTTCGCGATGCCGATCCGCGATGCCGACCACCGGCCCCTTGATGCCGGGGATATCGGTCAGTGCGAGCGCCATCACCTCGAAGAACAGCCAGATCGCGAACCGCTCGGCCCATCGGCTCGGCGGGAACCGGTTGAACAGTGCGTGATGGAACGCGGTGTACTCGGTGTCGAATTTCGGCAGCACCCAGGCGGCCGAACGCTGGAACAGCGTCAGGTGCGCGGCCTGCGGCTGGATCGCCGGAATGTATTGGATCGCACTGGCTCCCGTGCCGATGCAGGCGATCCGCTTACCGGTCAGGTCGACGCTGTGATCCCATTCGGCGGAGTGGAACGCGGCCCCGGTGAAGGTGTCGATGCCCGGGATGTTGGGCAGCGCCGGACGGGACAGCTGGCCGACCGCGGGGATCAGCACGTCTGCGGTGAGGGTGCTGCCGTCCGCGGTGCGGACCTGCCAGATGCCTTGCCGCTCATCGAATTCCGCATCCGTCACCTCGGTGCCGAACCGGATCTTCTCGGGCAGACGGTACTTGTCCGCCACCGAACGCATATACGTGTGGATATCGGCCTGCTGCGAAAAGCGTCGCGGCCAATCGGATTTCGGCTCGAACGACCACGAGTACAGCGGTGAGGGCACATCGCAGGCGGCGTTGGGATAGGTGTTCTCCCGCCACACCCCGCCGAGGTCGGCGGCCTTCTCCAGGATCGTGAAATTCTCCAGGCCGTTGCGCTTCAGCTCGAGCGCCATGCCGAGCCCGGCGAATCCGGCTCCGATGATGAGGATGGACGGCGTGCGGGTCATACCCAGAGATTATGTGGTCGGACCGGGTTTTCTAGGGGAACGCCGGACATCGGATCAATATTTTCGGCCAACCTGGCGGGGTCGGATGCCGTCGGTTCACCCGGGCGCTCGGCGGTCGGCCCGGATGCTCGTGGGTGTGGATGGGCTGTCTTCGCTACTGGTCGAGCGGGCAGTGGGGCGACTCTGTGCGAGGCATGGTGCGCGCTGACGCCGTGCGGCGGATGCGCCTCGGCGATCTATCCGGTCGAGTAGGTTTGCGCGGTGGTCGCTGGTCGGGCAGGGCCTTGCTGAGCTGCGGATTGCTAAATCCTGCGGTGCGATTCGGGTCTCGTCGTCGCGATTCGGCTGCGGCCGAGTCCGGGCGAGTCGCGGAGTTGATCATGATCCGGGTATTTACCCTGCTCCCGGGGCATGTTGCAGGTTGGTCTGGCTTCAGTCGACTCAATAACGATGACGCGCGGTATCAGCTATCCTCGCGGCAGGTGTGACCTCGTTCACGGGTGAAGGAGTGGCGTTCGGATGTTGAGCACGATGCAGGACGAGCAGCTGTCGCTGGCTACGCTGTTGCGGTACGCGCAGAGTTTCCACGGCGATGCGACGATCTCGACGTGGACGGGTGACGGTGTTCGCACCATCACCTATCGGGAGATGGGCGCCGAAGCGGCGCGGCTGGCCAATGCCCTGCGCGCGCTGGGGATCGGCGAGGGTGACCGGGTCGCCACCTTCATGTGGAACAACACCGAGCACATGGTCGTCTACGCGGCCGTCCCGGCGATGGGTGCGGTCCTGCACGCGCTGAACATCCGGTTGTTCCCCGAACAGCTGGTCTACGTGGCCAATCACGCCGAGGATCAGGTGGTGGTCGTCGACGGTTCGCTGCTGCCGATGTTCGCGAAGTACCTGCCGCAGCTGCGCACGGTCCGGCACGTCCTCGTCGCCAACGGCGATCCGGCCGAACTCGCCGCGCCCGCCGGGGTCCAGGTGCACTCCTACGCCGAACTTCTTGCCGCACAACCGGATACCTACGACTATCCGGTTCTGGACGAACATGCCCCCTCCGGGATGTGCTACACCTCCGGCACCACCGGGGATCCCAAGGGCGTGGTCTACTCGCACCGGTCCAACTGGCTGCACGCCATGCAGGTGATCTCGCCGAACAGCATGGGATTCAGCGATCAGGACACCGTGCTGGCCATCGTGCCGCTGTTCCACGCCAACGCCTGGGGTATGCCCTATGCGGCGATGATGACCGGAGCCAGCCTGCTGATGCCCGACCGGTTCCTGCAGCCGGGCCCGTTGCTGGAGATGATGGCCCAGGTCCGGCCGACCTTCGCCGCCGCCGTGCCGACCATCTGGGGTGGCGTGCTGGCCGCCCTCGAGGCTCATCCGCAGGACATCTCGCACCTGCGCACCTGCGCGGTCGGCGGTTCGGCGCTGCCCCCATCGATGATGCGTGCGTTCCAGGACAAGTACGGCGTGAAGCTGTTGCACGCCTGGGGAATGACCGAGACCTCGCCGCTGGGCAGTATCGCGCACGCGCCGAAAGGTGCGGTAGGCGATGAGGAATGGGCCTATCGTGCCACCCAGGGCCGCTTCCCCGCCTCGGTGCAGGCGCGGATCGTCGGCGACGACGGCAGCGTCCTGCCGAACGACGGAAAGTCGGTGGGCGAGTTGGAGGTTCGCGGTCCGTGGATCGCCGGATCGTACTATTCGCCCGATGGCGCCGAGGTGGACGCGAGCAAGTTCGACGACGGCTGGCTGCGCACCGGCGACGTCGGGCACATCAGCCCGAACGGCTATCTGACCCTCGTGGACCGCTCCAAGGATGTGATCAAGTCCGGCGGCGAGTGGATCTCCTCGGTGGATCTGGAGAACGCGATGATGGGTCATCCGGCGGTCGCGGAGGCCTCGGTGATCGGCGTCCCCGACGAGAAGTGGGACGAGCGCCCGCTGGTGGCGATCGTGCTGAAGGAGGGCGTCACCGTCGAGGCGGCCGAGTTGCAGGGCTATCTGGTCGACAAGTTCGCCAAATGGCAGCTGCCCGAGCACTGGACGTTCATCGATGAGATTCCCAAGACCAGCGTCGGCAAGTTCGACAAGAAACGCCTGCGTGCGCGGTACGCTGACGGGGATCTGAAAGTTGTTACGCTGTAGGGGATTCCGACAATGACGCTGGGGTTGGTCCGCTCCCTGGGGGTGCGGGCATGGACCGAGCTGGAATATCTGCGGTTGTGTGTGGCCAGCGGCGTGATCGGGATCGACGCACCCGCCACGCTGCTGTCCGCGGGTAGCGCGCTGCTCAAGTACGGCGTGCTGCCTGCGGCGCTGAGCCTTTCGGCGGCGCGCTACGGCGATCGGACTGCGGTGATCGACGAGCTGGGTGCGCTGAGCTATCGCGAGCTGGAGGACCGGTCGAACCGGCTGGCCAACCAGTGGCGGATCCGCGGATTGCGCGGTGGTGAAGGCGTGGCCGTGCTGACGCGCAATCATCGCGGAATGCTGGACGCGGTCTTCGCCGCCGCCAAGTGCGGTGCGCGAATCATCCTGCTGAACACCGACTTCGGTGGACCGCAGCTGCGCTACGTCGCTCGTCGCGAGGGCGTGGATCTGCTGGTGTACGACGAGGAGTACGAATCGCTGCTGGGTTCGCTGAGCCCGCGTCGCGGGGCGTATCGCGCGTGGTCCGATATGCGCGATGCCAGCGATCTCGAATCGCTCATCGCCGCGGGATCGCCCGACGCGCCGCCCGCGCCGGGTACGAATTCGACCATCGTCCTGCTGACCAGCGGCACCACCGGCACGCCCAAGGGAGCGCCGCGTCCGGAACCGCGTTCGCTCGAACCGCTGGGCGCGATCCTGAGCCGGGTGCCCTTCCGCACCCGCGAGGTCACCGAATGTCCTGCGCCGCTGTTCCATACGCTCGGTTTCGCGATGGCGATGCTGGCCATCGGGTTCGGGTCGACGCTGGTGATCCGGCGACGTTTCGATGCGAACCAGGTGCTCGAAAGCATGGCCCGGCACCGGGCGACCACGCTGATCGCGGTGCCGGTGATGCTGGCCCGGCTGACCGAACTGGATCCCGCGTCGTTCGCGCGCAAGGATCTGTCCGCGTTGCGGATCGTCTTCGTCGCGGGCTCACAGCTCGGCGCGGACCTGTGCCTGCGAGCGACGGCGATCTTCGGGCCGGTCGTCTACAACCTGTACGGATCCACCGAGGTCGCCTACGCGACCGTCGCCACGCCGCGAGATCTGGCGATCGAACCCGGTTGCGTGGGTAAACCGGTGCTCGGCGCGGTGGTGAAGATCCTGGACGAGACCGGGCGAGAACTCGCGCGCGGGGAGACCGGACGCATCTTCGTCGGCAATGCCATCCAGTTCCAGGGCTACACCGGCGGTGGCGGCAAGGAATGCGTGCGCGGGTTGATGTCCTCCGGCGATGTGGGCCACTTCGATTCCGCGGGAAGGCTTTTCATCGACGGGCGGGACGACGACATGATCGTCTCCGGCGGTGAGAACGTCTTCCCCGCCGAGGTGGAGGAACTCCTCAACGCGCACAGCGCCATTCGCGAGGCCGCGGTCATCGGCGTACCCGACGACACGTTCGGCGCCCGGCTGAAGGCGTTCGTGGTGACCGGCGAGGACGCGCAACTCACCGAGGACGAGGTGAAATCCCATGTGCGGGCGAGCCTGGCCCGCTACAAGGTCCCCCGCGAGGTGGTGTTCCTCGCCGAGTTGCCACGCAACCCCACCGGTAAGGTCCTCAAGCGAGTTCTACAGGAGCTCTAGGGTTTTCGTGCGCGCAGGTGCCTGCGCGGAGAGCCGGTGCGGGCGGAAGGGATCGCCCGCACCGGAATCCGATCCGGATCAGCAGTTGCGGAGCTCGGGGCTCTGGTTCAACAGCTGGGCGCGGGTAGAGATGAAGGTGGTGTAGGTGTCGCCGCCGACCGCCGAGATCGGGAAGGCCGCGACGCGGTGGCAGTTCTGGAAGGCGATTTTGATGCCGAAGTGCCGCTCGAGACCGCCGCGGATGGAGTCGGACGCCATGGCGCGCAACAGCTGGCCGCGCGCCGCCTCATCCGGTGGCGGGGTGCGGTTGTCGGCGTATTCTGCTGTGCCGGACCGCAGTTCGGCCGCGACGCGACTGACCACCTCGTAGGCGTAGGGCAGTGAGTTGCGGACGCAGTCGACGAATTCATCGTCGGAGACTTCACCACGTTCGGCGCGCTCGAGCAGTGCGGTTGGTACGTCGAGTGACATGACGCTCTCCTCCTGGTAGGGCGGATGATGCGCCTACGAGTCTAAACGAAAAACGTTGTCAATAACACTGGATTCTCCGTGAAAGTGCTTTTTCCAGAGCTGCTTTCGCCTCCTCGGACAGTCGGCGCACCAGCTCACCGGCCGGTTCCCGACCGGTCAGGGCGTGGGCCTGACCTGCCCAGAGGTTCACCGCATCGGCATCGCCGCAGGCGCGGGCCGCGGCGCGCAGTGGCCCGGTGGCGTAATGGATTTCGGGATAGGCGACCGGTGCCTCGGGGTGGTCGAGCATGAACCGGTTGCGCAGTCCGCGCGCACGGCGGCCGGTGAACGCGCGGGTCAGCATCGTCGGAATATCCAGTGCCAGCGCGTCGCGATGCACCTGAGCGGTCCCGGCCTCCGGGCAGTCGAGGAAGGCGGTCCCCAGTTGGGCGGCGGCCGCACCGGCCGCGAGTGCCGCGGCCACGCCCGCGCCGGTGGCGATGCCGCCCGCGGCCACGACGGGCAGATCCACGGCGGCGGTGAGCAATTGGACCAGCGCCAGGATGGTGAGCGGGTCGGTCGGGTCGTCCTCGGCGCGATCGGCGAAGGTGCCGCGATGTCCGCCAGCTTCGGCTCCCTGCGCCACCAGCACGTCCGCCCCGACCTCGCGGGCGATGCGGGCCTCGGCGACCGAGGTGACCGTCACCCAGATCTCGGATCCGGCCGCGTGCAGGCGTTCGATCTCCTGCGCCGAGGGGCAGCCGAAGGTGAACGAGACCGCCGGAACCGGTTCGGCGGTGAGCAGATCCAGTTTCGCGGCCCAGTCGTCGGCGTCGAACTTGGGCTCGCCGAGGGAGAAGGCGCGGCCGAGTTCGTCCAGATATCGGGCGTACCGGTCGGCGGGGGTCGGAGTGCCGGGCACGAAGAGGTTCACCCCGAACGGTCCGCCGTCCAGGGCGCGGGTGGCGGCGATCCGTTCGGCGGTGGCCGGGGCCGTGAGATATCCGGCGGCCAGGAAGCCCAGGCCGCCCGCGCGCGATACCTCCGCGGTCAATTCGGGAGTGGACGGCCCACCGGCCATCGGAGCCAGCACGATCGGGGTTCGGAGCTCGTCGATGATCACTCTCACAGTGTGGCCCGACAATGCCGCGAGATGCTCGTGATCCCACTCTCACCTGCGTTTATTCCGAGAAAGGTTGCGAAAAGGTCACGACGGAGTACAGTTTCCGTCACACCGATGCCGAATCGTTACCGAATTGCAGGTTTCGACTTCCGGAAGCGTTCCGGCATTCCACAACCGAAGTGAATCGACGCTAGGACGAACCTTGCCGCAGCACCGGGAGACATCCAGTTCCGTATCGGTCAGGGACCTGCTCGCAGATGGCGTCGTGAGCCGTTCGGCCCGGCACCGGGCCGAACCGCGCCACGATCGGATGCGGCTGGCCGCGGGCACCGCCGTCGCGACCGGCGCGCTGATCGGCGTCACCGCCCAGTTCGCCCAGGCCGCCCCGCTGCCGGGCGTGCACACCGCCAACAGCGCCGACACCATCGCGCTCAAACCCGCTGTCGCGCAGGCCGCACCGGCCGCCGAGGCGCACACGGGCGTTCCGCTGGAGGCCGCGGCCCCCACCCCGGCGGCCGCGCCGGTCGCCGCGCCCGCCCCCGTGGCCGCGCCGTTCGGGCTGCAGAATCTGCCTCCCGAGGTCGCCGGGCCGCTGTCGCAGGCCGAACAGGTGATCAAGAACCTTCAGCAGCAGGCCGCGCCGCAGACCCAGGCGCAGGCCGTTCGCCCGGTCTCCGGTCAGCTCACCTCCGGATACGGTTCCCGCTGGGGCGCATTCCATTACGGCGTCGACTTCGCCGATCCGATCGGCGCGCCGATCTCCTCGGTGGAGAACGGCACGGTGATCCAGGCCGGTCCCGCCTCGGGATTCGGCCTGTGGGTGCGGGTCCGGCAGGACGATGGGACCACCGCCGTCTACGGCCACGTCAACCAGATCCTCGTGCACGAGGGCCAGCGGGTGAACGCGGGCCAGACCATCGCGACCGTCGGCAACCGCGGCGATTCCACCGGCCCGCATCTGCATCTCGAGATCTGGGATCCGGCCGGCCACAAGATCGACCCGGCACCGTACCTGGCCGCCAAAGGGGTTGTATTACAGGCGCAGTCGTGGGGATCGGGACAGTAGCGGTGGGCGCCGCGGGCCGCACGCGGCCACGGCTCGCCGTCATCGGGGGCGGTCAGACCGACGTGCACGAGCTGTTCGACACCGGTTCCCTCTACGGGCGCACCTACGCCACGCTGGTCCAGCATCCCCGGGCCACGCTCGCCGAACTGGGTGCGCATCTGGAATGTCCGCTGGAACTGGTCCAGGCCGCGCTCGACCGATTGTGCGAGGTGCAGGCCGTGGTCCGGATCGACGCCGGGGGCCGCACCGTCTGGGATGCGCACGCACCCGAGGCGTTGTCCGAGGCCGAGGCGCGTCGCCGTCAGCAGGACACGGCCCGGATGCATGCCGCCGCGGCGCGGCTGGGCGAGACCTTCCGGTCGGTGCGGCGGACGGGGCGCGGTGACGGTGTCATCGTGCCGATGTACGAAACCCGGGAGATCATCGCGGAATTCGAGGATCTGCATCGCGGTGCGCGCAAGAACGTGCGGCTGATCGAACGCGGTCCGTACGTCTGCGACGCGGAACGTTCCGAGCGGCTGTTCGAGCTGAAGTCCGCGCGGCTGGCCGCCGGTGTGCGCTATCAGCTGCTGTATCAGGACACCATCTATCAGGATCCGGATCGGTTGCGGCACGCGCTGGCCGTCACCGCCGCCGGGGCGCAGGCGCGCACGCTGCCCGATCCGCCGCTGAAGGTGATCGTCGCGGACGGCGAGCGGGCCACGATCGTGCTGCACAACGACGAGCGGCGCGGCGATCCGATGGGCCTGCGGATCGGTCCCTCGCCGACCCTGGACCTGATGATGCGCACGTTCGACGTGCTCTGGTCGTTGTCGGCGCCGATCTCGGTGAATCCGAGCGAGCCCCTGGACGAGCGTGATCGCGCGATTCTGACCCTGATGGGACTGGGCGCCACCGACGACACCATCGCCCGCAGGCTGGGCATGTCCCGGCGCACGGTGGTGCGGCGCACCGCGAGCCTGCTCGAGCGGCTCGGTGCCAGTACCCGGTTCCAGGCGGGCGTGCAGGCGATCCGCCGCGGTTGGTTGTGAGGTACCTTCCGCAGTTCGCGGCCCGTCTCGCCGGTCGGACGCGTGGCGGGTGCGAGGAACGAGTGCCCGACACGGGGCCGAGCGGTGGGACTCAGAGGGCCGCGAACAGCCGCAGCGCAGCGGAGGCAATCAAAACACAGCGGTAACACCGAGATCCGTAGCCGTATATGCTTTCTCGGACCGTGCGAGTGGGGTCCGACCTTGGTTCGGCGGTGCGGACCTGGCCGACCGCGAGAGGTGACAGCGCTCGAATGCATACAGCTCGTCGTACTGCACGGGGAAATCGTCGTCGACGTTCCGGTAATCCCCTCTTCGGGCAATTGCTCACCGCGGCAGTGGAATCGGCTGCCGATGCGGTGGCGATCCGGGCGCACTCGAGCGGTGATCCGGCCGGTGCGCGTGAGCTGAGCTATCGGGAGTTCGACGAGGCGTCCTCGCGGCTGGCGCGCGAGTTGATCGCGCGCGACATCGGGCCCGGCGACGTGGTGGCCGTGGGGATGGACCGTTCGATCGAATCGGTGCTGTCGGTCTGGGCGATCGCGAAGGCCGGTGCGGCCTGCGCGCCGGTGGATCCGGCCGGTCCGCCCGAACGCATCGCGCGCATTCTCGCCGAATCCGGTGCGGCACTTGGTTTGACGACCACCGGATACCGCGCGGACCTCGGCGACGGCATGGAGTGGCTCGAACTCGACGAGGCGCGCACCGGCGAACGCATCGCCGCGCGCGCCGCGCATCCGATCTCCTACACCGACCGGGTGCGCCTGCTCACCGAGCAGCATCCGGCCTACCTCGTGCACCCCGCCGACTCGACCGGGGGCGTCGTGGTCACCCACACCGGTCTGGCCACCGTGGTCAACGCGATGCGCGAGCAGCTCGGCGTCGACGGGGAATCCCACGTGCTGCATCTGAGCGCACCGGATGCCGACCTGGCCATGCTGGAACTGCTGCTGACCTTCTCCACCGGGGCGATGCTGATCGTCGCCCCGCCGGAGGCGTCCGGCGATCGGCTCGCGGATCTCCTGCGGCACGAGCGGATCACGCATCTGCTGATCACTCCGGAGACGCCCGGGCCGGTGAACCCGTCGGACCTGGCGGACCTCGAGGCCGTCGCGGTGGTCGGTGACCTGTTCGATCCGGAGCAGATCGACCGATGGGTACGCGACGGGTGCGCGGTCCACACCGCGTACGGACTTCCCGAGGCGACGATTCTGGATACCGTCAGCGGCGTCCGCCGGCCGGGCGAGATCGCGACGATCGGTGCGCCGATCGCGGGAATCGGTGCGTTCGTGCTGGATTCGAGATTGCGCCCGGTGCCCGCGGGCATCGTGGGCGAGTTGTATCTGTCCGGACCGATACTCGCGCAGGGGTATTCGGGCCGCCCCGGGACGACCGCCGCACGGTTCGTGGCCAGCCCGTTCGGCGCCGAGACCGGACAGCCCGGCCTGCGATTGTGCCGGACCGGGGATCTGGTGCGGCGCAACGACTCCGACGGTTCCATCGAATTCGTCTCGCGGATGCCCGAGCCCACCTCCGCGATGCGCGGGCCCGTCCCGTCCGCACTGCTGGAGCAGGCCGTCGCGGAGACCTTCGCCGCACTGCTGATCAGCGCCGACGCCGAGCCGCGCCGGATCGAGGCGACCGACGACTTCTTCGCGCTGGGTGGCGATCCCGCACTGGCCGCTGTGGCCGTGGCGCGGATCGGCGCCGCGCTGGGGCTGTGGGTTCCGGCCCGGTTCGTCTTCGAGGCGTCCACGGTGCGAGGTCTGGCCGAACGCATCGGGCGGCACGTGGATTCGGTGTCCGCGCGAGAGCTGCGGCCGATGCCGCGTCCGGAGCGGATTCCGCTGTCCTATGTTCAGCAGCGGATATGGTCACGCAACCGGTTCGATCCGGCGAGCGCGACCGACAACATTCCGGTGGCGATGCGGGTGGGCGGCCGGTTGGACATCGAGGCGCTGCGCGCCGCGGTCCGGGATCTGGTGGTGCGGCACGAGGTACTGCGCACCGTATTTCCCGAATTCCGCGGCGCGGGTTATCAGCTCGTGTTGCCGACCGCCGATCCCCGTGCGACACCGGACGTTCCGGTCGTCCGAGCGGCGGAGAACGAACTGCTCGGGCTGGTATCCGAATTCGTCGGTACCGGTTTCGACGTGACCGGCGAACCGCCGGTTCGACTACGGGTGCTCACCGCGGGCGAGACCGACCACGTCCTGGTGTGCGTCCTGCATCGCATTGCGGGAGACGGGTTTTCGACCGGCCCGCTGACCCGGGACCTGATGACCGCCTACCGGGACCGCGCCCGGGGTGAGCAGCCGCAGTGGTCGCCGCTCGAGGTGCAGTACGCCGATTACGCGCTCTGGCAGCGCGAGGTGCTCGGCGCGGAGGACGATCCGGATTCGATTCCGGCACAACAGATCGAGTTCTGGCGCGGGGAACTGGCCGGGCTGCACGAGCAGGCCGAGCTGCCGTCGGATCAGCCGCGTCCGGCGATCGCCTCCCAGCGGGGCGCGACGCTGGAGTTCGAGATCGACGCCCGGGTGCACGCCGTGCTGAACCGGGTGGCGCACGAGCACGGCGCGACGCTGTTCACGGTCCTGCACGCGATGCTGGCGATCCTGCTGGCGCGCTTGTCCGGCACCCGCGACATCGCGATCGCCGCGCCGGTCACCGGACGCGGTGCGGTGGCATTGGACGAGCTGATCGGCGTATTCGCCAACACCCTGGTGCTGCGCGCGAGTATCGATCCGGGTATCGGATTCGGCGATCTGCTGACCGCGGTGCGTGATACGGACCTCGCGGCGCTCGCCAACGCCGACGTGCCGTTCGAGCAATTGGCCGAGGAGCTGGATCCGGTGCGGTCCGCGGCCCGGCATCCGCTGTGCCAGGTCGCGCTGACCTTGCGGAATACCGCCAGGACCCGTCCGGAACTGCCGGATCTGACCGTCGACGATATCGAATTCGACACCGCGCGAGCCGAATTCGATCTGCAACTGACCATGACCGAACGCCTGGACGACCACGGCGTCGCGCAGGGGATGACGGCCCGGTTCACCTATGCCACGGATCTTTTCGACGACGCGACCGTCCGTGATTTCGCACATCGTTTCGGCCGGGTGATCGACGCCGTCACCGCCGACGACCGGGTGATCGCCGGTGATATCGACGTCCTGCTGCCCGGTGAGCGCGAACTCGTACTGCGCGAATGGAATACGGCTGGCACTCCGGCGCCGCCGGTGACGCTGGTGGATCTGATCACCGACCGGGCGAACGAGCGACCCGGCGCGATCGCGATCCGGTCCGGTGACGCCGCACTCGGTTTCGGGGAGCTGATGCGGCAGGCGAATCGGGTGGCGCGGGCGTTGATCCAACGCGGTGCGGGACCGGAATCGCTGGTGGCCGTGGCGGTCGAGCCGAATGTCGAACTGCCGGTGGCGCTGCTGGGCGTACTGCTGTCCGGGGCGGGATACGTTGCCGTCGATCCGGACCGGGACGAGCAGCCCACGACCGTGGGCGCTGTCCCGAACTCGCTCGAGTTCGTCCTCGCCGACACCGCGCCGGTGTGCCTGCTGACCACCGCCGACGTGCGAAAGCGACTGCCGCGCTGCGAAACTGCCGTCGTTCTGCTCGACGATGCCGAGACCTTCTCCGACGCCCCGGTGACCGACGCCGATCGGATCTCCCCGCTGCGGCCGGAGAATACGGCCTACCTGATGTACTCCTCGGGTATCCCCGGCCGATCCCGGCCCGTGACCATCACCCATCGCAATGTGATCGAGCTGTTCGCCGCTGCCCGGCCGCTGTTCGATGTGGTCGAGACCGACGTGTGGGCGCTGTGTCATTCGTACGCGGTCGATCTGTCGGTGTGGGAGCTGTGGTGTGCGCTGGGGACCGGCGCGGCGGTCGTGGTGGTCGATCGGCCGACGTCGCTGTCGCCGGAGACGTTCCGGGAGTTGCTGATTCGTGAGCAGGTGACGGTGCTGCAGCAGACGCCGCCGGAGTTCGACGGGCTGGTCGAGGCGGATCGGGCCGCGAGCAGCAGCGAAACCGGATCTGCCAGGCTCGCGTTGCGCTATGTGGTGTTGGCCGGGGAACAGGTGGATCCGCAGTCGATCCGGCGCTGGTACGAGCGGCACATCTCGGACGCGCCCCAGCTGGTGATCATGTACGGACGCACCGAGACCACGGTGCACGCGTCGTTCCTGGCGGTGGACGAGCATTTGGCGGACGATCCGGTGAACGCGATCGGGCGCGCGCTGCCGGGACTGGCCTGTTTCGTGCTGGACGAACGGCTGCATCCGGCGCCGATGGGTGTTGCCGCGGAGATGTATCTCACCGGTGGGCAGCTTGCTCGCGGCCATGCGGGGCGTGCGGGTTCGACCGCGACGCGGTTCGTGGCGAATCCGTTCGGGGAGCCGGGCTCTCGGATGTATCGCACTGGGGATGCCGGGCGCTGGATCGGTTTCGGCGGTGAGGCCGTACTCGAGTACGCCGGGCGCAGAGAGCAGATCCGGGCGGATACGCAGGACGTGCCGGTCCGGTCGGTTGCCGAGAATCCGCTCGGCGAAGCCGAATCAGGATATGTCGCAACGGAAGCCGCGCTTGCGGACGGTCGCACGATGAGTGCCGCCGGGCCCGCGCTGTCCCAGGCGCTGGCCGCGATCGTCGAGAGCGATCCGGACGGGCCCGCGCTGGTGTCCGGTGCCGACGAGATGTCCTTCGCCGAACTCGACGCGCGATCCTCACGGCTCGCGCGGGTGCTGATCGACCGCGACTGCGGTCCCGGCGCCGGGGTCGCGGTCCGGTTCGATCGCGGGATCGATGCGGTGGTGGCCGTGTGGGCGGTGCTGAAAGTGGGCGCGGCCGTGGTCTTCACGGCGGACGGCGGGCCGGAGTCGCAGGTGGCGGTCGGGTTGGCCGCCGTGCCGGTGTGGGATTCTCGGATCGACTGGCTGGTTCTCGCCGACCCCGACGTCGCCGCCGAGATCGAGAGTCGATCCGCCCGTCCGGTGACCTACGCCGACCGCACTCGCGCACTGCGCGGCGCCGATCCGGCGTTCGTCCGCGCGGACACCGTTCTGGGTTACGACGAATTGGCCGCGGCGGTCGAGCGATTGCGTTCGGGCACCGAATTGGATATCGAATCGCGCACCTTTCATCAGGGTGCTGCGCAGTCCCCGGCGGCATTGCTGGAAATCGTGGCGGCGGGTGTCGCGGGGGCCGCATTGGTGCTGCCGGAAAACGGAGACGGCGCGGTCGACGCCGCAGTGCTGGCCGAGGAATGGGTGACGCACCTGTTCAGCGATCCGGCCGGGCTCGCATCGCTGGATCCGGAACCGCTGGCGGATTTGCGAGCTGTCATCGTGGACAATGGCCCGGTACCGGTCGGAGGCTACGGCGTCGCCGAGATGTTCATGGTGCTCGACGAGTTGATCCGGTGAATTCCGGCCCACCAGGTGACCATCGGGGCTCCGTACTCCACAATGGTCTGGTTCCGCGGGCGGCTACCCTCCGCCACGGAATATCCGCACGATGGTGATATCGGCCGCTGTCGTGTTCGATCGATCGAGGGTGGCGTCCCCAGCGGCGCATGAGCAACAACAGGCAGGGTGTGAGGCAACGTGCTTCGGGTGTTCGGACGGCGCAACGTGACCCGGCAAGGGTTCCCAGCATGAGCCGGCCGACCCGCCAGCGGCCGTCCCGGAGCCGCCGGACCCGCGTGATCACCCTGCCCCAGTTGATGTCGACCGCGGTCGAGGCCGATCCGGACGGCATCGCGATCGTCCTGGCGGATGCGACGAGCACCCTCGCGGAGCTGACCTATGCCGAGCTGGACGAGCGGTCCACGCGTCTGGCGCGCCTGCTGATCGCCCGCGGAATCGGCCCGGAAGACCTGGTGGCCGTGGCTTTTCCGCGTTCACTCGAAGCGGTGATCGCGCTGTGGGCGGTCGCCAAGGCAGGTGCGGGATTCGTGCCGGTGGATCCGGACGATCCAGCCCAGCGCATCGCGCACATCGTCGTGGATTCCGGGGTGGTGCTGGGACTGACCGTCGCGTCGAACCGTCCGGCACTGCCCGGCACGACGCCCTGGCTGGCCGTCGATACCGCCGGAATCGCCGTGGAGCTGGAGGAATTCGCCGCCGACCCGGTCACCTATGCCGACCGGCTGCGCCCGCTGCGCGCCGAACACCCGGCCTACGTGGTGTACACCGTCGACGCGATCGGCGCACCGCACGGCGTCGTGGTCACCCAGGCCGGACTGTCGGTGCTGTCCGATGCGCAGCGGGCGCGGTATCAGGCCGACGGCGATTCGCGGACGTTGGCGTTCGCGGCCCCCTCGGACGACGCGTCGGTGCTGGAACTGCTGCTCGCCGTGGGCGGGGCGGCAACGATGGTGGTGGCCGCGCCGACCGTGCGCGGCGGCGACGAACTGGCTCCGCTGCTGCTGCGCGAGGACGTCACGCACGCGTATCTGCCGTCCGAGGTGCTGGAATCGTTGGATCCGGCCGGACTGGACGAATTGCGCGTGGTGATCTGCGCGGGCCGGTCGTATCCGCCCGAGCTGGTGGACGAGTGGACGCGGCCGATCGGTGCGGGTCCGTTCGGGGCCGCGGTGCGTCGTTTCCTGCACGGATACGGGTCCGCGGAGACCACGGTGCTGACCAATGTCGGTGCGCCGGATTCGCCCGCCGAGGCGTCCGGAATCGGTGCGCCGAATCCTGGCGTCACCGAATATGTGCTGGATGAACGGCTTTCGCCGGTTCCCGACGGGAAAACCGGCGAGCTGTACGTCGCCGGTGCGCAGCTGGCGCGCGGATATCTGCGGCGGCCGGCGCAGACCGCGGCGCATTTCGTGGCGAATCCGTTCCTCGGCGGACCCGACGGCGTCGGGCTCTCCGCCGCCGATTCGCGACTGTTCCGCACCGGGGATCTGGTGCGTCGTTCGGCCGATGGCGCTGTCGAGTACGTCGGCCCTGCTGCCCCGGTGGTGACCGCCGGGGTCATGCCCGGTGTGCGGGATCGACTCGATCGGTCGTCGGTCGAGGGTGCGGCCGATGCGGGTGCCGGGGATGCGGCCCAGCCGGACGCGGATGTCTCCGGCACGGATTCCGTCGAGGTGCGCTCCGCTCTGCCGACGATCGGTCGGACGTCGGAGGATTCGGCTGCCGGGTGGGGGCCGGACTCGCGGATCGGTGACCCGGCCCGGGGCGAACAGGTTGTTGCGGAGACGGATTCGGCCGGTGTGCCCTCGATCGGGATCGATCGTCCGCTCGCCGTGCGGGATTCGTCCGGCGGAAGGGCTTCGGGTTCGGGTCCGGCGGATGGTTCGGGCGGCGAACGCGCGGACTCGATTGCGACCGGTGCGTCGGGGAGTGGGTTCGATCCACTGCCCGGGGAGGCTGCGCACGACGAGTGGGAGCGGACAGCGGGGAGCGCCGCTGCGGTTCCCGCCGATGTCACATCGGGTGTGCCGCCGGTGAGTGGACGGTCGGCTTCGAATGATCCGGTGGGTGCGGCGGAATCGGATACGCGTCGGGCGGATGTCGATCCGGGTGCGGAAGACGCTGCGCTGGAAGTGATTTCCGCTGAGGCTCCATTCGGTGTGCCGCCGGGGGCAGATCGGTCGTTCGATGCGAACGATGTTGTCGGTGAGAGGGAATCGGCGGGGACTGCCGATGCGGGCGGCGAGCGGCCGTCGGAGACCGACGGTGTGCGTGCGGAGCCGGATCGGGACGTGCTGACCGAGGGCGGCGGCGACACGGCCGCCGAGCCGGGGCCGGAGGCTGAAACCGGTGCCGAGGCGATTCCGCTGACGGCGATGCCGCGGCCTTCGACGCTGGTGGAGTTCGAGGACACGGAGTTGCCGGGGGTGCCGTTGTCGGCGGCACAGCAGCGGATGTGGGCGATCAACCGATCGGATCCGCAGACGGTGGCGCACAACGTGTGCTTCGCCGTGCGGATCAGCGCGCGGATCCGGGTGGAGGCGCTGCAGGTCGCTGTGGTCGACGTCATCGAGCGGCACGAGATGCTGCGGACCGCGTATCCGGTGTCGGACGGCGGCGGATATCAGGTCGTGCTGCCGCTGGATCGGGTGCTCGCGGATCTGGCGCCCGAGCCGCTGGAAGAATCCGAGATCGAGGACTGGCTCGGCGAATACGCGCGGATAGCGTTCGATGTGACCACCGAGATTCCGGTTCGGATCGGCATCGCCCAGATCAGCGAGGACGATCACGTGGTCGTCGTCGTGGCGCATCGCATCGCCGCGGACGAGGCCAGTGTGACGCCGTTCCTGCGCGATCTCGCGGTGGCCCTGCTGGGGCGGCGCAATCGGGCCAAACCGTCGTGGGCGCCGCTGCCCGTGCAGTATGCCGACTATGCGCTGTGGCAGCGGTCGGTGCTCGGCGATGCGGCGCAACCGGATTCGATGGCTGCGCGGGAGATCGATTACTGGCGAACGGCTTTGGCGGGACTCAGGGAAGGCCCGAACCTACCGGCGGACCGGCCGCGGCCCGCGGTGCCGTCGGGACGCGGTGCGGCATACGCCTTCACGGTGGATCGCGAGGTGCACGCCCGACTCCTGGAACTCGCCCGCACCGCGGGCGGCACGCTGTTCACCGCGCTGCATACGGGATTCGCGGCCCTGATCGCACGGCTGTCGGGTGCGGGCGACGTCGTCGTGTGCACAGCGGCTTCGGGCCGCAGGGCACGTGAACTCGGCAGTGCCATCGGGCTTTTCGAGAATCCGCTGATCATGCGTACCCAGCTCGACCCGACCGCGTCCTTCGCCGACCTGCTGGTGACGGTGACCGACGACGACCTGGTCGCCTCCGAGCATGCCGAGCTGCCGTTCGGGCTCCTGACCGAGGCGCTGGGCGAGTCCGCGCAGGCGTATCCGTCGTGGTTGCGGATCGCGCTGACGGTCCGCGAGCAGGACGTCTCCCAGGTAAACCTGCCCGGATTGTCCGCTACCGCAGTCGAATTCGACAGCGGCCTCGCGGAGTTCGACCTGCGGCTGAACGTGTTCCCGCGGATGCGGGACGGCGAAGCCGACGGGTTGTCGGCCACATTCACCTATGCCACCGACCTGTTCGACGAGATCACCGTCGCCGGATTCGCCGAACGTCTCGTCCTGTTGTTCGAGGCCGTCACGGCCGATCCGCGCCGTCCGGTCGGGGACGTGGAGTTGTTGCAGCCCGACGAGCGGATGCGAATCCTCGGCGACTGGAACAACACTCGGTACTCCGTCGAGCCCGGACTGCTGCTGGACGGCTACCGGCGTGCGGTGCGGGAGCATCCGGACGCGATCGCGGTGTCCAGTGCCGAGCTCGAACTGACCTACACCGAATTCGATGCCCGGGTGAATCAGCTCGCGCGCCTGCTGATCTCGCGTGGCGTCGGGCCGGAGACCATGGTGGTCCTGGCGATTTCGCCATCGCTGGATCTGCTGATCGGCATGTATGCGATCGTCACCGCCGGTGGCGCCTACGTGCCGGTGGATCCGGATCATCCGGCCGAGCGGATCGGGTACATCCTCGACACGGTGCGCCCGGTCTGCGTGGTCAGCACCGTCGCGGATTCGGTTCCGGTGCCGCCCGATACGCAGGTCCTGCGGTTGGACACCATGGACCTGAGCGGATTCGACCCGAGTCCGGTCCGGCCCGAGGAGTTGTCGCGTCCGCTGCGTCCCGGCCATCCGGCGTATGTCATCTTCACCTCGGGGTCGACCGGGCGTCCCAAGGGCGTGATGGTCTCGCATGCGGCCATCGACCACCAGCTCGCCTGGATGCTCGCGGCCTATCCGCTGGCGAGCGACGATGTGTACCTGCAGAAGACCCCGCCGACCTACGATGCCTCGCTGTGGGGATACTTCCTGCCGCTGCGGGCCGGGGCGCGGTTGCGGTTGGCCGCCGCAGGGCGCACGGATCCGCTGTACCTCGCGGAATCCATTATCGCGCACGGTGTCACGGTGACCGACTTCGTACCCGCACAGCTGGCGGCATTCGTGGATCGCACCGCGCCCGGGATCTGCCCGACGTTGCGGGAGATCTTCGTGATCGGCGAGGTGCTGCCCGCGTGGACCGTCACGGCGTTCCAGCGGATCAGCGATGCGCGCGTGCACAACCTGTACGGCCCGACCGAGGCCGCGGTTTCGGTGACCTACTGGCCCGCCGGGAGCGCGGACGGGGCAAATGTGCCGATCGGGTTGCCGCAGTGGAACACTCGCGTCTACGTGCTGGACGACCGGTTGCGTCCGGTGCCGGTGGGTGTTCCGGGTGAGCTGTATCTGGCGGGCGCGGCGCTGGCCCGCGGCTACGCGAACCGGCCCGATCTGACCGCGGATCGGTTCGTGGCCGATCCGTTCTCGGGCCAGGATGCCGGTGGCCGGATGTACCGCACCGGCGATCTGGTCGTGTGGCGCGAGGGTTCGGGTGAACTGCCCGCGCGGCTGGATTACCTGGGCCGCACCGATTTTCAGATCAACATTCGGGGTCGGCGGATCGAACCCGGCGAGATCGAAGTCGCGCTGCTCGCGCAGTCCTCGGTCGGGGATGCGGTGGTGGTGGCGCGGGACGGTCGGCTCGTCGCCTACGTCGCGCCGCGCGCGGAGAAGCGGATCGTCACCGAGCGGGTGGCGGCCTCGCTGGCGGAAGTCCTTCCGGAGGAGTTCATTCCGGACGTCGTCGTCCCCATGGACGCGCTGCCGCGCACGGCCGCGGGCAAACTCGACCGCCGCGCGCTGCCGGATCCCTCGCTCGGTGTCGAGACGTCGTCCTCGCTGAAGGTCGTGCGCGTCGATACCGTCGAGCCGCCACGCACGGCCGATCCCGTTTCGGCATCCCCGGTGCAGAACGAGTCGCCGGTGCGCAACGAGCCCGATTCTGCGACGGAATCGGGGTGGTTGTCCAAGCAGTGGAAGCTCGGTCCGTTGTCGGATCCCGACGCGTCGGCGGGACCGGACTCGACGGAATCCGAGCCCCGCACGCAACTTCCGCGACGCTCGCGGGATGCGGCTCGCCGCCGGGCCGAGGCCGGCGCGTCGGATACCGCCTTGTCCGGAGCCGCTGCGGCATCTGATTCGAATCAGGCTGCACCGCAAGGGAGTTTCGACTCCGCGCCGGATGGTTCGGGAACCTCCGCTCTGGGATCCGGTGGTGTTCCCGGGTCGAGGTCGCAGGCCGGGTGGTCGCCACGAGTGGTGCCCTCGGACGAGGCCGGTGCGGCGAGTGATGATCGGGCGGAGTCCGAGTCGTCCTCGCGAGTGGAGTCCGGTATGTTGCCGCGTCGTGCGGCCGGGTGGTCGCCGCGGGTGGTCTCCTCCTCGGAGTCCGGCGCCGCGGATGACGGTCAGCCGGAGTCCGACTCGGCACCTTCGGGGTCCGGCAGGACCTCGCGTCGGGAGGCCGGATGGCTGCCGCGGGTGGTGTCGTCGCCGGAGTCCGATGCGGCCGATGACGATCCGACCGAGTCCGACCCGGGCGACCAGGAATGGGCGTCCGAAGAGTCGACGGCGGACGCGGAGCCGGATTCGCCGAAACCGCAGTCCGGGCTGTCCTCGCTGCGGGCGGGGTTCGATCGCGGATTGCGTTCGGAGGCAGGAGAGTCGTCGTCGGAGTCCGGTGCGGAGCAGCCCGCGCAGTCACCGGAGCTGCCGAGTCTTCCGCTGCGGCGGTCCGGCAACGAGACGGAGTCCGCGCCGGAGTGGGTGTCGGACAAAGAATCTCAGGCGGAGCCTCGAACGATGCTGCTGCCCCGCCGGTCGGTGCCGCAGGGCCCGGAATCGGACGAGGCTGCGGACGTCGCTGCCGCGGCGGATGTCGAACCGGTGCCGCTGTCGCCCGCGCAGGAGTGGTTGTGGGCGCTCAATCAGGCGGAACACGATGCGGGAGGGCCTGTTCCGGCGGCTCACCACCTGCCGTTCGCTCTGCGGCTGACCGGCAGTCTGGATGTCGAATCGCTGGGTGTGGCGCTGGACGACGTGATCGCCCGGCACGAGGTGCTGCGCACGGTATATCCGGCTGCGGCGGAAGCGGATTCGGGTGCTGTGCAGCGGGTGCTGCCCGCCGCGCCGCGCCCTGCGCTGATGGCGCAACGGATCGGTGCGGCCGAGGTCGAGGCGGCGGTGCGGGAGCTTGCGGCCGCGCCGTTCGACGTGTCCACCGAACTGCCGCTGCGGGTGCAGCTGTTCGAAATCTCCGATCTGGCACCGGGTTCGCGCCGGGAATATGTGCTCGCCGTGGTCGTGCACCGTATTGCGGCGGACAACTCCGCGCTGGGCCCGATCGTCGGCGATCTGATGGTGGCCTACGCGGCGCGGACCGCGAACCATTCGCCGCGGTGGGCGTCACTGTCGGCGCAGTACGCGGATTACGTTCGCTGGCAGCGCACCATGCTCGGCGCGGAATCGGATCCGGAATCGGTTGCCGCCCAGCAGATCGCCTACTGGCGCGGTGAACTCGCAGGGCTGCCCGAGGTGCTCGATCTGCCCGGCGGTCGACCCCGTCCGGCGGTGGCATCGATGGCCGGGGCGTGGACCGGCGTCCATATCGATGCCGCCACACACACCGCCCTGCTGGAACTCGCGCACACCCATGCGACGACCCTGTCCACCGTCCTGCAGGCCGCCGTCGCGGCCTTCCTGGCCCGTCTGTCGAACGGTGACGACATCGCGATCGGCACTCCGGTCCCGGGGCGCGCCGCGGGCGAGTTCGAGGATCTGATCGGCACATTCGTCAATACGGTTGTGCTGCGCACCCGTCTGGATCCCGCGGAGTCGTTCAGCGACTTGCTGATTCGCCAGCGAGACAGCCGCGAGCAGGCGTTCGCGCATGCGGACCTGCCGTTCGCGAGCCTGGTGGAGGCGCTCGGTCTCGGCCGGTCCACCGCCCACAACCCCCTGTTCCAGGTGGGCGTGTCGGTGCAGACCCCTGCGCGTATCACGATGGATCTACCCGGTCTGACGGTCGAGGACATCGACACCGAGCTGGAGGTCGCACCGGTAGACCTGAGCCTGACCGTCACCGAAACCTACGACTCCGACGGCAACCCGTCCGGTATCGACGGCCGAATCGCTTACGCCACAGACATTTTCGACCGCACTGCGGCCGAAGACCTGACCACCGGTCTGGCCGACCTCCTGACCACCCTGGTCAGCGATCCCGCCCAACCCCTGGGCGCCATCGGCATCGGCACCCCCGAACTATCCACCCGCTCCGACGACGTGACAGCACACAGCTCGGAAACTGCTGCTGCCCTGACGGTCTCGGCTCCGCAACCGGCGGACGCCGACCACCCGGTCGTACTCGGCGCAACTCCCGATGCATCAGCAGCCGACGACTTCGACACAGCCGCTCAGGATTCCGGGCGGGCTCATCGGGATGTCGAGTCAGCCGATTCGATCGCCTCGCTGCCGCCGTTGGCTCGGCGTCGCGGGGCTGGCACCGCAGCGGAGGTATCCGACGAGTGGCGTGCGGCTGGTGAATCGCAAGCTCGGCGTCGGCGGTCCGGCGCGGGCGCAGAGGACGCCGAGGGTTCGCGTGCGGCCGGTGAATGGCAGTCGCCCGCTGGTGTTGTCGGCGAGGACAGTGGCGAGGTTGCCGGGCGAGCGGGCCGGGATGCCGAGTCCGTCGACGCGATTTCCGCGTTGCCGCCGTTGGCTCGGCGTCGCGGGGCCGGCTCCGCACCGGAGAAGGCCGAGGACTCGGACGATCGAGCCTGGGATTCCGCGGGAGCCGACGCGCCGGAACGTCCGCGGGGATTCGTGGCGGACGCGGTCGAGACCGGTGATTCTGACAACGATCGGAGTGACACCAAGGTGGCCAGAGGCTCGGTGTTCGGGCTGCACAGTCTGCGGCGGGCACCGGTGTCGGCCGAGGAGACCGAGCTTGCGGACCAGGCGGGATCCGCCCCCCTGGATTCCGTGAGCCGACCTGTGGATGAATTCCACGGCGACGATTCCGCCGGCGGGCGTTGGGACTCCGGATACGGGAGTGATGCCTACGCGGCTTCGGCCGATCACGGGAGCGTGGATGCCGGGTGGCGTAGTGATTCCGAGGCTGCCGAGGATGCGGGTTCCGATGATGGGCCGACCCTGGTCTCGCTGCTGGAGGAGGCGGCCGAAGCCGGGCCCGAGGGCGTGGGAATCATCGCCTCTGCCGCGGAGAGCGGAAGCGGGGCAACGGAGTTCACGCTCGGACAGTTGGATGCCTGGGCCAACCGGCTGGCGCGGTATCTGATTTCGCTCGGGGTCGGGCGCGGATCGGTTGTGGCGCTGGCCGTTCGGCGTTCGGTGGATCTCGGTGTGGCCGTGTACGCGGTCGCGAAGGCCGGGGGTGCGGCGCTGCCCATCGATCCGGAGGGGGCGGTGGAACGCAACCGCGAGATCCTCGCGGGAGCGGGGCCGGTCTGTGTGTTGGCCGATGCGGAGTATCCCTTCGTGGCGTCGAATCGTTCCGGCGGGGACGGGAGTTTCGACGCGCCGACCGAACTGCTCACCCCGATCGGACGCACGCCCGCGCACCGGCCCGCCACGGGTGGGCAGCCGATGGTCGTGCGGATCGACCGACTGAATCTGGAGGGCATTCCGACTCACCGGCTCGCGGATGCGGAACGGATCGAACCACTGCGCGCCGCACATCCGGCATGGATCATCCAGTCCGCCGGGGCCGAGCGGGTGGTCGTCTCGCACGCCGGTGCCGTTGGCCAATTGACTGGCAGCACAACCGAATTCGGATTGAATGCCGACGGCCGCGCGCTCCTGGCGACGGCTGCGACAGCCGATCTGGCGGTGTGGGAATTCTGGTCGGTCGCGCTGGGCACGCCGGTTCAGCTGGGTGAGCAGGCCGCCCGGCCGCGCACCATCCCGGAACTCATGACCTCCGCCGTGGCCACCAATCCGAACGGTCCGGCGGTGGTGTTCCGGGGTCGCAGTTTCACCTACCTCCAGCTCGATCGCGCATCGTCCAAGCTGGCCAGACGCTTGGTCCAGCTCGGTGCGGGACCGGAGAAGCCGGTGGCCGTGGCGATTCCGCGCTCGCTGGAGGCGCTGGTGACCCTGTGGTCGGTCGCCAAGACCGGCGCCGCGGTGGTGCCCGTCGAGCCGAGTCTGCCCGGTGACCGGATCACCGATCTGGTGTCGGATTCCGGTGCGATCCTGGGCGTGACGGTTCGCGCTGCCATCGCGGGCCTGCCGCAGATCGACGGCGAATGGCTGGTTCTGGACCACCCGAACTTCGCCGCGGAGGTGGATTCACAAGCGGGCGAGCCAATTTCGGATGCCGAGCGGATCACCGCCCTGCTGCCGGACGACGGTGCGTACGTGCTGTACGGCTCGGCCGACATCGATCACAGCCAGGGCATCGTGGTGGCCCACGAGGATCTGGCCGATCTGGCCGAACAGGCGAGTCACTATCGGCTGCACCGTGATTCACGCGTGCTGGCCTTGGCCGCGCCGTCCTCGGACGAGGCCGTGCTCGAACTGGTCCTGGCCCTCGGTGCGGCCGCGGCGCTGGTCGTGGCCCCCGCGACCATCGGCGGCGGCCCGGAGTTGGCGCGGCTGATCCGCTCCGAACGGGTGACGCACGCGTTCCTGCCCGAAGCGGCACTGCGCACGGTGGACCCGGCATCCCTGGACGGTGTCGAGGTCGTGGTCACCGATCGTGCCGTGGCAGAAGAGTATTCGGCGGCGGACGGGTATGCCGTCGCCGAGGATCCGTCGTCGGCCGACGAGTCGTGGCACGCCGAACAGGCCGGATATTCCGAGCAGGACGACTATTCCGCGCAGGGTGGGTATGCGGAAGAGGCGCAGTACCCGGCACAGGAGTACTCGGAGCAGACGGCGTACGCGGAACAGGCTGAGTACCACGGGTTGCCTGAACAGCTGGGCCGGCCCGGATACACCGAACACGCCGAGTACGCCGACCGGCCGGAGCAATTCGAACACACCGGATATTCGGCGCAGGCCGCATACTCGCAGGAGGCCGGGTATGCGGACCATGCCGCGTACTCGCAGGAAGCCGGGTATTCGGAACAGGCCGGGTACTCGGAGGAAGCTGAGCATTCGGAACAGGCCGGATACTCGCAAGAGGGCGGGTACTCGCAGGAGGCCGAATACTCCGAACAGTCCGAATACTCCGAATATCGCGAGTACCCGGACCAGCCGGAGCAGTCCGAGTACGCGGAACACCCCGCAGCGGCCGATCGCCCGATGACCCCCGCGGAACGAATCATCGCCGAGGCCCGCGCGAGCGCCCCGCCGCCGGAGGAATTCGACAGCGCCACAGCCTTGTCCGCGCCGGCGCGCACCTCGCCCCGGCGAGCGCTCCCGAACCGCGACACCCCTGCGCCCGCCCTCCCGCGCCGTGGCGCGCGTGCGGCCGAGCCCGCCGAACCGGATGCGGTCGCCGAGTCGATGCCATCGACCCTCGAAACCGAACCGGACGACCACGGTTCGCTCCCGCTGCCACCGCGAGCGGTCCGGCTGCTGGAGATCGACCCGTCCGGCCGGGAGAGCCGCGCCATCGCCCTGGACATTCCGGCCGGGGTGCCCACCGAGAACATTCGCGCCGCCGTACGGGCGGTCCTGGAGCGGCATCCGCTGCTGTCGGCCCGTCTCGCGGTGCCGGGCCGGGCCGGCGACGACCCGTTGCGCGCGTGGTCGCCCGTTTTCGCGGGGTCGGCCCGCGAGGCTCGGCTGGTACTCGCGCAGACGCCTCCCGACATCTCACCCCGCCGGTTCGTCCACTCGGAGGGCGTCGCGGAGATGGCGGTGCGCACGCTGGCCGTGGAACTGGATCCCGGCCAGGGCCGCAATATCGGTTTCGGCCTGATCGACCCGCCGGAATCCGCTGAACCGCAAGATGATTCGCGCACCCTCGTGGTGGCGGCCAACGGCCTGGTCGTGGACGACGCCTCGTGGCGGATCATCATCGAGGAACTGTCCCAGGCATGGTCGGGCGGCCACACCGTGCTCGGCGACTCCGCGCAGGCCGCGCCCGACGCGGTCGCGCAGGCGCTCGCCCGGCGCGCGGCCGACGATTCGGTGCGTCACGAGGTGTCCTGGTGGCGGCGCGCACTGGCCGACCTGCCTGCCGAAAGTGCCTTGGACGGTGTGGATCTCACCGCTCGCGGCCGGGTGTCGCTGGTGATCACCGCGGAGGGCGCGGCGGCGGTGGCATCAGTGGCGGCCTCGTATCACACGGACGTCGAGGACGTTCTGCTCGCGGCGCTCGCACTGGCCATGGTGCCCGATACCCGCGCGGCCGAGATCCTCGGCCCGGTGGTGCAGCTGACCGTGGACGGCAGAGCGTTCGGAGGAGGTGAATCCGCCGGTGCGGTGGGCGGTTTCACCGCGACCTATCCGCTGGTGCCGAACGTCGACGGCATCGACCCGGACGAGGCCCTGAGCGGCGGAGCCGCGGCCGGTGCGGCCATCTCCCGGGTGAAGGAGCAGCGTCGCGCGGTGCCCGCGGGCGGTGCACAGTACGGCCGGCTGCGTTACCTGGATCCGGACACCTCGCCGGAGATGTCCGCACTTGCCCACGGCCGCACGGCATTCCGCTATCGCGACCTGCGCCCCGCACGCCCCTACCCGGACACTCCGGCCGCTGATCTGTTCCTCGACATCACCGTGGACGCGACCGCGGAGGGCTTCCGGGCCCGATTCGATTACGCGTCAGCGGTTCTGGAGGCGGACGAGGTCAAAGAGCTGGCCGGACACTGGGTTCGGTCGCTGGGCGGCCTGGCCGAGCACGGAACCCGGCCGGAGGCAGGCGGTTTCACCCCATCGGACTTCCCGATGGTGCCGCTGACCCAGGACGATATCGACCGGCTCCGCCACGACAACCCGGATCTCGCCGAGATCTGGCCGGTCGCACCCGGGCAGATAGGCCTGCTCGCGACCGCGCACACCACCGGCGCCGCGCAATTCGCCGTGGACCTGAGTGGCCCGCTCGACGACCGGCGACTGCGCCTGTCCGCGCAGGCCGTACTCGACCGGCACGACGGGTTGCGCGTGGCCTTCGGCGACCGGTCGTACGGCGCGGTCCAGGTGATTTCGAATCCCGTCGACATCTCTTGGCGCACCGTCGATTTCACCGATCTGGCGGCGGCCGATGCGCGGGTGGAGGTCGAGCGCTATCAGGCCTCGGATCGACTCGCGCCGTTCGATCCGCAGTACGCGCCGCTGATCCGTATCGCACTGCTGAAATCGGCGAGCGGCTCGCATCGGATCCTGCTCACCGCGCATCCGCTGCTGCTCGACGATCGATCGTTGCGGCTGGTCATGCGCGATCTGCTGACCGTCTACGCGCGCGGTCCGCGCTCGCGGCAACTGCCCGCGGTCCATCCGTATCGCGCCTACCCGATGTGGCTGGCCGAGCAGAACGGCGCCGCGGCGCGAGCGGTCTGGCGCGACGCGTTGTCCGGATACCACAGCCCGGCGCTACTCGGGCACGGCGGCGGCGGTCGCGAAACCTCCTCGGCCACTGCGGAAGTCAGCGTGGAGTTGCTGCCCGCCGACGCCGTGGAACTCAGCGGTCTGGCCACTCGTCTGGGCGTGACGGTGCAGATGGTGGTGCAGGCGGCCTGGGGTCTGCTGCTCGGGCGATTCGCCGATCGCGACGACGTGGTGTTCGGCGTCGCCGCCCCCGGACGTTCCCCGCAGGTGCCGCACATCGACACGCTGGTGGGCCGGTTCGGCGGCATCGTCCCGGTGCGGGTGCGCCCGGAGCCGGACGAATCCCTGGAGGAACTGCTGCTGCGGATCCGGTCGGAATGGTCGGCCCGCCCCGGGCACTACTGCCCGAGTCAGGCCGATATGGCCCGGTCCCTCGGAGTGGATCGGCTGCTGGATTCGGTGGTGATGTTCCGTGACGACGCCGCCGACCTCGCCGAACTGTCCGGAATCATCGACGGCATCCGCATCGCCGGTGTCGATTCTGCGCCCGCGTTCGCCGATCGGGCCGCAGTGGCCGTGATGCTGAACGGGCCGATCCGGTTGTCGCTGCGCTATCTGACCGAAGAGGTCAGCGAATCTGTAGCGAATGTCCTGTCCTACGGGCTGGCATCGGTGATCCGGCAGATCGCGGCAGCGCCGCACACTCTGATCGCTGATCTGGACCTGCACATCGAGCCCGCGCCGAGCGATGCCGGGGTGGGCCGATAATGTTCCGCAACCTCGACCGGACGTGCCGCGGGGCTGAAATCTCTTCGGACAGTGGCGATCCGGGATGATGCAGCGGCCGCTGGTGACGTATCGTCGGGCGGGATGTCGCACGGCCCGCGGGGGAGTCGGCGCACCGGTTCCGACCGGACTGCTGGAAATTCGAACCGATAGTGAAGGTGTGCACAAGTGATTCGTCGACACGTCCGGCGTGGCCTGCGAGCCGCCGCCGTCCTGGCGGCCACGGGAGTTCTCGCCGGAGTTCTGACCGGGGTCGGCGCGACGACCGCCTCGGCCGACGATCCGATCATCGCGTCCAAGGCCCTGCTGGCCGATCCGAAGGCGCCCGACGGTTCGCACATCACCCGGGCTACTTATACCGACAACCGCAACATCCGCCTGTACGTGTACTCGGCGGCGATGGACGAGACCTATCCGGTGGACGTGCAGCGTCCCGCCGACGCGTCCAAGGCGCGTCCGACGCTGTACCTGCTCAACGGTGCGGGCGGCGGTGAGGACGACGCGTCGTGGGTGAAGAAGACCGATATCGTCAAGGGCTTCCTGAACGACAAGAACGTCAACGTGGTCCAGCCCATCGGCGGTAAGTGGAGCTATTACACCGACTGGATCAAGGACGATCCGGTATTGGGCCGCAACAAGTGGAAGACCTTCTTCACCCAGGAGCTGCCGCCGCTGATCAACGCGGCGCTGGGCACCAATGGCGTGAATGCCATTGCGGGCCTGTCCACTTCGGGTACCAGCGTGCTGAATCTGGCGATCGCCAAGCCGGGCCTGTACAAGTCCGTCGCCGCCTACTCCGGGTGCGCGCAGACCGCCGATCCGGTCGGCCGGGAGTTCGTCAAGCTCACCGTGAACGTCTGGGGCGGTGGCGATGTGCTGAACATGTACGGCCCCGACGGTGCGCCGGCCTGGGCCGAGAACGATCCGTATGTGCACGCGGACAAGTTGCGCGGGATGAACCTCTACATCTCCTCCGGGAACGGCCTGCCGGGCGTCTACGACACGATGAACAACAAGTACGCCCTGCCCGGCGCGTACGGCCTGGCCAACCAGTTGCTGATCGGCGGCGTCATCGAGGCCGGGGTCAACTACTGCTCGCACAATCTGCAGAACAAGCTGAACTCCCTGCACATCCCGGCGACCTACAACTTTCGCAACTCCGGCACGCATTCCTGGGGTTACTGGCATGACGATTTCCTGAGCTCCTGGCCGGTGCTGGCCAAGGGCCTCGGGGTGTAGCAGTCCGGATCGTCACATTTTCGGCTCCCCTATGGAGAAAAGTTCGGGTACCCGTAAACTGGGTGGATGAGCCTCGCGATCGCCGCCCCGGCTGCCGCGTTCCGGCGGGCCCGGTCGGCGTCGATGCTGCTCGGGCCCGCGTTCGTCGCGGCGATCGCCTATGTGGATCCCGGGAATGTGGCCGCCAACGTCAGCGCGGGCGCGCAGTACGGATACCTGCTGGTGTGGGTGGTCGTACTGGCCAACCTGATGGCCGCGCTCGTGCAATATCTCTCGGCGAAGCTCGGCGTGGTCACCGGACGCTCGCTGCCGGAACTGGTGCGTGCGGCCGCCGGGCCGCGGAGCAGGCTCGGCTATTGGGCGCAGGCCGAATTGGCCGCGATGGCAACCGATCTCGCCGAGGTGGTGGGCGGCGCGATCGCGCTGCAACTGCTGTTCGGGCTGCCGCTGCTGCTGGGCGGGGTGATCACCGGTGTGGTCTCGATGCTGCTGCTGACGGTGCAGAACCGGCACGGGCAGCAGCGGTTCGAACGGGTGATCGTCGGGTTGCTGGCGATCATCTCGATCGGATTCGTGGCGAGTCTGGTGATCTCGCCGCCGTCGGTCGCGCAGACCGCCGGCGGTCTGGTGCCGCGCTTCCAGGACACCAACAGTGTGCTGCTGGCCGCGGCGATGATCGGCGCGACGGTCATGCCGCACGTGATCTACCTGCATTCGGGGATGTCGCGTGATCGGCACGGCCACAGCGAGCCCGGTCCGGCTCGCACCCGGCTGCTGCGCGCCAACCGGTGGGACGTCGGCATCGCGATGCTGATCGCGGGTGTGGTGAATCTGGCCATGCTGCTGATGGCCGCGCACACCTTCGCCGGACATGCCGAGGTCTCGACCATCCAGGACGCGTATCACGCGGTCCATCACTCGCTGGGCGCGTTCGCGGCGCTGCTGCTCGCGGTCGGCCTGCTCGCCTCGGGCCTGGCCTCGACCTCGGTCGGCGCCTACGCGGGCGCGATGATCATGGACGGACTGCTGCGCCGCCGCGTCTCGCTGCCGGCGCGGCGCACGGTCACCCTCGTGCCCGCGCTGATCATCCTCGCCGCCGGAGTCGATCCGACGCGCGCGCTGATCGTCTCGCAGGTGGTGCTCTCGTTCGGCATACCGTTCGCACTCATCCCACTGGTGCGCCTGACCGCGAACCGCACACTGATGGGCGTCGACGTCAACCACCGCGCGACCACCGCGGTGGCCTGGCTCATCGCGGTCCTGATCACCGCCCTCAACCTGTTCCTGATCTACCTCACCGTCACCGGCGGGGGAGCTTGAGCCCGGCTGTCCGTATCCCGCGGATGCGACGCAAGCTCCTGCTCACCGGCGCACTCGTGTTGGTCGTGCTGTTGGCCGCTGGTACCGGCCTGTACGTGCTGATGAACTCCCGCACGTACCAGGTGGCCGGACGGCTGGTGCATCGGGTGGATACCGCCGACAAGGTGGTCGCGCTGACCCTCGACGACGGGCCGTCCGATCGCACCTCCGAGATCCTCGCAACGCTCTGCGCCGCGGGCATCCATGCCACCTTCTACCTGATCGGCGACCAGATCGCCGCACACCCCGACCGGGCTGCCGCGATCGCCCGCGCAGGCCACGAAATCGGCAACCACACCTATCACCATCAGCGGATGGTGCTCATCACGCCCGAGACCGCGCGTGCCGAGGTCGAGCGCACCGACGCGCAGATCCGGAAGATCGGCTACCCGGGCCCGATCACCTTCCGCCCACCCAACGGCAAGAAGCTGTTCGCGCTGCCGCTGTACCTGTCGCGGCACAACCGGACCACCGTGACCTGGGATGTCGAACCCGATTCCGGCAAACATCCGACCACCGACGAGATCGTCACGGAAACGGTGTCGAAGGTCCGTCCCGGATCGATCATCCTGCTGCATGCGATGTATCCGTCGGGCGCGTCGTCACTGGCCGCGATTCCCCGGATCGTCGGTGAACTGCGCGGCCGCGGCTACCGGTTCGTCACCGTCTCCGAGCTGATTCGGCACTGACTCCCGGACGGCACGGTCAGCCGCTGGACTCCGCAGCCCGGCGGTACCCCCGAATGGCCGGGTAGGCGAACACGACGATCGCGCCGAGCGTCCAGGCGAGCGTTTTGAGCAGCGGCACGGTGACCGCGCCGTCCCAGGCCAGGCCGCGCATCGCGTCGATGGCGGTACTCATCGGCTGATTCGCCACCGTCGACTGCATCCAGGTGGGGTAGACCGTGGTGGGCACGAATCCGGAGTTGAAGAACATCAGCAGGGTGTTGACGATCGCGACGATGTTCACCAGCATCACTCCGCCCGACACCGTGGCCAGCGCGGTCACCAGCACCGCGAACGCCACGCCGAACAGGACCGGGATGGCGATCATCGCCAGCGCGGCCAGCGGGCCGTTCCAGAACCGGAAACCGATGCAGAACCCGACCACGATCACGAACAACGTGGTGATGAGCACCCGGATCGCCTCGGCCAGCAGACGTCCGGTGAGTCCGGCCGCCCGGTGCACCGGCATCGTCCACAGCCGGCCCAGCAGCCCGGTGTACTGCTCGTTCTTGAACCCCAGCGCACTGACCACCGCACCCGACATCGCCGCGACCAGCGTGATCATCGGCACGGTCCCGTACTCGCTGGGCATATCGGTGGCCGCGGTGATCGAATCGCCCAGCACGACGCGCAGCATCAGCAGCGTCAGCGCGGGATAGATCAGAGTCTGGATGGTCGTCGCCGGATCGCGCAGCCATACCAGCAATAGCCGTTTGCACTGAATCAGGCTGTGCCGCACCCACGCCCCGAACGCGCGCTCGGATTGCGGTGGCACGACCGGCAGCGGCGCCTGCCCGCTGGAGGTCTGTGCGGACTCCATCACAACAACGCTCATTCCGTGTCCATGGGGCATGAGCGGGGGCCTACGTGGTTACGCTCCGCTGCCGCCTTCGGCCCTGACCCGTTCATGCCCGCCTCATACTCGCCCAGATCGCCAGCGGCACGAAGCAGACCGCGAGCCCGCCCAACCACACCAGCGGCACCCACAGCACATGCCAGCTCACTCCGCTCGCGGCCATATCCCGCATGGCGAAGGAGAATTGCGAAATCGGCTGATTACGCACGAACGGCCGAATCCACGTCGGAAAGCCCGTCTCCGGGACGAATCCGCAGGAGAGCATGCCGAAGATCAACGTGGGCAGCGTCAGCGCCTGGCTCAGCGATTCCGGGCTCTTGGTCAGACAACCCAGCGCGTCGGCCCCGATGGCCAGCACCGTGCCCACGCCGAGTGAGAACGCGCAGAACAGGACCGACTGCCAGAGGCCCGAATGCAACCGGAATCCGATCGCGTACCCGAACACCAGCGCGGCGAGCAGCGAGATCACCGAACGCACCAGTCCCGCCGACAGCCGCGACAGCAACGGGACCATGCGGCCGACCGGCATGGTCTGCATGCGGGTATTCAGGCCGCTGGCCGTTTCGAATGCCGCGATCTGCGCATTGGACATCATCGTGAACGACATGGTCTGCAGCACGATGATCGGCATCACGAACTGCCCGTAATCGATGCCGCGCACCCGCATCACCCACCGCAGCGGCAGATAGAACCCGAGCGTGAACACCAGCGGCGTGATCACCGCGACGATCAGTTCGCCCTTGGTGGCCATGGTCCGCACGATCCGCCCGGTCAAGGCCCGCCACTGCGCGAATCCGGAGGGGCGCACCCGGGTCACCCCGGCGAAAAGACCACCATCGGACTCGGTGAGCTGCTGTGTCACTCGTGCCCGCCCGTATGGCCGGTGATGGACAGGAACACATCGTCCAGGGAGGGCCGCCGCAGCCCGATATCGGCCAGCTCCACCCCGCCCGCGTCCAGCCGCCGCAGCGCTTCGGACAGGGTGGTCGCGCCCTCGGGCGCGGGGATCGAGATCCGGTCGACGCCGACGGACTGATCGGCGAATTCCTTCGCGATCGACTCGGGGACCAGATCGCCCAGCGCCTCGATGGCCATCGACACCCGTGTGGGATCCAGCGGCACGACCTCGCAGTAGCTGCCGCCGGTCTTCTCCTTGAGTTCGTCGGCGGTGCCCTCGGCGATCACGGTGCCCCGATCGATCACGATGATGTTGTCGCTGAGCACGTCCGCCTCCTCGAGGTACTGCGTGGTCAGCAACACCGTGATGCCCTGGTTCTTCAGCGCGATGACCAGATCCCAGACGCCCTGGCGGCTGCGCGGATCCAGACCGGTGGTGGGCTCGTCGAGGAACACCACCTCGGGCCGCACGACCAGCCCGCACGCGATGTCGACGCGTCGGCGCATACCGCCGGAATAGCCGCGCACCGCGCGCTTGCCCGCTCCGACCAGGTCGAACTCCTCGAGCAACGTGTCGGCGCGGTCGCGGGCGGCCTTCTTGCTCAACCCCATGAGCCGCCCGAACAACTCCAGGTTCTCCCGGCCGGACAGATTCTCGTCCAACGCGGCGTACTGGCCGGTCATCATGATCGATCGCCGCACACCGGCCGGATCGCTCAGCACGTCGTGCCCGGCGACCCGGGCCGTGCCCGAATCCGGGCGCAGCAGCGTGGACAGGATCTTGACCGTGGTGGTCTTCCCCGCGCCGTTGGGTCCCAGGATGCCCAGGACCGAGCCGCGGGCGGCGGTGAAGCTGACGCCCTGCAGCGCGTGGACATCTCCGAAGGACTTGCGCACGTCGGCGACCAGCACCGCGGTTTCGGGCGGCGACTCTGCGTTGTCCAAGCTCGGCATCGACTCTCCACTATGGCCGGGGGCGGCAATCGGATTGTCCGGATCGCCTGTTGGTACGTCCGGTTTGGTGATCCCTTCCACCGCGGGCGATGTTACTGGTCCTATGGCCTCCGCTTCGCTACGGCAGGTTCGCGGCCCCTGGAGTCTCACCGCTCGGCCCCGTGTCGGGCACTCGTTCCTCGCACCCGCCACGCGTCCGACCAGCGAGACGGGCCGCGAACCTTGGTGTCGGCGTTGTCTCGGGTGGGTGGAACTCGGGCGACCCTCGGGGTGTGGCTCGCCGCATATCAGGTGTCAGCGTTGTTCGGGGTGTTGGAATTGATTGTGTCATTAACTGTGGCGTTACTCACAATTCAGGAAACCGACCGGTACGGCCTCGAAGTTGTTGCTGGTACAGGGACGAACCGGGCGGTACGGCGCGTGCGACGAAACCTTGTCGCATGGGCCCGGCCGCCCATACGCTGACGGCGAGGGGAAGAGACGGACACTCACTTGTCTGCGGCAGCCTCGTCCGGCGAGCGGGACGTCCGGTTGCCGCGGGCTCACGTCGGCGAGAGGTTGACCGATGGCAGAGTCTGCCCGAGGTGTGCACAGCGGGCTCGCGGCCCGCTCCCGAGTCCTGACGTCCTTCGACCCGCGCACCGGCGAATCCGTCGGTGATTACGCGGTGATGGGCCAGGTCGATCTGACGCGCGCGGTCCGTGCCGCGCGGTCCTCCGAGAAATGGTGGGCGACAATCGGATTCGCCGGGCGCAAACGCTGGTTACTGGACTGGAAGCGGATCATCGTCCGGCGCGCGGGCGAGTTGGTGGATCTCATCTGCGCCGAAACCGGTAAACCCGAGGCCGATGCGGCCATCGAGGTGATGCAGGCGGTGGAGAATCTGGACTGGGCCGCGCGCAATGCCGAACGGGCCCTGGGGCGTCGGCGACTGGGCGGGAGCTGGTTCACCCGCAACGAACGCGCCTCGGTCGGCTTTCTTCCGCTCGGCGTGGTGGGCGTGCTGGGCCCGTGGAACAACCCGGTCTACACGCCGATGGGTTCGATCGCCTACGCCATGGCCGCCGGTAACGCCGTGATCTTCAAACCCAGCGAACTCACCCCGGGCGTCGGGGTGTGGCTGGCCGAGAGCTGGGCCCGGCTCGCGCCGAATCAGCCTGTGTTGCAGGTGGTCACCGGGGACAGTTCGACCGGCGCCGCGCTGTGCCGCGCGCGAGTGGACAAGATCGCCTACGCGGGTTCGGATGCCGGTGCGCGCGAGGTGATCTCGCTGTGCGCGCAGACGATGACACCGGTGGTCGTGGAACGTTTCGGCAAGGGCGCCATGGTCGTTCAGGTCGACGCGAAACTCGACGACGCCGCCGATGCCGCGGTCTTCGGCGCGATGTCCAACGCCGGGCAGAGTCCGGCCGGAATCCAGCGCGCCTATGTCGCCGAATCGGTGTACGAGCCGTTTCTGGAGCGGGTCGCCGCGCGTGCGGGAAAGCTCCGCCCCGGTGGCGACCGTCGCGCCTCCTACGGCCCGATGATCCTCGAGTCGCAGGTGGAAGTGGTGCGGCGGCAGGTCAAGGATGCGGTCGCGCAGGGCGGGCGGCTGGTGGTCGGCGGTCTGGACTCGATCCGCGAACCCTACGTCGAGCCGATCGTGCTGGCCGGCGTGCCCGAGGACTCCCAGGCGATCACCGGGGAGGCCGCGGGACCGGTGCTGATCGTGAATCCGGTGGCGAGTATGGACGAGGCCGTGGAGCGCATCAACGCCGCCGAACACGGCCTGGCGGTCGCGGTGTTCACCCGCGACGTGCGGATGGTGCCCGAATTCGCCGAACGCATCAGAACCGGTGTGGTGACGATCAATTCATCGATGGCCTATTCCGGAATCCCGGCCATGCCCTTCGGCGGCGTCGGCGAATACGGCCAGGGGCACACGCACGGCGAGGCGGGACTGCGCGAATTCAGCCGCACCCTGTCCATCGCGCAGAAGCGTTATCGCGGCATGGTCGACCTGACCACGTTCGACCGGCATCCGCGAAATCTGCGCCTGGCCAAGGCCGTCTTCCGGATGCGGCACGGACAGGGCTGAGGCGGTTCAGCTCTCGGCGGGCGCGTTCGGGCCCAGCAGTACCGCGCGCATGAGTTCGTGCACGCGGGCAAGGCTTTCCGGGCGGCGGTCGAACCGCAGGCGGCGGCCCACGTCGACGACCTGGGCGATGGCGGCGTGCACCCGGAAGCGCGCCTCGGCCGGATCGCCGTCGAGCAGGTTCGCCCACTCCAGGACGTTCTGGCGCTGAATCGCGCGCAGTCGATGTTGTTCGGTTGCGGGCAGATTCGAGAATTCGGCGAAGTAGACCGGGAGGATCTCGGGCATCGCGAAGGTGAGCCGGGCGAAGCGGTCCGCGATGCGCAGTGCGGCGTCGGCGCGGCTGCTCGCCTCGGCCAGCGCCTCGGAGTTCGCGATCGCGACGCGCTCGCCGGTGCGGTGGAAGGCCGCGGCCAGCAGATCCGATTTGCTCGGGAAGTAGCGGTAGACGCTCGAGGCGTTGATCCCGACGGCCGCGCCGATCTCCTCGATGCTGGCCTCGTGATACCCCTGGCGGCCGAAGATCCGGATCGCTTCGGTGAGCAGCTGTTCGCGTTTGGAACTCAGCGGCAGGCCGCGCGCGGGTGTCTCGGGTGCGGGTTCGGTCGGCGCCGGGGGCAACTCGGTGCGCAGGATCGACCAGCAGATGTCCTGCAGCAGATCGGTCAGCCGGGCCGTGGACAGGGTGGTGCGGTGCAGGGTGATGCTGCCGATTGCGCCGAGCATTCCGGTGGCGAGCACGTTGATGTCGGCCGGATCGTCGTCGGGGCGCAGCCCGGCGATGGCCGATTCCACCGTCCTGTGCAGTTCGTCGTAGATCTTCCGGATGCGGTGGCGGTCCTCGGTTTCGAGATACCGGCGCTCCCACCGGTACAGCCCGCCCCCGCGGCGCACGTCGATGGTGTGCTCGGCCAGCGCGCGGATCTGTGCGGTGAGCCGGGCCTCGGGGTCGAGGGTGGGATCGTCGGCCGCGTGTGCGGCGTCCAGCAGCAACTGCGCGCCGCCCTCGGCCGTGGCGACGAGCAGCGCGTACTTGTTCCGGAAGTGCCGGTACAGCGCGGGGCCGGAGATGCCGACCTCCGCCGCGATCTCGTCGACACCGACCGGGTGGTAGCCGCGCTCGCTGAACGCCTGGGCTGCGACGCGCACGATTTGTGCTTTCCTGTTCTTCGGCCGTCGCCGGACCGTCGTGCCGTCTCCCCGCGCGGAAGCGAGTCCGGACTCGCTGGGATCCGCGACCATGCACCTCTCCTTCTCTCGCACCGCCGCCTGGTTGACAGCGCCGCACCACTCAACCTAAGTTAACCACAATTCGCAATGTTAACCGTCATTCTCGCGCCGCCGCCAGCGTCGACGGCCTACCTGGGAGTTGTTATGAGCAACGTCGAGCAGACCACCGCCCCGACAGGCCTGCGTGTCGTCCACGACGGCCGGGTGCTGCGTGTCACCATCGCCAATCCCAAGCGCAAGAACGCCATCAACTACGACACCATGGTCGCGCTCGGTGACGCGTTCGAGGCCGTCGTCGAGGATCGCACGGTTCGCGCGATCGTGCTGACCGGCGAGGGCGAGGATTTCTGCACCGGTGCGGATCTGTCCGGCGCGGTATCCGAGGCGCAGCGCGGCGTCACTCCCGAGATGACCATGGATGCGGCGAACCGGCTGGTCAAGGCCATCGTCGACGCACCGGTGCCGGTGATCGCGCGGATTCGCGGCGCGGCGGCGGGCGTCGGCGTGGCGCTGGCCCTGGCCGCGGACCTGACCTATGCGAGCGAGGACGCCTACCTGTTGCTGGCGTTCATCAACATCGGCCTGATGCCCGACGGCGGCGCGGCGGCCATGGTCGCCGCCGCGGCCGGACGTCCGCTCGCCGCGGAGATGGCGCTGCTGGGTGAGCGGCTGCCGATCGCCGACGCGGTCCGCCACGGCCTGGTCACCGGCGTGCTGTCCGCCGAGGAGCTCGACGCGAAGGTGGAGGCGGCGGCCGCGAAACTGTCCACCGGCCCGCGCCGCGCCCTCGAGCTCACCAAGAGCGCCCTCAACAATGCCTCGCTGACCTCGTTGGATGCCGCGCTGGCGGCCGAGAAGACCGGGCAGTCCGAACTGCTCCAGTCGCCCGATTTCATGGAGGGCGCGACCGCCATGCTCACCAAGCGCAAGGCGGTTTTCGCCGAGTAGTGCGGAACCGGACGGACTTTCGGACTGGACGTCCGGTTCGTGATCGGGCGAATCATGTGCAACACGCGGATGAGGTGCACGGGCGGGCGGGCGTTACTGTGAACGCATGAATTACCTGGTTATCGGGGCAACTGGGTGTATCGGTCGGTATCTCGTCCCAGAGTTGCTGAAACATAGCGGTGATATTCATGTGGTGGTGCGACCCGGGGCCGACCCGGCGTACCGGTTCGATCGGTGTGCGCGGGAGTGGGGTGCGGGCGAGCGGGTTCGGCGGGTGCGCGGGGATCTGGGCGCACCCGCACTGGGCCTCGATCCCGGTTGGATTGCCGCGCACCGCGGTTCGATCGATCACGTGATTCACCTGGCCGTCGGCTTCGACGCGGCCGGGCTCGGTGCGGGGACCGGCAACGTGGTGGATCTCGCCGAACAGCTGGAAGCCGGTGCGCTGCACCACATGTCGACCGTGGAGGTGGCCGGGACGGCGAAGGGGCTGTTCGGCGAGGACATGTTCGACGTGGGGCAGGCGCTGCCCACCGCGCCGCAGCGGGCGGCCTTCGAGGCCGAGCGCGTCGTGCGCGAACGTTCGGCGGTGCCCTGGCACATCTATCGGCCCTCGATCGTGGTCGGCCATTCCCGCACCGGCGAGATCGATCGGATCACCGGGCCGTACTACTTCTTCCGGCTGCTGCGGATGGCCGCCCAGCTACCGCGAATCCTGCCGCTACTGGTGCCCAAACTGGGCGAAACCAATATGGTGCCAGTGGATTTCGTCGTCCGGGCGCTGGGGCACATCGTGCATCGACCGGTCGCCGGCGGGACCACCTATCACCTGGTCGACCCGCGTCGCCAGAGTGCCGCCGACGTACTCAATCTGTTCGCGCAGGAGGCGGGCGCTCCCCGATTGGTGGAGGTCATGCCCCGGCAGACCCTGGACATGATGGTGCGGCTGCCGGGCGTCGGCGCGGTGCTCCCGCATCTGGGCGTGCCGCGAGAAGTGCTCGAGCAGAACGAATTCGGCTGCTGGTTCGACTGCCGCAATACGACTGCCGCGTTGGCGGGCACCGATATTCGCGTGCCGCCGCTGGCGGGTTACGCGCCGGTCATCTGGAAGTACTGGATCGAGAACTGGGTGTGAGCCGCGGGCAAGGGCTTCAGATTTCGTCGACCGCGGCCTGCGTGCGGGTCTCGGCGGGCGCGTATTCGTAACCGACCCAACGATTCCGGTTGGTCCAGCCGACCAGGTCGTAGCGCCAGCGGAACGGCCAGGTGCGGGCGACGGTCATGAACAGGACCGTCGCCAGGGGAGCGTAGTCCGCGTGCGCGGACAGCAGCGCGTGTTGCTCGCGAGGTGAGGCGGTGAAGAACGCCTCGAACATCGAGATGGATTGGGCGGTGGTGAGTCTGCCGAGTCCGTAGATCCCGCGCACGCGCATCCAGTAGACCAGGCGTGCCTGCCACGGCCACAGGTCCTGGACCGGGTCGCGGCCCGCGCGCAACGCATCGATCGCGGTGTCCACCAGGGCGAGCGAATCCGCCACGCTGTATCCGGTGCACGGGTGCATCATTCCGCCGCGGGAGCCGAACGGTACCGCATCCGCGGCCCGCGCGGCGGCGCGAATCGCGGGCGGCGGCTGGTCCAGGGGATAGTGCGCGGCTTCGCTGGGTTCATCACCGCGCAGTGTGATCCCGTGTGCGGCAAGACGGTTGAGCGTGCGTCGCCGCAACTCGCGCTGTGGCATGCCGCCGCGCAGCCCCAGGCTCGTCTCCTCGAAGATCACCGTGCCGTCGCCGAGCGGTACCGCGTACAGGAACGAGGGCGGCTCGTCCGGCCCGGCCCCGTTCTCCGCGCGCCAATCCAGCAGCAGCCCTTCACCATCGGTGACCATCGGCGCGGCCCGCTCGGCGTCGACGAAGATGCCGTGCGCACTCGCGGTCCGGCGCGCACCCGGCGAGGGCAGCCCGCGGGTGTCGAAAACCGCTGCGGCCGTGATGATCGTGCCGTCGTCGAGTTCGACGCGGTGCGCGCCGACCGAGGTCGCCCGCCCGGTCAGCACGGTCGCGTCGTCGAGTGGAAGCGCGTCGCGCAGGCCGGGTTTGGACAGCACGCAGTACGGTCGCTCGATCCGATGCGCGGTCTTCGTCCACACCGTCGGAGCCTCGATCCGCTGTGCGATCGTGCTGTGCGGCAACCACTGCGGCAACTCGTCGATCCAGCACGAGAACGTCGGCGGCCACAACCGCTCGGGCCGCGGATCCACCGCCACCACCCGCATCCCGGCCCGCACCGCCCGATGCGCCAGCCCCCGCCCGGTGGGCCCCAACCCCACCACGCAGAGATCCGCCTCCCCGACACGCTGACCACTCATGTCTCTCATTCAATCAGCCGTGCGGGGTCGGGCGGCATCCGCGTGTCGGCCACCGAATCGTCGTGCGGCTCAGAGTTGCTTCTCACCGCCGTCGACGTAGATGTTCGCGCCCACGATGAAGCTGCTGTCCGCCGAGGCCAGGAACATGACGGCCCCGGCGACCTCCGCTGCCGTGCCGATCCGGCCGATCGGAACGTTCGCCGCGAACCCGGCTTTGACCGCGTCGGCGTCCTCCGGGCCGCCTACCGTGGCGAGCGCGGCGGTGTCGATCGTGCCCGGGGCGATGGCGTTGACCCGGATGCCGCGTGCCTCGAGTTCAGTGGCCCAGGTGCGGGTGTAGGAGCGCAAGGCGGCCTTGGATGCCGCGTACGCACCGAACGCCGCCATGCCGTCGTCGGCGCGGACGGAAGTGTTCACGATGACGGTCGCGCCGTCGTTGAGCAGTGGCAGAGCCTTGCGCACGGTCTGGAGCGTGCCCCAGACGTTGGTGTCGAAGACCGCGTCGAAGTGCTCTCGGGTGGTCTGTTCGAGCGTCGCGAAGGATCCCGCGCCCGCGTTGGCGAACAAGGTGTCCAGACCTTTCCCGCGCGCCGCGACGGCCTCGTAGAGCCGATCGAGGTCGGCCGGATTCGAGATGTCGCCCGGAACGGCGGTGGCCGATCCGATCGTCTCGACCACCGCGTGCAGTTCGTCCGCCCTTCTCCCGGTGACGAATACGTGCGCCCCCTCCGCTGCGAACCGCTCGGCAGCGGCCCGGCCGATACCGCTGCTGCCGCCGGTCACGACCGCCGTCTTGCCTTCCAACTGTCCCGCCATGACGCACCCTTCCGTATATCTGTACCAATCGGTACCGATAGCACCGTAGCAGATTGGTACCGGGCGGTACAGAAAGGTTATGATCGAGGATGTGAGCAACCGGGAGAAGGCCCCCCTCGGACGTCCGCGTGCTTTCGACGCCGACGAAGCGCTGGAACGCGCCCTACTGGTCTTCTGGGCGCGCGGCTACGAAGGCGCCAGCCTCACCGACCTGACCGACGCCATGAACATCACCAAAACCAGCATGTACGCAGCATTCGGCAACAAGGAGCAGCTCTTCCGCAAGGCCCTGGACCGCTACACCGAGGGCCCCGCCTCCTACGGCCTGCGCGCAATGCAGGAAAAGACCGCCGCAGCGGTAGCCACCGCTTTCCTGCACGGTGCGGTGGAAACCACCACAGGCCCCGGCCACCCTTCGGGATGCCTTGGCGTACAAGGCTCTCTGGCATCCGGCGACGCAGGCGAACCCGCCCGCGCCATGCTCGTGGAATGGCGACAAACCGCCCGCCAACACCTACAGGACCGATTCCAACGCGCCATAGACGAGGGCGACCTCCCTCCGCACGCCAATGCACGGCAATTGTCCTGCTACATCATGACCGTCGCCTTCGGCATCGCCGTCCAAGCCGCCACCGGAGTCGCCGCCGCTGAACTCCACGATGTCGCGGACCAGGCGTTAAGCAACTGGCCGCCGGGGCGCGATTAATAGCTTGGAGGGTTGCGGGCACTACGGCCGTCGGGGGGGGGGGGGCTGCTCAACGGCGATCCAACTCGGTCCAGTTGTCGACCACTCGTTATCTGAGTCGTCGGTAAACTGCTTTTGCCAGGCCGTTTGCGATGCGTGCGAAATCTTCGGAGGCACGGCGGCAGAATTCCTGGTCGGTCTGCATCAGGTTTCGGATTGCTTCGCGATCAGTCAGGGGTGGCTGCGTGCGGTTTATTTCTTCGATGTGCGGGCGGGAATCAGAACCCAATTTCTCCGGGTCGCATCGATTGTCCATTCGATCCGACTTGCACTCGCTTCGGTGAGCTTTCGAAGTTCCTCCAGCACCTACTGCGGTCGAGGTTCCGCGAAATGGCAAACAACGAGGGGAAGTGTCGGCTGGCCTGCATCGCCGACTGCGGTTGCATGGCGAAACCACTCGATGTCTCCCGCATGTCGTAGCGTCTCGATGAAAGATGATGGCTCACCCATGATTTCGCTGTCCTTCATCCCTGAAGACGTGCGTGCCGCTGCTCACCGCGATGTTATCGCCATGGGTCGGGAATGACCTCACTGTGGTGAAGTCTCGAACCACCATGCATCCGATTGCATGTTCTGAGGGATACGTGCATCCTCGGGGCCGTCCAGGTCCATGTCGAAAATACGATCGAACCATTCGTCGCGCAGACTCGTAGGTAGTAGCGCGCCACACCAAGGGCAATGCTTTATTACGATCCGGCTTTCCTGCTCAGGTATGCTGATGTAATATTCACGAAACTTCGGGTCGTATCCGATTGGTATCGAGTCATCGCCGAGCCACGCGTCCATTCCCTCGCAAGAATGCCGTCGAAGTTCTGGTGACATTTCTACCCCACTGTGATCGTTCGACCTGGAACTGCGGGCTTGTATATCTGTAGTATTCGCGTGACTTTCCGTTCTTTCCATTCGTTTTGTCCGCCCGCGATATGGCTTGAAATTCTTCCATACCTCGGACTCGCCGGGCCCTTGAGGGTTCTGTTTGCGGTCCTTCTCATCCTCGGTGCTGTCACCGGATGCCATCGCGACGACCAAAGCTTGGATGGCGAGGATCTGGGCGTCGGCCTTGGTGAATTGGCCTATGCCGCTGAATATTTCGGCGCCGTCGGCGAGGAGGGCGGGGAGGGTACTGGCGGCTATGTCGCTGGTGATTGCGGCTGCGGCGGTGGAGATTTCGGCTTCGGTCGCGGCAATGGCGGCGTCGACCTCGACTCCGGTGGCGGCTGCGCCTGCGCCGTCGGTGGCCACGACCGTGAGGCACCAGAGCAGTCCCGCGGTGACGACGGTGGCGCCGATGGCGATGAGAGCGCGGGTGCGATCGGATCGGATGCTGTCGCGCAGGGTCGAGAGTTGGTCGTGGTGGTTGGCGACCGCGGTGGTGATGGCGGTGGATGCCTGGGCGAGGTTGCCGGCGGCGGTGGAGAGGTTGGTGAGGTATTCCTGGATGCGAGGGCAGGTGGGGGTCGACGGTGCCCTGGTCGGTGAAGGTGTCGATGAGTTGTTTGATGGTGCCTTGCGCGCTGGTCACCGCGTTGTGCTTGGCGAAGTTGTCCCACGTGCTGTGGACGGCGGCCAGTTTGCCGAGGTCGCCGTTGGGGACGGGGTGGGTGATCTTGGCGAGTAGGCCGTGCAGCGGGCCCTCGTCCAGCCCGGGTGCGGTATTCGCCGATTTGGCCGAGGGTGGGGTCGCTAGGTTGGGTTTGACGAGGAGTTCGGTGGCTACGGTCGGCTTGTCGGCGTTGTAGTTCCCGATGTCCCAGTTGTATCCGGTGGCGTTGAGAATGTCGCCGAAGTGGTTGAGTGCGTTGACATATGCGATGTATGCCTGGTGGAAGTCCTGTGCCTGGGCGTCGTAGGGGGAGGTCCAGGACTCGACGCCCTGGTAATTTCCGGCCATGCCGCCGTTGTCGTGCAGGTTGTTGTGCAGGGCGATGAACGGCAGGATTGCCTGGTCGGCGAGCAGGATGAGCTTCTTGGCGGCGTTGTAATAGGTGTCCGGGTCGACCTTCAGTGTGGTCACGAGGTTCAGCCGTTGAGCATCGTGCCGTTGGTATCGACAGCCCGGGTGTAGTGGCCGTGTGCTTCGCGGGCGGCGGTGGTCGCGTCGGTGACGTCCTGAGCGAATTCTTGTGCCCCGGTGAGCCATTGGGTGTGGGCCTCGGCGTATGCCTGCGCGGCGACGCCTTCCCAGGCGCCGTTCTGGAGAGTTTTGACGCGGCGGTCGATCTCGTCGAAGGTTTCGGTGAGGTATCCGGCCAGTCCGCTGAGGCGGGCGACGACCTGATCCAGATGTTCGAGATCGACGCCGAAAATACCGCTCATCAGGGAAGATCCAGACTAGAGATGGCGGTGGAGGTTCGGGTGTCCTGGGCGTGGAAGTTCGTTGCGGTGACACCGAGCTTCTCGGCCATCGCGGTCAGCGCATCGATGATCTTGCCGCCGCCGTCCTGGCACTCGTCCCAGCCCTGACCGAATGTTGTTGCCGCAGTGCCGGTCCACGTTCCCGACGCCAGTGCGTCGACTTCGCGGTTCACCGCGCTCAACGCGGACCGCAAATTCTCTGCGGCACCGTAGACGTAACGTCCGATGGCGGCGACATCCTCGCCGAACAACCGAAACCGATTGCCCCGCAGTGGATGAGTTCCCCTGCTCTCCCATAACCGACGATGCTATCGGCAACGACGAACCGACCCAGCACCGAATTCGCGCCGATTACTTCGGGGTGATCCAGGTGGTGATGTCCGCGTGGACGACCTCGACGCCGTGTTTGTCGTAGATCGAGACGGGGACGGTGAGGTCGCGGCCTTCGGTGATCGCGGTGAAGTCGGGGATCTCGGGGAGTTTCGCGACGGCGCGGAGGCCGGATTCGGCCTTGGCGAGGTACTGGACGTTCATGGCCTTGGGGATCCAGCGGTGGGTGGTGGGGACGGTGGCCTCGCTGAGCATGCCCATGGCTACTTCGGCGAGGTTGCAGGCGGCGATCGCGTGGAAGGTGCCCAGGTGGTTGTGGATGCCGAACCATTTGGGGGCGGTGACTTCGCAGACACCTGGTTCGAGACGCACGACGTTCGGCACGACGGTGCCGAAGTACGGCACGCGGGCGATCATGCCCAGAGAGAACAGCGCATGCCCGATGCGGTTGTCGGGAAGCTTCTTCCAGCCGCGGAAGGTGGCGGTCTCGTTCGTCATACCCATATCTTACTCGAAAGTAAGTTAGCGGGCGGGCGGGGCGGCGAACACGACGCGCGGCTGAATGGGCCGGGGAATACTCGTGGATTTCTCGTGAGGCATCACCCGTGTGGGGGAGGCGGGATCAGCTTGCGAGGTGATGGAATCGGGGGTCGGCGTTTCTACGATGGGCGTGTGATGGCTGTTGGGCGGAAGGTTCGGCGTCGTCTGGTCGTGCTGGTGGGGGTACTTCTGCTGGTGGGGCTGGTCGATTTCGCGCCTGCGGTTGCTGATGCGCCTTCGGCGGGCGGGGATGTGTCCGTTGCGCAGACGTTGGGGGATCGGGAATTGACCGTTGTGCTGCGGCGGGTGACGTCGGTGCCGGGGCCCTTGCAGGTGGAGGTGGTTACGCATGCGGGGACCGCGGGAGGAAAACTGACGCTGGCCGTGACGCCCACCGGGGCCTCGTCGTCGGCGTCGTCGCCCGCACCGGGTGCGCCGACCGATCGGGGGGCGGTGGAATTGGGTGCCGCGCCGGGGATGTACTCGACGACGTTGCGAGTGGATCGGGCGGGGCCCTGGGAGTTGGCCGTGGGGGACGGGCAGCAGACTGCGCGGATTCCGTTCGTCGTGGCGAAACAGCTGACTACGCCGCCGGAACGTTTCGTCTACGGTGGATTCCTGGCCGCCGGTGTGCTGCTTCCGGTTTCGATTCTGGTGGCGGTGCGGGCTCGGCGCAGCGCGTGGGCGTTGCTGCCTGCCGGGGGGATGGTGGCGGGTCTGGCTGTGGCGATCACCGCCGCGGTGCTGTCCGCCTCGTTGCCGCTGCCGCCGCAGCCCGGCGTGCAGCTCGACCCCGACGTGGACACTGTGAGCAACCCGTATGCCCTTGGGCAGCCGCTGATTTCGGACTTCTCCCGGCCGCCGGTGATGCTCGGTCTGGGCGGTGCGCCGTTGACCGCGGGGCAGCCCGGCGATCTGGACCTGAACCTGACCGATGCGGCCACCGGCGCAGCCGTCGACGATCTGATCATCGAGGACAGCGCGCTGATCCACCTGCTGGTGATCGGCCCGAGCGGGCAACTCTGGCATCTGCATCCGATCCGAATCGTGCCCGGCCACTTCCGGATTCATCTCACCCCGCCCGAGGCCGGGCGCTACGCGCTGTCCGGCGAACTTGCGCGGCGCGGCGGAGGTGTGCAAATGGTCCGCGCCGCAAGCGGTTTCACCGTCGCGCCGGGGCCGACCGGCAATACGTCCCCGGCGCACACCGCGAATCCGGTCCACCTGGGTGATGGTGCGACGGCCGCGTCGACCGCTGTCGAGGGCACCCCGATCGCCGTGACCACCACGGCCGCGACCGCCGGTGCGCCCATCACCCTCACCGCAACTGTCGGCAACGCGTCCGACCTGCAACCCTGGCTCGGCATGGTCGGGCACATGATCGTCGCCGGCCCGCTGCCCGATTCGGACGCCGACATCGGCACCGCGGTGCAGAACGCCCAGGTCTGGGGTCACGCACACTCCATGGGCGGTATGTCGATGTCGGGAACGAACGGTGCCACGAGCGCTCCGCCGATGCCGAATATGCCTGGGATGGACCATGACTCGACCGGTTCGTCGATGCCGGGTATGAGCGATGGCTCGGTGACCAGTGCTCCGAGTCCGGGCATGAACACCACGAATCCCGGCGGCTCGATGCTGATGCTCCCGGTGAACGGTGACAGCGCACCCGACGAAACCGTGGCCGCCTACGGCCCGGCGGTCCCGTTCACGTACACCTTCCCGGCCCCTGGCCACTATCGCGTGTGGATCCAGGTCGAACGGAACTACACCGTGCTCACCATCCCGGTCGTTCTCGATGTGGCAGCGGGGGTGGCGCGATGACTACCGCAGAGCCGGTCACCCACGGTTCGCGTGCCCGGACACTACGAGTGGGCGGGGTACTCGCACTCGTGATCGCGCTGGTTGCGCTGATCGGATGGCTGCTGTGGCCGAGTCCGCCGGGGCATCTCGTAATGCACAGCGGCACAGCGGATCACATCGTCACTGTGACATTGGGCAGCTCGCGGATGGGTGATACCGGGATCGATATCGAGCTCACCGATCGGGCGGGACGGTCGGTGGACGGCGCCGTGGTCCGGGTGCAGGCGGTGGAACCTCGGATGGGGTATTCGGATGCGCCCGTCACCGCGTCGGCGAGTGGTGCGGGTCGCTATCGCGCACCGGACGTGTCGTTCATGATGACCGGGCCGTGGGAGCTGCGGCTGTCCATCGTCGTCGGCGGCGCGACCGACCAACTGTCCGTACCGCTGTGGATCAGCGGATGAGAAACAGCGGTGCGGCAGCACCGGAAGGGAGGATCACGATGGGTGAGCACAGGCGGCGACCGGCCGGATCGCCGGAGCAGACGGGGGAGACGCGGTGAGTACTTCGATACCGTTCGACGCGGCGCGCGGCGGCGAGGGATCGGTGCGCACCCGCCCGATCGCCGTGGCCGACGCCACCGGGACGGCGGCACGGGCCGGGGCCTGGGTCGTGCTGCTCGGCGTCATCGTCACCACGGTCGGGACGAGCTGGGATATCCAGTGGCACAACGACGTCGGGCCGGACACCTTCTTCACCCTGCCGCATCTGTTCCTCTACTCCGGCAGCGCGATCTCCGGATTCGCCAGTCTCGCCCTGGTCGTGCTGACGACCTCGGCGCAGCGGGCGGGACGCGAGACGCCACGCGCGGGCGGCACTCCGATCCGGGTCTTCGGCGGGACGCTCACCGCACCGATCGGCTATATGGTCTCCGGCGCGGGCGCGGCACTGTTCCTGCTCTACGGCCTGTTCGACCTGGAATGGCATTCGATCTACGGATTCGACGCGGTGCTCAACACCCCCTCGCACGTGGCGCTGTTCCTGTCGATCTCGACGACCATGATCGGCAGCATCATCGTGTTCTCCGCGCATCGCGACGAGCTGTGGGGCCGGATCGGGCTGGTGTTCGCGATCGTGCTGCTGATCTCCTACGCCCCGATCCCCGCCGACGGGCTGAACAATCTGCGGCTGCCGGTCGACGCGATGGTCGCCGCCACCGTGCTGTTCGCGCCGATGCTGCTCATCATGGGCGCGGTCGTGCTCGGGCGGGCTGGATCCGCGCTGGCCATCGGGGTGGCGATGAGTGTGACGCAGGGGCTGCTGTGGTGGTTCTCGCCGTGGGCCGCGCACGTGTACGCCTCGGCCGTGGGCCTGCCCCTGCGCGACGGGCTGCTGCCGCTGCCGCCCTCGTTCCCGAGCATCATGCCGATGTTCCTGATCGTGGCCGCGGTCGCCGTGGAGGGGATGTTCGCGCTGGCCAGGGCCCGGAATCTGGATCCGCACCGCACGCTGCTGGCGACCGGTGTGGTCGCGGGGGTCATCCTCGGCGTCGGCCTGCCGCTGCAGACGATCCTGACCGATCCGATCGCGCACATCGGTGCGTCGATGTTCACCATCATCGCGGTTCTGGGGATCCCCTTCGGACTCGCCGCTGGATTCCTCAGCGGACGTTTCGCCGCCATGCTGCGCACCCTGGCACCGCGGGAGAACCTGTGATGCCACGTATCTCCGCGCGCCGTCTGGCGGCACTACTGCTGGCGGTGGCCACTCTCGGGCTGCTCACGGCCGGTCCGGCCGCGGCCTATCAGCCGGTGAACATCGTGCACACCGAACGAGTCCAGGTCGGGCCGTACGGTGTCACCGTCGGCTTCACCACCTGGCCGATCCGGGCCATGCAGTCGCTGGACTTCACCTTCCTGCCCGACGGCGGCATCGCCGACAAATCCGGAACCCTGAAGATCAACGGCCCGGATCGCCGGGCGACGCGCCGGGTGGAACCGTTGGTGCGGCATCCGCGCAAACGCGATTCCTGGGGTCTGGACGTCAAATCGCTCAACGCGGCCGGCGACTACGGTTTCACCTTCGTCATCGACGGCCCGCAGGGGCGCGGCGAGGGCGCGCTGGCGGGCGTGCAGGTCCTCGATCAACCCGGCCCGCCGCTGCCGCTGAGCTGGACCTTGGGCCTGCTGCCACTGGCCGGGCTGGTGATATTCCTCGTGGTGGTATGGCGCAGGCTGCGTCCGGGTAAGCTGCCGTTGAGCATTTGAGCAGGGGCTCGCGCCGCCGACGGGGGTCGTGGTTCTCACAGGACCCCGATTTGAAGTCGGCGGCCGGGCTCGTGCATACTTGTCGGGTTGCCTGCACCGGGTGGCGTGTGTCCGTGGTGAAAACCGCTGATACCAAGCCCGATCGGTGGAGGCGGGCAGTACCCATTCAGTATCGGTGTCGAGTCCGGCGCGGATACGTCCGGGACAGCGTTCTACCGGCCCCATGGAGATTCATCCGGGGCCGAAGAATGAGCGGAAAGGCGACACGCCCGACCGCGTGTACCGGAAGAACCATGACAGATGAACAGCGGCGATGGATCGGTCGAGACCGGTCGGGGCAAGTACGGATGCGTCTGCTGTCTTCGTAGGTTCGGGCATGCAAATGAGGGTGCTTCGGGAGGTGACTCCCGGATCACGACGAAAGCGGAGAAAAGGACACTCAGCGTGGCGGGACAGAAGATCCGCATCAGGCTCAAGGCCTACGACCATGAGGCGATCGACGCATCTGCGCGCAAGATCGTCGAGACGGTGACCCGCACCGGTGCCCGCGTCGTCGGGCCGGTGCCGTTGCCGACCGAGAAGAACGTGTACTGCGTCATCCGTTCGCCGCACAAGTACAAGGACTCGCGCGAGCACTTCGAGATGCGTACGCACAAGCGGCTGATCGACATCCTCGACCCGACGCCGAAGACGGTGGACGCGCTCATGCGCATCGACCTGCCGGCCAGCGTCGACGTCAACATTCAGTGACGGGGACTTCGAATATGACTGACAACAAGAGCCGTCCGGCCGCGGGCATCCTGGGCACCAAGCTCGGCATGACCCAGGTCTTCGACGAGAAGAACCGCGTCGTTCCCGTGACCGTCGTCAAGGCGGGCCCGAACGTCGTCACCCAGATCCGCACCGTGGAGCGCGACGGCTACTCCGCCGTTCAGCTCGCCTTCGGCGCCATCGACCCGCGCAAGGTGAACAAGCCGGAGTCCGGCCAGTTCACCAAGGCCGGTGTCACCCCGCGCCGCCACGTCGCCGAGATCCGCGTGGCCGACGCCTCGACCTTCGAGGTGGGCCAGGAACTCAATGCCGAGGTGTTCGAAGAGGGCGCCTACGTCGACGTGACCGGCACCAGCAAGGGCAAGGGCTTCGCCGGCACCATGAAGCGCCACGGCTTCCGCGGCCAGGGCGCCTCGCACGGTGCGCAGGCCGTGCACCGTCGCCCGGGTTCGATCGGTGGTTGCTCCACTCCCGGTCGTGTGTTCAAGGGCATGCGCATGTCGGGCCGGATGGGTAGCGACCGCGTCACCACGCAGAACCTCTCGGTCCACAAGGTGGACGCCGAGAACGGCCTGCTGCTGATCAAGGGTGCGATCCCGGGCCGCAAGGGCGGCGTCGTGATCGTCAAGAGTGCAGTGAAGGGTGGTGCGCGGGCATGAGCACCGAGACCAAGACCAACCTGACGCTTCCGGTCAAAGAGCCGGGCGGCAAGACCAACGGCACAGTCGAGCTCCCCGCGGAGATCTTCGACGTCACCGCGAACATCGCGCTGATGCACCAGGTCGTCGTGGCCCAGCAGGCCGCGGCTCGCCAGGGCACCCACGCGACCAAGACCCGCGGCAACGTCCGCGGCGGTGGCAAGAAGCCGTACCGGCAGAAGGGCACCGGCCGCGCCCGTCAGGGTTCGACCCGCGCGCCGCAGTTCACCGGTGGTGGCACCGTGCATGGCCCGCAGCCGCGCGACTACTCGCAGCGTCTGCCCAAGAAGATGAAGGCCGCCGCACTGCGTGGCGCCCTCTCGGACCGGGCGCGTAGCGAGCGGATCCACGTGATCACCGAACTCGTTGCGGGACAGACCCCTTCGACCAAGACCGCCAAGAACTTCCTGGCCGAGCTGTCGGAGCGCAAGAACATCCTGGTCGTCGTCGGCCGCGAGGATGCCACCGCGTGGAAGAGCGTGGCGAACCTGCAGGGCGTGCACCCGATCGCTCCCGACCAGCTGAACACCTACGACGTCCTCAAGAGCGACGACGTGATCTTCTCGGTCGAGGCGCTCAACGCCTTCGTGCACGGCCCCGCCGAAGCTGCACAGGAGGAGAGCAAGTGACCACCATCGCCGACCCCCGCGACATCCTGCTCGCGCCGGTGATCTCCGAGAAGTCCTACGGACTGATCGAGGAAGGCACCTACACCTTCCTGGTGCACCCGGACTCGAACAAGACGCAGATCAAGATCGCCGTCGAGAAGGTTTTCGGCGTCACGGTGACCAGCGTCAACACCGCCAACCGTCAGGGCAAGCGCAAGCGGACCCGCTTCGGTTACGGCCAGCGCAAGAGCACCAAGCGCGCGCTCGTGACCATCTCGGCCGACAGCAAGCCCATCGAGATCTTCGGAGGCTCTGTCGCGTAAGCGGCGGAGAATCCAGAAAGTAGAGAAGAACTCATGGCAATCCGTAAATACAAGCCGACGACGCCGGGCCGTCGTGGCGCGAGCGTCTCGGACTTCGCCGAGATCACTCGCTCCACCCCGGAGAAGTCGCTGCTGCGTCCGCTGAGCAAGTCCGGTGGTCGTAACGCGCACGGCCGGATCACCACTCGGCACCGCGGCGGCGGCCACAAGCGCGCCTACCGTCTGATCGACTTCCGTCGGCTGGACAAGGACGGCGTGCCGGCCAAGGTCGCGCACATCGAGTACGACCCGAACCGCACCGCCAACATCGCGCTGCTGCACTACGCGGACGGCGAGAAGCGCTACATCATCGCTCCCAAGGGCGTGACGCAGGGCACTCGCATCGAGTCCGGCACCGGTGCGGACATCAAGCCCGGCAACAACCTGCCGCTGCGCTCGATCCCGACCGGTACCACCGTGCACGCGGTGGAGCTGCGTCCCGGCGGCGGCGCCAAGCTGGCCCGTTCGGCCGGTATGAGCATCCAGCTGCTGGGTAAGGAAGGTGCCTACGCCGTCCTGCGTATGCCCTCGGGTGAGATCCGCCGCGTCGATGTGCGCTGCCGCGCCACCATCGGCGAGGTCGGCAACGCCGAGCAGTCGAACATCAACTGGGGCAAGGCCGGCCGCATGCGCTGGAAAGGCAAGCGCCCCACGGTCCGAGGCGTCGTGATGAACCCCGTCGACCACCCGCACGGTGGTGGTGAGGGCAAGACCTCCGGTGGTCGCCACCCGGTCTCGCCCTGGGGTCAGCCGGAAGGCCGTACTCGTAAACCCAACCGTCCGAGCGACAAGCTCATCGTCCGCCGTCGCGGCAAGAAGCGCTAAGAGGAGGTTAAGACATGCCACGCAGCCTGAAGAAGGGCCCGTTCGTCGACGAACACCTCCTCAAGAAGGTGGACGTCCAGAACGAGAAGAACACCAAACAGGTCATCAAGACCTGGTCGCGGCGTTCGACCATCATCCCCGATTTCATCGGCCACACGTTCTCGGTCCACGACGGCCGCAAGCACGTGCCGGTGTTCGTGTCGGAGAACATGGTCGGGCACAAGCTCGGTGAATTCGCACCGACCCGCACGTTCCGGAGCCACGTCAAGGAAGATCGGAAGAGCAAGCGGCGATGAGCACTGAAACTCAGAACCCGACCGCACGCGCGACCGCCAAGCACGTCCGCGTGACGCCGATGAAGGCGCGCCGGGTCGTGGACATGGTCCGTGGCCAGCGGGTCGAGGACGCGCTGAACATCCTGAAGTTCGCGCCGCAGGCCGCGAGCGAGCCGGTCGCCAAGGTCGTGGCCTCGGCCGCGGCCAACGCCGAGAACAACCTGGGCCTGAACCCGGCGACGCTGGTCATCTCGACCGCGTTCGTCGACGAGGGCGCGACCATGAAGCGCTTCCAGCCGCGGGCCCAGGGCCGTGCGTTCCGGATTCGTAAGCGCACCAGCCACATCACCATCGAGGTCGAGAGCGTCGCCAGCGCCGCCCCGGCTCGCAGCCGCCGGAAGGGAGGGGCTAAGTAAATGGGACAGAAGATCAACCCCCATGGCTTCCGCCTCGGTATCACCACCGACTGGAAGTCGCGTTGGTACGCGGACAAGCAGTACGCGGACTACGTGAAGGAAGACGTCGCGATCCGCAAGCTGCTCGCTACGGGCATGGAGCGGGCCGGCATCTCGAAGGTCGAGATCGAGCGCACTCGTGATCGCGTCCGGGTGGACATCCACACCGCGCGTCCGGGCATCGTGATCGGCCGTCGTGGAGCCGAGGCCGACCGCATTCGCGCCGAGCTGGAGAAGCTCACCAAGAAGCAGGTTCAGCTGAACATCCTCGAGGTCAAGAACCCCGAGTCCGATGCCCAGCTGGTTGCTCAGGGTGTTGCCGAGCAGCTGTCGAACCGTGTGGCGTTCCGTCGCGCGATGCGCAAGGCCATCCAGTCGGCCATGCGTTCGCCGAACGTCAAGGGCATCCGCGTGCAGTGCTCGGGCCGCCTCGGCGGCGCGGAAATGTCGCGCTCGGAGTTCTACCGCGAGGGTCGCGTTCCGCTGCACACGCTGCGTGCGGACGTCGACTACGGCCTGTACGAGGCTCGGACCACCTTCGGCCGCATCGGTGTGAAGGTCTGGATCTACAAGGGCGACATCGTCGGTGGCAAGCGTGAGGTCACGGCCAGCGCTGCTCCGTCGGGTGAGCGTCGCGAGCGTCGGGAGCGGCCGAACCGTCCGCGTCGGTCCGGTTCGTCCGGTACCACCGCGACCAGCACCGAGGCCGGGCGCGCCGCCACCGCTGTGGCGGAGACTCCGGCGCAGACACCTCAGGAGGGCTGACCCATGCTGATGCCTCGCAAGGTCAAGCACCGCAAGCAGCACCACCCGGGCCGCTCCGGCATGGCCAAGGGCGGCACCGCGGTGACGTTCGGCGAGTACGGCATCCAGGCTCTGGAGCCCGCTTACGTCACCAACCGGCAGATCGAGTCGGCGCGTATCGCGATGACCCGCCACATCAAGCGTGGCGGCAAGATCTGGATCAACATCTACCCGGATCGCCCGCTCACCAAGAAGCCCGCCGAGACCCGCATGGGTTCCGGTAAGGGTTCGCCCGAGTGGTGGATCGCGAACGTCAAGCCCGGCCGGGTGATGTTCGAGATGAGTTACCCGAACGAGGAGACCGCTCGTGAGGCCCTGCGCCGCGCGATGCACAAGCTCCCGATGAAGTGCAGGATCGTGACGAGGGAGGAGCAGTTCTGATGAGCGGAACACCGGCCGCAGAGCTGCGGGACAAGGATCAGGACGAGCTCGTCGCCGCACTGCGTGAGGCGAAGGAAGAGCTGTTCAACCTGCGCTTCCAGATGGCGACGGGTCAGATGACGAACAACCGTCGGCTGCGTGTGGTCCGCCACGAGATCGCGCGCATCTATACGGTCATGCGCGAGCGTGAGCTCGGTCTGGCCACCGGTCCCAAGACTGAGGGAGACGCCGCATGAGCGACACCAAGGGCCCGGCCAAGACGCCGGCCAAGGAGACGGAGCGTGGCAGCCGCAAGGTTCGCGTCGGCTACGTCGTCTCGGACAAGATGAACAAGACGATCGTCGTCGAGCTGGAAGACCGTAACCGGCACCCGCTCTACGGCAAGATCATTCGCACCACCTCCAAGGTGAAGGCGCACGACGAGAACGAGACCGCCGGTGTCGGCGACCGCGTTCAGCTGATGGAGACCCGTCCGCTGTCGGCCACCAAGCGCTGGCGTCTGGTCGAGGTCCTGGAGCGCGCCAAGTAAGGCACGCTTCTCGGCTCGAAGTCCGAATACGAAGGCCCGCTTCCCGTCCCGGGAAGCGGGCCTTCGTCTTTTCCGCGCCGTGTCCGGGTGGGCGGTATCCGGTGCTCCGCGGCGTCGGCCGGATCGCGTTACAGTGGATTCCAAAAGACCGGGGCCGCTTCCTGTTTGGGAGTGACCTCGGTGATCGCAACAGGTGATGACCGGGACGCTTCTGGCTGGATGAACCGAGGGTGCGGTGGTGTGGCGCCCTCGAACAACTGCAGACGATGAGGGGGTCTGTCACAGTGCAGATGTGGATGCGGCCGCGAAGTGAACGCGCGGATCCGATCGCGACGCTGGGGCATGTGCGTCGCCTCGCCGCCAATCTGGCCGAGGGCCTGTCCGGTCCCGGCGCCGCGGCCGCCGCGCAGCGGCTGCGGCGGATACTCGGGGTGCGATCGGTCGGGTTGTCCGATCCGAACGCGAATCTCACCTGGTCCGGAGACTCCGATGACGCCGCCGCCGCGGTGTTGCACCGGGCGCTGCGCACCGAACGGAACGTGACCGAAGGACCTCTCACCGCCGCGCCGCTGACCCTCGACGGTGCGGTCGCGGGCGCGCTGCTGGTGGACGGTCCGATTCCGGGTAGGGCGCTCAAAGAGGTCGTCCTGCTGGTCGAGTACCTGCTCGAGCACGGCAGGTTGCAGGAGAGCGCCGAGCGGGCCGCCCGATCCGAACTGCGGGCGCTGCGGGCGGAGATCTCACCGCATTTCGTCTACAACGCGCTGACGGTCATCGCCTCGCTGATGCGTTCGGATCCGGAACGATCGCGCGAGCTGATCCTCGATTTCGCCGACTACGCGCGCTACAGCCTGGCACGGCACGGCGAATACACCACGGTCGCCGACGAATTCCAAGCCATCGAAACGTATCTCGTGCTGCAGCGCGCGGTGATCGGCGATCGACTGCGCGTGCAGATCCGGGTGACCCCCGACGTGCTCGCGGTCCCGTTGCCGTATCTGGTGCTGCAACCGTTGGTGGAGAACGCGATTCGGCACGGGATCGAGACTCGGGAGCGGGGTGGCGCGATCCACGTGCACGGTGAGGCGCGCGGCGGGGACTGCCTGATCACCGTCGAGGACGACGGCGTCGGGATGGACCCGGCACATGCGGCCGCCATCCTGGCCGGCCGATCCACCGGGTCGGTCGGGCTGTCCAACGTGGATCGTCGGCTGCGCACCAGCTACGGGGCGTGGTACGGCTTGGTCGTGGAGACCGAGCGGGACGCCGGGACCCGGGTTCTGGTGCGAGTTCCGCTGTCGCAGCCGGGCGTGGTGGCCTCATGAGGACGACCTCGCGGCGTCTGCGCGTGCTCGCGGTCGACGACCTGCCCTCCGCGCTCGACGATCTGTGCCGTCTGCTGCGCGAATCTCCGATGATCGAAAACGTCACGGCCGCAGGCGATCCGCTGACAGCGCTCAAGTTGATCCAGAACGAGCGGTACGACGCGGTGCTGCTGGACATCTCCATGCCCGGACTCGACGGGCTGGAACTGGCCAACCTGCTGGCCAAACTCGGCGACCCGCCCGCGATCGTCTTCGTCACCGCGCACGACCGGCACGCGGTCGCCGCGTTCGGCATCGGCGCCGCCGACTATCTGCTCAAACCCGTTCGCGCGGAACGTCTTTCCGCCACCCTGGCGCGGGTGCTCAAATTCCTGCCCGAGGAACCGGATGCGACGCGCGGCGCCGCGATCGCCGATGTGCTGGCCGCGCTCCCGGTGGACAGCGGTGGTCGCACCGTCTATGTGCGGCGCAGTGAGGTGCATTTCGTCGAGGCGCAGGGCGATTACGTCAAACTGCACACCGCGGGCGGGGTGCACCTGTACCGGATGCCGATTTCCCGGCTCGAAGAGTATTGGGAGGCAGCCGGTTTCCTGCGAACCCATCGCGGATACCTGGTCGCTCTCGGCGCGATCCGGGAACTGCGCACCGATTCGAGCGGGCTGTTCGCGCATACCGCGCTCGGTGACGTCCCGGTCAGCCGCCGGATGGCGCGCGAACTGCGGGAGCGGCTGCTGGACGTGGCGCGCTCGAGCGAAACGGGACCGCGTTGAGCGCCGTCCGCAGGGTAACCGTGATGAGCCCGCAGACCAGACGCGCCCATGCCCGCCCGCGCCGCCACAGCCGTCGTCAGGTGCGATTTCCGGAGGACATCGATACCTCGAAGGCGTTGCGCAACTACCGATCTCAGCGTCGCCGCGCGATCGTCACCGTCCTCGTGTTGACGGCGATCCTGGTCGGGTTGCCGGTCGTCCTGGATCTGTGGCCCCGGCTGGATCGGTTGCGGCTGGTCGATATCCCGCTGTCCTGGCTGGCCCTGGCGGTGCTGCCCTACCCGCTGCTGGTGGTGGTGGGTGTGTGGCATCTGCGCCGGGCCGAGGCGATCGAATCGCCGCGCGAGGACAGCGGGTGATCGGCCTGCTCGCTGTCGGGCTGGTGATGGCGGTGACCCTGTTCATCGGCCTGCGCGGCGTCGCGGCGATGCGCACGACCTCGGACTTCCTGGTCGCGTCGCGGCGTGCGACGCCACTGCTGAATTCGGCCGCTCTGTCGGGTGAATACCTCTCGGCCGCATCATTTCTCGGCGCGGCCGGGCTGGTGGTGAAGTACGGCGTCGGCGCGCTGTGGTACCTGGTCGGATTCGCGGCCGGGTACATCATGATGCTGGCACTGGTGGCTGCGCCGATCCGGCGTTCGGGTGCGCTGACGGTCCCGGATTTCGTGGAGGCGCGGCTGGCCTCGCCGCCGCTGCGGCGGCTGGCCGCGGCCGCGGTGCTGGTGATCAGCCTGCTGTATCTGGTGCCGCAGTTCCACACCTCCGGCTTGGTGCTGAGCATGGTCAGCGGCACGCCGTACTGGGTCGGTGTGGTGCTGGCCGCAGTGGCGGTGAGCCTGACGCTCGTGCTCGGCGGTATGCGCGCGGCGACCTATGTGCAGGCCTTCCAGTTCGTGGCGAAAGTCGTACTGTTCGCGGTGCCCGCGATCTGGTTGCTGGTCGGCGTGGGGTCCGTGGCGCGCAGCGAGGCGATGCATCCGGTCGCGTTCCACCACTTCGGACATGCGACCACCGTGGTCTTCCGGCAGAACGTGATCGTCGAGATCAGCGAGCCCGTGCACGCGCCGGGCCTGATGCTGGAGCCCGGCCCGCACCGGTTCCACGCCGGGCAGCGCGTGGTCTTTCCGGCCGGAGCCGCGGCCCCGCGGATCGACGGGCTCAGCGCGCCCGGCGCCGCGGGCTGGCAGCGGCCGCTGTTCGATATCGGGAACTACGGCCACCCCCTGCTGAGCACCCTGTCGGTGCTGCTGGCCACGGCGTTGGGCACCATGGGGCTGCCGCACGTGATCATGCGGTTCCACACCAGCCCCGATGGCAGGGCCGCGCGACGGGCTGCCGCGCTCACCGTCCCTCTGGTCGGGATGTTCTACCTGTTCCCCGGCATCTACGGGGTGCTCGGCGGCGCGCTGGTACCGCAGCTGTATCTGTCCGGCGACACCGATACGGTCGTCGTCGCGCTGCCGAGCCAGGTACATCTGGGCTGGCAGGGCATCGTGCTGACCGGGATGCTCACCGCGGGCGCATTCGCCGCGATCCTGACCAGTTCGCTGGGGCTGCTGCTGGCCGTGTCCGGCGCGATCTCGCACGACCTCACCACCGGAAGCCTCGGACGGCTGCGCGTGACCGTCCTGCTCTCGGCATTCGTCGTGCTGCTGCTGTCCCTGCCGTTCGGCAAACTCGATGCCGGAATCCTGGTCACCTGGGCGTTCACCGTTGCGGCGTCGACGTTTTCGCCGCTGCTGATCCTGGGGATCTGGTGGTCGCGGCTCACCGCGGCCGGAGCGATCGCCGGAGTTCTGGTCGGCCTGCTCATCTCCTCGGGCGCGATCACGCTGACCGCGTTCGGTCCGCCGCTCTCGGGCTGGTTCGGTGTGCTGGCGACACAGCCTGCGCCACTGTCGGTTCCGCTCGCGTTCGCGACGATGATCGGGGTTTCGCTGCGCGGCCGCGCGCCAGAATGGTCCAGGACCGCGATGCTGCGGCTGCATCTGGACTAGGGGGAGGGTCCGGCCGGCCGGACCGTTCGTCGCCTTCGGGTGACCGTTCGTCGACCGTTCGCCGCACCGGCCGACTGCTCGGCGACGATCGAATCCTGTTGCGCTGCCCCGGATCTAGCATTGCTCGTACCACTCCTGCACAGGTCGAGGAGTTTCGAGTGACGACCATCGATCGAGATCCGGCCGACAATGCCGACGTACTCGGCGCGCACACCAGCCCGGAGTTCATCCGGCTGCGACATCGGTTGCGCGCCTTCGCCTTTCCGGTCACCGGGCTGGGACTGGCCTGGTATCTGCTGTACGTGGTCCTGGGTGACTACGCGCACGGGTTCATGTCGATCAGGGTGATCGGCGCCGTCAACATCGGATTGCTGTTCGGGCTGGCCCAATTCGTCAGTACGTTCGCCATCACCGGTGTGTACCTCCGGTACGCCGCATGCCGGCTGGATCCGCTCGCCGATCGGATTCGCGCGGACCTCGAGGCGGGTGCGTGATGGCCGCGCACGCGCTGCAGGACAGCAATCCGGCACTGAACATCGGCATCTTCGGCCTGTTCGTGGCAGTCACGCTGGTGGTGGTCGTGCGGGCCAGCCGCAGATCACGCACGGCCTCGGACTACTACGCGGGCGGGCGGGCGTTCACCGGGCCGCAGAACGGGATCGCGATCGCCGGGGACTACCTGTCCGCGGCGACCTTCCTCGGCGTCACCGGATCGATCGCCGTGTACGGCTACGACGGCTTCCTCTACTCGGTCGGATTCCTCGTCGGGTGGCTGGTGGCCTTGCTGCTGGTCGCCGAACTGCTCAGGAACACAGGCACTTTCACGATGGGTGACGTGCTCGCCTTCCGAATGCGGAAACGTCCGATCCGGGCGGCCGCGGCGGTCTCGACGATCATGGTGAGCCTGTTCTACCTGCTGGCCCAGATGGCCGGCGCGGGCATCCTGGTCTCGTTGCTGCTGGGGATATCCGGGGCGGCCGGGCAGAGCGTGGTCATCGCCGTGGTCGGCGTCGTGATGATCGTCTACGTGCTGGTCGGCGGGATGAAGGGCACCACCTGGGTGCAGATCATCAAGGCGGTGCTGCTGATCGTGGCCGCCGGGGTGATGGCGCTGTGGGTGCTGGGCCGGCACGGCTTCGATCCGTCGGAGTTGTTGCGGGCCGCGGTGCGTCGCGCCGGGCCGACGGGCGAGCGACTGCTGCGGCCGGGGGCCGAGTACGGCGTCAGCGCCACGTCTCAACTCGATTTCCTGTCGCTGGGCGTGGCGCTCGTGGTGGGCACCGCCGGGTTGCCGCACGTGCTGATGCGCTTCTACACCGTCCCGAACGCCCGCGAGGCGCGGCGGTCGGCGGTGTGGGCGATCGGGCTGATCGGGCTGTGCTATCTGTTCATCCTGGTGATCGGTTACGGCGCTGCGGCACTGGTGGATCCGGCCGCGATCGCCGCCGCGCCGGGCAAGCAGAACGCCGCGGCGCCGTTGCTCGCGCAGACCCTCGGCGGGCCGGTGCTGCTCGCGATCGTGGCCGCGATCGCGTTCGCGACGATCCTGGCCGTGGTGGCCGGGTTGACGATCACCGCATCGGTGTCCTTCGCACACGACATCTACGGCAACCTGATTCGCAAGGAACCGACCGACAGTGCCACCGAGGTACGCGTGGCGCGGCTGGCCTCGGTGGTGATCGGGGTGATCGCGATCGTCGGCGGAATCCTGGCGAAGAATCAGAATGTCGCGTTCCTGGTCGCGCTGGCGTTCGCGGTCGCGGCGTCGGCGAATCTGCCTACGATTCTGTATTCGCTGTACTGGAAGCGGTTCAATACCCTTGGCGCGCTGTGCAGTATCTATGGCGGGCTGGTCGTCACCGTCGTGTTGATCGTCTGCTCGCCCGCGGTGTCCGGAAGCAGGGGGGCGATGTTCCCGCACGCCGATTTCGACTGGTTCCCGCTGCAGAATCCGGGGCTGGTGTCGATTCCCGTGTCGTTCCTGCTCGGCTGGGCGGGAACCATGCTGTCGGCCGAGCGCGCCGACGGCAAATTCGCGGAAATGGAAGTGCGCGCGCTGACCGGTGCGGGCGCAGAAAAGGTTTCGGCGCCTCGTGCGCCGAGGGTCCGATAGTCGTCGAGCGAATCGAGGTACGTTTCAGGACAGTTCAACCCGATGGCCATTGCGCGCCGTGTGACGAACAGGCGCAGCCATCGTCGGAGTTCGCCCGTCGACGAGGACGGAAGGTCGATGCTCTGGAAATCCCATCAGTGACCACTTTCTGTTCTACGGAGGAATTTGTGCTTTCGTTTCCGTCCGGCCACAAGCCGCGATACCAGGACTTTTCCATCAAGGCGATTTCGGATGAGACTATCCGCGAAGGGTGCGAGCGCGCACCGTACGGTGCGAGTGACAAAGGCAAGGTCGCGCTGATCGAAGCGGTGACCAACGCCGGAGTGACCGACATCGATGTCGGTTCCGGTATCACCGAACCCGCGTTCGTGCGTTCGGTACTCGACGACAAACACCTGATCGGCCGCATTCCCGAGGCCGCGCAGTTCTCCTTCAATCTCACGCTCAAGACCTGGGAGCCGCTGTGCGAGCAGCTGGCCCGGGAACTTCCGCGGGAATACCTCGCGGAGATCTACGTCAGCATCGGCATGATCGAGATCGACTCGGACAAACAGCTTTTCGAACGAGTGGCCGAGCGGCTTCGCTCGATCGGCGTCGGGAAGCTGCGCTCCAGCCTGCTCAACGCCTTCTCGATCACCGTCGACGAGGACAAGTACGCCCATCTCAACCGGCAGATCGAACGTTGCCGGCAACAGGGCATCTCGCTGATCCGGATCAACGATTCGGTCGGCACCCTGGTCCCGGATTCGACCGCCGTACTCGCGGCGAATCTGGTGCACGACAATCCCGATACCACCTTCTACCTGCATGGTCACAGTGATCGGGGACTGGGCACCGCGAACTCGCTGACCTCGGTGTTCCACGGTTTCCAGATGATCGAGGGCGGCGTGGCCGGCACGGGTAACCGGGCCGGGCTGGCGGAGATCGAGAGTATCGCGGCGACGTTCGAGGACAACAACATCGGCGTCGAGGCCTGTCCGCTCGATCTGGACAAACTGTCCGAGGCGGCCCGGTTGTCCGAGCAGGTGTTCCTGACCGCGCCCGCCCCCTACCGCGCGGTGAGCGGATTCCTGGTCCGCAACGAGAATGCGGGTATCGTGAATGTGCCCGATTATCTGGGCGTTTCGCGTCCGGTCGATTATTTTCTCAACCGCATCGGGCTGTTCCCCACGTACATTCGGCAGATTCTGGCCGAGCGTGGCGTGGATTCCCGTGTCCTGGCCGACGACGAGTTCGTGAAGGATGTCTATGAACGACTGGCAGCCCACATGGACAGGTTGTTCGACCGCAAGCAGCGGGAGTTCGCGGTTCTGGCGGAAAGTATCGAGGACTTCTATCGGGATATGGTCCGGCTGGACGAGGTTCAGCACTTCGCTCTGGAAGCTCTACGCGACCGAGAGTTTTCACCGCGGTTGATGGACGTCCAGGATCCGTTCGTGTCCGAGGATGCGTTGGCATCATGAGAATTACGGTGTTCGGCGCGGGTGGGATAGGTCTGTATTTTGCCGCGATGCTCGCCCGCGCCGGGCATCGTGTCACCGTGGCCGGGCGGCCGTATACGGTCGCCGCCGCGGCGAATCCACTGATCCTGGAACGTGATTCGGCACAGGTCGAGGTTCCGGGAATTCGTGCGGTCGCCGATGTCGCCGGAGATGAGGGGCCGGCGGATCTGGTGATCGTCGGGGTGAAGGCGTGGCAGGTGCCCGCCGCGGCTGCGGCGGTGGCGCCGATCGTGGGTCCGCAGACCGCGGTCCTGCCGTTGCAGAACGGTGTGGAGGCCGCCGCCGACCTGGCCGCGGTGTTGGGGGCCGAGTGCGTCGTCGGATGCAGCTGTGTGGTGATCGCGCAGCGGGTGGCCCCGTGGGCGGTGCGCTGCCTGGGGGCGGATGCTGCGGTCGAGATCGGCGCGCTCACAACGGAATCCGAGGATCGCGTGGCGAAAGTTGCCGCGGTGCTGGCGGAGGCGGGGATCGCCGTCACCCGGTCGGTGGATATCGAGGCGACGCTCTGGCGCAAGCTGATGTTGATCGCCTCCTACGGTGGCGTCGGCGCGATCGCGCGGCAGCCGGTCGGCGTCACCCGCGACGAACCGGAGACCGCGGGTCTGGTGCACGCGGCCATGCGGGAGGTGCTGGTCGTGGCACGTGCTCGGGGGATCGCGCTGGACGAGGGTGATGTCGCGCGAATGATGGAGGTGTACCGGGGATTCAGCCCCGACACCACCTCGTCGATGCAGCGGGATCTGGCCGCGGGTAGGCCCTCGGAGCTGGATTGCCAGAGTGGCGCGGTGGTGCGGTTCGGCCGCGCTGCCGGGGTGCGGACTCCCATTCATCACACGATCTACGCGGCGCAACTGCCCGCCGAGACGGCGGCCCGTGCGGGACGGAAGTCATGACCGACGTGAACGCCTCGAAGACCGCGACATCGCACGACACGGCCGCGCGCGCCGGGCAATTGGGTATCGCCGGGGTGATCGCGGTCAGTATCGGCAATTTCCTGGTCGCGTTCGACGCCTCCGCGGTGAACGTGGCGCTGCCGACCATAACTCGTGAACTGCACACCTCTGCTGGAGCCGGGCAGTGGTTCCTGGACGGTTACACGATTCCACTGTGCGTATTCCTGATGGTGTCCGGCGCGGCCGGTGACCGGTTCGGCGCGGCGAAGGTGTATCGGGCGGCGCTGGTGGTGTTCACGGTCGCCTCGGCGCTGTGCGCGACCGCGATGTCGGGTGAGTGGCTGATCGCCGCGCGGGTGTTGCAGGGCGTCAGCGCCAGTTTCGCGCTGCCGATGACGCTGGCCATCCTGGGCAAGGGCATCGCGGACCCGGGCCGGCGGGCCCGGATGATCGGTGCGTGGGGTGTTGTCGGCGGGGTCGGCATCGCCTCCTCACCCCTGCTGAGCGGCCTGGTCACCGGATTCATCGGCTGGCGTTGGATGTTCGCGGTCAATGTGCCGATATGTCTTGTGGCGCTGTGGATGCTGCGGCGGTTCTCCGATGCGCCCGAGGCACACCAGCGACGGGTCAACCCCGTCTCGCAGCTGTTGCTCTGTGTGCTGCTCACCTCGTTGGCCGCGGCGCTGATCGAGGGGCGGCACGGAACCTGGCCGATCGGCTGGCTGATCGGTGCGGCGGGGATCACCGTGGTGGCCGCCGCCGGGCTGCTGTGGATCGAGCTGGTCTCCGACAAGCCGACCGTGCCGCAGGAGCTTTCGCACAACCGGCCGTATCTGCTGGTCGCGCTGGCCGGTGGCTGCTATCAGTTCGCCTCCTACGGCTCACTGCTGGTGCTGGCGCTGTATCTGCAGCAGAAGCACGGACTCGACGCGGTGCACACCGGCTATGTACTGCTGGTGTGTTGTGTCAGTTGGTGTCTGGGCAACGTGACCGCGCTGGTGATCACCCCGGCCCGGCGGGATCGGATGATCGTGGCGTTCGCGGCGGTCGGCGCGGTGGGTGCGATCGGTTCGGCCGGGTTGTCGCTGGGCGGGAATCTCGTGCTCGCCATCGCGCCGACGGCATTGATCGGCTATGCCGCAGGGATTCTGGCATCCTCGCTGAGTGCGGCCGCCATGCATCTGGCCCCGGCTCCAGTCGCCGGAACCGCGGCGGGACTGCTCAACACCAGCCGTCAGTCGGGCATGGTGATCGCTGTCGCGATACTCGGCGGGATGGGCTTCTCCACCGAGTTGTTGGTGCCGATGCTGGCTGTCGGCGGGGCATTCGCCGGGGTGCTGATTTCCATGGTGATTGCGGGCGGGTTGCGAGATAAGCGAAGCCATTCTGCCCACTGGTAGCAAGATTCGGGCGAGTGGAATACGCTTCGCGCGGGAGAATCCGCGTATGGAGGGATGATGTGACCACCCCGAGCACGATTCAGCACGGGACCGGAGGAACCGGCGAACGACCGCCGGTACCCCTGACACGGCTGGTCCATTTGATGGCCGAATATCAGAAGCTGGGCGCGCATCGCCAGACGTTTCTACCCGCGTCGATGAGTGAGGACACCTTCGTGCGGGCCTGCGGGTTGATCGCGGGCGGTCTGGCGATCGTCGCGGGGATCTGCGCGACCGCCTCGTGGTGGACCGGCACGATCGTGTTCGCGATTCTCGCGCTGATTCCGCTGGTGGCGGCCTGGTTGCGCGGCAGTCTGACCGGTGCGGTGCGCACCGCCCGGATGGACCTGTTCGACCACGGTGTGACGGTGTACCGGTCCGGACAGGAGATCACCGCATTCCGTTGGGATACCGCCGAAGTGCGGCAGTCGGTGATCCCGCTGCACGGGGCGTCCGCCGCGGCCACCACCGAGTACTCGCTGACCCTCGACGGACCGGACGGATCGCACGAATCGTTCGACGAACGCCAATTCGACGGTGCCCACGAATGGGGTCCGGCGATCCAATCGGCGGTGACCGCAACGCAACTCCCGCGCGTGGTGGCGGCGATCGATGCCGGGCAGCGGGTGCCGTTCGGTGAAATCGCCGTGGATCTGGCCGAATTGGCGTTCGCGGGATCGAACTACCCCTGGGAGCAGGTCGATACGATCGATGCCCAGGGTGGTCTGATCCGATTCAAATCCGGTAGCCGCTGGGTCACGTTGCCGCCCATCGAAGCCATTCCGAACTTCTATATCTTCAACGAGGTCGCCGAACGATTGCGGATGGCCGCCGCGACCGAGATCGCCGAGGCTGGGGTGCGGCGGTCCGGAACCGTTGATACGCCGCTGGATCCGTCGCACGCTGTTGTCGAGAATCCGTCGACGTCGGAGGTTCCGGGCGAGGGGGCACCGGAGGCCGAGTCGCCGGTCGAGGGGGCGCCGGACGTCGAGTCGCCGACCGAGGTGTCATCGGACGCCAAGGTGCCGAGCGACGAGTCATCGAGTGGCGAGTCACATGCGGCCGAGTCGTTGAACGACGAGTCGCAAGACACCGAAACGCTGAGCGACGAGGTGCGTTCAACGCGTAGCGACGAGGTCCGTTCCGAGGTCTAGCCGCCGAAATTCGGCATCACGGGGTGATCGCCCGTGAGATATCGGCACCGTCTTCAGCGTGTCGGCGTGCAGGTCAGGTCCTCGGCGCCCGCGGATTCGGGTGTCTGCGTTCGACGCAGGCGCCCGGCCAGGACGCGCGGATCGGTGTGCAGCATCGGCCGCCCGGTCAGCCACAGACTGCCCGGAATGCGGCGCGCCACCTCGGTGATGCCGATCGCCATCGCGACGACGGTCAGGTACAGCACCACGGTGCCCCACAGCAGCCCCAGATGGGTCTGCAGCGCCGGGATGACCGGTGCGAGCAGTTGCAGTGCGATCGGGTGCGACAGGAAGATGCCGAACGATCGGTCCGAGCCGTAGCGCACGGCCCGGGAGAACAGATCGTGCTGCTGTCTGTGCGCGGCCCACCAACTGCTCACCGTGTACACGGCGAAGATGATCAGGACGTAGCAGATAAGCAGGTGCGGCATGAAGACGTTGTTGGCCTGCCAGGCGGGCATCTGCCGGGTCTGCCACAGGAAGTACAGTTCGGCCAGCGCGAGGCCCACGATCGCCGTCGCCACGAACACCGGGCCGAGTCGGCGCACCGTGCGGGTCACCGCCTCGATGTGCCAGGCCGCGATCGCGCCGAGCAGGATGTAGAACTGGTACGGGATGGCCGTGGCGTACAGGTGGTTCCAGATGCCGAGCGATCGTCCGGTGAGGGCCGGGGGATGCACCAGCAACCACAGCACGCCCAGTTGCAGTGTCGCGCTCGCCGCGAGCACCCACCGGTGATTGCCCTCGGTGGCGCGCAGCAGACGCATGATCAGCGGGAACAGCAGATACGCCTGCATCGTCACGAGCAGGAAGTACAGCTGATACCAGGCCCCGCCGGTCGCTGTCTCGAACACCAGCCGCCACAGCGCGCTGCGGACCGATTCCCCGGGATGCAGGCCGGCCACGACCGAATAACCCCAGTAGATCACCGACCAGGCGAGATAGGGGATGCCGACCAGTGGAAAACGCTTCCGCCAGAACGCCCGGGTGTCCAGTGTCTTACCGCGGTACTGGTAGATCAGCACGAATCCGGTGAGCGCGAAGAACGCGTCCCGGGTGAAGTGCAGCGGCATGACGACGCCGTTGGCGGCGGTATTGCCCGAGTCGATCGAATTGCCGACCACGTGCGCGCCGATGACGCAAGCGAAGGTGATGATCCGGAACAGGTCGATCTGATGCAGATGCGGTCGTTTGCGTCGCGGCGCGGAGGTCTCGGACTGCGCTGCGATGGCGGGGGGTGCGATGCCGATACTCATCAGGCCACCGCAGCCTGCTCCCGGCAGCGCTGCCACTGTGCGGGCCGCTGATACCTACCGTCGAAGCGCTCGGCGGCCCGACCGCCCGGATAACTGCCGCTGACACCGCCGCCTCGAATATGCACGCGCCCAACGGTATCGGTTCGGAGTATTCGGTTCTGCGAATCGCGCACTTCGCTCTGCGTCATATGCTTCCCTCGGTCGGCCCTTATCGCCATCGTTCCCACCGACCCTGTGAACCGACTGATCGATTCCTCCGAATCGACTGTGCCGGCGGCGCGGGCTCGCCGCCCGATGTCAGCGGGTCAGGCCGTAGTGCCGGAAATCCGAGGCGAGTCGGTTGGCGATCCACTGATGACCGGCCGCGGTGGGATGCAGCCGATCCGCCACTGTGGGGAATACCCAATGTGAGCCCAGCGGATCGAAGACGTACACCTTCGGATAAGCATCCCTGGCCGCTGCCACGATGATCTTGTCGGTGGCCCATGCGGCCGGGGTCGCCTCGCCCTTCGGGAAGACGGTGATCACACCGACCGCAGCGTCCGGGGCCTGAGTGCGGATCTCGCCGATGACCTTGTGCACATTGGCGGTCAGCTGAGCCGGGGACGTGCCGATGTCATTGTATCCGGCCTGGACGATGACCACGGTCGGGTGGTCGGAGGCGAGCTGGAGCTTGCCCAGGAGGCGTTCCATGGGACCGAGCTTGTGGTAGCCCGGTGCGACGTATCCGGCGCCCGGATCGGCGCTCACCGTCGAACGCCAGCCGAGTTGGTGGGCCAGCAGCACCGGCCAGCCCTTCTGCGGTGACCCCGCGCCGACCCCGTCGCTGATCGATGCTCCGACCACGGCCAGGGTCGGGCGATCCTGCGCTGCCTCGGGTCCGGTGGCCCCCGCGTGGCCGTGCTGGGCACCAAGTCCGATTACGGCCGCCGCCGCGACAACAGTGGCGTAGATGCCGAATCTCGAAACGCGCTTCACGCAGCCAGTGTTATGGGGTTGCAACAGCGGGTCAAGCTGTGCGGCGCGGTGAGCTACGCCACCAGGACATAATTGCAGGTCAGCGGTGTGCGGAATGGATCGGTTTCCGCTCAACTGCTCACCGCGTACGGGCGGGCGAGTCGGCGCGCGGCCTCGAGGATGCCGAGAATGCGTGAGCCGGGCAGGCCGATCGACGCACCGATGGCGGCCGGGGTCCAGGATTCGTCCGCGAGGGTCAGGACTTCCGCGAGCTGTTCCACCGGAAGTTTGGACAGGCGGCGCGCGGAGATCTCCCGTGCCACGGCCCAGACGCCGGTCTCGTCGCTGTCGGGGTCGATCTCGTCACCGTCGTCCCACGGATCGTGCGCCTCGCTCAGCTCGCGGTGGTCCTGGACGCGCTCCTGCGGTTCGGGAACCGGCACGATGCGCGGCCGTGGCCGCCGCACGGGCGCTTGGGCGACTGCCTGCTCGTCGAGTGCGAGCTGCGTGCCCTGCTGCTCGGTGCTCGCGGCCCGGCGGGCGGTTTCGGCGGGCTCGGTCATCGCTGCCGCGCGCTGGGCGGGATGCTGCGCCGGTTCCGCCGGGCGTGCGCTCGTGGGCCGCGCCTGCGATTCGTCCGTTGTGGCGGCAGTGGGTGCGCTGTCGGCGGGCGCTCGAGTTTCGCTTCGCGGGGATTCGACGGGCTCGGGAGCGTCGGCAGTCGGCGTGATCGCTGTGGGGCGGGGTGCCGTCTCGTTCCGGGCTGTGGTCTCGGTGATCGTGCGAGCCGGAGCCGGAGCAGCAGTGGGGCCGTCGGCAGCGCTGTCTTCGGTCCGAGCGGGCGCGCTGTTCGCGATCTGCTCCGAGGCCGCGAGGGCGGCCGCGGCGACGTCGGGCGCGGTCGTCGTCGGATCGGGGATCGCGTTGTGCGCGAGCGGAGTCGGCGCGGGATCGGGGGCGACTGCGGTGGAACCGTTGTTCCTCGGCGCGGAAGTGGCGTAATCCGCGGGGAATTCGGACGGGGCGCTCTGCGGGAGCACGGTGGTCGCCGCGGCCGGAGGCTGCTGGGGTGCGGCGGCGGGGACTGCTGCCTGATCCCGCGCGGGCTGCTGGGGCGCGGTGGTTCTGTTGTCGCCGTGCGGGATCGGGGGTTGCTGTGGAGTCGCGGAGGTGGCGGTCACGCCGTTCGGGGCGACGGGCGCTGCGCTCGGATCCTGGGCCGTCGCGTGCTGGGTGTACCCGGCGGGCGACGCGGCGTTCGGGCGAGCGAATTCCGCGTTCGGGTCGGCTGTGGCGAAAAGTCCTGCGGCGGGATCGAATCGGGTGCCGTAGGTGTCGAAATCATCGACGGGGCGCGCGGTGTGGCCGATCGGCAGGGCTACCGAATCGGTTGGCTCGGGGGTGAATTCGGGAAACGGATGGGGCTCGCCGAATTCGACGGTGGTGTGCGTGAATCGGCGCGGCGACCGGTCGGGCGCGGTGGTGTCGTTCTCGACCGGGATGGCGTCGATGAGCTGGGCGTAGCGGGCCGAGACCCAGGAGTGCAACCAGATCACCACGCCGACCATGACGGGGGCGACCGCGGATTCGGCGGCGCGGGCCAACTCGCCCGCGACCAGATGCGGGCCCGCGTTGAGGGCGATGGTGACCCCTAGCAGCGCCACCTCCAGGAAAACGACCTTGCCGCGGGCGATTTCGCGACCCCAGCGGGCGGCGGTGGTCGCCACGACCATGATGGTGATGATCGGGATCGAGATCATCGCCTCGAAACCGTAACTGAGCCAGTACAGCGGGTCGGTCATATCGCCGCTGGGCACCAGATTGTGCTGCACGTTGACCCCGGCCCACAGCATGCCCAGCACGACGACGCCGATCAGCGCCCGCGAGGACCATTCGGCGCGGCGATACAACTGGGCAAGGCGCGCATCGGGATTGGACACCCGCCGCCGCGCGGCCAGGGCACGCCGGTGCCAGCGCGCATCGGCGTCGTCGGCGCGGCGCACCGACAGCGCGACGCCGCGGTCGCGTTTCTCGGCGGCCAGTTCGGCGGTCACGGCCCGGCGGCGCTGTTGCCGTCGTTGTTTGCGCATCCATTCCGCGAGTTCGCGCTCGGCGGCGATCTCGTCCTCGGACAGTTCGGCGAACAGCGCCGGATCCGATTGCAGCGGAAGCTTTCCGCGAGCGGTGGCGACTCGATCCGCCAATGCGGCGATCGCGGCCTCGGCGGCCGAGGGCGACGTCGCGGTGGCCTGTTCCGCCACCTGGGACGGGGCAGTGGTCGCGGGGTCGGAGGGTTCGGAATTGCCGGTCGACCGGTTGTCGAGCATGGCGCGCCTTCCCGGGTGCGGATGCGGTTCCGGCAGCCGCCGAACCGATTACTCGAACGTATGTGTGACCGCAGTGAGAGTAATGCCCGGCCTATCCGAGGTCAATGCTTCCACCGAACATCCGTTCGGTTGAAGGCCGGTGATCGCCGAAATCTGCCGGCCGGGCGAGGTCGAATCGCGCATCTGGTTCGCGAGCCGGTCTCCAGGCCTGGCGTAGACCAAACCGATTGGTATTCTTGATGTCTCGACCTGGGGAAATGTATTTTTTACTAGAATATTCCGGTATTTTCTGTACATTCGCTAGACGCTGTGTGTACCGTCTGGTCTGCTGAAAATCTCACACGACAGACAGGCCAGGGCACGGTGACCGATATTGACGGCTGTCTGCGCCGCATCATGGACATTCCCGGTGCGTGCAGCGTGACGTTGGTGGACGGAGCGAGCGGTCTGGCGATCGCCGCGGCCGGTCGACACGATCTGGTGGATCAGCACGAGGACGCCGCGGCGACCACCGATGTGGTCCGTGCGGTACTGGGCTGCGCCGCGCTCGCGACCCGCCCCGACGGCGGCGATGACGACGTCACCGAGATCATCGTCTCGGGAACCCGCGCCTATCACCTGTTGAATCTGCTGAACGGCGACTTCGACGGCCGCCTCTTCGTGCACGTGCTGTTCGACGGCGACACCGGCAATCTCGCGATGGCGCGTTTCCAGCTCCGGGGGATTCTGGGCGAACTGGCCGAGGACGGACGGTCGTGACCGCTGAGCTCGCGGTCGAACTGCGGCGGCTCGAGCAGGAACGGCGTACCGGCATGTTGCGCGCGAGCGACGGGGTGTTCCATCTGGCCGAAGGCGCCATCGCATCCGTCGACTGCCGCCGCACGGTCGGGCTGGATCGTCTCGTGGTGGAAGCGGGTGTGGCGACCACGGACGACTGGCAGCGGGCCGCGAGCGGCGATCCCGGCCACATGCTGGGACGGCCGAGGTTGGAAACCCTGGCACTGCTGTCGGCGTTCGACGCTGCCTATTTTCTGCTGGCCTCGCCGTCGGTCCCCGAATTCCGGCCCGCGCCGCCACACTGGCTCGCTCCGATCTGCCACATCACCCCGCGCGCGCTGGTACACGAGTGCGCCCGGCGTGGCGACCCGGAATCCGGCCCGTGGCCTGCGGAATTGGTCGACCGCGCCCCGGTCGTGCCGGTGCATCGCGTGCGGCGTCGGCGCGTGGTGCTCACCGGCGGCCAGGCCGAGGTGCTGGCCGCCGCCGACACGCGGCGCAGCGTCACCGAGATCGCCCGCGACCTCGGCCGCACCACCTATGGCTGTCTGGAGGCGGTGCGGGATCTGACCGCGGCGGGCCTGATCGAGCTGCCGGTCACGACGGCCGCCCAGGTCACGACGGCCGAGCCGGTGCACGCCGAGCCGGAGGTGGCCGTTCGCGCACCCGCCCGGTCCGGGCCGCTACCACGTCGCGCGCCGCGGCGGTCCGAGCCGATTCCCGACTCGGACGGCGGTTGGGAGCCGGTCGACAAGGACCTACTCCTGCGCCTGCGAGCAGCTCTGGCGGAGCTCGCATGACCGCGCGCAGGAAACTGCTCGGTCAAGCACTGAAGGGAAGGCTGACGAAGGTGCCGATGTCCGAACCCGAACCGAACGCCGCGGTGCTGGCGGAGCTGAAAGCATTGCGCGACCGCGTCCCGCAGCTGACCGGCACGCTGGTGGCTTCCAGCGACGGACTGCTCGTCGCGCACGATCTGCCCGAACATCTCGAGCCTTCGACGATGGCCGCGATGGCCGCCTCGCAGCTGGCCCTGTCGCACCGGCTCGCCACCACCGCGCACGGCGGCGGATTCCACGAGGTCGTGGTGCGCGGCACCGGCGGGCACGTCGTGGTCTACGCGGCGGGCTGGACCTCGCTGACCGTGCTGGCGAGCGCGGAGGTGAACGTCGGCCGGCTCCATCTGGAGTCACGGCCGGTGGCTCGCGCGATCGCCGACCATCTCGCGGTTTCCGACGAAGACCAGCCGACGAACACCCACTGAAAGGAACACATATGTCCAATCTGGATCTGGCGCTCAAGGAGATGATGGCGATCGACGGCGCGATCGGAGCAGCCGTCGTCGATTACAACAGCGGTATGGCGCTCGGGATGCTCGGCAGTTCCAAGAGCTTGGACCTGCAGGTCGCCGCCGCGGGGAACACCGAGGTCGTGCGCGCCAAGCTGCGCACCATGGAGCAGCTCGGGCTCTCCGACGGCATCGAGGACATCCTCATCACCCTGTCCGGCCAGTACCACATCATCCGGCCGATGACCGGCCGCAAATCCCAGGGCCTGTTCCTCTATCTGGCCACGGACCGGGCGCGGGCGAACCTGGCGCTGGCGCGGCACCGCCTCAAGGGCATCGAGGAGGACCTGGAGGTGTGATCCGCACGTCCGACCCTGCGGGAATCACCGAGGGCCTCGGGAATCCGTCCGACGACGGATCCCGGGGCCCTCGTTTCGGTTTCGGGATCAGTGCAGCGCGGTGTGCCAGACCAGTGCCGCGGCGAGTGCGCCGGCCCCGTTGAGCGACCAGTGCAGCGCGATCGGCGCGAGCAGGCTGCCGCTGCGCCGCCGCAACCACGTGAAGACCGCGCCCGCCGCGCCGGTCGCCAGGACCGCCAGCGCGATTCCCGCGATCTGTGCGGCCGGTCCGTTGCCGAGAATTCCGCTCAGTCCGCGATTGCCGTGCGTCAGGCCGAGCGAGGAGGCGATGTGCCAGAGTCCGAAAAGCAGTGAGCCCGCGGCGAATACGCCGCGCACGCCGTAGGCGCGGTCGAGCGTGCCGTGCAGGACGCCGCGGAAGGCGAGTTCTTCGGGGATGACCGTTTGCAGCGGGATCACGATCATCGAGGCGATCAGCGCGCCGGAGATGGTCGCATAGCGATCGGCGAGGAAGAACGGCCGCGTGATCGGCAGTGCCGCCCCGATCACCACCGCGCTCAGCACGATCGCGACCGCGCCCAGCGCGTAGAGCGTGCCGCGTCGCCAATGTCGCGGTGACAGGCCGAGTTCGGCCCAGCCGAGCCCGCGTCGGCGCATCAGCAGCACCAGCACCACCGCGGCCACCGGGACGGTCAGGATATTGGCCCAGGCCGAGGTGAAGTGGGCGATCAGATTCGTGCCCGCCAGGGTGAGAACGACGACGGCCACGTCCACGTAGGCGTGCAGCCGCCGAACCGGCCCGGCGGGCGCGGGCGGTTCGGCGAGAGTGTGCGCGGTCGCGCCGGAGGCGGTCGCGACCGGCGCATTGCCGTTATCGTTTCGAGACATCGAGGCCAGTCTACGTTCGCTAGCTGAGAGTTCGCCGTATTCCATCGATCACGTGGTCCCGAACAGTCCTTGCGCTATATGTATACGTCTACGTATAGTGGTCGATGGACAAGATGCGCATCTGTGCATCACTTCAGGAAGGTGAAACTCATGGCCATCGATTCGCAGCAGCCCGTCTCGGTCGACACCCCGCAATCGACCGACGCCGCGGCCGAATTCACCACCGTCGAACTCGCCGACGGCCCCGCGGGGGCGCGCACCAAACGCTTCGAGGGCCGATTCGTGGTCCAGGGGCGCGAATTCGGCAAGCGCGAGGTCGAGGTGACCAAGGTCTACCAGGGGCGCTCGGGCAAATTCGTGGTGCAGCGGCAGCGGTTCGACTGGGCGGAGATGGCGTCGCGGGCCAATTTCCAGGGCAACTGGAAGAACTGGCTGAGCATGCTGGGCGGCGGCGGATTCGGCGTGGATCTCGAGGCCGAGCCGACCTGGGGCGACTACGAGGTCGAGGTCGTGGACACCCTCGACGATCTGCGCGGGCTGCTCTCGGCCAAACTGCATCGTCGCGTGGCCGCGGTGGTCGAGCAGCCGCGGATCGAATACCTCGACATCTGAATATTCGAGATCAGTTGTCGCGGTGCGGCTCCGGGGGTAGCCCGGCCGACCAGCCGGTGGGATCCGTCCAGGCCTGCAGAGTTCGGGTGGTTTCGAAGCGGCGGGCTGCCCCGGTCACCGGATCGGTGAATTCCAGTGTGGCGGCGAGCAATTGCAGTGGCCGGGTGAAGTCGTCGATCGGACGCTCGGTCAACTCCGGAAAGAAATCGTCGCCGAGGATCGGGATGTCGAGGCCGTTCATGTGCACGCGGAGTTGATGGGTGCGGCCGGTGTGCGGGCTCAGGCGGTAGCGGCCCAGCCCGTCGCGGTGGTCCAGCAGTTCCACGAAGGTCTCGGCATTCGGCTCACCCGGCACCTCGAAGGCGCGAATGATGTTGCGTTCCTTGATTATCCGGCTGTGCACCGTGGTCGGTAACGATAGGTCGGGACGGTGCGGGGCGATCGCCTCGTACTCCTTGCGCACGCGGCGCTGACCGAACAGTTTCTGGTACGCCCCGCGCCGGGCGGGGTTGATCACGAACAGCACCAGTCCTGCGGTCCCTCGATCGAGGCGATGTGCGGGGACGAGATCCGGCAGTTCCAGTTCGCGACGCAGGCGCACCAGCGCCGTCTGCAGGATGTGCCTGCCGCGCGGGATGGTGGACAGGAAGTGCGGTTTATCGATCACGAGCAGGTCCTCGTCACGGTGCACGATCGTGATCGGGAACGGGACCTCGGTCTCCTGCGGCAGATCCCGGTGGAACCACACCGCCCCGCCCGGCACGTAAGGCGCGTCCGGCGCGATCGGACCGGTCATGTCCACGATGCCGCCCTGGGCGAGCAGTTCATCGATGCGAGCGGGCGCGACTCTGGGCAACCGCTCCACGAGGTGATCGCGGATGGTCGTCCAGGAACCCTCCTCCGGCAGCCGCAGCCGCGCTGGGTCCAGTCCGTGCCGCTTGGGCAACGGTGGCTTCTGCCTGCGTCTCATCGATACCGAGACTAACGGCACGAGGTCTTCCCGGCGTCGCGCCGGTGCTCACCGCGCGAAGTATCGGCCCGGGGAGATGCCGACCATGCGGTGGAAGGCGGCCACATAGGCGCTCGACGTGCCGTAGCCGACCCGCTCCGCGATGCGGGTCACCGGCAGCCCACCGGCGAGCAGCGGTAGTGAGGCCGCGAGCCGGATCTGAGTTCGCCACTGCCCGAACGTCATTCCGGTCTCGGCGAGAAAAAGCCGGGCCAGGGTGCGCGGACTCGCGGCGGCCGTCGCGGCGAACTGGTGCAGGGAGCGGTCGTCCGCCGGATCGCGCACCAGCGCCCGCGCCACCGTCAGGGCGCGCGGATCGGTCGGCATCGGCGCTCCGACCGGCACCACCTCGACGGGGTCGAGCAGGTCGAACACGACCGCCTCCGCCCGTCGGCGTGGCCCGGCATCGCCCCGGTCGCGCCGGGTGTCCGGGCTGTCGTGCACGGCTCCGGCGTCGTCCGATGCGAGGTGGTCGAACAATTCGTGCAGCAGGCGGCCCACCCGCAGCAACGTCGGCGCGGTGAAGGCGACCGGGGTGTGCTCCGGCTCCACGAAGATGCCGCGCATCGCGGCTCCGTGAGATGTGCCCGTGCGGTGCGCGATGCCACCGGGGATCCACAGTGCCCTGGTGGGCGGCAGTACCCAACGGCCGACGCCGATCTGGACAGCGAGGACTCCCCGTGATGCCCAGGCGATCTGATGTTGTGGGTGTTCGTGCATGTCGAACCAATGGCCGGACGGGAGGTCGCCGGCGCCGAAGATCATCGTGGTCGACATCGGTGGTGGGGTGAGCAGCTGTGCGTGGCCGTTTTGCGACACAGTCTGTCACTGTAGTGTCTGGTTGCCACGCTCCCGGCGTCCTACCGTCGAGTGATGGGAATGAATTACCTACATCGAGTGCTGTGCCGCTCCGCATTGTGGGAGCGCACGAGTGTGAAGAAGATCGTGCCGTGGGCGCTGGCGGGTCTGGATCTGGGCGACTCCGCGCTGGAGATCGGTCCCGGATACGGCGCCAATGTCAGGGCGCTGCGCGAACGCGCGGCGACACTCACCGGGGTCGAGATCGATCCCGAACTGGCGGCCGGTCTGGTGAGCAGGCACGGCGAGCGGCTGCGCGTGGTTCAGGGGGACGGTGCGGCAATGCCGTTGCCGGAGAACGAGTTCAGCTCGGTCGTCTGTTTCACGATGCTGCATCACGTGCCCTCGCCGTCCCGGCAGGACGAACTGTTCGCCGAGGCGCTGCGTGTGCTGCGCCCCGGCGGAGTGTTCGCGGGCAGCGACGGTCTGGATCAGTTGCCGTTCCGGCTGATGCACGTGGGCGACACCTGCGTGCCGGTACCCCCGGAGACGATCACCGAGCGCCTGGCCCGCATCGGATTCACCGACATCGAGGTCGACAAGCGATTGTCCAGCTTCCGTTTTCGCGCACGACGCCCCGGAAGCTAGGCCCGCCCCGGAAATGATCGTTCGCGTCAGCCGCCGGAGACCAACGGCGCGAGGGTGCGTCCGGTGAGTGCGATGACATCCAGATCTTGGCCTGCGGCAAAGAGATTCACCATCAACCGGTGCACACCGTGGGCGAGCACCTTCGCGCGAAGTTGTTCGGTGACCTCGGCGGGGGTGCCGACGAAGAACACCTCCGACGCCATCGAGGCGTCCACTCCGGACTGGACCAGAATCTCTTCCACCTGCTGTCGCGCCTTCTCGCCGTCCTCGTTGATGACCATCGGCGTGGCGAAGCTGACCTCCAGCGTCCGGGGGTCACGTCCCGCCTCCGCACAGCGCTCCTCGAGCGCGCGGAGCTTGTCGGGCAATTGCGCAGGGAGACAAGTGATATTGAGGTGGTCGGCGTATCGGGCCGCGTAGGCGAAGGTGCGCCGTTCGCCGCCCCCGCCCACCATGACGGGAAGATCGTCTCGCACGCGCGGTTCATTGATGGCCTCGTGCACGCGATACCACCGGCCGTCCATCGTCGGGCGTTCGCCGCGCAGCATCGGGACGATGATGCGCAGCGCCTCCTCGAATTTGGCCATTCGTTCGGAGACGGCGTCGAATTCCAGTCCGTAGCCGTCGTGTTCGGGTTCGAACCAGCCCGCACCGATGCCCAGGACGGCCCGGCTGCCGCTGATCACGTCGAGGCTGGTGACCATCTTGGCCAGCACGGCCGGATTCCGGAAAGTGTTGCTGGTCACCATCGTCGAGAGTTGGATCGAGTTCGTGCAGCTCGCCAACGCGGCCAGCGTCGTGTAGGCCTCCAGGGTCGGTTCATCGGGTGCGCCCGGGGTCGCGTACAGATGGTCGCCGATCGTGACGACGTCGAATCCGGCCTCTTCCGCCGCAATTGCCTGATCGCGGACCGCGTTGAACAGATCGGCCGGGGCTGTAGTGGAATCGAAAGTTGAAATATTGCAACCGAGTACAAGGCTCATATCTTCGATATTATCGGCGAATATCAATGAGCAGGGATATCCTGCACGGCGACACGATAATTGCGTACGGCCATGGTGCCGAATATCACTGCGAATCCCAACGACCAGGCGGCGGTCTCGAGCAACGGTGTCATGACGGGGCCGCCGTAGAGCAGGTCGCGCATGGCATCCACCGCGGTACTCATGGGCTGCACCCGGACGATTTCCTGTAAGGGGCCCGGATACTGTTCGGCCGGAACGAATCCGGTATTGAAGAACCCGCCGAGCAGAATCAGCAGACCGGCCAATTCCACCATGCTTTTGCCGATGTGCGTCACGGCCAGGCCGATCGCCATCGTCGCCAGTCCGACGAGCAGCAATTCCGGCACGCATACCGCCGCGGCGGCGGCGAACCAGCCACGGTGGAACCGCAGTCCGAGTGCGACTCCGGCCGCCAGCAACAGCACGCCGGTGACGAGGGCGCGCACGCACTCCGCCAAGAGCCCGCCCATCGGTACGGCCGCACGGCTTCCCGGCAGCACCCACCAGCGCCAGAGCAGTCCCGTTTCGCGCTCCTTGTGCAGCGATCCGCCCGTCGCGATCGCACCGAGCAGCGCGCCCATCACCATGACCAGCGGAACGAACCGGTAGATGCTGCCGTGTCCCGAGGTCAGGGTGAACAATTTGCCGAATACGACCTCGTACATCAGCAGCAACGCCAGCGGGAAGACCAACGATTGGATGAGGACCTCCGGCTGCCGGCTCCAGCGCCGCAGCAGGCGTTGAGCGTGTACGACAGCCTGAGTGGGGAGGCTCCCGCCGAACGGGTCGCTCATCTTCGCGGATCGACTCACCGTTTCCTCCTCTGCGCAGCCACCGATACCGCGACGAAGATTCCCGCCAATACGACCGACCAGACAACTGCGTGACCCAGCGCCGAGGTGTACCGGCCCACGGCCAACTCGCGCAGCGCATCGGCCTGCGCCGAGACGGGCTGATTGCGGACGAACGGCTGTAGCCACCCCGGAAACCACTGCGCGGGAACGAATCCGGTCGAGGCCATGATCAGCAACAGCTGCGGCAGGACCAGGACCTGTGCACCGATCTTGGGCGTGGCGGTGGCGGTGCCCAACGCGTCCGCGCCCAGGACCAGCGCCGCGCCGAACAACAGGCTCACGGCCACGAAGACCAGCGCGGCGGCAGCGTCGTGGAAACGGAAGCCGAACACCGAGCCGATCACCACCGCCCCGGCGATCGCCACCACCGCGCGAACCAGATCGGCCCACATCCGGGCGCCCATCACGACCCACGGCTCGATCGGCATCGAACTCAGCCGGACCTGCACGCCGCTCGCGGCATCGCGCGCCGCCCGGTCGGCGGCGGACATGGCGGTGAAGAACATTCCCTGCACAACGATCACCGGGAGGAAATACTGTGCGTAGTCGTAGCCGACGACCGCCATCGAATAGCGCAGCGGTAAATAGAAAGAAACGAAGAACAGCATCGGGGCGAGGAATCCGAACGCCAGATCTCGCTCGCGTAGTGCGGTGCGAACCGCCCGCCCGCTCAGCGCGATCCACTGACCGCGCCGAGCGGAGGTGAAGTGATTCGTCATCGGTTCTCCGCCCCGATTGCTATTTGCGGAAGCTACGAATGATCCGCCCGCCGAATACGATCGTCAGTCCCACCGACCACAGTGCCGTGTACAACACCGGCAGGGCCACCGGTCCGCCGGAGATGAGACCGCGCATCGCGTCGATCGCCACACTCATCGGCTGAGCCCGGACCACCGGTTGCAGAAAGCCCGGATACTGGTCCACCGGAACGAATCCCGAATTGAAGAACATGCCGAGCAGGATCAGAATCGAGGACAGTTCCACGATCTTCGCGCCCGCACGGCTCATGGCCAGGGCCATCACCATCGTCGCGAATCCCACCACGAGCAGCACCGGGACGAGCAGCGCGCCGAGCACGGACAACAGGCCGGTGTGCCAGCGCAGCCCGAGCACCGCCCCGATCAGGAGCAGCAGCACCGTCGCGCCGAGCGTGCGCGCGCATTCGGCGAGCAGTCTGCCCGCCGGGATGGCTGCCCGATGGCCCGGCAGCGCTCGCCAGCGGTCCAGGAGGCCGTTCTCGGCCTCCGCGTGCAGCGAGGTGCCGCTCGCCATCGCGCCGAACATCGTGGCCGTCACCGCGACCAGCGGAACGAAGCCCTCGATACTCGCCCGTCCGGAGGACGCGGACAGGAATCTGCTCAGCACCAGTTGGTACATCAGCAGCAGCACGGTGGGGAAGATCAGCGACTGGACCATGATCTCGGGTTCGCGCTGCCAACGGCGCAGCAGTCGGCCGGCGTGGATCAGGCTCTGCCCGACCAGCGACGCGTGCGTGGTCGCGGTGTCGTTCTGCTGTGTCGTCGTGGTCATCGTGCTCGCCTTCCGATCCGTGCCGACACCGCGGTGAACACCACGATCAAGGCGACCGCCCACGCCAGCGCCGAGCCCACCGAGTCGTACCGGCCCGCGGACAACGCGCGCAACGCGTCACTGCACACCGATACCGGCTGCCACCGGACGATCGGCTGAATCCATCCCGGAAAGCCTTCCGCCGGAACGAATCCGGTCGAGGCCATGATCAGCAGCAGTTGCGGCAGCAGGAGGATCTGCCCGCCGATCTCGGGATTACCGGTCGCGGTGCCGACGACGTCGGCGCCGATCACCACGCCGACGGCGAACAACAGCGCGAGCACCACGAACACGACCGCGGTGCCGACGTCGTGGAAGCGGAACCCGAAGATCGAACCGATCACCAGCGCACCGGCGATGGCCACCAACGCGCGCGAGGCGTTGGCCGACATCCGCGCGGCCATGGGCACCCAGGGCCGCACGGGCATCGAGCGCAATCGCGTGCCCATTCCGCTCGAGGTGTCCAGGGCCGCGCGGTCGGCGGCCGACATGGCGGTGAAGAACATGCCTTGCAGGACGATCACCGGCAGCAGGTACTGCGCGTAGTTCATCCCGGACCGCTCCATCGAATGTCGCAGCGGCACATAGAAACACATGAAGAAGATCATCGGCGCGAGGAATCCGAAAGCCAGGTCGCCCTCGCGGATCGCGGCGCGCACGGTGCGGCCGCTGAGTGCGCGCCACTGCAGGCCGGTCGGTGGCAGCGCGATGGTGGCCTGTTCGCTCATGCCTGCACCGCTTCGGCGCCGGAATTCGCGTCGGACTTGGTCAGCTTGACGAACACCTCGTCCAGCGACGGACGGCGAAGGGCGATGTCCACCAACTCGATTCCGGCGGCCGAGATGCGTTCCAGCGCCGCGGTCAACGTCGCGGCTCCGCCCGGAGCGGGCACCGAGACGCGGTCCCCGGCGTCGGCGATGGTGACCTCTCCCAGACCGGACAGGGCGTTCGCCACCGCGGGGATGTCCGAGGACTCCACCGGGACGACCTCGCAATAGCTGGGCCCCGAGCGCGCCTTCAGATCGTTGGCCGTGCCCTCCGCGATGACCCGGCCCTTGTCGATGACGATGATGTTGTCGCTCAGCACATCGGCTTCCTCGAGGTACTGGGTGGTCAGCAGCACCGTGACGCCCTCGTGCCGCAGATCGCGCACCAGTGACCAGACCGCCTGGCGGCTCACCGGATCCAGTCCGGTGGTCGGCTCGTCCAGGAACACCACCTTGGGCAGCCGGACCAGACCGCAGGCGATGTCGATGCGCCGGCGCATACCGCCCGAGTACTGGCCGACGCGCCGGTCGGCGGCCTCTTCCAGATCGAACTGGGTGAGCAGTTCCGCGGCCCGCTGCTTGCTGGCCTTGCTGCCCATTCCCAGCAGACGGCCGAACAGTACGAGGTTCTCCCGCCCGGTCAGCAGGTCGTCCAACGCCGCGTACTGCCCGGTGAGCATGATCGATGCGCGCACCGACGCGGCATCGCGCACCACATCGAATCCCGCGACCGTCGCGCGCCCCGCATCCGGCCGGACCAGGGTGGACAGCACCGATACCGTCGTCGTCTTACCCGCCCCGTTCGGTCCGAGCACACCCAGAACGCTGCCCACCGGCGCGGTGAAGCTGACTCCCTGGAGGGCGTGCACGGCACCGAATCGTTTCTCGACGCCTTCGACGACCACGGCCTCGGCGTTTGCCTGCGTTGGAACCGCAGCCACAGGATCCTCCCAACTCTTCTTCGCGAACTAACTGCTACCCGTCCGAAAACCCACCGCCGGAGCCGAACTCGGATCGAACGGAGTTCGGCCCGGCTCTGTAAGGTTAGCCTAACCGTAACAAAATACTCGGTGGTCGGGTAAGAGGTGACGGATATCGGGAACCGGCGGCCGGATCATCGGGGCGTGGCTCGGGCGGCGCGGCGCCGCTGTGCTCGTGCGGCGACGCGCTGGGCCGCGGTGACCACCCGCACCGGCCGCAGCGTGTGCGCCAGCCGGTACGGCGTCGGGCTCCGATACAGTTCGGCGAGCGAGAAGTGCTGTCCCAGCTGATCTTCCAGCAGCGCGTGCGCACGGATCGCACTGATCGACGTGCCGCCCAGGTCGAAGAAACTGTCGTGGATCCCGAACTCGCCGACGCGCAGCGCCGCACCGAACACCGCGGCGATCGTGGCGTCCAGTCCTCCGGTGTCCGAGCCCGCGTCGGCGTCACCGGGTGCGTCGGTGGTGGCGACCTCGATGCGCACAGGCACACCGAAGCGGTCACGCACGGTGCCGAGGGCGCCGAGCACTCGGTCGCGCGATGCCGCATCGAGGCGCAGCACCAGATCGGTGGTCGTCGGGTCGGGGACGGCGAGCAGTCCGGCGATCCGCGCCCCCCGAGGGTCGAGTCCGACCAGCGGGTAAGGGGTTTCGCGCCGCAGGCACACATCCAGAGAGGCCAGTGCCTCGGCCGGATCCAGGGCGCGATAGCCGTTGGCCCGGCCCAGATCGCTCAGCGTGCTGGCGCGGTTCAGGCCGACGCCGTGCCAGGTCGACCAGGCTATCGACCGGGTGCGATGCCCGCGCGCCGCGAACTGTCCGGTGAGCGCGTCGAGATAGGCGTTGGCCGCCGCATATGCCGCGGCGTGCGCCGCGCCGAATACGGCGTTGACCGAGGAGAATCCGATCCAGTGCAGGTCGGTCCGCGAATCGCCCAGGCGCATCAGGGTTTCGGCGACCGATGCCTTGGCGGTGAGTGCGGTGTCGAAATCCTCGGCCGTCGATTCGGCCAGCGGCTGTTCGGCGAAATGTCCGGCGAGGTGGATCACGCCGTCCAGGCGTCGCCCGAAATCCGTCTCCGCTGTCTCGACGCACTGCCGCAGGGCTTCGGCGTCGGTCGGATCCAGGACGGCGTGGCGGATTCCGTCCGAATCGGCGGGGGCCTCGGAGCGGCCGATCACCAGCAGCCGCAACCCGTATCGGCGTCGCAGGTGTGCGGTGACCAAGGTGCCGACACCGCCGCGGCCACCGCTGACCAGGTAGAAATCACCCGGCGCGGGCGGTTCGGAATCCAGCGGGGTCGTGTTGCGCAGCAGCCGCGGTACGAATCGGCCATCTCGCAGCGCGACCACCGGATCACCTGTGCCGCTGGCGATCTCGCGGGCGAGAGTCTCGGAGGGGACCGATGCGGCGGTGTCGATGTGGCGGATGTGCAACTGCTCGAGTTCGGCCCGTGCGGTCTCCACCAGTGCGGCGCACGCGGCGTGCAGTGGGTCGGCCGCCGTGTCGACGGCGAACGCCGTCTCGGTCACGACGGTCACCGAGGCGCCGGGCGGGCACTCGGACAGTGCGGTGGCCAGTGCCGCCAATACCTGTGCGGGCGTGGCGGTGTCGTCCACCGTGGTTGCCTCGGCGGGCGCACCCTCGATGGCGCCGACGGTGATCACCGTGCCTGGATCCGACGGTGCATCGGCCTCGAGCCGTCTGGGCGCCCAGGTCAGGTCGAAGAAATGATCGGCGACGGTGCCGGCATCCCCGGCGGCGACGCCCAGGGCCGCGAGATCGGCTGTGAGGGTCGCGAATTCGCCGCGCTCATAACGTTCGCGCAGGGCCGAACGCTGGATCTTGCCGATTTCGGTCTTGGTGATCACGCCCTCGGGCAACGGCAGTACCACGGCGGGTGAAACACCCACTGTCGCAACGACGGCGGCCCGGATCGCCGATACCGCCGAGGCCACATCGCCGTCGCCCGCCAGACGGCAGAACACGATCAGTTGCTCGCCGTCGCCCTGCTGCACCGCGCACGCGGCCGACCAGGAAGTCAGGGTGCAGTCCAGCCGATCGACCGCGGCTTCGATCTCGTGGCACGGGTAGTTGACGCCGTTGATGATGACGACATCCTTGGCCCGGCCGGTGATCTGCAGGCTGCCGACGTCGTCGATGCGACCCAGATCGCCGGTGTCGAACCAGCCCTCGGCGTCGAAGGAAGCCGAATTCTGCTGCGGCAGGTTGCGATAGCCGCGGGTCACGGTGGCTCCGGATACCTGCAGACGGCCGACCTCACCGGTCGCGAGCAGCCGATCCGCGTCGTCCACGATGCGGATGCGGCATCCCGGAATCGGCGCGCCCAGGTGCGCGAAGGTGTCCGCGCGCGAGGTGGCACTGCGGAACCGGGGCGAATACACCACGCCGGAACAGGTTTCGGACATACCCCAGACCGGGACCATGGTGTCGGCGGCCAGGCCGTGTGGAGCCAGCGCGTCCAGGAACGCCGCCGCGACCGCGGGTGCGATGGCCTCGCCGGCATTCAGGGTCATCCGGAGTGCGGAAAGGTCCCAGAGGCGTTCGGGCGATGCGCCGACAGCCTCGCTGACCAGTCCGAACGCGAAGTTCGGGGCCCAGGTGCTCGTCACCCGGTAGCGGTCCATGACATCGAGCCAGCGCAGCGGGTCGGCGAGAATCCAGTCCGTCGGCGCGTGGATCTGATCGACGCCGTGGTAGACGTCGCGCAGATGCCACATCACCACGCCGCCGACGTGATCCAGCGGCATCCAGTTGAACGAGACGTACGAGCCGGTGAAATCCTCGACGGTGCGCAGGGATTCGCCGCGCCGCAGGATATTGCCGTGCGTCAGCTCGACGCCCTTGGGCGCGCCGGTGCTGCCGGAGGTGAACATCAGCAGTGCGACGTCGTCGGGGCCGAGTTTCGGCAGCTGACGGGACGAGTGGTTGTCCGGATTCGCGGAGCCGCGCGAGTACGCCTCGATGCCGATGGCGCGCAACGGATCTCCGTCCGGAGTGTGCCACCTGCGCAGTGCGTCGTACTCGTCGCGCCCGGCCAGCACGATCGGCTGTTCAAGGTTCTGCCAGATACGCAGGAACCGATCGCGCGCCGGACTCGCCGTGGTGTAGTCGACCGGGGCGGCAACGGGTGCGGCGACCAGGCCCGCCAGCAGACACGCCCACACGCCGACCAAGAAATCCTCGGTGTCGCGGGACTGCAGGACGACCGGGTCGCCGGTCCGGCTGCCGCCGTCGAGCAGCGCCTCGGCCAGAGCGGTTGCCCGCGAGAGCAGTTCGCCGTAGTTCGAGACGGTGTCGGCGTCGGTGGCGCGCAGATGCCGGATGCTGCCGCTGCCACCGGCGGCGGCCACCAGCGCCGGACCGAGGGCGGTCCAGCGCGGTTCGGGTTGCGGACCGCCGTCGGACAGCGCGGGACCGGTGCCGGGGACGCCCTCGCCGTTCGCCGTGGCGGCCGCGGCCGGGACGGCCGTGCGGCGCAGGGGTGGCGGCAGCGGTTTGTCGGTGGTCGCGGTGGCTGCTCCCGCCGCGACGGCCGCCGCGGTGATGCGTTCGGTCTCCACCGCATCGAGGACGGGAATGCGTTGCAGGGCAACAGTATCGATGCGGCCGGTCGCGTCGAGCGGTAGTGCGCCCGGGAGGGTGACCACGGCGTCCGGGACGAGTGCGCGCGGCACGTCGTCGTCGAGCAGGCGCAGCACCGCGCGCCCATCGATGGCGGTGGTCCGGGAGACGTAGGCGATGGTTTCGCGCAGACCCGCGGCGTTCGTCCGGGACAGCACGGCGGCTTCGCGCAACTGCGGCAGCGTCAGCAGCGCATCGCGCACGCGGGCGGCGAGTGCCGGACCGCGCCCGGTCCACACTGCGGTGTCGGCGCGGTCGGTGTCGATACGCAGTCGCGTCCCGGTGATGGCGCCGCGCAACCCGGTCGGTTCGGCATCGATGTGGATATCGCCACGGAAGCCGTGCGGAACTACTGCCCCGAAGTGGTCGCGCACGGTCAGTTCGCCGGGGCTGTACGCGCTCGCGTCGGCGTCGACTCGCAGGTACCAGCCGTGGGCTTCGTCGCCGTAGACGGTGTGGGTGTGCGCGGGGGCGGCGACGGATTCGCCGACGGCGATCGCCGTGCCCTCGAAGCCGGACAGTTCCGCGCCCGAGCCGAGTGCCACGTCGGCGTCGCCTGGTGTCGGCGTGTCGTTGATTTGACCGAATTCGCTTGCGGCCCAGAGTATATCCGTGGCGTGCGCGGCATCGCCGAGCCAGATCGTCCGATTCGCATCGCCGGGGAACCAGGCCCGCATGGTCTGCACCTGCGTGGCCACGGTTGCGCGATCCAGTAGCACTCGGCCGTCGACGACGGTGGCGAGGATCGCGGGCCGATCGGGTGTCAGGTCGGCGGGCGGTGAGGTAGCGGCGTCGCCGGATTCGACACTGCCGGGTGCGCGCAGCTGGTGAACGCCCGGTGTCCGGAAGCCGGCGGCGTACCAGTTCTCGGCCCGGTACCAGCGGTTGGCCGCGGCGATCTCCTGTGCCAGCGCCACATCCGAGTCACGCGGATCCAGGGGCAGCCACACGCCGCCGCGACGCAGGATCGCGAGCGCGGCGATCAGCACATCGCTCGAGCGCGGGTGCCCGGCGGTCGCGACCACGTCGCCGGGACGCACCCCCGCCTCGTGCAGTATGGCCTCGTACCGCGCCACCGAGTCGGCGTCGGGCCGGAAAGGTGAGTCCGGCAACGATACTCGCTGTCCGGAGAAGCTGGACAATATCGACTCGATGATCGATCCGAGTCGGTCGCGGCTCGCTGTGGCTTCGTCAGCGGAGTGCGGGTCCGCCTCGGTATCTCGGCGAGTGCTCGAGTCGGGCACCTCCGACTCCGCGCGCGAGGTGCGCCGGCCGACATCGGATGCGGCACTGTGCTCGGATTGGCGGTCCGGCAAGGGATCTCGGTGGCGTGCGGAGGCAGGCCGCGCCGCTTCGGTGGTCGATGTGAGTCGGTCGAGATCGGGCGCGGCGGTGTGGCCGGATTGCCGGTCCGGTCGGAGCCCGGGGGAGGCGGGCAGTACCGATTCGCCGGGCAGCGCGAGTCGGCCGAACTCCAGATCCGGTGCGGCGCAGCAGTTTCGCAGCATCGTGGTGAAGGTCTGTGCCAACCGTTCGACGGTGTCCGCGTCGAACAGATCGGTGCTGTAGACGATGGCCGCGCGCAGCCGATCGGGATGCTCCCAGATGTGCAGTTCGAGTTCGAAGCGGGTCGAGCGCTCGTCCTCGTCGATGCGCACCACATCGAGATCGGCGAAGCGCACCCGGGCGTCGGCGAAGTTCTGCAACGCGAACAGCAGCGGGAAGGTGACCTCGCCGGTGTCGTGGCTCCGGCGCAGGGCGGGCACGATCTGCTCGACGGGTGCGTCCTGGTGGGCGAAGACGTCCATGGTCGCGGCGCGCACGCGCGAGAGCAGGGAACGGAAGGTCGGCTGCCCGCTCAGATCGACCGGGATCGGCAGCGTGTTGACGAAAAGGCCGATCAGATCGACGATCTGCGGATTGTCGCGATTGGCGAGCAGGGTTGCGGCGGTGACGTCGTCGCAGCCGCCGCTGGCCCGCGAGACGGTCGCGGCCCAGGCGGCCAGCAGCACCATGTAGAGCGTCGCGCCGTCGCCGCGGGCGAGCCGGCGCGCGGCATCGGCGACCGTGGCGTCGATATCGAACTCGTGCCGCGCACCGTTGGAGGTGCGCGTCGCCGAGCGCGGCCGGTCGGTCGGCACGGTGGAATCGGCGAGTCCATCCGGGAACAGCCCGCGCCAATGCGCCAGCTCCGCGTTGAGCGCGGCCTGGTCGGTTCTGCCGTGCTGCCATTCGGAGTAGTCGGCGTACTGAATGTCCAACGCGGGCAACACAACCGGTACACCTGCGGTGCGCCCCTGATAGAACGCGTCCAGTTCGCCGAGCAGAATCTTCAGCGACAGACCGTCGACCACGATGTGGTGCACCACGATCGCCAGCAACCGGTCCTCGCCGCCGAGGTCGAGCAACGCCGCCCGCAGCGCACCGGGCTCGCCCAGGTCGAACGGCGCGTCGATGAGCTCGCGCAGAATCGCGGCGACGGCGGGCCGGTCGACCAGTTCGGTATCGGCCGCATCGCTCGCGTCGACGCGGTGCCGCCTCAACTCGAACGTGCCGCGCGGATGCACTCGCTGCTGGAGGTCGCCGTCCACATCGGCGAACGAGGTGCGCAACTGCTCCTGGCGGTCGATCACATCCGCGAACGCTCCGGCCAGCGCCCCGGCGTCCAGCGGTCCGCGGATGCGCAGCAGCAGTGGCACGTGATAGGACGGATCGCCGGGATCGAGCCTGTGCAGGAACCACATTCGCTGCTGAGCGAAGGAGGCCGGGAAGCTCAGCGTCTCCTGTTCGCTCATGACCGCACCGCACGTCGCGCGCTGGGGATGATCACGTCGGCCGCGCGTTCCGCGCCGTTGTCCGACCGGGCGCGTTCGACCAGTTCGGCCAGCCCGGTGACGGTCAGATTGCCCGAGGAGAAGAACTGTTTGACCGACAGGCTCACGCCCAGCTCCTTGCGCAGACTGGTCACCAGCTGCATCGCCAGCAGCGATTCGCCGCCGAGATCGAAGAAGTCGTCGTCGGCGCCGACCTTGTCGATGCCCAGCACCGCCTGCCACGCCTCGGCGATCCGGCCCTGCAACGGCCCGTCCGGTTCGCGGTAGGGGACCGACAGGTTGGGCCGGGCGTTGAATGCCGATCCGCCACCGAACATTCCGCGACCGGCCGGGGCCTGCTGCTCCGGCGCGTCGGCCGTGCCGGTGAGTGCGCGGGTGCCGATGATCAGCGCGTGGTCCACCGGTATCGGACCCTCGTGCGTGTCCACATCGGCCTGTACCCGCACCTCGGCGAATCCGGCGCCGCGCAGCAATTCGGCCCACTGCTTCGGGGAGACCAGCGGCGAATGGGTGCGCAGCGAGTCGGTGAAGTACCACCAGCCCTCGAACAGACCCGCGGTCAGCATCGAAACCCGGCGCTGCTGAGCCGATTCCAGCAGCAGCAGACTGCCGCCGGGGGCGAGCAGCGAATGCACCTTCGACACCGTCGTGGCCAGTTCCGGGGTGGCGTGCAGCACGTTGAACGCGAGTACCACGTCGAACGGCTCGGTGAAGCCCTGTGCCTCGGCGTCCGAGGTGACGTCCAGCACGCCGAAACGCATCCAGTCGTAGCCCTCCTCCTGGGCCTTGCGCTGTGCGGCGACGACGAACGAACGCCCGAGGTCGGTGAAGGTGTATTCGACCGGCGTGCCGTGCACCGCCTCGGCCACCACCCAGGTCAGATAGCCCTGGCCCGCACCGACTTCCAGAATCCGGAGGGGACGGTCGCGACCGGCGGCGAGTTCGCGCAGCGCCGAGCCGACCAGACGGGTGTAGATCGCGACGTCGCTGTGCGCGAGACGTTTGTCGACCACATCGGTCGAGCGGTCGTCCGATCCGTTGGCGAACATCACCTCGGTTCCGGCGATCTCACCGGTGCACACTTGGCGGTAGCGGGCCGAGCAGTAGTCAAGGAAGGCCAGTTCCTCCTCGGCGTCGGGGTACTGCGTCAGCAGTGCGGCGCGTTCGCGGTCGAGTTCGCCTTCGTCACACGGCTTGTCGGTGATGCGCAGGCGATCGCCCTCGCGCACCGCATACCCGTCGGCGAGCAGCAGGGACAGCAGCGCGTCGAAGAATCGCTCGTAGGGCGCGACGAACTTCTGCTCCACGGCGATCGCCGCCGGGTCGATGAGCATGCCCGGCGCTGTGGCGCAACCGATCTCACGCAGGAAGCGGGTCACGTAGAGCGCGCACAGTGCTTCCAGCCGCGAATCCAGGCCCTGTTCCACATGTTCGACCGGAATCTGCTGACGCAGTTCGTCTTCCCGCCGATCCAGATAGCCGAACAGGTCGAATCGCCGGGTCGCGCTGCGGGCGGGCGGATCGATCCAGAACCGGCGACGCTGGTAGGCATAGCCGGGCAGGGTCACCTTCTGCGCCGCCGGGGAGCCGGTCAGGGCCAGATCCACCGCGCCGCCGCCGGCCCAGATGCCGCCGAGCGCGTGGAGCAGGACGATGCGATCCTCGCTCTCGTCGCGACGATGCCGCATGGCCGGCGCCCCGACCGCGTCCTTACCCGCTTGCAGTTCGATCAGCCGGGTCAGTCCGCGGCCGGGTCCGGCCTCGACGAACAGCGGTGCGTGTTCCTTGACCAGGGTGTCGATACCGTCGGCGAAGCGAACGGTCTGCCGGGTGTGCCGCAGCCAGTAGTCGGGATCGGCGGCCTCGGCCGCGGTGAGCCAGGTGCCGGAGACGTTGGAGATCACCGGAATTCGCGGTGCGCTCAGTGTGACGGTCGCCAGAACCTTCGCCAGCGCGGGCAATTCGGGGTCCAGCAGCGACGAGTGCACGGCGGGCAGCGGCAGCCGGTTGACGTCGACGCCCTTGGCCTCCAGAACGGTTTCCAGCGAGGCGATCTCGTCGACCGGACCGGACACCGTGGTGTGCAGCGGTCCGTTGACCGTGGCGATACCGAGGTTCGCGGTGAGGTATTCGCCGAGTTCGTCGGTGCCCAGCAGCACGCTGGTGGCTGCGCCGCCCGCCCGGTCCAGCAGACGCGCGCGCTCGATCACCACCCGGATGGTGTCCTCGAGACTCATGACGCCCGCGATGCAGGCCGCGGCGTATTCGCCGAGACTGTGGCCGATGAGTGCGGCCGGGGTGACGCCGTAGCGGGCCAGGGTCGCCGCGAGCCCGATCTCGGTGGCGACGATTCCCGTGAACGCGACCGCCGAATCGCCCGATTCGGCGAACCCTTCCGGATCGCGCAGATGGGCGATCAGGTCGACGCCGGTCAGCGGCTCGGCGACCGCGGCCGCGGCATCGATGACCTCGCGGAACGCCGGTTCGGAGGTGTAGAGCCCCAGGCCCATCTGCGCGTAGTCGGTGCCGCCGCCGGGCAGGACGAGGACCACCGGCCGGTCGGCGCGGGCGTGTGCGGGCGCCGCGGCGGCGAGTGCGTCGCGGGCCTCCTCGATTCCGGAAGCCGCTACGGCCGTGCGGAATTCGTAGTCCTCGCGCCCGACGCGCAAGGTGTGCGCGACATCGGCAAGGTCGAGCTGCGGATGCGCCGCCAGATGCGCCGCCAACTGCTCGGCGGCCTGCCCCAGCGCCTCCGGGGTGCGTGCGGACAGCGCGAGAACCTCTGGGGCGACGCTATTTTCGCGGTCCGGCTCGCGTTGTGGCGCACGCCCGAGGATGACGTGCGCATTGGTGCCGCCGATGCCGAAGGAACTGACCGCGGCCAGCTCCGGCAGCGATTCGGTCCACTCGGTCGGGCCGGTGACGACCCGGAACGGGCTGGCGTCGAGATCGAACAGGGGATTCGGCGCGGAGTAGTGCAGGCTCGGCGGTATCGTCCGGTTCTCCAGGGCGAGAACGGTTTTGATGAATCCGGCGACGCCCGCCGCGGCGTCCAGGTGGCCGAGGTTGGTCTTGACCGAACCGAGCAGGCAGTAGCCCGTGCGGTCGGTGCCGGTGCGGAACGCGTCGTCCAGGGCGCGCAGCTCGATCGGATCGCCGACCGGCGTGCCGGTGCCGTGCGCTTCGACGTAGCCGATGTCCTCCGGGGTCGTCCCGGCCGCTGCCTGCGCGGCGAGGATGACCTCCACCTGACCGGGCGCACTGGGCGCGCCGTAACCGGCCTTGCGGCTGCCGTCGTTGTTGACCGCGGAACCCTTGATCACCGCGCGGATCGGATCGCCGTCGGCCAGCGCGTCGGCCAGGCGCTTGAGTACCACCACGCCCACACCATCACCGGGGAACATACCGTTCGCGCCCGCGTCGAAGGCGCGGCAGCGGCCGTCCGGGGACAGCGGGCCGTCGGTGATCGCCTGATATCCCTGGTGCGGATTGGGATTCAGCGAAGCGCCACCGGCCAGCGCGACATCGCACTGGTAGCTCAGCAGATCCTGGCAGGCGACGTGGATCGCGACCAGCGAGGTGGAGCAGGCGGTCTGCACGCTCATCGCCGGACCGGTCAGACCCAGCTTGTAGGCCACCCGGGTGGCGATGCCGCCGGGGGAGCTGCCCGAGGTGGCGGGCAGCGACGCCATCGAATTGGCCTGGTCCATGACGTGCGGGTACACGTTCTCCAGGAAGTAGCGGCTCTGGCTGCTGCCCGCGTACACCCCGATCCGGCCGTCGAAGCGGTCAGGCACCTGACCGGACTGTTGCAGGGCCTGGTGGCAGCATTCCAGGAACAGGCGTTGCTGCGGGTCGATGAGTTCGGCTTCGGACGGGCGGTAGCCGAAGAAATCGGCGTCGAATCGGTCGATGCCCTCGACGGTCGAGGCGACCCGCACCAGCGCGGGATCGTTGTATTCGGCCTCGGTCCCTCCGGCGGCGAGGAATTGCGCGAGGCTGAATTCCTGTGCGCCCTCCCGGCCTTCGATCAGGTTGTCCCAGAAGGTCGTCAGATCCGGTGCGCCCGGGAACCGGCCGTCCATGCCGATCACCGCGATGGCGTCCGCGTCGGGCCCTTCGGGTAGTTCCTCGAATTCGTTGGTGCCGGTCATCTGAACTTCCTTCCGGGCCGTGGTCGGGGGGTGGCAGGCCGACGGAGAACACAGGCCGATGAGTGTGGTGTGGAATTCGCCGAGCAGGGATTCGATGTCGTCGGCGGGGTAGCGATCCCGGTCCGCGACGACACCGAGTTGGCGTCCGCCGCCGCTGTCGACGGATTCGAGTACCAGGTCGAATCGCGCGGTGGCGAGGTCGATCGGGGTGAGGGTGGTGCGCACGCCGTCGAGCGCCAGTGCGCCCGCCAGTTCGCCGCGTGCGGAGAAGACGGCGTCGAACAGCGGGCCGGATTCGCCCGGCCGGGCCGCGCGCTGGTCGGCCACCACGACGTCGAACGGAACCTGTTGGTGCGCATAGGCTTCGATACTCTTGGCGGCGACCTCCGCGAGCGGATCGGCGGCCGCGAGATCGATGTCGACGAGTACGAGATTGCCGAAATTGCCGAGGACCGATTCCGCGCCCGGCGCACCGCGGTCGATCACCGGCACGGCCAGTGTGACCGTGTCGCGGCCGGTCCGACGCGCGATGGTCATCGCCGCGGCTGTCATCAATACCGAGGTTTCTGAAATCCTGTGCATACGTGCAATTTCGGCGACCGCGTCCAGATCCGTCGTGGTCAGTTTCCGGACGGCCCTGCGGCCGCCACGGGGAGGGAGGGTCGAGCCCGGGCGAGCCTGCAACGGACGCGAACGCCAGTAGTCGCGAGCGGTGGCGTATTCGACGCTGTGTGCGCGATCGTCCTCCGCCAGTGCGTAATCCAGATATCTTCCCGCCGTGCCGAGTGCCGGGACTTCGCCGTCTCGCCGGGCGCGATAGGCCGCGGAGAGATCGCCGAACAGAATGTCCCAGCAGTTGTTGTCGAAGGCGATGTGGTGCAACGCGATCCACAACAGCCAGCCGTCCCCGGTCTCGTCCCGGGCCAGGCCCGCCCGGATCGGCAGCTCCGCACTCAGGTCGAAGGGGCGGACGGCCTCGGCATGCGCATGGGTGATCGGGTCGGGATCGCTGATCCGGGCGACCTCGAAAGGCCGAACCGCATCTGTCCGGGTGTTCGGATCGCCGACGGGTGCGGTGCGGGATGCTTCGTCGCGGCTCCAGTCCAGAATATGTTGCGTGGGAAGGCCGTTCGCGTCGACGCGGTAGACGGTGCGCAAAACCGTGTGCCGGGCGACCACGTCGGCCAGGGCCGCGCACAGGGCAACCGGGTCCAGGGCGTCGTCCAGCCGGACCGTCACCGCCAGATGGTTGGCCGCGCGTCCGGGGGCGAGGCGTTCGGCGAACCACATGCGCCGCTGGGCAGCGGACAGCGTCCCGGTATCCGGTGCGGATCCGCCCTCGAAGGTGGTCCGGGGTCCGGTGGACTCGGGTGCGGGTCCGTCGTCGAGGGCACGACGTGCGGTCTGCTCGATCGCCTGGCCCGCGTGCGCGAGTAGTTCCCGTGCGCAGGTCGCGACGTCGATACCGGCCAGCACGGCGCGTGCGGACACCTCGCAGCCCGCCAGCTCTCGCCGCAGCCGGGCCAGAATTCTGGTGGCGGACAACGAATCTCCGCCGAGGGCGAAGAAGTTGTCGTGCGGGCCGACCCGGTCCAGGCCCAGGACTTCGGCCCAGGCGGCGGCGATCACCGTGGTCAGCGCGGAATCCGTGGTGCTGTCGGTCTCCACGGTCACCGAGTCGTTCAGGGCCGCCTGACCGCGCGCGGTCAACTTCGCTCTATCGACCTTGCCGCCCGCGGTGAGCGGCAGTGTCTCCAGGACCAGGATCCGGCTGGGCACCAGATATCCCGCGACGCGATCGAGCAGGTGTGCGCGCAGCGTCGGTTCGTCGGCATCGGCCACCACGTGGGCGATCAGCGCGCGATGTCCCGGTCCGGAGGTCTGCGGCACCGCCGTGACGACGGCATTTCGCACCTCCGGATGAGTCCGCAGCGCCGCCTCGACGGCCGAGGGCTCTACCCGGCGGCCACGCAACTGGACCTGTGAATCACGTCGGCCGATGAATTCCAGGGTGCCGTCCGGCCGGCGCCGCCCCAGATCGCCGGTGCGGTAGAGCCGGTCGCCGGTGACCGGATGACGGACGAAGCGCTGTGCGGTGAGTTCCGGATCGCCCCGGTACTCCCGGGCCACACCGATGCCGCTGCAACACATCTCGCCGACCACCCAGTCCGGGCATTCGAATCCGCGTTCGTCGAGCAGGTGATAGCGCGCGCCGGGGATGGGCTTGCCGTACGGCACGCTGATCCAGTCCGGATAGCCGGCCGGATCGCCGACGCGATGCCAGATGTTCCACAGGGTCGTCTCGGTCGGGCCGCCGACGCTGACCAGCTCGGCGGTATCGAAGACGGCGCGATAGTCGGCGGCCAGCTCGAGCGGAAACCAGTCTCCCCCCAGGAAACTCAGTCGCAGCGGCACGGAACCGAGTTCGGCCGCCGGGTTCTCCCGGTGGTAGTCCAGCAGCATCCGCATCATTGCCGGCACCGAATTCCACAGGGTGACACCGTGTTCGGACATCAGCGCCAGCCAATGCTGTGGATCGGTGCGCCGGGCCGCGTCGGGCACCACGACGCAGCCGCCCGCGCCCAGGACGCCGAACACGTCGAACAGCGACATGTCGTGGTGCAGTGCGGTGACCGCCAGCGAGCGATCCTGCGGACCGATGCCGAAGGTGCGTGCGGTCGCGCGCAGGCAGTTGACGACGCCGCCGTGCTCGACCGCGACGAGTTTGGGCTCGCCGGTCGATCCGGACGTCGGCAGCAGATAGGCCAGGCTGCGCGCGGTGGTCGTGGTCTGCGGAAGTCCGAGCTGAGGCGAGGGCGCGAGCCGGTCGACGGCGAGGGTGGGCGGTGCGGCCTGCGGCAATACCTGCTCGGTCGCGGTGTCGGTCAGCAGCGCGATCGGCCGCGCCCGCTCCAGCAGCGCGGCGATCGAGGACGTCGGCAGTTCGGGATCGATGGGCAGATACGCCATTCCGGCGCACAGCACGCCGATCGCCGCGGCGATCTGTGCGGGGGATTTGCCCATGACGATCGCGACGATCGGTTCGGGCGCATCGGGTTCCGGCGATACCTCGCGCAGCCACCACGCGATGGCCGACGCCTGGGCGTGCACCTGTGCGTAGGTGAATTCGCGGCCGTCCGCACCGCGCACCGCCGGTGCCTCCGGGCGTGCCCGTACCTGCTCCAGAAAGTCGTTGTGCGCCAGATCGGCATCGTCGGCGAGCGCCGGGATATCCTCGGGTGCCGCGCTATCCAGTGGATTGTCAGTGGAGGCGACGTTCTGTCGAGGTAGTTCATCATTCACGGACGCGGCGTCAAAGCTGATCGGATCAACACTGCGCCAATGTGTTTCGTCGCTCGCGAGATTGCGCAACAGTGCCGACCAGGCCGCGAACATCGCCTCGATGACGCCGGGCCGCAGCACATCACGCACGTAGTCCCAGTTGATGTACAGCTCACCGAGCCGTTCCTCCAACTGCACGTCCAGGTACACCTGTGGCGTGGAGGTGATGTGGTAGACCGGCTCGAGCGCGCGCACCAGCGCGGAATCGCCCTTGGAGAAGGCCAACGTGCTGGTCAGCACCACGGGCATCAGGACGGGCCCGTGTTCGGCGCCGTGTAGTTCGCCGAGTCGGCGCAGCAGTTCCGTACCGCTGATCACGCCGTGTTCGAGCGCCTCCCACATCCGGCGCTGGGCTCGGAAGGCGAAGTCGGCGAACGGTTCCCGTTCGCTCGCGTCGATATCGAGCAGGGTGAAGGTGGCGAATTCGCCGGCCACGTCCTGCACGCCGTCCAGCAGTTCGTTGCGGCCCATCCGCGGAACGTTCAGCGTGAAGCGCGGTGTCGCGCTCCAGTGCGCGACGACCTGCGCGAAGGCGGCGATCATCAGTCCGCTGGCGGTGAGCCCGTGCTCGGTGGCGCTGGACTGCAACCGCGACCAGGTCGACGCGTCGAGGCAGTCGTCGAGCCGATCGAATCGGGGATGGGTGACCGATTCCGGCTCGCGGCGCAGCGGAAGTTGCGGCGGGCCGGGCAGATCCGGCAGCACCCGGTCCCAGTACTCGTCCGCCTCGGCGATGTCCTCGGGATCGGTGAGATCCTGTGCGGCGAGGACGTAATCGCGGAACGAACAGGTGAGCGCGGGCGGCGTCGCCTCGGGATCGTCGTAGCAGATGGACAGATCACGAAGCAGCACATGCCAACTCGCGTAGTCCAGCGTCAATCCGTCGATGCCGACGTGCAATCGGGCGTGCACCTCGTGCGCCCGATCGGTGTCGGACAGCAGCGACAGCGCCATGCCGAAGATCGGATACCGATCGCACGCGCGCACCTCGTGCGCCATCGTGTCGCGGATCGCGGCGAGCTGCGCCGCGACCGCGGACTCGTCGATGCCGCGCAGATCCCGCAGGACCAGACCGGAATCGGGCACCTCGGTCAGGATCCGCTGGGTGGCGGTACGCGGATCGACCACCGCGCGCAGCATGTCGTGGCGGTCCACCACGCGCGCCCAGGCCGCCGCGAAGCGGTCCGGGTCGATCACGCAGCGGTATTCCAGATACGCGTGCGTGGAGACGTTTCCGAGCGGATAGAAGTCACCGCGGCCGATGAGGTAGGCCCGCTGGGTATCGGTCAGCGGAAACGGCTCGTAGCGTTCGGTCGTCATTTCTTGTTCCTCCGGCGTGCGGCCGCCGCCCGCTGTGCGGTCTTGGCCGCCTCGGCGCGTCGCCGGGCCGCGGCGACCGCGTCGCTGTCGACTCGGGCCTCCGCACGGGACTCGTCCCCGTCGCCGGTTCGCCGCTTGTCCAGGTGAGTGGCCAGCTGGCCGATCGTGGTGTGCTCGAACAACTCCAGCAGCGCGATCTCGGTGCCGAATTCGGCGTCGATCAGGTTCTGCACGCGCACCATGGCCATGGAGTGGCCGCCGAGTTCGAAGAAGTTGCGGTTCGATCCGACCGATTCGACGCCGAGCACCTCGCACCAGATCCGGGCCAGGCGCAGCTCGGTGTCACCGCTGGGCGCGATGCGGTCGACTGCCTCGTCCTGCTGCGGAACGGCCAGAGCCGCCAATCCCTTCCGGTCGACCTTGCCCGCATCGGTGAGTGGAATCCGGTCCAGGACGGTGATGCCGCGCGGAACCATGAAGGCCGGAACCCACCGGGTGAACCACTGCCGCAACGAATTCACATCGCATTGCGCACCGTCCTCGGGCTGGCAGAACGCCGCGAGTTCGCCGTCGGAATCCAGGACGACCGCGGCGCGGCGCACCGCCGGGTGGCGCAGGGCCACCGCCTCGAGCTCCGGCAGTTCCACCCGGTGCCCGTGCACCTTGACCTGGTGATCGACGCGGCCGCAGAACTGCAGCTCCCCGGTCGCGGTGAACTTCGCCAGATCGCCGGTCCGGTAGAGGCGAGTTCCGGGCAGCCCGGAAACGACATCGGCGACAAAGGATTCCGCGGTTCGGCCGGGTGCGTTGACGTAGCCGCGGCCCAGCGGCAGCCCGCCGATATACAGCTCGCCCACCATTCCGGCCGGGACCGGCCGCAACCGGCGATCCAGAACATACACGCGCGCACCGGGATTGGGCGTACCCATGGTGACCGCGGTACTCGCACCGCCCGAAGGCGTGTACCGGCGGCAGGCCACGCCGATGGTCGCCTCGGCCGGTCCGTACCCGTGGAACATGGTCGCCTCGGGGAAGGCGGCGGCGAATCGCCGGTACAGCTCGTCGGTCAAAGCCTCACCGCCACACCACACATAGCGCAGCGAGCGGGCCCGGGTGGCGCTGTCGCGGCGGTCGAGGATGAGATCGAGCATCGAGGCCACGACATAGAAGAAGGTGACCTTGTCGCGCTCGATCACCTCCAGCAGATGACCGATATCGGCCTCGCGCTCGGGAGCCACGATGGCCAGGCGGCCGCCGACCGCGAGCGGCAGGAAGATCTCGTTGATCGAGATGTCGAAGCCCAGCGGCGCCTTGAACAGCACGGCGTCGGACGGCCCGAACCGCAGCAGATCCTGCTGCCAGCGCAGCCGGTAACCGATAGCGCCGTGCCGGATCATCACACCCTTGGGCGTTCCGGTCGAGCCGGAGGTGAACATCACGTATGCGAGCTGCTCCGGATCCACCGCGGGCAGCGTGTGCCGACCAGGTTCTGCCTCGGACCGCACATCGATCACCGAGATACCCTGCGGCGCAACGTCCGTCGCATCGGGATCGGCGATCATGAGCGATACGCCCGCTTGCGCGAGCACCTGGCGGCGGCGTTCGACGGGCCAGGTCGTGTCGACGGGCACGAATGCCGCGCCCGCGCGCATCACGCCCAGCAGCGATACGACGTAGTCGATGCCGCGCGGCAGCGATACCGCGACGATCTGTTCGCGCGCCACGCCCGCGTCCAGCAGTCTGCGGGCCAGGCGTTCGGAGGCGGCGAGCAGTTCACCGTAGGTGAGCGTCGCCGAATCGGTGGTGATGGCGACGGCCGCCGGATCGCGTCGCGACGCGTCGATGACGAGTTCGGGCACCGAGGGCGGACGTGCGCCGCGCGGAATTCCGGTGCTGGAGACCTCGGCCGAATCCGGATGTGCCGCACCGGTCCATCCCGTGCGCACCAGTTCGCGCTGGACGGCCGGGACGATCGAGACATCGGCGAGTGGCGAATCCGGCTCGACGGCAAGGTATTCCAGCGCCGCGGTGATCGATTCGGCGATCCGGGCGATGGTCTCGACCGCGAAGATGTCCAGTGCGCCGGTCACCGCGCCCCGGATGCGGCCGTCCTCCTCCCAGACGTTGCACACCAGATCGAATCGCGCGGTGTCGACGCGGTCGATGATCGGCTCGCCGATGACCCCGCCCATTCGCAGGGGTTGTACCGGCTGCTGGCCGATCACCATGGCCTGCGGAATCGGCGTCCGGTTGGCGGTGGCGTCCCAGCCCAGTTCGGCGACCAGTTCGTCGAAGGCCACCGACTGGTGGGCCAGCGCCTCGCCGATGGTGTCGCGTACCTGGCCGAGCAGGGCGCTGAAGGCGAGGTCGGGCGTGATGCGTTCGCGCAGCAGCACGGTGTCGGCGAAGCAACCGACCGCATCGCGTTCGGCCGCGTCGAGGCGGCCGTGGGTGACGGTGCCGGTCAGGATGTCGGCCTGGCCGGTGAGCCGGTGCAGCACGGTGACGAACGCCGCGGTGACGAGCGCGAACGTACTCGCGTGCTGACCTTGCGCGAGCGCGCGCAGGGCGGCGGACGGTTCCGCGGCGAGGTCGAAGGTGTGCGCGTGTCCGGCGAACGTGGGGGTGTCCGGACGCGGACGGTCGGCGGGCAGGTCGAGCACGGCGGGCTCACCCGCGAGGCGCGTACGCCAATAGTCCAGTGCCGCAGCATGTTCGGCACGCCTGGCCGGATCCTCGCGACGCAGCATGAGATCGGGGAACTGCGCGACGGCCGCGGGCAGTCGCGGGGTGCGCGCGTCGAGGTCGGCCGCGTACAGTTCGGCCAGTTCGGCATGCAGGACGGCCACGCTCATCCCGTCGGCGATGCTGTGGTGTGCGCACAGCAGCATCAGATGCGGTCCGTCCGGATTCCCGGCGGGTGCGAAGGCCAGTCGCACCAGCGGACCGGAACCCAGATCGAATGGCGCCGAGTCGATCTCGCCGATCCACTGTTCGGCGGTGCGGTCGTCGCGGTCGCGTACGGTCAGGATGTCCACCGTGTCGTCCGGTTCGTCGACGACGGCGAACGGGGTGTTCTCGTGCACGACGAACCGGGTCCGCAGCGCGGCGTGCCGAGCCAGCAGCCGGTTCGCCGCGCGGCGCAGCGCCTCGACGTCGACGGCGCCGCGCAGCCGCATCGGGAATCCGATGTTGTAGGCGCTCGAGGCCGGGTAGAGCTGCATGAACAGCCACATCCGCCGCTGTGCGGCGCTGAGCGGTATGCGCATACCCGGTTGCCAGGCAGGTGCGTCCTGGCTGGTCTCGACCCGCTCGCGCGCATCGATCAGTGTCGCCAGCTGGGCGGGAGTCGTTGCCTCGGAGAGTAATTCGCGGATCGACAGGTCCACGGCGCAGGCTTCGCGCAACCGGTCGACGATGCGCGCCGCCAGCAGCGAATGCCCGCCCAGGTCGAAGAATTCGTCGTGGATGCCGATCCGGTCGAAGCCGAACTCCGCGGCCCAGATCCGCGTCACCGTGGTCTCGGTGGCCGTGCCGGGCTCGGCATAGGGCGGCAGGGTGATCGGGCGGGGATGGACCGATGCGGCGGGTTCCGCGGTCGCGTACTCGACGCTCTCCTGCGGCGGGTCCGCTGCCCAGCAGCGTTGACGCAGGTAGGGATGGCCCGGCAGGGCGAGCCGGACCGGGGTGTGCCCGCCGCGCAGGATGGCCGGATCGATATCGGCACGGTCGTCGAGCCAGGCCCGGCCGACCGTGCGCAGTGTCGCGAGATACGTCTCGCCGGTGAGCAGATCGACATCGATACCGGGCGAGGTGTCCGCGGTCGCGGACGCCGTGAAGTTCGAGGATTCCAGCGAATCGTCGCGCAGTACCCGTTCGGCCTCGGCGGGATCGGTGACCAGGAACGCGGCCCGCACCGGAAGGCACTGGCGACCGGACTGCAACGTCCACGCGAACGCGCGCAGATCCGTATCCGGGTGCGCGGCAAGATGATCGGCCAGTTCCTTGCGCATGTCGCGCAACTGGACCGTACTGCGAGCGGACAGCGTCAGCAGTTCCGCGGCGCGCGGCGGTGCGGCGGGCGCACGGTGCGGGGCCTGCGCGAGGACGGCGTGGGCATTGGTGCCGCCCAGCCCGAAGACGTGCACACCCGCGCGCCTCGGCCGCCCGGACTCGTGCTCCGGCCAGGCCCGCAACGCGGGATTGACCGTGAACGGGGTGGCGTCGAAATCGATGCGCGGATTGAGCGGCGCGCTGTTGATACTCGGCGGCAGTTCGTCGTGAGTGAGCGAGAGCAGCACCTTGGCCAGGCCCAAAGCCCCTGCGGCGGCCCAGGTATCGCCCACATTGGGTTTGTGCGTGCCGATCCACACGCGGTGACCGCGATCGCGCAGCAGACCCTCGAACCCCTCGCTCAGGGCTGCGATCTCGATCTCGTCGCCGAGTGCGGTTCCGGTGCCGTGGGTTTCCAGGTAGTCCAGGTCGTCGGCGTCGATACCCGCCACGCTCAACGCCTCGGCGACGGCCTCGGCCTGCGCACCGGCGTCGGGTGCGGCGAAGCCGGCCTTGCCCGCGCCGTCGTTGTTCACCGCCGTCGCTTCCAGCACGCCGAGAATCGGATCGCCGTCTGCGATCGCGTCGGCAAGTCGCCGCAGCGCCAGCACCGCGACGCCGTCGCCGGGGGTGGTGCCGTCGGCGGCGGCGGAGAAGGCGCGGCAATGTCCGTCGGGCGAGTTGATTCCGCCCTCGCGGTAGCGGTAGCCGGTGTACTGGGGCACGTAGATCGTCGCGCCACCGGCCAGGGCCAGATCGGATTCCCCCGCCAGCAGGCTCTGCACGGCCAGGTGCACCGCGACCAGTGAGGTCGCGCAGCCGGCCTGCACGTTCACCGCGGGACCGCGCAAGCCCAGCGACCAGGCGATGCGCGCGGCGAGGAAATCCTTGCTGTTGCCCAGCAGATGGTCCATCCGCGCGGCCGGATCGCGCCGCTCGAGCGGGAGCAGGTGGTGCTGGTAGTAGGAATCCGGGCCCGATCCGGCGAACACGCTGATCGCGCCGTCGAATCGAGCCGGGTCGATGGCCGCGGATTCCAGTGTCTCGCCAGCACATTCGAGCAACAGCCGCAACTGCGGGTCGGTTGTTTCGGCCTCCCGCGGGGTGAGGCCGAAACAACCCGGGTCGAACTGTTCGATGCCGTCGATCACCGGACGCGTGCGCACCAGCGTCGGATCGGCCAGGTCGGCCTCGCCGAGTCCGGACCTGCGCAGTTGCTCGTCGGTGAAGGTGGTCAGTGCCTCACGGCCCTCGCGCAGCAGTGCCCAGAATTGTTCGGGCGTCTGCGCTCCCGCCGTGCGCAGCGCCATGCCGACCACGGCGACGGCGTCCTCGCCGATCGGTTCGTCGCCCATCGATTCGGTCATGACGCGTCCGATGCGGTGGCGCCGGTCAGTCGCAACCAGGCTCCGAGGGTCGGCTCGGACATCATCTCGGCGAACCGCAGGCGGATTCCCTCGCGCTTGAGCAGACCCGAAATCTTCATCACGCGAACCGAATCCAGGCCCAGGGCCATGAGATTGGCGTCGGAGTCCAGAGATTCGGCGTCGGCCCCCATCGCTTCACCGACCAATCTGCGCAGGAGATCGTCACAGTTCGGCTTGTCGGACATTCGTATTTCTTCTTCCGTCGAGATTTGTGCGGTAGTCGATCCGATGAGCCGCTCAATCGGAAGACGGTGGTTGTTGCCGCATGCGGTGCAGGAACGGGCAGCCGCCGGCGGGCACGTCCGATTCGTTGTCGTCGGGCAGGAAGTACTGCCGCCATTCCCGGTTGTCCGCGTCGCCGTAGTTGCCCAGTACCGAGGACGGTTCGAGGCCGTCGTCGAATGCGACCAATCTCTTGCGAATACGCTTGCGCGCCAACTGACCCGCTCTGGTGTCGGGTTTGATGTTCTCGAACACCCACTGCGGTTGGAAGGTGATGTAGAAGATCGGGCTGTAGCGGCTGCGGCGACGCGTATGTGCCGGATTGCTGCAGACCACGAACATCGGAGTACCGTCGAAGACGTACTCCCACATGGGATCATCGGTCTCGGGCGGAATATCCTCGGGCCACGGCACCGGATCGCCGTCGTGCAGGTCCTGCAGGATGTCCCAGAACGTCCGGTAATACCCGGACAGCGTGTCGTCGGGTTCCTTGGTCTGGAAGAAGACGATCAACGAGGTTTCCCGGGAGATGGTCTTGTACATCCCGAGATACCGCCGGAGAATGGCTCGGAGTTCATCGCGCGCACCGGAATCGTAGAGTTCGTCGATGAAACCGAATCGCAATCCCTCGGTCAGTGCGCCGCGCACCGCGAAGGTGCACGGAAAACCGTTCTCGGGCAGGCCGATCAGGTCCAGCAATTCCGTGCCGTGCTTGATCCCCCATTCGGGCAGGGGGCCGAAGGTCATTCGGCGCAGGCCGTCGGATTCACCTGGGCCGGTCGAACTTTCGCTCTCCATCAGATGATCTTCCGGAGTAAATCATCGGGGATGATCGGCTGGTGATAGGTGCACACGCCGGACAACACGGTGGAGCCGTGCAGCCGTGACACCGGAATGAGAATCTTGTCGCCGGTGAACAATTCGATTTTGTGGGTCGCGTTGTTCCAGAAGTGCATCTGCCCTTCCTCGATCATCACCAGCCGATGCTCGTTGTGCACGTGCGTGGTCGAGGTCTCCTCCTCGCTCTCCACGAAGGTGTCCAGATCGACGACGATGTTGTTGTCCTCGAGGTAGAGCGCGATCTTCTCCGCGTACTCCTGATGCAGCTCGATCTGATCGGCCCAGCTCAGCTGCGCGGCCAGGTCCTGATGCCACAGCTCGTGCAGGCGCTGTGCGGCGGCGAATCCGCGCCGGAAGGCCCGGGGCGCGTCCTGGCCGTACGAGGTCACCAGGGCATCGAGGACCTCGGGCAGGAAATCGTCGAGGTCGACCGCCCAGCCGATGCCGAGATCGAATCCGGCGAAATTCGTCTCCGCGGGCAGGCCGCGCTCGAGGATCGGCCGCAGCGCGGCGGTGTCCCGCTGTCCGGCCAGGTGCGAAAACGCTGCGGCGCCGACGAGTTCGGGCAGCCGCCCCGGATCGGCGGCCAGCGACAGCAGATGATTGCCGCGCGCCAGCGAGGTCCCCAGCAGCAGCTGCCAGTGTCCGCCCGGGGTCTGTGCCAGACCCGCGGCCTCCAGCAGGTTGCGATAGGCCGAGCGCAGCGAGATCCACTGCTGATAGGAGCCCAACAGCGCGGCCTGCAGCCCGTCCAGGTGCCGAGGAAATTCGCCGATGCCGGTGCGGCCCAACGCTTCGCGCACCGCGGGGATGAAGCCGTGGTATTGCATGGTCACGAAGACGGCGGCTTCTTTCGTGCCGGTGAGCTTTTCGATAAGCTTCGCGGCCTCCGGAGCGCTCTGCGACAGGCTCTGCGCGGTGGTTCGCACCAGCTCCAGCGCATCCGCGGCGGAGGTCTCGTCGGTGGCATCGTCGAGGAAGTCGAACAGGTGACGCTCGAGGACCGGGCGCGCCAGCGCGGACCGCACCCGGTTGTCCCGGCTGTAGAAGTCGGCGCGGTCCTGGCCGACCGTGTCGACGCCGTCGGCGGGTGCGACGAGCGTGGACTCGAGGTCGTAGATGTTGCGCAGCATGCGATGTCCGAGCAGGGCGCTCAGGCGTAACGCCTTCTCCGGCAGCATCGTGTTGTGGTATTTGACCCAGGCCAGATCGTCGGGCCGTACCGGCCTGCGGTACGGGTTGCCGGGTGTGGTGAGTTCGCTCCATTCCGCGGCGCGGAATGCCGGATTCGAGGCGAACGCGACGACGATGGCGTTCGGATCAGTGGTGTCTGGGAGGTCCGGCAGCGGCCGGTGGACAGTGCCCACGTTCTATCTATCCCTTCGATCACAGGAACCCAGTACGGATCGAACCGTCTAAGGTAATCCTTAGTGAGGCAAGGCTACATTAACAATTTGAAACGTCGGCGTCGAGTCCTTGTGTGATGTCACACGGGTAAGCTATTGCGGCACAGTCGAATACGTGCCCGCACTCGGCGCGCAGCGGTAGCGCCGCGACGAGAATCGTTGCGGCGCTACCACTGTGGTGAAATCAGAGTTTTCCGAAGGCCCCGTCGAACTTGGTCAGCAACCAGGTCGCGGTCCGCGCGGTCGGAAGCCGCAGTGCCGCACTAACGTCCGCATCGGTGGACACGTAGGTGCCGTGCTGGACGGCGGGCAGTTGCTTGAACAGGGGCTGGTTCTCGAGTTGTCCGGCCGCGCCGGGCGTCATGTATCCGACGGACAGCAGATCCGCATTCAGCAGGTCGAGACGTTCCATGCTGATCTTCCCGTTGAGGCCGCCGAGGCCGCCGGACAGGCCGTGCAGCGAGTCGGGGATCTTCATGTCCAGGGATTCGAAGAATTTGTTGGCGTTGTCATCCGGATTGGTGATGACCTCGATATTCGTCGCGTCGACGAAGAGACTGACGGCGAACGTCTTTCCGGCCAGCTTCGGGTACTTGGTCTTGGCGTCGGCCAGCGCCTTGTCGCTCGCGGCGATGATCGGCTGGGCGTCGGCCGGGCGGCCCAGCAGCTTGCCGACCAGGGTGGTGTCGTCCTGCCAGTTGTCCAGCGCACCGGCCTTCAGCGACGGGATGGTCGGCGCCAGCTTGCTGAGCTTGTCGTACTCGTCCTTGGACAGGATGAGTCCGCCGCCGAGGATCAGATCCGGCTGCAGCGCCGCGATCTTCTCCTCCGGTACGGTCCCGCCCGGTCCCAGGGCCAGTTTGGTGACCCCGGCGAGGTTCGAATTCCCCTGGTCCCAGGCGTAATCCGCATTCGTCATGGGGTTCGGGACATAGCCCGCGGGCTTGGTGTCCAGTGCGACCAGCGCGTCGGTGAAGGTCGGTGACAGTGACACGATGCGGGTCGGCTTGTGTGTCACGACGGTCTGCCCGAAGGCGTGATCGACGGTGACCGCCTGGTAGGAGGCGTTCGCACTCGACGTCGTCGAGTCCGGGTCCGAGTTGCCGCACCCCGCGGCGAAAGCGATCGCGCCCAGGGCGAGGGATGTCGCGGCCGCTCGCCGCAGAATCGGGCGCGTGCGCCGGCGCAGTGTTGTCGGTGAAGCCATGGAGTGCAGAACCTCTCAGGAAATCTAACTTAGGTAAGGCAATCCTATAATGGTCACCCGTTCAGGTAAAGATCGCTCGCGCAGCCGCCACGACCTGGCCCGCTGCTGCTCCCGCCAGAACCGGGCGTATTCGCCATCGGCGGCGAAAAGCTCGGTGTGCGAACCGGATTCGACCACCTGTCCGCCTCGCAGATACACCACGTGATCGGCGTCGGCGATGGTGGAGAGCTGATGGGCGATGATCAGCAGGGTGCGGCCGCGGCCCAGTTCGCCCAGGGCCGCGGCGATCGCGGCCTCGTTCCGGGCGTCCAGCGCCGAGGACGCCTCGTCGAGCAGGACGATCGGGGTGTCCTTGAGCAGTGCCCGCGCGATCGAAACCCGTTGCCGCTCACCGCCGGACAGGATGCTGCCGCCCGCGCCGACCGGATTCTGCCAGCCCTGCGGCAGGCGTTCGACGATGGAATCGACCTGAGCCAGACTCGCCGCCCGGCGGACCTCCTCGTCGGTGGCGTCCGGCTTGCCGACGCGGATGTTCGCCTCGAGGGTGTCGTCGAACAGATAGACGTCCTGCGGTACCAACGCGATTCGGTCCATCAGGTCCTCGCCGCGCAGATCCCGCACGTCCACGCCGTCGACCCGCACGCTGCCCGAACTCGCGTCCCAGAATCGGGCCACCAGGTTCACGATCGTGGTCTTACCCGAACCGGACGGGCCGACCAGTGCGGTCGTGCTGCCCGCGGGCACGGTGATGTTCACCTGCGAGAGCACATCGATGCCCTCGCGGTAGCCGAAGCGCACATCGCGCAGCTCGATCGCGTTGCCGGTGCTCGTGGCCTTCGCCGACGAATCGGGTTCGGCCAGTTCGGGATGGGACAGCAGTGCGTCGATGCGGCCCAGTGCGGCGGCGGAACCACTGATTATCAGCATCGCCGTGGAGATCTTGCCGATCGGGCGCAGCGCCCAGATGCCGAAGACCGCCGCGGTGATCAGCCGGGCCAGATCGTTCGGTCCCACCTGCCAAGCGCCACTGCCGATCACGACCGTCACCGCGAGCACGATGACGAAACCGAGCTGCACGCTCAGCTCGCCGACGTTGAGTCCGGCTGTGGCGCGCAGGATCTGCTTGTTCGTCGTCGCGTGCCGGTGGTGCAGCGCGGACGACAGCTCGCCCAGGCCCCGGTCCTCGCGGCCGCTCGCACGCAGCACGGGCTGGGTCTGGCTGAATTCGATCAGCCGGGCGTTGGCGTCCGCGACCGCACCGGCCTCGTCGGCGTCCGCCTGCGCGATCGGCTCGGCGACCGCGCGTTGCAGCGCCCACAGCAGCGGGACGACGATCAGCACCGCGACGGCCACCGGCCAATCCAGGAACAGCACGACCACCAGCACGATCACCGGCGGGATGACCGTCTCGGCAATGGTCTTGAGCGCCGTCACGACGCCCAGCGGCGCCTGCGAGCCACCGGTGACCAGCGCGGTCACCGATCCGGCGCTGGTGGAGTCGAACCAGCCCAGGGGCAGCGCGATGATCTTGTCGGCCAGCCGGGCGAACAGCTCGCGCCGCAATGTCGCGGCCACATGTGTGCCGAGATGCTCCATGACCGCGTTGACCACCCAGTAGCCCGCGACCACCACCGCGAGCGGGATCAGCCACAACCCGGCCGCGCCGATGTCGCGGCGCAGCAGCTCGAGCAGCACCGGAATGCACAGTGCCACAGCGATTCCCTCGAGTACCGCGTTGCCGGCGCTCGCGGCGATGAGCAGCCGGATGCGGCGGCGCGCGGCATCGCCGAAGATCTTGTCGAGAAGGGCGATCATGCGCGCGCTCCGATCGTCGTGGTCTGCAACTGCCACAGCTTCGCGTATTCGCCTGCGGCATTCAGCAATTCGTCGTGGGTGCCGCGTTCGGTCACCGCTCCGTCCACCAGCACCGCGATCTGATCGGCGTGCACGACCGTGTGCAGGCGGTGCGCGATGACCAGCAGGGTGCGGCCGCGGGCCAGCTCCGAGAGCGCATCCTGAACCGCCGCTTCCGATTCCGGATCCGCGTAGGCGGTCGCCTCGTCGAGCACCAGAATCGGGGTGTCGGCCAGCAGCGTCCGCGCGATGCTCAGGCGCTGGCGTTCGCCGCCGGACAGGGCGGCGTCCTCGCCGAGTACGGTGTCGTAGCCGTCCGGCAGCGCGAGAATGCGATCGTGGATCTGGGCCGCGCGCGCGACGCGTTCGATGTCCTCCTGGGTGGCATCCGGGCGGGCGAGGGCGATGTTGTCCCGCGCGGTGGCGCGCAGCAACGCGACATCCTGGAAGACGAATCCCACTGTGCCGTACAGCCGCTGGGCGTCCAGGGTGGAGATCGGCACACCGTCGATCTCGATACTGCCCTCGGTCGGATCGTAGAAGCGGGCCAGCAGCTGACCCACGGTGGACTTGCCCGCACCCGAGGGGCCGATCAGTGCGGTCATGGTGCCCGGCGCGAGTTCGAGATCCAGACCCTGCAGGACCGTGCGCTGCCCGTCGTAGGAGAAGCTCACATTCTTCATCGAGACCCGCCGTGCCCCGTCGGCCGCGGGCAGCGTCGCGGGAGCGGCGGGCTCGTGCATCTCGGGAACGTCCAGGATCTGACCGATCCGCTCGGCCATCGCCTGTGCCTTGTTCGGCATCGGCACGGCCAGGCGCAGTTTGGGCATGACCAGGTTCAGGTAGAGCGGGGTGGTGACGTCGAACAGGGTCAGGCCCAGCAGCAGGAACGCGATGATGTTGACCGGCCTGGCATCCCACGTGGCCAGCAGCAGCGTCGCCAGCGCCAGCACGATCAGCGCGACCGTGCCCGGCGCGACGGTGGCGCGGGTGCAGGCGCGCAGGGTCGCGATGTTGTTCGTGAGACTCTCGTCGGCGTCCGCGTAGTCGGCGGCCGCGCGCCGGAACCGCGCGTGGGCGCCGTAGGCGGTGTCCGGGGTGGCCTCGGAATCCTCGTCGGCGCGATGGAACACCTTGGACACGGTGATGCCCTGGACGAGTTCGACCGCCGCCGAGCCCATCTGCGCCGAGGCCCCGGCCACCGCGCCGTACGCGGGAATGATCTTGCGGGTCAGGAAGTTTCGGACCAGCTGCGCGATGGTGACCAGCACGACCACGGCCAGCGCCAGCCGCCAGTCCAGCACGAACAGGTAGACGACCACGGCGATTCCGGCGACCACCGATCCGGCGAGTTCCGGTTTGCGGTGCGCGACTTCCTCGTGCAGGCCCGCGACGTCGTCCTGGACGACGGCCTTGGTCTTGCCCGCGGCGTCCGAGGAGTACCAGCCCAGCGGGAGCCGGGCCAGATGCCCGGCCAGCCGCATCCGCAGTGACAGACCCAGATCGGCGTCGGCGCGGTGGGCGACGATCGAGGACGCGATACTGCACAGCGCGCCCAGCACCAGTGCGACCGCCGCGACGAGCACCCAGACCCACAGGTGCGTGCGCGAGGCGCCGCCATCCAGGATGAGGCCGGCGATGTTCACCGTGGCGATGACCGGGACCACCGCGAGCGCGGCGGACACGGATTCGGCGACCGCCGCGACGGTGACGGGCCCGCGTACCTGTGCTGTCAACGTATCGACGCGATGTTGAGCGTCGTTGGGTACCATTGGAACTCCCTTGTGGCCACGACGTTGCTGCGCCTCGGGAACGCATGAGCGGAGCCGTGGAACCGTTTGCGATCTTTGGTTAGGCTAAGCTTAACCCAAACGTCGCGGCGTGGAGTGACGCCCGGTCACCAGGAGGAATGTCGTGCCGTCCATGCCCGGATTGCTGGCCACTCTCACCGAGAAATCGTTCGGCCATCGCGCGAGCATCGCCGCGATCGAGCAGGTCTCGCCGAATTTTCGTCGCGTCGACCTGCGGGTCGAGCCGCTGAAGTCGGGCTGGAAGGCGGGTCAGGACGTCCAGTTCCGGATCGATGACAAAACCTTCCGGCACTATTCGGTGATGGCCGTGGACGATTCGGGCACGACGATCTCGGTACTGTTCCACCTCGGCGTCGACGGTCCCGGAAGCCGTTGGGTCGCGGCCCGGAACGCCGGTGACGAGATGATCGTCCTGGGTATGAACACGCCCGCGCCGAAGCGGCTGGGCGAGGAGCACCTCTATCTCGGCGACGGATCCGCCGTCGGCACGATCCACGGCCTCGCCGCCGTCCAGAACTCGAACGGCACGGCGTCGGGTGCGGTCGAGGTGCCCGCGGAGGATCGAGATGTCCTCGCGGGCCTGCTGCCCGGAATCGACGTACTCCCGGCCGCCTCGATCCCTGGCGACGCGGTTGCCGACTGGCTCGAAGGGACCGCGTCGACCGCGGTGCGATACGACGCGGCCTCGCTGTTCGGCCACGCCCAGTCGATCCAGCGTCAGCGCCGAATCCTGTTGGACCGCACCGAATTGTCGCGCAAATCGATCAGCACAAAGCCGTACTGGGCGACCGGGAAGGTCGGTCTCTGAGCGACTGAGCGCCGCTCGTCCGTCGGCCTGCTCCGGCCGGTCGTGAGTCGCGCGGGGCAAGTCGTCGTGCCTGCGCGTGACTCGGTCGGCCGTGCGGTTCGGCTCGCCCCGAACCGGAGTGAGCCGGCTCGCGGGTGACTCAACTCGCCGTGACCGGACTGGTCGGGGCAAGGGCACGTCGGCGGCCGACCGGGATGATCAGCGGGCGGCCCGACACCGGGTCCTCGATCACCTGTGCGTCGAGATGGAATACCTTGCGCAGCAGGTCGACATCGATGACCTCCTGCGGTGTTCCCGAGGCGGCGATCCGCCCCTCGGCCATCACCACCAGCCGATCGCTGTAGCGCACCGCGAGATTCAGATCGTGCAGCACCATCACCACGGTGCGGCCCAGTTCGGCGGACAGGTTGTCGACCAGGTCCAGTACCTCGACCGCGTGGGCCAGGTCGAGATAGGTGGTGGGCTCGTCCAGCAGCAGGATGTCGGTGCCCTGCGCCAGTGCCATCGAGATCCAGGCGCGCTGGCGCTGCCCGCCGGAGAGTTGTTCGACTGGCCGGTCGGCCAATTCGGCGATACCGGTCTGGGTGAGGGCCGCGGCCACCTCGGCCCGGTCGTCGGCGGACCACTGCCGCAGCCAGGACTGGTGCGGGTGACGACCGCGGGCGACCAGATCCGCGACGGTGAGGCCGTCCGGTGCGATCGGAGTCTGCGGGAGCATCGCGATCGTGCGCGCCACATCGCGTGGGCGAAGCTCCACAATGGGTTTGTCGTTCAACAGGATTCGTCCGGCCGAGGGGGTCAGCAGACGGCCCAGCGCGCGCAGCAGCGTCGATTTTCCACAGCCGTTGGGGCCGATGATCGTGGTCACCTGCCCCGGCGGCACGTCCAGACTGAGCTTGTCCAGGACGATGTGATCGCCGTAGCCGAGGGTGATCTCCCGTGCGGAGAGCTGGGCCGTCACAGGGATGCCTTCCGATTGCTGCGGACGAGTGAATACAACAGGTAGCAGCCGCCGAATCCGGCGGTCACGACGCCGACCGGCAGATCCTCGGGAAGTATCGCGCGAGCGAGAAGGTCGCTGCCGGTGACCAATACGGCGCCGGTCAGGGCCGAGCCGAACAGCGGCTCGCCCGCCGAACCGGTGATCCGGCGCGCGATCTGCGGCGCCGCGAGCGCGACGAAGGCGATCGGACCGCAGGCCGAGGTCGCCAGTGCCGCCAGTGCGGCCGCGGCCGTCAGCAGCAGGCCCTGGTTCCACTGCACCCGAACGCCGAGCGAACGTGCGATGTCGGGACCGAAGCGCAGCGCCGCCAGCGACCGTGCCGCACCGAGGGTGATGGCCAGCGCGATCACGAATGCCGCTGCGGTCGGCCAGAATCGGGTCCAGCTGGTGTCGTCGAGCGATCCGTTGAGCCAGACCTGAGCCTTGCCGACGTCCTGGATCTGCGCCGAGACCAGCAGCCAGCCGACACCGGCGACCAACATCGCGTTGACGCCGATTCCGATGAGTACCAGGCGGAATCCCGCCACCTCACCGCCACGCCAGGCGAACAGGTAGATCGCGGCCGCGGTGATCAGGCCGCCGAGCAGTGCGGCGAGCGGGACGCCGTACACACTCGCCGCGAACGCGCCGCCGACGACCGTCGCGGCGGTGGCGGCCAGGCTCGCGCCCGCGGTGATCCCGAGCAGGTCCGGCGCGGCCAGCGGATTGCGCAGCACCGACTGGGTGATCGCGCCCGCCAGGCCGAGCGCCGCGCCGACGATCAGCGCGGTCGCGGTGCGCGGCATCCGCAACTCCCAGACGATGAACCGCTGCGCGCCGGTTCCACCGCCGGTCAACGCATTCAGCAACTGCGGCAACGGAATCGGATCGCCGCCGAGCCACACGTCCAGGACCGCCAGCACGACGAGCACGACCGCCAGCGTCAGCACCGCGGTCAGCACGGCCGGTCGGCGCACCGCCGAGATCGGCCCGATTCGAACGGCGGGGCGTACGAGAGGTTGCGGGAGAACAGCTTTCGCGTCGGATGCGATATCGGCGGCGGGCTCGGTCACAACGTCACCAACTTCCGTCGTCGCACCAGTGCGATGAACACCGGCGCACCGCAGATCGCGAGGGTGATGCCCACCTGGACCTCACCCGGCCGGGCGATCAGCCGCCCGACGGTGTCGGCGGCGACCAGCAACACCCCGCCGAGCAGCCCGGAATACGGCAGCAGCCAGCGTTGATCCGGTCCGGTGATCGCGCGGGCGATGTGCGGAACGACCAGTCCCACGAAGGCGATCGGCCCACAGGCCGCGGTCGCCGCGCCCGAGAGCAGGACGACCGCGAGCAGGCCCGCACCCTTGGCGAGCCCGACCTTCACCCCGAGCGCCCGTGCCACGTCCTCGCCCAGGCTCAGCGCGTTCAATCCCCGGCCCGCGAACAGCGCGATGACGACGCCGGCGGTGAGGAACGGCAGGACGTCCCACAGCACGTCGAACCCGCGCCCGGCCGCCGAACCGACCACCCAGAACCGATAGGTGTCCAGGGTCGCGGTATCGGTCAGGACCAGCGCGTTGGTCAGCGCCTGGAGCAGGAAGGTCACCGCGGCCCCGGCCAGCGCCAGGCTCAGCGGACTCGCGGTCCCCGAACGCGTGCCCAGCGCCGCGACGGCGAAAACCACCACCCCCGCGAGCGCCGATCCGGCCAGCGCGAACCACACGTAGCCACCCGGCGTGGCCAATCCGAAGACGTGAATGGCCAGCACGGCGAGGAACGCGGCCCCCGAATTCAAGCCGAGCAGTCCGGGATCGGCGAGCGGATTGCGCGTGTACCCCTGGATCAGCGCGCCTGCCAGCCCGAGCGCGACACCTACGACCAGACCCAGCACGGTGCGTGGAACCCGCAGGGACCGAACGATTTCCGCGTCCGCACCGCCACCGCTGCCGAACACCGCATGCCACGCATCCGCGGGCGGAATCGTGCGTGCGCCGAAAGCGATACCGGCCAGAACCACGAGCACCAGGACGACGATCAACACGGCCAATCCCACGATGCGACGTCGATGGACGTGTGAAGCGAGCGTGGCGGCCCGCTGTGACGCATCCGGCGGCGTCGTAACTTCTGCCCCGGCCACGCTCACTCCTCGCCAATCAGAATCTTGGTAAGCCTAACCTACATTAATTGGCGTTGGATCCTTTGCGGTGACGGTTGGTTCCTTCACGTGACCGGCCTGAATGGGCGAGATCGTCCAGGGGCTGTGTGGCGGCCGGGAGGGTGATTATTCGGTGCAGGGGTGGTAGAGCCCGAGCTGACGTCGGCTGTTAGTGCCGTGTTACGCCGGAATCGAGCGTGTTAACTCCGGCGGCCCCCTCTTCCCTCCGGAACTGTATTCAGTGTATACAGAGTATATGTCACCTGCGTCACACAAGCCCGGCACGAAGGACGATGTCGCCAGTCAGCTGCGCACCGCGATCGTCGAAGGTGTCTATCCGCCCGGACATCGCCTGGTCCAAGAGGAATTGGCCGATCGGTTCGGGGTCTCGCGCATTCCGCTGCGGGAGGCGATCCGCACGCTCGAGGGTGAGGGGCTGCTGCGATCCGAGCCGGGCCGCGGCACCTACGTGACCGCGCTGGACATCGAGGAGATCGATGAGATCTACGACCTGCGCCGCCTGATCGAGCCCAGCTTCGCGGGCCACGTCACCGAACGGGTGTCCCGGCGCGACATCGCGCGGTTCGAGGCGATGGCCACGGAGATGGACGGCGTCTCGGAGATCGGCGCGGCCGCCTGGTCGCGGACCAACCTGGCCTTCCATCTCGACATGTACCGGCTCTCGGGTCTGCCGCTGCGCTACGAGTTCATCTCGCAGATGTACCACCGGCTCGAGCCCTACTCCCGGTTCTACGTGCACGGCACCTGCGCCTACGACCGCGTGCAGGACGAGCACAAGGCGATGGTCCAGGCCCTCGCCGACGGTGATGCGAATGCGCTGGCCGAGCAGATCCTCGCGCACATCGACGGCGGGCAGACCGGCCTGCATCACGCGTGGGAGAACTCCGCGGACGAGATGCGGCTGTACTGGCGGAGTCACGCATGAGCGGATCAGGGCCGGAGGCGGCAGCGGAGCCTAACCACGCAGGCCCCCGGTCATGCGGCGAAGAACAGAGCGTGAGCGCGCGGGTGCACCTGGACACCGACATCGGTGAGGGGTTCGGTGTCTGGGGCAACAGCGACGAGGCCGAGTTGATGGATCTGGTCTCGGCGGCCAATATCGCGTGCGGGTTCCACGCCGGCGACCCGGACATCCTGCGGCGCACCACCGCCCTGGCCGCCGAGCGGGGCGTGTCGATCGGCGCGCAGGTGTCCTATCGGGATCTGGTCGGCTTCGGCCGCCGCTTCATCGACGTGGCCCGGCCGACGCTGGTCAACGACATCGTCTATCAGATCGGTGCGTTGCAGGCGTTCGCCCGGATCGCCGGGACCGAGGTGACCTACGTCAAGGCGCACGGCGCGCTCTACAACGTGGCCGCGGACAACGTCGAGCAGGCGGCGGCGATCGTCGAAGCGGTCGAAATCGTCGATCCCGCACTGCCGCTGCTGTGCCAGTACGGCACCGAGGTGTGGAATCGCGCCGTCGAACGCGGAATCACCCCGATCGCAGAGGTTTTCGTCGATCGTGGCTATACCTCCCAGGGACGCTTGGTCTCTCGGCAGCATCCCGACGCGCTGTTGACCGATGTCGAGGCCGCCGCGCGACGGGCGGTGTCGATGGTGACCGGTCGAGAGGTGACCTCGGTCGACGGCGAACGCGCACAGGTCGCGCCGCCGGAGGCCGCGGCCCTGGCGCTGTGCGTGCACAGCGATACCCCCGGTGCGGCCGGGATGGCTCGCGCGACCGGTGCGGCGCTGCTGGAGAACGGTTTCCGGCTCGAACCGATCGGACGTACCCGATGACCACGCAGACGGCGTTCACCCCGGCGGTGCATCGGGCGGGCGATCGCGGGTGGCTGGTGGACGTCCCGTCCGAGCACATCGCGGCCCTGGTACTCGAGTTCCGCGGCCGCGAATGGTTCGGCGCGATACAGGATCTCGTTCCGGCGGCGGCATCGATTCTGGTGATCGCGCATTCGGCCGGGCAGATGAACCAGCTTCGCGACCGGATCGACGGTCTGCTCAGTGGATTCGACGGGACGACCGCCGATACCCGCGACGAGGGTGCGAGCGTGGTGGTTCCGGTCGTGTACGACGGGGAGGACCTGGACTACGTGGCGCAGGCCCTGTGCCTGGAGCGCGAGCGGATCGTGGACGCGCACACCAGCGCGACCCATCGGGTCGGATTCTTCGGCTTCGCACCGGGATTCGCGTACATCGACGGCACCGCGAGTCAGCTGTCGATGCCGCGCCGGTCCTCGCCGCGTCCTCGGGTCGCCGCGGGCGCGGTCGCCATCGCCGGAACACAGACCGTCGTCTATCCCGGTGGCACGCCGGGCGGATGGCACATCATCGGGCATACCGAGGAACTGCTCTGGAATATCGAGTGGGACAACCCGAGTCGGCTCGCCGTCGGTGATCGGGTCACCTTCCGGGCGGTGGCGTGATGTCCGCACTGCTGGAATCGCCCACCGGCCCGTCGAATACCGCCGAGGCGACCGCTCGCCTGCGCATCGTCGACGTGGGTATGTACACGACCATTCAGGATGCCGGTCGCCCGGGTCTCGCGCACCTGGGCATCGGCGCGTGCGGCCCGGCCGATCGGGGCGCGGCGTCGCTGGCCAATCGACTGGTCGGCAATCCCGAGGGTGCGGCCGTGCTGGAGAATCTGCTGGGCGGATTGACGATCACCGCGACGGCCTCCCGGTACGTGTCGGTGACGGGTGCGGCGGCCGAGGTCCGCGTCGACGGGGAAATCGTCGCCGAACCGCAGCGCCTGTATCTGCGTGCGGGACAGCGCATGTCGGTGGCCAGGCCGACCTGGGGCATTCGCGTCTATGTCGCGGTCGCCGGGGGAGTCGCCGCCGAGCAGGTATTCGCCTCCTGCGGTACCGATTCCCTGTCGGGGCTGGGTCCTTCGCCCGTGCAGGCGGGCGACGACCTCCAACTCGGCGCGACCGTGTCCGAACCGCCCTATGCCAGGCTCGAACTGATCGGCCGAGCCCTGCCGGTCGGCGTGATCGACCTCGGATTCCATTGGGGTCCAAGGCATTACATGTTCAGCGTCGCTGATACCCGGGCGCTCACCTCGACGGTCTGGTCGGTGGGTGTGGACAGCAACCGCGTCGGCGTGCGGCTGTCGGGACCGGCACTGTCCATCGGCGCGGTGGATATGCCCAGTGAAGGTATGCCGCTCGGGGCGATTCAGGTGCCGCCCTCGGGGGAGCCGATCGTCTTCCTCGCCGATCATCCGGTGACCGGCGGTTATCCGGTCATCGGGGTGGTCACCGAATCCGATCTCGATCTGCTCGCCCAGGCGCCACCCGGCTCGAGGGTGTCGTTCTCCCCGCTCACCGGTGCCTAGCGCCGACAGTTCTGCCCACGGACATCGCTCAGAGAAGGAGACCACTCGCCGCCCGGCCACGAGCACCACGCACAGCGAAACCCCGACGTTCACGCCGATCGGCAACGTGGCGAACACATCCTGCCCGGACACTCGACCACGGTGCTGCCTCTCGACATCACCACTACTCATGGAGAAACTACCATGACCATTCCCGTCACCGCCGCCTCGCCTCCGGCTACGCAGGCGCCGAATCGATTACACCCCAGGCGCGCTGCGCTCGCGGCCGCCGCTGGAACGGCGGTGGAATACTACGAATTCGGTGTCTACGGATATCTCGCGGTCATCATCGGCCCGCGATTCTTCCCCAGTGACAATCCGACGGCCTCGCTGTTGGCGACGCTGGCGGTCTTCGGCAGCGCCTTCCTGATGCGCCCGCTCGGCGGAATCATGCTGGGGCGCCTGGGCGATCGGATCGGGCGCAAACCCGTGCTGATCACCACGGTCGTGGGCATGGGATCGGCGACGGCGATCGTCGGTCTGTTGCCGACCGCCGGGAGCATCGGGATTCTCGCGCCGTTGGCACTGCTGATCGTCCGGCTGGCCCAGGGCTTCTTCGCCGGGGGAGAGGTGACCGGTTCGGCCACATACCTTTCCGAGTCCGCACCCGCGGGACGTCGCGGTTTCTTCGGCGCCTTCACGCCGGTCGGCGTCGCGGTCGGCGGTGGTGCGGCGGCATTGGTGGCCGGGCTCACCACGACGCTGCTCACCGAGGAACAACTGCGGGACTTCGGCTGGCGGATTCCCTTCGTGCTCGCGCTGCCGCTGATCGCGGTGACCCTGATCGCGCGACGCAAGCTCGAGGACTCGCACGCGTTCGTCGAGTCCGGTGAACCCGCCAAAGCGCCTCTGCGCGAAGCCATCACCCAGCACGGCGGTGCGCTGGTGCGGGTCATCTTCCTGTCCATCGGCTCCAATACGGGCTACTGGGTCGGCCTGGTCTTCATGAACATCTACCTGACCACGTATCTGGGCTATTCCAAGTCGAACACGTTCTGGATCATGGGCGCGATCAACCTGTTCGTCGCACTGCTGATGCCGCTGTTCGGCGCGTTGTCCGATCGAGTCGGCCGCAAGCGCGTCATCGCCGTCGGATTCCTCGGCTACGCGATCCTGGTGCTGCCGGCCATGATCGCGATGGATCAGGGCAGTTTCGCACTGGCCGTCGGGGCGATGGTCGTGCTGGCGCTGCCGATGCCGATCGTCCAGTCGGTCACCTATCCGACCTATGCCGAACAGTTCCCGACCCGGGTGCGCTACACCGGTCTGTCGCTGTCCTTCAATATCGGCACCATCGTCGGCGGCGGTCTGACTCCGTATCTGGCGACGTACCTGATCGATCGCACCGGCAGTCTGCTCACCCCGGGATTCCTGCTCATCGTCGCGGTGGTGCTCGCGCTCATCGCGCTGGCGACCGTTCGTGATTCGGCGAAGGCGAAGGCGCAGTGACGAATTCCGCTCCCGCCGTCCCCGCGACCCCGGAACAGCTGCGCCGGTCGATCGCCGACCGCACCTGGACGAGTCCGACCGCGGGCATCCTGGACGGCTATCAGCAGGCGAATCTGGTCGTCGTACCCGCCTCGGCCGCAACGGAATTCGCCGAGTACTGCCGGGCGAATCCGTCGGTGTGCCCGCTGCTGGCCGCGTCCGCACCGGGCGATCCGCAGCTGACCTACGACGGCTGCACCGTCGACGTGCGAACGATGGTGCCGCGCTATCGGGTGTGGCAACAGGGCCGCCTGGTCGAGGAACCGGTCGATCTGACCCCGTGGTGGCGTGCGGATTCGGTCGCCTTCGCCCTGGGCTGCAGTCACACGCTCGACGGACCGTTGCGCCGCGCGGGCATTCCCGTCGCGGTCACCGCGCCGCCGGTGTACATCACCAGCCTGACCACCCGGGGCGCGACGCGATTCGACGGGGCCGTGGCGGTCAGTATGCGGCCCGTCGAGGACGATCTCGTCGACACCGCGATCGCCGTGACCGCGATGCTCCCCACGGGACACGGAGCGCCGGTGCACATCGGCGATCCGGCCGAGATCGGCCTGACCGACCTCGCCTCGCCCGACTTCGGGTTATTCCCCGGAATCGTGCCGAATCAGACGCCGGTGTTCTGGAATTGCGGTGTCACACCGCAACTCGCCCTCGCCGAAGCCGGACTGGAGTACGCGGCGACGCATTACCCGGGCCATATGCTCGTCCTGGATACGGTGGTCACCGCGTGAGTTCGACCAGAACCGAACACGATCTCATCGGCGAGCGCGAGATCCCCGAGGACGCCTACTGGGGTATCCATACGCTGCGCGCGGTGGAGAACTTCCCGATCACCGGGACGCCCATTTCGCACCATCCTGCATTGATCCGGGCCATGGCGCTGACGAAATCGGCTGCCGCGCAGGCGAATCAGCGACTCGGACTGCTGCCGGACGAGATCGCCGAGGCCATCGTCACCGCCTGCGGGCAGATCGCCGAGGGCGCGCTGCACGAGCAGTTCGTCGTCGACGTCGTCCAGGGCGGAGCCGGAACCTCGACGAATATGAACGCCAACGAGGTGATCGCCAATCGCGCACTGGAACTCGTCGGCCGTCCTCGCGGTGACTACGGCGTCATCCATCCGATCGAGCACGTCAACCTGGGGCAGAGCACCAACGACGTGTATCCGACGGCCGTGCGGATCGCGGTGCGAACGGTGTTGGGCGAGTTGCGCATCGCCCTCGCGCACCTGGCGGCGGCGTTCGCCGCCAAGGCCGTCGAGTTCGCCGACCACCTGAAGATGGGCAGAACCCAACTGCAGGACGCGGTTCCGATGACCCTCGGTCAGGAGTTCGGGACCTACGCGGTGATGATCGGGGAGGACATCCAGCGGCTCGACGAGGCCGCGCGCCTGATCGACGAGATCAACCTGGGCGGCACCGCGATCGGCACCGGCCTCAACTCGCATCCCGACTACGCCGCGCAGGCGTGTTCGGTGCTGCGCGATCTGACCGGATTCCCGCTGACCACGGCCACGGATCTGCTCGAGGCGGGCCAGGATGTCGGGGCATTCGTGCAGATCTCCGGCACGCTCAAGCGCACCGCGGTGAAGTTGTCGAAGGTGTGTAACGACCTGCGGCTGTTGGCTTCCGGGCCGCGGGCGGGTCTGGGTGAGATCAGGCTGCCGGCCGTGCAGGCGGGTTCGTCGATCATGCCGGGCAAGGTCAATCCGGTGATTCCCGAGGTGGTCTCGCAGGTGGCGTACGAGGTGATCGGCAACGACATCGCGATCACCATGTCCGCCGAGGCCGGTCAACTCCAGCTCAACGCCTTCGAACCGTTGATCGCGCACAAGCTCCTGGAATCGGCCGCCCATATGTCCAGTGCCGCAACGACTCTGGCCCAGCGCTGTGTCCCCGGCATCACCGCCGACGTCGAACGCATGCGGGCGTACGTCGAACGATCGGCCGGTCTGATCACGGCGCTGAACCCGCATATCGGGTACGAGGCCGCGACGGAACTCGCGGCGCGGGCGCTGTCCTCGGATCGCACCGTGGCGGAGCTGGCCGAGGATGCGGGGCTGCTGAGCCGGACAGAGCTGGCGGCCATCCTGTCGCCGGTCGCGTTGACGGGTCATGTACGGCCTCGGAGCAGCGAAAATACCGCAATGAGCATTTGACTGCGCACTAAGAGAGAATTAAAGTACTCATCATGACAACGGCAACCGAAGCAACCGGCACCCTTCCCCCTTTCCATCTCGCGATCCCGGTCGTCGACATCGAGGTCGCACGCGAGTTCTACGGCAACGTCCTGGGCTTCCCCCGGGGCCGCTCCGACGAGAAGTGGACCGACTGGAACGTGCGCGGCCACCAGGTCGTCACCCATGAGGTCGGCGGCGATCCCGACTCGGCCGTGCGCGGTACCAATCCCGTTGATGGGCACCAGGTTCCGGTCCCGCACTTCGGCCTTGTGCTCTCGGTCGAGGAATTCCAGGAACTGGCCGAGCGGTTGCGCGCGGTCGACACCGACTTCGTGATCGAGCCCTACGTGCGGTTCGCGGGTGAGCCGGGCGAGCAGTGGACCATGTTCTTCCTCGATCCGTCCGGAAACGCGTTGGAGTTCAAGGCGTTCCGCAATATCGACCAGCTGTTCGCCGTCTGAGCCGATGGCCGAGGACACCGACGAGGTCGCGGGCGGGGACGACACCACCGGTGACGGCGTACTCGCCCGCGACTTCCTGCTCCGGGTGGGCGAGCGCATTCGGGCCACCCGGATCGATCGCGGTCTGACCGTGCAGCACCTGGCCGACCTGTCCGGGGTCAGCCGACGGCTGCTCACGCAGATCGAGCACGGCCAGGCGAATCCCAGTCTCGTGGCCGTCACCCGGATCGCCCGCAGTCTCGGTACCGAGTTCACCGAGCTGATCGGTGACGCCGGACCGGCCGAGGGTGCCGTGGAACGCGTTCCGCCGGAGAAGTATTCGCTGGTCTGGACCTCGCCCGCGGGCAGTTCGGCGCATCTGCTGGTCTCCACGACCGGCGTGCGCACCGCCGACCTGTGGTCCTGGACGCTGTCCCCCGGCGACGCCTACCGCGGCCTGCCCGACCCGCCCGGCTCGTTCGAACTCTTCCACGTCACCCACGGCCACCTCAGCGTGCTCGCCGACGGCGTCGAAGTCACCATGGCCCCCGGCGAATCCGGCCGCCTGCGCAGCGACCGCCCGTACAGCTACCACAACCACGGCGCCGAACCGGTCGTCTTCCTGCGCACCGTAGCCCTGGCGAGTGGCGCCCGGGCGCCGCGCCCCAGAGAACACGATCGGTGAAAAAGTCTCGCACCGTGTAGGACAGCGAGCGCCTGCCGCGCGGCAGGCATACGACGGCCCGGCCCGCACGCGGTCCACGGCACGTCGGGTGCGGGCATGAGTACTGTCGGTCGTGCGGGACCGAGACTACGGAGGTACGGGTGGCGGGCGAGCGCGGGACTGGGTGGCTGCGGGGGATCGGTGATCGGGTGCGGCGGATCATCGAACGACCGGGCAGTGCGGATCTGCTGCGATATCGGCCGGTGGTCGACGCGGCGGGCGAGTTCGAGGACGAGTTCCGGGAGCTGTCACCGCAGGGCCTGATCGACGCGGCCGGGAAGGTGCGCGCCGAACCGGATCGGCCGTTCGAGGCCGACGAGCTCGCGCGGATCTGCGCGCTGGGCCGCGAGGCCGCGCGCCGGGCGCTGGACGAGCGTCCGTTCGACACCCAGCTGCTGGGTGTGGTCGGGCTGCTGCGCGGCTATGTCGTCGAGATGGCCACCGGCGAGGGAAAGACCCTGGCCGGGGCGCTCGCCGCGGCCGGATTCGCGCTGCGCGGGCGCAAGGTGCACGTGGTCTCGGTGAACGACTATCTGGCCCGCCGCGACGCCGAGTGGATGGGTGAGCTGTACGCACTGCTCGGCGTGACGGTCGGCTTCGTGGATCAGCACACCGAACCGGACCGGCGCCGGGAGGCCTACGCCTGCGACGTGACCTACGTGCCGGTGAGCGAGGTGGGCTTCGACGTCCTGCGCGACCGGATGTGCACCGACGCCGCCGAGATCGTGCTGCCCGACCCGGACGTGGTGATCGTGGACGAGGCCGACTCGGTCCTGATCGACGAGGCCACGGTGCCGCTGGTGCTGGCCGGCTCGATCGATCACGGCCACGACGACATCGACGTCGCGCACGTGGTGCGCGAACTGGTCGAATCGGTGCACTACGAGGCCGACGGCGACCGCCGCAACGTCTTCCTCACCGACGCCGGTATCGACCGCGTCCAGGAACTGCTCGGCGACGTGGATCTCTACACCGTCGAACAGGCCGATCAGCTGACCCGCATCCAGCTCGCCCTGCACGCGCACGCCCTGCTGCACCGCGACGTGGACTACCTGGTCCGCAACGGCAAGGTGGAGTTGATCAACGCCGCGCGCGGCCGGGTGGCGCGGTTGCAGCGCTGGCCGGACGGGCTGCACGCCGCGGTGGAGGTCAAGGAGGGGCTGGACACCACCCCGACCGGCACGATTCTGGATTCGATTCTGGTACAGGCGCTCATCGGCCGGTATCGCACCGTCTGCGGGATGAGCGGTACGGCCGTCGCCGTGGCCGATCAGTTCGCGGAGTTCTACCAGCTGGAGACCGGCGCGATCCCGACCAATGTGCCGTGCATCCGCACCGACGAACCCGATCGTCTCTACGTCACCGAGGACGCCAAATTCGACGCCATCGTCGAATACGTGCGTTCGGTGCACGAGCAGGGCCGCCCGGTGCTGCTGGGCACCGCGAGCGTGGCCGAATCCGAGCGGATCGCCCGCACCCTGGTCGACGCGGAGATCGGCGGTGTGGTGCTCAACGCCAAGAACGACGCCGAGGAGGCCGGGATCATCGCTCGCGCCGGCGAATTCGGCCGCGTGACGATTTCCACCCAGATGGCCGGTCGCGGGACCGACATCCGGCTGGGCGCGGTCGGCGAGGAGGACTACGAGCGGGTCGCCGAACTCGGCGGGCTGTGCGTGGTGGGCGCGGGCCGCTATCACACCGGGCGGCTGGACGATCAGCTGCGCGGCCGGGCCGGGCGGCAGGGCGATCCGGGCAGTTCGGTGTTCTTCACCAGCCTCGAGGACGAGGTGCTGGTGAATCACGTCCGGCCGCCGCAGCCCCGCACGGTCGACGAGGACGGGCAGGTGCGCGATGGGGATGCGCAGCGCGCGATGGATCACGCCCAGCGGGTCGCGGAGGGGGAACATCTCGCGACGCACCGCAACACCTGGCGCTACCACCACCTGATCACGATCCAGCGCGACGAGGTGCTGCGGCATCGCGGCGAGGTGTTGCGCAACGACCTTGCCGCCGAGCGGATCCGGGAACGGTGCCCGGAGCGCTACGAGAGTTCCGAGGCCGAGGCGGGCGCGGCGGTCACGGCCGAGGCCGCCCGGCTGATCGTGCTGCATCATCTCGATCGGCGCTGGAGTGAGCACCTGTCCCATCTGGCCGATGTGCGCGAAGGCATCCACCTGCGCGCCCTGGGCCGGGAGACGCCGATCGACGAATTCCACCGCATCGCGGTCGAGGAGTTCGGCACCTTCCTGGCCACGGTGTACGACCGTGCGGCGGACACCTTCGACCACGCCGAGATCACCGCCGACGGTGTGGATCTCGAAGCGGCCGGAATCGAGGGGCCCTCCGCCACTTGGACGTATCTGATCAACGACAACCCGTTCGGATCACACGAACAGCGCTTCGCCGACTACGTGGGCGGCAAGGTGCGCCAGGCCGCGATCGAACTGGGGCTACGGGACTGAACCGCGCTCACCGCCAGTAGGCGCGGCCGGCGATATTGTCCTTGGGCAGCCGGGATTTCAGCGATCTGACGATCGATCGCGTGGTCGCCGCATCGCAGGCCGCCCAGCCGAAGGCATCGGGTGCGCAGGTCAGCGATTCGGCGGCCTGTCGCAGCAACTGCCCGCCGCCGTCCCGCTCGACCCAGGTCACCTCGGTCTTCGGACCGGTGCGCACGGGCAGTTCGCGATCGGATTCGTGCTGCCACTCCAACCAGACCCGGGCGGGCGTCTCGCCGATGGCGTCGAGCAGCGAGTTGATCGCGGGCAGCGAGGCGGTATCGCCGAAGACCACGAACTCCGGCGGAATCGGCTGGGGGACGGCGAATTTCGAGCCCATCACGGTCGCGTCGACGGCATCCCCGACCGCGGCGGCGCGCGCCCACTGCGAGGCCGGGCCCGCGTGCAACGCGAATTCGATGTCGAACGTGTCGCGGCTCGGATCGGGGTCGACCAGGGTGTAGCCGCGCTGCACCAGATTCTCGCCCACGTCGGGGAACCAGATGCGGATCCACTGGGTGGGGTGCAGCGGATGCTCGGCCAGCAGACCGCCTCCGGTGAAGCTCAGCCGCAGGTAGTGGTCACTGATCTGCCGCGTGTCGGTGACGGTGAGCCGGTAGTCGTCGGCGCGCAGCGCCTTGAGGACGAATCCGTTGAAGCCTTTTCCCATGAGGTTAGGTTAGCCAAACCATATGTTTCAGTCACGCGGGAAGTCGTGGGTTTCGCCGCGACCCGCTACGCTTGATCACCTGAGTCGGTCCGGCCACAGCGCGACCACCCTTTTCGGTACGGCCGGTACCGGATTGTCCGAAGCGCGATGCCAGCTGTTCCCGGTGCAATGGGAGGAACCGTCCGGAATGGTGATGACGATCGAGCCGATGATGATGTGCGGACCGGCGACGACGACGCCGGTCGAAGCGACGGGTGCGCACGGATGAGCCCCGGTCCGCTCAATGCCGGAGAACCCGCCATGCTCGGCGGCGCGGGCGGTGCGATCACGCTGGTGGAGGGCAGTACGTTCTGTCTGTCCGACCGGGTGGGCGATGTCGAACTCGGCACCTCGCACGGACTGTTCTATCGCGATGCGCGAGTGGTGTCGCGCTGGGAGCTGCGGGTGGACGGGCATCGGCCCGAACCGCTCTCGGTGCTGAGCCCGGAGGCGTTCACCGCACGATTCGTGCTGCGCCGCCCGCCGCGCGCCGGTGTGGCCGACAGCACTCTGCTGGTGGTGCGCGATCGGCTCGTCTCCGAGGGACTGCGTGAGACGGTCACGCTGGAGAATCTCGGCCGCGAACCCACCGCAGTCGTGCTGGAACTGCACGCCGAGGGCGATTTCGTGGATCTGTTCGCGGTCAAGGAGGGGCGCGGCGGACACGGCCGCGCGGATGTCCTGGTCACCGATAACGAACTGCTGTTCACCGACCGGTCCGATCGGGCCCGCGGGCTGGCGGTCACCTCCTCGGAACTGCCGCAGGTGCTGCCCGGTTCGCTGTCGTGGCGGGTGGTGGTTCCGCCCGGCGGGCGCTGGCGGACCGAAATCCTGGCGCAGCCGACGATGGCCAATCAGCGCCCCCGCCCGCCGGCGCATCCCGGCGAGCACTACGGCGCCAGTGAGCCCGGTCGCAAGATCGAGGCGTGGCGCGATACCGCGACCAAACTCACCGCGGGCGATCCGCTGCTCACCTCGGTCCTGCAGCGCACCGAGAGCGATCTGGGCGCGCTGCGCATCCACGACGACACCCGCGAGGGCCGCACCTTCGTCGCCGCCGGTGCGCCCTGGTTCATGACGCTGTTCGGCCGGGACAGCCTGCTGACCGCGTGGATGGCGTTGCCGATGGATGTGGGCCTGGCACTGGGCACCATGCAGCAACTGGCCGAGATGCAGGGGCAGCGGGTGGATCCGCTGACCGAGGAGGAGCCGGGCCGGATCATGCACGAGATCCGCCGCGGCCCCGCCAGCGGTCAGGTGCTCGGCGGCGAGGTCTACTACGGAACCGTCGATGCCACACCGCTTTTCGTGATGCTGCTGGCCGAGGTGCGGCGCTGGGGCGCGGATCTGGACGCGGTGCAGGCGTTGCTGCCCGCCGCGGACGCCGCATTGGAGTGGATCGAGCATTTCGGTGACCGCGACGGCGACGGCTTCGTCGAATATCAGCGCGCCACCGACCGCGGTCTGGCCAATCAGGGCTGGAAGGACAGTTTCGACGGAATCAATGACAGCGCAGGGCATTTGGCGCAGGCGCCGATCGCTCTGTGCGAGGTGCAGGGATACGTCTACGCCGCACTGACCGCGCGGGCGGAATTGGCCGACGAATTCGGCGAATCGGCGACCGCGACCCGGCTGCGCGACCGGGCCGCCGAATTGCGCAGTAAATTCGCCGAGGCTTTCTGGATTCCCGAAAAGGGTTGGTACGCAATAGCCCTGGATCGACACAAGCGTCGGATGGATTCGCTCACCAGTAATATCGGGCACTGCCTGTGGTCGGGTATCGCGACCGACGAACACGCCGTGCGGATCGTGGAACACCTGTCCACGCCGCAGATGGACAGTGGATTCGGTTTGCGCACACTGGCTTCGAGCATGGGTGCGTTCAATCCGATGAGCTACCACAACGGTTCGATCTGGCCGCACGACACCGCCATCACCATCGCCGGACTCCTGCGTTACCGGCACATCCCCGGCGCGATCGACCTGGCCACCCGGCTGGCCGACGGATTACTGGACGCCGCGGCGGCATTCGGCGGACGGCTACCCGAATTGTTCTGCGGCTTCCCGCGATCCAGATTTCCGGCCCCGGTCCCGTATCCCACCTCCTGCTCACCGCAGGCGTGGGCGAGTGCGGCCCCGCTGCTGCTGGTGCGCTCGTTCCTCGGACTAGAGCCCGACGTGCCCCATCGCACCCTGACGGTCCTACCGCATGTCCCGGCCCGCTGGGGGCGTGTCGAACTCACCGACCTGCGCCTGGGCGGAACAGTCCTGGACCTGGTGGTCGACGGTGATCAGGTGGGTTCGTCGAATCTGCCGCAGGACTGGAAACTCATCACCCACTGAACGTGCGGCGCCGGCGTCACCATCCGGATTCGGTGACACCGCCGCGCGGTTCGGGAACGATCTCCTCGATCTCCGAGAAGCCTGCGGAAAGTGTCTCGACGGCAGGCCCCGGATCCGGCGCGCCGGGCCCGGTGGCCGAAGCCAAGCGAGTATGCGCCGCTTGGCTTTTCGCGGGTGACCAGCCGGATTCGGTAACGCCGTTGTCGCTGTGCCGGGGGGCGTGCTCCGCGTTCTCGAAGGGGCGGTCCTCGGCGTTCCGGCGTTCCGGCGAGTTCGGCGGCGCGAGGGAGACTTCGGGCGCCACGGGACGCTGCGCACTCAGATCGGCCATACCCTCGACGATTTCGTGCACCTTCGGGAAGCGGCCGCGAATTTCCTGCAGCGGTTCCATGAGTTCGCCGCTCTTGCGGGCCAATTCCGCCGCGGCCTCCTGGGCCGCGGCGGTCACCGCGCGCGCGATGTCGGCATAACCGAGGTCGGAGACGTTGCCGCTGAACTTGGTTTCGATCACGGTGCCGTCGGCGTTCACCGTCACCGTCACTCGTTTACCGCGTGCGGTGCCCGTCGCGGTGAGTTGGGTGCGGCGGAACTGCAGGTCGGCGATCAGTGCCAGCTGATCCTGGAAGGCCGCCCGGACATCTGCCAGTTGAGCCTTCGCGAATTCGTTGGCCATGCGGGCTATTGGAAGCCGTCGGAGTTGCCGTGATCGGTGTCGTCGAGATACTTCGACGAGGTCTTCTGACCGTCGGCGTGGCTTCCGGAATGGTCCGCCAGTCCGTTGGTGATGGTGTGCAGCTGTTTCTGCGCGTCCAGATAGCCGTTCTCCACCGCGAACTTGTATCCGTACACGTCATCACCCCAGGGCGAACCCAGACCGTCGGCCTTGGACTGCAAGGTGGTGAGGGCATTGGTGATTCGATCGCTGACGTGCTGCGTCTTGGCTGCGGCCTGCCGGAGTAGTTCCGGATCCACCTGAACTTTACCCATGGCTGGCCCCTCCCGACCGACGTACTCGAATGCCATTCGAAGACAGCGTTTCCGAATCAAAGATAGCGGTCCGGCCGAACCACGAGCAACCTCATTTGAAAGGCCGTATAGTCCAAGGGTTTTGGGGGCTTGCGATCGTACACGCGGTATGTCACCGTGACGAATGCCGGGTGCTGTTAGGCTGCGGACCGGGAAGTCCGGGCTCGGACGGTGTTGGATGAGCCGTGTGGAGTGGATGCGGTGCGATTCGATCTCGCCACCGGCACGCTTCATCGGGAGGGGGATTCGATGTACCGGACTAGCCGCGCGGGTGGGTGGTTGCCATAGGCGGTAGCGGGATGGACAAGCCGTCCGGCCTGGAGTACCTGCTCAACTGGCTGGGGCTGGATTGGCCCGAGGGCGACGAGGACAAGATGTGGGACCTCGCCGACGATTGGCACGACGCGGCGAAAGCGCTGTCGGATATCGACGGCGATATCGACGCGGCCATCAGCGCGGTTCAGGCGGCGTATCCGGAAGGCTCCGGCGGCGACGCGATGATCAAGCAGCTGCGGTCGATGCGCTCGGGACCACAGTCCATCGATCAGCTCGTCTCCTGGTTCAACCACGTCGGGGACAGCGCCCAGGCGACCGGTGACTCGATCGAGGGCGGGAAAATCCAGTTCGAGACGCTGTTGCTGACCACGGCGGCCGCGCTCCTGGCCGAGGAGGCATTCCCGCCGACCGCGCCGGCGGAACAGGCGGCCACGATCGCCCTGTCCCGGGTCGGTGCACGGCTCGCGATGCGCCAGCTGCTCAAGGCCATCGCCGAGAACGGGCTCAAGGACGTCCTGCTGACGACGTTGAAGAATCAGTGGCAGCGGCTTCTGCTGCATCTGGTGCTGGACGCGGCCATTCCCGCCGGTGTGAATCTGGCCAATCAGGAAGCCAAGGTGCAGAGCGGCCATCAGGACGGCATCCACTGGGGCGATGTCGGCAAGACCGCCGTGGTGGGGTTGGCGGGTGGCCTGACCGGTGGTTTCGCCGGTGGCCTCATGCAGGGGTGGATGCGGAACCTGAGCAGCGGGATGTTCAAGGGCCTGGTGTCGGGGATCACCGGCGGTGTGACCGGAACGCTGGCCAGCGGTCTGGCCGACATGGCGTACACGGGCAAATGGGAGATGGATCCGAGTGCTCTTGTCGCGGGAGCATTCTGGGGTGCGCACGGTTCGCTCGGCGGACACCACGGTCCGATCGAGGACGGCACCGCTCCGCACACCCGGGTGAATCTCAGCGACGAGGGTGGTGTGCCCACTGAGCGCCCCTCGGTGCCCTCGGACGGTCAGGACGGCAGTTCGCCACACGTCGAGCCGACCGAGACCCTCACGAGTGATCATTCTCCGTCCTCGGAGGATTCCGGTCTCGGGCAGCACAGCACCGATGAGCCCGATGCGACGCATCCGGCCGGATCGGAGCATCGCTCGGAAAGCCCTGAGACACAGGACCATTCGACGTCCACCCACGATCGTCCGGTCGATTCGCGATCGCCGCACGAGACGTCGTCCGAGAACGGGCCGAAGGTGCATTCGACCGGTTCGGACGGGGTGCGTCCGGAATCGCATGCGGCCGAGCCTCATCCGACTCAGTCGCACAATGTCGAATCTCGTTCCGAGGGAACGAATGTCACTTCCGGCGTCGATCATGCGGGACCGCGTGCGGACAATGCCGCGCGGCCGGAGTCGCCGGTCTCGGCGCGTTCGGCCGGTTCCGCGGGCGATGGTGTGCGCGCGCCGGGCTCGAGCCCGCGCCCGCAGGCGACCGGTGACGGGTCGAGCGCTTACCGGCCCACCCAGTCCGAAACCACCCCGGTGCGAAGCGAATCCACGAGTACACCGGCCGAGCACCCGTCGGCGGGCAGTGCCGAGTCGTCCGAGACTCGCCCGGTGTCGGATTCCCGGACCACCGATTCCGTGTCTGCGGACAAGCCGTTCAGTCCTTCGCTGGACGATCCGGTCACGCAAACTCCGCGCACCGAGGATGTTCCGGTCGCCGAGTCGCGATCGCTGGACGACGCGGAATTCGTCGTCCCGGACGATATCTCGACCATCCACGAGACTCCCGCACCGCCGGAACCGTCGACGCGTGCCGGCCTGGCCGACAACACCGCTCGTCCGGGCGACCCGGAACGACCGTCGAGCCGCCTCGGCGACCGCCCCGAATCCTCCTCCCCGATCCGAGCCCGCAGCACCGGCACCGAACCCGGCTCCCGCGCGACCGAATCCCCCTCGAGAGCAGGCGATTCCAGCCGCACAGATCGCACCGGAAGCTCCGATCGCCCACGCGAACTCGTCGGCGCCCGCTCTCGCGGCGACGACGAAACCCCCCACCCGAACGAGGAACATCCCAACGGCGACAACGGAACCCGACCCCCGCATCCCCCGGGCGAGGATCCCCACTCCCGCGCCGGCCTGCCCGAGGATCCGCGTGCGGGCAAGGAAGAAACGCACCCGTCCGACCGGACCCCGGCCGAACACCGCACCGGCGATCACGACGACCCGGTGACTCGTCCCGCCGATCATGAACGGGAGGAGCCGCGACGGGATTCGACCGATGAGGATCATCACGAGGACGGCTCGCCGCATCCGGAGGAGGCCGGGCCAACCGAGCGTCCGAGCATCGAGGATGCGTTCCGCGATCACGCCGAGCCGACCGATGCCGGAGTCTCGCTGCACGCGAAAGATCCGGAACTGAGCCGGTTGGCGAGCCTCGTCCCCGCCGACGACCATTACTTCACCGTCGACGCTCACGTCACCGCGGACGGGCACGTCCGAATCGGCGAACATCGTTACACGCCAGAGGAATTCGGCGACATGCTGCGCGAGCACGGCTGGGACGGCGAAAAGCCCATCCGCATGATCGGCTGCGACGCATCGGAGAACGGCTTCGCCAGTCGCTTGGCGAACCACCTCGACACCGATGTCCTCGCCCCCACCGAGAAGGCCTGGTCCGACGAACACGGCCGCGTCTACAGCAGCACCCCGGTCAAGGACGCCAACGGCAACCCTCGCCCCCGTATCCCCCCGGACGGCGAATGGCACACCACCCACCCGGACGGCACCACGACGCCCGCCGGTGCGGACGGGTTCGTCCCGGGGACCCCCGAGAGTGCCAAACACGATCTCGAGCAGCACCACGACCCCGCAACCATGCGGGCCAAGGACCCCAAGACCATCACACCGTCGGAGGCCCGGCTGTACGAGCCGCTCACCGAACAGACGGTCGATGGCCGGCCGGTCGTCGTCGACGAGAACGGGGTGCCACACAAGATCGATGGCAAGCAGGACAACGATGCTTCCGGCGCAGCGCACGAGTACTTCAACAACCAGCTCGAGCGCGCCGGTGAACTGTACGCCCCGAAGACGGGCGACGGTTCGCGGTTCTTCTTCCAGGATGACAAGAATCCGCCGGTGCCCAAGGCTGTCATCGACGGCGCTGATTCCATTACCGGCACCACCGCCGATCTCGTCAAGGTCACCTGGCGAGACGGTCGGGTGGCCGAGGTGGAGACATTCGATTCCACGACCACGACGAAGAGCGTGGAAGAGCATCTGGAACGCCAGATGACCACGTTGCGGAACAAGTTGCCGGACGGCAGCAAGTATCAAACCGACAACAGCGTCTTCGTCGCGCCGAGCGAGGAGTGGGCGCATGCGGTGACGGATGCAGCGGGCGGCGATCCCCGGATCAGGGTGATCCATCCGGAGTCCGGCTTCGATTCGGCGGCGAACGCGGGTGAGTCGGGAGCGCGCGCGAGGTCGGGCTCGGACGATACGAGCGTCGGGGACGGCTCGGCGCATGAGGTCCGTCCGTCTTCCGCGGGCGATGATTCCGGTGGCGGACGGCCGATGGCCCGTGGCGATGGGCCCGAACACGATGGTCCACCGAAGTCGGGTGAATCCGAGGCGGGATCGGGTACGAAGCACGACCCGGGGCACGGTGACAATGCCGACCACGTCGCGCCCGACGGGGAAACGCCGCAGCGCCGGGCGATGCGCCAACAGGTCGAGCGGGCGAACAACGATCCGGAATACTTCAAGAAGTATTACAAGGATCACGGTAATTACACGGTCCGGCACAATAAGGGGCTTGCGGACGAAACCGGGTATGTTCCCCCGCATCTGATCAAGAATCCGAAAACCGGTAAATGGATCGTCGAGAGTGACGCGCCACCGCCGCTACCACCGGCCGACCCACTGAAGATTTACGATCCGGTCGGTCCGGAGGGAATCAGCAAGGAGACGCGAGAGATACTCGACGCCAGCGCGGGCGGGAGGCAAGATGCCATTACGGCCGACACCAGAGCGGAACGTGCCCTGCGGAGCGCTCGTGATGCGCTCGGGCAAGAGGATACTCCCGAAAACAGAGAGGCTGTTCGGCAAGCGGAAGAGGATCATGTACCGATGCACCGTGACATGACGAAGAAATCCGAAGCTTTCGGTGAGACTGTGGCGGCCCAGCATGCTATTCCTGATCACTACGAAGATGCGCAACCGGTCGAGCTGCACGGTCCGAAAAACGGTAATGATCAGTTCGACCAGGTCTATGAACTCCCGAATGGGAAGTATGTCGTTGTCGAGTGTAAGAGTACGGTGGATACCGAGCTCGGCTCCCGATGGGTCGGTGACACGCGGGTTTCGCAGGGCCATCGAGACTATTTCCTGGATATTCTGGAGGCAATGCGAAAGCGTGGCAGAAAATTTCCGGAGGAGTTTGATCTGGCCGATAACCTGGAAAAAGCGTTGGCGAACGGAAAACTCGACTACGTCCTGGTGCAGGGTCGTCGAAACAATGGTGAGTATGCTGGCTATGTCATGAAAATATTCGATATCAGCGGTCGGAGGCCCACGTGACACGTACTGTGGAAACGCATTGGACTGGAGGTCCGAACGATGAGCAGTATGCTGCCAGGCTCGGCGTGAGCGCGACCAAGACGATCGACGGACTCGAGACCACTCCGGAAATGATCGATGTCGCATTCTCCAAATCAATGCTGTTCATGCGAGCGCAGTGTGGTGTCGACTCGCGCGCGGTATTGGGTACGACCTGGGAGTCGGTGGTTGCTGCCATGCAGGTCGGATCGGCGATGTTCGCCGTCACCAGCCATACCGAAGGTACCGTCGAATGTCGCATCGCTCACGAGATCCGGCAATTGCCCGCGATCGGCTCGCGGACATTCCCCAATGTCACCCAGTGGCTCAACGCATTCTGGTTGGCGATCGTTTGTCGGGATCAGGAGCGGATGACCCAGCTCTGCAACTTTCCCGTTGATCGCTTGCGTGAGGCCGAGGGCGACACCGATGAGTTCGTCTATCTGTGGGTGGATACCTTGCAAGCCTACTGGCTCCGTCGGCCCGGGGTCGCGGAGAAACTGACCGCCACGATTCGAGCGTCGTATCCCGAGGTTGCCACGCTCATGCCGCGGGATCGGCTCGGTCAGATCGTTTACCAGCCCATCAATCTCTTCCACCGATTCATCACCGACGATCGGGCAGAATTTGGTGATGCTCTGGTGGAGGCATTGGAACTGCACAGAGAGTACTGGACGGCCGACGAGGATCGAGCGGAGGATCCCGACGGGTGTATTGCGTTGGGCCCGTTGGCAATTACCTGCCTCGCATACGATGCGGAGTTCCCGGTCGAGGTCGAGTCCGCTTATATCCCGACGGAACTCGTTCAGCGTGGTTGGCTCGGTGAATTCCCGGCCTGAGCATCCGACCTGCCGCGGGCAGGTGACACTTCATGCCGAAAAAGGTGACTGGTGATGAGTAGATTCGCGGAGGTGATCGTTCTCGCGCGGAACGCCGAGAAGGTGATGGCACCGCTGACCGAGCCCGATCCGGACCGCGAGTGGCAGCAATGCTTCACTCCGGTCGACGATTCGGTGTTCTCCGGTTCCGGTACGGGGTCGAGCGAATGCTATGCGTGGGTCGTGCAGTTCTACCGGCTCAATTGGCGAGGGCTGCTGCCTCATCTCGAGTCGCTTCCGTGGCCGGATCCGCAATCGGTCCAGGTGCTCGTTCGTGACGAGGAGGACGATTGCTTCGGCCTGTGGATGTTGTTCGACGGCAAGCTGACGGAGGTCCCGTTGCCGCAGACCGAGCGTAAACCCTTTCCGGGCGACTCGGTCACCGGTGTGCTGAGCAGGACCGATCGCAAACCATCGCGATAGACGCCGGCTTCACGAGCCGGTGATCACCGACACCGCAAGATCTTTCGCGGCCTGGTCGACCGGGCCCAGCTGAAAATCCCGCGCCTGGATGTGCCGCACCAACTTCGGTTCCGGTGCCAGCCCGTGTTTGCGCAGGTAGTGCGGGACCGAGCCGGCCCAGATCCAGGTGCCGTCGGTGCGGTAGTTCAGCGGGACGTCGCGGTCGGCGGGAGCGAACTCGTCGACGTCGAAGCTGCGGGCGGCCAGGATGACGGGGGCGGACTCGAGGTAGGTCAGCAACGCCTCGACGAGTGCGGGATCAACGGGGTCGCGGTCGGCGATGGGGCGGCCGTCCGGGTCGCGGCCGTCGTAGACGCGGGCCAGGCGCGGGGCTGATGCGGTCGCATCGTTGGTCGGCTCGCTCATCTGAATTCCATCCCCTCCGAAGGATTTTCGAGTCTGTGTCTCGATCGTAACCGGGGCGGCGCGGTGTGATTCGCGGATGGCGATCAGCCGTCCCGCCCCGGTGTACGACGCTAGAGGCTCACCCGCTGATCCTGGGCGAGGAACAGTTTGTCGCCCTCTTTGACGCCGAAGGTCTGGTAGAACTCCGGTAGGTTACGGACGACCTGGTTGCAGCGGAATTCGCTGGGGGAGTGGACGTCGTTGGCCAGGAGCGACTCGGTGTACTGGGTGGTCTGCTTCTCGCGCCAGTTGCGGCCCCAGGCCAGGAACATGTCGGTGTAGTTCGGCTTGTCGGTCTTCAGATCGATGCGGAAGGCGGCCAGCGAGATCATCAGTCCGCGCAGGTCGGCCAGGTTCTCGCCGACCGTGAGCGCACCGTTGACGTGATCGGTCGGCGGCAGGCCCTCGGGGACCAGGACGTCGTACTGGGCGATGAGCTGTTTGGTCTTGGCGTCGAACGCGGCTTGATCCTGCGGGGTCCACCAGTCCTTGCGGTTGCCGTCGCCGTCGTACTTGGAGCCCTGATCGTCGAAGCCGTGGCCGATCTCGTGGCCGATGACCGCGCCGATCGCGCCGTAGTTGACCGCCGCTTCGGCGTCCTTGTCGAAGAACGGGGCCTGCAGGATCGCGGCGGGGAAATTGATCGAGTTGGAGGTCACGTCGTAGTAGGCGTTGACCGTCTGCGGGGTCATCCCCCATTCGGTCTTGTCGACCGGGGTGCCGAGTTTGTTCATCGAGCGCTTGGCCTCGAAAGCCGTGATGGCCAGCAGGGATTCGACGAGTTTGCCGCGGGTGACCTGCACCTTCGAGTAGTCCACCCACTTGTCCGGGTAGCCGATCTTGACGGTGATCTTGCCCAGTTTGGCGATGGCGGCATCACGCGTCGGCGGGGACATCCAGCTGGAGTTGCGGAAATTCTGCCGGTACGCGGCGAGCAGATTGTCGACCAGCTGTTTGGCGCGATCCTTGGCCTCGGCGGGAAAGTACTTGGCCACGTACAGTTTTCCGAGCACCTCGCCCAGATTGCCGTCGACGACGCCGACCGCGGATTTCCACAGTTCGGGTCGCTGCTGGACGCCCGCGGTGACCTTCACGTACTCGAAGTTGGCATCCGAGAGCGCCTTGGTCATGTACTTGGCATAGCTGCGCAGCAGGGCCAGCTTCAGATAGTCGCGCCAGATCGCGATATCGGTGGCGGCCCAGATCTTCCCGGCGCTGGTGACGAAGGAGGGCTCCGCGACGACGATCTTCGCGAACAGTTCCTTCGGGCGATCGGTGCTTCCGGAAAGCCAAGGCTCCCAATCGAATTCCGGGGCCAGAGCCTTGACCTCGTCCCAGGATTTCAGGTTGTAGGTGGCATCGCTGTCGCGGGTGCGCACGTTGTCCCAGAAGGCCGCGGCGATCTGCTTCTCCAGATCGAGCACGCGCTGCGCCGAGCCGTTGGGATCGGGCAGACCGCCCCCGGCGGCGAGCTTGCCCAGCAGCGTCGAATACGCCGCGAGATACTGCGCGAACTGGGGTTTGCTGTAGTACTGCTCGCTCATGCCCAGGCCGGACTGGCCGATCGAGGGCAGGTAGGCGTTGGAATTCTTCTGGTCGACGGTGATGCCGAGCCCGATCAGCCCGCCCAGCGGCAGTGCGCCCATCACCTTGGCCAGATCGGGTTTGGTTGCCGCCCCGTCGATCTGGGCGAACAGTCCGGACAGCGGCGTCAGGCCGAGCTTGTCGAGGGTGGCCTCGTCCATCCGCGCGTCGTACAGATCGCGGATCTGCTGCTCGGGAGTGCCGTCCTTCGGATCCGCGATCCCGGCGATGACATCTTTCAGCTGGCCCTCGACCCGGTCCGACACCTCGGTGAAGGTGCCGAAACTCGTCTTGTCCGGCGGTAGTTGATATGTGCGCAACCAGGTGCCGTTGACGTGGCGGAACAGATCATCCTGCGGCCGCACGGCCCGATCCATGCCCGACAGATCCGGCCCGGCGGGCGGCTTCGAGGCGGAATCGTTGGTGTTGCAGGAGGCCAGGGTCGCCACCACCGGTACGGCACCGAGTGCGACCAGAAATGAACGGCGATCCAGCTGAACCGGACGACGCGACGAGCTCACAGAGAATCCTTCCCCGACTGCTGTGTATGGCGGACGTGGGTCGTAGCTGGACCGAGGCTACTGGAGCCTGCTGAGAGTGGCTGAAGAACGCGACGCCGGGCCCGGATTTGGGCCCTACCTGCGGCTTGGCTACACTGATCCGGTTGCTTGCGGGACAGCTGTGCCCGCACTTCGGCCGCGAACCCACAGTGGTTGATCCCCGGATCCTCGTATAACCGCTGGCAGGCGCGCGTTTTGAGGGGCAACTGACCATGCCCGTCGGGTCGGCAATCCGGCGTGCATTTCGTCCAGGTCTAGGAGGAGCTGAAGTGATTCAGCAGGAGTCGCGACTGCGCGTCGCCGACAACACGGGTGCCAAGGAGATCTTGTGCATCCGCGTGCTCGGCGGTTCGTCGCGTCGCTATGCCGGTATCGGCGATGTGATCGTCGCCACCGTGAAGGACGCGATCCCCGGCGGCAACGTCAAAAAGGGTGAGGTCGTCAAGGCTGTCATCGTGCGCACCGTCAAGGAGCGCCGTCGTCCGGATGGCTCGTACATCCGCTTCGACGAGAACGCCGCGGTGCTGATCAAGGCGGACAACGATCCGCGCGGCACCCGCATCTTCGGCCCGGTCGGCCGCGAGCTGCGTGAGAAGAAGTTCATGAAGATCGTCTCGCTGGCCCCGGAGGTGCTCTGACATGAAGGTGCACAAGGGCGATACCGTCATCGTCGTCTCGGGTAAGGACAAGGGCGCCAAGGGCAAGGTCATCCAGGCCTACCCGGCGACCGACAAGGTCCTGGTCGAGGGCGTGAACCGGATCAAGAAGCATGTCGCGAACTCCGCGAACCAGCGTGGCGCCAGCTCCGGCGGCATCGTTACCCAGGAAGCGCCCATCCACGTCTCGAACGTGATGGTCGTCGACTCGGACGGCAAGCCGACCCGCGTGGGCTACCGCACCGACGAGAACGGCAAGCGGGTGCGCATCTCCCGTCGCAACGGGAAGGACATCTGATGACCACCACCGAGAACAAGATTCAGCCCCGCCTCAAGGTCCGGTACCGCGAGGAGATCCGGGACGAGCTGAACAAGGAATTCGGCTACGCCAACGTCATGCAGATTCCCGGCGTGGTGAAGGTCGTGGTGAACATGGGTGTCGGTGACGCTGCCCGTGACGCGAAGCTGATCAACGGCGCGGTCAACGACCTGACGCTGATCACCGGTCAGAAGCCCGAGATTCGTAAGGCCACCAAGTCGATCGCGCAGTTCAAGCTGCGTGAGGGCATGCCGATCGGCGCGAAGGTGACCCTGCGCGGCGACCGGATGTGGGAGTTCCTGGACCGCCTGGTGTCCATCGCGCTGCCTCGTATCCGGGACTTCCGCGGTCTGTCTCCCAAGCAGTTCGACGGCCACGGCAACTACACGTTCGGCCTGAGCGAGCAGTCGATGTTCCACGAGATCGACGTGGACAGCATCGATCGGCCGCGTGGTATGGATATCACCGTGGTGACCACCGCGACCAACAACGACGAGGGTCGCGCGCTGCTCAAGCACCTCGGCTTCCCGTTCAAGGAGAACTGAGCACATGGCTAAGAAAGCTCTGAAGATCAAGGCCGCGGCCACGCCGAAGTTCGCCGTTCGCGCCTACACCCGTTGCCAGCGTTGCGGCCGCCCGCACGCGGTCTACCGCAAGTTCGGCCTGTGCCGTGTGTGCCTGCGGGAGATGGCGCACCGCGGCGAGCTGCCGGGCGTGCACAAGTCCAGCTGGTAATTCCTACCGGACGCAATAAACGTCGGCTCGAGTCGGCCACAACGCAAGCCCTGGCACAGCGCATCGCGCTGTGCCAGGGCTTGCGCATATTTCCCCGGTCGCGTGATCGCGACGCGTGAAACGCCTTGATATCATTGGTTTGCGACCGTTTCACGACGTGGATTTCGCGCGGCGAACGCGACCCATCAGCGCGGGAGGTGGTCGGTGAGCGCCAGGGCGTTCGGCCGCTACCAGCTGCAAGAGCTGATCGGTGAAGGTGGCATGGGCCAGGTTTGGCGGGCCTACGACACCGTCACCGACCGGATCGTGGCTATCAAAGTGCTGCCGGAACACTTCGCGGCCGATGCCAGTTTCCGGGAACGATTCCGGCGCGAGGCGCACGACACCGCCCGGCTGCGGGAACCGCATGTGATCCCGATCCACGGCTACGGCGAAATTGATGGTCGCTTCTACCTCGATATGCGCTTGATCGACGGCATCGATCTGCGAACCCTGCTGAAACGCGATGGGGCCATGCAGCCGAAGGCGGCGGTTGCGGTGATCGCCCAAGCCGCGGCGGCATTGGATGCGGCACATGAGCAAGGGCTGGTGCACCGCGATGTCAAACCGTCGAACCTGCTGGTCAACGACAGCGGATTCGTGTATCTGATCGACTTCGGCATCTGCCGCTCGGCCGACGACACCCGGCTGACCCGGACCAGCGCGATGATCGGCACCCTGGCCTATATGGCGCCGGAGCGATTCACCACCGGCGTTGTCGACGGCCGATCGGATGTCTACGCCCTGACCTGTGTGTTGTGCGAATGTCTGACCGGAACCCCGCCCTATCCGGGCAACAGCGCAGAACAACAGATCGCGGCGCATCTGACCGCCGAACCCCCTGCGCCGAGCACGCGGCGATCCGACCTGCCGGGCGGGTTCGACCATGTCGTCGCCCGCGGCCTGGCGAAAAGTCCGGACGACCGCTACTCGACCGCCGGAGAGCTGGCCGTCGCGGCCGGTACCGCACTGGCCGATACGCCGCCGACGGTCCTGGCGAGGGCGCATCCGAAACCGCCCGGGTATCGCTTGCTCCCCTTCCTGCGATCGAATCGATTGCAGCGCACACGAATCGCACCGGGAAAGAAGCGTCCTGTCGTCCGGGCGACGCTGGTCGCGGTCGCGCTGTTGATCGGCGCGGCGGCGGTGGCGGGAGTGTGGCGGTTGAGTCACGGGTCCACGCCCGTACTCGCCTTCGACGGCAGGTACGGGGTCACCTATACGCACCGCACTGTGAACGGGAATCCGGTCGAAGCCGTCACCGATACCCGGGTGTGGTCGGTCCGGTCGCGCTGCCTGTCCGGCAGCGATCGGTGCGTAGCCTCGATCACCAGCGAAAATCCCGGCGCTCCGGGCAGTGCCCCGACCCAGTTCGTCGCCGATTATCGCGATGGCGCGTGGATGGCCACCAGAGAGGTGGAACCCTGGCCCGACAACGATTGCACCAGCCCGATCACGCACGCACCCCAAATGGTTCAGGGATGGCAGCGAGTGGTGTTGCGGTCGGCCGGCTCGCAGTGGACGGGAACGTACCGGGGCTATGTCGGCGGACCCTGTGCCTATGCACAGGAGAGTGGGATGACGCTGTCCCGCCTCGGCGGTATCGAGCCGAACGTGCACGTCGTCGCACCGGAGACCATCGCCGCCCCCGTCGATCCGCCGGCGACGGCGATGAACGGGACCTACCAGGTGACCATCGCCTATGGTTCGACACCGGAAGTTCCGAATCCTCCTGCGCCGGACCGGATCCGGCAGCGATACGACACCATCTGCCTGCGCACGGGTGATCGTTGCGCGGCGACGACTCAGCCGGATCCGAGCGTGGATCCTCGCACGGATCCGCGTGCGGTCTTCGCTCCGATGCTCGTGTACGCGGGCGGAACATGGAGCATGGTCTACGACACTCCTTATCCCTGCTACAACGATTCGAACGAGCCCCACACCAACGCGACGTTCCGCTGGAATCTGGCCCGATCCGGCGCCGACCCGGATTCCGCCGACTCCTTCACCGGCACCTGGTCCCGCGACAAAGCCGGGCCCTGCCCCGGAACCAGCAGCGCCACCGTCGACATGCGGCCCGTCAGGTCGACCGGCATACGTCCGGCTCTCGCCCCGGCGCCGACCACCCGACCTGTCGGTCACTTGTGACCGGGACCCCGATTTTGTCCTGGTAGCGGGCTTGTCTACACTGGTCCAGTTGCCTGGGCAGGTCTGTGTGCATTGTCGTGTGCGCAGGGCTCGGGGACACGCACTTCATCCGGTCGGCAGATAGTCGGCCGGACCAGCCGAATTGTCATAGGCCCACTACTCGCGTGCGCGGGTGCTGTATGGGAACCGTGGCGAGAAAGGTTAGCGGTCACGTATGACCATGACAGATCCGATCGCAGACTTCCTGACCCGTCTGCGCAACGCCAACTCGGCGTACCACGATCAGGTGAAGGCTCCGCACTCGAAGCTCAAGGCGAACATCGCCGAGATTCTCAAGCGTGAGGGTTACATCGCCGACTACCGGACCGAGGAAGCGAACGTGGGCCAGACCCTCGTCGTGGACCTCAAGTACGGCCCCAGCCGTGAGCGCAGCCTGCAGGGCGTGCGCCGCGTGTCCAAGCCGGGTCTGCGTGTGTACGCGAAGTCCACCAATCTGCCCAAGGTCCTGGGCGGCCTCGGCGTGGCCATCATCTCCACGTCGACCGGCCTGCTGACCGACCGTCAGGCCAAGCAGCAGGGCGTGGGCGGCGAAGTCCTCGCCTACGTCTGGTAAGGGAGGTCAGGACAATGTCGCGTATCGGTAAGAAGCCGATCACCGTCCCCACCGGGGTCGAGGTGACCATCGACGGTCAGAGCGTTGCGGTCAAGGGCCCCAAGGGCACCCTGTCGCACGTCGTCGCCGAGCCCATCGTCATCAGCCGGGCGGACAATGGCGAGCTCGAGGTCGTCCGTCCGGACGACGAGCGTCGCAACCGCTCCCTGCACGGCCTGACCCGCACCCTGGTCTCGAACATGATCGAGGGTGTCACCAAGGGCTACGAGAAGAAGATGGAAATCTTCGGCGTCGGTTACCGCGTGCAGGCCAAGGGCTCGAACCTGGAGTTCGCCCTGGGCTACAGCCACCCGGTTCCGATCGAGGCGCCCGAGGGCATCACCTTCGCGGTGGAATCGCCCACCAAGTTCTCGGTGTCGGGTATCGACAAGCAGAAGGTCGGCCAGATCGCCGCGGTGATCCACGGCCTGCGCAAGCCCGACCCGTACAAGGGCAAGGGCATCCGCTACGCCGGTGAGGTCGTTCGCCGCAAGGTCGGAAAGACGGGTAAGTAAGCCATGGCCAATACACAAACCGAAGCCCAGAAGGCTGCGCGCAAGCCGCTCGGCAAGGACGCCTCGACCCGTCGGCGCAACGCCAAGGTCCGTCGTCACTTCCGGCTGCGCAAGAAGGTCGCCGGCACCACCGAGCGTCCGCGCCTGGTCGTCAACCGCTCCGCGCGGCACCTGCACGCCCAGCTGGTCGACGACTCGGCCGGCAAGACCATCGCCTCCGCCTCCTCGATCGAGGCCGACGTGCGTGCGCTCGAGGGCGACAAGACCGCCAAGGGCCGCAAGGTCGGCGAGCTGCTCGCCGCCCGCGCCAAGGCCGCCGGTGTCGAGGCCGCGGTGTTCGACCGCGGTGGCCACGACTACCACGGCCGCATCGCCGCCCTGGCCGATGCCGCGCGCGAAGGTGGGTTGAAGTTCTGATGCGGATTCAGCCCCAGACCGGAATGACCATGAACGGAAGGAACGTCTGATGCCGGGACGTCAGCGGCGTGACGGCGGAAACGGACCCGCCGGACAGAACAGCGGCCCCGAGGGCGGCCGTCAGGAACGTGGCGGCGGTCGTGACCGTCGCGGTGATCGCGGTGGCCGCGACAATGCCGCCGAGAAGAACCAGCTCGAGCGCGTAGTCGCGATCAACCGTGTCTCCAAGGTCGTCAAGGGTGGTCGGCGCTTCAGCTTCACCGCCCTGGTGATCGTGGGTGACGGCAACGGCTTGGTCGGCGTCGGCTACGGCAAGGCCAAGGAAGTTCCCGCGGCCATCCAGAAGGGCGTCGAGGAGGCTCGCAAGGGCTTCTTCCGCGTCCCGATGATCGGCTCCACCATCACCCACCCGGTGCAGGGTGAAGCGGCCGCCGGTGTGGTCATGCTGCGTCCGGCCTCGCCCGGTACCGGTGTGATCGCCGGTGGTGCGGCTCGTGCGGTGCTGGAATGCGCCGGTATCCACGACATCCTGGCCAAGTCGCTCGGCAGCGACAACGCCATCAACGTCGTGCACGCCACCGTTGCGGCCCTGAAGATGCTGCAGCGTCCCGAAGAGGTCGCCGCGCGCCGCGGTCTGCCGATCGAGGACGTCGCTCCCGCGGGCATGCTGCGTGCACGTGCCGGACAGGGAGTCTAGACATGGCACAGCTGAAGATCACCCAGATCAAGAGCACAATCGGCGCGAAGGCGAACCAGCGTGATTCGCTGCGCACCCTCGGCCTGCGCAAGATCCGGCAGAGCGTGGTCCGCGAGGACAACCCGCAGAACCGTGGTCTGGTCAACGTCGTGCGCCACCTCGTTACCGTTGAGGAGGTAAACGCATGACCCCGATCAAGCTCCACCACCTGCGCCCGGCAGCGGGCTCGAAGAAGGACAAGATCCGCGTCGGTCGCGGTGAGGGTTCCAAGGGCAAGACCGCGGGCCGCGGTACCAAGGGTACGAAGGCTCGCAAGAACGTCCCGGCCCGTTTCGAGGGTGGCCAGATGCCGCTGCACATGCGGCTGCCGAAGCTCAAGGGCTTCACCAACCCGTTCCGCGTCGAGTACCAGGTCGTGAACGTCGGCGATATCGCCCGGCTGTTCCCGCAGGGTGGCGAGATCGGCAAGGCCGAACTGGTCGCCGCCGGTGCCGTGCGCAAGAACGAATTGGTGAAGGTGCTCGGCCAGGGCGATATCGCCGTGGCCGTTCAGGTCAGCGCCGACAAGTTCTCCGGCTCCGCCAAGGAGAAGATCACCGCGGCCGGTGGCACCGCCACCGAGCTGGGCTGACAGTAACCGGTGCGGCGGGGCGGTAGCGTGGCATATGACCACGTGAAAGCCTCGCGTACGTCGCAGTACTACACAGTGTCGCCGGACGGGTGAGAGCCCGTCCGGCGTCGCTGTTAGAGTTCAAGTGTTGTCTGCCAAGACTTGTCGAAACCCGGGCATGACCCCACATGTCGTTAGCCAGGAGGATCTGTGTTTTCCGCCTTCGTGTCGGCTTTCCGGACCCCGGACCTACGGCGGAAGATTCTCTTCACGCTGGGCCTGATCGCGCTGTACCGCGTCGGGGCGGCTCTGCCGTCGCCCGGTGTGGACTACAAGGCCGTCAAGCACTGCGTCGACATCGTCAGCGGTGGCGGTGACGCGGGCATCTATCAGCTCATCAACCTGTTCTCCGGTGGTGCGCTGCTGCAGCTTTCGGTGTTCGCGATCGGCATCATGCCGTACATCACCGCGAGCATCATCATCCAGTTGCTGCGGGTCGTCATTCCGCGCTTCGAGGAACTGCACAAAGAAGGCCAGTCCGGCCAGACCAAGATGACGCAGTACACCCGATATCTCGCGGTGGCGCTGGCGATTCTGCAGGCCACCGGTCTGGTGGCGCTGGCCGCTCGCAAGCAGCTGCTGCGCGGGTGCGATCAGGACATTCTTTCCGACAAGAGCATTTTCGGCATGATCATCATCGTGCTGGTGATGACCGCCGGTGCGTCGATGGTCATGTGGTTCGGTGAGCAGATCACCGATCGCGGAGTCGGAAACGGCATGTCGCTGCTGATTTTCGCCGGTATCGCCGCGCGGCTGCCCTCGCAGGGCAAGGGCATTCTGGACAGCCGCGGCGGCCTGATCTTCGGCGCGGTCATCGTGGCCGCACTGCTGGTGGTCATCGCTGTCATCTTCGTGGAGCAGGGCCAACGCCGGATTCCGGTGCAATACGCCAAACGTGTCGTCGGGCGAAAGATGTACGGCGGCTCGTCGACCTATCTGCCGTTGAAGGTCAATCAGGCCGGTGTCATCCCGGTGATCTTCGCGTCCTCGCTGTTGTACCTGCCGAACCTGGTGGCGCAGCTGACGCAGGGATCCTCGGCTGGTCAGGGCAGCTGGTGGCAGAAGATCATTCAGGAATACCTGGTGAATCCGGGTAATCCGGTGTATGTCGCGATCTATTTCGTGCTGATCGTGTTCTTCACCTACTTCTACGTCGCGATCACCTTCAGTCCGGAGGAACGCGCGGACGAGATGAAGAAGTTCGGCGGCTTCATTCCCGGATACCGTCCCGGTAAGCCGACCGCGGACTATCTGACTCGGGTTCTGAGCCGAATCACCCTGCCCGGCTCCATCTATCTGGGTGCGGTTGCGGTGTTGCCGAATCTGTTGCTGCATATCGGCGGTGGCGGTGGTGCGGCGAGCAACCTGCCGTTCGGTGGTACGTCGGTGCTGATCGTCGTGAGTGTGGGCCTCGACACGGTGAAACAGATCGAGAGCCAACTGATGAACAGAAATTACGAAGGGTTCCTCAAGTGAGACTCGTACTGCTCGGTCCGCCGGGTGCCGGTAAGGGCACACAAGCTGAACTGCTGTCGGACAAGTTGGGCGTCCCGCACATCTCCACGGGGAATCTCTTCCGTGCGAACATCTCGCAGCAGACGCCGCTCGGGCGCGAGGCACAGCGGTATATCGACGCGGGCAATCTGGTGCCCAGCGATGTCACCAACCGCATGGTGGAATCCCGGATCGCCGAGCCGGACGCGGTGAAGGGTTTCGTACTCGACGGTTATCCGCGCACGGTCGATCAGGCCGAGGCGCTGGAGAAGATGCTCAAGGAGGCGGGGCACGAGCTCACCGCCGTGGTGAGCATCGAGGTCGCCGAGGACGTCGTGGTGGGCCGCATGCTGGGTCGCGGTCGCTCGGACGACACCGAAGAGGTCATCCGCAACCGGATGCACGTGTACCAGTCTGAGACCGCGCCGCTGCTCGAGCACTACGACGGCCTGGTCGTCACCGTGGACGGCGTCGGCGAGGTCGACGAGGTCAACGGGCGCGTGCTGCAGGCGCTGGGTCGCTGACGCGGATGGTCTTCGGCCGTAAGCACAAGAAGGTGGTGCCGTTCCGCACCTCCGGTGAGCTGGACGCGATGGCGGCGGCCGGAGCGGTCGTGGGCCGGGCTCTGGTCGCGGTGCGCGCTGCCGCGAAGCCGGGCGTTTCCACACTGGAATTGGACGAGGTCGCCGAGCAGATCATCCGCGACGCGGGTGCGGTGCCTTCCTTCAAGGGCTATCACGGTTTTCCGGGATCGATCTGTTCCTCGGTGAACGACCGTGTGGTGCACGGGATTCCGGTCGCGGACGAGATTCTGGCCGAGGGCGATCTGGTGTCGATCGACTGTGGGGCGATCCTGGACGGCTGGCACGGCGATTCGGCGTGGACGTTCGGCGTCGGCGAGATCATCGAGCCCGATCGGCTGCTCAGCGATGCCACGCGGCTGTCCATGGAGGCCGGGATCGAGGCGATGCTGCCGGACAACCGGCTCACCGACATCTCGCACGCGATCGAGCTGGGCACGCGCGCGGCCGAACGCGAGCACGGCCGGTCCTACGGCATCGTGGACGGGTACGGCGGGCACGCCATCGGCCGGGAGATGCACATGGATCCGTTCCTGGCGAACGAGGGCGCACCGGGTCGCGGACCGAAACTGGTCGTCGGTTCGGTGCTCGCGATCGAGCCGATGCTGACGTTGGGCACCACGCAGACGAAGGTGCTCGGCGACGACTGGACGGTCGTGACGACCGACGGCACTCGGGCGGCGCACTGGGAGCACACCGTCGCCGTGACCGAGGACGGTCCGAGAATTTTGACGTTGCGACCCGAGTAACCACTCGGCGAGCACACCGACGCACCCATTCCACAGGTTGGCATGGGTGCGTCGTCGTTCTCTGTGAATTATTCGATGAACAGGTGTGGATCGGGTTCGCGGTGGGCACCCATTCGTGGTGACATCGGGCGGTGACTCGGGGGTGACCGAAGCGGTCGGCGTGGCAGCCGAGCGTGCGAGGCTCGGGCGGTACCTACGGACGTATCGGCCGGGGCCCGCGGATGCGGGGCGGCCGCTGGTCGAAGCCGTGGTGATCGCGGCCGGGATCGTGGTCGCCTCGATCGGTTTCGTCGTGGGGGTTCCGGCGGTGGGCGCTCTGGGCATCGTGGCGCTGCTGGCGGGCGGGGCCTGGTCGCTGTGGGATGTGAGCCGGTCCGGCTCGGCGCACCGGCGCGAGAGTCGGCTGGACCTGTACGAGCAGGGCATGGTCGCCTCGGGCGAGGGACAGGTCCGGGTGGTCCGGTACGACAGTACGACGGTCCGGCGCAAGATCGTGCATTCCGCCAAAGATCCTGCCGCAGAGGGGATTTCATACCGCTACACGATCGTGGACACCGACGGTGAGCCGGTGGTGCTGCGGCACGGCATCGAATGTCCGCGGCAGTGGGGCGTGGAGATCGAACAGGGCATTCTGCACGCGCAGCTACCGGTTGCCCAGGCGGCGCTGGATGCCGGGCAGCGACTGGATTTCGCACCGATGTGGCTGACCTCGAGGGAACTGGGGACCGGTTCGGAGTCGGTGCCGTGGTCGCAGGTCGGCGATCTGGCGGTGGTCGGCGGCTGGTTGAGTGTGCGGGTGCGGGGGCGGGCGCAGCCGCTGGAATCGCTGCCGCTGTGCCTGATGCCGAATTACGTGGTGTTCCGGGCGTTGGCCGAGCGACTGCACACGACGTCCGTCACCGGCGCGGCCGGCTGAGCCGGACCGGATTCACGCTTCCAGGAGCAGGGTCACCGGACCGTCGTTGACCAGCTCGACTCGCATGTGCGCGCCGAATCGTCCGGTCGCCACGGTCGCGCCGAGCTTGCGCAGGGTCTCGGCGACCAGCTCGACCAGAGGTTCGGCGACCGGGCCGGGCGCTGCGGCGGACCAGGAGGGCCGACGGCCCTTGGTGGTGTCGGCATAAAGCGTGAACTGACTGACCACCAGGACGGGTGCGCCCAGATCCGCGGCGGAACGTTCCCCCTCCAGGATGCGCAACCGGAACAGCTTGTCGGCCAGGGCTTTCGCGGTCGCCTCGGAATCGGAGTGGGTCACCCCGACCAGGGCCGCGAGACCGTGCGGCACACCCGCCGCGGCCGGGTCGATGCGGCCGACCACTTCCTCGTCCACGATCACCTGCGCGGAACTCACGCGCTGCACCAGAATTCGCACGTCGGACATCATTGCAGGTCTGTTATGTTCCCAGGTTTGGCTGTGCCGATTTGCATTTCGGCTACTCCTCGTTCATGTCGTCGCTACGGTGGATTCGCCGGCGAATGTCATCGTCGATGATGCGTCAATGTGACAACGCGTCGATGTGACACCGCGAGGAGAGGGGAACCGCGATGACGACCGTCAAGGTCGATCCGGAGCAGTTGCGCAGGGCGTCGGTCAAGACCGGCGAGGTGCGGGACCGGATCGGGAGTGTCCTCACCACCCTCCAGTCGGCTCTGGCCGCTCGGGGCGAGCCGTGGGGTGACGATTCGCTCGGGCACCAGTTCGCCGACGGCGACAAGGGCTACCTCACCGCGAAGTCGAACATGATCACCGGCGCGGGGCAGTTCGAGAAGACCTTCGACAGCTATTCCACGGGCCAGACCCAGAGCGCGGACAAGATCGAGACCACCGAGCACGGCACGGCCGCGGTGTACGTCACGTTCGACAACTGATGCCGGTTGGGTGAGGCGATGGCATACAAGTTCGACAAGGCCGAGCTGGAGTCGATGGTGGAGGATGCGCAGGAACAGCTGCGCACCGTCGCTCGAATCCAGCAGCAGCGCGTCCAATTGATCGGTACCGCAACGGTTTCCAACAAGCGCGTCACCGTCAGCGTGAATGCCGACGGAGTCGTGGTGGAGACGAAGTTCGGGCCGGGTATCGAGAACCTCGGTTTCTCGGCGATCGCCAAGGCGGTCACCGAGGCCGCCCAGCTGGCCGCCAAGGATCTGGCCGAGAAGAATCGGGAGCTGATGTCGCCGCTGCAGAGTCAGCGGGCCCGGCTACCGAAACTCACCGACCTCATCGAGGGCATGCCGGACCTGCGCGGTCAGCTGCCCACGCCGCCGGAACCCTCATTGGAACCGCCGAATTCGGCTGAGCGCAACCCACTACCCGGCGCGGACGAGATGCAGTTCACCGACGTGGAGTCGTACGACCACGACCACGATCACGAAGTGCAGCATCGGCCCACAGAAGCCGGTTGGTGATCGCGGGGTAGCCCCATGCCGATGGAATTTCCGTCCTGGCTGGAGTGGCTGGGCGCTGCCGTCGGCATGGAGTGGCCGCACGGCAACGAGGACGAGATGTGGGCCATGGCCGGCGATTGGCGCACGGCCGCATCGAGTTTGCGCGATATCGTGCACGATGTCGAGGCGGCCAAGAGCGCGACTCTGGCCGCCTACTCCGAAGGCGACGGATCGGCCTCGATGGCGAAGGCGTTCGACGCGATCCTGAAAGACTCGGGCAAGGAGAAGAATTCGCTGCCCGATCTGGCCGATTTCTTCGATCAGGTCGCGGAATCGGTCGACGGTGGCGGCACCCAGATCCAGTACACCAAGCTGATGTTCTACACGACGCTGGTGGTGACGGCCGCGGAGATCGCCTCGGTGTGGATCTTCCCGCCGACCGCGCCCGCGGAGGAAGCGGGGATCATCGTCGCCACCCGGGTCGGGGTCCGGGTGATGATGCGCGAAGCGCTGGCGGCGATGGAGGAGAAGCTCGCCAGCCTGATCGGCGCCCGGATGGCGAAATTCCTGCTGCGGCACGTGATGATCGGCGGATTGCTCGGTGCGTTGCAGGACTACGCGATTCAGCAGTTCCAGGTGTTCGAGGGACATCGCAAGGGAATCGACTGGGGGCAGACGATCGTCTCGGGTGTGGCCGGGGCGGCGGGCAGTGCGGTGGGCGGTCCGACGGCCGAGGCGCTGGACAAGGCGCTGGTGAATTCGCTGGGTACCAAGGCGGCCCGGATCGTGGCCGGAACCGTCTCCGGCGCAGTCAATTCCGTGGGTGCGTTCGCCGCGTCGGTGCCCACGCAATTCGTGGTGGATGCCACGACCAAGGGCTGGGACACCGCGGTCGATGATCTGAAGAACACCCACGCGGACTGGCGGATGTTCACCGCCGGTGCGGCGGGCGGCATGCTGTCCGGCGCGAATCATGCTGTGGCGGACAGGTATTACACCAACAGCAGCTTCTGGAAGACGCCCTCGTCGGTTCCGGAGATGCGCATCGGGTCCTCCCGGGACATGACCATCCTGCCCGATGGCAGTACGCCGCTGACGGTGGATTCGGGTGCACACGGCGATCAGGTCACTCCCGTCCAGGAGCACGGCAGTGGGGGAGATCAGCGCACCAGTCAGGAGATGCCGAACAGCCGTGCGGCAGCGGTGGATTCGCCGGACAACACGCAGGTTCGCGCGGCCGGGGCGTCGGATTCGGCCGGGGGTGAGCATCAGTCGGGTGGTGACAACGGGACCACTACCACCCGTCCGGAGCAGACGGCCGCGCAGCCGCCGGGACGGAGCACCGAAACATCCGGTGCCGGTGTGCAATCCGATGCGAACGGGGTTCGTTCGCCCGCTGCGGGCGACGACGTTTCCGGGGCGGGGGTTCGAGCCGGTGGGGATACCGTCTCGCAGAGCGAGCCCGGCACGGTTACGCACTCGGAGACCGATGCGAACGGGATCACCGGTGCGCGAACGGAATCCGATCCGACGGTCACCCCGGCGGTCCAACCGGACGGCACCACGACGACGTCGGCCCCCGTGGCGGCGGATACCTCGGGCACGTCCACGACAGGCGCTCCGGTGCGTGCGGACGCTCCGGTCGGCGGCGAGAGTTCCCGGCTGGGCGGCAACTCGCCCGCGACCAGCGACGTTCGCTCCACCCCGACACAATCCTCCCCGGTGAGCGACGGCCGCACCGCTGCCGCGGATGCATCCGGCACCCGTTCCGGATCGGCGCCGGGCGGCGAGGGGACGAGCCGCGCGGGTGCACCGGATGCGCGGAACGCCGGCAAGGTCGGTGACTCGCCCGGTTCTCGCCCCCAGTCGAGTGACGCGCCGCGTGCACGGGCCGGTGCGGATGGCACGAAGGCGGCCGCCGAGCCCGGTGTGCGGGCGTCGCGGACCGCCGAGGCGGCTCCCGGTGCGGGGCAGGACGGTCGGCCACGGTCGGCCGCGGGAGATGCCGAGGCGGGCGGTCACAAGCCCTCGGTGCGGGCGCGTGCCGGTGAGACGCCTGATGCTGCCCGAGCGCAGGGAGAAGGCGATCCCGCACGGACACATGATGATTCGGCCGCCGGGCGCGATGGCGACAAGACCGTGACTCCCGAGCGATCGCCCCGGCAGATCGCCGAGGCACAGGACCGCGCCACGGCCGAACAACAGCGACAGCGTGCCCGGATCGATGAGTCGCAACGGCGCGTCGACGAGGCGCAGCAGGCTCTGCGGCAGGCGCAGGAGGCGCACGACGCGGCGCACCCCGACGGAGCCTCGGGCGACGACTCGGCCGCGCGTCCGCACGGTGATCTGGATGCTGCCCGCGACGAATACCATGCTGCGCTGGCCGATCACGCGGAGGTTCTGCACGAGGCGACCGACGAACTGGTGGCGGCCGCGCAGACCGCTCACGCGGAGGGCGTCCGCGGCGAACCGCTGACCGACGCGTACCGGGCCGCGGGAAAGGCGGCGCTCGAGTATTACCACGCCAGGACCGGGCCGGATACCCCCGAACATCTCCAGTTGAAGGACGCCGGGCCGGATGCGTTGCGCCACGAACTGGAATCGGGTTCGCAGGCCGACAAGCTCGCCGCGGTGATCGAGGCGATCCGGCAGGCATCCCCGGACCGCAACATCGTGCTGCGCGAAACGCAGGTCATGGCGACTCTCGCGATCCGGGACGGCGCGATCAACATGGACGCCGGGGAGGGCAAGTCGCTGGTGTTCCTGGCCGGCGCCTCGATCGACGCGGTGGAGCACGGCGCGGTGCAGGTGCTCACCACCCGCGACAATCTGGCCAACCGCGAGGTCGACCGGTATCTGAAGACGTTGGGCAACATGGGTTTCGACATCGTGCGGATGGATGCGGACCATGCCTACACCGAACCTGTCGAGGGCAGGCCCACCATCTACATCGGCACCATGGAGGATGTCGGGTTCGGCCATCTGCGCGGCAATATTCCGCCCGGAAAGCATGTCTCCATCGATGAGATCGATGAGGCGCTGGTCCACGCGAACACCACCTACATCCTCTCGGAGGGCGCGGGTGAGAGCGCGCCCCCGCACGTGGTGGAGGAGGTCGTCGGGCCACGCAACATGCTCGACGACAGTCTGGCGCGGGACGAGTCGGGCCACAGCGTGCTGACCGAGGCCGATTACGGTCGGCAGCCCGGTCAGCAGGGCGGGCCCGCCGCGCTCACCGAGGCTGGACGGGCCAAACTCGAGGAGTCGTTGGGCCGGGAACTCTCGGAGCAGGAGGTTCGCCGGTTGAACATGGCCGCTACCGCCAGGTGGGAGTACCGGAACAAAGACCACTACATCATCGACGACGGCCGGGTGCTGATCATCGATCAGACCACCCACAAGGTGATGTTCGATCCGGAGACCTCGACCGAGAGTCGCTGGAACGGCGGTCTGGCACAGGCCCTCGAGGCCGAGCACGGGCTGCGGATTCGCGATGATCCGGGCAGCACGAACGAGCTGGGCGCGAAGGAACTGATCAACGACCACTACGAGAGCAAGACCGGCGCCTCGGGCACGGCGACCGGGGTGTCCGGGCGGCTGCACGAGGATTACAACATCGGCGTCACGGAGATTCCGCGGAACGAGGCATCCAAGCTGATCCACGGCGACGACGACGTCTCGCCCGACGAGAACACGAAGCTGGACCGCATCGCAGCGGACATCGTCAGCAATCACGAGAGCGGCCGGCCGCAGCTGGTGCTGGCGCATCGCAACAGTCTCGTCGGCGAATTGTCCGCTCGCGTAACAGAACTCACGGATGGCACGTCGGTCGAACATGTGGCGATCGATGCCAACTGGGTGGCCGAGCAGGGGGTGCACGCCGAGGCTCGGTTGCAGGAGATCTTCGACGCGGCGGGTAAAGAGGGCAAGATCCTCATCATCAACATGCAGGGCGCGCGCGGCGTGGACATCCCGATCGGGAAGGACATGAACGCGCGAGGCGGCCTGCACGTCATCGTCACCGGCCACTCCGGCACCTCGCACGATATCGACATCCAGGCCGAGAACCGGGCCGCGCGCGCCGGGCAGCGCGGCACCGTGCAGTACTACACCTCGCCCGAGGACGAGCTGTACGCCCTGAGCGCGAATCCGGATGTGCAGCATGTGGTCGTGCGGTACTCGCAGTCGGTCGGCTCCCCCGACGCGGAGGGCGCCGTCGCGCCGACGCACGATATGCGGATCGTCGCCGAGCAGCAGCTCCGGGACATGGTCGAGCCGCTGCAGAACGCTGCCGCCGCGCGACTGGGCCTGACCCGCGCCCCGCCGGGAGACGGCAGCGCACCCGTGCCCGAGCACGAGGGCGGGGGGACCGACGCCGGGACCGATACTCCCGAGCGGCCTCCCGCGGCGACAGGGGAACGGCCTCCTGCGGCAACGAGCGAGCAGTCGCCCGCGGCAACGAGTGAACGGCCACTTGCCGCTACGAGTGAACGGTCTCCTGCGGCACAGAGCGAGCGGCCTCCTGCTGCGGCGAGTGAACAGCCTCTCGCTGCGACGAGCGAACGGCCTCCTTCGGCAACGAGCGAGCAGCCGCCAGCGTCGAGTACTGAGCAAACTCCTGCTGGGACGAGCGAGCAGTCCCCGGCGCCGAGCAGTGAGCGGCCTCCTGCGGGGACGAATGAGGAGTCTCCGGCGCCGAGCAGTGAACAGTCACCTGCGGCAGCGAGTGAGCAGCCGCACGCGCAGGAGCGGACGACGCCGCCGTCGGATACCGACGGTGCCGCGCCCGAGGCGACGAGGGATCCGGCTCGTGGTGATGATGACGCGAACAATCCTGTTGCAGAAGGGGATTCGCCGTCCACTCCGGGAGCGGCTCGTCACGGTCTGCCCGCACGCGGGATCGTTCCCGGCGGCGAGGTGGCTGCGGAGGTAGCCAAGGAACAGTTGGGCGATCCCGAAGCCGCTGTGCCTCAGGTGGATACCGTCGATACCGAAGACGGCGCGGATGCCACGGTCGCCGACCCGTCGCAACCGCAGCGTCCGGTCGCGCAGGGTACCGACGACCCGGGAACTCGGGCCGCGCATACCGCAGACTCCGGGACCAGAGCGGGAGATGCCACAGACCCAGGGGCGCGGAGGGGACATGCCGGGTCGCGGACCGAGCGCACTCCGGAACCCGGGACCCGGACGGAACGTACGGCGGATACCAGCACCCGGGCAGGGCGCACCGCAGAGCACGGGACACCGGCGGCGCGCGACGAGAACGCGACCACGGATCCGCCCCGAGTGGGGCAGCTGCCCGGTTCGGTAGCCGACCGCGAGAGCGCCCCGGACCTCACGCCGGAGCCGGAGTCGACAACCGATTCACCTGCGGCACCGGCTGTTTCGCAGCAGCAGGGCACCGCCGAGGGCGCACCCGCCGAGGCGCACGGGGAGCGGAGTACCGGACTCCCGGATTCCTCCGTCGAACAGGATCGTTCCCCGGCGCGGGCCGGGGATCCGGAGCATCGGAGCACCGAAAAGGACTCGACCACAACGGATCCGAGTGTCGCACCGGTGCCCGTCGTTACCTCCGAGGATCCGGCCCCTGCGCCGCCGACCCGTTCGAGGCGAGTGCCGAACTCCGACGGTTCGGCCCAGCAGCGAGGTTCGGACACGGGCACTCCGTCCGAGCCGAGAACCCGAGCACCGCAGCGGAATACGAACCAGGGTAAATGTGCGCCGCTGGCGCTGAAGCTGATTCGCGAGCTGACCGGCAGCAGATTCATCCGGCCCTTCGATCGTGAGGTGGGCCCGGAGGGGGTCACCAGGCGGGAACTCCAGCTGGCCGCCGGTGGCCGACTGCGTAAGTTCCCCGGTGGTCACGACGCGATCGCCGCGATGTTGCGCAAGAAGGGGAACGGCGCGATCGCACTCGTCGTCGACGAATACGCCGACTCGTCGAGGCAGCAGCCGGGTGCGCACGCCTATGTGCTGGTGAACGAGAACGGCCGGATCGTCGTCCGTGATCCGTCCACCGGCACGGTGCAGGGCTATCCGCCGACGGTGCCGGTCGAACTGCGCAGCACCCACGCGGTGCTGTTCGACAAGAAGGGCCGCCCGATGCACCCGCTGCGGTGGATCGTGCGCTATGTCATGCGATCGTCCGCCTCGCAGTCGCGGATCGGTCAGGCCGGTGCCGCGACCGAGGTGGATCGGCTGGTGGGGGCCCGCGATGCGGCCGAACGCTCGCGAATCGCGGCGCACGCGGCCGTCGAGGCGGCCCGGCAGCAGGTGAATCGGCTCGGTCTCGGCCGGGAGGGGCCCGCTCGCGGCGGCACGGTCGGCATCACGCCGCGGGACCTGCGTCCGCGTAGGCTGCCGGGCGAGCCGACCGATCCGAATCACCCGGAGTACGCCAGGACGCTGGCGGAGACGCTCGACTACCTGCACAGCCGCACCAAGCGCGCCGACCTGGCCGACGCCTGGCACGCCGCGGTCGACGACCTGGCCGCCGCGGCGCGTCGGCAGTGGGCGGCCGACGCCGCGGCCGCGCAGGCCGCACGCGAACTCGCCGAGGCCATTCGCGGCGATGTCGACGTGCGACCGGACGGCGCGCTGGCCCGGCAGGCCGTGGCCGATCAGCTGGAACAGGACCACGCGCACGCGCTCACCCGGCTCGGTGTCGCGCAGGAGAAGCTGACCGAGGCCCGCGAACGCATCGACCAGGCGGGCCCGGGGCGCGAGCCGCCGAGCGCGCCCACCGGTATCCGCCTGTCCGATGCGGAGCTGCGACCACGTCGCGCACCCGGCGAGCCGACCGATCCGCAGGATCCGGGATACGTGCGGACTCTGGACGAGACCATCGAATATCTGCAGAGCCGCACCAAGCGTTCGGATCTCGCCGAGCAATGGTTGCGGGACGTCCGGGCGTTGGAGGATGCGGCGCGCGAATTCCATACTGCCCGAACGGAAGCCGATCGCCTCGACGACGCGCTCACGGTGGCCCGGGGCCGGGTGGCGAATTCTCCGGCGCAACCGCATCGCACCGCGCTCGACCCCGCCACCGCGGTGCGGCGGGTGATGGACCGGTTCCCGGAGGTGTTCGACCGGCCGCGAACCCTGGCCGAACTGCATACGAGGTTGCGTCCGGGGACGCCGTTCGAAGTCCTGCTGGCGGTGCGGGAATTGTCCTATCGCCGCAACGGCCTGCTCCCGCCGTCGTTGTCGCGGGAGAGCCTCGACGAATTCCTGCGGCGCGTCTGGGATCGCCGCGATTCGATGCGCTCGTACAACGATGTGTACCGCCTGTATTCGGGCCGGGTCGCGGGGGCGGTCGAGGATCCGCGCGCGTACCTGGACGGGCTGGTTCGGATCCTCGGTGAGCGCGCTCCGGAGGGGCAGCTCGCGGTGCTCCAGGACGTCGGCGTACTGGAGCCGGACAACGCGGATGTCTGGGCGCCCGAGGACGTCAGCTTCGCGCACTTCTTCCGCCATTCCGAGCCGCTGGATCCCGAGGACGTCGGATACCGCGTCTACGTGAACGCCGGTGACGAGGGGGCGCCGGATCTGGCCGCGGGCATCGTGCACGAGATCCTCGACGATCCGGGCAGCTTCCCGGGCATCCACTCCATGAAGGTGGCCGGTCCGCACCGGCTGCGCGACGACCGCATCGTGATCTACGTCCGCGATCTGGACTCCGCGCAACGAGTTGTGGAGTGGCTGAAGACATTCCAGGACGCCCGCCCGGACGCGTTCGGCTGGGATGTGCCCGCGATGACCGACCAGGTGCTGCCCGGTGTCGGCATCGGCGCGGAACCGCACCCCGATGCCGCGGGCCGGGACCAGAGCTTCGGTGAGGTGCGCAGCAACATCGTCCTGGAGCAGCTCGACGCGCATCGGCAGGGCGACTTCGCGGATTTCCGGATGGCCGTGCTGAATCGGCTCCTCGCGGCGGATGTGGATCCGGATCATCCATTTCGGCATGCGGACGGTACGGACGCGGGATCGGGCGGTATCGCCCCGACGCACCGGCCGGGATCGCCCGCCGCGGGCGAGCCGGAACCCGGGACGTCGCAGGCGGGTCACCGGCCGCCGAGCCTTGCGGAGCGGACCGCCTACCTGACCCCGGAACAACTCGCCGTGCACGACCGGAAGCTGGCCGAGCACACCGAAGCCGTTGCGCGATTGGCGGAGTTGCGCAAGCAACGGGATCTGCTGGCGGCGCACCTGCTGGTCGATCCGAGCGGCGGATGGGCAGCGCTGCGGCCGGAGAATCTCGACCACACTCTCGAGGAGCTGCGCGCCCGCGCGACGGCCCCCGGCGAGCACGCCCGGCGTGCCGCGGAAATCGTTGCGCTGGAAAGACTGTCGCTGGATCACCAGGAGGTCGTCGACGAGATCGCCAGGCTCGAAGGCGAATTGGCCGAATTGGAGGCCACGCCCGATCCGGATTCGCTGCGTCCCGAGGGCTGGACCGAGCGCGCCGCGCCGCAGGAACACCGGCCGCTCACCGGACGGACGCGCCGTGCGCTGCGCACTCTGGCACGCGCCACCGAGGCTCGTGCGCGGGCCTGGGACCGGGCGGTGTCGCGGGTCCGGGAGTTGGGCATCGACCCCGATCGGGTGCGGCGCGAGGTGTTCGCCGGACAACTCGGCGCGAAGGCGGACCGGGCCGAGCAGGACCACGAACACGATCTGCGGCAACCGGATCCGCGCGGGCAGAGTCTGGCCGAGTTGCGTTTGCGCGCAGACGGTCTCGGCCTGGCACCCGGCTCGGCGGGCGCTGCCGAACTGCGGCGGCGCGTCCTGCTCGCCGAGACGGAGCGAGCCGAGGCGGCGGCCGCCGTGACGGCGCTGCGCGCGCTGGCCGGGGAATCGGACACCGTGCCACCGGCCGAGCTGGAACGGCGTGCGCGAGACCTGGGCGTGCAGGTCACCGACTTCATGGTCGAGCACGCCGTCCGCGATCGGATCGACGCGATCGAGGAACGCGGCAGGCAGGTGGTCCGCGAGCTGTCCGGCACCCATCGCGACAGCCGCAGCGGTACGAATTACCGCAGCCCGACCTCGGGTGCGCCGATCGGCACAGAACGCCTGCACGAACTGGCGCGCGAGTACGGCATCGATCCGGCGGGCCGGGCCGATGCCGAGGTGGAGCGGGCGTTGCGCACGGAGATCGGCCGGCGCATCGCGGCCGCGCGGGAACGGGCCGTGCCCGTGCTCGCGGAACTCGACCGGTTCCGGGTGGCCGTCGCCAACGAGTCGGTGCGTCGTTCCGAGGCGCAGGCCGCCGCCCAGCACGAGATCCTGTATCACCGGACCGGGGTGTCCGATCGAAGCCCGCGGGTCATCGGCACCGCCACCGTCCACGCGCGCCACGGTGACGGGCACACCCTCATCGTTCCGGGCGCGGACGGGGAGCGCGGCCGGTTCGTCGGCGTGGGCGCGGCTGCGGATCCGGAGATCTATCTGCCTGCCGCGCAACGCCGTCGGCACGCCGCACAGGGCTACGACGACGCGGTGTACTACCGGGTCTCGATCGATGCGAACGGCGTCGTCCGGGTCGGGGAGCACCGGCCACCGCCCGTGCCGGTGCAGCGGCTCGGGCCCAGTGCGCGGCCCGGCGACTGGACCCCCGCGGGCGAGGAGCGCCAGTTCGTGCCCTCGCGAGGCAAGGTCCGGCGGAACCTGCGTCAGCTCGCCTACGACATTCGACGGCTGACCAGAGCGGCGGATGAGAACTATGCCGAATTGCTGGACCTCGCGGAGACATTGGACATCGAGGACGCCTGGCAGCTCGGTCCGCGCGAACTCGAGGCCGCCACGCGGGCGAAGGTCGCCGAATTCCGTGCTCGCGCCGAGGAGGCGTGGGACCGCGCCGACGACGTGTCGCCCGCGGAGCGCTCCGCGCTGCTGGCCGAGCGCAATCGGCTGGAGGACGAGGCGCAGTCGGCCCAGGAGATCGGTGACGAGCTGCTGTTGCGGCTGGCCGACCATGACAACAACTACCTCCGGCCGCGTGATCTGAAGGCCGCCGATACCGCGGTGCTGGCCGCGCGGCGGGTGCTGGCTGCGCACGGCGGCGTGCCGATCGGCCGGGATGGGCGTCCGGCGCATCCGGGGCAGGAGGTGGCCCGCCTGATCACCTCGGCGGACGGCGCGAACCGTCTGGTCGTGGTGTCACCGGCGGCGCATCCGGACCACATTCTGGATCCGGCGACCCGGAATCTGCTGGTGGGCAACGGGGAGTTCACCTTCCAGCAGGTGCGCGTCGATGCGCGGGGCCGGGTGTGGACGCGTGAGCTGCGGGAACCGGAGAGTGGTCCGGTCACGCTCGCCCCCGAATCGACCACCGAGCCACAGCGCCCGGCGATCTCGGAAACACCGGCCCGGCAGGACCCGGACACCCCCGAGGTTCCGGCCGAGGAAGCCGGCGACGCCGCGCTCTCCCCGCAGGAGGCGCAGCGCAGGCTCGATCAACTGGTGCGTCGGCGTACCGCGAAGGTCGCCGCCCAGGAGCGTTGGCGAAACAAGCTGACGGGCAGGGCCGCGAAGTTCCCCGACGCGGACATCTCCCGGGGCGCCTGGGCGGAGACGGTGCGTCGGCTGAGCGGCGAGACGACCGGATACACCGCCGAATATCAAGGGCTGGACTATGTTTCGCCCGGCGAGCGCGAGGACCTCGGTCCCGCGGAACTGGCCCGGCGCCGGGATCCGGTCGACAAACTGGCCCAGGCCGCGCGGAACTACTACGAGCTCGCCGACGATATCCAGCAGATAGACGACGATATCGACGCACTGGTGCGACAGGGCGCCACCTACGATCCGGCGCACATCGCCGCGTTCGACGGTCTGCAGGTCGAGCTCGCCGATCGGCACAAGGCCGCCGTCGACGCGGCCAAACCGCTGCGCCGTGCGCGCGACGAGTTGGAGGCGCGCCTGGACCAGGCGCGCCGCGACGGTGATCCCGCCGCCGACGATCCGCAGCGACTGCGGGAGCTCACCGAGGCGCAGGAGGCGGTGGACCGCGCCGACACCGAGATCGACCGGCTCAACGATCAGCATGCCGCCGCGACCGGCGCGTGGGCCGATGCGGCACAGGCACATTGGCGCTCGGTGGCCGTCGATCCGGACGAGTCGGGCAAGCGGCTGCGGCGGATCAGCGCCAATGTGTGGTTCGACCGCGGTGTGCCCGACGCGCGGGGCGTATTCCGCGGCGGCCGGATCATCGTCGTCGCCGGTCGCGCCGAATACGGCAGGCTCGACGCCACCGCGCACGACGCCGCCCTGGCCGACGCGCTTGCCCACCACCATTACCTGGCCCGGCTGCTGGAGCGGCCGGATACCACGGTCGACTACCTGCGGGTGACCGCGGACGCCCAGTTGCACACCACGAATGTCCGCCTCGCCTCGCCGCAGTTGCAGCGCGCCACGATGGGTCCGAGCAATCCGCGCGCTCGGGCGCTGCCGGTGACCGATCCGATCGCGTGGCGGCGAATCATCCACGAGGTCACCGGTATTCCGGCCGGCTCGGAGACCCGGTGGCGGATGCCGGACCAGGATCGGAACGCGGCCGAACTGGAGGTGTTCGCCCGGCACGCGTTGCCGCCGCAGACCCTGATGCAGTGGCGTGACGCCGAGGGCAACTGGCACAGCACCCGCGAGGGGGAGGCCCGTGGTTACCGCGCGTACCAGCCGAAGGTCGAGCCCGGCACCAAACTGAACAAGATCTGGCAGAAGGAGCTGGACGGCTGGCGGCTGCCGCCCAAGGGCTGGGCCCCGTTCGGCGGCGAGGACAAATCGCATCTGCGCGCGCGCTCCTACGACGAGAAGATGCCCGACGGGTTCAGTGGCGCGGTCGCGGTCGAGCCGTTCCAGAACATGGTGGAGCCGTGGCTGATTCACGAGATCTACGGCTACTGGCCGCAGATGAGCTACGAGGAGCTGGCGAGCCTGGGCCCGGACGGTCGCGCCGAGGCGTTCTGGTTGCAGGGGCCGGGACCGGGCATGGAGGCTCCGCACGGCTGGAACGAGGAGGAGCACCACGACCTGCCGTTCCACGACGCGCTCTACAACGTCGGCAAGCGGTGGATCCAGATCGGCGAGGGCGTGCGCAAGCTGCCCTGGATCCTCGAGCACTTCCACAAGAACCCCGAACTCGGCAGCCGCCGGCGTAACCGGTACTGGCTGCCGGACGGGCCGTTCGACCCGGATCATCCGCTCCTGCGCAAGATTCCGATCGTCCGCAGCTATCGGGGCTACCGGGGCTGGAAGGCGCCGCGCCTGGATCTGCAGCCGCCGCATCTGAGCTGGACCGAGGCCGAGCACGGGCCGGACAGTGAGCTCGATCCGGTGCGGGCGCGCTTCTGGGAGCGCGACGTCGAGCGCTGGGCGCAGGTGCAGGCCTGGGCGGATCGGGTCATCGGCGGATTCGCCGAGGACGAGGCGCACGCGGATGTGCAGCGGATCGTCGATCTGCTGACCGACCCGCGCGACCCGCTGCTGCGTCGCGGTGACGGCGGTGCGGTGTTCGCCGAACTGCTCGGTTTCGCGCGTCACGCGGACGGCAGCACCCCGCTCACGCGCGCGCAGCTCACCGCCGAAATCCTGCTGATCAAACGACATCTGATGATCAACGAGATGCGGGTGCAGGATCCGGCCAGCCCGGAGGGCAGGCTGATCGAGAAGCCGTACGATCGGCTGCCGCATGTGGCCGATGCGTGGTTGCGGTTGACCGGGATCGGTGACCGCGATGGTCGCACCCGGCCGTATCCGGAGGACCTGCTGCTGCTCGAGGACGCCCACGCCGAGGCGGACTACCTGCGCACGCACCCCAAGGCCACCTGGCACGAGGCCGACGAGCACGCCGCGAGCCTGGGCCACGACTGGGACACCAACCGTCGTCGGCTGAGCGGGCAGCTCGTGCGTCGGCGTGGTCGGCTGTACTACCCGGAGGAGCTGCCCGCCGGTCGCCCGCAGCGACGACGCACCTTCTGGTTCACCGACAAGCGGATTCCACTGTTCAGCGACCGCACGCTGCCGGTGGCGGCGTTGCCCTACGCGGTGGAACCGCTTGCGGCCGAGCAGGATTGGCTGCCACCGGCGACCCGGCGCGCGGCCCGGATCCTCGCCGAGACCGGTATGCGCGACCGGTTCCCGGCGTTGCCGCAGGATCCGATCGCCGCCCTGCGGAAGCTGGCGGTCCAGGTGCTGCTCGGCGGCGGGCCGGTGCCCGACCTGGGCAACGATCCCGCGCTGGCGTTGGCGGTTCGCGCCGGTGCGGTCGAGAACTACCTCGCCGCCCGGACTCCGGAGCAGCGTGAGCGGTGGGCCGCACTGCTGAATCACGCCGACTCCACGGCCACGCCGAAGGAACTCACCGAGCAGTTGCGTGCCGAAGTGGCACAACAGCTGTCCGAGTTCAGCGATCCGGACGAGGCGGCGCGGACGCAGCGGCAGGCCGCGCACGAGCAGGCGCTGCTGGAGTGGGCGTCGGCCGCGCGCGAGCGGGCGAACGCGCTGCGGGAGGTCCTGGACAAGGCCCACGGTCTGCCGGTGGACACCGACGAATTGCTGTCGGACGAGATGAAACATCCGATGGCGCTGGAGAATCTGCTCGCGGAGGCGCGCAACCGTCGGAAGGTGGTCAGCCCTGAGACCGAGGCGTATCAGGCGCGGGTGACCGAACTGCACGATGCCGTCCAGGAATATCACCGCCTCGATGCTCGCGCCGCCGAGCTGTCCGAGCGGGTCCGTGCGCTCCGCGTCGCCGCCGAACCGGGTGACGCGGTACGCGATCCGGCTGCTCGACGTGCCGAGATAGACTGGCTGACAGAGGAATTGCGGCAGACGACCTTCGCTCGCGAGAGCGCACGGTTCGACGTGATCGCGCGGCAGAGCGGCGTGCGGGTGAATGTCGAGGAGGTGCTGCACGACGACCTGAAACAGGAACCGGTCCGCCGGCGCCTGTTCGAAGAACTGCGGTCGCGCACGCTACCCGCGACCCGGGTGGACGAACACTCCGAGCGGGTGTCGCGGCTGGAGGACGCCGTGGTGGCGTTCCACCTCGCAGACACCCGGGTCGGCGAGCTGGCCGAGGAACTGCAGCAGGCGAAGACGCGTGATGCGGAGTTGTCGGCCGCGGAGGCTGCTGCTCGGCGCGCGGCGGAGGCAGAGCAGAAGGAGGTCGAATCCGGTTCGGCCCCTGTGCAACTCGGCGATCAGTCATCGAATAATGCTGCCCCGCAGCAGGTCCCGGCGATCGGACTGCATGCCACCGGTCCGATCGTCGATCGGCTGCGCTTCGCGCATCAGGTGTGGGACGCGGTGCTGGACGGCTTGACCGCCGAGGAACGCCGCGTGCTCGGTGAATTCCTGTCGGGCCGGATGTCCGGGCTGTCGCCGGAGGCGGCCGCGATCCTGGACGACGTGCTGAACCGAGCGGTGCTGCCCGCACCGGTACTGCTCAGCTTCGAGGGCGAACACGGGCTGTTCGGTGACACCACACCGGGATCGGTGTACGAGGTGCCCGGCTACCTGCAAGGGTTCCTGGGCCGGGTGTCGGCGCGACCGGAGTCGAATTACCACCTGGAACTCACGGTGCCCGACGGCACACCGGCGCTGTTCGTCGGCGGCGCCGACCTGTCTCCGGGCGGGCGGCTGGAGACGGCCAGGCTGCTGCTGGGGCGCGGACTGCACGTCCGGGTGGATGCGGTGCACGAGGAGGACGGACAGGTCCGGGTGCGGGGCACGGTGGTGCCGCGGACCGAGCAATCCGGACATGCGGAAGCGGCCGCGCCGCTGGAGGTCTACCGGCATCAGCTCGATACGGCCCGGGACGCGGAGCACACCGCGCACGAGATCCTGCGCGATCTCGCCCCGACGATCGGCATCGATCCCACGCTGACCGGAAACGACCTGGCCCGTGCGGCCGTTCGCACGGTCGGCGCGGACCGGGATCGACTGCGGGCGGAGGTCAAGGCGGCGCAGGAGGCCGGTGACGTCGAGCGGCACCGGGAGTTGCGGGCGCAGCTGGCGGCCAACGGCCCGATCACGAAGGCCGTGGTCAAGGTCGCCAACGACTATTGGGCGGCGGTTTCGGAGCAGGAGCGACTGCGTGCCGAGATGCAGGCGCTGGGTCTGGATCCCGCCGGTCCGGAGGGCGCCGGTGCGCCGGATCGGCCGGTCTCCGGACCGGATTCGGATGACGGGGCCGGAGGCGACAGCGGCGGTACGGATTCGGTTCCGCCGCCGACGAACAGCGATGACGACGGCGGTGCGGGCGGCTCGGGTGACGGGCCGACGCCACCGGCGAAATGGGAAGGCGCGGAACCGGGCCCGGAGCCACGTCGTCGCGACACCTGGACCAGCGCGGATGCCGAGCAGCGGCATGTGCCGACCACGCGGCCGCTGAAGAAGGCGCTGCGCGAGCTGGTCAAGGCGGTGGCCCGCCGCGAGCAGGCCTGGGACGGCGCGTTGCGCGCCGCGCGTGCGGCCGGGGTCGATCCCGAGCAGGTGCGCCGGGAAGTGTTGCAGGGCAAGGTTTCCGATGTGGTGATCCTCGCCCGGGAGGATTACGCGCAGCGGCCCGCGGTGTGGCGGATGAACGCCGAACAGCTGCGCGACTACGCGGACGAGCGCGCCATCGAGCACGACCTCCTGACCGAAAGCCAACTGCGCCAACTCATTCGGGCTGATCAACTGCAGCAGCGCCGGGCATTGGCGGAGCTGATCGAGCTGCGCGACAACGGCGATGCGCTCACCGATGCCGAATTCCGCACCCGCATCGACGATCTGCGGATCGACGAGCCGACCCGCCACCAGCTGGACGAGGCGCTGCGCGGGCAAGCCGAGCAGAACTCCCGGGCAGCGGCGCGGCAGCGCGCGGCCGTGCGGGACGAGCTGGAGAATCCCCGCACCCGCCTGTCGCGGTTGCGGGAGTTGGCAGGTGAATTCGGCGTCGATCCCGAACTGGATCGAAAAGCCCTGGTGCGCAGGATCGACAAGGCATCGCAGGTCGAGACGAACCGGACCGTCGAGGGTGCGGGCAAGCTGATCGAGCAGCTGAACGCGTTCCGGGTCGCGCAGGCCAACGAGCGGATGCGCGACTCCGAGGCGCAGACCGAGGCCGAGCGCGAGGTGATGGACGTCAAGGCCGGTGCTCTGGAGAAGGGGCCCAGGGTCTACGGCGACGGCCTGCGCAAGGTGCGGCTGAAGTTCGGCGTCTCGCACACCCGGGAGATCGAGGGTGCGGACGGGCGGACCGCACGTCTGGTCGGCGTCGGCAAGACCGACGATCCGAACATCCACATCGACGACGCGCGCCGCCGCACTCTGGCCGAGCAGGGCGCCGACACGGTCTACTACCAGGTCAGGGTCGGTGCGGACGGTACGGTGCACCTCACCGAACACCATCCCGACGAGGTGCCTGCCCGGCGTCCGCAGATTCCGCCCGCGCCGCGTCCGGGCGACTGGGACGCGGGCGCGGAGACCGAATATCTGCCCGCCTCGCGGTCGGACCGGAAAGCCTTGCGCAAGTTGGCCCTTCAGGTCAGCGATATGGACAAGGCGCTGAACGAGAACTTCCGCAGCATCCTGCGGGACGTCGGCTGGCTGGACATCGATGCGGCCGGTATGACTCGGCACGAACTGGCCGGCGCGGTGCGGGGGCTGGTCGCCGAACATCGGGCGCGGGCCGACGAGTTCTTCGACCGCACCGCCATTCCGGCCGATCGGATGGAGGAGTTCTTCGACCAGCGACGTGCCGTCGAGGCGCGGGCGGAGGAGGTCTCCTCGCGCGGCAACGCCGTTCTGCAACGGCTGGGCATCCACGAGCTGGGCGTGGTGATGCGCGATCGCAAGGCCGCCGAGCTGACGATGATGGCCACGCGGAATGTGTTGCGGCACACCGGCGGTACCGCGATCGGCCGGAACGGTCTGCCGGTCGACGCGGATCATGCCACCGCGGAGGTGGCCCGCCTGCGGGAGGCCGAGGCGGGGAACCCGATCCGGCTGGATATCGTCGCGCCGACCGCGAATCCGGATCACGTGCTGCCCCGCGCGGTGCGCGAACAACTGCTCGGCGCCGATGGTGCGCTGAACGTCCGGCGGATCCGGGTGGACGACGAGGGGCGAGTGTGGCTGGCCGACCTCACCGAGCCGCAGCGCGCGCGGGCAGCGGTCCCGGCAGGAGGCGCCCCCGCGATCGAGCCGAAGCGGACCGCGGCACCGGCGGAGCGCGAGGGGGCCGATGCCGCCGAAACACCGGACGAGACAACCGATCCGGCGCAGCAGTTCGCCCCGGACCCGAATCAGGTCGAACTCGACGAACTGGTGAATCGCCGCGCCCGTATCGCCCTGACACACGAATTCTGGCGCACCAAACTGGAAGGCCGTGTCTCCCGCATCGAGGGCGTGGCACCGGACGATCTGAGCCGGGACGCGTGGTCGTCCACCATCGCGCGGCTGACCACCGAGCGGGTCGGCTACACCCGGGAGGACGCAGGTCTCGACACGCCGGGCCTGTCCCTGCCCGAACAGGTCAGCGAGCAGGAGCTGGCCCGCCGGCAGGATCCGATCGACAAACTCGCCGAGGCCGCCGAGCAGTACTACGCGGTGGTCGATCAGCTCGCCGAGATCGATCAGCGGATCCATCAGCTCGAACAGCTCGGCGCGAAACACGATGTCTCCGAGACCGATAAGGCGCATCGTTCGATCGGGCGGCTCGCGGATGGGTACAAGGCGGCGCTCGAGCGGACCAAACCGCTGCGCCGGACGTACTACCGCCTGCGCGCACAGCACGAGGCCGATCCGGGCGCGGCGACGCCCGAGGATCTGCGAGCTCTGGCCGACGCCCGGGAGGCCGTCGACCGGGCGGACAACGAGATCGATCGGATCAACGATCGCCGGGTCGGCACGGGCGGCGGCTGGCGCGCGGCCGCGCAGAGCGTAGTGGATCCGCGGAATCTGCGGCGGATCACCGACAACGTGTGGATCGATCACGGCCGGGTCCCCGACGAGAACGGCGAGGGCGGCCGTCCCGCGCGCATCGTCGTGACCGCGGGCCGTCCGGAGTACGGGCTCGACGCGGGCGTGGATCACGATCGCGCGCTCGCCGAGACGCTGAGCCGTCACCACGTCGTGACGCGGCTGTTCGAGCGGCCGGAGACCGTGGTGCACTACCTGGAGGTGGCGGCCGAGAAGAGCGGCAACGGTCATCGGGTGCGCGAACTGGCGCCGCCGCGGATCGAACGTCAGGGCATGCGCACCGAGCTCGACGAGGACGGCAATCTCGTCGAGTCGCTGCGGATCATCCAGCACGGTGAGCGTCCGCTGACCCTCTCCGGGGCGGTGCGCTGGCGGCAGATGCTGTACGAGGCAACGGGAATCAAGGCTCCCGGCACCGGGGATCGCCGCGCGCTGCCCAGCCGGGATCGGGAGGCGGCCGAGGTGGGGCGGCGTCAGCGCGAACCCACGATTCCGCTGGAAATCTTGCTGTGGGAACGGCGTTCGGAAACTCCGGGCGGTGAGCCGACCTGGCACGACGTCCGTGCGGGCGAGGCGTACGGCTTCCGGGCGCACAAACCGGAACTGCCGATGGGCACCAAGCTCGACAAGTACGGGCAGAAGGACGTCGACGGCTGGCGGCTGCCACCCAAGGGCTGGGCCCCGTTCGGCGGCGAGGACAAATCGCATCTGCCCGCGCGCTCCTACGAGGAGAAGATGCCGGACGGATTCAGCGGTGCGATGGCCGCCGAGCCGTTCCAGAACATGGTGGAGCCGGGTCTGTTGCGGCTGATCACCGGGCATTGGCCGGAGATGAGTTACGAGGAGCTGCTGAGCCTGACCGAGCAGGGGCGGGCGATGCTCTGGGCCACCCAGGGCCCCGGGCCGGGGCCCGAACCGCCGATCGGCTGGGACGAGGACGCTCACCACGAGATGCCGCTCGACGGTGCGCTGTACACGATCGGCAAGCGGTGGTTCCAGCTCTACAACCTCGCGCGCAAACATCCGTGGGTGCTCAACCGGTTCTACAACCATCCCGAGATCGGGAGGTGGGTGCTCGAGCACACCCGTGGTCTGCCGAACGGGCCGTTCGACGAGAATCACCCTGTGCTGCGGTTCGTTCCGGGGCTGCGCAGTATCCGGACCTTCCGGGGATTCCATCCGCCGATCGACCTGGAGGTCCAGCCGCCCCATCCCCGGTACCACGTCGCCGAATTCGCGCCGCCGGGTGATCGGGTGGATTTCATCTCGAACAAGTGGGACCGGATGGTCCACCGCTATTCGAAGGTGCGGGAGTGGGCCGAGGAGCGATACGACGAATTCGCCCCCGACCGGCAGGCCGCGCGAGAGGCGGCCGGGCAGGCCGCGCACGACGACATCGAGCACGAGAACAACGCCGATGTCCGGGAGATCGTCGATGCGCTGACGCGTTCGGGCAACCCGCTGCTGCGCCCCGAGGACGGCGGGGTCACCTACGCGCACGGTATGCCGCTGGCACATCGTGAAGACGGCACGCCGTTGACGAAAGAAGAACTGGGACAACGTATTCTGCGCGTCAAGAACCACGTTATGCGCGATGTGATGTCGGTGTTCGACGCGAATACGCCCGAGGGCCGGTCCGGTACCCGGCGGATGGACGCGATGCCGCAGCTGGTGGATGCCTGGAACCGGCTGACCGGTCGGGGCGACGGTGCGGGCAAGACCTCGCCGACGCGGCCGGATCTGGTGATGCTGGAACACTATTGGGCCGAGGCGCACTACCTCGACACCGAGGACAAGGTCACCTGGCACGACGCCGAAGCGCACGCGGATCTGCTGGGCTACAAGTGGATTCGGCCACCGCTGACCGAACACTTCGTGGTCCGCGGCGGTGCGCTGGTGCACCCGGACGATCTGCCGGCCGAGGCGCCCGAGCGCGGCGGGATGCCGTTCGCGCGCGACAAGAAGGTGCCGTTCGCGCGGATTCCGTACGCGGTCGAGATGCGGCCGCTGGACGATTCCTGGAAGCATCCGACGATGCGCCGGGCCGAGCACATCATCGAGGCCACCGGTCTGCGCGACTGGTACGACGGACTGCCGGACGATCCGGTCGCGGCATTGCAGAAGGTCGCGTTGCACGCCTGGATCGAACTGGGCCCGGACGTCACCACGTTGCACCTGAACGAGGCCGATCGCGAACTGGCCAGGGTGATCCGCGCCGGCACGATCGAACTGCTGGCCGATTCGCCGACCAGGAGCGAACGCCAGGAATGGGCCCGCCGACTGGACGAACTCCCCGAGGCGGTCGACCCGGACAACCTCGACCGGACGCTGGCCAGGTTGCGCCGCAACATCGAGCACGACCTCGAGCTACAGAACGGCAGACAGGTCGAGGGCTCGGCGAAGACCAAGGAACTCCCGAGCAGCGAACCGGAAACCCCACTCCCACAGCAGAAGTCCGATCCCGATGCCCCGACGCAGCCGCAGCAGCGCCGGGCCGAATCGGGGCAGACACCGCCGAAGTCCCCGGAGTCGCCCGAGTCGCCGAAGGTGCAACAGAGCGACCCGGACGCACCGACGCAGCCGCAGCAGCGCCGGACCGAGGCGGAGCAGCTGCCGAAGACGCCGCCGGAGCAGTCGTCCGAGTCGGGTCGCACTCCGAAATCCGCTGAGTTGCCGAAGAAGTCGGACACCGCGGAGTCCGACGGGTCCGATGAGACGATCGAATCGCCGAAGAAGTCGCAGGAGTCGCAGGGCTCGGAGCGGACGCCGAAGGCGAAGAAGCCCAGTGCCGAGGAATCTTCGGAGTCCAGTAAGCCGCCGAAACTTTCGGAGCCGGAGGAGTCCGCGGAGTCCGAGGAGCGAACCGAGCGGTCGAAGCCGGTGCCGCCGAAGAAGTCCGAGCCGGAGCAATCGGGCCGGACTCCGAAGGTGAAGCGCCCCGGAGCACAGGAGCCGGAGGAGTCTGGCGAGTCGCCGAAGGTGAAGCGCCCTGGGACGGAGGAGGCACGGGGGCCCGGCGAGACTCCGAAGGCCGAGCGCCCCAGGGCGCAGGAGCCGCAGGAGCCCGGCGAATCCCCGAAGGCCGAGCGTCCCGAGACGGAGCCGCAGGAATCCGGTAAGCCGCCGAAGGGGAAGAAGCCGGGGTCCGAGGGCGAGTCCGGAGCCGGTAAGCCGCCGAAGCCACCGAAATCCTCGGGGTCGAAGCCGGGGACACCGGACGAGGGCGGCATCGGTGGGCTCGGAGGTAAGCGGACCGAGCCGTGGCCGTACTACGGGCCGCGCACGCCGCGCATCCCGATCCGGCACAACTTCCGGTGGCCGGGTGAACCGGGTGCGCCGGAACATATTCCGGGCGCCAACCTCACGCCGGTGCCGCCCGATCCGGGGCAGCCGCCCAAGCCGCCGAAGCCGCACGGCCCCGGGCCGAAAGGTCCTGGGCCCCAGGGCCCCGGGCCGCGCGGGCCGCAATCGCCGCAGCATCCCGTGCCCGGTCCGCCGCACGGGTCCGGGCCGGGCGACGGGCAGCCGGGGTGCGATCGGCACGACCACTGCCCGCACGATCCGAATCCGTGTCCGCAGTGTCCGGGACAGGGCTCGGATCCGGGGACACAGTGGCCCGGTCTGCCCTCGCTGCCCGGTCTTCCGTCACTGCCGGACATTCCGGGAGCCACCGGTGGATCGCAGCCGCCGGGATCACCGAACGGCGCTGTGCCGCCCGGAATTCCGCAACCTCCCGAACTGCCCGGTGGCACGGGTTCCTGGGGGCCGGGCGATCAGCCCGGATATCCGGATCTGCCTGGTCCGGATACCTTCGGCTCTCTTCCGGGGATGCCGCTGTCCGACCGATCCGGTCGGCACAACGGGTCCAACGGCGCGAATCAGCCCTCCCAGCAGGGTGATTCGAACGGCAGCCAGTATCCGGGCGTGCCCGGCTTCCCCGGTGTACCCGGGTTGCCGGGCGCAGCACTGCGCGGCTCGGATTCGTCGAAGAAGCGCAAGAACTACATGCCCCGCGTGGGCAGCGGTATCGGTCCGGGCAACGGGCACGGCAACGACACCGAGATCTACGTCCGGTCGCACACCGGCTGGGGCGAAAGCGCCGCCTTCGACCCGGTCACCGGCACCCTGCGTCCGGTCGAACTCGCCATGGGCGGGCTCGCCGGAGTCTACGGCGAACTGGGCGGCTCGCGAATCGTGTTCTACCGCTGCGGAACCGGGCTGTCGCTGCGTGTGAACGAGCGCGGCGTGGATCTGGACTCACCGGATGTCACCACGCACTGGGAGCGCGTCGATCCGAGCCGGACCCGGTTCGCGGTCGCGGTGGACGGCGTCGTGGTGTGCGATCTGTACTACCCGTCCACGCCGAACGAGATGGATCTGGGCCTGCTCATCCGCGACGTGCTGGCCGATCCGGATCGACGCACCCAGATCTTCGCGCGATGAGCGGCGACTACCACCACGATCGTGGCCGCAGCCGGTTGGCCAGATCGATCAGCGCGTACCGCTGCAGGCGGCGCGGGGTGGTGCGGGCGATATGACGCAGTGCCAGTTCGATTCCCTCGCGCAGCGCCTCGTCGGAGTAGTTCAGGTCCAGGATCGTCGACCCCGGGGCCGGGGGAGATCCGCCGCGGCGCAGCCAGTCCAGCGCGGCGCTGAGCACCAGCACCCGCAACTGGTGCAGTCGGGGCTCGTCGTGCAGACCGTGCAGGTGTGTGGCGGCCGCGTCGAGATCCTCGCGGGTCAGCTCGTCGGCCGGACGGGTCACCAGCAGCAGGCAGGCGGTCATCCGGGCGACATCGTGGTGGCGCGAGGTCTCCGGCATCTGCTGCAGCGTGGCCACGGCGGCGCTGTGGTCCTTGGCCTCGGCCAGGCAGCGAGCCAATCCGAAAGCAGCGCTGGCGATCCCGCGATTGGAGCGCCACACCGCGCGGTAGTGATCGGTCGCCGCGCGCTCCCACCGGTCCGCGTCCTCGGGCTCGGATTCGAGCAGCAGTTCCGCGGTCGCGGCCAGGGCCAGCAGCGGCGCGGCCTCGCCGGGCACCGAGGCGGCGACGAGATCGAAACGCGCATAAGCCTTGTCGTAATCCGCGTCTACGAGATCGGCGACCGCGGCATACCATTCGATGCGCCAGTCGATCCGGTATCCCGTGCGCAGCGTGTCCAGTTTCGATCGCGCGTATTTCACTTCACCCAGGTCCAGATAGGCGCGGACCTCGGTCAACGCGCCTTCCAGTTCGAAGGTGTCCGGCATGGCGATCTTGCCGATGCGCATGTTCTCCCGGCCCTGGCGCAGGGTGTCCAGCGCCCGATGCGGATCGCCGTGCAGCAGCGGCGAGAGCAGATCCGCGCTGGGATCCTCGCCGTCGATCAACGGAACCGGAAGGGCAGCAGCCACATTCGCCGCGTCCAGCTCGGGCGTGCGGCGCACCCCGTCGGCGATGGCATCGGTCTGCCGGAGCAGCGTCTCGATGCCGAAATCCCCTCTCGGAGCGCTGAATACGGTGGATACCTGGGGATACTCCCGACCGGTGTCCTCGGCCAGGACCGCGCGCAGCACGCCGAGCAGCTGCCGGTACAGCGCGTAGGCGGACGGAAAGCGCTGGGCGGGATCGGGATCGGTGGCCCGGTGCACCAGCCGGGCGAAGGCCGGATAGCGCTCGAGCACCGATCCGTCCTGCGACGAGGGGATGCCGGGAAGTTTGTGACCGTGCGCATCGGTCGGCATGCGCATGGTCAGCGCGGCCAGGGTGCGCCCGACGGTGTAGATGTCCGAGGCCACGGTGGGGCCGGTGCGAGTGAACTCGGGCGCCTGATAACCGGGTGTGCCGTACAGACTGCCGCCGGATTGGCGAGCGGCCACCGCGCCCAGGTCGATCAGTTTGACCTCGTCCTCGCTGACCATGATGTTGTCCGGCTTGAGGTCGTTGTAGGCCAGCCCGAACGAATGCAGATAGTCCAGTGCCGGAAGCACTTCGAGCATATAGGCCACGGCCTCGGCGACCGGCAGGAATTCGGGGGCGCGCTCGTCCAGTTCGGTCTTGAGGGAGCGCCCGCCGACGTACTCCATCACGATGTATCCGCACGGGATCCCGTCCGCGCCACGGTGTTTGACGAAGTTGTAGATCTTCACGATCGCCGGATGCGCCATCTCGGAAAGGAATTGGCGTTCGGCCAGCGCCACCACGTGCGCCTCGATGTCCAGGGGATTCTGCAACCCCTTCAACACCACCCAGCGCCCGCTGACGTTGCGGTCGCGGGCCAGGAAGATCCAGCCCATCCCGCCGTAGGCCAGACAGCCGCGCACCTCGTACTGGTCGGCGACCAGTTCGCCGGGTTCGAGCATGGGCCGGAAGTTGAACGGGGAGCCGCACTGCGCGCAGCTTCCGGCCGACACGTCGTGCGCCGCGGAACTCGCCGTGGGTTCGGCCGCGCTCTCCTCGGATCGCCCGACCGGCTGCTGACATTTCCAGCAGAAGCGTTTGTCCTCGGGCACTTGGGGATCGCGCAGCACCGCCGCGGTCGGATCGATCGGATTCACCCGCGGCAGCGAGATCAGCCCGACACCCACCCGCCGCACCCCGGGACGCGAGCGTCGCTCGGTGTCCGGTTCGGCCGGAACCGAATCCTCCTGTCCCGTCCACGAACTGGGCTGGGTGACCACCGCGCGCCGGGTCGCCCAGCGGTAGGACGTATCGGCGGCCTCGCGCAGCTGGCGCGTCGCCCACGGAGGTGGACTCGGGTGGCCGGGCGGGCTGGAATTCTCGGCCATTCGTCTTCTCAGAACCTCGAACCTCGCAGTGACCCGGAAACCCCACCGCTCCGCAGCCGGAGTGATCCGTACTGCGGAGCGGCGGGGACCGGTCCCGGCGGTGTTCCGGTGGTTACCGGAATCGTCGGGTATCAGTGCGATTGTGCCTCATCGTCCGGGCTCGCGCTCGGACTCGAGCTCGAACCGGGCAGCCTGGCCTCCCGATTCTCCATCGGACGCTCGGCCAGGACCGGGAATTGACCGGTGTAGCCGACCCGTGCGTTGGCCAGTTCGATCACCCGCTTGCGGGCCAGGAACCAGCCGCCGATCATCAGCGGGAACACGATCACGACCATCGCCAGGACCGCACCCCACTGCGTGCGATCGCCGCTGAACACCATGATCAGCACGACCGCCGCGAGGAACGCCAGCGTGGCGTAGCTCGTGTACGGGGCGCCGAACAGCCGGAACGACGGCCGCGACATCTTGCCCTGCTTCGCCCACCGCCACAGCTGCAGCTGGCACAGCAGGATCGCGGTCCAGGCGAACATGGTGCCCAGCGCGGACACGTTCATCACGATGGAGAACGCCTCCTTCGGGACGACCGCGTTGAGCCCGACACCGATCAGCGCGACGCAGCCGGTGGCCAGGATGCCGACGTAGGGCACGCCCCGCGAGGACATCTTCGAACCGATCTTCGGCGCGCTGCCGTTCATCGACATGGACCGGATGATGCGACCGGTCGAGTACAGACCCGCGTTGAGGCTGGAGAACGCCGCGGTGAGCACCACGAGGTTCATCGCCGTGCCGGCGCCGTGGATGCCCAGCTTGGAGAAGAAGGTCACGAACGGGCTGGTGTCGGGGTCGAACGCCTTGAACGGGATCAGCAACGCGAGCAGCACCAGCGAGCCGACGTAGAACAGGGCGATGCGGGCGACGACCGAGTTGATCGCGCGGGGCATGATCTTCTCGGGGTTCTCGGCCTCACCGGCCGCGGTGCCCACCAATTCGACTGCCGCGTAAGAGAACACGACGCCGGTGACGGACAACGCCAGTGGCCAGGTGCCGTTCGGGAACAGACCGCCGTTGTGACTGATCACCGTCCAGCCGGTGGTGTCGCCGTCCAGCTTGAACCGCCCGGCGAGGAACACCACGCCCAGGACCAGGAATCCGACCAGCGCGACGACCTTGATGATCGCGGCCCAGAACTCCATCTCACCGAACCACTTCACCGAGATCATGTTGATGCTCAGCACGATGGCCAGCGCTACCAGCGCGATCAGCCACTGCGGGATGACCTTGGTGGCCCCCCAGTAGTGGACGTAGGTTGCAATGGCGGTGATGTCGGCGATACCGGTCATGCACCAGTGGAAGAAGTACATCCAGCCGACGCCGAAGGCGAGCTTCTCCCCGTAGAACTCGCGCGCATAGGAGACGAACGAGCCCGAGGACGGCCGGTGCAGCACCAGCTCGCCCAGGGCGCGAAGTATGAAGAAGACGAAGATGCCGCACACCGCGTACGCGATGAACAGTCCCGCGCCTGCGTCATGGAGGCGTTTGCTGGCACCCAGGAACAGGCCCGTGCCGATGGCGCCGCCGATCGCGATCATCTGCAGCTGGCGAGGCCGAAGCGCCTTGTGGTAGCCCTCGTCCTCCGCGTGCAGGGAATGTGCCTGCGTCTCCGGAGGAGGTTGAACTGTGGTCATGTGCGGGACCTTCCTTAGTGATGCCGATCATACCGCTGTGTGGTGTAACGTACCGCTGATAAATGGCACATGCAAGAGGTAAGTTCATATGTAACGTCATGGAAACCCATGGCTCTCACCGAAACCCGGTGGTTACGGGCACTGTGGACACGGGTTTCCATATGGTTTCCTGGAGGTATGGCTGTGGAATCGGAGTTCACGATCGACGAGTTGGCGCGCGAGGCCGGGATGACCGTGCGCACGCTGCGCGTGTACAACGAGCGCGGTTTGCTGCCGCCCCCGCAGCTGAAAGGGCGCACCGGCTTCTACAGCGACGAACATCTGAACCGGGTACGGATCATCAGCCGGTTGCTCGATCGCGGCATCAAGCTCAACGGTGTGCGTGATCTGCTCGAGGCGTGGGATCGCGGTGACGATCTGGCCGCGGTGCTCGGCGTCAGCGCATCCACCTCGCCCGCGCCCGCGGCCCCGAAACCTGTTGCCGTGGCGGCCGAAACCACGGTTGCCGCAACCGAACTCGCCGAACGCTACAGCGAGATCCCGAACGGCCTGGCCCGCGTGGTGGCCACCGGCCTGTACGAGCCGCTGGATGCCACCACGTACCGGGTCAAGGATCCGCATCTGGTCGACATCGCCGCGCAGCTGATGGGCGCGGGCGTGCCGCCGACCCGGGTGCTCGACGAAATCGAGCGGTTGCGAGACGATTGCGACCACATCGCCCGGCAGTTCGTGGACATGTTCGAGCGGACCGCGGTGCGGGAGTTCCGCCGGTCCGATCGCAAATCGCAGGATGTGGCCGAACTGGTCGGACACCTGTCGATGACGCGGTCGATGCCCGGCCGGGTGGCGGGCGAGCTGATCGGTCAGTACGTCGCCCGATATCTCGACCACGTCACCCGGGAACTGGGCGACATCCTGCCCGACGGCGTGTGAGTCGCGCGGGCCGATCGGCCCGTGGCGGCGCACGCCGCTACTGCGAGGAGTCCTTCTCGTTCTGCTCGAAGGTGTTCGCGGAGTCCCGCAGGTTGTTCGCGTTGTCGGTGAACACGGTCACCAGCTGGGAGAGTGTGTTGAACATCCCGTCGCGATTGGTGATGTAGCCCTTGTCGCCCTCGGCGAACCTCTTGCCGTTCTTGTCGTCGCCCCAGGGCGCGCCCTTGGCGCCGCTGGCGGACTGCAATCTGTCCAGGAGCGCCTTGGTGCTGGCGGAGACGTCGTCGAACTCCGTGGCGGCCTTGCGCAGCCCGTCGGGATTCAGTTCTACCGGTTCGCTCATGACTCCACCTCGCTGGCGTTCGGTTCCGGCATGCGCGATGCGCGCTGCATCAATGGTTCACTCGCAAGCTCGTTCACGGGTCCTCGCTCTCACGGGCAGATCAGTCGTCGTCGGATACCGACCAGGGCTGGGCCTGGCCCGACTGCTCCTTGTTGCGCGCCGAAGGCGGATCGAACGACGCACGTTCGGGTTCGGGCACCTTCACCTGCAGATCCGGCAGGTCCGCGACGATCGAGGACAGGCTCGGCAGCCGGGAGCGGGTCTTGCGCACCGGCGCGATCAACTCCTCGGCCCGGCGGGCGACCGAGGCCGCGGCATCCTGTGCGGCCTCCAGCACCGCCGCGGCGATCTCGTCGTAGTCCAGATCGTCGATGTCATCGCCGAACACGATGTCGATCGGCACACCGTCGGCATTGCAGGTCACCTCGACCCGGCCCTCCTCGGCGGTGGCGGTGGCGACGAGCTCGGTGCGCTGACGCTGTGCGTCGGCGATCGACCGGATGTGGGTGTTGACCGTGTCCAGCAGGTCGGCGAGGTCGGCCTTGGCTCTCTCGTTACTCACGACAGCGAAATCTCCTCGTGCGGAAACTCGTCCGAGTTTACCGCGTGAACGCCGCTCGGGGTCAGCGAAGATTGAACTCATAGGTGGCGAAACGCTGTTGATCGGTGCCCGCGTCCTCCCACTGGAAGGTGTGTCGCCCGATGTGGCCCAGGCGGATCCGGGTGTCGGCCATGATCTGGAAACCGCTGCGCCGGGCCCGCTCACAGAACGAGTACTCCGCGCTCATGTACCAGTGCTCCGTCCCCTCCGGCAGCACCATCGGCAGGAAGTACGGCACCGTGATGCGATCGAACTGCTTGTTGCACACCGGAAGTTCCTCGTGCACGATCATCTGCTCGTAGACCGTTCGCTGGGTGTAGCAGAAACCCATTGCCGCATAACGGATCTCCATCAGTCCGCCGCCCTCGCCGAAGACGACCCGGGGGGTTTCGGGCAGCAGTTTGCAAGCCAGCTCCCGCCGGCCCTTGCGCGGGTAGATCCCGCACACCACCGGAAGATCGTGCTCGCGCAGCATATCCACCGAATCCGCGTCGAAGCCGATATCCGAATCGATCCACATCAACGCTTCGTAATCGTCCATCAGCGCGTCGGTCGCCAGCTGACTGCGCCCCTGATCGATCGCGGCGTACCTGGGCACCGCACGGACGTGATAGCCGCGTGCCTCGAGTTGCGCCAGCCCCCGGGCACATTCGGGCTCCAGGTAGCCGCTGATCGGCGCCAGCACGACGCAGCGGGACGGATCCATCGAAGTTCACTCCCTCGTCGAAACATGTTCGCTGATCTCCGCACCGCCGAGGCGGTCGCGGGGATCAGAAGTTGAAGGTGAAGCTGGCGAACCGTTCCTGGGAACTGCCCGCATCCTCCCAGCCGTAGGTCCGTCGCCCGATGTGGCCCAATCGGATCCGGGTGTCGGCCATGATGGCGTAACCACAGCGCCGGGCGCGCTCGCAGAACGCGAAATCCTCACCCAGATACCAGAAGTCCTCGCCCACCGGGACGGCCATCGGCAGGAAGTACGGGACGACCGGGCGCCCGAAATGCTTGTTGCATGTGGGCAATTGCTCGTGCTGCTGGATCTCGTCGTAGATCTCCCGACGGGTGTGCAGGAATCCGGTTGCGCCGTACTTGATCTCGGCCAGTCCGCCGCCCTCGCCGAAGGTCAGCCGCTGGGTACCCGGCTCGAGGTGGACCACCAGCTCGCGCTGCCCCTTCTTGGTGTAGACGGCGCAGGAGATCGGCAGGTCCAGGGTGCGCAGCTGCATCACCGCCTCGACCGGGAAGGACATATCGGCATCGATCCACATCAGTTCCTCGAACCCGGCCGCCAGCGCGTCGGTGGCCATCTGGCTGCGGACCTGGTCGATACCGGAGGCGCCGTACAGCCGCCACACCGGGTAACCCTGTTGCTCGAGCTCGAAAAGCCCACGCGCGCAATCGGGCTCGATACTATCGCCCACCGGCACCAGGATCACGCAGCGCGCGGGATCGAGGCGTTCGCGGGTATTGGAGGCGACCCAGAACGGGTCCAGCCGCGGCCGCGGCGCGTCCGGTGCGTCCGGATCGGCCGCGACCTCCCCGCGCACCTGCGGTTCGACGGGGGAGAGTTCGCGCGCGTCGATGAACCGCCGATACTCGACGATCCGCGGATCCACGTCGGGCAGGTCGTCGTACTCCTCGGTGCCTTCCAGCTCGATGAGCCGGGCGAACAGCTCGAGCTCCTCGTCCGTGGCGGGCTGCAGAATCGCGCGCGACCGGACGTTGCGGACCGACGCGTGATCGATGACGGCGATGTCGTTGTCGCCGAGCATGGTCGGCCACAGTGCCGCGAGGCCGAATTCGGAGACCCTCGCGACGAAATCCGGCAGGCAGCGATTCAGGAATTCCCGGCTGAAGCAGGGCGCCATGGTGCCGACGTAATTCGTGTATCGCAGTACATGATCGGGAACGACCCGGTTGATCTCGTGATCGACATAACTGTCACTGGTGAGCGTGGGTTGCGCCAGTGCCAAGGAGTATTCGGCACAGATATCGAACATCGCATTGATCGATGCCATATCGGTCTGGAGATCGTCATCCGGAACCCATATGTGGTCGTACTGTTCGAGTGCATCGCCCAAGCTCTGCGCCACCTGCCGTACCACGGGCCATTTCGTGCCCTCGAAATCCATACGCACCACGTGCGGGCTGCGGAAGCGTTTCGCGTCGGCGCCGGTGTAACTGACGATCAGATCCCAATTCCGATCGCCCGGACCGGTCAGCCAGGACTCGTGCTGCGATATTTCGGTGGCTCGGACGATGACAAGGTTACGTCGCACAACGACAGTATTACACCGGTCGTCGAACTCCGCCTGTGCGCGTTGGAGGTCGGTGACGTCGGGAAACTCACTCACGAATTCGGTCCGGACACCGGTGGTGCGTCGTCCGGCTCCGGCTGTGCGGCGGGCTCTTCCTGCCCCGGGCTCGCCCACGCCGGTGCGGCGGTTGCCGAGGCATCCGCGCCCGCGGCGGGCGCCTCCGGCTGCGGCTCCGGCTCGGCGGTCGCATCCTTGGGCGGGTGCAGATGGTAGGTGTAGGTGGCGTAGCGGGGGGAGTCGGTACCGGCCTCCTCCCAGCTGTAGGAGTTACGGCCGATGTGGCCCAAGCGAATTCGGGTGTCGGCCATGATCGCGAAACCGTTGCGCCGGGCCCGCTCGCAGAAGGCGAAGTCCTCACCCAGATACCAGGGGTTCTCGCCGTCGTCGATGACCATCGGCAGGAAGTACGGCACCGTCGGGGTGCCGAACTGCCGGTTGCAGGTCGGAAGTTGTTCCGCCGCTTGGATTTTCTCGTAAACACTGCGCTTGGTGAGCAGGAATCCGGTGGCAGCGTACTTGATTTCGAGCACCCCGCCGCCCTGGCCGAACACCAGTTGTTCGGTTCCGGGCTCGAAGTGCACCACGAGTTCGCGCCTGCCCTTCTTCGCGTAGACCCCGCACACCACGGGCAGATCCAGTGCGCGCAGCCGGTTCACCGCGTCGGCGGGGAAGTCGATGTCGGCGTCGATCCACATCAGTTCTTCGAACCCGGCCGCCAGTGCGTCGGTGGCCATCTGGCTGCGCGCCTGATCGATCGCGGAGGCTCCGTACAGGCGCCACACGGTGTATCCCTGCCGTTCGAGTTCGAACAGGCCGCGGGCGCAATCGGGTTCGATCTTGTCCGCGACCGGGACCAGCACGACGCAGCGCCCCGGGTCCAGCACCTCCCGCGAGGGGGCCTGCCACATCAGACGGCGGCGAGTCAGGCTCGCCGGTTCCGGGAAACCTGCGGGGATACCGCGATACATCACCTGCGGCTGCCGGAAGATTCCCTTGCGGGCCATGTAGGCCTCGTATTCCTGCCGCGGATCCTCCACCCCGGCCTCGCGCACCGCCGCGTACAGCGGACCGCTGCCCTGGGCCCGGCTGTGCCGCATCGGGACCGCGTCGAGAATGGCGATATCGCCCTCGCCGAGCATGCTCGTCCACACGTAGTCCATGCCCCAGCCCGACTGGGTCTCACCGAACTCCGCGACGGTGCGGCGCAGGAAGTCCCCGCTCAGGCAGGGAGCCATGACTTCGGCGAAGTTGGTGTAGCGCAACGTGTATCGCGGATCGAGCCGGGTGATCGGGTGGACGATGGAACTGTCCGGGGTCAGGGCGGGCTGGGCCAGCGACAGCTTGTACTCGGCGCAATAGTCGAACATCAGGTTGACCGATGCGGTGTCCGCGTCGATGTCGTCGTCCGGCAGCCAGATGTAGTCGTACTGGTCGACCAGGGTGGCCAGATTCTGGATGAGCTGCCCGAGCGGCGGCCACTTCGGACCCTTCGCATCCACTCGCACCACGTCGGGCACCCGGTAGCGATCCGGGTCGTCACCGAAGTAGCTGACGATCAGGTCCCAGTTCCGATCCACCGGCCCAGCCAGCCACTTCTCGTGCATCGACGTGTCGCCGGCTCGGACAATGACAAGATTGCGTCGCACCGCGTCAGTATTGCATCGTCCGGTCGGGCGTGCCCGCGGCCGTCGTCCGATCCACCGGCCCGGGACCAGCCGCGTCGTGCGCTGGGAGGGTGTTTCGGGATGCCGGGACGGCGGGCGGGGTCGTGGTGTGTGCGAGGTCACGTCGAGACCTGTTGGCGTCCAGGACATCTCGCCGACGCTGTCGATTCGTCCAGAGTTCTCTGGAGGTTTCCCGGGCATTTCGCGCGCTGTTCGTGGTGACGTCATGTGACGACAGATCGGCTGGGCAAACTTCGGCATTGCGATGCGAAACCTGCCGCGAACCGGCCATGATGAACGTTAACAATGGAAGCGGGACCAACGATCCGGATATAGCTGAGGGTGCGCCGGGACAAGCGTCTCGACGTGCGGCTCAGTGGGTTCGGCCGTAGCATTGATCCGTGGAGGTTGCCGATGAGCAATGAGCGATTGCAGGCCGATGCCGCAATGATGATGGAGGCGTTCTCCGAGCAAATGTCCGGCATCGCTGAGATCCAGCGCAATCGGTCTCGGCTCACGGCCACCGTTACCGCATGCGACAAGCGCATCACGGTCACCGTCAATGCCGACGGCATCCTCATCGGAACCAAATTCGCCGACGACATCAAGGATCTGACCTACGAGGAGATCGCCACCGCGATGACCCAGTCGGTCCAGGCCGCCTCCGCCAAGGTGCAGAAGATGGCCCGCGAACTCATGGAGCCGCTGCGCGAGCGCAAGGACCGGCTGCCGCGGCTGTCCGAATTATTGGAGGGCGCACCGGATCTCGGCGAAATGATGCCGCTGGTCCCGCCCGCGTCGACCGCCCCGCCCGATGCCGCCGAACGTCGGCGCGAGGAGGAGCCCACGATGGTCTACGGTGACGTCGAGGATGTTCGCCCGCGTTCGATGATCAGTGACGTCGACCGGTAGGTGCGGGTTGTACCGTTATGAGCCTCTATCTGCCTCCGGAGCTTCGATGGTTGGGCTACGTCGCGGGAACCGAATGGCCCGATGGCGATGAAGATGCCATCTGGGCGGTCTCGCATATCTGGAAGGACGCCGCGGAGGGACTGCGCGGCGTCATCCCGGAGATCCAGTCCGCCAAGGGCGTAGCGGTCTCGGCCTACCCGCAGGGCACCGGCGGGGAGAACATCGCGGGCATGTTCGACCAGATCCTGCAGGGTGACTCCTCGGTGGAAACCCTTGCCAAATATATGGATTCGGTGGGCGACGCCGCGTTCGACATGGGCACCCAGGTCCAGGCCGCCAAGCTCATGGTGATCATCTCGCTGATCATGCTGGCCATCGAGATCGCCTGGGCGTGGCTGTTCCCGCCGACCGCGCCCGCGGTGGAGGCGGCCGAGATCGGCGCCACCCGCGCGGTGGTCCGGTTCCTGGCCAGGATGATCGAGGATCAGATCGTCGCCCGGGTGCTGCGGATCTTCGGTGAGAAGTTCGCGAATCTGGCCAAGGGCTGGGTCGCGCGGATCCTCGAGTCCGCGCTCATCTCCGGCGGCGTCGACGCCGCCGTGCAGCTCGGCCAGATGGCGGACGGTAAGCGAAAGAGCTTCAACGCCACGGAGTTCGGCGTGGCGATGGCCGGCGGCGCCGGAGTCGGCGGGCTGAGCAAGACCTTCGGCAACTTCTTCGGCAAGCAGGCCTCGAAGTTGTTCGGGGACATGACCAATCCGTGGATGCGCACCGGTCACGGCATGCTCGTCGGCGCGGCGGGCGGCGAATTCGGCAACGCGGTCACGAACCTGGTGGCCGCGGGCATCACCGGTGACTGGGAGGGCACCTTCGGCAACGGCGCGGGCTGGGCCGGTGGTGCGGTGCGTGGCGCCCTGGGCGGTGGTCTGGGCGGGTACCGCGGCATCGTCGCACCGCCCGGGTCGCACACCTTCGAGATCGGATCGTTCTCCCCGAAGGGCGGTTTCGAGAACACCTTCACCCGCGGCGGGAGCGATGATTCCCCGCCGACCTTCCCGACCGGATTCCGCGGTGACAGTTCGGAGTTCACGCCGGGCGGATCGAACGGATTCCGCGGCGGCAGTTCGGATTTCATGCCGGGCGGCTCGAACGGCAACCGGGGCGGGAACTTCGACGAGGAGCATCCGAACAACCAGCTCACCGTCACCAACGGCAACACCAACGGGCGCGGCTTCAGCGACTCCAACCAGACTCCGCCGGCCAATCAGAAGCCGACCACTCCGGCCGGATCGACCCAGAACAACACACGGCCCGAGTCCAATTCGACCAACGGGCAACAGCGGTCCGATCCACCGGCGAACGAGACCTCGGGGATCACCGGGGGGAATACCAAGAAGCCGCCCACCGAGGGCACCGAAACCCCGCTGAATCAGAAGTCCGAGGTCACCGATGGTCCGGTGACTCCGTCGAATCAGAAGTCCGAGATCACCGACGGTCCGGTCACTCAGTCGAACCAGAAGTCCGAGGTCACCGACGGTCCGGTCATCCAGTCGAACCAGAAGTCCGAGGTCACCGACGGTCCGGTCACTCAGTCGAATCAGAAGACCGAGGTCACGAACAACACCACCACCAGCACCGGCAACCAGGTCCAGCGAACCACGACCACCACGACGACCAGTTCCAGCAGTACCTCGCAGTCCTCGCCGATCCGGTCGTCCTCGACCTCGAACACCGGCGACGGTACGACAGCGCGTCCGACGCTGCGCGTCCAGACCGACATGACGGCCTTCAATCTCGCCCGCCAGGGCGACGAACTGGTGAGCCCGGTGTCGGATACCTCCCCGTGGAACTCCGAAGACCTGTCGCCGGTCAGCCCGATCACCCCCAAGGCCACACCGTCGTTCTCCGGCGGATCGCAGTTCGGTTCGGACTTCACAACGAATTCCAGTACGGCGCGGCCACTTTCGTCCTCCGATACGGGTTCGACGAGCACGCCGGTCCGCGCCTCGAATTCGCTGGGGTCCAACACCGAAACCGGCGGCAGCGGGACGCGCAACCCGATCGCGGCCTCGGTCAAGAACACGCCGGGTGGCGGCGGCACGTCCCTGCAGAGCGGACCGCGCCCGACGGTGAGCGTGACCGGCGACGGCACCTCCACGCCGACACGCGTCGGCGGGACTCCGGCGACGGGTTCGTCCAATACGGGTTCGTCCAATACAGGCAACTCCGGTGGCCGCCCGCTCGGCGACAGCAACTCCACCCCCTCCGGCGGCGGCCGCAGTTCGAACGACGATCCGGTCACCTCCGGCAACGGCCCGCGCGCCGGGGTCGGCGGCGGATCGAACCGGTCCGATCAGACTCCGTTGTCCCCCTACGGATCTCGGACCGAAGACGGCGGCGGTGGATTGCACAACGAACCCAACCCGGGGAACACCCGCAGCGGTTCGAACGATGACGACAACAACCCCACCTGGCGGCGGAACAAGGACGGCAGCATCACCGTCCGCCTCCCCGACGGCACCGAGGTCCAGGTGCAGGACGGCTTCGTGTTCATCGGCGTGCACGGCGGCGCGGATGGCGGCCGAGGGCCGTCCGCGCACAACTTCGGCCGGGACGGTTCGGTGCGGTTCCCGGGTACGGACGGAGCCAACGTCACGGTCAAGCCGAACGGCGAGACCGAGGTCACCTCCTCGGGCGGCAAGAAGACCACCTACCGCCCGGACGGGACCAAGGTGGAGTCCGAGCAGGGACAGCCCACCATCGTCACCACCCCGGACGGCACTCAGCACACCGTCCCGACGAACAAACAGAGCTGGACCAGGAACGACGACGGCACCACGACGGTGGTCTCGCACGACGGCACGCGGCACACCGTCGACTCCGAGGGCAACATCACGGTCATCCGCCCCGGCGAACTGCACGGGATCAAGGTGTCCGCGGACGGCGAGACGGTTCGGTTCGTCGGCCCGGACGGCCACGAAAGTGGCAGTCCCGCAGGCAAACCCGGCAAGGGTGCGGGAAATTTCGAGGAGCAGACCTTCGGTCGCCCGGACCGCACGACGCACACCACGCTGTCCGGCGGCGGGGTGCGCACCACCGGCCCGGACGGTTCGACCACCACCGTGAAACCGGACGGCACAACCGAATTCGCCGGACCGTCGGGGCATACCACCACGCACAGCCCGGACGGCGGCAAGGTCGAATTCGGTCCGGGCCGCCCGACGATCGTCACGCATTCCGACGGCAGCACCCACACCGTGCAGTCCGACCGCGGATCCTGGAACAAGAACTCCGACGGTGATCTGCTGGTCAGCTCCACCGACGGCACGACGCATCTGATGAAATCCGACGGCGGCCCGATTCCGGTGGGGCGCAGTGCAAACGACCCGCATCGGTTCACCATCCACCCGCCCGCACCCCCGGAGAAGCCCAGCTTCATCAGCCGGATCACCCCGGGTTCCTCGACACCGAAGACCAACGATCACAGCGTCGAATTCTTCGGCCAGAACGGGAAAACGGTCACGGTCGAGGCGCAGCCCAACGGCACCGTCAAGGCCACCAACTCGGACGGCTCGACGGTCACGATCAAGCGCAACGGTTCCGCGGACTTCGTCAGCGAGGACGGCACGAAGACCGGATTCGGCTCCAGCGGAAGGGAATCGGGCTCCAAGTCCGGCTGGCAGGGCACCTTCGCGGCCTGGAACAAGAGCGGCGGCGAAATACACATCACCGCACCGGACGGGACGCACTTCACCGTCGACAAGGACAAGAACATCACGTTCGGGCATCCGGGCGATCCGCAGCGCACGATCACCATCGATCCCGATCGCTCGATCTCGTTCGACCGGCCGGACACCACGACGCATTCGATCGGCCCCGACGGGACCGTGCGCACCAAGACCCCGGACGGCACCGTCAGCACCATCAAGACCGACGGCACAACGCATTTCGAGGAGCCCAACGGCCACACCACGCTGTCCAAGCCGGACGGCACCGTGGTGCAGAAGGGGCCGGACTCGCCGACCGTGGTCTCGATGCACGACGGCACCGAGCAGACCCTGCATTCCGACGGCGCGGTGACGGTGAAGGATCCGGACGGCACCACCCACGCGGTCGCCGACACCTCGAATCCGCTGGGCGGGCGCAAGACCACCTATCCGGACGGCTCGACCACGACCGTGCCCAAGGCGCCGGAGCCGTCGGGGTTCCAGGAGCGGATGACCGGCCCGCAGCGACCGCCGGTGACGCTCGACCGTCCCGACGGCACCGGACTGCGGGTGGACGCGAAGGGCACGGTCAAGGTCACCGACCCGAACGGCACCACCTTCGAGAAGGACGCCAAGGGCAAGGTGACCGTCACCGGTCCCGACGGGGAGGCGCTCAAGGGCGGCTCGCCCATCGAGTCGACGCACGGGACGGTCAAGCTTTCCAACGGCTCGACCCTGGAGAACACCTCCAACGGGTTCAAGGTGTTCCACGGCGACTCGGTGTCCGAGGTCGGCAAGGGCGGGGTGAAATTCACCGATCTGGAAGGTGTTTCGCGCGAGACCAGACCGGACGGCATGGTCGGGATCAAGCATCCCGACGGGTCGCTCCGGGAGATCCGCTCGGACGGTTCGGTGCGGGTCACCGACAAGGACGGCACCTCGTCGGGCAGCCGCCCGGACGGCACCACGTGGACCGTCGACGAGAACGGCAAGGTGCACGTCAACGATGCCGACGGCGTGAAACTGCCGCCGCGCGACCGGGACAGCCCGTTCGTCGAGGGCGGCGATCTGACCACGAGGTTCCGTTCGCGGCTGGTGCTGCCCGCACCGCCGCCGGATCCGACGATGTTCATGGCGCTGCCGGGGCCGGAGGCGATCCAGTTCATTCCGGAGCAGGATCTGGTGCCGCCGCCTCCGCCGCTGCCCCCGCCACCACCTCCGCTTCCGCTTCCACCACCACCGTTCCAGCCACCGCCGTTCTACTGGAATCCGCCGTGGACCAGCAACTGGGGCGGCGGAGGTTACGGCGGCGGCAACGGGTACGGCGGTGGTAACGGGTACGGCGGTGGTAACGGGTACGGCGGCGGTAACGGCCACCACTCCGGCGGCCCGGATCTGTCCGGTCTCAACGACGCTGCCCGACGGGCGGCCCACGATCTGGCGGGTGTGTCGGGTCCGTCGTCGGCTGCTGCCCAGCAGGCCGCCGCCCGCGAGGCGGCGGCTCACCAGGCCGCCGCCGCTGCCCAGCGGGCCGCGGCCGCGCACCTGGCCCAGGGGCTGGCCGGGTTGCAGGGACTGAAGTCCGCGCAGCTGGCGGGGCTGTCGAATCTGTCGAATCTGCCGGGACTCTCGAGTCTGGGCGGGCTGTCCGGACTGTCGCCGTCGCAACTGTCGGGGCTGGCCGGTATGTCGCATCTGTCCCCGCAGGCGATGTCGGATCTGCTCGGTTCGATGGGTGGCGGCGGTCCGCTCGGCCTGGCGAACATGCTGTCCGGATTGAACGGACCCGGCGGGCTGTCGGGGCTGAACAACATGCTCAACGGGCTCAACGGGTTGTCCGGACTGAACGGCCTGTCGGGGCTCGGTGATCTGACGGGGCTGGGCAATCAGGGATCGTCCGGCCTGGGCGGTCAGGGATTGTCGAATCTGCTGAATTCGGCCAGTCCCGCCCTGAACGCACTGCTCAACGCGCTCACCGGGCAGAACGGTCTGCAATCCCTCTCGGCGCCCGGCCTGCTGAATGCCTTGGGGCAGAACCCGCTCGGTTCGCAGAACACCCCGGGTTCGGGCGGGGACGGATCGTCCACCGGGACGGGTTCGGGCAGTGACGGGACCGGTTCGGGCACGGACGGAACGGGTTCCGGCAAGGACGGGACCGGATCCGGGACGGACGGAACGGGTTCGGGCACCGACGGGACCGGATCCGGGACGGACGGAACGGGTTCGGGCACCGATGGAGCCGGATCCGGTACCGACGGAACAGGTTCGGGCACCGACGGAACCGGATCCGGCACGGACGGAACAGGTTCGGGCACCGACGGGACCGGCGGTCAGCCCGGGTCGCAGTACGGCTCCGAGGCGAACAAGTCGATGGCCGACGTCACCGGCGACGACGGCAGCAATGGGGCATCGAACGGCGCCTCGCACGACGGTTCCCCGGGGTCGCTGGGCGACGGCACGAGTTCTCCGGATCCGACGAATCAGAGTGACCAGACACCGCAGAACCCGGACGGTTCCGACGACCAGAGCATGCCGAGTTCGGCAGGTTCGGGATTCGGCGGTGCGGGCGGTGGTGGTGGTATGGGCGGTATGGGTGGCGGCGCGGAGACGGCCGAATCCAAGGGCCCCAAGGATCGCAAGAAGGACCGCAAGAAGGACGACAAGCGAAAACGCAAGCGTCCCAAGGCAGTCCTGATGCCCTCGCCGGACGAGGAAGTCGAGGTCGAGCCTCCCGAGGCCGATGTGGACGTCAAGTTCAACCTCGGCGAACCTCTACTGCCGCAGGCGGGTTCGCGAGATCCTGATAAACAGAGGGCGAAGCCGAAGCCGAAGGCGACGCCCGTGACGACGATCTCCGAAGGCGGGCCGAAGGCTCCCGACGGCGAACCGAGGGCCCCGGGGTTGAGCTACCGGGATTCCGATTAGGGCAGCAGAGCTCGGCACACTTAGTGACTTTGATGAGGGAGTAGGAAGAGATGGCTGACGGCACCGGCACCAGCGGTACAACCACCGGTGGCCCTGGAGATACGACGCCCCAAGATTCGACGGACTGGACCAATCTCCACAACTGGGCCAGCAGCGATCCGCCGAGCCTGACGCTCAACACCGACAAGGGTATGAGCGCCGACTTCCAGGTGTTCAAGGACAGTGCCGCGGCGATTCACGAGCTGATCAAGCAGCTGGACACGTACCACAAGTACATCACCGACAACCAGCTGAACGCCATCAAGCCCATCACGAACTACGCGCTGGACCCGGCCGGTCCCCAGCTGACGAACATCTACAACCAGAAGGGCACCACGATCCTCACCGGGATCGAGGGCCTGCAGAAGATCCTGACGAATATGCAGGACACGTTCATCGCGGCGCTCAAGGCCTATCAGAAGACCGAGGGGCAGACGGTCGACGACTTCACCAGCATCAGTAATGCCGCGCTGAAGAGCGATCCGACCGTCAATCCACCGGACCCCTCGCAGTTCTCGGTGGGCAGCGGTGATATGCCGGACGCGCCCACGACTCCGCTGAACCACGACACCGGTCAGACGGTGCAGATCAACGATGCCAGCTCGTGGACTTTCGACGATTTCTACTACTTCGACCGGTCGATGATCGGCAGTGACTGGAATACCGACGCCGCGAGCGTCCGTTACGGGTGGCTGGCCACGCAGATGGGCAACAGCTTCACGTCCGTGACCCAGCAGTTGTCGAAGATCACCGGCGACATGTGGACGGGCACCGGAGCGACCGCGGCCATGGCCGCGGTGCAGCGTTTCGAGAACGGCGCCATGGCGTTCAGTAACAGCATCAGCGAACTGTCCTCGGTCCTGAAGTACACCAGTGGTTTCTTGAAGGCCACATTCGATCAGATGCCCACCGCGCCCCGGTCGGATTGGTGGGTCGCAGACTGCACCATCAAGAAGTGGCGCAACAAGGCCCTGGATGCGTACAACAACGACTACAAGGTCGGTATCCAGAATGCGATGAAGGCCCTGCCGTACATCACGGTTCTGGGTTCGGGCACCGGAAATACCAGCTCGAGCGGCTCGAACAGCGGTAACGGCAGTGGCAGCGGCGCCGCCAGTGGTAGCGGTGCCGCCAGCGGTAGCGGTGCCGGAAGTGGTTACGGCAGCGGCGCCGGCAGTGGTTATGGCAGCGGCTACGGCAGTGGTTATGGCAGCGGTACCGGAAGCGGTTATGGCGGTGGCGCCGATTCCGGTTACAACGCAGGGTATTCCGCCGGTTACGGCGCGGGATATTCCGCCGGTTACGGCGCCGGGTACTCCGCGGGTTACGCCGCCGCCGCGGCCGCCGCGGGCAGCGGGAACGGCAACGGCAACGGCTACGGCGCTGGTGGTTCGACCGGCGGCGCTGGTGGTGGTTCGACCGGCGGCACCGGCGGCGGGTACGGCGGTGGCGCCGGTGGCGCTTCGACCGGCGGCACCGGCTCCAGCTACGGCAGTGGCTACGGCGCAGGCAGCAGCACCGGTGCAGGACAGAGCAGCGGCGGCACCGGTGGCGGCACCGGTGGCGGCTACGGCGGCGGCGGCGCCGGTAGCTACGGCGCGAGCAGTCCTTACGGCGCCTACAGCGGGGCCGGATCGAGTGCTGGTGCGTACGGCGGCGGTGGCGGCGGTGGCGGCAGCCAGGGCGGCGGCGGCAATGCGGGCGGCTACACCGGCGCCATGGGCTCGGCGTACATGGCCGGTTACTCCGCGGGCCTGGCGGCCGCATCCGGTATGGGCGCCTACTCCGGCATCGGCGCCTACTCGGGGCTCGGTGGCTACTCGGGTATCGGCTACTCGGGCGCTTACTCCGGATACGGGAACGGCAGTGGCGCGTACGGCAGCGGATACGGCTCCTACGGTTACGGCAGCGGCTACGGCAGTGGTTACGGTTACGGTTCGTACGGCCTGAGCGGTTCGGGTTACGCCGCGGGCTACCAAGCGGGCTACTCGGCGGGCTACCTGGCCGCCGAGAACGCGCTGGGCCTGTCGGGCGCGTCCCCGTACAGCGCGCTGTCCGGACTGGACAGCCTGGGCAACACCCTCGGCGGTGCGCTCTCGGGCCTGCTGCCCTCGCTGCTGGGCGCCGCGACCTCCGGTATGGCTGGTTTGCCCGGCATGTTCAACAACGCGTTGAGCAGCCTCGGCCAGGGCCTGACCCAGGCCGGGGAAGCACTCGGCGGAGCGGGGCACGACATCTCGAATGCCGTTGGCGCCGCGCTGGATCCGAACGGTTCGCCGGACGTGTCGAAACTGTTCCCGCGTGCGGCCGGCTCCGATACGCCGTTGTCCACCGAACATGCCCTCGACCCGAATTCCGCGAACGGACCGAGCATGCCGGGTATGCCCGGACCCATGGGAGGCAGTCAGCAGGCCAACAGCAACAAGGAACACAAGCGGGCGAAATACCTCGATGGCGCGACGAATCTCGATGAGATCCTCGATCCGGTCGACAAGGTGAGGCCGGTGATCGAGCCGTGAGCCTGTCGTGGACCTTCACCGGCATCGAATTCCAGGTGCTCTGTGAAAAGTACCGGGGTGGCGAAATGCCGGACCCGCTGTTCTGGACGCTCGACGAGCACATGACGATCGACAAGTCGGCGGCGCTGAAAGCCGATGTCTGGCAAGAGTTGCGGGCGAAATGGGATCCGTCCTGGGACTCGATGATCGACGTCATGTGCGCCCCGGAGATCTACATCCGGCTGCACGGCTGGGACGAGCGCGATATGGACAACGGCAAGAAGAACATCTACATCCATTTCGCGCGCAGTGGCGCACAGGCGTTCAAATTCGAGCAGAAGCCCGGAAAGACGTACTGGCACACCGACGGATACATCGTCACCGAATGTGATCCGCGCAGCCTGGCATCCGAGGTGGTCAGGTCGCTGCCGCCGACCGAGGCGGGCAGTCAGTCCAGCACCCCGATCATCATCGATCCGGCCGAGCACGTCGGGCACGGCGGCGGAAGTTTCTTCAAGGACGACGACGAGGATCCGCCCGCCGTCGCCTCCACGAAGTTCTTCAACATGCCCGCCAGCAAGACCGGGACGCTGCGCGTCGTCCAGGGCCGTTCGAAATTCGGCCCGCGCGGCATCCAGGAGACCAAGTTGCTCTGGCGCGATGTGATCGGCGACGGCCGCTATGTGATGAACATGGACGACTCTCCGGTGGCCGTCGGCATCGGTCGCAACGCGTTCGCGAACAAGATCCAGCAGCAGATCGACAATTTGATGGAGCGGCTCGATACCCATTGGGAGAGTGGACGTCCCGAGGATCGCTGGTAATGCGGTCACCGAGGACGATCAGAGAGGGAGAATTCGATGAGTAAACCGGTCGAAGTCGACACCGCGAAACTGCGGCAGGCCGCGGGAACGATGAACGATGTCACCAGTCGGGTCACCACGATCGTCACGACCCTGAAGAACGGCCTGAACGCCAAGGGATTTCCCTGGGGTCACGACCATTACGGCAACAAGTTCACCGAGGGCGACAGCGGATACACCAACTCCAGCAAGAACCTCGTGCAGGGTGCGGACAATATGGTCGGCTCGCTCGGCAAGTTCGGCACCGGTATGACCGACGCCGCGCAGAAGATGGACGATATGGACCACTAGTTCCGGTTCGGGCCGGTCGGCGCCTCGTCCGGCCCGAGACCCGGGAAGTGTGGTCTTGCCCTTTCGGCCGTGGCCGTTTTCGAGATATTGGCTCGTCGTTCACGTCGATCGGCGATACCGTTGAATAGCGTGACGGCCGGTGACACGGCATGATTGCCCCTGTCCGTGATGAGGCAGGCCGTTGCGGCATACAGGAGGGTTCGAGGACATGACCGATCCGCACGAGGAAGCGTCGAAGGGCCAGGAAGCCCCCGACGTCACCTTCAGCCTGGGCGGTCTCCTGGGCGGGGGTACACCCGGCGCCGCCGGACCGTCCGCCGACGCGGGTGCGGGCGCCACGCCCACGCCGCAGGCCGGTGCCGAAGCGCCGCTGGACATCTCGCTCGTGGACGAGGAGGTGCCCGGTGAGTCGACGCCCGCACCGCAGGCCGCTGCCGAGGAACCCTCCTCCATCGAGCAGCAGGCGACCCAGCTCGCCCACACCATCGCGCGCGAACTCGCGGTTGCCGGTCCGGAAGGCTGGAAGCGGCTCGAGGCGTACTTCGCCATCACCGTCGCAGGCGGGGTGACCTACACGCTGTACTACGACGACGCCGATCGGGTGGCCCGGCGCGAACCCTCCTCGGAGATCATCGATCTGGTGCAGATGCAGCGCGAGGTTTCCGCGCAGCTCGGCGACGGTCCGTGGTGGCGGATGGAGATCCGGCTCGATGTCACCGGTCACGTCGAGGCCGATTACGACTACGGCGACGAGCCGTTCCCCGAGGATCAGATGCTGGTCCCGGACGCGTATCTGGCCGACCTGCAAGCCTTTCCGCGCGAGCGGGTGCCGGTGTGGCTGGCCGCGTACGTCGGGCACGACAACCGGCAGTGGCGTTCGCCGCAGCAGGCCGCGCAGAACACCCGCGCGGAGCAGGAGGCGGGCGTGGTCCCGGTGCCGTCCTACGACGACTTCCCGGTGCTGCCGGTGTTCTGGTCGCGCTGGGCCGCGATCGCCGCGGCCTTCGTCGCGATCGGTTCGGACTGGGGTCCGCGGGTGCTGCCCGCGCTGGGCGTTTTCGAGGGCTCCTCGCGCAGCGGTTCGACGCTGTACATCCTGCCGGGCGGGCGCGCGGTGTTGTCCGGCGGCGTCTGGGACGCTCCCGCGCTGGATGCGGCGTACAACGACGGCGAACCGATGCCTGATCTGTATTCCGGTGCGCCGGAATGGGTTGCGAACCAGGTGCTGAACCCGCGCGCGGCGCGCGGTCTGATGTCGTTCTGCTACTGGTGGGACCGCGACGGCTGGTACCGCGGCGAATCGCCGACCTCCGACAGGATCAGCGCCGCGATCCCCGGCGTGTGGTCCGCGGATACGGTCGCCGACGTGGTGTGCGGTGTGGTGAGCAACGATCCGAGCAGCGCCCAGCGTGCCGCCGCGGTGAATCTGGTGGCCGCCGCCGAGGCCGGCGTGGTCACCCGCGAAACCCTCACCGCCCTGTTCGACGACCCCGCCGACGATATCGACGGCGCGCTCTACCAGCTGTCGCTGGCGGGCCTGGTGACCGACGATCCCGTTGCGCTGTCCCAGGATCGGGCCATCGCCCTGGTGCGCGAGCACATCCTGAGCCTGGACATCGACACCACCAACTACCCGCTCGAGGACCTGGTCGCCGAGCGCCTGAACGTCGGCTGGATGGTCTTCGTCCCGGTCCCCGAGGGCGAGATCGCCATCGGCCGCGCGATCTTCTACATCGCCGACGACGGAGTCATCGAACAGTCGTCTTCCTCGACCGCACCGTCGGTGTACGCCACCGGTTTCGAGGAGCGTTTCAACCAGCGACAAACAGGTGCGGCAGCCGATTTGCGCATTTGATCAGGAGGGGTGAGGCATGGCCAACGAACCGTGGAAGGACTTGTTGACCAACGCTCAGAACGGTTCGTACCGGATCGTCAAAGTGGACGCGGGCGTGCTGAAGAAGGCGGTGGGGTCTGTCGGGGTCGCGGCATCGATGCTCGAGACGGCATACAACGGCACCTTGAACAAGTACGACGGTTTCGAGAAAGGAGGGGACACACAACTTTTCGGCACTCCGCCCAATCACTACGACCTCCCCACGAATCTGTCGAAAAAGTTGACCGATACCGCGGCCGACCTGATGACCAATCTCCTGCCCAAGTACAAGGACGCCGTCGACCAGATTGGTGAAGCCCTCGTACGTGCCGGGAATTTGATGACCAATGAGGACCAGGGGGCGGCAGATTCGCTGGACAAGGTGAAGAGCGCCTATACGAGGCTGACGTTCGCTGCGCCGGATCTGTACTCACAGGAACAGTACGTCTACGGAATCGACACCACGAAAGAGAAGCAGGACGTCCCGGTGACGAGCAATAAACCGGCGGCGACCACGATTCCCGACGTCTACGATCCCATAAACCTGACCAACCAGGTGCCGAAGTACGACAGTAAAAATCCTCCGTCGTCGGACTTTGCCAAGCCGCAAGTACAGGCGGGCGCTGGTACGACGACTGTGGACGGTTCTGCTCCGGGACCGCACAGTTTGGACCCTCCATCCGCGGTCAACCTGAAGAAGACGACCGACGGCAAGCCTGCGCAGCTGCTCGACCTGGGCAGCACCTGGATTGCTATCGCCGCCAAGGTGAATGAGTCGTTCCACTATCTGGATCAGCAGATGACCGACATCACCAAGGACAGTTGGAAGGGGGACGGTTCGGACGCTGCAATGCAGGCAGTCACCCGGATCAAGACTGTTGCAGACGATTTGATCGGCCGGATGAATATCATCGGAAACCTGATGGTGGATGCGTCGGGCTGGCTCAAGGTCGTACATGATGCCATGCCGGACAAGGTCGATACCGACACGAGTGCTCAGAGCGAGCAAATGGCCACTGCGAACGCTGCGGTCGCCGGCTTCTACTCGCCCGGGCTCACGCACATGCAGGTGCTGCCGGATCTGCCGCCCCCCACCGGTATCAAGGGCGTCGATGACGGCACACAGCCCCCGGCCAACCCTGCGAATCCGGCTAACCCTGCGAATCCGTCCAAACCTGCGAATCCGTCCAACCCCGCTAACCCTTCGAAGCCGTCGACTCCTTCCCAACCCGGCCCCAGCAGCTCCTACGAGAAGCAGATGGAGCAGCAGCAGAAGCAGCAGGAAGAACAACAGAAGCAGCAAGAGCAACAACAGCAGAAGCAGCAGGAACAGCAACAGAAGCAGCAACAGCAACAGCAACAGGAGCAACAGCAACAGCAGCAAGAGCAACAGCAACAGCAGCAAGAGCAACAGCAACAGCAGCAGGAACAGCAGATCTTCCAGACCCTCCAGCAGGTCCTGCAACAGGGAGTGCAGGCGGCGCAACAGTTCCTGCAGCAGGGCACACAGCAGAGCCAGCTGAAGAACCTCGCCAGCGAGTTCGAAACGCCTGCTTCCTCCGCCCTGGAGGGACTGGAGAAGTCGGCGCTGAATGGCCTGGGCGGCGGTGGTGGTGGCGGTGGCGGGGGCCTCAGCGGCGAGTCGACGCCATTCTCGTCCGTCGGACAGGCATCGGCGAAGTTGTTCCCGCGTGCGTCTCTCACGTCCGCTCTCGGCGAAACCCTCACCGGCGAGGCGAAGTCCGCACTTTCCACCAACAGCAGCGGTATGGGCATGCCTGCGATGAGCCCCATGGGCGCAGCGCAACGCGGCGGCCAGAGCGACAAGGAGCGGAAGCGGGCCGAATTCCTCGACTCCGAGGAATGGCTCGACGATGCACTCGGAAATGCGCCGACCGTCGCCAAACCCGTTGTCGAGAAATGAGTCGCACCTGGACGTTCGCAGGATTCGACTTCTTCGTCCTGTGGCTGGATGCGACCGATGGCCCGGTTCCCTGGCCGCTGGCTTATACGAATCGGACGAAGTCCCAAGACGAGTTCCGTTTCGTGCAGCGGGAAACCAGGGCGAGTCTGGCCGAGGCCCGCGACGCGGAATTCGATCGGATGCTGGCCGCGATCACTCGACCGGATATCGCGGTCATGCTCGAATGCGCCGACTGGCGCGCATGGGAAAAGGCGGACTGGCGCGTGTGGGGGCAGCCGGGCGAGCTTGTCCGGCTGTATGCCGCTCGCAGCGGTGACCGGGGCTACGTCATCTCGCAGCAGACTGGTGAAACCTATTGGGATGCAGACGGATTCACCGTGACCGAATGTGACGCCATCCGGCTGGCCGATGCCGTGGTGGCAGCGATTCCCGAGGCGGATCCCGGACATATCTCTGCGCTGGTCCTCGCCGGTGAGAACATCGGCCCCGGGAATTCTCACGAGGAGCTGGATTATTCGTACGGTCAGTCGTCGGTTCAGGATTCATTCGCCGAATCGGCATCGGATCGTGCGCAGCGTTTTCTCGATGCGCCCACGACCTATACCGGAATCGTGGAGGTCCGCCAGATGCGTTCGATATTCGGTCCGCGTGGCCGGACCAAACATCGCTTGGAATGGCGTGATCTCGAGGACGACGGGCGCTACGTGATCGACGATCAGACTCCGCCCGTCGCGACAGCGGTCGACAACGCGAAGTTGATCGCCATGATCAACACCCGAGTGGCGGCCGTGGTGCATGCGATCAAAGACGAGAGAGCCTGAGCGCATGGGACGTACGCTGGTGGGGCACCTGCCCGGGGCTGTCCGAAACGAGCTGATGGGATTGTGATATGAGCGCCGACGATTCGGGTTTCGAGATGGATTCCGTTGTGGGCGAGGGGATTCTGGGCGAGGAGCCGGTGCGCCTGGAATCGGCCGAGGAGAGTCCGGTCGACGAGCAGGCGCAACCGGAGCTGGTGGAGTGGACCGCGGCCAACCGGACCGGGTCGATTTCGGTGCGGACCACCGAACAGGGTCTGCCGCTGGGGATTTCGGTCGATCCGGCCGAATTGCGGCGGGATCCGCAGGCTTTGGCGGCCGAGGTGTTGCGGCTGTGCAAACAGGCGGCGAACCGTGCGGCGCTGGCGCGGCGGGCGGAGTTCGAGGAGGCCGGGGTCGCGCCAGAGGCGTTGCGCCGGATGGGGCTGCCCAGTCCCGCGGAGGTCGCGCAGAGCGAGCTCGCGGAGGAGGACGAGTACGAGACCGAGCCGGAGAGCTGGCTGCGGTCCGTCTGAGACGGTTCGGCCTGTTCGAGCGACGAAAACCCTTGTGAGGAGCGTCATGTACGAATCGATGGACGAGCTCGAGGCGAGTGTGCGCCGACGGTTGTACCGGCTGCGTGACCTCGGTGACGAGATGGCCGGCGTGCGCGCCCGCGAGACCGCGCCGGACGAATCGATGACCGTCGAGGTCGACGGCAACGGCGCGATCGTGGATCTTCAACTGTCCGAGTCGATTTCGCGGATGACCCCGGAGCAGTTCGAGAGCACTCTGGTGACTACCTCGTATGCCGCTGCGCGCCAAGCCTTTGCCGAACGTGCCGATCTGGTTAATAGCTTCAATGACGAGGTTGCAAGCTGGTGAACTTCTGGCCCATGGCCAGGCCCCCCGAGACTCGAGGGCAGCAATTGCGTAGCGCGATGAGCGCGGGTCCGCTTACCATTGATGGCAAGTAAGGATTTTCGTCACCGGATCGGGGTTTTTTATAATGGAGCCTTTTGTCACAGTCCCGGATGCCATCCGCGGATACGGTGCGTCCTCGGCGGCGATGGCGACCACCATCGCCACGGTCGGCAACGTCGATCAGGCCGCCACGGTCGGTGCGGCGGTGCCGGTGTTCGGGCTGATCGGCCAGGACTTCCTGGCGGCGTTCGCCTATGCGCAGGCCAACCACATCTCGTCGGTCAACGAGCTGGCTTCCGTGCACGCGGGCACTGCGCTGGCCGCCTTCACGGCCGCGGACCACTATCAGCTCACCGACGACGACTCTGCCGCACACATCGGCTCGGTCTGAGTCCGATGAACGCGCCGATCGACCCCAGCATCTCGGATCTGCTGCGGGGTAGCTCACTGGCGCCCATGATGGACCAGCCGGTGAGCCACATCCTGCACAGCATGGGATTGCCGCAGCTGCCTGCCATTCCGCCGATGCCGCCCCTGCCGGGGCTGCCGCCGATGCCGGTGATCGACCTGACGGCGATCGTCCGGCCGCTGACGGACATGGCCTCGAGTTTCGGCACCGGCCAGTTCGGTGGCGCGGGAGTGCATCCCGCGGTGGGCGTCGCACCGGCTCCCGCGCCGACCGCCAGCAATCCGGTGAACAGCCCTGCGGCACAGAACAATTCGGCCGCACCACAGGCGAGCAAGCCGCAGGCCGCCGCGCCGCAGCCCGCGACGCCGGGCGCGCCCGCGGGTAACAACGCAGCCGGTTCACCGACCGCGGCGCAGCCGAATGTCGATCCCACCCAGGTACTCACGGCGATCACCACCGGTCTGCAGACCGCCATGCAGCTCGGCATGTCGGCGCTGCAGGTGGTGATGCAGATGTGGCAGGGCCAGGGCGCGCAGCAGGCGGCCTCGACGGGTACGCAGGCGCAGGCGTCCGGCAGCCAGCTGGCCACCCAGAGCACCGGGCAGAAGGCGATTCTCGGCGCCGGTGCGACCTCGGTCTTCACCGGTGGTGCGCTGATGGCGACCGTGATGGGCAAGTACATGACCACGATGGCGCTCACCGCACCGGCCTTGTCGGTGCCCGGCGGCGCGGCATTCATGGTCGCCGAGACCGCCGAGGCCATCGCCGAGGCGCTCGCGGTCATCACCAAGACGCGCGTGGAGCTGACGATCCACTCGGCCAACATGACCGAGGCCGGTCAGAAGGTCGAGGTCAGTTCCACGCCGACCGGCGTCAACGCCGCGTCCCAGGCGTCGACCGCCGCGGATACCGCGGCAGCCTCGTCCAGTTCGTCCACCAGCGAGCTGCAGCAGCTCATGCAGATGATCTCGCCGGTGGGCCAATTGCTCACCACCGGAGTGCAATCGGCGACACAGCTGGGGGAGGCGGCGAAGACGCTCATCCCCGGTGTGTCCGCAACGCCCACGGCCGCTTCGGTTTCGGCGGACAAGACCGCGCTGGGTGCGTACAAGGGCTCGGATTCGAAGAGTTCCGCCGCCGGCGGTGGTGCCGCGGGCGGGGCCGGCGGTGTCGCCGCAGTTCCCGCGACGCCGCTCACCCCGTATATCGGCACCCAGCTGGCCGGTGGATCCACTTTCGGCCCCGGCGGTGCCGCGGCTGCCGAGGCGCTGGCGGCCGAGCCGGTGGCGACCTCGACGCCGATGTCTGCCAGCAGCCCGATGGTGCCGATGGCCGGTGCGGGCGCCGCCGCGGCGGCTGCCCGGGGTATCGGCGGCGCGGGCGATGCCGATGGCGGCGTGAACAGCAATCTGGTGACCGGGGTTAACGGCGATGAAGTCGTCGGCGATCTCAATGGTGCGACGCTGCCAGTGGTCGGGGCCTACGTGCGGGCCGTGGAAGCGCCACCCGACAAAGAATTGACGTTGTGATGGTGCAGCGGAAACCAATTGTGGAGGGATCGTCATGACAGACAACAACTTCGACGGGCTCTATTTCAGCCCGGCCGCCGCGACCGACGCCGCGGGCCGCCTGGACGCACTGGCCCAGCGCCTGCAGCAGGAGCTGCAGACCAGCAAGCCCGCACTGACCGTACCGGCGGCCGGGGCCGACGAGGTCTCCGTGCGCGCGGCGCACACGATGAACGACGTCGGAGGCTCGTTCTCCACCAGTGCCGATGCCGGTGTACTCGAACTGCAGAAGATGGCTGCCTCGCTGCGGGCTCAGGTCACGCATTTCGGCCGGGTCGAGAGCGAGAACAGCACCGGGATCGAGCAGGCGCGGTCGGTCTAGATGATCGAGCCACCGCAGCCCGGTTTCACCGGGGTCGTCTGGGAGGCGCGCGAACCCGACCAGCTCGCACGCGATCTCGATACCGGCCCCGGTCCGCTTCCGATGGCCGAGGCCGGTGCCACCTGGTCCCGTCTGGCGATCACCTTCGGGGCTGCGGCGGCCGAGTACGAGGCGATCATCGTCAGCCTGCGCGGTGCGTGGCAGTCGGCGACCAGTGCCGGTGTGCACGACCGTGTTTCGGCGTTGCGTGATTGGCTGGCCGGCGCCGCACAGGCGGCGGCCGCCAATGCCGCGAAGGCCGAGGAACATGCCGCGGCCAATGAGCTCGCCCGCCTGACGATGCCGAATATGGCTGATATCAAGGCGATTCTGGAAGCACAGCAGATGTTGCAGCAGATCGGCATCTCGCTGGGCGCGCCGATCCAGGCGATCGCTGCGGTCACCGATACGAATTCGGATATGGCCAAGGCCACCGCATCTCGGGTGATGCGCATCTACGAGGCGGCCACCGAACCGCTGGCCACCCCGTGGGTGCAGGATCATCCGCCGGTGTTGAGCGCCGGGACGGCGCTGGCTGCCGAGCAGGCCAGTGCCCAGGTGCCGAAACTGCCCGAGCCCGAGGGCGTTCCGGTGTTGCCGCCGAGCTTCGATCCCGCGGCGTTCGCCATCGCACCGCCCGTCAAGACCGCCTATCGCGCACCGTCTTTCGTGGAATCGGCCACTGCGGCCGAGGAGGCCGCGGAGGTCGTTCCGGCATCGGCGACCACCGCCGCGAGCCAGATTCCCGCCGGCGGTGTCCCGGGCGCGGTCGCCCCGGCCGCGGCGGCGGGGTCGGCGTTGCAGAACGACGAGCATCGCGCCGGAATCGCCGTCGAGGGTGCGGACGCTGTCGGCCTCGACAACGGAATCGTCAGCGCCCCGGCAGTTCTCGGCGGTTCTTCGGCCGCGCCGCAGCAGGCGGCGAAGCCGGTGCCCGATACCGCCCAGCCCGGGGCGGCCTGATGACGACGCTCACCAACGACGGCCTGTTCGCGGTGGCCGAACGGCTCGGCGTGCAGACGCTGCCGTTGGTGCTCGCCGTTGCGCCGCACCATGATTCGTACGCCGACTGGCAGGCCGCCCAGCAGGAGGCGGTCGCCGGTCTGACCGACGCCGGGGTGTTCGACTCCTACGGCGAGGTGAGTTCGGATCTGGCGCAGGCGTTCTTCGTGCTCGCACAACCCGAGCGCGAACTGGTCGCGCGGATCTATCGCGTCCCGCCGAATCACGCCGGCGACGCGTCCGCAGCCCCGGCCGACGTGGTGCGAGTGTGCTTGGCGCGCAGGGGAGAAGACCACGCGATCGCAGTGCGCACTGGCGACGATTTCGAGCTGCAGACCTTCTGGTCCGACGGTTCGGGCGATTCGCTGGCGCGTCCGCTGTTCGGTGCGCTCGGTGCGTGCGCACCGGCGCAGATTCCCGATTTCAATGTGCCATCGGAGGATCTGAGCGAGCGGCTCAGCGAGGCGAGCACCGCCATCGAGTACTCCGATGCCTGTTACGCGCTCGGGGTGCCCGATCGGGAGGCGACCATTCTCGGTCTGGCCTTCGAATCATGTTATGCCTACGCCGAAATCGTGGCTTACACTCACGAGGACGGCATAGCCACCCGGACGCCGGGTGCCGTCGCGGTGTACGACACCGGCCGCGGCCGGATTATCGCCATTCCGGCACTGGCGCCCGATCAACAGTCTTGGTCGACGGTCACACCGGGGACGGATCACCGAATCGCTCAGGCGATTTCGGCGCTGATCCAGTTGCTGCCCGGGGAAAGGTGGCTGCGGCTATAAGTTCTGAAATATGTCCGGAAGTCTTCTATTCTGAAGAAGTTCGGACGATCTCCGAGTAGCAGTAAACCGTGATGAAAGGTTGGGAAAATGGCAGGCGCAGTTGGTCTTGATAAGGCCGCCATCGAGAAGGTGGCCGGCGACATGGACACCTCGATCACTAACATCCGTAGCCACATCCAGAAGATCGAAGATGCCGCGGATGCGGCCAAGGCCGGCTGGCACGGCGATGCGAACGCCTCGTTCGTGAAGGCCGCCAACTCGTGGCACGAGGAGGCCGAGACTCTCAAGGCCAACCTCGCCGCGCTGCACCAGGCCGTCATCGACGGCAAGAACAAGCTGCTGTCGATGGACCAGGGCAACGCCTGATCGTCCGTCGCGGCCACAGGCCGGCGCAGCGGCAATTCTGCCGCACTCCATCACTTCCCGATGAGGAGATACATCCATGAGCGATATCCTTTACGACCCCGCCACGATGAACACGCTGTACGACGACCTGAACCACTCGGGTTCGCAGCTCAAGGCAGAGGGTCAGAACCTCGAGCAGAACGCGACCGCGTTCCACAACGCCCTGCAGGGTGACAACGCGTCGTCCAGCTTCGACTCGGTGCACAAGAAGTGGTCGGACGAGTTCAGCCAGCACCTGGGCGTGCTCGACCAGCTGTCCAACTCGGTGGAGGAGGCGCTGCACCGCGCGCTGTCCGCCGACTCCGCCGTCGGTCAGGGCTTCGAGGTCTTCTGATTCACGGTTTGCGCTACACGAACGGCCGCTCGGAGTAGATCCTCCGGGCGGCCGTCGGCGTTTCGTCGATCCCACCGGGCCGCGCGATATCCTCGCGCGGCCTGTTCTGTTGTCCGGCAGCATAATTGCGTGGCCCCGCCGTATCGGTTCGCGGTAATGCCGGGCGCGCCGGTTCGCGATTCCGTGTGCATTTCGTGATGCGCGAACGCCGATATTCTCTCGAGTACTGAAATATCGGGTGGGAGGCACGGTTTCCCGGTGATGTCACAATCCTGAACGGCCGCTGACTTTTTCGTTCACATATGTGGCGAAGTGTTCACATACGTGGCAGATTCGGAAAACGTCGGCACTTCGATATTTCCGCCGCGTCAACGGAATTCAGCGCGTGGCGAGCGATTCCCCGATGTATTGCATCTCGTCGGGTGTGGTGACCATGTGCACCGTCGCCGAATCTGTCGCCGTGCGGACGGTGATCATATTCGGCGCCGCGGGATCCTGCAGCAGGGTGACATCGACGTCGAACGGACTCTCCGGACCGTCCTGCTCGCGCACGTGCAGGATGGTGGCCCCGCCGGGCAGCGCCGTCGGGGTGATCCCGTCGAAGACCACGACAGTCGTTGTGGGATAAGAACTTCCGGGCTGCATCGTGGGTGCGGGCGGATGATGGCTGGCGCCCGCCGAACGCGGCGCGAGGGACAGTGAATGCGGTGCGGCCACACTCGCGACCATGGCGTTCCAGGCATCCGGACGCACGGTGTGCACGACCGTGTGCGCGCCCAGCGCGATCGCCCGCAGCACCACCTGCTGGGCCAGATCGAGCTTGCCGATGACCTCCAGATGCCGTGTGCCCTCACCGATCAGCGGCACCGCGATGCCCTGCCCGGTCAGATCCGCGCCGATCAGCTGTCCGCATCCCGCGGTGGGCACCGCAAGCCCGTCCAGCGCGTCCAGAGGACCGCGATAATCCTCCGGGGCCTCTCCCGGCGCCACCGCGATGGGCAGGCTGTCCAGGAAGGCGCGCAGCTGCTGTCCGGGCAGCCGCCGCAGGCCCGGCACCGGCGGGTCGGCCGGATTGCTGAGGGTGTCGAACCGGACCAGCGCGTGCAGTGCGATGCCCGGCCGGATCTCGTCCTGCCCGGAGCGCACGGCCTGCGGGCGCAGCCGCACGGTGATGGTCGTGGAAAGGCTCTGTGCGGCCCACAGATCCGCGAAACCGGGGGAGGCGATCAGATCCCGCCCGATCGCGTAACTGGTCAGGTGCAGACCCTCGTACTCCAGCGTGTTCGGCGATTCGGTGAACTGGTCCGGGGTGATGCCGTGCGTGAGTTGCCTTACCGCACTGTTGATCTCACCGGCGGTCAGCACCGAGACGGTGATGTCCCGCGCGGCGAGCCGGTTGGCGACCCGGCGGGTGGCGATGATCGCCGCGCGCAAGGCACCGGCCCCGCCGCCACCGCGATTGTCCACCGCCTGCGCATTGGCCAGCGGATCGAACCGCAGCACCAGCCACACCGTGCGCCGCGCGATCGCGGGCAGCGGGCCCAGGATGCGGTCGTAGAGCCACGCGACCGCGCCGTTGCCCGCGGTGCGCGCACCGGTGCTGATGACGTCGATCGAGTCCAGCGTGATGTCGAATTGCCCCAGGCAGCCGGCGATCTCGCTGAGCGGCAGTTCCTGCACCGAGCCGAGCGAGCCCGGGCGCAGCCAGGTCATCGAGTCCGGCGGCGGTTCGATCCGCAGCATGCTGATCAGCCGATCCGCGTCCCAGCGCACGCCGTAGCTGCCGCCCTCGGGCAGCGGAACGTCGAACGCCTCCGGCGGCTCGGCGCTGGGATCGTGCCGCCACCGGTTCCAGCGAAAGGAGATGGCGCCGCCGATGATTCCGGCGAGTGTGCGCGGCAGCCGACGGCGCAGCGGCACCAGTCCGATCAGCGCCACGACGACGCCGACCGGGATGATCACGTACAGCCGCTGATGGAATGCGGTGGCGATCCAGCCCGCGATCGCGGCCAGCAGCAGCACCGGAACCACCTGGCGCAGTGGGAAATCCCGGAAGAGCCAGAAGTCCTGATCATGCAGCGCGACCGGTGGGCGGCCGGTGCGCCCCACGCCGCCGTTCTGCGACGACGGCCCGTCCGGCGATCCGGATTCCTGTTCCTCGGGGCCGGTGTACACGACCGCTTCTTCGACCATCGTTTCCCATATCTGTTCACGAGCCGCAATGCAGGCCGGCCGGTACGGCCGGAAGCACGGTACGAATGGCCGGTTTCGCGGATTACGTTACCTGTTCCGGCTGCGAGTGGCGTCCCGCCCGCGCAACCGCTTAGTCTTTTCCATGCGGGGAGTCTCCACCGATGGGCGGCCACACCCGCGCGTTCGACCGATGCCCTACCGTTCGAGGGAGATCCAGTGCCGGCACAGCTGACAACTCGGGCACAGGTCAATGGCTACCGCTTCCTGTTGCGCCGCCTCGACCACGCGATGGTCCGGCGCGATGTGCGGATGTTGCACGATCCGATGCGCTCGCAATCCCGTTCGCTGATCATCGGCGCCATCCTCGGCGTGATCGCCGTGGCCGGTTGCGTGATCCTGGCGCTGCTGCATCCGCAGGGGTCGGTCGGCAAGGCGTCGATCATCGTCGGCAAGGACAGCGCCGCGTTGTTCGTACTGGTCAAGGATCAGTCCGGCAATCAGACCCTGCATCCCGCGATGAACCTGGCCTCGGCCCGGTTGATCAGCGGCACCGCCGAAACACCCACCTCGGTCAAGGATTCCAAGCTGTCGTCCTATCCGCGCGGTCCGCTGCTGGGCATTCCGGGTGCGCCGAACGCGCTGCCGGCGACCTCGCAGGGTGACCATTCGGACTGGTCGATGTGCGAGTCGGTGGCGCTCTCGGCGAGCGGTAGCGCGACGAGTTCCTCGGCGGTCACCACGACCGTCGTGGCCGGACCGCCGCAGCTGGGCTCCCGGGCGCAGACCGCGGGCCCGGACGAGGCGGTGCTGGTGCGCCACGACGACAAGACCTATCTGCTCTACGACGGCAAGCGCGCGGAGATCGATCCCAGCAACACCGTCGTCGCCCGCACCCTGAACCTGGGCGCGCATCCGGCGCGGCCGACCGGCACCGGCCTGCTCGACGTCGCGGTCCCGATGCCGGCGCTGGCTCCGCCGACGATCCCGCAGGCCGGTCATCCAGGGCCGGGTAAACTGTCGAACGTGCCTGTGGGCGGCGTGATCTCGGTCGCGCCGCTGGATGGCGGCGGCGCCTCGGATCTGTACGTGGTGCTGGAGAACGGCGTGCAGCACATCGGACCGTTCGTCGCGCAGCTGATCCGCAATGCCGACTCACACGGCATGAGCGAGATCAAGACGGTGCCGCCGGACGTGCTCGACGGTGTCCCGGTGGTGACCACTCTGCAGCTGGACCAGTTCCCGACACAGGTGCCGAAAATCGTTTCCGCCGAGGACGATCCGGTGACCTGCGTGCACTGGAACAAGAGTTCGGGCATGGCTACCGAACAGGTCGAATCGAGTAATCCGGCGGACAAGGCGATAGTGTCGCTGGTCCTGGGAACCCAACTGCCGCTGGCCGATTCGGAGCATCCGGTCAAGCTGGCCACCTCCTCGGGCGCCGGCGACCACGTCGACGAGGTGTTCGTCAAGCCGATGACCGGTGAGTTCGTCCAGACCACCGGGATGGATGCGGGCAGCCTGCGCCGCGACAGCCTGTTCTACATCACCGACGACGGAGTCCGGTACGGCATACCGGATCTGGCCACCGCGCAGATGCTGGGCCTGGGCAAGACGCCGCATCTGGCGCCGTGGGCGATCGTGGGCCAACTGGTCCCGGGCCCGACGCTCTCGCGGACATCGGCGTTGCAGAGTTACGACAGCGTGCCCAGCAGCGCCTCGAGCTCGGACGACTCGTCGAACACCACCACAGCGTCGAACTGAGCGGTCCCCGAAACACCTGCGGCTCTGCTGCTTTCGATTCCTCTCGAAAGCAGCAGAGCCGCAGTGACACTCAGCTCGGGAACACTCAGCCCAGGCCGAGCGAGGCGAGAATGGTCCCGAGCGCGGCCTGCATGTCCGACCCCTCGATACGCATCAGCACCGCCTCGTCCAGGTCGGCCAGATCCAGCGAATCATCGTTGGCGAGGCGGAATTCGCGCTCCTCCTCGGCCGATTCGATGACGTTACGGATGAAACGACCGTTACCGGCGATGTCGACCCCGCGACGCGGCTGGCCGCTCTGATCGGTGCTCTCCATCTCGTACAGCCGCTGGCAGGCCGCGACCAGTTGGGCCGTGGCCCCGTCGGTCAGTTCCGAGTCGCGCGACTTGGCGATCACCTGGCCGATTCGGCCCAGTTCCTCGGCGGTATAGGACGGGAACTGCAGGCGCTTGGAGAAACGGGAGGCCAGACCGTCGTTGGCGGCCAGCAGACGGCTGATCTCGCCGTCGTATCCGGCGATGATCACCACGAGCCGGTCGCGGTCGTTCTCCATGCGGGCCAGCAGGGTGTCCACGGCTTCACGACCGAAGGCGTCACCGCCGGACAGGCCGGTCTGGATCAGGGTGTACGCCTCGTCGATGAAAAGCACACCGTCCATTGCGCTATCGATCAATTTATCGGTTTTTATCGCGGTGCTACCCAAATGTTCACCGACGAGATCCATTCGCTTCGCTTCGACGACCTTGTCGGTTTTCAGAATTCCGAGGCCGCAATAGATCTTGGCGACGACGCGAGCGATCGTGGTTTTACCGGTACCGGGCGGGCCGGTGAACGCCAGGTGATTGCCACGCGATTTGGCCGACAGGCCCTTCTCCGCACGGATCTTGGCCAGCTGCGCACTCGACTGCAGCCGGGCGACCTGGGTTTTCACCGAGACCAGACCGATCTGGTGATCGAGTTCCTTGCGCGCCTCGTCCAGGATCTTCTTGGCGCGATCCTGGAAATCGGCCTCCTGCTGCTCCTGCATCGAGGGGGCCGATTCGGGGTCCCAGCGATCGGTGCGGGCGGCGATGGTCTCCTTGGAGGTGATGGTGATCCGGTAGGTGCGATCGCGCATCGCCTCGGTGTTCGCGGCGAAATCGGGCGCCTGCGAGTACACCTTCTCGAAGAGTTTCTGTGCTTCCTCCTCGGCCCCGTTCTCGCGCAGGCACAGGCCGCGGCAGAACATGGCCGTGGTGCGCGCGGCCGGAATCGGGCCGTGCTCGGCCATTTCCATGCGGCGAATGGCCTCGCCGAACAGGCCCAGCTGAGCACAGGCCGAACCGACCATGACGTGCGCGCCCGCCGCCATGAACGGATCGTCCCACTCGGCCGAACCGGCCAGGACGGTCATCACATCGGGCCAGCGCTGGGTGTTGTAGTGCAGCACGCCGCGTACGTAGGCGGAGATCCGGTTGTCCGGCTCGGTTTCGGGGGCAGGGGCCTGGCCGCGACGGAATTCGGCGAGTTCGTCGAGCACCTGCTCGGCCTCGTCGTACTTCTTGGCGGTGATCAGCTGTGCGGCCTGGGCGACCCAGATCTCGGCGTAGTTCGACAGCGGGTAGTCGATGTACAGGCCGGTGACGAAGCGTCCGGCCAACTCTCGTGGTCGTAGCCCCAATCGGCGTTGCTCGCGGTAGAGCGTCGAGCCACTGGTCTTCTGCAGTTGGTTGAGCACCTCGGGAGTCATCTCACCGGCGACGGCCAGTCCGAGCCAGGCATCGCACATCGTGGGATCCCACTCGGTCGCACGCTGGAACGCCAACTTGGCGTACTCCAGATCGCGCGTGGCCTCTTGTCCGTCGATGGTCAGACCCAGCGACAGAACGCCGGCGTCGAAAGCGCGTTGAGCTTGGCGGTTGCTGGTCATAACACTCGAACCCCGAATTTTCTTTTGTGAAGGCCCATTCCGTATCTCTCCTGACCAGCCTACCGATCGCGCACTACTCACCTGTCCGATACATTAGGGTTCGCTGCATAGAGGTCGCAACGCGAAGGCAATTGACGGGGTGAAAGTGGTTCGGCCAGCTGACAGATCGTCTTGTGAAACACCGTTGGTTACCGTAGGTCCGGGATCGGCGGCCTCATGACGACACCATCGCCGGGCGGGCGGACCGCCGCGGAACCCGAGCTCTGCCGAGTTTCGGTAATCGGAGGAAACACGCAGCTGGATGTGGGTTTGCCCACGGCGATCCCGGTGGCTTCGTTCATCGGTGATCTGGTCTCGCTGATCGAATCTCGCAACCCGGACGTCGGGGATGCGGAGGACGACACCGGCCCGCTGCAGACCCAGCACTGGACGTTGGCGCGGCTCGGGCGCGACCCGATCCCGCCGAGCCGCACCCTGGTCGAGGCCGAGGTGCACGACGGCGATCTGCTCGTCCTGCGCGCGGTGGGCGCCAAGGAGACTCCGGCGCTGTTCGACGACGTCATCGATGCGGTATCGCGTTTGACCGCGGACACTTTCCGCGGCTGGTCGGCGCAGTCGGCCCGCTGGACGGGCCTGGTGGCCGCCGTGTTGTCCACCGTCGTGGCGATGTTGCTGTTGGCCGCTGGGCGATCGCACGTCAACGGTCTGGCCGCCGGATTCATCGCGGCCGGTGTCGGGGTGGCGGCGATGGTGGCCGCCGCGATCGCGGTGCGCCGCTACAGCGATACGCTCGCGGGCACCTGGCTGTCGCTGGCGTCGCTGGTGTTGTTGTTCTCCAGCGGTGTGTTCTTCGTACCGGGCGGTCTGGGCAGTCCTCATCTGCTGCTGGGCTTTTCGGTCGCTCTGGTGGCCGCGGCGGTGGGCTATCGCGCGACGGGCATCGGCGCGACGCTGTTCCCCATGGCGATCACCGTCGCGCTGTTCGGCGGGATCGCTTCGGCCGTAAGGATGTTCGGCGATGTGGCACTGCCCGGCATCGGCGCGGGCATGCTGGTGGGCGCGCTGATCGTGATCTCCACGGTGCCTCGGCTGTCCGCGGTGCTGGCCCGGTTGCCCGTGCCGCACGTACCCACGGCCGGTGCGGCGATCGATCCGGCCGACCACGAACCGCGCCCGACCATCGAAGGCATCGGCGCGATCGGCGCCACGGCCCTGCCCTCCGCGATCGGACTGGGCCGACGTGCCAAGGCGGCCAACGCGTATCAGACCGGCATCATGGCGGGCTGCACGCTGGCGGCGGTCGTCGGCACGATCGCCGCGGCCGATCCGGTCGGCGGCAATGCCCGCTGGCCAGGCATCGCGCTGGCGGTGATCACCTCGATCATCCTGGCCCTGCGCGGCCGCTCCTTCGCCGATCTGACCCAGGCCGGCACGCTGATCGCGGGCGGCGGGGTGATCTTCGTCGGGACGGCAGCCGGTGTGGCGCTGGGTGATTCACGCGCAGTGCTGATCTCGACGGGGATTCTGCTGCTGTTCGCCGCGGCGGTGGTCGTCTTCGGTGTGATCGGCCCGCACATCGAGATCACCCCGGTCATGCGCCGGATGAACGAGTTGTTCGAATATCTGCTGATCGTGCTGGTGATCCCGCTGGTGCTGTGGATCATGGGCGTGTACTCGATGGCCCGCGACATATGACCGGTGTGGGCCCCGCCGGCGGGGAAGGACACGGCGGCCGGGGTCGTTCGGTTCTTCGGATGTTGTGCGCGGCAACAGTTCTCGGTGCCGCGGTATTCGCCGTGCCGGGACCCGCGAACGCGGTCCAACCGCCGACGGTCAACCCCGGGGCGCTGGGCGCGGCCCAGGCGCTGAGCGGGCATCCCGCACCGCTCGAGCCGACCGAGCAGCGCGAGGTCTGCGCCACCCCGATGCTCAGCGGCACCGCGCCCGCGGACGCGCCGATCGCGCAGCGGGTGCTGAATCTGCCTGGGGCATGGCAGTTCTCCGAGGGCGCCGGGCAGAAGGTCGCGGTGGTCGACACCGGCGTGAACCGGCACCCGAGGCTGCCGAATCTGCAAGCCGGCGGCGATTACGTCTCCAACTCCGACGGCACCACCGACTGCGACGGGCACGGCACCATCGTCGCGGGCATCATCGCCGGGCAGCCCAGTGCGAACGACGGATTCTCCGGTGTCGCACCGCAGGCGCAGATTCTGAGCATCCGCCAGCTGAGTCTCGCGTTCGCGGCCAAGAACAACCGCTCCGGCGGGCAGTCACCGGGCGCGATCTCCGATTCCGGCTACGGCAATGTGCTCACCCTGTCCGCGGCGGTGGTGCGCGCGACCGACATGGGCGCCACGGTGATCAACATCTCCGAGGTGGCCTGCACCGGCGCGGGGTACGACACCGCGGACGGATCACTCGGCGCGGCCGTGCAATACGCCTACAACCACAATGTGGTCGTCGTCGCCGCGGCCGGAAACATGCAGTCCGACGGGCCCTGCAAGACGCAGAATTCCGGATCGGGTTGGGATGGAGTGCAGACGATTCCGAGTCCGGCGTGGTTCGATAAATATGTGCTGTCGGTCGGCTCGGTGGATCCCAGCGGCTCCCCGTCGGAACTGACGCTGCGGGGTCCGTGGATCGGCGCCGCGGCGGTCGGCCGCGAAATCGTGTCGCTGGACAGCAAAACCGGTGGCACCGGCCTGGTGAACGCCGTGCAGGGCAATGACGGCATCCGGCCCATCGAGGGCACGAGTTTCGCCGCGCCGTATGTCTCCGGCCTTGCGGCACTGGTGCGTTCGCGTTTCCCGAAGCTCACCGCGGGCCAGGTCATCGACCGGATCGAGCGCACCGCGCACCATCCGGGCGCGACCCGGGACGATTCGGTCGGTTACGGGATGATCGATCCCGTCGCCGCGCTGACCGCCGTGCTGCCGGATCGTCCGGTGTCCGCGGGAGCGGATGTGCCGCGGGCCATTCCGACGCCCTACTCGCCCCCGCCCGCGGACACGCGCCCGCGCAAGTACGCCACGATCGGCTCGATCGCCTGTCTGTCCGTACTGGGAATCGGTATCGCACTGGCTATTCCGCTGCGTCGCCGCCCCGGGACCGCCGCCGATACCCTCGACCCCGATCGGTAGGACCCATGATTACCGAAGGTTTCGTCCGCCGTCCCCGCATCGCGCCGCCGCGCGCGCCCGGCGGTGAGGTGACGCTGAGCCCGCCGCCCGAAGTCAGCCGGCCGGTGCCCGGTCCGCTGATCGCCAAGCTGATGCCGGTGGTGATGGTCGTCGCCGTCGTGGGCATGCTCGCGATGATGGTGATGATGGGAAAGTCGCTGCTGAGCAATCCCATGATGATGATGTTCCCGATGATGATGCTCGTGTCGATGGTCGGCATGATGATGGGCCGCGGCGGTGGCGGCGCCAAGTCCGCCGGTGAGCTCAACGAGGAACGCAAGGACTACTTCCGGTATCTCGATCAGATCCGCCGTGATGTGCGTAAAACGGGTGTGCGGCAGCTGGATTCGCTGCGCTGGTCGCATCCCGAACCGGTCGATCTGGAATCGCTCGTCGGCTCCCGCCGGATGTGGGAGCGCCGCCCCAACGATCCCGACTTCGGACATGTGCGCGTCGGGGTGGGCAGTCACCGCCTGGCCACCAAACTGGCTCGTCCGGAGACCGGTCCGCTCGAGGACCTCGAACCGGTCTCGACCGTCGCGCTGCGTCGTTTCGTGCGCACCCACTCGGTCGTGCACCAGCTGCCGACCGCGGTCTCGCTGCGCGCATTCCCCGCGGTCAACATCGAGGGGCCCGACGAAGACTCCCGAATGCTGGTGCGCGCCATGCTGATGGAGTTCACCGCATTCCACGGACCCGATCACGTCGCGGTCGCCATCGTCTGCGCCGATCCCGACGGCGAGGCGTGGGCGTGGGCGAAATGGCTTCCGCACCTGCAACATCCGACCCACCGCGACGGGATGGGCTCGGCCCGGATGATGTACGGCTCGCTCGGTGAGCTGGAGACCGCGCTGTCCGCCGAGCTGATGGAACGCGGCCGCTTCATGCGCAATCCCCAACCGACACAGGGCCGAACGCATCTGATCGTGATCATCGACGACGGATTCGTCAACGGCACCGAGCGGCTGGTCAGCGAGTCCGGTCTGGACTCGGTGACGGTGCTGGACCTGACCGCGCCCGAGAACGGCCTGGCCGTGCGCCGCGGTCTGCAACTGGTCGTCGGCGACGGTGCGGTGAGCGCGCGCAGCGCCGCCGGGGTGGAGCGTTTCGCCACGGTGGACGTGATCAGCCGCGCTCAGGCCGAAACCTTCGCCCGCGCACTGGCGCGGTACCGGATCGCCACCGCCGCGCAGATCGTCAGCCTGGGCGAGGAGACCCGCACCGATCCGGGTCTGATGGCGCTGTTGAAGATTCCCGACGCCGCGCAGATCGAACCGTCCAAGGTGTGGCGCCCGCGCACCCCGCGCGAGCGGCTGCGGGTGCCGATCGGCGTCACCCCCGACGGCACCCCGGTCGAACTCGACATCAAGGAATCCGCCGAGAACGGTATGGGTCCGCACGGATTGTGCATCGGCGCAACCGGTTCGGGTAAATCGGAGTTCCTGCGCACGCTGGTGCTGTCCATGGTGACCTCGCACTCCCCGGACGCGTTGAACCTCATCCTGGTCGACTTCAAGGGTGGTGCGACCTTCCTGGGGCTGGATCCGCTGCCGCACGTGGCGGCGGTCATCACCAACCTCGAAGCCGAACTCTCCATGGTCGACCGTATGAAGGACGCGCTGGCCGGTGAGATGAACCGCCGCCAGGAGCTGCTGCGGTCCTCGGGCAACTTCGCCAACGTCACCGATTACGAGAAGGCCCGTGCCGCCGGAACTCCGCTGGATCCGCTGCCCGCGCTGTTCGTCGTGGTCGACGAGTTCTCCGAACTGCTCTCGCAGAAGCCGGATTTCGCGGATCTGTTCGTGATGATCGGCCGTCTGGGCCGATCGCTGCACGTCCATCTGCTGCTGGCCTCGCAGCGACTCGAGGAGAACAAGCTGCGCGGTCTGGACTCGCACCTGTCCTATCGGATCGGTCTGCGAACGTTCTCCGCCAACGAATCCCGCGCCGTGCTGGGTATCACCGACGCCTACCACCTGCCGAGCGTGCCCGGCGCCGGGTATCTCAAGACCGACGCCGCGGATCCGTTGCGGTTCAACGCGACTTACGTCTCCGGGCCCTACGTCGCGCCGGCGACGACGGGTCCGGTCGTGGTCGGCGGCCGCACGGTCGGCGGTTCGCCCACCGTCTTCACCGCGAGTCATGTGGAGATGCCCGAACTGCCGCCGGAGCCCGAACCCGCGTTCGATCCGCTCGAGCTGCCCGAACCGCCGTCGGCCGACGAAGGCATCCCGGATTCGCTGCTGACCGTGGTGGTCAAGCGGCTGACCGGACACGGTCGTCCCGCGCACGAGGTGTGGTTGCCGCCGTTGGAGGAATCCCCGTCGGTGGACATGCTGCTGCCCGATCCGGATTGGCGTTCGCCCGCGAACCGGCACGGTCAGCTGTGGATGCCGATCGGCATCATCGACAAGCCGTACGAACAGCGCCGCGATGTGCTGACCATCCAATTGTCCGGTGCGCGAGGACATGTCGCGGTGGTCGGCGGTCCGCAGTCGGGTAAGTCGACCGCACTGCGCACCATCATCATGGCCGCGGCCGCGACGCACACTCCCGAACAGGTGCAGTTCTACTGCCTGGATTTCGGTGGCGGCAGTATGGCCGGTCTGGTCGGTCTGCCGCACGTCGGTTCGGTGGCCGGTCGTCTGGACGTTGACCGGGTCCGGCGCACGATCGCGGAGCTGACCTCGCTGATGCGTCAGCGTGAGGAGCGATTCAGCGAACTGGGCATCGAATCCATGGCCGAGTTCCGGCGGCGCAAGTTCTCGGTCCTCGGCACCGACGGCACCATGCCGGCGGACCATCCGCTCGCGGCCGACCGGTTCGGTGACGTATTCCTGGTGATCGACGGGTGGGCGACCATCCGCGAGGAATTCGAGGCGCTCGAGCCGCAGATCAATGCCATTGCCGGACAAGGGCTCTCGCTCGGCATTCACCTGATGGTCGGTGCGTCCCGCTGGGCCGAGATCCGCGCGGTGGTCAAGGACCAGATCGGTACCCGCTTGGAACTGCGCCTGGGTGATCCGACCGATTCGGAGATGAATCGCCGTTCGGCGGCGCTGGTTCCGGTCGGCCGCCCCGGTCGCGGTCTGACGCCCGAGGAACTGCACATGCTGATCGCGTTGCCGCGCTTGGACTCCCAGACCGAGCCCGGCAATCTGTCCGAGGGCGTCGCGGCCTCACGCGAGGGCCTGGCGCAGCTGTGGGGCCCCCGCAAGGCGCCCGAGGTGCGCATGCTGCCCATGCAGTTCTCCCGCGAGGAGTTGCTGGCCGTGGCCGCGGCGCGCGGTATCGAGCAGAGCCCGACCCGCATCGTGGTCGGCCTCGGCGAGAACGAATTGGAGCCGCTGGTCCTGGATTTCGGCTCCGATCCGCACCTGATGGCCTTCGCCGACGTGGAGTGCGGCAAGACCACACTGCTGCGCAACATCGCGATGGGCATCATCGAGAGTGCGACACCCGAACAGGCCCGCATCATCATGATCGACTACCGCCGCACCATGCTCGGTGTCGTCGAGGGCGATCAGCTGGCCGGATACTCGACCTCGTCGCAGACCTGCAGCTCGATGATCAGCGATATCGTCAAATTCCTGTCCGAACGCATCCCCGGCTCCGACATCACCCCGAAGGAGCTGCGCGAACGCAGTTGGTGGAGCGGCCCGGAGATCTACATCCTGGTAGACGACTACGACATGGTGGTGCAGGGCGCGGGCAACCCGCTCAGCCCACTCATGGAATACCTGCCGCAAGCCCGCGACATCGGCATGCACCTGATCGTCACCCGCCGCACCGGCGGCGTGTCCCGCGCGCTGTTCGACCCGATCCTCGGCGGTATGAAGAACATGTCCGTCGACGCGCTGATCATGAGCGGCCCCCGCGACGAGGGCAAGATCATCGGCGACGTCCGCCCCTCCAAACTCCCACCCGGCCGAGGCATCCTGGTCTCCCGCAGCCACGGCCAGGAAATGGTCCAAATAGCCAACCTCCCGCCGCTGTAAGCTGTATTTTTGGCCTCCGCTTCGCTGCGGCGGGTTTTCGGCGCTGTAAGGCTCGTCGTTCAGCCCTCGAGACTCGGCCTTCGGCCATGCGCTTCGAGGGCTGAACGACGAGCCCGCGCCGAAAACCTTGGCGTTGGCCTTGTTGAGCCTTTCGCTTCGCGGGCGGCTTCCGGCGTACGGAGACGATTCGCCGCTGGGTGCGTTGGTGGTTGCGTTGTGGTGCGGTGAGTTGCGTCGACGTGTCCGCCCGAACGACGGCACCTGAACACCGAACCTCACCGCGGAAACCTGCCGAAGCGAAGCGAGGCAAAAACGACCTCCCCGGTGCGAAGCGTCTTTGTACGCCGGAACCGTCAGGCAAGGAACGTCAACACTAATGGTTTTCGGCGCGGGCTCGTCGTTGCGCGGTCGAAGCGCATGGCCGAAGGCCGAGTCTCGACCGCGCAACGACGAGCCTTACAGCGCCGAAAACCCGCCGCAGCGAAGCGGAGGCCAAAAATACAGCAGCGAAGCGGAGGCCAAAAATTAGAGCCAGGCGGGGAGGCGGCGGCGGCCGGCTAGGACGTCGGCGATGAGGTCGTCGTAGGCGTCGGCGAGTTCGGCTAGGTGGTGCCAGGCGATATGCAGGATTTCGTCGTTGGCGTCGAGGGTCATCAGGGCGTGGTGGGCGCGGACGGATGCTTCGGCGATGCGGTCGATGACCGAGCCGACGGTTTCGGTGTGCAGGGTCGCGCCGAGACGATGCTGGGGGATGGACCGGGAGATCCAGTCGTCGATCGCCATCACCAGTTCGTTTCGGCGACGGTCGATTTCGATGAGGGTGGCCGGATCGTGCGTCGGTTCGGATCCGCCGCGCCCGATCAGCCGACGCTCGTGCAGCACCGCGAGATCGCGGGTGAACCACAGCATGGGCCCACCGATCACGCGATAGCCGCGACATGCGCGTAGGAGTAGATCAGAGCTCGGCAGAATGCCGTTCACGAAGGTCTGGACCGCAGTCACACTCTGCGGCGTGCTGGGCACTGCTGCCATCACCACCGTATGAGATGTCTCCGAACCCGCCACGTTGCCTCGCCGTCATCGCCGTACAACACCCGTTCAGGACGTTCATTACAATAAACCTCTGAAGCTGGGTGTCAAGGGTCCCGCGCCCTGCGGACCGCGGGGGTAAACTTCCTTACCTTGAAGTAACAATCCGTAGGAGCGAGATGGCGGACGGTCCGAGGTATCAGCGGATCGCGGATCTCCTCCGTGAGGAGATCCGCAGCGGCAGGTGGAAGCCGGGTGATCGGCTCCCCAGCCACAACGAGCTGGCCGATCAGATGCAGGTGTCGATCACCACCGCTCGCAATGCGATTCAAGTGCTGGTCGCCGAAAATCTGCTGTATACAGCCACTTCGCGCGGAACCATCGTGCGAAGTCAGGAAGTGCTGGAATCGGTTGTCACCAGCCCGATCCGGCCCGATCGCCCCAAATCCTCACAGGACATATTCTCCGAGATCGCGCGGGCGGCCGGGCGCGAACCGGCGAAACATTTCACCGCCCGAATGGAACCGGCCGGTCCGGATGTGGCACTGTGGCTGGGTGTACCGGAGGATTCCTGGGTCGTCGCGCGCACGGTCGTGCAGTACCTGGACAACGAGCCGTGGTCCTGGGAGGTCAGCTTCTATCCACGGGACTTGGCGGAGGCCACCGGTGTGGACTCGCCGCACGACATCCCCGAGGGCACCACGCGTCGTCTGGCCGAGCGCGGCCATCCCGAATCCGCGCATCGCGATACCGTCGTCGCCCGCCCCGCGACCGCCGAGGAGGCTGCTGTGCTGGGGGTAGCGACAGGCACGCTGCTGCTGGATCATCTGCGCATCGGCGCGAACGACGCCCGGATCACCCGTGTGACCAGGCATCGTTCCATCGCCGCGCGTAATCGTCTGGCCTACGAACTCGGCGACGACGCCGGCACCGAACTCATCCGCAAGACCCTGGGCGAGCAGCATCCCCCGGGCAATTCCCATTCCTTCGGTAACTCGTTGGTACCCGGATCACCATGACAGTCCGCATACGCCAGGCCACGCTGGCCGACCTCGGCACCATCTGCCGACTACGGCTCCAACGAACGGACTGGCTTGCGGAACGAGGGTCCGATCAGTGGACGCGGCAGGGGCGGGGCCTGCCCATCGAGATATTTGCCCACGTGGTCGGCCGCGCGGTGTACGCCGGGGAGACCTGGATCGCCGAGCAGAGTGGCGAACCGGCAGGCACCATCACCGTGAACGACCGTGCGGACGAAGGACTCTGGACGTCACACGAGACCGCCGAATCGGTCATCGTCCACTACATGATCGTCGACCTGCGGTTCGCCGGAAACCGTGTGGGTTCGCACATGCTCGCCCACGCCGCCGCCCTGGCCCGGGCCCGTCGCCGCACCTGGGTCCGCCTGGACGCCTGGACCGCCAACACCGACCTGCACGACTACTACCGCCGCGCCGGATTCCGCCTGGCCCGAGTAGCGGGCCCGGAAGCTCCGGGCCCGTCGGCAGCACTGTTCGAACGCCGCGCCGACTCCTGGCTCCCCGCAGTCATTCCCAGCCTCCCCCGCGAGGCCGAGAGCATCATCCGCTCGGCTTCCCCGCGCTGAACGCGTTCGTCCGAGACGAAGTCGGAATACGCGTCGAAGCATCTCCTGGTTTCGGTCAGGGGCGAGGTGTCTTGGGGCCGTGGACTGCGATGTATTCGGTGGCGAGCCAGGGGCCGAGGTCGTCGATGAGCAGGTCGAGGGCGGCTGGGGCGGTGGTGGGGGAGCGGGCGATGGTGGCTGCTGTGTGCATGTGGTCGGCTCGGCCGGGGTAGTAGTGGCCGAATATCTCTGCCGAGCGGATCAGGTCGCTGGTCCAGCCGCCCCATCGGGGCATCACCAGGGTCAGTCCTGTGCGGACGATGCGGCGGGATACTGTGCGGGACAGCTGGATTCGGGACAGATCGGTCGAGGCGTTCGCGCGTTGTGAGCGCCACTGAGGCAGCTGTAGTGCTAAGTCTCCGTTGGTTTCTCGGGCCAGCAGCGCGCTCGGGCGGTAGCGCGGCAGGTCGGCGGCCAGGTCGTCGCCGAGCAGCGGCGTGCACAGGCATGCGACGAACCAGCCCAGGTCGTAGCGCTCGAGCTCGCTCGTCAACTTCGCGATACTCGCGATTTCGATACCGACGCCACGGATTTCGCGGAAAGCTGTGTCCAGCTCGGCCGCGATGGCGTCCGCGTTGGAGCGGTCCAAGGCGGTCGGCTCATGGCGCAAGGCGAGCAGGACATCGAGATCGGACGTCCCGGCGATCGCGGTACCGCGCGGAACGCTGCCGTACAGGTAGGCGCTGTGCAGTCGATCCGGTCCGAAGATGCGGGACAGCGTCGCGCGCAATCTGTCGACGACAGTAGCGAACTCGGGCTGAATCCGACTCAACGAACCCTCCCGGCGTATGTAGCCTGCCTCGTCCACACCCTCGATCGCCACGCTCGCACTATGCGACCTGGCGGCACGCTGTGGCCAGCGGATTTTCGCGCAGATCCCGGAACATGCTCGGACACAGGCTTTTACTGAAGATCGGATGTATCCATCTTGTTCGCCTGGCTGCGCAATCAGATCGTGAGGGATTCGGCACGAGGGGCTGTGGCGGCTCCGTCTTAGTTACTCGGCCGATGATTGGCAGCGGCTTCGATGTAGGCATCGACCGAGGACGCGAGGTATTCGCTTTGGCGACTCCTCGACCTGATGAACGCCCACGCGGATACGCTTCGGGCCTGTGTGAGTACCTCGGCGGGGTGGTTCTCCGCCGAGGTCAGGCTGCCATATCGCTGGGTTTTCGTTCGCGCAACCAGCGTCGGTGTGCGGCGTGTTCTCGTTCCCGACGAGCATGGATGGCCGCTACTACTTCCGCGAGCAGTTCCCCCGCTCGGTGACGGTGGTTCACTCGCGGGGCACCGGTCGGATCGATATGTTCCGGCGCGATCCACCCCGTCCGGCCGGGGAACTGTGAATCTTCGTTCAGGACAACAGTTCCCCAACCAGTCTCGGTGTCGTTGATCAGCGAATGACAGTGATCACACGCCAACACCAGATTCTCGATATCAGTCGGACCACCCTTGCTGAAATCACGCACATGATGCACCACGCACAACGACGCGGGCGCATCACACCCCGGCCGCGAACAACCAGCCAACGCAGCGATCAACGAAAACCGTTGCGCGGATGAAGCCAACCGACGCATCCGACCCAAATGCAGTGGTAAACCATTGTGGTCGAACACCGCCAGATACGGGCGGGACCGCTCAGCCAACCGCAACGCCTCAGTGACCGCGACCGTGCCACCGGTCGCTGTGGTTGCCACCCCGGACAGGCGCTCCACATCCTGCACACGCATCGTGAGCACCGTGGTGACCGGAATCCCTCGATGCGAGCCGAGCTTGTCGGTATCCACCAGCTCACCGAGTAACAGGGTGAACGCGTCATGGGTGCGTTGGGCGGCGGTCCGGGAATCACGCTGCGCCGCAGCAGCAATCAGGTCCGGATTCATGCGGTCCACATCGACTCTGGGACTGGCCGGGTCATCCGGATTCCCTACCCCCGGGCGCGCAAATTTCGCGATCACCGGGTCCAGTAACGCCCGCAGGATCGGATCGATCTCGCCACTGATCGGGGACATCCCATCCGCACGCTGGCGCCCGATCCGGATACCACGCATCCGCGCACGATCAGACTCGTCGGTGACCTTCCCGTCCGGATCCAGATACGCCAGAATACTGTCACCGACCTTGCTCATATCATCAGGCGAACCAGTTTCAGCGAACTCGGTCAGAATCTGTTCCGCCGCAGCACGATCGACCTCATCAGCGGCACGCGGGATCCTGGCCATCACCGCCGCGATACCCCGGGCGTGCTCCAGCGAGATATCCCCGTACCGCAAAGCCGCTGCCGTGCAAGGTAATTCGGGCTCACGCTCCTCACCGCACAAATCACGGAACGTGCCCACCTTCGTCGCCGCGCGTACTCGTGCACCGGCTTCGGCGTTCGACAGGCGCAGGGTTTCCATCAGGAACCGTTTGATCGTCTTGGCACCCGAATCCGCCGGAATCGACCGGGAATCCACCTCGATCAACACCCGATGCTGCACCGCAACCAACATCCGCGCCGCACGCTCCACCCCGCGAAGCAACTCCACCACCCCGCGATCCGGCAACGGGGTCAGCGACCCATCGACCAGCTCACCTACCGCAGCCAGCAGCGCATCGGCTGTCGGCCCTCCAATCTCCCCCATCGAATCCATGTTCGAATTCTACCGAGAAAACCACCCCGAAACACCCCGCGAATCCATGTGAATTCAGAATCTTCACCCTGGACATTTGACCCAATCATTGTTGCACACACCACTTTTCGCTCAACCTCTGTGCGGATTCGACCATCTTCCACGCTCCAGGCGACCGGATCGGAAAAGTGGGTTCCGAAACTCGCGCAGGATCGCTGTTGTTGCGGGCCAAGATATTGTCGGCGGCTCTGCTGCCCGGATCGTCCCGGTGGCGTTGAGGGGCGGCTCGGCGCCCTACGACGCGTATTGCGGCTGACATTTCGATGTGCCCTGGCCAGGGTGAGTCTCCGCGTCATTTCCGTTGCGGGAAGCGGGATTTTATGGCTTTCACGGAGGGCCGTTAGCGTCGAAATCATGGAATGGAATTTTCGGTCGGCCGGTGAGCTGACGGCTGCGTTGCGTGCTGGTGAAGTGTCCTCGGTGGAATTGACCGACGCGGCGATCGCCGGGATCGAGCGGGATGACAGCCTGATCAACGCGATCTGTGTGCCGGACTTCGATCGTGCGCGGGCCGCGGCGCGTCGTGCCGACCAGGCGCGCGCCCGCGGAGAGGATCGGCCGCTGCTGGGTATTCCGGTGACGGTCAAGGAGTCCTACAACATGGCCGGGCTGCCCACGACCTGGGGCATGCCGCAGTACCGGGACTTCGTACCGGCCGAGGATGCGGTACAGGTGTCGCGGTTGAAGGCCGCAGGCGCGGTGGTGCTCGGTAAGACCAATGTGCCGTTGGGGCTGCAAGATCTGCAGAGCTTCAACGAGATCTACGGCACCACCAACAACCCGTGGAATCGCGGCCGCACGTCGGGCGGATCCTCCGGCGGATCGGCTGCGGCCCTGGCGTCCGGCTTCGGTGCGCTGTCCATCGGTTCCGACCTCGCCGGTTCGCTGCGCACCCCCGCGCATTTCTGTGGCGTCTACGCGCACAAGCCGACACTCGGGCTGGCGGCGACCCGAGGCATGGTCGCCCCGCCCGCGCCCGCATTGCCGATCGATCTCGACCTCGCTGTCGTCGGGCCGATGGCACGCACCGCACGCGACCTCACTGTCCTGCTCGACGTGATGGCCGGACCGGACCCGCTGACGCTCGGCGTGGCGCACGAGGTGACGCTGCCGCCCGCGCGCCACGACAGACTCGGCGACTTCCGGGTCCTGGTCCTGGACCAGCATCCGTTCATCGCGACCGGGGCCGCGGTGCGAGCGGGCGTGAACCGGGTGGCCGACGCGCTCGTCGCCAATGGCGCCCGCGTCGAACGGCACAGCCCACTGCTGCCCGATCTGGCCGAAGCCGCGACTCTCTACACGCAGCTGCTGTTCTCCGGTTCCACGGCACGATTTCCCGTCGACACGTACGAGCAGCTGCGAACCCGCGCAGCCGGTCTGAGCGCAGACGACCACAGCCTCGACGCCGCGCGACTGCGCGCAATGGTGTTCAGTCACCGCGATTGGATCGAGGTGAACAACCGTCGCGAGATCCACCGCCACGGCTGGCGACAGCTGTTCGGCGAGTTCGATGCCGTGGTGTGTCCGATCACGCCGACCCCGGCGCACCCGCACGACCACAACCCTGATCGGCTGGAGCGTCGACTCGACATCGACGGGGTCGAGTACCCGTACTTCGACCAGCTCGTCTGGGCCGGTCTGGCCACCATGCCCGGCCTTCCTGCCACGGCCATACCCGCGGGCCGGTCACCCGACGGGCTCCCTGTCGGAGTACAGCTCATCGGCCCGATGTTCCAGGACCGCACCACATTACGGCTTGCCGAACTGCTCGAACAGCAGATCGGCGGCTTCCAACCACCGGAGTAGGGCGTGCGCCGGGTGCCCGTCGGGGATGAAATGCGGCGCCGGTCGCCGCCGCCAACGTCCTGGCCTCTTACAGCTGCTGAGCTGGTTTCCGTGAGTCGCGCTCTCCCACGAGGGCCGCGAAGCGTGACGCGCTGATGTTGCCGCCGGAGATGACGAGGCCGATACGCGCACCCGGGAGCTGGACCCGGCCGGACAGGAGTGCGGCGACGGCGGCGGCTCCGGTCGGTTCGGCGACGATCTTCATCGTGTCGAAGAGGAACGACATCGCCGTCACCAGTTGATCGTCCGTGACGAGGGTGATTTCGTCGACCAGCTGCTGGTTGATCGGGAAGGTGAGTTCGCCGGGAATGTCGGCCGCCTGAGCGTCGGCGATGGTGCGTGGAACCGGTATCCGAACCCGGTGACCGGCTGCGAGTGAACGTTTCGTGTCGTCGCCGTCGACGGGTTCGACGCCGATGATGCGAGCGTCGGGGCACAGCGCGCTCACGGCGGTCGCGCACCCTGCCATCAGCCCGCCGCCGCCGATCGGGGCGAGGAAGGCGTCGAGCGGCCCGGCCTGCTCGACCAGTTCGAGCGCCGCGGTGCCCTGGCCCGCCATGACCGCGGGGTGGTCGAACGGTGGGATGACGGTCAGCCCGCGTTCGGCCGCCAAGGCCGCACCGATCGCGGTCCGGTCCTCGGTGTAGCGGTCGTAGGTGACGACCTCGGCTCCATATCCCTTGGTAGCAGCCAACTTCGAGGCAGGGGCGTCCGCGGGCATCACGATCAGGGCCGAGGTGCCCAGCAGTCCCGCAGCCAGAGCGATCGCCTGGGCGTGGTTCCCCGAAGACCAGGTCGCCACCCCGCGTTCGCGCTGTTCGGATGTCAGCTCGGCGAGCGCGTTGTAGGCCCCCCGGAACTTGAACGCACCGATCCGCTGGAAGTTCTCGCACTTCAAGAACACCTCGGCGCCGACGCGCTCGTTCAAGATGCGGGATGTGAGCACCGGCGTCCGGTGCACGACATCGGCCAGCCGGTCCGCCGCCCTGCGGATGTTCTCGATAGTGATAAGGCTTGCCACCCAGAGGATTCTGCCATCGCGGCTCTTCGTCTGTCGTTGTGCGCGACCGTCCCACCGGCCGCTGCAGCGCGGCGCGGAACAGGGTCGTGGAACTTCTCGTCAGGCACGGGAATCTCAACCGATATCGATACCGCCTGTGCCAGTGATGATCTCGTGCGTGATCGAAGAAGTCCGACGATCCGCACGATCGGAGGAAGAGACGCCGCAGAGCCACGGCCGCGCCGCACAGGAGCCCAGCCATCGGAGACCCCGGCTCGAGCCCCGGACGATGAGCCCGGTCACCGTCTCATGGTCGTCGCTACACGGACTTCGGGCGGGAGGTGGCGAGCAGCCGGTCGACCAGGGAATCGATGTAGCCGGGGGTGAGTGGACCCATACCGAACAGGATGCGGATGTAGAGCGGAGCGAGGAGGTGGTCGAGGATGTCCAGGGCCGCAGGCGGATTCTCGCCTCGCGTCGCGGCACGGTCGAGCATCTGCTGAATCTGGCGTCGGCGCTCGTCGATGAAGCGGTCGCGAGCGTCCGCGCCGATCGCACCGCTCTGGGACAGGGCCATGGCCAGGCGTGGCACCGCGAGCCCGTCGGGACCGCTGATGTCGCGGGCCACGCCCGCCGCGTAGCCGCGCAGATCGCTGTCGAGGCCGCCGGTGTCGGGGATGGGTGAGTTGGTCGTCACCACGATGCGGTCCATGGACTTCGACACCTTCCGCCGCCCCGGCATGTTCGGGCCCGCGCAACCGGTTCCCCTTGATGCGCCCGCTCATGAGCAACTACTGGGATTCCTGGGCCGCTCGGGATTTTCGCCATCGGAGACGACGAGCAGAACAGCCTGATCGGGACGCTCGTACCCGACCGGGTCTGTTCGTGCGGGCGATAGTCGTTGGGCGCCAGCTATTCTCGCGAGCGCGTACCGGCGCAGAGGTGGGCTCCGGGTTCGATCAGTAGCGGTATATCGCTACATAGGCGTTGGTGGCGGTTCCGACGCTGGTGGGCCCCAAACAGGTGGCCGTGCCCTGACCGGACGGAGCGAAGGAACCGCCCCACGAACCCCGGTACGGGCCGATGGCCATCAGCGGAAAGGCGTTCGGTACGCCGTGCAGTCCGACGCACTCGACGACCAGGGTGTACTCCCTGCCGGCAGGTGTTCCGGTGTCGTGGCATGCTGCGGTCGCGCCGAACAGGTCCCGCGTGACGACACAGTCCTGCGGTGCCGCCTGAGCTGTGCCGGAGCCGATCACCGCGGCGAAACCCAGCACCGAGACGGCCCCGATCGCGACTCGCGTGGCGGCGATTGTCGTTCTTCTCATTCAAGTCCTCCCGACGAGTTATCCGATTATCGGCTCCGGATACCTGGCCGTTACGGCCGCTCGGACCTCCCACCTGCTCGAACGTGTCCTGCGCGAGGCACGCGATGGTCGTGTGAACCGGTGGATGGATCGCTGCTCACCGAGCGGCGAGGATGCGACGCATCACCAAGGCGAGCTGGGTGCGCTGTTTTCCGCGCTGGCTCAACACATTCCAGCCCAGGACCCGATCGGCTCGGGCGGCGCGCTCCTGCACCGTGGAGTGGTGCAGATGCAGGACGCTCGCGGCGTCTCGCACGCTGTTGGTGGTGCTGATCGCGTGCAGGGTCTCCAACATCCACGCGGTGGTGGTGGCCGCGTCCTCCAGCGCCACGACATCCGCTGGTGGCGTCTCGTCCGGACGGATACTCGCGGCGAGGACGAGCAGGGTGCCGGTTTCCTCGGCGAGGACTACACGATCACCCGGATCCTGTTGTGTGCCTTCGGCTGTCAGCCTGCGCGCCGAGCGGGCCTGCCGCCACGACGTCGCGGCTGCTCGCGCGGGCACGATCGGACCGATACCCGCACGTCCGGCGCCGATCGCGGTGCGGGCATCGTCGATCGACGACGCGAGCAACGGAGTGTCGTCGGCCGTGGCGACGACGCACAGCGGGGTCGTGGCGGTCAGCCCGAGTCCGCGCAGGGCGGCGTCGCGGGCCGCATCGTCCGGGTCGTCCGCCAGTAGCGTCTGGATCCATCCGGCCCGGCGCTGCTCGGGGGTGTCCGCGGTGCGGCCGAGCATGGTCGCCGCGGCCAGCAGCGCCCGTTCGAGGACGAGTGCGTCGAGCCCACCCTCGACGGGTTCGGCACGCTCCAGCCACATTTCGAGCGAACCATCGCCCGCGGCGACCCGCGGCCACGTCTCCGCGGCCTCCGGTTCCGGCGCCGTGAACGTCCCATCCGGAAGAACCCGCCAACTGTTGCCGTGCGTTCGATCGACGAAGCCCACCGGGCACCCGGAAAGTATTGCGGCGCCGCGCAGTACCGAACGAGAACCGGCGCCGTGCTCGACGAGCCGATCGAAATAGGCGACCACGTGCAGCGCGTTCGCCGCTTCCGGAGCGAGTGCCGAGAGGCGGATGGTGAGCTCTCGCATCGTCTTTCCTCTGTTCGGTCAGGAGTTCATGATCCTGCGCAGCCACCGAATCCGGGCGTCCTTGGTGTCCTGGGAGACCGTCGCCTGCGGAGCCAGGCCATCGTATCCGTGGAAACCTCCGGCGAAAACGTGCAGTTCCGCCTGGCCTCCCGCGCGCCAGATATTGCCCGCGTAGGCGACCGCCTCGTCCCGGAACGTCTCCGCCGAGCCTACATCGATCAATGTCGGTGGCAGACCGGACAAGTCGGTTGCGCGCGCGGGAGCAGCGTAGGGCGAGACGTCGGGGCCGCCGCGAGATTCGCCCAGCAGCGCGGACCAGCCGATCTCGTTCGTGTGGCGGTGCCAGACGCCGCGCCCTTCGCCCTGGATCGCCGAGGGAGTGTCGTTGCGGTCGTCGAGCATCGGGCACATCAGGACCTGCGCCGCGATCGCCGGACCCTGCCGGTCCCGGGCCAGTAGCGCGGTCGCCGCGGCCAGGCCGCCGCCCGCGCTTTCTCCCGCGATGACGATTCGCGCCGGGTCGATGCCGAGTTCCGCGGCGTGATCGGCAACCCAGGTCAGCCCGGTATAGCAGTCCTCTACCGGCCCGGGGTGCGGCGTATCCGGAGCGAGCCGGTAATCGACCGAGATCAGGGTCGCGTCGAATTCGACCACCCAGTCCAGCATTTCGTCACTGATCATGCGGTTGCTGCCGAGGATCATGCCGCCGCCGTGCGTGTGATAGATCGCCGCGGTCGGCGCCTGGGCTCGCACCGGGCGGCAGATGATCAGCGAGATCTGCGCTCCGGGCGCCCCGGGGATGAAAACCTCCTCGACGTGCAGGGTGCCCTCGCGGCTGAGGTCCTCGTTCGAGCGATACACCAGGAGATCGCCGGCCCTGGCCCGGATCTGCGGGATGGATTCCACGCTGGTGAAGGTCGGCATGTGCGGCAGGATCACCTCCAGCGCCGCGGCGAGTTCCGGGTCGAACGGTACGGGCGGTCCGATCGGTGCTGAGGTCGCGACGTCGCTGTCGGTCATGGCTCCTCCTGCTGATAGCTGCTCGGCCCAGTCTGGCGGGTGGTCGTCACGAGCGGAACAGCCAAGCGACGGGAAAAACCCGCCATTCGGCGGGTGCTGCGGCGCCCGAACCGATTCGCGCCCGCCTCGATGCCGAGGCGGGCGCGAATTGAATTCCGTTGGTGTGGTTCGTTTTCGAACGGTCAGTAACTGAATCTGTGGTGTTCGGTGGCGAAGTCGTCGGCGACGGTCGCGGCGAGTTCGACCAGGGCCCGCTTGGTGGTCTTGTGCAGGCGGGCCAGTTCGATTTCGGCGCCCTCGGACAGGTGGGCGTCGTAGGGGATGATGTGGACGGCGCGGCAGCGGGACAGGAAGTATTCGCGCAGTTGCTGGATGCCGACGTTGGGGGAGCCGGGACGGGGGAGGTTGATCACCACGACGGCGTTGCGGACCAGGTGGTCGTGGCCGTGCAGGGACAACCAGTCCAGGGTGGCCGCGGCGCTGCGGGCGCCGTCGATCGCCGAGGACGAGATCAGCACCAGCGAGTGCGCCAACTCCAGCACACCGGCCATCGCCGAATGCATCAGACCGGTTCCGCAGTCGGTGAGGATGATGTTGTAGAACCGCTGCAGGATGCGTGCGACCTGGCGGTACTCGTCATCGCTGAAGGATTCCGAGGCGGCCGGATCCCGTTCGCTGGCAAGCACTTCCAGTCGGCTGGTGCCTTGGGAGGTGTGCCGGCGGACGTCGGAGTAGGAGTTGATCGACGGGTCCAGCAGCAGATCGCGCACCGTGGAGCGGGTCTGCAACTGCACGCGCTGGGACAACGTGCCGAAGTCCGGGTTGGCGTCCACCGCGATGACGCGGTCGCCGCGAATGGAGGAGAAGATCGAGCCGATGCCCATCGTCGTGGTCGTCTTGCCGACGCCACCCTTGAGGGAGAGCACCGCGATCCGGTAGTCACCGCGGACCGGCTGGCGGATGCGGGCCACCAACTCCTGCAGCCGCCGCTCCTCGGCCGACATGCCGGGATTGATCGCGCCGCCGGAGATGTGGTGCACGGTGCGCCGCCATCCGGTGCCGGGGGCCTTCTTGGCCCTGCGCACCGGGACGTCGTCCAGCGAAGGCTGCTGTCCCGGGGGGTACTGCTGCTGCTGGTACTGCGGCGGTTGCTGCTGGTACTGCCCTTGCTGGTACTGCTGTGGATAACCCTGACCGCCCTGCTGCGGAGCCGGGGCGTTCCACTGGTTGCCCTGCATCGGCGGTTGCGCCGGAGCGCCGAAACGCGGATCGGACTGGGCCGGACCCGGAGCCTGCGGCGAGTACTGCTCGTTCTGCGGCGCGACCGGCGGCTGCTGCGCCGCGAAGTTCGGCGCATCGGGCGGCGGAACCTGCCGGTAGTCGCCGGAAGGCGGGCGATCGCCGGAAAATCCCTGTGCGGCGGGCGGATACGGAGCCTGGGGATGCTGCTCGTCCGGGCGTCCCGCGACCACGGTCCGATCGGAATCCGGACCCGGGTGGGTCGGCGCGGGCGCATCGTATGCCTGATGCCGCCCGCTGTTGGGGTCGATGCCCCGCTCCGGGGTGGCCGGAGGCTGGGCGAGCGCCTCGGGTGCGGGCGTATTCGGTTGCGGGGCAGGGGAATCGGGCAGCCGCTGCGGTGTCTCGGCATCCGGACCCAGGGCGCCGGAATCCTCTTGCGGCGCGGGCGAATCCAGCCCGGTCACCCAGTCGGGCGCACCGGAATCATCGGCAGCCGGATGTCCCTCGTGCTGCCCCGGAGGTTCGGGCAGCGGCGGCCGCTGCGGCGTCTGCTGCGGGGGAGGCGGCAGATCCGGCCGGCCGCCGACCCGCACGGTCATCTCACCGGCGTCACCGGACTCCGGCGTCGCGGGAGTCGAATACGCCTGCGGTGCATCGGGAATCGGCGGGCGGTTCGGGGGCGGCCCGTCCGGCTGCGCCGGAGGTACCTGCGGCATCGGACCGGACTGCCGCGGCGGAAGCTGTTGCGGCGGCATCGGGCCGGGAGGCTGCGGCTGATTCTGTTGCGGCTGAACGAATTCGCCCTGCGGCATCGGTCCGGGACCGCGCTGATCGGGACCGGGGAAATCCTGGCCCGTCTGCTGCGGGCCGGTATTCGGCCGGGGACCGGGTCCGAAACCGTTGTCGGGCTGCGGGAATCCGCCCACGGAATGGGGATTCTCGGGCGCCGGCGGCTGGAATTCCCCGTTGGGGCGCTGGGCGTTCGGCGCGAACTGACGCGGATCGGCCGGTGCCGCTGTCTCGTTCGGACGCACACCCTGGGACTGGGCGCTCTGCTGTGGCTCGCCCCACGCCTGCGACTCGGACTGTGGCTCACCCCACGGCCGCTGCTCGGGCGCATCCTCGGATTTGGATTTACCCTTTTTCTTGTTGCGGCCCTTGAGTCCGGGGTCGGGACGCTCGCTTTCGGCCTTGCGGCCGAACCGAGGACGCTTGGACGGCTTCTCCGAGATCAGATCCCGCTGCGGCAGGTTCTGTACGGGGGCTTCGTAGCCGGACTCCGCGCCTTCGCTCTCGGACAGCCACGGTGGCAGCATCGGGAGTTCGTTGTTACTCACAGCGCCACCTCGTCGGTGCTCGCCATGGCTGCGTGCGCTGCGTCGCCGACGACGTAGTCGCTGCGCTCGCTCACTGGTGTCCCCCTGGGATCTGCTCGGCCGATTACCTGGACAGTCCGCAGTTTACGCGAGCGCACCCGATGACGAGTGATCCGCTGCTCCATCGAGCAGGGCAGGTGCGGGACCTGTGTGCGGTGTAGTCTCGGCCGGGCTCGGCGGGCGCTGTCGCCGGGGGATGTACGAGTTCAGGAGCAGGGCGCGATGGCACAATCGGTCGATCACGAGGGCGCCGGTCGCCTCGACGAACTGCCGGTCCGGCCCATCCATCGCAGGCTCGTCGCACTGGTCGGCATGGGGCTGTTCTTCGATCTGTACGAGCTGTTCCTGGCCGGGACGATCACCGGCGTCTTCAAAGAGCAGTTGCATCTGTCGACCTATCAGCTCAGCGGCATCCTGGCCTCGGCGTTCGTCGGCCAGTTCTTCGGCGCGCTGGTGCTGGGCCGGTTGTCGGACCTGTTCGGACGCCGCCGGATGTTCATGATCAACATCGGCCTCTACGCGGGATTCACCCTGCTGGGCGCCTTCAGCCCGAACGTGTGGTTCCTGATGGTGACCCGAATGCTGGCCGGTCTGGGCATCGGCGCGGAGATGACCCTCGCGGACACCTATCTGTCCGAGGTGATGCCGCCGCAGGTACGCGGGCGGATGATCTCCATCGCCTACACGATCGGTTTCTGCGCGGTCCCCACGGTGGGATTCCTGGCGCGCTGGCTGGTTCCGCTGAAGCCGCTGGGCCTGGACGGCTGGCGGTGGCTGTTCGTGATCGGCGGACTGGGCGCTGCGCTGGTGTTCTTCGCGCGCCGGTTCATGCCGGAATCGCCGCGCTGGGAACAACATCGGGATCGCACGGCCGAACGCACGCGCTTCACCGAGATTCTCGCCGCGCCGCTGCGCTCCCGCACCCTGCTGTTCTCCGCGGCGATGATCCTGCAGGTCTTCGGCTACTACGGCTTCGGCACGCTGGCCGTTCTGGTGTTGCAGCACAAGGGTTTCACGGTGGTCAACTCGCTGGGGTACCTGGCGATCACCTATCTGGGCTACCCGATCGGCTCACTGCTGGCGGTCCCGCTGATCGAGCGGATGGAACGCAAATATCTGGTGCTGGTCTCCACCGCCGCGATGGCGATCTTCGGCCTGATCTTCGGATTCGCGGTGAGCATCCCGCTGATCCTGATCTCGGGCGGGCTGTTCACCCTGGCGAGCAACGTGTTCTCCGACGCGATCCACACCTATCTGCCCGAATCGTTCCCCACCGCCGTCCGCGGCACCGCCTCGGGCACCACCTACTCGCTGTCCAAACTCAGCACCGCGATCCAGCCGTTCCTGCTGTTGCCACTGCTGGACAGTCGCGGCCCGGGGACGGTCTTCACGATCATCACCGCGGCCCTGCTGATCATGTTCGCCCTGATCAGCGTCTGGGGACCGCGCACCGGCCGCGGGCCGCTGGCCTGAGAGCGGCGGTCCCCGCGCCGCGCAATCGCCTCGGGCGCGCTTCGCGCAGGGCAGAATGGACCGGTTTGGAGGGGGGAAGTGGGCACAGGTAAGCTTGGTCGGCGGTGCACCTATCCGCCGGTCGTTTCATGTTCGCATGTTGCTGTCCGGTGAGTATGGCACCAGGTCGGCGAAAGTGCACGAGAGTCGGCCGCAAAACAGACGGTGACGGCGGAGAAATCCGCCGACGAGCTGCGACCAGCCAGGGTTTCAGCGCAAACGGGATCGCGGAGGATATGGCGAAGAAGGAAGGGGCCATCGAGGTCGAGGGCCGGGTCATCGAGCCGTTGCCCAACGCGATGTTCCGGATCGAGCTGGAAAATGGCCACAAGGTTCTCGCCCACATCAGCGGCAAGATGCGGCAGCACTACATCCGTATCCTCCCCGAGGATCGTGTGGTTGTGGAGCTTTCGCCGTACGACCTGACCCGCGGTCGCATCGTCTACCGCTACAAGTGATCGCTTCGGCGATCGCCCCATAGATTTCCCCGGCCGCACCGGTCGGGGAAAACCTGTGTTCACAGCCGGTGAACACCGAGAAGATTGGAATGACGTGAAGGTCAACCCGAGCGTCAAGAAGATCTGCGAGAAGTGCAAGGTGATCCGCCGTAACGGCCGGGTCATGGTGATCTGCGACAACCTGCGTCACAAGCAGCGTCAGGGCTAGTCCCGGCGGGGGCGACCCCCGGTTCGCACCACCAGCCAAGCACCGAACGCGGTTCGGATTGGCACATATGAAGAACTCCCAGCGCCACACGGCATCGGCGAGCCCGCGAAGTCTCCAGGGACGAGGCGGGCGGATGCCGGAACCACCCCCGGAACGGAGGCCGGGGCCCCAGACGAGGGGACGGCCAGGGAGCAGACCTCCGCAACATGAAGGAAATGCCATATGGCACGTCTGATGGGCGTCGACCTCCCGCGCGACAAGCGCATGGAGATCGCACTGACCTACATTTTCGGTATCGGTCGTACCCGCTCCAAGGAGATCCTCGCAGGCACGGGCATCAGCCCCGACCTGCGTTCGAAGGACCTCACCGACGATGACGTCACCCGGTTGCGCGATTACATCGAGGCGTCGGACCAGATCAAGGTCGAGGGTGACCTGCGCCGCGAGGTGCAGGCCGACATCCGCCGCAAGATCGAGATCGGCTGCTACCAGGGCATCCGCCACCGTCGCCACCTTCCGGTGCGCGGTCAGCGGACCAAGACCAATGCGCGTACGCGCAAGGGTCCGAAGAAGACCGTCGCCGGCAAGAAGAAGTAGGGGATATAACCGATGCCTCCGAAGAGCCGGACCTCCGGCCCCAAGAAGACCCAGAAGTCGCGGCGCAGGGACAAGAAGAACGTCCCGCACGGCCACGCGCACATCAAGTCCACGTTCAACAACACCATCGTGTCGATCACCGACCCCGAGGGCAACGTCATCTCCTGGGCGTCCTCCGGCCACGTCGGTTTCAAGGGTTCGCGCAAGTCGACCCCGTTCGCCGCGCAGCTCGCCGCCGAGAACGCTGCCCGCAAGGCGCAGGAGAACGGCGTCAAGAAGGTCGACGTGTTCGTCAAGGGCCCGGGTTCGGGCCGTGAGACCGCGATCCGCTCGCTGCAGGCCGCGGGCCTCGAGGTGGGCACGATCTCCGACGTCACCCCGCAGCCGCACAACGGCTGCCGTCCGCCCAAGCGGCGTCGCGTCTAGCGGGAAAGGAATTTAGCGAAAAATGGCTCGTTATACAGGCCCCATCACCCGCAAGTCGCGTCGTCTGCGTGTCGACCTCGTCGGAGGCGACCAGGCGTTCGAGCGTCGTCCTTACCCGCCCGGCCAGCACGGCCGCGCGCGGATCAAGGAGTCCGAGTACCTGATGCAGCTGCAGGAGAAGCAGAAGGCTCGCTTCTCCTACGGCGTCATGGAGAAGCAGTTCCGCCGGTACTACGAAGAGGCGAATCGCCAGAAGGGCAAGACGGGTGACAACCTGCTGCGCCTGCTGGAGTCGCGTCTGGACAACGTCGTGTACCGCGCCGGTCTGGCTCGCACCCGTCGTCAGGCCCGTCAGCTCGTCTCGCACGGCCACTTCCTGGTGAACGGCAAGAAGGTCGACGTTCCCAGCTTCCAGGTGAGCCAGTACGACATCATCGATGTCAAGGAGAAGTCGCTGCCGACGCTGCCGTTCCAGGTGGCGCGCGAGACCATCGGTGACCGTCCGAACGCCGGCTGGCTGCAGGTCGTGCCGAACCGGCTGCGGATCCTGGTGCACCAGCTGCCCGAGCGCGCGCAGATCGATGTGCCGCTGAACGAACAGCTCATCGTCGAGTACTACTCGAAGTAAGGCGTTACACACGCCGCTGGTGGGAGGCCGTGTTCCGCGGAACGCGGTCTCCCGCAACCCCAGTCGTGGGCGTCAAATAGCGGGCGCCCCTGAAGGAGGAGATCCTCATGCTGATTTCACAGCGACCGACGCTGACCGAAGAGGTCATCGCCGAGAACCGCTCGAAGTTCACCATCGAACCGCTCGAGCCGGGCTTCGGTTACACCCTCGGCAACTCGCTGCGCCGCACCCTGCTCTCGAGCATCCCGGGCGCCGCGGTCACCAGCATCCGCATCGACGGCGTGCTGCACGAGTTCACCACCGTCCCGGGCGTGAAGGAGGATGTCACCGACATCATCCTGAACCTCAAGGGGCTGGTCGTGTCGTCCGAAGAGGACGAGCCGGTCACCATGTACGTGCGCAAGTCGGGCCCCGGCGCGGTCATCGCCGGTGACATCGTTCCCCCGGCGGGCGTGACCGTGCACAACCCGGATATGCACATCGCGACCCTGAACGACAAGGGCAAGCTGGAGATCGAGCTCGTGGTCGAGCGCGGTCGCGGTTACGTCCCGGCCGTGCAGAACAAGGCCTCGGGTGCGGAGATCGGCCGGATTCCGGTCGACTCGATCTACTCTCCGGTGCTGAAGGTGACCTACAAGGTCGAGGCGACCCGTGTCGAGCAGCGTACCGACTTCGACCGGCTCATCCTGGACGTCGAGACCAAGAACTCGATCTCCCCGCGGGATGCGCTGGCCTCCGCCGGTAAGACCCTGGTCGAGCTGTTCGGTCTGGCGCGTGAGCTCAATGTCGAGGCCGAGGGCATCGAGATCGGGCCCAGCCCGGCCGAGGCGGATCACATCGCCTCGTTCGCGCTGCCGATCGAGGACCTGGACCTGACCGTGCGTTCGTACAACTGCCTCAAGCGCGAGGGTGTGCACACCGTGGGTGAGCTGGTCGCGCGCACCGAGTCGGATCTGTTGGACATCCGCAACTTCGGGCAGAAGTCCATCGACGAGGTCAAGGTCAAGCTGCACTCGCTGGGTCTGTCGCTCAAGGACAGCCCGGCCTCCTTCGATCCTTCCAGCGTCGTCGGCTACGACGCCGCCACGGGTACCTGGAGCGACAGCGGCACGTTCAGCGACACCGACAACGGCGAGCAGGACTACGCCGAAACCGAACAGCTCTAGGCCGTACGGGGCAGCGTCCCCGGGGCCTTCCCAAAGGAGAACAACCAATGCCCAAGCCCAAGAAGGGTGCTCGCTTCGGCGGGTCGGCGTCGCACCAGAAGGCGATCTTCGCCAATCTGGCGCAGGCGCTCTTCGAGCACGGTCGGATCACGACCACCGAGGCCAAGGCCAAGGCGCTGCGCCCGTACGCCGAGAAGCTCGTCACCAAGGCCAAGGCCGGCTCGCTGGCCGACCGCCGCGAGGTGCTCAAGGTCATCCGCAACAAGGATGTCGTGCACGAGCTCTTCGCGACCATCGGACCGTCGTTCGAGGGCCGCGAGGGTGGTTACACCCGGATCATCAAGACCATCCCTCGCAAGGGTGACAACGCGCCGATGGCGATCATCGAGCTGGTCCGGGAGAAGACCGTGACCAACGAGGCCGATCGTGCCCGTCGGGTCGCCGCGTCGCAGCAGGCCAAGTCCGAGGAGGCCCCCAAGGCCGACGAGGCTGCCGAGACCGAGCCTGCGGCCGAGGCCGCTGCCGAAGAGGCTGCCACCGAGGAAGCCTGACCGCTGCGTCGGATCCATGCGCGAGCCCGCCGTCCCCTCCGGGTCGGCGGGCTTCGTTCATGTTAACCAGGAGATCGCTGTGACCATGTCCGATTCGTCCGAGCGAACCGTCTCGATTCGGGTACGGCTGGATATCTCCTATGACGGCACCGATTTCACCGGGTGGGCACGTCAGCCGGGTCTGCGCACGGTGCAGGGCGTGTTGGAGGAATCGCTGAGCAAGGTGCTGCGGGAGCCGGTCCAGCTGACCGTCGCGGGGCGCACCGACGCCGGAGTGCACGCCGAAGGGCAGGTCGCGCATTTCGATACCGCCGCCGAAATCGATGCTGGCAAGTTGCTGCATCGGCTCGCCCGATTTCTGCCGAAGGATGTGCGGGTCACCGGGATTCGGCCCGCGCCCGCCGAGTTCGACGCCCGCTTCTCGGCGATCCGCCGCCACTACGTCTACCGGCTGACCACCGCGCCGTACGGTGCGTCGCCGTTGCAGGCCCGTAGCGTGGTCCCGTGCCGCCCGGTGGACCTGGACGCGATGCGCGAGGCATCGCGAAACCTGTTGGGGCTGCACGATTTCGCCGCATTCTGCCGCCGCCGCGAAGGTGCGACCACCGTCCGCGAACTCCAGCGCTTCGACTGGGACCGGACCGGCGATCTGTTGACCGCCCATGTCACCGCCGACGCGTTCTGCTGGTCGATGGTCCGGAGCCTGGTCGGCGGTGCGCTGGCGGTGGGCGAGGGCCGCCGCACTCCCGACTGGCTGGCCTCCCTGCTCGACGAACGCAGCCGCTCCAGCTCCGTCACGGTGGCTCCGGCCCACGGGCTGAGCCTCATCGCCGTCGACTACCCCGCCGACGAGGATCTGGCCACCCGCAACGCCCAGACCCGAGAGATGCGCACCGTGCCGACTGCCGGGGGTTGCTGCGGAGCGTGACCCGCAGGTCAATTGGCTTGGCGGACAGCTGATGTCAGTGCGGTGGTGAGTCGGCGGATGCCGTGCCCGATCGGGCGCGCGAACAGTCCGGCGAGTCTGGTGTAGGGCCACACGGCGATGGCCAGGATGACCGTGAGCCCTCTGACCCGGTAGAGCAACGGGGCGTGGGCCATGACGCCGGGCTGGGGGTCGAGGCCGAACAGGGAGGGGAACCAGACGAACAGGGTGTGTTCGGAAATGTCCTGGGAGCCGGTTGATTTCGGGTCGAAGATCACCAGGACGCCCGACAGGATCGCCGCGGCCAGGATCGGCAGCGTGATGCGGTCGACGATGGTGACCGGGCGGGTGGAGCCGTTCACCATGGCGGGCAACAGCAGCAGTACCGCACCGGTCAAGGCGATCGGTGCGGCGATCGCCTCGCTGACGAGGGCGACCTGCGAGACGCTGACGGAGAAGCCGAAATGTGTACGGCTGAGCAGTATTCGGCCGATCCGGGGGAGCAGCACCACCAGGATGCCGATCCGGAACAGCCACAAGCCGGTGCGCGAGATGTCGGTGCGACCGCCGGCGACGCCGGAGCGGAATCGATCGTGCCGCCAGCGCCACCAGTGGCCCACGCCGAAGGAGGCGAAAGCGAGGTAGGGGACGACGAGCCAAACCAGGGTTGTCATGAAAATTCTCGGTGCCCTCCGGAGGCGACCATCCTGGTTCGCCAGATCGTGGCAAGCCTATGTCCTCGTGCTCGCAGCAGGGCGGAATCCGAAGTGGCGGCGGGAAATGTCCGATAGCCGCTAGCGTGAGCGGGGTGCATTCCGGCTGCCTGCGCCGACTCGCTCCCCGGGGTGTTCGTGCGCCGGCGGGCGGAGATGGCAGACTCGGCTCTCATGAGTCCGGTGAGCCGTGGCCGTAAGGGCAAGGAGAACAAGCGAGGCGAGGTGCGCCGAGGTGGCGCCGACGTCGTCGAGAACGACGATCTCGGCGTTGCCGAGATGATGGCCGAGGTCGACGCTCGGATAACGGAATTCGAGCAGGTGGACGAGCCGGTCGACGGCGAATATCTGGCGGCGGGGCTGCTCGCGGTCGGATACGGGGAGAGCGCGGACTACCTGGACGTGTTCGTGCGCCTGTTCGTCGACCGGGCGGAGGAATTGGCGACGCCGGGTGCGCTGGCCTTCCTGCGCTGCGTCACGGCCCTGATCGCCGAGCCCTCGCGCAACGTGGCGCAGGAGGCCGCCGATCGGCTCGCCGCGGCCGGTGTCGTCCCGCCCGCCTGGGTCCCCGAACTGGACGAACCGCTCACCGCGGGCGAATTCGTCCGCTGGCCCGATGTGGACGGCACGGGTGCGACGCTGTTCGGCAGTTTCGCGCGGGCGGGTCGCACGGACGGGTTCCTGATCTTCGTCGACGACGAGAACTGTGGTGCCGCATACGATCTGGCTCCGTTCGTCGGCGAGGGGCTGACCGAGTCGCGGCGCCTCACCGATGAACAGGAACCTGCCGACGAGGAACTCATGACCGCCGGTGAATTCCGCTGGCACGTGCACGCCGCACTGGACGCTCGCGCGCTGCACGATCGCGCCGCGCGCGAAGCCGGCGTGGAACTGGAGGAGCCCGAGGAGGACGACGCGATTCCGCACGAGGTCGCCGAGGTGGTCGTGCGGGCGCGGCTGCAGATCCTGCCCGTCGCGGCCGAACCGCTCCCGATCCACGTGCATCCGGAATTCGAGGCGGGGGTGGTGTAGCCGTTCCTCACCAGGGCGGAATACGTGCCGGAGTGTCGCGGTTCACAACCGATATGACGATTCGTGGACTCGGCCGGTTCGGGGTGTGGCGCTACTACGGGGCAGTGACTCCGGACGAGGCGAAGGAGTTGGAAGGTCTGGGGTACGGCTCGATCTGGCTGGGTGGATCGCCCGCCGCCGAGCTGCCGGTGGTGGAGTCGCTGCTGGAGGCGACCGAGAACCTCGTCATCGGCACCAGCATCGTGAACGTGTGGAGCGCGGCCGCGGCGGAGACCGCGGAGTCGTTCCATCGCATCGACAAGCGTTTTCCGGGGCGTTTCATCCTCGGTATCGGGATCGGGCACCCGGAGCACGACAACGACTACCGCAAGCCCTACGACGTCCTGGTGGACTACATCGACGTCCTGGACAAGGCCGGCGTGCCCAAGCAGCAGACAGCCCTGGCCGCACTCGGCCCGCGGGTGCTGAAGCTCTCCGGCGACCGCACCGCGGGCGCGCTCCCGTACCTGACCATCCCGCAGCACACCCGCGAGGCCCGCGAGATCCTGGGGCCGGACGCGCTGCTGGTCGCCGAGCAGAAGATCGTCCTGGACACCGATCCGGCCACCGCCCGCCCGACCGGCCGCGACGTGGTGAAGTTCTACCTCGGCCTGCGCAACTACGTGTCCAACCTGCGCCGTCTCGGGTTCAGCGAAGAGGATCTCACCACGCCCGGCAGTGACAAGTTGATCGACGCGCTGGCGCTGCACGGCACCGCCGAACAGATTGCCGCGGGCCTGACCGAGCACCTCACCGCCGGAGCCGACACCGTCGCCATCCAGGCGCTGGGCAACGACTACATGGGCACCCTGCGGACGCTGGCCGCCGCGCTCGGCTGAGACCGCCGCACGCTGCCCCGCATCCGCGCCCTGACGCGAACCCCGCGAGGGTGCGGATGCGGGGCGCGGTCGTCCACGAAATCGGTGGCGGTTGTCCGTGATGATCCGGAAGCCACCCGGACCGCTCGCTCAGGACCGCACGAGGCGGGCGATGGCGTCGGTGGCCTCTTTGATCTTCTCGTCGGCCTCGGGTCCGCCGCGCACGGCCGCGTCGACGACGCAGTGGCTGATGTGATCCTCGAGCAGGCCCATCGCCACCGCCTGCAGGGCCTTGGTCATGGCCGAGACCTGGGTGAGGATGTCGATGCAGTACTGCTCCTGCTCGACCATGCGCTGCAGGCCGCGGGCCTGGCCCTCGATGCGGCGCAGCCGCTTGAGGTAGTCGTCCTTGGCGGTGATGTACCCATGGCCGGCATGATCGTGACCCGACGTGGTCTCCGCCGTGGTGATGTCGTCCTCGGTCACCGGATCGCCCTCTTCTCCCAGCCCGTCGAGCCTGCCGTCTGTGATACCCCACCAGGGTACAGGCTGGTGGGAGTGGTCGCGCCCCGGTTTCCGCGCGGGACCCGGTGGTGCGCGAGAATCGGCGCATGAGTTCGGTTCCCCGGCCCGCGCTGGCCATCATCGGCGGCAGCGGCTTCTACGATTTCTTCGGCGACGACGCGGTGAGCCTCGAGGTCGACACACCCTACGGTGCGCCGAGTGCGCCGATCACCGTCGGGGAGGTCGAGGGGCGGCAGGTCGCATTCCTCCCGCGCCACGGCCGCAAACACGAATTCTCCCCGCACACCGTGCCCTATCAGGCGAATCTGTGGGCGTTGCGCTCGATCGGCGTGCGCCGGGTCCTCGCACCCTGCGCCGTGGGCAGCCTGCGCGCGGACTGGGGCCCCGGGACGGTCGCGGTGCCCGATCAACTCGTCGACCGCACGTCCGGGCGGCCGCAGACCTACTTCGACAACGGCGGAGTCCACGTCTCCTTCGCCGACCCCTACTGCGATGAACTGCGCGGTGCGGCAATCGGATCCGTAGTTCCGGAGCTGCCGCTGCGATCGACCGCGACAATGGTCGTGGTGCAGGGGCCGAGGTTCTCCACCCGTGCCGAGAGCCGCTGGTTCGCCGCGCAGGGCTGGGAACTGGTGAACATGACCGGATTCCCGGAGGCCGTCCTGGCCCGCGAACTCGAAATGTGTTACGCGGCAATCGCCCTGGTGACCGATCTGGATGCCGGGCTGGAGGCGGGCGAAGGCGTCAGCGCGGCGGCGGTTTTCGCCGCGTTCGAGCAGAATCTGGTGCCGTTCAAGGGACTCGTGCGCAACGCGATCGCGGCGGTCGAGGGCACCGACACCTGTGCGCGGTGTCGTGTCCATGCCGGTGTGACGCTGCCGTTCGAACTACCCTGAGGTGATGGGTGCACCGTCGCAGGCTTCGGTTCCGGCGGCGGTCGCGCCGATCTTCCTGCGGGGGATTCGCGGGCCGATGGAGATGACATGCGGGTGATGCTGACCGGGGCTGCGGGATTCATCGGACTGCACGTGCGCAGCACCCTGGCCGACGCCGGACACGAGGTGGTCGCGCTGGACGCGCTGCTCGACACCGTGCACGGGCCCGATCCGACCCCGCCCGAGGGCATCGTGCGCGCGGACATCCGCGATCCGGACGCGCTGGACCCGCTGCTTCGCGGTATCGATGTGGTCGTGCATCTGGCCGCCGCGATTCCGCCGGGATCCTCGGCCGTCGGCGGGTCCGGCTCGTCGATGGGAGTGCAGGGGCCGCCCGGACTGCCGCGGCGGAACACGGGGTCGGAGCCGGGCACGGGCGCGACGAGTGTGGTGCGGCCGGGTGGTCCGAGCGTGCAGCGCGCCCCGATGTACGCCGCGCACAACGACTTCGGCACCGCGGTCCTGCTGGCCGCGATGGAGCGCGCCGGAATCCGGCGGCTGGTGCTCGCCTCCTCGGTGTCGGTGTACGGGGAGGGGCGCTATCGCGGGCTGCGCAGCGGGCCGTTCTTCCCGGGGGTGCGCCGCCGGGGCGATCTGGACCGCGGGATGTTCGACCATCGCGCGCCGCGATCGGGGGAGATCCTGACCTGGGAGCCGGTCGGCGAGGATGCCCCGCTGCGGCCCCGGACCGGTTATGCGGCGAGCAAGGCGGCCCAGGAGAACTACGCGATGGCCTGGGGCGCAGCCACCGGCGCGGGCGTCACGGTGCTGCGGTATCACCACGTGTACGGCGACCCGATGCACGAGAATGCCGCGCTGAGTGCGCATTCCGGAGTCGCGGCGCGGTTTCGCGCGGAACTGGCGGCCGGACGCGCGCCGTACGTGTTCGAGGACGGCGGGCAGGTGCGGGATTTCGTGCACGTCCGCGATATCGCGGCCGCCACCGCCGCGGTGGTGGCGCGCCCGCTGTCCGGATTCGTCCCGCTCAATATCGCCTCCGGCCATCCGATCACGCTGTGGGAAGTGGCCTCGATCATGTCCCGGGCCCGCAGTGGCCCGAATCCCGTGGTGAGCGGACAGTATCGGATCACCGACGCCCGGCATATCGTCGCCGATCCGCAACGTGCCCGTCGCACAGTCGATTTCACCGCTGCGGTGCCTCCCGAACAGGGGCTTGCCGAGTACGCCGCGACCGCCGTGCACCCCTGAACCGGTCGTCAGAGCACCTCGAAACGGACCAGGGCGAAACGGGGCCGGCCCTCGGCGGGGGCGCCGTGCGGCAGGGGACTGATCTCCGCGTCGACCCTCAGCCAGCCGCCGTCCGTGGCGGCCAGGCGCAATCCGGGCAGGGCCTGGTTGAGTTTGCCCGCCCGAACGTTGTTGCGGGCGGCGCGAATCCGTTCGAGATCGTCCGGATGGGGCAGCGTGCGTTCCTCGATGTCACCGGACCAGCGCAGGCCGGGAATCGGCCCACTGATCCAGCGCAGCACGCGAACCTGCTCGGTGTCCACGACCGCCAGATACAGCCCCGGATTGGCGTTGACGAGGGTGTCCACCGTCGCGGCCTCGAACGACTTCTGTTGCGGTGGAACGCTGTCGGTGATGTCGACGAGCAGTCCCCGCCAACGCCGCGGATCCTCGTCGTCGCTGCGGGCCGCGGTCATCAGGGTGCGCAGGCCGCCGGGGATGCGGACGGTCATCTCGCCCAGCCAGCGCGCACCCGGCACCGCCTGCGCCATGGTCGCCACCCAGTCGAGCGCGTCGTCGAAACGTTCGACGTATTCGAAGGTCTCGGTCCCCGTCCACACCGTGCGGCCGCGGTCGAAGTCCGGTCCGAGCCCGGTGGAGACGACCTCGAGCCGCCGATCGTCGTTGTTGTACAGATACGGCGCGGCCGAGGTCGGCTCGGTGTCGCCCTCGCCCACCCGGACGTGCACCGCGTACACCCGATCGCCCGGTCCGACGACCGGAATGGCCTGCACTCGCTGCTGTGACCAGGCGTGCCGGGACTTCGGCAGGATCCGCTCGACCGGCTCGCCGGTGGCATGGGCCGCGGCGATCACCGGCAGCACCCGGCCGGGTACCGCGCGCGCCAACGACTTCCACTGTCGCGGTGCGGTGCCCACGGCGACCAGCGACCAGCTCTCGGGCGCACCGAGAGTCTCGATCAGCAGCCAGGCTGTAATTTCTGCCTCCGCTTCGCTCCGGCGGGGCTGAATATTCTGCCTCCGCTTCGCTCCGGCTGGCCGGGGCCCCATTAACCCCGGTCCTTCCCTCTCTCCGCTCCCCCGCTTCGCTCCTCCGCTCCGGTCAGTCCAGGACCGGGGCGGGCCCCGGCCGGGGTTGGCGTTGCCCAGGGATGGGCGGAACTCGGGCGAGTTCGGGTGGCGTGCTGAATCGTCAGATTCCAGTTCGCCCGGTACAGGATCGTCTCTGGTGGTGGTCTCGTTCAAGTCGTTCGGTTGGACGCCGGTTCCCCGGCGGGGTATCAACTGCGGGGACAACCGTGTCGAGGTGTGTGTTTGGCGGTGGTTCGCAGGATCGTCGCGTTGCTCGCAGCGTCCGGTCCGGACATGAGGGCCGGGCTGAATTCGCCACGGTGACGGATTGTTCGGCCGGAGCGCGCGGTGGGTGCGGTTAGGCTCGCTGACATGGATACTCCGCTGCGGCTCGAGGTGATCGTCGCCAGTGTGCGGCAGGGGCGGTTCGCGCCGGTCGTCGCCGACTGGTTTCTGCGGACCGCGCGGGCCGACGACCGGTTCGACGTCGGTGTCATCGATCTGCTGCACACCCCGCTGCCGACGGATCTGTCCGAGACGCCGGAGGTCGAGGCTTTTCGTGAACGCCTCTCCGCCGCAGCGGCTTTCGTCGTGGTGACCTCGGAATACAACCACGGTTACCCGGCCTCGCTGAAGACCGCCCTGGACAGCGCCAAACGCGAATGGCGCGCCAAGCCCATCGGATTCGTCGGGTACGGCGGGATGTCGGGCGGTCTGCGGGCGATCGAACAATTGCGTCAGGTGGTGGCCGAGGTGCACATGGTCTCGATCCGCGAATCGGTCAGCTTCCATCAGGCCAAGCGCGCCTTCGACGCCGACGGCGAGACCCGCGACGGCGCGGCGATCGATGCGGCTCAGCGGCTGTTGCGCCAACTCGCTTGGTGGGCAGGGCATTTGCGGGAGGCGCGGATCGCCGATCCGTATCCGGGCTGATCCGTCGCCGGATCCGCGGCGCACGACTCGGGGCCTTCCGAGGTGCCGGGCCGCCCGTCGCTCAGCTAAACGGACAATTGTCCGGTACGGTCGACATCGTGATCGAACGATTCTCGGACCGGGAGGTATCTCGATGAGTGGACTGGATGGCAAGGTCGTGGCCATCACCGGAGCCAGCAGCGGTATCGGTGCGGCCACCGCTGCGGAACTGGCCGCGCGCGGAGCGGCCGTCGTACTCGGCGCGCGGCGGACCGATCGGCTCGAGGAGTCGGTGACGCGCATCCGGGCCGCGGGCGGGCGTGCGGAGATGGTCGCGGTCGACGTCACGCAGCGGGCCGATCTGGAAGACCTGGTGGCGGCGGCGGTGCACGGCTTCGGCCGCCTCGACGTGCTGGTGAGCAATGCCGGCATCGCCCGGATCGCACCGATGCAGGCCCTGGACCTCGACGACTGGGACGCCATGATCGACGTCAACCTGCGTGGTGTCCTGCACGGTATCGCCGCGGCACTGCCGGTCTTCCGCGATCAGGGCCGCGGACATTTCGTCACCACCATCTCGACATCCGGACTCAAGATCGTGCCGACCCAGGCGGTCTACGCGGGAACCAAGAACGCCGTGCGCACGCTGCTGGAGGCACTGCGCCAGGAATCCACCGACGGCGTCCTGCGCACGACGTCGATCTCGCCGGGCTTCGTCCGCACCGAACTCGTGGACTACATCGACGATTCCGAACAGCGCGGACAGGCGCAGGAGACGATGGCGGCACTGGGCATCGGCCCCGACGCGGTGGCGCGCGCGATCGCCTTCGCCATCGAACAGCCCGACGATGTGGAGATCGGCGACATCACCCTGCGGCCCACCCGGCAGGGCTGAGCGCCCGGCTACCCTCGGGCCGCGGCCCGGCGCTGCTGTTGTTGCTGCTGACCGCGGGGTGAGCCGATATAGGTGGACTCGCGTGGAATCGAGACCAGGCTCAGATCGACCTGGGTGGTGCCGGTGCGCAGCAGGACGTGGTTGCCGATCGCGCCGGGCTGGTGGATCTGCAGATCGGGCTTGGTGGCGGGCCAGCCCATCGGATCGCCGGTCACGTAGATGGTGGTCACACCGGCGTGCGGTGCGGGGGCGAGCACGCCGTCCACGACCGCGGCGGTGAACGACGCATCGCTCTGGTGGGTCTCCACCGCGATGGTGAGACGTTCCGGATTGCCGATGGTGCTGACCAGTTGCTCCCACGCGCCCGGCCGGTCGGTGCGGATCAGGATGCGCTCGCCGACCGCCAGCGCGCGGAAGACCAACTGCTGTGCCAGATACAGCTCACCGGCCACGTAAACCGTCGAAATACCTTGTCCGACAAGGCGGATCGCGACGCCGTTACCCTCGGAGTCGGAGCCGATCAACTGACCGCAGCCCGAGGAGGGCAGATGCAGCGCGTCGATCACATCGATCGGGAACTCCGCCACCGGCACCGTATCGTCGACGTCCGGAATGCCGATCGGGAAGTGCGCCAACAGATTCTGCCGATGCCGCCCGCTCATCGAGACCATGTTCTTGCGCTTGATCTGCTCGGGCATCTCGCGGGCGGTCAGCCGCCAGGCCGCGCCGATGTTGACCGTCTCGGCCGAACTGCCGGGCCGCAGCCGCACCGCGACCGTGGTGCCGCGCGAGGGCGGTACCCACAGCTGGGCGAGCAGATCCGAACCCAGACGCTTGGGATCGACTGCGGCGCCGATGTTCACGCCGTTGCCGAGTTCGGCGTACCGCCAGCGATGGGTCAGGGTGCGCGGGTCGATGCCGGCGCTGATCTGCAGGACCGCCTGCCGGATCTCCGGTGCGGTCAGCACGCGCGAATAGCAGTCCGCATCCTCGAGCGCGCGCACGATCCGCTGCGTGGCCACGGTGACCGCGCGGCAGGCGCCCTCGGTGCCGCCGCCCCGGCGGTCCGCCGCATCCGGGCAGTTCAGCGCGTCGAAACTGATGGCGAGCCACACCGTGCGATGCGCGGTGGCGGGCAGCGGGCCCAGCAGCGATTCGTAGATCGGCCCGGCCGGGGTGCCCGAGCGGCTGCGGTGTCCGTGGCTGATGATGTCGATACCGCTGAGCAGGATGTCGTGCTGGTTCAGGCATTGGGCCAGTTCGGGCATCGGCAGCAGGTGCGAGGCGTGCACGGTGCTGCGGTCGATCCGGGTCAGTCCGCCGCGCGGGGGCAGCACCTCGACCACCGCGACCACCCGGCTGCCCTCCCAGAACAGTCCGAGCGATCGGCCGTCCGGACCACGGAAGTCGACCGTGTCGCCGATCTCGTACTCCCGCTTGGCGGAGAAGCGCCAGATCGTGGCGATCCAGGAGGCGAGCGTGCGCTTGCCGAACGGAATCAGCAGCAGCAGGCCCGCCACGATCGCCGCGCCCAGTGCATACCACCACGGCAGGCGCACGGCCAGCACCACCAGCGCGACCACCAGGCCGAGCAGCTGTGCGGCGAGCAGATTCGACAGCGTGATCCGCCCGAAAAGCGGGCGCCTGTTCGCCCCGCTGGGTTCGGCCATCGTGGTCCCCCATGTACCCGGTGTCGGCCAGATTCGATGGCCGAGCTGAACTGAAGTCCCCGTGAACTGTACTGTGTTCCACGAACGCGAGCACTGTTCGGGGGAGGACTCATGCCTTCAAGACCCACAACCAGGTGGCAGGTAAGCGGATATCGCTTCCTCGTACGCCGCATGGAGCACGCCCTGGTGCGCCGGGATGTGCGAATGTTGCACGACCCCATGCGCTCTCAGTCGCGCGCCTACAGCGTCGGACTCATTCTCGGTGTCGTCGCGCTCGCCGGTTGTGCGGTCCTGGCGCTGCTCAAACCGCAGGGCACGATCGGCAACAGCAAGATTCTGATGGGCAAGGAATCCGGTCAGATCTACGCGGTCATCGACGGAACCGTCCATCCCGCACTGAATCTCGCCTCCGCGCGCTTGGCCGTGGGGGATGCCTCCAGCCCGGCCAGCGTCAAGGAATCGCAGCTGTCCAGCAAGCCGATGGGTGCGCTGATCGGCATTCCGGGTGCGCCGTCGCTGCTGACCTTCGACTCCAGCGGCAACGGCCGGCAGTGGACGGTGTGCGACGAGCTGAAGACCGATGGCACCAACACGCTGACCAGCACGGCCATCGCGGGCGGTCTGACGCTCGGCGACAAGGGTTCCAAGCTCCCGAAGAACAGCGCGCTGCTCGTGCAGGGCAAGGACGGGATCTACCTCATCTACGACAACAAGCGCGCCCGGGTGAGCATGAACGACCGCTCGGTCACCGACGCGCTCGGGATCACCGGTGAGACCCCGCGCCCGATCAGCCAGGGGCTGCTGAACTCGATCCCCGAGGTGCTCTCGATCGTCGCGCCGACCATCACCGATCCGGGTGGCACCTCGGCTCTGGCCGACCACCGCAACGGCGATGTGGTGCAACTCGGCACCGACAACCAGTATTTCGTGGCGCTGGAGAACGGTATTCAGCAGATCTCCCCGTTGACCGCCGACATCATCCGCAACTCGAATCCGACGGCGGGCAACGGACAGATCAGCCCGTACAGCCGCACCCACACTCCGATCGTGAACACCCTTCCGGTGCAGGACTATCCGGACACCGCGCCCAAGATCGTGGAGTCGAAGGACCAGCCGGTCGAGTGCATGTCCTGGAAGCCGCTGAACTCCGCGGACAAGTCCGACGGCAGTATGCACGCCGAACTGTCCCTGGTCACCGGGCATGCGCTGCCGATCCCGGACGGCTCCAAGCCGGTTCGCCTGGCCCAGGCCGACAGCTCGGGCAGTGACAAGGCCGACCAGTTCTACACCACCCCGGGGACCGGAATCCTGGTGCAGACCACCGGAATCGAGCCGGACAGCCAGCGCAAGGACGCCGTGTTCTTCATCTCCGACACCGGTGTGCGCTACGGCCTCAAGGATGCCGACGCGGAGAAGGCGCTCGGGATGGATTCCTCCAAGACCAAATACGAGCCCGCGCCCTGGCCGATCGTCGGCCTGGTGGCTTCCGGCCCGACCCTGTCGCGGCAGGACGCCATGGTCGCGCACGACGGTGTGGCGCCGGATTCCAACCCCGCCAAGACGCTGGTCTCCCCGACCTCGGCGGCAGCGTCGAACTGATCCGAAACGTCTGCGGGGCAACGGATTCCGGATGGGCCGCGGACAACGAACGAGCGCACGGTCGACAGGTGACCGTGCGCTCGTCGTACATCGGGACCATTCAGGTGGCCCGGTCGATCGTGCGAATTACCCTGCCCGGCACAAGGATCCGCGTTCGTCCCGAGGTGCGTGAAGCGGATCGCGCACCCCGGGACGCATTCACGTGGCCGGTATCGGCTCGTTGGGGCCGGTGCCCGCCCCGAACTTGATTCCCTTGGCCTCCTTGCCGACCGCGGTCAATATCGCCACCACGATCAGGACCGGGATGATGGTCACCGCCAGGGCGAACGGATAGCCGTGATGTTGGGCCAGGCGTTCCTGGATGGGCAGATTCAGTGAGGCGAACAGATTGCCGAGCTGATAGGTGACACCGGGATAGAACCCGCGAATGGCGTCCGGTGACATCTCGGTCAGATGCGCCGGGATCACACCCCAGGCGCCCTGCACCATCAGCTGCATGAGGAACGAACCCAGACACAGCATCGCCGCGGTCGTCGAATAGGCGAACAGCGGAACGATCGGCAGACCGAGCACCGCACAGAAGATGATGGTGTACCGGCGGCCGTACCGTTCGGACAGCGAGCCGAACAGCAGACCGCCGATGATGGCGCCGATGTTGTACACCACGGCAATCCATTTCGCGGTGACCGCGCTGATCGCCGCGCCGCCCTGGGCGTGCGGCGCGGACAGGAACGTCGGGTAGACGTCCTGGGTGCCGTGGCTCATCCAGTTGAACGCCGTCATCAGCAGGACCAGGTAGATGAACCGGCGCACGATGATCGGATTGCGGATGATGTCGCGAATCCTGGTCTGGGTCACCTTCATTCGCTCCTGGGTCCGCTCCCACGCTTCGGATTCCTCGGTGCGGGTACGGATGATCAGGATGATCAGCGCCGGGATGATCGACAGTGCGAACAGCCAGCGCCAGGACAACCCCGCCCAGTTGATGACCACCAGCGAAGCCAGTGAGGCGAGCAGATAGCCGAACGAATATCCCTCCTGCAGAAGGCCGGAGAAGAAACCGCGACGTTCGGTGGGGATCTTCTCCATGGCCAGCGCGGCGCCGAGGCCCCATTCACCGCCCATGCCGATGCCGTAGAGCATGCGCAGCACCACCAGCACGGTGAAGTTGGGCGAGAACGCGCACAGGAAGCCGATCACCGAATACATCGATACGTTGGCCATCAGCGGGATTCGTCGTCCCACGCGGTCCGCCCACATCCCGAACAGCAACGCGCCGACCGGTCGCATGATCAACGTGGCCGTGGTCAGGAAGGCGACCTCGGCCTTGCTCATGTGATAGGTGTGCGCGATGTCGGCGTAGACGAACACCACGAGGAAATAGTCGAAGGCGTCCATCGTCCACCCGAGTTGGGCGGCGATGAACGAGTTGCGTTGATCGGCGGTCAGCTTCGGTCTGGGTGCCTTGGGTACGGCGGTGGCCATGTGTATCCCTGCCCTCTTCTCAGGTGTACGACGCGGCCATTCCGCGCGACCGCGCCGTAGCGCATTCTGCAATGTGGGAAGCACCGCGCAACTCGACTTCGCCACGTTCGTTGCGCTTCCGAATGGAAATTTTGGGCCGCGTTGACGAGGACTTGGGGAAAGCTTGGTTCTGGCAACCCGTCAGTCGTGCATGCCGAGCCGGCGGCGAATCGGGAACGATGCCAGATAGCCCAGGATCAGCAGTACCGCGATGACGGCCGTACCGATCAACGCCACGTTGCGGGCGGTGTTGTCCGCGGGCTTCGGCGGCGCGGGGACCGCCATCTGCCAGCTCTGGGCGGAGAACGGATGCTTGGGCGGGATCTGCGTGGGGACCTCGGCGGTCAGCGCGGCGACGGGATCGATCGCGCCGTAGCCGACGTACGGGTTCCAGCCCCCGGCCGGTGCGTGCGCGGTCGCCTCGATGCGCTTGATCACGTCGAATGCGCTCAGGCGCGGGAACTTCGAGCGAACCAGAGCGGCCAGTCCGGCCACATACGGGCTGGCGAAACTCGTTCCGGCCATCTCGGTCTGCTTGCTGCTCTCGATGAACGCGGTCGCGGTGCCCTTGCTGTTGGCCGAGGCGTAGTTGACGTCCAGCGAGGTGATCTTCTCGCCGGGCGCCGCGACTCCGACCCAGGGGCCGGGCACGGTGAACTTCGACGGCGATCCGGTGGCCGGATCGATGGAACCCACCGAGAGCACGTAGTTGTCCCAGCGGGCGGGGGTGACGTTCTCGTTGACCCGGCTCCACATGTCGCCGTCGGGATCAGTCGGATCCAGCACCGGGTTGGTTCCCTTGCAGGCGTCGCTGTTACCGGCCGCCACCACCACGACGACATCCTTCTGCACCGCCGCGTACTGCACCGCCGCGCCGATCTTCGCGTCCGACGGGGTACCCGCGACGCAGTTGACCTCGGAAATGTTGATCACCCGAGCGCCCAGGTCGGCGGCGTGCCGGATGGCGGAGGCCAGGGAGTCCAGATCGCCGTAGCTGTTCTTCTCGATCTGCTCCTGGGTCTGTCCCTGGGACTGGCCCTTGACCTCGAAGTAGTTACTGGTCTGGCGGATGGCGACGATCTTCGCGTCGGGAGCGATACCGGCGAAACCCTGTCCGCTCACCCGGCTGGCGGCGATCAGGCCCGCGACCGCGGTGCCGTGGCCGTCGCAGTCCTGGGTTCCGTCGCCGGTGCTGACGTAATCACCGCCCGCGGACAGATTCCGCAGCCGCGGATTGCGGGCCACCCCGGTATCGATGACCGCGACGGTCTGCCCCGCGCCGGTGGCGAACTTCCACGCCCGGTCCAGGTCCAGCACCCGCTGCGCCTGTGGCACGGTCTCGCCGTCGCCGCCGGGAACGGTGCTCATACACGCGGTGTTCGGCTTCGGCTCGGTGGTCTTGGACGGATGCGGCGTGCCGTCCGCGGGCAGATCGCCCGGATTCACCGCGGGCGGGCGCTCGGCGAAAGCCGTTCCGGCGCCGACCGATACGCTCAGGCCCACTACCGCCGCCGCGGCGACGACGCGAATCACGTTGCGTCCGAATGTCTTCGGGTTCATCGCGCGCCTCAGAGCGAGAGTGAGCGGATGATCGAATACAGATCGGCCACCCAGAATGCCAGCGGCAGAATCGCGGCGACGAATGCGTATTCCAGCAGCTCGACCGCGCGGCGCATGGGCGGGGTCGCGGTCTGGTTGGGGATCACCAGACCACAGATCAGCGCGCCGATCAGCAGGATCATCGCCGCGCCGAATACCGCCAGCGGCTGGGACTGGGTGAAGGCCGCGCCGAGCATCACCGCGAGCAGGATGGCCGCGCCGCCGCCGATCAGCACCACCGCGAGTTCGGCGGAGGTGTAGGTGCGGCTGCGGAACAGCAGCACCACCGCCGCCACCAGCGCCAGTGCGATACCGGGCCAGTACGGGCCGTGGTGGCCGGGATCGCACCCCGCCAGCGTGCCGATCACCGTGACCAGCGTGGTCGCACCGACGATGCCGCCCAGATACATCCGGGCCCGCTCGGACTTTTCGCGCAGCACCTCCATGGTCGGCAGCGCGCGGTGGTCGTCCGGGTCGTCCTCGGTCGGGTCGATCGGGGTGCCGGGGGAGGGGACCGGCGGCAGCGGCAGCTTGGCCAGCAGCATGGATGCCCGCGGGGCGAGCGACAGGGCGCCCAGGGCCAGGATGGCCGCACCGGCTCCGATCGCCCGGGTCGGCTGCGAGACCAGCAGGCCGACCAGCGCACCCACGATCGCGAACAGCGACACCGTGGTCGCGCCGATGAACAGCGCCAGCCCGACGCCGCTGACCCGCCAGGCCAGTACCGCGGTCGCGCCGAACAACACCGAGCCCAGCAGGATGTTCGCCCAGCCGTAGTGGTGATGTTGCAGTGGCACCAGCAGCATGCCCGCGGCGAATGCGGCGGGCAGTGCGCAGCCGCCGACCACGATCGCCGTCGGAATGTCCCCGTACATGCGGCTGAGCACCGTGCCGGCCACGACCAGCAGGATGGTCAGGAATGCCGCGACCGCGCCGGATATCCAGCCGGGCATGGCATTCGGGGCGGCGAGCAGGCCGACGCAGCCGACGATCATGGTCAGCACGGCGATGGCCGAACCGGCGATCCGGGCCATCCGCGGCGACCAGGAGCGGAAGTTGTCGCCGTCGGCGATGGCGACGTTGTACATGATGTCGTCGAACAGCGGCGTCGGCGCGACGTGGTCGGCGCTCTCCAGCATCAGCAGCTCGCCGTCGCGCACCCCCTGCTCGCCCAGGCTCAGTGAATTGGAGAACGGCGGCTGCCCGATGCGGGCCAGAACCCATTCGGCGGGTTGGAATTGTTCGCCGCTGGTATCGAAATCATTGGTCCGGCTGTGCTGGGCGACCATATCCACGACGCTGGGAATGACCAGTGCCACCGGAACATCCACCGGGATCGCCATGTCGACCTGCGTGTGCTTGGCCAGAATCGTGACCCGGGCAAGATCCGGCGCACGGACGATCCCGCGAGTCGAATCATCTTCGATATGGCTCATTCGCGCGTGCGTCACGCTGCCCCCAACTCCGTCTCTACCTGGTGTTTCCGCAAGCGCGCGAGTTGCGATCGCGCGGTTGACCCGTGCAGAATGCTGCCCGAACTGTACGACATGTCGGCCGTGACCTCTACACTGAGGCCGCACCATGCCGCCGAAGGGGGAGCTTCAGTCGATGAGCACAGTCCGTTTCCAGCGCCGCCAGCGCCGGGAGGTTCCGCGTTCTCCCGGTGGTGAGGTCACGCTGCAGCCGCCTCCGGAGATCCCCCGCTCCATACCCGGTGGCCTGCTGGGCAAGCTGATGCCGGTCGTGATGGTCGTCGGCATGGTCGGCATGATGGCCGTCATGTTCACCAAAAGTGGTGGCATAGGGTCGAATCCGACCGCATTGATGTTCCCGATGATGATGGTCTTCTCGATGGTCGGCATGTTCACCCAGGGTGGTGGCAAGGGCCAGAAGGCGGCCGAGGCCAACGAGGACCGCAAGGACTATCTGCGTTATCTCGACCAGGTCCGCAAGGATGTCGACGAGACCGCGCGCCAGCAGCGCGCCGCGGTGGACTGGAGTCATCCCGAACCCGGCCTGGTCTGGATGCTCGCGGGTACCAGCCGCATGTGGGAGCGCCGTCCGGGCGACAAGGACTTCTGCCACGCCCGCATCGGCCTGGGCGGTCAGCGCCTGGCCACGCGTCTGGTGTCGCCGGAGACCGGTCCGGTCGAGGAGCTCGAGCCGATCGCCGCGGTCTCGCTGCGCCGCTTCGTGCGCACCCATTCCACCGTGCCGGACCTGGCCACCGCCATCGCGGTCAAGGGTTTCGCGACCATCCAGCTCAACGGCGACCGCGCCCAGGCGCGGGATATGACGCGCGCGATGTTGTTGCAGCTGTGCATGTTCCAGGCGCCGGATCAGGTGCTGGTCGCAGTGGTGTCCGGTGCGGACACGATCGCCGAGTGGGAGTGGACCAAATGGCTCCCGCACACCCAGCATCCGGAGTCGCAGGACGGCGTCGGGGCCGAGCGCATGGTGTACGGCTCGGTCCGGGAGATGACCGCGGGCCTGAATCCACTGGTGCACAACCGAGTTCGCTACTCGCGTAATCAACCGGCCAATCAGAATCTGACCCATATCGTCGTCGTAGTCGACGGTGGTCTGCTCGAGGCCGAAGAGGATGCGCTGCGCGAATCCGGCTACGAGGGCGTCACCATCATCGACCTGTGCAATTACGCTCCGCGCCTTGCGGTTTCGCGTGGCATCCAGATGGTCGTGGAGAACGGCGAATGCGTCGGCCGCGGCGCCACCGGCAATATGGAGCGTTTCGCGGTGATCGACCGGATCAGCGCGCGCCAGGCCGAGCAGGTGGCCCGCCGTCTCGCGCCGTTCCGGGTGGTGGCCCAGACCGGCGCGGAATCCGCCTCGGACGAGAATGCCGAGGTCATCACGTCCTGGGCGCAGATGCTCGCGCTCGGCGACATCGGCACGTTCAGCCCGGAGAGCCAGTGGAAGCCCCGCTACGGCCGGGAGCGGCTGCGGGTGCCCTTCGGTGTCGGCGCGGACGGGCTGCCGGTCTTCCTGGACATCAAGGAGGCCGCGGAGAACGGTATGGGCCCGCACGGCCTGTGCATCGGCGCGACCGGTTCGGGTAAGTCGGAATTCCTTCGCACCCTTGTGCTCTCGATGCTCGCGCTGCATTCGCCCGATCAGCTGAACCTGGTCCTGGTCGACTTCAAGGGTGGTGCGACCTTCCTCGGACTCGAAGGCGTGCCGCACGTCGCGGCCGTTATCACCAACCTGGAGGAGGAGGCCGACCTGGTCGGCCGTATGCACGACGCCCTCGCCGGTGAGATGACCCGCCGCCAGGAACTGCTGCGCACGGCGGGCAACTTCGCCAACGTCGGTGAGTACGAGAAGGCGCGCGCCGCCGGCGCCGATCTGGATCCGCTGCCCGCGCTGTTCGTCGTGCTCGACGAGTTCTCCGAACTGCTGCAGCAGCATCCGGATTTCGCGGAGTTGTTCGTGATGATCGGTCGTCTGGGCCGTTCGCTGCAGGTGCATCTGCTGCTCGCCTCGCAGCGTCTGGAGGAGGGCAAGCTCAAGGGCCTGGAATCCCACCTGTCCTACCGGATCGGTCTGAAAACCTTCTCCGCCAACGAATCCCGGCAGGTGCTGGGCGTTCCGGACGCGTACAACCTGCCGCCCAGCCCCGGTGGCGGCTATCTGAAGGCCGGTGACGGCGAGATCCGGCGTTTCCAGGCCTCGTACGTCTCGGGCACGTATGTCGGCGGCGGCTCGCAGCGCCAGGTCACCCAGGCCGGCATCCAGGGTGGCGAGATCGATATCCACGCCCGCATGTTCACCGCCGGTCACGTGGATTTCCGTGCCAGCGACCACATTTCGGTGGCGGCCGAGCCGGAACTGATCCAGGAGGCCGTCAAGGGCGAGGACGGGGAGGAGGTCTCCAACCTCGGCATGCTGGTCTCGCGCATCCGCGGGCACGGCCGCACAGCGCACGAGATCTGGCTGCCGCCGCTGGACGAGGCGCCGACCATGGATCAGCTCCTGCCGCGTTCCCTGCTGACCGGCGACATCCCGCAGGTCGCCTCGCTGCGCGTGCCGATCGGCATCGTCGACCGCCCGTACCACCAGCGCCGCGATCCGATGATCGTCGATCTGTCCGGCGTCGGCGGCAACGTGGCCGTGGTCGGTGGTCCGCAGTCGGGTAAGTCGACCGCGCTGCGATCGCTGATCATGTCGATGGCGTTGAGCCACACTGCCGAACAGGTGCAGTTCTACTGCCTGGACTTCGGCGGCGGTACCCTCGTCAGCCTCGAGGGTCTGCCGCACGTCGGATCGGTATCCGCTCGACTCGACGAGGACAAGGTGCGGCGCACCCTGTCCGAGATGCACGGCATCGTGCGTGCGCGCGAGATGCGGTTCCGGCAGCTGGGTATCGAGTCCATGTCGGAATTCCGCCGGTTGCGCGGCACCGATCCGAGTAGCAGCACGGCCGCGGCCGGTGTGCACGAGGACCCGTTCGGTGACGTCTTCCTGGTCATCGATGGTTTCAGCACCATTCGCCAGGACTTCGACTCGCTCGAGCAGGGCATCATGAACCTGGCCGTGCAGGGTCTGTCGTACGGCGTGCACGTGATCATCGCGCTGAACCGGTGGGCCGAGGCCCGCCCGGCGCTCAAGGATCAGATCGGCACCCGTATCGAACTGCGCCTCGGTGATCCGATGGATTCCGATCTGGGCCGCAAGTTCGCCGCCCTGGTCCCGAAGGGCCGTCCCGGTCGCGGTATGACCGCCGAGACCCTGCACATGCTGACCGCGCTGCCGCGTGTGGACAGCGATCCGAATCCGGAGACGGTCAGTACCGGTGTGGCCCAGGCGGTCGCGGCGCTGCAGCAGATGACCCCGGGCCGTCCGGCCCCGCGGGTGCGCATGCTGCCCGAACGGCTCGAGCGTGCGGAACTGCTGCGCCTGTGCGGAAACTGGGCGGGTGAGGCGTCGCAGAAGTGCATGCGGTTCCCCATCGGTATCAACGAATCCGAGCTGGCTCCGGCGTACATCGACTTCAACGTCAGCCCGCACTTCGTCATCGTCGGTGATTCCGAATCGGGTAAGACCACCCTGCTGCGCTCGATCGCGGAGGGCATCATCTCCTCCAACACGCCGGATCAGGCGCGCATCATCATGGGCGACTACCGGCGCAGCATGCTGGGCCTGCTCCCGCAGCAGTACATGGCCGGATACGGTTCCACCGGACCGCAGTTCATGCAGAACATGGCCGATCTGGCCGGTTATGTGGAGAAGCGGACCCCGGGCCCGGACGTCACCCCGCAGCAGTTGCGGGACAGGTCCTGGTGGGATGGTCCGGAGCTGTACGTCCTGATCGACGACTACGATCTGGTCGCCACATCCAGCGGCAACCCGGTTCAGGCCCTGCTCGAAAGTCTCGCGCACGCACGCGATCTCGGTTTCCACGTGATCATCGCCCGGCGTTCGGGCGGCGCCAGCCGCGCGATGTACGAGCCGGTGATCGGGCGCATGAAGGATCTCGGCTCGGCCGGTCTGATCATGAGCGGCAGCCGCGACGAGGGTGTGCTGTGGGGCAATGCCCGTCCGTCGGCCATGCCGGCCGGACGCGGTATCTACGTCACCCGTAACGGCGAGGAACTCATCCAGACCGGATGGATGCCGCTCGTCTGATGGCAACTGTCGACATAGTGTTGACCGACACGCGACTGTGGGCGCGTAGCGAGTCGACACACTGGGATGGCCCGCCTTCGATCGTTCCGGCCAGTGATGGCAGGAGTTTCATTGTCGGAGAACAGCTTCGGCCGCAGTATCCGGCGGTGTCGATGGTTCGGATGGCCGCGGCCGACCGGATCGCCTTCCCACCGACGTTGCCGCCGATGGCCGATGCCTGGGCGGTGACGCTGGGTGCGGTACTGAACAATCTGCAGTTGCCCACGCCCTGCTCGCAACTCACCATCGTGGGCCCCTCGGCCTGGGGACGTCGTCGGCGGGCGGCGCTGGAGACCGCGGCCCGGCGACTGGTGTCGCAGGTGACGGTCGAGCCGCTGGCCCGGCGCGCGGCGTCACTGGGGGTGAGTACCGCTCAGCAGCAGCGGATCGCGGTACTGGAACTCGACCCGCTGTCCACCACCGTCAGCCTGATCGGCCGGTCCGGGCAGGACACCTGGATCGAGGCGTGCGAGTTCGAACCGGCCGTCGGCATGGCCGATGTCGAGGAGGGGCACGGTCTGCCCGGGGTGGTCGGCGTGATCGCCCGGCTGCTCGGCGGACAGGCGCCGACCTATCTGCTCGCCCTCGGCGTGACGGATCGGGGCCTGCTCGACGCGCTGGCCGCGACCCTGGCCGAACAGTGCGGATTCCCGGTCGACGTGCGCCCGCTCGCCGGTGTCGAGTTGATTCGCGGTGTACATCCGGGGATGCCGATGCCCAACGCGCAGGCCGCGCAGCTGTCCACGGCGCAGGGCGCCCGGTCGCCGCAGCCGGAGTTCGATTCCCTGCACGAGCACGCGCTGGCCACCCAGCCGCCGCGACAGGGGCCGAACCGGTTGCTCATCGGCGCTGCCGCGGTGGTCGTGCTGCTGCTCATCGGTGTGGGTGTGACGATCGCGCTGACCCGCTCCGGCTCGTCCCGCACCACGGTCGCCGAATCATCGTCTGCGCCAACGGCTTCGGCCGCCGCGACCAGCGCGTCCCGGCCGACCGCACAGACCTTCGGCCGGATACAGGCACAGATCCCCGCCGGGTGGCACATCGCCTCGCACGTCGGCGACCGCATCGACCTGTCCCCGGATGACGGTGCGCGCCAACGCATCACGCTGATGCAGAAGACGCTCACCTCGGGCGCCGGTCTGAACGACGTCGCGGACACCCTGGACGCGCAGATCAAACGCCGCCCCGCCGGTCAGGTCAGCGACCTGCGTCGCGACGCGGTCTTCGGCGACCGCCCCGGCCTGTCCTACGAGGAATCTCCCGGCGACGGCACCACGGTCCGCTGGCAGATCCTCGTCGACTCCGGCCTGCAGGCCAGCATCGGCTGCCAATACGTTCAGGGTGCCTGGCAGCCCATCGCCGAGATCTGCGAACAGTTCGTCCGCAACCTGCGCATCACCGGATGAGTTGAGCGTGGCCCGCACCGATAGCGGTGCGGGCCACGGTAATTCAGCGGACCGCGGCCTCGCCGGCCGCGGCGGTCGCCTCGACCACCTTGCCGAAATCGAGTTTGACGATCTGATCCGCGTGGTCGAAGTACCGGTCGTCGTGCGTGATGACGATGACGGTCTTGCCGCGACGTTTCAGCCCGGCCAGGATCTCGGTGTAGAACACCTCGCGGAACCGGGGTTCCTGATCGGCCGCCCATTCGTCGAAGACGTAGATCTGCCGATCCTCGAGCAGAGCGGTCAGCAGGGCGAGGCGTTTGCGCTGTCCCTGGGACAGCGCGATGGTGGACAGCCGTCCGTCCTGCACCGTCACCTTGTGCGCGATCTGCAGTTCCTCGAGGTATCCGCGCACCTCCTCGTCGATGCCCGGACGGTCGAAGCCCAGATAGTCCTCGAACAGATGGAAATCGGTGAACACCGCCGAGGCGTTCTGCCGGAACCATTCGATGTTCTCGTGATCGATCCGCTCCTCACCCAGCGAGATCGAACCGGTCCGCGGCACGTACAGACCCGTGATCAGTTTGGCCAGAGTCGATTTGCCACTGCCGTTGCCGCCGATGACGAAGCTGATCTGGCCGGGTTCGAAAACCAGATCCAGCGGGCCGAGTGCGAAGCCCGAGTCGTCGCCGGACTCGTTCGGACCGCCCGGCGGCGGAGCCATCGGCACCGGCCGGTCATCCGGTCGGCCGTGGTGCAACTGCCGACGGCCGTTGACGTCGGGACGACCGCCACCGGGCGGCCGCGCACCGGGCGGCGGCGGAGGGGGTGCACCCGCGGGACGTCCACCCGGCGGCTGCTTCGCTCCGCGACCGGACCCGCCGGGCATCGGCGGCATCCCGGGCGGGGGCGGCGCACCCGGAATCGGCGGCACCGGCGGCGGCGCCTCGGTGCGGTAGCTGTAGCCGACGTTCGTCAGCACCAGCGGTTCCGGTCCCGCGGGCGGGCGCTCGGTGTACGGCAGCGACTCCTCGTCGTGCAACGTCTCCATGGACAGGTTCATGGTGCGGATCTTCGCCAGTGCGACGTCGCCGCGAACCAGGTCCGGGATGCGGTGCATGAAGTTCTGCATCGGCATCGCCAGGAAGGTCGTCACCAGGACGTAGCCGACCATCACATCCAGCGACAGATGCATCGCCGAGGCCAGCACGAACAGGATCACCGCCATCGTGCCGAGCTGGAGCAGTTGCCCGAAGCCCTGTGCCAGCGAGAATTTCGATCCCGCCTCCACATTGCGCGCCCGCACGTCGCGGGCTGAACCGAGCAGGTGCCGATCCATGAAGTCGCGGCGGCGGCCCCGATGCAGCTTGAGTTCCTTGATGCCGAGGGTGACCGCCTGGAACGAGCCCAGCAGCCCGTCCTCGTGCTCGCGCGCGGCCCGGTACAGTCCGCGCACGCGCTTGAGAACCAGTTCGACACAGGCGATTCCGAGCAGCGTGCCCGCGATCGTCACGGCGAAGATCGGACCGGAGACGATCGCGAGGAATACGAAACATCCCACGATGGTCGCCACGTCGACGCAGATGCTCGGAATCGCGGTGACCGCCTCGGACAGCGAGCGCACATCCTCGGTCAGCGTCGCCATGAGGCGGTGGGTACCCAGGCGCTCGAGGTGTTCGAGCGGGGCGGAGACGATTCCTGTGCTCAGGTCCGCGCGCAGCCGGTAGATCGCGTCCTGGGCCAGCCGGATCAGCAGCAGTTGCGACAGCACGCCGCTGACCAGGATGACCACACCGGCCAGCACGAAACTGGTGATGGTGACCGGCGGATGCGGCGGCGGTGACACGACCCCCCGGATCAATGTCACCAGATAGGTGTTCGCCACACCGCAGACCAGCCCGGCGGCGATGACGGCGGTGATCCGCATCCAGGAGATCGAGATCAGAAATCGGAGGAGTTGCATGATGCTGCGTCTTTCGACTCGGGCAGTCGGACGACTCGGGCGGTCGCGTCGACTCGGGCGGGGCCGCGGCGCACTATCGGCGGATGATGTCGAAGATCATTCCCTCGAGGGTGACTCCGGGCGCGAAGGAGAAGGCGACACCGGTCGATATCGGCTTCGTGGTGGATGATCCGGCCCGGACCATCTCCTCCAGGACGAAGATCAGCGAGACGCTGAGCATATTTCCGTACCGGGCCAGGACATCCCAGCTCGGCGCGGCCTGTTCGGCCGAGATGCCCAGCGATCGTGCGGACTCCTCGATGATCTTGGGACCACCCGGGTGGATGGCCCACAGATCCACGTCGGATTTCCGCAATCCGTTGTGCTCCAGGATCTTTCCGATGACCGGATCCACCCCGGTGTAGATGTAGCGGGGCAACTGCTCGGACAGCTCGCAGGTGATGCCGTGATGGTTGACGCCCAGGACGATGCCGTCCTCGGCGTCGTCGAGCAGATGGCTGAAGCTGTCGCGGATCACCACCCGGCCGGGCGCCAGGGGCTGATGCACCTGGCCCGCGCCGATGACGACCGCGCCGCAGCCGTCGCCGAACAGGCTGTGCGTGATCACGTCGTTGATGTCGTCGTCGAACACGGCGTTGACCGAGCTGAGTTCGAGGCAGACGACCAGCGCCTTCTTGTCCGGATGTGCGCGAACGTAATCCACGGCGGTGCGGATGGCGTTCATCGCCGCCGCGCAGCCCATGAAGTTCACCATCACCCGGCCCACCGTGGGGGACAGGCCCAGCCTCTTGACGACCGCGACGTCCACGCCGGGCGCGATGAATCCGGTGCTGGTGGCGAAGACCAGCAGTCCGATCTCCTCGGCCGGGTAGTCCAGACCGGCCACCGCGCGTCCGGCGACGTCGACCGCGAGCGGAACCGCGTGCTGGAAGAACAGATTCATCCGGTCGCGGATGGTCGCGGGCTTGCGGCTGAATTCCAGGAATTCCGGATCGAGCGGGTCGACCGCGAGCTGCCGGGTCCGCACCATCGTCTTGGCGTAGATCCGCGGAATGCGCGCTCGCTGTGCGGGATCGGCGAACAGCGCGGCCACCTGCTCGGCGGAGGCGGCCTGGTCCATGACCCGGCCGGGCGCACCGGTGGCGATGGATTCGATGACGCCCACCGTGGTCGGCGGCGCAGGCGGCAACTGGGCCAGGCCGTGCTCGCCGGTTGCGTCGGGCCGGATCGCTTCGTCCGGGCGTGCGCCCCCCGCATCGAATGTGATACTCACGAATTCTCCCCTTCTGATGAAACATCCACACGCCGGAATCGTGGCGCGGTGAAGTGTGAAAGCTGTTTACACCGTTCCGATTCCGGTGAATCCCTGGACCATGTAGACCCCGCAGGTCTTGAGCGCGCCGGGCGCGAAATGCTCGCGGAAGAAACCCCAATTGCGTTCCTGCGCATCGCGCGAGGGAGCCAGCAGATAGGTCCGGCACTGTTTCGGGAACCGGTCGGTGAAGAAACTCTTCGCCGGAAGCCATTCGACGCCGAATTTCGCCGCTTCCTCGCGCACCACGTCCTCGGTGGCGATATTGGCGAATCCGCTGCGCTGGAACGGCAGAACGTGGTGGACCCGGTGCGAGCTCAGCCCCGCGGACAGGAAGCAGTCGACGTAGCGGTTGCCGACCACGGTCAGGTCGTAGGCCTGTTCGAGCTGGTTGACCGCCCAATCCTCGGTGTCGGCCTCGGGCAGCTCGCCGACCTCCTCCTCGAAGTCGTGACTCGCGACGACCAGGAAGGTGCTGATCCACAGCGTGATCACGAATTGCAGTGCCCAGGCCCAGAAATCGCCCGCGAGCACGAAGGCGACGAGCTCGCCCAACAGCAGGAATCGCATGGCGAAGGAGCCGATGAAGTGTGGCAGCGCGCCGCCCCAGGTGCCGTACATGTCCTTGATGCCGACCTTGCGGGTCAGGCGGCACACGTCCAGCAGGCGGATCGTCATCCCGGTGATGGTGTGCCCGAATTTGTGAATCGTGTGCACCGGAACGCGATACACCCGCGGAATGCGCATCATCATGGTGAAGACGTTCTTCTTGATGTCGACTTCACTCTGGGTGTGTGGATGATGCAGCAGCGCGTGGCCGTCTGCGGTCACGAAAGACAGTGCCACGTAATTGAAATCGAATGCGTTGGTGAATATCTTGTTGAGCCCCTTCTGGGCTCGGTGGATTCCGTAATGGCCGAAGCCGGCCAGCGAACTGCGCAGCAGCACCATCGCGATCACGAAGACCGGCAACGGAATCCAGTTACGTTCGAACAGCCGCAGGCCCTCGACCGCGAAATAGGCGATGGTCAGCACGATAGCGACGATGTTGAACAGTTTGTCCATACGATTCAGGCGCGCGGCGAGTTTCGGCTCGCGCAGCCGCGCCTTGATCTTGTGCAGCAGGTCGTTCTCGTCGTCGAAGCGGTACTTCGGGGTGTCGGTCCAACTGTCGAAACCCTCGGTGAACAGGAAGTCCGGGGCGTTGTTCTTGGGATGGATGTCCTCGGGCAGGGCCTGGCGATCCAGCGAGTACCGCTCGAGCATCCGCGCGATCCGCTCGGGTTCGCGGTGATACGAGCCGATGATGGACGTGATGTCACGATTCTTCGTCCGGCCGATGAAGAATTCTCCGCCGGGATGCTTGGAAATCCACTCGCTGAGATCGTAAGCTTTCCCGTTGTAGATCCAGACATTGGAGACCGGCGGAGGGCCGTCGGGAATGGGAGGTCGACTGAACTCCCGCTCCTGCACATCCGGGCGGTCGGTCATCTTTCTTACCTCCATGTCTGATCGGCCGTTCGAGGCCGTGCTGCCGATCAGGTTCTCCGGCAGGCGTCGCGTTCGAGCGTCGTTGGTGTTCAGATTCCGTGCGGCGCCTTGTATTTGACTGAATAATCCCTTAAGCGGGCCGAGATCAGGGTTCCGGGGCCGGGATTCGGGCGCGGAACGATGCCGGAGCTCACCGGCGAGAATCCGGCGCGGACGCTACGCGAGCCGGTCCGGGAGGTACGGCAGCAACAGTGCCGCCGTACGCGATCCCGGACCGGCTCGCATGTCCGAACTGCCTGCTGTGGTGGGATCAGCCGGCCGGCTTGGTGACCGTGACGGGCTTGGCCCAGTTGGACAGGTCGATCGTGGCGTTGCCCTTGTCCTTGGTCACCTGGGCCTGCACCAGGTTCGGGCCGGTCCCCGGGGAGGCCGCCGAGGAGGGCAGGGTGGTCGCCGCGGCCGAGGACTTCGGCGGGGTGACGTCGGTGATCCACAGGGTGATGGGCAGGCTGCCCTGGACCTTGTCACCGATCTTGGGCACGACCGGGTCGATCACGGTGGGATCGATGGTGCCGGTGACCTTGACGGTGTTCACGCCGTTGATCGTCTCGCGGGACTCGGCCTTCGCGCCCTTCACGTGCGCGATGACGTTGGCGATGCCCTTGTCCTTGTCCAGGATGACGCCCGGGTCGTAGACCTTCTGGGTGTCGCCGACCGGGACGTACTTGGTGCCGTCGCTGGAGACGTAGATCTTCTTGTCCACCGCGAGGAACTTGGTCTTGGTGAACGGGTCGCCTTCCTTCAGGCGGATGCTCGCGTCACCGATCGCCTGACCGGAGGGCTGGTTGGTGACATCGGCGGAGATGGTGTCGACCGGCAGGTTCTGGAGGTTGTTGACCTTGATGTCCAGGTGCACCGAGTGCAGGGTCTCGGTGGTCTTGGCCGACTCGGAGATCAGCTGCGCGCCGTCCGGGAGCTGGCTGGGCGGCGGCGCGGTGGGGGAGCTACTCGCCGCGGCGGAGGTCGAGGAGGAGGAGTTCGAGCTGCAACCCGTCGCGAACGCGCCGAGCAGTGAGGCCGCCAGCACGGCCGCGCCGACCGTCCGCACGGTGGTCCGCCGAGACCGGCGCACGGATCGGTCGAGCGATTTCAGGTCTGTCATGTGTCAACCCCCGGAGGTTCTTTGGGCACTCGGTCGAGATGCTCGGTGCAACTGCGTCGCAGTATGCAGCACGCCGCCGACGTACGCTCGGTCGAGCGGACACGGGCATTCAACCAGCACCGCTGCGCCGGTGTCGACCTGTTAGTCGAACTCGAAGGCGCGCAGATCATTACGGGACCGACCGGTGGTGCGCCGATCAGGGCCCGGCCCTGCGGCAATCGATGTTTCACATTCGTCCGCCGGTTCGCGACGTGCGGTTGGCGGAGAAATTCGGCCATACCGGGAATTGATCTGCGACGCAAGACGCTTCAAGTAGTGGCCGGTACACGGGTGCGCTGCCGAGCGCGATGCCCGGGTTTCGAGTCGCAGATCACAATTCCGATAGGGAGCGACCGCCCCGCTTTCTGTTACCGTTATCTAAACGGAGAATGACTCCGTTTATGTTCTCCGGGGAGGAAACCCGTATCTCATGGCGTTAGTGAAGACCCGCCCGCACTACAACGTCGTCTTCGCGGTGCTGCTGCTCGGGATCGCCGCGTACGCGATGCTCCAGTCGATGATCGTGCCGGTGTTCTCGCTGTTGATTCCGGCTCTGCACACCACGCAGAGCACCGCGACCTGGCTGATGACCGGCTATCTGCTCTCGGCCTCGGTGGCCACGCCGATCCTCGGCCGGATCGGTGACAAGGTCGGCAAGGAGCGGATGCTCGTCGTCACGCTCGTCGGGCTCACCGTCGGCTCGCTCATCGCGGCGCTCACCGAATCGGTGAGCGTGATGATCGTCGCGCGGGTGATCCAGGGCCTGGGCGGTGGCGTGATTCCGCTGGCGTTCGGCATCATTCGCGACGAATTCCCCATGCACAAGCTGAACGGCGCGGTGGGCATCGCCTCCTCGCTGATCGCGGTCGGCTCCGGACTCGGACTGGTATTGGCCGGTCCGATCGTCGATCACCTGAACTACCACTGGCTGTTCTGGATCCCGATGATCATCACGGCGGTGGCCGCGGTCGCCGCGGTGCTGTTCGTGCCCGAATCGCCGGTGCGCAGTCCGGGCCGGATCAATTGGGGCGCAGCGATTCTGCTGTCCGCCTGGCTGGTCGCGCTGCTGCTCGCGGTGAGCAAGGGGCCCTCGTGGGGCTGGACTTCGGGGATCACCCTGGGCCTGTTCGCCCTGACGGTGGTGTGTGCGATCGCGTGGGTCGTGGTCGAGATCCGTTCCGAGACACCGCTGATCGATATGACCACGATGCGGATTCCGGCGGTGTGGACGACCAACATCGTCGCGGTGCTGATCGGCGCTGCGATGTACGCGATGATGACGTTCCTGCCGCAGCTGTTGCAGACGCCGAAATCGGTTGCCGGATACGGGCTCAGCGCGAGCATCACGCAATCCGGGCTGTACCTGTTGCCGCTGTCGGTGGCGATGTTCATCATCGGCCTGGCCATCGGGCCGCTGGCCGCGCGGCTGGGCTCCAAGGCGATCGTGCTGATCGGCGCCGTCATCACCACGCCCGCCTTCTTCCTGCTCGCGCTCGGGCACGATCAGCGCTGGGAGATCTACCTGGCCGCCGTGCTGCTGGGGATCGGCATCGGCATGGCGTTCTCCTCGATGCCCGCCATCATCGTGGCCGCGGTGCCGCCCGCGCAGACCGGCGCGGCGACCGGGATGAACGCCAATGTGCGGACCGTGGGCGGTGCGATCGGCAGTGCGATCTCCTCGGTCATCCTGACCTCGGGTGCGCATGCGGCGCACGGACTTCCGGCGGATTCGGGATATGCCAACATCTTCTGGTTCCTGGGTGCGGTCTCCGCGGGAGCGGCCGTGGTGAGCATCTTCATTCCGTCCGGACGGGCGCGGGCGCTGGAATCGGTCGAACTCGCGCATTCGGCCGAGGAGGCGGAAGTTGTTCCGGCGCAACAGATCGTGGACATCTCTCCACTGTCCGAGGCCGCTGTGTTCGCCGATTCGGCTGTCGCACGGTCGATTCCGGATCGGGTGGTCGATGCGGGCAGCGGGCCCGCGGTCGTGGGCCACGTGCAGCGTTCCGGCGGTCAGCCGGTGTCCGGCGCCGCGCTGACCTTGATCGATCCACGCGGACAGCAGGTTTCGCGGGTGACCGGCGATGCGGACGGCGGCTACCGGATCACCGCGCCCGCGCCCGGCAACTATGTGCTGATCACCTCGGCGCACGGGCACCGGCCGGTCGCGGTGAGCGTCGCCGTCGGTGCGCGACCGCATCTGCTGACCGTCACGCTGCCGGGTTCGGGTGAGCTGACCGGATCCGTCCGCGGTCCGGGTGGCCTGCTGGTGGCCGGTGCGACCGTCACCCTGACCAACGCACCCGGCGAGGTGGTCGGAGCCGCGGTCACCGGCGCGGACGGCACGTACACCTGTGCCGTCACCCCGGGCGCGCACACCGTGGTCGTCGTCGCCGACGGCATGCGTCCCGCCGCGAGCACGGTGGTCGTACCCGAGAGCGGCGTGTTGCGACACGATGTCGACCTCGACGCGACCGCGACGTTGGCCGGTGCGGTGCAGGCCGGTGATCGGGTCGTGCCCGACGCGCAGGTCACGGTGCTGGACGAGACCGGTGAACTGGTCGCCACCGCGCGCACCGACGAGAGCGGCCGCTACCTGGTCCCCGATCTGCCCGCGGGCCGCTACGCGGTGGTCACCCGCGGCTACCCCTCGGTGGCCAGCAGCGTCCGGGTGACCGGTGAACGCATCCGGCACGACCTGGAACTGGGATACGACGAGGCGGCGACGCTGCCCGTCCACTAGATCTGCACCGCGACGGCCGCTCCGGTCGGAACCTCACCGAAACAGGTGATTCCGATCGGAGCGCCGTCGTTTCGGACTCGACCTTGTGCTCAGTGCCCCGCGGGCTGGGCGAAGGTGCGGCGGTAATCGCTGGGGTTGGTGCCGACCTCGTCGGCGAATCGGCGGCGGAAGTTGGAGGGGTCGGGAAAGCCGGTGGCCGCGCCGACGGCGGCGACGGTGGCGTCGGTGCGTTCGAGCAGGGCACAGGCGTGATGAATTCTTCTGCGCAACAACCATTTTCCCGGTGTGGTGCCCAGGTGCCGGTCGAACAGCCGGGCCAGCGTTCGGGGGGAGACCGCGCACCGGGCGGCGATTTCCTCGACGGCGATCGGGCGATGCAGATTGTCCTCGATCCAGGACAGCGCGGGGGTGAGCGTATCGGGTTGCGGGGTGGGGCGGCGCGCGGGATTTCGGGTGTACTGGCGCTGGCCGCCCTCCCGGTGCGGCGGCAGAACCATATGCCGCGCGATATCGGCCGCATATGCCGCGCCGAAATCGCAGCGGACCAGTTCCAGGGCGAGATCGATGGCCGCGCCGGTGCCCGCGCTGGTCGCGACGTCGCCGTGATTCACGTACAGCGCGTGCGGCCGCACCCACACCTGCGGATACCGCTCCCGCAGCTCCTCGGCCATCCGCCAGTGCGTGGTCGCCTCCCGGCCGTCCAGCAGTCCGATGGCCGCGAGTGTGAAAGTGCCCGAACAGATTCCGATGATCCGGGCGCCGCGTCGATGCGCCTCGCACAGGGCGCGGGTGAGTTGTGTCGAGGGCTGTCGATCCCGGTCCGGCCAGCCGGTCACGAAGATCGAATCGGCCGTGCGGAGTGTGTCGAGACCGTGGTCGACGAGCATCCGATACCCCGCCTTGGTGGGCAGCGCGCCGGTATTCTCCGCGCAGACCTCGAACGAGTAGCGGGTCGGCACGCCGGGGTGTTCGATACCGAATACCTCTGCGACGCAAGATAATTCGAATGTCGATTGCGGCGGGGTCACCACGGCGGCGACACGATGACATCGATGCACGGGTGGCAGAATAATCCCTGTCGGTGTTATTTTTGCCGCTTTCGGTACCCGATATCGACCGGTCACCCCGAATTTACGAAAAGCGCATCACGCTGCGGTGCAGATCCATTCCACCCGGTGCGCTTCGGTCGGATCCGGTGTCTCCCAGTGCGCGGCGAGTCGATCGATGACCGCGGCCGGGACCGGGGAGGTGCGGGAGCGGTTTCGGGCGTGCAGGATCGGGGCGGGAGCCTCCAGGGAGACGATCTCGATTCGGGCCCGGTAGCCGGCGGCCAGATCGATACTGCGACTGCGTAGCCGTCGAGTGGTGTTGGTCGCATTCCACACGAATGATGTTCCGGCCCGCAGATATTCGCGGGCGCGCTCGCGGGCCGCGGCGATCACCGGATGCTGGTCGTCGGTGGGCGCGATGCCCAGCTCCGCGCGGATCCGGTCCAGGCCGACGACCGGCAGCCCGGGGCGATGTGCGGCGATCCAGTGGTCCTTACCCGCGCCGGGCAGACCGGACAGGATGGTGACGGTCAGCCGGGTGTCGTCGTAGGCGGCGTAGTCCGGATCGCGGCCGGGCGTGCGGAAGTACTGGAACTGCGCGTGATCGGAGGCGAAAACGCGTGGCCGGTCGAGGCATTGCTGCTCGGCACAGTATTCGCGATACAGCGCGATGTTCTCGAGGATCTGTTCGGTGTCCTGGCAGATCCGGCCGAGCAGATCGGCGGTGGCCAGCAGGGCGAGATCGTCGTTGCGGGCCAGCAGAGCGACGCGAAAGGCGATCTGCTGCAGGTCGGGTCGCTCCAGCGCCCAGAACGGGACCTGATGATGACGCACCAGCGCGGCGACGTGTTCCCGGTCGGCGATCGGCGCATCCAGTTGCCACAGCGCGCGCCGCACCAGCAGATCACCCCGCCGGGAATGGCCGTGCGCGGTGATGCGGCCGTCCGAATCGATCTGTGTGCAATAGGGTTTGGCGATATCGTGCATCAGCACGGTGGCGAACAGCCGGACGCGCTCGGCAGCGGGCCGAGCTCGCCACTCGGGCAGTTCGGCAAGGGCTTCGCAGGCCATCCGGGTGTGGATCTCGACATCGCCCTCGGCGTGGTGCACCGCATCCTGCGGCACACCGGTCATCGAGCGGACCCAGTCGAACCGTTCGCGGATCTGCGCCCACGGCACCGTCCAGCCGGGCGGTCCGGGGCACAGCGCCTCATACTCCCGCATACAGTGCCTCCGGATCGGCGAGCCCGTTGGCGATGACGGGCCGATCCTGCCAGTGCCCGCCCGAATCCAGGATGGTGGTGAGGAATCCGGCGCGCACCCATTTGAATCGGTCGACGGTCTCCGCGCCCGATTCGACCTTGATGTACAGGCCCTCCATGTCATCAGCGGTGTCGGTCTCCGCCGCCGCGCGGGCCGGATCGACGCCCGCGACCCGTGCGGCGTGAGCGAGTGCGGTGCGCCAGCCGGGAGTTCGGCAGCCGGACGGTCCGATCAGGGCGGTGAGGTCCTCGAGCCGATCGATCGGACCGGTGTGCAGGACGGGCACCGAGACGACCGGCGCTCCGTCGAGCAGCTCCCGTCGGCGTTCGGTCGACAGGAATGTCTCGGTGTCGCGGTCGAGGACGTCGAACTCGCAGAAGTAGTGGGGCAGTGCATCGTAGAACACGGTGTGCTTGGCATAGAGCCATTCGCCGTACATCACGTAGCGGCTGCCCAGCCGGGCGCGCAGGATGTGCTGCACGGCGGTTGCCCACGCCTTGAACGGTCCGAACTGCCGCTCGCGCGGGCCACCGGTCAGATAGTGCCCTCGGCTCTGAAGTCGCAGTGCGCCTTCGGAATCGAAGCTGACTGCCGCATTCGCGCCGTCGAGTTTCTCCTCCACGACCAGATGTTCGCCCGCGATCTGCGCGAACGGCACGGCACGCAGGTCGTGGTCGCCCGGTTGCAGGCGGGACCCCTCCAGGTGCCGGGTGCGCGGATACTTGCGGATCATTCGTCGTTTGTAACGGTGTGGCGCGAGCGGTGTCCACCGGATTATTCAGCCGCACAGCCGGTTCGACTCGGTTGCCCGAGATGTGCTGCGTCCCTGCGAATCGATCTTGAAATGAGATGAGAATCACTGGGATACAAGACGATTCAGGCATCTGGTACATCAGCCGGACTGCCAGGGTAATCGCCCGGCGCGCGTGCGAAACTCCTGCCGATGATCACGTACTCTCAAGCCGCCGTCATCGGCGCGGTGCAGGGTGTCACCGAGTTGTTCCCCATTTCGAGCCTCGGCCACTCCGTGCTGGTCGCGGATTGGTTCGGTGGCCGTTGGGAGGCGGTCAGTGTGAACAAATCCGACAGGGGCGCAACGTATCTCGCCTTCGTGGTCGCGCTGCACGTGGCGACGGCGGTCGCGCTGCTGGCGTTCTACTGGCGCGATTGGCTGGCCATCATCGCCGGATTCGTATCCACCCTGCGCACCCGTCGCGCGGAGACCGTACCGCAGCGGCTGGCCTGGTTGATCGTGATCGCGACAGTTCCGGTCGCGGTGCTCGGCCCACTGCTGGATCGCCCGCTGCACGCGCTGTTCGACACGCCCGTGGACACCAGCATCTTCCTGACCCTGAACGGCGCGGTCCTGGTCCTGGGGGAGGGATTACGCCGCCGCAACGAGCCGACCCTGGCCGAATACGGTCGCCGGTTCGCCCGACGTGAGGCGCACGGCGCACTGCTCACCGCCGAGCGTCGCCTACCCCGCCAGGCCGACCGCCCGCTGGCGGCGCTGAGCGTCCTGGACGCCATCGGCATCGGCCTCACCCAGGCCGGCGCCCTGCTGACCGGCTTCAGCCGCGCGGGCCTGACCATGGTCGGCGGCCTGTGGCGCGGCCTGGAGAACGAGCACGCGGCCAAATTCGCCTTCCTGCTCGCCACCCCCACGATCCTGGGCGCGGGCCTGTTCGAGGTCCCCGAACTCACCGACTCTCGCCTGGCCCCGATTCGCGGCCCGATCCTGGTGGGCGCCATCGTCTCCGGGGTGTCCTCCTGGCTGGCCGTGCGCTTCCTGGAGCGCCACTTCCAAACCCGCACGCTCCTGCCCTTCGCGGTGTACTGCCTGGTGGCCGGAGTCCTATCCATCATCCGATTCGGCTGAAATCCTCAGGCAGACAGGAATTTCGCAGCAGTCTCGCTTCGGCCTCACCTCGGGCGCGTCTGATGCCGACCTCGACTTTCACCGAGACGTTACTGTCCTGCACGCCGACGGCGTAGGAATCGGAATTGGCGTCCGTGGCTGTCAGATGTCCTGCGTACCAATAGCTTCGGGTGCCCAGTCCGGTGAGGTCGCCCGAGCTGGCGCCCTGCTGCGGGACGGTGTCGGCACTCTTCCACTCGTCGTATTTGGGCGGTCCGGCAACGCCGGTGAACTCGACCTGGAGGCTGATTTCCGCGTCGTCGGTGGTGACATCGTCGACCGGCGACGTGCTGGTGTATTTGATCTGGCACAGCAGGACACCGCCGTAATCGGCACTCTGCGCGGGATATTCGCGGTGCACGATCGGTGTCGGTCCGGACGACCATTTCGTGAGCGGTGCGGTGTCGACCAGATCGCAGGCGTTGGTGACATTGTTCATCGAGTAGATGCCCGGCGCGGGTTCGTAGTGGGTGGTCGGTGGCCGCGCCTGCCACGATCAGGCCGATCGTGTTCATCCCGCTCGCGCGTGGCCGTTGGCCGGGCGGCGGCCCGGATTCATGTCCGGGGCCGGTCATCGGCGCTGTACCCGTCTGTGCTGCAAGGGATTCCCTACTTCTTCCGCAATGCGTCCAGCGTGCGGCGGACCTGGGCTCGGGCGATCGGGTCGAGGTCCGCGCCGCTCACCTGGGACACATCGCGGTCCCGGACGAATTGGAGTTCGACGTGCACCGAGACGTTGTCGGCCAGCACGCACACGATGTAGCTCGTATCGGTGACCAGATCGCCGCTCACCTCGGAATGCCAGTACCCCTGCGAGCCGAGCCCGGTGACCTTGCCCGAGGACAGCCCCGGTCCGATCTTGCCGGTCTCGCGCTTGTCCCAGTGTTCGTAATAGGGCGGGGCGCTGCCGTTGGTGAAGTCGACGTCGACCAGGATGCGCGCCTCCTGGAGTGGATCGCCGTTGGTGGAGTAACCGATCCGGCAGCTCAGACTGCCGCCGCCGTCGGGCCCCGGCCGATCCTCCCGGTGCTCGGGTGGGCTGCCGGGCGTCGACGACCATTTCTTCAGCGGCGCGGTATCGACCGAACCACACGCGTCGTCGATCCCGTCCATCGAGTAGATCGGCGTCTCGGCGACCGCATTTCCGGCTTTCTCGGACGACCGCGCACCGAGCGCCCCGACGCCGACCCCGATGCCCAGTACGACGACCGCCGCGACGATGCCGCCGATGATCCACCCCGTTCTGCCCGAATTGCTCGGTGGTGGATACGGCCTCGGCGCAGGATGTCCACGACTGGCATCACCATGCCCCGGCTCCGACCGCGCCCCGCCCGATGCGGACGAATCATGCTGCCGCACAGTAGGTTCGGCATCGCCCACCGCCGGTCGATCACCCGTGTCCTGGGAATCGGCCATCCCCGCAGTCCTCCGCTTCCGCGGCGGAACCCCCGCCGACCGTAACGTCGGCCAGATCGTATCGTCCCGCCGCGACCGCGGCGACACATTATCCGCACGGCGCCCGACCTGGGAATTCGTGCTCGCCCGGTGTCGGGACGATGCCTGGCGGTTGGGCCCGAAGACACATATGGCCAGGGATTTCGACCCTCCCCGAAGATCGTCGCGCGGACTGGACTCGTAAGCGGACGATCCTCGGCCCGGAGGTGTGCGATGAGTCAGGTGACGACCGCGGTGCGGCCGTGGCTGAACCGGTTGGCGCGGTGGCTGGAGCCGTCGCTGGTCGCCGTGACGGTGACCGGGCTGGCGGTCGGCGGAATCCTGTGGCTGGCGGGGGTTCGGGATGCGGCCGACGCGGTCTGGGCAGCGACCACGGCGGTGGCGTTCGTGCCCGCGGTGTGCTGGATGATCGCGACCCTGGTCAAGGGACGTGCGGGGGTGGATCTGATCGCGGTGCTGTCCCTGGCCGGGACGATCCTGGTGCACGAGTACCTGGCGGGCGCGCTGATCGCGGTCATGCTGGCCGGTGGCCGAGCGCTGGACGCCGCCGCCGAAGGCCGCGCCGCCCGAGATCTGCGTGCGTTGCTGGACAGAGCGCCGCGCTCGGCACGCCGTCGCGTCGGCGACGAGGTCACCGTCATCGCGGTGGACGAGGTCGTGGTCGGCGATGTGCTGGTGGTCGCCGCCGGTGCGGCGGTGCCGGTGGACGGCAGAATTACCGATACCGTTGCGGTACTGGATGAATCGGCTCTCACCGGAGAGCCGCTGCAGGTCGAGCGGGGTCCGGGCGAACCGGTGCGCAGCGGCGTGGTGAATGCGGGCGCCGTATTCGAGATGCGTGCGACGGCGACCGCCGCCGACAGCACCTACGCCGGAATCGTGCGCCTGGCCGAACAGGCCGGGGCCGAGAACGCCCCCGTGGTGCGGTTGGCCGACCGGTACGCGGCCTGGTTCCTGCCGCTGGCCTTGCTGGTCGCCGCCGCGGCGTACCTCGCGAGCGGGTCGGCGGTGCGGGCGGTGGCTGTGCTGGTGGTGGCGACCCCGTGCCCGCTGCTACTGGCCGCACCGGTCGCGATCGTGTCGGGGCTGTCCCGGGCCTCTCGCATGGGTGTGCTGGTCCGCGGTGGCGGTGCGCTGGAAAGCCTCGGTCACGCAACGACTCTGGTGATGGACAAGACCGGCACGCTGACTGCGGGCCGACCTCGGGTGGTGGAGGTGGTCGCCGCGCCGGGCCGGGAGGTGACGGCGGTTCTGCGCGTGGCCGCATCGGTCGATCAGATGTCGCCGCATGTGCTGGCCGAAGCGATCGTCACCGAGGCCCTCGACCGCCGCCTGGATCTGCTCGCGCCGTCCGATGTCACCGAGCAGGCGGGCCGCGGCGTCCGCGGGACGGTCGACGGCCGTCGGGTCGAGGTCGGCAAGCTCCCCGATGCGATGCTCACCGCAGCCGAATGGACACGCGCGGTGGTGAATCGGGCCGGTCTGGACTCGGCCGCGATTGCCTGGGTCGTGGTCGACGGCGAACTCGCCGGAGCGATCCTGTTACGCGACCCGCTGCGTCGCCACGCACCTCGCACGGTCCGGCGCCTGCGGCGAGCCGGATTGCGGAGACTGGTCATGCTGACCGGTGACCGGCCCGAACCGGCCCGCGAGGTCGCTACCGTCCTGGGCCTCGACGAGGTGTATGCCGGGCAGACACCGGCCGACAAGGTCGCCGCAGTGCGGCGAGAACGGGAGAGCGCGGTCGCGGTCATGGTCGGCGACGGCGTCAACGACGCGCCCGCTCTCGCGGCGGCCACCGTGGGCGTCGCGATGGGCGCCCGCGGATCCACCGCATCCTCCGAAGCCGCGGATGTCGTGCTGACCACGGATCGCCTCGATCGGCTCGCCGACGCCATGGACACCGCCCATTGGTCACGTCACATCGCCGTGCAGAGCGCGGTCGCCGGCATGAGCCTGTCGTTGCTGGCCATGATCGTCGCCGCCGTGGGGCTGCTGCCGCCTGCCGCCGGGGCGCTGCTGCAGGAAGGCATCGACATCGCGGTCATCCTCAACGCCCTGCGCGCGTTACGCGGCAATCCGGCCACACGTCTCGAATTGCGTACCGCCACAGAGCAATTGCTGCACCGATTCGCCGGTGAGCACGACACGTTGCGCGACACGCTCACGCTGCTGCGCGCCGCCGCCGACGAACTCGCCGACCACCCGCACGACCCGGCGGCACTGACCGCGGTGCGGGCCGCGCACCGATTCCTCACCGAGGAACTGCTCCCGCACGAGCAGGCCGAGGAGACGCAGTTGTATCCGGCGCTGGCCGGTCCGCTCGGCAGTGGCGAGGCCACGGCGACCATGAGCCGCACCCACGCCGAAATACAGCGGCTCACCACACGTATCGGCACACATCTCGACCTCGCGAACGGCGCCGGTCACCTCGACCCCGACCAGACCGACGACTTGCTGGCCTGCCTCTACGGCCTGTACACCCTGCTGCGCCTGCACTTCCTGCAGGAGGAGGAGAACTATTTCACCCTCACCGACGACGACCTCGAACCCGCTACTACGACAACGGTTTCCGATTCGGGACGGAGCCGGAGACGATGATCCCGGGAGGCGGTCTCGAAGCCGTTCGCCGGTCTCGCGGAGTTCTGCCGATGCCCTATCCGGACTTCGGCAGTGGGGGCGGGAAGCCCGCGACGAGCATCTCGAACGAGGCGTTCATGATGGTCAGGAGGTCGGAGACGGGGTCCTCGGGGTTCCACTCGGCCAGGGCGGCGCGGGTGATGGCGTGAGCGGCGCCGGCGAGGGCGCGGGGGTAGTGGTCGTCGGGGGTGAGGCCGGTGCGGCGGGCGACGCCCTCGGTCATCGAGGCCAGGGTGCGGCGGCTCTCGGCGTAGGCGGTGGGTACCAGGCGGGGGTTCTGCCGCACCATCTGCTGGTATTCGCGCCAGGTCGGGCGGTCCTGGAGGCGGCGGATACCGGCGTTGATCGCCTGGTGAACCGCTTGCAGCGGGGCCTCCTCGGGTGGCCGGGCGGCGATCCGATCGGCGAGTGATCCGCCTGCTTGCTGCTCGTGCCAGTCCAGGACCGCGTCGTCCTTGGAGTCGAAGTAGTTGAAGAACGTGCGCGGTGAGACGTCGGCTTCGGCGCAGATGTCGTTGACCGTGACCGAATCCGGGCCGCGCTCGGCGTAGAGGCGGATGGCGGCGCGGTGCAGGGCCTCACGGGTCTGCTGCTTCTTGCGTTCCCGCAGGCCGAGGGTCGCACTCGCGCTGTTCACCCAAGTTATCCTACTGCAAACTTGCAGTGCTGCATACTTGCAGTGATAAACTGAATAACTTAGCCTGTCTAAGTAACTAGCGGTGGGGTTCGCGGCAACGATGCCGCGCTCGGTGGTTCGGCCGGATGGCCCCACGAGCGATTGAAAAGCTTTGTGCAACAAGGAGAACGACGTTTTGTCGAATATCTTCGGCAGCGGCGGCCGGTGTCCGGCCTGCCGCCCGGCGTGGCCCGTCCGCCTGCGCGATCATCTGCAGGCCACCGATCCGGCCCTGGCTCGGCTGCGAGCGGGATGGCGGATGCTGACGGTCTTCGTCGCCACTCTGGCCGTGGGCTACGGCATGGCGCATGCGCTGGGGCAACCGGTGCTGTTCGGCCTGACCTACGGCGGCATGGTCGGACTGCTGGTCGGCCTGACCGTCGCCGGTCCCAAGGCGGGCAGGCTCGCGGTGCGCTGTGTGTGGGGTGTCCCGGCGTTCCTGATCGCACTGCTGTGCGCGATCGAGGTCCAGCACAACCGGATTCTCGCGCTGGTCGTCGCGGCCGTGGCCGCGGTGGTGCAACTGTCCGCGCCCGCGTTCTTCGGTGAATTCGGGCAGGACTCGGGCGTGATGATCTTCGCCGGTTACCTCAGCGGCGTCCTGGTGCCGCTGCCGGTGTCGAAGATGCAGTACATCGCACCGATCGTCGCGGTGGCGGCGATCGCGGCGGCGGTGGTTCAGGTCGTGCTGTGCCGGATGCGTCCGGAAACCGGTCTGCTGCACATCGAACGGGCGTTCCTGACTCGTACCCGGTACGTCGTCCGGCGCGCCACCCGGTTGATCGCGTCCGAGAACCCCACCGCCCGCGCGACCCGCAAACTCTGCGACGAGATGATCCACCTCAACGAGGCGGCCATGCTGGTGGACGGCTATCTGGCGACCGCCTCGAGCTCGAGCCGGTCCGCCGACCGCCTGCACCGGCTCGTCTTCGACACCGAACTCGCCGCACATGCGCTCGGCCGCATCGTGATTCAGCTGTCCGGCCGCCCGCTGCCCGCCGAGGTGCGCGGCTGCCTGCTGGCCGCCTGCACCGATCTCGACCGCGGCGGCCGCCGACACGACGGCGCCCTGCCCGCCTCGACCGCCCCGCTGCTGCAATGGTTGTCCCAGCACGAGAACGACTCCCGGGATCCCGAACACGAGCGGCTGGTCTCGACGCTCTACCGGATCGTCGCGGTGCTCGGCGACCTGCACCACGTCAGCGACGCGTGGACCATCGCATCCGATGACGACCTCGAGGCCGAGATCGACGCCGAACCCTTCAGCACCCCGGTCGAATTGGTCGCGGGCAGACTCCCCGGCACCAATCTGCTGGCCGGACGCGTCCTGGACTCCGGCGGTATGCGCCGCCCCTGGAACTTCTGGAGCAGGCCGAATCCCCAACTGCGGATCGCCGCGCAGATGCTGATCACGCTGATGATCGCGATTCCGCTGGGTGACGCGCTGAACGGCTACCGGTTCTACTGGGCCGTCATCGGCGCGCTGATCGTGTTGAGCAACACCGACTCTCCGCACGATCGGCTGCGCAAGACCGTCAAACGCGTCCTCGGCACGCTCGTCGGCGGCTTCGCCGGAATCGGCTTCGCTCAGCTCCTCGGGGCGCACCATCCGATGGCGACACTGTCGCTGCTGGTGGTGGCCCTGGTGGTGGGCGCCTACTCGATCAGCGCGTACTACTCGGTGTGGTCCGGCGCGCTGGCGTTCTCGCTGATCCAGCTCTACTCGTTCACCGGCGGCTACGAGGATTCGGTGGTGGTGTTGCGCGCGGGGGAGAACGCCCTGGGCGCTGTGGTCGCGACACTGGTCGCGCTGGTGGTCCTGCCCATCGCGACGCGCACGCTGCTGCGGCACGCCCAGGCCACGCACGTGCACTCCCTGGCCACGTTCGTCCGCGAATCCGGCGAGGTCTGGAGCGGCGCGGCCGGTGCGCACGGCACCCGGGAACAGGCCAGGGCGGTGGATCAGGCGGCGCACGAGTTGCACCGGTTCTCCGGCTCGCTGGTTCGCCTGCCGGGCGGCACCGGCCACGAGCCCGCCGAGGAGATCCGTGCCATGCTGCGCACGGCCGCGGTCTGCGCCCGGGAGATGTCGGTCGGCAGTGGTGCGGCGGTGCTGACCACGGGCCAGCGGGAGTTGTTGCTGAAGATCACCGGCAACCTGTCCGATTCGATCGACGGTCTGGCCGGGATCGTGTCGGACAGTGAAAATGCCTCGGACAGTGCAGATTCCCCGCTGATCGAGTACGCGGCGGATATCGAGACGGCAGCGAACCCGACCGCTCGGCAGGTCTGGGTCCGCCAGGCCGACGACATTCGGCGGTTGCAGGAGGCGCTGTCCGTCTCTTCGGCCAATGCCCGGCTGCGGCACGCGTTGCACTATCTCGGCTATCTGGACGATCTGCTCGGCGACCTCGCCGCCCGGCTGGACATCCCTGTGCAAGGCGGTGACTACCGGACCGGCGCGCAGGCCGTCAGTCGTGAATTATTCACTGCCCAAGCGCAATTGGCGACCGCCGGGCAGACGCTGCCGGCAGGCGGGGCAGCGCGTCGTACGCGGGTGGCGGCGCCGGTGCGGGCGTGGCCGACGATCGAGTCACCGGCTTCGGGCGAGGGCCGCTGGATCGACGGTCATGTCCACGGCGGCGGCGGACGCCCGGTCCCCGGCGTGGTGTTGACGCTGATAGATCAACTGGGACACCAGATTTCACGGGCGACCGGCAGGAGTGACGGCAGCTACCGGATCGACGTGCCGGAGACGGGCAGCCATGTGCTGATCGTGTCGGCGAACGGGTACGGACCGGTGGCGGTCACCGTCCATCCGGGTTCGGGGCCGCAACGCCAGCACGTCACCCTGCTCGGTTCGGGTGAACTGACCGGAGTGGTCCGGCGCACCGATCGCGGCGCACCGCTCGCCGACGCCACCGTCACGCTGACCGATCCGCGCGGCGAGGTCGTCGGCGCGACCATCACCGACACCGACGGCAGCTACCTGTGCCCCGGCCTGGCAGCGGGCGACTACACCCTGGTCACCAACGCCGAACACATGCGCCCGACCGCGATCACCCTGACCGTCCCCGAAAGCGGCCGGCTGCACTGCGACATCGACATGACCCCGATGTCATCGCTCGCGGGTTCGGTGCGAACCGATGAGCGCCCGGTACCCGACGCCCGGGTGACGATCCTGGACCCCGCAGGCGCCCCGATCGCCCACACCCGCACCGATACCGACGGCCGCTACGTCGTCCCCGATCTCGACACCGGCCGCTACACCGTCGTCACCAGCGGCTACCCGCCGGTGACCAGCCGGGTCAGGGTTTTCGGCGACGAGGTCGTCCACGATGTGCTGTTCGATTACGGTGAAGAGGTAGGCAGCGCCCGGGGCGAGTAGTCCGCCCGGCAGGCCGCGACTGCTCCGAACCCATTGCGCCCGAGCAGGTTCCGGCGGACGAGCAGGCCGGGCCGAGTCGGTATAGCTTGTGATCAGACCTGCGAGGAGATCATCGATGTCGTCACGTTTCACCCTGCCGCCCGAAGACGTCCTGCGTGCCCGCGAGAAACTCGTTCTCGACCACTTCCACGACGAGGTGGCGCAGGACTGGGACGCCACCTTGTCGACATTTCCGCACCCGCACTACGAGCTGATCGCGCCGATGACCGTGCACGACGGGGACGGTGAGGTGCGCGACTACTATCGCGACACCCGCGTCGCCTTCCCCGACCAGGACCACGAGATCATCGCGTTGCGGCACAGCCACGATGCGGTGATCGTCGAATTCTGGCTGCTGGGAACGCATCTGGGTCCGCTGGGCAAGATCCCGCCGACGGGCTCGACCCATCGGACCCGGATGACGGCGTATTTCGTGTTCGACGAGCACGAGAACCTGGTGACCGAACGGATCTACTTCGATCAGCTCACCGTCCTGAAACAACTGCTGGGCGGGCTGGACAAGCGCGACCCCCGCGACCTGCTCACACTCGTGCGGGCGCTCACCGGAGCCCTCGCCGCGGCCGGCGCCGAGCCGGACCCGCGCCTGCTGTCCACCACACCGCCGAATCTCGATGACCGATAGTTGATCTCGGCTCGACGCACAGGCGATGAATTCGCGGGTGCCACGGTGTTGCCGACGACGACGGCGGCTCCGATCGCGTCCGCGAACCCGTGGCGGGTGGGTTGCGGTTCGAGTGTTTCCTCCGTCCGAACGAGTACGGTGTGTGCACTCGAGCCTGTTTCCCGATGACACCGAGAGGTACTGCACCAGTGTTTGTTCTGCCCGAGACCGTGAAGGCTGTCCTCATTCGCACGGACTTCTCCGATCAGCAGGCATGGGAGTCCTGCCGGTCGGCGATCGATGCCTCGGCGATGGCGGCGTCCGATGTGAACATCGAACAGGACGTCGAGATACTCGATGATCCCGACAACCACGACATCACCGTCGAACAGCTGCTCGCGCTGGAGGAGACGGACCACACGTTCGTGATGCTGGCGGACCGCGAGACCTTGGCGAGCACCGAATACCCGATCCTGTTCCTCGACCTGTTCGAGGACCAGCGCGGCGCCACCGTCCGCGTCGCGTCTTCCGAGCTGGGCGAAGCGGTCGGCAACGTGGACAACGGCAACATCACCATCGAGGACTACGCCGCAGCCGCGGCGCACGCGGGCGACAAGAACGTTTTCCGCGGATTTGCCTGAACACCTTCCGGCCCGGATTGCGCCCTCCAGGTAGCGGTAGTACTCGGTCGCGCCGGAGACGAACGCGGCCATGATCCCGGGGCCGTGTTCGTCACCGACGTCGACGATCTTCTGCACGGGAGGATCGGTGCCCCACCGGCATTCGCTGCCGCAGCAGACCGGCCGCATGGTGTCCCGGCCCGCGATTTCCGAACCCGAGCGCGAGTGAGGGACCCGCTGTTCAGCCGATCGGGAGTTTCACGACCGGATCGGGGCCCAGGTCGGTGACGTATATGTTGCCCGTCGTGTCGACTGCTACGTCCTGGGGATCTTTGAGTCCGGTGAGCGGTAGTGCGGTCGGGGTCGATGCGCCCGCTGCCAACCTCGCCACCCATTCGTTGCCGCGGTCGGCGATGTAGATGTCGCCCGCTCGGTCGACTGCCACACTCCGGGGATCCTTGAGTCCGGTGAACGGCAGCGGGGTCGGGGTCGACGTGCCCGCCGCCAGCTTCACGACCCGGTCACCACCCAATTCCGTGACGTACACGTTGTTCGCCGTGTCCACTGCCACGCTCTGCGGATCCTTGAGTCCGGTGAACGGCAGTGCGGTCGGTGTCGGTGCGCCCGCCGCCAGCTTCACCACGCGATCGTTGCCCCGGTCGGTGACGTACAGGTCGCCCGCGGTATCGACTGATATGCCTTGGGGATTCCGAAGTCCGGTGAACGGTAGCGGGGTCGGGGTCGATGCGTTCGCTGCCAGCTCGACCACCCGATTGTTGCTCGTGTCGGTGACGTACACGTTGCCCGCGGTGTCGACTGCTACGCCTTGGGGGTTCTTGAGTCCGGTGAACGGTAGCGGGATCGCGGTCGATGCGTTCGCCGCCAGCTTCACCACCCGGTCGTTACCGATGTCGGCGACGTATACGTTGCCCGCGGTGTCGACCGCCACACCGGTGGGTAGGTTGACGCCGGTGAACGGCAGCGGAATCTGTGACGAGTAGGCCGGGCCGATGGGGGCGGGTGAGTTGCCGCTGCCGCCCGACCCCAGTCGCACGCCGATGATCACCGCTGCGACGGCCACCACCGCCACCGCGACCGAGGCGGCCAGCAGCCAGGCGGCCTTGCGCGACAGCCTGATTCGCCGTCCCCGGCGCGCGGGCACGGCCTGGGTGCCGTCGGCCGTGGGCTCGCCCACCGCCGCGCGTGCGGCCGTGGCCAGCTCGCGCACGGTCTGGTAGCGATCGTCGGGGTCCTTGGCCATTCCCTTGGCGATGACCGCATCGAAGGCAGCCGGTACCCCGGGTGTGGTGCTGGGGCGCGGCGGCGGGGTCCGCAGGTGATGGGCGATCACCTCTTCCATGCCCGATGTGCTCACGAACGGTGGCTGACCGGTCAGGCACTCGTGCAGTACGCACGCCAACGCGTACACGTCCACGCGGGCGTCGGTCTTGACAGCCGCGCTGATCGCCTCCGGCGCCATGTAGGAGACGGTGCCGATGGTCTCGCCGACCTTGGTCAGCGTTCGGTCGCCGGCGGCGTGGGCGATCCCGAAGTCGATCAGGTAGGCGAAATCATCAGCGCACAGCAGGATGTTGGAGGGTTTGACGTCGCGGTGCGCGAGCCCGGCGTCGTGGGCCGCCTGCAGCGCGCCCGCCACCTGGGCGGTGATCGAGACCGCCCGCCGCGGCGACAAGGCCCCTTCTCGCATGAGCAACGCGTGCAGGTCGGTGCCCTCGATCAGGCGCATGTTCAGGTAGAGCCGACCGTCGATGTCGCCGAAGTCGTGGATGGGGATCACATGCGGCTCGGTCAACTGTGCCACCGTCCGGCACTCCCTGCGGAACCGCTCGCGCAGCTGCTCGTCCTCGGTGAAGCGCTCGGGCAATACCTTCAGCGCTACCACCCGGTCGGTCAGCAGATCGTGCGCCCGCCATACCTGGCCCATGCCGCCCTCACCCAGCAGCGACAACAGCCGGTAGCGCCCGAACGCCTCCGCCGGGGTGGTGCTTTCTCCACCCACTGACATGTGATCCATTGTGCCGTTCCCTCGAACGCGCAGGTCGCGGTTCCCCGAACGCAATTATCGTGCAATAGACCTTTTTGGTTAGAGAACAAAGGCCCTTGATAATGCCGCTTTACATGGCAACCATCACCTAGAGGCACTCCCCGGCAGTTTCGTCCGAACAAAGGATGTTGGCTTGTGAGAGGGTTTCTGGCGATCGTGGTAGCTGTTCTCGTCGGTAGCGTGCTGTCGGTCGAACAGCCCGCCGGGGCGGATCCGGGCCCGAATGTCGCTCCGTCACCGGTGTTTCCGGTGAATTCCCCGCCCTCCCCGTTGCAGAGCTGGATCGACCACAACATCAAGGCGCCGCAGTTGACTTCCACCCCCGCCGATCATCAGGCGGCATTGTGGCGTGCGATGTTGTCCTCGCCGACCGGGGATCGGATGTTCGATGCCTGGCCCCCGAATCTCGCCGCACTGAAACCGGGGCAGATCATCGAATCCCGTGACGTGACGGCGACGACCGCGCAGCACATGACGGTACCGATCCGCCGCGCGGTGCTGTTGAAGTTCCGCTCCACCTCCTCGACGGGCACACCCTCCTTCGGCACCGCGACGCTGATCACCCCGGCGGCCGCGTGGAACGGTCCGGGATCCCGCCCGGTAGAGGTGAACGCGATGCCGATCAATGCCCTCGGGATGCACTGCACCCCGGGCTATCAGCTGTCGCACAACCTATTCGATCGGACCAATACCGATCTGGTCTGGTTCATGCCGGCCCTCTACGCTTCCCTGAACCAGGGGCACGCGGTTCTGCTGCCCGATCACGAAGGTCCGCTGATGGCATATGGCGAGCCGAATGTGGCCGGGCACATGATGCTCGATTCCATTCGCGCGGTGCGAAATGCCTTGCCGGAGTTCGATAACAGCCGCTATGCGGTCGCGGGTTATTCGGGCGGAGCGATCGCCGCGTACGCGACCGCCATGTTGCAGCGGGAGTACGCGCCGGAATTGTCGAGAGTTCTGACCGGCGTGGCTTCGGGTGGACTGGTCACCGACTACCGGGATATCGCCCACCGTTTCAACGGCTGGATCGCCTCCGGCATCATGCTGTCGGTAACGACGGCGATAGCGCGCGAACATCCCGAGATGCTCCAGTACATGAACAACCTCGCGCAGTGGGTGGTGACTTCGCCGACGCGCGATCTGTGTGGTGACGCCGACGGACCGCTCGGCGCGGTCGGTATCCCGATGGACGCCGCCGCGAACATCAGCAATTCGCTCGACAGTCCGGCGGCCGAAAACCTGTACCGCCAACTGGATCTGACCAATCGGACCTCGGGCGTGCCGCTGTACATCTACCACGGTTCGTGGGATCCCTGGATTCCCATCGAGGACGTTCAGCGCATGTACGGCGAACAATGCAGCCGGGGCGTTCCGGCCGTGTTCCGCACGGTGCCCGGCGAGCACTTGTCCAGTTACGCCACCAGTTATCCCGGACTCGACGACTGGCTCAATGCGCGACTGCGTGGTGAACCGGCACCGAACGAATGTCCCAGGCGCTGAGGCCCTTGTGAGAATGCCGCATCGCGGCGTCGTGCGTTGATCATCGTCGGTTGGCTGAGGGAGACGGCTATGACGGTTTTCAGACGTGCCCAGGTTCGCGATCACAAACGCTACCTCTGGGTCTTGAGTTCATTGGGGCCCGCGGGCGCGCTGCTGCCTTCGCAGCTGGTGCGGTTCACCGGGCTCGAAGTGTTCTGGTGGATCGGCCCGATCGCCGTGCTCGGGGTGATCCCACTGCTGGACATGGCGATGGGAATCGACACTCGGAACATCCGCGACGAGGACTACGAGGCGCTGGCCAACGATCGTTATTACCGTTGGTGCGTCTACGTTTTCCTGCCGATCCAGTTCGTCGGACTGGTCGTCGCGGGATTCATGTGGTCCAGTCCCGAACTGAAGCTCGTCGACAAGGTGGGGTTGGCCGCAACCATGGGGTTCGTGTCCGGCGTCGGCATCAACGCGGGCCACGAACTCGGCCACCGTGTCGAACAGCTCGAACGCTGGCTCTCGAAAATCGCACTGGCGCAATCCTGTTACGGGCATTTCTACGTCGAGCACAATCGCGGCCACCATGCCCGCGTCGCCACACCCGAAGACCCGGCGAGCGCCCGATTCGGCGAGTCGCTCTGGAGATTCCTGCCCAGGACCGTCCTGGGCGGCTTCCGTTCGGCGCTCGCCCTGGAGCGAATACGCTTGTCCCAGCAGGGAAGACGGTGGTTCAGCCTGGGCAACCACCTGTTGCAGGCATGGTCGATGAGCGCCGTGTTGTTCGGCATGTTGATCCTGGTCTTCGGGCCCGTGATCATCCCCTTTCTGATTCTGCAGGCCATCGTCGGCATCGCATTGCTCGAGACGGTCAATTACGTCGAGCACTACGGCCTGCTGCGCGGTCGGCGCGCCGACGGCCGCTATCTGCGATGTTCACCGCGGGACAGCTGGAACAGCGACCGCCTGGTGACCAATGTCTTCCTGTTCCACCTGCAACGCCACAGTGACCACCACGCGAATCCGGGCCGTCGCTACCAGACGCTGCGCAGCTCCGGCGAGGCGCCGCAGCTGCCGTTCGGCTACGCCACCATGGTCGTGCTGGCCTTGTTCCCGCCGTTGTGGCGCACGGTGATGGATCGCCGAGTGCTCGCCCACTACGGCGGCGACCGCACGCTCGTGAACAACGGGCCGCAACCGGACTAGCGGGCGCCCAGTGTGGCGGGCATCGACCGGTAGGCGTGCAGGTTTCGCAGGGGGTGCGGGATCGGTGGGCCGTCGAGGCTCAGATCCGGGTACTTCTCGAAGAGGGCTCGCAGACCGATCGCGCCCTCCGATCGGGCGAGCCTGAAGCCCAGGCATCCGTGTATCCCGCTACCGAACCCGAGATGTTCTGCGGCATTGGCTCTGGTCACATCGAACAGTTCGGGCTCGGGGAAGACCGTGGGATCGTGATTGGCTCCCGCCAGGGACAGCAGGACGAGCGAACCCGACGCGATGTGCTGATCGGCGATGTCGACGTCGCAGTTCGCGACCCGGCCGGTCATGCGCACCGGGCCGTCGTAGCGCAGGATTTCCTCGACCGCGTTCCACCACAGGCCCGGGTCCGCGGCGAACAGCTCCAGCTGGTTCGGGTGGTTGGTCAGTAGCACGATTCCGTTGCCGAGCATGTTCACCGTCGTCAGGAATCCCGCGTCCAGTAGCAGTGCCGCGTTGGACATTTGTTCGCGGCGTGTCAGATCTTCACTCGTGACCAACATGCTCAGTACGTCATCGCGCGGCTCGGCGGTGAGGCCGTCGAGATAGCGGTCGAAGTACTGCCGGACTTCGACCAGATCTTCGATAGCGTGCCGGTAGGTGGCCCAGGGCAGGCCGCGTTCGAGTAGGGGTGCACCGGAATCGCCCCATTTCAGCAGGGTCGAATGCATATCGGCCGGCAGCCCGAGAATTTCGGCGATGACCGTGACCGGTAGTTGCGCGGCGAAGTCGCTGATCAGATTCGGTCGCGGATTCGATTTCAGACGTTCGACCAGTTCATCGGCCACTTCGCCGATTCGCTCCTCCAACATGGCGATCGCCTTCGGACCGAACGCCTGCCCGACCACGCGACGGAATCGGGTGTGATCCGGCGGATCGGTGACCAGCATCGAGGGCGGTTCGCCCAGATTGGGAAGTCCCAGATCCGTCTTGGCCAGCATCCAGCGGATCGGCTTGGGCAGGGCCGGGTGATCGGGTGAGACCACGCCGAAGCGCCGGTCGCGCAGGATGAGCCGGCACAGTTCGTAGTCCGCGGTCACGTGCACCCCCGACATCCGCGGAATGCGCCCCCGCCGCCGGATCTGTTCGATATACGGCGAGGAACCGAGCAGGCGATCGTCGCCGACGGCGATCTGTCCGAGTGGGTCACCCCGATACGCCGAGAATCGCAGATAGGTCCGGGGCAGGCCATGCGTGAGCAGCCATCGGGTCCATGCGCGAATCACATCGTCACCTCCCGCCCTCGACTTACTCCCTATGATAGGTAGTCGCTATGTCCGGCGCAGCGGCTGTGGGCGTCGGCGGGTGATGGGGCGACGTTCGAATCGGACGAGGAGCCATCATGGACAGGCGCGAATTTCTCCAGGGCGCCGGGTCGGCCGCGGCGCTGCTCGCTCTCGCGCGCGCCGGGACGCCGGTCGCACGGGCCGACAACTTCAGCCCGAACACGCCGATCTATCGCATGCTGGTGCCGGAGATCTTCGCCCCGGTGCCGGATCCGGCCGATCACGTACCCGCGATCGTCGTCGGATCCGGATTCGGGGCGGCGGTCACCGCATTGCGCCTGGCGCAGGCCGGGACCAGCGTCGCGGTGCTCGAGCGCGGGTCGCGCTGGCCGAATGATCCGTGGCGCGACATCTTCGCCGTCGACACGCTTCCCGATGGCCGCGGCTTCTGGCATCGCACGAGTTTCACCGGGGTGGATGGGGTCACGCAGGTCATCGATCCGTTCGGCGGGGTTTTGGATGTCTGCAGCTACCCGGGCATCGACGTGTGGCGCGGAGCATGTGTGGGCGGCGGCTCGGTGGTGTTCACCGGGGTGATGATCGAACCGGAGCAGCGATTCTTCGATCATGTGTTCCGCGGTGTCGTGGACTATCGCGAGATGCACCGGGTCTACTACCCCAGGGTTCGAAAGATGTTGCGGCCGAGCCCGATACCGGTCGACATCTACAACTCCGCCGCGTTCGCGCACTCCCGGGCCTGGGACGAACAGGCCCGCGCGGCCGGGTACACGCCGCAGCCCATCGCCGGTGCGTGGACGTGGGACATCGTCCGGGGCGAGCTGGCCGGACGATCGAGGGCATCGGCGACGGTCGGCTGTTCGAACCTCGGCAATGCCAACGGTGCGAAATTCGATCTGAACCAGAACTATCTGCGCGACGCCGAAGGCACCGGCCGCGCCCGGATCCATCCGGGCCACCGCGTGGACGCGATCGGCGTGGAACCGGGAGCGCCGGGCCGATACACCGTTGCGGTGACCAAGCTCGCCCCCACCGGTGAGGTGCTCCGCACCCGGACCTTGACCTGCGACAAGCTGTTCCTGGCCGCGGGTTCGATCGGGACCTCCGAACTGCTGGTGCGCGCGCGGGCGACCGGCGCGCTGCCGAATCTGAACGAACACATCGGCGAAGGCTGGGGCGGCAACGGCGACGTCGCGCTGGCTCGGCCGCTCGACACGTTCGAGGTGGGCCTGCAGGGCGCACCGTCCGCGAGCCGGATTCTGGACGAGGCGGGAATGCCTGTGGCACTGGAGAACTGGTTCATCCCCGGCACGTCGTACTTCGACACCACCGTGCTCGGATCGTTGGGCATCGTCCTGGACGACACCCGCGGCCGGTTCGTCTACGACCCGGCCGGCGGGCGGGTGGTTCTGCAGTGGCCACCCGGCGGGTCGGCCGCCGCGGTCGCGCGAGCGCGGGAAGTCAACAAGCGAGCGGGTTGTGATTGCCGGTCCGGTATTCGGGCGACGCGGGATGCGGATGCGTCGTTCACCCCGCATCCGCTCGGCGGCGCGGTGATCGGACGCGCAACGGACGCATACGGCCGGGTGCGTGGTTACCGAAACCTCTATGTCATGGACGGTGCGGCGGTGCCGGGCAGTACCGGAACGGTCAATCCCTCATTGACGATCAGCGCGCTGGCCGAGCGCAATATCGAACAGATCATTCGTTCCGGGGGTTAGTGGCGGATACAGTCGAAAGCTGTGGATGAGACGCCGGTCACACATCGTGAGCGGTCGCTTCCCCAGCGGGTGGCGATCCGGCTGTTCTACCCGACATTCCGGCCGAGCGAGAAGGCGTTGCGTGCGGCAGTCGCCGACAAGACAGTGCTGGTGACCGGCGCTTCGCACGGTATCGGCAAGGCCAGTGCGCGCAAACTCGCCGCGGCGGGAGCGGTGGTGCTGCTGGTCGCGCGTTCCGGTCCCGAACTGGAACAACTGGCCGCGGACATCACCGGGGACGGCGGCACGGCCCGCGCGTACCCGACCGACCTGGCCGATGCGGCCGCGGTCGACCGACTCGGCCGGACACTGCTGGCCGAGTACGGGCATATCGATATGGTGATCAGCAATGCGGGAAAGTCGATTCGACGGCCGATCGCCGAGTCCTACGACCGCTTCCACGATTTCACCCGCACCATCGACATCAATTATCTCGGCCCGGTTCGGCTGCTTCTTACTCTGTTGCCGCAGATGTGCGCACGCAAGCAGGGACATATCGTGAACGTCTCCACCTGGGGCGTGCTCATGCCGCCGAGTCCGCGGTGGTCGGCGTACGGCGCCTCGAAGACGGCCTTCGACGTCTGGTTGCGCAGCATCGCCGCCGAAATCGCGGGTGACCACGTCACCACCACCTCGGTCTACATGCCATTGGTGCACACCCGGATGAGCGCACCCACCGACTTCCGGCACATCGCCGCGCTGACCGTCGAGGAAGCCGCCGATCTCATCGCGTACGCGGTCACCGCCAAACCCCGCGCCGTCGCCCCGTGGTGGGCGGTTCGGGTGCAAGCCTGGTCCGCGGTGCACCGGGATCGAGTGCAGCGCTTCCTGGAACGACGCAATCGGTAGATCGCCATCCGGCGTAGTACTTCCGGCATCGAAATGGTGGACGGCGATTCAGCGAACAGGTATAAATGAATGGTCGAGGAATTCGAAAATCTCAGCCGGAAACAAGTGCCGCGAATGCTGGATGAAAAGGGCACATAGTCGTCGAATCGAAAGACGAAAGTCACCAATAGTCGGGCGGGAAACGGAAAAATATTCCGGTGTACACCGATGTACACCGATGCGATTATCTGCTTATACTGTGGGCGGTCGGGGTTAGAAGGAAACAATGACCGTTCCGCGACTCCAACTCGATTCCGCCCCGGGATCGAGTAAAGATACCGAGCCGGACCTGTCAGCCATACAGCCGATACCGCTCTCTGCCGGGCAGCAGGGATTGTGGCTGGCGCAGAAATTCAGTCCGGAAGTGCCCATATCAGAGGCGCAGTATATCGAGTTTCGAGGTGATCTCGAAGTAGATCTGCTGCGCAAGACGGCGATCAGAGCTGGCCGAGAGTTCCAGTCAGGGTATCTGCGACTTGTCGAGGCCGATGGTGTGCCTTATCAGGTGTACGACCCGTCGCTGAAGTCCGCAGGACCGGTGGTCGACCTGCGTGATGCGCCGGATCCGATCGCCGCGGCCCTGGAGTGGATGCGCCGGGAGTACACCGCGCCGCTGGTCATGACCCGGGACCGGTTGGTCGCCACGGCGATCCTGCAGGTCGGGGATCAGCATTATCTGCTGTATTGCCGCAGCCATCACGTCGCATTGGACGGCTACGGCGCGATGATGATCGTGAACCGGATCGCGGCGCTGTACACCGCGCTGGTGGAGGGCCAGACGCCGGAACCCAACCGGGCCGCAGATATCCGGACTCTCTACGAGGCCGACCGCAGTTACCGGGAATCGAAGCGATTCGCCGACGACCGGGCATATTGGCTGGAAAGACTCGCCGGTGTCCGTCCGGAATTCAGCCTGGCTGCCGGCCACGCGCCCGCGAGCGCGGACAGCGTGGTCGCCGTGACCGAACTGCCGGCGACGACGGTGGCGCGAATCGATCGTTCGGCACAGGCATTGGGGGCGAGCCCGGCCGCGGTCGTGATCGCCGCATTCGGCTGCTACCTGGCCCGCAGGACGGGCCGGGACGAGGTTCTGGTCAACATTCCCGTATCGGGTCGCACGACCGCCGTGCTGCGGCGGTCCGGGGGCGTATTCGTCAATGTGACACCGCTGCCGATCGTCCTGGATGCCGCGGACACCGTCGCCACGCTCGCGCTGCGGGTGCAGTCCGATCTGGTGGGGGTGTTACGGCACCAGCGGTTCGGCCTCGCCGACATTCGCGCCGCCATCGGGACTCCGGGGGCACAGCGGCATTTCGCGGGCCCGGTGGTGAATGTCATGCTGTTCGACCAGCGAATCCAGTTCGGCTCGGTGACCGGGGAATTCCACATCCTCAGCTCCGGCCCGGTCGAGGATCTGCTGGTCGACGTGTATCGCACCGGAGATCCGCCGCGGACGCTCCTGCAGTTCCTGGCCAATCCCCGCCTCTACACCGGCCCGGAACTCTCGGCGCACTGCACCGATTTCGCGGAGTTCGTCGACGAATTCGCTGCTGCCACCCCGGATATCGAACTCGGACGGGTCCATCCCGGCAGCGTCGCGGTCGGCGCGCGGATCCGCCGCCGCCGCGAGAACCAGATGTTCTGGCGGTCCGTGCTCGCGGATCTTCCCGAGGAACTCCGGCTGCCCTCGGACAGGCCGCGCTCGGCGGTGCTGTCGAACCGGGGCGCCACCGCGAGCTACGCGGTGCCTGCGGGGACCGTCCGGATATTGGAAGATGTTGCGCGGCAGCATAATTCCTCGACGTTCATGGCGATCCACGCGGCACTGGCGGTGCTGCTGGCCCGGATGAGCGGCGCCACCGACATCCCGGTCGGCACACCCGCCACGGGACGAGGCGCGACCGCGCGGGACGACACGGTCGGAATGCTCGTCGACACCCTCGTACTACGAACCGGAATCGATCTGCAGGAGTCCTTCGCCGACCTGCTCGACCGGATCCGGCAGATCGATCTCGCGGCATTCGACCACGCCGATATCCCGTTCGAACAGGTAGCGGACCGGTCATCCAGGTCGAGGCGCCCTCGCTTTCAAGTGATGCTGGCGTTCGGGAGCGGGCGACCGATCGAACCGGGGTTCGTGCATCTCGATCCGCCGGAGGTCGGCCCCGCCGGCGAGATATCCTGCGCCGACCTGCAATTCGCACTGTCGGCAGATCATGACGGCCGCGCGCCGACAGCCACGATCGCGTACGCCACCGACCTTTTCGATGCCACGACGGTCGACTCCTTCGCCCGGCGATGGATTCGCATACTCGAATCGGTAGCCGCGGACCCGACCGTCCCGGTCGGCGCGATCGACGTGCTCGAGCCCGCGGAACGGGCCGACCTGGCCTCTCGTGCCGGCGACCCCGCGACGACGGTGACGACGTTGCCGGAGCTGCTGGCCGCGGCGGTGCGGCGGAATCCCGACGCGTCCGCGGTCGTGTTCGAGGGGCGGCGGTTGAGTTACCGGGAGTTGGACGAGCGGTCGAACCGCTTGGCGCGCTTGCTCGTTCGGCGTGGGGTGGGCCCCGAGGACGTCGTCGCGGTGGGCATCGCGCGAAGCCTGGATTCGGTGGCGGCGGTGTGGGCGGTGGCGAAGTCGGGAGCGGCTTTCGTACCGGTCGATCCGGGGTATCCGAGCGAGCGGAAAGCTCACATGGTGGTCGATTCCGGGGCGGCCGTGGGCGTGACCGTGGCGTCCGCGCGCGCGCAACTGCCGGACGGTATCGACTGGCTGATCGCGGACGACCTCGACGAGACCTCGGATGCCCGTCCGATCTCCGACCGGGATCGGACGACCGCACTTCGCCCGGAGCACCCGGCCTACCTGATCTACACCTCGGGCTCCACCGGTGTCCCGAAGGGCGTGACGGTGACCCATGCGGGTCTGGCCGCACTCGGTGACGAACAGCGGGAACGCTATGGGGTGAACGCGCTTTCGCGGACCCTGCACGTCGCATCGCCGAGCTTCGACGCATCGGTCTGGGAGTTGCTGCTCGCGACGGGCGCGGGGGCGACGATGGTGATCGCGGCCCCCGGCGCCTACGGCGGCGCGGAACTGGCCGAGCTGCTGCGCCGCGAGCGCGTGACGCACGCGGTGCTCACACCGCCCGCGTTGCTGTCGGTCGATCCGGCCGGTCTCGACACGTTGCGCGTCGTGGTCACGGCCGGTGACACCTGCCCGCCGGAGCTGGTGCGGCGCTGGGCCGGTCGAGGCCGTGAGCTGGTCAACGCTTACGGGCCGACCGAGGCCACGGTCATGACGAACCACAGCACCCCGTTGGCGGGGGACGATCCGGTGACGATCGGTGCTCCGATTCGCGGTGTGGCGGAATGGATTCTGGATCAGCGGCTGGAGCCGGTGCCGGTAGGGGTGGCGGGGGAGTTGTATGTCGCGGGCCGGTTGTTGGCCCGTGGGTACCACCATCGCGCGGGGATGACGGCGGAACGCTTCGTCGCCTGTCCGTGGGCGCCGGGGGAGCGGATGTACCGGACCGGAGATGTGGCTCGGTGGACGAGCGCGGGGACGGTCGAGCACCTGGGCCGGTCCGATTTCCAGGTGAAGATTCGAGGTCTGCGGATCGAGCTGGGCGAGATCGATTCGGCTCTGACGGCTCATCCGGCCGTGGGCCGAGCGGTGACCGTCGGTTTTCGCGCCGACTCGGGGGCGCAGTCGCTGGTGTCGTATGTCGTTGCCGCGCCGGACTGTTCGATCGATACGGGGCTACTGCTCGATCATCTGCGTGATCGGTTGCCGGCGTACATGGTTCCGGCGTCGATCATGGCGGTGGATCGCATTCCGTCGACACCGGCGGGCAAGGTGGATCGTAAGGCGTTGCCGGAGCCGGTATTCGCCGATGCCATACCTTTCCGGGCTCCCGTGACGGCGACCGAGCGGATCGTGGCCGGGTGTTTCGAGGAAACTCTCGGCATCGAAGCGGTCGGTGTGGACGACTCCTTCTTCGCCCTCGGCGGAGACAGCTTGGTGGCGACGCGGATCGCCGCGCGAATCGGTGCCGCGCTGGATACCGATGTCCCGGTGCGACTGTTGTTCGAGGCGTCCACGGTGGCGACGCTCGCGGCCCGGATCGACGCCCATTCCGGTACCGGGCGCGGGCGGCCGCCACTGGTTGCCCGGCCGCGCCCCGATCTGGTTCCGCTGGCGCCGGCCCAACAGCGGATGTGGTTCTTCAACCAGTACGACACCGGCGCGGGCACCTACAACGTGCCGATCGTCATCCGGCTGCGTGGCGAGTTGCACCTCGAGGCGCTCCGGGCGGCCATGATCGACGTACTGGACAGGCACGAATCCTTGCGCACCCGGTACCCGGATCACGACGGAACGCTCATCCAACTGATCGAATCCATCGACGACGTGGACCACGAACTGCCCCTGGTATCGGTTCCCGCGAACCGATTGCTCTCGGCGATAACCGAATTCGTCACCGAGGGCTTCGATGTGAGCACCCGGGCGCCGGTGCACGCCCGGCTGTTCCGCACGACCGATGCGCAGGAACACGTGCTCGCGGTGGTGGTGCATCACATCGCCGCGGACGGCTTCTCGATGACGCCGCTGGCCCGCGACGTGGCGACTGCCTACACCGCCCGGATCCGCGGCGCAGCCCCGTCCTGGATCCCGCTGCCCGTCCAATACGCCGACTACGCGCTGTGGCAGCGCGCGGTCCTGGGCTCACCGGACGATCCGGAATCGTTGTGCGCCCGGCAGATTCGATACTGGTCGGAAACCTTGGCCGGAGTTCCCGAGGAACTTCGCCTGCCGTTCGACCGGCCGCGTCCGGCAGCGCTGTCGAATCGTGGGGCCACGGTGAGCTTCTCGTTGCGTGCCGGATTGGTGCGTGCGCTGGAAGATGTTGCGCGGCAGCATAATTCTTCGCTATTCATGGCGATCCACGCCGGATTGGCGGTGCTGCTCGCCCGGATGAGCGGCACCACCGATATCGCGATCGGCACACCCGTGGCAGGGCGAGGCATCGCCGCGCTGGACGACATGGTCGGAATGTTCGTCAACACCCTGGTGCTGCGAACCGAGATCGACCTCGAGGAATCCTTCGCCGACCTGCTCGACCGGGTCCGCCCCACCGACCTCGAGGCATTCGACCACGCCGACGTTCCCTTCGAACAGGTGGTGGACCGGCTCGTGACGCACCGATCCCAGGTGCGCCATCCGCTGTTCCAGGTGATGCTGGCGTTCCACAACCTGGAACCGGTGGCGCTCGAACTGCCCGATCTGGACCTGTCGGTGATCGACCTGCCCGTCCAGGTGTCCCGCTTCGACCTGCAATTCGTGCTCGCGCAGGACCACGACAGCGGCGATATGACCGTCGCGGTCACCTACCCCACCGATCTGTTCGACGCCGCGACGATCGACTCCCTCACCCGGCGATGGATCCGGATACTCGAATCGGTGGCCGACGACCGTACCATCCCGGTCGGGGCAGTCGACATCCTCGACCCCGCCGAGCGCGCCGATCTGCTGAGCCGTCGCGGCCCGGCGTCGCCGGCTCCGGTCACTCTGCCCGAATTGTTCGCCACCGCAGTCGGATCGGATCCCGATGCTCCGGCGATCGTGTTCGAGGGGCAGCGGTGGAGTTACCGGGAGTTGGACGAGCAGTCGAATCGGTGGGCTCGGCAACTGATCGAGCGGGGGATCGGTCCGGAGGATGTGGTGGCGATCGGCATCCCGCGGTCTGCGGATTCGGTGCGGGCGGTGTGGGCGGTAGCCAAGGCGGGCGCCGCGTTCGTGCCGATCGATCCGGCCAATCCGGCCGAACGCGTCGAATACATGCTGGCCGATTCGAGGGTGACCGTCGGCCTGACGGTGGCCGCCGCACGCGCCCGACTACCCGGGGACGATATCGACTGGCTGACGCCGGACGTCCTCGACCGGGGCGACGACCGGCCGGTTACCGATGGCGATCGGGTGCGCCCGCTGCGGGTCGACGACATCGCCTATGTCATCTACACCTCCGGATCGACCGGACTGCCCAAGGGCGTCGCGGTCACCCATCGAGGACTGCTGAATTGCGCCACCGAGCACACGGCAGCGCTGAACCTCGAATCCGGAACCCGCACACTGCATCTGGCCTCGCCGAGCTTCGATGTCTCGGTCCTGGAGCTGCTGGTGACACTGCACTCGAGTGCCACGATGGTCGTCGCGGCCAGCGACGAGGTGGTCGGCGACGATCTCGCCGAGCTGCTGGACCACGAACACGTCGGCCTGGCCTGCCTGACCCCCTCGACGATGTCCACGATCGACCGGAGCCGTTGGCCGCTGACGGATCTGGATCATCTGGTCGTCGGGGGCGAGAACTTCGGCACCGAACTGGTCGAGCGGTGGGGCACCGATCGGAAGCTGTTGAATTCCTACGGGCCCACCGAGACCACCATCGTCGCGACGCTGACCACTGCCTTGGTCACCGGGGAACCGGTCACGATCGGTCACCCGATCCGTGGCGTCTCGGCGTGGATACTCGACCGGCGATTGGCGCCCGTGCCGGTCGGTGTGGCCGGTGAATTGTATGTTGCCGGTGGGCTTCTGGCGCGCGGATACCATCACCGGACGGGGTCGACCGCGGAGCGATTCGTGGCGTGTCCGTGGTTGCCGGGTGAGCGGATGTACCGGACCGGTGATGTGGTCCGCTGGTCGGCGGGCGGTGCGATCGAGCATCTGGGCCGATCCGATTTCCAGGTCAAGATCCGAGGTCTGCGTGTCGAACTCGGTGAGATCGATGCCGTGCTCGCGGGTCATCCGAGCGTCGGTCATGCCGCGACCATCGGTTGGCGCGCCGATTCGGGAGCTCAGTCGCTGGTGTCGTATATCGTTGCCGCGCCGGGACATTCGATCGACACTCCAGGTCTGACGGAATATCTCGCCGATCGTCTGCCCGCATACATGGTGCCGGCTTCGATCGTGGTGCTGGAGCGGATTCCGTTGACGCCGACGGGCAAGCTCGATCGCCGGGCGTTGCCCGAACCGGTGTTCGCCGACGACGCGCCGTACCGGCCGCCTCGAACTCCGATCGAGCACCTCATCGCCGACACCTTCGCCGCTGTGCTCGACACCGAAACCATCGGCATCGACGACTCCTTCTTCGCTCTCGGCGGCGACAGCATCATGTCGATCCAGTTGGTGACCCGGGCCAGAGCAGCGGGTGTGGTGTTCTCCCCGCGCGATGTGTTCGAGCGCAAAACCGTTGCGGGACTTGCCCAGGTCGCGATCCAGGACAGTGCCGCGGCGCTGTCGCTTCCGGCGGAACTGCCCGGCGCGGGCGTGGGGCCGCTGGCACTGACACCGATCATGCGCTGGTTGCTGGAGCGGGCGGGGCCCGGGTTCGGCCGCCTCGCGCAGACGATGATCCTGGATCTGCCGGCCGGGATCGACCGGCGCCGGCTCACCGAGGCCGTGCAGGCGGTACTCGATCGGCACGACATGCTGCGCGCGCGACTCGGCACGCGCCCCGACGGGTATCGGACGTGGGATGTGCTGCCGGTCGGCATGATTCGAGCCGACGACGTACTCGTCCGGGTGCCGGTGGCAGCGGGTCTGGGCCGCGGTGAACTGCATGCGCTGGCGGCGGCCGAGGTGGATGCCGCCGCGGATCGACTGGATCCGGGCGCCGGGATCGTGGCGCAGGTGGTCTGGTTGGATCCGGCGGGCCCGGCGGAGCGGGGCGCGGTGCTGGTGGTGGTGCACCGCTCGGCGATCGATCGCGTCTCCTGGCGGGTGCTGGCGCCGGACCTCGCGGCCGCGTGGGCGCGGATCGAATCCGGGCGGCCACCCGATCTGGCCCCGACCGGGACCTCGATGCGCAGGTGGGCGTACGGACTGGTCGAGGCCGCCCACAGCGCCGAACGGGTCGCGGAACTCGAACTGTGGCAGGCGATGACCGCCGGGGATGATCCGATGATCGGGTCGCGTCCCCTGGATCCCGCGATCGACACGGTCGGCACGGCCCGCACGATCCGGGGCGAGATGGACCCCGAGGTGACCGAGGCGCTGCTGAGCGAGGTGCCCGCGGCGTTCCACGGCAGTGTCGAGGACGGGCTGTTGACCGCCCTCGCGGTGACGCTGACCAAGTGGCGTCGCGAGCAGGGACCGGTTGCCGCGAGCGGCCCGCCCACGGACGTCGTGATCAGCCTCGACGGGCACGGCCGTTCCGCGGGTGTCGTCCCGGGCTCGGATCTGACCCGGACGATCGGCTGGTTCGACACGAATTTCCCGATGCGCCTGGATCTTTCGGACATCGATCTCGACGACGCGGGCATGGGTGGGTCGGCGCTGGGGGCGGCGGTCAAGGCCGTCAAGGAACAACTTCGCAGCGTCCCCGACCACGGGATCGGCTACGGCTTGCTGCGGTATCTCAACGAGGGCACCGGACCGATCCTCGCGACCGCGCCGCCGCAGATCGCGTTCGACTACTTCGGCCGCGTCGACACCGGGATCACCGAACAGATGCCGGTGGCCGGATGGGTGCCGGTGCACACCGGCGCGGTCCCGGGCGATGGCGTGTCGGCCGGTACGCAGGATCCGGATATGCCGGTGACGGCGGTGCTCGGCGTCGGCGCCGTCATCCTGGACGATGCGACCGGGCCGCGGTTGCGAACGACCTGGACCTATCCCGCCGGGGTGCTCACCGACGACGAGGTGCGCGAGATGGCGCACTCGTGGCGCCGGGTGCTGACCGCCTTGGCGCTTCACGTCCGCCGTGCCGGGAGCGGGGGACACACGCCCTCGGATCTGGACCTGGTCGGGCTCGGACAGGCGGAGATCGAACGACTCGAGCACCGGTATCCGGCATTGAGCGACGTCTGGCCGCTGGCTCCGTTGCAACAGGGCCTGCTGTTCCACGCGCTGGTGTCCGAGCAGTCGGTGGATACCTACCTCACACAGTTGGTCCTGGAACTGCGCGGCCGGGTCGACGCACGGCGGCTGCATCGAGCCGCACGTCTGCTGCTCGCCCGGCACGCGAATCTGCGCACCGCCTTCGTCACCGATGCCGGCGCCGGACCGGTGCAGGTCGTCGACGACCACGCCGAGGCCCCCTGGTCGGAGCTGGATCTGTCCGGGCTGGACGAGAGCGCACTCGATCGCGAGTGGGAGTTGCTCATGGCCGCGGACCGCGCCGCCCGGTTCGATCCGGCTCGCGCCCCGCTGCTGCGCTGGATGCTGGTCACCCTCGGACCGCAGCGATACCGGCTGGTGCTGACAGATCACCACCTGGTGCTCGACGGTTGGTCGACGCCGCTGCTCCTGAAGGAGCTGCTGGTGCTCTACGCCACCGACGGCGACCAGGCGGCACTGCCGCCGGTGCGCCCCTACCGGGAATTCCTGACCTGGGTGGGGCAGCAGGACTCGGCGGCCTCGCTCGCTGCCTGGGCCCGTGCGTTCGACGGCGCCGACGAGCCGACCCTGGTGGCGGCGGCCGATCGCGGCCGTCGCGACACCGAATCACGGGATGTCGCAGGCGAACTCACCGAGGAGCAGACCGCGGCGTTGACCGCCTGCGCCCGCTCCCGTGGCATCACGCTCAACACGATGATCCAGGTGGCGTGGGCGATCGTGTTGGGCGCGTTGACATCCCGGAAGGATGTGACGTTCGGTGCGGTCGTCTCCGGACGGCCCCCGCAGATCGCGGACATCGAATCGATGATCGGGCTGTTCATCAACACGGTGCCGGTGCGCGTTCGTCTCGACACCACCGAGACCCTCGGGCAGTTGCTCGATCGGGTCCAGGCGGAGCAGGCCGCATTGCTCGATCACCAGTTCGTGGGCCTCGCCGAGATCGAGCGGGTGGCCGGGGCGGGAGCGATGTTCGACACGATCACGGTGTTCGAGTCCTTCCCGATCGACCGCTACGGGGTGACCGAGGACACCGACATCGCCGGGATGCGGCTGGTCGACGTGGTCGGCCTGGACGCGGCGCACTATCCGCTGGGCCTGGTCGGGCGCATCGACACCCGGCTGCACCTGGAGATCAAATACCTGCCCGGGTTCTTCGACCACGCCACGATAGTGACGATCCTGGGCCGGGTCCTGGGGGTTCTGGGCGCCGTCGTCGCCGACCAGGACCTGCCGCCGGCGCAGCTCGATCTGCTCACGCCCGAGGAGCATCGCGAGTTCGCGCCGATGTCGGGCGCGCCGCCGGTGCCGGAGCGGGTGTTGCCGGAGTTGTTCGCGGACACGGCATCTCGTAATCCGGGGGCGATCGCGGTGGTGTGCGGTGACCGGCAGTGGACGTACGGTGAGCTCGATGCGGAGTCGAACCGGTTGGCGCGCCTACTGATCGGCCGAGGGGCCGGACCGGAAACCGGTGTCGCGGTCGCGTTGCCGCGCTCGTTCGAGTCGGTGCTCGCAGTCTGGGCGGTGGCGAAGTCGGGGGCGGCATTCGTCCCGGTGGATCCGCGCAATCCGGCGGATCGGGTCCGGCACATGCTCACCGACTCGGGCGCGGCGACCGGAATCACGTTGTCGGAGTGGCGGGATCGGCTGCCCGGATCGGTGCGGTGGCTGGTCCTCGACGAGCCGGAGGTCACAGCGGAGGCGGCAGCGTCGCAGTCGATCGCGGTGACCGATGCCGAGCGAATTCGGCCGGTCCGGATCGATGATGCCGTCTACGTGATCTACACGTCCGGGTCGACGGGGACACCGAAAGGCGTGGTGGTCTCGCATCGAGGGCTGGCGAATCTGGTGGCCGAGCAGTGCGCGCGGTTCGAGATCGGGCCGGGTGCGCGGGTGCTGCACGCCGCGTCACCCAGTTTCGACGCCGCGGTCCTGGAACTGCTGTGGGCGTTCGCGTCGGGCGGACGGCTGGTGATCGCGCCGCCGGCCGTCCTCGGCGGAATCGAACTGGCACAGGTCATTTCGCAGAACTCGGTGACCCATGCCGCCTTGACGCCCACGGCGTTGGACACGGTCGACCCGGCCGGGTTGCAGAATCTGGCGACGGTCGTGCTGGGTGGCGAGACGCCCTCGCCGCAACTGGTGTCGCGGTGGGCTCCGGGCCGGAGACTGTTCAACACCTACGGCCCCGCCGAGGCCACCATCCAGACCGATGCCGGTGCGCCGATGGCCCCGGGCCGGACCGCGACGATCGGCGGGCCGATCCGTGGCGTCGAGCAGGTCGTACTCGACGCGTGGTTGCGGCCGGTGCCGCTGGGAGTGGTCGGCGAGTTGTATCTGACCGGTCCGGGACTGGCTCGCGGTTACCGCAACCGGACGAGTCTGACGGCCTCGCGGTTCGTCGCCGATCCGTTCGCGGCGCAGGGGCAGCGCATGTACCGGACCGGGGATCTGGTGCGCTGGTTGCGATTACCGCAGGACGGGCTGACGCTCGACTATGTCGGCCGGACGGACTTCCAGGTCAAGGTGCACGGATTCCGCATCGAGCTGGGCGAGGTCGAAGCGGGTCTGCTGGCCTGCGCGGGAGTGGCCCGCGCGGTGGCGGCCGTGCACCACAGCGCGACGACCGGCGATCGACTGATCGGATATGTGGTGCCCGAGCCGGGCGTCGAGCTGGACCCGGCCGCGGTGCTCGCATTCGCGGGGCAGCGATTGGCTCCGCACATGGTGCCCGCGACCGTTCTGGTGCTCGACGCGCTGCCGATGACCGAGACGGGCAAACTCGACCGCGGCGCGCTGCCCGAGCCGGACTTCGGCAGGGACAGAACCGAATTCCGGGCGCCGGTCACCGAGATGGAGACGACGCTGGCCGAGCTGTTCGCCGGAGTGCTGGGCGTCGACACGATCGGGCTGGACGATTCGTTCTTCGCCCTGGGCGGCGACAGCATCATGTCGATCCAGTTGGTGACGCGCGCCAGGGCGGCGGGGCTGGTGTTCTCGGTGCGGGATGTGTTCGAGGGCAGGACGGTTGCCGGGCTGGCCCGGATCGCCGTCCCCGACAGCGGTGCGGCGGCGGCCCTTCCGGCGGAACTGCCCGGCGGTGGGGTCGGGCCGATGCCGTTGACGCCGATCATGTGCTGGATGGCCGAGCGTGGCGGATTCGACGGATTCTGTCAGTGGGTGATGCTCACGCTGCCGACCGGCATCGACCGGATCGCGATCGCGGCGACCGTGCAAGCGGTGATCGATCGCCACGACATGCTGCGGGCCCGGCTACGACCCGATCCGGCACAGCCGTCGGGCTGGGCACTGCAGGTGCGACCGGCCGGGGTGTCGGCCGCGGGACTCGTCCAGCACGTGTCGGTGGACGAGTCGCCGGACAGCGAGGCGTTCGCCGAGATCGCCGATGCCCAGGCACATTCGGCCGCCGAGCGCCTCGACCCGGCTGCGGGCGTCGTCCTGCAACTGGTCTGGCTGGACTGCGCCGACCAGCCGGGCCGGTTGCTGGTCGTCGCGCATCACCTCGTGGTGGACGGAGTGTCGTGGCGGATCCTCGTTCCCGACCTCGCCGTCGCCGGCGCCCAGGTGAGTGCCGGACAACAACCGAGCCTCGCGCCCGTCGGCACGTCGATGCGGCGCTGGGCGCACGCTCTGGACACCGCTGCGGCGAACCACGACGAACTCGACTGGTGGCGTGACACACTCGCGGCCGCCGATGATCCGCCGCTCGGGACGCGCCCGCTGGATCCGGCCGCGGACGTCCAGGCCGGCGTCGGCACCGTCCGGATGGCGTTGCCCACCACCACGACCCGTGCCGTACTCACCACCCTGCCCCGGGTGTTCCGCGGCACCGTGGAGGACGCCCTCGTCGCCGGACTCGCACTGGCACTGACCCGATGGCGGGATCGCCACGGCGAGAACGTCACCGAGACGCTGCTGACTCTGGAGAGTCACGGCCGCCACGACACGGTCCTGCCCGGCGCCGACCTCACCCGGACGGTCGGCTGGTTCACCACCACGTACCCGGTCCGGCTGGACCTGTCCGGTATCGACATCGATGACGCGTTCGCGGGCGGTGCTGCGGCAGGGGCGGTCGTCAAGGCGGTCAAGGAACAGCTGCGCCGGGTTCCCCGTCACGGCATCGGCTTCGGGCTGCTGCGCTACCTCGACCCCGACACCGCCCGCGTCCTGGGCGCGCTGCCCGAACCCCAGGTGAGTTTCAACTATCTCGGCCGCTTCGACACCATTCCGGATGCGTTGCGCGAGAGTGGGTGGATACCCGCTGGTGGCGACGCCGCAGGTAGCGTCCAACCCGCCGACGCCTCGGCCGCAATGCTGTTGGGCGTCAACGCGGTCACCGTGGACACACCGGAGGGACCCGCGCTGACCGCGGCCTGGGACTTCCCGTCCGGTCCGATCGGCTCCGCCGAGGTCACCGGCATCGCGGAACTGTGGCGCGACGCGGTGGCGGCCCTGGCCGACCACGCGACCCGGCCCGGCGCCGGTGGGCTGACGCCCTCCGATGTCGGCCTGGTCGACCTCGATCAGGCCGCGATAGCGCGGCTCGAGGCGAGATACCCTGCGCTGGAAGACATCTGGCCGCTGACGCCGCTGCAGGCGGGGCTGTTGTTCCATGCCCAGCTCGCCGACGGAACTCCCGACGACTACATCGTGCAACTCTGTCTGGAACTCGGCGGGCGCGTCGACCCGGACCGGCTGCGCCGCGCCGCGCAGACGCTCCTCGGACGGCACTCGAATCTGCGGACCGCGTTCGCGCGCAACGGTTCCGGCGAACCGGTCCAGGTCGTGCATTCGCACGTCGACGTGCCGTTCACCCGGATCGACCTGGCAGAATCCGCGGACACCGCGGCCGCGCTGGACGACCTCATGGAGACCGACCGGCACTTCGACACGACCGCGCCGCCCCTGTTGCGACTGACGCTGATCAGCACATCCCCGCAGCGGCACCGACTGCTGCTGAGCATGCATCACATCCTCATCGACGGCTGGTCCACTCCACTGCTGATCCGGGAACTGCTGATCCTCTATGCCGCCGACAGCGCCCCGGGCGCACTGGCCCCGGCGCGTCCCTATCGCGATTACCTGGCGTGGCTGAAGAACCAGGATCAGGATGCGGCGCAGACCGCGTGGGCGCGGGCGCTCGAGGGCGTCACCGAGCCGACTCTGCTGGCGCGCGCGGATCGCAGCGGCCCGGCCGACGCCGCTCGCGACGTTCAGGTGCGGCTGAGCGAGGACCGCACCTCGGCTCTGAACGCCGTTGCCCACCAGCAGGAGACCACGCTCAACACCGTCGTCCAAGCCGCGTGGGCGATCGTGCTCGCCGACGCGACCGCGCGTGACGACGTCGTATTCGGCACCACGGTCTCCGGGCGTCCCGCGCAGATCCCCGGCATCGAATCGATGATCGGAATGTTCGTCAACACGGTGCCCGTCCGGGTCCGGCTCGACCACGGCGAAACGCTCGCCGGGCTGCTGCGGCGAATTCGCACCGAACAGACCGCGCTGCTCGACCACAACCACCTCGGCCTCGCCCGGATCCAGCAGGTGGCCGGGCCGGGCGCGATGTTCGACACCGTGGCCATCTTCGAGTCCTACCCGGTCGACACCAGCGGATTGTCGCAGGACACCGATATCGCCGGGATGCACGTCCTGGATGTGCACGGGCGCGAGGCCGCGCACTATCCGTTGGGCCTGATCGTCCACCTCGGCGACCGGCTGGAGCTGACCTTCAAGTATCTGCCGGAACTGTTCGCGGACAACGCGATCGAGGCTCTCGCGGGCCGAGTGCTGCGCGTCCTGGACGCCATCACCGACGACATCGATCTACCACTCCAGCGGGTGCAACTGCTCTCCCCGGACGAGTTGGCCGCACTGGTTCCCGTGCGCGGTGCTCCCAGCGCGGAGACGGTGATGTTGCCGCAGGTGCTTGCGGCAGCGGCGAAATCGGACGCGGACGCGGTGGTCTCCGACGGCGAAACGCTGTCCTACCGCGAACTCGACGAGACCTCGAACCGGTGGGCACGAGTGCTGATCGACGCCGGAGCGGGACCGGAGTCGTTGGTGGCCTTGGTATTACCGCGCTGCATCGACGCGGTGACCGCCGTCTGGGCGGTCGCCAAGACCGGCGGCGCGTTCGTCACTATCGACCCCGCTCAGCCCGAGGACCGGATCGCCGGCATTCTCGCCGATGCCGGTGCCGTCGCGGGGTTGACGACGCTGGCCGATCGAGATCGGTTGCCGGACAACACCATCTGGTTCAACCTGGACAGCGCCCGGTTCGCGACGCAGACGGCGTCGGCGTCGGCCGCCGCGATCGACGATCGTGAGCGCACAACCACGCTGCGGCCCGAGCACCCCGCCTACCTGACCTACACCTCGGGCTCCACCGGAACCCCCAAAGGGGTCGTGGTCACCCACACCGGTATCGCGAATCTGGCCGTCGAAGCGCGGGAAGGCTTCGGGCTCACCGCATCGTCCCGAATGCTGGCCGCGGCCTCGCCGAGCTTCGACGTATCGGTCCTCGAATGGCTCGCCGCCACCGCTGCCGCAGCCACCCTGGTGCTCGCTCCGGCGCGAGTGGTCGCCGGTGCCGAACTGGCCGAGCGGATCGCCGCGGCGGGCGTAACCCATGCGGCCTTCACCCCGACCGTGCTCGCCTCGCTGCGTCCCGACGAACTCGGCACCCTGCACACGCTGATCCTCGGCGGCGAGATGTGCCCGCCGGATCTGGCGAACAGGTGGGTGCCGGAACGCAGCCTGATCAACACCTACGGGGCCACCGAGACCACCATTCTGAGCTGCCGCGACGCCCCGCTGACCACGGTCACGGACAGTCCGCCGCTGATCGGCGGCCCGGCGCGCGGGTTCTCCGCGGTCGTACTGGACCGCAGACTGCGTCCCGTCCCGCCCGGAGTGGCCGGCGAACTGTATCTGTCCGGACCGGCCATCGCCCGCGGCTACCACGGGCAACCCGCGCTCACCGCAGCCCGATTCGTCCCGGACCCGTACGGGCCGACCGGAACCCGCATGTATCGCACCGGCGATCTGGTCGCCTGGACCGGTGACCGGCGTCTGCGCTTCGTGGGCCGCAGCGACCTGCAGATCAAGGTCAACGGCCATCGCATCGAACCCGGCGATATCGAAACCGCGTTGTGCACCCACCCCGACGTCTCGCGCGCCGCCGTCGTGGTGCACACCCGACCCGACGGCACCGAGCAGCTCACCGCCTACGTGGTGCCGGCCGCGCACACCACACCCGATCCCGCGGTGCTGACCACGCACCTCGTCACCCGGTTGCCCAGCCACATGATCCCCACCACCATCGTCACGCTCGACCGGTTACCGCTCACCACCACGGGCAAACTCGATCACCGCGCGCTGCCCGCACCCGATCTGCGCCGGCAGTTCCGCGCTCCGGCCACCCCGCTCGAAGCCGCCATCTGCGATGCCTTCGGCAAGACCCTCGATATCGAGCGAATCGGCAGCGACGACGGCTTCTTCGCGCTCGGCGGCGACTCGCTGTCCGCCACCCGACTGGTGGCGCTGCTCGCGGAGGCCATCGGGGTCACCGTGCCGCTGCTGTGGCTGTTCACCGATCCGACGCCCCGATCGCTGGCCCGCCGCATCGACAGCGGTCGCGATGACCTCGCCGGGCGGGACTCCGGCGAACAGGATCTCGCCGAAGCGCTCTCGGTCGTGCTGCCGCTGCGGACCGCCGGACCCCGTGCGCCGCTGTTCTGTGTCCACCCGGCGCTCGGATTGGCTTGGGGTTTCAGCGGACTCGTCCGGTACCTCGATCCCGACCTGCCCGTCCACGGGCTGCAATCGCCGGGGCTGGCCGACCCGACCGCGCGGTTCGAGACGCTCGATCAGCTCGCCGCCCGGTACGTGCGCGAGATCCGGTCGATCCAACCGCACGGTCCCTACCACCTGCTCGGTTACTCGCTGGGCGGCACCATCGCGCACGCGATCGCCGTCCGCCTGCGCCGCGACGGCGAGTCCGTGGACACCCTGGCCATGATGGACACCCGGGTCGTCACGGCCGGCAGTTTCCGTGCGCCGACGCCTTCGGTGGCGACGATGCTCGCCGAGTTCGGCGGTTTCGCCCTTCCGGGCGACCCCGCCGAGGCGACCATAGAGGCCGCGACCGAGTTGCTGCACCGGCAAGGTGGACTGTTCACCAGCGTGACTCCCGAGCATCTGGTCAGGTTGCAGCGCGACTACACCCGCCTGGTCGACCTCACCTGGAACCATCGGCCGACTCGGTTCGATGGTGATCTGATCTACTTCAGCGCCGCGGACAGCGACGTCGACGGCGGCACCTCACCTGCTCGCGCGTGGAGCGCCTACGTCAGCGGGCGGATCACCGAGCACCGGATTCCCGTTCGGCACGAACGGATGACCGAGCAGGATTCGCTCCGTGCCATCGGTTTCGTCCTCACCGAGCACCTCCGGTCGACCCGCACCGCGCCTACCGAGTCATCCATCTCAGCAAGGACGAGCCGATCATGAACACCGACCGAATCGTCGGAACACGTTCCGGCGTCGAACCGTCCAATCTGTTCGCCCCCGATCTGACCACCGGTGTCGACGCGCCCCCGCATGCTGCCGAACTGCGCCGGTGGATGGTCGAATACCTGTGCCGACCCCACCCGGATCTCGGTCGGCCCGGCCTGGTCTGCCCCTTCACCAGTCACGCTGTCGCCCAGCGATTCCTGTGGGCGGCGTTCATCCCGGGTCGTGACATCGACCGCGAGCGCATCACCGCGATCGTCGACGACCTGCACGATCTGTTTCCCGACCTGCCACCGCGGGACGAACCCGGCGCCAAACTCAAAGCCGTCCTCGCGGTCTTCCCCGACCTCACCGAATATGCCGATATCGATGCTGTGCAACGTGAGCAGAAATCCCGGTTCGTCGAACAGGGTTTGATGCTCGGACAGTTCTATCCGGGGTGCACCGTCGCGGGGTTGCACAACCCGGACTTCCGAGCTCTCGACGCGCCGCTGCCGCTGCTCGCTATCCGCCAAATGGTGCCGACCGATTTTCCTTTCCTGAGTGGCCGTCGCGAATGGCTCGAGTACTATCTCAAACTCTTCGCACCCACCATCCCCAGATTCATCGCCACCACCATGTCCGACAGGCTCGTGCAGACACCCGACGTGCTGAACGAACTCGGTTCCGATAAGCGGTGACGATGCCGTACGAATAACATGACAAAAGGTGAAACAAAGCGGCCGGCGCGCCTCGGAGCGGCCGGGCTCCAGGTGTGGTCGAGATGGTGAATCACAGTCACGACCTGGCTCGATATGTCGTGCGCGGACGTCGATGCACCGCCGAACCGCCGAACCGCTGCTCGCCCGAGTTTGCCGGGACTATCTCCGATGCCTGCTCGGGGTCGGTGGAAATATATTCACGTGACCAATGTCCACACATTGTCCGAGGGGCTGTACTTCACATCGCATGGGAGTAATGTGAGCGTCGGGTCTTTCCAGCGGTAACCGGTTGGTGGAACGATGGCGGGACTCACGGCGAGGGCGGCAGCTCCGGTAATTGCGGAGCCGACGCCGGCACTCCATCGGATGAAAAGTCGAGATGGCGGTTGCAGTAGACCGTCATAACCCGGATCGAATTCTCCTGAAGGGTTGGACACATGTTTGAAAGAAAGATCAAGATAATGGCGGTGACCGCACTGGCGTTGCCTCTGGCCGTCTTCGCGGCTCCCGCGGCCTCGGCCGCCACGATGCCGGCCGCGCCTGCGACATCGCACCAGGCAGCACCGATCGGCGGCGGCGGCTCGCTCCACATCTGCTTCCCGCTCGGCAGCGTCGTGTGGTGCATCTGATCCAGAAGGTCGACAGCAGAACTGGATGAGCAGGTCCGATTCGACTCTCGGCGAGGGCGCGGCTTGCGCGCCGAGCCCGCCGGGGCGCCGGAGTCTCGGACCGTGTCCCAGTTCGCTGCGATTCGTTCAACGCGTGTCCGATGAGCGCGCCGTCCGCACAGGACGCCACCGAATTCCGTGCGCTACCGCACCAGCGCGTCGAGAGTGGGCGCGCGTCCGGCCTCGATGTGCGCCCACATCAGCGATTCGGCGAGGCGATCGTTGCCGTTGCGGATCGCTTCGGTGATGGCGTGATGCTCATGCACCTGGTTGCGCAGGTCACGGCTGGACGTCAGATAGAAGATCCACGCGAGCCGCCCGCTGATCACTCGCATGAGTTCGTTGAGCAGCTCGTTACCGGCTGCCGCGACCAAGGTGACGTGGACGGCGCTGTTGGTTTCCGCGAGCTCCAGCGCCTCGCCCTCGTCGAGATGGTGCTCGGCCTTCGCCAGCATCTGTTCCAGGCCCGCGGTGTCGATGCCGGCCCGGGTTCGGCGCGCGGCGCCACCGACCGCGACGACCTCGACACCGAGCCGCGCGTCGAACAGGTCGTTGATCCGTTGCGCCGTCCAGGTGGTGACGTACGACGTGCGCCGTGGCGACGCCTCGACGAAGCCCTGCTGCTGCAACACCGGCATCGCCTCGCGCACCGGAACCCGCGACACGTCCAGATCGGCGGCCACCCGCTGCTCGGTCAGGGCGAGTCCCTGGGGGTATTCGCCGAGGATGATCTTGCGCCGGATCGTGCGCTGCAACTGGATGGACAGCGGTTCGCCGGTCGCCGCACTCGACACCGGCGTCCGTCCTGTGCGGGACATGTTCACCTGAGCTCCCCGTTTTCCGCGACCACTCGGCCGTGATGGACGACGATGCGGTCCGTCGGCCGGTCCAGCACCGCGGCGGCGGCGGACTCCGCATCGATCAGGACCAATTCTGCGGGATCGCCCACCCGCAACCCCGGACGCTCGCCGTGTACGAGCCGGGAAGCCGCTCGGTCGAGCACGGTGTGTCCGCCCCAGGTGGCCACTGCGAGAGCCGAATCCAGGTCTGGCTCGAAGGTGTAGCCCTGGGTGAACGCCAGCTGCCACGTTCGGTCGAGCATGTCGCCGTTGCCGTACGGCGACCAGTAGTCGCGCTGCCCGTCCATACCCAGGCCGATCCGGACGCCCGCATCCACGATCCGCCGGACAGGCAGGCTGCCGTGCCCGCCCGGCGCGATCGTGGTCAGCGCGATATCCAGTTCGGCAAGCTCGTCGATGGCCCGGAACGCTTCGGTGGACGCCTCGGCCAGGCAGAAGGCGTGCGAGACGGTGACGCTGCCCGCCAGCCCGAGCACACGGGTCCGTTCGGTGATCAAGGACAGACTGAACAGGCCCAGCGCACCCGGCTCGTGCAGGTGGATGTCGACGCCGCAGCCGAAACGTTCGGCGAGGTCGAACACGGTGTCCAGATGGCGCACCGGATCCCGGTCGATCGAGCACGGGTCGATCCCGCCGACCAGATCCGCCCCGAGCCGCAGCGCCTCGGCCGTCAGCGCGACCACGCCCGCCTCCCGGTGCAGGCCGACCTGGGGAAACGCGACGACTTCGACGGCCGCGCGATCCCGGTGGGTCTCGCGCGCGGCCAGCACACCCTCCAGCTTCGCCAATCCGGAGTCGGCGTCGACCTGGGCGTGGCTGCGCACTCGGGTGGCTCCGAACGTGATTGCGCGCTGCAACGCGTAGGTTGCTCGGTCGGCGACCGACGCTTCGGCCGAGCGCCAGTTCGCCCGGTCGTCCATGATGCGGCTCATCAGGTCGGGTGCGCCGGTGCACGGGCGGAACGGCAGACCCAGCCGATTCGAGTCGAGATGGGTGTGCACGTCCGAAAACGACGGCACCGCAACGCGTCCGGCGCCGTCCACGATCGTCGCGTCCGAGGTGGGCGCCGAGCCACCGGCGGCGATCTCGACAACGCTCTGCTCGTCCAGTACGACATCGCAGGGCGGCCCGCCCCACGGCCGGATGTTCGTTATCACTGTGTGCACGGAATCAGCGGCCTTTCACTGCTCGCGGCAGAATTTCGCGGATGTGAATGAGGAAGCTAGTGTATACATAATTTCCACTTGAGCTGCTGTTACGCATAGTTTACGCGGCAGGAACGCAGATTGAAATCAAATCTGTATACCGTTCTGGCATTGCGACTTCTCGTATGTTCCAGGAAGGCCTCCCGATGCCCCTACCTATCCGTCGCTCCCGCCCGCCCGTTCGACGCTCCCGCCCGCGCCGCTGTGGGGCTGTCGTCGGCGCACTCACCGCCGCGATCGCGGCGATGCTGCTCGTCACCGGTTGTGGTTCCGGTCCGGGCGGATCCGACCGCCGCGAGACGCTGGTCGTCGCCTACCGGAACGAGGTCACCACACTGGACCCGGTCCGGGCCGACTACCAGGAATCCGACAACGTCGAAGCCGTCCTCTACGACACGTTGATCGGATACGACCACGGCAGGATGGTCCCGCAGCTCGCCACCGAATTCGCCTACTCACCGGACGTCACCTCGGTTCAGCTCACGCTGCGTCCCGGCGTGAAGTTCCACTCCGGCAACCCGCTCACCGCGCGGGACGTCGTCTACTCGCTCGATCGGGTGAAGTCGATCGGCCAAGGCATCATCGGCCAGATCTCCAGCTACAAGTCCGCCACAGCAATCGACGACACGCACCTCACCATCGCCCTCACCCACCCGGACGCGCTGTTCATGGGCGCGCTGAGCCGCATCTACATCGTCGATTCGACACTGCTGACCGCGCGGGCCGGCAGCGACCAGGGCCAGAACTGGCTGCTCAACCACGACGCCGGCTCCGGACCGTATCGGTTGCAGTCCTCCTCGGCCGGCACCATCCAGACGACGCGGTACGACTCGTTCTGGGCGTTCGACCCGAAGCGTCCGCGGAACCTGACCTTCCGCCGGATAGACGACCAGGCCACCATCCGCGACGAGATCAAGGCGGGCAACGCCGATCTGGGCTGGATCTCCAAGGCCGACGCGAAATCGTTCCAGGGCATCCCGTCGGTGACCGTCGGACCCGCGCCGGACGCCTACCAGATGGTGATCTACTTCAACACCGCGCAGGGGCCCGGTGCCAACCCGGCGCTGCGAGAGGCGCTGCGGTACGTCCTGGACTATCGGGGCGCGCTCGACTCGATCTACAACGGGCAGGGCACGATCGCCAACGGCCCGCTGCCGACCAACCTGACCTGTCGGCCTGAATTGCCCACCGAGAGAACGGATCTCGCGAAGGCCAAGCAGATCCTCAGCGCCGCCGGGTTGGCCGGGACGACGCTGACGATGCGTTATCAGCCGACGTTCAGCGAGCACACCAAGGCCGCGACGCTGTTGCAGTCCAACCTCAAGGAAATCGGTATCACGCTGCAACTGCAGCCCATCGCGTTCGCCGACTACCTGACCATGTTGAGTGACCCGAAGACCATCCCGGACATGATCCTGCTGGGCGAGAACGCGCCGTACCCGGACCCGGGCGTGATGATCACCAAGACCTTCTGGTCGAAGTCCGTCGGCACCAATCGCGGGGCCTACTCGAACCCCGCGGTGGACGCGCTGATCGAGCAGGCGACCAACACTCCGGACGCCGACGCGCGATGCGGACTCTATTCGCAGGCACAGCGATTGATCGACGCCGACTTCGCCACCATGCCGCTGTACACGGTGCACAACACCTGGGCGTGGCGTTCGGACGTTCGCGGCATGGACGTCGCCGCGCCCGGCGGCGGTGTCGGCTACCGGGCGCTGACGGTCGGGAACTGACCGGCCGGGCGAGGGAGGTGAAGCGGTATGCGAAACCGATTCGTACAGGCGGGATTGTTCGTCCTGCGCCGGGTCGCGGGTGGCGTCGGGACCTTGGCTGTGCTCGCGACAGTGGTGTTCTTCCTGCTCAAGGCCGTTCCGGGCGATGAGGCGCGGGTCGCGGCGGGTGCGTCCGCGACACCGGATCAGGTCGCCGCGGCCCGGGCCCGGCTCGGCCTGGACAGCAGCCTGTGGACTCAGTTCCTGCGTTTCCTCGGCCGGATCGTGCGCGGCGATCTCGGGGTGTCGAGTTCGACGCACGGTTCGGTCGGCGCGTCGATCGTCGACCTGCTGCCCGGCACCACCGAACTGGTCGTCGTATCGGTCGCGATCAGCGTGGTCACCGCAGTGCCGCTGGCGATGCTCTCGGCCCTACGCGGTTCGGGCGCATGGGATTCCACGCGCCGGGTCACCGTCATCGTGCTGGCCGGTATGCCGATCTTCTGGCTGGCGCTCATGGTGCAATTCCTGCTCGGGACCAAGCTGCACCTCTTCCCGATCTCCGGGCAGCTCTCGATCGGTTACTCGGTGCCGCGCGTCACCGGTGCACCCACGCTCGATGCCCTGCTCTCCGGCGATTTCGCCGCCGCCCAGGACGCCTTCGCGCATCTGGTGCTGCCCGCGGTGGTACTCGCCGTCCCGCAGGCCGGGCTGCTGTACCGGGTCACTCGCGCGGAGATTCTGCGGGTGTTGACCCGGCAGCATGTCACGGTCGCCAGGGCCGCCGGTGTCGGGCGGGCGCGATTGATCCGCACCCACGTGCTCCCGCCCGCGTTGACACCGGTGCTGTTCCTCGTCGGTATCGACTTCGGCACGCTGTTCGGTGCCGCGATCCTCGTCGAATCCGTCTTCGGACGTCAGGGCATCGGCGCGATGATGACGAATGCGATGGCCCAGAAGGACACGCTCAGCGTCGAGGGCGGTGTCCTGGTCATCGGGCTGATCGTGGTGCTGTCCAGCCTCGTCGTCGATATCGTGCAGATGATCCGGGATCCCCGGGTCCGGGCCGCGGAGCTGGCGCGATGAGCGGGCTCGCGACCACCGCGCCGCACAGCGTGTTCGGTCGCTCCCGCAGGTCGGGGCGGCTGTCCTGGGGGCTGCGCACGCGCCGGTCCTCGCTCCTGGACCGCATCACGATCGCGCTGGTGCTGGTGCTGTTCGTGACGGCGCTGCTCGGCCCGACGGTGGCCCCGGATGTGTACATCTCGCACATCCAGGAGGTGTTCCGGCCGCCGAGCGCGCAGCACTGGTTCGGCACCGACGATCAGGGTCGAGATGTGTTCTGGCGCATCGTCGTCGGCTGCCGGGTGACCCTCGGGGCAGCCGTCGTCGTGGTGGCCGGTTATGCCGCCATCGGCACCTTGGTCGCGACCGTGGCCGCGGTCGGGCCGCGCTGGCTGGACGAGATCCTGATGCGGCTCACCGATGCCGTGCTGGCTTTCCCGGGAATCCTGTTCGCGGTCGCCGCCACCGCCGCGCTCGGCGCGAGCCTGAACTCGGTGGTCCTGGCCCTGATGCTGACCGGCTGGCCGATGACCGCGCGACTGCTGCGCGGAATCATGCGAGAGACGATGGCGATGCCGTTCGTGGATGGTGCCAGGGCTCTCGGAGTGTCGCGCACCCGGCTCATGGTGCGGCACGTACTGCCCAACGCGCTACCGGCCCTGTGGGTGAAATGGGCCGGTGACATCGGCAACACCGTGATCATGGTCGGCAGCCTGTCGTTCATCGGCGCCGGTGCGCAACCGCCGTCGGCGGAGTGGGGCGCGATGGTGGCCGCCGCGCGCGGTTACGCGTCCAGCTACTGGTGGATCGCGCTGTTCCCGGGCCTCGCCATCGCGCTGACCACCGCGTCGTTCGGGCTGCTCGGCGACATGTTCCACGTTCGCAGCGATCCGGCGACGCGGCGGCGCGCGGCCGTGGTCATTCAGAAGGGACGGACTCGATGACCAGCACCACCAGCACCGATGCCCTGCTCGAGGTCCGCGACCTGAGCGTCACCGTGCCCGGCGGCGCGACGCTCGTCGACCGGGTGAGCTTCGAGGTCGCCGGTGGAGAGCGCTTGGCGATCGTCGGCGAGTCGGGATCCGGGAAGTCGGTGACCGCTCGCGCGCTGCTGCGCCTGGACACCGACGTGACGCTGGACGGCTCGGTCCGGCTCGGCGGCCAGGAACTGACGACGCTGACCGAGTCCGAACTCACCCGCATCCGCGGCCGCCGCGCCTCGATGGTCTTCCAGGACCCGCTGTCCGCACTGCATCCGACCCGCACCATCGGCGCCCAGGTCGCCGAGCCGCTGATCGTGCACGGCGTCGGGCGACGCGAGGCGCGGCGGCGGGCCGCGACCATGCTCGGCGAACTCGGCATCGCCGACGCGAAACGCCGGATGCGGGCCTATCCGCACGAGTTCTCCGGCGGTATGCGCCAGCGCGTCGCGATGGCGATCGCGCTGGTCGGCGAACCGGATCTGCTCATCGCCGACGAGCCGACCACCGCGCTGGACGTGCGCGTGCAGGAACAGCTGTTCGCGCTGCTGGGCCGGGTCGCCGCGGAACGTTCGCTCGCCGTCGTGCTGATCACCCACGACATCGGCACCGTCGCCGGGTTCGCGGACCGGGTTCTGGTGATGTACGCCGGTCGGGTCGCCGAGCAAGGTGACGTGGGGTCCCTGCTCGGCGCTCCCCGGCATCCGTACGCCGCGGCGTTGCGGGCCGCGGTGCCCCGCCTGGACACCCGGCCGGGACAGCTGGTCGCGTTGCCGGGGACGACTCCGGCACCCGCGGACCGGCCCGCGGGCTGCGCCTTCCACCCGCGCTGCCCGGTCGCGTTGGACGTGTGCCGCACGAGCCCACCCGCGCTGCAACCGGTCGACGACGGCGAAGTGGCCTGCCACCTGTTCCGGGAGGTGGCTGCATGATCCTCGACGTACGCGGTGTCTCGAAGTCGTACCGTCCGCTCGGTCAGCGCCCGGTCCGGGCCCTGGACGATGTGTACCTGCGGGTGCCCGAGGGGACGACGGTGGGTCTGGTCGGCGAGTCCGGTTCCGGCAAGTCGACGCTGTTGCGCTGCATCATGCGGTTGGAAAGCCTGGACAGCGGTTCGATCGCCTTCCGGGGCGAGAACATCGTCCCGGCGCGCGGTGCGGCGTTGCGCGCGTACCGGCGCGAGGTGCAGATGGTCTTCCAGGACCCGGCGGGCAGCCTCAATCCGCGGATGACCGTCGCCGAGCTGGTCGGTGAGGGCATGGTGGTGCACCGGCTGGTGCGCTCGGCCGCGGCGCGTCGTGATCGCGTCGCGGGCCTGCTGGACCTGGTCGGGCTGCCCGCGGAGGTGATGGATCGGCATCCGGCGTCCTTCTCCGGCGGGCAGTTGCAGCGCATCGCGATCGCGCGGGCGCTGTCGGTGGAACCGAGCCTGCTGGTGTGCGACGAACCCGTCTCCTCCCTGGACGTCTCGGTGCAGGCCCAGGTGCTGAACCTGCTGACCGATATGCAGGAGCGGCTGGGCCTGTCGATCCTGTTCATCTCCCACGACCTGGCCGTCGTGAAGTACCTGTGCCCCTCGATCGCCGTGCTCGAGAAGGGCCGGATCGTCGAGGAGGCGAGCCGCGACGAACTCTTCGCCGCACCGCGCGCGCCCTACACCCGGGCTCTGATCGCGGCGATACCCGACCCCGATTCCGCTGTCGCACACCGTGTTCGCGGCGGATCACCGTCAGTACCACCGGCCATCGCGGCCGGTTCCGAACCGGAAGGACACGCGGATGCGACTCGGAAGTGACGCCCTCAAACTGCCCGACTCGGCGAACCACACCCCGGCGGAACAGCTGGAACGCGCGCATGCGGAGGGCCTGGCCGGACTCTTCTTCCGGCATCTGCTGCACGTGTCCGGGACGCTCGATCGAGCCGAACTCGGTGCGGTGCGGCAGCGCGCCGACGAACTCGGGATGTATCTCGAGGCGGGGCTGGGCCGGGTCAACCCGTACAACATCCCCGAATCACCGGAGATGCGGATCCTCGGCGACGGCGACACCGTGCTCGGCTACCGCCGGGTGCTGGAGGCCGCCGCCGGGATCGGCATCACCGAATTGTGGGCCGAGACAGCGACATTCAAGCCGTTCCGGGGACGATTCGCCTACGACCGGTACCGCACCGACGCGCCCTGGGCGGATCAGTTGGCGGCGACCGTCAAATTCCTGCACACCCTGGCGCCGATCGCGCGCGACCTCGGCATCCACATCAACCTGGAGACCCACGAGGAGATCACCTCGTTCGAATTGGTGCGCATCGTCGAGGAGGTCGGTCCCGACGTCCTGGGCATCACCTTCGACACCGGCAACGTGGTACAGCGGCTCGAACATCCGACCTGGGCCGCGCGCCGCCTCGCGCCGTACGTCCGGCAGACCCACATCAAGGACTACGACCTGGTCCGCGTCCCGGACGGGCTCGACGGCCAGCTGCGCCCGAACGGTGACGGCGTCGTCGATCTGACCGATATCGTGCCGATCCTGTACGCCGCCAACCCGGATCTGCAGCTGTCGCTCGAGGTGCGCGCGTACGGCGACGGGGCGGGCGAATACCGGACCGACGGCGCCCGGATCGCGCTGTACGACCCGGTCTGGCTGGCGGGCCATCCGGATCTGACCACCGAGGAACTGGTGGCGTACCTGGAGATGTTGCAGCGCTACGAGGAACGGGTCGCGGCAGGTGCGGTCGACTCCTTCGCGACCTACCGGGCCGCGGTCTGGGACGAGGACGCGGCGTGGCGGTACGTGCGCACCTCCCGCGACTACGTGCGCGGTTGCGCCGAGAAGGCGGGCATCGTCCTGGACGGCGCTCCCGTGCGGACCGACGCGTGAGGCCGCTCGGTATCGCGCTGCGCGATTTCGCGGTCGTCCCGGGCACGCCGAACGAATTGGTCACCGCGGCAACGGAACTCGGCGTGACGGTCGTCCATCTCAACCCCGCGCGCTGGGTGGGGGAGCGGCTCGATCCGGCGGAACTGGAACAGGTCGGCCGGATCTTCGCCGCGGCCGGGCTCCAGGTGACCGTCGACCTGGGCGCGGTCAACCCGGCCTACTGGCGCTCGCCCGACCCGCTGGACCCGGACGGCACGACTGCGCGCCGCCGCCTGCTGCGCGAGGCCGCACTGCTCGGGGCCGAATCGGTGCACGTGCGGGTCGGCTCGCCCGAATCCCGGGACGATCCGGCGGTGCCGTGGGCCGAACAACTCGACGGTGCCCGCCGCGCCTTGGCCGATCTCGGACCGCTCTCGCTCGAACTCGGCATCCCGGTGGTGCTCAAGACGCACGAGGAGATGTCCTCACACGAGGCGCTGGCGCTGGCCGAGGCGGCGGGCGAACATGTGCGGATCGGCTTCAGCGCGGTGAATCTCCTTGTTTGCCTGGAGAATCCGATCGCGGCGGCCGAACGGCTGGGCGACCGGGTGCACACCGTGTTCCTCGACGATGCCGCGCTGTCCTGGTCACCCGAGGGGATGGTGCGGCGGATGCGACCGGTCGGTGCAGGGATCGTCGACTGGCCCGCGCTGCTGACCGCACTGCCCGCCGACGCGCCCCTCGTCTTCGATATGCACCGGGCCGAGCTCGACGCGCCCTGCTACCGGCCGGGCTGGGTGGCCGCCCGGCCGACGCTCGCCGCCGCGGAGATCCTCGCCCTCGCCGCGGTCGCGCCGCCCGACGCCCCGACCACCGTCCTGGACGAACGTCGCGACACCGGCCTGGCGATGCTGCCGGCACTCGCCGCCGTCCACTGAACCGCACGAACGTCCTGATCCGCACGAACGGAGATCTCGATCATGGTTACCCCGGTGTCACGAACGCCCGCCGAGACAGTGGACGCCCTGCGCGACGTCGTCACCTGCGACGTCGTCGGACCCGACGACCCGTCCTACGACATGCTCCGGCGCGGCTGGAATGCCGATATCGACCGCCGTCCGGCCGCGATCGTGCGCTGCGCGTCGGCGCAGGACGTGTCCGCGGCGCTCGGCTGGTGCGTCGCGCGTCGGGTGCCGATCACGGTCCGCGGCGGCGGGCACAATCTCGCGGGTACCGCCGTCGCCGACGACGCGGTGCTGATCGACACCGGCCTGCTGCGCCAGGTCGATCTCGACCCGGACACCGGCCGGGTCGTCGTCGGCGCGGGCTGCCGCTGGGGCGATGTGGACCGGGTCGGTGCCGAATACGACCGCGCGGTGCCCGCCGGGGTCGTCTCGCACACCGGTGTCGCCGGGCTGACCCTGGGCGGCGGCGTCGGCTATCTGACCCGAATGTTCGGCGCGAGTGTCGATTACGTCGACGAGATCGAGGTGGTGGTCGCCGACGGCCGGATCCTCGCCGTCTCCAGGGACGAGCACGCCGACCTGTTCTGGGCGTTGCGCGGGGCGGGCCACAACTTCGGCATCGCAACGAAATTCACCTTCCGCACCGTGCCGCTGCCCGGTGTGGTGACGATCCGGCAGGTGTTCTACGGGGCCGGGGATCGCGCCGAGGTGTTGCGCCTGTTCCGCGAGTGGGGTCCGGACGCGCCCGGCAACGTCGGCACCTACATCAGGCTGCTGCGCGCGCCCGAATACTGGTCGCAGCTGCCCGCCGGGCATCGTGGGCAGCCGGTGCTGTCACTGGCGACGATCTGTTACGGCGATCCGGCCGACGAGCCCGCGATCACCGCGCCGATGTTCGCGGTCGGCACGCCGATCTACCACAACGTGCGCACCGTGCCGCACGTCACGTTGCAGCACGCCACCGACGACGAATTCCGTTACGGCGTAGCGCATTACTGGAAACACTCGGCCGTCGAACGGCTGGACGACGACGCGATCGACCTGATCCTGCGCAACTGCGACGCGTATCCCGGCGCGAGCCTGAACGCCAGCGCCAATATCGCCCACCAGCTGCTGTGCCCGTTCGAGATCATCGCGGGCACTCGCAATCCCCGGCCCAGGCCCGATGATTCGACGTCCGGGATCGAGTCGCTGTTCAGTGCGAACATCGGCGCGGACTGGCTGTATCCGGCGCAGAAGGCGCCGCTGGTGGAGTGGGCGCGCCGGTTCGACAAGGAGCTCGAACCGTACCGCAACGGCACGTACATCAACTTCACCTCGGTGGCGGGCAACGACGAGATGGCCCGGAACGTCTACGGCGACAAATACGATCGGCTCGCCGAGATCAAGCACGAGTACGACCCGGACAACGTGTTCTCGCGCGGCCTGGTCGATCTCGCGGAGAACGAGGATTCGCCCTGGCTCAACGCCTGAAGTCGGGGTACTCCGGAGGGAGCAGTTCCGGGCGCGGTCGTCGCAGCACGTCGCGCTCGGAATAGGCCCGCAGGAGTTTGTCGAAGATCCGCTGCGCCTCGGTCCGCAGGGCGCTGATGTCGACGCCCGGTACGACGCCGTCGCGCACCACGACCCGGCCCGCGATCATCGACAGCCGGACGTCGCGCCCGCTGCCGCTGGCGAGCAGGGTGCGGATCGGGTCCTCCAGGACGCCGTCGCGCAGGTCGTCCAGCGAGAAGGCGACCAGGTCGGCCGCGGCACCGGGCGCGAGTCGGCCCAGGTCCGTCCGGCCCAGCGCCCGCGCGCCGCCGAGGGTGGCCGCGGTGAGGTACGCACCGGCCGACGCGGCGTCGAGCCGGCCGTCCACGAGTTTGGCGATGTTGACGCCGTAGTCCATGCCGCGCACGAGATCCGGTGGGAACGAGTCGGTTCCGAGCGCGATGGTCACCCCGGCGGCGCGGTAGCGGGCGAAGGACTCCAGTGCGGAGCCGTAGCGTGCCGAGGTGAGTGGGCAGTGCACGATCGCGACACCGGCGTCGGCGAGTGCACGCAGGTCGTCGCCGGGGTCGCCGGCGTCGACCAGGTCTGCGGTACAGCGTGAGGAGTTCAGGTAGATCGCGTGTGGCACAAGCAGATTCGGGCCCAGCAGTCCGGTCTCCCGCAGTAGTTGCACGGGTGTGCGCCGGTACCGTTCGCCGAGTCGGATCCACTCGAATCGGCCCTGGAGACAGTGCAGCCGCACCTTGGTGCCCAGTCGCGCAGCCGCTGCCGCGGTCGCCTTCATCAGTTCCGGGGTCAGCGTCTCGATACGGCAGGGCAGCAGTACCGGTCGCAGCAGCGGGTCGCCGAGATCGCGCAGCCATTCGGCGAATCGGACCGCGTCGGCGAGTCCCGCGCGGCCCAGTTCCTCGTTCCAGGCCACCGTCGCGGGTTCCGTTGCGGCGGGCCGGATCCGGACGCCCGCGCGGTAGCTGGTGCCGAGGTAGGCGCGCAGGCCCAGTGCGCTCGCCGCATGCGCCATGTCGACGCCATCGTCGAAGGTCTCCGCCCACGCCGAATGGGTTTCCGCCGCGATCGGCATCGCGGTGGTGACGCCGTGCAACAGCAGTTGGACGAACGCGTAGTGGCGTACGAACCGGCGTTCCGCTGCGGTGAGCACGTCGCGGCGACGATTGTGGAACCAGTCCGCCGACCAGTCCAGCCCCGCGGAATGTGCTGCGCCCCAACAGGAGTCGAATACCGCGTGATCGATGTCGGCCAGTGCGTCCAGGTCGATCAGGCCGGGCAGCAGGACGCTCGCGCCTGTCTCGATGACCTCGTCCCCAGGGTTCGGATCGGCGCGCGGCCCGACCGCGGTGACGACATCGCCCTCGATCACCACCTCGCCATCGGGCAGCAGCACATGGCCGCCGTCCTGGAACGCCACCACGTGATCGGCGCGCACTCGAAAAGCCATCAGCGGACACCCTTTCCGGTGAGCAGCCGCAGCAAACGGTGCTCGACGATCGTGGCGCATTCGCGAACCGTCGTGCGGTGTGCCCGCTCGGGGCTGTCGGTGACGCGACGTTCGAGGCGGGCCAGGATGTCGGCGGCCGTACTTCCCGTGGTCGCCACGACGTACCGGTGCCCGAGACGCTGTTCGTATCGTTCGGTCAACGCGACGATCAGGGCGTGGCGATCGGTACCGGCATCGCGCATCAGCCCGGCCTCCTCCTCGCGCGAGAACGTCGCGCGCGGCCCTTCCGCGTCGCCCCCGAGCGGCCGGAAGTACGCGGTCAGTGCGGGCAGATCGGCGGCGGGCCAGTCGAGGATCGTGGTGCGCGCGGTCTGCATCGCGCCGACGCGGTCCTTCGCCTCGGCGCGCACGGCCGCGATCAGATCCGGATGTGGCAGTGCGGTTTCCAGCGCGGCCGCGAGTTCGCCCTCCGCGGGCGGCTGTCGCAGCGCGGTGAGCAGGGCCGCGTAGAGCGCGGTCGCCTCCTGCTCGTCCAGCCAGCGCGGATAGCCGGTGATCGCGGCGACCCGGGCGTCGAGCGCGCGGCGCAGCACGGCGATCTCGGCGCGGTCGGGTGCGGAGCCGAGACCGTGACCCGCGGTCACTGCGACCCGGTGCAGATTGCGGACCATCGCATCGGAGCTGAGCGCACCCCAGACCCAGGTGATCCGCTGCCCGAGTCTCGCGGGCACCAGGCCGTGGCTGATCGGCGGGAACGAGTCCTGTCCCTCGACCATGGCTCGGGCCGCATCCCCGGGCATGTGTTTGAGATACGCGAAGCGGCCGGTGAGCGGTTTGAGCTCCGGAATGCGCACGCCGCTCTCGCGGGCGACGAGTTCGGCGATCGGCTGGATCAGGTCGAGTCGCAGGCCCGTGTCGATGCCGTAGAGCGTCTCGAGTGCGAGCACGACCTCCTCCAGCGGCGCGAATCCCGCGCGATACGACATCCCGTTGATCGCCACATCCGGTCCGGCGCCCGCCGTCGCGGCCGCTACCGCGCAGGCGGTGGCGAGCCCGAATTCGTCGTGCACGTGCACGGTCACCGGGATCGGCGCGCTCAGACCGGCCCGGAAGCGTCGTACCAGTACCTTCATCGCCTCCGGGCTCAGGCTGCTGGTCGAATCCATCAGATCGATCCGGGTCGCGCCGAGGGTGGCTGCGTGGTCGGCCGCCCGGAGCAACTGCGCGAAGTCCCGGCGTCCGACGTTCGCCAGCGTGATCGTCGTCTCCAGCCCGAGTGCGCGGGCGTACTCGAAATATTCTGCGAGCAGGTCTCTCTGGCGCATCTCGGCGTCCGCGTCGGGGGCGGGCACGATGCCCGGCGCCAGGATGCGGGCGCCCGCCTGCACGAGTGTGTCCACGGCTTCGCGCATCGGCACCGGCGTCGGCGTGCGGCCGTCACCGAGCAGCGCGTCGGCGTACACGTTGAGGCGCAGCGGCAGGTCGCATTCGGTGAGCGTCTCGAGCAGGTCGAGGTCCTGGGGCGCGGGATGGGCCGAGCCGGACCAGTTGACGTTGAGGCATTCGTCGCGGATGCCGAGCTCGACCAGGGCGCCCGCGATCCGCTGGAAACCGGCCCGGCCGACCGTCTGGCCGGCGGTGAAGTATGTCTTGCGGATCGTGCTGTCGATCAGGCCGAGCGGGGACGGAAAGTTGAATTCCGCGAGCACCCCGGGATCGAAATCGAGTGGGCTGACGGCATGGCTGCCGACGACGACGGCTTGGCGGTCGGGGTTGAGCATCCACGCCTCCGGAGCATCAGACGACTAGTATTTGTATACATACGTGCCAGATGCTGTCAGCGGCAAGGGGTACCTGTTTCGGTTGTGTGAACACTCGAATGCGCTGATTACATTGCTGTCTGCGGCCTGACTGAATCGATGATCGTGGGTTAAGGTTGACGTGTTGGTATACAAAAATCGGATAGACAATGCACCGGCTCGAGGGGAGGTTTCGGGGTGACCACCTTGGTACTCACCAGCGACGAGTGCGAGTCGTTGCTCGACCACCGGCAGGTGATGGCCGCTCTGGAGCGCGCGCACGCGGCGCTCACCACCGGCGCGGCCGAACAGCCCCGCCCGGCCACGATGCGGCCGGCGACCGCGGACGCCGCCGACCCGCACGGCCCGGCACTGCTGCCGATGGCGGCGACCTGGCTCGGGCTGGCCGTGGTGAAAATGCTGTCGGACATACCGCGCAACCGGGAGCTCGGTCTGCCCGCACAACGATCGACCGTCGCGCTGTACGACGCGGAAACCGCCGAATGCCTGGCCCTGATCGACGGCCGGACGCTGACCCGCATTCGAACGGCGAGCGCGACCGCCCTGGCCACCCGCCTTCTGGCCAGGCCCGGCAGCCGCGTGCTGGGACTGATCGGGGCGGGTGCGCTCGCGCTCGAGCATGTTCGCTCTCATCAATGCCTCGGTTACGACGAGGTCGTCGTCTGGTCCCGCTCGGACCGCACGGCGCAGGTGCTCGCCGAGATCGCGCCCGCCGACGTCTCGGTCACCATCGCCGAGACGCCGGGGCAGGTCGTCGCGAACGCCGACGTGGTGTGCACCCTCACCCCTTCGGTCGACCCGATCCTGACCGCGGCCGAACTGCGGCCCGGACTGCACATCAACGCGGTCGGCTCGCCGCCGCGCCCGCATTTCCGCGAACTCGCGGCGGATGTGCTCGCCCGGGCGAACCTCGTGGTCGTCGACGCGCTCGACGTCGCGCTGCACGAGTCGGGCAACATCGCCGCCGGAGCCGTGGACGCAGCCGCGCTCGTCGAACTCGGCGACATCGTGACCGGTGCACACCCCGGCCGCCGTGACGGCCGCGAGGTGACGGTGTTCAACTCGGTCGGGATCGGCCTGCAGGACCTTGCCGCCGCCGAACTCGCCCGCAGTCGGGCGCGATCCGCGGGGGTCGGTCGCGAATTCGATCTTCGTGGCTGAAATCGACCGGCCCACAAGTGACTTCGAGAAGGAGCAGGATATGACCGTCGTCGGCGAGAGGTTCGACAACAGATCGATGGAGCTGCCGGACGAGCTGATCCGGGGCGTCAGTGACGTCCACGTGCACAGCGGTCCGTGGCTCGAGTCGTGCCCCGGCCGGTTGGACCCGTTCCGGATCGCCGAGCAGGCCGCGGCGGCCGGCATGCGGTCGCTGGTCTTCTACGACCACACGCTCGGAATCAGCTGCGGCACATCGATGTTGACCCGTCGGCAGGTTCCCGGCATCGATATCTTCGGGGGCATCATCTTGACCACCGCACTCGGCGGGCTCAACCCGCGCGCGGTGAAGACCGCGCTGCACTACGGCGACGGCGCGAAGTTCGTCCATTTCGGCGCCCACTGCACCCACTTCATGGCCAGCAACGAGGGCAGCTACGTCGACGGCAAGCCGGTTCCGTTCAAGGATCGATACCCGGAGTTCGCCGCGAAGGAACTCGCCAGGTCCATTCGAATCCCGTTGGACGGGAACGTCTCCGATGACCTGGCCGAGATCCTGCAGCTGATCGCCGATCATCCGCACGTGCACCTCAACACCGGCCACGTCTCGGTCGAGGAAGCGATCCGGCTGGTCGACCTCGCGATCGAGGCCGGGATCACCAAGATCGTCGTCGCGCACCCGTGCCGGGGACGGATGACGACCGAGCAGCAGCGCGCGTTGGCCGCGAAAGGCGTGCTGCTCGAAGGAGCGGTGTCGGACTGGATGTTCCACCGCGGCCTGCCACGGACCAACTACTACGTCGAACGCGAGTGGGCCGACGAGATCGCCGGGATCGCCAACGCCCCGGAATACAGCGGCGTCGTGCCCTGGGCGAAGCAGATTCGAGAGATAGGCATCGACCACTTCGTCCTGGGCACCGACTATGGCATCGGCTCCGGACCGACACCTGCCGAAGGCATGCGTATCTTGGTCAGCACCCTGCTCGACCTCGAATTCACACCTGACGAGATCCACACGATGATCAAAACCAACCCCGAGCGCCTGCTCGACCTGCAGGCGTAGCTCGGCAGCCGCGCCGGCGGATCTCGGCCTCTCCATCCCACCGAAACGCTCGGTGGGGTCATGCCGGTTGAGCCTGGACGACAGGCAACCGACCGCGGATCACCGCCTCGTCTATGGCCCGCGCGAGCCGTGAACAGCCGGCCAGCGCAGGGCCCGGTATGGGTGAGTTCCCGAGTTCGTGGCATGCCTCGCGGGCCGCGGCGTTCCATTGCAGGCTCGTCTGTTCCCGGCTGCTCTTGCGTACGAGCACCCTGGCGGCGCAGGTGTCACACCTGAGCGGCCGCATCGGGACGTCGTCGAGCCGGTTGTCGGACCGGAACCCGCTCATGTCGGGGTGCCCGCCGACTTTGCCTGCCGCGCAATGTTTTCCGCCACCTGCTGCTGCCACGCCTCGTGCGGACGGGTGGTGTCGAGTTCGAATTCGAACCGATCGACCATCGCGGGCTCGATGTCGGCGACGTCGACGTAGAACTGGTCGTACCAGCGGCGCAGCTGGTAGACCGGGCCGTCCTCCTCGCACAGCAGCGGATTGTCGATTCTGGCCTTGTTCTTCCAGATCTCGACGTCCTGCTCGAATCCGAGCTTGACGAAGTCGCCGAGCGCGATCGCGGCCTGCATGGCCGCATCGTCCGGAAGTGTCGCGGATTTCTTCACGATGATGCCGTATTGCAGCACGAACGAGTTGGCGTCGATCGGGTAGTGGCAATTGAGCAGCACGGTCTGCTGATCGCCGTGCTCGAAATGGTAGAGCAGATCGTCGATCATGAACGACGGGCCGTAATACGAAGCGACGGAAGAGGATCCGAGCATTTTCGGCTGCCCCTCGGGAGCGGGGTAGTCCTCGCGCGCCTCGCTCTTGAAGTACTGCGTGGCGACGTGCCCTTCGAAGACGTTCTTGAAATATGTCGGCAACGCCCCGTGGATGTAGAAGAAGTGCGCCATGTCCACGACATTGTCGATGATTTCCCGACAATTGGTATTCACCACCGTGGTGTACCAGTGCCATTCGGTCCATTCCTCGCCGCCGGCGCCTTCGATGCGGGGAATGGTGACCTCGTCGGCGGGCGGCTTGCCTTCGGGATCGTGCCAGACGAACAGCATTCCGTCCTGTTCGAGGGTGGGCCAGGAGCGCGTGCGGGCCAGTGGGGGGACGCGGCGGGCGTAGGGGATCTGTTTGCAGCGTCCGTCGCCGCCCCAGCGCCATTCGTGGAAGGGGCAGGCGATTTCGTCGCCTTCGATGCGGCCCTGGGACAGGTCGCCGCCCAGGTGGCGGCAGTAGGCGTCGAGGATGTTGATCTTGCCGTTGGTGCCGCGGAAGATCACGAGTTTGGTGCCGAAGGCATTGATGGCGTGCGGTTTCGCGTCGGCGTAATCGCGCAGGAGGCCCAGGCAGTGCCATCCGCGGGCGAACCGGGTGGGTGCGTCGTCGGCTTCGATTTCGCGGATGTCGGTTTCTGCGAACGGGGATGTCATGGTGCGCTCCTCGGGGGAGAAAATCTCGTTTCAGTGCGGCAGCGGGTGGCCGCCGCCCGGCCGCAGCTGGCGGCGAGCCCGTTTCTAGCAAGCCGGGAAAGCGTGAAACGGGGGGTATTTCACTGAATGGACGCTATCCGATCTCCCAATCAGCGAGACCGCCCCCGGATCACCGCGAACCGCGGCCCTAACCTTCCCGGAGCCCGAAAAACCCGTCCCGGGAAGCGCGGGCGTGACTCGAATGCGATCAGGAGGGCGGATGTCCACGGAAACGAGTGTCGGCCGCGAGGTGCTCGACGACTCGGCGGCAATCCCCGCGGCCTCGCGCGGCAGTGTCGTCCGGGTACGCGAGGTCGTCCACGAGACCGCCGACGCGTCCTCGTTCGTCGTGGAGCCCGGCGTGCGGGCGGCGGCATCGTTCGAATACCGGGCGGGGCAGTTCCTGACCGTCCGGATTCCCGATGCCGGTAGCGGGTCGGCGCGCTGCTACTCGCTGTCGAGTTCACCGCACAGTGATGCGGCGATGAAGTTCACGGTCAAGCGCGTGGCGGGCGGGCACGGCTCGAATTGGCTCTGTGACAACGTCTCGGCCGGAGACGAACTCGAAGTGCTGCCGCCCTCGGGAACATTCACGCCGGACTCCCTCGACGAGCCGGTGGTCCTGATCGCCGGTGGCAGCGGGGTGACGCCGGTGATCGCGATCGCGAAGTCGATCCTGTTCGCGGGCAGCGGCGATGTCGTGCTGATCTACGCGAATCGAGACGAGGCGTCGGTCATCTTCGCCGAAGAACTGCGTGCCCTGGAGAGCCGGTTCGGTGACCGTTTCACCGTGATCCACCTGCTGCAATCGCTGCAGGGTTACCCGACCCGCCGAGCGTTGACGATGCTGCTGCGCCCCTTCGTCCAGCGCGCGGTGTACATCTGCGGGCCCGGCCCGTTGATGAGTCTGGCCGAAGAGGCGTGCGCCGAGGCCGGCATCCCCGGCAACCGGATTCACTCGGAGCGATTCCTGTCGCTTCGGCAGGACCCGTTCGCAGTCGAACCGGAGTCGCCGGACGACGGGGACGCCACCGGCGAGGTCGCGGCCACGATCCGGGTGGCCATCGACGGAGCCGAACACCTCGTGCCCTGGCGAGCCGACCGCAAGCTGCTCGACGCGCTGCTGGCGGCCGGAATAGAGGCGCCGTACTCCTGCCGTGAAGGAGCCTGCAGCGCATGTGTCTGCACGTTGCGGTCGGGGCGGGTAACCATGGCGCGCAACGAGATTCTCGCCGACGAGGACGTCGCCGACGGTTACATCCTGGCCTGCCAGGCGGAACCGGTCACCGACGAGATCGCGATCGAGTACTGATCGCCTCGTCGGAATACCTTCCCACTCACCAGGAGATCGGCGCCAGTTCCGGAGCGGAAGTTGCCAAGCTCTGTCCGACGCGAGAAGTTCCGTGACGGCAACCGGGACGCCTTCTCTCGAAATGCCTTTCAGATCAAAGGATCAGGAGTTTTCCATGCCGAACCCAGTCCTGGACAACATCGTCGCCATCGCCGACGAGATCCGCGCCGGCGCGCAGGAAGGCGAGTCGCTGGGTCGGCTGCCCGACGCCATGGCCGAGAACCTTCGGCAGGCCGGTCTCATCCGCCTGTTGCAGCGCAAGAAGTACAACGGCTTCGAAGCCCACCCTCGCGAGTTCGCCGAGACGGTCATGCAGACCGCCTCCCTCTACGGTTCGGCGGGCTGGGTCGGCGGAATCGTCGGTGTCCACCCCTGGCAGCTGGCCTTCGCCGATCCGAGAGTCCAGGACGAGATCCTCGGCGAGAACAGCAACACCTGGCAGGCCTCGCCGTACATGCCCGGCGGCGTCGCGGTGCCCACCGACGGCGGTTACGTCATGAGCGGCCGCTGGCAGTTCTCCTCCGGCACCGACCACTGCGACTGGATCTTCCTGGGCGCGATGGTCGGCGGCGCCGACGGCAAGCCGCTGATGCCGCCGCAGAGCCTGCACGTGATCCTGCCGCGCTCGGACTACCGGATCGTCGCGGACTCGTGGGATGTGGTCGGCCTGCGCGGCACCGGCAGCAAGGACATCATCGTCCAGGACGCGTTCATCCCCGATTACCGGGTCATGAACGGGGACAAGGTGATCGACGGCACCGCGGCCAAGGAGTACGGCGTCACCGAGACGCTGTACAGGATGCCGTGGTCCACCATGTTCCCGCTGGGCATCACCTCGGCGACCATCGGCATCTGCGAGGGTGTGCTCGCCGCGGGCATCGACTATCAGCGCAATCGTGTGGGCGCCACCGGCACCCTGGTCAAGGACGACCCGTACGTGCTGCACGCTCTCGGTGAGGCGGCCTCGGAGATCGACGCCGCCCGCCAGCAGCTGCTGGCCAACGTCGACCGCATCTACGACCGGGTCGACCGCGGCGAGGAGATCGACTTCGCCACCCGCGCACAGGTGCGCCGCGATCAGGCGCGCGCCGCCTGGCGCGCGGTCCGCGCGGCCGATGAGATCTTCGACCGCGCGGGTGGCAACGCGCTGCGCATGGACAACACGCTGCAGCGGTTCTGGCGCGACGCCCACGCGGGTCTGCACCACGCCATCCACGTCACCAGCACCACCTATCACGCCGCCGCCATGTCCTCACTCGGCGTGGAGGTCCCGCCCGGACCGCTGCGCGTGATGATCTGACCGGCTCGTAGAGAGGCACGAAAACGATGACCACCGAAATCAAAGGTCTCGGCTATGTCCGAGTTCTCGCAACCGATATGGAGCGCTGGCGCGAACTGGGCTTCGAGGTCCTCGGGTTCGCCCCGGGCTTCGGAGTCGAACAGGACGCCCTGCATTTCCGGATGGACGAGCGGCCCTCCCGCATCACCGTCGAACACGGTGACGTCGATCGCGTGACCGCGGTCGGCTGGGAGGTCCGCGACGGGCTCGCGCTGGCCCGGCTGGCGGCGACGCTCGACGCGGCCGGCGTCGAATACGCCCCGATGACACAGGAATTGGCGGACCGCCGCAAGGTCGAGGCGGGCATCGTGACGAAGGATCCGGGCGGCACACCGCTGGAGTTCTTCCACGGCCCGGTGCTCGAGCACAGCCCCGTGCTGACCAAGTACGGCCAGCGTTTCGTCACCGGCACACAGGGTCTGGGCCATGTGGTCATGCCGACCACCAACTTCGACGAATCCTTCGCCTTCTACACCGAGACCCTCGGATTCCTGTCCCGCGGTGCGTTCCGGATGCCGACGCCGCCGGACGCCCCGCCGCAGCGGATCCGGTTCCTCGGGGTGAACGAGCGTCACCACAGCCTGGCGATCATGCCGAGCCTGGAAGGCCGGGATCCGGGGCTGATCCACGTGATGGTCGAGGTGGACGAACTCGACGCGGTCGGTCGCGCCTACGACCAGGTGATGGCGCGCGAGTTCCCGGTGTCCTCGACGCTCGGGCGGCACACCAACGACAAGATGATCTCCTTCTACGTTCGCGTGCCCGGTGGCTGGGACATCGAATACGGCACCGGCGGCGTGCCCGTCGACGAAACCTATTACACCGCAGAGGAAATCACCGCGGACAGCTACTGGGGCCACGAATGGATGTGGATGCGGGAGATGAAGGAAGCGCAGTGACAACCCAGGACAGCCATGTCGATGTGGTCGTCGTCGGAGCCGGGATCGCCGGTCTCTACGCCGTGCACAGGTTCCGCGCACGCGGTATGCGCGTGCGCGGCTTCGAGAGCGCGTCGGGACTCGGCGGGACCTGGTTCCACAACCGGTATCCCGGGGCCCGCTGCGATGTCGAGAGCATCGACTACTCCTACTCGTTCGACGAGGATCTCCAGCAGGAGTGGACCTGGAGTGAGCGATTCGCGACTCAGGAAGAGATCCTGCGCTACCTCGAACACGTCGCCGATCGTCACGACCTGCGCTCGGCCTTCGAGTTCTCGACCCGGGTGACCGCGGCGGTCTACGACGAGGACACTCGGCAGTGGAGCATCGAGACCGATACCGGCGCGAGCGTGACCGCGCGCTTCTGCGTTCTGGCGACCGGGGTGCTGTCCGCGACCAATATGCCGGACATCCCGGGTCGCGACACCTTCGCGGGCGAACTGCACCACACGGGGGAGTGGCCGCAGCAGCCGGTGGATTTCGGCGGAAAACGCGTGGGGGTCATCGGAACCGGGTCCTCGGGAATCCAGTCCATCCCGATCATCGCCGAGAGCGCGGACCACGTCTTCGTCTTCCAGCGCAGCCCGAATTATTCGATCCCGGCGCGAAACCGTCCGCTGACACCGGAATTCGTCGCCGAGGTCAAGGCGACGTATCCCGAGCGCCGACGTCTGTCGCGCCTGAGCGGCGGTGGCTCGCCGTATACGCCGTATCCGAAAGGCGCGCTGGAAGTCGATGCCGCCGAACGCATTCGGGTGTTCGACGAATGGTGGGACCGGGGTGGCGTGCTGTTCGCCAAGGCGTTCCCCGACCAGACCTCCGACCCGGCCGCGAACGCCGTGGCGCGGGAATACGTCGAGGCCGAGATCCGCAAGCTGGTGCGCGATCCCGAGATCGCCGAGCAGCTCATCCCGACCGATCACCCGATCGGCACCAAGCGAATCGTCACCGACAGCGGGTATTTCGAGACCTACAACCGCGCGAACGTCACGCTGGTGAACCTGCGCCGCGCGCCGATCACCGAGATCACCGCGAGCGGGGTGCGCACCTCGGAGCAGATCTACGACCTCGACATGCTGGTATTCGCAACGGGATTCGATGCGATGACCGGCGCCTTGTCCCGGATCGACATCCGCGGGCGGGATGGTCGTGAGCTGCGTGCGGAGTGGTCGGCCGGTCCGCGCACCTATCTGGGTCTGGCGGTCGCCGGATTCCCCAATATGTTCATCCTCTCCGGGCCCGGCAGTCCGAGTGTGCTCGCGAACATGGTGCTGACCGCGGAGCAGCACGTGGATTGGATCGCGGATTGCCTGGACTTCCTGGACGAACGCAACGCGTGCACCATCGAGCCGACCGCCGAAGCCGTCTCGGACTGGGTGGCCGAGTGCAACGCGAAGGCGTCCGCCACCTTGTTCCCGACCGCTGACTCCTGGTATCTCGGCGCCAACATTCCCGGCAAGCCGCGGGTGTTCATGCCGTACATCGGCGGATTCGGCGCGTACAGCGCCATCTGCGACGACGTCGCCGCCGCCGGTTACCGGGGGTTCGAACTCGATGCCGCCGAGGGCCTTTCCGGTGGTGGACACCATCGACGATGAGATAGGACGTGTCCGAATGGGCGGACAGCGCAGGCCCGGCCTGCACCCCGAGGTCGAGGCGATGTTGCAGGCACTGGATGCCTTTCCGGACGTCCCCGAGTACGCGGCCGCCGAATTGCGGACGCTCATCCGGTCGAGGCGGGGACCACTGCGCGCTACCCCCGCCATGCGGATCTGCGAGGATCGCGTCATCGAGGGGCCGGGCGGGGGCCTGGCCCTTCGGATCCTCGTCCCACATCACCAGCAGCGCGGACCGCTGCCGGTGATCGTCTTCGCCCACGGGGGCGGTTTCGTGTTCTGCGACCTCGACACTCACGACGAACTGTGCCGGGCGATGGCCGAGGCGGTCGGGGCCGTCGTGATCTCGGTCGACTACCGGCTCGCGCCCGAGCATCCGGGGCCCGCGGCGATGGAAGATGTTTACGCAGCGCTGATCTGGGCGTCCGAGCATGCCGCCGAATACGACGCGGACCCCGGCCGGATCGCCGTCGCGGGGGACAGCGCGGGTGGCAATCTCGCCGCCACCGTGAGCCTGGCCGCGCGGGACCGGGGCGGCCCGAGGATCGCCGCGCAGGTCCTGCTGTATCCGGTGATCGACGACGATTTCGCCACCGAGTCGTACCGCCGCTACGGAACGGGCTACTACAACACCACGAAGGCCATGCGGTGGTACTGGCAGCAGTACGCCCCGGACGGCACCGACGACCCGTACCTCGTTCCGACGCGGGCGGCCACCCTCGCCGGTCTACCCCCGGCGGTGATCGTGACCGCGGAACTCGACCCGCCGTGCTCCTCAGGTGACGACTACGCCCGGCGCCTGAGCGCGGCCGGTGTGCCGGTCCTGGCGCACCGGTTCGACGGACTGTTCCACGGATTTCTGACCTTTCCCGACCTCTCGCTGACCGGTCCTGCGCGACAACGGGTTTGGCGGATGATGCGAGAGGTGCTCGCGGACCCCGCACCGAACGGCAGGCCCGGCTCGGAAACCGCGGCAGCGCCGGTCGTTTCGCGGCTCCCGGAAGTGGATTCCGCTGAAATGCGCACTGTGCTGGGACATTTCGCCACCGGCGTCGTCGCGATCACCGCCGCCGATTCCGAGACCGGACAACCGGTGGGCCTGGCCGCCAATTCGTTCACGTCGGTTTCGCTGGATCCGCCGTTGATCGCCTTCTGCGTGGCGGCGACGAGCACCTCGTGGCCGCGGGTCCGGTCCGCGGGGCTCTACGCGGTCAGCATCCTGTCCGACGCGCAGGAAACGGTGTGCCGTCGTCTGGCGACCCGCGGTGTCGACAAATTCGCCGGAATCGATTGGACGCCTTCGCCGTCCGGTGCGCCGGTGGTCACCGACTGCCTGGCGTGGATCGAGGCCGAGCTCGAAGCCGAATATCCCGCCGGGGATCACACCATCGTCGTGTCGCGGGTGCGTCATCTCTACTCGTCGGACCTCGCGCCGCTGATCTTCTTCCGCGGTCGCTACAGCGGCCTCGGCGCCTCATGAGGGCCGCCGTCGATGTGCGTCCGGTGAACGGGAGCATGCCCGGATCGGGCTCGCAGATGATGGCATCGTCCGGCGCATGAGTACACCAGTCGATTCCACCGCCCCCGAATTGCTCGAACTGCCCACCGAGCACGGGGTGCTGCGTTACCGCGAAAGTGGTGACGGCCCACCGCTTCTGCTGCTGCACGGCTCCGGTCCCGGTGTCACGGGGTGGCGCAATTTCGGAAACAATGTGCCGGCCTTCGCCCGCCACTATCGGACGCTCGTCCTGGAATTCCCGGGATTCGGTGTCAGTGACGATTTCGGCGCCGTGCATCCGATGCAGTCCGCCGGCATCGCGGTCCGCGCGTTTCTCGACGGACTCGGGCTGGACCGGGTGCCGATCGTCGGCAATTCGATGGGCGGTTTCGTCGCGACGGACTTCGCGCTGGCGACCCCCGATCGGGTGGAGCGCCTGGTCACCGTCGGCGGCATCGGAACCGCATTGTTCAGCCCGACGCCGGGGGAGGGCATCATCCGGCTCAGCGAATTCGTCGACGATCCCTCCCGCGCGGCGCTGGTCGCCTGGCTGCGTTCGATGGTGTTCGACCCCGCCCTGGTCACCGAGGAATTGATCGACCAGCGCTGGCAGCAGGCCACCGCTCCCGGGGTCATGGAGAATTCGCGCCGCATGTACAGCGGCGCGGCCCTGGCACGAATGGCCGAGGCGGCGCGCAGCGCCGATATCACCCCGAGTTGGGCCGAACTCCGTCGTATCGATGTCCCGACCCTGGTGACCTGGGGCCGGGACGATCGCGTCAGCCCGGTCGACATGGCACTGATCGCGATGCGCACCCTGCCGCGCGGCGAGGTGCACGTATTCCCGAATTGCGGGCACTGGGTGATGATCGAGCAGAAGGCCGCCTGGGAATCCGCGGTCCTGGCGTTCCTCCGTCGCTGAATCATGTGGTCCCGGGCCGAATTTCGAGGCGTCCGCTCATCGGAATCGGCCCTGGGAACCCGGAATTCGCCGCAATACCGTGTGCTCGACCGTTGGTCCGAAATCGAAGTGGAGTTCGAGTCCCATGAAGAAGAAAATGCCTCCGCTGGTGCAGGCTCACGACGTGACAGTCGACCTACTGGTTGTCGGATCGGGAACCGGTATGGCCGCGGCGCTGGCCGCGCACGAGCTCGGCCTGTCGACCCTGATCATCGAGAAGACCCGATACGTCGGTGGTTCGATGGCACGCTCGGGCGGCGCGTTCTGGATACCGGGCAGTTCGGTGCTGCCCGAACAGGGCACGCAGGCCATCGCGGACGCCGAGAAGTACCTGCGTTCGGTGGTCGGGGATTCCGCGCCGGCCGACCGCGGGCAGGCCTTCCTCGAACACGGACCCGCGGCCGTCGAGATGCTTCGCCGCACCACGCCGATGCGATTCTTCTGGGCCGAGGGCTACTCCGACTACCACCCCGAGGAGCCCGGCGGCCGTGCCGCGGGCCGCACCTGCGAATGCCGCCCCTTCGACGCCTCGAAACTGGGCGCCGAGCGGCCGCGCCTGCGCCCCGGTGTCATGGCGGCACCCGTTCCCATGCCGGTGACCGGCGCCGACTACAAGTGGATGAACCTGTTGGCGCGCAAGCCCGCCAAGGCGCTCCCGCGCATCGTCGCGCGCGCGGCGCTGGGCCTGGGCGGCATGCTGATCGGCCGCGATTACATGGCCGGCGGCCAGGCTCTCGCGGCGGGCATGTTCACCGGTGTGCTGCGCGCCGGTATCCCGGTGTGGACGGAGACGAGTCTCGAACGGCTACGCTACGACGACGGCCGGGTCTCGGGTGCTGTTGTGCGCCAAGGTGATCGGGAGGTCACCGTGACCGCGCGCCGCGGCGTCGTCCTCGCCGCCGGTGGATTCGACCACGATATGACGGCGCGTCACGAGTTCCAGTCGGCGCGGCTGGGCAGTCACGAGAGCCTGGGGGCCGAAGGCAACACCGGTGATGCCATCCACGCGGCGCGGGAGATCGGCGCCGAGGTCGCGCTGATGGATCAGTCGTGGTGGTTCCCGGCGTTCGCGCCGCTGCCCGGCGGCCAGCCGGCGGTCATGCTCGCCGAGCGGTCGCTGCCCGGCTCGTTCATCGTCGACCAGACGGGACGACGATTCATCAACGAGGCCACCGATTACATGTCCTTCGGCCAGGCCGTGCTCGCCCGCGAACGCGCGGGTGATCCCGTGGAACAGATGTGGCTGGTGTTCGATCAGCGCTACCGCAACGGCTACGTCATGGCGGGCGGTGTCTATCCGCGCCAGCCGATTCCCGAATCCTGGTACCGGGCCGGTATCGCGCACCGCGCGAACGACATGGCCGAGCTGGCCGCGAAGATGAACGTGCCGAGCAGTACGTTCGCCGACACCGCCCGGCGTTTCGACGAACAGGCCGATGCCGGAACCGATCAGGAGTTCGGCCGCGGCGAGAGTGCCTACGACCGTTACTACGGCGACCCGACCGTCACCCCGAACCCGAACCTGGCGGCCTTGCGCCAGGCTCCCTTCTATGCGGTGCGCATGGTGCTGAGTGACCTCGGCACCTGCGGCGGCGTCGTCGCCGACGGGCACGCTCGCGTCCTGGGTGGCGACGGTGCGGTCATCGAGGGGCTCTACGCGATCGGGAACACGGCCGCCAACGCGTTCGGCGCCTCGTATCCCGGTGCGGGAGCGACGATCGGACAGGGCATCGTGTACGGCTACATCGCGGCGCGGCACGCGGCTGCGCGGTAATTCGAGCGAGTGGGGCCGAGGAGCCTCGCGGTGGTGAATCCCGTTGGGGTGGGCTATTTTTCGGGAAGGCGTCGCAGTCCGCTCAGCGCCATGCCGAAACCGCGGAACTCCAAACGCCCCACCTCGGAGTAATCCCCGGAACCACTGGCATCGACCCAGTGGTAGATGGCGTGGCGCATGGTCTGCACCACGAGCCGAGCCGGAAGATCACGCAGGAACGGCTCGGCGTCGAGTTCGTAGAAGCGGGACAGGAACTTCGTGATCCCGTCGGCGAGTCCCTCGCTCCACTCCACGAAGCGCAGGCGGTACTGCGGGGTGTTGACGATCAGCCGCACGAGCTGGCGATCGAAGTCGGGCACCTGTCTGGTGCCGACCTCCAGGGTGAGCGCGTAGGTCAGCACCTCGACCGGATCGGCGTCGTCGGGCGCGTTCGCCAACTCGCCCAGGATGATCGTCTCGCTGCGGCGCAGCAGGGGGATCAGGACGTCTTCCTTGACCGGAAAGTGCCGGTGGAAGGTGCGCGGTGCGATGCCGACGATCTCGCAGATGCGCTCGACCGTCGCCGACGCGTCGCCCTCGGCGACGAACAGGTCCCGGGCGGTGAGCGCGATGGTCATGCGCAGTTCCTCGGCGCGACGTTCGGTGAGAGTCGGACGCTTCGGTTTCGTCACCCCGGTCTTCCTCTCTGCTGTTGCTCGGTCACCGTCGGCCCTGTCGTCCGGGGCCGTGATAGCCCGGTCAGCGGGCCTTCGGATTGCCCGCCGATGGTACCGGTCGGTAGGTGTCAGATTGTGACAGGTTACCCCGGGCGCGAGCCGACGGTGAATCCGCGAACCGAAGTGTGAACCGCTTTACAGCGACCCGGGTATGTGCTTACACTCACACCTGTCAGATTGTGACAGGAAGACACGATCTGACATATCTTTCGGAGGTCGTAATGGCAATGCTGCAACTCGAGGAAACCCCCACGGCGATGATCGATCGGGTCGCGTCGCTCCTGGAATCCTTCGTGGGTGAACGACCACTGACCCTCGCGGAGATAGCGCGCCGCTCGCATGTGCCCAGGTCGTCGGCGCATCGCATCCTCCAACGTCTCGTCGAACTCGGCTGGGTGCAACGCAAGCAGTTCAAATACACCCTCGGTGTCCGGATGTTCGAGCTCGGTGCGCAGTTCCCCCGACGGCACAACGTCCATCGCGCGGCTGTGCCGGTGATGGCCGACCTGCATCGGCGCAGCGGACTGACCGTTCACCTGAGCATGCTCGTCGGCGCCGAGATCATGCATCTCGACCGCGTGGGAATCTGGCCCACGGCCGGCGGCCAGTGGAGTGCCGGCGCCCGTCAACCGGTCGCGACCACCGCGGCGGGCCGGGCGATGTTGGCGACCCTGCCGCCCGATCAGTGGGCCGAACTCGACTTCGAGGATGCCCCGACCTGCTATTCCATCCGCTCGCGCAATCAACTCGCGCGCGATCTGGACCGAGTGCGCGACCGCGGCGGCGTGGCGGTGGACAGTCAGGGCACCGCCTTGGGGGTCACCGTGGTGGCCGCCCCGATCCCTACCGCGGATGCCGACGCCGACGAGCATTTCGCGCTGTCGCTGTGTGGCCCCACCCAGACGCTCGGTCTGGAGGCCGCGATCGCCGAGGTGCGCAAGGCCGCCGCGACCATCTGGCGGGCCGCCGCCGGAGTGCCGCCGCTGCGCCCGCGCCCGGTCGCGGCGACCGGCCACGGTTCGCGCGCGAACATGCCGCACGCCCACTCCGGTCGGTGAGCGGGCGGCACGAACGGCGGCCGAGCTATTTCAGGCAGTGCCCGGCGTCCACGGGCAGTGTGACGCCGGTGATGCACCGCGCCTCGTCGGAGGCCAGGAACAGGCTCGCGTTCGCGACGTCCTCGGGCTCGATGAAGGTCAGCGGAAGTAGATGCATCGTCCGCACACCGGCTTCGAACTGCTCGCGGGTCGGGTTCGGCACGCCCGAGAACGTCCGCATGGTGGACGGGTTCTCGATCATCGGGGTGCGCACGATCGCGGGATGAATCGTGTTGACGCGCACCGCATGTGGCGCCAGCTCGTGCGCCAGCGACCGCATCAGGCCGACCACGCCGTGCTTGGCGGTCGTGTAATGACCGACCCCGACCAGCCCGCGCAGCCCGGCGATCGAACTCATCAGCACGAGCGAACCGCCGCGGCCCCCGGCGAGGATCGCGGGAATTCCCGCCTTGCAGGTTCGCCACACGCCGGTGAGGTTCACATCCAGCATCGTCTGCCAGCGCTGCGCATCCAGTTCGACGGCCGAACCGGTCGAGCTGATGCCCGCGGTCGCGCACAGCACATCGAGCCGTCCCAGCGCGCCGACTCCCTCGGCCACCGCCGCGTCCAGGGCCTGCTGGTCGCGCACATCGGCCTCGAACGCGCTGATCCGACGTCCGGCTTCCTCGACGGCGCGGACCGTATCGGCCAGGGTCTGTGCGGCGACTCCGGGCGTCGTCGTGCGCTCCGGCGCCGCGGCCAGGTCGATCGCGATGATGTCGGCGCCCTCCTGCGCGAACCGGATCGCCTGCGCGCGTCCCACACCTCCGGCCGCGCCGGTGATCAGCGCGACCTTGCCCTCGAGTCGTCCCGTCATCATGCAACCTTCTGGGTCAGACCGGCATCCACGACCATCTGCAGGCCGGTGACGTACCGGGATTCGTCGCAGGCCAGGAACAGCACCGCGTTGCCGATATCGGCCGGTTCCACCCACGGGACCGGCAAAAGCGTTCTGGCCGAGAGCATTTCGGCCACGTCCTCGGCCGTGGGATCGTCCAGATCGGGACGCAGACGTGCGAAGGTCGCGGGGTTCAGGATCATCGGGGTGGCGATGGACCCCGGATGGACCGTGTTCACCCGAATGGATCGGGGTCCGAGTTCGTTCGCGAGCGTCTTCGCCAACCCGGTGATCGCGTGCTTGGCCGCCGAGTAGTGCGAGGCCCCGGACAACGCCTTGATCCCCGCGGTGGAGCTCACGATGATCACCGACCCGCCGGCCGAATTCATCTGCGCGACTCCGGCTTTGACGGTGTGCCAGGTCCCGGTGACGTTGACGTCGATCGACCGGTTCCAGGTGTCGTCGTCGATCTCCCACGACGGTCCGGGTGTGTCGTAGACCCCGGCATTGGCCAGCACGACATCGAGCGGCCCGAGCTCGCCCACCCCGCCGCGCACGGCCGCGTCGACCGCGTCGAAGTCCCGGATATCGGCGGTCGCGGTGAACGCTCGTCGTCCGAGTTCGCGCACCAGGCTCGCCGTATCCGCCAGATCGGCCTGCGCCTGCGGTCCGTCCTGATCCAGGAGCACGACATCGGCCCCCTCCTGCGCGAGCCGAACCGCACAGGCCCGCCCCGCACCCCTGCGCGCGCCCGTGATCAGCGCGACCTTCCCGGCCATTCGTGTCATCTCGACTCCCCGGTCCCAATCGGTATCGGCCAATTCATCGGGACGCGACGCTAGTGATCCGCGCGGCGCCTCCGAGGCCGATCTCCCATGTGGTGGGATCCACGGGGAATAAAGTTGCTTTCGGCAACTAATTGGTAGATACTTGCCTAAGGCAACCAAGTGCAAGCATCGTCCCGCGGACTCTTCGGGCGCGAAAGGAAATTGGATGGCAACCGTAGCGTCGGCCGAGGCGCGGGTGACAGCACCTGATTCAGGTGTCCCGATGTCCCATCGGCAGATCATGGAAGCTCTGTCCGGGCTGTTGCTCGGCCTGTTCGTGACGATTCTGTCGTCCACCGTCGTATCGAACGCGCTGCCGACGATCATCGCTGATCTGCACGCGAGCCAGACCACCTACACCTGGGTGATCACCGGGACGCTGCTGTCGATGACGATCACGACTCCGATCTGGGGCAAGCTCGCCGACCTGGTGAGCAAGAAGTTGCTGATCCAGCTCGCCCTCGCGATCTTCGTCATCGGCTCGGCCATCGCAGGTCAGGCACACAATCCCGCGATGCTCATCACGGCCCGGGTCATTCAGGGCCTCGGCGCCGGCGGCCTGAGCGCCCTGGTGCAGGTGATCATGGCGGTGATGATCTCGCCACGCGAGCGCGGTCGCTACTCCGGCTACATGGGCGCGGTCTTCGCGCTGGCCACGGTCGGCGGGCCGCTCATCGGCGGTGTCATCGTCGACACCTCCTGGCTCGGCTGGCGGTGGTGCTTCTACGTTGGCGTGCCGTTCGCCGTCATCGCGCTGATCGTGCTGCAGAAGACCCTGAACCTCCCGGTGACCAAGCGGAAGGTCAAGATCGACTGGCTCGGCGCGACACTGGTTTCCGGCGCGGCCGCTCTGCTGTTGCTCTGGGTCTCGTTCGCCGGCAGCAAGTACGACTGGCTGTCGTGGCAGACCGCGGCGATGCTCGGCGGCGCGATCGTGCTGGCGTTGCTGTTCATCGTGGCGGAGAACTTCGCGAGCGAGCCGATCGTGCCGCTGCATCTGTTCCGCATCCGCACCCTGTCCCTGTCCACGCTGGCCAGCCTGTTCGTCGGCGTCGCGATGTTCGGCGCGACGACCTTCCTGAGCCAGTACTTCCAGCTGGCCCGCGGCGACTCGCCGACGAAGGCCGGTCTCATGACGTTGCCGATGATCGGCGGTCTGGCCATCTCGTCGACGATCTCCGGGCGCATCGTCAGCACCACGGGGCGCTGGAAGAACATCCTGGTGCTCGGCGCCGGGGTGATGACCGTCGGGTACGGGCTGCTGAGCCTCGTGCGCTACGACACCGCCTACTGGCAGGTGGCGATCTACATGCTCTGCGTCGGGGCGGGCCTGGGCATGACCATGCAGAACCTGGTGCTGTGCGTGCAGAACCAGGTCCGGCCGCAGGAACTCGGCGTGGCCAGCTCGACCGTCTCCTTCTTCCGCTCGCTCGGCGGCGCGATCGGCGTCTCGGCGCTCGGCGCGTTGCTGGGCAGCCGAGTCACCCATTACATGACGGAGGGCCTCGCGCGCATCGGCGTACACACGCTCGGAAGCGGTGGCTCGGTGCCGAAGTTGTCCGCCCTGCCCGCCCCGATCCGCGCGGTCGTCCAGGACTCCTACGGGCACGCCGTCGGCAACGTCTTCATGTACGCCGCGCCGTGCGTACTGATCGCGGTGATCGTGATCCTGTTCATCAAGGAGGTGCCGCTGCGCACGTCCAACAGCCAGGAGCCGCCGACCGGCGTGGTCGCTGCCGCTCCCGTGCCGGACGCCTCGGCGCACGGGCGGCACGCCATGCGCCCGGCGCATGCCTCCACCGCCGCGCTGTCCAACGGCCGGGGCACCGCTGCCATGTCGGCGTATGCCTCCGGCCCGACGCGAGAGTCGCAGGGCGGCGGCACGATTCGCGGTTACGTCCGCAACGGCGGTGCGCCGGTGCCCCGTGCCGTGCTCACGCTGATCGACGTCGGTGGGCGGCAGATCGGCCGCGCGGTCACCGGTGACGACGGAGGGTACGTCCTGTCTGCTCCCGGTACCGGCAGCTTCGTGCTGATCGCCGCGGCGGGTGATCACGACCCGCAGGCCGCGACCCTGATGGTCGGCGACCAGCCGGTCGACTTCGACGTGACGCTCCTGGGTTCCGGCGGTCTCGTCGGAGTCGTCCGCGGCGTGGACGGCGCACCCGTCGAAGACGCGACGGTCGTCGTGACCGACCCACGCGGTGAGGTCGTTGCCGCCGGCACGACCGACGCCGAGGGCGGCTTCCTCGTCTCGGCGGTGACCGCCGGCGTCTACACACTCGCGGTCAGTGCCACCACCTACCGGCCGGCCGCCATGCTGGTCGAGGTCGGCAGCGGGCGGACCCACCAGGAAGTCGAACTGCTGCCCGGTATGCGGGTCCACGGGACGATCCGAGCCGAGGGCCGCGGCCCCGTCCCCGACGCACGCGTCAGGCTGCTCGACGCGGCCGGGAACGTGGTCGATGTGCGGACCACCGGCCCCGACGGAGAGTACGACTTCACCGGCCTGCGAGGTGGTCGATACACCGTCACGGCCACCGGCTACCCCGTGGTCGCGAGTGGGGTCGACCTGACCGGCGACGGCGACGACTCGCACGACCTGTGGCTCGGCCACCCCGCCGAATGACACAGATCCGCCGGACCGCCGATCGTGGCGGTCCTGCGTAGACCGATAGGTTGCCGGGTATGAGGGCACACGAAGGAACGACCGCCCCCGAACACGAGGCGTATCGAGCGGTCGAGCATGAGCTCGGCGTCCTGTTCCGCCGTGCGCGGGCGATGTCCGCCGAGGTGGCGCGCGCGGTGCACCCGGAGCTCGAGCCCGCCGCGTACGGACTGCTCATCGGCATCTACGACCATGCCCGTTCGCGCCCCAGCGATCTGGCCGATTACTTCGGCGTCGGCAAGGCCACCATCAGCCGCCAGGTGAAGGTGCTCGAACAGCTCGGGCTGATCGAGCGCCGGCCCGACCCCGACGACGGTCGCGCCCACCTGCTGGTCCTCACCGATGAGGGCCGCCGGCGGGTGGAAACCGCCCGCACCGCCCGCCAGCAACGTTTCCACGCGATGCTCGCCACCTGGCCGGCGGAGGACGTACGCGTGCTGGGCAGGATGCTCGCCCGGTTCAACGACCTCGCCGAGAGCAAGGCGGAGCGCCTCTGAGGATGGCCGACTACCGTGTGCGCGCGGCCCCGTCGGCAGGCCATCAGCGATAGCCTGGTGGTATGGCCTTCGTGGTATATCTCGCAGATTCGACCGTTGTGAACTACGGAGTCGGCTACAGCTACACGTTCGGGCCGAGTGGGGTTCTCGCGGTCAGCGCTGCCGGGGTCACCCGGTTCTACGCGCCTGGATATTGGACCCAGGTCGACGAATACAGCGCCGCCGAGCCGCCGAGCCGATACGCGAGCGAACCGCAACGTTGACCTCGGCGGCGTTGCGCATCGGGTGGCTGGTCGCCGTCGAGCCGCGACGACGAGTTCGGGTGCTCGGCCAGGGCTCCGACCTGGGTAATCCGATGGCTAGTCTGGAGAGATGCGAGGAGTTGGAACCCGCGGAGGTTCCCGCACTCGGGCGCGGGCAGCATCGGCGGTAGCAACGGCGAGCCTCATGTCCTGGACTACAGGGGCTTTCTTCTTCGTCGGCGGACTGCTCGCTGCCACGGTCACCGCACTGACCGGCGACGGGGTGGGGAATCGCGCCATCGTGTTCGGGGTGGCGCTGATCGCGGTTCTCACCGGCATCCTGCTGTATCTGATGGGTGAGCGCATGCCGGTGCGCGCGCACCCGATCCTGGTCTCCCTCGGGACCGTGCTGATCACCGTCGCCATTCATTGGCTCCCCGGCAACACCGCCGCGGTCACGTTGTCCTCGTTGTACGTCTTCGTCGCCTGCGACGCCGCGTTCTTCTTCAGCACGCACGTCACCGGTCTGGAGATCGCGTTCGCCGCGGTGTGCTGCATGGTGGTGACGGGCACTCGCGAGCACCTGCACTGGTGGATCGGGGTGATCCCGGCCGGAGTGACCGTGGTGGTCGGCGTGGTGGTCGCGATTCTGGCCCGGATGGCCGCGGAAGCCGATATCGATCTGCTCACCGGCCTGCTCAACCGGCGCGGCTTCGATCGGTTGCTGAACGCCGAGATCGCCAAGGCCGGCCGGTTCGACCAGCGCCCCGCACTGGTGCTGGCCGACCTGGACCGCCTCCAGACGATCAACGCCCACCTCGACCAGCCCACCGGCGATGCGGTGCTGCAGCAGGTCGCCGACACCTGGGGCGACCTGCTGGAGCCGGAACAGACGCTGGCCCGGCTCGGCGGCGACGTGTTCGCCGTGCTGCTCCCGGACACGACCGAACCGAGCGCGGTCGGGCTCACCGACCGCATGCGCGCGGCGATAACCGCCGACTGCTCCGCGGGCGTCACCTCGTGGCAACCGGGCGAACCGGCGTCGATGCTGGTCAGTAGGGCCGATGTGGGCCGGTATCGGGCCAAGCAGGCCGGTCGCAACCTGACCAGGCTGGAATCCGGGCAGCGCATCGCCCTGGCCGAGGAACTGCGCCGGGCCATCGCGGAAGACAAGCTGGAAGTCCGGTACCAGCCGATCGTCAGCCTGCCTTTCGGCGGCAAGCTGGTCGGCGTGGAGGCGCTGCTGCGCTGGTCCTCGGCCACCGAGCCCGGCCTCGGCCCGAACGGGGCGATCCGCGCCGCGGAGGAGTACAACCTGATCGCCGACCTGGACCGGCTGGTGCTGCGCCGGGCCTGCGTGGATGCCGCCAGGATGCAGCGAATCGTCACCGATCTCGATCTCACGCTGAACGTCAATGTCAGCGGTTTGGAACTGGCCGACAGCGATTACGCCAATCGGGTGCGGAGCACTCTGCGCGGCACCGGCTGGCACGCCGGGCAACTCGTGCTCGAGGTCACCGAGACGCAGTTGGAAGCCGAGTCACCGAACGCGATCGACAACCTGAACGCCTTGCGGGACACCGGCGTCCGCATCGCCATCGACGACTTCGGCACCGGTTACTCGTCGTTGAGCAGGCTGGCGGCCATCCCATCGGACATCCTCAAGGTGGACCGGTCCTTCGTCGCGGCGATCACCGCGGACTCACCCGCGCCGCCGTTGCTCGGGGTGATCAAGGCGCTCAGCAACGCACTCGACATGGAGGTCATCGCCGAAGGGGTGGAGAACGCGCACCAAGCCGCAGTGCTCGCCGACCTCGGCTTCTCGCTGGCGCAGGGCTACCACTACAGCGTCCCCCGGACCGCGCAGGCGATTCTCGACGAACTCACCGAGCAGCGCGGCGTGGCCGCGCACAACGAGCGTTGATCGACGGGCCAATCGGCGGGGAGGCAAGATCCGCTCGGCGTCAAGGCATTTCGTGTGCCGCCGACTCGACACACGCGTGCTCGGTGCGGTATCAGTGATGGTGAATTGTTCTGTTGTGCTCGTGAGGAGGACCCATCTGTGACCGACAGCCCCTCGCTGGACCTGCGGACGGACCTACCGCACAGCGCCCGCATGTACGACTACTGTGCGACACGAGGTCACTCATCTCGAGCGGGTCAGCGTATGGAGTACCAGCGATTATGTCGCTGTCGCTGATCCCAGGCCAGTGTCCGATGGCCTGTCCCCGCTCTGACGTGCGTCGTTGGCAACGGCGGGGTGCGAAGCTCAGAGGATAAAGCCCAAGGGAGCCTGTTCCACCCGGGCTCTACAGGTCGGGGAAGACCGGACGGGTGAATGTGAATGAATCCTTGTTGACTCCTCGTGATACATGTCCTTGGACGGTGGGAAGTGTCGCCGAGGTATAGGGGCCGGTCGTTGAAAGGCGACAGGCGACGGTCGGGTGAGTATCTCCGGCTGTGAGGACACCGCCGCCCCCGGGGGAAAGAGGGCACCCTACCCGGTCGTAACTCGAGTGTGTGGAACGTGGAAACCCTGTCGGGGTCCTCGAATACGAGGTAGGCCGACCGCAAGGAAAGCTGAATTCCCCGGCAGGACAGGACGGTTCAAGAAGCAAACGCCGGCGGCCGAAAGGCAGCAGGAAAGCGGCAACTATATGATCGCTCCGATCAGGTTGCACGTATAACTGGCCGGATACAGGTAATTGCCTGGCCCGAAAGGGAGCTGACGTGAACCGGGTGAGCCATTGAAGGCGAATTGATAAGGACACCCGAACCAATGGACAAGTTGGACGCCGGAACAACGCAGGCGGTCGTTGATGACGTGTGCGAAGAGCCGGTGAACGGACCGGAGGGCTTGTACTGGGATTCCGTCCGATGGCGGGAAGCCGAGGAACAGGTACGGCGTTTGAGGCAACGGATCTTCAAGGCATCGCAGGAAAAGGACCTGAAACGGGTCCGTAATTTGCAGAAGTTGATGCTCCGGAATCGGGCGAACGCACTGGTCAGTATGCGTCGGGTGACGGAACTCAACGCCGGACGCGCCACACCGGGTGTGGATGGTCGGGTAGTGCTGACCAGCCAGGGTAAGTCAAGGCTGGTGCATATGGTGCAGCAGTCGGCCCCGCCCCGAGCATGGCCGGTCAGGCGCGTGTACATCCCGAAGGCGAACGGGAAGCGGCGACCGCTCGGCATTCCGGTGATCGTGGACAGGGCATTTCAAGCCAAGACCGCGAACGCTTTGGAACCCGAGTGGGAGGCCCGGTTCGAGCCGCGCTCTTACGGCTTCCGGCCGGGGCGTTCGTGTCATGATGCGATCGAGGCCATCTTCAATACGCTGAGTGGCCGCCAGGTCAAACGGCAGTGGATTCTCGACGCAGATTTGAGAGCGGCATTCGACCAGATCGATCACGAATTCCTGGTTGGACTACTTGGATCATTTCCTGCGGTGGGGATGATCCGAGAATGGCTCAGAGCCGGGGTGATGGAAAACGGCGAGTGGGCACCGTCCGAGGCGGGAACTCCGCAAGGGGGTGTCATTAGTCCGTTGCTGCTGAACGTAGCGCTACACGGAATGGAAGAAGCCGCGGGCGTCAGACAAACCAAAGCGGCCGGTAGGGCGTTGACATCAGCGCCTGGCAGTCCGGTGCTTGTTCGTTACGCTGACGATTACGTGGCAATGTGTCATAGCCGCGAAGAGGCAGAGCAAGTCAAGGAGAAATTGGCGAGGTGGCTGGAGCCCCGAGGGCTTGCCTTCAATGAGGGAAAGACCCGAATCGTGCACGTCGGCGACGGGTTCGATTTTCTCGGGTTCACGGTCCGCCGCTATCGCCAGAAGCTCCTGATCACGCCGAGCAAGGACGCGGTGAAGCGGATTCGGCGGCGGCTGTCCATTGAGGTATCGGCCCTGAACGGGGCAAATGCCGAAGCGGTGATCGGGAAGCTCAATCCGATCATCCGAGGATGGGCCGCTTACTATCGCGCAGCGGTATCCAGCAGGGCCTACCGGGTGGCGGATCATCACGTGTGGCTATTGTTGTTCAAATGGGCTAAACGTGCACATCCGACAAAACCGAAGCGGTGGATTATTGATCGTTACTTCGGCAAGTTCCACCCGGAAAGGCAAGACAGGTGGGTGTTCGGTGACCGTCGCACCGGGGCCTACCTGGGCAAGTTCGCCTGGACTCGCATCGTCCGTCATGTCTCGGTCAAAGGCGGTGCATCCCCGGATGATCCGTCGCTGGCCCAGTACTGGGCAGACCGACGCCGCAAGAAGAGCAAGAATTTCCCGCTGACCAAATCCACCCTCCGTCTGCTCACCATGCAGAAAGGGCGGTGCACGTTGTGTGGTGACTTCCTGCTCCACGCCGATCACGAACCAAACAGCCCCCAGCAGTGGGAGCAATGGCTCGCGACTACCCGAAAGGCGCTGCAAATGCAGTTCATCCGACGGGACGGCACTTCGGCAAACGGACACGGCAGGAGCCGCTTGACACATTCCCGGTGTCACCGCAATGCGGGAAATCCGCAGTGAACCACCGGACCGGCGTACATTTGCGAGACCTGCGAAGCCCTCGAGGCTTGCTTGAGCCGTGTGCGGGGACAACTCGCACGCACGGTTCTGAGGGGAGGACGGCGCGGCAACGCGCCGTCCTTACCCGACTCCTCGGCGGGAAGGACAACTATGCCGCCGACCGAGAAGCTGCCGAGCAGGTCAAACAGCAATGGCCCACCGTGGTGGTCGCAACGCGGGTCAACCGCGAGTTCATGCGTCGCGCCACGCGGTTCCTCGCACGCCAGGGGGTCCGGCAATTTCTCGATATCGGGACCGGTATCCCGACGCGGCCGAATCTGCACGAGATCGCGCAGCAGGTCGATCCCACCGCCCGGGTGGTCTATGTCGACAACGACCCGATCGTGCTGACTCACGCCAGAGCGCTGCTGGTCAGCACGGCCCAGGGGCGTACCGACTATATCCAGGCCGATGCCCGATCGCCGCAGTCGATCCTCGACTCACCCCAGCTGGGCGAGGTGCTCGATCTGTCCCAGCCGGTCGCGTTGAGTCTGATCGCGCTGCTGCATTTCATCCCCGACGACCAAAACCCGCACGAGATCATCGCCACCCTGGCCGACGCATTGGCGCCGGGGTCCTATCTGGTGCTCTCGCATGTGAGCAGTGATTTCGACCCGCCCGCGATCCGTGAACTCACGCGTATCTACAACGAACAGGGCGTGCCGCTGCAGGCGCGCAGCCGCGAGGAGTTCCATCAGCTGTTCCAGGGCCGCGAACTGCTCGAGCCCGGCGTCGTGTCGGCGCACCGTTGGAAGCCCGACGACATCGAGCCGCCCGCGAGCCTGGACGCCCAGGCGTCGTTGTACGCGGCGGTCGCCCGCATCTAGCGCGGCGCTATCGGTGCTTTCCTGCACCCAGGCACCTCGTCATTGCCGCTCGACCGGGTGGGTTCGGCTGTGGTGCAGCCAGTTCAGGTATTCGGAGAATCGTTCCACGTAGGCCGACGGTGTCGGCGCCGCGGCCATGGCGTCCGCGTACCGCCGTACGTGCTGGTAACGGTCGAGCCGGTTGTCCTGGTACGCGGCCAATGCGGGTGCGATGTCGGCGCGGACGAGGCAGTCACCGAGGACGCGCGCGTCCTCGATACCCAGCGAGGCCCCGGACCCGATGTGCGGGGACATGGCGTGCGCCGCGTCTCCGGCGAGCACCACCCGGGCGCCGGTCCAGCGAGAAATGGCGGGTACCACGGCGACCCGGCTGTGCAGGACCGAGTCCTCCGGGGTGGCCAGGACGGCCTCGCGCAGCGCGAACGGCCAGGTCCCGTCGTGCAGGTTCGATACCCTCGCGAGCGCTTCTTCCTTGCTGTTCGTCGCGGTACCGATGGTGGCGCCGAATTGGGCGATCACCCAGCAACAAGAACCGTCGGCGAGGCGCACGAGCGTCCCTCGGGTGCGGTTGCGCCCGAGCACGGGACAGTCGTCGCCGATCTCGCCGTCGAAGGGCAGTACCGCTCGCCACACATGGTGCCCTCCCTGGTGATGGCTCTCGGTGCCCGGGGCGAGAATCGCACGCACTCGCGAATTCAGGCCGTCGGCGCCGACGAGCAGGTCCGCGCGTTCGTGGTCGCCATCGGCGTAGTGCACGGTGACCCCATCACGGTCTTCGACGTAATCGACGAGTTCCTTGCCGGATCGCAGGGCGTCCGCACCGACAGCGGAGGCGAGCAACGCGCTGAGCCTGGGTCGATACACCGTCCGGACCGGTGGCATGTCGGTCGTGGCGAGTTCGGCGCCGGAGAAATCGCGATAGCGTACGAAACTTCGTTCCGCTTCGATCTCGGCCAGTCGCGCGCCGAGCCCGAGTCGTTCGAGTTCCCGGATCGTATGCGGCCACACCCCGAGAACGGCGCCGGTCTCCCTGATCCGCGGCGCCCTCTCCCGGACCGCGACCTCGAAACCGGCCTGGCGCAAGGAAAGTGCGGTGCTCAGCCCGACGATTCCCGCGCCGGCGATGATCACCCGGCCCATCTCGGTCCTCCTACCGGAAAATGCCGAACGAGTGATGGTGGTGCGCAGCACGTTCACCAGGTATCGAAGTGCATTACGTCCGCGATCGGCTTGCGTTTCACCGGACGGAACGGACGCGCAGGCCACCCCACCGCCATGGTCACACCGATGATCTTGTGATCCGGCACGTCGAGCACTTGCCGGACGCCCCTGCTGTTGAGGTTGTGTATGCCGGTCGGGGCGACTCCCAAGCCCAGCGCCCGGCCGGCTACGAGCATGTTCTGCGACGCTCCGTAAATTGCGGCGTATTGGTAGCGGTCCTCTCTCGGATCGCCGGGAACATACGAGGATCCGCAGACGAAGATCAGAACCGGAGCCTCTCGGAGAGTGGCCAACAGGTGAGACCCACCCTCTCCCATACGACGCTTCACCGGGTCGGCAGCACCTGCCATCCGCCGGCGGACGGCGTCGAGTGACGAGAGGTCGGGAACGATGGTCTCGTGCAGACGCGCACGCTGTTCCGGTGACCTGACCACAATGAAGTCCCAGAGTTGAGAGTTCTCCGGACTCGACGCTCTGGTGCCGGCCCAGATCAGTTTCTCGATCAGCTCATCCGGTACCGGCTCGCCGGACAACCACCGCATGGTCATGGCCGACCCCATCGCCTCGAACACATCCATGCTCTGCCTCCACGATCTCGTTTTTCGAACTGGTCTGCGGTCACTTGGATTCGTCCACCCGGAAAGCCGGGGCACCCCAGCACATGAGGCGCCGATGTCTCCGCCGCGCGAGGGTGGCTAGTCGATCTCGGAGAGGGCGGAGGCGAGAGGCTCGAGTACCGCCGGGTCGAGCGGTGGCCGCAGCGGGATGATGGCCAGCCCCAGCCCTTCCTCACCCAGCGCGGCAGCCGATGCGGCGGTGGCTCCCACGTCGCCGTCGAATATCACGGGGCTCGACAGCAGAATCTCGCTCGGATCTCTACCCAGGTCCTCGCAATGGGCATGCAGGACATCCCTTTTGCGGGCGAATTCCTGTGGGGTCCCGCCGAGGAAGCTCCAATGCTGAGCGAAACGGGCCGCCGTGCGCAGGGTGCGCTTCTCGCCGTTACCCCCGATGCAGAGGGGCGGGTGGGGGCGCTGGACGCCTTTGGGTTCGTTGCGGGCGTCGGTGAGTTGGTAGTACTCGCCCCGGAAGGTGGTCGTCTCCTGGCTCATGAGGCTGGTGAGCACCTCACAGGCCTCCTCGAACCGGTCGCTGCGCTGCGCGGGCGTACCGAGCGCAATGCCGTACGCGGCCGATTCCTCTTCGTTCCACCCGGCTCCGATCCCCAGCTCCAGCCGACCCCCGGAAATGATGTCCAGGGCCGTCGCCATGTTGGCGAGGACGGCGGGATGTCGGTAGGGGATCCCGGTCACGAGGGTTCCGAATCGGAGCCGCTCGGTCGCCTGGGCCAGGGCGGTCGTGACCGTCCAGCCTTCCAGGCACGGCCCTCGGCTGTCGGAGAAGATGGGATAGAAGTGGTCGAAGGTCCATCCCGACTCGAACACCTCGATGTCGTCGGCCGCCTGCCAGACGGTGAGTATCTCGGCCCAGGTGGTGTTCTGAGGGGCTGTCCTGAATGCGAATCGCATGCCCTGCTGCGTCCTCTCTCCGGGTTCCTTCGTTGCTCACCGCGGATCGGCTGACCCATCGCGGGCACCGGGTGATGCGTCGAAGTCCGGCCAACTCACGCCCTTTGACGTTGTGGCCGTCAGGTCCGAATATCGACCCAATTGAGGACGAGATTCGGACTAGTATAAAGTACGTCCACCGAAACACGAAAGTCAATTGGTCGATATTCGGATTTCGGTTACGCTGTGGTGTCCGAGCCAAGGAGGTTCATGTGCGCGAACTCGACGCGCTGGATACGAAGATTTTCGGACTGCTGGCCGAGAACGGGCGCATGTCCAACCTCGAGGTCGCCGCCCAGGTCGGGGTGTCGGAGAAGACCGTACGTCAGCGGATCCGCCGATTGATCGAGCGCGACGGTATGCGGGTCGTCGCCACCATGGACCTCGAAACGCCTCCGTCGCGGCTCATCGTCCTGGTCCGGGTCGAGTCGGGCCAGCGGTTCGTCGTCGCCGATCGCCTGGCGTCGATGCCCCAGGTGGATGAGGTCCACCTGACCACCGGCGCCTACGAAATGATCGTCCTGGCGTCGTTCGAATCCGACAGCGACGCGCTCGAGTTCTACGTCCGCCACATCGAGCAGGGACCTGGAATCGCGCAGTCGGTCTCGACGCACGTCGTCGAGACGATCACCCGGAGCACTACCCGGCCGGACCACTTCGAGCAGTTCGACGAGCAGGCGTCGAGCGTCGGCAGCCTGTCCGAACTGCTCGACCTCGCCTGCGACGTGGCCACCGCGTCGCTGGGCGCCGACCGGGTCCACGTGGCCGCCGGGAACGTGTGGCCCGCCGATCCGGCGTCGTCCCCGTGGCCGTCCACGATGCGCTGGCGGGGTCTCTCTTCTCGCTACGTCGAGGAAATCCGCATCAAAGGTCAGGCCGAGGGGATCGTCCTACCCAACATCGTCAAACACAACCAACACGTCTTCGTGGCCGACGCCCGAACCGATCCGCTCTTCCGATCGGTGACCGACCTCGTTGCATCCGAAGGTTTCCACAGCTGGCTGGGCATGCCGGTGTGCAATGGCGACACCCGACGCGGCACCCTCTGCCTGTACTGGAACAACGTCATCACCTACCGGGAAGACCTGGTCCTGCGAGTTCAGGAGTTGGCCGACACCCTCGGCAAGCACCTTGCGCGCTACTCGTCCGAGTCATCGGATGCCTCGGACGCACCGGCCTGAGGTTCCCGGTCACCTCCCCATCACGTGGCGCACGGGTCATGATTCGGCTGCCGGTCTGCCCGGCCGAGTCGTGTCGGCGGGGTTCGGGTGAGCGGGTCCATCGTTGCAGCGATGGACCCGCTCGGTAACGGTCCGTCCGGGTCAAGGGAAAGTTCGGGCCGTCGGGGAGGGCGCACGGAACTCTCGCAGATCCGATGCGCCCGTCCCAGTTTCGTGGCCGCATCCGAGCGCCGTCCAGGGGGTTCCGGAACATGAGAAACGTTTCCGTTGGGACAGAAACGTTTCCGCGGGATGTGGAGGCGTTTCCGTAGAGCCGGAAAGCATTCCGGATCGGCCGGGAAGCGTTTCCGTGCCCGCGCCGACCGCCCGAGACCGTTCCGTGACCTGATCTGTGCCCGGATCTGCTTGTTACCGGACATTTTTCGGGCCTGTGGTGTCGGTCACGATGGAGGCAATACTCGGCCGCTGCCGCATGGAAATGATAGGCAACGACTGGAACGGCGGCTTCCCTTGGCTGGGGGTCGTCCGGGGTGGAACTGTTGTGGCACGCGCCACGGCCGTCGGGACCCGCACAGCCTGCTTGCAGGCGGTCGCTGTGGCTTTCGGGGATCGACGGGGTGGCGCGGAGTTGTCACTGGAAAGTCCGTCCGGGTCGAGAACGAGACGGCATTCGTCGCAAGGGGAGGTCGAACAATGGTCGACATACTGCAAGCACTGCATCCGCGGAAACTGTTCCCGCCGAGGGCGGTTCGGGTGCGGGTGGTCATCTTCGTGATCGTTCTGATCGGCGTGATCGTCCTGATCGCGTGCCACGTCGAACCGCAGGCCGCTGTGTGGGTGGTCGGCGCGGCCGGGGTGATCGCGGTCAGAACTGCGGCCGGACTGCTGGCCGCTACGCCGGAGCCGCAGCGGTGACCGCGCCACGCCCGCCACAAGTGCTGGAATTCAAGCAGCAGCTGAAGGAATTGGTCGATACGGCCAGAGGCAGTTCGAGCCAGGGGCGGCTGGCGGAGTTGGCGGCGGTCTCCGCCTCTGCTCTGTCCAAGGCGCTCGGAGACCACCCGCTGCCTACGTGGGAGGGCGTGGGCAAGGCGATCGTGTCGACATGCCTGCGGCGGCTCGACCCGTCCCTGGATCCCGCCGAACTTGCTGCAGCGCAGAATGATTGGGAAACGCGCTGGAAGGCCGCACACGACGCCCAGAGAAAGCCGGGCCCAGTGGACGAACCACCGGCAAATCCTCCCGAAGGCCCATCGGGCGGCCCGGTCCCTCCGGAACCTGCTGTGTGGCAGCGCAAGAAGCGCGTGCTGATCGCGGGCGGTGTCGTGGTGGTGCTGGCGGTGGCAGTTGGTGCGGTGGCTGTGGTCACCGATCGTATGAGCTCGCACGCATCGGAAGTGGTGGCTGCCGCGATGACGACTGCGCAGCAGGCCGAGGATTGTGTCACCAAGGGCATCATCGGTTCCGACGGTGTGTGCATCGATGCCGACCAGCTGCCCGCCGATATGCAGCCGGCTGTCGAAGCCATCATCGCCAACAACAAGGACGCCGCGACGGCGCCGGCCTTCAACAGCATCGGGGTGCCCGTACCGATGCCGCTGCTGTCCAGCGATTCGGGCGAACAGGGGCAGCTCAACGACGTACAGCTGCAGCAGCTGCTCGGTGGTGCCGCAACCGGCCAGGCACAGCACAACAAGAACGGGAGCGCATCGAAGGTTCAGCTGGCGCTGGGTGATGTCGGTGTGCAGCAGGCGCCGAAGGATTGGACGCAGCCGATCGGCCTGATGAAACTCATGGCGGAAAACCTGGCTGCCGGGCACGGCCGACTGCTCGCCACCACCACGCTCACCACCAGCGTGGTCGGTACCAACGACGCCGCCAAACAACTGTGGCAAGCGGACAGCATCACCGATCTGGGCCCCATCGCCAACGCCGACCTCGACATTCTCGACCCCCGGGTCGTGTCGATGATGCCCCGCACCACGAACCTCATCACGGCGCTGGACACCTGGATCGGCGACCACTACCCCTCGCACCCAGCGGTCGAGCTCCTGGACCAGGGTCTGATCGACGCCAACGATCTGTACGTCGAATCCTTGAAGAAAGACTTCGAGTCGGCGCCGCACATCGCCATCGGACCGCATGTGCAGACGTTCAACGGTGTGACCCAGGCGAAGCAGAGCACCTCGAACGGTGTTGCCTCCCAAGAGTTTCCCCACGAAGTCTGCACAGCGGACGTCCTGGCCTTCGCCGGTCGCGATGCCGACTTGAGGAACCTGATCGCATGGCTGACCACCTCCTGCGGGTCCCACGAACCATCGGTGATCCTCACTGTCGGCGCAGCGATGAGCAGCATCGACGACCAGGGGCAGACATTGCGGGGTGCGGGGATGTCGGTGATCTACGCCAGTTCGGCATACCCCTACCCGAACCACCCCTCACCGGACGACTCCAGCGCGAACACACCGCCGCCCGGGTGGACTGCTTACGCCGCCAACCTCAACGCCGTCTTCTACAACGTTCCCCCGCACACCGACACCACGATTCCCAGCGTCTACGGATGCCTGACCCGGGACGCCGTACTGTCCCTCACGCAAGCGATCCAGGCAGCCACCACCCCCACCGCGCCGCTCGATCCCCGAAGCGTTTCGAAGCAGTTGCCCCTCATCAACAGAACGCCTGAGAACAGCTTCCAACCATGCAGCGACTCCACCCCGGTCACCTTCACCAGCAACAGTGACGGCACCATCGCCCGCGAAAAACCGCCGACCCAGATAATCCTTCGAGGAGTCCCGCGGTGAGCTCTCATGGACGAACGCGGATGATCGTCTTCCCGTTGATTCGCTCGGTCGGGTTGAAGGCAGCGACGGCGTCGTCGAGGGTTGCGACACGGCCGATGTTCGTCCGCAGCCGGCCATCCCACACCCGCCGGGCGATCTGACCCAGTTGGGCGCGATCGGGCACGACAACGAAGTCGACCGCCAGGCCGTCGGCCGGTCGTGTCTCGGGCGGCCCGGCGATGGTCACCAGTGTTCCTCCGGCTCGGACCAGACCCGCGGACCGTTTCCCGATGTCTCCGCCGAAGATGTCGAATACCAGATCGACGCCGCCGACATCTTTCAGCGCGTCGTTCTCGAGGTCGACGAACTCCTGGGCGCCGAAGTCGAGCGCCGTGCGACGGTGGGCCCCGCGTCCGGTACCGATCACGTAGGCACCGGCCTCGCGGGCGAGCTGTGTGGCCATCGAACCGACTGCGCCGGCCGCGCCGTGCACCAGGACGCTCTGCCCCGCCTGAAGACGTCCGTGATCGAACAGTCCTTGCCACGCGGTCAGGCCCGTCATCGCGACGCTCGCGCCCACCGTGAAATCGATGTCGCCCGGCAGCGGCGCAAGGTTGCGAGCCTCGACGACGACGTACTCCGCCAGCGTGCCGTCGCGGGTCCAGTCCGTGAGGCCGAACACCCGCTGCCCCACCGACAGCCCCGCCGTTCCATAGCTCAGAGCGGTGACCACGCCGGCCACCTCGTGGCCGGGGATCGACGGTGTGCGGTCACGGCCGAGGCGATCGATCCAGGTCGATGGCCACTCCAGTTCATCCCCGGTGAATCCCGACGCATGAACTTCGACGACGACATCGCCGTAGTTCGCGCTCTCGAGTCCGGCGAGCCTGGCCGCGTCCGGCTCGGGCCGCTCCGTCAGCGTCATCCCCGCCGTTCCCGCGGCCCGGTCCGTCACCACAATCGCTTTCATGTGACTCCCCTTTCTCTGTGACACTCCGTTGTCTCGGTGTTCTTGCCATTTGCTGCTGCCGTTTCGGCCCACGCTTTCGATGACGGGCACGGTCGGGCTGTTACAGATCCAGCACGATGTCGCTGTCCGGGCGGGCGCAGCAAATCAGCACCTGACCGTTGTCGGGGGCTTCCAGTGGGTCCGGTAGGTAGCTGGTGGCTCCGGCCAGGAGCGGGGTGATGCAGGTGTGGCACACGCCGGTGCGGCATGACCATCGGGTGGGCACGTCGCAGGCCTCGGCGAGTTCGAGCAGTGATCCGGTATCGAGTTGCCAGTGTGTGGACAGGCCACTGCGAGCGAATGTGACCCCCGGGCCGGTGCCCGGCGTACCTGGTGGCTGGTGGGGTGGGGTGCTCGACACGGTGGTCACCCCAGGGTTGATCGGTGTCCGTGTGCCGAACAGTTCGGTGTGGATGCGGGTGATCCCTAGTCCGGTGAGCGCTTCGCCGATGTCGGTCATGAAGCGTTGCGGTCCGCACACGTAAGCCGTGGCGTCCGAAGGCAGACCGAGAGTCGCGAGCGCTTCGGCAGTCAATCGGTGGGGCGGGATCCCGGCGGCCGGAGCAGTGTGGAACACGTGCTCATGGGCGGTGGGTAGTGATTGCAGCAAGTGGTGTGCCTCATCGGCGAACGCCTGCTCGTCGATGTTGTGTGCGGTATGCAGCCACCACACCTCACGGTCGCTGTGCTGGGCGGCGAGATGATGCAGCATCGCGAGTACCGGCGTGACGCCGACGCCCGCGGATATCAGCAGCACAGGTTCGGTAGCCGCCGTGAGCACGAAGTCACCGCGCGGGGCGGCGACCGCAACGATGGTGCCGGTGCGCAGTTGGGTGTGCACATAACTGCTGACCACTCCCTCACGCTTGACACTGATGCGGTAGGTGTCGCTGCCAGGTGCGCAAGACAGTGAGTAGCTGCGGACGGGCGCGGGGTCTCCAGCGCCGGGGAAGCGGAGTGTGAGGTACTGGCCGGGCCGCGCGCTGGGCAGGTCGGCTCCGTCATCCGCCGCGAGGTACACCGACGTTATCGTCGAACTCTCGCGGACGATATCGACAACCTTCATCGCGCGGAAGCCGCGCCAGCTCGGTTCGACACCGGTAGTCGACGCGTCGATGGTTTCGCTGGACAGTAACTCCCGGAACGATTGCCGCCATCCCGGGCTGAGTGCCGGAATGTCGAGTGCGTTCTCGAGGTCGTTCGCATCGCGGTCGGGAAGATAGAGCAGTGCGTCGATCCCCGCGACACTCATTCGGTGCGCGCCACGCCGGGTACGAGTGATCGGGTCGCCGGCCTGAACCCGCCCCTCACTGATGACCCGGAAATAGAAACCCGGCCGGTGGTGGGCAACCAGCAGTGCCGGCAATGTCGGGATGCCGAGCCGCATGCCGACGCGAAAGCAGGTGACCCGGGGTTGGGTCACTTCGAACTCGGCCTCCCCGATCCGGTACCGGTCGCCGATGCATACATCCTGGTCACTGAGCCCCGCCACGGTGAAGTTCTCGCCGAACTGGCCGAATTCGAAACCCGTGTGCCCGAAGTAGTGCTGCCAATACCGGATCGATTCGATCTGGTAGACGAGCACAGCGCGCTGCTCGCCGCCGTGGCCGTTGAGGTCGCCCTGGCCATCACCATCGATATTCAGTTTGTGCACCATCGCCGAACCGTTGACCGGCGACTTGAATATCCCGGAGTGGACCGTTCGCCCTTGCCAGGCGAGATCTTTGGGCATACCAACGTTGACCGAGAGCAATGAAGCCATGGGTTTCGTCTCCACGGTTGTTGTTGTATTCAAGCTACTCCGGCGCGCCGGAAGGTCCGAGGCCGTCGCGGATGCTCGATGGCAATCGGCCGGATTACGCTGGTAGCCGCACCGCCAGGCCTGGAACGTGCGACGAGTCGAGCGTGTCCGAGTGGAGGGAGCTGAGTTATGGGGCTGTCATGGCAGCAGGGACCACTTTCACCGAGATCGGTCGGACGGTTCCTGACCGAGCAGCCGCTACCCGAGCGGTTGTTGTTCGCAGAGCCACTGCGTCGGCGCATGCGTGTGCGGTTCGGTGACGAATGGATCGCCGAAAGCGATGATGTGGTCCTGCTCCACGAGCCGGGGCATTATCCGGTGGCCTACTTCCCACTCGATGGTGTCGAAGATGGTGTCTTACGGCACACGGATCGCCGAACACAGCACCACGATCTCGGCGCGACTGCCTGGTTCACCGTGATGGCGGGAGACCGCAGCGCCGAGCGGGCCGCCTGGCAGCACATCGAGTTGCCCGACCACGCGAGCGAGTTGCGCGATCACGTCGGCTTCGCCTGGCGCGCAATGGACGCCTTCTACGAAGAGGACGAACGGATCGTCGGACATGCCGCCGACCCGTATCACCGCAACGACATCCGTGCCACATCACGACATCTGGTCATCCGCGACGGGCAGCGCACCATCGCGGAAACCCACCAACCGGTGGTGCTGTACGAGTCGGGATTCGCGCCCCGCTGGTACGTGCCACGAGAGGACGTCGACGGAACTGAACTCACACCCGTGGACGGTCAAACCTTCTGCCCGTACAAGGGCCTGGCCAGCTACTACGACATCGGCGAGCACAAGCGCGCCGCATGGTCATACCTGGATGCCTGGCCGGAGGTGGATCGCGTACGCGGGTCGGTGTCGTTCGAGCCCGACAAGATCGAGGTCTATCTCGACGGGAACCGGCTCGAGCTCGCGCCCGGCCAAGCGGTAATGGCGCACGGCCTCGACCGCGGCCTCGACCCCGGCGAGATCCTCGCGCGGCGATAAGGTCATCAATTCCCTACGGGGCGGCTGGTGGTCGAGCCCATTATCGGCAATGACCGGCCGGTGGCCTACCTCCGTGACCGGAATCTCCACCGGCTCCGCCCTGCGATACAAGTGCGAGAGTGCCGCGCGGCAACGAATTCCGGCAGGTCAGCGGCGCAGGCCGATCAGGTCTGCCATGGTCTCGACCGAATAGTCGAAGAACGCTTCGGTGGGATCGACGCTGCCGACGTATTGGCCGGTCAGCTCGAAGCTGACGACCCCGAACAGCTGGGTCCAGGCAATGACCGCCCGCGCCAGGATCGCCTCCGGCACGCCGGGAGCGAGCTGCTCGGCGATTACCGCGAGCTGTGTGCTCAGTGCCTGGGTGAGCTCGTCGCCGGGAGTTGCGAGAGTACCGCTTCCCCAGGCCTTTCCGATGATGCCGAGCACTGCGACGGGAATTCGCGAACCGGGGGCGATGGTGGCCTCTGGGGCTTTATAGCCGGGCACCGGTGAGCCGTAGAGCAGCGCGTACTCGTGCGGATGTGCAATGGCCCAGTGCCGCACCGCCGTTGCCGCGGCGCGCCACTGCGCACGCGGTGCCGTAGCTGCGTCGATCGCCTCGTCGACTTCGTTTCCCAGGGCGGTGTACGCCTCGACGATCAGCGTGGTGAGCAGGTCGTCGCGGCTCGGGAAGTAGCGGTAGAGCGCCGAGGAAGCCATGCCGAGTTCTCGGGCGATGGCACGCAGGGACAGGGCGGCGGCCCCGGATTCGGCGAGTTGGCGGCGCGCGGCATCCGCGATCTCACGGGTGATCTCGGCTCGGGCTCGGGCTCGGGCGGTTCTGGGCACACTCATTCAGATAGTGTGCCACGTTTCGGAGCGCCGGAATGTTTCGAGAGCACTGCTCTTGACTAGTCGAGGTGACGCGCGCACACTGTTCTCACTTGGAGAGCACCGCTCTCGAATTGAACTCCCGAAGGAACCCTCATGGACGCCACCACCCGCTACATCGGCCCGTCCGGCCTCGACCCGATCATGAATCGCTTCTTCAACCTGCTACCCAAGCTGGGCATCAGCCTCGCCGGTTCCCGTCTGCTGGCCGTGCGTGGTCGCAAGAGTGGCCAATGGCGCACCACCCTGGTCAATGTCCTCACCGCCGCCGACGGCCGCCGTTACCTGGTGGCCCCGCGCGGCCACACGCAGTGGGTCCGCAACCTGCGCGTCTCCGGCGCGGGCGAACTCCGTCTGGGCCGCAGGTCCGAAGCCTTCACCGCCACCGAGGTCCTCGATGCCGACAAGATCCCGGTGCTGCGCGAATACCTCGATCGCTGGGGCTGGGAGGTCGGCCGCTTCTTCGAGGGCGTCACCAAACACGCCACCGACGCCGAATTGGCCGAGATCGCACCGGGTTTCCCCGTCTTCGCACTCTCCTGAATCCCGCACGCAGCGGGCGCGCGAGTGAGCCATCCCTGCGCAGCTATCGCCCTGGCACGCAATGCCAGGGCGGCGGGGACTCTCATGGCCGCAGTTCCTCGGTGGTTGGCAACTTGATGGCATCGGCCGGAATCCATTGGCGCACAGTGATTTCTCCGATATCGACGCGAAGCTCGCCGAGCCGACCGCGGTCCGCGACAGCCTGCGCGCCGCGCCGGCCGCCGGATGCGACAACCTGCGGCTGCACCACGATCGACGAGGCCGGTCCGGGCTCTAGGCTGCGGTCATGACCGTCGTGCGCTCCATCCTGCTGTTCGTCTTGGCCGCCGTCGCCGAGATCGGGGGTGCGTGGCTGGTGTGGCAGGGTGTGCGCGAACACCGTGGCTGGGCCTGGATCGGTGCCGGTGTCATCGCCCTGGGGATCTACGGCTTCGTCGCCACCTTGCAACCGGACGCGAACTTCGGGCGCATCCTCGCCGCCTACGGCGGGGTGTTCGTTGCCGGATCGCTGCTGTGGGCCATGGCCTTGGACGGTTTCCGGCCCGACCGTTGGGACGTCACCGGCGCCGCCATCTGCTTGATCGGCGTTGCGGTCATCATGTACGCACCCCGCCCCGACTGACTCGGCAACCGCCGATCGAGTCGAGCCCGAGCGGGCCGGGCGGTGGGCTTTCCGACCCGGCCCCGATGACTGCGATGGTGCTCATCAGCGGGCGGCCGGTCGGGAGTCGGGTTGGAATGTGAAGGTGAGCGCCTCCATGAGCCGCTTGCGCTGGGTCTTCTGCACCGCCGCGATCCGCCACTGGCGGTCGGAATCGCGGACCACGGTGTAGGTGGCGAGCTTGCCCAGCAGCTTGGGTGCCTTCTTCGAGGACTCGCCGCGCGTCACCACAATCGCGGTATCGTCTCCGTACCTGCGGATTTCGGTGATCTCGACGGTGAGCCGGGTGTCTTTCAGGAAGCTGTCGAACAGTGCCTGGTGGCCGCGGCCGATCTCCGCGCCGTCGTGGTAGACGGTGCCCGTATAGGTGACGTCGGTGGCATCGGCGGTGAAACATTCACCGTAGGCGGTGCCGTCGCCGCGGTTCCAGGCGTCGGCGCTGCGCTCGATGAGGGCGCGAATGTCGGCGGTGTCGGTGGTGGCGTTCATATGGTTTCCCTTCAATGAGCGAGCAAGGCCAAGGCGGCATCGCGCGGAATGAGCCGCAGTGCGGCAGTGAACAATTGATTGCCGCGGCTGGTGAGTACGACCGGCTGGGCGCCACCGACCTGTACGCCCTCAACATCCTGGAACTGAGCGGAGCCATGACGCCCGGCGAACTCGGCACCCGCACGGGCCTCACCACCGGCCCCACCACCAGACTCATCGACCGCCTCGAACGGGCCGGTTATGTGCGCCGCGCCACCGATCCCGGCGACCGCCGCAAGGTCATCGTCGAACCGATCGCCCAGCCCGCGGACCTCGACACAGTGCTCGCGCCGGCCCGCCGGAAGATCGGCGAGATCATCGGCGGGTATTCACCCGAACAGCGCGAGTTCCTGTTCGACTACTTCGCCCGCGCGGCCGACGCCCTCCAACAGGCGGCAGGGGAAATCAGCTCCGCGGGTACGTCCCACGGCTGAGGACACGCCCAATTGTCGTGGCCCCGAGGATGCGCCGAATCGTAAGCCCGCCCAATAGCCCTGAGACAACAATCGGCCCTGACCTATTTGCAGGTCAGGGCCGATTGCTGTGTTGTGGAGCTAAGGGGAATCGAACCCCTGACCTTCTCGATGCGAACGAGACGCGCTACCAACTGCGCTATAGCCCCGCGGTTCGTTTCCGAACCGACGTTGGAGAACTCTAGCAGGTGGGTGGGGGAGACTCCGAATCGGCTGGTGGGGAGGGGTTTGTTGGCGGGTGGGAGGTGAGGTGGGGTTCACATGGTGGGATGTGGGGAGGGGCGGGGCGAAATTGCCGATAATTTGCGATCCGGGTGTGGGTGGTGGGTGGCAAACCGGGGGGTTGGCGGGGGCTCGTGTCGGATATATCTCACAGAGCGGGTTGATAGCATGACGGTCCTGGGCGGACGTGTCCGGCTGCGCATGCGTGCTTGCCTGCGCGAATACTTTCGAAAGAGTTGTCTGCCATGCAGTTTGAGATCGTCGAGCGGGACGAGACGTGGGTTGCGGGGCTGCCCGTGCGAAGCCCCAGGCGCGCGCTCGGAGAACTGCGTGATCGGAATCTGGACGCGGCGTGGGGCGCGGTTCTGCACCAGGAGCTCGGCGGGCCCCTGGCCTGCGCGTATGCCGATTATTCGGCGGATATGAGCACGTTCAACACGCAGATCGTCGGATATCGGTGCAGCTCGTTCGACCAGGTCACCCGGGGGCATATCGTGGCGCGGTTACCGCGGGGTGTGTATGCGCGGTTCTCCTCGGTGGGGAACTTTCCGCAGATCATGACCGACCTGTGGACGCAGATCGCCTACGCCGAGGAACACAACCAGATCAAGCGGACTCATACCGGGGATCTCGAGTGCTATCCGCATGCCTACAAGATCGAGCTGTATCTGGCGGTCGATCCGCGATGAGTTACACGATCGTACTGCGTGACCAGGCGATCTACGGTGGTCTGGTGGTGCCGCGGGTGCGGCCCAGTTTCAAGGTCAGCAACAGCGAACTGATCGAATTCCTGCGCGACCGGCTGCGCGACCGCGACGACGCCGCCGACCGGCCGCTGTATACCGTGTACGTCCCGGATCCGGCCGGGAACTACAACGTTCTGGTCAGTTACGACTATCCGGTCGTGGACGTGATCCCGGCCGGTGACGTGCTGGTCCGGGTGCCCAAGGGCGTATACGCGCGGTTCGAGCCGAACGGGGACTACCACGATCCGGTGGAGGATGTGTGGGCCCAGGTCGACGATGCGACCGCCTCGGCCGAGATCACCCGGGCCTACCACGAGGAGATCGAGATCTGGCGCGGGCCGAAGGTCGAGTTGTACATCTCGATCCTGGTGTAACCAGCGCGGATAGCTACCGGGTAGCCATTTTAGAACCAACCGGTCTTCCCGTTCCGCCCGATTACCAAAGTCACTGCTCTGACCAGGGACTATTCAGGACCTTGGCCCTCGGTTCCGGAAGATTTGCCGGATGTCTGGTCAATTCCTGTTCGATGACGGATACTGCCTTAGCGACCAACCCCGGCCAACGGCCGCGCTCCGGCCGATACGGGGAGGGTCTCGGGAAGGGCGCGGTATCGCGCAGCAACGGAGTAGGAATTCATGACAGTCGCAGCGGCCCGGAACCCCGTGTTCGCAGGGATTTCCCGGGAGTTCGCCGATACACTGGCGTCACTCGAGGACAGTTTCCTGGGCCTACTGGACGGGCCTGTCCATGAGATCATGGCGTTGGTGTTCCGTCTGAGGTATGCCGCCCGCACTACGGTCCGCAGCAGGCGGTTCCCGGTGCCGGGCATGAGTTCCCGCAGCTGACGCGATCGGAGATAAGGTGCCTCGGCGGACACTCGACTCACTGGTGACACAGGTCGCCTCGGAGTTGATGGGTGTCGACGCCACCACCCTGGTGGCGGCGACGGAACGTGTGCTCGCAAGCTTGATCGAGCATTTCGACGTGGACTTCTGTTATCTGCGACGGACCGATCGTGAGCGTCGCGCCACCATCCTGGTCGCCGAGTGGCCGCCGCGGCAGTGCGTGCCGGACCCGGACCCGCTGGGAATCGTCTACTTCGACGACCCGGACCCCGCGTTCAAGGCCTTCGAACACGCCACCGAGCCGGTCATCGTGCGGCCTGGCAAGGCGTTCACCCCGTATCGCGACCTCGCCCGCCGCACCGCCGGTATCACCGAGCTGACCTCCGCGGCCGTCCCGCTGCTGTCCCGCGGCGAGCCGATCGGGCTGCTGGGCTTCATCAAACTGGGTGACCGCGAGTGGAGCACTCGCGAACTCAACGTGCTCAAGGCGATCGCCTCGCTGTTCGCGCAGTTGCAGGCGCGGGTCGAGGCCGAGGAGCGGCTGCGCTACATCGCCATGCACGACGATCTGACCGGCCTGGCGAACCGGCGGGCCCTGCTGGAATACATGGAGGAGCGGCTGCAACCGGGCAATCCGGGGCCGGTCGCCGCGTTCTTCCTGGATCTGGATCGGCTCAAGGCGCTCAACGACTTCCTCGGACACACCGCGGGCGACAACTTCATCCGCACGCTCTCCACGCGACTGCGCGAACATCTGGATCCGGCCGATATGATCGCGCGCCTCGGTGGCGACGAGTTCGTCATCGTCCCGGCCAAACCCATGGAGGCGGTCGAGGCCGAACTCGAAGGCACCCGCTTGCAGCAGCTCATCGCCCGGCGCGTCACCGTCGGGGAGGAGTCGGTCAGCCGGGCCGCGAGCGTCGGTGTGGCCGTGGGGATTCCCGGCGAGGCGACCGTCGCCGACGTGCTGCGCCGGGCCGATCACGCGCTGCTCTCGGCGAAGTCCGGCGGCGGCAACGGGGTCGCGGTGTTCACCGACGCGATGCGCGCGCAGTTCGAACTGCAGGACGACGTCGAACTCAACCTGCGCAGCGCGGTCTCGGACGGTTCGCTGCTGCTGCACTATCAGCCCGAGGTCGATCTGCGCACCGGGCGGATCGTGGCGCTCGAGGCCCTGGTGCGGTGGCAGCATCCCACTCGCGGACTGCTGCCGCCGGGTGCGTTCGTCGGGGTGGCCGAGGCGACGAATCTGGCCGGGGAACTCGGGCGCTGGGTGATCCGAACCGCCTGTGCGCAATTCGCGCAGTGGCGTCAGCAGGGCCTGGCCTCCAACGTCGTGATCCGGATCAACGTCTCGCCGGTGCAGCTGGTCAGCCTGGATTTCGTGGAGTCGATCGAGGACACCCTGCGCAGCAACGGAATCGACGGCAGTTCGGTCTGCCTGGAGATCACCGAACACGTCGTGGTGCAGGATCTCGCGCGCACCCAGCTGACCCTGCGCGGGCTCAAGCGGATGGGCGTGCAGATCGCGATCGACGATTTCGGCACGGGCTACAGTTCGCTCTCGCACCTCAAGGCACTGCCGGTGGACGCGGTGAAGATCGATCGCGGATTCGTGCAGCGGCTCGGGGTCAGCACCGACGATCTGGCGATCGTGAAATCCATCGTCGGCCTGGCCGGGTCGTTCGGGCTCGGCGTGGTGGGCGAGGGTGTGGAGACCGCGGTCGCCGCGCGCACCCTGGTCGGGCTGGGCTGCTATCGAGCCCAAGGCTTCCTGATCGCGCGGCCGCTGCCGCCCGAGGCCGTCCGGACGCATCTGTCGGCCGGGCGGATTCCGCTCGATCTGGAACTTCCCCGGGTGTCGCGGACCGCCAAGCAGTAGCTTCGCCGGGGGATCGCGGCGCGGTCGGAGCTGCGGCGATCCCATTCGGACATACCGTGCGAACCGATCCCGGGGCGGGCCGCACCAGTCGGTCGGCGATACTTCCATCCTTGTTCACGCGGTGTTGCCCCGTTGGGCTGTATACCGCTGGACGATCAGGCGCGTGCGCATCGTTCAGCTCGCCAACTTCTACGGGCCGCGGTCGGGGGGACTACGAACGTCGCTGCATCATCTCGGATCGGGATATGTGGCCGCCGGACACGAGGTCGTGTTGATCGTGCCCGGACCGCGTCGGGACGAACAGATCCTGCCCGGTGGAGTACTTCGAATCACTTTGCCCGCCTTGCAGATTCCCTGGACGCACGGCTACCGCGCGGTCGATCCGCGCCGGGTCGCCGATGTGCTGAGCGGATTGCGGCCCGACGTCCTCGAGGTGTCGGATCGGTTGACGCTGCGGGGTTTCGGGCGCTGGGCGCGCAAGCGGGACGTGGCCGGGGTGATGATCTCGCACGAACGGCTGGACCGGCTGATCGGCCAGGCGCTGCCCGGGCCGATGGCCCGCCGGGCCGCCGACGTCGCCAATCGGCGAACCGCCCAGGACTACGACATCGTGGTGTGCACAACGGAGTTCGCGCGGGCGGAGTTCGCGCGGATCGACGCGCCGAACGTCGAGTTGGTGCCGCTGGGCGTGGATCTGGAGATGTTCGCGCCGCATCGGCACGACGGGCTGGTGCGGGCGAGTTTCGCCGCCGCGGGCAATCCGCTGCTGGTGCACTGCGGGCGGTTGTCGGTGGAGAAGCGGGTGGATCGCAGTATCGAGGCGATCAGCGCGCTGCGCCGGGACGGGGTGGACGCACGGCTGATCGTGGCCGGGGACGGTCCGCGCCGCGAAGCGCTCGAGCGCCGGGCGCGCGGGCTGACGCCGCTGCCCGATGGTCGTTCCGCGGTGCACTTCACCGGTTTCATCGCCGAACGCACCCGGTTGGCGACCCTGCTGGCCAGCGCCGACGTCTCGCTGGCTCCCGGACCGCACGAGACGTTCGGTCTGGCCGCGCTCGAGGCGCTGGCGGCCGGGACGCCGGTGGTGGCCAGCCGGTCCTCGGCGCTGGCCGATATCGTGACCGCCGAATGTGGTGCGGTCGCGGCGAACGATCCGGCGGACTTCGCGCGGGCGGTGACCGAGGTGCTCGCGCGCCCGTCGGCCGATCGCCGGCGTGCCGCGCGCAGTCGTGCCGAGCAGTTCACCTGGCCCGCGGCCGTGTCCCGGATGCTGCACGTGCTGGGCGCATAGGGGACGGATCCGGGTCCGCGTACGGGTGCACCCCGTATGCTCCTGGGGAGCACGGCAAGTGGCCGAGCGCCGATCATCGGATCGGTTCGGCGTCCGCATGAGCAGAGGAACGGTGTGCACGATCGCCTGAAATCCGTGAGCGGTAAGAAGGTTCTGATCACCGGAGCCGCCAGCGGCATCGGCCGGGCGACGGCGCTGGCCGCCGCGCGCGAGGGTGCGGAACTGGTGCTGACCGATATCGACGCCGACGGGCTGGCGGACACGGTCCGGGCCATCGGCGACGACGGCGGCAAGGTGTTGCTCGCCCGGGACCTGGACCTCACCGATTACGACGCGGTCACCGCCTTCGCGACCGAGGTGCACGACCAGCACGGCAGTCTCGACGTGGTGATGAATATCGCCGGGACCTCGGCCTGGGGCACGGTGGAGAATCTCGAACACCGGCACTGGCGCCGGATGGTCGATGTCAATCTGATGGGCCCGATCCACGTCATCGAGAATTTCGTGCCGCCGATGGTGCGGGCCGGGCGCGGCGGTGCGCTGGTGAACGTGTCCTCGGCGGCCGGACTGCTGGCCTTCCCGTGGCATGCGGCGTACAGCGCGTCCAAATTCGGTGTGCGCGGGCTGTCGGAGGTGCTGCGGTTCGATCTGGCGCGACACGGCATCTCGGTGCGGCTGGTGGTGCCCGGCGCGGTGGACACTCCGCTGGTGCGCAGCGTGGAGATCGCCGGGGTGAACCAGGACGATCCGCGGATTCAGCGGTATATCAAGCAGTTTCAGCGGCACGCCAAGATGCCCGAGCAGGTGGCCGCGATCATCCTGCGGGGTATCGAGCGCAACCGCTTCCTGGTGCACACCTCGTTCGACGTGCGATTCGGTTACTGGTGGGCGCGAAAGTTCGCCTGGCCGTACGAGATCGTGATGCGCAAGGCCAACGACGGCTTCGACAGCATCTACCAGCGAGTAACACGCAGCTAATTTTGGCCTCCGCTTCGCTCCGGCGGGTTCGCGTCGTCCGGGGTCAGCGGAACGGGTGTACGGGTTGCTGCTGGGTTCGCGGCTCAGGCTCCCGCTTTCTCCGCGCAGGGCTCGACCTGTTGGTCGCAGGCCGGGCCGCACTCGTTGTTGAGGTTGACGTCCAGCACTCGCGCGCCGGGACCCTCGTCGCCGAGGCGGTCGTGGAAGTTGACGATGCGGCAGCTGGCCAGGGACAGGCAGCCGCAGCCGATGCAGCTGCTGACGCTGTCGCGCAGGCGGATCAGCTGTTCGATGCGCTGATCGAGATCCTGCCGCCAGATCGTGGACAGGCGCTCCCAGTCCTTGCGATTGGGGGTGCGGCTCTCCGGTAGGGTGTGCAGTGCCTCGCGAATCTCGCTGAGCGGTATGCCGACTCGCTGCGAGATGCGGATGAACGCGACTCGCCGCAATGTCTCCCGTGGATACCGGCGCTGATTGCCGCTCGTGCGGCGGCTGCTGATGAGGCCCTCGCGTTCGTAGAAATGCAGCGCCGACACCGCGACTCCACTACGTTCGGACAGTTGTCCGGGAGTGAGCTCCTTCGCCTGCCAGGTGGTGTGCTGCATACCTCGACAATACTCGAGGTATACGGTGTCCGGCCCGGAATCGCCAGGGTGATCTACGGGGCCCGCACAGCACCCACCCAGCCAATTCCGTGCCAATGACGCTGTGGCCTACTACGGTCGAATCATGGAAATCGATGGTGTGCCGGAGGGGCGACCGTTTTCCGTGACATCCGAGGTCGGGACGCTGCGTTCGGTACTGCTGCACCGGCCCGGCGACGAACTGCGCCGGCTCACCCCGCGCAACAACGACCAGTTGCTGTTCGATGCCATTCCGTGGGTGGAGCGGGCCCAGCAGGAGCACGACACGTTCGTCGAGGTGCTGCGCGGTCGCGGGGTCGAGGTGCTGCTGCTGGCGGACCTGCTCACCGACACCCTGGCGGTCAGCGGCGCGGGCCGCAGTATGGGCATCACCGCCGCGGTCGACGCGCGACGCATCGGATTCACCCTCGCCGAGGAACTCCGGGCCCATCTGCGCGGGGTGCCCGCGCCGGAACTGGCCCGAATCCTCATGGCGGGTATGACATTCGACGAACTGCCCGTCGCGCCCGACACCACCTCGCTGGTGCGGCGCATGCATCACGGCACCGACTTCGTCATCGATCCGCTGCCGAATCTGCTGTTCACCCGGGACTCCTCCTTCTGGGTGGGGCGCAAGGTGGCCATCACCTCGCTCGCGCTGCCCGCCCGCGCCCGGGAGACCACGCTCACCGATCTGATCTACGCCTTCCATCCGCGGTTCCTGGGCGTGCGCCGGGCGTACGAATCGCACACCGCGCCGATGGAGGGCGGCGACGTCCTGCTGCTCGCGCCGGGCGTGGTGGCCATCGGCGTGGGGGAGCGCACCTCGCCGGCGGGTGCGGAGGCGTTGGCGCGCAGCCTGTTCGAGGACAGTCTCGCGCACACCGTGCTGGTGGTGCCGATCGCGCAGAACCGCGCCACCATGCATCTGGACACCGTGTGCACGATGGTCGACTCCGATGCGGTGGTGATGTATCCCGCGGTGCGGGATTCGCTGTGCGCCTTCACGATCGCGGTGCGCGACGACGGTTCGGTGGAGATGCGCGGGCCCGAGCCGTTCCTCCCGGCCGCCGCCGAGGCGATGGGCATCGACAAACTGCGCGTCATCGATACCGGCCTGGACGGCATCACCGCCGAGCGCGAACAGTGGGACGACGGCAACAACACCCTGGCCCTCGCGCCGGGGGTGGTCGTGGCCTACGAACGCAACGAGAACACCAATGCCCGATTGGCCGATGCGGGGGTCGAGGTGCTGACGATTCCGGGTTCCGAACTGGGGTCCGGTCGCGGTGGCCCCCGCTGTCTGTCCTGCCCGCTGACCCGGGACGAGATGTAGAGGCGCCGATGGATATCCCGGTCGACCACCATTCGGCGGTCCCACCCTACGAACAGTTGCGACAGGGCATCGTCGCCCGGGTCCGCTCGGGCGAACTGACCGCCGGAACCAAGATCCCCACCGTCCGGGCCCTGGCCGTCCAACTGGGGCTGGCTCCCAACACGGTCGCGCGCGCCTATCGCGAACTCGAACAGGACGGCGTCCTGGAAACCCGCGGACGCCTCGGCTCCTTCATCGCTTCCTCCGGCGACCCTACCCAGGACGCCGCGGGCCGCGCCGCCACCGACTACGTCGCGGTCATCCGGCGGCTGGGCCTGGATGACGAGGCCGCGCTGCGCTACGTCCGCGCGGCCCTGGCCGAATAATCCGGCGCTGTCGGCGCGCGCCGGGCAGGGCTATTGATCGGCAATCCGGCTCGTCGCAGAATCGAAGGGCAAGATCATCGACCCCGGTGCGGACCGGGTGTCGTGTTGCTTCTGTTTCGATCGGCGGTGATCGGCCTTGCTGGCTCGGATGTCGATACGACGAGTGTTCTCGGCGATCATCGTGATGATCGTGCTGCTGTTCGGGGTGTCCGCCGCGTCGGCTGTGGTGAGCAGCGTGGTCGCCGGACGGGCGGTGAACGATCTGAACGATCGAGTTTTCGTGGCGCAGCGGTCCGCCTTGGTGTTGTTGCGGGCGTATGTCAATCAGGAGACCGGGCAGCGCGGTTTCCTGCTGACCGGTGACCCGGTGTTTCTACAGCCCTACGACCAGGGGCGCGCCGACGCCGCGCAGGCGCAGACCCGGCTACGGCAGGTGCTCGACGGTGACGCCCGAGCCCTGGCGGCGCTGGACGCCGCCACGGCTGCCGGGAATGCCTGGCAGACGACGGTTGCCCAACCGGAGATTGCCGCTCGAACGGTGGGCCCGGTGCCCAGTGATCAGATCGAATCCTTGGCGCTGACCGGCAAGGGCTTGTTCGACACCTTTCGCGATGAGTCCGCCGGGTTGCAGGCGGTCACCAACGATATGGCCGCGCGTCTGCTGCACCGGGTGTCGACCACGCAGGAGATCGCCAGGGTCGCGACCTACGTTTCGATCGGGCTGCTGGTGGTGATCGTGGTGACGGCCTTCACGCTGCTGCCGCGACTGGTGAACCGGCCGGTCACGCGGCTGATCGGTCAGATCCGGGAAGTGTCGGCAGGGAACTACGCCTTGGAGATCGAGCGGAACGGGCCGGTCGAGATCGCCGCCATCGCCGATGCGGTCAACCAGATGCGCGCCAGCATCCTCGCGAGCATCGATGACCGGGTGGCCGCCGAGAACGAGCTGACCCTGTACGACGAGCACACCCGGATGGCCGCGGACCTGCACGACCGCACGATCAACCGGGTGTTCGGGCTCGGGCTGCTGCTCGCCTCGGCGGTGAGCCGGCATCCCGGCACCCGATCGACGCTCGAGCCGCTGCTCACCGAGACCGACGAGATCATCAGCGAATTGCGCACGGTCATCTTCGATCTGAGCCGAGCCGACGAACCCGTCGCCGATGCGTCGGCCTCGGCGGATCCGCCGTCGAGCCTGGACCGCGACAGACGGTGACCGACCACCGCGGCGGCCCGAGGGCTAACGCCAGCTGGGCAGGAGCAGGTGGTTGTGCCAGCTGTCGACCGTGATGGGCAACGCGGTCATGATGGGCCAGAGCCAGATGTAATTCGCGATGACGATGGCCAGGTACAGGCTGACCAGGAGTAGGCCCAGGCCCTGGCGTTCGCTGGTGAGCAGGAAGCGGTGGCCGTTGCGGGCGCGGACGAAGGGGGCCGGGCCCAGGATTTCGCCCAGGGCGATGGCCAGGCCCATCACCAGGAACGGCGCCATCGGTACGGCGTAGAAGAAGTACATCTGGCGGTCCAGGTCCATGAACCAGGGCAGCAGGCCCGCCAGGTAGCCGACCAGCATCGCGGCATAACGCCAGTCGAAACGGGTCACCGTGCGCCAGATGGCCCAGGCCAGCATCGGCAGCGACAGCCACCACATCGCCGGCGTGCCGATCAGCATGACCGCCTTCACGCACACCGATTGCCCACAGCCGGCGACGCCGCTGTCGGCGTAGTAGTACAGCATCGGGCGCAGGCCCATCGGCCACGACCACGGCTTGGATTCCCACGGATGGTGGTTGCCGGCCGAATTGGTCAGTCCCTCATGGAATTTCAGCGATTCGCCCTGGTTGTGCCAGAGCGAGCGCAGCGCGTCGGGTATCCAGGACCAGGTTCCGCCGGTGCCGATCGCGTTGCCGACCGCGTAGCGGTCGTAACCGTCCTCGCCGGCGAACCACATGCCCCAGGTGCCCAGATAGACCAGCAGCGCGATCGCGACCAGGGCGTACAGGGCCGGGATCACATCGCGCACGATGGTGCCCAGCCACGGCCGCGGCACCCCGTAGGCGCGCCGGGCGGCCAGGTCGAAGAACACCGACAGCAGTCCGAACGCGACGATGTAGTACAGGCCCGACCATTTCACCCCGGTCGACATGCCCAGCAGCAGGCCCGCGCCGAACCGCCACCACCGCACGCCCAGCCGAGGACCCCACTGGCTCAGCGCGATTCGGCCTTCGGCATCGGCGCGCGCGAGACGCTCGCGGACCACGTCGCGGTCGACGATCAGGCAGCCGAACGCCGCCAGGACGAATCCGGCCTGGAAGATGTCCAGCATGCCGATGCGTGAGGACACGAATGTCACGCCGTCGCAGATCAGCAGAATTCCGGCGATCGCGCCGAGCAGGGTGGAGCGCGTCATCCGGCGGGTGATGCGGATGACCAGCAGCACGATCACCGACCCGAACACCGCCGCGGCGAACCGCCAGCCGATCGGCGAATAGCCGAACAGCGCCTCGCCCAGCCCGATCATCTGCTTGCCGACGGGCGGATGCACCACCAGCCCGAATCCGGGATTGTCCTCGATGCCGCCGCCGGTGACCATCTGCCACGCCTGTGGGGCGTAATGCTTCTCGTCGAAGACCGGGGTGCCCGCGTCGGTCGGATAGTTCAGCATCGTGAACCGGGTGATCGCGGCGAGCGCGGTCAGGAATGCGGTGACGATCCAGCCGCGCGCGCGATCGATGGGGCCGAAATCGGGGGAGGGGCGCCGCGGAGCCGGACTCGAGGGGCCCGCGCCGAGCGGCGGTCGCACGTCCGTCAGCTGGGTCACGCAGACGAGTCTAAGTGGGGTCGGGCCTAGGGTGGCGATGTGGATACCACTGTGGGCACCGGACGTTTGATGCTGGCGGCGACGCCGATGGGCGAGATCGGTGATGCGTCACAGCGTCTGCGGGACGCGCTCGGTTCGGCCGACGTCGTCGCCGCCGAGGACACCCGCCGCACCCGCGCGCTGGCCAAGGCGCTGGGTGTGGAGATCACCGGGCGCGTGGTGAGTTTCTACGATCACGTCGAGGCCGCGCGCATTCCGGTCCTGCTGGACGAGATCGCCGAGGGGCGAACGGTTCTGCTGGTCACCGATGCGGGGATGCCGTCGGTGAGCGATCCGGGATATCGGATGGTCGCGGCCTGCGTCGAGCGGGGGCTGCCGGTGACCTGTCTGCCCGGCCCGTCCGCGGTGACGACCGCGCTGGCGCTGTCCGGCCTGCCGATGGAACGTTTCTGCTTCGACGGCTTCGCTCCGCGCAAGAGCGGGCAGCGCAAACAGTGGCTGGGCACCCTGGCCGCCGAGCCGCGCGCCGTGGTCTTCTTCGAGGCCCCGCATCGCCTCGCGGCCTGTCTCGCCGACGCCGTCGAGGTTCTCGGCCCGTCCCGCCGCGCCGCGGTCTGCCGCGAACTGACCAAGACCTACGAGGAGGTCGTGCGCGGCACGCTGGCCGAACTCGCCGACTGGGCCGTCGAGGGGGCCCGCGGGGAGATCACCGTCGTGCTGGAAGGTGCACAACCGGTGGCCGCCGAACCCGCGGACCTCGTCGACAGGGTGGAATCCCTTGTCGCCAAAGGGCTTCGCCTCAAGGATGCCTGTGCCGAGGTCGCCGCCGCGAACGGTGCGTCGCGGCGGGAACTCTACGACGCGGTACTGGCAGCGCGTTCGAGCTGAAGGCAAGACCGCCGAGTTGTGTTGTCCTGGAGGCGATATCCACTGGGGACATCGCCTCCGGTGCATCTCAGTCCTTGGGTTCGATGTACTTCGGGAAGACCGGCTCCGGCGCGGGCAGGGGCAGACCTGCCTCGATCGGGGTGGCGATGTCGGCGAAGGTGCGGCCGGTCTGGGCGAGCAGGTCGAGGATCTTGCCTGCCGAACCGGGGATGATCGGCTGAACCAGGATCGAGACGATGCGCAGCACCTCGAGGGTGACGTACAGCACCGTCGCCTCGCGTGCGAGATCCTCCGGGGTGCCCGATTTCGCGAGCGCCCAGGGCTGTTGGGCGGAGAAGTAGCGGTTCGTCTCGCCCAGGGTCAGCCAGATCGCCTCGAGCGCGAGGTGGATCTGCTGCTGGTCGAATTCGGCGCGGCAGCGCCCCAGCAGACCGTTCGCGCGGTCCAGCAGTTCGCGATCGGCGTCGGTGAACTCGCCGGGCGTCGGCACGGCCGAATTGCAGTCGCGGGCTACCATTTTCAGGCTGCGCTGGGCGAGATTGCCGTATTCGTTGGCCAGATCGGAATTGATCCGGCCGACGATCGCCTCGTGGCTGTAGGACCCATCCTGCCCGTAGGAGATCTCCCGCAGCAGGAAGAAGCGCACCGCGTCCAGGCCGTAGCCCTCGACCAGGGCCAGCGGGTCGACCACATTGCCGACCGACTTGGACATCTTCTCGCCCTTGTTGTACAGGAATCCGTGCACGAAAACGCGTTTCGGCAGTTCGATTCCGGCCGAGAGCAGGAACGCGGGCCAGTACACCGTGTGGAAACGGGTGATGTCCTTGCCGATGATGTGTACGTCGGCGGGCCAGAACCGTTGGAACGCAGCGGAATCCGTATTCGGGAAGCCGGCGCCGGTGAGGTAGTTGGTGAGCGCGTCCACCCACACGTACATCACGTGCTCCGGATCGCCCGGCACCGGAACGCCCCAGTCGAAGGTGGTGCGCGAGATGGACAGATCCTTCAGCCCGGCCTTGACGTAGCTGACGATCTCGTTGCGCCGCGTCGCGGGCGCGATGAACTCCGGGTGCGTCTCGTACAGCTCGAGCAGTTTGTCCTGGTAGTTGGACAGCCGGAAGAAGTAGTTCGACTCCTCGGTCCACTCCACCGGGGTGCGGGTGTCGGTCGAGATCCGGGTGCCGTCCTCGAGGACCGTGGTCTCCTCGTCGGTGTAGAACGCCTCGTCGCGCACCGAGTACCAGCCCGCGTAGGTGTCCAGGTAGATGTCGCCCCGCGCGTGCATCCGCTCCCAGATCGCGATGGACGCGGCCTGGTGATCCTCGTCGGTGGTGCGGATGAACCGGTCGAAGGAGATGTCCAGGACCTTGTCCATGCGCTCGAACACGTCCGAGTTGCGCGAGGCGTACTCCTGCACCGGAACGTCCGCTGCCCGCGCGGCCTGCTGCACCTTCTGGCCGTGCTCGTCGGTGCCGGTCATGAAGAACACCTCGTACCCGTCGAGGCGCTTGAACCGGGCCAGCGCGTCGGTGGAGATGTACTCGTAGGCGTGCCCGATGTGCGGCGCACCGTTCGGGTAGGCGATGGCCGTGGTGATGTAGAAGGCGGGGCGTGAGGATGCACTCATGGTGGCTCTACTCTAATGCGCGTGCCTTCGACCCTTCGCGTGAATATCCCCCGTACTCGTGCCTAGCGCCCGGCCCGCACCCGAACCGCCCGAGCCGCTGTCCCCGCTGGTGGACGCGCACACCCACCTCGATGCCTGCGGTGCGACCGATGCGGAATCGGTTGCCGCCGTGGTGGATCGGGCCGCGGCAGTCGGTGTCGGGCGGGTCGTCACGATCGCCGACGACCTCGATGCCGCCCGGTTCGCGGTGCGTGCCGCGCACTGGGATTCGCGGGTGTACGCCGCGGTCGCACTGCATCCCACCCGCGCGAACGCCCTGGACGATGCGGCCATGCGCGAACTCGAGCAGCTGGCCGCCGATCCTCGCGTCGTCGCGGTCGGGGAGACCGGTCTGGACTACTACTGGCCCGGCAAACTCGATGGCTGCGCCGGGGTCGAGGAGCAGGTCGAGGGTTTCCGCTGGCATATCGACCTGGCCAAACGGCTCGGCAAACCGCTGATGATCCACAATCGCGAGGCCGATCACGACCTGCTGGCGGTGCTGCTGGACGAGGGCGCACCCGAAACGGTGATCTTCCACTGCTTCTCCTCGGACGCGAACATGGCGTTGGCCTGCGTGGAGGAGGGGTATGTGCTGTCCTTCTCCGGCACGGTCAGCTTCAAGAACGCGCACGACCTGCGCGAGGCCGCCAAGCTCGTGCCCGATGAGCAGATCCTGGTCGAGACCGATGCCCCGTTCCTGACGCCACATCCGTTCCGCGGCGCTCCGAACGAGCCCTACTGCCTGCCCTACACAGTGCGTTCCCTGGCGCAGACGCGTGACCAGGATCCGTTCGAACTCGCCAGGCAGACCACCGCCAACGCCGAACGCGTCTACCGCATCGGATCCTGACCGGTACAGCATGCGCAGTGGGATGTGTCACACCGACACGCCTCGAGATGCGCGATTGTGTCCGGTGTCACTACTATTACGGCACCTGTTACACCCCTGCGTTGTCGATATTGCTTCGTGATCTGGAAACTGCCTGCTCTACCACGTGTGGTCGTCGGGCCCTGACCTGCCCGTTATCGTATTGTGACCATGCCGGAGTTTGGGATGTCCGCTTTAGCGCGGGTCAACTCGTCACGCTCGCCGATGCTGTACACGGCGGTCGCGGCGCTGCTGATCACGTTGATCCTGGGTGCGGCGCTGGCCATCATCGACCGCAAGACGATCACCCTCGTCGTCGACGGGCAGACGACCACGTTCACGACCATGGCGGGCAGTGTGCGCGGCGTGCTGAAATCCGCGGGCTACCGGATCGACGGCCACGATGCGGTGACCCCGAGCGCCGGTTCCGAGGTCGCGAACGGGGGCACCATCACCTTCGATCGTGGCCGTCAGGTCGCCGTGGTGGTCGACGGCAGCCCCCAGACGGCCTGGACCACCGGTAACACCGTGTCCGATGCGTTGTCCCAGTTGAAGATCCCGAACGACGTATTCGTCTCGCCGTCCCGCCCGACCTCGCTCCCACTGACCGGCGGGACGCTCTCGATCACCAGTCCGCACACGGTGCTGCTGGCCGACAACGGCCGCAAGGCGAAGTACGTCCGGCTCGCCGCGCCGACGGTCGGCCAGTTGCTGAAGGTTCAGGGTTCGCCGCTGATCGATGAGGACTCGGTGCAACCGGTCGCGAGCACCCCGCTGACCGACGGGATGCAGGTCACCGTCACTCGCAAGCGCACCGTGAACCGCGTCGAACGGGTACCGCTGCCGCCGACGGAGAAGGACGTCGACGATCCGACCATGAACATGGATCGCACCACGGTGGAGAATCCCGGCAAGCCCGGCGTGCAGGACGTCACGTACGCGGTGTCCATCGTGAACGGCATCGTCACGGGCAAGAATCAGGTCTCCAGCTCGGTCGTCGTGCCGTCCCAGCCCAAGACCATCCGCAAGGGCGCCAAACCCGGCACCGAGGTCCCGCCGGTCCGCGACGGCCACATCTGGGACGCGCTGGCCAAATGCGAATCCGGCGGTAACTGGGGGATCAACACCGGCAACGGCTATTTCGGCGGCGTCCAGTTCGACCAGAACACCTGGGCACGCCAGGGCGGCCTGAAATACGCCCCCCGCCCCGACCTGGCGACCCGCAACGAGCAGATCGCCATCGCCGAGAAGACCCGCGCCCGCCAGGGCTGGGGCGCCTGGCCCACCTGCACCAGCAGATTGGGAATCGGTTAGCTGTATCTTTGGCCTCCGCTTCGCTCCGGCGGTTCGCGGCCCCCGAAGTCTCACCGATGAGCCCCGTGTCGGGCACTCGTCCTCGCACCCGCCACGCGTCTCATCGGCGAGACGGGCCGCGAACTGTGTTGGATTGCCTCCGCTTCGCTGCGGCGTGTTCGCGGCCCCCTGAGTCTCACCGGTCGGCCCCGTGTCGGGCACTCGTTCCTCGCACCCGCCACGCGTCCGACCGGCAAGACGGGCCGCGAACTGTGTTGGATTGCCTCCGCTTCGCTCCGGCGGGTTCACGGCCCCTTGAGTCTCGCCGGTCGGCCCCGTGTCGGGTACTCGTTCCTCGCACCCGCCACACGTCTCATCGGCGAGACGGGCCGCGAACAGGTGTTGGCGTTGTCCGGGGTTGGTAGAACCAGGTATTGGAGGTTGTCGTGAAAGAGCGTGTCGTGCTGGGTGGTTGGCTCCTTACATGAGAGCTCCGCCGTCGACGCGGATTTCGCTGCCGGTGATGTAGCGGCCCTCTTCGGAGGCGACCATCGCGACGACGCCCGCGATGTCCTTCGGATCGCCGAGGGCGCCGTTGTTGAGCCAGCCGGTGAGGCGGGCCATCAGGTTCCAGTCGGCGTCGGCGGGCAGTTGCAGGCCCGAGGTGATGCCGGTGTTGATGCCGCCCGGGACGATGTTCACCGCGCGCAGACCGTGTTTGACGTATTCCAGGGCCAGCGAGTGGGTCAGCGCGTTGACGCCGCCCTTGGAGGCGGAATAGGCGGCCATGTACGGATTCGAGCCGAAGGCGGCGGTGGAGGAGAAGTTCACGATCACCGGATGATCGGACTCGATCAGGCGCGGCAGCATCGCCTGGCACATCAGGAAGGTGCCGGTGAGATTCACGCCGATGACCTGATTCCAGTCCTCGAACGGCATTTCGTGGGTGTGCGCGCTGCGCATGATGCCCGCGGCGTTCACCAGAACGTCGAGTCCGCCGAGGGTGTCCAGCGCCGATGTGCAACCGGCGCGGACGGATTCGGGATCGGCGACGTCGATGCGGACGGTGTGCAGTCGATCGCGATCGGCGGCCGCGGCCCCCTCCGCGGTTTCCTTCAGACTGGTCTCGGCGATATCGGCGGCCACCAGCGTGGCGCCCTCGGCGAGCAGTCGCAGCGCGACGCCCCGCCCGATACCCGAACCCGCGCCCGTGACGAGAATCCGACGTCCCTCATGCCTGCGCTGCATTGTGTGCCAACCTCTCGACGGTGCGGGTGGGCCGCACCGGCTGCGATGCGGTCAGTCAGAAAATTAGAACGTGTATCAGTCTGAGTCAATGCGCCGGAACGACACGCCGCGACTTTCACAATGGGTTCACAAGAAGGATCGATACGATCGCCCGGACGTTGTCCGATGAGACGGTGAGGGGTTCGGATGCGGTGGCGGGGCTGGGGACCGATGGTGATGGCGGCCGCGATCGCGGTGAGCGCCGTGTGGACGACGGCCGCACCCGCGGATGCCGCCGTGCCGGGGAACGCGATCGGCGTTCTGCCACAGGCCGACAGCTGGCGCGGCATTGCGGGCGGTTCGGTCCTCGACTACTGGATGACCGGATCGGACGGCACGCCGCAGCGGGCCAGTGGCGCACTGTTCGTGCCGCCGGGCCGGGCACCGGCCGGCGGCTGGCTGATCATGGCCTACGACCACGGCACCTCGGGTCTGGGCGCGGGCTGCGGCGGGCAGACCACCGCGACGGGCACGCTCGGTCAGCAGGAGGACAACCGGATCGTGAAGTACTTCCTGGCCAAGGGATTCGCGGTCGTCGCACCGGATTACCTGGGCCTGGGACGATTCCGCACCGGCCCGCATCCGTATCTGGAGCTGAACACCGAGGCGACCGCCACGATCGATCTGGTGCGCGCGGCCCGCGCGACCCATCCGGCGCTGTCCCGGACCTGGGCCGTGATCGGCGGATCGCAGGGCGGGCAGGCGGCGCTGGGTACCGCGCATCTGCAGCACACCTACGCGCCCGATCTGGATTTCCGCGGCACCATCACCGTCGATCCGGAATCCGATATCGAGGCGCTGCTGCCCGTGACCGGTCCGTGGGTGCCGAACGTCCGCGGCGTGAGCGACACCGGCACGACCACGTTCATCGCTATGATCCTGGCCGGGCTGCGGGCGACGCATCCGGAGGTCGCCGTCGACAGCTATCTGAGCCCTCGCGGCCGTGACCTGGTCGACGGGATCGGGGACCTGTGCCTGGGCGCCATCATGCGCCGTGTCGACGGCGCGTCGATCGGCGACCTGCTCGACCGTCAACTGACCACCGACGCCTTCCGCACCGCACTCACCTCCTACATGGCCGTCCCCACCAGCGGATACGACGCCCCGATCCTGCTGCTGACCAACATCACCGACACCACGGTCCCCGGTCCGCTGCACGCCACCCTGGCCGCCCAGTTCGCCGCCGGGGGCGTGGACTTCCGCACCGTTGTCGGCCGCGGCAGCCACTGCCAGCTGAATCCCGAGATGTGGTCGGCGGTCAGCGATTTCGCCGCACGCATAGCGTCCACACCCACCCGGCCGTAGCCGATTCGAGGAGGCGGGCGGTCGGCGGGTTTCGATCGTCACGGTCAATGGATCGGGAGCGGGCTCCGTACCGCGGTCGGCTGTAGACCGATCCGCTTCCTGAGGGCATCTGGCCGTGAGTCGTTCGCGCGGCGGTTCCGCTGAACGTGGGGTGAGCGGGCAGCTCGTGTGCGGTGGTGTCTCCGGGGAGCGGTATGCGTGGTGGGTGGGCCGGGTGCGGAGTGTGTGACCGCCGGGTTGGTAGGTTGACGGGCGTGTCCGAATCAGAGGTCGTCGCCCGTGGTCAGGCCGGGTTGCTCGGTCCAGCCGAGGTGCGGGTGCTGGCGGAGCGGTTCGGGGTGCGGCCGACCAAACAGCTCGGGCAGAACTTCGTGCACGATGCGAATACCGTGCGGCGGATCGTGGCGGCCGCGGGAGTCGGACGCGAGGACGTGGTGCTCGAGGTCGGGCCGGGGCTGGGTTCACTGACGCTGGCGCTGCTGGACGTGGTGGACCGGGTGGTCGCGGTGGAGATCGATCCGGTTCTGGCGCAACATCTTCCGGAGACCGTGGCCGATCGCGCGCCGGAACTGGCCGATCGGCTCTCGGTGGTGCGCGCGGATGCGTTGCGAGTGCGCGCGCAGGACCTGCCCGCACAGCCGACCGCACTGGTCGCGAATCTGCCGTACAACGTCGCGGTGCCCGTGCTGCTGCATCTGCTGGCCGAATTGCCCAGCATCACAACGGCTCTGGTGATGGTGCAGGCCGAGGTAGCCGATCGCCTCGCCGCCGAACCGGGCTCCCGGATCTACGGCGTGCCGAGTGTGAAGGCCGGATTCTTCGGCGCCGTCCGCCGGGCGGGATCGGTGGGGCGGCAGGTGTTCTGGCCGGTTCCGCAGGTCGAGTCCGGACTGGTCCGGATCGATCGTTTCGCGCAACCGCCCTGGTCCCTCGACGCGGCGCACCGCACCCGCGTCTTCGAAGTGGTCGACGCCGCATTCGCTCAGCGCCGCAAGACATTACGCGCCGCACTCGGCGGTTGGGCAGGCTCACCCGCGGAGGCCGAACGCCGCCTCGTCGCCGCAGGCATCGCCCCCACGGCCCGCGGCGAAACCCTCGACACCGCGGCCTTCGTGCGCCTCGTGGAACTGAGCTGAACACTCGGCAATCGAACGACGAGTGACCGCAGCCGTGTGGCTACGGTCAGCCTGTCGGGGCACTCGGGAAATTCGAAATGCGGTGCTCGGCAGTGAGTTTCGGGGCTCCGTCTCAGCGCGGCCGAGGCGAAACGGACACCGTGCGCAAGCGCAGGCTGTTGCTGACCACGAAGACGCTGGACAACGCCATGGCCGCGCCCGCGAGCATCGGGTTGAGCAGACCTGCGGCGGCCAGGGGGATGGCGGCGACGTTGTAGCCGAAGGCCCAGAACAGGTTTCCCTTGATGGTGCGCAGGGTGATGCGGGACAGGCGGATGGCGGTGCCGACGGTGCGCAGATCGCCGCGCACCAGGGTGATGTCGCCCGCCTCGATCGCGACGTCGGTGCCGGTGCCCATGGCCAGGCCCAGATCGGCCTGGGCGAGGGCGGCCGCGTCGTTGACGCCGTCGCCGACCATGGCCACCACCTTGCCGCTGTCCTGCAGCCGCTTGACCACATCGAGTTTGTCGCTGGGCAGGACCTCGGCGATGACCTCGTCGATGCCGACCTGATCCGCGACCGTGCGTGCGGCGGCGGCGTTGTCGCCGGTCAGCAGGACCGGGGTCAGGCCCAGCGCGCGCATATCGGCGACCGCGTCGGCACTGGTCGGTTTGATCGCGTCGGCGATCACCAGCACGCCGCGGGCCACGCCGTCCCAGGCGACCACGATCGCGGTCCGCCCGGCCGATTCGGCTGCGGACTTGGCCTCGGTCAACGCCTCGGGCAGGGTGATCGACCAGTCGTCCAGCAGTTCGGTGCGCCCGATCACCACCGCTCGTTCACCGACCAGACCCTGCACGCCCTTACCGCCGTGACCGACGAACTGCTGCACCGGATCCGGCCGCAGCCCACGGTCGGCGGCGCCGGCCACGACCGCACGCGCCACGGGATGTTCGGAGCCGTGTTCCACCGACGCGGCCACTCTGAGCACCTCGTCGGGGTCGGCGCCCTCGGCCGGGATCACCTCGGCGAGCGTCATCGTGCCGGTGGTGACGGTCCCGGTCTTGTCCAGCACGACGGTGTCGATCCGCCGCGTGGACTCCAGCACCTGCGGCCCCTTGATCAGAATGCCCAGCTGGGCGCCTCGGCCGGTGCCGACCAGAAGTGCGGTGGGCGTGGCCAGTCCGAGTGCGCAGGGGCAGGCGATGATCAGCACCGCGACCGCGGCCCCGAACGCCACGGCCGCCGGCGCCCCGGTGACCAGCCAGACGATCAGCGTGGCCGCGGCGATCACCAGCACGATCGGCACGAAGATCCCGGCGACGCGATCGGCGAGCCGCTGCACGGGGGCCTTACCGGTCTGCGCCTGCTCGACCAGTGCGGCCATCTGCGCCAGCTGGGTGTCCGCGCCGACACGGGTCGCCCGCACGGTCAGCATGCCGCCCGCGTTCACCGTCGCGCCGACCACCGGATCGCCGGGCGCGACCTCCACCGGCACCGACTCGCCGGTGAGCATGCTCATATCGATGGCCGAATTGCCTTCCACCACAACGCCGTCCGTGGCGACCTTCTCTCCTGGACGGACGAGGAACAGCTCGCCGGAACGCAATTCACTTACCGGAATGCGGATTTCGGTGCCGGATCCGCCCGCCGCGGTCCCGCGCAGGACGGACACCTCCTTCGCGCCCATCTCCAGCAGCGCCCGCAGCGCGGATCCGGCGCGTTCCTTGGCGCGGGTCTCGAAATACCTTCCGGCCAAGAGGAATACGATGACCCCGGCGGCCACCTCGAAGTAGATGTTGGACGCCGCGTCGCCGCGCTCGACCGCCAGGCTGAAACCGTGTCGCATGCCGGGCATTCCGGCCATGCCGAAGAACAGCGCGTAGACCGACCAGCCGAAGGCGGCCAGGGTGCCCAGCGAGATCAGCGTGTCCATGGTGGCCGCGCCGTGCCGGGCGTTCGTCCAGGCGGCGCGGTGGAAGCCCGCGCCGCCCCAGAACACCACCGGCACGGCCAGCGCCAGCGAGAGCCACTGCCAGTTGCGGAACTGCCACGCCGGAACCATCGCCAGCGCGATGATCGGCACCGCCAGCGCGAGCGTGATCAGCAGCCGGTTCCGCAGTTCGGCGGCAGGGGAGAGCGTTGGATCCTCGTGTGGCACAGCGGTATCGACCGGCGCGTACACCTGGGCGGTGTACCCGGTGTCGACCACCCGCTCGATGAGCTGCTCCGGGCTGACCGAATCCGGGAAGTTGACCATGGCCTTCTCGGTGGCGTAGTTCACCGAGGCGGTGACGCCCTCGAGTCGGTTGAGCTTCTTCTCGATCCGGGCCGCGCAGGACGCACACGTCATCCCGCCGATCTCCAGTTCGATCGACCGCTCGGACACCGGTGCGCTCATCGCCGCGCCTCGTTCATGGTCGCGCTCTCCTTCGTGATGGTTCTCACGGTGGTTCGCCTCAGCTCGCGAGCTGGTATCCGGCCTCGTCGACGGCGGCGGCCACGGCAGCCTGGTCGACCGGGTCCGCCGACTCCACCTGGACCTGCCCGCTGGCCAGGTCCACCTCGACGCCGGTGACGCCGTCGATCCGGCCGATCTCCTTCTGCACCGACGCCACGCAGTGTCCGCAGGTCATTCCGGTGACGGTGTAGGTGCTGCTCGCCATGATCTCGACTCCTTCGAGTTATACGGTGAGGGGGTATCCCCGGACGTTCCCGAAGGTACCCCCTACGGGTATTGCGTGCAAGTGGTTCGAGCCGCCTGACCGGCGCGGCGGCGCGTTGGCGACCGCTGTGACCGCACATGTCGGCCCCGCCCATTACGCTTGGGGCTCGTGCTTTCAGTTGTACCCAGCCCTGTCGTCGTGCGGGCGCCGTCGAAGGTGAACCTGCACCTGGGGGTGGGTGACCTGCGTGCCGATGGGTATCACGAGCTCACCACCGTCTTCCAGGCGTTGTCGCTGAGTGACGATATCGAGATCACTCCGGCTGCTTCGCTGTCGGTGCGGGTGAGCGGTGAGGGCGCCGATCAGGTGCCCACCGATCGGATGAATCTGGTGTGGCAGGCCGCGGTGCGGCTGGCCCATCGCGCCGGGCGCGCGCCGCTGGTGGAGATCGCGATCCGCAAGGGGATTCCGGTCGCGGGCGGTATGGCGGGCGGCAGCGCCGACGCCGCCGCCGCATTGGTCGGGTTGAACGAACTCTGGGATGTCGGCCTCACCCGGGACGAATTGGCGACGCTGGCCGCCGAATTGGGCAGCGACGTCCCGTTCGCGCTGTACGGCGGGACGGCGCTGGGCCGCGGACGCGGGGAGAAGTTGCTTCCGGTGTTGTCGCGCAGCACTTTTCACTGGGTGCTGGCGCTGTCTCGTGACGGCCTGTCCACGCCGACGGTATTCCGCGAACTGGACCGACTACGGGAGCAGGGCGATCCGCCCCGCCTCGCCGAACCGCAGGAGTTGTTGCAGGCCTTGGCATCCGGCGATCCGGCTCAGCTGGCCCCGCTGCTCGGCAACGACCTGCAGGCGCCCGCGCTGTCGCTGAAACCCGATCTGCGCCGCACCCTGCGCGCGGGCACGGGTGCGGGAGCCCTGGCCGGTCTTGTCTCCGGTTCCGGCCCCACCTGCGCGTTCCTGTGCGAGAGCGAGGAGGCGGCCATCGAGGTGGCCGCCGAACTCTCCGGCGCCGGCGTCTGCCGCAGCGTGCGCACCGCCAGCGGCCCGGTGCCGGGCGCCCGCATCGTCGGCGAGCACTGACCCGCGCGAATGCGCCGCAAAGGTGCTGGTCCGGGCGCGATTCGGTAATCGGAGGGGGCGTCGTGTACTGTTGGAAACACGACGCGGGATGGAGCAGCTCGGTAGCTCGCTGGGCTCATAACCCAGAGGTCGCAGGTTCAAATCCTGTTCCCGCTACTAGCGACAGTGGCTCGGAAGCATTGCTTCCGAGCCACTGTCGTATCTCCGGCCGTTGTGGACTCGCGTGCTGCTCCACCGCGGTCCCGCGCTCCGCCCGGGGGGAGATCCGGGACGTGAGCGGCGGCGTGAGATCATGAGGAGCTTGCCGAGCGCCCCGGGGACGGGCTGCCGACGCGGCAGGCGATCCGGAGTCGATGACACGCCACTCACACTGTTTGGCCTGAATACGGAGAGGCGGACGAGCCCATGGTGAACCTGGTCAACCTGGAACAGGTCGGCAAGAGTTTCGGGATCACGCCGCTGCTGGATCAGGTCTCTCTCGGTGTGCAGGAGGGTGAGCGGATCGGGGTCGTGGGCCTGAACGGCGGCGGCAAGACGACGCTGCTCGAGGTGATGACCGGCATCGAACAGCCCGACAGCGGGCGGGTGAGCCGGATGAACGGGCTGCGGATGGCGGTGGTCACCCAGCGCGGCGTGCTGCCCGAGGACGCCACCGTCGGCGACGTGGTGCTGGCCGGGCTCGCGGACGACACGGTAGGCAGCGATCCCGTTGTGGCGGAACACGAATGGGCCGCCGATCCGCGGATTCGCAACGTCATCGAGGGAATCGGCATCGCCGGGCTCGGCATGGACGCGGCGGTCACCAATCTGTCCGGCGGCGAGCGTCGTCGGGTGGCGCTGGCCGCGGCCCTGGTGCGCGACCTGGATCTGCTGGTGCTGGACGAGCCCACCAACCACCTCGACGTCGAGGGCGTGCAGTGGCTGGCCGAACATCTGCTGGCCCGGCGCAGCGCTCTGGTGGTGGTCACCCACGATCGGTGGTTCCTGGACACCGTCGCCACTCGCACGTGGGAAGTGGTGGGCGGCAAGGTGGAAAGCTACGAGGGCGGCTACAACGACTGGATCTTCGCCCGCGCCGAACGCGCCCGGCAGGCCGACGCCACCGAGGCCCGCCGCCGCAATCTGGCCCGCAAGGAACTGGCCTGGTTGCGCCGCGGCCCGCAGGCGCGGACCTCCAAGCCGCGCTATCGCGTCGAGGCCGCCGAGGCGCTGATCGCCGACGTGCCCGCGCCGCGCGACACCGTCCAGCTGGCCGCCTTCGCGCGAAAGCGGTTGGGGCGCGTGGTGATCGAGCTCGAGGACGCGACGTTGAGCACGCCCGACGGCCGCGAACTGGTGCACGATCTGACCTGGCGGCTGTCTCCCGGTGAGCGGGTCGGTCTGGTCGGGGTGAACGGTTCGGGCAAGACCACGCTGCTGCGCGCGCTGGCCGGTGACACCGAGCCGGTGCCCGGCCGCCGGATCCAGGGGCAGACCATCCGAATCGGCTGGCTGCGTCAGGAACTCGACGATCTGCCGACGAATATGCGTGTGCTGGAAGCGGTATCCGATGTCGCGGAGCGAATCACGCTGGGCGACCGGGAGGTCAGCGCGGGACAGCTGGCCGAGCGGCTCGGCTTCACCCCGGCCAAACAGCGCACCCCGGTCGGCGATCTGTCCGGTGGTGAGCGGCGTCGGCTGCAGCTGACCCGCATCCTGATGGGCGAGCCGAACGTCCTGCTGCTCGACGAGCCCACCAACGACCTGGACATCGACACCCTGCAGCAGCTCGAGGACCTGCTCGACGGCTGGGCGGGCACACTGGTGGTGATCAGCCACGACCGCTACCTGATCGAGCGCATCTGCGATTCGACCTGGGCGTTGTTCGGCGACGGCAAACTCACCAACCTGCCCGGCGGCATCGAGGAATACCTCCGCCGCCGCGCCGCGCTCGCCGCCCCCGCCCGGCCCGCCTCCGCGTCCGGCGCCGCCCCCGGCGGATCGTCGAATTCCGCTGCCCCCGCGACGGATTCGGCCGCCTACCGGGCCGCCCGCAAGGAATTCGGCCGCCTGGAACGGGCTCTGGAAAAACTCACCGAACGCGAACAGCGCCTGCACGGCGCCCTGGCCGAGGCCGCCACCGATCCGGACAAGCTGGTCACCCTCGGCGTGGAGCTGAAACAGGTTCAGGCGGACAAGGAATCGACCGAGGAACGCTGGCTCGCACTCGCCGACGAGGTCGGCTGAGCCGTTGCCGCGGCCGAGGACGTGAGTCCTACAGCGCCTTGTCGACGGGCGGCACCGGCAGGCAACAGCAGACGAAGTCGCCGCCGAATCCGGTCAGCACGATGCTGCAGTACCGGATCTTGGCGCGCGGGCGGCTGCGCGACAACACCGACCTGGTCTGCGGCTGGGCTTCGAGCAACTGGTACCGAGCCGGATTGTCGAGCGGTTCGGTGGTGAAGTCGATCAGGCCCAGCCGGCTCAGATTGGTCAGATAGTGGGCGGTCCGGTCGGGGGAGTGCAGCGCGGCCTCCTCGCCGATCAGGTTGAGTCCCATCTCGATTCGCTGCGTTCCCGGGGTCAGCGCACGGCCGGTGCGTACATCCAGGGTGGGCTGCGGGCCATCGAGGTAGAGGAATCGCAGGATGCGCGCCTCGTCGGGCGTCAGCTCGGACAGGATCCGCGCGTACGCCGGATGATCACCCTCGCCGGTCTGCACCCGCGCGGAATGCCGGAGTAGTTCCGCACCGCGCTCGCGCAGATTCGAGACCGGTTCCGGATCCGAATCCGCTTGCGGTGCAGGGATGCCCAGCGCCTGGCGCACCGATTCGCGCATCTGCTCACCGGCCTCGGTGAGCAGTTCGCGCGGCGGCCGCCCCGCCATACTGCCGCGCACGACGGTCCCGGTGATGTCCCGGGCGGTGTCCACGCTCCACGAAGTCGCTTCCGCCGCAGCCGATGCCGCCACCTGCACCAGCCCGGCCGCAGCGCGCACGGGGTCGCTCAAAGCCATGTTCTCGCCACTTCCGTTCCGAAGATCAGAAGATGAGCGTAACCGGCGATGAGCCCCAACACGCCGCCATGGACGAACAAGAGCCACTCGTCCTGTTTGATGGCCGCACGCAGCATATCCACGAAACTCGGTGGGGACAGGGCCGCCATCTGCTTGGCGATATACCGGCTGACCTGCGTACTCTGCTGTGCGTTGAAGGCCGGATCGGCGAAGGCGGCCGGTGCCAGGCTCTTGGCCTTGTCCGCGAAACTGTCCTGCAGCGTCGTGTAGTCGCGCCGGCCCATCATGAACTTCACCGGCCCGCGCGCCGGGCCCAGGGCCTTGTCGGTGGCCGGGCGCAGGGTGTCCTCCAGGACCTGCATGGTGCGGTCCGCGCGCGGCCCGTTCAGCAGTTCGTCGCCGACGTTGGCGACCGTGATGATCTGGGTGGCAACCAATTCCGCATAACCCTCGGTGATCTCGGACTGCCGTTTGATCAGCAGGCCCTGCCGCCACGGGCACCACCACTTCGGGTACGCGGGGGCGAAGATCATGTTCAGGCCGATCCAGTTCACCACCCAGCCGATCACCACCCCGCCGACCGGCAGCACGACCAGGGCGGACCAGTTCGTCAGATGCAGGATGGCCACCAGCACCGCACCCATCGGCGCGCCGAAGTAGAAGCCGAAATTCTGCATGAATCGCAGCTCCTTGGCCCCCAGCACCTGGAAGACCGTATTGAGCAGCTGCGGACGAGACTGGAAATACCGGATCACCATCTGCTTGACGTCGAGCAGCTGCTCGATATTGTTGCCCAGCTCGACGGTCAGTTCCCGGAGCACCTCGGGCAACTGCTCGCGCACCCGCTCGTGCACCATCTCCCGGACCGGGTTGGGCAGGTTGTACCAGAGCTGCGGATGTTCGCGGATCGCGATTTCCTCGACGATGTCGCGGATCTGCTCCTGCGCGAGGGTGGTCAGATGTTCGGCCAGCGCGTCGGGTTCGAGCTCGCGATAGAAATCGCTGACGCTGCCCAGTTTGGACAGCCCCTTGTCCACGGCGATCGAAGCCATCTTGTCCGCACGCGAGGGGACGATGCCCTGCCAGCCCATTCGCCCGTCGTAGCGCAGCAGCGGCAGAACCTGAATCCGCTTGGGCAGGAAGTGGAACAGTGATTTGAGGCCGGGCACCGAAATGCCGTGGAAGTAGATCGGCTTGAACAGCATCAGGATGCCGGTCCAGTTGGTGATGTAACCGATGATGCCGGTGAACAAGGGGATGGTGATCAGTTCCAGCAGAATGGATGGGTGGATATGAAAATAGCTGCCTAGCACGACACCCTCCTGCAGAACCGTACCGGTGACCACCGCCTCACCGGTACTCGAAGGTACCCGTCGGCAGGGTGGACCTTACTGCGGAATTGCGGAGATGGTCGAATTTGCGGCCGGATGTGGTCCGTGGCGTCCGAAGTGGGAGACTTTCGGGTAGCCGGTCGTCGTGGTTGCCCGGTACTCTTCGCACGGCCCGCCGGGCCGAGGCGCCCGATGATCGGGTGGCGGCGATAATCTGTGAGCGTTTTCGTTCACCTGGCGAGTTTCGGAGAAGGACGTGGCAGACGACAGGAGCGGACGCGACGTCGTCCGCCCGGGACCTCGTTCCGTGGAACGCACCTCGGACGTGGAGCAGCGGCAGATCAGCAACGAGGCCAGGCTCATCCGCGGCGTGTTCCGCGCGGCCGGGCTCGCCGCCGGGTCGGCGGTGCGCGGCGGACAGTGGGCGATGGGCACCACCTACGAGGTGACCCGGCAGATCACCCAGGCGGCCCTGGACGGCGAATCCTCCACCGAGATCGCCGAGCGCGCCGGGCAGGCACTGCAATCGGTCGCTCGCAGTGTGCTGGGCGTCACCGAGGGGTCGGTGCGCGAGATCGTCAGCTACGTGCCGACCGCCAACGGGCATACGCCGCAGGCCATTACCACCGGCGGTTACGTCCGGTCCACGACGATGGACGATCTGCGTCGTCGCGGTGACGCGCTGCTGGCCCGTTCGGCCGATGTGTACTTCACCGAGGAAGTGCATCCGGCCTACGACCGGATCCTCGATCAGCTCGCCCCCGACGAGGCCCGCATCCTGCGATTCATGGCGCAGAACGGCCCGCAGCCCTCGGTCGACGTCCGCACCAACCGCCCCCTGGGCATCGGTTCGGAACTCGTGTCCGGTGATCTGACCTCGGTGCCCGAGCAGGCCGGGGTGCGCTACCCGGACCGCTCACGCCATTACCTGATCAACCTCAACCGGCTCGGCCTGCTGATGAACTCCGACGATCCGGTCCTGTTGAGCCGCTACATGGTGCTCGAGGTCCAGCCGATCGTCGAAACGGCCCTCAAGGCCGCCGGACGCGTTCCCAAGATCGTGCGAAAGAGCCTGCGCCTCACCGAATTCGGCGAGGACTTCTGCCGCATCTGCTTCACCCTTCCGGGCGAGGCCGCACCCACCCAGCGCACCGACGGGTAGTGCGCCGAACCAGGCCGCGTATAGCGATTCGGTACAGATCTCCCAAATCACGGAGAAGTCGGTGTCCGGATGGGATTGTTGAGGTATGGACTCCGATGCCGTCTCCGCAATCAGTCGGCTGAAGTTCCGCTACCTGCGGGCACTCGATACCAAGGCCTGGGACGATTTCGCCGACACCATGGTCCCGGACGCGACCGCGACCTACAGCGAGTACCTGCAGTTCGAATCGCGTGACGCGTTCCTGGCGTTCATGCGTAATACGCTCGGCCCGCACGTGATCACCGAACACCACTGCGATCATCCGGAGATCGACGTCGACGGTGACGAGGCCACCGGCACCTGGTATCTGGCCGATACGGTGCTCATCCCCGGCCACAACATGCTGCTGCGCGGCGCGGCCTTCTATTCGGACCGCTACGTCCGCTGCGAGGACGGCAACTGGCGCATTGCCCACACCGGCTACGAACGCACCTACGAGGTGGTGCTGTCCCTGTCGGATCTACCGAGCCTGCGCCTCACCTCGAGCCGCTGGGGCCTGATCGCCGCCGAACCGGAGACCGGCGAGGTCGCGGGCAGCGACGGTCGATCCTCCAGCACCTCGGAAGAAGAAACGATGGGCTAGTCCGCGTCAGGATGCCGCGGTGTGCGCCTGCTGGACGAGGCCGAGTTGCTGCATCATGCCGAGCGTGTCCCAGCATGTCCAGCCCTCGACAGCCTTGCCGTCCTGGAAACGCTGCATCGTGATTCCCTGAACGACCGCCGATTTGCCGGTCGCGGGCATCCCCATGATCTCGCCGTCGTTCGTTCCTGTCCCCGTCCATCGGGTAGTGACCAAGTCCCCTTCGGCGATCTGTTCGTTGACCAGGAACCGTTGATCCGAGATCGCGTCGATGTACATCCGCGCGAACCGTTTGATGCCTTCGGGGCCGTGGGTGTCGGCGTACGGGTTCTGCGGACTGTGGTCGATGTAATCGGCCGCGAGCACCTCGTCGAATACCTCGAAGTCTCGGGTGTTCCATGCGTCGAAGATGCGCTTGGCGGCGGCCTTGTTCTGCTCTGACATGCTGCTTCCTGTCCATTGCTGGTGCGCCGAACTCGCGAGGGCGGCACGTAGCCGCAACGGGCAGCATTCGCGACGACCGACGTTGACTATGACGTGACGTGCGGCTGCGATGCCGACGGGAAATCCAGACGTGCCGCGGCCTGGTACCGGGGCGCTGCCATCACGGCGGAATGCGTCCGAGTGTTGTCGGCAGACAACCGACCAGCCACCGATCACGAACCTTGAAACCGGTGTACAGCAGTCATTTTGCGCCTTCTCTCCGCGCGCAGGAAGGGAACAAGGACACTGCTGCGGCCCTGTTCCGGGCCCTTGCTAGTCCGCGGTGGCGACCAGCGGATCCATGGTCAGGTCGGGCATTTCCTTCTGGATGTACTGCAAGCGCCATTTGTCGCTGAACAGGGCCAGGATCACGCCGTCGGTGCGGGTGAAGACCTCGACGCCGCGCTGGCGGTCGAGCTCGGGTGCGGATTCCGCGTCGGTGCGCCGGGCCAGCTGATAGGGCAGGAAGTCCAGTTGTGTCTCGACGGTGAATTCGGCCTGCATGCGGGCGGTGACCACCTCGAACTGCATGGGACCGACCGCGGCCAGCACGGGGGAGGCGTCACCGCGGGTGTCGTTGCGCAGCACCTGCACCACGCCCTCGGAGTCGAGCTGATCGATGGCCTTGCGGAACTGCTTGTACTTACCCGCGCTGCGCGCTCGCAACGTGGCGAAATGTTCCGGCGCGAAGGACGGGATCGGCGGGAATTCGACCTTCTTGTCCACGAACAGCGTGTGCCCGGGGGCCAGGGCGGTCGCGTTCACCAGACCGACCACATCACCCGGAAAGGCCGTGTCGACCGTGGAACGTTCGCGGCCGAAGACGGTCAGCGCGTATTTGGTCGCGAACGGCCGCCCGGTCTGGGCGTGCGTGACGACCATGCCGCGCTCGAATTCCCCGGACACGATGCGCATGAACGCCAGCCGATCGCGGTGCGCGGTGTCCATACCGGCCTGCACCTTGAACACGACCGCGCTGAACGGATCGGTGGTCTCCCGGGCCGAGCCGCTCACGTCATCCCGCGGTCCGGGCGGGGGAGCAAGGGACACAAGGGTTTCCAGCAGTTGGCGCACCCCGAAGTTCAGCATCGCCGAGGCGTAGATGACCGGCGAGGTCTGCCCGGCCAGAAACAGTTCCTGATCGTGGTCCTGCCCGGTGGCCGAGAGCAGTTCGCTCTCCTCGGCCGCGGTGGTCCACACCTCGCCCTCACGTCCGCTCGCCTGCGCGACGTCGTAGGACTCCTCGGGCGCGATCGTCGCGCCACCGGCGGTGCGGGTGAAGTGGATGTATTCGGTGGCCGCGCCCTCGTCGCCGCGACGCAGCAGCCCGCGGAAATCGCCCGCGATGCCGACCGGCAGGAACAGCGGGGTCGGGGTCAGGCCGATGCGCTCGCTGATCTCGTCGAGCAGTTCCAGCGGCGCGCGGCCGGGCCGGTCCCACTTGTTGATGACGGTGATCACCGGAATCCCGCGGTGACGGCACACCTGGAACAGTTTGAGCGTCTGCGGCTCGAGGCCCTTGGCGGCGTCGATGAGCATGACCGCGGCGTCGACGGCGGTCAGCACCCGATAGGTGTCCTCGGAGAAATCCGAGTGACCGGGGGTGTCGACCAGGTTGATCACGCAGTCGCCGTATTCGAACTGCAGCGCGGTCGAACTCACCGAGATGCCGCGCGCCTTCTCCATCTCCATCCAGTCCGAGACGGTCGACTTGCGCCCGGACTTGCCGTGGATCGCACCGGCTTCGGCGATCACCTTGGCGTGCAGTGCGAGGGCTTCGGTGAGAGTGGATTTACCCGCGTCGGGATGGGAGATCACCGCGAAGGTGCGCCGCCGCGCGACTTCCTGTGCCAACCGCCCGGACGTGGTCGCGTTCGGGGAAGGGGAATTCACGGCACGGGCTCCTGTTCGCGGGATAGACAACCCCTTCAGGCTACTTGACCGGCCCTTCTCCGCATGTCTCGGTCCGCTCGCTCGCGACATTCGATTCGTTCCGACGGCACTCGACCGCACTACTCTGATGACCGGGAGCGCACCACGAGAAGAACGAAGCCGGGTCGATACCGGTCCGGCTCAATCCAGGTATCGCGCTATCGCGGTCCGGACCAATTCCTCGATATCGGCCTGCGGGGCGATCAATTCGATACTGCGATTGGCGACGACGGTCGCGATACCGTGCAGATTCGTCCACAGTCCCAGCGCCCGCTCGCCCGATCGATCCGGTGCGCAGGCATGCACCAGATCCGCCCACAGCCGGTAGATCGGCACGGCCCGCTGCCGCACGTTCTCACCGGTGCCCGCGATGCGATCGTCGGCTCCGGCGTTGGCGGCGGTGCGCATTCTCGACGACGGTGGAGTGTGGGGGATCTATCCGGAAGGCACCCGCTCGCCCGACGGGCGGGTGTATCGCGGGCGCACCGGTGTGATCCGGGTGGCCATGCGGACCGGTGCGCCGGTGATTCCGGTGGTGCTCTCGGGGACCGATCGGGTGAATCCGATGGGGCGGCGCGGTTGGCGGTTCGCCAGGGTGCGGATCGGTTTCGGTGCGCCGCGGTATTTCCGGCCCGCGGACCGGGACGGGGTGCGCGGTGCGACCGATGCGCTGATGGCCGAGTTGGTGCAGCGGTCGGGGCGTCGCTATGTCGATCACTACGCGAAGCGGTTCGAGGCTGCCTCGCGGCAGTGAACCGTCTTCTCCGACAACGGCGCAGGTGCCCGGGCGTGACGTTGCGGGGATTCGATTCGAAGGATTCGAACCCCTGTACATCGGCGCTCGGGACGGTAGGGTGGCGGAGGCACGGTGCGCCGGTCGGCGTGCGGATGTGAGCACCGTTCATGGCGCGGGGTCCGGTTCGGGGTGCTCCGTCGTGCGTGTTATTCTCTTCGGGTTGTCTCGGCGAGGGTGTGAGGCACAGATGTGCACACACCGTGATCGACGCGGCTCGGCTTTTCCGCCGTTCTCGTTCGTTCTTTCGCCCGACGAGCAGACCCTTTGCCAGGGCAGTCCCTGGCCAGATAGGTACACCCGCCCCGGAAAGCCGTAGGAGAACTTCCCCTCATGTCCGACACCAGCCTTCTCGAAGCCACCGTACGTACCGAATTCGGCAAGGGCGCCGCGCGCCGCACCCGCCGCGACGGCAACGTTCCGGCCGTGCTGTACGGCCACGGTGAGGCTCCCAAGCATCTGGCCATCAACGCCCAGGCCTTCGCCGCCATCCTGCGTGAGCAGGGCACCAACGCCGTGGTGAACCTGGAGATCGAGGGCACCAAGCAGTTCGCGCTGACCAAGTCCGTTGTCGTGCACCCGATCCGTCGGTACATCGAGCACGCCGACCTGCTGATCGTCAAGCGCGGCGAGAAGGTCGTCACCGACGTGCACGTCACCCTGGTCGGTGACGCGGCCCCCGGCACCCTGGTCACCCAGGAGTCGACCACCCTGTCGGTCGAGGCCGACGCGTTGAACATTCCGGAGCAGATCGAGGTTTCGGTCGAGGGCGTCGAGGCGGGTACCCAGATCACCGCTGCCGACATCACGCTGCCCAAGGGCGTCACCCTGGCCGCCGATGCCGAGACGCTGATCGTGAACATCATCGTCGCGCCGGCCGCCGAGGCCGAGGGGGAAGCCGAGGGTGAGGCCGAGGGCGAAGCCGCCGAGTAAGGCTGCTGCCCAACGGTTTTCCTGACCGAGTCGAATGCCTGAGATGCCCGAGAGAATGACGTCCGATACGGAGCGTCCGACGGGACCCGCGCTCGTGATCGGCCTGGGTAATCCCGGATCCGAATACGAGCGCACCAGGCACAATGCGGGTTTCATGGTCGCCGACGTGCTGGCTGGGCGCGTCGGCGGCCGTTTCACCGTGCACAAGAAGTCCGGCGCGGACCTGCTCGAGGCGCGTCTGGACGGGCGCAAGGTGCTGGTGGCCAAGCCGCGTTCGTTCATGAACGTCTCCGGCCGTCCGGTCGCCGCGCTGGCCCGCTTCTTCTCCATTCCGCCGACCGAGGTGATCGTCGTGCACGACGAACTGGATCTCGAGTTCGGCACCGTCCGCCTCAAACGCGGCGGCGGTGAGGGCGGCCACAACGGCCTGCGGTCGGTCTCCAATGCCCTCACCACCAAGGACTATCTGCGCGTCCGATTCGGCATCGGCCGCCCGCCCGGCCGCCAGGATCCGGCCGACTACGTTCTCAAACCGTTCTCGAGCGTCGAGCGCAAGGAACTGCCCGTCATCGTCGAACAAGCGGCGGACGCAGTGGAATTGCTGCTCCGAGTGGGCCTGGAAGCCGCGCAGAACCAGGTGCACTGAGGTACATACCAACGCCGATTGCGTTGTGCGAGGCCCGGATTGAGGTCTGCTCGAGTGAGATCGTCGGCGGGCTGCCATGATCGGATGTGTGCAGGAGTACACGAAACTGGTGGATCGGGTCCGTGGGTCACTGCTCGGTGGGGCTATCGGTGACGCGCTGGGGTGGCCGATCGAGTTCTACGAGCTGGACGCGATCCGTGAATTCCACGGTCCGGACGGCGTGACGGATTTTCTGCCCGGTCGCGTTTCCGACGCGCCGCAGCAGATCACCGATGACACCCAGATGACACTGTTCACCGCGGAGGGGTTGTTGCGGCTGGCGCCGGGCACCGATCCGGCCCCGGCGTTGCAGCGGGCCTATCTGCGCTGGCTGCGGACCCAGCGGCAGGACGACCCGGATCCCGTGCCCGACGGCTGGCTGTCGAGCCGGCCGTTCCTCTACGCCCGGCGCTCACCCGGGAACGCGTGCATGAGCGGACTGAATCGGCAGCAGGAGCAGTACTGCGAACCGCATCAACTGGGTGTGCCGGGTCCGGTCAACCCCGACTCCAAGGGGTGCGGGACGGTGGTGCGGTCCGCGCCGTTCGGGCTGGCCCGCCTGGGTCCCGATGTCGCGTTCGCCATGGCCGCGCGCTGCGCTCAGCTCACGCACGGCCACCCGACCGGCTATCTGTCGGCGGGCATCTTCGCCGCGCTGATCGATCGCGTGGTGGCGGGAATCCCGCTGCGAGATGCGGTGCAGCAGAGCATCGCTCAGATCACCGGCGGTCCCGGCGCGGAGGAGACCGTCGCGGCGCTGCAGCGCGCGGTCGGCACCGCCGAGGAGGGCGAGGCCACGGCCGATCGCGTCGAACAGGTCGGCGCGGGATGGATCGCGGAGGAATGCCTCGCGATCGCGGTGTACTGCGCGCTGATCGCCGATCGGACCGCGGATCCCCGTGCGGCACTGCTGCTTTCGGTGAACCACTCCGGTGACTCGGACTCCACCGGCGCGGTCGCGGGAAATCTGATCGGCGCGGCGCACGGACTGTCCGCGTTGCCGCTGGACATGGCCGGCCGGGTGGAGGGACGCGACGAGTTGGTCCAGGTCGCCGACGATCTGATCCTGGCCTTCCACGTCGGCGACCGCAGCCATCTGCCCGCCCGCTACCCGCTCGACGCGCCGGTGCACTGACCGGCCCGCACCCGGCTCATCGGCCGGTGGCAAGCCCGGTCACGGCCTCGGTGAAACGCTCCAGCTCGTCGGGGCTGACGAAGCAGTGCGGCGAGGCGCGCACCACCGAGTCCAACCGGCGCGCGGACATGTCCAGCAGCGTGGATCCGCGATGGCTCACGGTGACGGTGATGTCCTGCGCCAGTAGCCGATCGCGGATGTCCACCGGAATCCAGCCGTCGATGGTGAACGAGACGATGCCGCTGTGCCGGGCGCCCAGATCGCGGACGGTCACCTCGGGAATCTCCGCGAGGGTTTTGCGCAACTGCTGGGCGTTGGCCGCGATCGCGGCGTAGACCTCGTCGGGTCCGTGGTCCAGCAGATAGCGCACGGCCGCGCCCAGGCCCAGACGCGCGGCGACGTCGCACTCCCAGAATTCGAAGCGGCTGGCGTCGGCGGCCAGGCGGTACTCGCGCGGTCCCACCCACGCGGCGCTGTGCAGGTCCAAGCGGGTCGGTTCCATGGTCGCGGCCAATTCCGGTCGCACGTACAGGAATCCGGTGCCGCGCGGGCCGCGCAACCATTTGCGGCCGGTCGCCGACATCGCGTCGACATCGAGTTCGGCCACGTCCAGCGGGAGCTGACCGGCGGACTGGCAGGCGTCCAGCAGGACCAGCGCATCCACCCGGTGCGCGATCCGGGCCGCCTCGCCGACCGGGTTGACCAGGCCGCCGTTGGTGGGCGCGTGCACCAGCGACACCAGTTTCACGCGTTCGTCGAGCATCGCGGCCAGGGCATCCAGGTCGAGTTGACCGGCCTCGTCGCTGGGGATCTGCTCGACCACCGCGCCGGTGGCCTGTGCGCGTTGCAGCGTCGCGATGGCGTTGCTGGCGTAGTCGGCCTCGGAGATCAGGATGCGGTCGCCGGGCGCGAGCGGCACCGCGTAGAAGAAATCGGACCAGGCCCGGGTCGCGCTGTCGCTCAACGCGATACCCGACGGGTCGGCGTTGATCAGCGTGCCGATCGCGGTCTTGACCGATTCCAGATCGTCCAGGCGCTCGTTCGCGGCGCGGTAGCCGCCGATCTCGGTCTCCCGGCGTAGATGTCCGGTCACCGCGTCCAGGACCGGCCGGGGCGGCAGCGACGATCCGGCACTGTCCAGAAATACCGGTGTCGGCCAGGTGACGTTGTCGTAGGCCGGGATGTCGGCGCGAAGGCGAGTCAGATCGAGCACCCAATCGACGATAGAAGATGCCGGGCATCGCGTGTGCGGCCAACTCGCCGAATCCGGCGCGGCGAACGCGGGTGTCGCACGCGCCGCGCGGCGGATCCGTGCTCGCGCCGAGGTCGGTTCGGGGCGATTCGCGCTGGTCGGGCGTGGTGATAACGCACCGTTATCGTTTCGTCAGATTTCTTGTCGGTAGCCGCCGCTACTCTGGTCCGGGTCGGCGGAATCGAGTTCCCCCGGGTGGCCGGTTCAGGTCCGCCCGGCCGGACGAGCCGCCGGGCGACACAGCTAGGAGCAGCACGGCTGCCGCGGCGCGAGTAGCGCCCGCGGCGGAGCGGAGGTTGACATGGCAGTCACGGCGGTCCGGGCCGCGGTCGGAGCGGGGGGCAATTTGACCTCACGCGCCGCGGCCGAGGCGTATGTCGGCGGCGTCTGTTTCAAACAGGGGCCACCCTGTCTGATCGGCGCCGAGCTCGAGTGGCTCACCGAATCCGGTGAGTGTTCGGCGCCCGCCCCGCGTCCCGAGCCGACGGCGCTCGCGGAGGCATTGGGGCCGTACGCGCCGTCCACGATTTCGCCTGAATCTCCCGCTCTACCCCTGCCTGGAGGCAGCCGGGTCACCGTCGAACCCGGTGGGCAGGTCGAACTCTCCAGTGCTCCGTTCGAATCAGCCGCCGAATTGTGTGCGAGCCTGCGGGCCGATGCCCGCCATCTCGAACGATTGCTCGAATCCCGTTCCATCCGAACGTTCTCCGCCGCGGCCGACGGCATCCGTCCGCCGCGGCGAGTGCTGCAGTCCCCGCGCTATCGGGCCATGGAGCGCTCCTTCGCCGGAATCGGCCCGTTCGGCAAGCTCATGATGTGCAACACCGCGGCAACGCAGGTCAGCGTCGATGCGGGGGCCGATCACGCCGAGATCGCGGCGCGGTGGACCGCACTGAACACCGTCGGCCCGGCCCTGCTGGCCGCCTTCGCCTGCTCACCGGATCTGCACGATGCCCCGGCCGGTTCGTGGGCTTCCCAGCGAATGCGCGCCTGGCTGCGCCTGGACCACGCCCGGACCAGGCCGCCCGTGCTGGACTGGCCCGATCCGATCACCGCGTACGCCCGCTGGGTGCTGGATGTCCCGCTGCTGTGCGTGCGCCGGTCCGACCATGAGGACGACTGGGCGGCCCCGCCCGGCGCGACCTTCGCGGATTGGCTGTGCGGCGCTCTCGACGACGAGATCGGCCGCCGCCCCGACGCCGCCGACCTGGACTATCACCTGACCACGATGTTCCCGCCGGTGCGGGCCTCGGGATATCTCGAGGTGCGCTATATCGACGCGCAGCCCGGCCAGGACTGGTCGGTGCCGATCCACGTGATCGAAGCGCTCATGTCCGCGCCGGAGGTGGTCGCCGCGGCGACCCGCGCGGCCGCGCCGGTGGCGGACTGCTGGCTCGAGGCCGCCCGCTGTGGTCTGACCGATCCCGAAATTCGTTCGGTCGCAGTGGATCTGCTGGAAATCGCCGCTGCCGCCGCAGCTCCCGAAGCGGCCGATACGGTGCACGCCGCGGTGCGCCGATGTCGTGCCGGACTCATGCCCACCGCGCGCTGAACCCGCTCGCGCGCCGCTGTCGCGTCGTCATTCACCTCACTCTCGGAGTTCTTTCATGACCGTTCATCTTTCCGGAACCGACCACGCCGAAACCGAACGATCACGCGAGCAGATCGCCCGGGTGCTCACCAGGGCGCGCGAGCGTACCGCCGGGCTCACCGACTGCGTCGACGAGGCCGAGCTGGTGGCCCAGCATTCGCGGCTGATGAGCCCACTGGTGTGGGATCTGGCACATATCGGCAATCAGGAGGAGCTGTGGCTGGTGCGCGATGTCGGCGGGCGGGAGCCGGTGCGCGCCGATATCGATCAGCTGTACGACGCGTTCCGGCATCCGCGCGCCGACCGTCCCGCCCTGCCGCTGCTGGATCCCGCCGAGGCCCGCGACTACACCGGTGCGGTGCGCGCGAAGGTGTGGGACGTGCTGGCGGACAGTGATCTACGTGGTGATCGACTGATCTCCGGCGGTTTCGCTTTCGGCATGATCGCCCAGCACGAACAGCAGCACGACGAGACGATGCTGGCCACCCATCAACTGCGCGCCGGTGGCGCGGTGCTCCCGGGCTCGCCCGCGCCCACCGCCGCGGTTCCGGTGTCGGGCGAGATCATCTTTCCCGCAGGGGAATTCACAATGGGCACCTCGACCGATCCGTGGGCGCTGGACAACGAACGGCCCGCCCACCCTGTGCGAATGCCCGGGTTCGCGATCGATGCCGCGCCGGTGACCAATGCGCAATATCTGGAGTTCATCTCCGACGGCGGTTACCGTCGTCCGGAGCTGTGGTCCGAGCAGGGCTGGGCGCATCGGGTCCGGGCGGATCTGACCGCGCCGCAGTTCTGGGAGTGTGACGGTGGGAATACCTGGTGGCGAAGGGTTTTCGGCACGATGACGCCGTTGCGTCCGCAGCAGCCGGTGGTGCACGTGTGCTGGTTCGAGGCGCAGGCGTATGCCACCTGGGCCGACAAGCGGCTGCCCACCGAGGCGGAATGGGAGAAGGCGGCCCGGTTCGATCCGGCCACCGGGCGCTCGCGCCGATATCCGTGGGGCGATGCGGATCCCGATGAGACCACCGCCAATCTCGGTCAGCGGCATCTCGAACCGGCGGAGGTGGGCGCGTATCCGGCGGGGGCGTCACCGTCCGGGGTGCATCAGCTGATCGGGGATGTGTGGGAGTGGACCTCCTCGGGGTTCGAGCCGTATCCGGGTTTCGAGATGTTCCCGTATCCGGAGTACTCGCAGGTGTTCTTCGGCGGGGATTACCGGGTGCTTCGCGGCGGGAGTTTCGGCACCGATCAGGTCGCGTGTCGCGGCACGTTCCGCAACTGGGATCACCCGATTCGGCGGCAGATCTTCTCCGGGTTCCGGCTCGCCCGCGATCTGCGAGCGGTGGAACGCTGATGTGCCGTCATCTGGGATATCTCGGTCCGCTCGCACCGGTCGGCGAGATCCTCACGCGCGGTGCGCATTCGCTGTACACGCAGGCATGGGCCCCGCACGACATGCGCGGCGGCGGCACCATCAACGCCGACGGTTTCGGGGTGGCCTGGTGGCTGCCCGGCGGCGAGGTGAGCCGGTATCGCAACTCTTCGGCGATCTGGACCGATCCGGCCGTGGAAGAAGTACTGCCGCAACTGAATTCGACCGCGGTGCTGGGTGCGGTCCGCTCGGCCACCAATTCGCTGTCGGTGGAACGCAATGCGTGCGCGCCGTTCACCGGTGGGCGCTGGGCGTTCAGCCACAACGGGCGGATACCGGACTGGCAGCCGGTGCTCACCCGGCTGGCCGCGGAATTCGGCACGCCGTCGTTGATCGAGGCCGAATCACGCACGGATGCGGCGACATTGTGGGTGATCGTGCGTGATCTGCTGGAGAAGTCCGGCGATGCGGGCGAATTCGGTTCGTCGGTCGCGGATCCGGCCGCGGTGCTGCCGCGGGTGATCCGGGCCGTACTGGACCTCTCGCCCGAATCGCGCCTGAACCTGCTGCTGGGCGATGGCGAAACACTCTGGGCCACAACCGTTCACCATGCGTTGTCGGTGCTGGTCACCGAGGAGACGGCGGTGGTGGCCTCCGAACCGTACGACGACGATCCGCGCTGGCGGGCGGTCGCGGACCGGCAGCTGGTGACGCTGCGTCCCGGCCACCTGTCGATCGTTCCGCTCGATACCGAAGATTCCGAAAGGGCGCTGTGATGACCGCACCTACGCTGGAAATTCACCTCACCGATGCCGATCTCACCGAGGCGTTGCGCTCGGACGCGCGACGCGGGCTGACCTCGGATCCGAAGACCTTGCCGCCCAAGTGGTTCTACGATGCCCGCGGCAGCGAGCTGTTCGAGGAGATCACCCGTCTGCCCGAGTACTACCCGACCCGCACCGAGCGTGCGTTGCTCGAACGCGTCGTCGGGGAGATCGCACAGCTCGCGCAGGCCGAGGTCCTGGTGGAACTCGGCGCCGGGTCCGCAGCCAAGACCCGCCTGCTGCTGTCCGCCCTCGGCGCGGCTGGACCGCTGAAAACATATGTGCCCCAGGATGTCTCGGAGTCGGCGCTACGCGGTGCGGCCGAGCAGGTCGGTGCGGAATTCCCGGGCCTGGCCGTGCACGGCGTGGTCAGCGATTTCACCGACACGCTGCACAACCTGCCGCGCGGGGGCCGCCGCATGATCGCCTTCCTCGGCGGCACGATCGGCAATCTGATCCCCGCCGAGCGCGCGGAATTCCTCGCCGGTGTCGCCGCGGTCCTGGAACCGGGGGAGCAGCTGCTGCTCGGCGCGGGCCTGGTCATCGACCCCGCCGTCCTCGTCCCCGCCTACGACGACGCCGCCGGAGTCACCGCCGAATTCAACCGAAATGTCCTGCACGTGTTGAACTCTCGCCTGCGCGCCGATTTCGCCCCCGACGCCTTCACCCACGTCGCGGTGTGGGACGCGCGGAACGAGTGGATCGAGATGCGCCTGGAAGCCACCCGGGACATGACCGTCACCGTCCCCGACCTGGACCTCACCGTCCACTTCGCGAAGGGTGAGCAGATGCGCACCGAGATCTCCGCGAAATTCCGCCGCGAGGGACTCGCCGCGGAACTGGACACCGCGGGTTTCGACACCGAGCGCATCTGGACCGACCCGGACGATCGCTTCGCCCTCGTGCTGGCCGCCCGCCGCTGACGCACCGCACATCCACGTAGCCCGGACCGCTCATGGTCCGGGCTGCGTCCGCGTTCCTGCGACCTCGGGGGCGAAAGGCCGCCGCACGGGTGCTTTCTTCCCTGTATTCCCTGGTGGGACCGTGGATAAAATGTGGTGGAACCCGATTTGTGGCCGACTTGTCGCCACGGAAAGGTTTCGCGGTGACAGTCGACACGCCTATCTCAACTTCCGATGCAGCGGTTTACCCCGGTAGGTCGGTGCCGAGGTCCACGACTCTGCTCGATGTGCTGAACCACTCGGTGTGCGCCTGGCCGGACGAGATGGCGATCGATGACGGGGAACATCGGCTGTCGTATCGGCGCCTCGATCGCGTCGTGCGTGCGGGGGCCGGTGCGCTGCGGATGCGGGGGATCCAGGTCGGTGATCGGGTCGGCGTGCGGATGGCGTCCGGTTCGACCGAGCTGTATGTGGCGATCCTGACCGTGCTGGCGGCGGGTGCGGCGTACGTGCCGGTGGATGCCGACGATCCGGATGAACGCGCCGAGCTGATCTGGCAGGAGGCGGGCGTGCGGGCCGTGCTCGGCGCGGACGGCGGTATCACGGTGCGGGAGCTCACCGAGCGGGTCTGTTCTGTCCGCGAGCTCGAACCCGGTGACGACGCGTGGATCATCTTCACCTCCGGTTCCACCGGGAAGGCCAAGGCGGTCGCGGTGAGTCATCGCTCGGCCGCGGCTTTCGCGGATGCCGAGGCCCGGTTGTTCCTGCGCGACGCGCCGATCGGTCCCGGGGACCGGGTGCTGGCGGGGCTCTCGGTGGCGTTCGACGCCTCCTGCGAGGAGATGTGGCTGGCCTGGCGGCACGGCGCCTGTCTGGTCCCGGTGTCGCGGTCGCTGGTGCGCACCGGGGCGGATCTCGGCCCGTGGCTCGTGCGGCGACGGATCACCGTGGTGTCCACGGTGCCCAGTCTGGCCGCCCTGTGGTCGCCGGAGATGCTCGCCGGGGTGCGGCTGCTGATCGTCGGCGGCGAACCCTGCCCGCCAGAAGTGGTGCGGCGCTTCGCCGATGACGATCGCGAGGTCTGGAACACCTACGGGCCGACGGAGGCCACCGTGGTGAGCTGCGCGGCCCGGCTGCGCGACGGCGAGCCGGTGCGGATCGGACTGCCGCTGGACGGCTGGCAGTTGGCCGTGGTCGGCGAGGACGAGCGGCCCGTTCGCTGGGGGGAGGTCGGTGAGCTGGTCGTCGGCGGTGTCGGTCTGGGTCGCTATCTGGATCCCGCGCGGGATGCGGAGAAGTTCGCACCGCTGCCCACGCTGGGCTGGGCACGGGCCTATCGCAGCGGCGATCTGGTGCGAGCTCATCGCGAGGGCCTCGAATTCGTCGGCCGCCGCGACGACCAGGTCAAGATCGGTGGCCGCCGGATCGAACTCGGGGAGATCGAGGACGCGCTGTTGGATCTGCCCTCGGTGGTGGCGGCGATCACGCTGGTCAAACACACCGCGGCCAGGTGCGATGTGCTTGTCGGCTACGTCGTTCCGGCCGACGGTGACCCGCAGCGGTTCGACCGGGACGGCGCGCTACGGATTCTGCGCGAGCGTCTGCCGGCGGCGTTGGTGCCTCGGCTCGCTCTGCTGTCCGAGTTCCCCACCCGGGCGTCGGGCAAAGTGGATCGTGCGGCACTGCCGTGGCCGCTGCCCGCCGATCCGGGCGGGCAACCGGCCGATACGGATGAGACGACCGCCTGGCTCTGCGGGTTGTGGCACGACATGCTGGGCACCGAGGCCGATGCGTACGGTGATTTCTTCGACCTGGGCGGCACCAGTCTGACCGCGGCGCGGCTGGTGTCGATGCTGCGCGAGCGGTATCCGGAGGTATCCGTGGCGGACGTGTACCGGTACCCGACCCCGGCGGCGCTGCGCCTGCGGCTGGTCTGCGCGGACCAGTCGCAGCGGCCGTGCCGCACGGTGTCGCCGATCCCGTTGTGGACCCGCGCGGTCCAGACCGTGATTCAGCTACTGCTCCTTGCCGTTTCGGGTGTGCGGTGGGTCGTGGCGGTGGCGCTGATCGGCAACGTGTACTCGATCGTCGAACCGGAGAGCTGGCTGCCCCGGCTGCCGTGGTCGGTGCTGGTACCCGCCCTGTTGGTGCTGTCCGCCCCGCCCGGCAGGGTGCTGGTCGCCGGGCTGGGCGCGCGGGTCGTGCGGGGCCGGATCACACCGGGCAGCTACCGGCGAGGCGGCCGGACTCATCTGCGGCTGTGGGCCGCCGAGCGGCTGGTCGCCTCGTTCGGGCTCGCTTCGATCGTCGGCACGCCGCTGGCCGTCCAGTACGCCCGGCTGCTCGGATGCCATGTCGGCAAGGACGTCGACCTGCATGCTCTGCCGCCCGTCACCGGGCTGGCGACCATCGGCACGGGAGCTGCCGTCGAACCGAGGGTCGATCTGGCGGGCTGGTGGCTCGACGGCGATCTGCTCCGCGTGGGCTCGGTGCACGTCGGCGCGGGTGCCCGAGTGGGGTCACGAAGCACGGTGATGCCGGATACCGAGATCGAGGAGGGCGCGCAGGTGCTCCCGGGCAGTTGCGTAATGGGTGCGGTGCCGGCCGGACAGTGCTGGGTCGGTTCACCGGCGTCGGGGCAGGGGAGTTGCGTGCGATGGCCGTTCACTCGGCCCGCCCGCCCGCGTCGGTGGCTGCTGGCCTTCATGCTGGCGCCCGGGCTGCGCGAACTGGTGGGTGCCATGGCCGCGATTCCGGTCGTGCTGCTGGGGTTCGTGGTCATCCCCGCTGACGCCTCGGCATCCGACGCCGCGGTCCGGCTCGTGGTGTGGTTGCCGGTCATGGTCGTGCTGGGCCTGCTCTGCCAGGCGTCGGCCACCGTCGTGATGGTCCGGCTGGCGGGACGGGCACTGCGGCCGGGGACCCATCCGATGTTCAGCGCGGCGGGGTGGGCGGCGTTGTTCGTCCACGAACTGCTGGAAACCTCTCACAAGAAGCTGTTTCCGTTGTACGTCAGCCTGTTCACGCCGATCTGGCTGCGTGCGCTCGGAGCCAGGATCGGTCGGTCGGTCGAGCTGTCCACCGTGCAGGCGCTGCCGCAACTGCTGCGGGTCGCGGACTCGGCGTTCCTCGCGGACGACGTGCTCGTCGCACCGTACGAGCTGCGCGGCGGCTGGATGCGGCTGGGGCGTTCGCGGGTCGGAGCCCGTGGGTTCGTGGGGAATTCGGGGATCGTCGGCCCTGGTAAAGCGGTGGGCGACAACGCGCTGATCGGGGTGCTCTCCGATACCCCGGACGAGGTGCCGGAAGGGACGTCCTGGCTGGGCCGCCCGCCGATCCGGTTGCGGCGCAACGCCGAGCAGCCCGATCCCGCGCGCACGTTCGCGCCGCGGCGGGCGCTGGTCCTGGCGCGGGCGCTGGTCGAGCTGTGCCGGGTGGTGCCGTTCGTCTTCGCCGAGTTGCTCGGGCTGGCCACGTTCGGGGCCTTCGTCTTCGTCTGGGACGAGGACGGGGTGTGGCTGGCGGTGCTGGCCGGTGGCGGGGTGCTCTTCGTCGCGGGAGTGGTCGCCGGTGCGTCGACGACCTTGGCGAAATGGGTTCTGATCGGGCGTTTTTCGTCCGCTCGCCATCCGCTGTGGAGTTCGTTCGTCTGGCGCAAGGAGCTCTACGACGTCTTCGTGGAGATGCTCGCGGTGCCGTGGCTGGTGACACCGGCGATCGGGACGCCGACGTTGAACTGGTGGCTGCGCAGCCTGGGTGCGCGGTTGGGGCGTGGCGTGTGGTGTGAGGCGTACAGCCTGCCGGAGCCCGATCTCGTCGAGGTCGCGTCCGGGGTCAGCGTGAACCGCGGCTGCGTGCTGCAGACGCACCTGTTCCATGACCGGGTGATGCGGCTGGACCGGGTGCACCTGGATCGCGCCGCGACCCTGGGACCGCACAGCATCATGCTGCCCGGCAGCACGATCGGTGAAGCGGCGACCGTCGGCGCGGCATCGCTGGTCATGGCGGCGGAGTCGGTGCCGGGGCAGGGGCGTTGGCAGGGCGCGCCGATCACCAGCGTCAGGTAGGGCAGGCGCGTGCGCCGACGTGAAATAACGAGGTCAGGCGGACATGGCTGTGAAGACCCGGGTGATCACGAGGGCGACCTGGGTGACCGCGTGATCGATCGGCCCGATCGGCTGGAACAGGTGGCTCAGGGTGAGGCGGACGAGGATTTCGATCAGTGTGGCCAGGTCGTCGTCGGAGAGGGTGGGGAGTTCGTAGCGCTCGCGCATCGCGGCGATGAGTGCGGTGAGCGCGCGGCCCAGGACCGGCTCGGGTTCGGTGACCAGGGCGGGCAGCAGGGTGGTGTCGCCACTGTGCCGACCGGACAGGACGGCCTTGAGCAGGGTGTTGTCCGCGCCGGTGCGCAGGGTGTAGTCCGCTGCGCTGGTCATGCCGCTGATCGGGTCGGCCGGATGCTCGGCGAGGGTGTCGACGATGCCGCTCAGGAAGGTGCCGAGTTCGCGTTCGATCAGCGCGTCGGCCAGGGCCTGGCGGGTGCCGATCTCCTTGTAGAGCACCGGGCGGCTGATTCCCACGTCCTTGGCGATGCGGGACATGTTCACCGCCCCCCAGCCCTCGGTGCAGACCACCTCCCGGGCGGCGTCCAGGGCTCGTTCGCGCAGGAGCAGGCGCATCTCGCTCTGAAAATTCGGCGCTTCAGCCACGGTGGTCATCGTACATCAGCTCCTCTTGTGACTCTGTCATTGACAACTCATCATAAGTTGTATTCACTAGATACACATCTAGCAATTGTGTAAACGGAGCGCGACATGACGACATCTCGGATCGGCGAATCGGGGCCCACCGCGGCCGAGCCCCGGCAATGGCGCGATCGCAAGCGATACCTGTGGCTGCTGGGCCTGGTCGCGCCGACCGCACTGCTGGTCGCGGCGGCGCTGGTGCGGGTCTTCAACTGGTTCGGCTGGCAGGCGGTCAGCCCGGTCTGGTGGTGGATCGGCCCGATCCTGGTCTACGTGCTGCTGCCGAGCCTGGACCGGTTCTTCGGTCCCGACGGGCAGAATCCTCCCGAGGAGGTCATGGAGCAGCTGGAGAACGATCGGTACTACCGGTACTGCACCTATGCCTACATCCCGTTCCAGCTGATCAGCCTGGCCTTCGCGAGTTATCTGTGGACCGCGTCGAATCTGTCCTGGCTGGGCATCGACGGCGGTCTGGGCGTGGTGTCCAAGATCGGCCTGGCCCTGAGCATCGGCACCGTGGGCGGCGTGGGCATCAACACCGCCCACGAACTCGGGCACAAGAAGGACGAACTCGAACGCTGGCTGTCGAAGATCACCCTGGCGCAGACCGCGTACGGCCACTTCTACATCGAGCACAATCGCGGCCACCACGTGCGGGTGGCCACGCCGGAGGATCCCGCCAGCGCCCGCTTCGGCGAGAATTTCTGGACCTTCCTGCCGCGCAGCGTGTGGGGCAGTCTGCGCTCGTCGTGGGAACTGGAGAAGACCCGGCTGCACCGAATGGGCAAGGGCCCGTGGACGATCCGCAACGACATCCTCAGCGCCTGGCTGATGACGCTCGTGCTGTGGGGTGTGCTGACCGCGATCTTCGGACCGGCGATCCTGCCGTATCTGGTCCTGCAGGCGGTTTACGGTTTCTCGCTGCTGGAGACGGTGAACTATCTGGAGCACTACGGGCTGCTGCGGCAGCGGACCGCGAGCGGACGCTACGAGCGGTGCACCCCGGAACACAGCTGGAATTCCGACCACATCGTGACCAACATCTTCCTGTACCACCTGCAGCGGCACAGCGATCATCACGCGAATCCCACTCGGCGATACCAGATCCTGCGCAGTATGGACGGTGCGCCGAATCTGCCCAGCGGGTACGCCAGCATGATCACGCTGGCCTACTTCCCGCCGCTGTGGCGCCGGGTGATGGACCACCGGGTGCTGGAGCACTACCAGGGCGACATCACCCGGGTGAACATCCAACCCGCGCAACGTGAACGGGTCCTGGCGAAGTACGGAGCCCGGTGATGGCCGCCTATCGCTGCCCGGTCTGCGATTACGTCTACGACGAGACCGAAGGCGCTGCGCGCGAGGGATTCCCGCCCGGTACGCCCTGGTCCGCCGTGCCCGACGACTGGTGCTGCCCCGATTGCGGCGTCCGGGAGAAGGTCGATTTCGACGCCGTCACCGATATGTCCGGAAGGAAGTCCCGATGAGTACCGATTACAAGCTGTTCCGTTGTCTGCAATGCGGTTTCGAGTACGACGAGGCACTGGGCTGGCCCGAGGACGGCATCGCGCCCGGCACCCGCTGGGACGACATTCCGGAGGACTGGTCCTGCCCGGACTGCGGTGCGGCGAAGGCCGACTTCGAGATGGTCGAGGTCAGTCGCGCATGACGGATCGGATCGTGATCGCGGGCGCCGGAGCGGCGGGTGCGACCGCGGCCCGGACCCTGCGCGCCGAGGGGTACACCGGCGCGATCGTGCTCGTCGGCGCGGAACACCACGGCCCCTATCGCCGCCCGATGGTGTCGAAGGATCTGCTCGCCGGGACCCGCGAGATCGACCGGTGCCTGTTGGAACCCGAAAAGTCCTGGGCCGAGCGGGATATCGAGCTGCGTGTGGCGACCAGGGTCGCCGATATCGATACCGACCGCCGCCGACTGTGGCTCAGCACCGGCGAACCGCTCGACTACGACGCGTTGCTGCTGGCCACCGGTGCACGGGCGCGACGACTGGAACAGCATCCGCCCGTGCGGGTTCGCTCGCTGCGCGGGGTCGCCGATATCGCGCCGCTGCGTGCGGCGATCGAGCACGGCCCGCTGCTGATCATCGGTGCGGGCCTGGTCGGCTTGGAGGTCGCGGCCACCGCTCGCGGCCTCGGCGCGCAGGTGCGGATCCTGCACGCGGGTGCCACCCCATTGGATCGCACTGTGCCACCGGAGATTTCGGCGCTCGTCCGAGATCTGCACGCGGAGCACGACGTGCAGATCGAGAACGATGTCCGCCTGGCCGAGCTCGAGCAGATCGACAGCCGGGGAGTGGTCGCGACGGCCACCGACGGCCGCACCTGGACCGCATACTCCGCCCTGGTGGCCATCGGCGCGGTCCCGGACACCGCCCTGGCCCGAACGGCCGGAATCGCCGTGGACAACGGCATTCTCGTGGACGAGGAGTATCGGACCTCGGCAGCGGACGTCTACGCCGCCGGAGACGTGGCCAACCGCTTCAACCCGCTGCTCGGGCGTCACGAACGAGGCGAGCACTGGAACAGCGCCTTGGCCGAGGGCAAAGCTGCTGCGAAATCCATACTCGGACAACAGATCACCGAGGTCGATATCCCGTGGGGATGGTCCACCCAGTACGGCGTGAACCTGCAGTTCGCGGGCTGGACCTCCGCGTACGACGAACTGATCGTCCGGGGATCGCTCGACGCCCGCGACTTCACCGCCCTGGCCCTGCGCGACGGCGCACTCGTCGGCGCGGTATCCATCGGCCGCCCCCGAGACATCAGAGCGGCCCGCGATCTCATCGCGACGGGCGCCGTGCGCACGACCGCGGCCTGGGCCGACGAATCCACGGATCTCGCCGACCCCGCCCGCATCTCGGTGCCGGCCGTGTCCTGAACCTTCGGCCGCCCGTGTACGCACCACTCTCGGGCGCCCGAACCGCCACGGCCGCACGATGTTCCGCGCCCAGTTGCCAGTTTCCGAGAATTGGCGCCGGTCCCGGCCGTTCGTTTCCGGGCGCGGCCGGGACCGGAGAATATCGCCGATACCGCGCTGTCGCCGGGCGGTGCCACCCGTGCGACCGGTATCGATGTCACTTCCCTCAGGCCAGGCCCGGATAGAGGCGACGCGCGGTCCCGGCGAAGATCTCTTCGCGATCGGCCTGCGGGACGTCGCTCAGGACGGCCTGGGCCAACGCGAGCAGTTCGGGCAGAGACTGTTCCGCGGCGGGCAGGTTGGAGCCCCACGCGATGCGGTGTGCGCCGAAGGCGGCCAGCACCGGCTCCAGGAAACCCGCTGCCTCCCTGCCGACATCGCGCAGCGGTTCGAGGGTGCGGTGGGTCAGCTTGAGGTGCAGGCCCGGATGCTGGGCCAGGCTCGCCACCTCTTTGCCCGCGCCCGTGGGCGAGGCCGCGACATCGGGGTAGCCCATGTGGTCCAGCAGCACGTAGACCGAGGGGAATCGGCGCAGCAGTTCCTCGAGCTGGGCGGTCGCGGGGCCCAGTCGCATCTGCATGCAGACGGTGACGCCGAGATCGGTGGCCTTCTCCCAGAACGGGTACGTCTCCGGTGCCGCGAACCACTCACCTTGAATGGGCACCGTACTGCCGCTGGTGAACAGCCGGACCCCGGACAGTCCGTCGTCGGCGACGACCTTGGCGAGGTTGTCTGCGGCATCGGGACGCAGCGGGTCCACCGTGCCCACCGCGATGAACCGATCGGGCCGCTGTGCCCGGCTGTCCAGCACATACGAGTTGTCGTAGCCGTACGCGGTCGTGGCCTGCACCAGCACCGACCGGGAGATCCCGGCCTCGTCCATGGCCGCGGCCATACCGTCCGCGGTGACCGGGCGGGTGGAGGCCCAGCCGGACTGCTTACCGCCCAGCGGTGCGCGCGCGTATCGGGTGGTGTCCTCGGAGATGATGTGACAGTGCGTGTCGATGATGTCCATGAATAAGTCTTTCCGTTGTGGGTCAAGCCTTTTCGGCAGCCGTTATCAGGCGTCGGGGTACTTTCCGCCGTCCTCGAACAGGCTCCGGGGCTCGCCGGGGAAGTCCGCGTCGAGCAGGCCCTGCTCCCGGGAGAACTGCACCAGCGCGCGCAGGCTGGCGTCGTTCGCCTTCAGGCCGTAGGGAATCGGGTCGCCGCCGATCCGTTCGGCCTGCCGACCCAGTCGCGGCAGCGCCGACCACTGCGGGTCCGCCGCGACCTGACGGCGCTTGGCCTCGGCGAACGCGGCGTACAGTGCGGTCGGCAGTTCGGGATCGCGCTGCACCAGTTCGCTGCGGATCGCGATCACCGAGTGCAGCGGGTAGATCCCGGTGCGCAGATACCAGTCGGTGGCGAGCACGTTGGGCTCGGCGAACAGCGGGTACGGCCCCTCGTCGCCGGTGGGCTGCTCGGGCGTGGCCTGCCAGCCGGTGACGGGTGCGCCCGCCCGCCCGGTTCCGGCGTTGCCGGTGAGCGCGGCGTCGATATCCCCGGCGCGCAACAACTCTCCGAGCGATCGGCCGTCGGTGACCCGCTCGACGTTCGAGGGCGCGCGGCCCTCGATGTGGTCGTCGTCGTCCACGACCCAGGTGATCGAATCGGTGTCGACGCCGTATTCGTCGCGCAGGATGCCGCGCACCCACACCCCGGTGGTCACGGTGTAGGCGCGCACGCCGATCCGCTTGCCCTCCAGGTCCTTCGGGAAGCGAATGCCGGATTTCGCACTGCACTGCACATCGGCGTGATGGAAGCGGCGGTTGAGGAACACCGGGATCGCGGTGAGCGCCACCTCGGCCTGCAATGCCATCAGATAGGAGGTCGGCGCGAGTTCGCACACGTCGAATTCCAGATCGCGGATCATCCGCCGGTACGCGCCGATGACGGGCTCGACCGTGACCGGTTCCACCGCGTATCCCTCGATCGTGACGTCACCGTCCAGCAGCGGCTGCGCGTGCGCGTATTTTCCCAGGACCACCGAAAGCTTGTTCATGTCTTGCCTTTTCGTTCGGATGTGATGTGGTCGGTTCGACCGGGTGGCTCAGACGTCCTCGCCGTACTGGATGCGCCGATAGGGCACACTCATCACGTCGCGGGTGATCCGGACGTCGATCACCGTGGGCCCCGGCGCGCGGACGTACTCGGCCAGCGCGGCGCGCAGCTCGCCGGTGGTGCGGACGGTCGCGCCGTTGCCGCCCAGCGATTTCGCCACCGCGCCCAGCTCCGGGGTGGAGATCAGCGCGAGTTCGGCGTTCAGTCCCTTGGCCTTCGATTTGTGGTATTCCGCGCCCAGTCCCTCGTCGTTCATGACGACGACGAGCACGGGAAGCCCGTAGCGGCAGGCGGTTTCGAATTCCGACAGGTGCATCAGGAAACTCGCGTCGCCCTCGACCACGAACATCGGCTCGCCGGTCGCCACGGCGATGCCGATGGTGAGCAGCGGGGCCTGGCCGATCGCGCCGAACATGCCGTAGTTCGAGGTGATCTCGCGCGAGCGCTGGAACAGCATCGTGCCGAAGTCGGTCTGATGTCCGCTGCCCAGCACGAGCCCGATCTCGCCGGGCAGTTCGGCGTCGATCACCGAGATCGCCTCGCGCGGGTCGAGAAGTCCATTGCCGCTTTGGTATTCGGCCGGATCGATCAGCGGGGCGGTGAGCTTGCGATGCACCTCGGTGGTGTGGAAGCCCTCCAGGTCGACCCCGCGCGCGTCCAGCGCGGCGTTCAGCTCGTTCAGGCCGCTGATCGCGTCGGCCTGCACGTAGGCGTCGGCCACCCGGCCGTTGCCCATCACGAGGTGCGGCGCGGTGTCGATCTGCACGAAACTCGCCTCGGGGAACAGGTATCCGCTCTCGATCGTGTAGTGATTGAGGCTCGCGCCCACCGCGATCACGCAGTCGGCCTCCTGCAGCAGCTCCATCGCGATCTTGCTGCCGAACAGGCCCGCGATCCCGACGTGATAGTCGCTCTCCCCGTACAGCCAGTTCTTGGCCTGCAACGTGGTGGCCAGCAGGGCGCCGGTCCGGCGCTGCAACTCGAGGATCTGCGCGCCCGCCTCGGCCCGCCGCGCGCCGCGCCCGCCGATGATGACCGGACGTTTCGCGGCCGCGATCAGCTCGACCGCCCGCGCGATCCGCTCCGGATTCGGCAGCAGGGTCGGGGGCCGGATGAGATCGGTGGACGGGACGTACTCGTTGAAGCCGTCGAACTCCTGCAGCTGCACATCGAAGGGTGCGCTGATCATCACCGGGCGGGATTCGGTCCGGGCGCGGTAGAACGCTTGCTGCACAATGTCTTCGGCCGAGTCGGCCTTGGTGACCTGGAGGAATTCGCATTCGATCGCGGCGGCGAACCGGCGCTGATCGAGGTACTGCACGGCCGAGGTGTCGCCCAGCGAGGTCTCCCCGCAGAAGGCGACCAGCGGGATCCGGGCACGGCTGGCCACGATCATCGAGGTGGCCAGCTGCGCGGTGCCGGGGCCGCTGGTCGTGGTCACGATACCGGGACGTCCTGTGGCACGGGCGAATCCGTGCGCCATGCTCAGTCCCGAGCCCTCGTGACGCACCTCGTACAGGCGGGTGCCGTGCCCGGCCAGCGCGTTCATCCAGTGCATGTTGGCGTCGCCCATCATGCCGAACACATGGGTCGCGCCCTCGGCGGCGAACGCGTTCGCCAGCGCTTCGTAGACCTTCACTGCGCAACCTCCTGCTGCTTCGTGTTCTGCAATGCCGCCGCCAGACGCGGGAAGACGCGTAATGCGTTGCCGCCGTAGATCGCCGCGCGATCCTCGTCGGTGATCGAATCGATGGAGTCCAGGATCGCCTTGGTGTCGTCGAAGCGGCGTCCGGTCTCCGGGTCCACGCTGCGGACCGCGCCGATCATCTCCGACGCGAACAGCACGTTCTGCGCGGGAATGATGTCGGTGAGCAGTTCCAGGCCGCGCTTGTGATAGACGCAGGTGTCGAAGAAGACGTTGTGCAGCAACGCTTCTTCCAGCGGCGGGCGGCCCCGGTCGATCATCATGCCGCGGTAGCGACCCCAGTGATACGGCACCGCGCCGCCGCCGTGCGGGATGACCAGTCGCAACGTCGGGAAATCCTGGAACAGATCCGACTCGCACAGCTGCATGAACACCGAGGTGTCGCCGTTGAGGTAGTGCGCGCAGGTGCCCTGGATCGCCGAGTTGCGGGACATCGCGACGTGGATCATCGCGGGCACGTCGAGTTCCACCAGCTTCTCGTAGAGCGGGTAGTAGACCCGGTCGGTCAGCGGCGGCGCCTGCCAGTACCCGTCGGACGGGTCCGGATTGAGCAGGCAGCCGACGAAATCGTGTTCGGTGACGCAGCGCTCGAGCTCCACCACCGAGGCGCGCACGGATTCGGCCAGTGCGTCACCGGGGGACTGCGGCAGCTGGCACGCGCCGATGAACCGGCCCGGGAACAGTCCGCACACTCGCGCGATGAGGTCGTTGCTGACCTGCGACCACACCCGGCTGGTCTCGGCGTCGCCGTAGTGGTGCGCCATCTTTCCCGCGCCCGGCGAGAAGATCGTGAGATCGGTGCCGCGCTCGACTTGCAGTTTCAGCTGGCCCTGTTCGATGGCGGCGCGGATCTCCTCGTCGCTGATCTCCAGTTCGCTCGCCGACACGCGCGCGCCCGAGTCCTCGAACGATGTGATCTGGCGCTCACGCCATTTCCCGAGCGCGGGTGGGGCCGTGGTGAAGTGACCGTGACAGTCGATGATCATGAATTCTCCAAATGTGCTGATCAGGAGCGGCCGGTGAGTTTGCGGCCGAGTTCCAGTCCGGGGTAGCTGCGCACCGGCGCGGACATCAGGAAGCGGTAACCCTCGTCGAGCACCTGCTCGACGTTGGACGCGGTGACGTGCGGGTGTCCGACGACGACGCCGTGGTCGTCGCAGATCCGCACGATCCGCTGCCTGGCCTCGTTCAGCAGCGGATGGTCGAGCTGGCGCGGGATGCCCAGTTCCTGGCTGAGGTCGCCCTCGCCGATCAGGATCAGGCCGATGCCGGGCACCTGCTCGAGGATGTCCGGGAGATTCTTGATGCCGAGCTGATCCTCGATCTGGATGACGGCGAGGATCTCGCCGTCCGGATCCAGCGGCCACACATCGGCTTTGGCGTAGTACTCGGTGTTGGAGATACCCCAGTAGCGGGCGGCGGCGGCGGGGGCGTCGCCGCGCAGGCCCGGCGGATCGAAGCGTTCGGCCTCGGGCAGTCGCGGATACCGGCACGCGGCCACGGCGTTGCGCGCCTCGTCGACCGTGGAGATGTGCGGCCACACGATGCCGTAGGCGCCGAGGTCCAGGGCCTGCTTGGCATGCCACTGACCGAATTCCGCGCCGTTGACCGGAACCCGGACCAGCGGGGTGGGCGACGGGGCGAGCGTCTCGGCCTCGAAGATCCGCCGGCGGTTCAGCAGATATTGCAGGGTGTCCCGCAAAGTCGTTGCGTCCCAAGGCTTGTGCTCGGACTCGAACACCAGGCCGTCGTAATCGGACGTCGCGAGGTCGAGTGCGGCGGCGGGCTCGGGCGGGGCGAACGCCGCGAAGGCGTGCCCGCCCGACTCCAGCGCGCCGATCACACTGTTGAGCCTGGTCATCGAGTCGCCTCCTGCCGGGTCTGCTGCTTCTGGGTGATTCGTCGCCACCAGTCGCCCAGGCGCGCCCAGAAGGATCGGCGGACCGGCGCGGCGGCGGCCACCGCCTCCTCGCCCGCACAGCGGAGGACGAGTTGGTCGGCGAAGTCCTTCGTCATGCGGGAGATGACCGCTCCCGCGCCCGCTTCGATCAACGGGACGAGCTTGCCGGTGAGGGTGATCTCACCGCGCACGCTCACCCGGGACGTTCCGGCCGTGTGGCCCTCGGAGACGCCGAAGGTGGCATTGGCCTTGTACCGGGTCGCGCCCTGCCCGTCGTTACCCCGGGCCGTGAGGTGTCCCTCCTGCGTCTCGGCGTCGAGATCGAGTGTGATGCGAGCGCCGAATTTCACCCGCACCGCGCCGAACTTGACCACCATGGCGCCGTCGAACGAACCGTCCTCGTGGGATTCGCCGAGTTCCGCGCCGCGGATGCAGCCGACGACCTCCGGCGGGTCCGAGATCACCTCCCAGACGCGGTCGGTCGGGACGGGGACGTCTATGTCTTCCGTGATCGTGATCAAAGCAAAGAACCTCGCTTGGCTCGGGCGGCGTCGGGCAGGGTGGGCTCGGCTGCGACGGACGCTGGAGACGGTTCCGCGGCTTAGGGAGAACCGTCCCAATCGCCTGGATTGTTTAACAACTTTCCTCAGCACGTTAGCAGCGGAGCGTAAGCTTGGGCAAGATACTTGCCCTGATGCTGTAACGGTGTTAGCTTGATCTCACATCTTGTTAGACAATCTGCGTTGAGAGCGATGGTTCGACCTCGCCCGCCCCTCGAATCGGATCAAAACGTCACGCCCCGAGCGGTCACCCCCGTCGGCGCGATCACGGACGATGGCCGGGCCACGCACGAAAACGCACTGGGAGGCTGGTGGACAGTGAAGACCTACACAGCAGCGGTTCGCGACTACCCGTACACGACGCCGGTGAAGTCCGGCGAACGTGCGCCGCGCGACTGCAAGGTCGACTTCTTGGAGATCGAACCCATCCACAGGGCGTTCGCCCCGATGGTGCGCGAGCTGAAGTACGACTTCTCCGAACTGGCGCTGGCGACCTACCTACAGGCTCACGCGGAAGGCAAGGAACTGAGCCTGCTGCCGCTGACCCTGCACGGGAACTTCCACCACCGATCGATCGTCCGGTTGGTCGGCGGCCCGGTCGAGAGCCCGAAGGATCTGGCGGGCAAGCGGGTGGGTGTTCGCTCCTACACCCAGACCACCGGCATGTGGGTGCGCGGCGTGCTCGCCGAGGACTACGGGGTCGACCCCGACGACATCACCTGGGTCACCACCGAGGGACCGCACGTCGCCGAGTACGTCGAACCGGCCAATGTCGAGCGGACCTCCGACTCGCTGGTCGATCTGGCCCGCTCGGGCGATATCACCGCGGTCGTGATGGGCCCGAAGGCGGTGCCCGCCGACGCCCCGCTCGAACCGCTGATCGAGGACTACAAGACCGTCGAGCAGGCCTGGTACCAGCGGCACCAGACGGTGCCGATCAACCACCTGCTGACCGTGCGCACCGAGATCCTGCGCGAGGACCCCGAAGCCGTGCGCAGTGTCCTGGACACCTTCGCCGCGGAGATCGACGCGTGGACCGCGAAGTCCGAGCCGGGCCCGCGCGGCTACGGCCACGGCCTGACCGACAGCATCCGCGAAGCGCTGCGACTGTCGATCGACTATGCGGCCCAGCAGCATCTGATCACCGACAAGCCCACCGTCGACGACCTGTTCGCCGACTACAACCGCTACCTGGGCGACCGATGACGGCCGCGACCACACCGCGTTCGGCGGTGAAACCGGCCAAGCTGTCGGTCGACGGGGTATCACGCAGCTTCCGGTCGATGGCCGACCGTAAGCGCGCCAGGTTCGTCCAGGTTCTGAAGAACATCTCCTTCGACATGAACGAGGGAGAGATCGTCTCGGTCGTCGGCCTCAGTGGCTGCGGTAAGACCACCTTGCTGCGGATCATCGGCGGACTGCTCGAACCCGACGCCGGGGCGGTCCGGGTCGACGGCCGGGACGTCAGCGGCCCCGGCCACGACCGGGCCATCGTCTTCCAGCAGGCATCCCTGCTGCCGTGGCGCACCACGTTGCGCAACGTGCAGTTCGGCCTGGAGCTCAAGAAGACCGCGAAGGAGGTGAGCCTGGCGCGATCGCGCGAGGCTCTCGAACTCGTCGGCCTGAAGGATTACGAGCGGTACTACCCCAAACAGCTGTCCGGCGGTATGCAACAGCGCGTGGGACTCGCGCGGGCGCTGGCCGTGGATCCGCAGATCCTGCTGATGGACGAGCCGTTCTCGGCCCTGGACGCCCAGACCCGCGAAGGGTTGCAGGCCGAACTGCTGCAACTGCAGGCGACCACTCGCAAGACGATCATGTTCGTCACGCACGATCTGGACGAGGCGGTCTACCTCAGCAATCGGATCCTGGTGCTGCTGCCGCATCCCGGACGCGTGCACAAGATCATCGACGTGAACCTCGGCACGCGCGGTTCGGTCGACGAGGTGAAGTCCGATCCCGCATTCCTCACCGCGCGCGACATCGTGGCTCACGAAATCCGAGCTGGAGGCGACCAATGACGACGATCCAGAACGTTGTTCGCGGATCTGCGAAAGCGCCGGGATCCGCGGCGTCGGACCAGCCCACCGCGGAGGAACGCGAGTGGGCCCAGCAGCAGCGTCAGGCACGCCTGCGCCGCCTGGGCCTGGTGTGGGCGCTGCGGCTGGCCGTGGCCGCGGTACTGCTGATCAGCTGGCAGATCATCGGACAGGCCAACCCGCTGTTCACCTCCTACCCGACGGCCGTCGCCGCGGCGGCCTGGGATCAGGTCACCTCCGCGACGCTGTTCACCGCCATCGGGCAGAGTTTCGAGATTCTGGCCATGGGGCTGGTGCTGGGTGTGGTCGTCGGCGTCCTGGGCGGTCTGATCATCGGGCGATACGCGCTGGTCGCGTCGTCGGTCGAATGGATCATGAGCGCGCTCAACGCGACCCCGCTGCTGGCGATCATCCCGCTGGTGATCGTGTGGTTCGGCCTCGGGGTCGAGTCCAAGGTCGTCGTGGTGTTCATGCTGACCGTGTTCTCGATGCTGTTCAACACCGCCGCCGGCGTGCACGAGGTCGATCAGCACGTGCTCGACGTCAGCCGGGCGTACATGGCCTCGGAGGGGCAGGTCTTCCGCAAGATCATCCTGCCCAGTTCGGTGCCGTTCATCATGACCGGCCTGCGCATCTCGATCGGCCGCGCGCTGATCGGTACGGTCGCCGCCGAATTCTTCACCGGCATCTCCGGACTCGGCGGGCGGATCCAGACCTACGGCGCGGCCTATCAGACCGATTCCATGCTGGTCCCGGTGCTGACCCTGATGCTGATCGGTGTCCTGCTCACCGGTCTGGCTCGCTGGCTGGAGAAGATCGCCGCGCCGTGGCGCGACTGACCGAAGTAAGGACGACGATGACACTGTTCGATCTGCACACCCACATCATTTCCCCGGACACCGAGCGCTATCCGTCCCGCCCACTCGGCGGCCACCAGTCGACCTGGTCTTCGGAGCGCCCCGTCACGCTCGAGCAGTTGCTGCGTTCGCTCGACGAGGCCGGGATCGAGAAGGCGGCCGTCGTGCAGGCGGCGACGATGTACGGATTCGACAACAGTTATGTCGCCGACTCGCTGGGCGATCACCGGGACCGGCTGATCGGCGTCGGTTCGATCGACCTGGTCGCCGACGACGCGCTGGAACGGATCGACCACTGGATCGTCGAGCGGGGATTCGCCGGAGTGCGGGTGCGGGCGGCCGACGGCACGACGGCGGTCAAAAATGCGGCGAGCCTGGACGATCCCCGGCTGGAACCGGCCTGGTCGCGCCTCGAGGCGGACCGGATCCCGGTGTGCATCCAGATGCACTCCAAGCACGCACCGGTTCTGGCGTCGGTGCTGCGTCGCCATCCCGGACTGGTCGTCGCCCTGGACCATGGCGCCCGGCCGAATCTTGCTGGGGGACCGCCGTATTCGGGCCTGAGCGAGTTGTTCGAGCTGACCGGATTCCCGAACGTCTTCCTGAAGATCACCCCGATCACGATCCGCCGGGCCGCGGCCGAGCCCGACGGTGATCCGGCCAAGCTGATCGCCCGGCTGGTCGAGGGATTCGGTTCCGAGCGGATCTCGTGGGGTTCGAACTTCCCCGCGTCCGAGGGTTCGCTCGCCGATCTGCGCGCCTTCGTCGAGGGTGCTCTCGCCGAACTCGCCCCCGAGCAGCGTGCCGACATTCTCGGCGGCACGGCGGCCCGGATCTATCCCCAACTCGCCGGCTAGTTCTCGCCTTCTTCTCACCTGGACTCGGAGACAGTAATGAATCATGCAACGACGCATGTCCAGCGCTCACCTGGACGCCTGTCGCGTCGCGGCTTTCTCGGTCTCACCGCCGGGGTGGGCGCGGCGGGGCTGCTGGCCGCCTGCGGTAGCGATCCCAACACGATCTCGATCATCAACACCTCGGCCACCGCGGCCGTCGCGCTGAACCAATTGCTCACTGACGGAAAGTATTTCGACAAGCTCGGGGTGAAGGCGAAGATCTCCAACGTCAGCGCCGGCAATCAGGTTCTCGCCGCGGTCGCGTCGGGGTCCTCGGACCTCACCATGACCAGCGGGCTGATCGGCATACTCCCCGGGATCGAGAAGGGGATGCGGCTCAAGGTCGTCGGCGGCACGCAGGTCGTGTCCACCAGCGCCCTGTTCACCAAGGATCCGCAGATCACCTCCGCGCGTGACCTCGGCGGCAAGTCGCTCGGCGTCGGTGCGGTCGGGGCGGAGCTGTACGCCGTATTCGCCGCGCTGTTCGCCAAATACGGGATCCCCAAGGACGGTGCCACCTTCCGCAATGTCGGCAGCAGTGCCGATTCGCTGAAGGCGGCCCTGGCCGGACAGGTCGACTGCGGCTACGGGCAGGTCGGCAACCAGGCGCTCGCGACGAAGCAGGGCGCCCGGATGATCGCCACGGTGAACGAGGAGCTTCCGCTGTGGATGAACAACGCGGCGGTGGCCTCGACCGAGGCGATCGCCAAGAAGCGCTCCGCGCTGGTGAAGGTTCTGGCGGGCTATGCGCAGCTGTTCGCCTACCTGGGAACGCCGGAATCCAAGGACCCGTATGTGAAGGCGTACGTGGGCGCCGGGGGTTCCGCGGCCGAGGGTGAACAGGAATGGCAGTTCATCAACCAGAACGGCTGCTATTCGCCCACCCTCGACTTCCCCGAGAAGAAGGCGGAATTCATCCAGCAACAGAACGTTGCCAGCGGTACGCAGCAGAAGGTGCTCGCCTACGACAGCTACACCGATCTGTCGGTGCAGGCCGAGGCGCTGGCGCTGATCAAGAAATAATCGCGCACGCAGGCGATCGGGTGCCCGGAACATCGGGGACCCGATCGCTGCTGCGTTCGCGTAAAACGGACATATTGTGCAACAATACTGAACACTAGTATCCGGCCGGTCCGATTCATACAGGATGATGACCGGGCAACCACAGGGCAAAGCTCCAGTGTTGTTGAACAACATGGCATTGTGAGGGTTGTCCTCGAATCGCGGGGAGGTATCGCGCCATGGTGGTGTCCGTGGGTAACGAGGTCGGCGCGGATTCGGTCGCCAACCGGACCGCCCAGGCATATCAGGATCTCCGCGCGCTGATCATATCCGGCCACTACGCGCCGGACTCCCGGCTCACCGAATCCGAGCTCACCACGCAGCTCGGTGTTTCGCGCGGCACGGTCCGCTCGGTGCTCGCGCGGCTCGCGCAGGAGGGGTACGTCACCACCGAGGTGAACCGCGGCGCCCGCACCCGCTCGTTCACGGTGGAGGAGGCCGTCGAGATCCTGGAGACGCGCGCCGTACTCGAGGCGGCGCTCGCGGCCAAGGCCGCCGAACGCGCCACCGACGAGGACATCGCGGCGATGACCGAGACCTGTCGGCGCATGTGGGACCAGCAGAAGCCCGGCGGGCGCGACGAGTACGTGCGACTCAATCACCGGTTCCACGAGCAGATCCGGCAGGCCGCGCGGCAGTCCACCCTCACCAGGTTCGTCGACAGCCTGCTGTATCCCCTGGTCGTGCGGCAGTACAGCAACGCCGATCGCACGAATCCGCGGCTCGAGTCGGTCAAGGAACACGAGGCGATCCTCGCCGCGATCGGCACCCACAACCCGGAGTCGGCCGCGGCGGCGATGCGACATCATCTGTCGGCGGTCCGGCGCGCGCTGCAGCTGAATTTCGCCATGTCGAACGATCCGTCATCCGCGGGCGCCGACAACTGCTAGCCGAGCGTCACTCGGACGGACCGGCGTAATCCTCCTGCGTGGACCACTTCTGCTCGATACCGGCGAAACGCCAGATCAGCACGGAGACCACCCAGGTCAGGACGAACAGTCCGACGATGCCGTAACCGAGCAGGTTCAGGTCCAGGCCGTCGATCCGGTCCCAGAAGCCGCCGGTCCAGCCGAGCTGCCGGGCGAGCAGGCCGAAAAGCTCGACGCTGCCGATCACCAGGGCGACCACGACCGACAGCCCGGTGATGGTGATGTTGTAGTAGACCTTGCGGACCGGTTTCGCGAAGGCCCAGCCGTAGGCGAAGTTCATGAACGACCCGTCGATGGTGTCGAACAGGCTCATGCCCGCGGCGAACAGGATCGGCAGGCACAGGATCGCGTACCAGGGCAATCCGGCCGCGGCGCCGGTGCCCGCCAGCATGAGCAGGGCCACCTCGGAGGCGGTGTCGAAGCCCAGCCCGAACAGCAGCCCGACCGGATACATCTGCCAGGGTCTGCCGATCGAGGCCATCGACCTGCCCAGTAGCCGGTTCACCAATCCCCGTTTGGCCAAATGGTTTTCGAGCTGCTGTTCGTCGTAGTCGCCGCTGCGCATGTCCCGGAAGACCCGCACGATGCCGATCAGGACGACGACGTTGACCCCGGCGATCAGGTACAGGAACGTGCCGGACACGCTGGTGCCGATCAGGCCGGTGTAGTGATGCAGCGCCGAGGAGTCGTTCGCGACGGGGCCGGCCAGCGAGCGCACGCCGAACGAGAGCAGCAGTGCCAGCGCGAACACGATCGTGGAATGGCCGAGGGAGAAGTAGAACCCGACCGACAGCGGGCGTTGCCGGTCGTTCATCAGTTTGCGTGTGGTGTTGTCGATGGCGGAGATGTGGTCGGCGTCGAAGGCGTGCCGCATTCCCAGGGTGTAGGCGGTGACACCGATCCCGACGCCGAATGTCTTGGTGCCCAGGCTGAAATGCTGCGGAGCGACGAGCGTGGTCAGCGTCAGCCAGCCCACGACGTGCAGAGTCAGGACGACCGCTGCCATCGTGCCGACCGAGGCCCACTCCCGCCCGCTCAATGCCGTTGCCGCCGTGCGGTACCAGGCTGGGGATCGGTCATCGGTGTTGTGCGCCAAGGGGTCTCCTCTGCGGTGTGAGTCGGGATGCGGTCCGCGAACGCGCGGATGTGCGGTGGCGAAGCTCGGTGGACCGGCGACGGCAAAGCCCGCCCGGTCTGAGACCGGGCGGGCCGCCGCTGATGATTCAGCGGAATCAACTGCAGGAGAAGCGATTTACTTCGACGGGGTGGTCGACGGGTGGAACGGTTCGTTGATCGTGGTGAAGTACTGCGCCACGGCCGCGATCACGGTCGGTGCCGTCACCAGCAGCTGACCCGCCAGGGTGCCCAGGGCGCCGACGGCGATGATGCCGCCCATGCAGCCGATCACGGCCGCGGGGATGAACGCGCCGAACAGGCCGACGATGGTCGCGGATGCGACGGTGGCGCCCGCGATGCCGCCGAGTACGCAACCGACCGCGCCACCGGACAGGCCGCCGACCAGGGTGCCGATGGTGGCGCCCGCGGTGATGGTGTCCTTCATCCGGTTCCAGGCCGCCTGCTCACGGTCGTACGGGGTCTTCCACGGCGCGCTGTCCTGGTAGGGCAGGGCCACGGGCTTGTAGACCGCGTGCTGCATGTCGAACTGCGGGGTCAGGGTCGCGGTGTGGTCGGCGATGTTCGCCGCGATCGGGAATTCGAAGTCGTCCACCCGGAACTTCAGCGGAGTTCCGGCCAGCACTTTGCCGTTGGCGGACTTGATCTCGAAGACGCCGTTCGCGACGGCCATGGAACCGGCATCGGTCTTGATGACGCTGGTGTTGTTCGCGGTGCTGGCCTGAAAGTCGACCGCGCCATTGGCGGGGGCGGCCGGGGTCGCGCTCGCGGTTCCGGCCGGAATGCTCAATGCGGCCGCGAGCAGCACCGATGCTGCAGCGATTTTCCTCATCATTGTCTACTTTCTTTCTCGGTTACCTGCGATTCGCGAGTTCGGCTTCGAGGGCGGTGATCGGACGATCCGGTCGCCGGTCGAGACGGTCGGCTCGGTGATCGAGTCCGCCGGAAGGGGATTGGTGGCATCAAGGTCTGCCGCCGCCGCTGACGCAGCATCCACATGTCGCCGGTGTGGATACCGGTATGTCGCAGGTCACATGAAGATTGTCATACAACACGGCGATGCGCAAGGGGTTCCTTGGCTCACTTTGCGGGCGTAATCGGCTATGACCTCAGGATGCTTGTGGTGCAGATCTCTCCGTGCTAGTTTCTAGTCACAAATTGTTAGACAATCTATGAGTGACCGAGCAGGACGTCCTCGCGGGCAACGCCCCGGAACGTCTTGCCGGACAGTGCACTCGACGCCAGATATGAGGCTGCGGGATCCCCGGTACCCGCGTGCACGTCAAGGAGACGACGATGTCGACCAACCAGCCCGATCCGGATGCGGAAGTGCTCCGTTTCGAGGACGTCACACTGGAATTCCCAGGGAGCCACAGGCCCGCCATTCGCGATGTGTCGTTCCAGGTCACCCGGCGCAAGTTCATCGCGGTGATCGGTCCCAGCGGATGCGGTAAGAGCACCGTGCTGGACCTCGCCTCGGGCCTGCTCGAGCCCTCGCAGGGCCGGGTCTACTTCGACGGCGAACCCGTCACGACCGTCAATTCCACGGCCGCCTACGTCACACAGCGGGCCAATCTGCTGCCCTGGCTGAGCGTGCGGGCCAATATCGGGCTCGCGCTGAAATTCCGCAACGTCCCGAAGAACGAACGCGCCGAGCGCATCGCCCGCTGGGTCGAACTCGTCGGTCTCACCGGTTTCGAGAATCACTATCCGCGGGAGTTGTCCGGCGGAATGCAGAAGCGCGTCTCGATCGCGCGGGCGCTGATCTACGATCCCTCGATCGTGTTGATGGACGAGCCTTTCGGGCCGCTGGACGCGATCACCCGGCTCAAGCTCCAGCAGGATCTGCTCGATCTGTGGGAGGAGCAGAACGGCACGCTCGTGTTCGTCACCCACGACCTCAACGAGGCGATCTACCTGGCCGACGAGGTGATCGTGATGTCCAGTGGGCCCGGCACGGTCCGTCGAATCCTGCCGATTCCGTTCGAACGTCCCCGGCACATCGGTTCCCTGATCGAGACGAGCGAATTCTCCGAGCTCTACAACGACCTGTGGAGCCTGTTCAAGGCCGAGCTGGACACAGCGAATGCCCCGGTATGAGAAAGCCAGGTCCGCCGGCGTCGAGTGCGGACCGCGAAGGAGAAATATCAATGGGACTGCGTAATCGGGGACCCGCGCCCACGCGGCGGCCGGAGGTGTGGACACCGGACCTGCTGGCGAAGGTCGAGTGGCGCAAACGTGCTGCGGCAGAACCTTTTCGCGGGGTCGGCACCTCCGATGGCCTGGTATCCGGGCTGTTCCCGCAGCGCAGCACCGGCGTCGACATGGGCGGGATCCGGCGTGCCGCCGAGAACTACCTGGCCGCGCTCACCCCGAAGCAGTTGTCCGAGGCGCGCTTCCCGATGGACGACGTGTCCTGGCGGCACTGGTCGAACGGCGCGCGCTACTTCCTGCGCCACGGGCTGTGCCTGGAGGACCTCGACGAGACCACCCGCGACCTGGTGCTGGAGATCCTGCGGCGCAGTCTCAGCGCGGCGGGCTACACCCAGGTCGTCGATCTGATGCGGCTGAACCTCACGATCGGCGAACTGCGCGACGAGGTCGATCTGCTGCACGAGTGGATGTACTGGTTCAGCGTCTACGGGGACCCGGATACCGGCGGCCCCTGGGGATGGCAGCTGGACGGCCACCACGTCAACGTCAACTGCGTATTCGTGGGCGACCAGATGGTGCTCACCCCGAGTTTCCTCGGCGCGGAACCGGTGCTCGCGGAATCCGGGAAGTATGCGGGGATCCGCGCCTTCGGCCGTGAGGAGGCCGTGGGCCGGAATCTGTTCACCAGCCTGACCGCGCAGCAGCGCGAGGCGGCGACGATCGCCGACGAACTGCCCCCGGAATTGTTCGTCGGCGCCTTCCGGGACAATTTCGAGCTGAACTATTCGGGCATCGCCCTGCGCGACCTGACCGCGGAACAGCACGTCATCGCGCGAGATCTGCTGGGGCTCTACGTCAATCGCGCCAACGACGGGCACGCCGCGGTGCGCATGGACGAGGTCCTGTCCCGCGAATCGGAGACGCATTTCGCCTGGGCCGGTGATGCGAACGGGGTCTTCTACTACCGGCTGCACAGTCCGGTGATCCTCATCGAATTCGAACATCAGGCCGGGGTGATGTTCGACAACGATGTCCCGACCCGCCGCCACATTCACACCATCGTCCGCACGCCGAACGGCAACGACTACGGCGTCGACCTGCTGCGCCAGCACCACGAGCGGCACCACCACGGGCCGAACGGGCACGAGCCGCACAGCCACGGACCACACAGCCACGGACCACACAGCCACGGACCGCATGGGCACTGACCGCATGACCGATAGACGGATTCGAATGTTCACAGATGTGGAGGAACCATGAAACTGGTAGTTGGCCGTGACGATCTCGCAGCCGCGGCGGAAAAGGCGGCCGCCACGGCCGGGACGCCATTGGAAAGGCTCGACGTCAAGCCGGTGCACAAGGCATCGCGCGGCTTCCTGAACGGCGGGTCGCCCGATATCTGCGAATTCGCCATCGTGACCCTGCTGCAGGCGGTCGCCTACGGCAAACCCGTTGTCCTGCTGCCGATCACCGCGCTGACCCGGTTCCAGCACCAGACCCTGGTGACGTGTTCGGACCTGTCGGTGCAGGACGTCGAGGGCCGCAGCGTCGGCGTGCGGTCCTGGAGCCAGACCACCGGCGTGTGGATGCGCGGATTTCTCGCGCAGCAGTACGGGGTCGATCTGCGCAAGGTGAACTGGATCGTGTACGAGGGCGGGCACGTCGACGAGTACACCGATCCCGAGTGGGTCAGTCACGCACCGGCGGGGGAGAAGTTGCAGAAGGACTTCCTGGAGGGCCGCCTCGATTTCGGCATCATGGGCAACGAACTCCCGTCGGACGAGCGCATTCACACGGCCATCCCCGACGCGCTGGAGGTCGCCGCGCAGTGGACTGCGAACAAGGGTTTCGCGCCGGTCAACCACATCATCGGCGTCAGCGTCGCGGCGGCGCGAGCGCATTCGGAGACGATCTGCGCGGTCTACGACGCCATGCGCGACGTCGTCGCCGAAAGTGCGGCATCCGGTGCGGCACAACGTGATTCGGCCGGTTTCGAAGCGCTTCGCGGCCCGATCTCCGAGGCCGCCGCCTTCGCGCTCGAACAGCAGGTGATCCCTCGACCGGTCGATTTCGACGAGCTGGTGGCACAGACGTGTGACGCTCTCGGAGTTCGGCCCGCACGCCTCGGCGGTTAGTCGGATGCGCGATTCAATGGTGAAACGCCGCAATCGACTCGGTGTACTCGCGGTGATTCTGGCGCTCGGTGCGGCGCTGGTGACCGCCTGCGGGAACTCCGACGGTCGCACCACGGTGACCGTCGGAGTCGGGGGCAGCATCTTCGACACGCAGTTGCACGTGGCCGACGCCAACGGCTATTTCCGCGCCGCGGGCCTGGACGTCAAGTTCGTGACGTTGACCGCCTCGATCGGCGCGGCGGCCCTGGAATCGGATTCGGTGCAGTTCTACAACGACAGCCCGACCGACTTCCTGACCGCCGTCGGTCGCAAGATCCCGGAAGTCGGGGTCTCGATGAACGCGGTCGGCAATCCGATCGGGCTCATCGTCAGCAAGAAGTTCGCCCAGGCGCACAACTTGACCGAGCGGACGCCGCCCGCGACGGTGGCCAAGGCCTTGATCGGTTCGACGGGCGGGGCGAGTTCGGCCACGACCCGGGGGCAGGCCGGGATCTTCATGCGTGCCTACGGGGTTCAGCCCTCCAGTGTCCGCTATGTGTCGCTGCCGAGTCCGGCCGCGGACAAAGCCGCGCTGAACAACAACCGGATCGACTGGTTCGTCACCTCGGAACCGATTCCGCTGGCGGTCCAGGCGGCCGGTGACGGCGTGGTCGTGGCGAGTCCGGAAACCGTTCCGGCATGGTCGATTCCGAAAACCGGATACGGCCAGATCGTGGTGGCCCGGCAGAGTTACGTAGACGAGCATCCGGACATCGTCCAGAAGTTCGTCGGCGCGATCGAGCAGGCCACGAAATATATGCATTCGCACGAGAACGAGTCGTTGGGCGTAGCCAAGAAGATATTGACCGGCATCCCGGACGCGGTGCTGCTGCGCAGTCTGCGGCAGGTCGATTGGCCCGAGAGCAACTCCATGAACGATTCCGGATGGAAAACCACCATGGCATTCCTCAACGCCGAGGGTGCGCTTCCCAAGGGAACGAAGATCACCCACACCAACTGGACCAATGAGTATCTGCCGCAATGACGTTCAGGGTGGACCCGGAAGGAACGAAATGGTAACCGCGGAGAATATCGAAAAGACTACGAGAAAAGTCGAAGCCGCCGCGCCCGCGCGAAAACGGCCGAAGGGCGCGGGGTGGAGCAACGGCATGGTCGTGACCATGCGCTTCGTGGTCATCGTCGCCGTCCTGGCCGTGTGGCAGCTGGTCAGCGGGACATTGATCCCGGATTACGCGATCAGCCGGCCGACCGAGGTCGCGGTGTCCCTGTGGAACACACTGATCTCCTCGAAGGGCTGGATCGATATCTGGGCGACCACCGTCGAGGTGGTGGTGGGATTCGGTCTCGGCATCCTGTTCGGCGCCGTGCTCGGGCTGCTGCTCGGCTCGTTCACCACGGCCGGGCGGGTGCTCGAACCGTTGATGGCGGCGATCAACGGCATTCCCAAGATCGCACTGGCCCCGCTGTTCATGCTGTTCTTCGGAATCGGCGCGTGGTCGAAGATCACGATCGCCGCGATGGGCGTGGCCTTCGTGATGTTCTACAACCTCTATCTGGGGCTGCGGCAGACCGATCGTGAACTCGTGCAAGGTATTCAGATGATGGGCGGGCGCACCCACCATGTGCTTTTCTACGTGACGATACCGACGCTCGCCTCACCATTCTTCGCCGCGCTCAAGGCGGGTGGTCCGCTGGCCATTCTCGGCGTCATCGGCGGAGAGTTCATCGCCTCGTCCAAAGGCGTGGGCCACGAACTGTTCAACTCCGCCATGGCTCTGGATGCGGCCGGGGAGTTCGCCGGGCTGATCATTCTGGTGGTGATGACCCTCATCCTGAACGGGTTGCTGAGCCAACTGGATGCCTACGCGCTCAAACGCCTCGGCCTCGGCGCACGCGGACCCGCCCAGCGAACCTGAGCGCCGCCTCGCACGCTCAACCGACCACGGCCGCAAGCCATTCCACGACCGGGCGCATCGTCTCCCAGGATTCGCGGATATGTTTTGCGGCACGTGGCGTTTCCAGCCAGGCGGGTGCGCCGAACTCCCGGCTCACCACCAGCGACCGGTGCCGCAGCAGTTCGATGCGGGGGTGGTCGGCCGGATAGCCCTTGGGGCGGGTCTTGAGCCGGTCGCCGCCGACGGTGTACCCGGCGTCGGTCAGGGTGGTCAGGATCTTCTCCAGCTCGTGCCCGCGGACCTCGTCGTCGATGGTGCTGCGCAGTCGCGAAAGTTGTTCCGGGGAGGCGGAATACAAGCCGCCCGCGACGAAGAGTCCCGGGGCGCCGATCTGTACGTACCACCCCGCGCCCGAGGCGACGTGCGCCACCGCGCCCTGGTGATTCTTGTAGGGCGTCTTGTCCTTGGAGAATCGCACGTCGCGGTAGGGGCGGAAGATCTTGGCCGGGCCGAAAGCGTCCTCCAGGTCGGCCACCAGCGCCGCCATCGGCTCGCGGACCGCGGAGTCGTAGAGGTGTTTGTGCGCGGTCCAGAACGCCTTGGAGTTGTCGGCTTCCAGGTCTTCGTAGAAGTCGAGTCCGGCCGGCGGGAATCCGGTGAATCGGCTCATCGTGCCAACCTAGCGCGACCCGTCGAGGGTCAGATCCCGCGGGGCGAAATGGTAGACGGCCAGACTCACCACCGTCGCCGCGACCGAGGCCAGACCGGCCCATTTCCCGAGGCGTTCGCCGCGTACATGCCCGATCGCGCCCAGGATCGCACCGATCGGACCCAGGAGCCACAGGCAGGACAACAGGGTGAGTCCGGCGCAGACGAAGGCGATAGCGGAGAACAGCCCGGCGACCGGGCGCAGTGCTGACGGGGCCGGATCACGATGTGGCGGAACGGGATCGGGGCCCAGGCATTTCCAGGTTCCGGCCGCGTCGTCCTCCGGGGAGCCGGGCCGCTCGGGTCGGTGGCCGCCCGGGTACTGCCAACTGGCGTCGGGATTGTCGGATTCCGGTCCCACGCCGCACCCCTAGCTGTCGGTAGTCGTCTCTACCGTAGTGGTTACCACGACAGCGCGATCCGCGCGCGGCGATCGCCTAGTCCCCCGGTTCCTCGACGACCTCCATCGCCGCGAGTTCGGCCGGCCGATCGTCCTCGGCGCGCTCCTCGTCCCGATGCCGCCGCCGAGTCCAGGACTGCTCCAGATCCCGGGCGATCCCCTGCCGCCCCCCGTCCTCGTGATACTCGATGACCAGATTGCTCGGCGGATCGGTGATGTACCGCTCGTATTCCCGAACCTCGTCGGCCTGCTCGTCATCACCGAGGTCGTAGTCGAGGTCAGTTTCGTCCTCGTCCATGTCCAGCACCTCGTCGACCAGTGGATCCGGCTCCTGATCCGCTCCCGATGCCGTGGTCATGGCACACCGCCTTCCGCCTGTGCCCCCAGTGGCTGTCAGCCCCAACCTACCGCCGATCCGGCGCGGAGAGAATGCTCAGACACACCGTTGCGGACGAACAACCAGTTCACCCCCCACACCACACACCCGCAGGCGAGCCCCGCCCAAAAGCGAGATATCCCCACCTACCTCCTCACCCCGAACCTGCCCAGCGACGAAGCGCCCGGCGCCCCCTTTCACGAGCAGCCACCCACACCCCGAAACACTCCCAGACCACCCCAGAACCCCCCGATGCCGCAGGCGAGCCCCCTTACGTGAGGGTCCGAGCCACCCCCCGGCCGTCTCCCGCATGCTCAGCGGCGAAGCGTCTCCGTCCCACCGGTAATCGCCCACACCTCGAAACACTCCCCAGACCACCACACTCCCCGATGCCGCAGGCGAGCCCCGCGCTCACGTGAGAGCCCGAGCCACCCCCGGCCACCTCCCGCGTGCCCAGCGGCGAAACGTCTCTATCCCGCTGGTAGTCGCCCGCGAAGCGAAAGGCTCAGCAAGGCCAACTCCAGGTTTTCGGCGCGGGCTCGTCGTTCAGCCCTCGAAGCGCATGGGCGAAGCCCGAGTCTCGAGGGCTGAACGACGAGCCTTACAGCGCCGAAAACCCGCCGCAGCGAAGCGGAGGCCAAAAATACAGCCCCTACTCCCGCCGGAGCCTGCGGAGGCCGCCAGCCCCTCACTCACTCCGGCAAGAGCGAAGCGGAGGCCCCCAACCCCGAAACCTCAAGCATTCCCGTTGAACAACCCCGTAACAGACCCATTCTCGAAAACCTCACGAATGGTCCGAGCCAACAACGGAGCAATAGACAACACCGTCAACGAAGAAAACTTCTTATCCTCGGTAATCGGCAACGTATTCGTGACGATCACCTCCTTCGCCCCACACGACGACAACCGCTCGGCAGCCGGAGCCGACAGCACCCCGTGGGTGGCAGCGATAACGACATCGCCCGCACCGGCCTCGCGCAGAACCCGCACGGCTTCGGCGATGGTGCCGCCGGTGTCGATCATGTCGTCGATCAGAATGCAGGTACGCCCTTCGACATCACCGACCGGCCGATGCGATTTGACCTGGTTGGGGACCAACGGGTCACGGGTCTTGTGGATGAACGCGACCGGCGCGCCGCTGAGCGAGTCGGCCCACTTCTCGGCGACCTTGACCCGGCCCGCGTCGGGGGATACGACGGTGACGTTCTCGGTGGAGTAGTGGGTGCGCACGTACTCCGAGAGCTGGACCAGCGCGTGCATGTGGTCCACCGGGCCGTCGAAGAAGCCCTGGATCTGGTCGGTGTGCAGGTCGACGGTGATGATGCGGTCCGAACCGGCGGTCTTGAGCAGATCGGCGACCAGACGCGCGGAGATGGGCTCGCGGCCGCGGTGCTTCTTGTCCTGACGGGCGTACGGGTAGAAGGGCAGCACCGAGGTGATCCGCTTGGCCGACCCGCGCTTGAGCGCGTCGATCATGATCAGGTGCTCCATCAGCCACTCGTTCAGAGGGGCCGGAAAGCTTTGCAGCACAAAGGCATCCGAGCCGCGCACGGATTCCTCGAACCGGACGAAGATCTCGCCGTTGGCGAAATCGCGAGCCGTCTGCGGGGTGATGGAGACGTCCAGCTCCTTCGCGACCTGCTCGGCCAACTCGGGGTGAGCGCGCCCCGAGAACAGCATCAGGTTCTTCTGGTTATCCGTCGAGAATGCGGTCACTCTCTGTCGCCATCCTTTTGCTCGGTTGCTTGACTCGCTGTACCCGCGGCCTCGAGTGCCTCGGCCGCGGCCTGTGCTGATGCGGTCCCTGGACGTTTCCGCTGCACCCAGCCCTCGATATTGCGCTGTGCACCACCCGAGACGGCCAGAGCGCCGGGCGGAACGTTTCTACGCAGCACAGTACCCGCCGCGGAATAGGCGCCGTCACCCACCGTGACCGGGGCGATGAACATGGTGTCGCTGCCGGTCCGGACGTGTGAGCCGATCGTCGTGTGGTGCTTGTTCACACCGTCGTAGTTGACGAACACGCTGGACGCGCCGATGTTGCTGTACTCGCCGATGGTCGCGTCGCCGACGTAGGTCAGGTGCGGCACTTTGGTGTGCGCGCCGATCGAGGCGTTCTTGGTCTCCACGAAAGCTCCGAGCTTGCCGGAGATTCCGACGATGGTGCCGGGCCGCAGGTAGGCGAAGGGGCCGATGGAGGCCGAGGGGCCGATGGTCGCACCCTCACCGTGGGTGCGCACCACGCGCGCGCCGTCGCCGACGATCACGTCGGTGAGTGTGCTGTCCGGCCCGACTTCGGCGTCCTCGCCGACGACGGTGTTGCCCATCAACTGCACCCCGGGCCGCAGCACCGCGTCGCGGCCGATCCGCACGTTCGCATCGACCCAGGTGGTGGCCGGATCGATGACGGTGACTCCGGCGCGCATATGGCGTTCGAGGATGTAGCGGTTCAGGGTTCGTGCGGCCGCGGCCATCTGCACCCGGTCGTTGACGCCGGTCACCTTGTTCGCATCGATCAGCCGCGCGCCGTGCACCGGATGCCCGGCTTCGCGGGCCAGCTTCAGCACATCGGTCAGGTAGAGCTCGTGCTGCGCGTTGGCGGTGGTGAGGCGACCGATCATGACCCGCAGGACGGTGGCGTCGAAGACGTACACACCCGAGTTGACCTCGTTGATCGCGGCCTGTTCCGGGGTGGCGTCGGCATGTTCGACGATCTCCAGCACCCGGCCCTTGTCGTCGCGGACGATGCGGCCGTATCCGTTCGGATCCTCGGGCTCGAAGGTCAGCACGGTGACCGCGGAACGTTCGGGGTAGCTGCGATGTTCGTCGAGCAGGGCCGAGAGGGTGTGCCCGTCCAGCAGCGGCACGTCGGCGGAGGTGACCAGCAGATCGCCGGTGAAGTCCTCCGGCAGTGCTCCGAGTGCGCACTGCACGGCGTGCCCGGTGCCGAGCTGCTGCTCCTGAACGGCCGGGACGATCTCCCGATTCAGTTCCGCCGCAACGGCATTCACTGCCGCGCCGACCTGGTGGCGGTCGTGGCCGATGACGGCGACCAGGTACGTGGGGTCGATCTCGTCGGCGGCATGCAGCGCGTGCGCGAGCATGCTGCGTCCGGCCATCGAGTGCAGCACCTTCGGTGTCTTGGACCGCATTCGAGTTCCGGCTCCGGCAGCGAGAACGACGACGGCGGTCTGCTGTGGCATGGATCTCCCTCGGCTGGCGTCGTCGGGTGTCGTCGTCAGTATCGGATGTCATCGGGTGGGGCGGGCGCGGACCACCATAGCCACCGCGCTCCCGAGCTCCGCCGCCAGGACTCGAACCTGGACTAACTGAACCAAAATCAGTGGTGCTGCCATTACACTACGGCGGATTGTCACACCGGCGGATCTCGCGAACCCACCGCTGCGCCACGGCATGCGCGTAGATCCTCGCATGCCCAGGGGCTGATCCGCCACTCTGATCCGCCTCTCCGGGACTTCAGCGTGCTTCTCCGCCCCTCCGCGCCTTCAGCGTGCCGTCGGATGACCGCGGGCTCGGGCGTCGGGCCGACGGTCAGGAGCGGCGTCGGACGTGGGCGTACCCGGGGAGTTACCCATGTACGTGCGAAATCGGTTGGTACGTCGGTATCGCACGAGACTGTGCCGTGGGGACTCGCGTCGGCGGCCGACAGTCGGGTGCCAGGTGAACTCGTGCGCGCCGGTGATTCGACGGTCGAGGAGGCCGGGCGTCGGGTCGGGTTGCCGTCGATGGCTCACAGGAGATGAGTTATTGGTGATTCTGCGGTGGCCGGAGCGTTGCGGGACGGGTGGGAAATGGGGAATTCGTACTGGAATCCGGGGGTGAAGATGTGGTGTTCAACAGACCGCGCGACAGGGTACCGCGCGCGCGTCGTGAACGGTCTGCAAGAGTTGTCGTGGCAAGTTGGACGGATGCGCAGGGAGGTGGTGGGTGATGACCTCGGGTGATTCGAACCGGGTGGGGCGGGCGCGCATGACCGGAACCCAACGGCGGCAACAGTTGATCGAAATCGGTCGGACACTGTTCGCCGAACGCGGTTACGACGCCACCTCGATCGAGGAGATCGCACAGCGGGCTCAGGTGTCCAAACCTGTTGTCTACGAACATTTCGGCGGTAAAGAGGGGCTGTACGCGGTCGTCGTGGACCGGGAGATGTCCTCGCTGCTGCACATGGTCACCTCCTCGTTGACGCAGAATCGGTCCCGGGTGCGCCTGGAACAGGTGGCACTGGCGTTGCTGACCTATATCGAGGAACGCACCGACGGATTCCGCATTCTGATGCGCGATCAACCCGCCGCCGCGGCCGAGGGCACCTACTCGAGCCTGCTGAACGAGGCGGTCAACCAGGTCGCACACATTCTCGCCGGGGATTTCGGCCGACGCGGCTTCGACACCAGCCTGGCCACGCTGTACGCGCAGGCATTGGTCGGCATGGTCGCCACGGCCGCGACCTGGTGGCTGGACGAGCGCGAACCCTCCAAGGAAGTGGTCGCCGCGCATCTGGTCAATCTCTGCTGGAACGGGCTGACCCACCTCGAGGCCGATCCGCAACTGGCGTCGGAATGGCCCAGCGGGGTCCCCGAATCTTCCGGCGGCGCAACACCGTAATTCGCCTCGCGCGTCGGTACGGTGCGTAATCGGCGGAGGAACTGGACAGTTAACCCAAAATTAGCGACGGAGGCCGGTCTGAATGCTCGATTCCACTGGCGCGGGCCGGTCGGATGGTACGGTTCACCCATCCTTCAAGTGCTGTTCGAGCTGTGATGTCGGTCAACTTCGGGATGTCGGTCTACTTCGGGATGGCTGGATTGAGGACAGGCGGATCTGATGGCTAGGCAAGCGCGCGCGGAGATCACGCGCGATTCCGTCCTTGCGGGCGCGGCCGATGTCTTTCTGCGCCTGGGCTACGCGAACGCGAGCCTGAGCGAGATCATCGCGCAGTCCAATGTCACCAAGGGCGCGTTGTACTTCCACTTCGGCTCCAAGGAGGAGCTGGCTCGCGCGGTGGTCGACCAGGGCAACGAACGCCTGGTCAGCGCATGTCAGGGCTTCTTCGATCCGCGGGTGCCCGCACTCGAGGCATCCATCGGAATCACCTACGTGGTAGCCGATCTCACCATGAACGACCCGATGGTCGGCGCGATGCTCAAGCTGACCCATCAGATCGGCGACTATCGCGGCGCCAGCGGCGACAACATCGCCAAGACCTGGGGTGAGACGCACCGCCTGCTCGCCGAACGCGCTGTCGCTCAGGGGGATCTGAAGAGTGACCTGGACCCCGACACGATCGGCATGCTGCTGCAGGAGATGACCGCGGGCGTGCACATCACCGCCGTGGGCACGGACTCGATCGACCAGATGGCCGTACGCATGGAACGTCTCTGGTACTTCCTGCTTCCGTCGATCGTGCCGGAGGAGAAGCTCGCGTACTTCCGCGAGTTCGCCGCGCGTCGTTTGCGCCGCTACGTGCCGTAGGGGCGCTCACGGGCCAATAACCTAAGTGGTACAACAATGTCGTACCTGAGTGGTACGATATTGTTGAGACCGAACTTAGGGGTGTTTCGATGACTATCAGTGCCAGCGATGCTCGTTCGCGGTTGTTCCCGCTGATTCAGCAGGTCAACGACGACCACCTGCCTGTCCGCATCAGTTCGAAGGGTGGGGACGCGATACTCATGTCCGCCGAGGACTATGACTCGTGGCAGGAGACCATCTATCTGCTTCGTTCTCCTGCCAACGCCCGGCGGCTGATGGAGGCCGTTGCTCGTGATCGTGCGGAAACCGCCGACGTGGTCAAGACAATGGACGAGCTGGAATCGCTGGCAGGTGATGTGTGAGGAGCATTCGCTTCGATCCCGCTGCGTGGGAGGACTTCCTGTTCTGGCTCGGCGCGGATCGCAAGATGGCCAAGCGCATTACGCGACTGATCGGTGAGATCCAGCGTGAGCCGTTCAGCGGGATCGGCAAGCCGGAGCCGTTGAAGGGTGAGTTGTCGGGGTATTGGTCGCGACGCATCGATGATGAACATCGGCTCGTGTATCGGGCTGACGACAAGGAAGTCAAGATCATGAAGGCGCAGTACCACTACAACGAGTGAGTGCGCGGGTGCTGGGTGGGGAGCTGTCGGGGGTGGTGATTAGACTCGGTTGGCCGCCGTGTGATGCCCATTTGCGCCAGGAGTCTGTTCATGTCCACCCAACGCCCACCTCTTGCGGGACTGGCCGCGGTGGCCGGTGCCGATACTGCGCTTGCCGAGGTCAGGGGGTTGGTGGGGCATTCGCCGGTGCAGTTGGTGGCCCCGTCGGCAGCGCGGCCGTTCGTGGCGGCGACGCTGGCGGGGGAGCGGCCGCTGGTGGTGGTCACCGCTACGGGGCGCGAGGCCGATGACCTGACCGTGGAGCTGGCGGAGATCGCCGGGCCGGGTGTGGCGTTGTTCCCGTCGTGGGAGACGCTGCCGCACGAGCGCCTCTCGCCCAGTGCCGATACGGTCGGGCGCCGTCTGCAGGTGTTGCGGCGGCTGGCGCATCCGGAGGATCCGTACGCCGAGCCGCTGCGGATCGTGGTCACCACGGTCCGGTCGCTGATGCAGCCGATGGCCTCGGGGCTGGGCGATGTCGAGCCGGTGGTGCTGCGCGTCGGCGCGGAATTCGAACTGGACGAATTGATCGCTCGGCTGGTCGAATTCGCCTACGAGCGGGTCGACATGGTCGGCAAGCGCGGCGAATTCGCGGTGCGCGGCGGCATTCTCGACATCTTCCCCCCGACCGCCGATCACCCTGTGCGCGTGGAGTTCTGGGGCGAGGAGATCAGCGAGCTGCGGGCCTTCGCGGTCGCCGATCAGCGCTCGCTGACCGACATCACGGTGGAAGTCGTTGTCGCGCAACCCTGTCGTGAGCTGCTGCTCACCGAGGATCTGCGAGCTCGCGCGGCCGAGGTCGCCGCCGACAACGCCGCCGACGCCGCCCTGGTGGAGATGCTGGACAAGCTCGCCGAGGGCATCGCCGTGGAGGGCATGGAAGCGCTGCTGCCGGTGCTGCGCCCCCAGGGCCTGGAACTGCTCACCGACGTCCTGCCCGACGGAACCCATGTGCTGCTGTGTGATCCGGAGAAGATCCGCACCCGCGCCGCGGATCTGGTGCGCACCGGTCAGGAATTCCTGGAAGCGTCCTGGACGGCGGCCTCGTTCGGCGCGACGGCCCCGCTGGGCGCGCACGGCCTGGATCTGGCCGCCTCGGCCTACCGCGGCCTGGACGTCATCCACGCCGACGCCGACGCTCGTGAACTGCCGTGGTGGACGATGAGCCCGCTGTCCTCCGGTGATCCGGCCGAGGTCGTGCTGCCCGTCCTGGCCGCACCGGCCGCCCGCGGTTCCGAGGAACTCGTCGCGACGGTCTTCGCCTCGCTGCGCGCACATGTCAGCAGCAGTGTCGATGCGGCGTCCGCGGGGCCCTCCGTGGTTACGCAAGCTGCCGCCTCCGGGCCCGACGCTACCGCCGGTGGGCGCGCGGTCATCGTGGTAGCCGGACACGGTACGGCGCAACGCATTCTGGAACGTCTCGCCGATGCCGAGGTTCCCGCGGCGACGCTCGAACCCGGCGCGGAACCGGTGCGCGGTCTGGTCGGAGTGCTGTGCGGTTCCCTGCACGACGGCGTGGTCTTCGACGACGCGAAACTGGTCGTCATCGCCGAATCGGATCTGACCGGCAACCGCGTCACCGCACCCGGCGAGGGCAAGAAGCTGCCCGCGCGGCGTCGCAACCAGGTCGATCCCCTGGCGCTGAGCTCCGGCGACATGGTCGTGCACGATCAGCACGGCATCGGCCGTTTCGTCGAGATGATCGAGCGCACCATCGGCGGCGCGCGCCGGGAGTACCTGGTCATCGAATACGCGCCGAGTAAACGCGGCCAGCCCGGCGACCGGCTGTTCGTGCCGATGGATTCGCTCGACCAGCTCTCCCGCTACGTCGGTGGCGAGATGCCGAGCCTGTCCAAACTCGGCGGTTCGGATTGGTCCAATACCAAACGCAAGGCGCGCAAGGCGGTTCGCGAGATCGCGACCGAACTCGTGCAGCTGTACGCGGCGCGTCAGGCCGCCCCCGGACACGCCTTCGCCTCCGACAGCCCGTGGCAGCAGGAGATGGAGGACGCGTTCGCGTTCACCGAGACGCACGATCAGCTCACCGCCATCGCCGAGGTCAAGTCCGATATGGAGAAGGCCGTCCCGATGGACCGGGTGATCTGCGGCGACGTCGGCTACGGCAAGACCGAAATCGCGGTGCGCGCGGCGTTCAAGGCCGTGCAGGACGGTAAACAGGTCGCGGTGCTGGTGCCCACGACCCTGCTGGCCCAGCAGCATCTGCAGACCTTCGCCGAGCGCGTCGCCGGATTCCCGGTGACCGTGAAGGGCCTGTCCCGCTTCACCGATCCGGCCGAATCGCGAGAAGTGCTGGAGGGCATGACGACCGGCGAGGTGGACATCGTCGTCGGCACGCATCGCCTGCTGCAGACCGGTGTGCGGTGGAAGGATCTGGGCCTGGTCGTCATCGACGAGGAGCAGCGGTTCGGCGTCGAGCACAAGGAGCACATCAAGGCGCTGCGCACGCACGTGGACATGCTGACCATGTCCGCGACGCCGATTCCGCGCACCCTGGAGATGAGCCTGGCCGGCATCCGCGAGATGTCGACCATCCTCACCCCGCCCGAGGAACGGCATCCGATCCTGACCTATGTCGGCGCGTACAACGACAAGCAGGTCGCCGCCGCGATTCGCCGCGAGTTGCTGCGCGACGGCCAGGTGTTCTACGTGCACAACCGGGTGTCCTCGATCGACAAGGCGGCCAAGCGGATTCGCGATCTGGTGCCCGAGGCGCGGGTGGCGATCGCGCACGGTCAGATGAACGAGGACACCCTCGAGCGCACCGTGCAGGGGTTCTGGGAGCGCGAGACCGACGTGCTGATGTGTACCACCATCATCGAGACCGGCCTGGATATCTCCAATGCCAACACGTTGATCGTGGAACGCGCTGATGCACTGGGGCTTTCGCAGTTGCACCAGTTGCGCGGCCGGGTCGGGCGCAGCCGCGAGCGCGGTTACGCGTACTTCTTGTATCCGCCGGAGAAGCCGCTCACCGAGACCGCCTATGACCGGCTGGCCACCATCTCGCAGAATTCGGATCTGGGCGCGGGTATGGCCGTGGCGATGAAGGATCTCGAAATCCGCGGCGCCGGTAACGTTCTGGGCGCCGAACAGTCCGGACATGTCGCCGGTGTCGGCTTCGATCTGTACGTGCGGCTGGTCGGGGAGGCCGTGGAGGCGTATCGCGCCGCTGCCGACGGCCGTCCGATCGTCACCGACGAGGAGATCAAGGAGGTGCGCATCGATCTCCCCGTGGACGCGCACATCCCGCCCGACTACATCTCCAGCGACCGCCTGCGCCTCGAGGCATATCGCAAACTCGCTGCGGCACAGGATGATGCGGCGCTGGCCACGGTGGTGGAGGAACTCGTCGACCGGTACGGGCCGCTGCCGGTGGAGGTGGGCCGGCTGGTGTCGGTCGCCAAGCTGCGGCTGCTGTGTCGCGAGTACGGGCTCACCGAGGTCGGTGTCACCGGGACGACGCTGAAACTCTCGCCGATGCAGCTGCCCGATTCCAAGCAGCTGCGCCTCAAGCGCCTCTACCCGACGGCGACCTACCGCCCGACCACCGGCATCGTGCAACTGGCGTTGCCGCGGGTGCAGGACAGCGTCGGCGCGGCGCGGGTGCGCGACGTGCAACTGCTCCAGTTCATCGCCGACATGCTGCTCGCACTGGACGGAAAGCCGCAGGGCACAGTCGATCTGCGCGTCGCCACGGAGGTGTCGGCGGCGCGATGAGTGCTCCCGAATCCGATGCGGCGGATCCGGCGCACACGGCCGATTCCGTCCAGATGGCGCACGGCCTGTCCGAGGCCGTCGAGGTGATGGACCGGCTGTGGAGTTTCGGTGGTTGGGAGGTCACCCAGACACACGATTCCCTGCGCCCGTACCTGCTCGAGGAGACCTACGAGCTGCTCGACGCGATCCAGCAGGGCGATACGGCCACCATCAAGGAGGAACTCGGCGATCTGCTGCTGCAGGTGCTGTTCCATTCCCGAATCGCCGAGGCCGCAGGCGAATTCACCGTCGACGACGTGGCCGCCGCCCTGGTCGCCAAACTCGTGCACCGCAGCCCGCACCTGCGCGAGGATCCGATCGATCCCGCTGCCACCGTCGCGGAGAAGATCGCCGCCCAGGAAAAAGCCTGGGAGGAAAGGAAATCCGCGGAGAAGTCCCGCCGCTCCTGCTTGGACGGCATAGCCATGGCCCAACCCGCCCTGGCCCTGGCCGAAAAGGTCCGCTCCCGCAGCGCCAAGGCGGGCCTGCCCGAAGACCTCGTCCCCGACCTCCTCCGGGAAATCCGTCTCGGCGCCCCCGAAAGCGCCGAGGAACGCCTCCGCAAAGCCACCCTCACCTTCGCCGACGCCATCCGCACCGCCGAAGACACCGCCGAACAGGCCCGCGGCCACCGCGCCGCCCTCACCGCGGCCGACTGGCACACCTACTGGCCGCACTGAGCGCGTTCGGTTATGGCCCGATGTAGTCGGATCTGCGATGATCTCGGCATGAGCGCCCCGGACAAGCATCGTGAACTCCGTCTGACCGCGGAGGAATTTGCAGACGGAAAGGCAGACGGTCTCGGCGATATCGAGATCGTACAGGGGCTGATCATCCGGCTGATGGCTCAGAGTCCACTGCACAGCCGTGTCGTTCGGCGGCTGGCCGGGATGTTGGAAGCCGCGCGACGTCCCGGTGGTCCCTGCATGGTGGTTGATTCCGATGTCGCGGCGCGATTCGTAGATTCGGAGTCCTCAGCCGAGGATCGGCGATTGAACATCCGCTATCCCGACGTGTGGATTCGCGATTGTGAGCCCTACGACGTCAACTACGTGCGTGAGCACATCTTGCTGGTGGTCGAGGTGACATCCGGATCGACCATCGATGTGGATATCAACGACAAGCGCATTCAGTATGCGACAGCCGGGATTCCGATATATCTCATCATTCGGCTCGATCAGAAGGAAGAACGGATCGAGGAGATCGAGGAGTATCGGCTGGACTGGTCTGGGCGGCGGTATCTGGTGCATACCGTGCATCGGCGGGTGTTGTTGCTCGACGAGCCGGTGGAGGCGACGATTCCGTTCGATGCGTTGGAGCGGGCGTAGAGTCAGTCGGCGGCGGCGAATGATGTTGTGGGGGTGGGGATTCGGGTGTGGGTGGTGCGGTAGCGGCCGGGGGTTCGGCCGAATTGTCTGGTGAAGGCGTGGGAGAAGGCGTACGGGGTGGCGTAGCCGACCTGAGATGCGATGGTGGCCAACGGGTCTGCGGTGTCGCGGAGTAGGACTGCGGCGCGGGTCATGCGCCACCAGGTGAGGTATGCCATCGGGGGCCGGCCGATCAGGGCGGTGAATCGGCGGGCGAGGGTGGCACGGGAGACGCCGGTCTCGGCGGCGAGGCGGTCGATGGTCCAGGGGGCGGCCGGGGCAGTGTGCAGAGCGCGCAGGGCGGCCGCGGTGATCGGATCGGTCAGTGCGGCAGGCCACAGGCCGGTACTGGATTCGGCCATCCACGCGCGGATCATGTAGATCAGCAGCAGGTCGAGCAGGCCGGGGACCGCGATGCACGAGCCGGGGCCGCGCCGGTCCAGTTCCAGTCCGAGCAGATCGATCGCGGAGCGGAGTTCGATGCGGTCACCGATGCGGGTCGGCAGGTGGATCAGCTGCGGCAGTTCGGCGACGAGAGGGTGCTGCCCTCGGCGGTCGAGCCGGTATTTACCGCACAGGATCTCGAATTCGGCAGTGTCCGAAGATATTTCAGGTATCTGCGTATCGCGCCATCGTTCGAACGGCACCGCGCGGGCCACGGCTCGCTCGTCCAGTGGATGGTCGGCGAGTACGTGCTCGATGCCGTGCGGCAGCAGCACCGCGTCGCCGGGCCCCAGCAGAACCGGATCGCCCGTGCCGGGGAGCACCCAGCAGCTGCCCCGCAGGACGATGTGGAAACCCGCGCCGTCGTAGGGGTCCAGCCGGGTGGACCACCCGCTCTCCCGGGTGCGCAGTCGGCTCGACGACGGCTGTCCCAGGCGCATGGCGGCGATCGCGTCGCTCAGTACATCCATGCGGTCCAGGATAGCGATTCGGATCAATATCGAGACTTATACGTATCTGAAGGAGATTATCGAGCATTGATCAGCTCATTTGGTATCCATAGTGTGGGAGGTATGGAAAGTTCACAGAGCATCGTGCTCGGCGAGGTCGAGATCTTCCGGGTCATCGAATGGCGAGGGCCGTTGATGCCCGGTCCGGAACTACTGCCCGACACCACCGAGCAGACCTGGCGGGACAATGCCGACTGGCTCGCCCCGGACCACTGGGACTCCGACAGCGAACGCACCGTGGCCGCGATCCAGACGTGGGTGTTGCGCAGCGGGGGCCGCACCATCCTGATCGACACCGGTGTCGGCAACGATCGCGAGCGACCCGGACGAGAGTTGTTCCACCATCGGCACGGCGACTTTCCCGATCGCATGGCACGGGCCGGTGTGCATCCGGACGAGGTCGATATCGTGATCAACACCCATCTGCACGGCGATCACGTCGGCTGGAACACGCACGACGTCGACGGTGAGTGGGTCCCTACCTTCCCCGATGCGCAGTACTTGATGCCGGCCGCCGACGAAGCGTACTTCGGCCCCGGCAACAACTACGCCAACGGCCGCCGCCCCGACGACAAGTTCCTGTACGAGGACAGTCTCGCTCCTGTTCATCGCGCAGGTCAGAGCGTCCTGTGGGAGGGCTCCTACCGCATCGACGAGAATCTCACCCTCGAGCCCGCCCCCGGTCACACTCCCGGTTCCTCGGTGGTTCGCCTGGCATCGGGCGGCGACCGCGCCGTCTTCGTCGGCGATATGGTGCACAGTCCGATGCAACTCCTGCATCCGTCCTGCAGCAGTTGCCTGTGCCTGGATCCTCGCGAAGCCGCGACCGCCCGCCGTCGCGTCGTCGAACGTGCCGCCGACGAAAAGGAATTGGTGATACCCGCCCACCTCGGCGGTTCCGGTGCGGTTGAAGTCCGCCGCGCGGGAAGCGGTTTCGTGCTCGGCGAATGGGCAGCCATGAGTGAGTCGCGCTGAATTGCTCTGGGCTGCTACAGAAAAGCGACGGTGCGGGAGCGGTACGACGGATGGTCGGTGCCGGCAGCGCGAGCCATCCGAGGGGATGTGCCGATCGATCAGGTGATCCTGCATGGGCGGCTCGGGAGATGCCGAGCAGGCGTCTGCTAGCGGGAATACCCTTGTGGGGCTTCGCTTTCAGTGGTGGTTGGGGACAGTGCGTAGCTGACGGCTTCGGCCGGGGTATGTGCCGTGATCGAGGGATTCGGTACCGGTGCGCCGGTGCTGTCGAGCACTTGCCAGCCGCCGAGCGTGATCACGGGAACCGTGCCGCGACGGTGGGCGAGCGCGAATTCCGAGAGGGTGCCCCAGGATCCGCCGATGACGATCACCGCGTCGGCGGAGGAGACCAGGACGGCATTGCGCGCCTCGCCCATATTCGTCCGGATCACCGCGGAGAGTCCGGCACAGGCCGTGGCCGGATCGTCGTCGGGCCGGATGCCGATGACCAGTCCTCGGGCCGCGCTCGCCCCCGCGGCCACCGCCGCCATCACCCCGGCGCCGCCGCCGCACAACACCGTCACCCCGGCCTCGGCCAGCAGCGCGCCGACGACCCGGGCATGCTCCGCCTCGGCCGCGGTGCATTCCCGCGGACCACAGACGGCGACCTGAATCGGCGACACGGCCTACTCCCGGCAGGCGTTCCGACGTATGCGCATGGTGAACAGGCTAGGCGTCGGGATCGGTGACCGAAAGCCATCGCACGGTGAATTCGCCGCGCCCGAAACGCTCGAGGTCGCGCGTGATGGTATCTCGGAGGCGTTGCAGCGCAGTGGCTTCCGCGGCATCGATCCGCACGAGAAGTGCGCCGGACTCGGCGCGCAGAGTGCAGTGCCCCCAGGGTTCGAGGTGCACCGTCGCGGCGGTGTCGGTCGCCTCGACTCGCACACGGACCTCATCGTGTGCGGCCCGGCTCGTTCCGTGCGCGCGCATCCGGTGACCGCCGCCGGACCCCATAGCTGTTGCGTGACTACAGAATTGGCGCAGATACCGTTCCGGGCGTCCGGTGGGGATGCGCGTTTCGAGGGTGGGCATCGCGATCAGATCCCGGTGATCTCTGCCCGCGGTGATGTTGTGGTGTGCATGGGCGTTCCTGTCGAAATAAGGGAGTCCGAGCCGGACCGTTCCGACTTTATCGAGACACAGTGTCTATGGTCAATACATAATGTCTCGAGTGGTTCATCGCGTATGGTCGACCCGTGCCGAAGCTGTGGAACGAGACCGTCGAGGCGCATCGGACGCAGGTGCGGGACGCGATCGTGGACAGTGCGGCGGCGCTGGTCTTCGAACATGGCCTGCGCGCGGTGACGATGTCGCAGATCGCCGAACACGCCGGAATCGGGCGCGCGACCCTGTACAAGTACTTCCCCGATGTGGACGCTATTCTGCGCACCTGGCACACCCGCCGGGTCGAGGAACACCTGGCGGAGCTGGTGCGGGTGCGTGCCGGATCCGGCACCGCGGGCACCCGCCTCACCGCGGTACTGCGTTCCTACGCGCACGGCGTGCATCGCGCGGGGCGTCACGATCGAGGACTCGTGCAGGCGCTGCATCCCGACGAGCAGATCTCCGATGCCCGAAACCGGCTGCGGGAGTTGGTATCCGAGCTGATCGCCGAGGCGGCCGACGGCGGTGAACTTCGCGACGACATCGCCGCGGACGAGCTGGCCGACTACTGTCTGCACGCCTTGGCCGCCGCCGCGGAACTCGGCTCCGCCGCCGCGGTGAACCGGTTGGTGGCGGTCACTGCTGCCGGGCTACGGCTGCAGGTCGAGGTCGAATGACGATGATCGCGTCCGATCCGGGCCGCTCAGCCCTCGGCGAGATAACGCTCGACGCTGGCCACCTTCGAGGTCATGCCATCGCTCACCCCGGGGCGCACATCGGCCTTGATGACCAGGCTGCAGCGGGAGGAGACGGCCATGACGGCGTCGGTGGCCTGTTTGATCACGGCCATGACCTCGTCCCACTCGCCCTCGACGGTGGTGAACATGGAGGTGGTCTCGTTCGGCAGGCCGCTGGCGCGCACGACGCGCACCGCCTCGGCGACCGCGCGTCCGACCTCTTCGCCGGACCCGATGGGCGTGACGGAGAAGGCGGCGATCATCGTCGAACCTCGGCCAGCGAACGTAAGGTCGCCACCCGGGATTCGAGATACTGCAGCTCCGATGCGTCCAGCACCTCGCGCTGTATGCCGGTGGTGATGGCGAATGCGGACTGGTGGTGATCGTCGATCACGTCGACGTCGATGTCCACGGCCGTGTAATCGTCCGCGCCCGGCATCGGATCGGCCAGCACGTGCGCCCGGCCCCGCGCGCACAGCGCGACATTGCCGCCGCCGAGAATCAGCAGCGCCACCTCCGGACGTGCCCGCAATCGTGCCAGCGACCCGCGATCGGACTTGAGGCTCAACAGAATTCGACGATCACCGGCGCGCACCGGCCAGGAGACGGGAATGGCGTGCGGCGCCGGATCGGTCGTCACGAGAACCGCGATCGTATCCATCGGCCACTCCGGCAGGGTGTCCAGTTCGGGATGTTCGGTCGAGGACTCGTGACGTTCTCGGGCTCCGGTTACCATCTCTGCTCACCTCACGGTCGGCTATGCGGCGGGCTGTGCCACAGTTAGCAGTGTAAGCCGTTGCGCCGCATGACCGCTGGCCACGCATACGGTTCGGGACAGCGCGCGGATTTCGATGGTATGCCTATCCTCAATTACGAGTGAGAGCTGTGTGCGCGACGGTCACTCGGGGCTCGTTCGCGACGATTTCGTTACTGCCGTGAAAAATGCGTCGGACCTGCGCGGGTATGGATTGACTAATCGGTCTCGCTCGTTGCATCATTCGTAACAGTTCCTCGTCGAGTCGAGGTCTGCAGAGTTACCGGCCGATGGCCGTCCGGTGAAGTTCGCCGGGTGGCGCCGTGTGCGGGGTATGCGCACGCAGCCGGCGATCGTCACAGCAAATCAGCGACGCTTCCATGCGTCCGTCCGTGAGTGAGGTGAGAACGAATGGGATTGCGATCCTCTCGCCATCGATTGTGGGCAGCCTTCCCGAACAGTCTCACCGCGGCGGGGCGAATCCGGGTTCTTCCCTAGCGCTCAACGGTTCTGCCGAGCCCTCCGCCGTGGTGGTGGAGGGCGCTGTGTGTGTTTGTCAGTCAGTCAGGGGTGTGGATGCCCGTATTCCGTCGATTCGACGGCACGGGCCGATGTGGAAAACAGGAGATCGGTGATGACGGAATTCGATGCAGTGGACGCGACCGGGTGGGCCGAAGGCTCCAACGCGGTGCGCAATCTGTCGGTGTCGGCCGCGGTGATCGACGATTTGCGTTATCTGCGAAGTGAATTCGCAGCGGCGGAGGTGCCGTGTCTGCTGGTGCGGGATGCGGCGAGTCGTCCGGTGTTGGCCGTGGATTCCACGTACCGCACGGCATTACGCCGCGTGCTGGGCGCGTCGATGATCGCCGGGTTTTCCTGTAATGAATTGCGCCGCAATGTTATTCGATTGGGCAGAGATGCCGATCCGGCGCATCACGTCGATATCGAACTGTGGGACCAGCACGGCGACACCGTCGAGTGCCCACGTCCCAATGCGTTGACCCGCACCGTATTCGACCTCGCCGACGTCACCCGCACCACGGTCCTGCTGTTCGACACCAGCTGGCCCACCCTCGACGGCATGTTCGCGCCGCATCCGGCCGACGTCGGCTTCGACATCGATATCGTCTACTCCTGGGTGGACGGCGCCGATCCCGAATTCCGTGCTCGCCGTGCGGGAATGATGGCGCAGGTCGTCGTCGGCGAGGGTGATGCGGCCGATGCCCGCATCCGCCAGATCGACGAACTGCGGTACGCGCTGCGCTCGGTGCACAAGAACGCACCCTGGATCCGGCGCATCTTCATCGCCACCGATTCCGCCGTGCCCGGCTGGCTGGCGCAGGATCCGAAGGTGACGATCGTGCGTGCGGTGGACCACTTCTCGGACCCCGCCGGGCTGCCGGTGTTCAACTCGCATGCCATCGAATGTCAGTTGCAGCACATCGAGGGTCTGTCCGAACACTTCCTGTACTCCAACGACGACATGTTCTTCGCCCGTCCGGTCCGTCCGTCGATGTTCTTCACCCCGGCAGGGATCAGCCGGTTCGTCGAGGCGGGCACGCGAATCGGCCCGGGTGCCAACAACGAACGGCGCAGCGGATTCGAGAACGCGGCCCGGGTGAACCGGCAACTGCTGACCGAACGGTTCGGCCCGCTGATCACCCGGCATCTGGAACATACGCCGGTTCCGTTGCGTCGCAGCGTATTGCACGAGATGGAACAGGAGTTCGGTGCGGATTTCGCCCGCACCCGGGCCAGCCGGTTCCGGGCGGCCACCGACATCTCGGTCACCAATTCGCTGTATCACTACTACGCCCTGCTCACCGGTCGCGCGGTACCCCAGGAGACGGCGAAGATGCGCTACGTCGACACCACCAGCCACAGCGGCCTGGGCATGCTCCCTACCCTGACCCGCCGCCGCAACGTGGACTTCTTCTGCCTCAACGACGGCAGCTTCCCGGAGGTCGCCGAAACCGAACGGGTTCGCGCGGTGTCGGAATTCCTGCAGGGCTACTTCCCGGATCCGGCTCCGTGGGAACTGATCACCGACGACGATCCGCTCGCAGCACTCGAACCCGGTGCGGCCTGACCGGATTCGGATCGCTCCGGGTCTCGGTGCGACCGGGCAGCGTGTGTGAGACGCGCCCGGTCCGGGGCGGCGCCGGCCTCAGGGCACTGCCTTGCCGTCGGACTCCGGTGCCGGGGTGTTGCCGGGTAGCGCGTGCGGGATGCGCCCGGCCTCCGGGATGACGATCCCGGCCTCGCGTAATCGCTGCGCCGCCTGTTCGGGGGTCGCGGGCCGTCCGACGGTCGGCCCGTCGCCGAGCGGGACCACCGAATGCACGACCGTGTCCGGGTAGACGTGCACGTAGTTGAAACTCTGCGCACCGTCGCGGCCGCGCTGGCCGCCGTCGGTGACGGCCAGATCCTGGCTGTAGCAGGCTGAGGACGCCACCGAGACCGGGATTCCGGCGAATGTCGCGGTGGTGGAGAAGTGCAGGTGTCCGGCGAGGATGGCCCGCACATCGGTGCCGCGCAACACCTCGGCGAGGCGGCGCTGGTCGCGCAGCTCGACCGTGACGGCCAGATCCTGGATGCACGGCACCGGCGGGTGATGCATGGCGAGGATGCTGCCGAACGGCGCGGGTTCGGCCAGAACCGAACGCAGCCAGGCCAGTTGGGTATCGGTGACCTCGCCGTAGTGCTCGCCGGGCACGGTCGTGTCCAGAACCACGATGCGCAGTCCGTCGACGACATGCACCCGATCCAGGGGTTCGGCCGAACCGGGCTCGTCGAGCAGGCGCGTACGCAGGGTGGCCCGGTCGTCGTGATTCCCGGGCACCCACACCACGGGTGCGCCGAGTTGCTCGGCGAGCGGTTCGACCAGTGCGCGCAGCCGGTCGTACGCATCCGACTCACCCTGATCGGTCAGATCGCCGGTGAAGACGATCGCGGCGGGGGTGATCCGGCTGGCCTCGGCCTGGGCGAGCAGCCCGCGCAGCCGTTCGACCGCGTCGACCGCGTCGTAGAGCGCACCGTCGCCGACCAGATGGGTGTCGCTGAAATGGAACAGAATATGGTCCGGTCGCGGGTATTCCGCGACTCTGTTGCTGGGCACCGGACTCCTCCCCGCGCTCGCTCGTCGTCGTGACGGGCACTGTGGCTTCGTCCTCGTTGCCGAGAATAGCGAAACCCGTCCACTCCACAGTGCCCGTGGCCGATGACGACACGCTTACGCGCAGATGAGCGGTTGGGCTCAGGTGTGGCCCGGCAGGCTACCGGCCAGCAGCCTGGGCTCGGCCTGTTCACGCGTGTCCAGATGCGCGAAGTACCGGCGCAGCATCAGCCCGGCAGTGGTCGCCAGACCTGCGGTCAGGCCCCACCAGACCCCGGCCGCACCCAGTCCCAGCGGGAAGGCGAGGATCAGCGCTGTGGGCAATCCCACAATCCAGTAGCCGACCAGCGACAGCCGGAATCCGGCCTTGGTGTCGGTCAGGCCGCGCAGCAGACCGTTGCCGATGTTCTGCGCCGCATCGAAGAACTGCAGCACGATCGCGATCAGCAGCAGCGTGTGCGCCAGATGGATGGTGCCGCGATCGTGGCTGGTCAGGAAGGGACGCAGCACGATGCTCGGCATGACGAGGTACAGCACGCCCACCAGTGCCGCGACCACCGCAGCATGCCGCAGCGCCAGCCAGGCCAGTGTGCGGGCGCGGCGGTACTCGTCTCGTGCCGCGGTCCGGCTGACCAGGATCGATGCGCCGTGCGAGAGCCCGACGGCCACCTGGAAAACGATGTACACCAGCTGATAGACGACATTGTGCGCGGCCAGCGCGGCCGGGCCGAGACTGCCCATGACCAGGGCCAGCACCGAGAACAGGCCCGCCTCCGAGCCGTAGGTCAGCGCGATCGGCGTGCCGAGGCGCAATTCCGCCATCACGGTCGAGCGGCGCACCGGCCACGGCCGCAGCGGCAGGGTCGCGCCGAGTTCGGCATCGTGGTGCACCATCAACCAGAACGCCACGAACATGAGCAGGAACACCAGCGAGGTGGCCACCCCGACGCCGGTCAGGCCCATCGCCGGAATACCCGCCCAGCCGTGCATGAAGGGTAGGGCCACAACGAGATTCAGCGCGACCGAGCCGAGCGTCACCAGCAGCAGCGCCTGCGGGCGCTGCATGCCGACGGTGTACTGCCGAATCACCTGGAACCACAGGCACGGCAGCAGTCCGGGGGCGAGCGCCACCATCATCGGCCGGGCCTGTGCGAGGACCGCCTCGTCCTGGCCGAGCCACCGCAGCGCCCAGCCCAGGCCGATGAGTACGAGTCCGCCCAGAATGCCCGCGATCGTCGAGATCAGCAGGCTCGCGCGGACCACCTCGCGGATCTCCGTGTCGGCCGGGGCGTTTCGCTTCTCGGCCCGGCTCAGCGCGGTCGCGACCTGATTACCGGTCGCGGTGATCAGCCCGACGCACATGGTGCGAATCTGGTTGAACAACACCAGCGCCAGCCCACCGGCGGCGACCTGATCCACTCCGAGGGAGCCCATCAGCGCGATATTGGTGGTCGACACCGCGACCTGGGCCAACTGGGTCATGGCGATCGGCGTCGCGAGGGCGGTCAGCTGCCGCCCGTCCGATCGCATCGTCGTGTTGCTCATCGTGCCGCCCCATCGGTGAGAATTACATTCTCACTTAGGTATACCTTACTTGGGGAGAGTTTTGGAAACCGCCTTCTCGTCATGGTAGAGGGTCGATATCCCGGTGGTGGCGGGATCGGTGGCGAGGTCATCGCGCACCCACCAGATTCTCGGTGGCGGCGGGTGCGTAACGCTCCAGTAGTGCCAGTACCTCGGCCTCGGCCGATTCGTCGAGCAGGTCGCGTTCGCTCATCCAGGCGTCGTCGAAAACCGTGTCCAGGTATTTCTCGCCGCCATCGCACACGATGGTGACCACTGTGGAGCCCGGCGGGAACTCCTCGAGCCGGGCCAGCGCGGCATGCACCGAACCGCCCGCCGAACCGCCGATCATCAGCCCGAGCTTGCGCGCGACGGCGCGTGCGGTAGCGAAGGCGGCCACGTCGGACACCTTCACACCCTCGTCCAGCAGCGAATAGTCCACCGCGGTGCCGATCGTCGCGCCCGGCGGGGTGCCGGTGCCGGACTGCCAGTAGGGGCCACCCGGACCGCCGAAGGCGATCGACCCCTCCGGCTCCACGCCGATCACCCGCGCGGGGCGGCCCAGCTCGCGCAGTCGCCGCGCGGTGCCGAACAGCGACCCGCCGGTGCCGACCGCCGACAGCAGGATGTCGACCCGCTCCAGATCGCTCAGCAACTCATCAGCAACTGCGTAGTAACCCAGGGCGTTGGCGTCGTTGTTGTGCTGTTCGGTGAAGTACGCGTCGGGCCGGGCAGCGGCCATCTCCTCGGCGAGGTCCTCCCTTGCCGAGGTCGCGAGAGTGTCGTCGTCGCCGTCGTCGGCGACGTAGACGAGTTCGGTTCCCATGGCTTGCATAGCGCGCAATTTGTCCTTGCAGGCGTGGTGGTCGACGACCGCGGTGAAACGGTATCCGCGTTCGGCGGCCACCACGGCCAATCCGAGTCCGGTATTTCCCGATGTGGACTCGATAATATGCCCGCCATCACTCAGCAAACCCCGACGCTCCGCATCGAGCACCATTTCGCGGGCCATCCGGATCTTGGCCGCGCCGGTCGGGTTGAACTGCTCGAGCTTGAGTAACAGCCGGGTACCGGTCGTCGTTGCCGCCAGTTCGAACAGCGGTGTGTTGCCGATCAGGTCCGTCACACGCGTGACGAGCGGCATTCGGGTCTCCTCGGTCCAGGGTGCGGTGAAATTACGGTGAGATGGGGTGTGCCGGGCGTTCATCGAGCGTCGAGCGTCCAGCGGAACCGTCCGTCGGAAGTGTCGTACAGCGCCACTTTCGGCGGGATGGGCAGCTGGTGGAACGCCGACTCGTTCGAATCCATCTGGTAGCCGGCGGTATTCGGGTAGACGAGCAGATCGCCGAGCTCGGCGGCTCGGGGCAGCGGTATGCGCCGCCAGCTGAGCATGTCCGATTCCAGGCAGGTGGCCGCGCCGACGCTGACCGCTGTCGGGACGCCCGGCCGATCGGGCCACAGCGTCGGATCGGGCAGATATTCGCTGTCGAACCACTGCTCGGACAGGCTCAGACTGGTTCCGTCGACCGTGAGCAGCTGATACGAATCATCGTGCGCGGAGCGAATTTTCGCTCCCTGCACGCGGAATACGGTGCTGCCCGCCCGATCGAGCAGAGCGCGTCCGGGCTCGATGGCCAGACGGATCTCGTTCTCGCGCAGGCGCTGTGCGAGATTCCCGTGCCGCAGGATCGCGGCGAGCATGTCCGGGCCGGGACAAGCGGCGTGATACGGGTAGTAGGAGTCGAATCGTTTGCCGGCGTGGAATCGCCGCGGGTCCGAGTCGGCGAGGAAATCCTGCCAGGTCCGTTCGCTCAGATAGTCCACCGCGAATCCGCCGCCGATGGAGATGGTCCCCGCACGATGGCCCTGCTCGCGGGCGCTGCGGCACCGTTCGATCAGGGTGACGGCCAGCTCCGCGCGCGCGATCGGATCGTAACCGGACAGGTGAAAGCTGAAGCCCTCCACCGTGATCGGCCCGAGATCGGTGCGCCGCAACGCCGTGTCGAGTTCGGCCTCGGTCATCCCGAAGCGGCTGGTCGACCCCGGTGGCAGCATCCGCAGCAGTACCCGGGCGGGCAGGCCCGCGCGCGCGAGCCCGTCCAACTCGTCCGGCGCGTCGAGGGCGATGAGCGCACCGTGCCGGGTGGCCAGCCACAGCAGCTCCGGCGACTTCGCCGGGCCGGTCACCATCAAATCCTCGCCCCGAATGCCCTGCGTCAGTGCGGAACTCAGCTCGCCGATACTCGAGACATCCACTCCCGCACCGTGTTCGGCGCATGCGCGGACCACACAGGCGGCCTTGTTGGCCTTCTTGCCGTAGAAGATCGCACCGTCCACGCCGGCCTGTGCGAACGCCGCCCGAAAGCCGTCGACATTGTCGCCGACCCGTTCGGGGTACATCACGTGGAAAGGCCCACCGACGGCGAATGCGATGTCCTGCAGCAGATCCGGATCCGCCAGCAGACGCAGTTCCCATTCGTCGCGATGGGCGGGCATCGCCGGAGCGACGATGCTCAATCCCACAGGGCCACCTCCGTACCGCGCCCGTCGGCGATCGCCCGCTCGGCGAGGGCGTGCGCGACCGCGATATCGGTGAGCACCAGACCGCTGTTGTAGACGAAGATGTGCTGGTCGTCGCTGGTGCGGCCGTCGACGCGACGGCTCAGGATCTGCGGCAGCTCGGCATCGACGCCGCGCAGCCGCCCGTCCGGGCCCGCCATATCGGTTCCGGTGAGCGACATCTGCTGAGCGCTGGTCGCGATCACGCGATCGGCGTCCACCAGCGTCGAAGGAGCCAGGCCGTAACCGACCAGCACCACCGTGGAACCCGGTGCCAGATCGGTGGATTCGACGGCGACCGAGGTGCCCGGCCCCGCGGTGGCCAGCACCACGTCGGCGGTGCGGGCGGCCTCGCGCGGATCGGCAACGTCCTTCAGTTCCAGCTGCGGATTGTGGGCGGCGAGGTACTCGTGCACCGCCTTCAGACCCTCCGGATGAGTGCCGTAGAGCATCAGCTTGTCCAGTTGCGGATTCGCGGCGAGCAGGTGCGGCAACGCATTTCGCCCCTGGGTGCCGGTGCCGATGAGCAGTACGCTGCGCGCGCCCGGACGGATCGTCTCCCGAACCAGCAGCGAGGACACCGCCGGCGTGCGCAACGCGCCCACCCGGGCACAGTCCATCATCGCGATCGGCATACCGGTGGCGTCGTCGTACAGGGTGATGGTGGTGTAGTAGCGCTTGGTGCTGCGGTCGTGACTGGGATCGAATTTGTACGAGGTCTTCATCGCGACCACACGACGTCGCCCGTCCCGGCCCAGCATGGCGTACGCCACCGACCAGCCGTCCGGATGCGCCACGCTGAGCTTGCGTGGATTGTCCGACTCCTGCGCTGCCAGAGCCAGATACGCCTCCTCGACCACGCGCACCACGGCGACGGGGGTGATCGGGACGTCTGCTAGGTCGCTGCGGCTGAGCACACGCAGCGGTGTGGTTCGGGTACTCACGGCAATCCTCGGTTCACTGGTCGGGTGCGGCCTCTGTCTGCCCGCGGCCTGGTGCGCCACGGGTGCCGGTCCTCCCGCCGAACGGGGTGACCGTACGTTGTCCATAGCCATTTTCCGCCGACTCGGCGGCCGGGCGGTCGCGCGACAGGCGCACGTTCACCCGTTTGAGCCAGCGATCGGTGCCGTCGTAGCGCGGGGTGAACGGTACCCGGCCGTGCACCACGACGTCGTTGTCGACCAGCAGCAGCTCACCCGGATCCAGAACGGCTGTGTGACAGACCCTTTCGAGTTCCGCGCCGAGATGGTCGTAGGCGCTGCGGAATTCGTCGTCGGCGTCGTCGAGCGGGGTGTAGGCGGGGTCGTAACGCAGCGTGGGACGTGACTCGTCGCCGCCGACCGTGGCGATCGGCGCGGCCGGACAACTGTGAAAGTCGGTGCCGTAGGACACATCCGGCAGGATCGGCAGGCGCGGATGACCGAGCAGGTGGCGCTGCGCTTCGTTCAGGCGCACCTGGCGGACCGAGGACACCGTCGTGCCCACCCTGTCCGGATTGCGCAGGCAGCCCAGCATGAGCAGATGCGCCCGCTGGGGGTGGAACGCGTCCTCGGTGTGCGGGCACAGCAGCGTGGTGCTGCTCGCGCCGGACTGCTCGTGTTCGTGACCGGGCGAGGGGAGGATGTTGTTGACCAGTCGTCCGCTCTGCTGTCCCTGCCAGCCGAAGGGCTCGCCCGCGCTGCGGGCCAGCAGCAGCATGGTGACGTCCAGCCGGAACGATGCCCGGCCGCGTGCGGGATCCCCACTCCAGGCCGCGGCCTCGCGCCAATCCCGCGGAGTCGGGCCGAGATCGTCGTCGAGCAGCGGTAATCCGGTGAGCACGGCCGCTCCGGCGCGGGTCGCGGGCGGGCGCACGGCGTTGCGCACGGATTCGGGTAACTCGGCGGCGCGCGCGTCGACGAGGTCGATCAGTCGCGGATCGGCGAGGGTGCGACACGCCTGCTCGGACACGCCCGGCATCGCCCGAAATGTGATCGCGATCTCAGTCGCCGCGGTGTGCACGGCGTGCGCCGCGGACGCGGTGAGCGTGCGGCGTTCGATCTGCTCGTCGGGGGAACGATGGGGTGCGGTGTCGACGGGGTGGTGCGGGTTACGTTCGCAAAGAACGTGATTCACCAGGGAATCCCTTCTGCGAGGCATGGTGAAGCATCGGGAGGACCACTCGTCTGCGAAGGTAGTCGCTTCAACCTTATTAAGCAAGCCTTACCTAATAAGTGTGGAGTTAAGATAGCCAACCCACATCGCGACAAACAGTGAACACCGTAGCGGATCTGCGCCCGGATCAACGCATCTGGATGATGGTGGAGTGTGTGGTGCGAGGACCGGTGGTCGCGTCGTTGCAGCTGCTCGCGTCGGCGTGTTCGCCCTCGTCGCGGCGGTTCTCGTGCTGTCCGGGTGCGGAATGGGCGAACACCTCCCGCCGATTCCGGAGGGAATTCCGCCCGGGCCCGGCGCGGCGGTTCCGGCGATCGATCTCGACGCGCCCGGCCGCACCGCCGCGCAGTTGCACGGCTGGGCCGCCGATCGATCCGATGCGCTGAACATCCCCGTGATCGCCCTGGAGGCATACGGTTACGCCGCTGCCGTGCTGGCCCGTTCGCGACCGGACTGTGGAATCGGCTGGACCACGCTGGCCGGGATCGCGAATGTGGAGAGTCGGCACGGCAGTCACGGCGGCGCGCACATCGAGTCCGACGGCCGGGTCACCCCGCCGATCCGCGGCATCCCGCTGGACGGATCACCCGGCGTGGCAAAGATTCTCGACGACGAAGCCACCGCCCGCACGGGCAGCTCGGTATACGCCCGCGCGATGGGCCCGTTCCAGTTCCTGCCCGAGACCTGGCATCGCTGGGGCGTGGATGCCAACGGCGACGGCACAGCCGATCCGGACAGCATCGACGACGCGGCCCTGACCGCCGCCCGCTATCTGTGCGTGAGCGGCGGCAACCTGGCCACCGCCGCAGGTTGGCAGAAGGCCTTGCTCACCTACAACCAATCCACCGCATACATGGCCGAAGTCCGTCGCGACGCCGCGGCGTACAGCATCGGCAGACACCCATAATCTCGCTGTATTTTTGGCCTCCGCTTCGCTGCGGTGGGTTTTCGGCGCTGTAAGGCTCGTCGCTGCGCCCTCGAGACTCGGCCTTCGGCCATGCGCTTCGAGGGCGCAGCGACGAGCCCGCGCCGAAAACCTTGTTGTTGGCCTTGTTGAGCCTTTCGCTTCGCGGGCGATTTCGAGCGGGATAGAGACGTTTCGCCGCTGAGCACGCGGGATGTGGCTGGGTTGGCTCGGTCTCTCGAGTGGGAGCGGTGCTCGCCTGTCGCGCCGGATGCGTGGATCCGCACGCGTTGTGGTGGGCTGCTGGGGGTGCTTGTGCAGGTAAGCGGTGCTGGTGGGTATGGGGTTCGGGTGGGCGTCGATTGCCTGGGCTAGGCTCGCTGTCGCACGGGATTGCCGTGCGACCTGCTCATGAACGGCGGTGAGCAGGACCGTCGTTGCTGCCGAAGGAGTGTCGTTTTCGTGGCCATCATCGAACAGGTCGGAGCTCGCGAGATCCTGGATTCGCGCGGAAACCCCACCGTCGAGGTCGAGATCGCTCTCGACGACGGCACGCTCACCCGCGCTGCCGTGCCCTCCGGTGCATCCACCGGTGAGCACGAGGCGGTGGAGCTGCGCGACGGGGGTGAGCGGTACGGCGGCAAGGGTGTGCACAAGGCCGTCGAGGGTGTCCTCGACGAGATCGCCCCGGCCGTGATCGGCCTGGACGCGGTCGAGCAGCGCACCGTCGACCAGGTCCTGCTGGATCTGGACGGCACCCCGGACAAGTCCCGCCTGGGCGCGAACGCGCTGCTGGGCGTCTCGCTCGCGGTGGCCCGCGGCGCAGCGGAGTCCTCGGGCCTGGAGCTTTTCCGTTACCTGGGCGGCCCCAACGCCCACGTGCTGCCGGTGCCGATGATGAACATCCTCAATGGCGGTGCCCACGCCGACACCAGTGTCGACGTGCAGGAGTTCATGATCGCCCCGATCGGCGCGCCCACCTTCCGGGAGGCGCTGCGGTGGGGTGCGGAGGTCTACCACGCGCTCAAGGCCGAGCTGAAGGCCAAGGGCCTGTCCACCGGTCTGGGCGACGAGGGCGGTTTCGCCCCCGACCTGGCCGGCGGCACCCGTGAGGCGCTGGATCTGATCGCCGCCGCGATCGGCAAGGCCGGATACAAGGTCGGCAGCGAGGTCGCGCTGGCCCTGGACGTCGCGGCCACCGAGTTCTACACCGCCGGAACCGGCTACTCCTTCGAGGGTTCGGTGCGCACCGCCGAGGAGATGACGGCCTTCTACAACGAGCTGCTCACGGCGTACCCGCTGGTCTCCATCGAGGACCCGCTGTCCGAGGACGACTGGGCGGGCTGGGTCTCGCTGACCGACGAGATCGGCGACAAGATCCAGATCGTTGGCGACGACCTGTTCGTCACCAACCCCGAGCGCCTCGAGGACGGCATCGCCAAGGGTGCGGCGAATGCGTTGCTGGTCAAGGTGAATCAGATCGGCACGCTGACCGAGACCCTGGACGCGGTCGACCTGGCCCACCGCAACGGCTACAAGACGATGATGAGCCACCGTTCGGGCGAGACCGAGGACACCACCATCGCGGATCTGGCCGTCGCGGTCGGCAGCGGTCAGATCAAGACCGGCGCCCCGGCCCGCAGCGAGCGCGTCGCCAAGTACAACCAGCTGCTGCGCATCGAGGACGCGCTGGGCGATTCGGCCCGCTACTCCGGGGACGTTGCGTTCCCGCGCTTTGCCGTCGAGGGATAGTACCGTCGGAGTCGTTGTGGCGGCGGAGGTGTGAGAGATGACCGAACGGCGGGCGCGCGGCACCAGTCCGGGCGGACGTGGTGTCCGCCGCTCGTCGCGGTCGGCCCATACCCGCCCGGAACGGACCGTCTCCACGCCTCCGGCCCGCACGGCCGCGGGTAAGCGGGCCGCGCAGCGCAGGACCTCGGGTTCGAGGTCCGAATCCGGTCTCGCCGCGCAGAATTCGTCCCGTCGCACCGCTGCCCGCAAGGCGAAGGACAAGCGTGAGCACCGGTTCCTCGGGCTGTCGACCGGACGTGCGGTGCTGCTGGCGGCGGTGCTCTGTGCGCTGGCGCTGACCTTGGCGGTGCCGATGCGCACCTATCTGAGCCAGCGCGCCGAGGCGACCCAGCTGGCCCAGCAGCGCCACGACCTCGAGGACAACGTGGCCCGCCTGCGCGATCGCCGTGCCCAGCAACAGGATCCCGCGTACATCAAGTCCGAGGCGCGCGAGCGGCTGCGGCTGGTGATGCCGGGGGACACCGCGTACGTCGTGCAGGTTCCCGGTATCGAACAACCCGCGGTGCCCACTCCCACCGCCGCACCCCGCAAACCCGATCCCTGGTACACCGAGCTGTGGCGCAGTATGAACAACCCGCAACCGGTTCCGGCGGCCGCGCCGCAGACCGGCACGCCGCCACCCTCGACCCCGGAAGGACACCCCCGGTGACCGACACTTCACCCAGCGACGACGATCTCGAGATCGTCGCCCGGCAGCTGGGCCGTTCGCCGCGCGGCGTCCTCGCCATCGCCTATCGCACTCCGGACGGGCAGCCCGCGGTGGTGAAGACCGCACCCCGGCTGCCCGACGGAACCCCGTTCCCGACCCTGTACTACCTGACCGATCCGCGCCTGACCGCCGAGGCCAGCCGTCAGGAGGCCGAGGGCCTGATGCGCGGGATGAGCGAGCGGATCGCGACCGATCCAGCCCTGGCAGCCGCCTATCGTCGCGCGCACGAGAGCTATCTGGCCGAGCGTGACGCGATCGAATCGCTGGACACCGATTTCAGCGGCGGCGGCATGCCCGAGCGGGTCAAATGCCTGCATGTGCTGATCGCGCACGCCCTGGCCAAGGGGCCGGGGGTGAACCCGTTCGGCGACGAGGCGGTCGCGCTGGCCGCCGAGGGTCGGCTGCGCGGCACCGCGATCCCGGCCGATTGGCCGAAATACGAGCAGTACCAGGCGGATTCGACAGGAGGCTCGAATGGCGACGAATGACCGGGTGGGTGCGGTCGACTGCGGCACCAATTCGATCCGATTGCTGATCGCCGACGTGGCTGCCGGATCGGATCGCCCGCGGCTGACCGATCTGCATCGGGAGATGCGCATCGTGCGGCTGGGTCAGGGCGTGGACGCCACCGGCGAGCTGAATCCGGAGGCGATCGAACGCACCCGCGTCGCCCTGCACGATTACGTGGATCTCATGCGTGACGCCGGGGTCTCCACGGTCCGCATGGTCGCCACCTCCGCCACCCGCGACGCCCGCAATCGCGACGACTTCTTCGCCATGACCGCAACGGAATTGGGGCGTGTGGTTCCGGGCGCGCAGGCCGAGGTGATCACCGGAGACGAGGAGGCCCGCTTGTCCTTCGCCGGTGCGGTCGGTGAATTGTCCAGTGCAGAAGGGCCTTTCGTGGTCGTCGATCTGGGTGGCGGATCCACCGAGGTCGTCCTCGGCGATGCCCGGGGTGTGCAGGCGGCCTACTCGGCCGATATCGGCTGTGTGCGCCTGACCGAACGTCATCTGCACGGCAACCCGCCGACCCCCGAAGAGGTCGTCTCCGCGCGGTTCTTCGCCGAGCAGCGGCTGGCTCAGGCATTCGGCGTGGTGCCGGTGGAACGCGCCCGCACCTGGGTCGGCGTCGCCGGAACCATGACCACGATCGCTGCGGTCGCCCTCGACCTGCCCGAATACGATTCGGAGAAGGTGCATCTCACTCGGTTGAGCCTCGATGAGCTCCGGACGGTCTGCCATCGGCTGATCGGCATGAATCACGACGAGCGCGCGGCGCTGGGGCCGATGCATCCCGGCCGGGTCGATGTGATCGGTGGCGGTGCGGTGATCGCCGAGGTGCTGGCGGACGATCTGGCGCGCCGGGCGGGGATCAGTGAGCTGATCGTCAGCGAGCACGACATTCTCGACGGCATCGCGTTGTCGCTGGTCTGAACCGGGCGCGGCCGCGGTTCCGGTCCGCGCGCTGGAGCCGGGCGAACTGCCTTCCGGGTGCCGCCGGGATAGGTCGACGGTTCCCGCCGAGTACGTGCTGTACATTTCCCAGCCGCGCCTCAGCCGAAGTGACCAGCCAGTAGAAAATGGTTGGTGCCTGGCGGTTCGGTGATCTGTGAGCGTTCACATACGGCCATTTCGAGGGTGCAGAATGTTCAATCATCCACCCTGATGGTTGCCTTCCTGCGAGCAGAATGCTCATAGTCTGATCATCCTGCTCGTAAATATCGTCACAGACCCGACGAACTGACTACTCTTCCTTCGGCGGCGAACCGGCAACCGGTTCGCATCATGCACCACAACCGCCATGCTGGTTGCTGGGAAATTGCGTGTCATGGAAAGGTCGAATGCATGACGGAGGTGGACCACCAACCTGAACGGGCAGCCGAACGCACCGTGTTCGGACATCCGATCGGTTTGGTGAATCTGTTCGGGGTCGAGCTGTGGGAACGGTTCTCGTTCTACGGCATGGTCACGATCCTGGGGTACTACCTGTACTACTCGCTCACCGAGGGCGGGTTGGGGCTGGAGAAGACCACCGCGACCGGCATCGTCGGCGCGTACGGCGGCGTGGTGTACATGTCCACCGTGCTGGGCGGCTGGCTGGCCGACCGGGTGCTGGGGATGGAGCGCACGGTTTTCTACGGCGGTCTGGTGGTCATGGCCGGGCATATCGCGCTGGCCGTACTGCCCGGCCTGGCCGGAGTGGGCGCGGGTCTGGCTCTGGTCGCACTCGGTAGCGGTGCGCTGAAGGCGAATGCGTCCTCGCTGCTGGGCACCCTGTACGAGAAGGGCGACCCCCGCTGCGACGGCGGATTCACGCTGTTCTATCTCGGCGTCAATCTCGGTGCGTTCATCGGCCCGCTGATCACCGGTGTCCTGCAGACCGATCTGGGATTCCACTACGGTTTCGGCGCGGCGGCGATCGGTATGGCGCTGGGGTTGATCCAGTACGTGGTGTTCCGGCGCAACCTGGGCACGCACGGACGTATCGTCCCGAACCCGTTGCCGCGCAATCAGATTCCGATGGTGATCGGATTCGTCGCCGTGGTCGTCGTGGTGGTCGCGATCGCGGGGACGACCGGACTGGTGCGGCTGTCCGATATCGCGTGGTGGATCACCGGCGTCATCGCCGTCGCATCGATCGTCTACTTCTATCTGATGCTGCGGAGCCCGAAGGTCACGCCGCTCGAGCGGGTTCGGGTGCGCGCGTTCATTCCGCTGTTCATCGCGAACGCCGTCTTCTGGTCGTTGTTCCAGCAGATCTTCACCGTGCTCGCGGTGTACTCCGACGAGCGGATGAACTGGTCGGTCTTCGGCTGGATCGCGCCGTCGAACTGGATCGGCTCGGAGGAGCCGGTCTGGGTGATCGCGCTGTCACCGCTGTTCGCGCTCATGTGGACGCGGCTGGGCAACCGGGCGCCGACCACGCCGCGCAAATTCGCCTACGGCGTGATCGGGATGGGCGTGGCGTTCATGCTTTTCGTGCTGCTGTCCGGATTCGAGGGTAAGACGGTGCCCGCGCTGCTGGTCTTCTTCATCCTCGGCGCCTTCGCGGTCTCGGAGCTGATGCTCTCCCCGATCGGCCTGTCGGTGACGACCCAACTCGCGCCCGAGGCGTTCCGCGCGCAGATGATGGCGCTGTACTTCTTCTCCGTCGGCATCGGCACATCCATGTCCGGCGTGTTGGCCGACTACTACAGTCCCCATCACGAGGTCGCCTACTTCGGCATCATCGGCCTGGTCACGATCGTCGTCGGCATCGTCGTCTACTTCCTGGCCCCCCGCATCAGCCGCCTGATGGAAGGAGTTCACTAACTCATACCGCCGAACCTACGCAGAATTCCGAGACGGACGTACGACTTCGGTACGCTAACCGGGTCGCCCCCGTAGCCCAATTGGCAGAGGCAGCGGACTTAAAATCCGCCCAGTGTCGGTTCGAGCCCGACCGGGGGCACCGCGACACCGCAGGTAGATCGGGGTTATCGGACTCTTCGCGACCGGTTTCGGCCGGTCCGGAGCTGGTCCGTGGACCGTCCGCAGCGGGTGTGGTTCCCAGTGTCGGCCGCGTGGCGCGTCGGTAGTATCCGTTGGGTGTCCACGGAATTCAGCGACTTCGCACTGGTGCTGAAATTCCTTGCTGCGTCGGTGCTGTTGGTCCTGCTCCCGGTGGCTGTCGGTAGTAGCGCGCAGGCGGTTGTGGCGATGGCGGTCGCGGTGCTCGCGGTGGCGATCGTCGCGCTGATCGGGGCGGCGACGGAATCGGCGGCGGGCAGGGCACCGGTCGATCGGCGCGATGATGTTGTCGGCTGCGCTGCGTGCAGGCAGAGCGATCCTGATGCGGCCGGTCACGTTCGAGCACGAGCCCCGGGACGGACGGTCCGGTCCGCATAGATCTCTCTCTGGGAGCCAAGCGCTTCGGAGGGGTGGCGACCGGGATTCACTTCCGTCCTTGTCCCGTACATCTGCTTGTGGGCGTCGACGCCGCTACAGCAGATGCATTGTCTCCTGGGGTATTTCATGTCTCTTTCGATCAAATCCGCCCGCCTCCGATCCGTGCGCCGACTGCGAAGCGGGATCTCACGCGCCGGTGGACGCCTACTTCCGGCCTACTACTCGACACTGCAAGCGATGTCGTCCGCCGCACTCTGGGGCGGCGCACTGCTGCTGGTAGCCGTCCCCTTCACCGAACTCGTCGTCGGCCTGGATGTCATGACCACGGTCGCGCTGATCGCACCTGAATGGGCTCTACTGCTGGCATTCGTGCTTGCTGCCATCCACCTCTACCGCCGGACCCGCCGGAAGTACGACTGATCGGCATCCGTGGATACCCGCCGCGGCGGCAACCAGCGGTTCGCGGCGGGCGCGGGTTCGTGTGATGCGCTCTGTCCGGCGGTAATCCACGACATGGCCGAGCTACTGCCGGCACACCAACGATCCGTAATCTTGCTGGAATGACTGCCTGCGGATCGTGAACGACGCTGTCACAGGGCCAGATCGATGGATTCGGCCAGTTCGGGGTCGTGCAGGTCGGCGCCGTCGGCCATGGCCCGCTGGTAAGCGATCAGGCCCGCGGCGTCGTTGTCGGTGCTGGTGCTGCCATGTTTCCAGTAGGCGCGGGCGAGTAGGTCGGTGCGGTCGACGTGCCAGGTGGACAGGGCGTGGGCGCGGAGGGTGCGGACCGGGGTGGCTTCCGCGGCGATCCAGTGCAGTATCGGCGGCGTGTCGTCCGATCGAGCATCACCGGTGAGGGCCGATTGCGGCACAACGATTTTGAAGGCGTCCGCCGGGTGTGGATCCCGATGTTCCGCCGGCTCTGATCGGCCGAACAATCGTACGGTTCGGACATCTCGGGCAACGAGCATCGCGCGCCGAGAATTGCCGGACGTCCGGAACGGACGTCCGGCGACCGGTTCCGACCTGCGTGTTCGCACCGCAAGCCGGGCCATTCGATTGCCGCTGCGGTGATCGCCGTGTGAGATTACGTGCGTGAGACGCCGACAATGAAAAATTCGAGTCGGCGCACCGGAGGGAAATATGGCGACCGAATTCGATCTCGATGTCGTTGTGCAATCCAGCGGGAATTGCATGTCCACGAATTACAGCACGTTCGCGATGTGCTCGGCGGTGTCCTGCCCGAACGGGCCGAGCTGTCTGCTGTGTGAGCAGCGGAGATGACGAGCTCGGACTTCCGGGTGCGAGCTCCCGGAGCCGTCGGACGCTGCAACATCACCGTGCTCGGCAATCAATCGGTCAACGGACATCGATCCGTGTCGACCAGAACACTCGAATTCGTGCTCGCCATTGCGCTGGCCGGTGGCGAGCGCAGGCAGTCGTCGCTGCTGCGCGATCTGTTCGCGGACTGCGCGTCGAAGTCGGCCATTCCGACTCTGGCCTATCGCGCACGAAAATTGGGAATAGCCACCGAATTCATTCCGATGCGGGCGAGTTATCGGATGCGCACGCCGGTGGTCATCGATGCGGTCGAATTACTCGACGCACTGCGGTCCGGTGACGTCCGCACGGCTCTGTGGCTCTACAGCGGCCCATGTCTGGCGAACAGTCGATCGCCGTTGGCGATCGAGACCCGCGAGCTGATCGACACCCGCCTGACCCGGGCGGTGCTGGCGACCGGCGACCGGGCGTTCATCGAGTTCGCGGCGACCAAGCTCGACGCGGTCGACCTGCGGTCGGGGCGGTAGCCGCCGATGCGCGTATCTCTGGTACTTCCGAACGCGCCCGCGGTTCCGGAGCAGGCCGAACAGCCGGCCCGGCTGGTGTCGGAATCGCCTCTGCTGGAACGGCTCTGGCAAGGCCAGTCCTACGGTGTGGACACCGCGACGACCTTCGCTCATCTGGCCGGGCGCGGAATCCGGCCCGCGCTGGGAACCGGCGTCATGCTCACGACACTGCAGCATCCGGTGCGGGCGGCGTTGGAGGCCCGCTCGCTGGCGGTGATCAGCGGGCAGCCGGTGATGTACTGCGTCGGGCCGGGAAGCCGCAACGTGCAGCGTCTGTTGCGCGGCTCGCCCGACCGCACGCCCGTCGCGAGTACGCGGCGCTACCTGGACGATATGCGGTCGACTCTGGTGGCGGCCGGGGCGGGCGATCACGCTCGCGACACCGAATCGCCTCTGCTGTACGTCATTCCGACGCCGGAGGTTCGAATCGGTGTGGGGGTCCTGCGTCCGGCGATGGCGGAAGTCGCCGGATCGTCTGCCGATGTGGCGATGAGCTGGATCGGTACACCCGAATACCTTCGCGACCAACTGATTCCGCCGATGGAGTCGGCCGCGGAGCGGGCGACCCGGCCGCGACCGCATCTGGTCGCCGCCGTGCATGTCGCGGTGGCGCGGCGCGGCCGTGATGCCCGGCGGCTCGCGCAGATCGGAATCGGCGGTCACCTGGCGCTGGCACATTACGCGGCGACCGCTCGGCGCTGCGGTGCCGCGGTGGAACCGGGAAATGACTCGGCAACCGCTGCGGCCGCGCTGAGTTCCGGGCTGTTCGTCTACGGCTCGGCGACGGAGATCGTCGAGCGAATGCGCGCGTACGCCCGGTGCGGAATCGATGAAATCGCCTTGCACATCGCAGCGGTGGCGACCTGTCACGGTGTCGACGAGGCATTGAACGACGTACGAGAAATCCTGTCGGAGTGGAGTATTGCCGATGTCGGCTGATGAACGACCCGTGCCGGAATCGCTCGGCGAACTCGCCGCGCTGCGGTGCTCGATCGGCGCGGTGGACCGGTATCCGGATTTCCCCGCGGAGTGGGGAGATACGAAGGCGATCGGGGAATTGTGGTCGGACGCGACGTTGCGCGAGGCGGTTCTGCTGGCCAGTCCGGTGCTCGCGGCCCAGACCGTGCGGGTCCTCGAATCGGGGGAGTCGGGAACCGCGCTGAAGAAGCGTCGGCGAATTCACAAGGGACTGCTCAAATATGCGCTGCGCCTGAGCTCACGCTGCACTCCCTTCGGCACATTCGCCGGTATGACGATGCTGCCGCTGGGGGATCGGGAGCCGGTCCTCGCGACCGAACACCGCCGGTTGGTCTTCGCGTCCCGGACGCTGGGACGACGTCTGGCCGAGAGCGTTCGGGGCGGTCCTTCGGTCGGCCTCGTCGCCAATCCCGCTGTACTGGAACGCGGTGGCCGCTATGTCGTCGCGGTGATGCGCGGCAGTGCCTCGGCCCACGATGTCGCCTCGGTGCGAGCGACCGGACCGGTGACCCTGGCCCGGCAGTTCGCCGCCACGCCGCGCCCGCGCCGTGACGTCGAGGATCGGATCGCGGCGCGGTATCCGGACGTTCCGCGAGAAACCGTGGAAAACCTGGTCACCCAACTGATCGACGCCGAGGTTCTGCTCAGCACCGTGGACGCCTCGTTCTTCGATGTCGACGTCCTGGACCGCCTCCCCGACAGCGCGCGGGTGACCGAGATCCGCGAGGCCATCGGCCGCTACGCGAGCGCCCCGCCCGCGCAGACCACCGATGCGCTGCGCACTGTGCTCGACCTGTGCGGATCCGAGGGCGATATTCAGCAGGATCTGCGGGTGGACGTGGAACTTGCCGTGCAGGGCGAGATTCCGGCCCGGTGCGCCGAGGACGCCGCGAAAGCCGCGCGAGTCCTGGCCCGGACCGCGCTGTTCGGGAGCCGGGACATCACACTGAACGAGTTCTGCGAGGAGTTCCAGGAACGGTACGGCTATACCCTGGTGCCGCTCATGCGGGTCGTGGACGAGGAACTCGGGATCGGATTCCCGCGCGCCTACGACGATCCCGGCAGTGTGCCCCGGCGCATCCCGACTCCCGACGAGCGCACACAGCGCGAGCTGCGCGGCCGTCTGTTGGACCGGGCGCGACGCGCCGGCGCCGATACCGTCGTCATCACCGACGCCGATCTGCGTGAGCTGCCCGAACCCGACCGGCTCGCCTCCGGATACGACATCTTCCTTCGGCTGCACCGGGATTCGGCCGGACCGACCTCGACCGTGGTCGGGGCGAATTTCCCCGGCGGAACCGCCGTCGGCCGGTTCACTTCCGGAATCGCCGGGGCGGACGCGCACGCTCGGCGGTGTGCCGCCTGGGAGAGTCGATGGTGGGCGCAGAACGGGTCCGGAGTCGTGGCGGACATCGATTACGCGTGCAGTCGAGACGGCGTGAACGAGGTCGCCGCCACCGGACGATTCTTCCCCACGACCCTGGTGGTGAATGCCGATCCCACTGGGAGCGTGGGCAATACGCTTCGTCTGGCGGACGTGCACCTCGGGCTGGTCGGTGATCGGGTGCGGCTGTTCCTGGCGGACGGCACTCCGTTGCGCTGCCAGCAGCTGAACATGGTGGCGGTGGAGACCAGCGCCAAGGTGGTCCGGTTGCTGCGGGACATCTCCAACGACGGCATCGTCCGGCCGTACTGGGGGTGGGGGGATCTGGAGGACACCCTGCACTACTTCCCCGAGGTTCGTCACGGCGGCGTCGTCATCGCCGAACGCCGCTGGCGGTGCCCGGAATCGGTTCGTGCCGAGAGAGATTCGGTGGCGGCCTGGTTGTCGGATTCCGGTGTGGGCCGGTACGTCCTGGTCGGCGAGATGGACAACCGGCTGCACCTGGACACCCGCCACGGATTGCACCTGGATCTGCTCGTGGAGGAGATTGCCAAGGGCCACCGCTGGATTCACGATGCACCCGATCCGGACGGCCTGGGTGTGGTCCGTGACGACGCGCGGCGGCGGCACGCGACGGAGGTCGTCGTCACCGTGCCGAGCGCGACGAAGGCGATGAAACCGCAACGGGCCGTGCAGTATCCGACATTCGACACTCGCTCCGACCCCGAGCGCCTGCTCGCCCCGGGCGGCGAATGGAGCTATGTCACCGTCCGGGTGGCACCCACGCTGAACGATCGGGTTCTGGCGGACTTCCGCGCGGCGGTTCCTGAATTGGACGGGCAGTGGTACTTCGTCAGGTACCGGGAGAACGCCGCCGGGCAACTCCGGCTGCGGATACATCGGCCGCTGTCCGAAGTGGATCGCGCGCTCGCATGGTTGACCGACGCCCGGCTCTCGGGCGCGATCGGCGAGTTCTGTCTGCCGATCCACCACCGTGAACTGGAACGATACGGCGGCGTCGCCAGCCTGCCGAGCTACGAGCAGTTGTTCTGCCGCGAGACCGGCGTGATCCTGCCGATGCTGCCGGTCATGGGTGAGCCGTCATCCGGCGAACGAGCGGGGATCCGCGACGGCATCGAACGGGCCGCGGGAATCCTGTCCGGCTGGCTGACCGGTATCGCGTGCGACGAGGAGATGCTCTGCACCACAGTCGATCTCGCCGTCGCCGGATATCTCGACGAACTCGCCGAGGCGGCCCATCGCATCAAGAAGGATCTGCGTGGGCGAACCGTCGTCCGCGATGCGGCGAGCGCGCGGATGGAATCCACGGTGCGCGAATTCTGGGCCGCGCCGCCGGTCGGTGCGGTCCGCACACCGGAGATCGTGCAGAGCGCCGGTCATCTGATGTGCAACCGGCTCGGCCTGACGCGTGCCGAGGAGTTCGCGGCGATGTGGCTGATCAACAACGAAATCACGACGAAGGGATGGCGCAACGATGCCGGGCGATAGATCGGCGACGAGGGTGGACGGCCCGGCCGAACGGCTCGCGGTGGAGCAGGGCTGGGAACTGCTCGAGCTGTTCCGGTGCGAAGCCGAGCGAGCCAGGACCATGTCGTTCCCCTACGGATTCGATCCCGAACTCGACATCAGCTGGCAGCCCCTCGGCATCGGGCACGGCGATCTCGGTATGGCCCTGGTGTATTCGGCCGCCGATCAGCTGGATCCGGACGGCGGCTGGGATCACAGCGCCATGGATCACGTGCGCGCCGCGGCGGAGAGCTTTCCGGACACTCCGATGGCCGGTGTCGGATTGTTCTCGGGCACGAGCGCTCTGGCCTTCTGTCTGCGCGCGCTGTCCCGCGAGGGGGAGCGCTACGCTCGCGCGATCGTCGACGTCGAGGCGATGCTGGCGACGCGACTGCGGCGCGAGCTCCAACGCGTCGATCCGCATGCCGGTGTGTCGACCGATTTCTACGACGTGATCGTCGGGCTGTGCGGGGCCGTGACGTACGTGATGACCACGGCCGCAAGGGAAACCGAGCTGGGCGAGTCGGCCGTGCAGGCGATCGGCACTCTGGCGGCCCTGTCGCTGGTGGATTTCCCTGGTGGACTGTGGACCCCGCCGGAGAAGGTCGGCGAACTGGAGGGGCGGTTGCGGCCCGAATTGTGGGCCGGATACTTGAACTGCGGGTTCGCGCACGGCATCGCGGGAGTGCTCAATCTGCTGGGGCAGGCGTGCGACCGTGGAATCGGTGGTGACATCGTCGCGGAGGCCACTGATCGCCTCGCGGATCTGCTGGTCGAGGTCTCCACGACGCGGTCGGGCCTGGACGTCCCGGCGAACGTGCCGCTGCAGCGTTTTCGGGAGGGCGAGGGCGAATCCGGCACTGCGCGTACCCGATACGCCTGGTGCTACGGCAACCTCGGCGCCGCCCTGCCGTTCCACAACAGCCGTCACCTCGCGGCCCGCCACCCCGACGTGCTGACCCGTCTGCTGGACACCTCCGGCCGGACCGCGGACGATATGGGCCTGGACAATCCGACCCTGTGCCACGGCACGGCCGGGAAGCTGGTGCTGGAGCGGGCGATGCTCGGTGCGGATACGGTGCCGGACAACGTCGCCGGACTGCTCGCGCAACGCAATCCCGAGCGGGTGTTCGGTTTCGACAACATCCAATCCAGCTGTCCGACTTTGGATTCGCCTGGTCTGCTGGACGGGTCCGGCGGCGCCGCCGTGGCGCTGGTATCGCTGGCGGCGCCACCCGACGCGTTGCACGCGGTGCGCATGTTCACCGGGCGGTGGCCGTCATGAGCCCGCTGGTCGAGATCCGCGGCGCCGACGTGGTGTTCGCGGGCGGCGTCCGGGTCCTGCGGGACGTGTCCTCGAGGTTCGAGGCGGGGGACTGTGTATCGGTTCTGGGCCGCAACGGTTCCGGGAAGACGACACTGCTGCGCCTGATCACCGGAAATATCCTGCCCGCCGCCGGAAGTGTGCTAGTCGCGGATTTCACCACCGAGCGGCATCGTCGGCAGATCGCCGAATTGATCGGGGTCAGTATGTATTCCGAGCGCGCCTTCTACTACCGGCTGACCGTGGACCAGAATCTGCGCTATTTCCAGTCGCTGCGGAATCGGTTCGGCGCCAACGCCTCCCGCGAACGCGCGAACCTGATCGAACGGGTCGGGCTGACCGCTCACACCCGGGCGAAATTCATGGAACTGTCGCTGGGACAACGCAAGCGACTCGGCCTGGCACGGGCGTTGATCGGAGATCCTCCGGTGGTCGTGCTGGACGAGCCGTTCGCCAATCTGGACGACGAGGGAACGGCCGTCGTCGTGGACGCCCTGGAACAGCGTCGCCTGGACGGGCTGACCACCGTGTTCACCACGCACGAGATGGCCGATGTGCGTGGCGTGGTCAACAAGGTGGTCACCCTCGCCGACGGCGTCGCCGAGATCACGGTTCCGGGGATCGCGGACGGAGCGGACCGCAAACCGGTGCGCACCGTGACGGTCGTCGGATCGCGCAAGCTGCACTTCGACCCGACCACGCTGTCGGCTCGCTTCGCCACGGCCGTCGACGGGCGAAAACTCGCGATCGAGGTGCCGACGGAGATGAAGATGTCCGAGGTGGTCGGTCTCGTGGAAGCGACCGGCATGGCGGTGGAACAGGTGGTCGATACACCGTGGTTGCGGTAGTTCGGGACGGGAATATGAATCGGCACAACTGGTTTCGGCAATACGGCGTCTATCTGCTCCGGCTGTACTGGGAACGGCGCACCTATCGCACGGCCATGGTGCTCGGCGCGGTGACCAGTGTCGTCGGGCTGGCGCAGTTCGCCTTCATGGGCACGTTCCTACAGCACGGCAACACTTTTCCGGAGATAACCCGATACGGCGGGAATATCGTCTCGTACTTCCTGTCCGGCACCGTGTTCACCGGATTCGTCGCGGTGGCCCTGCACGGCTTCAGCCGATACGTGCAGGAGGAGCAGATGACCGGAACCCTGGAATCGGTGGCGGATTCGCCGCCGGGAATCACCCGGATGATGATCTTCTCCGCCGTCACCGGCTGCCTGGCCACCACCATCGGATCGGCCGTGATGATGGGCTTGTTCGAGGTGCTCCTGGGATTTCGCCTCGATGTGAACGTCGGCGGGGTGATCGTGAGCCTGCTGCTGACCCTGGTCGCGCTCGGCGGATTCGGCATGGCCGGTTGCGGCACCGTCCTGGTCACCAAGCGCGGTGATCCGGTGACCTGGTTCGTGGTGACGACGATGACGCTGCTGTCCGGGGTGCTCTACCCGGTGGACGCACTGCCCGGCTGGATGCGTGCGGTGGCCCATTTCCTGCCCACCACGACGGCCCTGGATCTGCTTCGGGCCGCACTGCTCGGCGGCGCGAGCATCCGCAGCATCCTCACCGCGGCAGTGCCATTGGCGCTGTGGGCATGTCTGAGCGTGCCCGCCGGGGCGCTGCTGCTGCGCTGGGGTCTGCGCACGAGTCGGCGACGAGGCTCACTCGGCCAGTACTGACGCTATCCTTTCGGTCGAGCACTGCTGGTCACCGGACGGGACGTCCGGACGAGCCGTACAGGGGGCGGAGTGAGTCCGATCAACGTCGCGGTAGTGGACGATCAACCCCTGGTGGCCTCGGCCTTCGAGATGCTGCTGGCGGACGAGCCGGATTTCCGCGTCCTGCCCGGCGGGCGGACCGGGCGCGACGCGGTGCGGCTGTGCCGCACCGAGCCGGTCGACGTGCTGCTGCTGGACATCCGCATGCCGGAGATGGACGGCGTCACCGCGACCCGGGAGATCACCCGCGCGGGCCCGCGCCCGCGGGTGATCGTGCTGACCACGTTCAACGTCGATGCCTACGTGGTGGACGCGGTCGCGGCGGGTGCTGCCGGATTCCTGCTCAAGGATTGCGAACCGGCCGAACTGCTAGCGGCGATTCGCGCGGTGCACGCGGGCGGTGCGGTGATCTCCCCGACGGCCACCACCCACCTGTTCGACGCGTACCGGCGCGGCCAGACCGCGCCCGAGCAGCCGCCCGCGGGACCGGACACCGGGACGCATCAGGCCCTGGTCCGGCTGAGCCCGCGTGAGCTCGACGTGCTCGGCCTGATCGGTACCGGGCACACGAACTCCGAGATCGCCGATCAGCTCTGCATCGCGGAGACGACGGTCAAGACCCATGTGCGCAATCTGCTCACCAAGCTCGGATGCCGGGATCGGGTCGCGCTGGTGGTGCTCGCGCACGCGGCGGGGCTGGTGCGCTGAGGGCTCATCCCGTGGGAGGAGCCCGCCGCCGGATTCGTCCCGCCGGAGGAAGCGGCGAATGTCCCTGTGCGCCGACACTTTTCGGGTGATAGTCGATATGCAGCAGATACGCAAGAAATTCGGTCGGACGCAGGCCCTGAGCGACATCACCCTGTCGGTCGCACCCGGGACCGTGTACGGACTCCTGGGGCCGAACGGGGCGGGAAAGTCCACGACGCTGTCCATCCTGCTGGGGTTGCTGCGACCCGACGGTGGGACGCTGCGGTTGTTCGGCCGGGAGTGGAGCCGCCAGGCCCTGGCCGGAATCGGCGCCTCGGTGAACGGACCCAGCTTCTACGGGCATCTGTCGGCCCGTGGGAATCTGCGGGTGCACGCGCATCTGGTCGGCGTCGGTGATCGGGAGATCGATCGCGCTCTGGAGTTGGTGGATCTCACCACGGTCGCGGACCGGCGGGCCGGAGGGTATTCCACCGGTATGAAGACCCGGCTGGCGACCGCGATCGCACTGCTGGGCGATCCGCCTCTGGTGGTGCTAGACGAACCGCAGAACGGCCTGGACCCCGCGGGTATCCGGCAGATGCGCGAGCTGATGCGGTCCATCGCGGCCCAGGGCCGCACGGTGTTGTTCAGCAGCCACGTGCTCTCGGAGGTCGCGGCGACGGCCGACCACATCGGCTGTATCGTGGCCGGGCGCACCGTCTTCCAGGGCACGCTGGCCGAATTCGCGCCCACCGGGAACATCGAGAATTCGTACTTCGAGCTGTGTGGGGTGCGGGCATGAATCCGATGGGTGTCCTGGTTCCCGGATTCTCCGAGACGCTGCGGTCGCAGGCCCGAATCTGGTGTCGCGCACCGCTACTCGTGCTGCCGGTGGCCGCGGTGATCTACGTGGTGCTGGCCGTCGGACTGCAGATGGCCACCGGCACGACGACCTGGGCCGATTCGCTCAGCCATCTGAACATGTGGGTGGTCGCGGTGGGGCCGCTGTTCGTGGCCGTGCAGACCGGCACGATGGCCACGCTGGATCGTCGTGCCCGGTCCGGCGGCGTCGATTTTCGCGCCGTGCCGCCCGCGACGTTGCGCAACGCACGGCTGGTGGTGACCGCGACGTGGTGCCTGCTCGCGCACGCCGCGGTGGTCGTCGCGACCTGTGCGGCGGGCATCGCGGCGGCCCAGGTCGGCGTGGGGACGGCGGTGCTGGACGGTGCGCGGCTGCTGGTCGTGCTGTGGGTGTCCTACCTCGGTTACTGCGCGGTGCTGACCGTTGCGGGCGAGATCGCCGGTATGGCGGGATGTGTTGCGGCAGGGCTGGTCTTCAGCGCGCTGGGCACGCTGTATGCCGAGTCGCCGAGCTGGTATCTTGTCCCGCCGGCGTGGATCGTGCGCCCTGCCCTACCACTCATCGGCACGCATGCGAACGGCGTCGGCCTGGGCGGTGACCGGATAGCCCACGGCTGGGTGGCGGTGCTGCTCGGTGCGCTGGTCGCGGTGGCTGTACTGCTGCTCGCGCCCGGCGTTCGCAGCGTCGTCGAATCGGTGCGGTACCGGCTGCCCGGACGGCTCGCGCGGTCCGGCCGCGGTGGCCGAGATCGACTGCACAACAGCCCGATTCGCGCGCTGACGTTGATTCTGCGCAGTTCCTGGGTCGGCGCGCTGGTGGTGGGCGCCCTCGCGGCGGTCATCGTGACGCAGCAGCGGTACCAGCCCGGGGTGGCATACGAATTCTTCGCGCTGCTGGTGCTGCCGATGGGCTGTGCGGTCCTGCCGGCGATCTGGATTCCGCGCCTGCGCAACGGGTTCCGTGCCCTTGCCGTCCGGACCTACGATCCGCGCAAGCTGGTCGTCCGGCTGACGCTGATCCTGCTGTCCACCGAATCGGTCGTCTGCGTCGTCGTCGGAGCGGGTGCGATCCTCGCGGGTCAGCGTCTCGGACTCGCGGTGCAGTGCACCTTCGTCTCGGCGGTGATCGGGGCGATGCTGGTCATGCTGGGCGCGGCCGTCACCGCGGCGGCCGGACGATCGGCCGGACTGCTGGTGGGCGTCGTGGGAACGGTGTTCGGGTCGCTGGTCGGCGGCAGCGGCCTGGCCGGGCAGCTCGGACCGGTCGTCCCGTGGGCGTGGGCGGTGCTGCTGACCCCGGCTCGGGCGATCGTCACCATTCCGATCGCCGCCGTGGTCGCGATCGCCTGCGCACTGCTGGCCAATCGGGCATTCACCCGGCAGGTGGCCGGGATGTGAAGTGCGACAGGATATTCGGAGTCACCAGTGCTCGGCCGGTTCGGCGTCGCGGGCGCCGACCGGCAGCCGGGCGGCCAAGCGCACCCCGGACGCGGTGGCGGCCACGTCCAGTGTGCCGCCGACCGAGGCCATCCGCTCGCGCAGCCCGGCCAGGCCGCGACCCGCGTCCAGGTTGTGCGGGACGACGCCCACGTTCTCGACGATCGCCACGCACTCGCCGGATTCCAGCGTCACCGCCACCGTCATGGTGGCGGCGGGCCCGGCATGCTTGATGACGTTGGTGACCGCCTCGCGCACCACGCGCAGCACGGCCAGGCGGGTCGCAGCGGGCCAGGCCCGCTGCCATGCCGTGAGTGTCTCGTCGGAGGGCAGGTCGTCCCGGACGGTGATCCCCGCGGCGCGGGCCCGGCGCACGGTGTCCCGCAGGTCGGTGAAGGAATCCGCGGACGCCGTCCCGTCGTGACCGTCCCGCAGCAGGCCGACCAGATGCCGGACGTCGCCGAGGGCGTCCTTGGAGATGTCGGCGACCGTGCGCAGCACCTCGGCGGTCGATTCACCGCGACGCTCGGCGACCACGAGCCCCATGCTGGCCTGTGCCCGCACCGCGGCCAGGGTGTGGCCCAGCACATCGTGCAATTCGGCGGCGATGCGATTGCGTTCCCCGGTCCGGGCCGCCTCGAGTTCGCGATCGTGTGCGGTGCGCACCGCACGTCTGCGGCTGCCCCAGATGAACGCGGCCGACAGCACCACGATGTGGTAGGCCATCGACCATTTGTAGTTCTCCGTCCTGATGGCCGGACTGCCGAGACTCTCCACGATGCCGATCATCAGCCCGGCCGGACCCCACCACCAGGACTGCGCGTATTCGGTGACCGCCATCAACGAGATCGGGGCGAAGATCAGGATCGGCGGGACGCTCAGATAGATGGGCGACAACTGCGCCGTGAGCGCCATGCCGCCGAAGAGTGCACAGGTCAGCACGAATGCCGGGACGGGCCGGGTGCGTCGGATGAACACGGCCGGCGCCACGCCCGTGGCCAATACGGCAAGGCTGACGTACTCGATCGGATGCTCGTGCACCGTCAGGGCGACCAGCAGCCACGACACCGCTGCGAACAACAGCGCGATGATCCCCAGCACGATGTCTGCGCGAGGGATCGCGCGATACGCGGCGCCCATCGTCCCCCCGTTCCGATGACGAATTGTTGTCGCGGGAAATGATAAAGGCGGCCCACCTGTCGGGGGCCGCCTTCATCGGTCAGATCACTTGCTGATCGGGCACCCGCAGGTCGCCGTCTGCACGGGGCAGGTCTGCATCGCGCCGGTGACGCAGCCGGGAGTACACAGCGAGACGCTGGTGACCTGCTTGGCCGGGCCGTCCAGGCCGATCGAGCGAACCTGGAAGTCCAGATCGAAGTCCGACATTGTTTTCTCCCATCAATTGTTTTCGCGGAAGCGGTTTTTCGCTTCTACGACGAGCCTTCCAGCGCTCGTTCGCACCGCGATCACATCGCAATCGCAGTTGCTCACCCCGCGATATGCACAGCGTCGGACCAGGTTTGGATGCGGCCGCCGAAGTTGGTGGCCGTCACGACGCAGACCACATCGGCCTTCCGCTGTGCCACATCGGCATTCGGGATGTCCGCGGAATCGGCTCCTGGTATCGGAGTCATGACCGGAAGCGTCCCCATCCAGCCGAGCGTCGACCAGCCGACCGAGGTGCTCGTCGGCCGGCGTCCGCGAACCGGATCCCACTGCGGCAGATCGCAGTGCAGCGATCCGTTCAGGCGTCGCACGACGGGCTTGCCGGTGGGGAACGGTTCGAATGCGCCGGGCGATCCGAGGAGCCAGTCCTGAAAGGCGGTCGCGTCGGCGAACGCCGCGATCGTGGGGCTGCACGGCTTGCCGAGGGTCTCGCCGCCGAAGCTGAACAGCCCCGCCAGTTCTGCGCGGCCCGCCCGATAGGTCACCGCGGGACTGCCACTGTCACGCCAGCAGGTGCCGACCGAACGGGTGGCGGTGTCCTGCGCGCACATCACCGACTTCGCGTCGACCGTCGCCGGGGTGCCCGCCGCGCAATCGGCCTGCGACACCACCGTCAGGTCGCCCCGGTGCAGCGTGTCGTCGCGGTAGTCGGGATCCTCGAAACCGACGATCTTGCCGGTATTGCCGTGTGCGAAAAGCGAAACCGTCGTGCCGGGCGCGGGACGGCTCGGCGCGATCGGCAGCACGGGCACCCCCGGGACGGACTTGTCGAGCAGGATCACCGCCAGGTCGTTGCGCGCACTGGCGGAACCCACGGTGGGGTCGATCGGCGTCGGCAGGACCGTATAGCCCGGAGCCACGACGATTCCCCGCACACCACGCTCGATTCCGGGATCCTTCGACAGCACGCGGGCGTCGAGGTGGATCCGCATCCGGTTGGGATCGACGTCGGCCACACAATGTCCGGCGGTGACCACGCGATCCGGACCGATCAGTGCCCCACCGCATTCGGCGGTGTCGAACAGCGAACCCGTGCCGACCGGATCGATGGTCGCGACCCACGGCGCGGTGTTCGGGTCGGTGACGGGGGTCCCGTTCGACATGGCCTGCGCGACTCCCGCCGACGGCAGGATCGCGACCGCGGCCGCGATCCCCGCAGCGAGGCCACAACGCGCCCGATTCCTGCGCATACCGTTCCATCCCAGCCCGTTCGTCATGACATCAGTATCGAAAAGCGCTGCGCCGCAACTCTTCCTCCGAGCGGAGGAAATACGACGAAGGGCTCCTCCCACAGGAGGAGCCCACCGGGGTGAGAACGCTCAGAGGGTCACCGGATCGCCGTACACCGCGACCGTGTCGTCCGACAGGGCCGAGGTGGTCGTCAGGGTGGCGTAGGAGCGGATCGCCGCCGGGCCGAGACAGCCCTCGATCCTGATATCGGTCTTGCGGACGCCGATCAGGGCGCGATAGTTCCGCACCGGGCCCGTCGCGAGCGGGACGTCGATGACTGTTCCCGGGTCGAGTTCGACCGAGATCTTCTGCTGGATGGCGATGCCGGGATACAGCACGGCCTGGGAGAACTCCGGCGGCTGGTCCGGATGCGGCGTGACCGTGATCGCGGACTTCGGTGCTCCCGCCCCGTTTATACCCAGGACCGAGATCAGGCCGCTGAGGGTGGTCGACAACTTGCCGAGGGCGACCGCGCAGCCGATCTGGTACCCGATGTGAATCGTGCCGTCCCGCAGCCGGGCGCGTCCTCGGCGGGAGAGCGAGGCGTATGCCTCGTCGGTGACCAGGGCCTCACGCGTCGCCGAGACGCCGGCCGTGAGCCGTTGCACCTGTTCCGCGCGGGCCCCGATGACGAGTGTGCGGCCGTCTGCCGTACGAACGGTTCGCTCGTGCGGTGCGACCTTCGTGACCTCGTGCGCATCGGCGCCGGGCACGGTATCGGCCGCGGCGGGCGGAAGCTGGAGAGCGAGAAATATCGAGGCGACCACACCGGTCGCGATCGTCGATCGTGTACGCATGTGCGGCGATCCGTGTCGTCTACAGCGCGATCGGATCGCCGTAGACGGCCACCGAGTCGTTCGCCTCCGAGGACTCCGCCGCGACGACCGTGTAGGCGCGAATGGCCGCCGGGCCGACGCAACCGTCGATCTTCACGTGCACGTCCCGGTTGGTGACGTACGCCTTGGGGCCTTCGAGGTGCTTCTCGCCCAGCGGCAGATCGACCACCTGTCCGGGCGCGAGGTTCACCGAGAAGCTGGGGCCGATGCTGGCCGAGGGACCGAGGTTCAGCACGGCGCTGGGCGAGAGGATCGCGGCGGTGCCGATGGTCGTCGTGGGCGAGATGGTGATGCCGGGCTCGAAGCCCGCGCTGAACGTCACCCCGGCGGTCACCGAGGTGAGATTCACCGCGCACCCCAGGTGGTATCCGGTCTCGAGCACGACGTCCTTCAGCTTCGTCCCCTTACCGGAGAGGAATCCGTAAGCCTGATTGGTCACGAAGACCTCGCGCGTGCTTCCGATCGAGTTGAGCGGCGCCACCCGGTTCGCCGACTCCTGCTGGTGCCCGACCGTGAGCTTCCAGCCGTCCGGCATGGTCACGCTCTGTTCGTGCGAGGGCAGTCGCAGCATCTCGGCACGGGCGGTCGGGACGCCGATCGACAGGGCGGCCGACACGACGGCCACGGACATCAGGAAACCTGCGCGCATTGTGGGTTCTCCCCCAGAATTCGAAGCTGACCGAACCGGACCCGCGTGGCACGGTCGGACTAACGAACCGGAACGCTAAAGGGGCGAAATATCCCTGACAACAAGCGAGTTCGGCATCGGCGGCAATCGCCGAGGTAAATCCGATCGGACGGATGTACGGTCCGGACGACCGTACTCGGCGCCCCGACGGCCGGGTCAGACGAGTGCGTCCTCGACGATCAGGGTGCGCAGGCGCCGACGGTCGAGTTTGCCCGACGGCAGGGTCGGGATTCGGTCGCTCGCGCACACGTGCCAGCGGGTCGGGACCTTGTACGCGGACAGTTGTTCGCGGGTGCGGGCGCGCAGGGAGTCCAGATCGATATCGGGTGCCGCCGGGACGACCACGGCGCAGACCTGTTCGCCACGGGCCGGGTCCTCGATGCCCAGGACGATGCATTGCCGCACGTCGTCGAAGGATTCGACGACGGCCTCGACTTCTCGCGGGGAGACGTTCGCGCCCGCCGACTTGATCAGTTCGCTGGTGCGGCCGACGTAGAACAGGCGGGGGTCGTCGGCGATGCGGTACACCAGATCGCCGGTGTGGTACCAGCCGTCGGGGTCGAAGACCTCGGAGCGTTCGCGTTTGTTGTATCCGGCCATCACGCCGCGGCCGCGGATGAGCAGTTCGCCGACGTTCCCGTCGGGCGCCTCGGCGCCGTCCGGCGCGACGATGCGAATCTCGGTGTACGCGAAGCTGCCCGCGGTCTCGGTCAGGCTGCGATGCACCGGAAACTGTTCCGGCACACCGGCCATCGCGATATCGAGCGGTCCGTCCCGCAGCATGGGCGCGCTGGACAGGTCGCGCTCGGCGAAGGTGGGATGTTCGCGCAGCCGCTGGGTGAACGCGGGCCAGCCGATCACCCCGACGGCGCGTTCGCGTTCGATGAGGTCCAGTCCGGCTCCGGGATCCAGGCGCGGCAGCACCAGCAGCGTGACCGGTTCGTGCAGCGCTCCGGTCGCGGCCAGGACGCCGCCGATCCAGAACATCGGCATCGCGCACAGGATGCGCGGCGTACCCGGCGCGGCGGTGACGTGCCGGATCGCCGCGGGCCAGGTGCTGGTCTGCCGGACCAGGGTGCCGTGCGTGTGCAGCACACCCTTGGGGTCGGCGGTGGATCCGGAGGTGTGGATCATGATCGCGGGATCCGCCGGTGACACCTCGTTCTCGACCGCGGCGAGGATTTCAAGTGACACCGCGGGCAGGTCGTCGCTCCAGCGGGTCGCCCAGGTGCGGCCCGGGTCCGCGGTCAGCACGACCTCCCGCAGATAGGGCGCCTCGGGCAGTTGCAGTGCACCTGCCGTCGAGGTGCCCAGTCCCCGCAGCGCTGTCTCGAACGTCTCGGCGGTCTCGGTGGCCAGGACCCGACCCGGTGCGACCAGCAGCTGAATATCCGCCAGCCGCAACACTTTCCGAATTTCGGCCGGGGCGTACATCGTGCTCAGCGGCACCGCCACCGCGCCGATGCGGCTGACCGCGAGCCACCACGTCACCCATTCGGGGCCGTTGGTGAAGAACAGTCCGATCCGAGCGCCCTTGCCCACGCCCTTGTGCAGCAGACGACGCGCGATCTGTGCGGAACGTGCGTCCGCCTCGGCGTAGGTGAGCCGATCGTCCGTGGTCACCACATACGGTTCGGGCCCCACCGCGCGGACGCAACGTCGCAGCAACTCGGGGATGGTCGAACCCGGCTCGACGTCTGAAACGGACACCGAACCAGCATAGAGCAAAATTCTCCTATTTGGAGAATGTAATTCTGATCTGCTCAGTCCTCGACCAGTTCCGTTGCGGCAGTATCGGATTCGGCCAACTCCTCGAGCGGTGAATTGCTGGAACGATTCGGCAGCAGCACGGCCATCACGATGACCAGCACCGACAGTCCCGCGGAGACCAGGAATGCCAGCTGCAATCCGTCCAGATTCGCCGAGATCGGATCGGACCCGTGCGCGATCAGCGAGGTCGCGCGGCTGGACATCACCGTGATCACCAGCGCGGTGCCGAAGGCGGCCGCGACCTGCTGCAACGTCCCGAGCATGGAACTGCCGTGCGAGTACAGATGTGGCGGCAGCGCACCCAGGCTCAGCGTGAACACCGGCGTGAAGGCCGCGGCCAGCGACAGCATCAGCAGAATGTGCAGCGCCAGCAGTATCCAGTACGGCGTGGTCAGCGACAGCTGCGTCAGCCCGGCCAGTGCGACGGTGATTCCGATCGAGCCCGGAATCACCAGCAGGCGTCCGCCGAACCGGTCGAACACTCGCCCGATGGTCGGGCCGAGCAGCCCCATCGCCAGACCGCCGGGCATGACCAGCAGGCCGGTCTGGAGCGGGCTCAGATGCCGCAGATTCTGCAGGTACAGCGGCAGCAGCATGGTCGCGCCGAGCATCGCCAGGAAGGCGACCGACATCAGGATCAGACCCTTGGTGTACGCGCCGTGCCGCAGTGTGCGCAGGTCCAGCAGCGGAGTTCCGTTGCGCTGCAGCCGGATCTGCCGCCAGACGAACGCGCTGATCAGCGCGATTCCGGCGACGACGATCAGCACCGGTTCCAGGACGCTGCCCTGACCGAACAGGCTCAACCCGTACACCAGACCGCCGAATCCCAGCGCCGCGAACACCACGCTGATCCAGTCGATCGAGCCGGTCTCCGGTTCGCCGATGTTCTCCAGTTTCCGCAGCCCCAGCCATGTCACGCTCGCCGCGATCGGCAGCACCAGCACGAAAAGCCAACGCCAGGAAGCGATCTGCAGGACCAGACCGGAGATGACCGGGCCCATGGCCGGCGCCACCGAGATGGCCAGGGTGACATTGCCCATGACCCGCCCGCGATCGTGTTCGGACACCACCGTCATCAGCGTGGTCATCAGCAGCGGCATCATCACCGCCGTGCCGCCCGCCTGGACGACGCGTCCGACCAGCAGGAATGCGAAGGAGGGCGAGACCGCCGCGATCGCCGTCCCGGCCAGGAACACGCTCATCGCGATCGTGTAGGCCCGGCGCGTGCTGACCCGCTGCAGGAACCAGCCGGTCACCGGGATGATCGCCGCCATGGCGAGCATGAATGCGGTGGATACCCACTGCGCTGAGATCTCGGTGACGTGCAGATCCGTCATCAGGCGCGGGATCGCGTTGATCATGATGGTCTCGTTCAGGATCACCACGAATGTGGCGAGTACCAGGAGCCGGATGACGACCGGCGTCCGCCGTCCCGTTGGACGAACGTCTAGTTGGGCGGACATCGGGTACCTCCGGAGTGACGATCGGGCATTGAACGATGTGGCCCGGTGCCGGGGATCCGGCATTTTCGGCGCCACCTGAGTACGGACGGGGTTGGTACCCACAACTCATCGGTCGCGCGGAAGTATTCCAGCGATCCCGGCCCGAGTCACTCGATTTTTTCGGTTGCGGGATCGACGTCCGCGCGCTACTCGGGTGACTGTCCGGTGGTCGTCGCCCAGGTCGGACGTGGTGCGCCACCAGCGGATTCCACCGCGGGGCACGGTCGCGGTGGCGCTGGGGGATTCGACTGATTTCGTTGCCGGGCGATAGCATGGAGTCTCGGCGCGGTGTCGTGAACGACGAACGGGATTACCTCCGCGCCCTCGCCGGACCTTCGACTATCGGAGCAGATTCATGGCCGCAGAGTTCTTCCGGATCTCGGGCTCGGACAATATCGTGGCCGAGCGCGGCCCGACCGCACTGCGGATCGTGGTCGGCGGACAGCTGCGCAAACTGCGCGTCGCGGCCGATATCAGTCCGGAACAGGCCGGGGATCGCATTCGCGGTTCGCACGCCAAGATCAGTCGGCTCGAGTTGGGGCGCACGAGTTTCAAGGAACGCGACGTCCGGGATCTGCTGAATCTGTACGGGGTGCGTGATCCCGCCGAGGTCGAGTCGTTTCTCCGGCTCGTCCGCCGGGCCAACGAACCCGGGTGGTGGCATCGCTACGGCGATCTGATGCCCTCCTGGTTCGAGACCTATCTCGGGCTCGAGCATGCGGCGTTGTCCATCCGAACCTTCGAGGCGCAATTGGTGCCGGGTCTGTTGCAGACCGAGGCGTACGCGCGTGCGGTGGTCGCGCTCGGGCACGAGAACGTCGAGGCGACTCGTCGGGTGGAGCTGCGCAAACGTCGTCAGGAACTGCTCGATCGCGCCAGCGGTCCGACGCTGTGGGCGATTCTGGACGAGTCGGTGCTGCATCGCCCGATCGGCAGTACGAAAGTGCTGCGCGATCAGCTCGAACATCTGGTGCGGATGAGCGAGGACAACCTGCGCGTCACGATCCAGGTGCTGCCGTATTCCGCGGGCGGGCATGCGGCCCTTGGTGGTTCGTTCACCATGCTGCGCTTCGCCGAGGACGAACTCCCCGACATGGTCTACACCGAACAGCTGACCAGTTCGCTGTATCTGGACCGCCAGAACGATCTGGAGAACTACCGCCGCGTCATGGACCGGATCAGCGTCCAGGCCGAGACCCCCGATCACTCACGCGAGATGTTGCGCGCGGCGGCCGCGCAACTCTGAGCGGCGTCAGCCCGCGCGGCGGAACACCACCCACCGCATCGCGCAGTACATGAACGCCGCCTCGCAGGCCCCCGATGCGATGCGGGCCAGGTGGTACTCCACGCCCAGGGCCGACAATGCCGCGGATACCCCGAGAATGAACGCCAGATAGTTCAGGACCACGGCGCCGATGTACACCGCGAGCTGCGGCCCCACCGCGGAGTGCGAGCGGAAGTTCAGCGTCCGGTTCAGCACGTAGCTCACCCCGAACGCACAGCCGTATGCCACCGTGACCGCGATCGGCACCGGCCATCCCAGCCCGCTGCGCAGCAGCGTCAACAACAGCAGATCGATCCCGAAGGTCCCGCTGTTGATCACCGCGAACCCCAGAAGGGTCGGCGCCACAACGGTATTCAGCCCGAACGGCAGCCGCGCGACCACCACCTCACAGGCCCGGTGGAACCGCGCGACCGCCCGCGTCGATTCCGTCTTCGCCACAGCGTGCACGTCGCCAAGCTGCCAGTGTGAGGTTGTGTGTGGGTGACCGGTTCGCAAACGACACCTGAACTGCGGGACGATCTTCCCAGGAGCGATAAACGGAACCATCCGCCGCCGTGGTGCGACGCCTAGGGTGCTGTGGTGACTGTTGTCGAGATCACCGCGCGTGTCCGAGTAGGCAGCGGTGTCGAGCAGTTGGTGCGTCATCCGAGACTGCCTCTGGTGGCCGGCGTGGATGCAGAGCGTCCGGCGGTGCACCTGTGGGACTGCGAGGAATTGCGGGATCTCGGGACCGTGGGTGGCGACTCCGAGGTCTACGGGGATGCGTCCGTCTTGGAGCGCGCGCGACGCAAACCCGTAGTGACGTGGCATCCGGAGGAGCCGCTGCTGGTGGTGTCGGGTTCGGGCCCGGTCGTGGGGTGGACGCCCGAGGGGCAATCCGAACTGGGAGATCTTCTGCCCGGCCAGGGCGGCGACCTTCTCGCATTCAGTCCGGACGGTCGAGCCCTGTGGGCGTCACCTTCCTCGGACGGTGCGGATGACGCCTGGGAGCGTTCCGATGCCGTCGACCTCGCCTCGCGAACGATCGGCGCCGGTCCCCGCTGGGACACCGGGATCGCGGCGCATCCGGGCGGTGGGCTGGTGGCGACGCTGAACAGTGATCAAGGCGGGACGCTGGTGGCTTTCGCGCGGGTCGATCAGGAGTGCGTGCCGACCACGATGCGCGTGCTGCGCCGGGCCTTGATCCTGGACGCCGACTGCTACGAGACGCCGATCTTCAGTCCGGACGGGCGGTACCTGGCGATTCGCGGAAATGCGTACGGGAATTCGCTGGCCGTATTCGAATTCCCCTCGCTGGAGCGCGTTCTGGAGACGACCTTGGGGGAACCCGCCCCGGGCGACCACTACTCGCCGGAGTGGATCGCGCAGATGCGTTCGTGGTCACGGCACAACATTGCCTTCGGGGCTCGACCTGGGACGCTGTGGATCGGGACGCCGACCGGGACTCTGGTCGAAGTCGACCTGCACGCGCGCAGTGCCGTCGAACACGACGTGATCGGCTCGCGAGTGACCGCGCTGACCACCACGGCCACCGGCGAACTCGTCGTCGCGACTGCCGAAGGCGACCTCGTGCTCGTATCGGTGGCCGCGGACGCCACGGAAGTCGTTCTGCCGGAGGCTGACTCGCTGCGCGCATCGGTCACCGCCTTCTTGGACTCCACCGAGGACGCTCCCGCCGACAGCGACCTCGAGACCTACGCGTATCTCACCGACGGGCAGCGCAACTGGGAGCCGGAGGACCTGGCTGCGGTCACCACGGCAACTTCGGCGGATCCCTCCTGGCTGCAACTGCAAGCGGCGCACAACAATGCCCGTGATCAGGATGAATAGCGTAGCCGGGCGCGATTCAGCCGAAAGGCGTTGCCAGCAAAGGGATTCGGCGTAGGTCGTCGAGGGTGTAGACGCCCGCGAGGGCGCTGACGGCGCGCATGCAGACGGCGAAGTCGGCCTCGCCGGGATCGAGGTGGTCGAATGCGACGGTGCCCGCCGCCTCGAACGCGGCGCGCAGATCGTCCGGCATATCGGCGAGGTCGGTCTCGAGTACGAGGTCGTCCACGTTGATCCAGAGGAGTTCCTCGCCGTCGGCGCAGTACATCAGGCTGGCGTCCGCATTGATGGAGAAGTAACTCATGGCGGCGATTCGCCCGTCGGCGGACAGCGCCGCCACGTCCTCGGTGGCGCCGAAATCGTCGTAGACGAAGGTCCATTCGCCGATCCGGCCGGCCAGCAGGGCTGTGGAGGAGTCACGCATCGCGTCTCCGAGTGCAGCCCGGGGCAGGGACATGCGCGCCGGTCTGTGGTCCGGTAGTTCGCACGCCTGGAACAGGCGCGGCTTCGCGCCGAGCACCTCCAGCGCCTCGGCCGGTTCGAGCCCCTTGACCACGTGCACGCAGTGGTTCGGGTCATCGTCCTCCAAGCCGCTGATCCACAGCGGAAAGCCTTCGTCGTCAAGCGTATTCGGCGGAAACCCGGGTGTCGTCATAACAACCTCATCTCTCGATCGACCGGGACCATACCCGAGCGTTGTGACAAGTTCGGGTCCGTGATCGGTGCGCTTGAAATCCACCGCTTGAACGGCACCACGAGCAGCCGGTCACGGATGCCGGCGAAGTCCGAACAACGAACGATCCGGCTCCGGTAGCCACACGGCGCCGGCTGCGTTGCTGTTGTAAGTCGCGGTGACGAAGTCGGTCAGTCCGGTGAGTTGTGCATGGGGAGTTGGCATTTCCCGCAACAGCAGCGAGATGGGGTACGCCGGTGTGGGGTTGCGGATGGGGATTCGGCGGATGTTGGCGTGCCAGGGGGTCGTGGTTCCCTCTCCGCCGAAGGTGACCAGTGACGTCGAGTGCGAGATGCGCTCGACGATATTGTCGAATTTGATTCCGGCGGGATGGGATTCGGTATCGATGGAGACTCCGGTGTATGTGCTGAGGTCACGATGGAAGTCACCGACTTCGGAGTCGAATCCGGCTCCGGGCACCCATGCGGTCAGGCTGTCGAGTTCGGCGAGTTCGACGTGATCACGACCGGCGAGCCAATGGTCTCTGCCGACGAGCAGATGGAGAGTGTCGAGGTACGCGGGTAGTGCGGTGATGTGTGCCGGTAGCGGTCGGGCGCTCCAGTGCGCGCGGGCGAATGCGGCATCCACTCGACCGTCGATCACGGCGTTCCGCGATGTCGCCGACGGGGTCATCATGGTGAGTTCGATGTGGGCATCCGGGTGCTGATCGAGATAGAACCGCATCAGATTCGCGTCGGCGATGCGTGCGCCGTGCACCGCGACGCGCAGTACCCGGGACTCGAGTACCGCCGATACCGCACGCGGGTTTTGCCGTTCGTTCGCGGTCGGTATCTTCGGTGGGAGGGGTTGATCAGGTATTTGGTGAAAATTAATGTGTGCAAGGATAATTGGATCGCATGTCCAGGGTGAAGATTCTGATTTCACATGGATTCGCGGGGTGTTTCGGGGCGGTTTTCTCGGTAGAATTCGAACATGGATTCGATGGGGGAGATTGGAGGGTCGACAGCCGATGCGTTGTTGGCTGCGGTAGGTGAGCTGGTCGATGGGTCGCTGACTCCGTTGTCGGATCGTGGGGTGGTGGAGTTGCTGCGTGGTGTGGAGCGTGCTGCACGCATGTTGGTTGCGGTGCAGCATCGGGTGTTGATCGAGGTGGATTCCCGGTCGATTCCGGCGGATTCGGGTGCCAAGACGATCAAACGGTTCCTGATGGAAACCCTGCGCCTGTCGAACGCCGAAGCCGGTGCACGAGTACGCGCGGCGACGAAAGTGGGCACGTTCCGTGATTTGTGCGGTGAGGAGCGTGAGCCCGAATTACCGTGCGCGGCAGCAGCATTGCGGTCCGGGGATATTTCGGTGGAGCACGCGCGGGGTGTTGCGGCGGTGATGGCCAGGATCCCCCGTGCCGCCGACGAAGCCGATCGTGCTGCGGCGGAACAGATCCTGACCGAATTCGCCGAGACCGGGTCTCCTGATGATATGAGCAAGGTCGGCGACAGTATTCTGGCGTATTTGGATCCGGACGGGAAGGTCACCGACGAGTCTGATCGTGCGCGGATGCGTGGTATCAGGATCGGGGGGCAGCGTGCGGATGGGATGTCCCCGATCAGTGGGGAAATTGATCCGATCTTGCGGGCGTTGCTGGACCCGGTGATCGCGAAGTACGCGCGCCCGGGGGTGGGGAATCCGGACGATCCGACCAGCCCTGGTGCGGATGTGGACCGTATGGATTCGGAGTTGATTGCTGCGGCGGCGCAGCGTGATACCCGCACCGCCGCCCAACGCACTCATGACGCGTTCACTCTGTTGCTGGGTGAGCTGGTGGATAGCGACAAGCTCGGCTCGCATCGAGGGATTCCGGTTACCACGGTGCTGACGATGCGGGTGCAGGATGTGGAGCGGCTGTCCGGGGTGGCGACGACCGCGACCGGTGGGACGGTGGCGGTCACTGAGGCGTTGCGGTTGGCGGAGCGGTCCCGCCCGTATCTGGCGGTGTTCGACCACAGTGGTTTACCGCTGCATTTGGGTCGGATGCGTCGCTTGGCTTCACCCGCGCAACGGTTTTCGCTGATCGCTGCGTTGGGTGGTTGTTCGCGGCCTGGGTGTGATGCGCCCGCGTCATTGTGCGCGGTGCATCATGTGCGTGATTTCAGCAAGGGTGGTTCGACTGATATCGAGAATCTGGTGTTGGCGTGTGATCACTGTCATTCGCTGATCAACGACACCGAGACCGGTTGGAGAACTGTTGTCCTGAACGAAGATTCACAGTTCCCCGGCCGGACGGCGTGGATCGCGCCGGAACATATCGATCCGACCGGTACTCCGCGAGTGAACCACCGTCACCGCGCCGGGGAACTGCTGGCGGAGGTCGTGGCGGCCATCCATACTCGTCGGGAACGAGAACACGCCGCACACCGACGCTGGTGGCGCGAACGAAAACCAGGCAATATCGCGGCCTGATCGGGCGCCGTGCTCGCCAATCCCGTGCCGGGTCTCATTGCCCGGCGCGCGGATCTCGGCGCATCCGCACGGCTTCAGCCCTGCTGTCTGTCAGCGCGATAAGCCCTGTCAGCGCGATATATTCGCCAGCCAAGGAAGCTTTCGAAAGATGTTGTCGACAGCGCCGGTTCGCGGTCGATCACGGCAGGTCCAGGCTGGAACGTTTCGTACTTTCTGTCTCCGAGAGGTTATTATTGTCGTGTTCTGATACGGTCGAATCATTGCTCGAGGCGTTATCGATCGTCAGTGCAAGATATTCATTATCTTGACTTGGTTCGAATATGCTGTCAGTAGTCAGGTCGACATTTCGCGGTTCTCTGCAGGTCACCTCGTTTGTGGGCCATTTGAGCAGGATAAGATTTGCTGTGCCGTCGGATAGAAGTTGATTTACGACACGTCGTGTAATTTTCTTTGCGGTCACATCATCGAGTTTGAATTCAGATCCTCTGGCGATCCAGAGGATCTCGTATATTCCGACATCATCTATTTCTAGATGATCCACGGCTTCTTGTAGTAGTCGCTGGTAGATCGCCGGGCTCATTTCGGTCCTCCAAGAGTCGGGTTTCCTGCTAATGGCACTTTAGTGGTACTGCCGTTTTGTGATACCTCGACATAAGGCCCGTGGGTGAGAGGGTTGGGGCGGTTCCCGTCAGTGTATCCGGGCATGACTCTGATCTGGCGTCCGAAATTTTGCGGATCTCGATACACGGTTCCGTCACCACTCTTGCTCGGAGACTGAGTCCAGTCGGACGGTATGCCTTTTGCGACTTCCTCCATGGTCTTCCCGGTGAGTGATTGGGGATCGAATGTCTTCGGATCACGTACATTGGGTAACGCGGCATCGTCGCTGTCGCCGTTTCCTTCTGCGTCGATAATTGCTTTCATAGCAATTATGACGGCTAGGTTCTTGACGGCCTTGTCGAGGTCGATCGAGGGTAGTGCGTGGAAGGCGTCGATGACGCCAACGGCGCCGGCGGTCAGGCTGGCCAGGCCGATGACTTTGGTCATGCTGCTGGCCTGGTAGGTGGTTTCGATTGCCTCGACGGTGGCGATGGCATCGGCTTCGATTGCGGCGGTGGCCGGGGCAGCGGCGGCGCCGAGACTGAACAGAGCTACAACGCCACCGGCGATGGCGATGACTGCGATGGTCAGCTCTAGAGTGTTTATCTTGCTCGAGATGTCGTGGCCGAGGGCCACGGTGGCACCGTGGTAGTCGCCGACTGGCCCCGACATGGCTTTGGCAGCTGTGGAGACGGTATCAGCGCCGGTCTTCAAGGTGGTGAAATGGTCCTGGACCAGCTGCCGGTTGGTGGCGTCGTCCATGTTGTCGAACTGCGCCGAAATCGCCGAGATCTGGCTAGCGGCACCGGTTATCGTGGCATGGTTGGCGAAAGCGTTCCAGGTTGTTTGAGCCTTGTCCAGCTTGGTGGCATCTCCATTGGGGAGTTTTCCGAACGCGGACAGAACTTTTGCTACGAGCTTATCGAAAAACGCTTTGACTCCACCGTGGTCGGTGAATCCGATTCCGTTGTCTGCCACGGACGATGGAAGCTGGACCCGGTACTCACCTACCTGCGGGATACTTGGTTGTGACGGGGCCGGATTGCTCTTGTTCGCGACTCCGTAGTTGTAGCCCATTGCGTACAGGACTGACCCGTAGTTGGTGAGGGCATTGGCCAGGCTGGAACATGCCTGCAGAGTTTGCTGGGCGGACTTGTCGTAGGTCTGGCCCCACTCCTTGCAGCCTGGCGCGTCTCCTGCCATTCCCGTGCATTCACCCTTGACCGCCTGGTGCACAGGTTTGTCTGCTCTGCGCAGGTCGTCGGCGAGATCGTGGCATTTTTTGGCAGCGTCGTAGTAGATCTGCCAGTCGACGATCATGCCTGTCCGGACTGCAGAATTCGGCGGTTGACATCGACCGCGTTCGTGTAGCGGCCATGAGCCTTCTGCGCGGAGTCGCTCACGGCCGCAACGCCATCGGCGAATTCGCGGGCGCTGGCCAACCACGCGGTGTGAGCGCTGTTGTACGCACTCGAGGCCTTGCTCTCCCAGCTGCCACCTGACAGTGCCTGAACCTTGCGATCGAGCTCGTTCAGATGATCGTGCAGGAATTCGGCCAGTCCGTTCAATCGAGCGACTATCCGGTCGAGCTGCTCGAGATCCACGGCGAACTCCGAACTCACGGCAGGTCCAGACTCGAGATGCGAGAAGCGCTGGTGGTATCTGTGGAGTGGTAGGTATCTGCGGTGATACCGAGTTTTTCTGCCAGCGCAGTCAGATCCTGCAGAAGTTGCGTTCCGCCGTCATTGGTTTCGTTCCATCCCGTGGAGAACTCATCGGCGAGATCACCTTTCCAACTGGAGGACAGCAGTTGGTCGACCTCACGAGCGGCCGACGTCAGTGCCTGCCTCATCGTGTCGGCAACCTCGTACGCGTACCGCCCCACCGCCTGAACATCCTCGGGAACGACCGACAGGTCTTGCCCCACCCCGGATGGTCCCCCACTACCACTCATGTGGCAGACCATAGCTCAGCCTGACAGCAGGCTGCTATCGAAGCGCCGGACCAGACGCTCGACAGGTGGTGCGGTCACGGATCGGCATGAGGCATACGCGACAGTGCATGATGTGGCGTTTCAGCGTAGATCGTCATACGACCGTGTCTGATTCGGGCCGCTTCATGGCTGCGTTTGTCGGATTCGAAATTCCTGTCGGACAACGGAACTCCGTGCTCAAGCTGCGGAGGACACCCGGGAACGCAGGTTGCGTAGTGATGTGGGGAGGAATGGTTCGGGGTTGCGGGGGGTGGCCAGGACGTACCACGCGACGAGTAGCACGCTCAACCAGACGTAGGTGTCGCCGTAGATGTGTTGCCAGGCGGTCCAGGCGAATTCGAGGTTGTTGTCGCCGGGGAGTTGGTTCTGGGGGCCGATGACGAAGATCACGGCGGTGGCGAGGGTTACCGCGTACCAGATGAGGGCTGTGCGGAGGGGGAGTTTGGTGGCCGCGCCCACGGCGGCGAGGAGGGCGGGGGCGATCCATACCCAGTGGTGCGACCAGGAGATGGGGGAGACCAGGAGGGTGAAGACCGCGTTGAAGGACATCGCCAGGGGCGGGTTGTCGATCGCGCGGCGCATGGCGGCGACGACCAGGACCAGCAGGACCAGGCTCAGCACCACCCACAGGCCGGTGAAGGCCGGTTCGGGGACCTGCAGCCGGGCCAGCACGCCCTGGATCGACTGGTTGGTGTGGAAGGCCGAGCCGCTGAGCCCGGACACATTGCCCATGCCGCCGAACCAGTACCGCACCGATTCGTGCGGCATCAGCGCGAAGGCCAGCGCACTGGCCGCGGCGCCGGTGATCGCGGCTGTGATCGCCGCCTTGTAGTCGCGGCGGACCAGGAAGTAGAGGACGAATGCGGCCGGGGTGAGCTTGATCGCGGCCGCGAGGCCGACGCCGATGCCACGCTTCCACTTCGGATTCTCGGTCAGGCAGTCCGCGGCGACGAGCACCATCAGGATCAGATTGACCTGGCCGAAGTCCAACGTCGAATGGATCGGTTCGAGCAGCATGCCCAACGGCGCGGCACAGGCAGCCGCCCACAACACGAGTTCGGTGCCGCCGTAACCCCACAGCCGTCGCGCGGCCAGATAGATCGTGACCGCCATCGCCAGTGTCGAGACGATGAAGAAGCTGAGCTGCGCGGCGTTCCACGGCAGCAGGGCGAACGGGCCCAGCGCGATCGCCGCGAACGGCGGATAGATGAACGGCAGACTGATGTCGAGCGTGGTCTTGGGCAGCGACCCGTACATGTCGACCCCGTGCATGGCGGCCTGCACCCCGAGCCGATACACCTGCAGATCGATGAATCCGCGGCTGATCGGCTTCAACGGCCACGACGGAAAGACCAGCCACAGCACCGAAACGGTGAGCAGAGTCGGCGGAGCCAGCCAGGCGACACGACGCATGCGGCGGGTGGCGGTTGGCTGACGAACGGAGGCCGTGACACTAACCATCCGGTAAGAGGTTACCTGCTGTCCACCGGCCCCATCGCACCCCCGTCGGATCGATCGGGCCGCCCTATCAGGCGGGTCCGACCCGTAGCATCGGAAAAGCTATGACGATCATCCGACCACGGCGCCGGACCGATGAGGCGCCGCTGGTGCTGACGACCGAGCCGCCGCGCAGCCTGTCCTTCGCCGATCAGACCGCCTTCTGGGCCAACCTCGGGGTGAGCCTCATCGGCTTCACCGGGGCGGTGTACGTATTGCAGCCCGCCGGGCATCCGCAGTTGCCGATCCTGGGGGCACTGCTGGCGACGGTTCTGGGAACCGTGCTCGGCACCGGGATGGTGGTCGCGGCCGGTGCGGTCGGGGCGCGCACGGGCGCACCGGCGATGGCGAATTTCCGCGGACTGTTCGGGACGAAGCTGTCCTATCTACCGACCCTCGCCAATATCGTGCAGTGCATCGGGTGGGGCGTGTTCGAGCTGACGGTCATCGCGGGCGGAGTTCTGGCGCTGACCCACGGGCGGGTCGGGCATGCGCCGGTGATCATCGCGGCCGGTGTGCTGTGTACCGCGATGTCGATCTGGCCGCTGCGGGTGCTGCATATTCTGCGCCGGTATGTGACTGTGGCCGTGGCGATCTCGATGCTGTACTTCACCGTGCAGCTGCTGCGCAATCCGCTGCCGCCGGTGCACGGTACGTCGTGGAGCGGATTCTTCCCCGGCGTGGACACCGCGTTGGCCGTGGCAGTGTCGTTCGTGCCGTTGGCCGCGGACTACACCCGGCACGCGCGGTCCGCCCGCGCCGCCTCGGGCGCTGCGATGCTGGGTTATTCGGTGGCTCAGACCTGGTGTTATCTCCTGGGTGTCGTCGCGTTGATCCAGGTGGGCGGCGACCCGAACCGGATCTTCGACACCTTCCTGGGCGTCGGGGCGGGGTGGGTTTTCTTCGCGATTCTGGTGTTGCGTGAATCGGATCAGTCCTTCGCCAATGTCTATTCCACGGCGATGTCGCTGCAGAATCTGCTGCCTCGGGTGGACCGCCGGATCCTCGCGGGCGCGGTCGGTGCGCTGGCGACCGTGCTGGCGCTGGGCGTGCACGATTTCACCGGATTCTCGAATTTCCTGCTGCTGATCGGCTCGGTGTTCGTCCCGCTGTGCGCGGTGCTGGTGGTGGACTACTTCTTCGGCCGCGGCCGACGCGGCTGGAATCTGGACGACAACGCGCCGGCCCGCCCGCTCATGCTGCTGCCGTGGCTGCTGGGTTTCGCCGTCTATCAGCTGCTCAATCCCGGTTCGATCAGCTGGTGGGCACAGTTGTGGACGCACGCCCAGAACGCTCTGGACGTGCATCCGGGCTGGTGGTCCTCGGCATCGCTGTTCTCCTTCGTCGTCGCGGGCCTGGCCACCGGTGTGCTGGTGCTCGCCGAACGCCGGTTCACCCGTGCGTGAAGGTGACGATCATCGGGTCTTCGGCATGGGAACGTCCCCGACCGCCGAGCCCGACTGGCCGCCACTGACCCTCGAGGAGATCAACGACGTTCTGCGGAAACATGATTCGCGGAACGACAAGGCCGAGAACATCCGATGGCACAGTCCGCGGCCGTTGTCGACGACTGCTCTGGTTCGGTTCGCAGACGGTGTGCGGCGGGTGGTCAAGCGGGTACCGGTGGGCCTGCGGGATTCCGGTGCGCTCGCCGAGGAACACGCGTTCATGGAACATCTTCGGGCGCAGGGGATTCCGGTGCCCGAGGTGTGGTCGTGCACGGGTGCGGAGTTCAGTTACGAATTCCAGGTTCCGGGCGCCGGGGTCGATCGATATCGGGACGCGTTCTCCTGGTCGCCGTATCTGTCCTGCGAACATGCGGCCGCGGCCGGTGCCATGCTCGCCCGGATACATTGTGCCGCTGAAGGTTACGATGCACCCGCGCGTCCGCTGCGACCGTTGCAGGCGGCGCTGTGCGCCGATCCGGTCGCGGCCGTCGAACGTCATCTCGCCGCCCGGCCCGCTCTCGCGCAGTTCCTGGCCGAACGGGATTGGCGGGCGGATCTGCGCGCGGCCTCCGCACCCGGCGCGGTGGACCTGTCGGGCCTGGAACCGCTATGGACACACAATGATTGGCACGGCACGAATCTCCTGTGGCGCGGCGACGAAATCACCTCGGTGCTGGATTTCGGTCTCGCCGATCGCACCACGGCGGTTTTCGACCTCGCCACCGCGATCGAGCGTTTCGCGATCGACTGGCTCGCATTGCGTCGCGGCGAACCGGTCCGCGTCCACATTCGGCAACTCACCGCATTCCTGCGGGCCTACCGCGCAATCCGTCCGCTCACCGAGTACGAGCGTGTGGCGCTTCCCGAAACCTTCCCGCTGGTCCACATCCATTATGAACTCTCCGAGATCGACTATTTCCTTTCGGTACTGATCAGTCCGAATCGGGAGAATGCCGAAATCGCTTATCGCAGCTATTTTCTGGGGCACCTGCAATGGTCGGCATCCGACCGTGGCCGAGATTTCCGTGCTCTGCTGAGTGAACTCTCGCGCTGACCCCAATTATGGCGGCAACCTGGAGATTCGCATCACACCGGCTCTGCTAAGTTCGGGCCTCATGTGATCGCGTCGCAGCGGCGGCCCAGAGGGAGGAGAGACGTTGGTTATCCCGGAGCCAGGACAGCGGGGGACCTCGGGCATGCCGGCCGGACGATGGGCGGCGCTGATCCGCACCAAATCGGTCGAACAATCGATGCGCGACACCGACGAACCGGATTCGAAGCTGCGCAAGGACCTCACGGCCTGGGATCTGACCATCTTCGGCGTTGCCGTGGTGGTCGGCGCGGGAATCTTCACCCTCACCGCACAGACCGCGGGCAGCGTCGCGGGGCCGTCGGTCTCACTGGCCTTCGTCTTCGCCGCGATCGCCTGCGGGCTGACCGCGCTGTGCTACGCGGAATTCGCCTCGACGGTTCCGGTCGCGGGCAGCGCCTACACCTTCTCCTATGCGACCTTCGGCGAACTGGCCGCGTGGATCATCGGCTGGGACCTCATCCTGGAATTCGCCCTCGCCGTCTCGGTGGTCGCCAAGGGCTGGTCCCAGTATCTGGGCCAGGTGATGGGCTCGCACAGTCCGATCGTGCATTTCGGCTCCGTGTCCTTCGACTGGGGTTCGGTGCTGTTGATCGCGGTGCTCACGGTGCTGCTGGCGATCGGCACGAAGGTGTCCTCGCGAGTGTCGGCGGTCGCGGTGGCGATCAAACTGGCCGTCATCGCCGTGGTGGTCGTCGTGGGGCTGAAGTATTTCAAGGCGTCGAATCTGAGTCCGTTCATCCCTCCGGCGAAGCCGGGCAGCGCCGGATCGGGCATCCACCAGACGCTGTTCTCGTGGATGACCGGCGCCGGGAACAGCGAATTCGGTTGGTACGGACTGCTGGCGGCGGCCAGTCTGGTGTTCTTCGCGTTCATCGGATTCGACGTCGTCGCCACCACCGCGGAGGAGACCAAGGATCCGCAACGCAACGTCCCGCGCGGCATTCTCGGCTCGCTCGCGATCGTGACGGTGCTGTACGTGGTGGTCTCGCTGGTGCTCACCGGTATGGTGCCCTACACCGATCTGGCCGCCAAGGATGCGACCCTGGCCACCGCGTTCGCGGTGCACGGGGTGACCTGGGCCAAGAACATCATCTCCGTCGGCGCGCTGGCCGGTCTGACCACCGTGGTGATGGTGTTGTTCCTCGGGCAGACCCGCGTGCTCTACGCGATGGCGCGCGACGGTCTGCTGCCGCGCGGCCTGGCGCGCACCGGTAAGAAGGGCACGCCGGTGCGGATCACCGTGATCGTCGGCGTGATCTGCGCGGTGCTGGCCGGTTTCGTGCAGTTCGGCACGCTCGAGGAGATGGTCAACATCGGCACGCTGTTCGCCTTCGTGCTGGTGTCGATCGGTGTGCTGATCCTGCGTCGCACCCGGCCGGAACTGCCACGCGGATTCCGGGTGCCGCTGGTTCCGGTCATTCCGATTCTGGCTGTGCTGGCGTGCATTTGGCTGATGTTGAATCTGTCGGTGGAGACCTGGCTGCGGTTCGTGATCTGGATGATCGTCGGGTTCGGGCTGTACTTCACCTACGGCGTGCGGCATTCACTGCTGCGCAAGGCTTCTCGATGACACAGGGGTGAACGTCCCTGCCGTCGTGGATCATCGCGCGGCAGGGAATTCCTGGCGGGTCGGCGGGCGGCGCATGTTGCGCTGCGAGATCGTTTCGGCGGACGCGTACGCCGCCTGGGCCAGCGCGCGGGCGCGGTCCAGTTGATCGAGAATGCTCTCCCAGCCCGGGTGAGCGCCCGGGGTTCCGGGGTGTTCCAGCAGGTCGCGATGGATGCGCAGCAGGGTGCGGGTGACCTCCGCGGTATAGGCCGCCGCGGCCAGCGGTGGCGGCACCGAATCGAGGTCGCCGTAGAGTTCGGCGATGCGATCGGTGAGCCAGTACGCCTCGAAATGCGCTTGGCCGTAGAGGTCCTCGCCCCGCACGGTGACCGCACTGGGGCCGGCGGCGCGAGCGCGATCCTCCAGACTGTCGACATCGGGCGCGGTGGCCAGCGAATCCCGTAGGTCCGCGCCGATCACCCGGTAGAGCAGTCCCGCCAGCATGGCGTGTTCGACTCCGGTGCTGTCCGCGCCGGCCATCGCCCGCTGCCACACCTGCTCCTCGACGGCGTCGGTATCGGCGTGCAGAATCGCCAGTACCGCTCTGAGCTGTCCGTTCGTAGCCATGACTACCTGCTTCCCCGGCGAGTACTGGGCATACATCCAATCGACGGGGCGGGACCCGCCCTGTCGTTTCGAAAGGCTACCTTTTAGCAAACAATTTGCCTATACATCCGGGGTGATGAATTTCGGTCCCCCTCGACTTATGTACTGATCTCGGGGATTGGCCGACGGTATGACGGAATTATGGTGGTAGCTACCGCGCGTGCTGTGTGATTGCTGCGTGATTCGGGTAGTTCGGCGATCTGGTGCGCTGTCGGCGGTTCAGGAAGCGGCGGCTTCGGTCGGCGGGTACAGGCGGTGCACGATGAGTGCCGCGGACAGCAGTCGGGAGCCGGTGGGTTCGCTCGGGTCGGTGCCCGTCAGCTCGGCGATGCGGCGTAGTCGATAACTGAAAGTATTGGGGTGGACATGGATTTCGGCCGCGGCGGCCTTGCGATCCGAGCCGTGCCGCAGGTGGGCGTCGAGGGTTTCGAGCAGATGCGGGCTGCGCAGCAGCGGGGCCACGCGCTCGGCGAGCCGGTCCCGAGCCGCGCCCGGTCGGGTGAGCTGGTATTCCAGCAGCAGATCGTCCAGGAGGTAGGCGCCGGTGGGGCGCCCCAGTAGTCGTGCCAGCGCCGCCAACTCGGTCGCCAGCTGTGTCGCACCGGGTATGGATTCACGTGCGACACCGGGGATTTCGGCGACAACCACACTGGCGCCGAACTGCGTGGCGAGCTCGCGCGCCAGCGTCGAGGACGTGTGGTCGGCGTCGGCGGAACCGTTGGGCAGCAGGATGATTCCGGACGAGCCGTCGAAGGTGTTCAGCACGGCGACTCCGGCGAGTTGATCCAGGGTCTGCTGCAGCAGTCGGATGCGTCGCCGGGTGAGCAGATGCGCCGCGGCGGCGGGATGTTCGGTGCGCGGCAGCTCGATCGCGAGAACCGAATACCGTTCGGCGAGTGCGATTCCGGCGCGCACGGCGAGCTCGCCAGGGATCTGGCCGCGCAGCAGGGCCCGGCACAATGCCCGGCGCGCCTCGCGTTCCGCGTGATGGATCGACTGCTCCATCTCGGCATAGGATTCCACGGTGATCGCATTGATGTGCATCAGCAGGCCCAGCATGCGATCGCCGAAATCCACCAATTGATCCATATCGTCCGGATCGCTCAATGCCACCGCCTCCCGCAGCACCTGCCGCGCCGAGGCGTGCACCGCCTCGACCAGCAGACGTAACGGAAGCCGGTCCTGCGCATGGCGTTCCACCACCGGGACGATGAATTGCGCGGCTTCGTCGTGGGTGAATTCCCGCCCTTGATCCACCGAGTGCAGAAAGGCGTGCGCACATCCGTGGATGGCGGGCAGAACCTCGCGGAAATGTCCGTCCGGGAGATCCGCCGCCGGTGGTGTCGCACCCAGTCCCGAGGCCAGGATGCGCTCGGCTATCCGGGGGAGACGATCGAGCATGCGCATGGCGATACTGGCGCGTCGAGACGTGCTGGGCAGGGCGTCGGACATGTCGCCGATTGTGATCGGAAACAGCAGGCAGGGCAAGGTTTCGCTGTGCCGGTACGGGATTTTGTATTGCGAGACAATCTCATCCCGGATATCTGTACATATGAGTGCAGTGACAGTGCTCTCTCACCCGGCATACATTTCGATCCGAACTCCACCAAGGGGTGTAGATTCGGTCCGCGGTTCGTCGGTGATGGAGGTCGGTTGTGCGAGGATATCGGCCGTTGCGGCCCGATCGTGATCCGTTCCACCGTCCGCCATCCGGATTCGAACACCGGCCACCGGGGACGCTGCTGCGCAGTCGCGTGGTCGAGTTGGCCGTATTCGGCATTGTGCCGCTGCGGGTTTCGGCCTGGCAGCTGCTGTACCGCAGTTGTGATCTGAACGGGGAGCCGGAAGCGTCGGTGACCACCGTGCTGCTGCCGCGCGGGGCGACGCCGGATCAGCGGCGTCCGCTGGTGTCCTTTCAGTGTGCGATCGATGCCCTTGCGCCGCAGTGTTTTCCGTCGTACGCGTTGCAGCGGGGAGCACGGTCGCTCGGGGCGATTCCGCAATTGGAGGTGCCGCTGATCGCGGCGGCACTGGCGCGTGGGTGGGCGGTGTCGGTGCCCGACCACGGCGGTCCCGGCGGGCGGTTCGGTGCACCGCGCGAGCCCGGATATCGTGCGCTGGACGGGATTCGGGCCGCACTGGCCTTCGGGCCGCTCGGCCTCGATGCGAGCACACCCGTTGCGCTGTGGGGTTATTCGGGCGGCGGGCTGGCTACCGTGTGGACCGCCGAGGTGGCCGCGCGGTACGCGCCGGAACTCGAGATCGTCGGCGCGGTGGCCGGATCGCCGGTCGGTGACCCGGGTGCGGCCTTCGTGCGCTTGAACGGCACGTTCTTCGCCGGATTCGCGATGGTGTTCCTGGCCGGACTGCGGCGCGCCTATCCGCAACTGGAACCGGTCGCCCGCACACAACTGCGCGCCCGGTATCTGGATATGCTCGCGAAAGCCGAAGTGGGCGTGACACTTCCGCTGCTCGCGCGGCTCGCGGGCCGGGATGTCGGCAGATACTCGGATCTCGACGTCGACACCCTGATGCGATTGCCGGAGATGCAGCGCGTCATCGCGGATATCCGGCCCGGGGCGGTCGCGCCCGATGTGCCGCTACTGATCGTGCAGGGCGTCAACGACGAGATCATCGCCGTCGAGGATATCGACGCGCTGGTCGACCGCTACGTCGCGGCGGGAGCTCAGGTGCACTACCTCCGCGACCGCCTCAGTACGCATCTTCCCTTGCAGTTCATCGCAATTCCCGCGATGCTCGACTGGATCGCCGACCGCTTCGCTGCGCTCCCTGTGCCCATAGGTACCAGAACGGTCCGCTCCGTCGCCGCCTCTCGTCGCGCCCTCCGGGGGCATCGTGCCATGGCCCGCCTCACGGCCCGCCTGGTCACCGGTCAGCCCATCCGACCGGACTTCCTCGCCTCGGAACCTCCTGCCCCGCAATCGGATAAGCCGTCCCGACCCCCCGAGGCGGTCCGTCTCACCGGCGCCTGACTGCCATCTGCTCCGGCCACTGCTTGCTTCGGGACCACGACCTGCCTCTGAACCTGCGCCCGGTTCCGGGGGCTGCGCTTGTCCCGGCGCCGGATCGTTGCTGCTTCGGGGGCTTGCGGCAGCCTCGGGGCCTGCGCGTTCCCGGGTGTTTGTGTCCGCTTCGGGGCCTGCGTCTGCTGGTGAACTTGTGCGTGCCTCGGGTCCTGCGCCTGCCTGGGCAGGGCGCCGGCGTTCACACAATGCTTCCCATGTGCGGGAATAGTTCGCCGTGGATCGTGCCGGATTAGGTATGGCAAAGTTGACCAACGGGGTGGACGGTGGTGTTCATCACATGTGATGAACACTTCGGGAGGGTGTATTCGACGTATCCGGTAATGGGGACCGGGTCGGCTTCATCGCTGGTCGGACAAATGCGCGTGTCCTCAGGGGAGTCTGTCGCGAAGCTTGTCCGTTGTGTCGAAATTGGGGATTTTTTGATGAGTGCTGATCGATGGTCGCGTAGGAAATCCGAGACGGAGTCGGGTTCGTGCGACCCGATCGTCATCGTGGGGATGGCCTGCCGGCTACCGGGTGGGGTGAATACGCCCGAGGATCTGTGGCGGGTGGTCGAAGCAGGTGAGGACATGATCGGCGGCTTGCCGACCGATCGTGGCTGGGACCTGGACAGGCTGTACGAATCCGCGCCGGGGAGTCCGGGAACCTTCTATGTCGAGGGCGGCGGATTCGTCGACGATGTCGCCGGTTTCGACGCGGATTTCTTCGGCATCAGCCCGCGTGAGGCGCTGGCCATGCATCCCGCGCAACGTCTGCTGCTGGAGACGGCCTGGGAGGCGATCGAGCGCGCCGGGATCGTTCCGGCCTCGCTGCGAGAAACCGCGACCGGCGTATTCGTCGGCGGATTCGCCCTGGATTACGGCCCGCCGCTGCATTACGGCACCACCGGGGCCGACGGACACCTGCTGACCGGCGGTCAGATGAGTGTGGCCTCGGGCCGGATCGCCTATCTGCTCGGATTGACCGGGCCCGCCCTGAGCGTGGATACGGCATGCTCGTCGTCTCTGGTCGCACTGCATCTGGCGGCGGCCTCCCTGCGCGCCGGGGAATGCGACCTGGCACTGGCCGGCGGCACGACCGTGCTGTCCTCGCCGGGACTGCTGGTGGAGTTCAGCAGGCAGGCCGCCCTGGCCGCCGATGGCCGCAGCCGGGCTTTCGGCGCGGACGCCTGCGGCTTCGGCGCCGCCGAGGGCGCCGGAATGATTGTGCTGGAACGGCTTTCGGATGCGCGTCGACACGGCCACCCGATCCGCGCGGTGATTCGCGGCTCGGCCCTCAACCAGGACGGCACCAGCGCGGGCCTGACCGCGCCGAGTGAATCCGCGCAGCAGCAGGTCATCCGGCAGGCGCTGCAGGCCGCCGGTCTGTGCGCCGCCGACGTCGACCTGATCGAGGCGCACGGCACCGGTACCAGGCTGGGTGACGTGGTCGAGGCGCGCAGTCTGCTCGCGACCTATGGTCGAGATCGTCCGGTGGGCAAGCCCGCCTATCTGGGATCGGTGAAGTCGAATATCGGTCACACCCAGGCCGCGGCGGGCGTGGTCGGCGTGATGAAGGTCGTCCAGGCGCTCGAGCATCGAATTCTGCCGAGAACGCTGCACGCGGATGTGCCCAATACCCGCGTGGACTGGGATTCCGGGCAGGTCTCGGTACTCACCGAACAGCGCGAGTGGCCCGGCGAGGGACCCCGGCGCGCGGGCGTGCTGGCCTACGGCATCAGCGGCACCAACGCCCACGTCATCGTGGAGGAGCCGACCGCGCGGACCGGCGCGGAGCATTCGCGCGAGCCCGGTCCGGCTGTTCCGGCGCCCTGGGTCCTGTCGGCCAAATCCGAGTCGGCGCTGCGCGGCCAGGCCCGGCGACTGCTCGACCATGTGCGGGAGAGGCCGGAGCTGGAGTCGGCGGATGTGGGCTGGTCGCTGGCGTTCACCAGGTCCCGATTCGAGCATCGAGCCGTCGTGTGCGGCCGGTCGCGCGACGAGCTGCTGGACGGGCTGCGATCGCTCGCCGACGACGCTGTCACTCCCGCCGTGATCAGAAGCCGGGCAACGCAGCACGCGCGACCGGTGTTCGTATTTCCGGGACAGGGATCGCAGTGGGACGGTATGGTCACGACCCTGCTGGCCACGGTTCCCCGATTCGCGGACTCGGTCCGCGCCTGCGACGAGGCTCTGGCGCCGCATCTCGGCTGGTCGGTGCGGGAGGTACTGCGGCGGGCGCCGGGAGCGCCCGGCCTCGACCGGCCGGACGTCGTACAACCGGTGCTGTTCGCCACCATGATCGCGCTGGCCGAACTGTGGCGCGGGTATGGCGTCGAACCGTGCGCGGTGGTGGGCCACAGTCAGGGCGAGATCGCCGCCGCCCACTGTGCGGGGGCGTTGAGTCTGGCCGATGCCGCACGAGTTGTGGCCTTGCGCAGCAAGGCAATCGCGGATCTGGCCGACAACGGCGCGATGGCGACGGTGGCCGTGGCCGCCGAGGAATTGGAGCATCTGCTCGAACCGTGGCACGGGCGGGTATCTATCGCGGCGGTCAACGGCCGCCGCAACTGTGTGGTGTCCGGCGACGCCGCGGCGCTGACCGAATTCCTGGCCGCGTGTGAATCGGACGGCACGTGGGCGCGCCGGATCGCGGTCGACTACGCATCCCACTCGCCCGCGGTGGAGGCCGTGCGGGACCGTCTGCTCGCGGACCTGGCGACGATCGAGCCGCGGCCGTCGCGGATACCGATGTATTCGACGGTGACCGGCGACGTCATCGATACGCAGCTGCTGAACGCCGAGTACTGGTACCGGAATCTGCGCCGGCGAGTGCGTTTCGGTGACGCGATCGATGCCTCGATCCGGGACGGGTTCGGCGCGTTGATCGAAGTGAGCCCGCATCCGGTGCTCACGATGGCGATGCAGGAGATCACGGAGTCCGCCTCCGGTGACACGGCGGTGCTGAGCACCCTGCAACGCGGCGAAGGTGAACTGGCACAGGTGCATCGGTCGGTGGCCGCTGCCCATGCGCACGGGGTGGATGTCGACCTGTCCAGCTTGTATCCGGCCGGTCGTCGGGTGGAGCTGCCCACCTACGCGTTCGAGCATCGACGGTTCTGGCTGGCTCCTTCGCACGGCTCGTCCGATGCGAAGCCGCGCCGTGATGACGATCATCCCCTGCTGGACAGCCGAATTCAGGTGGCCGGAACCGACAGCACGATACTCACCGGGAAGGTGTCCACCGACCGGCTCGGGTGGCCCGCCGATCACGTCGTCGGGGACACCGCGTTGTTGCCGGGGACCGCTTTCGTCGAAATGGCCTGGTACGCAGCGTCGGTCGTCGAGCGGGATCGAGTCGTCGATCTGGTTCTCGAAGCGCCGCTTCCGATTCCGGCCGACGAGTCGGTCGAACTACAGGTGAATATCGAACCGGCCGGTGACGGCGAATACCGGCTGCGGATATTCTCGCGGCCCGCCGACCGGGATTCGTGGACACGGCACGCCACCGGAGTTCTCGCCGCAGGCGATCCCGAGCACGCGGATGACGACGGCGTGCAGCCCTGGCCGCCCGAGGCCGCCCAGCCCGTCGACCTGAACGATTTCTACGATCGACTGAACTCTCGCGGCTACCGATACGGGCCCGCGTTCCGCAATCTGCGGACGGCCTGGCGGCGGCACGACGATATCTTCGCCGAGGTCGTCCTCGCCGACGAGCCGGATGCGCGGGGATACGGTCTGCATCCGGCGTTGTTGGATGCGGCGCTTCAGGTTTCGCTCCTGGACGACTCCGGGCCGGTCACGGTTCCGTTCTCGTGGGACAGCGTTCGGTTGCACTCTGTCGGAGCAACGCGGCTGCGTGTTCACCTGACCCGTGCGGGCGAGGCGACGGTGAACTTGTCGGTGACCGATGGCGCCGGGAAGCCTGTCGCCGACCTGTGCGGGCTCGTGTTGCGACCGCTTCCTGACGAGGTCGTGCGGTCCGGACCGGATCCTTCGGATGAGAGCTTGTTCCGAATCGCCTGGGAGCCTCTGACATTCGCCTCGGAGTCCACCGATTCCGGATCTCGGCGTTGGGCTCTGGTCGGCCTCGAATCCGGCGAACGCGGGAATGCCGTCCCGTGGCAACGGTTCGACACCGTGGCCGCACTGTCCGAGGCCGCTGCCGCTCCCGATGTAGTCGTCGTGGAATATCCTTGCGCCGCAGACGATCTCGATGTTCCCGCCGAAGTGCGGGAGACCGTGCGGAAAGCGGTCCGGGATTTGCAGACCTGGCTGTCGATCGAATCCCTGGACGACGCCCAGCTGGTGGTCGTCACTCGCGGCGGCGTGGCGGTGGACGACGATACGCAGATCCACGACCTGACTCATGCGGCGATCTGGGGCGTGATCCGGAGTGCGCAGACCGAGCATCCGGGCCGCATCACCCTGATCGATCTCGACGATGCGGAGCTGTCGCCCGAGGTTCTGGCAGGGGCTGTGACGTCCGGCGAACCACAGCTCGCCGTCCGGAACGGGCAGGGCTGGATACCGCGGCTGGCTGCCGCCGACACCACTCGGAACCTGTTGACGCCCAACAGTTCCGAAGCCTGGGGGTTGCGGCCGGGAGATCAGGGCACGATCGATGCCCTCGAACTCGCGCCCACACCACAGGCCCAGGCGCCACTCGAACCCGGACAGGTTCGGGTCGGGATCCGGGCCGCCGGAATCAACTTCCGCGACGTTCTGCTGGCATCGGGAATGATCCCGCGCGCGGTTGTGGGCGAGGGCTTCGAATCCGAGGGCGCGGGCGTGGTGCTCGAGGTGGGCTCGGAGGTCACCGCATTCACACCGGGCGACCGGGTGATGGGGTTGTTCACCGTGACTTCGGCATTCGGGACGCACGCCGTCTCCGATCACCGCCTCCTGGTCGCGATTCCCGAGCAGCTGTCGTTCGAGCAGGCCGGGACGATCCCGGGCGTATTCCTGACCGCCTACTACGCGCTGGTCGATCTCGCGAATCTGCAACCGGGCGAATCCATCTTGATCCACGCTGCCGCGGGCGGGGTGGGGATGGCCGCGGTGCAGCTGGCCCAGCATCTCGGCGCGGAGGTTTTCGCGACGGCCAGCCCGCCGAAGTGGGACGTCGTTCGTGAATCCGGTATCGACGACGCCCATTTGGCGTCCTCGCGCACGCTCGGGTTCGAGACCCGCTTCCTGGAGCTGACCGGTGGCGCGGGCGTCGACGTGACGCTCAACTGCCTGGCGCGCGAGTTCATCGACGCCTCCCTGCGCCTGCACCCCAACGGTGGGCGTTTCGTCGAAATGGGCAAGACCGACCTGCGCGACCCCGCCGCCATCGCCGGCGCATATCCCGAGGTCGTCTACCGGGCGTTCGATCTGCGGGATGTGCCCGTCACCCGGCTGAACGAGATCTTCATGGAGGTCGTCGGGCTGCTCGATAAGGCGGTACTGCGTCCACTTCCGGTGCGGGCGTGGGATATTCGCCAGGCGAAGGATGCCTTTCGGTACGTCAGCCGGGCACAGCACATCGGCAAGAACGCCCTCGTCGTCCCGCGGCCGATCGATCCCGAGGGGACGATCCTCATCACCGGTGGCACCGGAACGCTCGGGACCCTGATGGCCCGGCACCTCGTGACCGCCCACGGTGCGCGGCATCTGCTGCTGGTGAGCCGTCGCGGCGCCGAGACGCCCGGCGCTGCCGAACTGCGCGACGAGTTGACCGCCGCCGGAGCCGAGGTCACCATCGCTGCCTGCGACGTGTCGGACCCGCAAGCACTGCGATCGCTTCTGGAGACAGTGCCGGACCGGCATCCGTTGACCGCCGTCGTGCACACCGCGGGCGTTCTCGACGACGCCGCGGTGACCTCCGTGACGTCCGAGCAGATCGACAGTGTCCTGCGACCCAAGGTGGACGCGGCCTGGAATCTGCATCATCTGACGCGACATCTCGACCTGTCCGCATTCGTGCTGTATTCGTCGATGGCCGGTCAGCTCGGTACCGCGGGCCAAGCCGTCTATGCCTCGGCGAACAGCTTCCTGGACGCGTTGGCCGCGCATCGCCGATCCCGCGGTCTGCCTGCCACGTCCCTCGCGTGGGGATTGTGGGAACGCGCCAGCACGATGACCGCCGGACTGGACGAGCGCGACCGAACCCGATTGCTGGGGAACGGACTTCGCCCGATCCCGGATCAGCTGGGGCTGGAGCTGTTCGACCGGTCGGCGCGGTTCGCCGAATCGGTCCTGGCGGCCTCTCCGCTGGATCTGGCGGCCTTCACCTCGTCGGCGAACACACCCGCCGTCCTGAGCGGGCTGGTGCACCATTCGACTCCCGATCCCGAACCGCCGACCGCGTCGTCGACCGTGCGTCTGGAGGATCTCGGTCCGCAGGCGCGCAAGGCCGAATTGCTGCATCTGATCCGAGCGTCGGCGGCGATGGTGCTGGGGCACAACACGGCCGAAGCCATCGACCCGGAGCGATCGTTTCGCGATGTCGGGCTGGATTCGCTGACCGCCGTCCAGTTGCGTAATCAGCTCAAGGCCGCGACGGGAATTCCGCTTGCGCCCGCCGCGGTGTTCGATCACCGTGATCCGCACGCGCTGTGCGATCACCTCGACAGCTACTTCATCACCAGCCCGGAGACGCAGCCGTGAATCCTGGCCGTTAGGAGGACATTTGAATGCCGAGTCGTAGAGAGCTCACCGATCGCCGGGGCTTCGGTGTCCTGGGCATGGGGCACTATCTGCCCGCCCAGGTGATCGACAACGCCCACATCGCCCAGCGGGCGAACGTCACCGAGGAATGGATTCTCGCGAAAACCGGTGTACAGCAGCGTCATCGAGCCGCCGAGGGGGAATCGACCGCGGATCTCGGCGCCGAGGCCGCACGTCACGCGTTGAAGGATGCGGCGCGGCGGGCCATGACGCCGATCGCCACGGCCCCACCGGAGATGGTCGTCTTCGCGACCTCGACGCCCGACCGTCAACTGCCCGCCCCGGTCTTCGACCTGCATCAGCGTCTGGGGCTGCCGCATATTCCGGCGCTGAGTATCGACGGGGCGTGCGCCGGATTCGCGCAGGGGATGCTGACGTCCTACGGCTACTTCCACGCGGGTATGGCGGAAACGGCGCTGGTGGTGGGCGCACATCGGTCCGGGATCCTGCTCGATGAGTCCAACCCCAAGGTCGCACCGCTGATCGGTGACGGCGGTGGAGCCTTCCTGATGGGTGAGGTGCCCGCCGGTTACGGGATCATCGGATACGAGATGCTCACGGACAGTTCGTATTCCGAGGTCGTGTGCACCCCGGCGCGCGGGTCGGTTCCCGTCGATCGGGAGTTCATGGAGATGGACGGGGCCCGCCTGATGGAGATCTTCGCCCGGGAGATGCCGCGCATGATCGACAGTGCGCTGGCGCAATGTGACCTGACCGTCGCCGACATCGATCATCTGGTGCTGCATCAGGCGAACGTTCGAATGGTCGAAGTCTTCAGTGCCGCAATGGAATTGCCGCCCGAGCGGGTCGGCACGAGCGGCCGGTCGGTCGGCAACACCTCGGCGGCCTCGCTTCCGATCGGTCTGGTGATGACCGATACGGAGCGGCCGATCGAGCGGGACAGCATCGTCGTATTCGCCACCGCAGGCAGCGGTGTGTGTGGGGCAGTCGTAGTGATGAGGTGGTTCTGATGACGAACGAGAACAACGATCCGCGCGTCGCGCTGGTGACCGGCGGTGCGGGTGGCATCGGGCAGGGGCTGTGCCGGCGCCTCGCTGCGGACGGCTTCGATATCGGGATCGCCTATCACTCGAGCGCTTCGGAAGCCGAGTCGCTGGCGCGGGAATGTGAGCAGTTCGGTGTGCGTGCGTGCCCGATCAAGACCGATCTGGCCGACCCGGACGAGGTGCACGCGATGTTCGAGACCGCCGTCGCCGAGTTCGGCGGGCTGAACGTCTTCGTGCACAACGCGGCCACCACGGTCTTCGCGAAGTTGGGCAGGGCCTCGTACGAGGACTGGCGGCGAACCTTCGCCGTGAACACCGACTCGCTGTACTACGCGCTGGGCGAGGTGTCCAAGCGCATGGCCGACGGCGGGCGGGTGATCACGATCTCGTCGCTGAGCGTCGCGGCCTGCCTGCCCGGCAGCGCGTCGTATTCGGCCAGCAAGGCCGCGGTCGAGGCGATCACCCGGGTGGCGGCGCGCGAACTCGGTCCGCGCGGGATCACCTCCAACTGCCTGCAATTGGGTCTGGTGGACACCCCGTCGGCGCGGATGGTGATGACCGAGGCATCGTTCGAACCGATTGCGCAACAGTCGAATCTGCGCAGGATCGGGATGCCGACCGACGTCGCGGGCATGGTGTCGTTCCTCGCCGGGCCCGATTCGAGCTGGCTCACCGCGCAGACCATCCGCCTCGACGGCGGATTCGCGGTCTGAGCGATGTCGGATCTCCTGTACCACAAGCAGATCGCGCCCGAGGAACTCGAGGCGCTGGGGCAGTGGTTCGCCGAGCGGCTGCCCGGAGAGGGGCCGCCGCGGATCTCGGCGCTCGCCCAGACCGCGGGCAACAGCCATGCGATCTACTCGGTGATCCGGGATCCGGACCACCGCTGGGTGCTGCGAGTGGCGCCCGACCACGGTGAGGCGAAGGTCGGCAACGCATACAACCTGAGTCGCGAATGGTCAGTGCTGAAAGCGTTGGCGGACACCGTGGTTCCGCACGCCGCACCGGTGCTGCACCAGGACGGCACCGCGCCGATCGACCGCGACTTCCTGCTCGTCGAGTTCGTCGACGGCATCGTTCTGGAAGGTGCTGTACCGGAACAGTATTCGAGCCCGGACGACTGCCTTGCGCTGAGTGATGCCATCGTCGACACCCTCGCCGATATCGCGCGAACCGATTGGCGGAATACCGGATTCGCCGAATTCGGGCACCCCGAAGGATATCTGGAGCGCCAGTTCGACAAGGGCCGACAGATGCTGGACAGTTTCCGCACGCGCGACACACCGGCGTTGGCGGCGATGATCGACTCGCTCGAACGGCAGCGACCGGCCACGTCCACGCTCGGCATCGTGCACGGCGACTACAGCCCGATGAATCTGATGGCCGCACCGCACGGGCCGCCGCGGATCGCGGCCGTACTGGACTGGGAGACAGCGACTCTCGGTGACGTCATGATCGACATCGGATACCTGACCGCGCGGTGGGTCCGGCCCGAGGAGTGTGCCGCCGTGGCGGCATTCGCACTCGGCGGATCGAACCCGGCCGATCATGAGAACCTGCCGCCGAGAACGCGTCTCGCGCAGCGCTACGCCGACCGGACCGGATTGTCGATCGAGAATCTGCCGTATTACCAGGGTTTCGCCATGGCCCGGGTAGCGATCGCGCTGGAAGGCCGGGTTGCCGCATTCACCCGCCGCGGTGACGACGCCTCGGCGGCGCTGTTCGCCTCACTGGTCGACACTGCGGTGGATTACGGTGCGCGGCTGATGAACTCATGACCGCCACCGCACTGCTGGACGGTGTCCGAGTGATCGAGAGCGCAGCGCTGGTGTCGGGCGCCGCCACCGGCATGCTGCTCGGCGATCTCGGCGCGGACGTCATCAAGGTCGAGAATCCGCGCGGCGATCTACTCCGGCATTCGCTGGGACAGATCGTGCCCGGATTCAGTCCGGCTCATCTGCAGTTGAATCGCAACAAGCGCAGTGTGACCGCCGATCTGCGATCCGACGAGGGCGGTGCGATGTTGTCCGCGCTGCTCACGTCCGCGGACGTCCTCATCGACGGAAACGCCGTAGGTACCCTGTCCCGCTTGGGATTCGGCGCCGAACAGCTGCGAACGCTGAACCCGCGGCTGGTGTACTGCTCGGTCAGCGGATACGGCAGCGGCGGTCCGTACGGCTCGCTGCCGACGCACGGTTTGATGATGAGCGCTCTGGTCGGGGCGGTGTCGGCCGCGCCCGGCGAGCAGCCGTCCAGCGGTCGCGGCGAGGGACCGCTCGCAGCGGCGAATTCTGCTGCGCTGCACATCGTTTCGGCGCTGTATCGACGCTCGGCAACCGGGCTGGGCAGCCATATCGACGTCTCCGGGGCCGATGCGTTGCTGTTGCAGACCATGCTCGTCTCGGCCTACGAACTCAACCGCGACCGGATCGGCGACGCCGGCTCACTACCGTTGCCCGAGAACGGTTTTCTCGGGCCGCGCTACCGGCTGTACGACACCGCCGACGGTTACGGCATCGCCTTCACCGCGCTCGAGGAGAAATTCTGGCACGCGTTCTGCGCGGCGGTGGCCCGGCCCGACCTGCTGCGCGGCACCGACGACGACACGCTCGTCGGGGATCTGGGCCGCCTGTTCGCGAGCCGGAATCTCGACGAGTGGATGGATCTGGCGCTGGAACATCGGCTGCCACTGGGACCGGCCTACCACGCGATGGGCGACGTCGCCGCGGATCGGCACATCGCGGCCAGGGCGATCGTTCGCCGGACCGAGCACCCGATCGCAGGCCCCTTCACCTGCGTCGGCACACCCGCTCTCGTCGACGGACAGGAATTCTCGATCCGCAGACACGCGCCCGCACTCGGCGAACACACCGCCGAGGTACTCGCGGAGCTGGAATCCGGCGAACGGAACCTCTCCAGCTCGCGGCCGTAGGACTCTCGCCGCCGCCCGACGCGCCCAGCGGGCGCGTCGGCCGGTGATTTGGTGTGTCCGCCTGCGCAACAGCTGGCAAATGCGGTTCAATAGTCGTGATCGACGAGTTCTACCTGCATGCTCCCGCCGCTTCTGAGCGACATTCGGGCGGGTGGTCACACCAGCATCACCTCAGCATCCCGAGAGGACAACGAACGTGAGCATGGTTCTCGCCGCACACGAGATGTACACGACTGTGCTTGCCCAGGTCGGCAACCCCACTCCGGAGACCCCGCCGGCGGCGGACAAGCTGCTCAAGTTGGTCCGGTATTTCACCTGGTTCGTACTGCTGTCCGGCGTCACGGCCGTCACCTACGGCGGCGGTAAATTCGCCTGGGAGAAGTGGAACGGTGGCAGCCTCGAATCGCCCAAGATGGTCGCCGGCGCGATGATCGGCGGCGGTGTCGCCACCAGCGCCGGAACCATCATGAACGCGGTCATCGGCAGCTGATCAGGCGCGCTCGGATGAAGGTCCCGGTTGCGGGGGACCTTCATCCGAGCATCCGATCAGCTCTGCACCATGCCCTGCATCTGCGTGATCTCCGCTTGCTGGGCGGTGATGATGCCCTGGGCCAGTGCCTTGACCTCGGCATTGCTGCCATCGGCCAATTCGGCGTTCGACATGGTCACCGCACCCTTGTGATGCTCGATCATCATCTGCAACCACATCTTGTCGAAGTCCGCCCCCGAGGCCTTCTGCAGCGCGGCCATCTGATCCTGCGACATCACGCCATCCATCGGGTGATCCATCGTGGCCGACGGGGCCGGTTTGCCGAAGCCGTGCAGCAGATCGGCGAACTTCGTCATCTCCGGCGCCTGCGCCGCCTCGATCTTCGAGGCCAGGGCGATGAGCTGCTGATTCTGCGACCGGCTCGGCACCATCTTGGCCATCTCGACCGCCTGTGCGTGATGCGGATACATCATCTGCAGGAACGTCACGTCGGCGGCGTCGAAATCGGTGCGAGTGGGCGCGGCCGAACTCGCGGTGCTGTGACTCATACCCGGCATGTCGGCCATCGCGGTGGTCGTGCCGGAGGTGGAACTCCCGGAATCGTTGCTACAGCCCGCGACGAGCAGGGCGACGGCGATTCCGGTACCCGCAACGGTGATTCGTGCACGTGAGATGAACATGGTTGTACTCCTGGGGAATTACGACGGTCTGAACTGGGATTCGGAAAATCCGTGTCCGCGTGGTGATTCCATGCCGACACGGCGGTCCCTCAGATCCGCAGAATCGACAATTCGGCCAGTGAGAGCGTCGTCCAGGGTGGCGGCCGGGCACGCCGGGCCGCCCATCCGCGCACCGTTCGCGCGGATGCGTCCGCATCGTCACCGACCCGGCCCAGCAATGCCAGCCCGAGCAGCAGTACGAGTGCGGTGAGAATGAACACGCAGGCGTGCACCCCGCCGGGTAGCACGCAGCAGTCGGCGCACCCGGGATCCATGCCGTCGCCCGGCATCATCATCGAGGTGAGGGCCGTCATCGCGGCTGGATGGTGTTGCGCAGTCGGTGCGGATGGCGCGGTCATCGACGTGTCGCCGGCCATCGGCATGGCGTGCTGGTCGGCGGCCAGGGATATGGGGTGATCGGAAGCTGGATAGTGCCGCGCAGTGCGGGCGGTCATCGCTGTCGCGTCGTCGTGGGCGGCTGCCGGGACCGCGTTGTGTCCGGCGGCGAGCGACATCGTGTGATCCGGAACCGCTTGTGTCGCAGAGTGTTCGGCTGAACGGCTCGATGCGTGGGAGGCGATGAACACGTGCATCACCAGGATTCCGAGCAGCAGCGTGAGCAGGCCCGCCACCCGGACGTATCCGGTGGCGAGATGTTCGGGCCGGCGGCTCACGGGGACAGTGTAGCGGGCTGTCGATACCCCCTGCCGGTATACCCCTGGATCTGTGTGCCGACGGGATGTCGGCGACATTCGTGGTGTGCTGAGGTGCGCAATCCATGACCTGGGGGCGCACAGGGGGCGCACAGCGCTGGAAAATGATCGGCGTCAGGGCCCGGCGGTGGGCTAGATTCTGCTGGAACAGCGGCGATCCGTAGCCGACGTAGCGGCGTCGGATTGCTCGGAAGCAGTGACGGGAGTCGGGGTGGTCCTACAGGCGGGGGTGGTGTTCGCGGGGTTCACCATCGAACGGCTCATCGGTGTCGGCGGCATGGGTGCGGTGTATCTCGCGCGGCATCCGCGGATGGACCGTCGGGTCGCGGTGAAGGTCGTCGACGACGGCGCCGCAGCGGATCCGCAGGCACGTAAGGCATTCGACCGCGAGACCGCACTCGCGGCCGGACTGGATCATCCGAATATCGTTGCCGTCTACGATCGCAGCGGTCCGGACGACCCGGCGCTGTGGTTGTCCATGCAGTACATCGATGGCGGGGATGCCAACGCACTGCTGGCGGCGGCGCCCGGCGGGCTGCCTATCGATCAGGTCCTGCGCCTGATCGGTGATGCCGCTCGAGCCCTGGATCATGCGCACTCCCAGGGCGTTCTGCATCGCGACGTGAAACCGGCGAATCTGCTCGTGGATCGCGCGGGACGTACACTGCTCACCGACTTCGGCATCGCACGAAGCCTCGACGGCACTCGCACCATGACCTCGGTCGCGGCCACCTTCGCCTACGCCGCGCCGGAACGTTTCGCGAATCTGCCCGGCGACCAGCGTGCCGACGTCTATTCCCTGGGTTGCACCCTGTTCGAATTGCTCACCGGCCGAACACCTTTCCCGTATGCAGACCAGGCCGCGGTCATCGCCGCACATATGACCGCGGCACCGCCCGCGCTCAGCGGGATTCGGCGTGACCTGCCGCCCGGGTTGAACGAAGTGATCGCGATCGCGCTGGCCAAGGATCCCGACGGTCGCTACCGCACGTGCGGTGACCTCGCTGCCGCCGCACAGCACGCGTTCGCCACGGCGCACGCGCGAGTCGCGCCCACGGTGGTGTCCGCGTCGGCGCCGGGCGGCTTCGCCGGACCGGTGGCGGACGTATCCGAAGCGCCGCGAACGGTCAGCCGTCGGCGGATGCTCGTCGCCGGAGGTATCGCCGTGCCCATGATCGCGGCTGCGGCTGCCGGAATCGCGGTCCTGAAACCTTTTGCGGGCAAGGCGCATTCGTCGCCATCGCAGGCCCGGGCCGATGCCCGCGATGCGGCGCTGACCGGTGCTCGGCAGGCGGCTGTGAATCTGGTCAGCGCCAACCCGGACGATGCCGACGGCTCCCTCCGGGATATGCGGTCGTCGGCGACCGGTGCGCTGCTCGAGCAACTGAACGGCGTCGCCGACAAGGTGAAATCGGTCATGGTCTCCTCCGGCAACCGGGTCACCGCGATCGTCCTGCACGCCGCGCTCACGGCCCTCGACGATGGGCTCGAACACGCGAGGGCGTTGGTCGTGCTGCAGCAGACCCAGACGCCCCGCACCGGCGCCGCCACCGTCCAGCAGCTGAGCTGGCAGCTGGGATTGACCCGCACTCAGGCAGGTTGGCGAGCCGACACGGCCGCAGCTTTCGGGACCGCGACCACGCAGACTCCCGAGACCGCGGCTGCCGACCCGCCGACCGGAACCGGTAATGCTGCCTTCGTGGATGTCGCTGCCACCGATGCGATCAAAAATGCAGGCGTTCAGGCGATGACAGCACTGTTCCAGTACAAGGCCACCGATGGTGATGCGTACCTGACTGCGGTGAAGGCGGTCACCACCGATGCGCTGTACCGGGAAATCTCCCCTGCTTTCAGCACCGCGATAGATGCGGCCCGCCGGATGCACAGCGATGTCGGTGTCAAGCTCGATCCTGTCGGCGTGACGCGGCTGACCACCGATCAAGCCGAGTTGCTGTGTGGGATGGTCATTTCCGAGACCAAGGACGGCATTCCCGGATCCAGCACGCAGGGCGCGGTCATCGCCCGCATGCAGTATGTCAGCGGTCGATGGCTCGTTTCCGATATTCCGGGCAGGCTCTGAGGACGCTCGGAATACCGGCGCTGACGGCGCGTTGCACCTAGCTGTCGGACCGAGCAAGCCAGGGGGATGTGTGACCACCGTGACGCGAGCGTCGATCGGCCTGCGATCCGAACGAGGTCCGGTTCTCGGAGCGCTGATGCTGGCCACCTCACTGGTCGCGCTGGACTCCACGATCATCGCGACCGCGGTACTCACCATCACCAACAGTCTCGGCGGGTTCGCGCAGTTTCCGTGGCTGTTCTCGATCTATCTGCTGGCTCAGGCCGTCACCGTGCCGATCTACGGCAAGCTCGCGGACACCTTCGGCCGAAAGCCGGTGATGCTCTTCGGCATCGGCGTCTTCGCACTCGGATCGCTGCTGTGCGGGGTGGCGACGAATATGGTGGCGCTCATCATCTTCCGGGCCGTGCAGGGTATCGGTGCCGGTGCGGTGCAACCGATGTCGATGACCATCGCCGGTGACATCTACACGCTGGCCGAGCGGGCCAAGGCGCAGGGCTATCTGGCCAGTGTCTGGGCGCTGTCGTCGGTGCTGGGACCGCTGCTCGGCGGGATCTTCTCGCAATATCTGAGCTGGCGCTGGATCTTCTTCGTCAATCTGCCGCTGGCGGCGCTGGCCGCGTGGATGCTGTTGCGCAGTTTCCGCGAAACCGCGCCGCGGCAACGCAGTCGTATCGACTATCCGGGCGCGACGCTGCTCGCCCTGGGGGTCGGCGCGATCATCCTCGCACTGCTCGAGGGCGGTCAGGCGTGGGCCTGGGATTCGCCGATCGGCATCGTGCTCTTCGTCGGCGGCGCACTCGCGCTGGTGCTGTTCGCGCTGGTGGAACGGCGTGCGGAGAGTCCGATCCTGCCGCTGTGGGCGCTGAGCCGTCGGGTGGTTGTGGCGAGCAGTCTGGTGTCCATGCTGGTCGGCGCGATCATGCTCGGCCTCACCTCGTACGTACCGACCTATGCCCAGGGTGTGCTGGGCGCGGATGCGTTGATCGCCGGGTTGACCGTGGGCGCGCTCACGCTCGGCTGGCCGCTGTCGGCCTCCCAGTCGGGCAGGATCTACCTGCGGCTCGGATTCCGCAGCACCGCGCTGATCGGCTGCACCCTGGCCGTGCTCGGCAGTGCCTCGCTGCTCCTGCTCACCGCGCATTCCTCGTTGATCGAGGTGGCCGTGAGCTGCTTCGCGATCGGCGTCGGCATGGGCCTGACCGCGAGTCCGACCCTGATCGCGGCGCAGACCAGCGTCGACTGGACCGAACGCGGCGTGGTCACCTCCACCAACATGTTCGCCCGGTCGATCGGCAGCGCGGTCGGCGTGGCGATCTTCGGCGCGCTGGTGAACGCGCGCGTCGGACACGGCAACCATCCGACCCCCACGGCGCTGACCGCGGCGGTCCACGGGGTGTTCCTCGGCGTGGCCGCGATGGCGGTGGTCATGCTGATCGCGGCCTGCGGTATGCCGAAGGGGAGGGCGGCGGCCACCCCCGAGCCCGCTCCGGTCGCGGACTGAGCGGGCCGAACCCTGCGGCCCGGGCGAATGATCTGGCACCGTGGATCTTTCGGCCGACGAGAATCCCCCCGAGGGTGATCCTGCGTTCCGGCGGTCGGCGCGCCGAGCTGCGAGCGTTCGGCAGTGGTGAGTTCGATGGCCCATGGTGTTGTGCGGCAATATCTTCCGAGAGATATGTGCGGGGACTCCCGGCTTTTCGGATACCCGACGCGACCAGGGCGGAACGATCTGCCGGGCGATGCGCGGTGAGTAGTTCGATGTATTACAGCTTCGTGTCAGCAACCCTGTTCCGACGCGGACTGCCGGACCGCGATCGACGCTCGGCTGATACGGGTGGGGCGGGTGGTGGAAGGGACAACTACCGGGGTCGGCGTGACGGCATGGCAACGATCTAGCACACTGTAGGGGTGCACGAGGTCGACGACGTACTGGGCCGGCTGCGGCGATACCCCGATGTGGAAGCGGTGAACCTCTACGCGGTCGATGCCGCTGACCGGCTGATTCTCGATGCCGCGGCCGATGGGCTGGCCGCGGCGGGGGACGGCCGGGTCGCGGTGGTGGACGACGGGTACGGCGCGCTCACCCTGGGCGCCGTCGCCGCGCACGATCTGCGCGGTGTGCGGGTGCACCAGGATCTGCTCACCGGTGAACTCGCGTTGTCGCACAATGCTCGCGCGGTCGCGCTCGCCGACCGCTACAGCACGCACGCACTCGATCGCGAACTGCTGGACGGTGTGCGGGTGGTTCTGCTGCGGTTGCCGCGAGCATTGTCCGGATTGGCCGAGATCGCCGATGCCATAGCCCGTTACGCCGATCCCGAGGTGCAGGTGTTCGCCGGTGCGCGGGACAAATATCTGACCCCCGCGATGAACGAGATACTGGCCGAATCGTTTTCGTCGGTCCAGGCCAGCCGGGGACGGCAGAAGTCGCGGATTCTGTTGGCGCGCGGGCCCAGAAAAGTCGGCGAACCGCCGTATCCGATTCGCAAACAGCTCGGTGAACTGGATCTCGAGGTGGTCGCACACGGTGCGGCATTCTCCGGGCCGCGCCTGGACATCGGCACACGATTTCTGATCGAACATCTGCGGCGGATGAAACCCGATGCCCGCGACGCGATCGATCTGGGTTGCGGGACCGGGATTCTCGCGGTGGCGTTGGCCAAGGCGCGCCCGCACGTGACCGTGATCGGCACCGATCAATCCGCGGCCGCGGTGGCCTCGGCGCGGGCGACCGCGACGGTGAACGGCGTCTCGGACCGGGTGCGGGTGGTGCGCGACGACGCGATGTCGGCGGTGCCGGACAACAGCGCGGATCTGGTGCTGTGCAATCCGCCGTTCCATGTCGGGGCCGCGGTGCACACCGGATCGGCGATCAAGATGTTCACCGAGACCGGACGGGTGCTGCGACCGGGCGGAGAGCTGTGGACCGTTTACAATTCGCACCTGAACTACCGGGGTGTGGTGGAGCGTTTCGTCGGGATGACCGACGTGGTGGGACGCAACCGGAACTTCACGGTGACTCGATCGGTACGAGGGATGCGGGACGGGCGCCCGGACTAGGCCCCGTGCACGCGGATTTTTCAGCCGGTACAGTCTGATTTGTCCGATTTCTGTCCGGTTGGGAACTTGTCTTCCCTGTGACACGTTGGATACTCAGAACGGCCACGATCGCCGTGGACCGCGACTTCCGGAAAGGCACGAGAACGGTGCGCACTACAAGCAACCCGATCTTCAGAAACTTGCCGCAACCCCAGCGCGGCGGCGGCTACGCGGGATTCGGTTCGCCGACTGCCGGCGCCCCGCAATTCGACCAGTACGGCCAGCCCTATCAGCAGGCGTACCAGCAGCAGCCTTATCAGCAGGCCCCGGCCGCCCGGCCGATGACCATCGACGACGTCGTGACCAAGACCGGCATCACGCTCGGTGTGGTCACCGTCATGGCGATCATCTCCTACGCCCTGACCTCGATGAACAACAGCCTCGCAGGCGTTTTCGTCGGCGTCGGCGCGCTGGTCGGCTTCGTACTGGTGATGATCGCGACCTTCGGCCGCAAGCAGGACAACCCGGCCATCGTGCTGGGTTACGCAGCCTTCGAGGGGTTGTTCCTGGGCGCCCTGTCGTTCGTCTTCACCAATGTGAAATTCGGCGGCGTGGGCGGTGCGAGCCTGATCGGTGAGGCCGTGCTGGGCACCTTCGGTGTGTTCTTCGGCATGCTCGTGGTCTACAAGACCGGCGCGATCCGCGTCACCCCGCGCTTCACCCGCATGATGGTCGCCGCCATGATCGGTGTGCTGGTCCTGGTGGTCGGCAACCTGATCGCCGGATTCTTCACCCCCGGCGGCTTCGGCCTGCGCGACGGCGGCCCGCTGTCGATCGTGTTCAGCCTCATCGTGATCGGTATCGCGGCATTCAGCTTCCTGCTCGACTTCGACGCCGCCGACCAGCTCATCCGCGCCGGTGCGCCGGAGCGGGCGGCCTGGAGCGTCGCCCTCGGCCTGACCGTCACCCTGGTCTGGCTGTACATCGAGATCCTGCGCCTGCTGAGCTACCTGCAACGCAATTAGCGCGGTATCGCACTGATCCGAGCAACGGGTGGTCGCCGATTCGGCGGCCACCCGTTGCGCATATCCGGCTACCCGTGCGCGGTCCGGCGCACGATCAGGCTGCCGCCTCGGCGATGAAATCGTCCGCATGCCGACGGGCGAAATCGGCGAAAGTGCTCGGTTCGACGCCGAACTCGCGATGGGTGGACAGGTCCACCCGGCACTCCGGCGAGGCGGATCGGCTGCGATAGATCTCCTCCAGGAGATCCAGCACCTCCGGCGGCAGACCCTCGGCCGCGTGCAAGGCGCGTTTCTGCGCGAGCGTCACCTCCTGGTAGCCGAATGTGCGGCCGGTGGCGGCACTGATCCGGTCGGTGATCTCGGACATGGTCAGTCCCTCGGGCCCGGTCATGTCGAACGCCCGGCCCTCGATGCCGTCGGCGTCCATCATGGCCACCAGCACCCGCGCGATGTCGGCGATGTCGACCGGTGCGAGCCGACTCTGGCCGATCGGCATCACCAGCGCCCGCCGCGTCGGATCCACGCCCGTCAGTGTGCCGGGGAGGTAGAGCTGCATGAACTGGCTGGGCCGCAGATGTGTCCACGCCAATCCGGAATTCTCCAGATAGTTCTCGATCTCGAGGTGCCAGCGGGTGCCGCGAAATGCCTGTGGATCGAAGGTCGTCCCCGATTCCTTACCGCTGAACTTGACGATATGCCGCACCCCGGCCGCGGCGGCGGCATCGATGAAGCGGCACTGCGTCCGGACCATGTCGCCCCGCGGCGAGGAGATCATCAGCGCGCGGTCGACGTCGTCGAAGGCGGTGCCGAGCGACTCTGCCACCGTCATATCGCCGCGCACGACCTCGACGTTCGGGAGGTCGTGCAACCAGGGTGCGGCATCCGGATCGCGGACCAGGACGCGAACCGGGACCGCCTGCCGGGCGAATTCCCGGACGACGATCGAGCCGGACAGGCCGGTGACACCGGTCAGGAGATGCATGACGTGCTCTTTTCTTGTGCTGGAACGGGATTCGCCGTGATGTCGACCGGTGCCAGATGGGGCAGGCCGACACGCGGGAACAGGGTGGGGTCGTGGATCATGTCGATTCGGGCGATCCCGGCCGGGCCGACGGTCAGCAGTTGCAGTGCGTGGGCGCGATGGACGCCGCCGTGGCCGCGGGTGTAGAGGCCGAAGGCCGGTTGGCCGTTCGCGGCGGTGGGCGCCAGATATCGGCCATCGGGTTCGGTAAGCCGGGTCCGCAGGAAGGCGGCGATATCCGCGCGCCCACGGAACCAGGACGGCACCGGCGGCATCTCGAATACCGCGTCCTCGGCCAGGATTTGCACCAATGCGTCTATATCGGCGCGGGTGAAGGCGGTGGCATAGCGATCGAGCAGGGTGCGACGCCGCGCATCCTCCGGCTCGGCCAGGTCGTAGCCGTGCGGGGCGGTCTTCGCCAACTGCGCCCGCGCCCGCTGCAAGGCGCTGTTGACCGCCGCGGTGGTGGTGCCGAGCAGATCGGCGACCTCGTCGGCGTGGAACATCAGCACCTCGCGCAGGATCAGCACCGCGCGTTGCCGACCGGGCAGATGCTGCAGCGCCGCGATGAAGGCCAGCCGCAGCGTGTGCCGGGCCGTCGCCACCTCCGCCGGGTCCAGCTCGGTGTCGGAAACCGGTTCCACCCAGGCGATTTCGGCTCGACGCGATTGCAGCGGCCCGGCCGGGTCGGTCACCGGTCCGCCCAGGCCTGACGGGTACGCACGATGTGCGCGTCGCTCGATCGCCCGCAGGCAGGTGTGCGTGGCGATCCGGTACAGCCAGGTCCGCAGCGAAGCGCGACCCTGGAATCCGTCGTACCCCCGCCAGGCGCGCAGATAGGTTTCCTGGACCGCGTCGTCGGCGTCGTGCGGCGAGCCGAGCATCCGGTAGCAGTAAGCGAACAGCTCGGTGCGATAGCGCTGTGCGGCGACATCGAACGGTTCGTTGCTCACCGCGGCAACCGTGCGGTATCGAAAACCACTGTGTCGGCAGCGATTCGGTCGCCACGCACGGTGATGTGGTCGACGGTGCGCAGGGTGCCGAACGGGCCGGTGTGCATGTCGTAGACGACCAGCACGCGATCGTCCTCGCCGAACGCGTCGATGACCTCCACCCCGGTCACCGCCTCGGCGAACTTCCCGATGGCTGCGGACACGTCCGCGGCGCCGGTGAGATGTGTTCGGGGACCGTCGAATACGACGTCGTCGTGCAGCATCGCGGTCACGGTCAGCAGATCTCGCCGTCCGAATGCCTCGACGAACGCCACCGCGATGGGCACACTCGCCGGGGCCGGCCGATACGCGCCGATCACCGTCGCCGCCTGTGCCTCGGGCCCGTTCACCACCCGCGACCCGATCTCACGCTGGAACCGCCGGAAACTGTCGAGTTCCGACAGTGCGCCGTCGGCAGCGGTCGCGGTGTGCACGAACTGCCCGGAGTCACCCAGTTCGAATGCGCAATAGGTCACCTCCGCGGGCTGCTCGCGATGCAACTGCGCGAATACCTCCTCGATCAGCCGCCGGTTCTCCGCCCTGGCGTCATCGCGGGTGCGGTATCGCACCACCACTGTTCTGTCCATGGTCGAACTCCTTCGAATCTGTACCCGGTTGTTGAGGTAGATCCGCGGGAGTGCGCAAACTCATCGGCGGGTGGGTCCGCGTCTTCGGGAGGCCATCCGTTCGAGGTCCCGGACCTGCGCGGGGAGAGCGGCTGACCGTCCGCAGTAATGTGGACAGCCGGCCGATTTTCGTGTGCGTGAGGAAGGGGATTCGGCGATGCCGTATGCGGAGGCCGGTGACGGGGTTCGGCTCGCCTATCAGAGTCAGGGCGATGGATTTCCGTTGTTGTTGCTGGCCGGGCAGTCCAACAACCATCACTGGTGGGACGGCGTTCGCGAGGACTTCCACGGATCGCATCGCACCATCACGTTCGACTATCGCGGCACCGGTGACAGCGACAAGCCTGATATCCCCTACAGCACAAGGGGATTCGCAGATGATGCGATTGCGGTGCTGGACGCGGCGGGGATCGATCGGGCCGATGTGTACGGCACATCGATGGGTGGCCGGGTGGCGCAGTGGATCGCGGCGGAATATCCCGGACGGGTGCGTGCCCTCGTACTGGGCTGTACCTCACCCGGCGCGCGACACGGCGTCGATCGCGGAAACGACATCCGCCGTCTGCTCGCCGATCCGGCCACCGCACAACAGACGCTGCTGGACCTGATGTACACCCCGGACTGGCTGGCCCGCACCACCGGGCCGTATCAGACGCTCGGCGACCCGGGGATGCCCTCGTACGCGCAACGTCGTCACCTGATCGCCAGTCACCGGCACGATGCCTGGGATGTGCTGCCCACCATCGCCGCGCCGACGCTGGTCGTGCACGGTGCGGATGATCGGTTCAACCCCGTGGCCAACGCCCCGCTGATCGCCGAACGCATTCCGGGCGCGAGCCTCGCGCTGATCCCGGGCGCGCGGCATGCGTACTTCGAGGAATTCCGTTCCACCGCAAGCCCTCTGGTTCGGGATTTCCTAGCATCAGCCAACCGGTAGACCCCGGCTACAACGGAAAGAGGGCAGCTGCCACAAGCAGCCGCCCTCTTCTTTCGAGCGGTTTCCCGACGAACCGAAACAACTGATTTCGGGGGCACATGGGTAACTCCCCGGAACTCCCGAAACCTGGCCACTCGCTCAACCGCCGCCCCGAAGCACAACCCTCCATGCACCCAACGACACGCTGAAGGCTCGGAGAGGCAGGGGAGCTCTAGCTCAGGCGCTCCAGCACCATCGCCATACCCTGGCCGCCGCCGACGCACATGGTCTCGAGACCGAACTGCTTGTCGTGGGTCTGCAGGTTGTTGATCAGGGTGGCGCTGATGCGGGCGCCGGTCATGCCGAACGGGTGGCCGAGGGCGATCGCGCCGCCGGAGACGTTCAGCTTGTCCAGGTCCATCTTCAGCTCACGTGCCGAGCCCAGCACCTGGACCGCGAAGGCCTCGTTGATCTCGTAGAGGTCGATGTCGTCGATGGTCTTGCCGGCGATCTTCAGCGCCTTGCGCACGGCCTCGATCGGGCCCAGGCCCATGATCTCCGGGGACAGACCCGACACGCCGGTGGACACGATGCGCGCCAGCGGGGTCAGGCCCAGCTCCTTGGCCTTGGTGTCGCTCATGATGACCAGCGCCGCGGCACCGTCGTTGAGCGGGCAGGCGTTACCGGCGGTGATCGTGCCGTCGGGACGGAAGACGGGCTTGAGCTGCGAGATCTTCTCGTAGGTGGTGCCGGGACGCGGGCCGTCGTCGGTGGCGACGACGGTGCCGTCCGGCAGGGTCACCGGGGTGATCTCACGCTCGAAGAAGCCGGACTTGATGGCCTCCTCGGCGCGATTCTGCGACCGCACGCCCCAGTGGTCCTGATCCTCGCGGGAGATCCCGGTGTGCTGGGCGACGTTCTCGGCGGTCTGACCCATCGCGATGTAGATATCGGGCAGTTCACCGCTCTGGCGCGGATCGGTCCAACCGCCGGAGCCGCCCTCGGCGCGCTTGACGGTCCGGGCCTCGGCCTCGGCGAACCGGCCGTTGTGGGTGTCGGGCCAGCCGTCCGAGGTGCCCTTCGGGAAGCGCGAGACGGTCTCGACACCGGCGGAGATGAACACATCGCCCTCACCGGCCTTGATCGCGTGCAGCGCCATGCGGGTGGTCTGCAGCGAGGAGGAGCAGTAGCGGTTGAGGGTGACACCGGGCAGGAAGTCGTAACCCAGCTGGGTGGCGACGACCTTGGCCATGTTGAAACCGGCCTCACCGCCGGGCTGACCACAGCCGAGCATGAGGTCGTCGATCTGGGTCGGATCCAGCGCCGGAACCTTGTCCAGGGCGGCGCGGACCATCTGCGCTGCGAGGTCGTCCGGGCGCATGCTCACGAGGGAACCCTTGCCCGCGCGGCCGATGGGGGAGCGGGCGAAGGAAACAATGACGGCCTCTGGCATGAGGACTCCTTTGTCGGGCGAGTGAACGACCATCCGGTCGTTCGGTACTCGAGTACGGAATTCCCTTCCGAATTTACGTCGCCGGGATCGGAGGTCCGACACCCGGTATGTGGTAATCCGGCCGCGCCTGGTCGGGCGTATCGGACCAGCTGGTCAGCTGTCCGGGAGCGTGGCCATCGCATGTGTCCGGTGACCGGCGATCTCGCGCAGGACCGCGGGCAGTAGATATCCGGCCGCGAGTTCGTATCCCGCTGCCGAGGGATGGAAGCCGTCGGCGGAGAACAGCACCTCCGGCGTGCTGCGGAAATCGCGGCCCAGCAGATCGCCCATTCGCACGGCGCACCCGCCCGCGGACCTGGTCGCCGACGCCTGCGCGCGGGCCAGGCGCACGCTCCAGCTGTGCACCAGGGTGCGCAGCGGCTGCGGAATCGCCGCCACCGTACCCAGATCCGGGCAGGTGCCGACCACGACAACGCTTCCGGCCTTGTGCAGGCGTTCGACCGCGCTGCGCAATCGGTGTGCGGACTGCAGGACCGAGTGCTTCTTCGTGACGTCGTTGGCGCCGACCAGGATGACCGCGACGTCCGGCGGCGGACCGGCCACGAACATCGCATCCACCTGTCCGGCCAGACCTTTCGAGGTGGCGCCCGAAATTGCCTTGGTGCTCAAGCGGATTCGCCGCCCGGACGCCTCGGCCACGCCGCGGGCGATCCGCACGCCGGGCACTTCCTCGGCGCTGTGACAACCGACCCCGGCCGCGGTGGAATCACCGAAGATCATCAGATGGACGTCGAAAGGCGTTCCGGTGCGCCATGATTCGGGCACGAGGCAGCCGGCTGTATACACACCGTCGGCCTCCGGGGGTTTGGAGGTGTCCCGCCCGATCAGCGTGCGCGCGGCCTGCGCCTGCGACATCAGCAGGCGATAGGTCGCCCACGAGGCGGTTCCGGCGCCGGAACCCGCCACGACTGTCGCGGCGCTCGTCACCGCGAAGGTGCGCCAGCCTTTTACCACGGCAGTGCCTCTCCGTCCTCGTTATCCGCTGCGTCCCAGTTCATCGGCCCGTTCGGGCGTCGGCATCCATCGTGCACCATCACCGGCCCGGGAGCACCCTCCGAATGACAGCCGCACCCGTTACCGGTCCTCGCACATCTCTCAACGCCCTGCAGCGGGTGCGGGTTCCGCGATCGTGTGCGTCGCGGATGCGGACCGCCGGATCGCGGACCACACGAACGAACGCACCCCGCCCGCAGTGCGGACGGGGTGCGCCGGTACGGACGAAAGTGGTCGGGTCAGTGTCCGGGAGGGGCCGGGACGTCGAAGGTCGCGTGGCTGGGCACGCTCAGATTGTTGGTGGTGACGGTCACGTCGATGCGGCCCGGACCGGTGTTCTGATACACGGCGTAGAGAATGCTGCCGTAGATGCCCGAGACGACGTTCACCCGCCACTGGCCGGCGGCGCCGGTGTTCAGATTGCGCCAGGCGACGGTGGTGTCCACGTTGCACAGCGGGGCCAGCGGGTACGAGCCGGAGCCGACGCCCTGGATGGGCTGGGCCTGGACGTTGAACACGGCCCGACCGGCATAGTCGGGGCTGGTATCGGCCCAGGTACGGATATTTCCACCACAGAGCCCGCCGAAGAACAGGCTGGGCGTCTGCGGGAATTGAACGGTCTGTGCGCCCGCGACGGCGGACGAGGCTATCGCGGCTACGGCCCCGAGGGAGCCGAGCAGGATTGCGGCACTGCGGGCGGTCTGAGGCATCCTCACGCCGGAGATGATAGCGGCCGATGATAGCGGAGTCCGTGCCCGTCCGGCCGCGACGCACACTCGCGGGGCGCGCGTGCGTGACCACGGGGTCGCAGCAGCACTGTCGGCTACTTCTGGAACGATGGGCGGCATGCGCATCGCGAACCATGTCGTCGAGCTGATCGGCAACACCCCGCTCGTTCGGTTGAACTCGGTGGTGGGGCCCGAGTCCGGCCTGGTGGCGGCCAAGATCGAATATCTGAACCCGGGCGGCAGCTCCAAGGACCGCATCGCGGTCAAGATGATCGACGCCGCCGAGGAGCAGGGCCTGCTGAAGCCGGGCGGCACGATCGTCGAGCCGACTTCCGGCAACACCGGCGTCGGCCTGGCGCTGGTCGCCCAGCAGCGCGGCTACAAATGTGTTTTCGTCTGCCCGGACAAGGTCAGTGAGGACAAGCGCAACGTGCTGCGGGCCTACGGTGCGGAGGTCGTGGTGTGCCCGACCGCCGTTCCGCCCGAGCATCCGGACAGCTACTACCAGGTCTCCGATCGTCTGGTGCGCGAGATCCCGGGTGCGTGGAAGCCGGATCAGTACTCCAATCCCGGCGGCCCGGCCAGCCACTACGAGACCACCGGCCCGGAGATCTGGCGGGACACCGACGGCACGGTGACCCATTTCGTCGCGGGCGTCGGCACCGGCGGAACGATCACCGGAACCGGCCGCTACCTCAAGGAGATCTCCGGCGGCAAGGTCACGATCGTCGGCGCGGATCCGGAGGGCTCGGTGTACTCCGGCGGCACCGGCCGGCCGTACCTGGTCGAGGGCGTCGGCGAGGATTTCTGGCCCAGCGCCTACGATCCGGCGATTCCGGACGAGATCATCGCGGTCTCCGATGCGGATTCCTTCGAGATGACCCGCCGCCTGGCCCGCGAGGAGGGCCTGCTGGTCGGCGGGTCCTGCGGTATGGCCGTGGTGGCGGCGCTGCGGGTGGCCGAGCGCGATCCGCACGCGGTCGTGGTGGTGCTGCTGCCCGACGGCGGCCGCGGCTACCTGTCGAAGATCTTCAACGATCAGTGGATGAGCTCATACGGCTTCCTGCAGTCCCGGCTGGACGGCAGCATCGCCGAGCCGACGGTCGGAGACGTACTGCGTGGCAAATCTGGCGCAATCCCCGATCTGGTGCACACGCATCCACAGGAGACGCTGCGCGACGCCATCGAGATCCTGCGCGAGTACGGCGTGTCGCAGATGCCCGTGGTGGGCGCGGAGCCGCCGGTGATGGCCGGCGAGGTGGCGGGCAGCGTGACCGAGCGCGATCTGCTCTCGGCGGTGTTCGAGGGCCGCGCGCATCTCACCGATCCGGTGTCGAAGCATATGAGCCCGTCGTTCCCGCTGATCGGCTCCGGCGAGTCGGTGTCCGCGGTGACCAAGGAACTCGAGTCCACCGATGCGCTGATGGTCGTCGAGGACGGTAAGCCGATCGGTGTCATCACCCGGCACGATCTGCTCGGCTTCCTGAGCGCCTCGGGAATCCCCGCAGTGCACTGAGGGGCTGGACCGCCTCTCCGGGACTTCAGCGTGCCGTTGGGTGCCTGGGGGCTTGTGCTTCGGGGCGGCGGTTGGGAGGGGGCCGGGTTTTGGGGGTACCCGGGGAGTTACCCATGTTCGTGTGAGATCAGTTGTTGCGAGTCGGCGGTGCCCACAGGGCGCCGCCGATTTTTTTGGGTGGGGTGGTTCGGGTGGGCTTGCCGAGGGGTTGCTTGAGGCGTGCGGGGGTGGGGGTTCGGGGTGGGGGAGTGGGTGTCGGGGCCGTTATGCGGTTGTGTCCTGAGGGGCGAAAATCGTCTCGAAACGGCTTCGTACAGCACGACACGCTAAATTTTTCTGTGATCTGGCGCACTCGGTACAAACAATCAAACTCCCCGCTCAGGGCTTGATAGCGATTGCTGATCATGCGCAAACTGGCCGAGAAACATCGTCTGTTCATCTTCAGTTAAGTTTACGTTAACCTACCGCAATCACTCTGTGACCTCGTTGGTTATCGGACCGCGAGTCCGGATTACACGAGGAGTTGTCAACGCTATGCGGAATACGACCGCGTTTGTCGCGCCACCCGGCGCAGCACTCGCAGCGTTTGCCGTCGCGGCCGCGAAAGCCTCCCGCGTCGGCGCGCCACCCGGCAATCGCTGAGTCGCGTCGTATCAGCGGGGAGTAAGAGCCTCCCCCTTTTCTGAGCCCAACAGCATCCAGTGCTCGGGCGAGCCTACCGAGAAACGGTGTTCGCCTCTATTCAGTGCTGCCTGCTGCGGCCGGCAACGGCCGAAACCCAGAGTAGGAACCCACTTCGCATGTCCATCAAGAGCAGTAGAGCCAAGGCGGTCGCACGGACCGCCGGATCCGCCACCCTGGCCGTGGCCGCCCTCGCCGCCATCACCTCGGCGGCCGGGGAAGGTGCCCCGCACGTGGCGCCCGTCGCCCTGGCCTCGACGATCGAGCAGGCGACCCATCCGGCCCCCGCGGCCGCGCTCCCCGCCCCGGCCGCGCCGATTCAGCCCGTGGCCGCTGCCGTACCGGCTCCCGCGCCGATGCCGGCGCCGCTGCCCGCGCCTGCGCCGGCCCCGGTTCTGCCGCCGCCCCCGCCGAGCTACCCGGACAACCTGGACGGCTGGATCCATCAGGCGATGGACGTCATGTCCGCGCACGGGATCCCGGGCAGCTACAACGGCATCTACCGCAACATCATTCGTGAGTCGAGTGGCAACACCCAGGCGATCAACCTGTACGACTCCAATGCCGCCGCCGGCATCCCGTCCAAGGGGCTGCTGCAGGTCATCGATCCGACCTTCCAGGCGTATCACGTCGAGGGCACCTCGTGGAATATCTGGGACCCGGTCGCCAATATCGCCGCGGCCTGCAACTATGCCGCCGCGCGCTACGGCTCGATGGACAACGTGGATTCGGCCTACTGACCGGTCTCTTTCTTGTCGATCTGCCGAACCCGGCATATCCGCGCGTTGTATCGAATCAGCAATATCGGCGCAAACTGCGGGTGAAGGTGTTTTCCCGGGGTATAACCGGGCGAGGAGTGTTTCGGCACCCGGCCGGAACACGCGGTGCGAGGGAGCTTTCGTGCACGCGGTGGATCCGATGCGGACGCAGCTCGCATCCTGGCTGCCGAATCTCGCGGACGCACTCGTCATCGCCGTTGTCGCGGCCGTCCTGGGGCGCATCGTGATGAGTCCGGTGGCGAAGCGTTTCCGCGACCCGGCCCACGGGCGCATGGTCGGCCGATTCGCGGCCGTGATCATCTGGGGCATCGGTGCGGCGGCCGTGCTGGGACAGATCGGCGTGCCCGCCTCGGTCACGTTGCCGATCCTGGGCACGGTCGTGGCGCTCGGCGGCGCGGTGCTGGTGCTGCTCGTCGGGCCGCGCCTGCCCGGGTTCGTGCGACATCGCCGCGGCAGCGATTCGCCCGAGATCCAGGAACAACGGACCGCTGCGCGCGGACAGGCCCAGGCATATCGGCGAGGACGCCAGGACGCGCTGCGTAATCAGCGTCTATCGCACGATTCGTGGCCGCGCTAGAAGATCAGTCCCGATCCGTGGCGAGCAGGCAGATCGCGGCCAGGCGCAGCGGCAGCCAGTCGGCTCGTACCCACGCCTCCAGATCGCGCGGGGCGATGATCGCGGACCGGCTGGAATTCTCCACCAGCCCGCGCGCATAACCGGCCAGCAACACCGACACCGGGACGGCAGCGGAATTCTCGATTCCGCGTTCCACGATGTCGCGGACGGCGGCCGCGTGTTGATCGAGGGCGGCGCATACCGCAGGTGATTGTTCGGCTGCGACCATCGCGGGGATTCCATGCGATTTGTCCAGCCGATTCAAAGTCTTGCGCGCTGATACTTCCAACAACGCGGAGCCGAACTGAAACACCCGGACAGAATAGCAACTTCCGGGCATTTTCGGCAGTTCCGCACGATATCCGTCCGAGAAGACGGTGGCGAGCCGAAATGGATTGTCAGCGAAATGCTTTGGACCCGGTGAGAGCCTCGCCGAGGACGAGCTGATGTACCTCGGCGGTGCCCTCGTAAGTGAGCACCGATTCCAGATTGTTCGCATGCCGCAGCACCGGATAATCCAGGGTGATGCCGTTCGCGCCGAGAATGGTCCGGCACTGCCGCGCGATCGCGATCGCCTCGCGGGTGCTGTTGAGCTTTCCGGCGCTGACCTGTTCCGGACGCAGCTCACCGCGATCCTTCAATCGGCCCAGATGCAGCGCGAGCAACTGCCCCTTGCCCAACTCGACGGCCATATCCGCCAATTTGGCCTGGGTCAGCTGGTAGGCGGCCAGCGGCTTGTCGAACACCTCTCGGGTGCGCGCGTAATCGATGGCGGCGGCCAGACAGTCGGCGGCGGCCCCCAGCGCGCCGAAGACGATGCCGAACCGTGCCTCCGACAGACAGCCCAGCGGCGCGGAAAGCCCCTTGCCATCGGGCAGCAGGGCATCACCCGGCAGCCGCACGCCGTCCAGATCGAGTTCGGCCGTGACAGAGGCGCGCAACGAGAGTTTGCGATGCATCTCACGGGCGGTGAATCCGGGCGTACCCGCGGGGACGAGGAATCCGCGCACGCCCTCCTCGGTGCGCGCCCACACCACCGCGACGTCGGCCACCGATCCGTTGGTGATCCACATCTTCGAACCGTTCAGCACCCAGTCCGCGCCGTCACGGACCGCACGGGTGCGCATACCGCCCGGATTCGAGCCGAAATCGGGTTCGGTGAGCCCGAAGCAGCCCAGTGCCCGCCCGGCCGCCATCTGCGGGAGCCAGTGCTGTTTCTGCTCCTCAGATCCGTATTCGTGGATGGCGGTCATGGCCAGCGAACCCTGCACCGAGACCATGCTGCGCACGCCCGAATCCACTGCCTCGAGTTCCATACAGGCCACGCCGTACTCGGTCGCCGAAGTACCCGCACAGCCGTATCCGTCCAGATGCATGCCCAGCAGACCGAGCGCACCCAGTTCGGGTGCGAGCTCGCGCGCCGGGAAGGTGCCCTGCTCGAACCAGTCGGCCACATGCGGTCGCAGTCGCTGCTCACCGAATGCGCGCACGGTGTCGCGGATCTGTCGTTCGGTGTCGGTGAGCAGGGAATCGATGGCGAACAGTTCGTCGACGGTGACCATGCGCTCACCCTATGGCGGAGAGATGTCGGTAACAATGGCACCCGGCCCGTCGTGAGGGGAGTTTGCGCCCGGATTTAGGCTGGTCGGCATGACCGATCAGCTGGGGTTCTCCACACGCGCCGTGCACGCCGGATTCGATCCCGATCCGCAGACCGGCGCGGTGAACGTGCCGATCTACGCCAGTTCCACCTTCGCCCAGGACGGCGTCGGCGGACTGCGCGGCGGCTTCGAGTACGCCCGCACCGGCAATCCCACTCGCACCGCGCTGGAAGCCAATCTGGCCGCGCTCGAGTCGGGGCGGCACGGCCGGGCCTTCTCCTCCGGGATGGCGGCCACGGACTGTGCGCTGCGGGCGACGCTGCGGCCCGGCGATCACCTGGTGATCCCCGACGACGCGTACGGCGGCACGTTCCGGTTGATCGACAAGGTGTTCACGCAGTGGGGCATCGAGTACTCGGTCGCACCGGTCTCCGATCCCGACGCGGTGCGTAACGCCCTGCGCCCCAACACCAAACTCGTCTGGGTGGAGACGCCGACAAATCCGCTGCTGAACGTCGGCGATATTCCGGCGCTGGCCGACGTCGCGCACGGCGGCGGCGCGAAACTGGTGGTGGACAACACCTTCGCCTCGCCGTACCTGCAGCAGCCGCTGCTGCTGGGCGCGGACATCGTGATCCACTCGACCACCAAATACCTCGGCGGACATTCCGATGTGGTCGGCGGCGCCCTGGTCACCGACGATCCCGAGCTCGATGCCGCCTTCGCCTTCCTGCAGAACGGCGCGGGCGCGGTGCCCGGCCCGACCGATGCGTTCCTGACGCTGCGCGGCATCAAAACCCTTGCGGTGCGGATGGATCGGCACTGCGACAACGCCGAGACGCTCGCCGAATTCCTGTCCGGGCATCCGGCCGTCGCGGAGGTGATCTACCCGGGCCTGCCGCAGCATCCCGGAAATGCGGTGGCGCAGAAGCAGATGCGCCGCTTCGGCGGGATGATCTCGGTGCGGTTGGCGGGCGGTCGCGATGCGGCACTGAAGTTCTGCTCGAACACGAAACTGTTCACCCTCGCCGAATCGCTGGGCGGGGTGGAGTCGCTGATCGAGCATCCGGGCGCGATGACGCACGCTTCCACTGCGGGCTCGGCGCTGGAGGTGCCCGCGGATCTGGTGCGGCTCTCGGTCGGTATCGAAGATGTCAGTGATTTGCTGGCCGATATCGAGCAGGCACTGTAACTTCGGCAGATGAGCACAGCGGCCGCACCATCGAATGGTGCGGCCGCTGCGTTGTTCTACGGTTCGGTCGGCCTGCTGCGAGCCGACCGGGACTCAGCTGTGGTAAGGCTCCGCGCTGACCAGGGTCACCTTCATGATGTTGCCGTTGGGCAACGTGTACTCGCGGGTCTCGCCGACCTTGGCGTTGATGAGCGCGCCGCCCAGCGGGGAGTTCGGCGAGTAGGTCTCGAGGTTCGACCCGCCCAGGCCCTCTTCGCGCGTCGCGATCAGGAAGGTCTCGGTATCGGTCTCGTCACCGTCGTAGTAGACCTTGACGACCGAACCCGGCAGCGCCACGCCCGACTTGGTCGGGGCGACGCCGACCTTGGCGTTGTTCAGCAGTTCCTGCAGCTGACGGATGCGGGCCTCCTGCTGGCCCTGCTCCTCGCGCGCCGCGTGGTAACCGCCGTTCTCCTTGAGGTCGCCCTCCTCGCGTCGCTCGTTGATTTCGGCCGCGATGACCGGACGATTGGCAATGAGCGCGTCGAGTTCGCCCTTGAGCCTCTCATGCGACTCCGGTGTGAGCCAGGTCACTTGCGTCTCAGTCATCTCGATCACTCCCTAGTAGTTGTTCCCGGCGAACCGGGATTCCCAAATACCCGCAACCGTGCACGCCCCACGTGGATGCGCACAGCAACAGACGACGGCTGGAGCGATCCCTGGGGATATCGTCGAACCCCGACAGGCCCCGTTCTCGTGTGGCATTGTGTGCCGAGAACTGATACCGCTGGCCGCCAATGCAGCAAACACGGCTCCGAGCCTTCGGAACCGTGTATCGCATCATTTTAGCACGATTTACAAAGATGCAGGTCGGAGCGGTGATTGCAGGGCGTTTCGCCTGGATCGCCCGGTCGGGCGCATCATCCGGCGCGCAGGTAGGCGGGAACTGTGCCGCCGCAGCCGTAAATATCGCTTGCGGCCGGTCGTGCCACGCTGCGCACGATGGTCTTCAGCTCGACCGTCCCGCTACTCGAGGGCGCGATCAGCACCTCGCGCCGTCCGACCTCGCTGCCGTTGGAGTCCATCGCCCGCACGAAGCACACCGCGGCACGTTCGGGATGCGTTCGGGTCACCTTGAAATGCGCCTCGACGGTCGAATCGTTGATGACCGTATATCCGAGCTGTTCCGGATCGATATCCTTCGGCCCGAACTGTCTATAGCCGATGTACGCGATGATCAGACCCAGCACGACCACCCCGACGCTCAGCACGGGAAGTACCCAGCGGCGGCGGGTGGATGCCTTGCCGTAGCGATCGCCGACCCCTCCGGACCCGGGCCGACTCGCCGTGCGCGAAGCTTCGGTCGGGCTCGCCTGGTCGCCGGTATCGGAGTCGGAGTTCGCGGTCTCCTGGGTCCCGGCCTCGCCGACGCCCGGTTCCGGCGCGGGCGAAGGCTCGCCCGCGCTCGTCGTGCGCTCACTGCGCTCGCTCATGATCTGCTCGCTCCCGCAGGTAATCGGCGTACCTCACCTTTGCAGGGGGTAGCTCGGAACAAAAGAGGGTCGGATGGAACTATAGGGAGACAGATCTGACACCCCCCTGCCCGGATGGCGGCGGAGAGCTATGAGGTGAAGACGGTGAGCTACGAGGTGAGCCCGGCGTGAGTGAGATGGTGGAGTCGTGACCGGTCTGCGCCTCATGGCGGTGCATGCCCATCCCGACGACGAGTCGAGCAAGGGCGCCGCGACGACCGCGAAGTACGCCGCGGAGGGCAACGACGTTCTCGTGGTCACGCTCACCGGCGGTGAGCGCGGGTCGATCCTCAATCCGGCGATGGATACCCCGGGCATTCTCGAGCGCATGGACGAGGTGCGGCGCGAGGAGATGGCCGAGGCCGCCAAGGCGCTCGGCGTCCGTCAGCACTGGCTCGGGTTCGTCGATTCCGGGCTGCCCGAGGGCGATCCGCTGCCGCCGCTGCCCGAGGGATCCTTCGCCCTGGTTCCGCTGGAGGAGGCCACCGAGGCGCTGGTGCGCGTGGTGCGCGAGTTCAAACCGCACGTGATCACCACGTACGACGAGAACGGCGGCTATCCGCACCCGGATCACATCATGTGCCACAAGGTGTCCATGGCCGCGTACCTGACCGCGGGCGATCCGGAGAAGTTCCCCGACGCGGGCGAACCGTGGACGCCGAGCAAGCTCTACTACGACCACGGATTCAGCATTTCGCGGATGGAGATCTTCGCGCAGGAATTCGAGCGCATCGGTGAGCCGTTCCCGATGCAGGAGTGGCTGGACCGGTTCCGCAAGGCCGCCGAGGAACGCGGCGACATCATGGGCCGGGTCACCACTCAGATCGAGTGCTCCAAGTATTTCCCGCAGCGTGACGAGGCGTTGCGCGCGCACGCCACCCAGATCGACCCGAACGGCGCGTTCTTCGCTATCCCGATGGAGATGCAGCAGCGGCTGTGGCCCACCGAGGAGTTCGAACTCGCCAAGACCCGGGTGCGCACGGAGATCCCGGAGACCGACCTGTTCGCGGGGATCGAGGATCCACAGATCGAGGTGGCGGACCGATGATTCTCACCGTTCTGGCCCAGAACACCACCACCAATCCGACCGGACCGGAGTTCGGCAAGGCATCTCCGCTGGGTCTGGTCATCGTCCTGGTCCTGCTGGCCGGGACCGTGCTGCTGATCCGTTCGATGAACAAGCACATCAAGAATCTGCCCGCGGACTTCTCCCCGGAGCACCCCGAACCGGATCAGGCCGCCGACGAGGGGACCGATCCGGGCGCGGCGGAGGCCGAGACGGAATCCGAGGTCGAAGCGGCCGAGGACCAGAAGTCCGACGCGGCCGGGGCCGGGAGCCGCGAGACGAAACCGCCAGGAAAATCCTGAACTCGCGCCCGCGCGGCAGCCGAGTATGAATACGCCCTGTTCCGGAGATCTCCGGAACAGGGCGAATTGCTGTGTGGCCCTGGTCAGAACGGCCAGTTCGCGTGGGCGCCGGCCTCCAGCAGACCGATCGTGGCGAAGGCCGCGTCGGTCAGACCGCCGAAGGCGTGGCGGTTGTGTGAACCACTCGGTGCGTGGCCCAGGCGATAGCCCGCGAGGTTCCACGTGTAGAGCGGCACCGACGCGGGCAGCGCCCCGCCGACGTCGCTGCCCTCGGCCTGCTCGTCGGTGAGGATGACCACCCGATCGTGCTCGTCGAAGTGGGTGCGTACCGCCCGAGCGGTATCGGTGCCCGCGCCGATGAAGTAGCCGTCGGTCTTCCACCGCTCGACCGCCCGCAGCAGCGCCTCCCCGGGCCGAAGGTCGAAGACCAGGCTGGACATCGAGTAGGACGCCACGTCGACCCGCTCGCACCGGCTCGCCAGCGCGATCCCGAAGACCACGGCGGCATCCCAGCGGCGCAGTGAACCGTACTGGGAGAACACCGAGTTCATCGAGAACGACGTGTCGACCAGGACCAGGGTGCGACCGCGCAGGACCGGTACCGAAGCCAGCGAGTGCCCCAGCGCCAGTTCGAGTGCCTGCCCCCAGCGCAGCGACGGTGCGGCCCGGTACGCGGACAGGAACCGCATCGGCAGCTGCCGCGACCGGGCCACCTGCTCGGGATCGGCGAGCCGGTCCGCGACCTGTGCGGCCACCGAATCGCTGACTCCGGCCTTGTCGAAGTTGCGCAGGTTGCGCAGGAGCGCCATGTAGCCCATCGAGGGGATCAGTGCCTCCCACACCCGGGCATCCATCGGACCCTGCAACCAGCCGGCCACCGCTTCCCAGGTCATTCCGGCCGCACGCAGCGTCGTGCGAGCGGTTTCGGGGTCGTCGAACAGCGCGCGACGTCGCGGTCCGGACGGCAGCGCGAGCAGGTTCGCGCGGGCCCGCAGGATGCGCAGCCGGTCCGGGATCGCGGTGTCGCGGCTGTGGCGGCGGTCCAGGGCGTGTGCGAAAAGCTCACCCTGCCAAGGCTTGTCGTCCGACGGAGCCGGATGTACCAGATCCAGCACGTCGCCGAAGCGTACGGAGTTCGCGGACGAATCCCACTTGACCAGTGCGCGTTCGTCGTACAGTCGGCGCACCGCGTCGGCGACACCGCGCTTGACCGGCTTGGGCAGCGCCCGTCCGTACGAGGTGAGCCAGTAGGCCAGCAGCTCACCCGGCTCGTCGGCCCGCAGTAGCACGGAATCGATTGTCTGGCGGGACATTCCGGACTCACCGGCGGTCAGTCGCGCCCGGGTGAACTCCACCGCGCCCACCAGTGCGGCAGTGCGCAGGTTCGCCGACGTGCGCAGCCAGCGCAGCAAGCGCGCGGTCCACTCCGGATCGGCGAGGGTGTTCGCCCGGATCAGCTCGGCGTAACGGCTGTCGCGCGCGTGCCCGGATTCGTAGAAGGTGTTCTCGCCCACCATGTTCGACACCGCGAGCAGGAACAGCTCACCCTTCGGGCTGCGCTCGTATCCCGGCGCGCCCTCGTAGGTCCGCCCCGACGGCGTCCGTGCGGTCAGCACCGCCGACGTCGCGCCGGTGCGCATGTGTGCAGTGTTGAACTTGCTCACGGTGCTTTCCCCCGTGTGTCGGATGTCGCACCGACAGGTGCGAAACGTTGTGCCCGAGATCGAGTCGACGACGGTACGTGAGCTGCTCTGCCACTTGAGCTACCGGGCCGAGAGTGGTCCGGGCGGGATTCGAACCCGCAACCTGCCGATTAGAAGTCGGAGTATCCGTTGCCTGCGCACCGGGCACGAAGGGAAATATACGGACCGAATCCCGATGGCCGCCACGGATTTTTCACCGCAGGTCACCGGGGGTGCGGAAGGAAAAGTGCCGGAAATGTGACGTGCTGTCCGTTCGTGTTCAGAACGACCTCTCGTGATGGCGCTGATGGCAGATGTCGCAATCACAGTCGAAATAGCCGATTCCGGCACTGCCGTGGGCGCCGCGACGTTCGGCATCCTCGAGATCGGCGTACCAGGGCCGCCGTTCCGCCGAACCGGCTGCTGCGGTGTTCCTCATACCGTGGGAATACCCAACCGGAAGTGCTCCCGGGTCACGGTTTCGGCACGCGAGCCGGTGACTTCACGTGCGGGCCCTGGGGCGGGAGAGACGACGACGCCGATGCAGCCAGGTATAGATGCCGGTGAGGGTGAGTGCGATGGGGGTGAATCCTATTGCGAGCCAGACCGTTCGCAGGGGCCACGGCGCGACGGAGCCGAAGTGCAGTGCGTAGGTCCACTTGTCCCACAGGGTGTTCGCCAGGGGGACGTCGCCGCCGCGGGTGATGGTGGCGGTGGCGGTGTGGCGGTCGACGGCCACCGAGGTCGGTGGGAGGGGGACGATGCCGCGGCCGACGGTCGTGCCCTGGTTGAAGTCGATGCCGTAGGTGTCGGCGGGGTTCGGGCCGGGTTCCATCACGGCCACCACACGCCCGGCCGGGACGAGTGATTTCGCGGCTGCGACCGCGGAATCGGTGCTCACATCGGGGCCTTCGCCGGGAACCGAGTACACCGTCCGGGTGACCGAATGGGTTCCGGTGATCGCGTACCACGCCGACGCGATCGCGGGGATCAGGAATCCGGCGCCGGTCAGGGCCCAGAACAGCAGGAACACCATGGTGACCGCGCCGAGGACGTCGTGTACGTCGCGCAGGGCGCGATAGATGCCGCGGTGCAGATGGATCTTCAGTCGCGTGGTGAGGTTCCGGATTCCGGGCCACCAGATGAGCAGTCCGCTCGCGCACCACCAGGCCAGGGCCGCGCCGAGCAGCGCGATCAGCCAGTAGCCGACCGGAACGGTCAGCCACGTACGGGCCAGCCAGGGTTGATATCCGGGGAATTTCTCGCAGGACAGGGCGCAGGCGTGCAAGTTGGTGAGGAATCCGAGAAATCCGCCGTTCGGGTCGGCCGTGCCGAGTATCCGGCCACTGCCCGCATCGATGTAAGTGGCCGGTCCGGCGCGTCCCGAACGCACCTGGAATACGCCGTCGATCAGAGTCGCCTGGGCTCGGACCAGCGGCCGGGTCTCGCGCGTGATCCGGATGGCCTCGGCCGCGGTGACCGCCGGGCGAGTATCGGTGGCCGCGAACAGTTCCGGGTGGTTCATCCGGTAGATCTCGGGCCGGAACAGCAGCACGCACCCGCAGCTCACCTGGGCCACCAGCGCGAGGCCGAGGACCACCGTGACCCAGCGGTGTACTGCCGTCGACCATCGGACCACCGTGCGCAGTGTGCGGAAACGCTTGAGTACCGGTGCCTTTCGGCGACGTCGCAGAGGTCGGGGCGGGGGTGCCGTGGCGGTGGCTTCGCGTTCGTCACGAGGTCTCCGAATCCTGGTGTCGGACTCGTCCGTTGTCGACATCCGGTACCCCCTCCACTGCGCTCGGCTCGGCGGAATGCCCGGCCGTCGATATCCGGCGCTACGCCACCTCCATCAGCAAGATAGCCTAACCTAATAATAACTTGTCAATAGCCGGTCGGCGGCGGGGTATCCACGGTGGATGTCGTCAGGGTCGGTTCGGCTCTTACCCTTTGCGGTTCCGACTCGAAACGATCAGCGCCACAACTGCTTTCGGGGCGGCGAGCCATTCTCGAACAGTGTTGCGCAGCAGCGTCTTTCGAGTGCAATCGCGGTAGGCGTCCACACCGTCGGTATCGATGCCCGCACCGCGGCCCAGGGCGATCGCCCGCGGTAGGTGCTGGTGCTGGGTGACGATGATCGCGCGGTCGATACCGAACAGGTCGTGGGCTCGTTCGCAGGTCGCGCGGGTGGACAAACCTTCGCCATCGTCGCGTATCCGGGCCGGGGCGACGCCGTGGTCGGTCAGATAGCTTCGCATCGAAGCGATTTCGTCACCGGAGCGGCCCTGCGCGTCGCCGGAGATCAGCACCTCGTCGCCCTTGCCCGCCGCGAGCAGTTCGACGGCGATGTCGAGCCGCCCGCGCAGGTACGTCATCGGCAGCCCGTCCGGCCCGATCTTCGCCCCCGGCACGATCACCACCGGCGCCCACGGCACGGTCGACACGGTGAACCGATGTCCGGCCGACAAGATCCGCAACAGAGCGTTCGCCGCCGACACGATCAGCATCGGCACCGCCCCCGCGCCGAGCGCTCCACGCATCAACCACCGCGCACGCGGGCGCTGTTCCTCCATCGTCACCACTCTTCCAGACGACTCCGGCGGCGCGGTCGTCCACGCGATAATCGTGCGACACGCCCGGACCGGCACTGATAAGGTCCCACGGCCGGCCGCGGGACTCCGGTGCGACTTCCGGAAATTGCCTTTACCGCACTTGTTCGCTGTTCGTGCCCCCATTCCCCGGCCGGCGCCCAGCTACCCGGGAGATCCGTCATGAGTTCGAGCAGCGATCGGCTCGCCGCCGAGGACGTGCTGCTGTTCGCCAATGCCGCGATCACCGCCACCGGTCAGCGCGAATTCCATGCCGAGCAGGGGCGGCAGCGACTGTCGCTGGACTTCCTCCACGAGTACATGCTCGGCAATTATCGGGAACTGTATGCCGCGATGCTGGCCTTGGAGATCAATGATCACAACGCCGTGCTGATCGTCCGGCGACTGCTGGAATCCGCGCGCGAGGCCACCGGCGAGCAGCGTCGCACCGAAGGGCGCCTGATCGCCCGGCGGCTGGAACTCCTTCCGCCGCAACGGGTCTACCGATTGTTTCGTGAGTTGCGCGCGGCCGGGGTCAACAATCGCCGGACGCGGGCCATCATCCGCGACTGGCTCGCGACCCGCCCCGACCCGGCCTTCGACGCGGTCAAATATCGCAGTGCGGTCAAGACGGCGCTGCGGCATGCGCACCTTCCGGCGGCCGGTGCGGAGACGGGGGATTTCCTGTTCGCCCCACGCCGCCGCAAGCACTTCGACACGCCGCTGCTGGAGGCGTGGCGCCGCGCCCACTACGAGAAGGCCGCGATCTACGAGCTGCCGTACACGGTCGCCGAGGGGTTCGCGGTCGAGCATCGCATCGACCGGGCCGTCTTCCTGGAGCGCATCGCACCCCGGTTGACCCAGCTCGAGCAGTTGCGTCTGCAGGAGTCCGCACAACGGCTCGACGCGTCGGCCTTGCGAACCGACCTGAGTCGAATGTCGTTGACGTGCTTGGCGTCCTATGTGCTGTCGCTGTCGCTGGACGATCGCGCACGACGTCGCGCCGAGCTCACCGACGCACTGTGCGCAGCCGCCCGGCGTACGGCGGGTGCGCAGCGTGGCCGCTGGGGTCGGGTGGCCGCGGTGTTGGACGACAGTTTCTCCAGCTTCGGGTCGGTGGTGAAGCGACGTCGCCCGCTCGCCGTGGCGCTGGCCTGTCACCACCTGCTGCAGGTGCTGGCGCGGGAGTACGTTCCGCTGTGGACATCCGGGCGGGATGACGCGCTGCTCGGTTATCCGTACGGCGCGACGCCGCTGGGACACCGGATCATCGACGCGCTCGACACCGCGCCCGACCGGGTGGTCATCGTGTCCGATGGCTGGGACAACGCACCGCCCGGACTCGCGGCGGAAGTGCTGCGCGTCTGGCGCGGTGTCCTGGATCCGGACGGTCGCGTCGACGTAGTGCACCTCAATCCGGTGTTCGACGCCGAGAACTTCGAGGTGCGCCGGGTGTCGGCGGTGACGCCCACCGCGGGGATCCGGAATGCCGAGGATCTGCCCGCGCTGGTGGAGCTGGCCCATTTCGCCACCGGACGCACCGAATTATCCGAGCTGACAGTGCATCTGGCCGATCGCGCAGCCACGTTCGTGCAGAGCCGATGAACGCACTGGATCTCACCGGGCTGACCACCGGTCCCGCTCAGGTGTGGGGCGGGGTGCGGCTGGTGCCGCTGCTGCGTGCGGCGCCGGTGGCCGGTCTGCGCCTGCACGCCGAGCTCTACGACGCCGACCACGGTGTGGTCGATCTCGGTCGGGCGCGCTATATCTCCTATATCCCACACGGTTTCGTGGCGGATTGGAGTGGGCAGGATTCGGTCGCCGCCGCCTACGGAACGCAACTGGCCGCTGATCGCCCCGAGCGGATGACGCTGCGGTTCCATCGCCGCATGGCCCGGCGGCAGGAGCGGACCCGGCTGCGTTTCCTGCCGCTGCATCTGGCGCTGGAGGGTTATCTGGCACTGCATTTCGGCGGTCCGGTGGTCGCCTGGTCGGAATGGTCGCAGCGGGCGCTGCGACACGGTCTGTCGCCGCGGGCCGAGCAGGCGTATCTGGGCGCCGAGGTGAGTGGACTCTCGGATGCGTTGCGGGTCTTCGAGATTCAACCACAGCAGTGCGGTGTGATGATCCATGTCGGGGATGCGCTCGCGGCAGCCTTCGTGGTGCCGCATCCCGAGGACTATCGGGCCCTGCATCTCAGCCTGATTCAGGATCTCTACGGCGAATTGATCTACCACTACGCGTATTTGATGCCACCGGTACCCGAATTTCCGGTGCGCTTGCCGGATTCGGGAATCGATTCGCTCGACGACTTGAGAGCTGCTGCTGTGCAGCAGGAGAGCGACTGGGCGCGATTCCACGACGAGACGATGGCTGCGGGCCTGATCGACGACGAGTACACCTGGGACAAGGTCTATCGGATGGGTTCGTTCACGCTGTCGCGTTTCCTGCCGCCGTTCCGATTGAAGCGGGAGAACCACATCGGCGAGACGATCACCGATGCCAGAGGCCGCGTCGCGTACCTGAAGACGTTCCGCCTCTCGGAAAATCAGGTCCGCCGCGGCCACCTCCTGACCCGTCTGGCCGCGAGCGACTGGCGAATATCCACGACCGCAACCGAACTCGGCATCACCGAGGCGCAGCTGGGCCTGCGCCTGAAGTCCTCCGGATTCGCCTATCTGCTCCGCCAGGACGTACTCGACGGCTATCGCGCCACGATGCGCCGATCTCGATAGGGCAGCGGCCGGGGGATCTCGCTACCGAGCGCGGGCTCGAGGTCGTCGAACCAGTGTGCGCCCTGGTCGTACCGTGCGAAGAACTGCCGGCCGACCAGTTCGGGGTTGCGCGCTTGGAGCATGCGCAGCGCGAAGACCTGCTCGCCGTGCACGATCGGGGCTCCGTCGAGGACGATCTTGCCGATATGGGTCGACATCACCGGGCCGCGAGCGGTGCGGGCCAGCCCCGAGACCCGGGAGATCGCGTCCACGTAGATGCGCAGGGCTCGTGCCAGCGGGACCTCGAAGTAGCTGCGCGCACCGGTATCCCGCTCGACGAACATGTAGTACGGAATGATCCCGGCCGCCACGCACCGCTGCCACAGCTGTGCCCACGTCTCGGCGTCGTCGTTGACGTGCGCGACCAGCGGAGCTTGCCCCCGGATCACCGCGCCGGTGTCCCGCACCCGCGCGATGGCCTGCTGCACCGCCGTGGTCTGCAGTTCCCGCGGATGGGAGAAGTGGGCCATCACCGCCACGTGCTTGCCCGCCGCGACGCACTGCTCCAGCAGCCGCAGCAGGTCGTCCGCATCGGGCTCCTCGGTGAAGCGGGCCGGCCAGTACGACAGTGATTTGGTTCCGAACCGCAGGGTTGCGACGTGCTCGAGATCGGCCGCGAGGAGCGGTTCCACCCAGCGGCGTAACACGCTGGTACGCATGATCATCGGGTCGCCGCCGGTGAACAGCAGGTCCGTCACCTCCGGATGCTCGCGTAGGTATCCGGTCATGCGCTGCGGGTGCGACAGCGCCTGGCGGGTCTCCGACCCGACGAATTGCGCCCACCTGAAGCAATACCCGCAATAGGCATGGCAGGTCTGCCCCTGCGACGGGAACACCAGCACGGTCTCCCGGTACTTGTGCTGCAGGCCGAGAACCGGATGTCCGTCCAGCATCGGCACGTTCTCCTCGAGTTGACCGCCGGGATGCGGATTCAGTGCGTGCCGCGCGGCTGCTGCCGCTTTGGCGAGTACCTCGCGCGAGGCTCCGGCGTCCAGCAGCTCCGCGACGGCGGTGAATACACTGGGCGGCAACATGTCCCGATGCGGGAAGGTCAGCCGGAAGATCGGATCGTCGGGTACGGCGGACCAGTCGATGAGTTCGTCGGCGACATAATTGTTGACCCGGAAGGGCAACACGGCGGACACGACTCGCAGGTCCCGCAGGTAATCCTCGGGCAGCCCACGGCGCCGGGCCAACCCCGCCAGCCGGTCGCCGGTGAAGAGCTTCATGGTCATATTCTCTCGAATTCTGCGGTGGCACAGTCCATCCGGAACCCCGACAGGGTGTGCCGGATGGACTCGGCGACGGCCTGCGAGGTGTCTGCGCGGAACCGGAAGCTCGCGCCGATGCCGACGTATCCGGCCGTTTCGGTGATGACCTCGCCGACGGCCGGGATCGTATGGCGGTAGGGCGCGTGGTCCGGCGCGACGTCGAGGCGTGTGGCCGTCACGACACACGGTGGCGGCACGGGAGGGCGCACCAGCAGTTGCCCGGCGACCCGCCCCGCCCGCAGCGGCCGGGTGTCCGGGGTGCGGCCCATCTGGATGTCCAGCGCCGCGCCGACCAGGTCGTAGCCGTGTACCTCGCGCCAGAGATGGGTGGCTTCGGCGCCGGGCATCCGTCCGGCGATTTCCAGCAATTGCAGACGCGGCGCGCCGACCGGACCCAGGAAGAGCTCGAGGTGGAATACCGTCGGCACACCCGCGCTCAGCGCCGTGAGCACCGTGCTCGCGAACGACGCCAGTTGCTCGTCTAGTGCCGGATCATCGATTTCGACTGCCCCCCAGCTGTTCTCGCCGGTGGCGAAGTCCAGGCAGCTGTGGATGTACCGCGAACCGCGCCACGGCCCGAGTTCGCCACCGGTCCAGACGCCGTCGATCGAGCCGGTCTCGTCGGGGCAGAAGCGTTGCACGAGAAAGGGTTCGCGGTGCAGATCGGGTAGATCGGCGAGGTCGGCGGCACCCGACAGCGTGACGATGTCGCGGCTGCCGAGGCCCAGCCTGGGTTTGACGAGCACCGGAAACCCGGATCGCCCGGCGAACGCCGAGATCGCCGCGGCGTCCGGCGCGTCGGTGAATGCCGGTACCGCGACACCGGCCGCCGCGGCCCGCTCGTACATGACGAGCTTGTCCCGGAACGGCAGTGCGTGCGCGGGCGGGTCGCCGGCGATGCCGAACTCCGACCGCAGGTGCGCGGCCTGCAGCAGATCCGTCTCACTGATCGCGACGATGCGCTCGGGCACACCGTGTCGGCGGGCGAGCCCGCGGACCGCGTCGTCCACCGGTTCGGCGTCGTCGAAGACCACGACCTCGGCCGCCGCATGCTGCGGGATGCGGTGCAGAACCTGTGCGGCGCACACATAGGTCACCTCGTGGGCGGCGTGATCGATGGTTTCGAGATACGGCGCGATGGGACCGCGTGAACGGTGAATCACGAGGATGTGGGGGCGCATTGGTCACTCCTGTCGAACACGTCGAGTCGGCGAGCGGTACGGCCGAGCACACCCACCCACACCGATGCGGTGGACACCGCGACGAACATTGCGGCGCCGACGAACACCGGACGGGGATCGTTGCCGGCGAGCCGGGTGAGCAGTCCGGTGAGCAGCGTGCCCGCCGCCGCGGCGGCGAGTACGAGCGATCGAGCCGTGCTGGTGACCCGGCCGAGCAGCTCGCGCGGCACCACCTGCTGGCGCAGGGTGCGGACCACGACGACCACGACCATGCTCGCCCCCGCCAGCAGCGCGTTGGCGACGGCCAGCCACAGCACGCCGGGCGCGAACCCCGCCAGCGCCAACCCGACGGCCATGAGTAGCACTCCCGTCAGGCACATCGGAACCGGTGACCGGCGCGGCCCTACGGCGGCTGCGATCAGCGCACCGACTGCCCCGCCGACGCCGCCTCCCGCCACTGCCAGGCCTACCAGGACAGCCGACGCGCCGAGCCGCTCGCGGGCGAAGAACGGAATCAACGTTTCGGCCCCGAGACCGAGGGCGGTCACCGCCTGCAGCAGCGTGATACCCGCGACGACGGGCGAAGTCACCAGATGCCGCAGTCCGCTCCAAAACTCAGCGACCACGGACCCGAGAACCCCTGCACGGCGCGCCACCGGGCGCTTTGCACCCACAGCTGTGGCAGTGTCGGTGGATTCGGTGGCTGGCAGCCGCCGATATGTCCGCCATACCGTGACCAGCGACACTGCGAAGGTCCCCGCGTTCGCCAGCAACGTCGTCTCCTGGCCTGCCGCTGCCACCAGCACACCCACCGCTGCCGGGCCGAGCATGAGCGAGAGCTGTCCGGAGGTTTCCAGAAATCCGTTGGCGCGCATCAACCGAGGTCCGGTGTAGAGGTCCCGCACCGCGACTGCCATCGCGGTTTCGAAGAACACCCCAGCTACCCCCGCGACGCAGGCCAGGCCGAGGATCGCCGCGACCGGGCATCTACTCATCGTCACCGCGGCAGCCAGCAGCAGGAATACCGCCATTCGCACCGCATCGGCGGCGAGGAGTATCCGCCACGGATCGGCGCGATCCACCAGCGGGCCCGCGGGCAGTCCGGCGATCAGGTAGCCGATCACGCGCGGAGCGGCGGCCAGCGCCGACAGTACCGGGCTGGCGGTCAGTTGCAACACCAGGAGCGGAATGGCGAGCACGGCCAGGCCGTCGCCCAGCAGCGAGATGGATTGGCCGAAAAGGAACAGCCGGCTACCGCCCATCGCCTCTGACCATCCACATGTAGCCGGCCAACTGCTCCAGCCGAAGGCCGTAATTGGTCTTCAGCCCCCATTCGAGGGTGCCGTAGTCGATGTATTCGATGCCGCGCTGCAACGCGGCACGGACCTGTGTGTAGAAAAGCGTCACGAAGTAGGCGCCGTCCACCTCGGGCAGGTGTCCACACCACAACTCCCGCAACGTGTTTCCGTTCCGCAGACCGTGAGCGAAGCCGACGACCCGGCCGGCCCGCTGGACCGCCGTCACCACGATATCTTCACTACGGTAGTGCGTGAGCATTCGATCCAGGGCCGCGGACTGCGTATGGCGATCGGCAGCGGAGTTGTACTTCCGCAGCTGCCCAAGGCGCAGTTCCAGCACGTCGTCGCGAACCTCGGCCAGATCGACCTCACCGACTGTCATATTCTTCTCGGCGAACCGGCGCAGGAGCCGCCCGATGTCCCTGCGGCGTGAACTCCGCAGTTGCAGCAGGTATTCGTCCATGCTGCCGAAGGTCATCGGCAGCACGCAGGTCGGGTACAGCTCCACCTGTGTAGCACCGAATTCGGTCAGGGCCCGGCGCAGTGGTTCCTGCCGCTCGGGGATGTACAGGAACGACACCGACCGTGCTCCCTGACTCGCGGCCCAGGCATCCAGAGCGGTCAGCGTCTCCCGCACCAGGGCCGGTTCGGCGGCACCGGAACCCGCTGCCGCACAGGAATATCCGGGCAGGGTCACCAGTACGGACGGATAGAGTGCCGCGGTATCCGGCGCCGCGGCCGGAGCTGTTCGCGGCTCCGGCGACGGGAGATCGCCGCGCAGCACGGCCGCGATGTCGAACCGGGCATCCGGTGGGGGAGAAGCGAGCCAGCGGGCATGCAATCCGACCCGGGCCTGCCCGTCGACCGAGGCAATCAGCCAGCGGGGCTCACCCGGCAGCAGCGGCCCCATGGTCTCGAGCCAGCGGATCGACACGGTGTACTCGGACACTTCCGCTGCGAGGTCGTCCCATTCGGGGGGCCGGATCGATGTGGCTCTCATGTCGACACGCATAGCTCACCTGCACATCACGGGAGGGTGATCCGAGACGGCCACCATCATCTTGATCTGATCATCATATAACGGCACTGTGTTTTATGTACCGCTAAATAGTGTAAGCATCAATCGTCGAGCTGGGAAGAGGTGAGGGACCGGAACCATCTCCAATCCCGTTCGGATGGAAGCAAATAGCGCATAGGCCGTGTGCTGAGCGGAGTGGGCGGCGAGCGGGTAGCCAAAGGATTCAAGATCAAGTGTCCATGAAACACCGTGTAACGGTTCGTCGCCTGTCGGCGTATAGAGCTGCGGATCAAGCAGAGGCTGTCTGCATGGATCGGCCGTAAGGTGAACTCATGAACCGATTGGGTGGCGCCACGTCGCCGTACCTGCGGCAGCACGCCTCCAATCCTGTGGATTGGCGGGAGTGGGGGCCGGAGGCGCTGGCGGAGGCTGTTTCGCGGGATGTGCCGGTTCTGTTGTCGGTGGGATACGCCAGTTGCCACTGGTGTCACGTGATGGCGCACGAGTCGTTCGAGGATCCGGGGACGGCCGGGGTGATGAATGCGAACTTCGTGTGCGTGAAGGTGGATCGGGAGGAGCGGCCCGATATCGACGCGATCTACATGTCGGCGACCGTGGCGATGACCGGGCAGGGCGGCTGGCCGATGACGTGCTTTCTGACGCCGGAAGGGGAGCCGTTCTACTGCGGGACGTACTATCCGAAGACGCCGCGCGGGGGGATGCCCTCGTTCACGCAGGTGCTGACCGCGGTGGCCGATACCTGGCGGACCCGGCGCGCGGAGGTGGACGAGGCCGCGGGGCAGGTGGCGGAGGCGTTGCGCGCGCAGGCCGACGGGCTGCCGGACAGTGATCTCGCGGTCGGTCCGGAATTGCTGGATCATGCGGTGGCCGCGGTGCTGCGCGATGTCGATCCGCGGTACGCGGGATTCGGTGGGGCGCCGAAGTTTCCGCCGTCCGCGCTGTTGGAGGGGCTGCTGCGGCATGTCGAACGCACCGGGGATCCGGTGGCACGCAAGGCTGTGCTCGATACGGCCGTCGCGATGGCTCGCGGCGGTATCTACGATCAGCTGCGGGGCGGGTTCGCCCGGTACGCGGTCGATGCCGCCTGGGTGGTACCGCATTTCGAGAAGATGCTCTACGACAACGCTCAATTGCTGCGTGGCTATGCGCATCTGGCCCGCTCCGGTACGCGAGAGCTTGCCGCGGAACGGCTTTCGCGCGGTGATCTGCCGCTGCGGGTGACCGCGGAGACCGCGGCGTTCCTGCTCGACGACCTGGCGACCGAACAGGGTGGATTCGCCTCCGGGCTGGATGCGGACACGCACGTCGATCCGAGCGGTCCGGGAGTCGAGGGTGCGACCTACGTGTGGACTCCCGAACAGCTGAGCGAAGTCCTGGGCCCGGACGACGGTGCTTGGGCGGCAGAGATCTTCGGCGTGACCGCGGAGGGAAGTTTCGAACACGGCACCTCGGTGCTCACCCTGCCGGTGCCCGCGGGCCACACCGATGTCTCGGGTCCGGTCGATCCCGAACGTTTCGATCGAGTCCGGCAGCTGCTGCGACGGGCCCGGGACGAACGTCCGCAACCCGCGCGGGACGACAAGGTGGTCACCGCGTGGAACGGGATGGCGATCACCGCGCTGGCCGAGGCCGGGGCCGCCCACGCCCGGCCCGACTGGGTCGACGCCGCGGCCCGGTGCGCGCGAATGCTGTTGTCGGAGCATGTGATCGACGGCCGCCTGCGGCGCGCCTCGCTCGGTGGCGTGACCGGTGCGGCCCCCGGGATCCTGGAGGATTACGCCTGGTTGGCCACCGGTCTGCTGGCCCTGCATCAGGCCACCGGCGAATCCGGCTGGCTCGCCCGCGCGCAGGAATTGCTGGACATCGCGATCGCCCATTTCGCCGATCCGGCCGCCGCGGGCGCCTGGTTCGATACGGCCGACGACGCCGAATCGCTCATCTCCCGCCCGCGTGACCCGTTCGACGGCGCAACCCCGTCGGGCGCATCGTCCTTCGCCGAGGCGCTGCTGACGGCGTCGGCGCTGAGTGCACCGGATCGAGCCGGCCGCTATCGTGCCCTGGCCGAATCCACCCTGTCCCGCAGCGCGGTCGTGCTCGCCCGCGCACCCCGATCCGGCGGCCACTGGCTCGCGGTCGCCGAGGCGGCGGTGCAGGGTCCGTTGCAGATCGCGGTCGCACTGCCCGAGGGGGCCGATCCCGCCGCATCCGAATTGCTCACCGCCGCACGCTGGTCGGCCCCCGGTGGCTCGGTGGTGCTTGCCGGAAAACAGGATTCATCGCCGTTGCTCGACAGTCGGCCGCCGGTCCAGGCCCGACCGGCCGCCTACGTCTGCCGCGGCTCGGTCTGCGACCTTCCGGTGACCGACCCGCAGGCGCTGCGCTCGTCCCTCGTGCTTGGCGCATCAACCTGACGAGCGCTCGCCCCATTCTCGAGAAAGCCCTGGCAGCGAGATATGCATAGCTTCCGGCTATGAAGTCTCACCAGTTCGGCGGGGCAGGCTTGCCGACTGCGCCGAGTCCTTGCAGTATGGCGTGCAGGAAGCGGCCGTCGGGGTCAGGATCGGCCGCTTGGACAGGGAGTTCACGTGACCATGCAGCCTCGTAGGAACCGTTCGCACCGCCCGGCCGGGCGTGCTGCGCTGGCGTTGACCGCAGGCGTCGCCGCCGTGGTATTTGCCACTGTAACGGGCGCGGGCCCCGCGGCGGCGCGGCACATCGGGGCGTTCGACGTCGGCGGCTCCATCGAGAAGGCTTACGACCGCGCGGGCGGCGCGGGCTTCTTCGGCAATCCGACCACCCCGGAATCGGCCGCCCAGGGCGGCAAGTTCCAGGTGTTCGAGCGCGGCTGCTCGATCTACTGGTCCGTCGGCACCGACGCGCACAACATCTGCGGTCTCATTCGCGACAAATACGCCTCGCTGGGCTGGGAGCGCAGTCCGCTGGGCTTCCCGCTCTCGGATGAGTCCAAGGCCGGGAACGATAGCGCCGGACGCTACAACATGTTCCCCGGCGGAGTGATCTACTGGTCCGAGGAGACCGGAGCGCACGCGGTCTGGGGTTCCATCGCCGGGGTCTGGCAGGGCAACGGCGCGGAGAAGGGCCGCTACGGCTATCCGACCAGCGACGAATACGACTATCGCGGCGGCAAGGCCCAGGACTTCCAGGGCGGCCGGATCACCTGGCACCCGTGAGCCGCGGTATTCGCTGACTATTCGGGACGAACCGCCTGCACCGCGGCGTCCGGCACCGCATCTTCCGAGTCGGGCCCGGCTCCGTTGCCGCTCGCAGCCGGCGCCTTCTCCCGCCCGGCGCCCGGCACGGTCGCGGCGATATCGGTCCAGCAGTCGGTCGGTTGTTTGCGCCCGCGCAGGTGAATGGTCTCGTGTAGTTCCCACGACGCGCTCTCGTTGCCCGAGGCCGCCTCGATGACGTTCTGGCTCACCAGGATTCGCCGTGCCACATGTTTGGCCTCGGTGGTCAGCCGGGACGCTTCGTTCACCGCGTCGCCGATGACGGTGAATTCCAGGCGGGTGTCGGTGCCGACGTCCCCGGCGAATACCGATCCGCGTGCGACGCCGATACCGATGTCGAGTTCACCCCCGGCGGCCACCTCGTCGCGGATCCGGCGGGCGGCGCGCAGGGCGGGAGTCGCGTTGTCGCGCAAGGCGATCGGCGCGCCGAAGATGCACAGCGCGGCGTCGCCCTCGAATTTGTTCACCAGCCCGCCGTTGTCCTCGGTGGCCGAGACGACGATCGACAGCAGCCGGTTCAGTTTGGCGACGAATTCGCGCGGTGCGAGTTCGGTGGACAGTTCGACCGACCCGACGACGTCGACGAACAGCGCCGTCACCACGCGAACGTCGCCGGTGAGGTCCATCCCTCCGGCCAGCGCGCGTTCGGCCACCTCAGTGCCCACGTGCCGGCCGAACATATCGCGCAGCCGTTCGCGGTCGGACAGGTTCTCGGCCAGTTCGTTCACCGAATGCTCCAAGCGGCCGATCTCGCTGGCGCTGCCGACCGGCACTCGCACCTCGAGATCGCCGTGCGCGATCCGGTCCAGCGCGCGGCGCAGCATCCGCAGCGGTGCGGCGACCGCGCGGGCCAGCGTGGCGGTGGCGATCGCGCCGACCAGCAGACCCACCAGGGACATGTACAGCGCGGTGTGGATGCGGTCGCCGGGCGCGGCGACCGGGTCGGCGAGCACGGTGATCAGCATCAGCAGCGGCATCGCGCCGGAGACCGTCCAGGACAGCACGACGCGGTTGAGCACCGTGGAACTCCAGTGCATCGTCCCGCCGAGGACCGTCGCGACCAGCGGGATCGCGGGCCGGATCAGCCGATCCACGATCAACAGGGTGAAACCGGCCGATTCGAAGGCGCCCATGGCGAACATCGCGCCGACCACCACGATCGCCCGCGACGGCACGACCTGCGCGAACAGTAACGTCACGATGATCACGCCGGGCAGCCAGATGGCTAGGGCCCGCAGTGTGGTCGCCATCGGCAGGTTCAACAGCCGCCGCGCCTCGGCCTCGGTGGGTTTGCGACCGGTGTCCAGCCAGCCGAAGTAGTGGTTGCGATCGCGCACGGCGATCGCGACGCCGACCAGCGCGCCCAGGATCGGGTAGATCGAGGTCTGCGCCAGCGCGCTCATCCAGTCCGGCCCGAGCCGTCCGAGGAATCCGCTCAGCCACAGTTCGATGATGATGACCGCGAGTCCGCCGACGTGGCAGGCCAGCACGACGGTCGACAGGCCCCAACGCATCCGCAGCGCCCACAGGATCAGCCGATTCATCATGGCGCGCAGGGGGTCGTGCCGGGATGATCCAACCGCGCTATCGATTCGTAGAGCACGAACGAGCAGCATAGAACCCGTGAGTGCGGCGGCGTCGGTTTCGACCGGATCGTGTCCGGTACGTCACAGGTACGCCGCGCGCTCCGGGTGCACCGGGGCGGTCATCTCAGGACGACCAGCCACACCGCGACGTAGTGGCACAGTGCCGCGAGAACCGTTGCGGCGTGGAAGAACTCGTGATGTCCGAAGACCGTCGGCCAGGGGTTCGGCCATTTGGCGGCGTAGAGGATCGCGCCGATGCTGTAGGCCAGTCCGCCCACCAGCAGCAGAATCATCGGAGCCACGCCGACGTTGTGCGTCATGCGCGCCGCGACCGGCACGATCGCCCAGCCCAGCAACAGATACAGCGGTACGCCGACCCAGCGTGGCGCGGTCGGCCACAGCAGTTTGAGCGCGACTCCGGCCAGCGCGCCCGCCCAGACCACGATCAGCAGCGTCGTCCCGGTGTGACCGGGCAGGCCCAGCAGCGCGAACGGGGTGTAACTGCCGGCGATGAACAGGAAGATCATCGAATGATCGGCCCGCTTCATATGGGTGCGGGCCCGCGTACTGGACCAGGTCACCCGGTGGTAGGTGGCGCTGACCCCGAAGACGCCGCAGACCGTGAGCCCGTAGATCAGGGTCGAGACGCCCGCGGTCGCCGAAACGGTCGCGGACACCGCGACCAGCGCGATGACCGCGATGGCGGCGATTCCGACCGCCCAGGTGTGGATCCAGCCCCGCATGCGCGGTTTGACCGGGATGTCCGCCGTGAGCCCGAAGGTTCCCAGGGCGTCGGGCACGGGCGTCACCAATTCGGACACGACTTACCTCCTGAGTAACCTACGGTACCGTAAGTTAGCGATCACGCCACCGGAACACTGATGACACGTCAGCGGCCGGAGTCCCGCCGATGTACGCGGCATGCCGATAACCCCGGGGCGTAGGGTTGCTCTCCGTGAGGCTTGCAAGTCAGGTGCGTGAGCTGCCGTATCGCATCTATCAGGCGCGGCTGTCCAAACAGCTCGCAGGCAAACAACATCCGCGTCACGTGGCCGTGGTGTGTGACGGAAATCGCCGCTGGGCACGAGAGAACGGCTTCACCGATGTCAGCCACGGGCATCGCGTCGGAGCGCTGAAGATCGCCGAGCTGGTCGGCTGGTGCGAGGCCGAGGGCATCGAGATGGTGACGGTGTATCTGCTGTCCACCGAGAACCTCAATCGCGACCCGGACGAGCTGGAGATCCTGTTCGAGGTGATCACCGACGTCGTGGAGGAGCTCTCCGCGCCGGAGCAGAACTGGAGCGTGAAGATCGTCGGCTCGCTCGACGGGCTGCCCGAGGAGGTCTCGCGCCGGATGCGCAAGGCCGCCGACGAGAGCCACGGCCGCACCGGCGTGCACGTCAACGTCGCGATCGGGTACGGCGGCCGTCAGGAGATCGCCGATGCGGTGCGTTCGCTGGTCCGGCAGGAGATGTCGGCGGGGGAGACGGGGGAGGATCTGGTCCAGTCGATCACCGTCAACGCGATCGGCCAGCATCTGTACACCTCCGGACAGCCCGATCCGGACCTGGTCATCCGCACCTCGGGTGAGCAGCGTATGTCGGGATTCCTGCTCTGGCAGAGCGCCTATTCGGAGATCTGGTTCACCGAGGCTTACTGGCCCGAGTTCCGCCGGGTCGACTTCCTGCGCGCGTTGCGCGATTACGCCGCCCGGCATCGGCGTTACGGAACCTGAGCGCCGGTCTCGAGCGAGCTGATAACGGCGCGGCGCAGGATCTGTTGCATTGCATGATCATCGGGGTGTGTGCGGTCGTGCTCGCGTACCGTCCAGTACATGAGTGAGTCCGGGCAGCGCGGCGCGGTGGAGGTGGCGTCGGCTTCGACGCCGTACATCAGCTACGAGGATTTCGGTCGGCGATTCCTGGAATACGCCGCGTCGGAATCGCGAATCGCGGGCGCGTTCTCCCAATTGACCGGCGCCGCTTTCGATTTCGGACCGATCGGAGTGGGCCCCGGCCGACTGGCCAAGGTGAGCGCGCAGGTGCGGCTCGGTGAGCCGGTGCTGGTGCGGAATCTGGGCGAGGAGATCACCTTCGATCTGGCGATCCCGCTGAACGTCGATCTGCTGCTGGATCTGACCGTGGACCGCCACCGTTTCGACGTCGACGGCGCGGTGCACGTCCACCTGACCGTCCGCACCGCCGAACCACTTCGGGTGATCATCGACATCGCCGAGCCGCGTCCCAGCGACGTCCGCGTCAACGTAGCCACAGCCACCCGACGCGGCCAACTCCTACGCCTGCTGGCCAGCGTCGACCACGAGATCCGCCGCTTCATCGCCCGTTACGTCGCCCGGGAGATCCGCAAACCCCATATCGCCGCGGTCCGTGAAATCGATGTGGCCACCAGACTCGACGCCGCCTGGAAAGTCTGACGACTGTCCTGAGTAAATCGATATCGAGGCCGGGTGTTCGAGCTGAAATACCTTCCGCGGCCACAGATATCGCCGATGTGCGGGTTTATCACGGCTGGGAATATCGTAGTGTGATCTCGGTATTTCATTTCGTGAAAGGTGAGTATGCGCAAGGCTGTTCGTCTCGGAGTTATCAGTTTCGGCATTGTGGCGGGCGTCGCCATGGGTGCATCGTCCGCCTGGGCAGGATCGGATATGGTCGGCCCCCATCCCGGTTGTGATGACCACGGCTCCTGCAAGCCCGGTGCCCCACGTCCCCACTTCCGCCAAGACGACGATCCTCTGGGCCCGACAATAAAATTGTTCCAGAACTGTGTAGCGACTGGTTCGCACAGTCCCGACCCAGGTACATGGTGCCCCGGCGGTGCAATCCCACGCACCGGCATCTGACCCGAGCCGCGCCACCGCATAACCCTCGGATGGAGGCACCCCCCGGTTCTCCCGTCCAGAAACGGGGGGGGGGCATCCGGAGCCTCTCGAACGCGCCCAGCGGCGAAGAGTCTCTGTCCCGCTGGTAGTCGCCCGCGAAGCGAAAGGCTCAGCAAGGCCAACTCCAGGTTTTCGGCGCGGGCTCGTCGCTGCGCCCTCGAAGCGCATGGCCGAAGGCCGAGTCTCGAGGGCGCAGCGACGAGCCTTACAGCGCCGAAAACCCGCCGCAGCGAAGCGGAGGCCAAAAATACAGCCCTACTCCCGCCGGAGCCTGCGGAGGCCGCCAACCCCCGCCTAACCCGAAATCACAACTTACGCAGCCGAATCCGATTGATACTGTGATCAGAGTCTTTCCGCAGCACCAGAGTCGCGCGCGGCCGAGTAGGCAGAATATTCTCCACAAGATTAGGCCGGTTGGTCGCATTCCAGATCTCCTGGGCAGCGATCGTCGCCTCCTGATCGTTGAATCCGGCATAGTGATGAAAGTGCGAATTCGGGTCCGCGAACGCCGTCTTACGCAGGGACAGAAAGCGATTCACGTACCACTTCTCGATATCCTCGATCCGAGCGTCGACGTAGACCGAGAAATCGAACAGATCCGAGACCATCAGGCGCGGCCCGGTCTGCAGGACGTTGAGTCCTTCCATGATCAGGATGTCGGGCTGGCGCACGCAGTGGAACTGATCGGGCAGGATGTCGTAGGCGATGTGCGAGTAGATCGGCGCGCAGACCTCGGAGGCGCCGGATTTGACCTCGGTGACGAAACGCAGCAGCTTGCGCCGGTCGTAACTTTCCGGGAATCCCTTGCGGTGCATGATTCCGCGACGCGTGAGTTCGATTGTCGGATAAAGGAATCCGTCGGTGGTGACCAGATCGACGCGCGGGTGGTGGTCCCAGCGGGCCAGCAGTGCCTGCAGCACGCGCGCGGTGGTGGATTTGCCGACCGCGACGCTACCGGCGATGCCGATGACGAACGGCACCTGATGGTCCGGATGGGTCTCGCCGAGAAAGGTCGCGGTGGCGGCGAACAATCGCTGGCGTGCGGCGACCTGGAGGTGGATCAATCGGGCCAGTGGCAGATAAACCTCGGCGACCTCTTCCAGATCGATCTGCTCGCCGAGTCCGCGCAGGCCGAACAGTTCCTCCTCGGTGAGTACCAGGGGGGTCGACTTTCGCAGGGTGCGCCATTGTTTCCGGTCGAATTCCACATAGGGACTCGGCTCACTCATCCGTGCCATTTACCCACGCTCTCGGTTCGGTGCACATGACGCATTCGGTCCGGACGCCGCACCGGGATCCGGCGCCGTCCGCGCGCCCGGCGGGACGGGATCCGGTGGGCAGTCCTGGCATAGGCGAATTGTCCTCGCGGGCAAGGGCGCCTCGTACACGGGGTGTTATTACTCGCCGGTAACTATGCGTGACATTTCTCTCCCGGCCTCCGGGTTTCGGCGGCCTCGTGCTGCTCGGACTGCGTGAACGCCCGGTCGCGGTATGGTCGGCTGTCATGGATGCGCATCCGCTCGTGACGGACTATCTGCGGCTGGGGCTGGCCTTCGACCGCCTCGAACCCGGGTTCGTCGACGCCTACACCGGCGATCCCGCGCTGCGACGCGAGGTGCAGGAGGGGCCCGCGCCGCTGCCGGGCGAGTTGGCAACGCAGGCTGCGGCATTGCGCAAGGAACTGCCCGAGGCGGGTCTGCCCGAGGTGCGCACCGAATTCCTCGATGTCCATCTGCGCGCCCTGGAATGTTCCGCGCGCAAGTTCGCCGGTGAGCAGATCTCCTTCGTCGACGAGGTGCGCGCCTATTTCGACGTCGATATCGCGCCCGGAAACGAGGAGGACTACCGCGACGCGCATCGGCAGATGGACGAGGTCCTGGCCGGTGACGGGTCGCTGCTCGAACGGGTGAGCGCGCATCGCAAGGCCGACGAGGTGCCCCCGGAGCGGTTGAGCGAATGCGTCGCGGCCTTCTCCGGCGCCCTGCGCGAACTGGTCCGGGCGCGTTATCCGCTGCCCGATCACGAACAGGTGGAGTACGAGGTCGTCGGCGACAAGCCGTGGTCCGGATTCAATTACTACCTGGGCAACTATCGGTCCAAGGTCGCGATCAACTCCGACCTCAAACAACATATGGCGCATCTTCCGGCGCTCATCGCGCACGAGGCGTATCCCGGTCATCACACCGAGCACTGCCGCAAGGAGGCCGGACTGGTCGGCGCGGGCCAGGCCGAGCAGACGCTGTTCGTGGTCAACACCCCGCAGTGCCTGATGGCCGAGGGCCTGGCGGATCTGGCGCTGCGTTCGATCGTCGGGCCGGGCTGGGGTCGGTGGGCGCAGGAGATCTACGCGGATCTCGGGCTGCGCTTCGACGGCGAACGCGCGGAACGACTTTCGACCGCGTCGGCGAAACTGCTGGGCGTGCGGCAGGACGCCGCGCTGTTGCTGCACGATCGCGGCCGGGATGCGAACGAGGTCGCCGGATTCCTGCAGCGCTGGAGTCTGGCCACCCCCGATCGCGCCAGGCAGTCGCTGCGCTTCCTGTCCTCGCCGCTGTGGCGGGCCTACATCAGCACCTACGTGGAGGGCTATCGCCTGTTGGGCGGCTGGCTCGACCGCGCCGCCGACGAGGACGACCGCGCCGATCGTTTCCGCCGCCTGCTCGACGAACCGCTCACCCCCGGAGCGGTCCGCCGCATGTGACGCCCGGGGGTCACCCGGGCGAGGCGCAGGATCCGATGATCATCGAATTCGCCTGTGCTCAATACATCGGCACGGAACAATGTCCGCCGGAAAGCGTGCATACCAGGAGTGAGATCTGCTGCAGCAGGGCTTCGATGGGGCTCAGGGGCGCGAAGATCGGTTGCATCGTGGACGTGCCTTTCCGGTGATCGAGTTTTCCGCGTCCCAGTCTCGGCCCGCGCATCCCGGTCCGGAACACCCCGGTTCGGGTGCCCGAGAAATTGAGGGCACACCGGCGCGCCGATTCCGCCGAATCGGGTGGGGAGCCCACGCGCTTGTGCTACGCGTGCCCACTTAGACTGTGCTGGTGACCCAGACGACCGCCGCCTCCGTGAACTCCCAATCGCTCGCCGAACTCGATCCCGAACTCGCTGCCGCGATGGCGGGCGAACTCGCCCGGGAACGCGACACCCTCGAGATGATCGCCTCGGAGAACTTCGTACCGCGTGCGGTACTGCAGGCTCAGGGCAGTGTGCTGACCAACAAGTACGCCGAGGGTTATCCGGGTCGCCGGTACTACGGCGGGTGCGAACACGTCGACGTGGTGGAGAACCTGGCGCGCGAGCGCGTCAAGGAACTCTTCGGCGCGGAATTCGCCAATGTGCAGCCGCATTCGGGCGCGCAGGCCAACGCCGCGGTGCTGATGGCGCTGATGAATCCGGGCGAGAAGCTGCTCGGTCTGGATCTCGCGCACGGTGGGCACCTCACCCACGGCATGCGGCTGAACTTCTCCGGCAAGCTCTACGAGGTGCACGCCTACGGGGTGAGCAAGGAGGATCACCGCGTCGACATGGAGGCCCTGCGCGAGCAGGCGCTCTCGGTTCGGCCGAAGGTGATCGTCGCGGGCTGGTCGGCGTATCCGCGGCATCTGGACTTCGCGGCGTTCCGGGAGATCGCCGACGAGGTCGGCGCGTACCTGTGGGTCGATATGGCGCACTTCGCCGGTCTGGTCGCGGCCGGACTGCACCCCTCGCCGGTGCCGCACGCCGACGTGGTGTCCTCCACCGTGCACAAGACCCTCGGCGGTCCGCGTTCGGGTCTGATCCTGGCCAAGCAGGACTTCGCGAAGAAGCTCAACAGCGCGGTGTTCCCCGGTCAGCAGGGCGGTCCGCTGATGCATGTGATCGCCGCCAAGGCCGCCGCGTTCAAGATCGCCGGGACCGAGGAGTTCAAGCAGCGTCAGGAGCGCACGCTCTCGGGTGCGAAGATCCTCGCCGAGCGTCTGACCGCGGCCGATGTGAAGGACAAGGGCATCGCCGTGCTGACCGGAGGCACCGACGTGCACCTGGTCCTGGTGGATCTGCGCAACTCGGTGCTGGACGGCCAGCAGGCCGAGGATCTGCTGCACGAGGTCGGAATCACGGTGAACCGCAACGCCGTTCCGTTCGACCCGCGCCCGCCGATGGTCACCTCCGGCCTGCGCATCGGCACCGCCGCCCTGGCCACCCGTGGCTTCGGTGACGCGGAGTTCGCCGAGGTCTCCGACATCATCGCCACCGCGCTCGCGGGCGGTGCGGATCTGGACGCGCTGCGCGCCCGGGTCAGCAAGCTCGCCGCCGACCGGCCCCTGTACCAGGGGCTGGAAGACTGGGGCCTGCTGTAATTTCGGCCTCCGCTCCGCTCCGGCGGGGTCGGGGCCCCCGAAGGGCCGATTCTTCGCTCCTCCGCTCCTCCGCTTCGCTCCCCCGCTCCGTCAGTCCAGAATCGACCCAGGCCCCGACCTTGGTGCCGGCGTTGTCGAGGGTGAGGGAGCTGGGTGGGCGGGGCTACCAGAGCACGAAGCGACGTGTGCCGCCGGTGAGTTCCGGCGCGTCGGCGGTCACGGTCGCGACCAGTTTTCTCGGCGTGGGATTCACCCAATGCCGTTGTGATGCGCCTTCTTTCAACACAACGGTGGGTACGGTCTCGTTGCCGTCGGCCACCGACCGCACGAATGCCGCGGCCTCCGGGTCGCCCCAGATGTCGACCTCGCGGTGAATGATCCCGTGGCGGTTGAGCACTCGTCGTAGCCGGGCGCAGTAGGGGCAGCCTGGACGGCGATAGACGACCAGTTCGGGGGAGATGTCGTCGGACATACGAGATGAGTCTATTCGCCGCGCCGACGTTCGTCGGGACGGCTGCGGGGTTGCTCGGCGTCCCGGTCGGTCACCCGAGGTGAATCCCGCTCGACCAGGGGATGACGTTATCGCGAGTTCTTGGTGGAAAGCCCGTTCGACCTGGGCCGCTTCCGGTGCGGAGTGGCACGATGAGTGGGGAACGACAGGCTCGACGAGAACAGGGACAGCGCCCATGACCGATGTGGGGACCGGTCGTACGAATCGCAGATCCCGCGAGCGGCCGGTGCGGGCGATCAATTCGTGGTTGATCGGTGCGGCGGTCGTCGTCGGGGCGTTCCAGCTGTTCCTGCTGCCGTCGATCCTGCTGCCATATGACCCGATGTGGGGTTGGTCGCTGTTGGCGCCGGTGCTGCTGACCACACCGTTCTGGTCGCTGATCCACGAGGCCGTTCACGGCACCCTGATCCGCAGACGCGAGGTCAACGACCTGTGCGGGCGTGCGCTGGCGCTGCTGTACGGCTCGCCGTTCGCGATGCTCAAGATCGGTCATCTGCTGCACCACCGGTACAGCCGCACCCGGGAACGCACCGAGATCTACGACCCCGCGACGTCCAGTTGGGCCAAGACCGCACCCGGCTACTACGTGCGGCTGTGCGGCGGTCTCTACCTGCTCGAGGTCGCGGCCCTGCCGCTGGCCGCACTCCCGGTCGCGGTGATCCGCGGGCTCGGCCGGCGGGTGGACGCGCCGGATTCCGTCGCGGGACTGCTGTTCGAACGGATCGCGCAGGCCAAGGTGCTGCGACAGTTCCGCACCGACGCGGCCGCGATCGTGGTGCTGTACGCCGCGGCGTTCCTCGCGTACGGCAGGTACGGCTGGATGCTGCTCGCGGCGCTGGGCGGGCGGGCGTTCGTCATTTCCCTGTCGGACAACGCCTACCACTACGGCACTGACCTGGACGCCCCGCTGGAGGCGTTGAACCTGCGTCTGCCCGGCGTCCTGGAACAGGCCGCGTTGAGCTTCAACCTGCACGGCGTACATCACCGGCATCCGGGTTTGCGCTGGTACGAGCTGCGCGAGGAATTCCTCGACGAGGGTGGGCACTACGACCTCGGATGGGCCGCCGCGGCCGCGCGTCAGTTCCGCGGCCCCATCGAACTCGGCTGAAACCGGAGAATCCCGCCGCCGCGTCTCGTCGTCGGCGGCGGGATCCGGACCGGTCCGCGGGGAGCGGCTAGTCCTTGTGCACCAGCGGGCTCAGCGCCTTGCCGGCGAGTTCCAACACGCCCGGCTCGTGGCCGTTGGTGATCATATTGACGATGATGCCGTCCACCCCGTGGTCCAGCACGCGGCGCTGAACCTGCTCGGCGACATCGTCCGGCGTGCCGACGAACTGGCGGTCGCTCAGATCCGCACCACCTTGCTTGGCTGCCACTTCGGCCTGCAGCTTGCGGGCGCGATCGCCGTCCTCGTCGATGATCGCGAAGGCCAGGAAGCTGGTCTCCAGGGTCTTCGGATCGCGGTCGTTCTCCTCGCACCGGGCGCGCACCGCATCGATCTTGCGCGGCAATTCGCTTGCGTTGCAGATGATGTTGAGATGATCCGCGTAGCGTGCGGCCATGCCGAAGGTCTTCTTCTCCCCGCCGCCGCCGAGCATGATCGGCAGATCATCGCGAATGCGGGGCTCGTTCAGCGCCTCGCGGGTGTGGTACCACTTGCCCTCGAAGGTGGGATGCTGTCCGTGCAGCATCGGCGCGATGATCGCCAGCGCCTCCTCCAGCCGTTCGAAACGTTCGGTGAAGGTGCCGAATTCGTATCCGTACCCGATGTGCTCGAACTCGAACCACCCCGCGCCGATGCCCAGCACCGCGCGCCCGCCGCTGACCACGTCCAGCGTGGTGACGGTCTTGGCGAGCATCGCCGGATTCCGGTAGGTGTTCCCGGTGACCAAGGTGGACAACTGAATTCGCTCGGTCGCGGTGGCCAGCGCCCCCAGCGCGGTGTACGCCTCGAGCATCGGCTCCTCGGGCGCACCGAGATTGGGCAGCTGGTAGAAGTGATCCATCACGAACGCGGCATCGAATCCCGCCGCCTCCGCCGCCCGAGCCTGCTCGATCACCGAGGGAAACAGCTCCCGCGCCGACGCCGCATGACTGAAATGCGGCATCTGATACCCCAGCCGGATCCGCCGCTTACCGGCCGATCCGGGACCTTGCGTCTGTGCGTTCGTCATGAGTGGAACGCTATGACCTGGAGTGCGCTCCATGTCAACGCGAGCCGAGGCCGTTTCGCTGTGGGCGATCACCCGTGCTTGCTGAGGTACTCCACGTACAACGGGCGCAGAACCTCCGCGATGTCCCCGTCCCCGGCGTGCACGTAATCGTCCAGCATCGGCAGGACGTATTTGATATCGGCTGCGCTCTCGCCGACATTGCCCGTCGCGGCCTCGGCGGCGGGGATCTGCTCCAGCAACCGCCACAGGAAGCGCACGTCACCGTGGCGCACCGCGTACTTGACGGCACGGTCGTGCAGTTCCTTCGACGAGAGCTTCTCCAGTTCCGCAGCATCGGCCATATGACGACTCTATCGGCTCGAACCGTGCGGGTCTCGCGCGTGGCGGTAATTCGTGCTGCCATGGAGGTATGACACAGCAACCGTCGGTGAGCTTCGCCGTGAAACGTGTCTACGACGCGCCCGACCCGGACGACGGATGTCGCGTACTCGTCGATCGGCTCTGGCCGCGCGGCATCAGCAAACAGCAGGCGCACATCGATGAATGGTTGAAGGCGATCACTCCGTCCAACGATCTGCGCCGCTGGTTCCACGCCGACCCGCAACATCGCGGCGCGGAGTTCGCCAGCAGGTACCGGACCGAACTCGAGGACGACGAACACCGGCAGGGCCTCGAGCATCTGCGCGAGTTGCGCGCGTCCGGTCCGGTCACTCTGGTGACGTCCGTGAAAGACGTTGCGCACAGCCATATCCCGGTGCTGCTCGCGCAATTCGGCGAAGAACTGCCGTGATCGCGGGGAATGTCCGGGATCGCGTTCGGACGGCCGGGCCGATGCGGCCGCGCGGGGCGCCGAGTTGCCCGCGCGACACCCGAAATCGCTCGAGCAGCGGATCTTTCGCGATCCGGCAGCCGTTTGCGCGAATGCCTCGCTGAGATACATATCACACCGGGGCATCGCTCCTGCGCCCCCGGTCCAGCCGCACGTTAACGGGAACTTCACCAACACGCTTGCAAAACCGGCAAGCCGGATCGGCGAAACCGCAGTAACGTCGGATGTGCGGGCCGCGTAGGTGTGGTTCGTACGGGAGGTCCTGATCGTGGCTGAGCAAATCAGTGCGAGGGGGCCGGCACCCGGCCCTCGGGTCGAATGACCCCGGGTCGGACCGGTCCAGCGAGATAGGTCCGGGCGGGTGTAGCCCGGGCAACAAAGGAGCCCACCGTGACTGATGCACGCTCCGTCATCGCTTCCTCGAATGCCCGCTCCGATGTGAGCGGAGGCTCCGGAAAGGGAGCCCACACCTCCGGGTCCGGCGAGAAATCCGGATCGAAAACCTTCGTGATCGACACCTCCGTTCTGCTGTCGGATCCCTGGGCCATCACGCGCTTCGGCGAGAACCAGGTCGTCCTGCCGCTGGTGGTGATCAGCGAACTCGAAGCCAAACGCCACCACCACGAACTCGGCTGGTTCGCGCGGGAAGCGCTTCGGCTGCTGGACGATCTGCGAATCGCATACGGGCGGCTCGACGAGCCGATTCCGATCGGGACCGTGGGCGGCACGTTGCACGTGGAGCTCAATCACACCGATCCGGAGGTGTTACCGGTCGGATTCCGCACCGATACCAACGATTCCCGCATCCTGGCCTGCGCCCTCAATCTCGCCGCCGAGGGCCGCACGGTGGTGCTGGTGTCGAAGGATATTCCGTTGCGGGTCAAGGCCGGTGCGGTGGGTCTGCAGGCCGACGAATATCACGCGCAGGACGTCATCACCTCCGGCTGGACCGGGATGACCGAACTCGAGGTCGCCGCCGACGTCGTGGACCGGCTCTACGCCGACTCCTCGATCGATCTGGACGAGGCCCGGGATCTGCCCTGCCACACCGGAATTCGTCTGCTGGGTACGAACGGCAGCGCGCTGGCCCGGGTGACTCCGGACAAACGGGTGCAGCTGGTGCGCGGCGATCGGGAGGCGTTCGGGCTGCACGGGCGTTCGGCGGAACAGCGGGTCGCGCTGGATCTGCTGCTGGACGAGAGCGTGGGCATCATCTCCCTCGGTGGTAAGGCGGGCACGGGTAAATCCGCGCTGGCGCTCACCGCGGGTCTGGAAGCGGTGCTGGAGCGGCGATCTCAGCGCAAGGTGGTGGTCTTCCGTCCGCTCTACGCGGTCGGCGGACAGGAACTGGGCTATCTGCCCGGATCCGAGAGCGAGAAGATGGGCCCCTGGGCGCAGGCGGTGTTCGACACCCTCGACGGGCTGGCCAGTCCCGAGGTGATGGAGGAGGTGCTCGCCCGCGGCATGCTGGAGGTGTTGCCGCTGACGCACATTCGCGGGCGCTCGCTGCACGATTCGTTCGTGATCGTCGACGAGGCGCAGTCGCTCGAACGCAATGTGCTGCTGACGGTGCTGAGCCGGTTGGGCAGCGGTTCGCGGGTGGTGCTCACCCACGACGTCGCGCAGCGCGACAATCTGCGCGTCGGCCGGCACGACGGCGTCGCCGCGGTGATCGAGAAACTCAAGGGGCATCCGCTGTTCGCGCATGTCACGCTCACGCGCAGCGAGCGGTCGCCGATCGCCGCGCTGGTGACCGAGATGTTGGAGGAGTACGGCCCGCACGCCTGATTCCGAGCGAATTCACAGCATCCGGTTATCTCGAGGAGTCGGCGGGTATATTTCGCCGAGATACCTGTTCGGCGCGATTCAGTTGAAACATCAGTGGTTCGCTGATTCGTAGCAGGGCACCGGCTTCGGGTTGCCGGTGGTCCGTTCTGCGCGGGCCGTCGGCAACCTCTCTCGAGAGGATGGATATGCACCACTTCGCTCGACGCTCGGCCGCGATGACGATGACGCTGGCCGCGGCGGGACTGCTGTTCACCGCCGCGTGCAGCAGCAATGACGACAACAACAGCTCCGCCACGACGTCCGCGGGCGCCGCGGCCACCAACGCCGCGAACGAATCCGGCGCGAAGGAGTCGGGCGCGAAGGAATCCGCCGCCAACGAAACCGGTGCGAACGGGGCCGCGGCGGAGACCAAGATCCAAACGCCCAGCGGCGAGATCACCGTCGCCGGGCACGTTCTGGCCAAGTACAACGAGATGGGTGGTCCCGCGGGCACACTCGGGGCGCCCACCGGCAACTCGATGAACGGCCCGAACGGCGGTTCCTGCCAGGAATTCACCGGTGGCGCGATCTGCTGGAGCGAACAGACCGGTCCGCACGTGGTCTGGGGCGACATCCGCAAGGCGTGGGACAGCAACGGCGGGATCAACGGCAAGCTCGGCTATCCGACCACCGACGAGAAGGACATCGCCAACGGTAAGCAGAGCGACTTCACCGGCGGCAGCATCACCTGGGTGAACAACCAGACCTCGGTGACGATGAAGTAGTTCGCTTCGTGTTGTGTAACAGCCCGGGAACGATGTTCCCGGGCTGTTGTACGGTAGATGCCCATTTCGGTCCACGAATAGGTAGGTTGTCGGCGTGCGAACTCTCTTGACCGACCGTGAGCTGCTGGAATCACTTGCGGCGGAGGTGGACGAAAATCTGCGGCGACACATCGCCACGGCAGACGAGTGGCAACCGCAGGACTACGTGCCGTGGGACGACGGCCGCAACTTCGCCTTCCTCGGCGGAACCGACTGGGAGCCCGGTCAATCCGAACTCGGTGAGGTCGCGCAGCTGGCACTGACCGTCGGTGTGCTGATCGCCGACAACCTGCCCTCGTACCACCGCGAGGTGGGCAGGTATCTGCGCACCGGCCCGTGGTGGCGCTGGGTCGGCCGGTGGACCGCCGAGGAGAATCGGCACGCGATCATGCTCCGGAATTATCTGGTGGTCACCCGTGCGGTGGATCCGGTCGCACTCGAGCGGATGCGGATGTCCTACATGACCGCCGGATTCCGCCGTCCCGCGCTGCATCTGCTGGATGTGCTGGCCGTCAGCGCCTTCGAGGAGCGCGCCGCCGCGATCCGGCATCGCAACACCGCGGCGCTGGGGGAGAATCCGATCGTCACCGCGATGTCCGACCGCATCGCCGCCGACGACGAACTCCAGTCCGAATTCTTCGCCGATCTCGTCGACGCCGCGCTGAATCTCGCGCCCGATCAGACCGTGCGCGCGATCGCCGACCAGGTCGCCGCGTTCGCCGTGCCCGAGGTCACCCTCGCCGACGGCCGCTCCAGCACCACGATCCTGGCCGAGGCCGGTATCTACGATCCGGCCCGCGAGCCCGAACTCGTCCTGACTCCGCTCCTGGCCCGCTGGAACGTCTTCACCCGCACCGACCTGAGCGCGGACGGCGAGAAGGCCCGCACCGAACTGGCCCACCTGCGCTCCCCCGCCTCTCCGTAACTCTCCCCCGCCTCCCCGCGACTTCAGCGTGCCGTTGAGCGCGGGGAGATTCGGGGGTCGGGCCGACGGTTGAGAGCCCGGCCGAGTTTCGGGCGTTCCCGGGGAGTTACCCATGTCGTTGCCAGATCAGTGGTCGCTAGCGCATACCTGTTCGGGTAGGGCCAGCGCGCATTGTCCGGCGAGGCCGTAGTGCGGATTTATGGGTCAACGTTTCGAGTAGGTGGAGCCCCGCACTGCCTGCCAGATGCCGGTCACGGTGCCTCGCAGGAAGTTCTCCCAGCTGAAGTGGTCGTGCCAGAGGGTGATGCGGCCGTCGACCAGTTCGAAGGTGCCGCACACCCAGAAGCCGATCTCGACCGGGCCCGCACGCAGGTAGTCGGTGCGTTCGGTGAGGACGGTATCGCCCTCGGAGACGGGACGGCCGTCGGCTTCGATGGCGATGTGGTGCATATCGACGCGGAAGCCGAAGGATTCACGCGACAGGCCACGCAGCAGACCGCCGACGCGGCTGACGCCGCGCACGTCGGGCAACGAGGTGTTCTTCCAGACGATATCGGGATCGAGCAGTTCGAGCGCCTCGTCCACCGCGCCCATCTCCAACGCCGCGAAGAATTCGCGAACCGTGGTGATCGCATCCTGCCGTAGCTCGGGTTTGTCGGACATGCTCCGACTGTATGCCGCGGCGGGGTCCGAATCCATGGAATCGGGGCCCGTTCGACGCCGTGTTCGTCGGTTCCGTGCCTTTTGTTCCCGAGCGGGTGTGCGGGTACCGGGGACCGGCTGCCCGGATGGGGCCCGGCTCGGGTCGGTGACCAGGAATTCGACGGTCCGGGTCCGGTAGTGATGTGGCTTCCGGGTCGGTGGGGTTCGCCGTCCGGTTCAGCTGGCGGAGGGTGGTTCGGAACCGGCGCCGTTCACCTCGCGGGTCGCGATGAGCGCGGCCAGGCCGTCGAGGATGCGATCGATGCCGAAGTGCAGGGCGTTGTCGCGGGAGCCGGGCGGGGCGGGTTCGTTGAAGGCCGTGACGGTGTGCGGATAGCGGTCGGCCTGGTCGGCCAGGACGCGGGTCAGCTGTTCGAACATGGCGTCCTCCAGGCCGCCGCTGTGATCGCCCAGGGTGGCGCGGGCGAAGGTCTGCGCCTGACCCGACAGGAGTGCGAGGGTGTCCAGTCGTTCGGGACCGGTCAGGCCGCTGTCGGCCAAGGGGGCGAGACCGGCCTCGAACCAGTTGATCTCGTTGGGGCCGTAGGGGCGTGTGGTGACCAGCATGCCGAGCGTCCAGGTGTGGGCGCAGAACATCTCGTAGCTCGTCACGCACCAGGCGCGCAGCTGCGCGCGCCACGGCTGCTCGGTCGAATCCTTCGCCGCGGCAACGAGATCCGGCGCATCACCCATTGCGGCGTCCAGCATCAGCGCGGTCAGTTCGGCCTTGCCGGGGACGTAGCGGTACAGCGCCATCTTCGCGCAGCCGAGTCGTTCGGCCAGGCGCTGCATCGAAAGGTTCGTCAGCCCTTCGGAATCCGCGAACGCGATCGCCTCGGTGACGATCCGGTCCAGGGAGAGCGAGGGCTTGGGCCCGCGCTTGGGCCGCTGCTGGGTGCCCCACAGCAGTTCGATAGCGGTCGGTGCGGTCATCTCACCATCCTCGCCGATCGACTCTTGACTTCGAAACTGTGTCCATCGTACGCTAATTTGCGCCCGACAGACACAGTTAGAGAAACCGGAGCTCACCATGCGTAATCAGACCGTTCTCATCTCCGGCGCCAGCATCGCCGGCCCCGCCCTGGCCTACTGGTTGCATCGCTACGGCTTCGCGGTCACCGTGGTCGAGCGGGCACCCGAACTGCGCCCCGGCGGGCAGGCCATCGACTTCAAGGGGCCCACCCATCGCACGGTGCTCGAGCGGATGGGCGTGTGGGAGGAGATCGTGCGGCAGCAGACCGGTAAGACCGATATGGTCTTCGCCGATGACGACGGTCGCGAATTGGCCGTGATATCAGGCGATTTCACCGGCGGTGACGTGGAGATCCTGCGCGGCGACCTGGCCCGCATCCTGTACGAGCAGACCGCGGGCACCTGCGAATACCTGTTCGGCGATTCGATCAGTGCGCTCACCGACACCACCGAGGGCGTGCACGTCGAATTCGAAAACGCGCCCGCCCGCACCTTCGACCTGGTCTTCGGCGCCGACGGAATTCATTCGCGGGTGCGTCGACTGGCCTTCGGGCCGGACGCCGATTACGTCCACCACCTGGGCTATTACTACTGCATCGCCGGTGCGCCCGGATGGGGGCACGATGCGAACGGGCCGCGCGTGCGCGGGCGGGCGTCGGCCTACAGTGCGCCGGGCAAGCTGGCTGTGCGCGGCGGCGCGAAGGCGGCCCACCAGTACATCTTCGCCTCGCCGGTGCTCGACATCGCCCGCGACGACGTGGCCGCACAGCAGCGGCTGGTCGCGGAGCAATTCGCCGGACTCGGCGGGCTCGTCCCCTCGATGATGGCCGAACTGCCCGGACTCGACGCGTTCTACCTGGATTCGATCAGTCAGGTCCGGATGAAGGGCCGGTACACCAAGGGCAGGGTCGCTCTGATCGGCGATTCGGCCTACGGAAATACCTTGGGCGGCTTCGGAACCGGGCTCGCGGTCGTCGGGGCATACGTCCTGGCCGGTGAATTGGCCGCGGCCGGAGGCGAATACGCGGGTGCGTTCGCCCGTTACGACGAGCTGATGCGCCGCTACGCCAAGATCGCGGGCAACTCCAACGCCGGGCGGTTCCTCGCGCCGCGGACCGCGCGCGGAATCGCGATGCGCAACTGGTTCCTCGGTTCGCGCGCCTTCGGGCTCATGACGCGGGTCGGCGACAACGCCGCCGAAGACATCGATCTGCTGGACTACCCGGCGATGATCGGCGGGCACGGCGAATCGGCCCGCGCCGCCGTCACGTCGTGAATCCTGGTGGCGCGCCGGGGAATCCGGTTCATCGAAGAGGTGAACCGGATCCGCCACGGGGGAGTGTCATTCGGAGTCCCGCACCTTCGCCATGGACAGCACGTCCAGTCGACGGTCCAGCTCCTCGAGGGAGAGTGCGTCGCCGATCAGTCCGCGGTCGATGACCGTCTGGCGAATGGTCTTGCCTTCCTTCAGCGCCTGTTTCGCCACCGCGGCGGCCTCCTCGTAACCGATCGCCGAATTCAACGGCGTGACGATCGACGGAGAGGATTCGGCCAGCTGCCGCAGGTGCTCGGTGTCGGCGACCAGTCCGGCGATGCACTTGTCCGCGAACAAGCGGGATACGTTGGCCAGCAACCGAATCGATTCCAGGACGTTGCGCGCCATCATCGGGATGTAGACGTTCAGCTCGAACGCGCCGTTCCCGCCACCCCAGGCGATCGCGGCGTCGTTACCGATCACCTGCGCCGCTACCTGCGTAACAGCCTCCGGCAGAACGGGATTCACCTTCCCCGGCATGATCGAGGAACCCGGCTGCAGGTCCGGCAGCCGGATCTCGGCCAGGCCGGTCAGCGGGCCCGAACCCATCCAGCGGATATCGTTGGCGATCTTGGTCAGCGAGATCGCCACGGTACGCAGGGCGCCGGAGACCTCCACCAGTCCGTCGCGGGCGGCCTGGGCCTCGAAATGATTTGCGGCCTCGGACAATTGGTCCAACCCGGTGGAACGGCGAAGCTCGGTGACGACGGCCGCGCCGAAGCCGTCGGGTGCGTTGAGTCCGGTGCCGACCGCGGTGCCGCCGATGGGCAGCTCACCCAGTCGCACCAGCGTGGCGGTCAGCCGGTCGATACCGGCCTCGACCTGCCGGGTGTACCCGCCGAACTCCTGTCCGAGGGTCACCGGCACCGCGTCCATCAGATGGGTTCGCCCGGACTTCACCACGGTGCGCCACTCGGTCGCCTTGTCCAGCAAGCGAATTCGCAGGTGGTCCAGGGCCGGTACGAGATCGCGCACCACGGCCTCGGTCGCGGCCAGATGCGTCGCGGTCGGGAACGTGTCGTTCGAGGACTGCGACATGTTGACGTCGTCGTTGGGGTGCACGGTGACGCCGTGCGACGCGGCCAGGCTGGCGATCACTTCGTTGGCGTTCATATTGGAGCTGGTGCCCGAGCCGGTCTGGAACACGTCGATCGGGAACTGATCGTCGTGCGCGCCCTCGGCGATCTCGTTCGCCGCCGCGACGATCGCCTCGGCCTTACCGGACTCGAGCAGCCCCAGATCGCGGTTCACCACCGCGCAGGCCGCCTTGAGCAGCCCCAACGCCCGGATCTGCGCCCGCTCGAGCCCGCGCCCGCTGATCGGAAAGTTCTCCACGGCCCGCTGCGTCTGCGCCCGCCACAGCGCATCCACCGGCACCCGAACCTCACCCATCGTGTCGTGCTCGACGCGATATTCCGTCTGCTCAGTCATAATTCGAGCCTAGGCCCGCACAAACCCATAGCGGTCAGCCACGCCTGAGGCTTTTCGCACACGCCAGCAGGGAATATCGCCCCCAGAATCCCCCGATGCCGCAGGCGAGCCGCGCTCTCCCGTGAGGCACCGAGCAGGCCGGGCCACCTCCCGCGTGCCCAGCGGCCAAGCGCCTCCATCCCACTGGAAATCGCCCACACCCCGCCCCCGCAGACCGCCCACACTCCCCGATGCCGCAGGCGAGCCCCGCGCTCACGTGAGGGCCCGAGCCAACCCGGCCACCTCCCGCGTGCTCAGCGGCGAATCGTCTCCGTTTCGCTGGTAGTCGCCCGCGAAGCGAAAGGCTCAGGCAGGCCAGCTCCAAGGTTTTCGGCGCGGGCTCGTCGTTCAGCCCTCGAAGCGCATGGCCGAAGGCCGAGTCTCGAGGGCTGAACGACGAGCCTTACAGCGCCGAAAACCCGCCGCAGCGAAGCGGAGGCCAAAAATTACGGCATCGGCGGCACAGCGTGCTCGTCGCCTTCGAAGTTGACCGACGAGTACTCCCGCAGCTTCGTCAACCGGTGATAAGCATCAATCATCCGGACCGTCCCCGACTTCGACCGCATCACGATCGACTGCGTCGAGGCGCCGCCGGAGAAGTACCGCACCCCGCGCAGCAGATCGCCATCGGTGACTCCGGTGGCGCAGAAGAACACGTTGTCCCCGGAGACCAGGTCCTCGGTGGACAGGATCCGATCCAGATCGTGTCCGGCATCGAGCGCCTTCTGCCGCTCCTCGTCGTCCTTGGGGGCGAGCTTGCCCTGCAGTGCGCCGCCCATACAGCGCAGCGCGGCGGCCGCGATGATGCCCTCGGGGGTACCGCCGATGCCGATCAGCATGTCGGTTCCGGAGTCGGGACGCGCGGTCGCGATCGCGCCGGCGACGTCACCGTCGGAGATCAGCCGGATCCGCGCCCCGGCGTCGCGCACCTCCTGGATGTGCCGCGCATGCCGCGGCCGATCCAGCACGCACACGGTCAGGTCCGAGACCGAGGACTTCTTGGTCTTGGCGACCCGGCGCAGGTTCTCCGCGATCGGCACGGACAGGTCGATCACATCGGCCGCTTCCGGTCCGACGGCGATCTTGTCCATGTAGAACACGGCCGACGGGTCGAACATCGCGCCCCGCTCGGCCACCGCGAGCACGGAGATCGCGCCCGGCGAGCCCTTCGACATCAGGGTGGTGCCGTCGATCGGGTCCACCGCGAAATCGACCTCGGGGCCGGTGCCGTCGCCGACCGCCTCGCCGTTGTAGAGCATGGGCGCTTCGTCCTTCTCGCCCTCGCCGATCACGACGATTCCGCTCATCGACACCGTGGCCACGAGCTGACGCATCGCGTCCACCGCGGCACCGTCGCCGCCCTCCTTGTCGCCGCGGCCGACCCAGCGGCCCGCGGCCATCGCGCCGGCCTCGGTTACCCGGACCAGCTCGAGTGCGAGGTTGCGGTCCGGGGCCTCACGGCGGCTGGTTGCGGGTGTGGGTGCCGTCATCTGCGGTGCCTCCTCGTTGGTCTACTGCTGTGAATTGTCGCAGAACGGTCAGAACATCCCGTCGGGTACTGCCGTTCGACTTTCGTCGATGCTGGGCCGATGCAGGTCCGCACGCTGTGATATCGGCCTCGTTTTCCGTCGGGTTGTCGGGTGCGATGTCCAGGCGCCCAGGTCGGCGCACCCCTCCGGAGCGAAGTGCGGAAAATGCGGCGCGGCATACTGGGGACGTGCCGAATCAGAAACCCCGGATCCTCAACGACTATCGCGACCTGCTCTGGTCGTTGATTCCGTTGCTGCTGATCTGCGTGGTTTTCGCCGCTCTCGCCCAGCAGTGCAGTTTCTCGCCCGGCACACCGGCGACCGGCAATATTCCGCATTTCGATGTCAAGGCGGCGCTGCAAGACGACGCGCACACCCTGTCGTTCCCGATCCGGCAGCCGAGCCTGCCGGAGCACTGGACCGCGAACTCCGGCAGCCGCGACACCATCAGCGGTGCGGGCGGCGGCACGCTCAGCACCGTCGGTTACATCACGCCCGAGGGCACGTACATGCAGCTGACGCAGTCCGATGCGACCGAATCCGCACTGGCCGATCACATTCTGCAGACGCGTAGTCCCTCGGGATCGCAGAAGGTGGGCGATCAGACCTGGACGGTCTTCCACGTCCAGGGCAACGAACCGGCGTGGATCACCGATTTCGGCACCGTCCGAGTCCTGATCAAGGGTGCGGGCAACCAGTCGGCATACACGACTCTGGCCGGTTCGGTGGACGCCGCTCAACCACTGCATTCGTGATTCCACCTGTGTATTTGTGATCTTGGTCCGGTTCGGTGAGACCCGATTCGGGTAACCGCCAACGACTCTCGCTGTTTTTCGGCTAACGTTGGCCGAGTGGATCGCGCGGACTTGGCTTGGCTCGAGCGGGTACTGGATCGGCCTATCATGGCGGCGACGTCTGCCGAATGGGGAGTCGGTGACAACACCAGTCTGGTGACCGTCGACGACGGCACCGGCGTCGTCGTGCAGCGATATCGGCGCGGCGGTGAGGCCGACCGCCGGATGCGGATCATGAATGCGCTGCGAGATCCCGCCGCCGCCAGGGGAATTACGATTCCGGGCATTCACGCCGCGGATATCGGTGCACAGCCACCGTGGATCGCCTTCGATATGCTGCCCGGCGCGCCGAGTGCCGAAACCGCCATGGACGGACCGCATTTCCCGGCACTGGCTCGGGCGATGGGCGCGATGCTCGCCGATTTCTCCGAATTGCCCTGCACGGATGTGGAACTCGACGATATGTGGGCCCGGCCCCGATATCTGGCCGCCCGCGCCGACGCCTGGGCCGAATGCCTGGCTCCGGCATTGTCGGCCGCGCAGGGCGCCGCACTGGAAGGCGTGCTCGCGGACCTGCCCGCGCTGTTCGACGGCCGCCCAGCGGTTTTGGCGCACGGCGACTACGCGCCGGTGAACATTCTCGTCGAGGACGGCGCGATCACCGGACTGCTGGATTTCGAGTCGGTATGTGTCGCGGACCCGCTGTACGACCCGGCCCGGTGGGCGTGGTCGGTCGGCTTCGCGGGTCGTGACGCGCTGGCCCGGTCCTGGCCCGAATTCCTCCGGGGAGCCGGGATCGATCCCGGCGAACCCGCACTGGCGGAACGGATTCGGTCGTTGCAGGTGATCTGCACGATGGAGATGCTCGCCGACGCGGATCTCGCACCGGGGTTGTGGCGGATCGTGCACGACCGGCTGGTCGGCCTGCTGCGGTGAGCCGGTCCGCACGACGCCGGGCTAGCGGTCGAACGTTCTGGTGGTGGCGAGTGTGGTGATCCGGTTGTCGTTGCCCGAGTCGCGCAGCTCCACCCGGCCCAGGCCGTGCTGCGCGGTCGCAGTGGCCACCACCGGCCCTACCCGCGCGGCCTGTAGATAGCGCAGGCCCAGGAAACTCAGTCCGTTCGAGGGGCCGAGCGACAGGGCCGCCTCCTCCGCCGCCAGCGCGATCAGACCGCCGTTGACGGTGCCCGCGGCATTGAGCCCGTCCTCGGTGCGGGGCAGTACCGCGACGCCCGGCTCGCGGCGTTCGCAGCGGGCCCGCTCGGCCAGCGGAACAGCGAGCCGGGCGCCGCTCGGGGGCATATCGATGCTGAGTTTGCGTGGCAGCTGGACGTCCGGATTCGGCGCTGCCATGAAGGAGGTCGCGCCGAAACCGATCGGGACGTCGTCGACGGTGAATTCGATCTCCGCGACGAAGACCGAGCGGCCCGCCTTGACGGTCCGGCCGACCGCGCGCACCTCACCGGTACCCGGTGCGGGCCGGAACAGGTTGACGTCCAGTTCCAGCGTCATCGGCACCCGGGGGTGGATGACCAGCGAGGCCAGCAGCCCGCCCATGGTGTCCAGCCAGATGGCCAGGACAGAGGTGCGCAGGTGAGTGGTGCCCGGGACGTGCATCTGCGGGGTGATCGTCGCCGAGCCGTGCAGTTCGTCGCCCACGCGGCGGGTGGCGAAACCCAGTTCGAGCAGGATGTGCCTACGTCTGTCCAACTGGTGGTCGACGGTGGTCACGGCATCTCCTCCTGCTCGGCCGAGCGGGCGGCGCTGCTCGGCATCCTTTCAGAGAACCCCACTTCGAGGCCGTTGTGCAAGTGTCATTTTCGATATCGAGAGTGACGTTCTGCACTGTGCGTTATCGGGATGTGCGCCTATTCCGCCTCGGTCTCACGGCGGGACAGCGCGTCCTCGACCCGTTTGCGGGCCCCGGCCAGATGCTCCTCGCAGCGGGTCGCCAGGGCCTCGCCGCGCTCCCACAGCGCCAGCGACTCGTCCAGGTCCATACCGCCCTGCTCGAGCATCTTCACCACGTTGACCAGTTCGTCGCGGGCTCGCTCGTAGCCGAAACTCGCGATCTCGGCGAGGTCACTCTCGGTCATGGCGGGGCTCCTTCGTGATGGTCTGACTGGCCAGTGCCGCCGCGCTGATCGCGCCGTCGGCGACGCGGATGCGCAACTGGGTGCCCGGCGGAGAATCGGCCACCTCGTGGATGACATGTCGTTCTTTGCCCGAAACGCGTTGCACCACAGCGTATCCGCGAGCGAGCGTGGCGGCCGGGCCGACGGCGGTGAGTTTGTCGCGCAGATGCCGGGTCGCGGTGGACTCGGTGGTGAGGGTGTGCTCGACCGCGCGGCGGGCCGCGGTGCGCAGTCGTTCGGCCTCCTCGTAGCGCTGATCGAGTTGACGCAGCGGATCGGCCAGCACCGGCCGCGAGCGCAACTGGTCCAGGGCACGCAGTTCGCGCTGCACCCAGCCGCGCAGGGCCGCGGCCGAACGCTCCCGCCATTCCCGCACCGTCGCCAGTTCCGCGGCCGCGTCGGGGACGATGCGCTTGGCGGCGTCGGTGGGTGTGGCCGCGCGCAGATCCGCGACATAGTCCGAGAGCGGATTGTCCGGCTCGTGCCCGATCGCGCTGACGATCGGCGTCGTCGCGGAAACGATGGCGCGGCACAGGGTTTCGTCGGAGAAGGGCAGCAGATCCTCGACACTGCCGCCGCCGCGGGCGAGCACGATCACCGCGACCTCGGGATCGCGGTCGAGTTCGGCCAGGGCATCCAGAATCTGCGGGACCGCCGTCGCGCCCTGCACCGCGGTGTTTCTGACCTCGAAACGCACTGCGGGCCAACGATTCCGGGCCACGGTCAGGACGTCGCGCTCGGCGGCGCTGGCGCGTCCGGTGATCAGGCCGATCGTCCCGGGCAGGAACGGAATCGGCCGCTTCAGGCGCGGATCGAACAGGCCCTCGGCGGCCAGCAGCGCCTTGAGCCGCTCGATGCGGGCCAGCAGTTCGCCGATGCCGACCGGCCGAATCTCGGTGATACGCAACGACAGTGTGCCGCGCCCGGTGAAGTAGGACAGCTTGCCGTAGACGACGACGCGGCTGCCCTCCTGCAGCGGAATCGCCGAATTGCGTAGCAGCGCAGGATCACACGTCACCGACAGGGACATGTCCGCGGCCGGATCGCGCAGCACCAGAAAGGCCGTGCGAGTGCCCGGACGTACGTTCATCTGGGTGATCTGGCCCTCGACCCAGACGCTGCCGAGCCGGTCGATCCACTGGGCGACCTTCAACGCGATACTGCGCACCGGCCACGGGTTCTCGGCCGAATTCGAGGGCCGGGCCGCATTTCCCTGCCCGCCGGAGGCTGCCGAGTCGGCGGATGCGTGTGTGTCGGGATCGGTCACCGTTGCGCCTCACCGATATTCGGCGTTCGACCGCCGGGCCCGCGCTGGCATGTCGCTGCGTGCCGGTGTTCGGCGCGGCGGTGGCCGGCGATGGGGTGTGCGTGGGTGTGGTGGGTGAATTCGGTCACTTGGCCTGCACGGTGGCAATCCGGTTGGTGAGCATAGTCACGAAGGCCGCGCGGTCGCGGGTGTGCTGCTCGTACTCGAGCAGTGCGCTCAGATCGTCGACGGTGAGCATCCGCAGGCGCGCGCGCAGCTGGGCCAGCGTCATGTTCAGGTAGTCGTAACGGGCCGCGACCTCCGGCTCGACGACCTCGTCCGCGGGGGCCTGACCGTTGGCGGAAGACGTTGCCGCGGTGTGGGATTCGGACTCCTGCGCGGCGGGCTCCCGAGCGGGTGCGGCGGGCGCGGGCTCCGGGGCCGGTTCGGCCGCGAGGTACATGTCGAAGCGGCTGCGCGCGGCCTCGCGGGCACTGGCGAAGACCGGAGCGGGATCGTCCTCGTCCTCGTCGAAGGTGGCCCAGGCGGGCTGCTCCTCCGGACGATTGGTCAGCTGATCGAACACCTCGTCGCCCTTGAGCGCGAGACTGGTCACGAACTGCTGGGCGTGCATGGTGGTCTGCAACAACTGGCTGATCGCGGTGATCGGCAGATGCATCGCGGTCGTCGGCAGCCGGCGGGCTTCCTCCAGGGCGTAGACGGCGGCCCCGGCGGCGACACGGGCGAAGAACGGCGGTCGAAACATAGCCCTAGCCTGCCCGATTCGCCGTGTGAAGCAAAGGAGGGAATCCACGTGCGCCATTCTCGTCGCATCTGTTCGTCGTCATGTCGCCGGGCCGTGGCGGCCGGTGGTGAGGGGACTCACAATTCGCCGCGCCCGTCATCACACGATACCGGCCGCGACCGCGCGCGTGTCGTCACCCGCTCGCACGTAAGCTGGCAAGCATGTCCTCGGCAATCCCCTTGAACGTCGGAATCGCCCGGTCCGCGGGTTCGCGCGCGGCCGGCGCCGCCAAGCGTGTCCTGCTCGCCGAGCCGCGCGGTTATTGCGCCGGTGTGGATCGTGCGGTGGAGACCGTCGAACGCGCCCTCGACAAGCACGGTGCGCCGATCTACGTGCGCAAGGAGATCGTGCACAACCGGCACGTCGTGGAGACGCTGCGCGAGCGCGGCGTGGTCTTCGTCGACGACACCGCCGAGGTGCCCGAGGGCGCGGTGGTGGTGTTCTCCGCGCACGGCGTGTCGCCGATGGTGCACGAGGCCGCCGCGGCCCGCAGCCTGCACACCATCGATGCCACCTGCCCGCTGGTCACCAAGGTGCACCAGGAGGCCAAGCGGTTCGCCCGCGACGATTTCGACATCCTGCTGATCGGCCACGAGGGGCACGAGGAGGTCGAGGGCACCGCGGGCGAGGCGCCCGATCACGTCCAGCTCGTCGACGGTCCCGACGCGGTCGACGGCGTCAGCGTGCGCGACGAGGAGAAGGTGATCTGGCTCTCCCAGACCACCCTGTCGGTCGACGAGACCATGGAGACCGTGCAGCGGCTGCGCCAGCGTTTCCCGAAGCTGCAGGATCCGCCCAGCGACGACATCTGCTACGCGACCCAGAACCGGCAGATCGCGGTGAAGGCGATGGCGCCGGAATGCGATCTGGTGATCGTGGTCGGTTCGCGCAACTCCTCCAATTCCAAGCGGCTGGTCGAGGTCGCCCTCAATGCTGGTGCGGGCGCGGCCCATCTGGTCGATTTTGCGCGTGAGGTCGATCCGGCCTGGTTCGAGGGCGTGGGCTCGGTCGGCGTCACCTCCGGCGCCTCGGTCCCGGAAATCCTGGTGCGCGGTGTGCTCGATCTGCTCGCCGAACACGGTTACGCCGACGTCCAGCCGGTCACCACGGCGAACGAGACGCTCGTGTTCTCGCTGCCCCGCGAGCTGCGCGCCGCGCGTCAGTAGGCGGTTCCGGCGCGCTCGGTCGGCGTGTTCGCCGACTCCGGCGCGCCCTCAGTGCTCGATCCGGCCCGAATCGCGTTCGCGGTAGCGGACGTTCGGCCGCGGGTGTGGCGGGACATCCCCGTGATCGGCTCCGCGTGCGCGGCGCTGCGGCTGGGGTTCCGCGGAACGCTGGCGTGGCTCCTGTGCCCGTCGGCGAGGTTGCTGGCCGGTGGACGGCGCCGCGCCGCGCTGACGCGGCGGCTGTGCCGGAGCGTCCGCGGCGGCCCGGCGGCGCGGCTGCGGTTCTGCCGAACGCTGGCGACCGGGTTCCGCGGGACGCTGCCGTGGCGGGGCGTCGGCGTCGGCGCGGTGCCGCGACGGCGTGTCGGCCTCGGGACGCTGGCGCGCGGTGGCGGCGACCTTCGCGCGCTCGGCGGTGCGTGAGCCCTGCGGAGCCGAGACCCGTGGCGGGCGCTCGGCGACCCGCCCGGTGGTCTTACGGCTTCCGCGAGTCGGTTTCGTGGCGGCCTTCTCGTCGGTGGCGGATTGTGCTCGCGCACGGCTGCGAAGGGTGTCCGACGAGCGGGTGCCCCGGCTGCGGCGTGAACGGCTCGCCTCGGCCCGTGCACCCCAGGAATCGCCCTTGCGCTGCCGATCGCCGCGCGCACGCGGCTTGGCCTCTTCCAGGCGGCGTTGCAGCACCATCCGGCCCAGCCCGACCGCCAGCACGAGCACGGTGGCGATGGCCATCACCGGGAAGCGATTCACCAGCGGGATGCCCTGGTTGAGCAGGATGTCCTTCATCGAGGACGACGTATGGTCCAGCAACTGCCCGTAGGCGACGGGTACCGCGATGAACAGCAGCAGCGGCGGGGTGACCATCGTGGTGAACAGACCGCGGTAGCGCACCGCCAGCGCGGCCAGCACACAGCCGACGATGTAGGCGCCGGCGAACACGCGGGTCAGATCTCTGCTGCCGCCGCTTGCGTCGATGAAAAACCCGATCAGAGTGCACGCCACCGCGATCAATACCGCCGCACCGGCCGGGATGCCGGGCACCGACGGGATGATCGAGCGGTGCGGTGCGGGCACCTCGGATCGGTCGCGTTGGGTAGCTGCCACGTAAAGCACACTATCTGTCGGAACCGGAACGTGTATCGAGGCTGGGCGGATGAACCGTTTACTCGTTGATGTCTGAGAACCCCGCGACGCGTGGGCGGGACTCGATGTAGCGGATTGCCGGGACCTCCTGATCGCCGATGTCCAACTCGTGCAATCGCCGCGCGGTTACCAGCACCCGTGACTCGACCGAGCCCACTGTCTGGTTGAAAGCGTCTACCGCCTTTGCCAGTTGGCCGCCCAGCCGGTCCAGATGACCCCCGACCACACCCAGTCGGGCATACAGCTCCCGACCCAATTGCTGGACTGTTGCCATCTCTTTCGAGATGGTGTCCTGTCGCCAGCCGTGAGCGACGGTGCGAAGTAGTGCGACGAGGGTCGTCGGCGTTGCGAGGATCACGTTCCGGCCGAATGCGTACTCCAGGAGACCGGCGTCGGCGTTCAGCGCGGCATCCAGGAACGTTTCGCCCGGGACGAACAGGACCACGAATTCGGGTGCGGGATCGAACGCGGCCCAGTAGGTCTTGTCGGAGAGCTGATCGATATGGGTGCGCAGATGTCTGGCGTGGCGGGTCAGGTGTTCGGCCTGTTTCCGGGGATCGTCCTGGGCGGCGGCGTCGAGGTAGGCGGTCAGCGGGGCCTTGGCGTCCACCACGATGTGGCGGTCACCGGCCAGCCGGACCACCAGATCGGGGCGCACGATGCCGTCCCGGCCCGCGCGGGTGACCTGGGTGTCGAAATCGCAGTGCCGCGACATTCCGGCCAGCTCCACCACTCGCTCGAGCTGGATCTCGCCCCAGCGTCCGCGGACCTGCGGCGCGCGCAGGGCGGAAACCAGCTGACCGGTCTGCGTGGCGAGCTGATGGGACAGGTGCTGCATGCCCGCGACCTGTTCGCGCAGGCCCGCATAGGCGTCGATGCGCTTGTGCTCGACCTCGGCCAGTTGCCGGTTCAGCGCGCCGACCGCCTCGCGCAGCGGCGTCACCAGTGTGCCGAGGGCCTGTGAATTGCGCTGTGCGGCATCTTCGTTCGCCGCGCCGAGGGAGTGCCGCAGCAGATGCTCGTTGTCGCGCAGGGCGGCCAGTTGCGCCTCGGCACGCCCGGCCCGCGCGAGATGACCGAGCCAGCCCAGGCCCAGCCCGGCGCAGAACACCACGAGCATCGCTAACAGTGTCGGTGCGGTCATGACTGCAGATAGTGCCGTATGCCACCGACAAGTTCGGTGCGACGGCAAATACCTAGCACTTGTTCGGGGGTTCGTGACCATTGCTGATCGGTCGGTCGCGGGCCGATCGAGACGGGATTTTCTCCGGCGGCCCCGGGGTGGCGAATTCGAATCTGTCGGTGCCATCGCCTACGGTTTCGCGGCATGCGGATCCTGCACACTTCCGACTGGCACATCGGGCGGACCTTCCACGGTGTGGATCTGCTGGCGGATCAAGCGCGTTCGCTCGAATCGCTGGCCGAGATCGTGGCCGAGCAGCGGGTGGACGTGGTGCTGCTACCGGGTGACGTCTACGACCGGTCGATACCCAGCGCCGATGCGATCGCGGTGTGCAACCGGGGATTCGAGGCGATCCGGACCGCGGGCGCGGTGATCGTGGCCACCTCGGGCAATCACGATTCTCCGACCCGACTCGGCGCGCTCGGCAGTTTCGCCGCGGCGGGCGGATTGCATCTGCGCACGTCGGTGGCGGATCTGCAGCGTCCGGTGGTGTTGCGCGATGAGTACGGCGAGGTGGCCTGCTACGGCATTCCGTACCTGGAGCCGGAGATCACGCGCGTGGAACTGGGTGTGCCCCAGGCTCGTTCGCACGCGGAGATCCTGGACGCGGCGATGAGCCGGGTGCGCGCGGATCTCGCGGCGCGCGGCGGGGCGCGCTCGGTGGTGCTCGCGCACGCCTTCGTCGTCGGCGGGGAGGCGACCGGATCGGAGCGGTCGATCTCCGTGGGCGGGGTGGAGACCGTGCCGGCCGGCGCGTTCGAGGGGATCGACTACGTGGCCCTCGGGCATCTGCACTCACCGCAGACGCTGTCCGAATCGATCCGGTATTCCGGTTCGCCGCTGCCGTATTCGTTCGCCGAACGTTCCCATCGCAAGGCGGTGTGGATCCTCGATCTGGGGCCCGAGGGGCTCACCGGCGTCGAGCGGCACGACCTCCCGCAGGTTCGCGGACTCACCCAGCTCACCGGCACGCTGGACGAGTTGCTCGACGATCCGGCCCACGTCGAGGCCGAGGAGCACTACGTCTCGGCGAATCTCACCGACCATGCCCGCCCGGTGGACGCCCTGCGTCGCCTGCGCCAGCGTTTCCCGCACGCGGTGCATGTGGAATGGGTTCGCCCCGAAGGCAATCCGGACCTGCGCTACCGTGAACGGGTGCACGGCCGCCGCGACACCGAAGTAGCGCACAGCTTCCTCACCGACGTGCGCGGCGAACCCACCGACACCGAAATGGACTGGCTGGCACGCGCGTTGGCCGCCGCCACCGCCGAACGCGAGGTAGCCGAAGCGCAGCCGGTCGAAGTGGGGGAGCGCACGGCATGAGCGGCCGGGTCCGGAGGCAGCAGCGCGGTCTTGTCACTGCCCGTGGGCGCGCAGGCAGTCGGGCAGGCACGATGTGCGGGCAGGGTGGGCCGGAGGTGGCGGGGATGCGTGATCGGGGTCGTGGGAGGCTGATCGGATGAGGCTGCACCGGTTGGAGTTGACGGCGTTCGGGCCGTTCGCCGACACCGCGGTGGTGGATTTCGACGTGCTCGGGGGCGACGGGCTTTTCCTGCTGCACGGGCAGACCGGGGCCGGGAAGACGACGGTGCTGGATGCGATCGCGTTCGCGCTGTATGGGAAGGTGCCGGGGGCACGCGGGGACAGCAAGCGGCTGCACTCCGATCACGCCGATCCGCAGACGCCGCCGCGGGTGGTGCTCGAGGCGACGTTGGGTGGGCGGCGGCTGCGGCTGATCCGTTCGCCGGAGTTCCGGCGGCCCAAGAAGCGGGGCGAGGGCTGGCGGGACGAGCAACCGAAGGCCACGTTGGAATGGCTGGACGGCCGCGGCCAGAACCTGTCGCGGCTCAGCGATATCGGCGACGAGGTGATCCGGCTGCTCGGGATGAGCGCCGATCAGTTCTTCCAGGTGGTGTTGCTGCCGCAGGGCGACTTCGCGCGTTTTCTGCGCTCTGAGAACGAGGATCGCGAAAAACTGCTCGAAAAGCTCTTCGACACCGAGCGATTCGGCACCGCCGAACAATGGCTGACACAACGTCGCCGGGACAGTACCGCCGACCTGGACGCGCAGCGGCAGAGTATCGATCGGCTCATCGGGCAGGTGGTCGTCTCCGCGGGGGTGGGCGCGACCGAGACCGTCGGTCCGCTCGAGGCCACCGAATGGTCGCAGCAACTTCTCACCACCGCACGCGCCACTGTGCTGACCACGAAATCCGAACTAGCACAGCGCCAAGCGGATTCGACCGACGCGCACGCGGCGGCCGAGCAACAGCGCCGTCTGCACGACCTGCATCGCCGCCTGTCCGCTGCCCGCTCGCAACTGGACGCGTACGCCTCCACCGCGGAACTGCGGGCCCGCCGCCGCATCGAACTGGATCAGTCCCGTCGCGCCGAGCCGGTTGCCACCGCGCTCGATGAGGCCCGCACGGCGGCGACGGCCCTGCGTCGGCGCACCGGCGACACCCGTGACCTCGCGGAACGTCTCGCCGCGCGGCTGCTCGAACCGCCCAGTGCCGAACTACCCGGAACTGTCTGGGCCGCAGCTGATCTGGCTGCTGCCGAAATCGCCGACACCGATCTTGCGGCCGAACTCGCCGCCATTCCGCCGGTTCCGGACCAGAATCGAAGTGCGGGAACGGTGTTCGAGGATGTTGCTGGATCCGGACCTGCAGGTCCGGGCGAGATCGACAGGGCAGCAAGTGATCCGGCTGATCGAGAGGATCAGTCGTCGGCCCTCGAATCCGATACGCTCGTCCACGACCCGAGTACCTCTACGCGAGATGGTGAAGGGGTGGAGCTCGAGACGAGCGCCGAGGGCGACAGGGCGGCAGATCGTGTTGCGGGAGCGTCGACGAGCGGGTCCGGCACCTCGGCCGACCACGCCGCGGGCGCAACGCCCGTGGGTGCGGGGGCCGAAGGGCGTGAGTCGGGGCATCGAGGGGAAGCTGGTGTCGATCAGACTCCGGTCGGCTATGTCGAGCTCGAGTTGTTCTCGATCGATCCGGTGCCCGGTGCCGATGTGAGTGGGGCCGGAGAGTCGGCTTCCGGCGACGCAGGAGAGGCCAGGCGGCGGGGATCGAGTGAGGCGACTGCGCGGCGGGGGAATGCGGCGCGCAAGACTGCGAAGACCATTGTGGGAGATCGGCCGCTACGCGTGGTGGATTCGGCGGCCGACTGGGCTGCCGATGACGGCGAGCCGGGGTTGTTCGCGGTCGAGTTGCCTCCGGTGGTGGATGCGTCGTCGGCGGAAGAATCGCCTGTTGTGGGCGAGGACTCGGCAGCTGAAACCGACGGATCCGCAGGCGAATTCGAAGCCGAGGGGCCGGGCCATTCGGAGGCCATCGCGAGTAGCACGGTTCGAGAGGGCGAATCGACTACGGGAGTACATGATTCGAGTGTCGGACCGGTAGCGGATCAGTCCGGCGGCGATGCGGATGCCGACTCCGATGTGCGGGAGACGTTCCGCGGCGATGATTCCGACGTCGAACTCACCGGGATCGATGCGGCGATTCAGCGGTGGTCGGCGCAGATCGGTGCGCTGGACGAGGTGCGGACGGATGCGGAGTCGGCGCAGCGGGTGAGCGTCGAACTCGCGAGGCTGCGCAAGGAGCAGTCGTCCCTGCAAGCCGGTATGGCGAAGGTGTCCGCCGCTCGTGCTGCGATGCCGGAAGCTATTGCCGCACTGGATGTCCGGGTGCGCGAGGCAGAGCAGGCGGCGGCCGGGCTGGCCGGACTGCAGGCGGAATGCGAACGGCTGCGCACCGCGTCGGAGGCGGCCACCGGACTGGCTGCCCGGCGTGCCGAACTTGCCCGTGCCACAACCGCATTCGAGTCGGCGCGGGTGGCGCACGTCGATGCCCGCGAGCACACGCTCGCGATCCGGGAACGTCGGCTGGCCGGGATGGCGGCCGAATTGGCGGGTGCGCTCGCCGTCGGACAGCCGTGCAGCGTGTGCGGTTCCGCGGACCATCCGGCCCCCGCGCAGCCGACCGCGGCCGCCGCATCCAAGGCCGACGAGGAACGTGCGGTCGCCGCCGAACACACTGCCGAATCCGCCCGTGACCGAGCGAAATCCCGAGTGTCCGAGCTGGAGAACGACATCGCGGTGCTCGTCGCTCGCGGCGGCGAGGGCGACCGTGCCGAGTTGTCCGCCGAACTCAACGTCGTCACCGAACGCTACAAATCCGCCCGCCGTGCCGGTTCCCGCGTCGAGGAACTCACCGCCGAGCTGAACCGGTTGCGCGCCGAGGAAACGCGGCTGCAGAACGAGCTGCGTGAACTCGAGATCCGCAGCAGTGCCGTGGAGGAAGGTCTCATCGCCGCCGATCGCCGGATGGCCGAACTGACCGACCGTCTGCGCCTCGCCGCCGGAGCGGACCGCACGGTGGATCGCCGCCGCGCGCGCCTGGATGCCCTCGTGCGCGATGCCACCGAACTCCGCACGGCCCGAACCGAAGCGGGCGCCGCCCGTGAACAGGTGACGACGCTGGCGCGCCGGGTGGAGCAGTTGGCTCGCGGGGCCGAGCTGGTGACGCTCGCGGATGTGGTTGTGCCCGAAAATGGTTCGGAACCGGACTATTCCGTACTGGCGGCCTACGCGAAGGTGGTGGCCGCGGCTACCCGCACCGCGCAGGAGCAGAGCGCGATCGAGAGCGAGCTGACCGAAGCGGACAGCAAACGCGCGCATGCCGAAGCCACCCTGGCCGAACCCGACATCCAGGCCGCCGCCGATGCCGAACTCGGTGATGTCCGGCAGCTGGAAGCCCTAGTCGCACAGGCGCGTACCGCGCTGGATGCGGCCGTGGCCGCGCACGCCCAGGCCGAACACCGGGTGCAGCAGCTCGAGGAGCTGGGCACGCAGCTGTGGGCCGCGGTGGATCGCATCACACCGATGCAGCGCGCCCACGAGGAACTGGCCGGGCTCGCCGATGTGGTGGCCGGTCGCGGCGAGAACAACCGCCGCATGTCGCTGCGTTCCTACGTGCTCGCGGCCCGGCTCGAGGAGGTGGCCATCGCGGGTTCGGTACGGCTGCGTCGAATGTCCGGTGGCCGTTACGAATTCGTGCACACCGATGTCGCGGGCCGCAACGGTCGGCGGGGCGGCCTCGGCCTGGACATCCGCGACGACTACACCGGCGCGATCCGCCCGGCCAAAACCCTCTCCGGCGGCGAAACCTTCATGGCCTCACTGGCTCTCGCGCTCGGCCTGGCCGATGTGGTGGCCGCCGAATCCGGCGGCCTGGTGATGGACACCCTGTTCATCGACGAGGGTTTCGGCAGCCTCGACGCCGACACCCTCGACGCGGTCATGGGCGTCCTGGACGACCTGCGCTCCGGCGGACGCGTGGTGGGCATCGTCAGCCACGTGGACGAAATGCGCCAGCGCATCCCCAGCCGCCTGCACGTCATCCGCCAACCCACCGGCTCACATCTGAAAACCATTGTCGCATAACGATTTACGTGTATCCCCGGTGCGGGCGGCCTTGCGGTGCCGCCGCTCGGCCTCGGTGAGTTCTCCGCGCCGAACGAGCAACAACCCGAGCCTGTTCATCGCCTCGAGGCTGCCCGCATTCGCGGCCTGGCGATACCAGCGCTCGGCGTGGCGTGCCTGGTCAGGATGCCGCTGCTGCGGACTGTTCGTGCTGTAGCAGCCGTGCCTTGACGTCGAGTCCCCAGCGGAAGCCGCCGAGGGTTCCGTCGGTGCGGAAGATGCGGTGGCAGGGGACGAAGAGGGCGGCGGCGTTGCGGGCGCAGGCGTTGGAGGCGGCGCGGACGGCTTCGGGACGGCCGGACAGGGCGGCGAATGCGGTGTAGGTGATCGGTTTTCCGGGTGGGACGGTGCGCAGGACATCCCAGGCGTGCAGCAGGAACGGGCCGGAGGTCTGGCGCACCGGGATGTCGTCGATCGCGAAAACCTCACCGGCGTGGTATTTCTCGACCGCGCTGGTCACCTCGCCGAGCGAATTGCGTTGCCGCAGTTCATCGGGACGCAGGCTGGGATGCACGACCCGCACCAGCTCGTCGGAATCGGCGGTCCACCCGGCGGCCAGGACCGCGCCGTCCGCATCGACCACCGTGGTGAACGGCCCGAGCGGCGTCGGGATCGTCGCGAATTCGGCGGTATTCATCGTCCTGCACCTACTTTCACCAGTTCGTCGGCCCGGGGGCCGGTGCTTGTGTGCGGCGAGATCCGTTATCGCACAACCGCGGTGGCCGTATTCCCGGTCCGCGCGGGTGCGGGCCGGGCGGCGAGAGCCTGCTTCCACAGGTGCATGGACAGATAGGATCGCCACGGCGACCACCGCGCGGTGTCGCCGAGATCGATGCCCAGCAATGTCGCACCGCGCCGGACCACCAGATCGGTGTGCATCAGCACGTCGGGATCGGCGAGGAGTCGCATCGTCACGTAATCCGCCGTCCACGGCCCGACCCCGTCCAGCGCGAGCAGATCGCGGCGCAGGTCGGAGGCGGTGCGGCCGGCGTGCAGGCGCAGATCCCCGGAGGCCAGCGCGCGGGCCGCCGAGACGATGGACGCGGTGCGCCGCGCCGGCCCGGTCAGCACCTCGGTACCGCGCTCGGCGATGGCGGCGGCGGTCGGGAACAGTCGTGGTACCGGCCCGCCGATCTCCTCGCCCAGCGCCTCGACCAGGCGGGCGGTGTGCGTGGCGGCCGCCGCGACCGAGATCTGCTGACCGATCATGGTGCGCAACAACAGTTCCGGGCCGTCGAGGCAGCCGGGGACGCGGATGCCGGGACTGAACATCGGCCCGCGCCCGGACTCCTGGCCACCCGCGAGCGCCTCATCGATACCGACCGGATCGGCGTCCAGATCCAGCAGGTGTCGCAACCGCGCCACCGTCGGGGCCAGATCGCGCATATCGTGCAGGGCCAGGCCCGCCCGCACATGTCGGGGCTGCACACTCAGGCGCACCGTGGCATGTCCGTGCGGTGTGCGCAGGCCGCGGGTGTAGTGGCCGTCCTCCCACAGATCCAGTCCGGGCACCGCGTGCGAGGACAGGAACCAGGTCAGCCAGCCCGCGTCGAGCGGTTCGCGATAGGGCAGCCGCAGGGTGAGCATGCCGTTCGTCGCGGGCAAGGTGTCGCCGCGCAGCCGTCGCGACTCGTCGCGCAGAATCGTCGGGCTGACCGCGAACACCTCCCGCACGGTGTCGTTGAACTGGCGGATGCTGGCGAATCCGGCGGCGAAGGCGATATCGGACATCGGCATTCGCGTGGTCTGGATCAGGAGCCTGGCGGTGTGCGCGCGGTGCGCCCGCGCCAGAGCCAGCGGCCCTGCGCCGAGTTCGGTGGTCAGCACCCTGGTCAGCTGACGTTGCGAGTAGCCCAGCGATCCGGCCAGCGCGGGCACGCCACCGCGTTCGATCACCCCGTCGGCGATCAGTCGCATGGCGCGCGCGGCCAGGTCGGCGCGGGTGTTCCACAGCGGTGAACCGGGTGCGGCGTCGGGCAGGCAGCGGCGGCAGGCTCGGAATCCGGACTGCTGTGCCGCCGCCGCGGTCGGCAGGAACGTCACGTTCGCGCGTTTGGGAGTGATGGCCGGACACGATGGGCGGCAATAGATTCCGGTAGTGCGGACGGCTGTCACGAACTGCCCGTCGAAACGGACGTCGCGGGTGGTGACCGCGCGGTAACAGCGCTCGAACTCGAGACCGTGTGCACTCACGCAATCCACCCTGTCAGGCTCCGGCCCACCACGCTAGCGGAAAACAGACGTATATGGTCAACAGCAGCGGGTGGCCGGATTGCGCTCGGCGGCCGCATACCGCTCCCGCCAGTACTCCCGTTCGGTCGGGACCGGGCACTCGGGATGATTGCGCCGAAGATGCTCGACGTACCGCGCGTAATCCCGGCCGCCCAGAATCGCATTGACGTATCCGGCCACGGCCCGAGCCGCGCGCGCGACACCGCGTGCGGCTCGGATCGTGTTGCCTCGCGGCCCCCGGGCACCGAGGGCCGCATCCGGGATCGGCGCGGACGTCATTCCGCGGGCACCGGATGAGCGGCCCCGGGGGCGGCGACCTTACCGGTTTTCACCAGCTCGTCCCACTGCTGCTGCACCTCGCGTTCGGTCTTGGTGGCCAGGAATCCACTGGGCGCGAAGATCTTCGAGGGCACCTCGGGCGTCTCGGTGGTCTCGCTCCCGCCCCGGCGCAAGGCCCGGACGCACACCAGTGCACCGATCACCGCGACGATCAGCACCAGCACCGCGAACACGATCGAGAGCGTGCCCTGGATGAAGCTGTTGCGGATCACCTTGTCCATATCGTGCATGTTCTTCGCCGGGGACAGCACCTTCCCGGCGTCGCGGGCCGAGCTGTAGACGCTGTGCTGCTTGAAATAGCCCAGATTCTTGTCGCCGGAGAAGATCTTCTGCCACGACGCGGTCATCGTCACGATCAGATCCCAGATCAGTGGCAGCGCGGGAATCCACGCCCACTTGACCAGGCCCTTCTTCACCACGATCACCATCACCACGGTCAGCGCGATCGCGGCGAGCAGCTGGTTGGCGATACCGAACAGCGGATACAGCGTGTAGATGCCGCCGAGCGGATCGGTCACGCCCATCAGCAGCACCGAACCCCAGCCCGCGACCACGAGCGCCGAGCACAACCACGCGCCCGGCCGCCAGGACGGATCGGAGAACCTGCGGGCGGGGCCGCCGAGGTTGCCCAGGGTGTCCGAGAGCATGAACCGCGCGACACGGGTACCGGCGTCGATCGTGGTCAGGATGAACAGCGCCTCGAACATGATCGCGAAGTGGTACCAGAACGCCTTGAGCGAGGATCCGCCCAGGAACCCTTGCAGCACATGGGACATCCCCACCGCGAGCGTCGGCGCGCCACCGGTCTTGGACAGCAGTGAACTCTCGTCGACGCTCTTGGCCTCGTTGATCAGATCGGTGCCGGTGACGGGCGTGCCGCCCAGATTCATCCCGTTGATCTTCTTGGCCGCGGCATCGGCGGTGGCCTGCGCGACCTGCGCGGGCGAGGCCCCGGCGGGCAGGCCGGGCGGGGTGGCGGTCAGGCCGCCGGTGTTGATCGCGAAGAACACGTGCTGATCGATGATGCTGGCCGCGATGATCGCCATCACCGCGACGAACGACTCCATCAGCATGCCGCCGTAGCCGATCATGCGCGCCTGGGACTGCTTCTCCAGCAGTTTCGGTGTGGTGCCCGAGGAGACCAGCGCGTGGAATCCGGACAGCGCACCGCAGGCGATGGTGATGAACAGGAACGGGAACAGGCCGCCGGCGAAGGCCGGGCCCTTGCTGTTACCGGCGAACTGGGAGATCGCGGGGGCCTTGAGCACCGGCATGGTGATCAGCACGCCGACCGCCAGCAGCACGATGGTGCCGATCTTCATGAACGTGGACAGATAGTCGCGCGGCGCGAGCAACAGCCAGACCGGCAGCACCGAGGCGATGAAGCCGTAGATGATCAGGATCCAGGAGATCGTGGTGCCGTCCATCGTGAAAGCCGAACGGCCCCAGCCCGAATCGCCGACCCACTTACCAGCCCCGATGACGAACAGCAGCAGCACGAAACCGACGATGGAGATCTCACCGACCTTGCCCGGCCGCACGTAGCGCAGATACAGACCCATCAGCACGGCGATCGGAACCGTCATCGAGATCGAGAACACGCCCCACGGGCTGCCGCCGTGCAACTGCCCGTCCGCGCCCTTCGTGGCGGCCAGCGCGTTCACCACGACGATGCCGAGCACCGCCAGCAGGATCACCATGATGGCCAGCACCGCGACCAGTGCCGCGACGCCGCCGACCACGCCGAGTTCGTCGCGCGCCATCTGCCCGAGGCTGCGGCCGCGACGTTTGACCGAGGCCCACAGCACCAGATAGTCCTGCACCGCACCGGCGAGCACGACGCCGACCACGATCCACAGGGTGCCGGGCAGATACCCCATCTGCGCGGCGAGCACCGGTCCGACCAGCGGGCCCGCACCGGCGATGGCGGCGAAGTGGTGGCCGAACAGCACCCGCCGGTCCATCGGCAGGTAATCGGTGCCGTTCTCCAATTCCTCGGCGGGCGTGGCGACATCGTCGCGCGGCTGGGTGATCCGGTTCGCGATCAGCCGGGCGTAGAACTGGTAGGCGATGATGTAGGTGCAGACCGCGGCGACCACGATCCACACGGCGTTGACGTTCTCACCCCGGCTGATTCCCAGCACCGCCCAGGCGACAGCGCCGAGGACGGCGATGACGAGGAATATCGCCTTCTTCGTCGTGCTGATGGGTGAGCGGTCCACGACCCCGACCGGAGGTAGGTCGGGGTCGGTCCGCAGGTATTCGATCGTCGCCATGCGAGTAACTCTCCCGTGCTCATGTGCGGATCCGACATTTGGGATCGGACAGGGGAAGTTTGCCACGGCGGACCGACAGGCCGGGGCGGTAACGAGCGGATCCGGTGCGGGAAACGTTGTCCGTGCGTGTGCTGCTCAGGATCGCGCGGTCTCGACCGTAAGCTGCGCGTGCTGATCCGTTGGATTGCTGATGTTTTGCCTGATCGGGTGCGTGTGCCGGGTCGAATGCGGCGCCTGCGATCGGGCCGACGAGGAGGTCCGTGAACCCGGTGCGCCGCCGAACCCTGCTCGGATCGATGCTGGCCGCGCCGATCCTGGCCGGCTGCGGCGCCGCCGACGAGGATGCGGTGACCTTCTTCTTCCAGGCGCGACCGCAGGAGGCTCGGGCCCGGATGCGGATCATCGCCGCCTTCTGCGAACGTCATCCCGAGATCCGGATCCGCACCGTAATGTCGGGCCCTGACCCGTTGCAGCAGATGCTCACCTACTGTGCCGGGGGTAAATGCCCGGACGTGCTGATGGCCTGGGACCTGCTGTTCGCGGGTCTGGCCGACCGCGGGGTGCTGCTGGATCTGCACACGATGCTCGACCGCGATCCGGAATACGCCGCGACCCTGCGCGCGGACAGCTATCCGACCCTGTACGAGACGTTCGACTACCGCGGCGGCCGGTACGCCCTGCCCGAGCAGTGGTCCGGGGTGTTCGTCTACTACAACCGGAAACTGCTCGCCCAGGCCGGAATTCAGCCCCCGGTCCGCTGGTCGCAGCCGTGGAGTTTCGAGCAGTTCCTCGCCGCCGCACAGGCGCTGACCCGTCGCGACGATCGCGGGCGGGTCCGGCAGTGGGGATTCGCGGACGCGTGGGTGCCCTGCTATTCGGCGGCCTGTTTCGGGATGAACAACGGCGCGCAGTGGTTCAGTCCGCCGACAGCGCCGATCCGCACCGATATCGGTGATCCGCGCTTCGCCGAGGGATTGCAGTTCTACGCCGATCTCGCGGTGCGGCACGAGGTCGCGCCGAGCGTCGCGGATCGGTTGTCGGACTCGGCCGCGGATCTGTTCGCCGGCGGGCGGGCGGCGATGCTGCTCGGCGGGCACTGGCTCTATTCGGAATTCGTCGAACAGGACGATCTGGATTTCGACGTCACCGTACTGCCGGTGGGTCCGCGCGGCGGACCGGGCGCGATCACCGGTATCGGATGTACCGGGCTGGCCATCGCCGCGCACAGTCCGCGACGTGAACAGGCCTGGGAGTTCGTGAAATTCGCGACCGGACCGATCGGACAGGCGATCATCGCCGAATCGGGTCTGTTCGTTCCGGTACTGCAATCGGCCATGAGCTCACCGGGATTCGCCGCTGCGCATAGCCGGATCGGCAATCTCGAGGTGCTCACCGGCGGACCCGCGGCCTCCCGCACGATGGTGACCACCTCGGCCTGGGGGAAGGTCGAATCGCTGATGTCGCGAGGCTGCAATCGGGTGCTGCGCGGTGCGGCGCAGGCGGATTCGCTCGGCGCGATGGCGGGGGACATCGATGCGCTGCTGCGAGCGACGACGTGAACGGCCGGGGCGGGAACCGGCGAATTCACCGATCCGCCTTGGACCGGCAGCGATCGCGAGCCGGAATATCCTTCGTCGCACCGAATCTGGCCGCGGTCGCGCTGTTCATGCTGTTCCCCCTGGGCTTCTCGCTGTATCTGAGCTTCCATTCGTGGGATCTGTTCCGGCCCATGCGGTTCACCGGACTCGCCAACTACCGTCAGCTGTTCGACGATCCGATGTTCTACATCGCACTGCGCAACACCGCGGTCTTCACGACGCTGACGCTGGTGCCGACGGTCGTGATCAGCCTCGGCGCGGCCGCCGCGCTGAACCGGAAACTGAAGGGGATGGCGCTGTTTCGCACCGCGGTGTTCCTGCCGCTGGTCGCCTCGACGGTCGCCATGGCGGTGGTGTGGCGATTCGTATTCGTCACCGACGACGGTCTGCTGAACATCGTGCTGGGGTGGTTCGGGGTGCGGCCGGTGCCCTGGCTGACCGATCCGGGGTGGGCGCTGATCTCGCTGAGCATCGTCACAGTGTGGAAGGGGGTGCCGTTCGCGACCGTCATCCTGCTCGCCGCGATGCAGGCGATTCCGGGAGACCTGTACGAAGCCGCCATGATCGACGGGGCCGGGGCGTGGCGGCGGTTCCGGTCCATCACCGTTCCGCTGCTGCGCGGGGCGCTGTCGTTCGTCCTGGTGATCACCGTGCTCAACACGGTGCAGGCGTTCGATCAGGCCTACGCGCTGACCGACGGCAACGGCGGACCCGAGACCGGCACCTACGTACTGGGAATCATGCTGTTCCAGAACGCTTTCCGGTTCTATCAAGTCGGCTACGCGGCCGCGCTGGCCTGGGTGATGTTCGCGGTGCTGCTGGTGCTGACCGTGCTGCAACTGCGGCTCTCGCGCCGCGAGATGTGACGGTCGGCACAGATCCGGGCTGTCACAATCGGGATTCGGGCGGGGTCTGCATGGATGTCCGGATCATCGTACGGAGAGGGGAGCATCCCATGAAGGTCATGATCGTGTGCGCATCGGTATCGCACGGCAACACCAGGAAGGTCGCCGAGGTGATGGGGGAGGTGCTGCGGGCGCGCGTCGTCGAGCCGGAGCAGGTCGATCCGGCGGAGTTGGCGGCGGCCGATCTGGTGGGCTTCGGATCGGGAATCTTTCTGCGCGCCTTCCATCCTCGGCTGCGCGATTTCGTCGAGGGGCTCGCGGTCGAATCGCGCGGCAGCGCATTCGTATTCGCCACCAGCGGATTTCCCGAGGCGCGGTTCCAGCCGTTCAGCCGGCCGCTGGTCGGGGCGCTGGAGCGCAAGGGTTTCCAGGTCGCCGGGACGTTCTCGTGCCGCGCGTTCGACACCTATCTGCCGTTCAAGCCCGTCGGCGGTATCCGCAAGGGACGGCCGAACGCCGACGATCTGGCCGCCGCGCGCACCTTCGCCGAGGGGTTGCGGGATCGGATCGGCGCGCGGTCCTGATCGCTCGAGCCGGGCCGGATCGGCGATCAGGCAGCTCGGACGCGTCGTAGCGGGCTCGTCCGGCGGTGACCGGGGCTAGATTGAACCTGCCATCGGGTGATCCGGGAAACCGTCGAGCGAGGAGGCCCAGTGACCGAGGAGACGACCGGGTGGGGCGGGGGTCTGTGGGCGGCGGCCGATCTGGTGACCCCGATGTCGATCCGGGTGGCCGCGACCCTGCGGCTGGCCGATCACATCGTCGCGGGCACGCGCACGGCCGACGCGCTGGCCGAGGCCGTGCACGCCGATCGTGACGCGTTGGGCCGGGTGCTCGCACATCTGGTGACCGCCGGGGTCCTGGTCCACACCGAGACCGGTGAATTCGACCTCACATCGCTCGGTGAGCACCTGCGCGACGACGATCCGCAAGGGTTGCGTCCCTGGCTCGATCTGGAGGGTGCGATCGGCCGCGCCGACCTGTGCTTCGTTCAGTTGCTGCACACCGTCCGCACCGGCGAGCCCGCATTTCCGGAGCAGTTCGGCCGGCCGTTCTGGGACGATCTCGCGGCCGATCCCGCTCGCGCCGAATCCTTCGACGCAGTCATGGGCGCCCGGCTGGTCGCGGATGCGGACCTGGTCGCCACCGCGTATCCGTGGGGCGAGCTGGGACATGTCGTCGATGTGGGCGGCGGCAACGCCAGTCTGCTGATCGCGTTGCTGCGCGCCCACACCGACCTGCGCGGCACGGTCGTCGACCTGCCCGGACCGGCCGCCCGCGCCATCGAGGCCATCACCGCGGCCGGTCTGGGCCACCGCGCCGACGCGCGGGCGGGCAGCTTCTTCGATCCTCTTCCAGCCGGTGCGGGCGGCTACGTTCTGTCCGGTGTCCTGCACGACTGGGACGACCCGCACGCCGCACGCATCCTCGAACGATGCGCGCAGGCCGCCGCCCCGACCGGCAGGGTGCTGCTCGTGGACAATATCGACACCTCGCGCGGCGGCATCCCCGACACCGAAGGCGATCTGCGCATGCTCTGCTACGTCAACGGCCGCGAACGCACTCTGGAACAACTGGCCGAACTCGCCGCCCCGACCGGCCTGCACCTCGGTGAGACCGTCCCCGCCGGGACACGCTCGATCGTCGAGTTCCGGGTGCATCTCTGAGTGACGTTCGTCCGGTGCGATTACTCCTGTGGCACAGGGATTTGCGGGCCTGCGGTTCGGGCCAGGAGTTGGGCCTCGTAGCTGTAGGCGAGGTGTTCGCGGGACTTGAGGGTGTCGGGGTGGTCGGGCCCGAGTAGGCGTTCGCGGTCCTCGGCGGTGCGGGTGTGCGCCTCGATCGCCTCGCCGAAGCGGCCCGCGTCGTGATAGGCGACCGCGAGGTTGTTGCGGGCGATGAGCGTGTGCCGGTGGTCGGGCCCGAGTTGGCGTTCGCAGTCGGCGAGCAGGCGTTCGAACAGGTCGGCCGCCTCGCTCGCGCGGCCGACCTCCGCGTATCCGTGTGCCAGGCCGATACGGGCGCGCTCGGACAGCGGATGGTCCGGACCGAGCACTCGCTCACTGGTGCTCAATGCCTGTTCGTAGAGCTCGGCTGCCTCGCCCGCACGATTCGCCGCGGCGCGGTCCGAGGCCAGGTTGACCGTCGAGTGCAGCGTGTCCGGATGTTCCGGGCCCAGGACGCGTTGCCGGGCGGTCAGCAGACGCTCGTCCAGCGCGGTCGCCTTCGTCACCATCCCGGCCTCGCGCAGGCATGAGGCCAGGGAATCGCAGGTGATCAGGGTGTCGCGGTGATTGGCGCCGAGCAGTCGCTCACTGTCCGCCAGGCAGGTGCGGTAGAGCTCGATCGCGTCGTCCAGCCGCCCGTCCTCGCGATAGGCCAGGGCCAGATTGTGACGTGCGGTCAGGGTGTTCTTGTGGTCGGGTCCGAAACCCTTCTCACTGTCGGTGAGGGTGCGTTCGTACAGGTCGACGGCCTCCACCATGCGCCCGGCCTCGCGATAGCAGCGCGCGAGACTGCCGCGGAAGATCAGCGTGTCGAGATCCTGTGGGCCGAAAGTGCTCTCGCTGTCGGTGAGCACCCGCTCGTAGACGTCGATGGCCTGCGAGGATCGCCCGGCCTCCCGATACGCGCGGGCCAGATTTCCGGCCGAGATCAGGGTGTGCCGGTGCAGCGGGCCCATCGCCCGTTCGCGATCGACCAGGATCTTCTCGTACCGGGCGATCACCTCGGCGTGTTCGTCGTCCAGGTCCGAATACGCACTGCCCGTGGTGATTCGGGCCGGTGCCGCGTTCGGGTCCGGCTGGCCGGAGGTTCTGGGAATGGGGGCCGTGGGGTTGTCGGCGGGGTCTGGTGTCTCGGTGACCGCGTCCTGTGGAGAAGCCGATTCGGACGTGGAATCCGCTGGTGCGGAACCGGTGTCGGTTGGTTGGACCGTCTGCGCGGTGTCGACGACGGGCTCTGCGATTGCCGGTGGTTCCGTCGTGCCGTTCGTCGACCCGTCGCTGGTGCCAGTCGGTTGCTCGGTTACGGGGGCGTCGACTGGATCGGAATCAGGGGTGCCGACAGGCTCGGAATCGGTGGCATCAGGCGATATTCCGGGCTCAGCGGCGTCGGTGCGGTCGGATTCCGCGGTCGGTCCACCAGCGTCGTCGAGTGATTTTTCCGGTTCGTACGCAGTGTCGTCCACGAGCCCGAGGGGTGCGGAATCCGCATCGGCGCTCGGTGTTCCGGGCCGGGTGACCTCGGATGCCGCAGTGGATTCATCGATGGTGGGGATGTGCGACGACTCGGTCTCGGGAGTGTCGGCGGGGTCGGATTCCGTGTCGTGGTCCGGTGTTCCGGACGTGACTGTGCTCCCGGATTCCGTGAGGGGCTCGGCCGCGATGTCATCGCGCGGCTCCGGCGATCCGGCCCCGGATTCGCCAGGCTCGCAAGATGTTTCTCCGTGCGGTGTTTCGACCTGGGCGATGGTGGTTCCGACGGACTCGGCGACGGTTTGGGCATTTGGGCCGGACATGGCGTCGGATTGGTTGGACTCGACGACGGCGAGGTGGCGCGGTTGCGGCGAATCCTGCGATTCGGCAGCAGTTTCCGCCTGGTCGGGGTGATCGTCGGCAAGGTTCGGCGATTCGGATCCGGTGTCGCCCAGCGGTTCGGACGGCTCCGCCGCGGTCTGCTCGAAATCTGCTGGATCGGTATCCCATTGCGGCTCAGCAGATTTCGATTCCGAGATCTGCGCAGCTTCGGCAACATCGACGGGCAACTGTTCCGCCGATTGCGCAATGGTTTCCGGAAACGGAATCGACAGGGTGTCGGCGCCGTTCCCGGCCTGCGACTCCGATTCGGGAACCGGCGCGAACACACCCTGCGTCGGCTCGCCCACCAGCGGTTGCAGGGTGAGCTTCAGCGTGTGCGTGGTGGTTCCGGCGGGCTCGGGCGACTGCGGTCCGACCACGCGGAAGCGGGGCTCGCCCGCATCGGTGTCGATCAGCAGCCGCACCGTCAATTCGGCTGCGCGCGTCTCGAATCCGCTCGTCCGATCGCCTGTCATGGCGGTGAGCTCCCGGGTGAGCGCCCGTAGCACGTCGGGCAACGGAATCGTCTCGGTCACCGCAATCCGGTCGTCGGTCATGATCATCCCCTTGCCGGAACTCGAGTGGGCATCCGCGGGCGGCGGTCGTTCGAGTTTATCGTGCCGGGCTCCCGCGGCCACTCTCCGAGGACCCCAAACAGACTGTACGGCAGGGCTTCTCGCGCCGATAGAGCTACGTGTGGTAGTGGCGGTCGTTTGGCAGCTCAAGGGCGTTGTACGCCGGGCGCTTCAGCCGGTTCCGGGTCCTACCGCAGCAGGATGGCGCTGAGGCGCTGGGCGGCGGACCGGACGGCGGCGCCGAAGTTCTCCTCGTCGTCGGGACCGATGTCCAGGGGGGAGACGCCGATACTCGCGACGGCCGCCGACCCGCGTCCGGGAACCGCGGCGGATACGCCGCCCACGGACGGGACCAGTTCCCCGTGCGATACGGCGTAACCGCGCTCGCGGGCGCGGGTGATCTCCTCGCGTTCGCCGGGAACGGGGGGAAATGCGGCCAGGATCGCCAGCCCTGCCGAACCGCGGTCGATCGGATCGATCTGTCCGGTCTGGAAGGCGACGTGGATTCGGGCGTGGCGAGGTTCGACGACCATGAGGGCCCGCACCTCGGTATCGCTCTCCCGGACGACGAGGTGCGCGGTGGCCTGCACGCTGTCGGCGAGCTCCTCCAGCACAGGCCGGGCCAGGGTGCGCAGATCCTGTTCCACCGGTTCGGCCAGCCGCACCAGCCCGAGCCCGAGGAAGACGCGCTTGAAATCGTCCCGCCGGCACAGGTGGTGATGTTCGAGCGTGCGCACGAGCCGGTGCGCGACCGTGCGATGCACCCCGACCTGCTCCGCGATCTCGGTGACCGAGATGCCCTCGGTCCTGCGCGCGAGCAGTTCGAGGATCTGCAGGCCGTTGTGCAGCGTCTTGGACATATCCGACCCGACATCGCCGCTGGTGGCCGCCGGTTCCCCGGACGCCCGTAACTGAGGCATAGCTGAACTCCTTGACCGTTGTGACCTGAAGCACCTACAGTGTTCACATATTACACGCTGCGTGCGATTATCGCACACTTTGAAAATTCTGGAAAGTTATGTCGCCAATTTCCGCCGTCGATGCAGGTACGGTCGCGGCCATTCATCAGCTGTACGCCCGGCAGAGCCGAGCGATCGACTCCGGTGCTGCCCAGGAGTGGGCGCGGACCTTCACCGCGGACGGGAAGTTCCACTCGCCGACCTACCCGGAACCGGTCGTCGGCACCGCCGCCCTGACCGAGTTCGCGGCCGAATTCGATCGCGCGGCCCGCGCCGCCGACGAACGCCGCAGGCATGTCCTGAGCAACCTTCTCGTCGAGCGGGTCGATGCGGACACCCTCGCGGTGAGCGCCTATCTGCAGGTCATCGCCACCCGGATCGGTGGCGAGTCCCGGCTGCTGCGGCTCACCACGATCACCGACCGGCTCATCCGCGACGTCGACGACTGGTCGATCACCCGCCGGGTGGTCGAGCGGGACGACGATCCCCGCTGAAAACTCTTCTGCCCCTGATTATTTCGAAGGAGAACTCATCCATGACCACAGCAACCGGAGCATCGAACCCGGGCCGGGTCGAGCACGACCGGATCGAGGTCGTCCATCCCGACATGGTGGGTAAGGCCGCGGTCGTGACCGGCGCGGCGCGCGGAATGGGCGCGGTCTTCGCGGCCGGACTCGCCGCCCGCGGCGTGGACGTGCTCGGCGCGGACATCAACGACGAGCAGATGACGGCCACCGCCGCCCAGATCAATGCCGACCTCGCGGGCGTCGAGAAGCCGGGGCGCGTGGTCGCCGCCCGCGTCGACGTGACCTCCGCCGACGAGCACGAGGCGCTGGCCCGGCGCGCCGTGGCCGAGTTCGGGCGACTGGACTTCTGGATCAACAACGCGGGCATCTTCCCGTTCGCCGAGGCGCAGGACATCTCGCCCGAGCAGATCTCCGCGGTACTGGACGTCAACGTGGAAGGTGTGCTGTTCGGCGCGCAGGCCGCAGCGAGGCATATGCGTCCCGGCGGCGCGATCGTCAACATGTCCTCGGTGTCCGCGGTGCGGGTGCGTCGCGGCCGGGGCGCGTACTGCACCTCCAAGGCGGCGGTCGCGCATCTGACCGAATCGCTCGCGGTGGAGTTGGGCGACAAGGGAATTCGGGTGAACTCGATCGCCCCCGGCTACATAGACACCGAGATGACCCGGTGGGTGCAGGAGGATCCGGCCGCGCTCGCGCACGCGCTCGAGGTGGTTCCGCTGCATCGGCTCGGTTCGCCCGAGGAGGTCCTGGGCCCGCTGCTGTTCCTGCTCTCGGACAGCGCTCGATACGTCACGGGACACTCCATCGCCGTCGACGGCGGGTCGCGGCATGTCTGAGTCGCCGAGCACCGAAACGTATCCCGACGTCGTGCTGATCACCGGCGCGGCGCGGGGGATGGGCGCCAACCACGCACGAGCGCTGGCCGCGCGCGGTGTGCACGTCTGCGTGGCCGACATCATCGACACCTCCGAGGTGATCGCCGAGATCGAGCGGGCCGGCGGCAGTGCGTCGGGCCACCACCTCGACGTCGCCGATCCGGCGGCCTGGGCTCGCACCGTCGACGAGATTCGTTCCGGCCCAGGCTCTCTCGGTGGATTGATCAACAACGCCGGTATCTCGCGCCGCCTGGAATTCATGGACACCCCGGACGAGATCTGGGAGCAGACCATGCGGATCAACCTGTTCGGCCCGTTCTACGGAATCAAGGCCGTCGCACCGCTGATGCAGGAGAACGGTGGTGGCGCGATCGTCAACATCTCCTCCATCGCGGGGCTGATCGGATATTTCTCACCGGCCTACTCGTCGAGCAAATGGGGCCTGACCGGACTGTCGAAATCCGCGGCCGGGAACCTCGCGAAATGGGGGATCCGGGTGAACTCGGTGCATCCGGGCCTGGTAGGCACGGACCTGGTGCGCGGTGCGGACGAATTCGTCGCAGCCTCGCTGCGAAGCATTCCGACCGGTCGCAAGGCAAGTCTGGACGAGGTCACCGATGCGGTGTTGTTCCTGCTCTCGGATCGCTCCGGCTACATCACCGGCACCGAGGTCACCGTGGACGGCGGGCTGATCTCCAACGGTCTGTATCACCGCGTGCTCGCGGATGCGGAAGGAAAACTGTCATGAGCGAGGACTCCTGGGACGTCATCGTGGTCGGTGGCGGCGGTGCCGGACTGGCCGCCGCCGTAACCGCCGCCGAGCACGGCGCGACGGTGCTGCTGCTGGAATCGGAGACCGAACTGGGCGGGTCGACGCAACTGTCGGCGGGCCTGTTCACCGCCGCCGCCACCAGCGTGCAGCGTGCCCTCGGCATCGAGGACGACGCCGAACGGTTCTTCCAGCACTACATGGACCTCAACCACTGGATGCTCAAACCCGGTCTGATCCGCACCTTCTGCGAGCAGTCCGGGCCGACCCTGGAATGGCTGATCGGCCTGGGGGTGGAGATTCCGGCCTGGATCTCCTCCAACGCCCACATGCCCGGTCTGAGTCAGGCCGGTGTGGAGGACGTCTGGCGTGGACACGTGCCGAAGGATCAGGGGTACGGCCTGATTCAGGTTCTGGACAAGGCGCGCCGGGCGCACGGTATCGAGACCGTGCTGGCGACCCGGGCGCAGTCGCTGATCCGGGAACACGGTCGCATCGTCGGCGTGGTCGCCGATGACGTCGAGGTGCGCGCGAACGCGGTCGTCATCGCCAGCGGCGGCTTCGCGCAGGACGCGTCGCTGGTCGATCGGTATTTTCCGGCCGCGCATGCGGCGGGTGAGTCGCTGTTCGTGGTCGCGGCTCCCGGCAGCCGCGGCGATCACCTCCGGTTCGCGCAGGACATCGAGTCGTCGGTGACCGGACAGGGCTGGGGTCTGCTGCTGCCGACCGCGTACTTCCAGCGTCATCATCACTGGACCTCGGGTTTTCCGCCGAAGTCCCGGATCTACGTGAACGGTCTGGGTCGCCGGTTCATGGACGAGGACGCCTCCTACGCGGTCTCGACCGGGATCATGGCCGCCCAGCCCGGCGAGGTGTGGGCGGTATTCGACGAGACCGCGCGGCTGGGTCTGCCGTCCGGGTACACCGACTGGATTCCCGAGCGCGTCGCCGCGGAGGCGGACGCCGGGCGAACGTTGCGCGCGGCGACTCTCACCGAACTCGCCGATCGCATGGGCGTGCCCGCCGAAGCGCTGACGCACACTGTGACGCGCTGGAACGAGCAGCTCCCGCACGGAAGTGACGAGGAGTTCCTGCGGCATCGCACCCTGGCGAACAAGGGCTCGTCCGCCGATCCCGATCCGATCGCGCAGGCACCCTTCTACGCGGTCCGGATGCTGCCCGCGGAACTCGTCTGCACGCACGCGGGTATGGAAATCGACAGTGCTGCAACAGTTCTGGACCGGAACGGAAATCCGGTACCCGGCCTGTTCGCGGCGGGGGAGGCCGGGGCCGGGGTGCTCGGCCAACGCTACGTCGGCGGCGGCAACGCCGTCGCCAACGCGCTCACCATGGGCCGGATCGCCGGCCGCAACGCCGCGCGCCTCGCGCGGCGCGGGACCTCCGCGGGCCGGGCACCGGCCGGAGTCTGATCTGGATCGCATCGGGCCGGGCCCGATGGCAGCAAGGAATATCTCATGCACGGAATCGACACCCCCACATCGTCGTCGGACGCCGAATCCACTGCCGGACAAGGCAAGTCGATCGCCAAGGTCGTTCGCGCGGCCATTGTCGGCACCGTCGTCGAGTACTACGACTTCGGTATCTACGGCTATATGGCGACCACCATCGCCGCGCTGTTCTTCGCCGGGGGCGATGACACCGCGGCGCTGCTGGGCACCTTCGCGACCTTCGCCGTCGCGTTCTTCCTGCGAGTGCCGGGCGGCATCGTCTTCGGCCACGTCGGCGACAAGTACGGCCGCAAACGCGCGCTGTCCTGGACCATCCTGCTGATGGTGGCGGCCACGGTGCTGATGGGTCTGATGCCCACCTATCTGACGCTGGGCATCTGGGCCACCGTGGCCCTGGTCCTGGCGCGTTGTCTACAGGGTTTCGCCGCGGGCGGCGAACTCGGTGGGGCGAACGCCTTCGTCTCCGAATCCGCGCCGAGGCATCGGCGCGCGACCTACACCGCGATGGTCAACTCCGGGACCTATCTCGGATCGCTCGTCGCATCATTGATCGCGCTCGCGATGACCTCGCTGTTCACCAAGGCCGAGATCCTGCACTGGGCGTGGCGAATTCCGTTCCTGCTCAGCCTGCTCATCGGCGGTGTGGGCATCTGGATCCGCAACAGCATGGAGGAGACGCCGCAGTTCGACGAACTGTCCAAGAAGGGCGAGACCAAGAAGGTGCCGATCATGGAACTGCTGCGCAGTTCCGGCGGGCCGCTGGTCAAGATCGTTTTCCTGGGCGCCTTCATCACCGGTGGTTACTACATCGCCTCGGTGTATGCCGCGACCTACCTGCAGAAGAGTGGTCACCAGTCGTCCTCGGTGGCCTTCCTGTCCACCTCGCTGGCATTGGTTCTGGGTGTGGCCACGCTGCCCATCGCGGGAGCCGCGGCCGACCGTTACGGGCGCAGGGTGGTGCTGATCGGCGGCAGTGTGGCCGGGGTCGTCCTGGGTGTGCCGATGTTCATGCTGATGGCGGGCGGCAGTGTCTGGCAGGCCGTCTTCGGGCAATCGGTGCTGTTCATCGCCGTTTCGGTGGTCAACGCCGCCTCCTATGTCAGCTATGTCGAGATGCTCAAGGCGTCGGTCCGCTACAGCGGTCTGGCCCTGGGCAACAACATCACGAACATGCTGCTCGGCGGCACCGCGCCGTTCATCGCCACCTGGCTGATCGGTGTGACTCGAAACAGCCTCGCCCCGGCGGGTTACTTCGTGTTCTGCGCGGTGTTGACCCTGGTCGCGGCGTTGTTCGTCCGGGAGACCAAGGGCATCGAGTTGCCGGTGGACTGAGCCGTACCGACGGCCGGGCCGGGCGTGTCATGAGGGGCGCCCGGTCTGCTACCCGGTGAACGCGCCGATCTCGCGGACCGCGTCCAGCAGCGGGTGGTGCGCGTCGCGGACGGTGGCCTCGCGGTTGGTGACGATGTTGATCGCCGCGAGCTCACCCCACCCCGGCAGCGGCGCGGCGATGGCGTGCGCACCGGCATTGAGTTCGCCGTGGGTGGTGATGAAACCCTGCGCTCGCGCCGTCGCGACCCGATCGGGCTCAGCGGGTTGTGGCGGACCGGCGGCGAGGGCGGCGACTCCACCTGCGCCACGATCGAGCGGATCGCGATTGCCGAGCCGGTACGAGAACCGCGGGCCATCGCTGGGCGGTTCGGCGACCAGCGTCGTGATCGCGTATCCGTCGACCACCTCGACCAGCGACGCGGTCGCGTCGACCCTGCGCGCGAGACGTTCGAGAACCGGTTTCGCGACGTCGCGAAGCTGCGGGCGGGCCGGACCGAGCAGACCCGAGACCGCCGGGCCGATCCGGTAGGCCCCCGCATCGTCTCGCACGGCGAATCCGGTGCGCTGCAACGAGATCAGCAATCGCGTGGTGATGGAGCGGTGCAGTCCGCAGGCCGTGACGACCTGCGCGGTGGTCAGGCCGTCGGGATGACGACCCAGCTCGACCAGTACCGCCAGACCGCGTTCCAGCGTCTGCGCACCATCGTTCGGTTCAGCGCGTGTCACGGGTGTCATTGTTCTCTTTCCGATCTTGCCCGCGATCTTCGGTCGGTGTGGGGACGTTCGGTGACCGGGCAGTTCGAGTGCTCCGAGCTGTCGGCTGTCGAGGGGAGATTTCAGTCGCCGAGTGGTTCGAGCACGGTGCGTTCGTTGGACGAGTGGTCGAGGCTCGGGGCTTTCAGCGGTCGAGCAGCCCGAGTGCGGCCAGGTCCTCGTAGGGTTCGTCGATGCTGCACGAGCCGTAGGAGATGAAGAGCGTTCGCGGTGTCGTCCGGGCGGTGTCGCCGAGCGTCTCGGTGAGGACGGCCGCGTCCCGCTCGGCGAGAATCGTTGCGAGCGAGTTGTTTCCGGCGTTGTCCAGGGCGGCCGACGCGGCGCACAGGACGTTGAGGAAGCCGTGGTGCTCGAATCCGGTTGTCGCGTCGGTGTGCCGGAGCGCATTGTGTAGTCCCGCAGTGCATTTGAAGGGGGTGGAGCTGCGGGCGGCGTCGCCGATCCAGGTCGCCAGTTCGGTGTCGTCCGGGAATGCGTCGGCTTGCGTTCCGCCGGTGCGGAATTTCAGCCGCAGGCCGTTGGCGGCGACGGCGGCGAGTACCTCGGGCCACTCCGGGTGGCTCGGGCGCGGCACTTCGACGTAGGTGGTGATACCTCGGCGATCATGGTTCGCGATGGCGGTGACCTGCGGAGTCAGGGGTTGCGACCGGTCGAGTTTGACCTCCAGCGCACGCACGGCGACCCGAAGGCCGTCGGCCGCCTCGATCGTCTCGGCGACGGCGTCCGGGGTCGGGACGACGACGCTCACCGGCAGGGGTTCGGGGAACAACTCGGGTGTGGCCAGTTGCGCGGCAGCCGCGAGGGCGCCGGCCCCGAGAACGAACGGGCCAACCAGGGCCTGCACACGTGAATTCCGGTGTGCGGCATGGGCGATGACGGCCTCGGGCAGCGGCAGTGATCCCGGCGGAAAGATCGCGGCGTCGTCGACGAGGGCGGCAAATACGTTCGGGATTGACATGGGTCACACTGTAGCGCAGTATGGTCGATAATAGGTTATCTAATGACCGTTTATCGAACATTCGGCCGTCGAGTATCGAGGTGAGGTATGGCGTACTACCGACGCGTGGGCGAGGTGCCGGGCAAGCGGCACACGCAGTTCCGTGACAGCGAGGGTGTGCTGCGATACGAGGAACTCATGGGCGAGGAGGGGTTCACCTCGGACTCCTCGCTGCTGTATCACCGCACGATCCCCTCGGCCATCGTGGGCAGTGAGATCTGGGATCTAGGGGAGCAGTCGAGGATGCCGAACCATCCGATGAAACCGCGTCACCTGCGGCTGCACGAACTGTTCGCCGTCGACGCGGCGGCCGGGATCGATGCCGTCACCGGCCGGCGCCTCGTGCTGGGCAACGGCGACGTGCGGATCGGCTACGTGGTGGCCGGTGCGGTGTCGCCGTACTACCGCAACGCGATCGGCGACGAATGCGTGTACGTCGAGTCCGGGCGCGGGGTCGTGGAGACGATATTCGGCGTGTTGCCTTATCGCACAGGAGATTTCGTCGTCATCCCGCGGGCGACCACGCACCGCTGGGTGCCCGACGCGGCCGAGGGGCCGAGCCGGTTGTACCCGATCGAGGGCAACAGTCACATCGCACCGCCGAAGCGCTACCTGTCGCGTTTCGGTCAGCTGCTGGAGCACGCGCCGTACTGCGAGCGCGATCTGTACGGACCCGACGAGCCGCTGCTCGCCGAGGGCGCCGATGTCGAGGTCCTGGTGAAGCATCGCGGCTCGACCGGCATCGTCGGCACCCGCTTCACCTACGCCGACCATCCGTTCGACGTCGTGGGCTGGGACGGCTGCCTGTACCCGTACACCTTCAACGTCGAGGACTTCATGCCGATCACCGGCAAGGTGCACCAGCCGCCGCCGGTCCACCAGGTCTTCGAGGGCGACAACTTCGTGGTCTGCGCGTTCGTACCGCGCAAGGTCGACTACCACCCGCTGTCGATTCCGGTGCCCTACTACCACTCCAATGTCGATTCCGACGAGGTCATGTTCTACGTCGGCGGCGATTACGCGGCTCGCAAGGGTTCCGGGATCGGCATCGGGTCGGTGTCACTGCATCCCGGCGGGCACGCGCACGGGCCGCAGCCCGGTGCGATGGAGGCATCGATCGGCGTGCAGCAGGTCGACGAGCTGGCGGTGATGGTCGATACGTTCCGCCCGCTCGAGCTGGGCGAGGCCGCGACCGCCAGCGATGACGGCGTCTACGCCTGGGCGTGGGCCGGACGGAAGATCCGGTGAGCGCGCCCGCCCTGGTGAGTACGGACAAGCAAGCTCGTGGAGAGGTGACCCGATGACCGCCGCCGAACGCCTGGCCAGCACGGGCTTCGACATCAACCATCTGCCGTACGGATCGTTCTCGACCTCCGAGTCCGGACCGAAACTTGGTGTGCGCCTGGGTGATCACGTCCTCGGTGCAGCCGCTCTGCTGGGGCATGCCGATGCCGCGCCCGAGGACGTCGCGGCCACGGACCACGCGAACCTCGACACTCTGCTCACCCGCGACCGCGCCGCCTGGGATCGCGTCCGCGCCGGGATCGTTCGTGTCCTGACCGATCCCGCCCTTGCCGAAACCGTTGTCGCCGAAGCTGTTCCACTCTCCGTGGCGAGTCTGCATCTGCCGTTCACCATCGCGGACTACGTCGACTTCTACGGCAACGAGTTCCACGCCTCCAACGTCGGCCGGATCTTCCGTCCCGGACAGCCGCCGCTGACGCCGAACTGGAAGCATCTGCCCATCGGCTATCACGGCCGCGCGGGCACCATCGTCCCCAGCGGCACCGAGATCGCCCGCCCCAAGGGGCTGCGCCCCGAAACCGAAGGGGCGCCCACCTTCGGTCCGAGTCGTCGCCTGGACATCGAGGTCGAAATGGGCTTCGTCCTGGGATCCGCTGTCCCGCAAGGGGAAGTAGCCCTCACCGACGCCGACGACCACATCTTCGGACTGACCCTCACCAACGACTGGTCCGCCCGCGACATCCAGGCGTTCGAATACGTCCCCCTCGGCCCCTTCCTGGCCAAATCCTTCGCCACGTCCATCTCCGTCTGGGTGACTCCCCTGGCCGCCCTCGACCGGGCCCGCACCGCCCCGCCCCCGCGGGACACCCCGCTCGCCCCCTACCTGGATGACTCTGCCACTCCCGCATGGGCTTTCGACATCGAAATCGATGTCGTCCTGAACGGCGAAGTGGTCTCCACCGCCCCCTACGCCACTACATACTGGACCGCGGCTCAGATGCTCGCCCACATGACCGTCAACGGCGCGGGCCTACGACCGGGCGACTTCTTCGCCAGCGGCACCATCTCCGGCCCCGATGCCAACCAGCGCGGCTCCTTCCTCGAAATAACCTGGGGCGGAAGCGAACCCCTGTCCCTGGCCGACGGCACCGAAATAGCCTTCCTGCGCGACAACGACGAAGTTACCCTCCGCGCCCGAGCCGCCGGGCCGGAGGGCGCCATCACCCTCGGCGAAACCACCGGGCGCATATTGCCTTCCCGCTGAACAAGATTCGCACGCCGTTCGCGCGCCGCCGGCCCGCAACTCGGCTCAGTCGACTTGGGGCTCGCGGCGTAGCGAATGCGGGGTCACGTGTGCCATGAGGGCGGCAAATGCCATGACCGTTCCCCTGACACGATGTGGTCGATCGGTTCTCAGATCGTCAGGACCATGCGATACCGCGCGCGCCCCTGGTCCATGTCCGCATACGCTTCGGCGGCCCGATCCAACGGAAGTTCCTGTGTGCGCGCCCGCACACCGGACTGAACCGCGAAGTGCATCGTGTCCTCGATGTCGCGCGCGGTTCCGGAGGGATGGCCGATGACGCTCAGTCCCGGGCCGATCAGCTGCAGCGGGCTGATCGGCAGCGGTTCCGGGGTGACGCCGATGGTGATCAGTTCACCGCGCGGCGCGAGCCCGCCGATCGTCTCTGCCATGGCCTGGGCGCTGGCCGCGGTTCCGAGCACGACCGACGCGCCGCCGAGTCGGCCCAAAGCCTCGCTGACGTCCTCGGACGTCGAGTCGATGTAGTGGTGGGCGCCCAGCGCACGAGCGTCATCGGCCTTACCCGCGCCGCGGGCGATCGCGATCGTCTCGAAGCCCATCGCGCGTGCGAACTGGACGCCGAGGTGGCCGAGCCCGCCGATGCCCAGGATCGCGACGCGGTCGCCGGGTGTCGCACGGCTCTCGCGAAGCGCGTGAAATGTGGTGACCCCGGCGCACCCCATCGGCGCGGCTTCCGCCAGGGTAAGCCCGTCCGGGACACGGGCCAGGGCGTTCGCCGGGACGGTCACCGATTCGGCATATCCGCCCGGGTAGTGCCAGCTGGGGACCTGCATATTCGCGCAGTGGATGAAGTCGCCCTTGCGGCACGGAATGCATGTGGCACAGTTCCCGCCGAACCAGCCCACCGCGACGCGGTCGCCGACGGCGAAGTTGTCGACCCCGACCCCGACCCCGACCCCGACCCCGAGTTCGGCGATGGTTCCGGCGATCTCGTGCCCCGGCGTCAACGGCCAGGTCAGCCCCGGAAATCCGCCGCCGACGAACGCCCGGTCGGTGCCGCAGACCCCGCATGCGGCGACCTGGATCCGCACATGGTCGCGGGGCGTCGCCGGTGTGTCGACGTCGACCAGTTTCAGCGCGTCACCGGCGGACTGCACGTGAACAGCCTGATGAGTGGACATCTACATCCTCGCTTTCCTCGGTAACGGTGGTGAGCCTTCGAGGAGCCGCGGGCGTCGGCGGACCGGATCACTGAGCTCGGCGAAGGAATGGTGCTACTCGGCAATGCGGGGTGAGGATCGTTCCCGGACAATTATCCGCCGTCCGGCCGCATCGGCCGCGGGTTCTGCGGCCCGTGCGGAAAATGGGCTCGTGACCTCGCGGTTGTCGAGATCTATTCGCAGGTCGTGAATGAGTATCCCGCCGCACGAATTACATGAAAGACTGTCGGCAGGAAGCGCTACAGGATTCGAGGCAACGGCAGCCAGGACCTCCCGACCGAGTCGGAGGATCTCCGTCCGGACCAGATGAAATCTGCAGAGGAGCTACCGTGAGACGAACGATCGCGGCAATCGCCGTGGCAATCACACTTATCGGCCTGGGTATCGGTACTGCACGCGCGAGAAACAGCACCCCGGAGGTCGGTCCGGGAACTTCGATCGGGCTGTGCACCATCACCACCGCCGGACACGACGCGCAGGGCAACGCAGTTGCGCTCACCGCCGGACACTGCATGTTCAGCCGCGGCCAGACGGTCTACGCCCTCGGCATCGGGAAGATCGGCCATTTCGTCACCTGGAGCTCGAAATGGGCGCCCCTACAGTCCGACGGTTCCGACGACTGGGCGGTGATCGAGCTGGACCGCGGCGTGGGCATTTCCGTCACGGCTCCGAACGGTGCGGTGCTCGATCACTTCGGCACTCCCCACGTCGATCGCCGAATGAGCAAATACGGCCAGATCACCGGCACCACCACCGGCAACATCGCGGTGATCGCGAACAACATCCTGAAGTCGGGCACCGCTTCGTTGATCGGAGACTCGGGCGCCCCCGCCTACCAGGGCACAGGAATAGTCGGCCTCATGTCGGTCATCACCCTGGGAGCCCCCGCCAGCCTGTTCTGGTACTCGGGCATCGACGGCATCCTGCGCGAACTGAACTCCCGCCCCGGTACCATCGGCTACGGCTTCACGATCGGATGACCTTGTCCGAGTAGGGATCACCGGCCAATCCGATGGCGGGTGCACGGCTGCGTCCGCAGTCTTCATGTCCCAGCATCGGATTGCATCCATCGATTGAAAGACATCCTCGGACAGGCTGTTTCGATCCCGGTGACGTGCATGACCGCATCCGGCTCGAGTGCGTCGAGATGGTTCGGGGCCGGTGCGAGCACGATGTCGACGCGCGACTACATGAGCGGCCTCTCCACGTCCAGCCGATGCCACCACCACGCCTCGTCGCGGTGTCGCCCACGATGGTCGCCATACGGATCCGGCAGGCTGCGCTGTCGAAACTCGCGATCCAGCGCCCGAACCACCTGTGCGAGTTCTACTTTCGCTCGAACGGGTAACTCGCCGAGCATGAACTCCAGGGCATCACGCGCGTGCCGCACGTCGTCCTGCAAGCAGTCCGGACACCAGCAGTACCAATGCATCGGGTACAGCGGGAAGCGCGCATCTCGCCGAAGGAATTCACGGTATCGATGTAATGCCGAAGCGGTTGCGCCCCAATAGATGAGCTCGCAGTCGCGGTTCGCTGATTCCACACGATGCACGGCTCGCGCTGTTCTGTCGGACAGCCTTGCGATGGATGTCGGCGGCGGCCCGTACACCGGGCGGCGGGATCCCCGGGTTCGAGCGCGTAGCGCGCCGGGCCGGTTACGCGGCACGGCCCTTTCGGTCAGCGAACATAAGCGAATTGTGTCACCACGACGATCACATCGTCGACCGAATTACCCGATGAGGCCCCACGCTCGGCGCAGCTCGTACCATAAAGGTGATGGCCACTCGGAATCCGAAGCTCATCGCCCTGTCGGGGCTTCCCGGCGTGGGCAAGACCACCCTCGCCCGCCGTTTGAGCGCCGAGCTCGACGCCGTTCATGTCCGACTCGACACGATCGAAGCAGCCTTGACCGCGTCCGGGATGGTCGAGCGGGCCGGAGGATGGACCGCAGCTCCCGACGCCGGCTATCGAGTCGCCTACGCCCTCGCCCGCGATCATCTCGAGGCAGGACACGACGTCGTCGCCGACAGCGTGAACCCCCTGGCGATCACGAGGCACGCATGGGCGGACTGCGCACAGGCCGGACACGCGGCCCTGGTCAACATCGAGGTGATCTGCAGCGACCGCGCAATTCACAAGCGCCGCATCGAATCCCGGACCTCCGACCTCGACGGACTGACAGTGCCGACCTGGCAACAGGTCGAAGAACGCACCTACGAACCCTGGCCGACATCGGTACTCCGCGTCGACACAGCAACAGGCATCGACCAAGCGATCGAGCTCATCGCCACCGCATTGTGCGGACAACGCATGCGGTCGTCCCGCTGGCAAACCATGCCGGCAACCTTCTCCCATGCTGAGCAGTGATCATCGGTCCTGCCAGGAGCGCCGGGATGACGGCCTTCTACGTCGGCAGGCCCGCCCCGATCACACCCTCATCCACTTCGACGCTGAGCCACGCCCAATTGTTTTGTGCGGCATACGGCTCGAGAGCGGCATCAGGATCACCCTCCGCGGCAGCCTTCAGAAAAGGCTCGAGTCGATGTTCGGGCGGCAGGTACCAGACCTCGGCTGCGACTGAATTCCTCATCCATGGATGTATCCTGTGCTTGAACGCCCCAGTGTCGCCTCTGAAGCAATTCATGCGCCTGGGGCTCCCTAATTTTCGGGGTCGAGCTACACGTTGAAGCGGAACTCCTCCCGCGCACATCGATCGAAGGAACGGTCTCCGGCCTATTGAGCGACGGTCCGTGAACAGCTCGTGTGACGCTCGAAATCTCTGTCGCGCAACCGGTCCCATCAAGCAGCTCTCGGAACGCCGAGAGTGCACATCGATGCGGAGGTTGGATTCGGGGCGAGGGCATTGCTGCCACTGCCTCGGCAGCTTCGACACAACTCTTGACAACGTACAACCAATCGGTTGTATATTTTTCTCGTGACCGAGTCGGACGAGGAGGACAGGGCCGATGCCCTGTTCCACGCGCTCGCCGACCGCACCCGGCGCGACATCATGCGCAGGGTGCTGGCCGGAGAGCGCTCGGTCTCCGCTCTCGCCGCGAAGTACGACATGAGCTTCGCGGCAGTGCAGAAGCACGTCGCCGTGCTGGAGAAGGCCGGTCTGCTCACCAAGCGGCGGGACGGTCGCGAGCAACTGGCCAGCGGCGACGTGACGGCGGTGCGGTCGGTGGCGTCCATGCTCACCGAGCTGGAGCAGGTCTGGCGTGGCCGCATCGCGCGCATCGACGAGCTGATCGCATCCGACCCCACACCGAATCACAGACAAAAGGAGTAACAATGCCCGTCATCGACGTTCAGCACGACCTGGACTCCCGCACCCTGACCATGACCGCTGAATTCGCCGCGGGGGTGGAGCGGGTCTGGCAGATCTACGCCGACCCGCGTCAGTTGGAGAAGATCTGGGGCCCGCCGACCTACCCGGCGACCGTCGTCGACCACAACCTCACCCCCGGCGGCCTGGTGACCTACTTCATGACCAGCCCCGAGGGCGAGAAGTTCGCCGGGTACTGGAAGATCACGGCCGTCGACGAGCCGCACAGCTTCGCGTTCGAGGATGGATTCGCCGACCTGGATTTCGTCCCGAACCCGGATATGCCGGTCTCGCAGAACATTTTCACGTTCACCGAGCAGGACGGCCGCACCCGCGCCGTGTACGCGAGCACCTACGAAACCGCCGAAGGGCTGCAGAAGGTACTGGAGATGGGTGTCGTCGAGGGCGCCACCGCCGCAATCAACCAGATCGATACACTCATCGCCTCCTGATCCGGCGACAGCCGGTCGCGCATCGAAAGTCCCATGCGGGCAGCGCTATTACGCATCGAGCAGTCGACCAGGCGTTTCGATCGTCTGCGAGAATCGCCGAAGCCGATGGCTTCCAGACGATTTCGAGAGGGACCCCAACTGCCGATTTCAGGGTGGCCGTTGCGCGGTCGAGCGGAGTCGGATCCTGGGCGATGAGGTGAAGTACTCGCGCAGCAGACCGGTATTGGCCCAACGCTGTTCGCTGTCGCGAAGCCCGGCAACGGGTGAGATCCGTACAGGTCTTCGTCGTGATGCCGTGGGGGGCATGTGCATCCCGACGACGACCTCATGGTTGCGCATGGTTGTCCAAATCTACTGTCCGACAACCACAACCCTGCCCAACCTCAACGCGCGGGACATGCGGACGCGGCTACCGCTGATCGGCTATACGTTGAATCTCAACTCGACCCTCTCGACATCGATCAGCGGACCCATGTCCGAGCCGGTGACCGAAAGCGAGGGAACGGTGGTTTCGACATGCAAAGTCTCTACTGTGCAACTGATCCCATCCCAATAAGCTCCGGCTCCCACGGCCCGGAAAGCGCGGCACTGATCCAAAACCTCCACGCCGACATGATCATCCACGAGGTAATGCTGCGATGCTCTGAGTCCACAATCGTCACTGGACGGTCCCAGTCAAACCGACCGGAACAAGGTTATCGATAGGGCACGCACCTCACACCGCAGTGCTATAAAACTGAACCGGAAAGATATTGACAGATCGGGGGACATCTTGATGGCAGCCGCCCACAGCACATGGAAGAACTACGTCTGGCTCGTGTTGGCATGCCTGTTGGGAGCAGGGCTTCTGATCTGGGGGATCGACACTCTCCAGTCCGCTCCGACGTGCGACGGCTTCGAAATGCACTCTGGCGATCAGTGCAAGATCATCCACCACGGAGATTCGGATACCGTCGCTTACGACGGGCGACACGCGGCTAACACCCGGAGCGGCTGGGGCTTGATCGTCATGGGCGGCGGCCTACTGTTGCTGAGTACCGCCTACGGCTACTTTGTCGTCAAAGGGGACGACTAGGGCCCAGCCGATCGCTCTCCACCACTGGCCGGTGTGCGAAAACCCCCACACAGCGCTGCAAGACACACGGCGTAGCCACCACGGGTGCCGTCCACGCGGTAACGCCCACTTGTCGGCCGGTTCGGCTGTCCACCGACCATCGTCGCACTGACAATTCGGAGGGATAGCGCTACCAACTGGCAGCGGCATGGCGCGACAGGTCTCGTGCCGTCCGCAGCCAGGGCAACGACGTCCGACAGACCGCCCACCGACTGGCGTCGGCGAAACGACTGAGTCTCGCCCGGACAGCGAATGAAGACTCAGCAGAGCCACTGCCGACGACGATAGTACGTCGCCCTCACTTTTTCGCAGACGCTGATCGGCTACACGTTGAAGCGGAATTCGACGACGTCGCCATCGTGCATGACGTAGTCCTTACCTTCCATGCGGACCTTGCCTGCGGCCTTGGCGGCGGCCATCGAACCGGCCTCGACCAAGTCGTTGTAGGCGACGATTTCGGCCTTGATGAAGCCTCGTTCGAAGTCGGTGTGGATGACGCCGGCGGCCTTGGGGGCGGTGTCGCCCTGGTGAATTGTCCAGGCGCGGGCCTCTTTCGGGCCTGCGGTGAGGTAGGTCTGGAGGCCGAGGGTGTGGAAGCCGGCGCGGGCGAGGGCGTGCAGGCCGGGCTCGGTCTGGCCGATGGATTCCAGGAGTTCCAGGGCGGATTCGTCGTCGAGTTCGAGGAGTTCGGCTTCGACCTTGGCGTCGAGGAAGACCGCATCGGCCGGTGCCACAGCGGCTTTCAGTTCGGCGACGCGAGCCTCGTCGGTGAGGACGGACTCGTCGGCGTTGAAGACGAAGAGGAACGGCTTGGTGGTGAGCAGCGAAAGTTCTTTCAGCAGTTCGGTATCCACCTTCGAGCCGGCGGCGAACAGGGTGGTGCCCTCATTGAGGAACTCCTGTGCGGCCTTGGCGGCGTCGGCGATCGGCTTGCGATCCTTCTTGATCTTGGCTTCCTTCTCGAAGCGCGGGACCGCCTTCTCGAGGGTCTGCAGGTCCGCCAGGATCAGCTCGGTCTCGATCACCTCGATATCGGCGGTCGGGTCGACCTTGCCGTCCACGTGCACCACGTCGTCGTCGGCGAACACACGCACCACCTGGCAGATAGCGTCGGCCTCGCGGATATTGGCGAGGAACTTGTTGCCAAGCCCGGCGCCCTCGGACGCGCCCTTCACGATGCCGGCGATATCGACGAACGACACCGTCGCGGGGACGATGCGCTCGGAGGAGAAGATCTCGGCGAGCTTGTCCAGCCTCGGATCCGGCAGCGGCACCACGCCGACGTTCGGCTCGATGGTGGCGAACGGATAGTTCGCGGCCAGCACGTCGTTCTTGGTCAGCGCATTGAACAACGTCGACTTTCCGACGTTGGGCAGGCCGACGATTCCGAGGGTGAGACTCACGAGAACAGGAGTCTACGCGGCCGATGAACGCGCTGTTGCCCCAGGTAGATGATCGTCCGCCGGGTCATCCCACATAGGTGACGATGGCGTTCGCAATCACCGTGGCGATTCGCGCACGCCCGTCGGGCGATTCGAGCACCGCGGCATCCCCGGGATGATGCATATTTCCGCATTCGACCAGGGCAGTCGGGCGTTCGGTGAGATTCAGGCCGGACAGGTCGCTGCGCGGGTTCAGGCCGTGCGAGCCGACGTAGGTGGAGGGGGTGAAGCCCGCCGCGCTGAAGCCGTCGCGCAGGGTGGTGGCCAGGCGAATGGACGGTTCGCCCTGGGCGGGGTTGAGCGGCGGCGCGGAATAGGCGACGTGGAAGCCGTGCGAATTCGCGCCCGGTGCGCCGTCGGCGTGGATCGAGACCACCGCCGCGGCGTCGCCGCGATTGCCGATGGCCGCGCGTTCGTCGACGCACGGTCCGACGCCGGAGTCGTCGGGTCGCGTCATGACCACGGTGAATCCCTTGGCGGACAACGCATTCCGAACCCGAGTCGCGACATCCCAATTGAACGCGTGTTCCGAATAGCCGTCCAGGGCGGCGGTTCCGGTGGTGTTGCACGCCTTCATCCCGCCCCGGCCGTCGGGGACGTGGCGGTTGATCGCCGCCGAGTGTGTGGCATTGCCTCCGTTGTGTCCCGGATCGAGGACGATCACGCGACCCGCTCCGACCGGAACAGGCGCGGTGGACGCGCTGGTGGCCGGTGTGTGCGTAGCGGACGGGCGCTGCGGGGACACGCCCGCGGATCCCGAGCCGCATGCGGTCAGCAGCACCGCGCAGGCCGATAGTGCGGTCGCGCCGTAGCGACGACGGTTCATCAGCCCACCGTGCCACACCTCGGCCGCCGCTCCGAGTGCCGCCGTCGGTGTGGCTCGAGTGGGACACCCGAAATCGCCGACGTCAGCCAGGGAATCCCAAGGTTGATATCAGAGCGATTCGTCGGATGTCAGACCCTGCACATGAACGGCGTTGCCGTAGAAACCCGCGGGTTGTTCGGCCAAGAGCTCGAGAAAGCGCTCGGTCACCATTCGGACCGGTTCGGAGCGGGTGGTCGTGTCGTGTGCTTCCTTATCGGTCCACAGTTCGGTCACCCAGACCGAGTCGGGGTCGTCCAAGGCGGTGTTGATGCTGTACGTGAGCAGACCGCTGTCCTCGCCGCCGGCGCGCGCCGACTCCTTGATCAACGCGATCACCTCTTCGCGGCGACCGGGCAACGCGGTCATTCGTCCGCAGACACTGAACAAATTCGGACTCGACACGCCTTCGCCCTTTCGTCGGATTCCCCTCGCGCTCAGCCTACTGTCTTCCTCGGCATGGTCAGGGCCGCAAGCCCTCCCACAGAGCGGCGCGAGCGCAAGATTGCTCACGCGCCGCGCAGGCCCGGGCCCCGCATGGTGGAGCACCAGGTATCGAGGTGCCGGATGGTTCGCCGGGGACGCTCGCGGCGAGCGCACCCTCTTGACGCTGTGGTTCTGCGAGATCTGTTGCAGCAGAGGCAGGGAAGTGGAGGCCGGGCTCGTCGAGGTGTGCGGGTTGCTCATGCGGTAGGCGACGCGGAATTGCGGCTCAGGTGGCGGAGTAGACGGTCTATCGAGGTCGCGGACGGCTTGCCCAGGATGATCACGGCGGATGTGCCCCGTTGATGCCGCCCCGCGAGACCTGTTGGGGTGGTGAGGAAGTGGAAGGTGCGCGCCTGCCGGGGCGCGCAGTGATCACGCGGTGGTCCACCCCGGATTGCGGCCCAGGTGGCGGAGCAGACGGTCCACCGGGGTATCGGACTGCTCGGCCGGGACGATTGCGGCGAATGCACCCCACTGACGCAGCGGCTCCACGAGATCTGTTGCAGCGGTGAGGAAGTAGACGGCATGTTCATCGGTGAGCGATGGCTTGCGGCCGGTTGCGGTTGCGATGTCCCAGGCGTGCACGGCCGCGTCCATGGCGCACATGACCGCGGCGATCGGGGTGGGCAGTTCGCCGTGGGGGAGCGGGGTGGGGACCGACCGAGTCTCGTCGGAGACGGTGGCCCAGGCGGTGGCAGTTTCTTCGAGGGCTGCGGCGATCAGGGCTGCCGGATCGTCCAGGATGCCGGACGGGGCGAACGGGTCGTAGGCCGGCCCGGGGCCGACGCCGAGAGCGGCGGCGTAGGCGCGTTGATCTGCGGCGGCGTGCTGAACAACTTGTGCCACAGTCCATTCCGAGCAGGGCGTGACCGCGTTCAGGTGTTCTGCGCTCGCGCCGGCGACGGCGTCGGCGAGGGCGCGATGCGAGGCTGCGAGGACCTCGCGCCACACCGGAGCCAGGGCCTCGGTCGCGGTGGTGTCGGACTGCTGGGTGCTGGTCATCGTGATCTCCGTTTTCGCTGGTCTTCCTCGGTGTTGAAACCAGCTTAGGACCCCATTAGGCGGATTTTCTTCCTAATGAAATGCGGTCGGGTGAGGAGTTCGATGTGACGGCCACCACGCGCGCGTTGCGACTGCTGTCGCTGCTTCAGGACCGCAGCTATACCGGGCGTGAGCTGGCCGAACGCCTCGGCGTCACCGATCGCACCCTGCGCCAGGACATCAGCCGCCTGCGCGAGCTGGGTTATCCGGTGCACGCCGGACGCGGCACGGCGGGTGGCTATCGCCTCGGCCAGGGCAGCACGATGCCGCCGCTGCTGCTGGACGACGACGAGGCGGTCGCGGTGGCCGTCGCGATCGGGTTGGCGCAGGACGGGTCCACCGGGATCGCCGATATCGGTGACAACGTGGCGCGGGCACTCGCGAAACTGGACAGGATTCTGCCGAAACGCTTGCAACGCAAGGTAACCGCGTTGCGCAGCGCCACCGAGATCGGCCCCGCCGTGACCGGATCGCGCGAGCCGGACGCCCCGGTGCCCGCGCAGACCCTGGCCACCGTGGCCGCGGCCGTGCGCGCCGGACGCACTCTGCGGATCGACGATCGTCAGGTCGAGCCGTATCGGCTGATCAACTGGCAGCGCCGGTGGTATCTGGTCGGCTACGAACTCGAAACCCATTGCTGGCGTGCGTTACCCGTTGCCGTATGGCGGAATGTCGAAGCGACCGAACGGCATTTCGCAGCGCGAGCCCTGCCCGAGGACGATCTGGTCGCCTTCGTCCTGCGTGAAATCGCCACGGCCGGTTGGCAAGTGCACGCCCGCGTCACCGTCCTCGCCCCCGCCGAAACGGTCATCGCGCGGATCAATCCGACCGTCGGCGTCGTCGAGCCGATCGACGAGGACTCCTGCCTGCTGCTGACCGGCGCGGACACGCTCGAGACCATCGCGATCTATCTGAGCATGCTGATGATGGATTTCCGCGTCGACGGCCCGCCGGAACTGGTGGCGCACATCCGGACTCTGGCGCGTCGATACGCGGCGGCTCTCCCGCAGGCGTGAACGCGCGGAAACCATCCGCACACAGGGGTTTTGTGACCCGCCGGACGACACGCGAGCAGCGGCGCGAATTTACGCTCAGCCTGCGATTCGGTCGATCGATGTTCCGTTATCGTTCACCTCACTATCCGATGCTGCTGCTGGCGCGCCAGGGCTGGTTCGTCGATCCGGAGCGTTCTGGCCGGCGCGGCGGTACCGGTCCGACGTGTGCCGGAGACCGTTCCTAAAGAATGAGGGAAACGTGCCTGCACTCGTTGCTCTCACCGGTCGTCTCGTGCGACTGGAACCGCTTACGCCACACCATGTCCTGGGGCTCGCCGCAGCGGGAACCGGGGATCGCGACGCGTATGCGTACACACCCGTCCCGCACGGAGTCGAGGAGGCCGCCGACTATGTCGCGCAGGCCGTGGCCGCGCACGCCGCCGGTACCGGGCTGGCGTTCGCGATCGTCTCCGCCGCGGATGATCGGGTGCTGGGATCGACCAGATTCACCCGTTTCGACTACTGGCAGGGGCCGATGGTGTGGCCGGTCGCGCACGGGCAGCCCTCGGGCGATCCGCTGCTGGCGATACCCGACGCGGCCGAGATCGGCAATACCTGGCTCTCGCCGCAGGCGCGTGGGGCCGGGATCAACCTGGAGTCCAAGCTGCTGATGCTGACACACGCTTTCGAGGTGTGGCGGGTACGCCGGATCGCCATGCGGGCGGATATGCGAAATATGCGCTCTCGCGTGGCGATCGAGCGATTGGGTGCGACCAGCGACGGGATCCGTCGCGCGCATTCGCGAGGCTTCGACGGCGAGATTCGCAGCACCGCCTTCTACTCCATCCTCGACGAGGAATGGCCTGCCGTGCGCGCCACCATCGGGCGTGAACTCGACGGCGGACCACAGCTGCTCAACGCCTGATCGCCGTGGCCCGAGAGGATCATCGGGCCGTGATGAACCCCTGCGAGACCATCCAGTCCCGGGCGACCACGGCCGGTTCCCGACCGTGCAGGTCGACCTGGCCGTTGAGTTCGGTGATGGTCTCGTTGGTCAGCAGCCGGGAGATCGGCGCGAGCACCTTCGCCACCTGTGGATGCGCGTCGGTGAAGGACTTCCGCATCACCAGTGCCGCATTGTATTTCGGGAAGAAGCCGAGATCGTCGTCGAGTAGATGCAGGTTCAGCGCCTTGATGCGGCCGTCGGTGGTGTCGACCGAGCCGAACTCGCAGGTGTTGTTCGCGGTCGCGGGATAGACCAGTGCGTCCTGCATGAGCTGCTTGTGCACCTTGCCGACATCGATGCCGTATTTCGCGGCCATACCCGGGTAACCGTCCGGGCGCACACTGAATTCGGTGCCCAGGCAGGTCGGGCCGATACTCGAATCGGTGTTGATCAGGCGCGCGTAGTCCGACAATGTCTTCGCGCCGGTCTTCTCCGCACCCGCGCCGTTGACCACCATGGCGTAGGTGTTGTTCATCGGCGCGAGATCCGCCCACACCATGCCGTTCTTCGACAGATCTTCGTCGCGCACGGCCTGAAATTGCCGGCCGGAGTCGGGAATCGGGTTCTCGTTGCCGAGGTAGTTGATCCAGCCGGTGCCGGTGTAGTCGTAGGCGATGTCGACCTGGCCGTGCAACTGGGCGTCGCGCAGACTGTTGGAGCCGGTGATGTCGGTCAGGTCGCGCACCTGCGCCCCGGCCGCGCTGAGGGCGAATTCCAGGATGTAGCCCAGGACGAGTTGTTCGGTGAAGTCCTTGGAGCCCACCGTGATCGGCACGCCCTTCAGTTCCGGTACGGGGGTGATGCTGCCCGGCCCGACCTCCAGCGGCACCGAACCGCCGGATTCGAGTCCGCATCCCGATATCGGGAGCAGACACAGGACGGCCGAAAGTGTGGCCAGCAGTGCGCGTTTCACCGCAGCCCCCGAGGTCCGAGGAATTGTTCGGCGAGCGCACCGACCCAGTCGACCACGAGCGCCAGCGCGACCACGAGCAGTGCGCCCACCCACAGTGTCACGTTGTCGCGCAACTTGTATCCGGTGTCGATCAGGATGCCCAGACCACCGGCGCTGACCAGGAAGGACAGCGTGGCGGTGCCCACGGCCAGCACCAGCGAGGTCCGCAGGCCCGCCAGAATGTACGGGACGGCCAGCGGAAATTCGATGCGCCGCAACACCGTTGCCGCCGACATACCCTGCCCGCGTCCGGCGTCGACCAGCGTCGGATCCACCTGCTGATAGCCCAGAATCGTATTGCGCAGCACCGGAAGGAGTGAATAGAACGCGATCGGCGCGACCCCGACCCAGAAGCCCGTCTTCTGGGTGAGCAGGTAGTACAGCACGATCAATCCGATGGCCGGGGCGGCCGCGCCGACATTGGAGATGCCGACGAAAATCGGTGCGAGCCTGCGATATCCGGGTCTGGTCAGCAATGTGCCCAACGGCACCGCGATCACCACGACGATCGCCACCACGGTGATGGTGATCAACACGTGCTGTCGCACCACGGTGGTGATGTTCGCCCCGGTGATACTGGCCTGCTGAGTCGTGGTGAGTGTGCGGTGGAATGCCCAGAACAGCACTCCGGCGGCCAGCGCGATCGCCAGCAGCGGCTGCACGGCCAGCCGAACCAGATCGGCCCGCCGCTCGGTACGCTGATCCACCGGGCTCATACGCGTCCCCCACCGAGGTCGGGCCGCAGCGCGCGGTGGCGAATCGAATTGGTGCTCATGGCTTCGCCTCGCCGCTGGTCGGCCGGTCCGGGGATGATGCATCCGGATCAGAGCCTGCGTCGTCCGCGGTGCTGGTTGCTTCGGAAGTCGCCTGGTCGGCGGCGGGCGCCTCGGCGATATTCGCAGTCGCGCCGGCGGTTTCGGCTTCGGCCTTGCCGGATCTCGTGGCGTCGTCCACATCCGTGCCGCCTGATGCGATGGTTCCACCGGCCGCACTCTGGTCGTCGGCGGTCGTATCGTCAGTGGATTCCGCACGTGCAGCGGATGTTTCGCCGGTCGACGGGTTCGCTTCGCTGCTCACGGATGTGCCGGTGTCGGACGCCTCGGCGATATCGCCACTCGCACTGTCGGTTTCAGCGTCGGCCGAGGCTGTCTCGCTGTCATCCGCGTTCCCGGCGGCGTCTTGCGCGTCCGCGTCTGCGGAGGCTGTCTTCGCGGCCGTGGAATCCGTTGCCTCGCTGGAGTGTTCGTCGCGTATGGCGGACAGGTGGGTGACCAGCGTGTCGATGGCGATGAGACCGGTGTACTCGCCGCGACGGCCGGTGACCACGGCGTGGGCGGTGCTGTCGGCGAGGAGGGTTTCCAGCGCCTCCTGGAGTGAGGCACGCAGGACGACGGTCCCGGCGACCGGTTGACCCGCTTCGCGCAGGGTGGCGGCGTGTGCCAGGTGGTCGGCCGAGACCCAGCGCAGCGGGCGACGCTGGGCGTCCAGGATCAGACCCCATTTCCACTCGCGTTCGGCCAGGGCGGCGCGCAGGGCGTCCGGGGCGTCGGACTCCAGCGCGGTAGGGCATTGGCCCAGGTCGACGTCGGCGACGCGAGTGAGGGTGAGCTGTTTGAGTGCGGCGTCCGCACCGACGAATCCGGCGACGGTGTCGTCGGCCGGATCGGCCAGGATCGCGGCCGGGGTGTCGTACTGCAGGATGCGGGATCGATCGCCCAGCACGGCGATTCGGTCGCCCAGCTTGACCGCTTCGTTGAAGTCGTGGGTGACGAAGACGATGGTCTTGTGCAGGTCGGCCTGCAGTCGCAGCAGCTCGTCCTGCAACAGGCCACGGGTGATCGGGTCGACCGCGCCGAACGGCTCGTCCATCAGCAATACCGGCGGATCGGCGGCCAGCGCTCGGGCGACGCCGACGCGCTGCTGCTGCCCGCCGGAGAGCTGACGCGGATAGCGGCGGCGGAAGGTGCCGGGTTCGAGGCCGACCAGCTCGAGCATCTCGTCGACGCGGGCGCTGATCCGTTTGCGATCCCAGCCGAGCAGTCCCGGCACCGTCGCGATATTGCGGGCGACGGTCAGATGCGGGAACAGCCCGGCCTGCTGGATCGAATAGCCGACGCTACGGCGCAGCCGATCCGCGTTGATGCCCGAGACATCTCGGCCGTCGATGGTGATCGTGCCCGAGGTCGGCTCGATCAGGCGGTTGATCATCCGCATGGTGGTGGTCTTACCGCAGCCCGAGGGGCCGACGAAGACCACGATCTCCCCGGCCGGAATGGTGATCGAGAATTCCTCGACGGCCGGATCCCGTTGTCCCGGATAGTGTTTGGTCACCGAGTCGAGGACGATCTCGGCGCCGTGCCGCTGTTCGGCGGTATCGGATCCGGCGGTTGCGGTTTCAGTCACGGATTCCCCTGGGGGTGGTGAGGCGGCCGATGAGGGCGAGCACGGCGTCCAGTAGGAGCGCCAGCACGATGATCAGCACCGTGCCGCTCAATGCCATCGGCACCGCGGTCGGGCTGCCGAGACGGGCGAGGCCGGAGAAGATGATGTTGCCCAGGCCCGGACCCTTCGCGTAGGCGGCCATGGCCAGGATGCCCATCGACATCATGGCGCTGACCCGCATACCCGCCAGAATCGCGGGCCAGGCCAGCGGGAGTTCGATACCGGTCAGCACCCGCAGCCGGTTCATACCCACGCCGCGAGCGGCGTCGGCCACGGCAGGGTCGACGCCCGCGAGCCCGACGATGGTATTGCGCAGGATCGGCAGCAACGCGTACAGCACCAGCGCGGTGATAGTGGGGCGTACACCCAGGCCGAGTACCGGGATGAGCAGGCCGAGCAGGGCGAATGAGGGGACCGTCAGGATGATGCTGGCCGCCGCGGTGGCCAGTGCCGAACCCCAGGGACTGCGATGTACGACGATGCCGACCAGCACCGCCGCCACGGTCGCGATCACAACCGACTGCACCACTGCGGAAACGTGCAGATACGAATCCGTCAGTAGTTGAGTGCGGTGGTCGACGACATACGTCCACAGAGTTTCCAGGATGGTTCCTTCCGGCGGCTCGACGTCCGCGGCACAGTGTACCGAGAGGTTGCCGGAGATGCGCGTTTTCGCCGTTTCGGCCTGCTTTTTCGCCGAACTCGTGGCCAAATATCCAGTGTGGCCGGGTATTTCCCGGACAGTGCAATGAAAACTGGCCTAACTGAGACACTTTCGAGCATACGAGTGTGGTGGGCGATGAAACTGGATAAGCGCGCGCGAAGGCGTCGTCGAGCCGGTGTGGCCATGTGGTCGGAATGCCCGCGCAGGTATGGGTCGGCGAGGCGGGTGAAGTGTCACGAAGAAATTTCGGATCGAGGGAACCGTCCCGCTGGATCGAACGTCTTATCGAATGACAGTGGGGTGAGTCCGTCGGTAGGGGGATGCGGGTGTGTGGAGTCGTGGTGGGGCGTCGCGGGATGCGTGGTGTGTGGGGGCGATCGGGATTCGAAGGCCGGGGCCGATCCGGCAGCTGCCGGACTCGTTATCGGGGGTGGCACTCGGGGGTGGTGCCGGTTGCGAGAGATGTCCGGGAGCGGGCGGTACGAGCGGTCGCGGTGTTCGTCGAGTCCGCGGCCGTAGATTCGGCGATGTTGTCGAGCGGGGTTTCCCGTGCCGTTCGGACTCGGGTTGCGACAGGTTTTCCAGGCGAGTGTCGGTGGGAATCTGCTGCGAGGAAGAACATCCGCGGAGGTCGGTCACGAGCTCACCTATGCGGTTTCGGCGCGGTGATCTATGCCGCTACCAGCGCATTCGGGTCTCACGCACACCTCCGGTTCGGCCGCGGCGAGAAGGCTGTCCCCATCGGTGGGGGCAGTAAGTGTGATGCGGTAGAAAAATCTCGTGACGCCAGGGCCGATCAGGCGGGTAAGGTCGGTCTCGGCCGTTTGGGAAATACCGCCTGTGGCGTGCGAGTATTTCTAACCGGTGGGGGAGGCGCACTGCGCGCCGAGCCTTACTATGGACCCGGCGGCGCCCGGCAGCGCCGTCGACGCGGTCCCTGTCCTGCTGCCCCCTCATCGGCAGGACAGGGACCTGCACACCGGGGGCATCACTTCTTTCCGCTGATCACTTCGTGTGTCGTATCACTGCGTCGTATTCGCGTGGGGAAGCCGGAGATCGGTACGCTCGGGCGTGGGATTGGGATCGGCAGGCGCACCATCCGGCACAGCGAGGTTTCGGTAACTCATGCGACAGTCCAGCCAGAACAGCTCCCCTGCCTGGATCGATTACGAAGTGTTCGGCGAACGCTTCGTCGCGGCCGCGGTGACGCCCACGCGGATCGAGGCCGCGGTCGCGGGAATGGCCGGGCGGGGGATATCCATCGGTCCGTTCTCGATCGGCCCCGCCGGGCTCGCGGGATTCGTGGCCGAGGGAAGTGTCGGCAAACCACAGATCGTGCGCAACGGACCACATGTGACCTTCGAGGTCGGGCTGCCCGTTTCGCTGCACCTCACCGTGACCCTCGGCGGCAAGCAGTTTCGCCTCGAAGCAGTCGTGGAGATCGACCTGACGCTGCACGCGCGCACCGCCGATCCGCTGCTGATCGTCATCGACATCCCGCGGGTGCGCGGGCGCGACGTCAGTTTCGTGGTGCGTGCGGAGGCCGTCGGAAATGCGATCGATCTGCTGATGGATCCGATCGCGACGCTCGTGCAGCGCGAGGTCGCCAATCGGGTCAACGCGATGCTCACCGATCCGGGCGCGCGCCGCGCCCGCGTCTTCGACGTCGAGGCGATCATGAACGGCACTCGTTCGCGACATCGGGCGCTCGAGCAGTTCACCTGGATCGACTACACCGAATTCGGGCGCAGATTCTTCCCGCGGATCGTCACCGCGGCCCGGGTGCGCGAGGTCGTCGAGGGGCTGGCCGGGCGGATCATCCAGGTCGGTCCGCTGCGAACCGGGCCGCGCCGGGCGGCCACGGTCGATGTGAAGGGCACCGTGCGCGTGCCGCGGCTGTCCGGAAGAGCCGGGGATCCGGTGCAATTCAACCTGGTCATCCCCGTCACGCTGGATATCACGGTCGCTGTGCTGGGCAACAATCGTTATCGCGCGGAGGTGGAGATCCCGCTGCTGCTGATCGCGCGGGCGGCGGATCCGTTGTTCGTCGTCATCGACGCGGTGCCGCCCGATGCGCGCGACATCGGGGTGGATCTGCAGGCCGGCACCCGGCGGGCGCGGATGCTCGGTGTGCTCGGTGGTATCCGCGCGCAGGTCGCGGCCCAGGTGGCGCGGGTCGTGGTCGCCGAACTCGCCGATCCGTCGATACGCATCATCGATGTCGCGGACCGCATCACCGCGGCAACCGACTGACCTCTGCCGGGACAGGGGGGATTTCTGGTGCGTATGAGGTTGATGTGTCCTATGAGCATGGCGGTTCTCATGTGAGTGTGGTGAAATTACTTCACGTTCGAGGCGCTCGGCGCGCAGATGGCATTCACGATGTCATTGGGGAAGGTGCGCCGAGTGCGTCGGCGGGTTCCAACGGGCAGTACAGGGCAGATACGCAGGTATGCAGTTCCACTGAGCCGAAGGAGTGTCGTCGATGCGTCCCGTCCCGATCTCTCGCCGCACCCTGCTCGGATACGCCGCCGGTACGGCCGTCGGGGCCGCCGCCGCGGGCGCATTCGCATCCCCCGCTTCGGCCGAGCAAGCCAAGCTCGGCACGTTGGTCGACTATGCGGGCGGAGTCCCCTCGGCCGCATCCATCCGCTCGGCCGGCCATGCCGGTGCGATCCGCTACGTCTCCGAGCGGCGGCCGGGCGCGGAATGGATGGCAGCCAAGCCGTTGCAGGCCCGGGAGGTCGACGCGCTGCACGCGGCCGGGCTCACGGTCGTCTCGAACTATCAGTACGGCAAGGGGCCCACGGCGGATTGGCGCGGCGGCGAGGAGGCCGGCAAGCAGTGCGCCGACCGTGGTCTGCATCTGCACGGCGTCGCCGGGGGCCCGGACTCGGCCCCGATCTACGCCTCGATCGACGACAATCCGACCCCGATCCAATTCGTCCGGCTGATCGCCCCCTACCTGACCGGTTGGCAATCGGTGATCGGCAAGAAGCGCCTCGGCGTCTACGCCAACGCCCCCACCATCGAACTCGCCCGCGTCGCCGGACTGGGAACGTACTTCTGGCAACACGATTGGGGCACCCCAGCGGGATTCGTGCACCCCGCCGCCAACCTCCACCAGTTCCAGATCAACAAATGCACCCTCGACAACATCAGCGTCGATCTGAACACCATCCTCACCGCAAACTACGGCCAGTGGTGAGTTAAGTCTGGCAGTGGCAGGTGGGGTCTTTGGACAGGTCGGGCTCTTCGGGGACGACGCGGAGTGTCGGGCGGGCCTCGGGGATTTCGCGGTTGCCGGTCCAGGCCAGCAGTGACCAGCGTGAGAGGCCGGACAGGACCGAGCCCAGGCTGAAGAACGACCCGATCGAGCCGACCGACAGGACCGATCCGACGCTGCCGATGGACAGCACCGAATAGGCCGATCCGATGGACAGGATGGAACGTTCGGAGCGGATCGACAGAATCGATCGGTGTGAGCGCGTGGAGAGAATCGATTTGTAGGACCGGCGGGACATGACGGACCCCCCGGCGCGCCCGCTCACGGCGGATGCCGATTTCGCGCGGGCGGAATCGGAGGTGGGTGATGCGGACCGTTCGAGCTGATCGACAGTCGACATATATGGGGTCTATCACAATTCGCGGGGGTTCTACGCTGTATCAAGACCAAAAAAACCGGAGTGTCGCACAGGGCGACACTCCGGTCCGATGTGTTGTCTCGAGCTCCGGTCTCGCGGGCTCGAATTCGGTTATGCGTGCGGTGCGGCCGCCGGGGCCTTGGCCTGCGGCTGCACGGCCTGCTGCGGTCGCTTGGCGGGAGTCTTGGCCTGCGGTGCGGCCGCCGCCGCGACGTTGGGAACGGTGAAGAAGCCCAGGGTCGGCAGGAACGAGCAGGTGATCGGCGCCTTGTCGGCGGCGGGCTGCGTGGTCAGCGAACCGGAGACCACCGCGACGACCCGTCCCGAACCGGTGTTGGCGATCGCGGACAGGGTGGCCGGGCCGCCGGGGTTGATGTGCGCGGCGTCGGTCAGTGCCTGCGTGCCGCCCCGACCGCTGTCGAGGTTGATCCACTGCACCGTCATCGGTGTGTTCTGATGCGGCGTAAGACCTTTGGTGCCCAGGGCGGTGAAGACGAAGCCGGTCTGCCCGGCCTTGGGGCCCGGGGGCGGCAGTTCGGCGGGACCGGGCACGGCCAGTGCGGTGCCGACCGAATCCGAACCGGCGCCGATGCAGTCCTTGCCGATGCTCGGGTACAGGAACTGGGCGATGGTCGGCCCATTCTTGGGAATATCCGGTCCGCCGCCGTTGCTACCGTCGAGGAACGCGATCAGCGCGCCGAGGGTCGTCTTGACCGACGGCGGCAGGCCCGAGGAGTTCAGCGCCTGCTGCGCCTGTCCCAGGATGGACTGCTGTGCCGGACCGGAGATCTGCTGTGCCGCAGCCGCGCCGATGATGGCGGGCGCCAGCGAGACCAGCGCGTCCACCGGCACGCCCTCGGGCACCAGCGGGGCATTCGCCTGGGTCTGCGCGGCCGGAGCCGCGATTGCGGTGGTCGAAGCGGTGAGGGCCGCGCCGGCCGCAAGGGCCAGCACCGACAATGCGAACCGCGTTCCTCTGATGCGAAGCACTGGTGTAGCCGTCCTTAGCTCGGGTACGTCAAAATGCGATGCGAGGGCGCATCGCGTACGCCGTGCCACTCTAGGGAGTGAGCAGGGTGTTGTACAGCGCAGCTGTGATCTTCCGTTCAGCTAATGGCAAGTTATTCGGTACATGCTCGGAATATATCGTGTGACCAGTGGTGCTCATGGGATTGATGTGGCAAATGGTGCCGGGCGTGTCACGGGTTCGCGGAGCGGGGGAACGGTGTGATTAGTCTTGACCCGGCCCGCCGACCCGACCGAAAGTTGTTCGCAGTGAACCGAGATCTCCGATCGGCGCCCAGCGGCAGCGCGGGACTCGGAGAAATGTGGACCGCTCCTCGCGCCCGCCCGATCGCCGCCTCGGTGCTGGGTCTGTCGGTTCTGGCTCGAATGTTGTGGATGCTGGTCTCGCCCAACGGAATGAACCTGGTCGACCTGCACGTGTACGTGTACGGGGCGGCCTCGCTGGGCAGCGGTCACCTCTACGACTTCACCTATGCGGACAAGACACCGGATTTTCCGCTGCCGTTCACCTATCCGACCTTCGCGGCGGTGGTGTTCTGGCCGCTGCATTTCCTGCCGTTCACGGTGATCGCCGTGGTGTGGCTGCTGCTGATCGTCGCGGCGCTGTACGCGGTGGTGCGCTTGGCCCTCGGCCTGATCCTGGGTGAGGCGGCACGCGAGAGTCGTTGGCACACTGCGGCACTGGGCTGGACCGCGCTGGGGCTGTGGCTCGAACCGGTGCGCACCACCATCGATTACGGCCAGGTCAACGTCTTTCTGATGCTCGCGGTGATGCTGGCGGTGCGATCCGCGCGATGGTGGTGGTCGGGACTGCTGGTCGGCGCGGCCGCGGGCGTCAAACTCACTCCGGCGATCACCGGCCTGTACTTCCTGACCCAGCGACGCTGGGCGAGTGCGGTGGCCTCGGCGGTGGCGTTCGCCGCGACGATCGGGCTGAGTTTCGCGATCTCGCCCGGTGAGACGCGAACCTATTTCGGGCCGCTGGTCGGGGATGCGAATCGGATCGGTCCGGTGGGTTCGGTGTGGAACCAGTCGCTGCGCGGGGCGTTGAGCCGCATCCTCGGACACGACGCGGGCGCGCCCTGGCATCTGGCCGGACATCGAATTCCGTTCGGGCCCTGGTGGATCGCTTGGGTCGTGGTGGTCGCGGTGCTGGCGGTACTGGCGTGGCGGGCGCTCGAGTCGGACGATCGGCTGGGCGCGCTGCTGGTGGTGCAGTTGCTCGGCTTGATGGTGTCGCCGATCTCCTGGTCGCATCACTGGGTCTGGTTGCTGCCGCTGCTGCTGTGGCTGACGTACGGGCCGTTGCGCACGGCCGTGGGCGTCCGTGTGGTAGCGGGATATTGGCTGGTGAACGCGTTGATCGGGGTGCCGTGGGTGCTGTCGTTCGCGCAGCCCACGATCTGGAAGATCTCCCGGCCCGGGGTGTTGTCCTGGCTCGGCGCGGTGGACGTGATCGGAGTGCTGGGGTTCTATTCGTGGCTGATCTGGACCCGGCGCGATCGGTTCCGGGTGCGATTCGGGGCCTACGCCACCGCGTAGGCGCGGCGTCAATTCTGTTGTGCCAGTTGGTCGATTCGTTTCGCCAGGGCGAAATCCAGCGCGGTCAGTCCACCGGCGGAATGTGTGGACAGCGTGAAGGTGACCTTGCGCCAGCGGATATCGATGTCGGGATGGTGATTCGCCTCCTCGGCCGCGGTGGCGACCCGGCCGACCAGATCGATCCCGGCCGGGAACGACGACGCCTGGACGGTGCGGGCGATGCTGTCGCCGGTACGAGTCCAATCCGGCAGGTCCGCGAGTGCGGTGCGCAGTTCTTCCTCGGTGAGCAGTGCAGTACCCATACCCCGGTTGTACCCCTGTCGGCACGGCCTGTGGGGCGATCCGAACAGGTCGACGAGGGAGCCCTCGCCGGATTTCGGTACGCTGTAGCCGGCCGCATGCCCGGTGAGTTGTCTCCACCTGTCTTGTACGGATCCTCTACGGCGAGGGTCGGGCCGGCAACCACCATCTTCAGCAGGAGGAATCAACGTGTCGTCTGTCGACTTTCGCAACGTCGCCATCGTGGCGCACGTCGACCACGGCAAGACGACGCTGGTCGACGCGATGCTGCGGCAGTCCGGCGCCTTCGCCGAACGCGCCGAGCTCGTGGACCGGGTCATGGACTCGGGTGACCTCGAACGTGAGAAGGGCATCACGATCCTGGCGAAGAACACCGCGGTGCACCGGCACAACGCCGACGGCACCATCACGGTGATCAACGTCATCGACACCCCCGGCCACGCCGACTTCGGCGGTGAGGTCGAGCGCGGGCTGTCCATGGTCGACGGTGTCGTTCTGCTGGTCGACGCGTCCGAGGGGCCGCTGCCGCAGACCCGTTTCGTGCTGCGCAAGGCGCTTGCCGCGTCGCTGCCGGTGATCCTGGTCGTCAACAAGACCGACCGGCCCGACGCCCGCATCGAGGAGGTTGTCGAGGAGAGTCACGATCTGCTCCTGGACCTGGCCTCCGATCTGGACGACGAGGCGTCCGAGGCCGCTGAGCTGGCCCTTGATCTGCCCGTGCTCTACGCCTCGGGCCGCGAGGGCAAGGCCTCGACCAGCCGTCCCGACAACGGCAACGCACCCGATGCGGAGAACCTCGACGAGCTGTTCGAGGTCCTGATGAAGTACGTGCCCGCGCCCAAGGGTGACCCGACCGCGCCGCTGCAGGCGCACGTCACCAACCTGGACGCCTCGCCGTTCCTGGGCCGGATCGGCCTGGTCCGCATTCACAACGGCACCCTGCGCAAGGGCCAGAACGTCGCGTGGATGCACGGCGACGGCGTGAAGACCGTGAAGATCACCGAACTGCTGAAGACGATCGGCGTCGAGCGCACACCCGGTGAGGAGGCCGTGGCGGGTGACATCGTCGCCATCGCGGGCATCCCGGAGATCATGATCGGCGACACTCTCGCCGACATGGACAATCCGGTCGCGCTGCCGCGCATCACCGTCGACGAGCCCGCCATCTCGGTGACCATCGGCACCAACACCTCGCCGCTGGTCGGCCGGACGCAGGGCCACAAGCTGACCGCCCGCATGGTGAAGTCGCGGCTGGACCAGGAGCTGGTCGGCAACGTCTCGCTGCGTGTGCTGGACATCGGCCGCCCCGACGCGTGGGAGGTCCAGGGCCGTGGCGAGCTGGCGCTGGCCATCCTGGTCGAGCAGATGCGCCGTGAGGGTTTCGAGCTGACCGTCGGTAAGCCGCAGGTGGTCACCAAGCAGGTCGACGGCAAGGTGCACGAGCCGTTCGAGGAGCTGACCATCGACTGCCCCGACGAGTACCTGGGTGCGATCACGCAGCTGCTGGCCGCTCGCAAGGGCAAGATGGTGCAGATGAGCAACCACTCCGCGGGGTGGGTGCGGATGGAGTTCATCGTTCCCTCGCGCGGCCTGATCGGTTTCCGCACCGACTTCCTGACCGAGACCCGCGGCACCGGTATCGCCAACGCCGTGTTCGACGGATACGCCCCCTGGGCCGGCGAGATTCGCGCCCGGCACACCGGTTCGCTGGTGTCCGACCGCGCCGGTTCGGTGACCCCGTTCGCCATGATCCAGCTCGCCGATCGCGGGCAGTTCTTCGTGGAGCCGGGTGCGGACACCTACGAGGGTCACGTCGTCGGGATCAACCCGCGCGCGGAGGATCTGGACATCAACGTCACCCGCGAGAAGAAGCTGACCAACATGCGTTCGGCCACCGCCGATGTATTCGAGACCCTGGCCAAGCCGCTGCAGCTCGACCTCGAGGGCGCGATGGAGTTCTGCGCCGCCGACGAGTGCGTCGAGGTCACCCCGCAGGTCGTGCGAGTGCGCAAGGTCATCCTCGGCGCCACCGAGCGTGGCCGCGAGGCCGCCCGCCGCAAGGCCCGCGACCGGGCGGCGCAGAACGCGTAACCGGACTCCTCGTTCGTCGTGACGAAGCGTGAACGCCTTGTCGCACAGCACCTTCCGGTGCGTGCGGCAAGGCAGGGCGAGAGCCGTGTCATTCGGTGAGGCCGCACATGTCGTTCTCCCCGAGTGAGCCGCCGAGACCGGGCCGGTGCAGTGGTCCGGAAGTTTGGAGAGTGATCGCGCGGTGAACCGGGACGAACACGACCTCGATGGATTCCGCCCACCCCGGAACACATGGCCCCGGCGCAGCGAAGCGGAGGCAATCGAACGAGATGCCGAAGCAGGAAACGCGAAGCCCGAGTTCACCCAGTTCCACCGACCTCGGAGAACGCCGCCCCTCGGCGGCGGCTCAGGTCGATTCTGGACTGACCGGAGCGAACCGGCGGCAATCGAATGCAATGCCGAAGCAGCAGACGCGAAGCCCGGGGTCACCCAGTTCCGCCGACCT